>NZ_JBSWVW010000001.1:0-2960375 GCF_056159765.1 Vibrio sp. ABH4_348 | reverse complement strand
GTGCCCACACAGATTGATAGGTTTATATTGTTAAAGAGCGTTTCTCTACAAAAGAGAGGCTTTCCAGCCTTTTACTTCGCAAGTTCTTTGAACTCTCTCGAAGTGGACGGCCATTTTAGCCAGTCGATGTTTTCTGTCAACTCTTTTTTTAAAGTTTTTTACTTTAGAAAGCGAAGCTTTAAAAACACCCCTTCTTTGCTGCTGAGCCTTGGTGGCTTGCCCTCAGAAGGTGGAGCGCATTATAGGTAGGTAAGGTAATTTGACAAGCTATTTTTGAAGTTATTTTTAACTTTTGGTTTGTTTGATTAAGATTTCGCCTCAAAGGCTAAAAAATCACTCTTTTTTAACACTCTCGGCAAGTTGTTTACTAAAAAGACTCACTTTGCTCCAATTTGTGTATTCGACTTCTTTACTGGTATCCGTTTCACCACCAGTCATTTTCATAATTAATCGAATCATGTTTTTATCAAACCAATTGTATCGAGGATAAAGTAGTGCACCTGCAAACACACCAATCTTGCTAGGCTGCCATTTAGATTTTTTAAGAAAGGTTTTAATGTAAGCACTGCCTTCCGGTGTATCTTTGCCTTGGTCTTCTTTTCTGGCAGTTAGATTGACACAGAAAAAAGCCGCATTACTCGAATCCAACTGTTTATGGTGGTCATCTATAAACTGATATAGCTTTTTGTTGAGATGGCCATAACGTATAGAGGCACCGATCACCACCAGCTGATAGCTATCTATGTCTAAGCTTATTGATTGATGTAGGTCGACAGTTTCACAATCCCAACCGATTAATTCAGCTTGGATATAATTCATGATCTTTTTTGTCTGACCTTCCCGTGAAGAGTGAAGTAAGAGTGCTCTCATAAGTCCTCTATCGTATGTGACCGCTAACTGCGCCAAAAAGTCGGTGTTAATAAGATAAGCAATGTAAAAATTTCTAATCGCCCAAACAGCATTGAAACGATAAGTACCCATTTAGCACTGTCGTTGATTCCTGCAAAATGCTGCGCGACATCGCCCAAACCTGGGCCTAAATTGTTTAATGTTGCGGCGACCGCAGAGAACGCCGTAAGGTCATCTAACCCAGTTGCGATTAGTGCAAGCATGCAAACAACAAAAACTAACGCGTAAGCGGAGAAGAATCCCCATACTGCATCAACGACGCGCTGAGGAAGTGCACTTCCTCCAACTTTAATAGTATAAACCGCTCTCGGATGCACTAAACGTTTCAATTCACGGGCTCCTTGTAAGGTAAGTAATAGAATACGAATTACCTTCATGCCGCCTCCCGTCGAACCGGCACACCCCCCGATAAAGGATGAAAACAACAGTAATACGGGTAGGAATAGAGGCCAGTCAGCGAAGCCGGTTGTTGAGAAACCAGCGGTAGTTGATATTGAC
The DNA here is from genome assembly GCF_056159765.1 of Vibrio sp. ABH4_348. Taxonomy (NCBI): domain Bacteria; kingdom Pseudomonadati; phylum Pseudomonadota; class Gammaproteobacteria; order Vibrionales; family Vibrionaceae; genus Vibrio; species Vibrio sp. ABH4_348. The sequence continues at coordinate 2,958,968 of NZ_JBSWVW010000001.1, read as the reverse complement.
ACAGTGTGAAACAGTGCTTGATCAAACGTATCGTACACACCATTGCCAGACGTGTGAAAAAGCAAAATAATAAAACAGACCACAAACAACAAAGCTTGGATAAAGAAGAAAAATCTGAGTTCAGGATCTTTCCAGTAGTACTTAGGATGAACGCCACCTGAAGCCAACGCCGCAAAGTGCAGGGAATAGTTACAGGCGGAGATCAGCAAAAATACGACTGTGATAAGGTTAATAGCGTAGCTGTCAAAGTAACCAATACTCGCATCATGAGTTGAGAAGCCACCGATTGCGATTGTAGAAAAGCTATGTCCAATGGCATCAAATAGGCTCATACCTGCAATCCAATATGCCAAAGCACAGGCGATGGTTAGACTCAGGTAAATGTACCAAAGCGCTTTAGCCGTCTCTGCAATACGTGGCGTCATTTTACTGTCTTTCACCGGACCCGGTATCTCAGCGCGATATAGCTGCATTCCACCAATGCCTAATACTGGTAAAATCGCGACTGCTAATACAATGATACCCATCCCGCCAAACCATTGCAGGAACTGTCGGTAGAACAAAATCGCTTTCGGCAAATCGTCCAACCCAACAATAACAGTTGCACCAGTCGTGGTTAACGCCGAAAACGACTCAAAAAACGCATCCGTGACTGAAATGTCCGGCGTATCAGAAAGCAAAAAGGGTATAGAACCAGCACTACCGAGTACGGTCCAAAATAGTACAACAATGAGAAAGCCGTCTCTGGCTTTGAGCTCGCGTTTGAATCGTCGGTTTGGAAACCAGCACAAACCGCCACAAGCCAGAAGTAAAAAGAATGTGGTGACAAAAGCCACACCCGCACCATCTCGATAGATAAAGGCCACCAGCGCTGGTGCTAACATAGAGACACTGAACAGTGCTAAAAGCAAACCAATGATTCTGACTATCGAGCGAACTTGCATAGCGGAAGGGTTACCTTAAGTTTTTTGTTTTCACAATGTGAGATGATGAATCGCAATACGTCCCGAGCTTTTGTTGGTTAGCAAGGTTGAAAACTCTTCAACTCGCTTCGCTTCTAGCTCTAATACCAGCTCGACATTATTCTGATAGTGTGCACTTACTTCGACAATTTCATAATTTGAGTAAAGTGCTTGAACAATCGACACTTGTTCGTAGTCTAACGTTAACTTCACCTGTTGAGTGATTTTTTTGTCTATTGTTTGAAGCAGCTTAAGTGCTTGCTGGACGCCACCACCATACGCTTTGACCAGACCACCTGTACCGAGTTTTATCCCTCCTGAATAACGCACGACCACAGCCGTAATCTCACCGACACCGCTACCTGACAGCTGTGCTAATATCGGTTTACCTGCGGTTCCTGATGGCTCTCCATCATCACTGAAGCCTCGATTCACCGAATCTTCAGGTCTACCGGCGATAAAGCCCCAACAATGATGTCTTGCCGTTGGGTGTGCTTCTTTCACCGATTGAACAAACCGTTTGGCCGCGTCAACAGAAGGGGTGTGCTCCAAAAACGTTATAAAAATACTTTTTTTTATTTCTTCTTGGAACTCTGCTTGTTGCTCTGGTACCAAATACGGGTTCAAGTTCATTTCAACAACTCATTCGACAATCCAGCCACAGAGTTTATCAAAAATACGCTTATCTATGTTTTTATTAACTCTCTCGTTTTGCCTAGCTCATTGTTAACAATCTGTTAAATCAAAATTGAATATTACGCATTCTGCTCCAATACTTAACTGGTCTAACCAGAATTTGGATTTATCATGTTCCAGTCCAAACATATTCGAGTATCAAGCGACAAAGACAACATTGCACGAATGCTTTTTTGTTCTCCTGGGTCTGTCAACACGCTATCTCAAGACGTGCTAATGAATCTGTCACTGGCGATAAGCACCATTGAAGAAAACAGCTCCTTGATAAGCGGTTTAATCATAGAGTCCGACAAAAAAGACTTTATTGTGGGCGCCGATATTAATGAATTTCTGACCCTCTTTTCACAACCCAAACAAGATTTAGAGAGTTGGCTGATTGAAGCCAATAACCTGTTTTGTCGAATCGAGGATCTTCCTTTCCCCACGCTTTCCAAAATACGGGGCTTTGCATTGGGAGGTGGATGTGAGTGTGTACTCGCTACCGACTTTAGAATCGCTGATAGTAGCGCCAACATAGGCTTACCCGAAACCAAACTCGGTATCTTCCCAGGCTTTGGCGGATGTGTTCGCACGCCTAGATTGCTTGGGCTCGATAAAGCTCTCGAAATCATTACCAGAGGAAGTGTCCTTAACGCGGAGCAATGTCTTGAAATTGGACTGGTTGACAGCGTGACTCAACCGGATTTACTTGACGCTGTATGTCTGACTACATTGCATCAAGCCATCAACCAACAAATTGACTTGAAGTCTCTTCGATTAAAAAAAACTTCTCCGATGCCAATCGCTGGCAGTGAAGCAGAAATGTCATTTATTCACGCTAAAAGTCGGGTGATGGCAAAAACTGGAAGACACTACCCGGCACCACTTGCCGCCATTTCGGCTATTGAGGATGGGTTGTCTCACGATAGAAATCAGGCGCTGGATTACGAGCGAAAGTATTTCGTAGACATCACGCAAACCCCTCAAGCCACAGCGTTAACTGGGTTATATCTAGCAGATCAGTATGTGAAGAAGAAATCAAAACACTGGTTAAATATCGACAAAAATCATCAGTCCAACTCTTCTGACGATAATGCAAACACTACCAATCTCGCCGTAATTGGAGCCGGAATTATGGGAGGAGCGATCACCTATCAGGCTGCATTATCTGGATTAGCAGTAACCATGAAGGACATCACTCAATCAGGTTTGGATATCGGCAATCAAGAAATAACGAATAAGCTGGTCAATCTAGTCAAAAAACATCACCTTTCGGTTTCTGAAATGGCCAACGTTCTAAACCGTATCTCGCCCACTTTAGACAATACTGAGTTATCCCAAAAACAGTTAGTGATTGAAGCTGTAGTTGAAAATAGGGAATTAAAACTGCAAGTTCTAGCTGAGTTAGAACAGGTCTGTAATTCTAATTGTGTCATCGCAAGCAATACCTCCACCATTCCAATCGACGAATTAGCCCAGACACTAAAAGCACCTGAAAATTTCTGTGGTGTGCATTTTTTTAATCCAGTGGAACGAATGCCGCTAATCGAAATCGTTAAAGGCGCTCACACATCAAACAACACGATTGCCGAAGCAGTGAATCTCTCACTTAAAATGGGAAAAACACCCATTGTCGTTAACGATTGTGCCGGTTTTTTTGTCAACCGGGTTTTGTTTCCCTACCTTGCAGGTTTCAGCCAGTTGCTATCTGAAGGGGTGAGTTTTGAACGCATCGACAGAGTCATGACAGAAAAATTCGGCTGGCCAATGGGGCCTGCACTGCTGATTGACGTGATTGGTATTGATACAGTTGTCCACGCAAGACAAGTCATGGCGCACCATTACCCTGAGCGCATGCCACTTCAGCCGAACGATATCCTTAACCAAATGTACGACCACCAGCTATTAGGACAAAAAACATCGGCTGGTTTTTATATTCACAGTAAAGACAAAAGAGGGCGGCCAACCAAAAAGGTTAATCAAGATGTGTACACGCTGCGCATCAAGCAAGAAAAGCAAACCACTGATAACAGTATTTCAGATTCAACCATCATCGAACGTTGCATGATCCCTTTATTAAACGAAGTCGTTCTATGTTTAGAAGAGAGCATCATTGATTCGCCTCAAGAAGCTGACTTAGCACTGGTTTACGGTTTAGGGTTCCCCTCATTTCGTGGTGGCCCTATTCGCTACCTAGAGCAATTGGGAATAGACCACCATATCAATAGATGCCTAGCGTATTGCCAATTGGGCTCAATTTACCGAGCTCCAGATACTTTGCAGAATAAACAGCGGGATAGAAGTGGCTTCTTTTCATCAAATACTCGTTCGGGAGAAATCCTATGAATTCAGTCGTTATCATTGATTGCATTCGAACCCCAATGGGACGTTCTCAAAATGGGGTATTTAGACATGTTCGTGCCGAAGATTTATCTGCACACCTTATGTCTGAAATTTTGAAGCGTAACCCTAACGTCACAGAGGATATTGATGACATTTTTTGGGGCTGTGTTCAGCAAACCAAAGAGCAAGGTTTTAATATAGCCAGGAACGCAGCATTGCTAGCCGGTATTCACCACTCTGTACCAGCAGTGACCGTCAATCGTCTTTGTGGTTCTTCCATGCAAGCACTTCATGATGCTTCTCGAGCAATTATGGTTGGTGATGCGGAAGCTTGTATCGTTGGTGGGGTCGAGCACATGGGGCATGTTCCAATGAACCACGGTGTCGATTTTCACCCCAACCTGTCGAGGTATGTATCCAATGCGGCCACCAATATGGGACTCACAGCGGAAAAGCTTGCTCGTGAATTTGGCATCAACCGAGAGCAGCAAGACGCGTTTGCACTTCGCTCCCATCAAAAAGCTAGGTACGCCAGTGAAAATGGCTTGTTTGATTCACAGATCATCCCCACCTTAGGACACGACAAAAACGGCGCACTGGTTTCTGTTGTGCAAGATGAAGTTATTCGCTTTGACGCCAATCTAGAATCTCTAGGGCAACTTAATCCGGTTTTTGACCCGATTAACGGCTCAGTCACCGCTGGTAATGCCTCGGCATTATCAGATGGCGCTTCTGCATTGCTTGTTATCTCGGAAAACAAGGCAAAGCAACTCAATCTAAAACCAATCGCCAAGGTGCTATCAACCGCGGTCGTCGGCTATGAACCTTCATTGATGGGTTATGGTCCAGTTCCAGCAAGTCTAAAGGCGCTAAAAAAAGCGGGGTTAGACGTTAAAAGTATCGATCTTATCGAGCTTAACGAAGCCTTTGCGGTTCAAGCCCTTGCTTGTATTCATGGACTGGGACTTGAAGAAGTTTGCGATGAAAAAATAAATATTAATGGTGGCGCTATTGCGCTTGGTCATCCGCTGGGTTGCTCTGGAACAAGAATATCGACTACCTTGTTGAGAGCGATGCAAAATCAAGACGCTACACTAGGGTTAGCTTCCATGTGTATTGGTATGGGGCAAGGAATCGCAACCGTTTTTGAAAGGCTAAACTAAAAAGAGCCGTACGGCGGCTCTTTAGCTTTCCTTTACTTAACTGCTCAAGTAATACAAGTTACAGACTTTTCAAACCCCATTTTTCAGCAGTTTTCTTGAAGAAACCTTGAGTGGTTTTCAATTCAATCCAGTGATTCACGTAGTTGATCCATACCTGATCATCTTGAGGCATTAGCATTGCAATAGGTGTTGGGCGTCGAGGTTCAGAGACAGGGACGATAGAAAGCTGTTTGTACTTGGTCACCAAAGTAGCCGCCTCAACGTTAGACGTCACCATGGCATCTGCTCGATTGGCTAACAGCTCTTGGAAGTCTCGCGCAGGCGCTTCAATTACAATATGCTGTGCTGACGGGAAGAACTCTTTCACCAATTTTTCTTGAACTGTACCCAGCGTAGACGCCACTTTTATATCAGCTTTATCAAAGTCACTCCAATCAATGAACTTCTCTAGGTTTTTGGTAGGAACTAAAGGAACAAACGCTAAATAAAAGTAAGGCTGACTGTAACCCGCCACCTTCGCTCTCGACATACTTAGCGATGCACTACCCGTGATATCGTACTTGTTGGCGGTGACACCACTGACTAGTGTTTTCCAATCGGTTGCCACATATTCGACTTTGACACCCAGGTCTTTTGCCAATTCAGTTGTAACATCGATATCAAACCCTTGATAGCTATTGGTTGCTGGATCTTTCACCGTCATCGGATTCCAATCCCCTGTAGTTCCAACTCTCAGAACGCCAGAATCTAAAATCGCATGCAAGCGACTCACGTCAGCGGCATGTGACGTAAAAGCAAGTAAACTTAAACCTAATGCGAGGAGGTATTTTTTCATTTTATTGTCCTTAATAGTTTATGAATCGCACTGCAACCTTGTTACCATAGCAACAAAACCAGTTCATTTTTAATACAAATAGGAAATACTTGTTGAGATACGTTTGGCTTTTTACAGTTTTACTTTTCACTACTGGCTGTACTGACTATCAGTGGGGCTGGTATGTTTTAGATCCTTCAACGGAAAGTGGACTGAACAACCTCAAATTTTTGCTCTCTGGATTTACAGCCACCATCCAAGTATCTCTGCTCAGCATGGTATTCGCCATGTTATTAGGTCTCATTGTCGCCCTACCTGCACTTTCCGACTCAAAATGGCTTAGAGGCATCAATCGCATCTATGTTGAGTCAATTAGATCAATCCCCGTGTTGGTACTGCTACTTTGGGTGTATTACGGTATGCCGACATTGCTGGGCATTTCACTCAACCATTTCTGGGCGGGTGTGATTGCACTGACGGTTGCAGAAAGTGCCTTCATGGCAGAAGTGTTTCGCGGCGGTATTCAAGCAATTCCAAGAGGCCAACATGAAGCCGCAGAAGCACTCGGGCTAAGCTATTGGAAGAAAATGCGCTTTGTGATATTCCCGCAAGCCTTTCGTCAAATACTGCCACCACTTGGCAATCAGTTTGTCTACATACTAAAAATGTCATCTTTAGTTAGTGTGATTGGTTTAAGTGACTTAACACGTAAAGCCAACGAGCTGGTAGTTAGCGAGTACTTACCATTAGAGATATACAGCTTCCTGGTTCTGGAATATCTCTTGCTAATACTTGTGGTGTCTTATGGTGTTCGCAAACTGGAACAACGTTTGAAAATAGCAGAGCACTAGTCAGATCGAAAACTCGGCTGATTTTTCAGCTTTTTTCTGAGTATCTTCAAAATGAATAGCACGACTTCTTCCTTGCTCTTTTGCAGCGTACAAGGCAGTGTCCGCTGCATTGACTAGCCCCTCTGGTTCTAATGCCAACAGTGGGTAGGTACTCACACCGATGGAAATACCAAGCTGCCCCAGAGATGTGCCTTTTAGCTCAAGATGTAGGTGCTTTATCTCTTCCACGATTTTATTAGCAAACTCGAGAGCTGGTAACGCATCGGATTCAGGGATGACGATAGCGAGTTCTTCGCCACCCAATCGACAAACACTCGCTTTGTCAGGAGAGATTTGTGTTAATAATCGACTGACTTCTTTTAGGACAAAATCCCCAGCTTCATGGCCAAAGTTGTCATTAAAGCGCTTGAAGTGATCTAAATCTAGCATCAGTAACGAAAAGGGTTGCTGCTTCGCTTTTGACTCTGTCCACGCTTTATCAATCGAATCTTCAAAATACCGACGATTGAATAGGCCAGTTAATGGATCCGTTAAAGCTTGAGCGCGAAGTTTTTGTTGTAACCCTAAATTCGCCAGCGCAAGTCCAAGGTGCTCGGCAATAGTATAAGCAAGTTGCTGCGTGGTGAGGTCAATCTCATGAGTTTGCGGATAATACAGGTGAAACATCCCCACAGTGTTGCCGTGTGCTGTGAGTGGAACACATAAGGTTTGGCCATCTAGGGTGCTTTCTGACATGTGGGAACAAGGTAAAGTATGGTGTTCATCATGTGACATGTGAGGCTTGCCTTTACGCAATGCCCAACAATCTGAAGGGGAGTACACTTTCTGACCAGGCCACTTTCCGCCCCAGTCTAATTTCACTTCCAACTGATTTCGAGACTCACGCATGATGGACACGCAGCCGTTTACATTGCCTAATATTCTCGGAACAATATCAGCGACCACATCTTGAGCTTCCTCTAGCGAGTTACACGCTGCCAGCATATTAGCCAGCCTTTGCAATAGCTCAATTTCTCGTGTTCTCTGCTGAATTTTCTTCTCTTGGTTTTCTCGCTCTCGAGATATAACTCTGATGATGTAGTGATTGCTAAACCAAGAAAATCCAATAAATAAGCAGAGCGACACCCCCATCAATGTAATGACAATAACTTGTAGCTCTTTCGCCATGCTATACAAAGCCGTCATAGGCATGGCGAGGCGAAGCACGTATAGCTCATCATGATCAATGCCTAAATCGACCAAATTCAGTCTTTTGGCAACATAGAGCATTTCTTGTCCCATTGTGGAGCTATATCGTTGTTGAACACCAACACCCACAGCCAAAGCTTCAATGATTTCGGCTCGGTTACTGTGATTATCTAAGTGATGAAGATCGCGTGCAGTTAGCTGTGAATCGCCTAAAACCTTGCCTGATTGATGAATGATGGTGAAACGTCGCCCAGATGAAGATCGCGAAAGAGTATCGAGAAACGCATCAATCTCCCTTTCTGACATTTCATAAAGATCTAGATGCTGATCTTCAATTTGAAAAGACACGTCCTCCATCAAACTAAACATATAGTCTGACACAATATGCGTCAGCCAGTTATCAAAGGAACGATTATATAGATAGCCACCGATGGCAAGACAGATAGTTAGCGCGAGAATGGGAAGGTATTGAAATCGATTTAGAGTTTCTATTTTCAAAGCCTTCCCCTTAAATGGCGAGATATTATTTTTTCTTCGGTCTCACCCAATTATCTATTTGTTTAGCTTTGGCTCGGGTGATAACCAACTGATTTTGACCAACGTCCTGAGTAAGTGTAGTACCCGCACCAATTGTCGCTCCACTTTCTATATTTACTGGTGCAATTAATTGGCAATCTGATCCCACAAACACATCGTCCCCGATGATGGTTTTGTGTTTGTTGGCACCGTCGTAATTACAGGTAATCGCACCCGCACCTACATTGACGCGATCGCCAATTTGCGCATCACCAAGATAAGCAAGGTGGTTAGCTTTACTGCCTTCACCTAAGCGGACATTTTTCACTTCGACAAAGTTGCCTACGTGAGAGTTATTTTGTAATTCAGCACCCGGGCGTAAACGAGTAAACGGACCAACGGTACAATCCTCTCCCACTGTTGCTCCATCGATGACTGAATAAGGCTTCACGATTGTGTTATCGTCAATTTCACAGTCTTTTAAGACGCTGCCTGTTCCAATGACAACGTTATCACCAATAGATACTTTACCTTCGATGATTACATTGGTGTCGATCTCAACGTCCATACCGCACTGCAAATCTCCGCGTAAATCAAATCTCTGTGGATCACGGATCATTACACCTTGAGTAAGCAATTTATTCGCCTGAATGGATTGATAAGCACGCTCCAAACGAGCGAGCTGAGCTCTGTCATTGACACCTTCAACTTCAATCGGACTAACCGGATGAACGGCTTCTACCGCGCGACCTTCTGCGTGTGCAGCGGCAATCACGTCAGTTAAGTAGTATTCGCCTTGCGCGTTTTCGTTACTTAGGCCTGACAACCAACGTTTTAGATCGCCACCAGTTGCAACTAATACACCTGTGTTGATCTCTTTAATCAATTTTTGTTCATCGGTTGCATCTTTTTGTTCAACAATAGCGACAACTGGACCATTGCGACGAATGATACGTCCATAGCCCATTGGGTTATCTAAAACTACTGTCAGTAGCGCGATACCGCCATTAGGCTGAGCTTCGAGTAAGTTTTCGATGGTCTCTTCTGAGATAAGCGGTACATCACCGTAAAGAACCAGAACTTTTTCTTCATCTGCAAAGCCAGGTGAAGCTTGATCAACCGCGTGACCAGTGCCCAATTGTTCTTGCTGCAATACCCAGTTAACTTGTTCTTGATTTAACTCAGCTTGCATTTGCTCGCCGCCGTGGCCGTATACTAAGTGAATGTTTTGCGCACCTAGGCCATTACAAGTATCAATTACGTGTTTCACCATAGGTTTACCTGCGAGGGTATGAAGTACCTTTGGCTTATTTGAGTACATACGGGTGCCTTTACCCGCAGCAAGAATTACAGCACTGAACGTCATATAAATATGTCTATAGTTGAATAGTTAAAATAAAGTTTGAGTCTACAAGCTATTGTTGTCAGATTTAAGAAATTTATCGCGAATTAGTGTCTCAAAAATGAAAAAGGCGGTCTAAGACCGCCTTTTTCTATCACGTAGCTAAATTAGCGACGTTTTTTTACCAGCTCAATGACTTTCAACTGAGCAATTGCTTTAGCTAGTTCAGCAGAGGCTTTCGCAAAATCAGCATCACCGTGTGGCTGATTAATTAGCGCTTGAGCTCGCTGCTTTGCTTCTTCAGCTTTCGCTTGGTCAAGGTCTTCGCCTCGAATGGCTGTATCAGCCAAAATGGTTACATCATGAGCTTGAACCTCTAGGATTCCGCCAGAAAGATAAACGATTTGTTCGTCGCCTTTCTTATCCACGATGCGAACCATGCCAGGACGTATTTTAGTGAGTAGTGGCGTATGGCCAGCTAGAACACCTAAATCACCCTGCTCACCTGAGACTTGAATGCTCGAAGCAGAACCTGAGAAAATTCGTTCTTCAGCGCTTACAACATCCAAATGAAAGGTTACTGACATAGTCATAACGCCTCCTTAAAGTCTCGGCTTATAGCTTCTTCGCGTTCTCTAGCGCGTCGTCGATAGCACCACAGTACATAAATGCCTGCTCTGGTACGTCATCGTAATCACCAGCTAGAAGACCTTTAAAGCCACGTAGCGTTTCTTTAAGAGGTACGTAAACACCAGGGTCGCCAGTAAAGACTTCTGCAACGTGGTAAGGCTGAGTTAGGAAACGTTCAATCTTACGTGCACGAGATACAACTTGCTTATCTTCTTCAGATAGCTCGTCCATACCTAGAATTGCAATAATGTCTTTTAGCTCTTTGTAACGCTGAAGCGTTGTTTGAACGCCAGATGCAATGTCGTAGTGCTCTTGACCAACAACAAGTGGATCAAGCTGACGAGACGTTGAATCTAGTGGGTCAATCGCAGGGTATAGACCCATAGCTGCAATGTTACGGTTCAATACAACAGTTGCATCCAAGTGAGCAAAGGTTGTTGCTGGAGAAGGGTCAGTCAAGTCATCCGCTGGTACGTATACCGCCTGTACAGACGTGATAGAGCCAGACTTAGTTGACGTGATACGCTCCTGAAGCACACCCATCTCTTCTGCAAGAGTTGGCTGGTAACCTACCGCTGAAGGCATACGACCTAGCAGTGCTGATACCTCAGTACCTGCAAGCGTGTAACGGTAGATGTTATCAACGAACAGAAGTACGTCACGACCTTCGTCACGGAAACGCTCTGCCATTGTTAGACCAGTCAGTGCAACACGTAGACGGTTACCTGGTGGCTCGTTCATCTGACCGTAAACCATTGCTACTTTAGATTCTTCAGGGTTTTCAACGTTTACAACGCCTGCTTCCTGCATCTCAAAGTAGAAGTCGTTACCTTCACGAGTACGCTCACCAACACCAGCGAATACTGACAGACCAGAGTGCTGTAGTGCGATGTTGTTGATAAGTTCCATCATGTTAACGGTCTTACCTACACCAGCACCACCGAATAGACCGATCTTACCACCCTTAGCGAATGGACAAACCAAGTCGATTACTTTAACGCCTGTTTCTAGTAGCTCAGTTACGTTAGATTGCTCTTCGTAACTAGGTGCTTCACGGTGAATTGAGTAAGACTCTTCTGCACCAATGTCGCCACACTCATCAATCGCATCACCAAGTACGTTCATGATACGACCTAGGGTCTTAGTACCTACTGGTACTGAGATTGGAGCGCCAGTATTTTCTACTTCTACTCCACGACGTAAACCATCTGAGCTACCCATTACGATACAACGAACTACGCCACCGCCTAGCTGTTGCTGAACTTCAAGAACTAAACGCTCTTTTGAGTCCGTAACGTTAAGAGCATCGTATACACTTGGTACATCGCTCTGTGGGAACTCTACGTCGACTACTGCACCGATGATCTGTACGATCTTACCTGTAGCCATCGTTAATCCTCTAAATTTGTTTTACCTAAATTAAACTGCAGCTGCACCAGATACAATCTCAGATAGCTCTTGTGTAATCGCCGCTTGACGCGCCTTGTTGTACACAAGCTCTAGTTCTTCAATTAGACTTCCAGCGTTATCAGATGCCGCTTTCATCGCAACCATACGAGCAGCCATTTCACAAGCTAGGTTCTCAACAACACTTTGATATACCTGAGATTCGATGTATCGATTCATCAGTGTGTTTAGTAGAGCCTTCTCATCAGACTCAAACATGTAACTCCATGCATGCTTGAACTGCTCGTCGTTGTCGCTCAGTGATTTAGGCAAGGGTATTAATTGGTCAGTTTTCGGCTGTTGGGTCATCGAGTTAACAAACTCGTTGTACACCAAGTACAAACGATCGATTTCACCATTTTCATACTTTTTAAGCATGACATTAATGGTACCGATCAGATCATCTAATGATGGAGTGTCACCAAGACCTGAAGTCTGGGCAACAATGTTTGCACCGATACTGTTGAAGAAAGAGGTAGCTTTCGCGCCGATTACAGCAACGTCCACTTCAACTCCATCTTTAGACCAGTCTCTCATCTCTGTAACGGCTTTTTTGAACATATTAATGTTCAAGCCACCACACAAACCACGATCGGTCGATACAACAATATACCCAACGCGCTTAGCACCACGGTCCACAAGGAACGGATGTTTGTACTCAAGTGTACCGTGTGCTAAATGACCAATGACTTTACGTATGATTTCAGCGTAAGGACGCGGTCCTTCCATTGCATCTTGCGTACGACGCATTTTGGAAGCAGCCACCATTTCCATCGCTTTCGTGATTTTCTGAGTGCTTTTAACACTACCAATCTTGTTACGAATTTCTTTTGTATTGGCCATCGTCGCTCTCCGTTAATTACAATACGAGGTTGTAATTACCAAGTTTGAGTTGCTTTGAAATCGTCAGCCAGTTTCTTCAACTGAGCTTCGATATCATTGTTGTAAGCACCCGTCTTGTCGATCTCAGCTGCTAGTTCAGCATATTGACCGCGAGCGTACGATAGTAGCGCTGCTTCGAAATCTAGAACTTTTTCAAGTTCTACATCTTCCAAGTAGCCACGTTCAGCCGCAAAGATAGATAACGCTTGGTCAAAAACAGACATTGGTGCGTATTGCTTCTGCTTCATCAACTCAGTAACTTTCTGACCGTGGTCTAGCTGACGCTTAGTCGCTTCGTCAAGGTCTGAAGAGAACTGGGCAAATGCCGCCAATTCGCGGTAAGCAGCTAGAGCAGTACGGATACCACCAGATAGCTTCTTAATGATCTTAGTCTGAGCTGAACCACCTACACGAGATACTGAGATACCTGGGTCAACTGCTGGACGAACACCGGCGTTGAACAACTCAGTTTGTAGGAAGATCTGACCATCAGTAATCGAAATTACGTTAGTTGGTACGAATGCAGATACGTCACCAGCTTGCGTTTCGATGATAGGTAGCGCAGTCAAAGAACCTGTCTTACCTTTCACTTCACCATTAGTGAACTTCTCTACGTACTCTTCGCTTACACGAGCAGCACGCTCTAGAAGACGTGAGTGAAGGTAGAAAACGTCACCAGGGAATGCTTCACGACCCGGTGGACGCTTAAGCAATAGTGATATTTGACGGTAAGCAACAGCTTGCTTAGACAGATCATCGTATACGATCAACGCATCTTCACCGCGGTCACGGAAGTACTCACCCATTGCACAACCTGCGTATGGCGCTAGGTACTGAAGTGCAGCAGATTCAGATGCAGAAGCTACAACGATAATCGTGTTTTGCAGCGCACCGTGCTCTTCCAACTTGCGTACTACGTTTGCAATTGTTGAAGCCTTCTGGCCAATCGCAACGTAGATAGAGAAGATACCTGAATTTTTCTGGTTGATGATCGCATCGATTGCCATCGCTGTTTTACCAGTCTGACGGTCACCGATGATAAGTTCACGCTGACCACGACCGATTGGGATCATGGAGTCAACAGACTTGTAACCAGTTTGAACAGGTTGGTCTACCGATTTACGGTCGATTACGCCTGGTGCAATCACTTCTACTGGAGAAGAAAGCTTAGCGTTAAGCGGACCTTTACCATCAATTGGCTCACCAAGCGTGTTTACAACACGGCCTAGTAGCTCAGGACCTACTGGTACTTCAAGAATACGACCAGTACCTGTTACTTTCATGCCTTCCTTAAGGTCAGCATATGGGCCCATTACAACCGCACCTACCGAGTCACGCTCAAGGTTAAGTGCTAGTGCATAACGGCCACCCGGTAATTCAATCATTTCACCCTGCATCACGTCCGCTAGGCCGTGGATGCGAAGAATACCGTCGCTTACCGATACGATAGTACCTTCATTGCGAGCTTCTGAAACTACATCAAACTGCTCAATACGCTGTCTGATTAGCTCGCTGATTTCCGTGGAATTAAGTTGCATTGCTCCAATTCCTTAAGTTAAGGCTTTACTACGTCTTTAAGACGCGTTAAACGGCTAACTACTGAGTTATCCAGCACGGTATCACCGACGCGAATAACCGCTCCACCTATCAACGAATCGTCAACTTGACAATTCACTTTCACTTGGCAGCCGAAACGCTTAGCCAAGCCAGATTCCAAACTTTCAACCTGTGCAGCCGTCAACTCAGTTGACGAAATCACAGTCGCTTCTTTTTGATTAGAAGCAGAAGAAATCTGAGATTCAAATTGCTGATAGATATCACTTAGCGCTGAGGTACGATGATTCTCGACTATCACAGTCAAAAAGTTTTTGAATGCTTCGTCAAATTGCTCACCGGCAACATCAACATACAATTGCACCAATTGCGCTGGCTGCATGCTAAGAGCAGCAGTCTGCAGTTCAGGAACTAAAGACAGCTCTTTGGCAAACAAAAGCATGTTGGACCATTTTTCAACGGCTCCGTTGTCACTCGCGTGACCAAATGCTGCCTTCGCGTATGGACGAGCAATAGTTGTCAAATTAGACATGTTGACGCCCTCCCGTTACAGTTTCGCCGCAATATTATCAAGAATGTCTTGATGAGCTGCAGGATCGATAGAACGTTCGATAATCTTCTCTGCACCTAACATTGCTAGCGCCGCGACTTCTTTCTGTAGTTCGTTGCGTGCACGTAAAGTTTCAGCTTCAAGCTCAGCCTTACCTTGAGACAAGATATGGTCGCGTTCTTGAGTTGCTTCTTGACGAGCTTCATCAACGATTTGAGCTTTGCGCTTGTTAGCCAACTCAATGATTTCAGCCGCTTGCTTTTTAGCGTCTTTTAGCTGATCAGCCGCGTTGTGTTGTGCAAGCTCAAGAGCTTTGTCAGCACGCTCAGCTGAAGCTAGACCGTCAGCAATTTTCTTCTGACGTTCTTCTATGGCCGCTAGGATAGGTGGCCATACAAACTTCATGCAGAACCAAACAAAGATAATGAATGCTATTGTTTGGCCTAACAGAGTTGCATTGATGTTCACAACGTCTCTCCTTTTTTTGGCTTATCAAATCCCTAACAACAAACGTTAGTTAGGGGTATAAGGAAAGGACTTGATTATGCGAACAGCATGTACATTGCAATACCAACACCGATCATTGGTACCGCATCAAGAAGACCAGCGATGATGAACATGTTAGTTTGTAGGATAGGAGCCATTTCTGGTTGACGTGCAACAGACTCTAGAAATTTACCACCTAGAATCGCAAAACCAATACCAGTTGCTAGTGCACACATACCCAATAGTAGAGCAACAACGAAATAAGTTTCCATAATAATTTCCAATAGATAGTTAGTTACTTAAAGATTAATGCGAGTCATTGCTTGCCATGCTTAGGTAAACAATCGTCAACATCATAAAAATAAAGGCTTGCAAAACAATTACAAGAATATGGAAGATAGCCCATAGGACATGCGCGACCACACCTAGACCACCTAGTACTGCACCTGCCGTGTAAGTGATAGCGATCAAGATAAAGATCAGCTCACCTGCGTACATGTTGCCGTATAGACGAAGAGATAGGGAGATCGGTTTTGCCACTAATGCGACTGTCTCAAGTACAAAGTTAAAAGGAATCAACGCTTTGTGTTGAATCGGATGAAGTGTGTATTCCTTAATAAACCCCGTAAAACCTTTGTACCTAATCTGGTAAACCACGATTAGGATCATCACAGATAGAGCCATGGATAGCGTAATGTTCAAGTCTACAGTTGGTAGAATCTTGAAGTAATCCGCTCCCGCTAGCTTCATCGCTGTAGGGGCGTAGTCAACCGGAATCAAGTCCATTGTGTTCATCAAGAAAATCCAGACGAAAATGGTCAATGCCAGTGGAGCTACTAACTTGTCCTTGCCATGAAACGTTCCTTTGACAAGGCCGTCAATCTGCTCAATAAGCATCTCAACAAAACACTGCCATTTACCCGGAACTTCCGTGGTTGCGTTTTTTCCGACACGATAAAACAACCACAAAAATAATGCTCCTAGACCTACAGACATCATTAATGAGTCCCAATGTAGCGTCCAGAATCCAGCATCGGCACAACCGTAATTGGTTGCGACACCACCATCTACCAAACACACTTTAGCGTTTGTTAAATGGTGCTGGATATATTCCTTTGGAGTATCAGCCATGGTTAATCCCACTTTTTTGCGGTAAGTAAAAATGGTGCAAACCAAAAGACCAAAATTGTCAGCTTGTAGCCTGAGAACATGGCACCGGGGTGCTCAACGTCAACAAAACTAAAAATCATGACAAAAATGACTATGGTAAACACTAGTTTCATGACCCATCCCAAAAAAATGAATCCTAACAATACTGATCCATCAGAATCCGGTTTCGGGATAAAGGCCAACAGTGCATACACGTAGTTTCCTAATACCGCGATCGCTCCCCCTTTCATTAGGAATCGAGCCGCGTTTTCGTCAAACCAAATGTTTGCAGCGCTTCCGATAATGATCACAAATAAAAGCTGGAAATGGACCACTCTGAGCGCTGCATTTCCTTGCTTGCTTCGATTTGTTAACAACATCAAAAGTTCCTGTTATTGCCCCTATTTCATACTCCAACTTTAGCTATAAGGAGGAGAGAAAAAAGCGCAAAAAATTATATCTATGTTTAAAAAAAACACAATCGTTCAAAAGAGCAGCAAACTGGCTCCATCAAAGGTTGTGTCAACTTAGACATAGACAATTCACAGCATACAGCGACACTGCTGGGAAATTGGCGAAATTATACGTTCGGTTGAATCGTTTGCAATGAAATCGCTGCAAAAAGTTACAATTCTGTTTACAACCCAACAACTTTCCAATAAAAACTTGTGTTTTTCACAATTGATTGAGATCAATTATCTCATCTAGCTCTCTAGCTTGGCAACCAATTGCTCTAATTTGTGAGGCTCATCTAGGGTTATCGTCATTTTGGATGCACCGCTCGCGTTGCGAACAATTGACACCTTTGCTCCCCATATTTGACCGAGTTTTTCCGATATTTTTTGTGCCTCAGAGTCTTCTGGCCCATTTTTTACGTCAGACTCAGGTGAGAGACATTTTTTTACCAAAGCTTCGGTTTGACGCACGGTAAGTTTCTTATCAACAACTTGCTTGGCCAACTCAACTTGCTCGTCGCCTTTCAGTGCGAGTAAGGCCCGGGCGTGGCCCATATCCAATGTTTTGTTCGATACCCATTGCTTCACCGGTTCTTCCAACTGGTTTAAACGCAACAAGTTACTAACAGCAGTACGCGATTTACCAATAGCTTCAGCCACTTGCTGATGTGTTAATGCAAACTCATTTTGCAATCTATCCAAAGCTTCAGCTTCTTCCATCGCATTCAGGTCTTCTCGCTGAATATTCTCAATCAGCGCCATCGCGATCGCAGCGCGGTCATCGGCATTTTTCACCACACAAGGCACTTGTTTTAGTCCTGCCTGCCTTGCTGCACGCCAGCGTCGTTCACCGGCGACAATTTCAAATTTCTGACCATCTACCGGGCGAACCACGATCGGTTGAATGATGCCTTGTGATTCAATAGAAGCAGCAAGCTCCTCAAGCGCTTCTGGAGACATATCTTTACGCGGTTGATACGTACCTGGTTTTAAACTGGTAATAGGCAACTCTGTGAGTTCACCATCAACCGAACGCTGCTGACTCTGCATCGCCGAATGTTGTTTTTCGCGCGCCAAAGAGCTTGTAGACAGCAGGGCATCTAACCCTTTTCCCAATCCACGTTTAGACATGTGAGTATTTCCTTAGATTGCAGGTTATGCAGGCACTTCATCACGACGGAGCATCTCACCCGCTAATGCGAGATAGGCTTTTGCTCCTGCTGAGTACTTGTCGTAGTACATGGCTGGTTTACCGTGGCTCGGCGCCTCTGCCAGCCGCACGTTACGCGGGATGACGGTACGATAAACTTTGTCGCCAAAGTGTTTTTTAAGTTGTTCTGAAACTTCAATGGACAATCGGTTTCTAGGGTCGTACATGGTACGGAGCAAACCCTCAATCTTGAGGTTCTCATTGACGACCGCCGCCAATTTACTGATGGTATCCATCAGCGCAGTTAACCCTTCTAACGCAAAATACTCACACTGCATTGGGACCAAAACGGAATCTGCTGCAGCCATGGCATTGATTGTAAGTAGGTTTAGAGATGGGGGACAATCGATAAAGATGAAATCATAGTTATCGCGAACCGAGGATAACGCATTTTTCAGGCGAACTTCTCGAGCAAAGACTTCCATGAGTTTGATTTCTGCAGCCGTCACATCACCGTTGGCCGCTATCAAATCATAGTGACCCGATGTCTTGCGACACACCACTTCGTCAAACGCCACATCATCCACTAACAGGTCGTAGGCTGTGGTATCAATTTGGTATTTATCTACACCACTCGCCATAGTGGCATTGCCTTGCGGGTCTAAATCAATCACTAACACCTTGCGCTTAGTCGCCGCCATTGACGCCGCCAAGTTAATACAAGTTGTTGTTTTTCCTACACCACCTTTCTGGTTGGCGATTGCTACAATTTTACCCACGGTCGACCTCGTTGCTAGTCCTTAAGCGATAAGATTACTAGATGACGCTCACCTTCCAATCTTGGAACCTGCAAAGGTTTGATATCGGTCACAGTGCACCAATCGGGAAGTTGCTCCAGCTCATCTATGGAACGTTGCCCTTTCAGTGCCATGAAAATCCCAGATTCTGGCTTGGGCAAATGCTGGCACCAATTAACCATGTCTACCATAGATGCAAATGCACGGCTCAGTACTGCGTCAAACTTTTCTTCAGGTTGGAACTCTTCCACTCGACTTTGAATCGGCGTCACATTTTCAATACCAAGCTCATGCAGAACTTGTTTGATGAAACGAATTCGTTTACCCAAGCTATCTAACAAAAAGAATTGCTTATCAGGATTCATGATGGCAAGCGGCAATCCAGGTAGACCAGGTCCAGTACCGACATCGATAAACCTTTGCCCAGCAAGGTGAGGCGACACCACAATGCTGTCCATAATATGGCGAACGAGCATTTCATTGGGATTGCGAACCGAAGTGAGGTTGTAGGCCTTGTTCCACTTATTAAGTAATTCGACCAAGCCAACGAGTTTGTGTTTTTGCTCCTCGGTGACGGTCAGATGACTCTCACCAATAAGATCGTTTAATGTTTTCAGAAGATCACTCACGCCGCTTCCTCACCCTTTTTCAATAGGCCTTTTTTCTTGAGGAATACCAACAAGATAGAAATGGCAGCAGGAGTGACGCCAGAAATACGAGAAGCAATACCGACGGTTTCTGGTTTGGCATCAGAGAGTTTGCTCACCACTTCATTCGAGAGTCCCTTGATTTCTGAATAATCTAAATCAAGAGGAATTTGGGTATGCTCGTGACGTAAAGATTTTTCAACCTCGTCTTGCTGGCGCTTGATGTAGCCTTCGTACTTAACTTGAATCTCAACTTGTTCAGCCGCTTGTTCATCTTGAAGTTCTGGTCCAAAGGCATCTAGGGAAATCAATTGTTGATAATTGACTTCTGGACGCCGCAACAGGTCTTCTCCCGATGCTTCGCGAACCATCGGCGTTTTTAGCAGGGCATTCAATTCGTCAATACCCTCAGAGCTCGGGTTCATCCATGTGGAACGCAACCTCTGGCGCTCAGCTTCAATGTTTTCAACCTTCTCATTAAAGCGAGCCCAGCGATGATCATTAACCAACCCTAGCTCGCGTGCTTTTTCCGTCAAACGCATGTCTGCGTTGTCTTCGCGCAGTAACAAACGGTACTCTGCACGTGAGGTAAACATACGATATGGCTCTTTGGTGCCCATGGTCGACAAATCGTCGATCAATACCCCTGAATAAGCTTGATCACGACGTGGGCTCCAGCCTTCTTTGTCTTGACTGAACAAGCTAGCATTGAGGCCTGCCATTAGACCTTGAGCAGCCGCTTCTTCGTAACCTGTTGTGCCGTTAATCTGGCCGGCAAAAAACAGACCGCTGATAAACTTGGTTTCGTAAGTGTGCTTGAGATCTCTTGGATCAAAGAAATCGTACTCGATAGCATAACCAGGACGGACTATGTGTGCGTTTTCAAATCCTTTCATCGAGCGAACGATCTGAACCTGAACATCAAATGGTAAGCTGGTGGAGATACCATTTGGATACAACTCATGAGTATCCAGCCCTTCTGGCTCAACAAAAATTTGGTGACTGTTCTTATCAGCAAAACGCATCACCTTGTCTTCGATAGACGGGCAATATCTCGGTCCAATCCCTTCAATCACACCTGCGTACATTGGACTGCGATCCAAATTGGTACGAATCACGTCGTGCGTACTTTCGTTGGTATGAGTGATAAAACACGGGATTTGCTTAGGATGCTGAGTGCGATTCCCTAAGAACGAAAAAACAGGTGTTGGGTTATCACCATGCTGGACTTCTAATTGGCTGAAGTCGACAGTGCGAGCATCAATTCTTGGTGGAGTTCCCGTTTTCAAACGATCAACGCGAAATGGAAGATCGCGCAAACGGTCTGCAAGTGCAATTGATGGTGGATCGCCTGCGCGCCCACCAGAGAAGTTTTCCATACCAATATGGATCTTCCCGCCCAAGAATGTTCCAACGGTCAATACGACCGCTTTGGCGTGGAATTTTAATCCCATTTGAGTGATGACACCACGCACTTGATCTTGCTCGACAATCAGATCATCTACAGATTGTTGGAACAAGGTTAGGTTAGGTGCATTCTCTAATGCGTATCTCACATAGGCTTTGTAGAGAGCGCGATCCGCTTGAGCACGAGTAGCTCTAACTGCTGGACCTTTGGAAGCATTTAGAGTTCTAAATTGAATACCTGCGTGATCAATGGCTTCTGCCATCAAACCACCCATAGCATCGACTTCTTTGACTAGATGGCCTTTACCTATGCCGCCGATCGCTGGGTTACACGACATTTGTCCTAAAGTGTCAATATTGTGAGTCAGCAGAAGCGTTTTTTGTCCTGTACGCGCTGACGCAAGTGCTGCTTCCGTTCCTGCATGTCCGCCACCGACGACGATGACATCAAATTGTTCGTGATAAAGCATGAACTGACCTCTAAATATCAAACTTCACTTTGGATCAAAAAAGGAGCGATATTCTACCTAGTTTGCTAGCGATAAGAAATGAATTTGACGTTTTTTCACAGTTAAGCTCAGGCATATAATATATATAGATCTATATATAGATCTTTTATTGGATCTATTATTACGATCGCCTTCTTCTGTGGATAAATAGAAAATGATCAATAAGATCATGGATCTTTAAGAGATCAAATGATGTGATCTAGCTTGGATCTGTATGCGGAGATCTTGGGATCAAAAACGGTGGTTATCCACATGGGGTTGAAGTCATGATCGTTGTTAATTTGATAACTTCAGGTTAATAACGGTATAACGCTATAGTTATCCACACCTGAGAAAATCTAAAAGGATAACTATAGGTACATTGGCTTGCGCGTGTTTAGTTAATGAATTGCGATAAGTGGCCCTTTAACCATTCTTCAGCTGCATCTTCCGGTACATCGTGCTTTAGTATGTCTATTTCAAAGCAGTCGGCTATTGCAGTACCACCGATGTCTTCCAGTAAATCAAAAGCGTGCTTACCAGCCCCACAAAACGTGTCGTAGCTGGAATCACCAATCGCAATGACAGCAAACTTTACGTTACTCATTCTTGGTGGTGTGTTTTGTAAAGCGGCAATAAAGGGTTTGATGTTATCGGGGTATTCGCCTGCACCATGGGTAGAGGTGATGAGTAGCCAAATCCCATTCGCTTCTATCTCATTGAAATCGGGTTGATTGTGGATTGTGGTTTGCGCGCCTGCTTCTTGCAGAATATCGCTTAGGTGATCACCCACGTATTCTGCACCACCTAAGGTACTGCCGGTAATTATATGGATCATAGTGGTACTCGTTATTCGCCACACACATTTATGTGGTTGATTGGATTAGTGTGTAACGAGTTGTACCAGAAAACTATCAGTTGATCATCGGCATAAATGTTGGGGATATTGAAATAGTGATGCAGGACAGCTGTGGGTAAGAGTTATTAAGTGATGGATCTAAGGTAGAACTAATCTATTGATCATGAGGTATTGGCTTATTCACATCCTATAAACCTTCAATTCATAGGATGTGAATTGGGATAGTTTTGGCTATTTACCTATGCAGAATGAAGAGAATATACGGCCAAGTAAGTCGTCAGAGCTAAACTCACCGGTTATCTCACTCAGGTGTTGCTGAGCGATTCTAAGTTCTTCAGCCAATATTTCCCCTGCCATGTAGGTTTCGAGTTGTTGCTGACCTATGTCGAGGTGCTGCGCCGCTTTGTCGATGGCTTCCAAATGGCGACGACGCGCCATAAATCCGCCTTCAGCTGAACCTTGAAAGCCCATGCAAGCTTTTAGGTGGTCACGTAGCGAATCGACGCCTTGGCCCGTTTTGGCTGAGAGGCGAATCAGAGTAGGTGAATTAACGTGGCAAATACCCATCACTTCTTTGGTTTGGTCGACTTTGTTGCGGATGACAGTCATACCAATGTCTTTGGGAAGACGATCGACAAAGTCAGGCCAGATTTCATGAGGGTCGGTGGCATCGGTTGTAGTGCCATCGACCATAAACAAGACGCGATCAGCTTGGGCAATTTCATCCCATGCTTTTTCAATACCAATACGTTCCACTTCATCAGACGCAACGCGCAGGCCCGCAGTATCAATGATGTGCAGTGGCATACCATCAATGTGAATGTGCTCGCGCAGCACATCACGAGTCGTACCAGCGATGTCCGTTACGATCGCTGTTTCCTTTCCAGATAAGGCATTTAACAGGCTCGATTTACCCGCATTAGGTCGCCCTGCAATCACGACTTTCATACCTTCGCGCATAATGGCGCCTTGATTGGCTTCTTTTTTTACCGCGCTGAGGTTATCTATGATGCCTTGCAGATCTGACGCCACTTTGCCATCAGCCAGAAAATCAATTTCCTCTTCTGGAAAGTCGATGGCCGCCTCGACATAGATTCTCAAGTGAATCAGTGATTCCACCAGCGTTTGAATACGAGTTGAGAATTCACCTTGCAGTGAGCGCAGGGCCGACTTGGCAGCTTGTTCTGAGCTGGCATCAATGAGATCGGCAATCGCTTCGGCTTGGGCGAGATCTAGCTTATCGTTCATGAACGCGCGTTCTGAGAACTCACCAGGCCTTGCAGTACGTATACCAGGAATTGCCAATACTGCTTTAATAAGCATGTCCATAACTACAGGGCCGCCGTGACCTTGTAGTTCCAAGACATCTTCACCAGTAAATGAATGCGGATTTGGGAAGTACAAGGCAATGCCTTGGTCTAGTTCGATTCCAGAGGCATTTTTGAACGGCAGATACTCGGCATAACGTGGTTTGAGTGCTTTGCCCGTTATCGCCAATGCCACGTCTTTCGCTTTTGGGCCTGATACGCGAATAATTCCAACACCACCGCGTCCTGGAGCGGTAGCTTGTGCCACAATCGTGTCTGATGTCATGAAATGGATACCTCTTTCTAATGCGGCAATTGTAATCGGTCGTGTTGAAAACGCCAGTACTGTACTGAGGGAATTTGTGGTGTCCCGTCCTGATATAGGTTGACACTTTTGGTTAAAACGCTCGGTGAACTTCATCGGGCGTTTTGTAATTTAAAGCTGTATGTGGTCTCTGTTCATTATAGAGTTTTACCGACTCGGCAACCATTTTCTTTGCTTCATTCAAGTCATTCGGCTTACTCAGTAAGTACTCCATCTTTAAGATGCCGTTCACTCTTTCTGCTAGAGCGTTTTGATAACAATCATAGCCGTCTGTCATAGAGCACCTCACATGATATTTTCTGTGTAACGTCTGATATTCCTCAGCGCAGTATTGAATACCTCTATCAGAGTGGTGAATAAGCTCACCCTCATCGCGTCTATTTTTCAAGGCCTTCAGGAACGCGCGCTTCACTGTTTGTGTCTTCATATTGTCATCGAGGTGATACCCAACTATCTTTCTTGAGTAAGCATCCGTGATTAAACTGAGATAGGTATTTCCAGTTTGCGTTGCCAAGTAAGTAATATCCGCGACCCACAGCTGCTCTGGTTTAGTTGGAACCATGCCTTCTTTGATGCGGTTTGGATGGCAGTGAAACCGATGATGGCTGTTGGTTGTTCGATGATAAGCCCTACGATTGGGGACCAATAGACGGTGTTGTTTTAGCAAACAGAACAAATGGTCCCGTCCTACATCAATGTTATGTTGACTGAGTAAGTGTTTGAGCTTGCGAGTTCCCAAGCGAGGATGTTGAATCCGTTGCTCTTTGACGAACCCAATGACAGACTGCTCTTTCCGAATTCGCTGACGCTCTGACGTACAACGTTTATAAAATGCCTGCCGAGTAATGCCAATAAACTGACAAGCTTTCGTCACTGTGAGTCTTTTGAGCGTTTTTTCCTTAATAACTCGGCTTTGCGCTTCTTTGAGATTCGAACTCCAAAATCTCTATCCATGACTTTTACGACCGCTTCAAAGAAGTCCGCTTTCAGTTGAGTTTCCTCAAGTTGTTGTTCGAGTTCTTTTATTCGTTGTTCAGGAGTATGAGCAGAAGGAGAATCAGACATATCATTACCTACTGTGTTTGGTTTCTCTATTCCTTTAGACCAATTTAGACGACCGTGCTTACGAAGCCAAACCAAGACCGTGGACCGACCTTGGATTCCATATCGCTCTTGGGCTTGTATATAGGTCATTTCTCCTTTTTCTACTTGGTCAACAACCGCCAATTTAAAGGCAAGAGAATAATCTCGCTGGGTTCGTTTACTTGTTGATTTCATGACACTCTCCAATTTCATGTTGGGAATGTGTCAACCTTATTTAGGACGGTACAGTGGCAATAAAAAAGGCAGCGAAGTCGCTGCCTTTCTTTACCACACCAATCAATTACGATTTGCTGTGTAGACCTTTTTTCTCCAACGCTTTGTAAATCAAAGACTGCTGAATTAAGGTCACGACGTTTGATACCAACCAGTACAGCACCAAACCTGAAGGGAAGAACAGGAAGAATGCAGTAAAGATAACTGGCATAAAGGTCATAATTTTTTGCTGTAGCGGATCGGTTACCGTAGTTGGACTCATCTTTTGGATGAAGAACATACTTACACCCATCAGTAGTGGCAACACAAAGTACGGGTCACGTGCTGACAAGTCTTGAATCCAGAAGAAGAAGGGCGAGTGACGTAGCTCAACCGATTCCATCAGTGCCCAGTAAAGTGCGATGAAAATAGGCATCTGTAGAAGAAGTGGTAAACAGCCACCGAGTGGGTTGACTTTTTCTTTCTTGTACAACTCCATCATTTCTTGGCTCATACGTTGACGATCGTCGCCAATACGCTCACGCATTGCTTGCAGTTTTGGCTGCAGCATACGCATTTTAGCCATAGAGGTGTACTGAGCTTTAGTCAGTGGGTACATGGCACCACGAACGATAAAGGTCAATGCGATAATCGCTAGGCCCCAGTTAATCACCAAGCCTTGAATGGTTGAAAGCAACCAGTGAAGTGGTTTAGCAATAAACCATAGCCAGCCATAGTCAACAACCAGATCTAAATGCTCAGCGGTAGCAGCCATTTGTTGTTGCAGCTTTGGACCAACCCATAGCGTTGCTTGGATTGACGCAGAAGCGCCGTCTGCGATCGTGACGTTAGGCAAACGAACACCGATGTCACCCTTATCGCCGATAGCACGGGTGTAAAGCTTCGTATCTGGTGCGTTGCGAGGAATCCAGGCAGATGCAAAGTAGTGCTGGATCATTGCAGCCCAACCTTGGCCATTTGGTAATAGCTCACCTAGGTTACGCTCTTGCATTTCGTCAAAGCTGTACTTTTCGTAACGCACATCTTCTGTAGAGAATGCACCACCAAGGTAAGTTGGCATCGTGATGCTACCAGTGCCTTCAACAAAGGTTTGTCTTAGGTGAGCGTACATACCAAAGGTAGCGTTGTTGCCCGATTGGTTTTCCACGTCATATTGTACGTCGATGGCGTAATTACCACGCTTAACAATAAATGTTTTTACGTAGCTCAAACCGTTTGACGAAAAGGTCATTGGGATGCGAAGTTCGTCTTGACCTTCCGCCAATACAAAGCTTTCAGCGCTTACTTGGTAAGCAGGACGGCTATCGGACGCGAGGTCGATACCCTGAGGGCCAATTAGACCACTTTGAGCGATAAATTGATGAGTCGATTCATTTTTCAACAATACAAATGGTGTATTGGAGTCCAACTCGGCGTTGTATTCATTCAGCTCAGCATGAACAACGTCACCACCAACCGTATCGATTTTTAGCGTCAATACATCAGTAGTTACAGTGATAATTTGGGCGGAAGAGGCTTGGGCTTCTGCAGGAGCAAGCTCGTCAGCAAAAGAAGGTGCAGGTAGTGCGCTTTCAGTGCCCTGTGCAACCGGCTGATTAGCAGGGTTCTTTTCAACTTGCCACTGTTGATACAGCAAGAAAGAAACCAAAGCTAGCACGATCAACAGGATATTACGTTGAGAGTCCATCGTTATTCATCTCTGTTTTGTTTTTTTACGGGGGGAACGGGGTCATACCCACCTTCATTCAAAGGGTGGCATTTTAATAGACGTTTGCCGGATAACCAACAACCTTTTATAAAACCGTGAGCTTTCAGAGCTTCTATTGCATACATCGAACAGGTTGGGTTGTATCGGCAACGAGGGCCAATTAATGGGCTAATTAGCCAACGATACACATATACCAGTCCAATAGCTAGCCACGCGAAGGGCGAGATAGGCGCTGCCATAACTTCTCAAATAATTTAAACAATTCTTCGTTGCTCAGATCTTGCGCACTTTTTTTGGCAATCACAACAAAATCTTTGTTAGCGAGTTTGTGTTGATTTAAGCGGAAGCTTTCACGAGCCAAGCGTTTAAATCGATTTCGACCCACTGCAGTTTTAATTTGTTTTTTCGGAACGGCCAATCCTAGACGCGGATGGGACAAAGAATTGTTACGAGCAATGATAGTGAAATGTGGAGAGCCAGCTCGGTGAGCTTTCTGGAAGACGGTTTGATAATGCTCGGGAGTTAACAAACGTAACTCCCGATTAAACGCGTACGTGTTCAAAATAACTGGATTATTTTGATAGGCGCGCACGGCCTTTTGCACGACGTGCATTAATTACTTTACGACCGTTCTTAGTAGCCATACGTGCACGGAAACCGTGAGTACGCTTGCGCTTTAGAACTGAAGGTTGAAAAGTGCGTTTCATGTTAATTACCTTTACTGATCAGTAGTTTTAGGTTCTATGTTAACCCGGCGTGGGTATTGGGTTCATTTCTTCTAGAAAAGAGGAACCACCGACGCCTCTCAACAAAGAGGCGGAATTGTAATCACAAGGTCTGTGCGTGTCAATCGTCACAGTTTGTGCAATTCCGGCCGGGCGATTATACGGAGTGCAGATAAAATCTCAAGGATCGATCGTGTTGATCAATGATCCTTTATTCCACACCCACTTGGTTTAAAAAGCGTTTTAAGCGCGGATCTTGAGGATTACCAAATACTTGTTCTGGTGTGCCCTGTTCCGCTATGTAGCCATCGGCCATGAAGATCACCCGATCGGCAACCTCTCTAGCAAATTGCATTTCGTGCGTTACCACCAGCATGGTTTGATGTTGCGCGGCGAGCTTTTTCATCAATGCCAAAACTTCACCAACCCATTCAGGGTCTAACGCTGAGGTAGGCTCATCAAACAGCAGTAGTTCTGGCTGCAGCGCCATTGCACGGCCGATCCCAACACGTTGCTGCTGACCACCTGAGAGTGCAGCTGGGTAGCTGTCTCCCTTGTCACCCAATCCGATGTCGTCGAGAATCTGCTGTGCTTTATCTAACGCCTCTGACTTATTCCAACCTCGCACGGTAATCAAGCCTTCTGCAATGTTTTGTCTTGCTGTCATATGAGCAAACAGAGCGTAGTTTTGAAAAACGAAGCCAGTCTTTCTGCGCAGTGCGAGCACTTCGGCTTTAGTATGCGACTGGCAATCTACTGTCACATCATCAATGCTGATTAAGCCTTCATTTGCTTGCTCCAAAAAGTTCACGCAACGCAATAAGGTCGATTTACCTGTGCCACTTGAACCAATAATGACAATGATTTCACCTTGTTTGATATCGATGTCGATACCTTTCAATACCGGCGTGTCACCAAAGTTCTTTTTAATATTCTTCAGTTTGATCATCGTTGGTATGCCTTGTTCAGTTTCGCTTCGGCCCAGCTTTGCATCCGAGTCAATATCACCACGACGACCCAATAGATCAGAGCCACAGCCAAAAACGCTTCAAAGAATCGGAAGCTCGATGATGCCTCCATCTGCGCTTTTGCCATCATCTCAGGCACACCAAGTGTCAAAGCCAAGGATGTGGATTTGATCATGTCGATAAAGTAGTTCATCAAAGAAGGTAGGGCGACGCGTGTAGCTTGAGGCAGTATGACTCTTCTCATTGCCTGAGAGGTGGTCATTCCTACTGATAAGCTCGCTTCCATCTGACTGCGATCGATACCAATAATGGCAGCTCGAATACTCTCTGCCATATATGCGGCAAAGTGTAAGGCAATGGTTAATATCGCGGCTGAGAACGCATCAATACCGACAAAGATTGGAAAGATCTGTGGCAGTCCGTAATAGAATAGGAACATTTGCACCAGAAGTGGTGTTCCTCTAAAGAAGCTTATATAAAGCTGACAAAACTGATCTAAGCCTGTGACGCGAAATACACGAACAATCGCGATGACTACCGATAACACCAGCGATAAAATCAGAGCCCAAACCGCCATCCCAACTGTGACATCCAAGTAGGACAGCAGAATTGGCATCAGTTCTAACATGTAGTTGAAGTCAAAACCCATACTTGACCCTTATAAAGACAACAAAAGGTGGGACAAGCCCACCTTACAGGTAATCAAATGAAGATTACGGTTTATTTGGTGATGTCGCCACCAAACCACTTAACCGAAATTTCAGTCAGTGTGCCGTCTGCACGCATTTCTGCAAGTGCTTTGTTCACTTCTGCTTGAAGTTCTAGACCACGCTCATTGTTGACAAACGGCCAGCCATTTTCGATTTTTGAGAAAGTCTCACCAGCTAGTTGCAGTGGTAGACCGGTTTTTTGGATTAGCTGCAACGTTGAACGACGATCCATTACGAACGCGTCTACACGACCAAGAGCGACGTCTTGCTCGAGACCTGTTTCGTAGGTTTTGATATCAATTTTGCCGTCTGTGTTATGTTCACGTAGCAGTTGCTCGTAGTTAGAACCAAGGTTAACCGCTACCGATTTACCGGCTAGGTCTTCAATACCGTTTATCTCATCGTTACCTTTACGAACCACAACTTGGGCACCGTCTTTTACGTATGCATTAGAGAAAAGGTACTTTTGTTTACGCTCTTCAGTCATCGTAATTTGGTTAGAAATGGTATCGATACGACCTGTTTCTAGTAAGCCGAATAATCCCGAGAAGTTCGCCGTTACGTATTCCACTTGGTAACCATTGCGTTTACCGATCTCATCCCAAAGATCGACTTCAAAACCTTGTAGCTTATCTTGCTTAACAAAGGTGTATGGGAAGTAACGACCAGACATGCCAACTTTTACCTCTACAGCTGCTTGTACCGTTGCCGCTGACAACGCAACTGCTGCAATTGCGGCCTTCATCCAGTTTTTCATATTAGAACTCCTCAATAATTCAGGGCAGCATACTAATGTTAAAGTTGTTACTAAGAGAAATAACAAAGTGCCATAAACTATGAATTGTCGGAATAAGTGCTTTTTTAAGCCGTGATCTAGTTCAAACCGTACGTTGTTTCCGATCCGACTATTCACAGACTTATCACCAGTTTTATGATCATCGGTTTTTAGCATGATTGTGGATCATGATGTGGGTAAGATTGCGACTAAATGTGCATGACCGATAAGATCTAGCCCAAATATTGTGAATAAGTTGGATCTTATTCACTGGAATGACGATCAATCGCTGGTGATCTTGGTTATCAACAGGTAAGATTGTCGCCCTTTCCGGTCAGAAAAATCATTCAGTGAGGGCATAGTGTCATCTTCGCTTTGGTTGCAGTGTTTGCAACAACTTCAAGAAGAGCTTCCATCAGCAGAATTTAGTATGTGGGTTCGTCCGCTACAAGCTGAGCTTAATGACAACACCCTAACCTTGTTTGCGCCAAACCGGTTTGTATTGGATTGGGTACGCGATAAGTACATCAACAGTATCAACCGTCTATTGCAAGAGCATTGCGGGCATGATGTACCAAGCCTGAGATTTGAAGTCGGCAGCCGTCCGGTATCTCAAGCGAAACCCGCTGCCAATCGCACTCCCGCTGATGTTGCCGCTGAAACCTCTGCGCCGGCGCAGCTTCAAGCTCGCAAGCCAGTTCATAAAACCTGGGAAGACGACAGGCCACCTGCGGTTGATCTTAACCACAGGTCTAATGTTAATCCTAAACACAAGTTTAATAACTTCGTGGAAGGTAAATCGAACCAGCTTGGATTGGCAGCCGCGAGACAAGTTTCTGACAATCCAGGTGCCGCCTATAACCCATTGTTCTTATACGGTGGTACTGGCCTTGGTAAAACGCACTTATTGCACGCCGTGGGCAATGCTATTGTCGACAATAAGCCCAATGCCAAAGTGGTGTACATGCACTCTGAGCGTTTTGTTCAAGATATGGTGAAGGCGCTGCAGAACAACGCGATCGAAGAATTTAAGCGTTACTACCGCAGTGTCGATGCCTTATTAATCGATGACATTCAGTTTTTTGCTAACAAAGAACGATCGCAAGAAGAGTTTTTCCATACCTTTAATGCGTTGTTGGAAGGCAATCAACAGATCATCCTTACCTCAGATCGCTATCCAAAAGAGATCAGTGGTGTAGAAGATCGCTTGAAATCTCGTTTTGGTTGGGGATTGACGGTTGCGATTGAGCCACCTGAGTTAGAAACTCGAGTGGCAATTCTGATGAAAAAAGCCGAAGACCACCAGATTCACTTGGCGGATGAAGTGGCGTTCTTTATTGCTAAGCGCTTGCGATCGAATGTTCGTGAGTTGGAAGGCGCGTTAAACCGCGTAATAGCTAATGCCAATTTTACTGGCCGTCCAATTACCATCGACTTTGTCCGCGAAGCACTGCGCGATCTATTGGCGTTGCAAGAAAAACTAGTGACGATTGATAACATTCAAAAGACGGTTGCAGAGTACTACAAGATTAAAGTGGCCGATTTGCTATCAAAACGTCGCTCTCGCTCGGTAGCACGCCCAAGACAGTTGGCGATGGCTCTAGCGAAAGAGCTGACTAACCACAGCTTGCCAGAAATTGGTGACGCCTTTGGTGGTCGTGACCACACGACGGTATTACACGCTTGTCGCAAAATTGAGCAGCTTCGTGAAGAAAGCCACGATATCAAAGAAGACTACTCAAATTTAATCCGCACCTTATCTTCTTAATAGCGCCGTTTGGCGCTATTCTATTTCCAGTTTTGGCTAGTCAAAAATAGAGTAGAACATGAAATTTACCATTTCTCGTAGTCACTTATTGAAACCCCTTCAACAGGTATCAGGCGCACTTGGTGGCCGTCCTACTTTACCTATCTTGGGTAATTTATTGATTAGTATCGAAGACAATGTGTTGTCGATGACCGCGACTGACTTGGAAGTCGAGTTGATCAGTAAGGTGGCGTTGGAAGGAGAATTTGAAGCGGGCAGCATCACAGTTCCTTCGCGTAAATTTCTGGATATCTGTCGCGGTTTGCCTGACGAAGCAACAATTACCTTTGTGTTGGAAGGTGATCGAGTTCAGGTACGTTCGGGGCGCAGTCGCTTCTCACTTGCCACCTTGCCAGCACAAGACTTCCCGAATATTGAAGATTGGCAAAATGATGTCAGCGTAACGCTTTCTCAAGGTGAGTTGCGCGGCCTGATTGAGAAAACGCAATTCTCCATGGCCAACCAAGATGTGCGTTACTACTTAAACGGCATGTTGTTTGAAATTGATGGTCAAACACTGCGTTCCGTTGCCACCGATGGTCATAGGATGGCGGTGGCCCAGACGACGATTGATGGCGATTTAGCGACTCAGCAAATCATCGTACCTCGTAAAGGTGTACTGGAATTGGTTAAGCTTCTTGAAGCACCCGAAGAGAGTGTCACGCTTCAGATAGGCAATGCCAATGTGCGTGCTGAGGTAAATAACTTTACCTTTACTTCTAAGTTGGTTGACGGCCGTTTCCCCGATTATCGCCGCGTTTTACCACAAAACACTACCAAAACACTGCAAGCGGGTTGTGATGAACTGCGCCAGTCATTCGCGCGTGCCGCCATTCTGTCGAATGAAAAATTCCGTGGTGTGCGAGTGAATCTCGCCGATAATGAAATGCGAATCACCGCAAACAACCCTGAACAAGAAGAAGCGGAAGAAATGCTCGACGTTCAGTTTGAGGGTGAAGCGATTGAAATTGGTTTCAACGTTAGTTACGTTTTGGATGTGTTGAATACCTTGCGCTGCGATCAGGTTCGATTGTCTATGTCAGACGCTAACGCTAGTACCTTGGTTGAGAATGCCGATGATGACGGCGCCATGTATGTCATCATGCCTATCCGCCTTTAAGTGACCGCTAAATGCCGCTAACGCGTCTCGCAATCCATCAGTTTCGAAATATTAAAGCCTGCGACATTAGTTTGTCGTCAGGCTTTAACTTTCTTATTGGCGCCAATGGCAGTGGCAAAACCAGTGTGCTTGAAGCCATCTACTTGCTTGGTCATGGTCGTTCTTTCAAAAGCTCGTTAACTGGACGAATTATCCAAAATGACAGTGATGAGCTGTTTGTTCATGGCCGGATTGATGGGCATTTTTTGAACTCGGATCAATTTGAGCTACCTGTTGGCATTAATAAGCAGCGCGATGGTTCAACAGAGGTTAAAATAGGCGGTCAATCTGGCCAAAAACTGGCTCAGCTTGCGCAGGTTTTACCCTTGCAATTGATTCATCCAGAAGGCTTTGATTTGCTAACGGATGGCCCGAAACATCGACGGGCATTCATTGATTGGGGCGTGTTCCATCGGGAAGTGGCTTTTTATGATGCATGGGGGAGGTTTAAACGCCTTAACAAGCAGCGTAATGCCCTGCTGAAAACGGCGACTCAATATCGAGAACTTCAGTATTGGGATTCTCAGTTAGCGGAACTGGCTGAACAAATTAGTACTTGGCGCAGTGAGTATGTGGAACAATTGACAGAGAAAGCTCAGTCAATATGTCAGCTGTTTTTGCCAGAGTTTGAAATTCGATTGTCATATTATCGAGGGTGGGACAAATCCACACCGTATTCCGAAATATTGGCAGATAACTTTGAGCGCGACCAAACCTTAGGTTACACGTTCAGTGGGCCAAATAAGGCGGATCTGCGCATCAAAGTCGGGAATACACCCGTCGAAGATGTACTGTCTCGAGGACAGTTAAAATTAATGGTTTGTGCGCTAAGAGTGGCACAAGGTCAGCATTTAGCTGAAACCACAGGTAAGCAATGCATCTATTTGATTGATGACTTTGCTTCCGAATTAGATAGCCAACGTCGGCAGCGCTTAGCGCATTGTTTGAAGTCGACGGGGGCACAAGTTTTTGTCAGCTCTATTACTCAAGATCAAGTGATCGATATGCTTGACGAAAATGGGGCCTTGTATCGTGTTGAACAAGGTAAAATAGAGCCTATAACCACAGCGGAAGAGTAACTCATGTCTGAAAATTACGATTCATCGAGTATTAAAGTACTAAAAGGTCTCGACGCAGTACGTAAACGTCCTGGAATGTATATCGGTGATACCGATGACGGTACCGGTCTTCACCATATGGTATTTGAGGTTGTCGATAACTCAATCGATGAAGCTTTGGCGGGTCACTGTAAAGACATCATTGTTACTATCCACGAAGATGGGTCCGTTTCTGTTAGCGACGATGGTCGTGGTATTCCTACCGAAATGCACCCAGAAGAAAACGTTTCTGCAGCCGAAGTTATCATGACGGTACTGCACGCTGGTGGTAAGTTTGATGACAACTCTTACAAGGTTTCTGGTGGTCTGCACGGTGTAGGTGTATCAGTTGTGAACGCCTTGTCGGAAAAAGTGGAGCTTATTATCCATCGCGGTGGTCAAATTCACACTCAGATTTATCACCATGGTGAGCCACAATCGCCGTTATCTGTGATTGGTGATACGGAAGCGACAGGTACACAAATTCGTTTTTGGCCAAGCGCTCAAACGTTCTCAAACATTGAGTTCCACTACGATATCCTAGCAAAACGCTTGCGTGAACTGTCATTCCTGAACTCAGGCGTGTCAATCAAGTTGGTTGATGAGCGAGAAGAAGATAAGCAAGACCACTTCATGTATGAAGGTGGTATCCAAGCATTCGTTGAGCACCTCAATACTAACAAAACGCCGATTCATGAAAAAGTATTCCACTTCGATGCTGAGCGCGAAGACGGTATTTCTGTTGAAGTGTCTATGCAATGGAACGATGGTTTCCAAGAGAATATTTACTGTTTTACCAACAACATCCCGCAACGTGATGGTGGTACGCACTTAGCGGGTTTCCGCTCTGCGTTGACGCGTACGCTTAATACCTTCATGGACAAGGAAGGTTTTTCTAAGAAAGCCAAAGCTGCGACATCAGGCGATGATGCTCGTGAAGGTTTGACAGCAGTGATTTCAGTAAAAGTACCGGATCCTAAGTTCTCCAGCCAAACCAAAGATAAACTCGTGTCATCTGAGGTGAAATCGGCGGTTGAATCTGCCATGGGTGAAAAGCTTTCTGAATTCTTGGTAGAAAACCCAACTGAAGCAAAAATTGTTTGTTCAAAGATTATTGATGCAGCACGTGCTCGTGAAGCAGCGCGTAAAGCCCGTGAAATGACTCGCCGTAAAGGCGCATTAGATTTGGCAGGCTTGCCAGGCAAACTGGCTGATTGCCAGGAAAAAGACCCAGCGCTTTCAGAACTCTACATAGTGGAGGGGGACTCGGCAGGCGGCTCCGCAAAACAAGGCCGTAACCGTAAAAACCAAGCAATTTTGCCGTTGAAAGGTAAGATTCTTAACGTTGAAAAAGCGCGTTTCGACAAAATGCTGTCTTCGCAAGAAGTGGCAACACTGATTACCGCTTTGGGCTGTGGTATTGGTCGCGACGAATACAATCCAGACAAATTGCGTTACCACAACATCATCATCATGACCGATGCGGACGTTGATGGTTCTCACATTCGTACCCTTCTATTGACCTTCTTTTATCGTCAAATGCCTGAATTGATTGAGCGTGGCTACGTGTACATCGCACAGCCACCTCTGTACAAAGTGAAAAAAGGCAAACAAGAGCAATACATCAAAGATGAAGATGCGATGACGCAATATCAAATCTCTTTGGCGATGGACAATGCCGGCTTGCACGTGAATCCAGATGCCCCAGCATTGGCAGGTGAAGCGTTAGAGACATTGGTTCAACAATACAATTCAGCAATGAAGCTGGTGGATCGCATGAGCCGACGCTACCCATATGCATTGGTGAAAGAGTTGACTTATGTACCTCGTTTGACGGCTGAGCAATGCCATGACGCAGCTGCCGTTCAAGCGTGGACAGAACAAGTTGTCGCACAGCTCAATGCAAAAGAAGTCGGTGCTAGCCAATACAGTGCAGAGGTAGAGCAACATTCTGAGCTGAACATCAACTTGCCAAAAGTTGTAGTGCGTACTCATGGTGTTACTCACGAACACGTGCTCAGCGCTGATTTCTTTAACTCTAAAGAGTACGGCAAACTTGCAGACTTGTTTGAAGCATTGGATGGGTTATTGGAAGACGATGCGTTTGTTAAACGCGGCGAGCGCACGTTAAGCGTGACCACATTCGAGCAAGCTTTGCAGTGGTTGATGAAAGAATCTAAGCGTGGTTTGAGCCTACAGCGATACAAAGGTCTAGGTGAGATGAACCCTGATCAGCTTTGGGAAACCACCATGGACCCAGACACGCGCCGCATGATGCAGGTGACTATTGAAGATGCGGTTGGTGCGGATCAGTTGTTTACCACTTTGATGGGCGACCAAGTTGAACCTCGTCGTAACTTTATCGAAGAAAACGCGCTGAAAGTTGCTAACCTAGACGTATAGATAACTCAATCTAAACTCTGGATTACTGAAAAACACCATCGTTAATCGATGGTGTTTTTTTATATCTGTATGATATAAAACAGCGAATTTTTAACACAAGCCAGTCTAAAAAAATTTTGCTTTCCATGCTTGAAAGCGAAAAATTCATCCTTATATCTATTTATGAAGACGCCGATAGGGTCTTCATTTAACCCGCTAACTTTGCTCATGAGAGGAAGTTCAGCAGGACAACACAAAGAAAGAACAGGTTCCCGAGCTATGTGCCAGCGAACTGTTTGTTTCACTTGATTCGACCATTACTGAATCAAGCTATTGCTTAAATACTATGAGGATAGAATTATGCGTAATGTAGATTTCACACCACTATATCGTAATGCCATTGGTTTCGACCGTCTTTTCAATCTGATGGAAGCGAGTGCTGCCAAAAATGCATCGAACGGTTTCCCTCCGTACAACATTGAACAACAAGACGAAAACCACTTTCGTATTACCATGGCAATTGCCGGCTTTGCCGAAGAGCAGTTAGAACTGACTCAGAAGGAAAATACGCTAATTGTAAAAGGTGAACGCAAAGAAGAAGAAGGCAAAAACTACGTATATCAAGGAATCGCAGAGCGAAACTTTGAGCGTAAATTCCAGCTTGCAGATTATGTCAAAGTAGTTGGTGCAACCATGGAAAATGGCCTACTTCACGTGGATTTAGAACGAGAAATCCCCGAAGCGATGAAGCCTCGTCGAATTGCTATCAACGGTAAAAATCTGATTGAAAGCGAATAAACAGTGAAATCAAAAAAGAGCGCCTTATGCGCTCTTTTTTAGTTTTCCAGTTGGAGTCATTTATTTTGGTAGGCTTTGGCAACTTCTTCGGCAATCACGGCAATGCCTTTCTGCATTTTGTCGTCATCTTGGACGTAGTTCATTCGTAAACACTCATGAGCATGATCCCAACCGTCGTTTTGACCAATAAAAAAGTATTCACCTGGGACAACTAGCACCCCTTTCGCTTTTAGCCGTTTATAGAGCTCCATGGTACTTATCGGTAAATCTTTAAACCATAACCAAAGAAATATTGCGCCCTCCGGTTTGTGGATTCTAAATCGTTTATCGGTAATTGAGCTTTGCAGCAGCTCTACCGCCCGTTGTGACTTTTCTTGGTAATAAGGTTTAATGACCTCAGAGCTTAGTCGCAGTAAATCCCGCTTCTGAATGATGTGGTGTCCTATGGCTGGGCCAATACTGCCCGGTGCTAGACTGACGATACCATTAATATTGGTCATGGCTTGGGTGATTTCTTCAGAGGCAATGACAATGCCACAGCGAACACCCGGAAGACCCAGCTTAGACAAGCTCATGCAAAGAATGGTGTTGCGATTCCAAAACGGTTTAACATCTTCAAAAATGATGTTGGGGAATGGCAGTCCGTAGGCATTATCTATGATCAGCGGAATATTGTGTTGTTGCGCCAGCTCATCCAAGCGCTCTATTTCTTGGTCGGTCAGCACATTGCCCGTTGGGTTTGTGGGGCGAGACGCACAGATTGCCGCGACCGAATCATCAACAGTGAGAGAGTTGAAATCAACATGGTATTTGAACATGCCATTGTCGAGAATTTCGATTTCCGGCCGGTATGAAACAAAAATATCTTCATCGACCCCAGCATCACCGTATCCAATATACTCAGGAGCAAGTGGCAAAAGAATTTTCTTGTGCGAGCCGTCTACTTGTTTGCCTGCAAACAAGTTAAACAAACTGAAAAACGCGCTCTGACTGCCATTGGTTAAACTAATATTACGTTCAGTAATTTCCCACCCATAGGTGTCTTTTAGCAACTTAGCGAGACTGCGAACAAATACATCTTTACCTTGTGGACCATCATAGTTGGCAAGGGCTGAGACCAGCTCACCACTGGTAACCATCTCTTGGCAAGATTGTTGGAAGTAGTTGAGCATTTCAGGAATAGCCGCCGGATTACCGCCGCCGAGCATGATTGCACCGGGAGTTCTTAAGCCATCATTGAGATCATCCATTAACTGGGTGATACCTGAATAGTGATTGAACTTTTTTCCAAACTTAGAGAACTGCATGACTTCCTTTACCTTACTTCCTTGGCGCGACGTTTCCATTTGGCGCAAAGTCGATTTTTATAATTGAACAATACGGGATTGCTTTCTTTGACCTTACCTTAACACGCGGTTAAGACAAGTATTGACCTATAAATTACCCGCAATTAAAAAGCCCGGCTGTTGCCGGGCTTGTTTCAAGGGAATAACCCGGTTATTTCTGCAACAATGAGATATCGGCAACCTGCAGGAAGAGGTTACGGAGGTTGTTGAGCAGGGTCAGTCGGTTCTTTTTAAGCGCTTCATCATCCGCCATTACCATGACATTATCGAAGAACGCATCAACAGGCTCACGTAGAGCCGCTAGTTGGCTTAGTGCTTCTTGGTAATTACCGGCAGCGAATGCTGGCTCTAATGCTTCCGTCATTACGGCAACGCTTTCTGCAAGTGCTTTTTCGGCGTCTTCTTGTAGAAGTACTAGGTCGATGTCTGCCGCTAGCTCACCATCGAATTTCGCTAGGATGTTACCTACACGCTTATTAGCTGCAGCTAGTGCTTCAGCGGCTTCTAGCTCACGGAAGTGAGACACCGCTTTAACGCGCTGGTCGAAGTCAGCTGGTTTAGTCGGACGATTAGCCAGTACTGCTTGGATGATATCCACACTGAAGCCTTCGTCTTTGTACCATGCGTTGAAGCGACCAAGCATGAAGTCGATAACGTCAGCTTCTACGTTGTCGTTGGTTAGCTTGTCGCCTAGTAGTTCTTTCGCTTTTGCGATTAGATCTGTTAGGTCCAAGTTGTAGCCGTTTTCTACGATGATACGCAGTACACCTAGCGACGCACGACGAAGTGCAAATGGGTCAGAGCCCTTAGGTGCTTGGCCAATACCGAAGATACCAACGATAGTATCTAGCTTGTCTGCCATTGCGACTGCAGAAGATATACCTGTGCTTGGTAGCGCGTCACCGGCGAAACGAGGCATGTATTGCTCGTAAAGTGCCAGCGCCACTTGCTCGTCTTCACCATCGTGAGTTGCGTAGTGCATGCCCATCACACCTTGAGTATCGGTAAACTCAAATACCATAGAGGTCATTAGGTCACATTTCGCTAGAAGACCTGCACGCTTAGACTTTTCGACGTCAGCATCGATCTGCTCAGCGATGTAGCCAGCAAGCTCAGTAATTCGGTCAGTCTTGTCTTTGATAGTACCAAGCTGTTTCTGGAAGATAGCTTGCTCTAGCTCAGGTAGACGATCGATTAGAGGACGCTTGCGGTCAGTGTTGAAGAAGAATTCTGCATCCGCAAGACGTGGACGTACAACCTTCTCGTTACCTTCGATTACGTAGCGAGGCTCTTTTGATTCGATGTTTGAAACGAAGATGAAGTTAGGTAGTAGCTTCTTGTTGTCATCGCCGTTCTCATATGAGTAGACAGGGAAGTACTTCTGGTCACCTTTCATGGTGTAAACCAGCGCTTCAGAAGGCACTTTTAGGAACTCTTCTTCAAACTTCGCTGTTAGAACTACTGGCCACTCAACCAGAGACGTTACTTCTTCAACTAGGTCATCTTCTAGATCAGCAACACCGCCAACCGCTGCTGCTGCTTTTTGCGAGTCAGCAAGGATGATCGCTTTACGCGCTTCGTAATCTGCCATGACTTTACCGCGCTCTTCTAGGATCGCTGGGTATTGCTCTGCTGATTCGATAGTGAACTCTTGCTCACCCATGAAGCGGTGACCACGGATAGTGCGGTCTGATACTACGCCTAGGATCTCACCTTCAATAAGGTCAGAGCCCATTAGCATAGTTAGCGTTTTAACCGGACGGATAAACTGAGTTGTCTTGTTGCCCCAACGCATTGGCTTAGCGATAGGTAAGTTACCCAATGCTTTTGCTGCCAGCTCAACAACGATTTCAGACGTTGCTTTGCCTTTTACTTCTTGTTTGAACAGTAGCCATTCGCCTTTGTCTGTCACTAGGCGATTAGCTTGTTCAACGCTAATACCATTACCACGTGCCCAGCCTTGAGCCGCTTTGGTTGCATTACCGTCAGCATCAAATGCGACAGAAACTGCAGGACCGCGCTTCTCAACCACTTTGTCAGCTTGGCCTTCAGCTAGCGCTGAAACCTTAAGTGCTAGACGACGAGGAGCGGCGTACCATTTCACACCTTCGTGTGCTAGGTCTGCGCCTTTTAGCTCAGCTTCGAAGTTTGCTGCGAACGCTTCCGCTAGAGTGCGAAGTTGCGTTGGTGGTAGCTCTTCAGTACCTAGTTCAATTAGAAATTCTTTAGCCATGATTACTTCTCCTCGTTTTTCTTCAGCATCGGGAAGCCAAGTGCTTCACGTGATGCGTAGTAAGCTTCAGCAACAGACTTAGTCAGGTTGCGGATACGAAGGATGTAACGTTGGCGCTCTGTTACAGAGATAGCTTTGCGCGCATCAAGAATGTTGAATGCAT
The DNA here is from genome assembly GCF_056159765.1 of Vibrio sp. ABH4_348. Classification (NCBI taxonomy): domain Bacteria; kingdom Pseudomonadati; phylum Pseudomonadota; class Gammaproteobacteria; order Vibrionales; family Vibrionaceae; genus Vibrio; species Vibrio sp. ABH4_348. The sequence continues at coordinate 2,917,794 of NZ_JBSWVW010000001.1, read as the reverse complement.
GGCCCGCTTTTAGAATGCGCTCGTAAGCTGGAAGCGGAAGTGGCTTCTCTAGCTCAAGTAGCTCTTTACACTCTTTCTCGCATTGGTCGAAGAAGGTGAAAAGGAAATCGACGTCAGCGTGCTCAAAGTTGTAGGTTGACTGTTCAACCTCGTTTTGATGGAAGATGTCACCATAAGTCACTTTGCTACCGTCTGGTGCAATATTCCACACAAGGTCGTAAACAGAATCTACTTCTTGGATGTACATAGCAAGGCGCTCGATACCGTACGTGATCTCTCCCGTCACTGGTTTACACTCTAGGCCACCAACTTGCTGGAAGTACGTAAACTGAGTTACTTCCATGCCGTTTAGCCATACTTCCCAACCAAGACCCCATGCGCCTAGCGTTGGGTTTTCCCAGTTGTCTTCAACGAAACGAATGTCGTGAACAAGTGGGTCGATACCAAGTACTTCAAGTGAGCCTAGGTACAACTCCTGAATGTTGTCTGGAGATGGTTTTAGAGCTACTTGGAACTGATAGTAGTGCTGCAGACGGTTCGGGTTTTCACCATAACGGCCATCAGTTGGACGACGTGAAGGTTGAACGTAAGCTGTCGACATTGGCTCTGGGCCAAGTGCACGTAGACATGTCATTGGATGAGAGGTGCCAGCACCTACTTCCATGTCGAGAGGTTGAACAATGGTACAACCATTTTGTGCCCAGTAATCCTGCAGCGCGAGGATCATTCCCTGGAAGGTTTTGATATCGTATTTTTGCATAGTCAGGTTCGCGCGATTGTCTGAAATATAGATTCGAAAATAACGATCAAGTATACCCAGTTATTTGCGCTGGTAGTAGGGGCAAAGTTGAGGAAATTTTGCGCAAAAATGTCGTTTAGTGGAAATCGTTGATGATAAGGTTTGTTTTTCCAAGTTTGATAAGCCTAGGTTATTGAATTGCTTGTTCAATATTCTTCTTATGTGTACAATTGCGCGGTCTTTGGGGAGTAGTTCGCCTGACCTAGCATTCGAGTAGGCAGGATTTTAAGTCAACATATTTGGTGCACATCACCATGGCTTAAAAGGCACGACGTGAGCATTTGTGTCGAACAAGACCTTAGATAAACATCGTTAACCAGGGTGGGGAACGAGGTTTATCTTAGGTTATATAATCCCGCCCTTTAGAGCATGTCGTGAGCGTATTAGCTATTTCCATTACTTCCATCGCATTAGCTGAGATGGGAGATAAAACCCAACTTTTGTCGCTTTTCTTGGCGAGTCGCTACCGAAAACCAGTCCCAATTATTCTCGCAATTTTTCTTGCTACACTTGCCAACCATGGCTTGGCTGCTTGGTTAGGTGTGGTGTTGGCTGATGTAATGCCACAAGATGTAATGAAGTGGGTGATTGTTGGCAGTTTTGCCATCATGGCATCTTGGGTGCTGGTCCCCGATAAACTGGATGATGAAACACCTGATTCCAGTCGCGGTCCATTTATAGCCAGCTTCATTGCCTTTTTTGTAGCAGAGATTGGTGACAAAACCCAAATTGCCACTTCAGTATTAGGGGCGCAGTTTGCGGATGCCATGCTGATGGTCATTATTGGCACAACAATTGGTATGTTGTTAGCTAATGTACCTGTGGTATTTGTTGGAAAAGCATTTGCTGATCGCTTACCTCTATTACTTATTCGCCGCTTATCCGCAATATTTTTTGCCGCGCTCGCCATTGCAGCTTGGATTTGGTATTAGCCCAACAAGTTGGCGATTAATTAAACAGACGCAACAATTGTAGGCGTTTGATCAAACAAATGGTCGATCGCTGATGCGTTAGCATTAGGCTGTGATTTATCACAAAGATCGCGTCATATCTCGGTGCTACTTTGACAATAGGTGAACGGTAGGAGGGCAGCTTATGCTTACTCGCTATTCAGGAATGTCAGCAAAACAACAAAGTTATTTGTTTACCCTAGGATTGGCAATCACGCTCTTGGGCATGGTGCTAACCCAAATGTGGTTACCCATTGTTGTCGGTGCTTTTATTCTGACCGCATTATGTGTGGAAGCATGGATTCGAGTTGCTCACGTTCAACCTATGCATGAAGAAATACGTAAGTTGAAAAAGCAAGTGGCCGAGTTACAAAAGCAAGTTCATAGAATTGATTTTGACGAATAGCCAAATGAGCGGCTTATCTCACACCTTTTCGGATAACAAATTCGAATGGTAGCGTATCAGTCTGGGCTGATACCAACTCGTGATCCATAAATCGACAGAAGCTCGGAATATCGCGAGTGGTTGACGGGTCATCAGCGATTATTTGTAAAGTTTCCCCTTCCTGCATAGTTCGAATCGTTTTTCTCACCATCATCACAGGTTCAGGGCAGCGCAAGCCAATAGCATCAAGCTTCTTGTCTGCGGAACCTAACAATTTCTCGTCGATATCGCTCATGCTGATCTCTTACTCAAAGGTCGAAAGGCGGTCGATAATACAGTTGAAGAAAAAATATTCAATAACCACTTGGCAAACAGAACAAGTTGTTATAATTTGGTTAACAAGTTGGTAACAATTGGAGGGCTTGTGTTAACATCACTCGATAGACTGACCATCTACACGGTGCTTTGTATCATTTCTTTTTGTAGCCTGATATTTGCGCAACCAGCTTCAACCTCGTTGTTGCCATTATTGGGAGTGGCTGCAACCTTGGTAGGGATTTGGCTTGAAGTTCAGGTGAGAGCTCAAACATCTGAAAGCCGTTAGATTCACTTGATGGTTGTGGCTCATTCAACCAGACAAGTACTTGACACTACATTCACATACATTCCGACACTATCCCCAGTTTTTCTTGGGCTTCCCCGCTGAAAGGCGGGATTTTTTTTGCCTGTTGTCTGTACAATGAAACTAGACCATCGCTCTTTTTGGGATATTTCGTGGAATTAGAAGACATTTATCGTCGAGATCTTAACTTGCTGGTGGCACTGCGAGTTTTAATTGAAGAGTCCAGTGTTAGTCGAGCTGCAGATAGATTGAACCTGAGTCAATCAGCTATGAGCCGAGTGTTGGGACGGCTGCGAGAAATGCTTTCCGATCCCCTATTTACCCGTCAAGGACAACAGTTAATTCCTACTGAAAAAGCTTTGGAAATCAATGCCAGTCTATGTGAGCCATTAGATTCTTTGCGACAAGTGTTATCGCCAATAACATTTAACCCAGTGGACTGTGAGCAAACCTTTGTGATTGCTAGTACCGATTACGCCATGCAGACCATATTTCCTTTTGTATTGCCAAGAATCTATCAGGAAGCACCAAACCTTTCACTTGAGTTCATGCCACTGCAACATGACAAAATCACCGAGCAGTTAACTCATGGTGGTGCTGATTTGGCCATTTGTCGTCCAGTTGGTTCGGTGGATTCTCTTCAACGTGAAGTGCTTGGCCAAGTTGGGGTGTCATGCTTGGTGTCCAAATATCATCTAATGGCAGGCACCCAGTTGACGCTCAAAGACTACCTTTTTTATCCTCACGCGATGATCGCGATAAGTGATGGGGTTAAAGCTCTTATCGATGAAGCATTAAAAGAACATCTAAACAGAAAGCTAGTGTTAAGAGCCTATCACCTAGAAGCCGCACTCGCGATAATGGATAAAATGCCATTAATTGTTATGGTTCCTGCAGACCTCGCTTTTCTGGTTGCTCAGCGATATGACCTAGTCGTTAAACCACTGCCATTTGAATTTACGCCATTTGATTACTCGATGATTTGGCATTCTCGATGTGAATTCTCCCCCGCTCAAATGTGGCTTCGCTCGTTGGTAAAAGAAGAATGTGGGCAGTTAATTTCCCAGCGTGTTAGTGAGATAGGCTTGTAGAAGTTAAGGTTGGGCCAAGAGGAGTTGGCCCTTGAATTCAGAGCTTGATCACCACTCGTCCGGTCACTTGGCCATTGGTAATATCTTCAGCGTACAGTATGGCCTGATCTAAATTTATTTCAGTACAAGCTTGCTCAAAGTAATTATTTGGCAACAACTCTACCAGCTTATTCCATGCCTGAATTCGCTTTTCCGTAGGACACATTACGGAGTCGATACCTTGTAAACGGACATTGCGCAGAATAAATGGCATGACAGTTGTAGGTAAGTCAAAACCACCGGCTAAACCGCAGGCGGCAACAGTACTGTTGTAATCCATCTGAGCCAGAACTTTTGCGAGCACTTTGCTGCCGACTGTATCTATCGCGCCTGCCCAAAGCTGTTTTTCTAATGGTTTTGCGTGCTCTTCAAATTCAACCCGGTCGATGATTGTTGTGGCGCCTAGCTGAGTCAACAAGGGGCCATTTTCTTCAACACGACCCGTCACTGCGGCGACTCGATAGCCTAGAGTCGCCAACAAGGTAACCGCTACCGTCCCAACCCCACCACTGGCCCCCGTCACCAGGATTTCGCCATCCTCAGGTTTAATTTGAGAATCTAGCAGTGCTTGAACGCACAGCATTGCGGTAAAACCAGCCGTGCCCACCATCATAGCCTGTTTACTATCTAAACCTTTGGGTAATGGAACTAGCCAATCCGCTTTTAGTTTTGCTCGTTGCGCCATGCCGCCCCAGTGGTTTTCTCCTACTCCCCATCCGGTGAGCACCACCTTGTCACCCGTTTGATATTGGCTGCTTTCAGAGCTTAAAACTGTTCCTGCGAGATCAATGCCCGGCACCATAGGAAAGTTGCGAATGACTTTGCCCTTACCTGTGATGGCTAACCCATCTTTATAATTGAGAGAGGAGTAGTCGACTTCAATGAGGACATCACCATCTGGTAAGGCTGATTCATCAATAGTTTGAATTGAAGCTGTGGTGAGTTTTTCTTCTTGATTCAGTACAAGGGCATGAAACATGGCTGATCTCCAAGCGTCTTAGATAAACGTGTATCAATCCAGTTTAGAATTAAATGAAGCACTCAAAAAATGAAACTTTAGCATTATATCTATGCACGTCACGCATTTGGCTCGGCTTTGTTTGGCTTCACTTTGCTTTACTTTGTATACGTATAAATAAAAAACCCTTTTCGAGAGTGAAAAGGGTTTGGTAAGTGTTTATGACAAAAAGAACTTATAAGAGGGGTTATCGGTTTCATCTTTGTATTGATAACCTAATTCTCTTAGGTGAGCGCTGAAACGCTGTAAGTCACTATCATCGAGTTCAAAGCCACACAATACTCGACCATAATCAGCACCGTGATTTCGATAGTTAAATAGACTGATATTCCAATGGGTTCCTAAGGTACTTAAGAATTTAAGCAGTGCACCCGGATACTCAGGAAACTCAAAACTGTACAAGCGCTCAACCAATTGCTTGGATGGTTTACCGCCGATCATATAACGAACGTGAAGTTTCGCCATTTCGTCGTCCGATAGATCAGCGACTGGGTAGCCCCCTTCGCGTAAATCATGGATGATTTGCTCCAGCTCTTCTTGGCCACCTTGCAGTCGAATACCCACAAAAATATTTGCTAATGCATCGTCATTGTAGCGGTAGTTAAATTCGGTCACCGCTCTTCCACCAATGATTTGGCAAAACTCAAAAAAGGCACCGGGACGTTCAGGAATGGTTACTGCTAACAAACCTTCACGTTTTTCACCCAATTCACAGCGTTCCGAAACGTAGCGCAGACCATGAAAGTTGGTATTGGCTCCCGAAAGTACCGTACCAAGTTGCTTTCCTTCGATTTGATTCTGTTCTGCATATTTTTTCAAGCCGGCAAGCGCTACCGCACCTGACGGCTCAGCAATTGCGCGCGTGTCTTCAAAAATGTCTTTTACCGCTGAACAGATTTCATCGCTGGAGACGGTAATATGACCATCTATGTACTGTTGGCAGAGTCGGAAGGTCTCATCGCCAATGCGTTTTACAGCGACACCTTCGGCAAACAAGCTGATTTGATCGAGAATCACTGGCTCACCAGCATCTAAGGCTGCGCCCAAACACGCAGAGTCTTCTGGTTCCACTGCAATGACTTTGACTTCAGGCATGAGCTGTTTTACCAACACAGCAACACCTGCCGCTAACCCGCCGCCACCAACAGGAACAAAGATGAAATCGAGATGACCATTTTGCTGCAGCATTTCCATGCCAATGGTGCCTTGCCCAGCAATGACCATTGGGTGATCAAAAGGCGGAACAAAGGCATAACCATTTTCTTCAGACAGGCGAATCGCTTCAGCCTTGGCTTCATCAAAATTGCTACCAAAAAGCATCACCTCACCGCCAAAGCCTTTTACTGCATTGACTTTGATATCCGGTGTCATCTTGGGCATAACAATAATGGTGCGCACGCCGAGTTTGCTTCCTGCCAATGCAAAACCTTGGGCGTGATTACCTGCAGAGGCGGTAATGGCACCCACTTGCTTCTGCTCGTCAGTCAGTGCAGCAACCATGTTATAGGCACCGCGCAGTTTGAAACTGTGCACTGGCTGCCTATCTTCTCGCTTTAGGAATATTTGATTACCAATGCGATTAGATAAGCGCTCCATCTGTTGTAAGGGAGACACAATGGCGACTTCGTAGACTGGAGCTCGCAATATCTGGCGCAGGTAATCTGCGCCAGTAGGTTGGGATAGTGTCACAACTAGTCCTCAAGCTTAGATTTATCTCTCACCGCACCTTTATCAGCACTGGTTGCTAGACTAGCAAAGGCTTTTAGTGCAAAGGATACTTCGCGCTCACGATTGACCGGCTTCCAGCCAAAATCGTCTTGTTTGGCACGGCGACTTGCTAATTCATCTTCAGATACTTGCAATGAAATACTGCGATTTGGAATATCGATAGCAATGATGTCACCAGGCTCTACCAAACCGATAGTACCGCCACTCGCGGCTTCTGGTGAAACGTGTCCAATAGAAAGCCCTGAAGTACCTCCAGAGAAGCGACCGTCGGTCAGCAGTGCACATTCCTTGCCTAGACCCATGGATTTAAGGTAGGTGGTTGGGTAAAGCATTTCTTGCATGCCTGGACCGCCTTTCGGTCCTTCGTAGCGAATTACCACAACATCCCCAGCTTTAACTTGGCCACCAAGAATACCTTCTACTGCGGTTTCTTGGCTTTCAAATACCACGGCTGGGCCAGTAAAGGTTAGGTTGCTCTCGTCTACACCGGCTGTTTTTACAATACAGCCATCGAGGGCAATGTTACCTTTTAGAACGGCAAGACCACCTTCTTGGCTGAAGGCATTCTCAGCGGTTCGTATACACCCGTTCTCGCGGTCATCATCGAGGCGATCCCAACGGCAATCTTGAGAGAAAGCTTGAGTTGTACGAATGCCAGCTGGTCCAGCTCGGAAGAATTTCAGAACCTCGGCATCTTCGGTTTGCATGATGTCGTATTCAGCAAGCTGCTCTTCCATTGAAAGCCCAAGTACTGTGCGAGCTTGGTTGTTAATGAGGCCTGCACGATTAAGCTCACCAAGGATCGCCATGACACCACCAGCGCGGTGTACATCTTCCATGTGATACTTCTGTGTAGATGGTGCGACCTTACACAAATGAGGGACACGACGAGACAGTCGGTCAATGTCTTCCATGTCGAAGTCGACGTACCCTTCTTGGGCGGCAGACAATAAGTGAAGGATAGTGTTGGTAGAACCACCCATGGCAATGTCTAGCGCCATCGCATTTTCGAATGCATCGAATGTTGCGATGTTACGAGGAAGCGCGGTTTCGTCGTCTTGCTCGTAGTAACGTTTGGTCAACTCAACAATTCGGCGACCTGCATTTAGGAATAGAGATTCACGGTCGGCATGGGTTGCTAACATTGAACCATTGCCTGGTTGAGACAGACCTAGCGCTTCGGTCAAACAGTTCATCGAGTTTGCGGTGAACATGCCTGAACACGAACCACACGTTGGACATGCTGAACGTTCAATTTGCTGGCTCTGTTCGTCCGAGACGGTTGGATCGGCACCCTGAATCATGGCATCAACTAAGTCGAGTTTGATGATTTGATCAGAAAGCTTGGTTTTACCCGCTTCCATTGGACCACCAGAAACGAAGATAACCGGAATGTTGAGGCGCATTGCGGTCATTAGCATTCCAGGAGTGATTTTGTCACAGTTAGAAATACAAACCATGGCATCGGCACAGTGAGCGTTGACCATGTACTCTACCGAATCGGCAATCAAGTCACGAGAGGGCAGTGAATACAGCATACCGCCATGGCCCATTGCAATACCGTCATCCACTGCGATGGTGTTGAATTCTTTGGCGATACCACCCGCTTTTTCAATTTCAGCTGCAACTAATTGACCCATGTCCTTTAAATGCACATGACCCGGTACAAATTGGGTGAAAGAGTTTACAACTGCAATAATGGGTTTACCAAAATCTTCTTCTTTTACACCGGTTGCACGCCATAATGCGCGTGCTCCCGCCATGTTGCGTCCATGAGTCGTTGTTGCTGATCTGTACTTTGGCATTTCCTTTTCCCTCTACTTCTCTTGCGGGTATACGTAATCAAGCCAGCCCCACTTGTCCTCAGTGGTGCCGTTAAATAAGCCAAAGTAGGCTTCTTGAAGTGCTTTGGTCATTGGGCCTCGTTTGCCTTCCCCCACTTCAATTTTGTCGACCGTTCTTACAGGAACGACTTCTGCTGCTGTTCCTGTCATAAATATTTCGTCGGCAAGGTAAAGTGCTTCGCGGGCGATATTGGCTTCGCGAACTTCGTAACCCATGTGACGAGCGAGCGTCATTATCGAGTCACGAGTTATACCCGGAAGAATGGCAGAGGTAGCTGGCGGTGTTGTAATCACGCCATCTTTGATGACAAAGATATTTTCACCAGCACCTTCCGAGAGGTAACCGTCAACACTGAGCGCGATACCTTCATCGTAACCGTGACGGCGTGCCTCACCACCAACCAGCAATGAAGATAGGTAGTTACCACCGGCTTTCGCTGCCGTTGGTATAGTATTTGGTGCAGCGCGATTCCAGCTTGAAATCATCGCATCCACACCTTGTTCCAGAGCTTCTTCACCTAAGTATGATCCCCATGGAAAGGCAGCAATAATTAGGTCCATTTCAGTGCCAGTTGGAGGACAAACTCCCAAGCCAACATTGCCAACAAACGCCAGTGGGCGAATGTAGGCATTGTCTAATTGGTTAACGCGCAATGTTTCGCGTGTGGCTTCCATAATGTCATCAACACTATATGGAATTGGGAAGCGATAGATTTTGGCCGAATCTTTTAGTCGCTGAGCATGTTCGCGGTGGCGAAAAATGATAGGACCTTTAGGAGTGTTGTAGCAACGCACACCTTCGAATACTGAAGTACCGTAGTGCATTGCGTGAGTCAGGACATGAACTTGTGCATTGGCCCAAGGCATCATCTCACCGTTGAACCAAATGTAATCTGCTGTGTTTGCCATGTTGTGGTATTCCTTTACGCGTAAACTTGTTGTTGTAAGTTGTTGTTTGGCAATGCGTCGTTAGCAATGTTAATCACATTTACACTGCGCACATCCCATAATTTTTCCACTTGGTTAGTGATGAAGGAGATCGGACGGTCGCTATCGACAATAATTTCGACACTGGCCACTTTGCTTTCGTGGTTTTGAGTCGCGGCTACCTGTTTTATCACAAAACCGCGGTGACGAATGACACGTAAAACACGTTCCAGTAACACTGGCTTATCATCGGCCTTAATATCTAATAAATAGCGTTGCATTAGGTGTTCTCCAACATGTCATTATTTGAGGCACCCGGTGGTACCAACGGCCATACGTTTTCTTCTTCATCAATCAATACGTGAAGCAAATATGGGGTTTTAGCAGCCAACATCTCTTTAAGTGCTGGCTCAACTTCTTCTTTGCGCGTAATGGTTTTGCCCGGAATATCGAAGGCTTTTGCCAGCATTACAAAGTCTGGGTTGTCGTCCAAAATCGTTTCGCTATGACGACCATCGAAGAACAGTGACTGCCACTGACGAACCATACCCAGACGTTGGTTATTAAGCAGAACCACTTTCACTGGAATCTTGCGGCGTTTTAATGTGCCTAGTTCCTGAATGTTCATCATGAACGAACCATCACCGGTAATCAGGATTGATTGATCATCAGGACGAGCCACTGATGCCCCCATCGCGGCAGGGAGACCAAAGCCCATAGTGCCGAGTCCTGCTGAAGTGATGAAGTTTTGTGGATTACGTGGCTGGATATGCTGAGCTGCCCACATTTGATGCTGACCGACATCAGTCGAAACCATAGACGAATCGGGCATCATGTCAGACAACTGCTTCAAAAGTAGCGGTGCGTATATTAAGTCACCAGGATGGTCGTAACGCCATTTGAATCCACTTCTTAGGCTTTCACAGTGATGAACCCATGGTGTGATATCTTTTTGCAGCTCTAAGTGCGGCAAAGCTGCTTGAATCGTCGAGCGCACTGGAGCATTTGCATGACGCAATTTGTGGATTTCCGCCGCATCAATATCGATATGAATGATCTTGGCGTGAGGTGCGAAAGTATCTAACTTGCCAGTCACACGGTCATCAAATCGAGCGCCAACCGTAATTAATAGATCACTTTCTTGAACAACGAGGTTAGCGGCTTTGGTGCCATGCATACCCAACATACCTAGGTAATGCGGGTCGTGTCGCTCAATGGTACCCAAGCCTTTCAATGTACTTACCGCCGGCATTGGGTTTAAACGCAAAAACTCTCGAACCGCGTCGGTAGCGTGACCTATCTGTACACCACCGCCGACATACAAAATAGGACGTGTACTTTCAGCAAGTAAGGCTTGGGCTTGTTCAAGTTCCGTTTTGCTTGCTTGAGGCAGTGCTGGAGGAGTAAAGGGTGGTAGCAGTGCTGTCGGTGCTTCTGCGAGTTGGACATCTTTGGCAATATCGACAACCACAGGGCCAGGACGTCCAGTTTTTGCAACTTCGAAAGCTTCTGCAAGTGTAGGAGCGAGATCGTTGATGTCGGTAATTAAGTAACTGTGTTTACTACAAGCCAATGACATACCGATGACATCCATTTCCTGAAACGCATCCGTCCCAATCAAAGGACTGGCAACCTGGCCCGTTATTGCCACTATTGGAACCGAATCCAACATAGCATCGGCCAAACCCGTCACTAGGTTGGTTGCCCCTGGGCCTGATGTTGCCATGCACACCGCGACGTCTTGGGTGGCACGCGCCATTCCGATCGCAGCCATAGCTGCACCCTGCTCATGACGACATAAAATGTGTTCAACACCACCGTCATAAAGCGCGTCATAGATTGGCATGATAGCGCCACCAGGGTAACCAAAAACGGTTTTGATTCCTTGCTGAGCCAGAGCAGCGACCACTAATTGAGCACCAGTCATTCTTGTGCCCCCTTGGCGTCATTCGCCGTGTTGATACTTGCATTGCACATCTTGTGCACTCCCATACTTCCTGCCATCACTGTAATGTGACGATCTAATTCCTGTTAAAGCGTAGAAAAAAACCCCCGGACTTTTCAGTGCGGGGGTTTTTTTAATTCTTGTGGTTAACTTTTGCCCACAACACCCCGGGTGGTTCGAATAATGACCACAATAATCAGGACTAGTAGAGATGCTGCGCGAGAGTTAACGTTCATTTTTATATCTAAATTGTGTTTGCTTAATATTGAAGCGATTCGTTCGCTTGCCCTAGTGTTATCACAAATATCCGTTGCGTGACAAGCAAAAACTCATACTTTTTCCATCTTTCTAGCGAGATCTGCGCTGGTTACTATGCGACTTAGATTAACCATTCATACCAGTTGTTAGAGCTTAGTTCTGTTTTTCTTTTTTGTGCTGGTCTTCTTAACCAAATATCCGAGTCAAAGAGGTAGATAATAAAATGGGATTGGCAGTGGTCTACAGTAGAGCGAGTATTGGAATTGAAGCACCCGATGTCACAGTAGAGGTCCATATTAGCCGAGGTATGCCTGGCTTTAATTTGGTCGGTCTTCCGGAAACGACGGTTAAAGAATCACGTGATCGAGTGCGCAGCGCCATCTTGCACGCCAACTTTGAATTTCCAGCTAAGAAGATTACGGTAAATTTAGCACCAGCGGATTTGCCTAAAGAGGGAGGGCGGTTTGACTTACCCATTGCATTGGGGATATTGGCGGCGTCAGAGCAAATTCCAAAAAACGGATTAGAGAACTCTGAGTTTGTCGGAGAGTTGGCCTTGTCTGGTGAGTTACGCTCAGTGCGCGGAGTCATTTCTGCCGCATTAGCGGCGCGAGACAAACGCAGGACGTTGATTGTGCCAGATGGCAATGCGTCACAAGTTTCTTTGCTTCACAATACCGAACACAAATCCGCGGCGAGCCTGCTGCAAGTGTGTTTATTTCTTTCAGGTCAACAAGCGCTAACCCTCAAACCCTCAGAGTTTGTCAAATCAGAAACACAGCGCACTCGCGATCTCACCGATATTATCGGTCAGCAACAAGGCAAACGGGCGTTGGAGATAGGCGCTGCTGGTGGTCACAACTTGTTGTTTATGGGGCCTCCCGGTACGGGCAAAACCATGCTGGCTTCTCGATTGGCAGATTTACTACCCCCCATGACCGATGAAGAAGCCTTGCAAACCGCTTCAGTCCATTCGCTGTCACAGCGAGATATTGATGTTCAACAGTGGAAAAGTCGTCCATTTCGCTCTCCCCATCATTCGAGTTCGATGGCTGCTTTGGTTGGCGGTGGTAGTGTACCGCGACCGGGCGAAATCTCTCTGGCACACAATGGTTTGTTGTTTTTGGATGAGTTGCCAGAGTTTGAACGTAAAGTTTTGGATTCACTGAGGGAGCCTTTGGAATCAGGGGAAATTATTATTTCTCGAGCTCAAGGGAAAACTTGTTTCCCGGCTAGGTTTCAATTGGTTGGTGCGCTTAATCCGAGTCCGACTGGATATTATGAAGGAAATAATACGAGAACGAATCCTCAGGCCATATTGCGTTATCTCAATCGAATTTCGGGACCTTTTCTCGATAGATTTGATATGTCGATAGAGATTCCTCTGCTGCCACAAGGGACATTGGCGGCTGGTGGTGAACGAGGGGAAACCACAAAGGTTGTACGACAGCGCGTATTTGCCGCTCGCCAATTGATGATGGAGCGCTCTGGTTGCGTCAATGCTTTACTGCAGAGTAGGCAAGTCGAACAGCATTGTAAATTAAGTCGAGTTGATGCTGAATTTTTAGAAACGGCCTTGCACCGACTTGGGCTTTCCGTTCGGGCATATCATCGAATTTTGAAAGTGGCGCGTACCATTGCTGACCTAGCGCACGAACCCAATATTTCTCGGGCTCATTTAGCGGAAGCTTTGGGCTATCGGGCTATGGATAGACTATTAAAGCAACTTACCAATCAAACCGCGCAGGTCTAAATAGGTTAACAACTACTCTGACCATTACTAAACCAGTTCTCCTTGTGGGCAATGAATGTATAATAATACGCTGTTTTTTATGTTCGTGTGAGCTTGAATGTTTAAGTCGTGGTTCTTGCTGTTGGTGAATGCATCGCTGGTTATCCTCAATTCTGCGATCACTTCTATCCTCGTCTCTATTATTGCTATTTTTAAATTGTTGGTTCCCTATCAACCAGCAAAGTCTAAAGCCACTCAACTGGCCAACAAACTGATGTGGTTATGGGCCAGTGTTAACGCCGCAATTTTAACAGCAACCAACCCTGTGAAATGGGAAATATCGGGATTTGAAACGTTAAGCAAAGACTCGTGGTACTTACTGATCAGCAATCACGTCAGTTGGGCTGATATTGTCATTTTGCTTTGTGTTTTCAAAGATCGCATACCCATGCCCAAGTTTTTTCTCAAGCAGCAATTGTTGTATGTACCTTTTGTGGGATTAGGTTGCTGGGCGATGGATATGCCATTTATGAAGCGATATTCCCGCGAGTATCTACTTAGGCACCCTGAAAAACGTGGTGAAGATCTGCAAACGACACGCAGAGCCTGCGAAAAATTCAAACATACACCAACCACCGTGGTGAATTTTGTTGAAGGTACCCGCTTTACTCCTGAAAAACAGCGAGCTGGAAACGCTGAATTTGAACATCTATTGCAGCCCAAAACAGGTGGGATTGCCTATGCGCTCGGTGCTATGGGCGAACAGTTCGACTGTGTTCTAGATGTGACTTTAGCGTATCCAGATAATCGTCAGACACCTTTTAAAGATATGTTAATGGGTAAGCTTAAGACTGTTGTAGTAAGGGTCAATCAGCATCCTGTGGATGAGTCGTTCACAGGAGACTATTTCAGAGACAAAAAGTACAAGCGCCAATTTCAGCTGTGGTTAATGAGTCTTTGGAAAGATAATGATGAGTTTCTTAAGCAGCGTTACGCTAGAGATGATTAGAGTGCAAAAAGGGGCGAAATCGCCCCTTGAATGTAACTAATGCTGGTGGGTTAGAACTTTTTCAATAAGAAGTTAACCAGCTCAAAATACTCATCGACAGTTTTAATTGTTTGCGCTTGAACTAGGTATTTATTGTTTACAACAACTGCTGGTACACCTGTCAATCCACTATCTTTAAACTGCTTGTTAAAACGACGCACCATAGAATCGACAGCAAAGCCATTGAAAGCCGCATCATACTTGGCAGCATCTACGCCGTTATCGATAAAAATCTGTCTTAGCTCTTCTTCATTTTTTGGGCGAATGTTCTTGACGTGAATACGATCAAATAACACGGGCACCATAACCTCTTCGACATTCAGCGCTACCATGGTCGCATAGGCTTTACTCATTGGTTCACCCATGTTGCCACCCATAAATGACACATGGCTTTTTTGCAGTTTTACGCCCTCTGGTAAGTTGTCTTTCAATTGCTGAATGATTGGTTCAAAGGAATGACAATGCGGGCAATAAAAGGAGAAAAACTCGGTGACATTGGCTTTTTTAGATGCAGGAACATTCAGTACTTTGTAATGCGTACCTTCAGAAAATTGAGCAGCGTGTGCTGACATGCTAACAAAAAACACTGCGAATAATGCAAACAGCTTTTTCATCGATGGGATCCTTATTATCTGTTGTTGTTTCGTCTCTACCACTGAGGTTGCAGTGACAATGGGGCTTCGTCAAGTGCGGCAATTTGCTCTTTGAAAGCAAGTACCTGACTTTCCCAGTATTTGGGGTCGTTAAACCAAGGAAAAGCGATTGGAAAAGCCGGATCGTTCCAGCGTTTTGCCAACCAAGCCATATAGTGCACCATACGTAGACCGCGCAAAGGCTCAATTAGTTTCAGTTGATTGTGGTTAAAGTCACAAAACTCCTGATAAGCCTCTAAGACTAGGTCCAATTGAGCTAATTGGTCGTGTCGCTCGCCGTTGAGAAGCATCCATATATCTTGTACTGCGGGTCCATTGCGGCTGTCATCTAAATCGACAAACAGAGGGCCATCACGCCACAAAATATTACCCGGGTGGCAATCGCCATGTAAGCGAATTGGGTTGTAAGTAGGCTCCCATTGCTCCTTGATTCGTGAGATGAGTAAATCTAAATCATTGAAGAATGCTGATTCGAGATGAAGTGGAATGAATTGTGATTCTTGTAGAAGCTTACGCGGCTCTACTAAATATTCCTCAAGACCAATGGTCGGACGTTGCGAAAATTGTTTTTGCGCGCCGACTTGGTGAATGCGGCCTAAGAAGCGTCCAACCCACTCTAATTGTTCTTCGTTGTCGACTTCAAACTGCCGACCACCAACACTTGGGAATAGGGCAAAGCGATAACCTTGGAAATGATGCAGTGTGTGTCCATTTAAACTCACTGGTGCAGCAATGGGGATTTCAGCGTCAACCAAATCTTGGCTAAACTCATGTTCCTCAAGAATTTGCTGGTCACTCCAGCGCTCTGGACGATAAAACTTGACCACAAAGCGACGCTTTTCTTCGTCAGTAAATTGGTAAACACGGTTTTCGTAACTATTGAGCGCGAGGAAACCAGAATCAGCGCGAACACCTATGCTCTCCAAGGCGTACCACATGGAGTCTGGCGAGAGAGATGAAAAATCAAAGCTAGCTGTAGACATAATAAAAAAAGACCCGTTGCCGAGTCTTTTCCAAAAGTTTTACCCAGTTAGAGCTTTTTGATAAAGCGACTCTCAACTTGAGTTTGGAAATCCTGACTGTCGCTGAGTATAAACTGAATTGTCGAAATAGAGGAATCGAGTTCATGTGGCAATACGCCAATACTCATCGGTAGGCTGAGTACCTCACCAGGTTCTACTTGCACTGTTTGTTTGCCATACCATGAATAGTTTGAAAGCCCCGATACAGAAAGCTGATAGGTTTGGGGTTGCTGAGTTTTATTGATGAGTTTTAGCGTGTAGGTATTTTCTACCTCGCCATCACCATTTACTCTAAACAATTGTGTGCGGTCGCGAAGTACACTTAATCCCGCAGGGTCAACCGCGGAGATTTGCGCAAACATCAGGCCGCACATGACCAACATAACTAAACCATAACCGATCAGTTTAGGACGCATCACCTTAGTGTGGTTACCCGATAAGCGGTGTTCTGTGGTGTAGCTTATCAAGCCTTTCTGATACCCCATACGGTCCATAGTTTGGTCACAGGCGTCAATACAGGCCCCACAGTTAATACACTCGTACTGGAGACCATCGCGAATATCGATGCCAGTTGGGCACACTTGCACACATAAGTCGCAATCGATGCAATCACCCAGCCCAAGCTTTTTATGATCAGCCTTGCGTGAGCGCGGTCCGCGAGCTTCGCCTCGCTTGCTGTCATAGCCAACGATAAAGGTATCTTTATCAAACATGGCCGATTGAAAGCGAGAATATGGGCACATGTGAATACACATGATTGAGCGCATCCAGCCAGCGTTTGCGTAAGTGCAACCAGCAAAAAATAGCACCCAAAACACCGGCCAAAAGCTGGCGTTAAATGTAAAAAAGTCGACAAACAACGCTTTCATGGGAACGAAGTAGCCGACAAAAGTCAGTCCCGTCAAAATGGCAATTGAGATCCAAGCGAGATGCTTAAGCCCTTTTTTGACGATCAATTGTTGAGTGAGTTTTCCAGAATCTTGTTTACGGCGTTTATTGGCGCTGCCTTCAAGCTTTTCTTCAAACCAGATGTACATAAATGTCCAAACGGTTTGAGGGCAAAGGTAGCCACACCAAACTCGACCCAAAAATGTGGTGATAAAAAATAGACCAAACGCCGCCACCATTAGTAATAAAGCGAGTACGGTAAGGTCTTGTGGGTAGAGTGTGGTACCAAAAAAGTTAAACTGTTGGTTGCCAATGTCTAACAATATGGCTTGACGGTCTCCAAATGGAATCCACGGAATAAGAGCAAATAGCAATAGAAAAAACCAACCGCCGTAGCGGCGGAGCTTTTGAAAGGTTCCTTTGCTTTCACGAACGTAAATTCGATTGCTCGGATTAAATCTATCCCCACCACCTTTGTGGGTTTTAGGGTTGAATGTCTTAGGAGTCACGTCTTTGACGTCGATTCTGTCCTGACTCATGGGAGCGATCCTTATGGGCTTGTAGGGCGCGAGAGGCTCGCGCTGACACGACAATGCTGCAATTTATGACCCTTTTTAGGGTTCTTTTTTACTTTAGCGAACACTTAATTAAGTATATCGCTTGTAGCCCGAATTTTTCTTTACTCTAGTCAATTAATAACCACAAAACTAGAACAGTCATTAAACTTATTGCTAGAACAGTTGATAGTCTTGTTCCTAACGCATGAGCCAAGGGGATTAACTAGGAAGGACTGAATAATCTACTATTCAGACTTGATGATTCCTCTGGCTTTTAAAAGCGCAGATTTGAAATCGTCTTCTTGGTCTTTTTGTAGTCCCGGAATCATGGCGTTTTTATCTTGATTACGCATTTTCAAGTGATAGATCAAAGTGTCATCAGTGAGTTCACGCAGGTCACCTTTATGACTGGCTTCACTCGCCAATAGACTTAAAAACTCTAGTAAGTTATCGGCTGGACGCTTTTTCCACTCGGGTTCTAGCAGTTCGAGAAGTTCTTCAATTCGATGCTGATGCATATAATACCTCACAAAGATTAATGTTTTTGCCAACGGTATCAAATCGCTATCAGTAAGGTAAGAAAAAAGCGCAGATAACTGCGCTTTTCTATTAGGCCGCTTGTTCGACTTTCTTGGAATCCGATGACGTCATCACCAGTTTCTCAGTAAGTGTTTTTACAGGTGCCGAGGGGGTTGCGACTTTGGCTTTACAGGTGCTGTGCCTACGTCGCGACGCACTACAATGTGTGTGCGCAAACCTGACGGTTGTACGGTGCATTTATCTACCTAACGGTCAGGCAATTCCATTGCCAAACTAATGGCCCAAGTAACTATGAGTTGAGCTTCATGCGACTACAGCATGCAATGAAGGGTGGCTCTTCTGGCTCCCGCCAATCCAAATAATTACTCAGGAACTTACGTATCAATCGATACCCGTATAGATTAGCAGTATATTGGTAGTTGATCGATAGTTAATCAATATGTTGCGAAAGTTGACAATGTTTTATGCATGCAGTGTTACATTGGTCATCTGACATTGTGCTTGGAGGTAGTATGTCTTTATTCAAAAAAACGCTGGCGTCTTTTGGGATTGGTTCTGCAAAAGTCGATTCGGTGTTGGCTCAAGATGTGTTGTATCCCGGTGATCCTGTAGACATTAAAGTCATGGTTTACGGTGGTAACGCCGATCAAGAAGTAGACAATATTGAGCTTAAACTCTGCTGTCAGTACTTCAGTGAAGAACCTGTAGGACGGACCGATTCTGGTAATGAATCTTCAGAAACCCGACGAGTGAAAAAGAAGCATGTACTGGGTGAATGGTCGCTGCCTTATGCTTTTACTATTGAATCCGGTGAGACACGTGAATTTGACGTTCAGCTTGAGCTACCCATCAACACACCGGTGACGTTAGGCGACGCTAAAGTTTGGCTTGAGACCGGGCTCGATATCTCGATGGCGATTGACCCGAGTGATAACGACATACTCACCGTTCGCCCAGATAACCTACTTGAGGGCATATTAGATGGATTAGAAGCGCAAGGCTTGAGGATTCGACAAGTTGAGTGTGAAGCCGTAAAAGGGTTTGAACTTCCGTTTGTCCAAGAATTTGAGTTTGTTCCGACCACGGGACCGTTTCATGGACGCTGGCGAGAACTTGAGTTAGTCGCTTACCGCGATGCGAAGTCGTTAAAGATGTGGTTTGAAGTCGACCGACACCGCGAAGGACTTAGAGGTATGTTGGCTTCGTTGTTGGGCAAAGGGGACCTCAAACGCGAACTGGTTATTCCGCTGAATACAGCGCCTGCGCAAGCTGGTGAGCAAGTGGTGGAGTTTCTTGATTCGACTACTTAACCAGTTCTAGTTAGTTATCAATTTAGACTTACACGTGTAAGTCTAATGTGCGATACTGCCTTGAAGATAACCTTTGGGCAGTCAACATGGCACATTCCAAACCAACGTATTCCAATAAAGAAGAGTTTATCAATGCACTGACTCATGGCCTTGGCATGGTATTGGGCATTGTCGGATTGGTATTACTTCTCGTTAAATCTACTCAAAACCAACCAGACACCGTCACCATTACTAGCGTATCGATTTATGGCGCGAGTCTAATCTTGCTGTTTTTGGCATCGACTCTGTATCACGCCATTCCCTATAAAAAAGCCAAGCGCGCGTTAAAAACTTTCGATCACTGTGCGATTTATCTGTTAATTGCGGGGAGTTACACGCCGTTTTTATTGGTTAGCTTGCAAACACCGTTGGCAATAGGTTTGATGATTGCAATTTGGTTATTGGCACTGATCGGAATTGTGATGAAGCTGTTTTTTGTATATCGCTTTAAGCGTTTGTCTTTGGCCACGTATCTGATAATGGGGTGGTTATCACTGTTGGTTATTTATCAGTTGGCAATACACTTACAGCTGGGTGGATTAGTATTGTTAGCAGCGGGTGGTTTGATTTATTCCCTTGGCGTGGTGTTTTACGTCGCACATAAGATTCCGTTTAACCATGCCATATGGCATGGTTTTGTTATGCTTGGATGTTTTTGCCATTACCTGGCTATCTATTGGTATGTCCTTCCAGATAGCCAAGTCTAGAGTGGGCCAATTTTTAGCACACCGAACTACAAGAAGAATGGGCTTGGTTGGAATAGCGCTTCGACATCAGGAACATACTTTTTATCTACCAAGAACATAACGACGTGGTCGTCTTGCTCTATAACAGTTCTGTCGTGAGCAATCAGCACTTCTTCGCCACGCACGATGGCGCCAATTGTGGTTCCCGGTGGGAGTTTAATTTCGCCAATGGATCGACCCACTACCTTCGACGTGGTTTCATCGCCATGAGCGATGGCTTCAATGGCCTCCGCCGCCCCTCGTCTTAATGAAGAAACGTTGACAATGTCGGCACGACGAACGTGAGTCAACAAAGCGGAAATTGTAGCTTGCTGAGGGGATATCGCGACGTCAATAGCACCACCTTGAACCAAATCGATGTAGGCGCTGCGTTGAATCAGCACCATGACTTTTTTGGCACCCATACGCTTGGCTAACATCGCCGACATGATATTGGTTTCATCTTCGTTGGTGAGTGCAATAAACACATCTACCTGATCTATATTCTCTTCGCTGAGTAGCTCTTGGTCCGCCGCATCACCACAAAATACGGTGGTGTTTTCCAGCTCTTCTGATAAACGCTCAGCGCGATCGTAATGGCGTTCGATTAGCTTAACACTGTAGGTGTGCTCTAAGCGTTTGGCCAAACTCGCACCAATGTTACCGCCACCAACAATCATGATACGTCGATAGGGTTTTTCTAACCTTTGCAGTTCACTCATCACTGAGCGAATGTGATTACTTGCGGCGACAAAAAACACTTCATCATCAGCTTCGATGATGGTGGTTCCCTGTGGGCGAATAGGACGACCTTGGCGGAAGATGGCGGCCACACGGGTATCGATATGTGGCATGTGCTCGCGCAGTGCCGAGAGTGCATTACCTACTAACGGTCCGCCGTAATAGGCTTTGACCGCAACTAGGCTGACCTTTTGTTCAGCAAAAGACACAACTTGGAGTGCGCCCGGATACTGGACTAATCGCTCAATATAGCTAGTAACCAGTTCTTCTGGTGCAATTAGGTGGTCGACAGGAACGGCGCCCGACTGGAACAAGGCTTCTTTTTCGACTAAATACTCTGGTGAACGAATACGGGCAATGCGGTTCGGTGTATTGAATAGGGTGAATGCCACTTGGCATGCCGCCATATTGGTTTCATCCGTATTGGTGACCGCGACCAGCATGTCCGCGTCGACGGCTCCCGCCTCTCGCAGTACATCGGGGTGACTGGCATAACCATTTACTACGCGTAAATCATATTTATCTTGAAGCTCACGGAGACGATCGCTGTTGCGATCGACTATGGTTATGTCGTTGTTTTCACCAACTAAGTTTTCTGCGAGTGTGCCGCCTACTTGGCCAGCACCCAAGATAATTATTTTCATCGCTTAATACTTATTTTGCTCTAGGCTTATGCCTGCTTTTTCAACACGGCGTAGTAGAAACCGTCCATGTCTTCTTCACCTGGCAAGATCTGTCGCCCAGGGTTATCTAACGGTGAACCGTCTAAAACAGCATCTTGCGTTCTTGCTAAAAATGCTTTCACTTGCGCTGCATTTTCCTGTGGCATGATCGAACAGGTTGCGTAAACCAAAGTGCCACCGGGTTTTAGTTGTTGCCACATCGCATCGATGATCTCAGACTGCAGCTGTGCTAAAGCTTCAATATCATCAGCTCGACGTAACCACTTGATATCAGGGTGTCGTCTAATCACGCCGGTTGCTGAGCAAGGGGCGTCAAGTAGAATGCGATCAAATTGCTCACCTTGCCACCAATCTTGTGGTTTACGTGCGTCACCGCAAATTACTTGTGCAGATACGTTGAGTCGCTCCAAGTTTTCATTAACTCGATCTAGGCGCTGTTGATCCACATCGATGGCAACCACTTGCGCTTGGTGACGCTCAAGAATATGCGCTGTTTTGCCACCCGGCGCGGCGCAGCAATCGAGAATCAGCTCGTTATCTTTAGGTGTCAGATACTCAATCGATAATTGCGCTGCGGCATCTTGTACGGAAACCCAGCCCTCGGCAAAGCCTGGAAGCTGATGCACGTCGCACGCTTTATCGAGTTTGATGGCATCAGGCGCTTGGCTATGAACTTGATATGCAATGTCGCATTGGTCTAACAACTTGATGTAGCTGTCTCTGCTGTGGTGACGTTGGTTGACGCGTAGCCACATCGGCGCTTTTTGATTGTTGTGCTCGACAATCGATTGCCAATCATTGGGGTAGTGCTGCTTTAAAGTCTTGAGCAGCCAGCTCGGGTGGCCGTATTTACCCGCATCGTGGCTGACTGATTGTTGGTCAAGCTGTTCTTGATTGCGCTGATAATTTCTTAACACTGCATTGATAAGGCCGCGCAAACGAGGACCTTTTAGCCCTTTTGTGCCTTCAACGGTTTCCGCCACTGCCGCGTGGGCAGGCACTCGCATATGACCTAATTGATAAAGTCCAACTAAAATCAAATGATGGAATACTCGTTGTTTGCCTTTTAGGGGCTTATCCATTAGTTGACCGGCAATGGATTCCAATCGCGGTAGGATACGCAGTGCGCCATAACAGATTTCCTGCAGTAGGGCGTGATCTTTAGAGGCGATAGATTGTTGGGCATAGGGGAGGGCAGTAGAGAGTGATTGACCTTTATCAACCACTTGAAACAGCACTTGAGCGGCTGCAGCGCGTACGTTCATAACGTTACCTTTGCGTGGGGCATCTCTGCCCCAAAAATGTTCGATAGTAAGCTAGGTTAGATTGAGCTAGCTTAAAGTGGTGCCAACTTTGAACCAATCTGCACGGGCATTAAGAATGTCGGCAATTGGCATGGCTTTTTTACCGGGGATCTGGATCGATTCTAACACCAGCACATCTTTGCCAGTGGTGATGTATAACCCAGTCTTGTCGGCACGAATGATGGTGCCCGGAGTCTCATCACTAGATACGCTTTCTACACGCGATTGCCAGACTTTGATGGTTTTGTCATCCAATGAAAAATGACTCATCGGCCACGGATTAAAAGCACGAACACAGCGTTCAATGTGTTCTGCAGAATCTTGCCAATTGATCTTGGCTTCGTCTTTGCTGAGCTTTTCGGCGTAATTCGCAAGCGCATCATCTTGCTTCTCTGGCTTGGCTTCACCCTTGGCTAATAAATCAAGGCAATCTACTAGTGCTTTTGGCCCTAACTCGGCCAATTTTTCATACAGGGTTGCGCTGGTGTCAGTGCTTTCGATCGGTAATGACGCAATACTGAGCATGTCACCCGTATCCAACCCTTCGTCCATCTGCATGATGGTGACACCAGCTTCTTTATCGCCCGCCCAAATTGAACGTTGAATCGGTGCCGCGCCGCGCCATCGCGGTAGGATTGAACCATGAACGTTGATACAACCGAGTTTAGGGGTATCTAAGACAACTTTTGGCAGGATAAAACCGTAAGCCACCACGATCATCACGTCGGCGTTTAGAGCAGCCAGTTCAACTTGTGCCTGCTCCGATTTCATCGATGCAGGCTGAAAAACAGGAATGTCGTGTTCAAGTGCTAAGGTTTTTACCGCACTTGCGGTGAGTTTTTTGCCACGTCCAGCCGGTTTGTCTGGTGGAGTGTAAGTCGCAATCACTTGATGCTCGGATTCAATAAGAGCAGCTAGGTGGCGAGCGGCAAAATCAGGCGTGCCTGCAAATACAATACGCAATGGTTGGGTCAATGAATTGTCCTCTACTTGATAGACAGTTAAGCGTTGCGTTCGCGTTGGCGCTTAATCTTTTTAAGTTTGTCAGTGATTCTTTTGCGCTTGAGCGGTGATAAATAATCGACAAACAGTTTGCCATCTAAGTGGTCAATTTCGTGTTGCAGACAAATAGCAAGTAGCTCATCGGCTTCAATTGTGAACTCATTGCCTTCTCGGTCTAGCGCTTTTACGGTGATTTCCGCGTAGCGTGGCACTAGCGCGCGACAGCCAGGAATAGACAGACAGCCTTCTTCGATACCGTCTTCACCGTTCTTTTCGATGATTTCTGGATTGATAAACACCAAACGTTCATCGCGGGTTTCGGACACGTCAATCACGATGATACGTTGATGAATATCAACTTGGGTTGCTGCCAAGCCGATACCTTCTTGCTCATACATGGTGTCAAACATGTCGTCGACAATTTTTTGAACTTCTGGAGTAACCGCTTCAACAGGTTTTGCTACCGTGCGAAGACGATCATCCGGGAAAATTAATACATTTAATACAGACATATACACTCGAAATTTTGAACTGCGCTGAATCCAGTCAACGCGTGATGGCTCAATTCTAGACATTTTACGATGTAAATGACAGCATCAGCTCAGTCTTTTCATGCGGCGATAGCGAAAGCTTAAGACGCATTTTATCAATTGCCCGTTGTTATTAAGAGCACACCACCAAGGATGAGGGTTATGTTTCGTAGAGCCTCTTTACTACTAAGTTTAACGGCCACTTTCATGGCACCAATAGCATTGGCTGAGTCGGAAGTTCCGCTCACTCTGAAACCTGATGCTCCCACCTCCTATACTGTGGTTAAGGGCGATACCTTGTGGGACATTTCTGAACTGTTTTTGGAAAGTCCTTGGTTGTGGCCTCGATTGTGGCAAGTGAACCCTGAAATTGATAACCCACATCTTATTTATCCTGGCGATAAGTTAAGCCTGATTTGGCGAGATGGTCAGCCAGTGTTGAGTTTAAAACCTATGGTTAAACTCAGCCCTAAAATTAGAGTGTTAAAAAAAGAGCCGGTGCCTACCGTCAAAGAAAGTGCGCTTCTTCCGTATTTAGAGTCTGATCGCTTAATTGGAATGACCGAACTCAAACAGACTTCTAGGGTTATTGGTTCAAGTGACGGTAAGCAGTATTTAACTCATTCTTCACTTATCTATGTCACTGGTGAGCATGAACATAAAGAGTGGGGAATCTATCGAGAAAGTGAGCGCTATCAAAGGGATGGTCAAACTGTGATCGCGCTAAAGCGTATTGCAACTGGGGCACTTGATAAAGCGGGCGACAACATCACTGGATTGCAGATCACCACACAGTTACAAGAGATCTCAACCGATGATGTAGCGATACCAGAACTAGGGGTAGAGGATTTGGGATTGTCTACTTTATTCTATCCTGTTCCAGCTCCGAGTTTGCAAGGGACTCAAATTCTTGGCGCGATTGAGGGTAGCCAATACGTGGGAGAAAATCAGGTAGTGGTATTAAACCGAGGCGAAAATGACGGTTTAACACAAGGCAGTGTCTTTGAGTTGTTTGAGCAAGGTGCAAAAACCAGCTCTATGCTCAGCCAGTCTGACGCGGTGAAACAAGTTGCCAGCAAAAAGGTCAGTCTGCCTAACCAACAGGTGGGTAGCTTGATGGTGATACGCCCTTATGCGCATTTTAGCCTGGCGTTGGTGACCGAGAGTAAGGTGCCCGTTGGCAAAAAGACCATAGTTCAAAGCCCCGTCGTTAATTAATTCGCTATCATGAATCCGCATCTCACTGCCTGGCTGACGCTTTCTCTAACGCCAGGCGTGGGTGCTAAAACCTTTCAGAAACTCATTGCCCACTCCCCACCTCAAGAAATCCTGAGTTTATCGGAGGATGAACTCATTGCCGTTGGATTTAAGCCCAAGCAGCGTCAATTTTTGAGAGGAGGATGTCAAACTGAGCTCGATGCAATTTTGTCTTGGTGTGGGCAAGGGGAAAATCGGCATGTCCTCACGCTAAAGGATAAAACCTACCCATCACTGTTGAAGCAAATCGCCGACCCTCCCCCCATTTTATTTGTTGAAGGCCAACTCGATTGTTTGCTTAAACCTCAAATTGCGATGGTTGGCAGTCGAAATGCGACAGCAGATGGACTAGACAACGCCACTGATTTTGCGGCTGCGTTGGCAAAAGAAAACATTATCGTCACCAGTGGGCTCGCATTGGGTATCGATGGTTATGCGCATGCGGGGTCGTTGCGCAGTGGTGGAGAAACCATTGCCGTTTTAGGTTCGGGACTGGCAAATGTTTACCCCAAAACGCATCAGGGTTTGGCGGAGCGAATCATTGGTTCAGGGGCGTTGGTTTCAGAGTATCTTCCGTCTGCGCCTCCCAAAGCCAATCAGTTTCCAAAACGCAATCGCATTATCAGTGGCTTGAGTATCGGTACGCTGATTGTTGAAGCGACTGAGCGCAGTGGTTCATTGATTACCGCCAGACTTGCCAGCGAACAGGGAAGGGAAGTGTTTGTCATTCCCGGCAGCATTCGTCAACCACAATACCGAGGTAGTCATCGATTGATTCAACAGGGCGCCAAGTTGGTACAAAACTTGGAGGATATTCGCCAAGAACTCGATGGAATGCTGTTGTGGCACGATCAAAATGAGTCGTTTGAGATGACTTCCAACTTAGATGAGCAATTAAAGCAAATTGATAGCAAACAAGAATTGCCATTTCCTCAGCTGTTAGCTAACGTAGGAAGTAAGGCCACACCTGTTGATATTCTCGCTGAGCGGACCCATATACCCGTTCAGGACGTCATGACACAGCTGCTGGAGCTGGAATTGCTGGGACACGTAATTGCGGTTTCAGGAGGCTACATTCGTACGGGGAGGAGCTAGCTATGATGATGGATATTTTGATGTATCTGTTCGAAACCTATATCCATAGCGACACTGAGTTGCAAGTGGACCAAGATGAGCTAGAGGAAGAACTGCTCCGAGCTGGTTTTCACCAGAAAGATATTTATAAAGCACTGCAATGGCTAGAAGATTTAGCAGCACTGCAACAAAGTGATGCTCAGTCAGCCATGACCACGAGTGCGGCAACGTCGACTCGAATTTTTACGCGAACCGAAATGTCTCGCCTCGATTTAGAGTGTCGTGGTTTTCTATTGTTCCTAGAGCAAATTAACGTATTAACGTCAGAAACTCGCGAAATGGTTATCGATCGGGTTATGGGGCTTGAAACGTCTGAGTTTGAGCTAGATGACCTCAAGTGGATCATCTTAATGGTATTGTTTAATGTTCCTGGTAACGAGAACGCCTATACCATGATGGAAGAGCTTCTTTATACCAAAGAACAGGGCATTCTCCACTAACCCCTGCCTTATTTGTATGAGTAATAAAATAGACAACGAGCTTTTTAGTGCTCATGAACACGCACTTGATACTCGAGAGTGCCCCGCTTGTGGCGCAGATATGCACATGCGGCACGGCAAGCACGGGCCTTTTTGGGGCTGCAGCCAGTATCCGAGCTGTGAACACAGCATTCCCCTTCATTCTACAGATAGTCGCATCATCAAAGAACTCGGCGTACCTTGCCCGCAATGTGCCAATGAGCTGGTATTGAGGCAAGGGCGGTATGGCATGTTTGTTGGCTGTAGCTATTATCCGCAATGTACCCACGTGGAGTCTCTGCATCAAGCCGAACCTGAAACTGCCGACCACATTGCGTGTCCAGAGTGTGAAACTGGCCATTTGGTTGAGCGAAAGTCCCGTTACGGAAAAACGTTTCATGCCTGCGACCAGTATCCAAGCTGCAAGTTTTCGGTCAATTTATCGCCGGTGGCAGGCTGTTGCCAAACGTGCCAATTCCCCTTGTTATTAAACAAACCGACCAGCAATGGCGATGTGTTGGTGTGTGCCGATAAAAAATGTCAGGCAAAGCAGGTGTAAGCTTCTGGGTTGAATAGCAAAAAAGCTCACGGAATCGTGAGCTTTTTGTCTTTTTGGGTATCCAGCGTATTTAGGACTATAGGTAATCGCTCAACGCAGGGTAGTGGTTGTCACCCAAAATTGAAGCCACTTTATGCAGTTGCTGCTTCAAAGACCGTTCTGGAGTTGCCGTCACATTGATATGACCCATTTTGCGGCCAGCACGTTTTTCTTTGCCATACCAGTGTAGATAAACACCGGATAGCGACAAGAGCTCGTCTGGAACTGAATCTTGGCCGAGGATATTCACCATAGCGGTATCGCGCAGAAGTGCGGTGCTTCCCAACGGCAATCCCAAGACAGCGCGAATGTGGTTTTCGAACTGACACACTTGCGCTCCTTGTTGAGTCCAGTGACCGGAATTATGTACACGAGGGGCAATTTCATTCACCAACAATTGTCCGCCCACGTCGAAGAATTCCAGCGCCAATACACCAACGTAATTTAGGCTCTTCGCCACAGCGGTGAACATCTCTTTGGCTTGGTTTTGCAGCGCGGGTTCATCAATGGCGGTAGATAGACTCAGTACCCCATCGACGTGAACATTTTCAGCCAAAGGGTAAACCTGAATGTCTCCTTGTTGATTACGTGCACCAACCAAAGAGACTTCACGTGAAAAGGGAACAAACTCCTCGGCAACAATCGCTTGCTGAGGGTTTTCTTCCAAGCTTGCTGACATTTCCGCCCATACTTCATCCACCTTAGTGCCAGACTTGAGGCGCCACTGCCCTTTGCCATCATAGCCACCTAATGCAGTTTTGAGCACCATTGGGATACCGACGGTCTCAATAGCTTTATCAAAATCTTCACGATTGCTGATGATGGCGTATTTGGCATTTTTAACACCTGCATTATCAAGCAAAGCTTTTTCAATACGACGATCGCCGCCGGCTTTGATGGCATCGGTATGAGGGTAAAATTTACCACTGGCTTCGCACTGATCGAGCACATCATGAGGAATGTGCTCAAACTCTGCTGTAATTACGTCTGCACTTTGAATGGCATCAGCCAGTCCTGAACCAAGTACTTGTTGCGTCAGAGGGTGAACAATATTCTCAGAACCCACATCAAACGCGGTCACTTTAATGTTCAGTGGTGCGCTAGAAAGTGACATCATGCGAGCAAGCTGACCAGCACCTAAAACCAAAACATTCATGGTTTACTCCTGAGATGGATCCGGATTGGCAAGTACAGTGTCAGTTTGCGTTTGTCGGAACGCTTCCACTTTACTCATCACCTCTTCGTCGTGAGTACCGATGATTTGAGCGGCTAAAATACCCGCATTTGCTGCGCCTGCTTCACCAATGGCAAGCGTACCCACAGCAATACCTTTGGGCATTTGAACGATAGAAAGCAGTGAATCCATACCTTTTAGTGCGCGAGATTGAACCGGCACGCCAAGAACAGGAAGGCTGGTGAAAGCGGCTGCCATTCCTGGCAAATGCGCAGCACCGCCAGCGCCAGCGATGATGACTTTAAGACCGCGCTCTTTCGCGCTGTTAGCGTAATCTGCCAAAAGTTGTGGAGTGCGATGAGCAGAAACGACTTTTGTTTCGTATTCCACACCAAATTGATCTAGCATATCTGCAGCTAACTTCATGGTTGGCCAGTCAGACTTTGAACCCATGATGATACCGACTTTCATCTCAAACTCCTTGCAGCGTTAATGGGACTTCACGAGAATTTGAGCGCATTATACGGGGAAATGAACACCAAGCAAACGATTGCGCGGTTGCAATCTCAATAACCCAATTCTTGTTCTGGTGTGAATACGTTGCGACTGGTAACCGAAAAAGTGCCCCGTCTTTGTTGAATTAAGTGGTTGGATACGTGAATCAAATAGATAAACAAGCAGTTAAAACATTTTTAATGGCCCTGCAGGACCAAATTTGTGCGCAATTAGAGCAAGCAGATGGAAAGGCTTGCTTTAAAGAAGATGCTTGGCAAAGAGAACCAGGTGAGAAGCTGGGTGGGGGCGGGCGTACACGTGTCATGACCAATGGCGCGGTATTTGAGCAGGGAGGCGTCAATTTTTCTCACGTTCAAGGTGCTAAGATGCCGGCTTCTGCGACAGCACATCGACCTGAACTGGCGGGAAGACGCTTTGAGGCGATGGGTGTTTCACTGGTTATGCACCCTAAAAACCCTTATGTACCGACATCCCACGCCAACGTGAGATTTTTTATTGCCGAAAAAGCAGGTGCAGATCCAATCTGGTGGTTTGGTGGCGGGTTTGACCTTACACCTTTCTATCCATTTGAAGCGGACTGTATAGAGTGGCATCAAACAGCCAAAGAATTGTGTCAGCCTTTTGGCGACAATGTTTATGCGGAACACAAAAAGTGGTGTGACGAGTACTTCTATTTACCGCATCGAGATGAAACACGTGGTGTTGGCGGATTATTTTTCGATGACCTAAACCAATGGTCTTTTGACAAGTGTTTTGATTACATCAAAGCCGTTGGAGAAGGCTATAACCAAGCCTATTTACCGATAGTGGAGCGTCGTAAAAATACCGAATTTGGTGAACGCGAACGCGAGTTTCAGCTGTATCGACGTGGTCGTTATGTAGAATTCAACTTAGTATTCGATAGAGGCACGTTATTTGGGTTGCAAAGTGGTGGTCGAACGGAATCCATTTTAATGTCCATGCCGCCGCTCGCTCGTTGGGAATATGGATACCAACCACAACAAAATTCACCAGAACAGAATCTATGTGACAACTTTTTAAAACCAAGGGATTGGTAGTGAGTAATAGCAAACCAAACAATCAAAAAGACATCTCTTCTGTTGGCCAATATGCGGTATTTGGAAATCCAATAGCACATAGCAAATCGCCTGACATTCATCATGCGTTTGCAGAGCAAACTGGACAATCTATTCAATACGTGAAAAAGCTTTCAGAAATTGAGGCATTTGAATCAGATGTTTCTGCGTTCTTTCAACAGGGGGGGTTAGGGTGCAATGTAACTGTCCCTTTTAAGGAAAGAGCGTTTAACTTGGCGGAAATACTGACTGATAGAGCTCGCATCGCTGGCGCTGTGAACACTCTTTATATAAATGAGGTGGCACAGATCATTGGTGATAACACGGATGGAGAAGGCTTAGTTCAAGACTTGATTAGAAATGGCGCGGAGCTACAACATGCTCGTATCCTTGTTTTGGGAGCGGGTGGCGCAGCGCGAGGTGTGGTTCTTCCACTATTAGAAAGACAGCCAGCGCAAATCGTGATTGCGAACCGTACGTTAAGCAAAGCAGAGCAGATTGTTACGGAAATTAATCGTCAAGAAGTGTCTGCTCAAGCGTTAGATGAGATTGATTGCGGCTTTGATGTGGTCATTAATTCGACGTCGGCCAGTCTATCTGGAACCTTGCCAGATGTTTCCCCGGTGATCTTTGATGGATGTGTGTTGGCTTATGACATGATGTATGCGGCCAACGCAACAGCCTTTAACCAGTGGGCCAAAACGCATCGCGTCAAAAATATCGTTGATGGCCTGGGTATGCTTGTTGGGCAAGCGGCGGAAAGTTTTTCAATTTGGCGAGGAATCAAACCAGATGTTGAACCGGTACTGACAAAGCTACGACAAGAATTACGCGCTCAATAAGGAAGTTTGCATGAACCAATCCATTTTGTTTTCTGATCAAAGACGATTTTGCGAAGATACGGAAACCATCGTATTTGAAGCACAACAATCGGGTGCTTTGATTGTGTGTAAGCTGTCTTTGGCGTCACTGGTTAAATTAGCTCAAAAAACGCCTCGTGATTCTGATGAAATTTTGAAACTGTTCGACCAATACCGATTTGATATAGAAGAACTCGCCGAAGAGTTAATTGAAGATGAAGCGTTTAATGCTTCAGGTGAAATCGAACTTTAACAACAGTAGACGTTTCCCTCTTTACCTACTTATAGCGCAGTAAAGAAGGAAGTAATCTAAACGGGCTGAACCTCTGAAAGGTAGTCGTTTTTGTTTTGCACGTAGTTATCGGCGGATTTTTTAAGGAAAGCTAATTCTTTCTCTGACAATGGTCTGGCTTGTTTTACCGGACTGCCTACATACAAATAGCCACTCTCAAGCGTTTTGTTGGGTGGGACTAGACTACCAGCACCTATCATCACATCCGATTCAATGGTTACACCATCTAATACGATAGCGCCCATACCAACCAACACGCGATCTTTAATGTTACAACCATGTAGCATGACCTTGTGTCCTATGGTTACATCATTACCTATGATGAGAGGATAACCATTAGGGTTTTCGACATTTTTGTGTGTAACGTGTAATACGGAGCCGTCTTGAATGTTGGTTCGTTCGCCAATATGAATATGGTTCACGTCACCACGTGCTGCGACTAAAGGCCAAACACTGGAATGGCTACCAATAGTAATGTCACCTACGATTACCGCAGAACTATCTATATAAACACCGTCTGCAATTGTTGGTTTGATACCTTTATAGCTTCGAAGACTCATAATTATTGTTCTCAAATACAGTTATATATGCAGACTATTACTTAGTTTACGTAGCAAAAACACCCTTTTCTGTTTAAGTTTTATTCGAACGATAAAAAAAACAAAAAAAAGTGTCAAAAGGGGTTGTCAACGTGACTTCGATCTCTATAATGCCCCCTCGCTGACACGGCAACAGCGGCAAAAAAGCCAGCGCCGAGTTAGCTCGCCAAATTGAGATAAAAAAGTGTTTGACACAGTGTTTTAACTCATTAAAATGGCGGCCTCTCAGTGAGTGACTAAGTCGCTTAGTTGAGAAAGCTCTTTAACAATATAAACCTATCAATCTGTGTGGGCACTCGTTGATAATAATCCAATTAGAAGCTTAGGCTTCAAATTCGGTTTCAATGAACGAAGTGACCATTGAATCTTCGGATTCAGCACAGTCAATTCAACATTACATATGTAATGTCAGTATTCATTGAGCCAACCAAAACTTAAATTGAAGAGTTTGATCATGGCTCAGATTGAACGCTGGCGGCAGGCCTAACACATGCAAGTCGAGCGGAAACGGCAACATTGACTCTTCGGATGATTTGTTGGACGTCGAGCGGCGGACGGGTGAGTAATGCCTGGGAAATTGCCCTGATGTGGGGGATAACCATTGGAAACGATGGCTAATACCGCATAATAGCTTCGGCTCAAAGAGGGGGACCTTCGGGCCTCTCGCGTCAGGATATGCCCAGGTGGGATTAGCTAGTTGGTGAGGTAAAGGCTCACCAAGGCGACGATCCCTAGCTGGTCTGAGAGGATGATCAGCCACACTGGAACTGAGACACGGTCCAGACTCCTACGGGAGGCAGCAGTGGGGAATATTGCACAATGGGCGCAAGCCTGATGCAGCCATGCCGCGTGTATGAAGAAGGCCTTCGGGTTGTAAAGTACTTTCAGTTGTGAGGAAGGTGGTGCCGTTAATAGCGGTATCATTTGACGTTAGCAACAGAAGAAGCACCGGCTAACTCCGTGCCAGCAGCCGCGGTAATACGGAGGGTGCGAGCGTTAATCGGAATTACTGGGCGTAAAGCGCATGCAGGTGGATGACTAAGTCAGATGTGAAAGCCCCGGGCTCAACCTGGGAACTGCATTTGAAACTGGTCGTCTAGAGTACTGTAGAGGGGGGTAGAATTTCAGGTGTAGCGGTGAAATGCGTAGAGATCTGAAGGAATACCGGTGGCGAAGGCGGCCCCCTGGACAGATACTGACACTCAGATGCGAAAGCGTGGGGAGCAAACAGGATTAGATACCCTGGTAGTCCACGCCGTAAACGATGTCTACTTGGAGGTTGTGGCCTTGAGCCGTGGCTTTCGGAGCTAACGCGTTAAGTAGACCGCCTGGGGAGTACGGTCGCAAGATTAAAACTCAAATGAATTGACGGGGGCCCGCACAAGCGGTGGAGCATGTGGTTTAATTCGATGCAACGCGAAGAACCTTACCTACTCTTGACATCCTCAGAAGAGACTGGAGACAGTCTTGTGCCTTCGGGAACTGAGAGACAGGTGCTGCATGGCTGTCGTCAGCTCGTGTTGTGAAATGTTGGGTTAAGTCCCGCAACGAGCGCAACCCTTATCCTTGTTTGCCAGCACTTCGGGTGGGAACTCCAGGGAGACTGCCGGTGATAAACCGGAGGAAGGTGGGGACGACGTCAAGTCATCATGGCCCTTACGAGTAGGGCTACACACGTGCTACAATGGCGCATACAGAGGGTGGCCAACTTGCGAGAGTGAGCGAATCCCAAAAAGTGCGTCGTAGTCCGGATTGGAGTCTGCAACTCGACTCCATGAAGTCGGAATCGCTAGTAATCGTAGATCAGAATGCTACGGTGAATACGTTCCCGGGCCTTGTACACACCGCCCGTCACACCATGGGAGTGGGCTGCAAAAGAAGTGGGTAGTTTAACCTTCGGGAGGACGCTCACCACTTTGTGGTTCATGACTGGGGTGAAGTCGTAACAAGGTAGCGCTAGGGGAACCTGGCGCTGGATCACCTCCTTACGAAAAGATTATTGCGATGAGTGTTCACACAGATTGATGGTTTATGATGTAAAGAGTTTACAGGTAAGTGCCCAACACTTACTGCTTAGTGTCCCGTTCGTCTAGAGGCCTAGGACACCGCCCTTTCACGGCGGTAACAGGGGTTCGACTCCCCTACGGGATACCATCTTCTCTTGAAGATACACTTCAAAAGAAATGGGTCGTTAGCTCAGTTGGTAGAGCAGTTGGCTTTTAACCAATTGGTCGCAGGTTCGAATCCTGCACGACCCACCATTTCCTCCCGCAGGAAATAAAACATTGTGGGCGATTAGCTCAGTTGGGAGAGCACCTGCCTTACAAGCAGGGGGTCACTGGTTCGAGCCCGGTATCGCCCACCACTCTCTAACTATTTTTGGACAGAAAATCCAAACCACTTCGTTAACCTGTATGTGGTTCAGTTTTAGTCCCTGAGAATCGTTAGAAAGTGTGTAAACACTTTGCTCTTTAACAATTTGGAAAGCTGACGAATAACAACAATCCCCATATCTTTAGATATGCGTTGTTATTCATTTAAAAGTTCTCAAATCCTAACTTACTTTGAAAGATAAGTGATTTAGGTACCAACACACATTCAAGTGTTCTTGGAATTTGAGTCCGGCAAAATCAGTCTCTCACTCATGTAAATAACTGAGAGACAACTTTGGTTGTTTAACCTTACTTTTTGCGAAGTAAGACCCTTTGGGGTTGTATGGTTAAGTGACTAAGCGTACACGGTGGATGCCTTGGCAGTCAGAGGCGATGAAGGACGTAGTAACTTGCGATAAGCGTAGATTAGGCAGTAACAGCCACCTGAGTCTACGATTTCCGAATGGGGAAACCCAATACCATAAGGTATTACTGTTAACTGAATACATAGGTTAACAGAGCGAACCGGGGGAACTGAAACATCTAAGTACCTCGAGGAAAAGAAATCAACCGAGATTCCGAAAGTAGCGGCGAGCGAAATTGGATTAGCCCTTAAGCTTTTAATGAGACAGGTGAAGGCTCTGGAAAGTGCCGCAATAAAGGGTGATAGCCCCGTAACCGACATCTCATCATCAGTGAAATCGAGTAGGGCGGGACACGTGATATCCTGTCTGAACATGGGGGGACCATCCTCCAAGGCTAAATACTCCTGACTGACCGATAGTGAACCAGTACCGTGAGGGAAAGGCGAAAAGAACCCCTGTGAGGGGAGTGAAATAGAACCTGAAACCGTGTACGTACAAGCAGTAGGAGCCCTTCGGGGTGACTGCGTACCTTTTGTATAATGGGTCAGCGACTTATATTCAGTAGCAAGGTTAACCGACTAGGGGAGCCGTAGAGAAATCGAGTCTTAACTGGGCGCTCAGTTGCTGGATATAGACCCGAAACCAGGTGATCTAGCCATGGGCAGGTTGAAGGTTGAGTAACATCAACTGGAGGACCGAACCGACTAATGTTGAAAAATTAGCGGATGACTTGTGGCTAGGGGTGAAAGGCCAATCAAACCTGGAGATAGCTGGTTCTCCCCGAAAGCTATTTAGGTAGCGCCTCGGACGAATACTACTGGGGGTAGAGCACTGTTAAGGCTAGGGGGTCATCCCGACTTACCAACCCTTTGCAAACTCCGAATACCAGTAAGTACTATCCGGGAGACACACAGCGGGTGCTAACGTCCGTTGTGGAGAGGGAAACAACCCAGACCGCCAGCTAAGGTCCCAAATTATAGCTAAGTGGGAAACGATGTGGGAAGGCTTAGACAGCTAGGATGTTGGCTTAGAAGCAGCCATCATTTAAAGAAAGCGTAATAGCTCACTAGTCGAGTCGGCCTGCGCGGAAGATGTAACGGGGCTAAGCTATAAACCGAAGCTGCGGCTGCAATCTTTGATTGCGGGGTAGGGGAGCGTTCTGTAAGCCGTTGAAGGTGGTCTGTAAAGGCTGCTGGAGGTATCAGAAGTGCGAATGCTGACATGAGTAACGATAAAGGGGGTGAAAAACCTCCTCGCCGGAAGACCAAGGGTTCCTGTCCAACGTTAATCGGGGCAGGGTAAGTCGACCCCTAAGGCGAGGCCGAAAGGCGTAGTCGATGGGAAACGGGTTAATATTCCCGTACTTCTTACAATTGCGATGGGGGGACGGAGAAGGCTAGGTGGGCCTGGCGACGGTTGTCCAGGTTCAAGTGCGTAGGCTTGAGGTTTAGGTAAATCCGGACCTCTTTAAGGCTGAGACACGACGTCGAGTCACTACGGTGATGAAGTCATTGATGCCATGCTTCCAGGAAAAGCCTCTAAGCTTCAGATTGTAAGGAATCGTACCCCAAACCGACACAGGTGGTCGGGTAGAGAATACCAAGGCGCTTGAGAGAACTCGGGTGAAGGAACTAGGCAAAATGGTACCGTAACTTCGGGAGAAGGTACGCTCTTGATGGTGAAGTCCCTTGCGGATGGAGCTGACGAGAGTCGCAGATACCAGGTGGCTGCAACTGTTTATTAAAAACACAGCACTGTGCAAAATCGTAAGATGACGTATACGGTGTGACGCCTGCCCGGTGCCGGAAGGTTAATTGATGGGGTTAGCGCTTGCGCGAAGCTCTTGATCGAAGCCCCGGTAAACGGCGGCCGTAACTATAACGGTCCTAAGGTAGCGAAATTCCTTGTCGGGTAAGTTCCGACCTGCACGAATGGCGTAATGATGGCCACGCTGTCTCCACCCGAGACTCAGTGAAATTGAAATCGCTGTGAAGATGCAGTGTACCCGCGGCTAGACGGAAAGACCCCGTGAACCTTTACTACAGCTTGGCACTGAACATTGACCCTACATGTGTAGGATAGGTGGGAGGCTTTGAAACGTTGTCGCCAGATAGCGTGGAGCCGTCCTTGAAATACCACCCTTGTAGTGTTGATGTTCTAACTTAGGCCCCTTATCGGGGTTGAGGACAGTGCCTGGTGGGTAGTTTGACTGGGGCGGTCTCCTCCCAAAGAGTAACGGAGGAGCACGAAGGTGGGCTAATCACGGTTGGACATCGTGAGGTTAGTGCAATGGCATAAGCCCGCTTAACTGCGAGAGTGACGGCTCGAGCAGGTGCGAAAGCAGGTCATAGTGATCCGGTGGCTCTGAATGGAAGGGCCATCGCTCAACGGATAAAAGGTACTCCGGGGATAACAGGCTGATACCGCCCAAGAGTTCATATCGACGGCGGTGTTTGGCACCTCGATGTCGGCTCATCACATCCTGGGGCTGAAGTCGGTCCCAAGGGTATGGCTGTTCGCCATTTAAAGTGGTACGCGAGCTGGGTTTAGAACGTCGTGAGACAGTTCGGTCCCTATCTGCCGTGGGCGTTGGAGAATTGAAGGGGGCTGCTCCTAGTACGAGAGGACCGGAGTGGACGAACCTCTGGTGTTCGGGTTGTGATGCCAATCGCATTGCCCGGTAGCTAAGTTCGGAATCGATAACCGCTGAAAGCATCTAAGCGGGAAGCGAGCCCTGAGATGAGTTCTCCCTGGCGCTTTAAGCGTCCTAAAGGGTTGTCGTAGACTACGACGTTGATAGGCAGGGTGTGTAAGCGTTGTGAGGCGTTGAGCTAACCTGTACTAATTGCCCGTGAGGCTTAACCATACAACACCCAAAGGGTTTTGATGGACTCAAAGCAAGAACGTTGAATGTGTAAATACAGACTTTTAAACAGCTTTCCAGATTATTTATTTTCAGTTTTTAGAAAAAGCTGAAAGTAAAAAGAATTTGCTTGGCGACCATAGCGATGTGGACCCACCTGATTCCTTGCCGAACTCAGAAGTGAAACGCATTAGCGCCGATGGTAGTGTGGGGCTTCCCCATGTGAGAGTAGGACATCGCCAGGCTTTTAATATCGTTACTTGCATAATAGTGCTAGGTAGCAACATCTTCAGTGTACAAATCTGACGATGACAATTTGTGGAGAGATGGCTGAGTGGTTGAAAGCACCGGTCTTGAAAACCGGCATACGTTAATAGCGTATCTAGGGTTCAAATCCCTATCTCTCCGCCACATTAGAAAGCCCGCTAAGAAATTAGCGGGCTTTTTTTTCTATATTTTCTAAACCGTTTTCAGATCTTTTCTCGAAATTATTCAAAACCAATTAATCCTAATTCCTTCCGTGACTTATCAAGAAAGTTAACAAATTGTTAACGATAAACTTGATGTATTCAAAATATGAGCTGTTCTTAAAGAGGGCAATTGTCGTACTACACATAGAATTACAAGAAAGGAAGGAGCCGGTATGAAGCGACTTTACTACATCACTCAAGATTTAGATGATGCCGAAGTGATTTCAGATGAAGTGCATGCAGCAGGAATTGATGATCATCATTTCTACGTGGTTAGTCGGGATGAAAAGGGTCTCAAAACACATCACTTGCATGGAAGTCAAAGGTTGGAAAATACGCATATTATTAACGCTAGAAGAAGAGATTACTTTATTGGGGCTGCGGTAACAGGGACAGCAATTGTCCTGCTTGCATTTCTAACACCTCTATTTGAGAGTATGCCAGCTCTGCCTTTTGTTTTACTGATTCTGTTGGCAATTGCTACCGTCGCTTTGGTTCGTTTAGGCGGAGGTTCGTTTGATGAATATTTTACTGAGATGTTCAATCAGCATTTAGATGATGGAGAAGTCGTAATTGTCATCGACGTGAGTAAAGATCAGGCTCATGAAGTAGAGTCACTGTTAGAACGCCATCCTAAA
Organism: Vibrio sp. ABH4_348; assembly: GCF_056159765.1. Taxonomy (NCBI): domain Bacteria; kingdom Pseudomonadati; phylum Pseudomonadota; class Gammaproteobacteria; order Vibrionales; family Vibrionaceae; genus Vibrio; species Vibrio sp. ABH4_348. The sequence goes on along the minus strand of NZ_JBSWVW010000001.1, from coordinate 2,878,742 downwards.
GCACAGTTTATCGCTGACTGTTCAAGCTTGGGCTCCGCTATTCCTGATTAACTGAGTCAGGTTTGCTGCGATAATAGTGTTGATAAAAGGTATCGGTAATCCCCGTTGCTCTCATACGCTGTAGCTCCGCTCTCAATTTTTCAGGTATAGAGTCTTTAACCAATTTGTCTCTATCGTTTTGAGGGCTAAGCTCTTCACCTTTTTCGAAATCTGGATTGTTACGTGATTGGTAATGAGGAGAGTTTCGAGAAAATGCCAAGTAAATGGGTTTGTAACCACCACAACAAAACTCGTGGACTTTAATCTCTACACTATGATTTTGTTTTATGTAATAGAGCAGCGTACCCCTGGGGTAGATGTAGAAGTCTGCCCGCTTTTTAACTATGGCTCCAATGGCATCTGGCACATAGAGTTCGGGTAAGGTTTGGTACGTGATGTCGGGAACACCCTCAGTAAAGTTAGGCGCTCCCATCGATTGGATTAGTACTAGACCGCTGAGCTGTTGGATATCAGTAACGTCAGGTAGATCCAAACGCGATATCCCAATTTCCCCTCCGGGCAATCCATTTTCAATGTAGTAAGCGTAACGAGCACGCTCTTCGTTAAAAGTAAAACCAGGATAAAAATCGATCTCTCCAATTTCCAACATGCGCAGCAATCGCTTCTTCGGCTCTCGAATAATTTTAAGGTCACAGCCAATGTTTTCTGCCGCAGTTTGGTATAGGTCTAGGTAAAGTCCAGAATTGTCTGGCGCCTTATTAATTAACGGTAAGCGCTCATTGGTTCTAAAGCCCATTTTTAATTCACACGCATCTAGATTGAAGGTCGTTATCGAAAAGGTGAGTAAAAGAGCGACAGTTCGTAGCAAGTGCATAGCAACGCCAAAGCAAAGAAGACCGTACACTAAGTTTATATGCTGGATAATAAAACGCCCTGCGAAATACAGGGCGTTGATGATGAGTCTTTATTAGCGGGATGACACTTTATCTTTTAGCGCTTTTTTATCGCTATCGGATAAATAAGCTAGCTCAAGTCCGTTGATTTGAGCCTGGCGAATCTGATCTTGAGACAATCCGGCTTCTAGAGCCGCAACTTCGTACTCATAGGGTAATTCGATACCCTCTACCGCAGGATCATCAGTGTTTAAACAGGCCAAGACACCATGTTCTAGGAAGGCTTTGAGTGGGTGTTCTGCCAATGACGAAACGGTACTGGTTTGCAGGTTAGAAGTCAGACACGACTCGATACCTATCTTATGCTTAGCGAGATAGTCCATTAGCTTAGGGTCTTGAATAGCTTTAACGCCATGTCCAATACGAGTCGCACCAAGTTCTTGTATCGCTTGCCACATACTCTCTGAGCCAGCTGCTTCACCTGCGTGAACGGTTACATTTAGGTTGGCCTTTTTAACTTGCTCAAAGTGCTTCACAAACTGAGAGCCAGGTTGACCAAGTTCATCACCTGCTAAGTCGATGGCTACCAATTCGCTTTGACAAGCGAGTAACCCGTCTAACTCTTGTTGGCAGGCCTCAGGACCAAAGGTGCGGCTCATAATGCCAATTAAGTTGGCTTTAATGCCGAAGTCTCGCTCACCTGTACGAACGCCATCAATGACGGCTTCTACAACACCCTGCACAGGCAAATTGTGTTTCATTGCCATGTAGTATGGAGAGAATCTAAGTTCAGCGTAGTCAATTTGCGCTTTAAGTGCGTCTTCTACGTTTTCATACGCAACGCGACGACAAGCATCCAAATCACCGAGCACGGTGACTCCCCAATCCAACTTGGAGAGAAACGCAACCAATGAAGGTTCAGATTCGACAATTTGAACATGTGGGATCAGCGATTCAAGGTCATTCCCTGGTAAATCAACAGCGTACTTTTGTCCTAGCTCTAGGATGGTTTTAGCACGAATATTGCCATCTAGGTGGCGGTGTAGGTCCGTTAATGGAAGGTCTTTTGATATCATTTTAACAACCGAGTTAGGTGGCTTAGTCTAGGGCGTGTTGACCTTTTGAGCTGATTTTTGCAGCAGTTTGTGGTTTCTTTGTACAAGGCAGAGGCTTTGATGTGTAGTTATTCTACTCAATAAGCCGATAACGCCGTAGAAAGGAGCCACAAACGCTGCCCGTAGGGTTCGGATAAAAGCGTTTTACTCTTTGTTGAGAGGTGTTTTGCATAGAATGCTAGGCTTCAAACCTCTCGCCGCGATCAAAACGCTTTTATCTCGAACAAAATTTAACCGCAAAAGGTCAACACGCCCTAAGTATATGAGTCAAATTTTGAGCTGTCAGCTACCGAAAATTAGGTAAACGTTTGCTTACGATGACTTAGGTTTAATGTTAACCAAATCTGTTGGCCATTCATCAAATGGCACCGGACGACTGTACAAAAAGCCCTGTCCGTACGGACAGTTAAGTTGATTTAGCAGCGTTGCTTGCGCTTCAGTTTCAATGCCCTCTGCGACCAATTCAACCTTCATACTTTTTGTCATATTGATGATGGCTGCCACGACAGAACTTTCTACATCACCCTCTTCCAACTTGTTAACAAAGGTTCGGTCAATCTTGAGGCAATTAAATGGAAGTTTATGCAGATACGCCAATGAACTGTAACCCGTACCAAAATCATCAATGGCGATATGCACACCTAGATCTCGTATTGCCTGCATATTTTTTATGATGACAGGATCGTTATCTACAATTCGAGACTCGGTAATTTCCAAGGTTAAGTTGTCAGGGTTCAACCCCGTGACCATTAATGAATCGCGTAAGATCTTAATAAAATCCGGATGCGACAACTGGTTTACCGACAAATTAACGTGTAGATGGAAGTCTTCGCCCCACTTGTTGTCCTTAATACCTTGCATGGTATCTTCACAAGCTTGCGTGAGAATTTGTTCACCTATTGCCCCAATGAGACCACTCTCTTCTGCGACGGGAATAAAGTCTAGGGGTGATATCAATCCCGCCTTGGGAGAGAACCAGCGAGCAAGCGCTTCTGCACCTACGACCTTACCTGTTTTGAGTTCAACAATCGGTTGGTAGTAAGGGACAAACTCATCGTTTTCCAGTGCATCTTTAATCTTGGCTTGCATCAAGGTTCGTTTGCGCGAGACATCGGCCATTTCAGGTTTGTAATAGCTGACGCGAGATAACTCTCTCTTGGCGTTACTCAGCGCAATACTGCCATTTCGCAACCATAAGGTCATGTTGGTGGATTCATCGCGATTTACCACACCAATTGAAATATTGATGACGACGCTTTCTTTATCCATTTTAAATGGAGAGGCAAAGGTTTGAAGTAATCGATTCGACATCAGAGATGCTTGTTGCTGGTCCATTTTTTCGGGAATGTAAATGGCAAACTCATCACCGCCAATACGACCAATAAAGCATGAGGGGTCGAATAGCGCTTTGATTCGTTCTGAAATCACGATAAGCAGTTGATCGCCTTTGTAATGACCCAGACTGTCATTGATATCCCTGAACTGATTGATGCCAACCAGCATGAGACATCCATCGAGTTTATTCAGATTGTCGCAAGTATCGATAAAGCCTTCGCGGCTGTAGAGCTTGGTCAATGAATCATAAAGCAATTGCGATCTGAGCGCCTTGAATGACGTTTTCAAGTTATTGGCCATCTCATTGAACGCGTCGACCAACATTGAGGTCTCGTAGATGTGTCCGGGTTTAGGCAACTGACCATCCCAATCCCCTTTTGCCAGATGTTTGGCTGCATTAGCGGTAGAGGTAATCGGGTTGGTTATTCGGTTAAATGCCACGAGTCCTAGAATGATACCTAAGAAGCCACACATCAAGCCGTACAGCCAGCTATTTAGCTGCCGTTGTGGCAATTCACCAAGTAAAGCTGATTCAGACATTGAAACACCGATGTACCACTCTAGTCCGTATTCATCGATAAATGGTGTCACACTGTGGAAGTAACGTTCTTCTTCGATATGAGTGACAAAACGTTGGGTGCTACTTATGTCGACTTGCTGTTGCTCAATGTATTGACTGCTCGATGTAACGATGGGGCTCGCACTTTCGTGAGTTAACAGTCGGTCCCCTTTGGGTGTGAAATCAGTACCCCATGACACTACAGAACCGCCGCTGGAGTGTGCTACTAGGCGGTTGTCTTTATCAAAAACATATAGAGTCGCTTGCGTGTCTTGTTGTTTATTGCGAAGGAAGGCGTTAAACGTATCGATTTTTATATCCGTGACCACGACACCGACAAACTCTTTGCCAGCAAAGGTTGCGGTTTGCGCCGATAGGGTAATTTCCTGACGCTCATCTGCATTGGTGTAGATAGATGACCACTGAGGACGTCGGTCTTCAGCGACTGGTGCATACCAAGGTCTCACTCTGGGGTCATAGTTTTCAAACACGGAACGAGGGTCAGAGGCGCGGCTGTCACCTTGATAAATCACTAAGGTTCGCTCTGTCTCGTCGTCTTGAAGCATTAAGGTAAAGGAGTCATCGTCCTCTTTGCGAAATCCGACATAGTCCGCTCCTTCGCCGCCAAAACTGACCACGTCGATCTGCGGAATTGAAGTCAGAACATTATCAAAGCTTTGATATATAAATTTCTCGACTTGTTTGAGGTTGCCTTCTGAGTAAAGCTGGTTGTAGCCGATGGATTCGCTAAGAAGTTGGTTTGCTTTGAAAGGCTGGTGCAAAAACTCATGCAGTTCCAATTGCACATTTTCAGATAGGGAAGAGAGTTGTTTACTACTGATGTCCTGAACCATGACTTCGTAGTAACGTTTTTGAACCGCAACGATAACACCAATAGTGAACAAAAAAATCACGACGAATGGAAGGATAACGGCGGTTCTCAGTGTAAATTGTGTCTGCGTTGACATAGAAAAAAGGCAACCTTCGCAAATAACAAAAACATAATTAGTACATTAGAGTATAAGTACAAATTACGATTTCGTGCGAATTTTACCTTTTGTAAGTACACACGTTATTGCGAGCAATATCAGAAGGTTGATTTGAGGTCACTTGGGTATAGTTGCTCTAATACAACTCTTTGAGCTTACGAGTCAGCGTATTGCGTCCCCAGCCAAGCAGTTTTGCTGCATCTTGTTTGTGTCCACGAGTGTGCTCAAGCGCTACCTCAAGCAGAATTCGTTCAAACTCGGGCTGAGCGTGATTCAAGAGCTCGCTGTCGCCATTTTTTAACGCGTTCTTCGCCCAATTCGAGAGTGAAGTTTGCCAATCGTTGCCATCTAAACTGTTAGGGCGAGCGATGGATTCATCCATGAGTTCAGGTGGTAAGTCACTCGGTAGCACCTCACTGCTGCTCGCCATTACGGTCAACCAGCGACAAGTATTTTCTAATTGACGCACATTACCAGGCCACTCAAGCTCGACTAGTTTTTCTACCGTGTTGCGATGCAAAGTCTTTACATCCACGGCAAGCTCAGTGGCTGCGCGTTGTAAAAAGTGCGTGCAGAGTTTCTCAATGTCTTGTTTACGCTCTCTGAGCGCCGGAATATGGATACGAATAACATTGAGTCGGTGGAATAAGTCTTCCCGAAAATCACCGTTATGAACCAATTTTTCTAAATTTTGATGGGTGGCCGCAACAATACGGACGTCGACGCTGACAGGACTGTGTCCACCGACGCGGTAGAACTGTCCATCGGCGAGCACTCGTAGCAATCGGGTTTGGATGTCTAGTGGCATGTCGCCAATTTCATCCAAAAAAAGTGTTCCCCCGTTCGCTTGTTCAAAACGTCCTTGTCTGACGCTGTTGGCACCAGTAAATGCCCCTTTCTCATGGCCAAATAGTTCCGACTCAATTAAGTCTTTGGGAATGGCCGCCATGTTTAAGGCAATAAATGGCTTTTTGGCTCTCGGGCTGTGCTTATGCAGTGCGTGTGCTACCAACTCTTTACCAGTTCCCGACTCTCCATTAATTAATACTGATATAGATGAACGTGACAATCGACCTATGGCGCGAAACACTTCTTGCATCGCGGGCGCTTCACCAATAATTTCAGTGGTCACTTGCGGATCACTGGACTCGGCAGAAGACGATTTTTTTTGCTCTTGGGTATGCTCTAGTGCTCGCTCAACTAAAGTCAGTGTCTCATCAATATCAAACGGTTTGGACAGATATTCAAAGGCGCCCTGCTGATAGGCATTGACCGCGGCATCAAGGTCGGAATGCGCTGTCATGATGATTACTGGCAGTTCAGGAGATTGTTGATGAATCTGTGAGAGGAGCTCAATACCATCAATACCGGGCATTTTGATATCCGATATTAGAACATCTGGGCTTTCACGTTCCAACGCAAGCAAGACACTTTCAGCGTCTGCAAAGGTTTCGCAACGAATTTTGGCAGCCGAGAGGGTTTTTTCTAATACCCATCTGATGGAGCTGTCGTCGTCGACAATCCAGACGTAGCCTTTACTCATCATTAAGCTCCTTTACTGGCATGTTGAATCGGTAAATAGATGGAGAAAGTGGTTCTACCTGGCCAACTTTCCACATCTATTTTGCCCTGATGTTGGTCTATCATGTTTTGCGCAATAGAGAGTCCGAGTCCCGTACCACCATCACGCCCGCTGACCATGGGGTAAAACAAGGTGTCTTGCAGGGCGTCAGGGATACCTGGGCCGTTATCAATCACTTCTATCCTGGCCGCTAATTTACACCGCTGACCGTGGATGTTTGCTTGATGCACTGTCCTGGTGCGAATAGTGATTTGACCGTGTTGTTGTGGCTTTAAAATCTGCGCCGCGTTACTGACAATATTGAGTAATGCTTGCTCAATTTGTTCGGTGTCCATTAAAAAGGGTGGCAGGCTAGGATCGTAGTCGCGTTCAATGACGAGGCTTTCGTGACTCTCCAGCTCGACTAGTTGACGGACTTTTTCTAACACCAAATGAACATTCTCGACTTGTTTTTTACCTGGCCTCTGCGGCCCCAGCAGTCGATCTACTAAGCTTCTAAGTCGATCTGCTTGTTCGATAATGATGGTGGTGTATTCGGTTAAACTCGGATCCGGAAGCATACGTTGTAGCAATTGAGCGGCTCCTCGTAAGCCACCCAATGGGTTTTTTATCTCGTGCGCCAAACCTCTTACTAACAACTTGGCAGCTTGTTGTTGAGCGTGTTGGTTGAGTTCTTGAGTAAGACGCTTTTGCTGACCTATGGTGCGCATTTCAATCAGAAGATGAAGTGATTGATTCCACATCACCGGACTGACAGTCACCTCAAGCATCACAGGCTTACCTTCAATCACAAAAGTGACGTCGCTGTCGGTAACGGATTGGCCACTTTGCAGAGGGTGGGAGAGTATAGCGAGGTCGAGTGATGCGTGCTGAATCAGGTCAGATATCGAGCGGTCGCGTATTCGATTCAGACTTTGAGAAAATAGCTGTTCTGCAGCGGGGTTAGCATGACGAACGACTAAAGACTCATCCAGCATTAAAACCGCAGTCACTAAGTTGTTTAGGAGAGTCTCACCGAGTATTTGCACCACATCACCATTACGCTAAAACAGATGCACTATTTTGGTGCATCAATAAGTTAGTATGGCGTACCTATGGCGAAAAAAACAGAAAAACCAGTGTGAAACCGCTATTTGATCGACTGTCTGTGCAGGTGCACCGTTATTAACTTAGACGATGCAATTACCTTGCCGTCTTTAAGTGCTTGTATTTGCAAAACATGACTACCACGATAGACATTTTTCAATGCCCATTCGGTAAAGGTCGTGGGTGCACCATGTTTGTTTCCGTCTAACAATAACTGCAATTGCTCATCGATGGCCAGCTCTCGGTTTAACTTGGCAGAAACGGTAAAGTTACCTTGGTTGTTGCGAATGGTTTGATCGTGTGTTGGTGAATTAAATTCAATGGCGAGCTTTGCTAGTGGTTTCTCTTTTACCTGTTTCTTGGGTGCAGGTTTTGGTTTTTTAGCTACGGGCTTATCCACCGGATTCGAAGATTGAAATTGTGGAGCAGGTGCAGGTTGACTGTGATCAGGTAGCTCTAAACGATCTGCTTTATTATTGACTGGAGAGTCACTGAAGTGGAGAACACCATTTTCATCTACCCAAGTGTAAACCGTTGTTTGGGCCAATGAGAACTGAGCAAAGCAGAGCAGTACCAGCCTTAGTGCAATACCAATTTTGTTCATAGCAACATCTCGAATTCAGTTTGGATAGGATTAAAGTCCTAGTCTACTCAACTGGTTAGTGTTACCAAAACGAAAAAGGCCCACCTGCGAGGTGAGCCTAATATTTGTGTAACAGCCTAAACTGTCGACAAATTATACAGAGTAGTACAATTCAAACTCAAGTGGGTGAGTTGTCATGTTTACTTGCTCTACATCTTGTGACTTAAGCGCGATGTACGAATCGATGAAGTCATCAGAGAATACGCCGCCAGCAGTTAGGAACTCACGATCTGCATCTAGGCTTTCTAGTGCATCTTTTAGTGAGTATGCCACTGTTGGGATTTCTGCTGCTTCTTCAGCAGGTAGGTCGTATAGATCCTTGTCCATTGCATCGCCAGGGTGGATCTTGTTCTTAATTCCGTCAAGACCAGCCATTAGCATTGAAGCGAAGCATAGGTATGGGTTTGCAGATGGATCACCGAAGCGAACTTCGATACGACGTGCTTTAGGGCTTGGTACCACTGGGATACGGATAGAAGCCGAACGGTTACGCGCAGAGTAAGCCAACATAACAGGTGCTTCGAAGCCAGGAACTAGACGCTTGTACGAGTTAGTTGAAGCGTTAGCGAATGCGTTGATAGCGCGAGCGTGTTTGATGATACCGCCAATGTAGTAAAGCGCCATTTCAGACAGACCGCCGTACTTGTCACCCGCGAACAGGTTAACGCCGTCTTTCGCTAGAGATTGGTGAACGTGCATACCAGAACCGTTATCACCAACCAATGGCTTAGGCATAAAGGTCGCAGTCTTACCAAATGCGTGTGCAACGTTGTGAACGACGTACTTGTAAACTTGGATTTCATCGGCTTTAGCTGTCAACGTGTTAAAGCGAGTCGCGATTTCGTTCTGACCAGCAGTAGCAACCTCGTGGTGGTGTGCTTCAACCACTTGGCCCATTTCTTCAAGGATTAGACACATAGCTGAACGGATGTCTTGTGAAGAGTCAACTGGAGCGACTGGGAAGTAACCACCTTTGACGCCAGGACGGTGACCTTTGTTGCCTTCTTCGTAGTCTGAACCTGTGTTCCAAGCTGCTTCTACGTCGTCAATCTTGAAGAAAGAACCAGACATATCAGTCGCGAACTTAACATCGTCAAATAGGAAGAACTCTGGCTCTGGACCAACAAGAACTGTGTCTGCAACACCTGTTGAACGCATGAAGTCTTCTGCGCGCTTAGCGATAGAGCGAGGGTCGCGGTCGTAGCCTTGCATAGTAGCAGGCTCAAGAATGTCACAACGTAGGTTTAGTGTTGCTTCTTCCGTGAATGGGTCTAGTACCGCTGATGCAGCGTCTGGCATCATAACCATGTCAGATTCGTTGATGCCTTTCCAACCAGCAACTGAAGAACCGTCGAACATCTTACCTTCTTCGAAGAAGTCAGCGTCGATTTGGTGAGCAGGGATTGAGATGTGCTGCTCCTTACCTTTTGTATCGGTAAAACGCAGATCAACGAACTTCACTTCGTTTTCTTGGATCAGAGATAAAACATTTTCTACTGACATCTTGGATAACCTCCAGTGTTATTAATACGATGATGCGAGATTGAGTTCTCAGCATAGATTAATCAAATTTCAATCGCGTTAATCTGTGCTGGTATAGCTATAAGCGATAACCATGCCAGAAAAAATAAACATTAAATATCAGTTGTTTATGTGTTTTCGTTTGGTTTTTCGATATTCGATTGCACCACCAAGATCCCTTGTTGCACACTTTTGGTGCAAACTTAATTTGTGGCGCATAATTAGCTTGGTTGCAAGTATAGACCCAGTTTTTCTTTTCCTCAGAATTTGTCTTCAAATGTTCGATCCCCCTATCTCAAAAAGATAGAAACCTCTTATAAAGTAAGGTTAAATCGATTTAGATCACAATTTTCTGGGTTTTTTTGCAGAATCTGGTAAATTATTCGCCGTTTTGAATCTAGAAAGGCGGGTCTGAGAGACACGGCTTTCCTTACCGAGTGAATCGACCCATGTCTACGCCACAGATAGATAAATTAAGAAATATTGCCATCATCGCCCACGTTGACCACGGCAAAACTACACTAGTTGATAAATTGCTACAGCAATCAGGGACTTTGGAGTCTCGCGGTGAAGCAGAAGAGCGAGTCATGGACTCGAACGATATCGAAAAAGAACGCGGTATTACCATTCTTGCTAAAAATACCGCTATTAACTGGAATGACTACCGCATCAACATCGTTGATACTCCGGGACACGCCGATTTTGGTGGTGAAGTTGAACGCATCATGTCTATGGTTGACTGTGTACTACTCATCGTTGACGCTGTCGATGGTCCTATGCCGCAAACTCGCTTCGTAACACAAAAAGCGTTTGCTCACGGTCTAAAGCCAATTGTCGTGATTAATAAAATTGACCGTCCAGGTGCACGCCCTGATTGGGTTATGGATCAAGTATTCGACTTGTTCGATAACTTAGGTGCGACTGATGAGCAGCTAGATTTTAAAGTGGTTTACGCATCAGCACTAAATGGTTGGGCAACGCTTGAAGAAGGCGAAACTGGTGCAGACATGGAACCATTGTTCCAAGCTATCGTTGATGAAGTAGCAGCACCTGAAGTTGACCTTGAGGGTGCGTTGCAAATGCAAATCTCTCAGCTTGATTACAATTCTTACGTAGGGGTAATTGGTGTGGGTCGTGTGACTCGCGGAACCGTTAAACCTAATCAGCAAGTAACAGTTGTTGGCGCAGATGGCAAAACCCGCAATGGTAAAGTTGGTACAGTATTAGGTTACTTAGGTCTTGAGCGTCACGATGTAGACCAAGCCACTGCCGGTGACATTATTGCTATTACTGGTCTTGGTGAGCTAAAAATTTCTGACACAATTTGTGCTCAGGGTGAAGTAGAAGCGCTACCGGCGTTGTCTGTTGACGAGCCAACAGTAACGATGACGTTCCAAGTGAATACGTCGCCATTCGCAGGTAAAGAAGGTAAGTACGTCACTTCACGTAACATTCTTGACCGCCTAGAAAAAGAACTGGTTCACAACGTAGCATTGCGTGTCGAGCAAACTGACGATCCTGATAAGTTCCGCGTTTCTGGTCGTGGTGAGCTACATCTATCTATTCTTATTGAAAATATGCGTCGCGAGGGCTTTGAGCTTGCGGTATCTCGTCCAGAAGTAATCATCAAAGAAGTTGATGGTCAGCTAATGGAACCGTTTGAAACCGTGACTATTGATGTTTTGGAAGAGCACCAAGGCGGCATCATGGAAAACATCGGTCTGCGTAAAGGTGAGCTAACCGATATGGCACCTGATGGTAAAGGTCGCGTTCGTATGGACTTTGTGATGCCTTCTCGTGGTCTGATCGGCTTCCAGACTGAGTTTATGACTCTGACTTCTGGTTCTGGCTTGCTTTACCATACTTACGACCACTACGGTCCACACAAAGGTGGTGAAATCGGTCAGCGTATCAACGGCGTATTGATTTCAAATGGTGCGGGTAAAGCACTAACCAATGCTTTGTTTAACCTACAAGATCGCGGCCGTATGTTTATCGGTCACGGTGTTGAAGTTTACGAAGGCATGGTTATCGGTATCCATAGCCGTGACAACGACCTAACAGTTAACCCGCTTAAAGGTAAGCAGCTAACTAACGTTCGTGCATCTGGTACTGATGATGCTCAGGTCCTAACGCCGCCAATCTTGATGACTCTTGAGCAGGCACTTGAGTTCATCGATGATGATGAGCTGGTGGAAGTAACACCTGAGAGTATTCGTATTCGTAAGAAGTTCTTAACTGAGAGTGACCGTAAGCGCGCGTCTCGCAGCTAATCTTGGATTAGAATCTCAATGAAAAAGCGAGCTATTTAGCTCGCTTTTTTTGTACTAATTGAAAATGTCTTCAAGTAAGCCAACGGAATCACATAAGGCTTTTTTATCTGTGATATACCAGTGCACGCCCTTTTCGACGATAAGATTGGATTGCTTCATTTTTGTGAGTAAGCGGGAAAGCGTTTCTGGTTTTATGCCAAGTTGGGTTGCCATCACTTTTTTTGAAATAGGAACAGAAACATAACTATCTGGGTTCTTTTGATGGCGATGCCACTCTGCTAGCCGCATCACAAGTCTTTCCCCCGCATTTACCTGCGTCAAGGTATCAACTCTATCCATTAATTCGTGAATACGATTGCTCATGTTGGCAAGAGTGCGAAGTGCTAGTTCTGGATATTCTGCGACAAGCTCGTGAATATCTTCATTTGAAAATGCAATGACCGTACTTGCAGAGATAGCTCGAGCATTCATAGGGTAGCAACTTGGCGACATAAACATTGCGGTCTCCGCAATCACATCATTTGCCATAAACTCTTTGAATACTTTTTCTTCGCCATCTGACGTGTTTCTAAATAATAAAATCCTTCCCTTTTCCACCAGATACATATGGCTTGCTTGGTCCCCTCGTTGAAACAGCATTTGATTTGCAGTCAAGCTCCGCTTCTGACTTCGCTTGATTAGCTGGGACTTGAGTTCGGGAGAAAGCAATTCTAAAAATGAAGCCATTCGGAACCTATTTGTTTGGCTTGATAATAATCAAGAAGGGTTTTAGGCAAACCATCTTAATATTAATGATAATTAATATCATTTGAGAAAATTGTCATGATTAGGATTTTTACCAGCTTATTTGTTCTTTGTCTTTCTTTTTCAGTAAATGCGGAAAAATGGAATGTCGCTGGTCCAGCGGCGGTCGTCAGTTATCCTCTAATTGTGATCGCAGAACAACAGAGCCTAAAAGAACACGGTATTGACCTTGAGTTTCAGCTTTGGAGGAACCCAGATCAATTGCGAACAATGGTGGTAAATAAAGACGTTGTGGCTTCAGCGATGCCTTCAAATGTTGCCGCGACGTTTTACAACAAAGGACAAAATGTCCGTCTTCTCAATGTTTCCATTTGGAGCATTCTTTGGCTTATGAGCGACAAGCCAGAACTGAATGATTGGAATCAATTGGATAAACAGTCTGTAGTTGTGCCGTTTAGAAATGATATGCCGGCCATCGTATTCAACACCATTAATCAGGCTCAGCAAACACCAGCAACTGTCACTTTGGAACACACGCAAGGTGTACTTGAGGCTGGACAACGTCTGCTATCAGGCCAAGTTAACATTGGGGTGATGATTGAGCCAGCAGCATCAGCAGTGGTCGCTAAGTCTAAGAATTCAGATCGACCTTTGTATCGAAATATGGAACTTAGCCAAGTGTGGGGTGAAACCTTCCCTGATATGCCGCAATTACCTCAAGCTGGTTTGGCAAGTATCACCTTAGAAACAGAGCAACAACGAAAGTTATTGGCAGATGCTTACAAGCAAAGTGCAGATTGGTGTAAGGCAAATGTGGCAGAGTGTGCTGAATTGGTGAGTCGCCATGTTCCACTACCCGTTCCTGTCATCAAAAGTGCAATTAAGCACTCAGAGCTATCGCCAAAGCCAGTCAGCGACGTTAAGCCTGCTCTGGAAGCCTTTTATCAACTCCTGATGTCGAGTGATGCTAAAAAAGTAGGCGGAAAAATGCCTTCGGCTGAGTTTTACTTGTGAGCACTCAGGTCAAGCCAATAGATGGCTGGCTATTTAAGGCTTTGGGGTTAGGAGCATTTATCAGTTTGTGGTGGCTGGCAGCTTTGTGGATGAGCTCACTGGTTATGACAAGCCCCTTGTTGGCTTTTCAGTCTTTGCTAACTCTCATTATTCAGCCTGACTTTTGGCAAAGTTTGTTTATGACCTTAGGTCGTATGTCTGCTGGTTTGGCTCTTGGAAGCATTGTTGGAGTCAGTTTGGGGATCATGGCTGGCTTGTTACCCAAACTTAAATTCTTTTTGGCTCCGTGGCGCTGGGCATTAATGAGTATCCCTCCGGTCGTTATCGTGTTGTTAGTCATGTTGTGGTTGGGCATGGGAAGTGCAATGGTGGTTTCCATTACGGTTGTGCTCTTGACCCCCATTGTTTATCTCAACACGGTTAATGGCATGGATAGCATTGACCCCAAATGGCACGAACTTGCATCGGTTTATAACTTTGGGCTGATTAAAAGGCTAAGAGCTATTTATCTTCCAGCAATCGCAGCACCATTATTAACGGCAATTACACAAGTATGCTCTCACGGGGTTCGAATTGTTGTGCTAGCAGAAGTGATGGGGACTAATGAAGGTGTCGGGTATCAATTGGCGAATGCCAGTGCCAATTTTGACAGTCAGCAACTGTACGCTTGGGTGAGCCTGTGTCTGATCTTAGTCGCTCTTCTTGAATTGTTGGTTGTTTACCCAATGCAAAGCTGGGCGACGAGGTGGCTGAAGTGAATTTAGTATCTATGAAAGAAGTTTGCGTCCAGTTTGACGGAAAGCGCGTACTGACGAATTTCAGTTTAAATCTCGACCAAGGAGAAAAATTAGGACTCATGGGCCCCAGTGGTGTGGGTAAATCTACGGTTCTAAAGACCATTGCAGATCTTGTGGTTCCTAGCTCCGGTGAAGTGTGTGTTAACGCCAAACGAATTGGCATGATGTTTCAAGACGCACGTTTGCTCCCTTGGCTAACCGTCATACAGAACCTGTCATTAGTGAATCAGGACATTTCGTCAATTCAGGCGTTGTTACATCAGGTCGGACTTAATGATGTTGGTTCGTGTTACCCACATGAACTCTCAGGCGGTATGGCGCAGCGCGTTTCTTTAGTACGGGCATTGCTGATTGACCCTGATTTACTGTTATTGGATGAGCCCTTTAGTGCTTTAGACCAGCAGCGTAAAAAACAATTAACAGATTTGGTGTCGGCGTTAACTGAATCCAGAAAAATTGCCGTTCTTTACGTCAGTCACAGTGAAGATGAACTGCGCAGTTTGTGTGCTGATATCAAGTATATGTCGATTCACAAGGAACAGCCCGAGTCCTTAAATACCGGTATTAGTGAGAGTCTAGGAGGAGAGAATGTTTGGAATTAGCCCATTGTTTCGCTGGATTGTACTGACCAGCTTAGCCTCGTATTTTCTTTTGATTTTCTTTATTGGAGTAATCTCATAATGAACCAAGCTTCTGTTATGACTCAGCCGGGCCATTGGGTGTTGGCGAAACTAGGTAAAAAAGTGCTGCGTCCGGGTGGTATTGCAGCTACCAAAACCATGTTGTCTGGTACAAAAATTACATCGTCAGATAAGGTTGTAGAGCTTGCTCCGGGTTTGGGGAT
The DNA here is from genome assembly GCF_056159765.1 of Vibrio sp. ABH4_348. Lineage (NCBI taxonomy): Bacteria > Pseudomonadati > Pseudomonadota > Gammaproteobacteria > Vibrionales > Vibrionaceae > Vibrio > Vibrio sp. ABH4_348. The sequence goes on along the minus strand of NZ_JBSWVW010000001.1, from coordinate 2,863,347 downwards.
AACCTCAAAAATGTGCTTAAGCCAGAATCCCAAAACATATCGCGCTATTGAACAAAATCCCGATGCTGCGCTTGAAGTTAAAAAGGTTATCAAGGATCCAAATTTCTCCACTACTCACAGCCAGTGTTTACAAGGCGATGCGGAAGAAACTGGATTGGAATCAGGCTCAGCAAGTGTTTTGTATTGTGAAGCCATGCTCACTATGCAAAGTAAAGCCAAAAGAAAACGGATTGTAGAAGAAGCATTTCGAGTGTTGGAAAGTGGCGGTAGATACGCCATTCACGAACTTTGTTTAGTTAACAATGAGACCTCAGAAGATGAAAAACACAATATTCAGCATGCGTTGGCTCAAGCGATAAAAGTGTCTGCTAGACCAGATACCATTGGTGAGTGGCAAGCATTGTTGGAAGAAGTTGGCTTTATCGTCCACCGAACTCATCAGTTTCCTATGGGGCTGCTGTCGCCCAAACGAGTACTCCAAGATGAGGGGGTATTTAGAACGATCAAATTTGTCTTTAATTTAATGAGATTTCCCGAAGAGCGTTCTAGAGTTCTCGGGATGCGCGAAGTATTTCAAAAATACAAAAAGCAACTAGGAGCGGTGGTTCTTATTGCGGAAAAGCCAGAGGTAGGCAATGTTTGAGCATAAATTCATTGAGAATCTCGACTGTGAAATTGACATTCCATCTAAAGGAATCGTAAGCCATACACTTTTCCAAAACAAAAGCTTACGAACTGTGGCATTTGGATTCGCACAGGGTGAAATCATGTCTGAACACACCGCGCGAGTACCTGCGGTTGTTTACGTTGTAGATGGGGAAGCGGAGTTTGACTTAAATGGCACTCGATCCATGCTGAAACCGGGTAGTTGGTTATACATGGACCCAGATTTACCGCATAGTGTGGAAGCAAAAACGGACTTGAAATTTATTCTACATCTATTGCGGGGTAAGGCTTAGGTGCTTTGTTTCGCTTTTCTTGGAAAGGTAAGGGGGCCACAAGCCCCCTATTTTTATTTAAGAGTCGATAAGAACTTATCAGACTCAGCAATCGCAGCGTTCATATCTGAAATTGCTCTTTGAATTTCATTTTCTAACGAGCCAAACTCGGTTTGAAGTGCGCCAATGGCACGGGCATTCAGATTGTGCTTGAGATAAAGCGTATGGTCGCGAAGGGTATTCAAGACAGGTGTCATTTTTTGTTCAGCTCGATTCATAGCTGAAAGCATAGAGTCGTATGAGCGACGAGTAGCGTTTAGCTGTCGTTCACTTTCGTTGCGCAGTTTTACATTAGAATATAAATCTAGTTCGGTTTGCCATTCTTCAAATAACGCTATAGAGACATCTTCAATCGATTCAATACGGCTTCGCACTTGCTTGACCGCGCTCGCGCTATCTTCATAATGGCCATTAATTTTTTTGTACATGGCTTCAAGTTCACCGCCTTGAAACTGAGTCAGTTCTGTGAAAGCCTCTAAAGCAGAAGCAAATTCTTGCTGAGCATTTTGTTGAGCACTTTTGGCGTCTTCAACTCGGTCTACCACTATGTCTCTTTTGTGAACTCCCACTTTTTCCATTGCGGTGTAGTAAGCAGATTGACATCCGGCTAAGGTAAAAGCAGCAAAAAGCACCAGAATACAGTGACGCAGTTTGAAGGCTCTGAAATTACAATATGTTGGCATACTCAAACTTCTCCAAAAATCGTTTCAAAAGGTCAGAAGACCTGAGTGAGAGACCAAAAAGAGGTTAAGGATGAACCAGTTTCCGGCAGGATACAAGCAGCAACTGCTACCTAAGGTGTCAGTTATCAAAGCATTTTTACGGTTTTTATTGGCTCGCATGGGCCAAGACAGAGTGGGCGTTAACGCGGGTTACTTGGCGTACATCACGCTGCTGTCATTGGTTCCTATGATGACGGTATTGTTGTCAGTGTTGTCCTCTTTTTCCGTGTTTTCTAACACCGGCGATGTGATACAAGATTTTGTTATCACCAATTTTGTTCCTGCTGCTGGTGATGCCGTGCAGCAAGCACTCAGTGAGTTTGTCGCTAATACCGGAAAAATGACGGCCTTAGGCGGCGCATTTCTGTTCGTTGCGGCGCTTATGCTCATTTCAAATATCGATCGTAACTTGAATTATATTTGGCGAGTGAAAACCAAGCGCCGTAAAGTGTTTTCATTCTCCATGTATTGGATGATTCTAACCCTTGGACCTATCTTGGTTGGTGCAAGTTTGGCGGTCAGTTCTTACATTACGTCACTTGCAATATTGGACAATGAAGCGCTTTCTAGTGTGTACACCCTATTTCTTCGTTGGTTACCGTTCTGGCTGTCCTTTTTTGCCTTTGTTGGACTTTATGTTTTGGTCCCTAACACTAAGGTATCAGTGAAACACGCCGCAATAGGTGCCATTGTCGCGGCTTTGCTGTTTGAAGCGAGTAAAAAGGGGTTTGCCTTTTACATCACTCAGTTCCCCTCTTATCAATTGATTTATGGCGCGTTAGCCGCCGTGCCAATACTGTTTGTTTGGGTGTATTTGTCGTGGTTGATTGTACTGATTGGTGCTGAGGTGACCGCAGCGTTGGGCGAAGTGGAATTGTGGGAAGCGCAGCCGGACATGTTACACTCCGCGGTAGAATGGCAAAGTAACGAGCAAGGAATACTCAGTGATCGCACTGATTCAGAGAGTAAGTGAAGCTTCCGTCACGGTAGATGGTGAGACCATCAGTGACATCAAACAAGGCCTATTGGTATTACTTGGCGTCGAAAAAGACGACGATGAAGCGAAAGCTAAGCGACTCGTCGAGCGGGTCACCACTTATCGAGTGTTTGAAGACGACGCCGGTAAGATGAACCTTAACGTGAAGCAAATCGATGGCGAAGTGCTGGTAGTTTCGCAGTTTACGCTGCCTGCTGATACTAAGAAAGGGACACGTCCGGGCTTTTCTCGTGGCGCTCACCCTGAGGAGGCAGAGCGGTTATATGACTATTTTGCCGAGCAATGTAAAGCGGTACTGCCGACCCAAAAAGGTCGATTCGCGGCCGATATGAAGGTTTCACTAGTCAATGACGGCCCAGTGACCTTCTGGTTACAAGTCTAAGTGTGTGATTGTTACACAGGTTAATCCAGATAGATTTATCTCGATCTTATGGAAGAGATCGCGGACAACAGGAACAGTGAATGTTTAAGCTAATCACGCCAAAAACAGAAAACCAATTAAACAAATATTATCACTTTCGTTGGCAGATGCTTCGCGAGCCATGGCGTATGCCGATAGGTTCTGAGCGAGACGAATACGACCCATTGAGTTTACACCGCATGATTGTTGACAGCCGCGGTCGACCAATGGCGATCGGCCGACTTTACGTCACACCTGATCACGATGGTCAAATACGGTACATGGCGGTGAAATCGAATCGCCGTAGCAAAGGTCTTGGTTCTCTGGTGCTGGTGGCATTGGAATCGCTTGCTCGCCAAGAGGGCGTTAAGCGCTTGGTATGTAATGCACGTGAAGATGCGATTGCCTTCTATGAGAACAATGGCTTCGAGCGTCGTGGTGAGCTCAATGATGAGCGAGGCCCTGTTCGTCACCAACAAATGGTAAAGACATTGGATCCAATGGCCAATGTGTTACGCAAGCCTGAGTGGTGTACCGACTTGCAAGAGCGTTGGGACAACCAAATCCCGATCAGCGACAAGATGGGTATCAAGATTAACCAATACACGGGTTACCAGTTTGAGTGTTCAGCGCAGCTCAATCCAAATTTGAATCCACATAATACGATGTTTGCCGGCTCGGCGTTTACCCTAGCGACGCTAACAGGCTGGGGGATGACGTGGCTTCTACTCAAAGAGCGTGGTTTAACCGCTGATATCGTGCTTGCAGACAGCCAAATTCGCTACCGACATCCTGTTGAGCAAAGCCCTGTCGCAACGACATCATTAGATGGGATCAGTGGCGATTTAGATCGGTTAGCCTCAGGAAGAAAGGCTAGAGTAGTCGTTAACGTAATTATTCACAGTGGCAGTAAAGAAGCTGTCGAGTTTGTGGGCACTTACATGCTTCTTCCAGATTACCAATCGGTGTTGGAACAAAACAACTAACTATCAAATGCCGGGCTGTTTTGGTTATTGCACACAGGCCTCGGCAACTTCCACATCCCGAGACAAAAGGTCTAAGGTCATTACGCCGCAATCGGCTTGATTGCGGTACTCTAGCTGCACGTCTTTTTTGTTAACTAACCATTGAACGAGATCGAAGCGATTGGTAATCGACTCGCTCGCGTTAGTTGGAAACGCGGGGCTGAGTTTAATATTTCCTCGTTCTGCTTGCAGTGTTATCTGAGGTAGGTTGACCTTACTTTGGAAAGATTCAGGGGTTTCGGGAATAGCGTCAAATAGGATCTCGCCATCGCGGATGGCAAGTTCAGCCTGTCCTGACAATGAATACGCCAACATATTCTGATCACCCGATAAACCGGTTAGTTCCAGCTGCATTTCGGTGACACCTTGCAAATCAAATCCTGACGGCAACCAGGCTCGCAATGGGCTCAATGGTATCCCATCACCGTGGGCAGAAAGCTGCCAAGGCGCACTAGGGACTTGGTGTTGTACATTGGCAGTAATGTCGAGATACCCTTGTTCCAAAGGTGCTAAAAAGCGATCAATATTCCAATTGCCGCTTTTTGCAGACGTCACTAGCACTGCTTGATTGGCAATGAACCGTTCAAAGCTGGCACTGTTAGCCGTGACTTCTAGTTGACCGTCCCACAACACCCAATGTGCAGCCGCGTGTTGATTGAATCGTGATAGGTGAAGGTTGTTCCCATCTGCATTCAGGCCTGACAACTGCCAGTAAGGTGGTTCGATCGACTGAATAATCTGAGTTCGTTCAAGGTCGAGTTGATCGATTGTGATGCGTTGTAGTATTTGAGTATCTATATTTTCGGTGAGTTGGAGCAGCTGGGCTTTGGTGTCATCGATCAGCTTGATATCGGAAGCCACTAACTGGTCAAAGTGCCAGTGATGTTGACCAAACTCGGCAGAAAATAAAATTCGACCTTGGTTAAAGTCTGTGTCGAACTCTTCCACGATTAGCGCGTCTGACTCAAATCGAAGTTTATTACGCATATTGGCAAACAAAAGCGCGTTTTTTGATACGGTATCGGCACGCATAGACAGGTAAGCGTTGACTTGCTGGTCAAAATGCTTTCCGACAAACCAGTTTTCTAACGATAAATCTAAGTTTTCCAAGTGCCAGTCTGCCCAATGAAGGTCGCCGGACAAAATATCCAAACTATTAATATGATAGATGTCGAAGGGCAAGGTGTGTAGATATTGGCTGAAGGTGTTAGTCGTTGAGTTCTCTGGCCAAACAAACTGATTTAACGTGACATTGATGAGCGACCAACCTTGCGGGTATTGCTCTGCTTGCCCTGAGATATCACTGCCGTTCCATTTAAATGAAAAACCACTCACTGTGCTGTTTTCTTTTTGGAAATTGGCATCGATCAACACGTTATCAAAGGCTTGCCCATTGTGATAAAGCTGCTCGGCTTTGAACTGTAATTTGCCAAACGGGATCAGTTGCGAGGCTTCTTGCCACTTAGGGTCGAATACCTGTAAAGACACACCTCTTGCAACTGTATTAGGTAGAGAAATATCCAGGTTATGGATGGCAAATTGGCGAGTGATAGACCGATGTGACAGAGATGAAGTGAACGAACTTAAGTCGTCTTTCCAGTTTACTCCATCGATCAAAATACTATCAAAGGCAATTGAGCCGGTTAGAAAAGAGCTTGGCGCTATCCATAGGGAAATTGAATCAACCGCGGCAGTTTGGTCGTTTTGTATTGTCGTTAGACCAGAGAGTTTGATTTTACTTGGGTATTGATAACTAAATTGCTCAACTTGAATACCCCAAATTGGGGCCAAATAACGATTAAAAGCTGGGGTGGCGTATGAGCTATGAACTAAAGCAGCGACAGCGACTAGTGTGACAAGAAGAGCAATGAGCAAAACACTGACCAAATACTTAAACGCTTTCATTCTGATTCACACAACTCTTTGATATTGGTTTTGATATTACATTAACCCAAAAGAAAAGCCCCTTTTTCAAGGGGCTTAGATCAGATTTTGTCAGCTGATATCACTTAATCTAGCTGTGGACCAGCGGCGATGAGTGATTGTCCTTCGGCATTATCCGTGTATTTCTCGAAGTTATTGATGAAACGAGACGCCAGATCTTGTGCCTTGCTTTCCCATTGTAGAGGATCGACGTAAGTGTCACGAGGATCGAGAATTTCATCATTCACACCTGGAAGCGAGGTCGGTACGCTCAAGTTGAAAATTGGAATGTTTTTGCATTCCGCTTTCTCAATCGAGCCATCCAAGATAGAGTCGATGATGGCTCGCGTATCTTGAATAGAGATGCGTTTACCAGAGCCGTTCCACCCTGTGTTCACCAAGTAAGCCTCAGCGCCAGCTGCTTCCATACGTTTTACTAACACTTCTGCGTATTTTGTTGGATGTAGCGTTAGGAACGCGGCGCCAAAACACGCTGAGAAGGTTGGCGTAGGCTCGGTAATACCTCGCTCTGTACCCGCCAGTTTGGCGGTAAAGCCAGACAGGAAGTGGTATTTGGTTTGTTCCGGAGTCAATTTAGACACTGGAGGCAGTACGCCAAATGCGTCTGCAGACAAGAAAATTACCTTATTGGCGTGGCCACCTTTGGATACTGGCTTCACGATATTATCGATGTGATACAGTGGGTAAGACACACGGGTGTTTTCTGTTTTTGACCCATCGTCGAAGTCGATCGAACCATCTTTGCGAACCGTGACATTTTCTAACAGCGCGTCACGGCGGATAGCATTATAGATATCCGGTTCCGCTTCTTTAGATAACTTGATGGTTTTGGCGTAACAACCACCTTCATAGTTAAAGATACCTTCATCATCCCATCCATGTTCATCGTCACCGATCAAGGCACGATGTGGGTCAGTCGACAGAGTTGTTTTACCCGTACCTGATAGACCAAAGAAAATTGCCACATCACCATCGGTACCCATATTGGCAGAGCAATGCATTGAAGCGATGTCTTGCAGAGGTAAAAAGTAGTTCATCATCGCGAACATACCTTTCTTCATTTCGCCGCCGTACCAAGTTCCACCGATCAGCTGCATGCGCTCGGTTAGGTTGAACACGGTAAAGTTTTCAGAGTTCAGACCATGCTCTTCCCACTTTTGGTTGGTGCATTTCGCACCATTCATAACGACAAAATCTGGCTCGAAGGTTTTTAGCTCTTCATCACTTGGGCGAATGAACATGTTTTTTACGAAGTGTGCTTGCCAAGCCACTTCAGTAATCACCCTAATATTCAAGCGAGTATCGGGGTTAGCACCACAATAACCGTCAATGACAAATAGACGCTTACCTGACAATTGCTCAGTAACAAGCGATTTCAGATCGTTCCAAACGGCAACATCAATGGGTTTGTTGTCATTTTTAACTGCGTCAGATGTCCACCACATATTATCCTGTGTGGTTTGGTCTTTAACGATATATTTATCTTTGGGAGAGCGCCCGGTAAATATACCTGTATCCACCGCAACTGAGCCTAGCTCAGTTACCACGCCTCTTTCGTAACCTTGGAGATCTGCGCGAGTCTCTTCCTCAAACAACTGTTCGTAACTGGGATTACGTACAATTTCTTTCACGTCATGAAGACCATGCGCGCTGAGATCAAGTGTTGCAGCCTTTTTATGTTCCATAACGGTCATAGGTGCTCCTTATCGGAATATTTGTAGGGATTTTGTAATAATTTATTAATTTTTATCTATTATCCAATGTAGCAACGGGTTTGGGATAAAACAGGGATATAGCTCAAAATTTATCCACTATTTTATTGTGGCTTTATGTAAACCCTCACAAATTGGTAGCACCATCTTAACGTGTGCGCAAAGGTTTGCGCTAGAGCTAAATAATTAATATTTTTAAAAAAATAAGTGGTTAGAAAAACCAGTTATAACGGGGGCTTAACGTGCTTTTTAGGCAAAAAAAAGCCAGCAAAAGCTGGCTGAAAAGTGGCTAATTTGTAGCTTATTGCGTGCTACAAATTAATGTAATTTTCTTTGCAAATTAGAGGTTTGATTGAACAAATTTTCAACATCTTTACTATCAAATGTATAACTTGTTCCACAGTAGTCGCAGTGCAATGCAATGCTTCCTTCCGTGCTAAGAATGTCTTCTATTTCAGTGCGATCTACGGTGACTATGGCTGCGCCACTGCGCTCTCTTGAGCATCCGCAGTGAAAAACAACGGAATTTGGCTCAAAAAGTCGAACTTTATCCTGGTTGTATAGGCGGTAAAGTACATCCTCTGCCGGTAACGAAAATAACTCGTCATCTTTGACCGTTTCAGTCAATTTCTCTAAATGCTCAAAATCTTGTTCTGAACCAGTGCCGTCAGGTACCACTTGAATTAACATGCCTGCCGCTTTTGGTGCACCCGCATATTCACCAACTCGTAGCCACAGTCTAGTTTTCAATTGTTCTGAGTTCGCAAAATAGTTTTCAAGAATTTCAGCAAGGTTATCGCCATCTAGACCGACGATTCCTTGGTAACGCTCGGCATGTTTTGGCTCGATAGTAATAACCAGATGGCCTTTACCCATCATTTCATGCAACGACGCGTTGTCGGCAATGTCGCCTTCCCATCGAGCGACGCCACGCACTTTTTGGTCATGACTGCCATTAATCACAGCCAGTGAGACTGGGCCGTCACCTTGCAGTTGAACTGTAATGGACCCTTCAAATTTGATCGTTGCGGTTAACAAAGATGTTGCGACCAACAACTCGCCTAATAGGGTTTGTAGTGGAGCAGGGTAATCTTTACTCGCTATAATTTTTTGGTACGTCTCGTCGAGCTGCACCAACTCGCCACGCACAGAGAGATCTTCAAATAGGTAGCGGTTTAGGACATTGTGTGACATCGTCAGTTAGCTCCAGCTATTGATGTTTAAATTTGATAATATCGCGACGTTGTTTTTTGTCAGGGCGACGTTCTGGACTTGGATTGTGAGCATGTAGTTTGCGCTGCAACGCATTCTTTTCGCGTTTGGCGATGCTGTCTTCAGTCTCTCGGTAAAGCGTTTGAGCCACAGGTGCTCCTTTACGTTGATCTGAAATTTGTTCAATCACGACCGTTTTTTCTTCGTGCCCCTGCCTTAACGTAATGATAGCGCCTAGTTCGACTATTTTGCTGGGTTTTGTGCGTTGCTCGTTGTAGTGAACTTTACCGCCGTCGATCATATTTCTAGCAATAGAGCGAGTTTTGTAAAACCTTGCGGCCCATAACCATTTATCTAAACGAACGGCTGTTGTGTCTGCTGCCATTTGCGCTTTTACCTTATTAGCTTTATGTTCGAACTAGGCAAGAATTGATATTCGTACCACTTTGGCTGTCTAACAATGGTGATACAAGGATGGTTTTTCAAGATCTAGCTCGAAAACTACGCATATTCAGGATTAATTGAGGATGTGTATTTAGGAACATGATAGTTATTTTGTACTAGGAAAGCTAAACGAGTACGATAGGCATCTTTCAAATTGAACAGCAAAATTAATAATTTAATCAGTGCGATGTGCCTTTTGATAAAGAATAAATGATGAATGGCTTAAAGTTACAATTAGTTACCCTGACAAAATATGAAAAAACGGCGAGTTACCTCGTTTTTTTTCTGTTGTTGATGACTCTTTTTTGGATATCTGGTCAGGAAATCTGGCGCATCGCTGGCCTTTCAAATACGACCACCTCTGTTGTGAAATGGACCCCTCCACAAAGCCAATCGAGTCAAGTTAGCACGTCCATTAATACTCAAGCGCTAAAAGCGAGTCATTTGTTTGGTGAATTTAAGAATAAGCCAGTTGAAGTAGAGCAGACTCCAACAGAAGCCCCAGTCAGCAAAATTAACGCCACCCTTGTTGGTGTTGTAGTGAGCTCTATATCAGAGAAGAGTCTGGCGATCATTGCGAACGGTGGTAGTCAAGGGACTTATGGCGTTGGAGAAACCATTCAAGGAACATCGGCTATTTTAGCGAGAGTAATGGATGATCGAGTTATTATCAAAAACTCAGGTCGAGATGAAACACTCATGCTATTTGGTCAAGACTACTCTACACCAAGTACCGCATCTCGCAGAACGAACGCAAGCCAGCCAACCAGTTCCACGTCAGAGCTCGACCAGATTCGTAATGCGATTGCACAGAATCCACAATCCGTTTTCCAGTATGTGAGGATGTCGCAGGTCATGGGCGATGGAAAAATCCGAGGCTATCGACTCACTCCAGGTGCCAACCCTGTCTTGTTTGAAAGTGCAGGTATCATAGCTGGCGATGTTGCGACCCACATTAACGGTTATGATTTGACCAATCCACAAACCATGACCGAAGTTTTTAATAGTTTATCGAATATGAGTGAGCTGAACCTGACCGTTGATAGAGATGGTCAGCCTTACGATATTTATATTCAGTTCTAATTACACTCCCGAGGCGCCTTCGCTCGGGTTTTAGGAGAAGCGTGTGAACCGATTGCTCTCAACAAGTCCGTGGCTGCTAGCAGGTTGTCTAGCGTTTGGCACAATGGCTCCCCAAGCTTTGGCTAACCAATACAGTGCTAGCTTTAAAGGCACGGACATCAAAGAGTTTATTACTACCGTCGGCCGTAACCTAGAAAAGACCGTTATCGTCGACCCTTCTGTACGCGGCACTATCGACGTGCGCAGCTTTGATATGTTGACCGAAGATCAGTACTACAGCTTTTTCTTAAACGTACTGGAAGTGTACGGGTACGCTGTGGTCGAAATGGACAACAATGTCATCAAAGTTGTGCAAGCCAAAGATGCTAAAACCAGTGCTATTCCTGTTGTGGGTGATGAAAGCACGTTGGGTGACAATGTTGTAACGCGAGTTGTGACGGTAAAAAATGTTTCGGTACGCGAGCTATCACCTTTGCTTAGACAGCTGATTGACAATGCTGGTGCTGGTAACGTGGTTCATTATGACCCAGCCAATATCATTTTGATTACCGGTAACGCAGCAGTGGTTAACCGTTTGGCCGATATCATCAAGCGCGTAGACCAAGCGGGTGACAAAGAAATCGAAGTCGTGGCGCTAGATAATGCGTCTGCCGCTGAGATGGTACGTATTGTCGAAGCGCTAAGCAAAACGCAAGAAGCACAAAATACACCTGCTTTCCTACAGCCCAAGTTAGTAGCGGATGAGCGCACTAACTCGATTCTTATCTCTGGTGACCCTCAGGTGCGAGATCGTCTGAAACGACTGATTAAGCAGCTTGATATCGAAATGGCAAGCAAAGGTAACAATCGAGTTATCTACCTGAAATACGCCAAAGCGGAAGATATTGTCGACGTATTAAAAGGCGTGTCGGATAACTTAAAGGCTGAACAAGCAACCAATGCTCCAAATCAAGCGACCGTTAGCTCTGAAACTGTGACCATTGCAGCGCACCCAGACACCAATGCTTTGGTAATTTCGGCACCAACAGACATCATGAATGCACTGCAAGACGTGGTGGCTCAACTGGATATCCGACGTGCGCAAGTGTTAATTGAAGCGCTGATTGTTGAAATGGCCGAGGGTGACGGTATAAACCTAGGTGTTCAATGGGGCTCATTAGAGTCAGGTGCGGTGATCCAGTACGGCAATGCCGGCGCACCTTTAGGCCAAGTAATGGTGGGCTTAGAACAAGCTAAAGATACTACTGAGACAAAAGCGGTATACGATTCGAATAATAATTTTTTGCGTAACGAAACTACGACTCAAAAAGGTGATTTAAGCACTTTGGCGTCAGCGCTCTCTGGCGTAAATGGTGCCGCCTTGGGTATTGTGATGGGTGACTGGACGTCTTTAATCAGTGCAGTATCAACTGACTCCAACTCGAACATTTTGTCATCACCAAGTATTACCGTAATGGATAATGGTGAAGCCTCATTTGTAGTTGGTGAAGAAGTTCCAGTAATCACGGGATCTGCTGCCGGTTCTAACAATGACAATCCATTTCAAACGGTAGAGCGCAAAGAAGTGGGTATCAAACTCAAAGTTGTACCTCAAATTAACGAAGGCGACTCGGTTCAACTGAAAATTGAACAAGAGGTGTCAAACGTACTCGGTGCGAATGGCGCGGTGGATGTTCGTTTTGCCAAACGTCAGCTCAACACATCCGTCATGGTAAATGACGGCCAAATGATAGTGCTCGGCGGCTTAATCGATGAGCGCGCGTTAGAGAGCGAATCCAAAGTGCCTGTTCTGGGTGATATTCCAGTGTTAGGACACTTGTTTAAATCAACCAACACGCAAGTTGAGAAAAAGAACCTAATGGTCTTTATCAAACCGACCATTATTCGCGATGGCGTGACGGCCGATGGCATTACTCAACGCAAGTACAACTTCATTCGCGCAGAGCAGCTTTATAAAGCAGACCAAGGGCTAAAACTGTTGGACGATGGCAATATTCCGGTATTGCCAGAGTACGGACAGGACATTCAACATGCGCCTGAAATTCAAGCATTCATTGACCAATTGGGACTGAGCCAATGATGAAGCCTTTGCGTCGCTTGCCATTTAGCTTCGCCAATCGTTTCAAGATGGTGCTTGAAGACGAAGGCACACCGGTCTTGTTTTACGTTGAACCGTTAAACTTGAATGCGATGCTGGAAGTGCAGCGTGTCGTAGGACAAGGAGTCGATCTCCAGCCGCTTTCTGACTCTGATTTTGATTTAAAGCTGACTGAAGCTTACCAACGCGATTCATCAGAAGCGCGTCAACTGATGGAAGACCTCGGCGCCGACAAGGATGACTTTTTTGCTTTGGCAGAAGAGTTGCCGCAAGACGAAGACTTGCTCGAAGCCGAAGATGATGCGCCAATTATCAAGCTAATCAATGCCATGCTTGGCGAGGCCATAAAAGAAGGCGCGTCTGACATTCATATTGAAACCTTCGAAAAGATCCTGTCGATTCGCTTCCGTGTCGACGGTGTTCTACGCGAGGTGTTATCGCCGAGCCGCAAGTTGTCTCCGCTGTTGGTTTCTCGTGTCAAAGTCATGGCTAAGCTGGATATTGCTGAAAAACGCGTACCACAAGACGGACGGATTTCGTTGAGGATTGGTGGGCGCGCCGTGGATGTTCGTGTTTCTACTATGCCTTCCTCGCATGGCGAGCGTGTGGTAATGCGTTTGCTCGACAAAAACGCCACGCGTTTGGAGCTGCGCAGTCTGGGTATGACTGACCACAACTACCAAGGGTTTAATTCACTGATTCAAAAGCCTCACGGCATTATTTTGGTTACCGGACCAACCGGTTCAGGTAAATCCACGACCTTGTATGCCGGTTTGCAGGAAATAAACAGCAACGAGCGCAATATTTTAACGGTTGAAGACCCGATTGAATTTGATATTGATGGCATTGGTCAAACCCAAGTTAACCCCAAAGTGGATATGACCTTTGCTCGCGGCTTGAGAGCGATTTTGCGTCAAGACCCAGATGTGGTTATGGTCGGTGAGATCCGCGATCTCGAAACCGCGCAGATTGCGGTACAGGCTTCATTAACGGGTCACTTGGTGCTGTCTACTTTGCACACCAACACCGCTGTCGGTGCTATCACCCGTATGCGCGATATGGGTGTTGAACCATTCCTGATTTCTTCATCGTTACTGGGCGTGTTGTCGCAGCGGTTAGTCCGTACTTTGTGCAGTGACTGTAAAGTGCCTTATGAAGCCGATAACAAAACCAAAAAGCTATTTGGTCTTAAGAAGAAGCAAGATCTGACTTTGTACAAACCCCACGGTTGTGAAGCCTGTAATTTTAAAGGCTATCGCGGTCGAACCGGTATTCATGAGCTGCTTATGGTGAACGAAAAAGTGCAATCCATGATTCACGATGAAGCCGGTGAACAAGAAATTGAACAAGCGATTCGCGATGAATCTCCAAGCATCCGCTTGGACGGTCTCGAAAAAGTGAAAGCAGGCGTGACCACACTTGAAGAAGTGCTGAGAATGACTAGAGAAGATTAATGGCGGCTTTTGAGTACAAAGCATTAGATGCGAAGGGTAAAACCAAAAAAGGGGTTATCGAAGGCGATAATGCCAGACAAGTTCGTTCGCGTTTAAAAGAGCAGGGTTTGATCCCTGTTGAAGTTAATGCAGCTCGAACCAAGTCCGATAATTCGTCAAAACAAACTTCCGCTAAGCCACTTTTACAGCGTGGTATTAGTACTCCCGAGCTTGCGCTGATCACTCGTCAGTTGTCAACGCTAGTCCAAGCGGGTATGCCCCTTGAAGAGTGTTTAAAAGCCGTCAGCGAGCAATCAGAAAAACCGCGTATCCGCACCATGATGTTGGCAGTGAGAGCCAAAGTGACCGAAGGTTATTCGCTGGCTGATAGCTTAGCGGATTACCCCCATATTTTTGATGACCTATTTCGCTCGATGGTTGCCGCTGGCGAGAAGTCCGGTCATTTGGATGCGGTATTGTCGCGCTTAGCTGACTATGCTGAAAATCGCCAAAAAATGCGCTCACAACTACAACAAGCCCTGATTTACCCTATTGTTTTGGTGGTATTTGCCGTCAGTATTGTGGTGTTCTTGTTGATGACAGTGGTGCCGAAAATAGTCGGACAGTTTGTGCAAATGGAGCAGTCTTTGCCGCAATCGACTCAGATTTTGCTAGCAATGAGTGACTTTGTGCAAAACTGGGGTGTACACGTACTTATAGGCTTATTGGCTCTGATCTGGATATCTCGCGCCGCATTGCGCAAACCCAGTATTCGCTTGGCATGGGATCGCCGCATTATACACATGCCTTTGATTGGCAAAGTTGCTCAGGGTTTGAATACGTCACGTTTTGCTAGAACGCTGTCGATTTGTACGTCGAGTGCTATTCCGATCCTTGACGGTATGAAAGTCGCGGTAGATGTGATGAGTAACCACTTTGTTAAGCAACAAGTTACCGCTGCATCAGATAGTGTGCGTGAGGGTGCAAGTTTACGCAAAGCGTTACACGAAACTCGGCTTTTCCCACCTATGATGCTGCATATGATTGCCAGTGGTGAGCAGAGTGGTGAATTGGAAAGTATGCTCAATCGCGCGGCAGACAATCAAGACGAAAACTTTGAATCTATGGTCAACATGGCCCTAGGGATTTTTACACCTTTGCTCATCGCTTTAATGGCCGGCATGGTGCTATTTATTGTCATGGCAACATTGATGCCAATTTTGGAAATGAACAATTTGATGGGCTAAGTGAATTAGCGCCAAATGGGAGAGAAACATGCAATTTAAACAAGGCCGTCAGTCGGGCTTTACCCTGTTAGAAATCATGGTGGTTGTGGTGATCATCGGTTTGCTGGCCAGCTTTGTTGCGCCAAGTTTGCTTGGCAACAAAGAAGACGCCGAGCAGAAAAAAGCGGTTGCCGATATTGTTGCAATGGAAAATGCACTTGATCGATACAAGTTGGACAACAGTGTGTATCCAACCACAGATCAGGGGCTCGAAGCGCTCGTGACTAAGCCATCTAACCCTGAGCCGCGCAATTACGCAGAAGACGGTTATATGAAGCGTCTTTATCAAGACCCCTGGGGCAATGACTACCAATACATGTCTCCAGGTGAGCATGGCAAAATTGATATCTTCAGCCTAGGTGCTGATGGCCAAGAAGGCGGTGAAGGTATTAATGCTGATATTGGTAACTGGAACTTACAAGACTTCCAGTAATGCGTTATTCGGGTTTGCGATCACAAGGGTTTACCCTGATTGAAGTTCTGTTAGTGGTGGCGTTAATTGCCATCGCTGCCATTTCTGTGGTCGCAACCTTACCTATTGGCCAAACCCAAAACCCCAACGATCAAGCTGAAAAGATCAAACAAACCCTCTTGTTGCTGAGTGACCAAGCCATGTTAAGTGGTCAAGAATACGGTTTGTTGATTGAAGAAAAAAAGCGTCAGTACCACCTAATGCAACTGAATGAAGAAGGCTGGCAGCCGCTGAAATCTCAGGACTGGGTGTCTTCTGTGACCTTAGCAGACAACATTACGCTGTCTATTCGTTTGGGTAACGATATTTGGCTAGACGATGATCGCTTGTTTGAACCGTCAAGTTTGTTTGATGAAGACATGTTTGCTGATCAAGAAAAAAAGAAATGGCCGACACCGCAGCTATTTGTGACCTCCAGTGGTGATTTAACACCAGCAACCATCCTACTTAGCCAAGAGGCATCAGGAGAGGCCCTTACTCAAGAATGGCGAGTGGTCACCCATGAAAATGGCGAAGTGACGCTAACGCGTCCGGGAGAACAAGAAGGTGTTTAGTGGTTTGCGACGTTTCGCGCGCTCTACAAGCACGCCACTCGTGAAGCGCGCCTTTTGCCGCCGACCTCATCAACAGAGTTTCTCAAAGCAGCGCGGATTAACCTTATTGGAAGTGATGGTTGCCCTTGCCATCTTCGCTACGGCTTCTGTGGCAGTGCTTCGCTCAGTGACTCAACACGTTAATACCTTGTCTCATATTGAAACCAAGACCTTTGCGGCTATGGTTGCTGACAATCAAATGGCCCTAGTGCATTTACGTGGCTTGGCAGGAGAACAAAAAGGGGAAGCTGAAATGGGCGGGCGTCAGTGGTTTTGGAAAATCTCACCAATTGAAACCCTTGATAAACGTCTCCAAGCCTTTGATGTGGTTGTGGCAGAACGACCAGATGGCCCCTCTATCGTTTCGGTGCGCAGTTATGTCTCACCATAAACCTAGATATAAACCACCTTCAACAAAGGGAAGTGTGCGTGGCTTTACCTTAATCGAGGTATTACTTGCACTGGCGATTTTTGCCTCTCTAAGCATGGTGGCTTATCAGGTTGTCTATCAGGTGCAGCTCAGTAACCAGCAGTCAGCATTGAGAACGGAGCGGATGCAAGATATTCAACGCCTTTTGGTGGTGATGGATAATGATTTCAGGCAAATCGCTTTACGTCAGTTCCGCCACAACGGTAATGAACCCAGCGAACAGTTGATTCAATGGCAAGATCAGTTACTTGATTCTGAGCAGCATGGCTTACTCTTTTCTCGCGCTGGTTGGAGTAACCCAGCAGGGCAGTTTCCCAGAGGCGAAATTGTGAAGGTAGGTTATCGAATTAGTGAAGAATCTCTAGAGCGTTTGTGGTGGCGTTATCCTGATACCACAGTGGGTCAACCACCGTTACAAAGGACATTGATTACTGGTGTTGACGCATTTTCGGTAACCTTTTTTGATGGACAAGGTTGGCAAAAAGAGTGGAATCAAGCGCTGCGTTTACCTAAAGCTGTCACCGTGTCTCTGACTTTGCAAGACTACGGAAAGATTGAGCGCGTATATCTCACCGGCGGTGGCGAACTTTGGAAAGATCAGTCAGCAACTGAGGCGACCAATAATGGCTAACGGTTGGTCTACTGTTTTGAAAAAAGCCCGGCATAGCCGAAACAAAGGGGCGCAACGTCAAAGCGGTGTCGCTGTGCTGGTGGTTTTATTGTTACTTGCCATGATGATAAGTTTGGCTGCGGTGATGTCGGAGCGGCTTTTTTCCCAGTTTATTCGGGCAGAGCAGCAACGAGATTATCAACAAGGTTATTGGTATGCGTTGGGTGGTGAAGCTTTAGCTAAGCTGGCCATTGAGCAAAGCTATCGCGACAGTGAAACCGTGAATTTGTCGCAACCTTGGGCGTTGCAAGAGCAGGTATTCCCTCTCGACTTTGGCACTCTAAAAGGCTTTATTCGAGATCGCCAAGCTTGTTTTAACCTTAATGCGCTCAAGGCCTCGGCAGAGCCTCAAGCGACTCAAAGTGAACCCTTGTTACTGGCAACTTTACAACGTCTCCTCACCAATAGTGGAATTGATAGTTATCAAGCTGAGGCCATGGCGCACAGCGCTTGGGAATACATGGATGAAAATACCGTCGTGGATCAAGTCGCTGGAGTAGAAGATTCGTGGTATGAGTCGTTACAACCAAGTTATCTGGCGTCCAACTCGGGTTTGGCCAATGAGAGTGAATGGCGCGCAATAAATCAGGTATCGGGCGAATTTTATCAAAAGACTCAGCATCTATTGTGCGCGCTGCCGACGAAAAATTGGCGACTCAATCTAAATACGTTATCAGAAGAACAAGCGATAATATTGAGTGCGTTGTTTGGTGAGCAGTTAGCGGACGATGCAGCGAAAAATTTGATTTCAGGAAGGCCCTACGATGGCTGGTTAACGGTTAATGACTTTCTGGCTGGTCCCGAATTTTCTAGTTTAACGGAAGAAGCTAAAAAGCAGTTTACCCCTTATTTGACGGTAGACAGTCGTTACTTTGAATTGGATGTTGTAGTCACGGTAAATGATGCGCGAGTTAGGTTGCGCAGTCTGCTTTACAGTGATGATCGAGAAAATGCGACGGTAATTAGCCGGCGCTTTGGAGGAATTGTTGAGCGAAAGTCTCATCTTGCGTCTGAGCCGTAATGAAAACACGCCATTGCCATGGCTTGTTTGGAATCAGGCTCAACAGACCGTTATTGCCAGTGGTGAACTGGCTCACCATGATGAGCTGTCAACCCTACAGGAGTATATGTCGGGCAGGCAGACTTATGTTTTGCTTAATAGCGCGGATGTAATCAGCCGAGAGGTTGCGGTACCCGAAGGTGCGTCGCGCCAATTTGACACTATGCTGCCATTTATTCTTGAGGAAGACCTAGCTCAAGATGTGGATGAGTTGCACTTTACCGTGTTGTCGCGAAACAAAACTCAGGCACAAGTGGCAGGTGTCGATCGTATTTGGCTTAAAACCTTGCTTGATTATCTTGCTGGGCTCGGTTGCCAGGTAAAGCGGGTGTTGCCCGATGCATTAGCGCTGCCGACCAATAGCAGCGGATTTTCTGCGATTGAATTAGCAGGCCTGTGGCTAGTGAAAAAAGCCAATGACACAGTCATGGCCGTGCCTTCGCTATTATTGCCAAACTTGATGCAAAGCGATTGGTGTCGAAACGGCGATGACACGTTAGCATTCGATGGCTACTCACCACTACCACCGTCAATCAATCAAGATGAGTGGTCATGGACTGAGCGTCCCGCTGAGCTACCGCTCACCTTAATGGCCAACGAGCTAATCAATAGCAAACTTACGTTACTGACCGGTGAATTTAAAACTAAGTCCTCGGTACTCAAACACTGGCGTATTTGGCGCAAAGTGTTGGTAGTGGCTAGTTTGTTTTTTGCGGCTTCATTCTCTCAACTCTATTTGGAGACAAAAGAGTTACAGCAGCAAGCCCAACAATATCGCGATGAAAGTGAACGTATCTTTAGAGCAATAACCGGAAAGGAAAAGATTCCAACTTCCAGTTATTTAAGACGTGAGTTGGAACGAGAATTAGCACGAGTAGCTGGTGGACAAGTCGAAGAGCATGTTTTGCATTGGCTTACCAAATTGACGGTGTTATCAGAGCAAGTCCCTCAATTGAAAGTGGTGCAATTCAGTTACGACGCGGAGAAAAACCAACTGGTTGTGGCCGCTCGCTCTCAAGATTTCCAGAGCTTTGAAAAAGCAAAAGATGTCTTGTCGTCGAGTTTTACGGTGGAAGTCGGTGCGCTGAATCGCAGTGGCGAACAGGTCACAGGTTCAATGACCTTAAAGCGTCGAGTAGAGGATTGATATGAAAGCGTACCTGAACCTAGTCACGAATTGGTGGGAAGGTATTTCCCCTCGTGAGCGAGCCATGCTGATTGTAACTGCCCTGTTGCTTGTTGTTGCGTCATTGTTTTGGGGTGTATGGCAACCGCTAGTTGAGCAGCATCAACGTGCCGAGCAGCGAGTGGTGGCTGAAAAACGTTTGCTGTCTTGGGTGCAAGACACAGCGGACGACATCGCCCGTAATCGCGGTGGTGCTGGAGTATCGAACAGCTCTGCCTTACCACTTAATCAAATTGTGTCGACTTCGGCGCGTCGTTTCAACGCAGATTTGGTTCGCGTGCAATCGCATCAAGAGCGCGTATTGATATGGCTACGACCTATGCCATTTAATCAATTTGTTGACTGGATTGACTATCTGAGTGCTCAGCATGGCGTGGTGGCACCGGTACTAGATGTACAGCTTGGTAAATCCGCCGGCATGATCGAAGTTAAACGCCTGCAGTTTGAGAAAAGGTAGTTGAATGAAAAAAGGAATACTGGTCGCGTTTTTAGGCTTGTTGGTTTTTGTTGGCAGCGCTATTTATCACGCACCTGCAAACTTAATCCACAAATTCCCTATCCCTAATAACATTGTGGTGGGTGAGCTGAGTGGCCGATTACTGTCTGGTGAGGTGGCGAGTTTCGCCGCCAATGGAATGTCACTGGGTAAGGTTAGTTGGCAGTGGAAACCCGCTTCGCTATTGAGTGCAGAGTTGGCATTTGACGTGCGCTTTGGTCAAGACAGTGACTTGGAACTTCAAGGACGAGGCGTGTTGGGACTATCCTTTGCAGGGGCATTTGCTCGACAGATGATTACCTCGGTTCCCGTCGAGCAAGTTCGCAAGATGTTGCCGCCCACACCAGTTCCGCTAAGTCTACAAGGTGACGTTGAGCTTTTGGTTGAAGAGTGGGTTTACCAAGCGCCCATATGTGCGAATGGTGAAGCCAAAATCGTTTGGAATGCCGATACAGTCAGCACGCCGATTGCACCGCTTGAACTCGGTTTGTTAACTACCGATGTGACATGCCAAAACAACCAAGTGAACGCAAAAGGCGGGCAAGACAGTGAACATGTGTTGGGTGGATTAAATGCTGAGCTCAATTCGAGCTTTGATTACCAAGCCCAAGTTTGGTTTGAGCCAAAACCAGCCATGCCAAATGCACTGGCCAGTCAACTGCGTTGGCTGCCACCTGCGCAAAATGGTCGTTACCAGTTTAGCTTTAACGGTCGCTTGCCAATGTAGCAGTGATGGTGGCGCGAATTAGCAGTGTCAAATAGCGATGACGGTTCAGTTAATAAGGAAAGGCATCACACCTTTCCTTTTTTGTTGGCTCAAGCTTTCAAAGCGGGAAAACTGACTTGGATTTTTAGTCCGCCTTCACTGCGGTTATTCACTATCACTGAACCCTGATGTTGACTGACAATTCGCTTCACAATAGCAAGTCCTAATCCCGTTCCTTCACTACCCCGAGCCGTATCACCGCGAGTAAAAGGTTCAAACAGCTTACCCAGTTGGTCTTTGGGAATACCTGGGCCATTATCTTCGACGCAAACCCAAACCAGTTTTTTGTCTGCGGTTGTGCCACTAGTAATTTGCACCCACCCATGACCATAGCGAATGGCGTTAGTGACTAGGTTGGTGACGGCGCGTTTAACGGCAATCGGGTTGCCCAAGGCAGGATAAATATCTTGATCCAATTTGGACTCAATTGGGGCATCCGAGGTGGCTTCTGCTAACGCGATGTCGGCTGTGATAGTGTTGATGTCGACTGGCTCGAAGCTGTCTTGGTTAACGGGTTTCAAATAGTCCATAAACTGGCTAATGATTTCGTTGCATTCTTCGGTGTCGCCGATGATGCCTTCAGCCAGATACTCATCTTCCGGAGACATCATCTCTGTGGCGAGTCTGATACGAGTGAGCGGGGTGCGCAAATCGTGACTGATCCCCGCCATCAGTAGCGCCCGGTCTTCTTCTAGCGCCTGAATCCCCTTTGACATCTGATTAAAGGCTCGTGTTACTGAGCGTATCTCGGTGGCCCCTTTTTCTGGAAGCGGTGGCGGGATCTCGCCTCGACCAACGCCTTTGGCCGCGCGCTCTAGCGCAGTTAGTGGGCGGTTTTGCCAGCGGATAAACAGCCATACGCTGGCCACGACCAGTAAGGCCGCAATCAAACTGTTGCGGAATAGAGGCAGAAAATCTTCCTGTTGTAGCTCTGACAGCGGGATGCGCAGTAAGAAGTCGGGCAAAGCATCAATTTTCATCCACAAGATGTAGCTTTCTTTACCAAGATAGATACGCACGTCGGTAGGTGTGTCCAACTCGCGGCTCATTTCTTCGCTCATCAGATCAATACGAACCGCTCGATAATATTCTTCAGCCATATCGCTCTCGCGGCCATGCATGGTTACGCCTAAGCGTTCCAGTACCTGACGCCGTGTGACCAAATCCATGTTCAACTCAGACTCCTCTTGGTCTGTGTAGTTGAGCATAAGGTTTATCTCATAGCCGATGATTTTGTTGAATTGCTGCAGACTCGGCATTAACGCGTAATTAAAGACGGCGTAGAGTGAATACACTTGGCTAGCGACCAGGAACAACAAAAAAATCAAAATGGATTGGGTAAGAGAGCTGCGGAAGCGCATCGAAAACTCCGTGTTTTCGTATCTGTGAATGATTGTGCTTTGATAATAACCAAAAAACCCAGCCGGAGCTGGGTTTTCAATTACGAAACGGCTTTGCCATCAGGGACAAATACGTAGCCTAAGCCCCACACGGTTTGAATGTAGCGCGGTTTGCTTGGGTCAACCTCCAGCATTCTGCGCAAACGAGAAATTTGCACGTCAATCGAACGCTCCATCGCAGAGTATTCTCTGCCTCGTGCCATGTTCATTAGCTTGTCGCGCGACATAGGTTCACGAGCGTTGGTGACCAGTGCTTTAAGAACCGCAAACTCACCTGAGGTCAGTGGCATGGCTTCATCGCCGCGGTACATCTCACGAGTACCAAGATTTAAGCGAAACTCACCAAACTCAACGACGGATTCTTCAGAGCTCGGTGCGCCGGGCAGTTCGATGGTTTGACGACGCAATACCGCTTTGATTCGCGCTAGAAGTTCACGCGGATTAAAAGGCTTGGGCAGGTAATCATCTGCGCCCACTTCCAGACCTACAATACGGTCAATTTCATCGCCTTTGGCGGTAAGCATTAAGATTGGTAACGTATTATCTGCGTTGCGAAGGCGACGACAAATCGAGAGCCCGTCTTCTCCTGGAAGCATCAAATCGAGCACCATCAGGTGGAAGTTTTCTCTCTTGAGCAAGCGGTCCATTTGCTCACCATTAGCCACACTGCGAACTTGAAATCCTTGTTCTGACAAGTAACGCTCGAGTAGAGCACGCAAGCGGGCATCGTCATCGACTACCAAAATCTTGTGATTATCCTGCATAAATTCAATCTACCTTATGTGATTCATCGAGCGCATCAAAATGAAGCGAGAGCTAGCATCAAAATTAAAAATGTAACACTGGATAAAATGTAACACTGTTCATTGGTTGTGCATGCAAAGAATTGTTAACGAGTATTTCCTATATCATATACCCAAGTAACCTCAAGATGTGAGTTTCAACGAGAGTTAACTGGCCTTCAGGCTAGGCATCGATTTGAAGCTATAGTAATTCTACATCGAGAATCGATAACGAAGCGTGAAGGTCAGTTAAACTCGCCCCTGGGAGCTCATATTCTGTCCCATTTCTTCGTCAGAGAACTTGGAAAGGACTCGTCCTTCCTCTGCATTCTCTTCCTCGAGCTGAACCAGAATATGTAGCTCTGAATCCTGCATCTTGAAGTCACTTGGGTATAATTGTACGACTGTAGTTCGCAAACAATACAGAATTTACGATCGTTTGTTTACCAATTTGAAAAGTGCGCGCGAACATCAATTTTTAGTTACTCTTAGGGTGACTACAATAGGGCGATAATAAGAAAGAAACTGATTCAACGATGAAAACAAATCTAATTACCCGCGAAGGCTACAATCGACTTAAAAAAGAATTGGACTTCTTGTGGCGAGAAGACCGCCCTGAAGTCACCAAGAAAGTGACTTGGGCTGCGAGCTTAGGTGATCGCTCAGAAAACGCCGACTACCAATACAATAAAAAGCGCTTGAGAGAAATTGATCGCCGGGTTCGTTTTCTTAGAAAACGGCTTGAGCAGGTTAAAGTGGTGGACTATTCGCCACAGCAAGATGGACAAGTGTTTTTTGGTGCCTGGGTTGAAGTAGAAAATGAGCAGCAAGAAACCAAGCGTTTTCGTATCGTTGGTCCAGATGAGATCTACGGTGATGTCAAAGACTATATTTCGATCGACTCTCCCATGGCTCGTGCGCTGCTAAAAAAGTCGGTTGACGATGAAGTCACGGTGAGAACGCCTGAAGGTGAAAAACTGTGGTTTGTTAATGCCATCAACTACGATACTCAAATGGCCGATTAGCCATCATAAGTTAAGCTCGATAGCCGTATCGTATTTAGGCCTATGCATTGAAATATGGGTGCGAAAGGCTTTCATATTGTCGAAGTTGTACAAGAGGTTTTGACAGAGATCTTCATAAGCCAACATGTCCGATACTTCGATTATCAAGATAAAGTCGACTTCACCTGTTACCCGATAGCAGGTTTTCACTTCGGGTGTTTTTTGCACTCGGCGTACAAACTCATCTGATAAATCTTTCCGATCACGTTCCATCATGACATCGACAATCATATGGACTCGACTTCCCAATTTCTCAGGATTCAGTAGGGCGACCTGTTTGGCGATCACCCCTTCACTTTTTAGTCGCTTGACTCGCTTTAAACACGCTGGGGCAGATAAGCCAACTTTATCTGCCAAGGCTAAATTAGTTTGTTCACTGTCGAGTTGCAGCTCTCGCAATATAGCTTTGTCTAGTCTATCGAGAAACATAATTAACCCACATTAACTAATAAAGAAACTATTAGTAATTTATTGGTAAATTTATTGCAATTATTAATTGTGAGTGGCGTTAGCATATGGCTATCAGTTTTTAGGTTAAGGAAGACGTAATGCAAGGCATTCGCCAATTTTTCAACGAATTAAATCGAGTGTATCTGGTTATATTCAAAATAATGGTTCCGGCACTGTTGCTGGTGGAGGTGTTAGATTGGGTGGGAGCGACCGACTGGCTTTCACTTGTATTAGCGCCGCTTTTTGAACAAATGGGATTACCCAGTGAATTTGCCATTGTTTGGGCCGTTGCCATGCTCAGCAACATGTATGCGGGATTGGTGATTTTCTTTGGTTATGCCGCGACGGAAACTTATACCGTCGCTCAAGTATCGATACTTGGAACCATGATCCTGATTGCCCATTCTATGTTGATGGAAGGGGCCGTCGCCAAGGCTCTGGGTGTGTCTTGGCGAGTGACGCTTTTAGTCAGAGTAGGCGGTGCCATTGTGATGGCGCTGATCCTCAATCAAATTTATCAATGGACAGGCTTTCATCAACAAACCATTGAGTTAAATTGGAACCCTGTGGTCAATGATCCCAGCCTTTCTGGATGGCTGATAGAGCAAGCTAAATTACTGGTTTCTGTCTATGTCATCATTGGTTTATTAATGTTGCTGATGCGCGTCTTGCGAGCGGTAGGCATTGAAAAGCTAATTCATCAATTGTTTGCACCTATCTTGCGCTTAATGGCACTGAGTTCAGCAGGTACCAATATTACGGTTATCGGCATGCTACTTGGTATTACCTATGGCGCAGGGTTGATGATTGAGGAAAACAAGCGTGGTGCGATCAGTAAGCAAGAAGGCTTTTTGTTGGTTAACTTCTTGGGGCTATGTCATGGTCTACCAGAAGACACGTTATTGATCTTGTTGATGGGAGCCAGCATTGTGCCAATCCTGTGGGGGCGAATTGCCTTTTCACTGATAGTGATGATTATCTGGGGCCAATGGGCAAAACGTCGTCAAACGACAGCTGTGAGCATTTCTTAGAATCAAGTTAACTTTTAAAGATTTGGGCTCTTATTCATGTTAATCACATCTGAGGCTAGAAATTACAGGCCTCAGCCCCTATCTAGCTGTGGTAAACACAAGAATGAGAGCCAACTTATGAGCCTGAATATCGCTCGCCAAATCGCTGCCGAATTAAACGTTGCTGAAAAACAAGTATCTGCCGCGGTGTCTCTGATCGACGATGGAAATACCGTCCCTTTTATTGCCCGTTATCGTAAAGAGGCGACCGGAGGATTGGACGATACTCAGCTACGTACCTTAGATACTCGCTTGTTGTATCTCCGAGAGCTCGACGATCGCAAAACCACCATTCTCAAATCCATACGAGAGCAAGGCAAACTCACTGATGCACTAGAAGCTGAGATTCAAAATGCCGATAGTAAAACCCGCCTTGAAGATTTGTATTTACCATATAAGCCCAAGCGCCGAACTAAAGGCCAAATTGCGATTGAAGCAGGCTTAGAGCCATTAGCTGACTTATTATGGTTGCAGCCAGAACACAATCCTGAATTTGAAGCAGACAAATTTGTCGATGCCGATAAGGGCATTGCCGACCAAAAAGCGGCGCTAGATGGTGCGCGCGCCATCATTATGGAGCGTATTGCAGAAGACGCCTCGCTATTAGATAAAGTTCGAACTTATCTGACCAAACACGCGCAACTCGTTTCCACTGTCGTGGCGGGTGAAGAAAGCAAAGGTGAAAAATTTAAAGATTACTTCGAACATCGCGAAGCAATAAGCCGCGTTCCTTCCCATCGCGCGTTGGCGATGCTGCGAGGCAGAAACGAAGGGCATTTAACTTTGTCGTTAGATGCCGACCCAGAAGCCGAAGATTCGAACTCGCGTAATAAGCAAAGTCACTGTGAAACCATCATCGCAGAGCATTACGGCATTCATTTGAGTGATGCCGCCGCGGATAGCTGGCGCAAACAGGTAATTAGCTGGGCGTGGCGTATCAAGGTATCTATGCACCTAGAGACCGAATTGATGGCGCAACTTAAAGAGCGTGCTGAGTTAGAAGCGATCGACGTTTTTGCAACCAATTTAAAAGACTTGTTGATGGCGGCACCGGCAGGTCCAAAGGCAACGCTTGGTTTGGATCCTGGCTTGCGCACGGGTTCAAAAATCGCTGTTGTGGATGCCACTGGTAAAGTGCTCGAAACTGACACCATTTACCCTCATCCACCTCAAAAGCAATACGAAGCAGCGTCGCAAGTGATTGCCTCATTGGTGAAAAAGCACCAAGTTGATTTGATTGCGATTGGTAATGGAACAGCCTCTCGCGAAACCGATGCTTTAGTTGCCGATGTGATTAAGCGCTTCCAACTGAAAACACAAAAAATCATGATCAGTGAAGCAGGGGCTTCTGTGTATTCGGCATCGGAACTGGCAGCAAAAGAATTCCCGAATCTTGATGTCTCGCTGCGCGGAGCTGTGTCTATTGCCCGCCGACTGCAAGATCCACTTGCTGAGTTAGTGAAAATTGACCCTAAATCGATTGGTGTGGGTCAATATCAGCACGACGTCAACCAAACTCAACTGGCAAGAAAGTTGGACGCGGTAGTGGAAGATTGTGTAAACGCCGTGGGAGTAGATGTGAACACTGCGTCACCGGCATTGCTGAATCGAGTGGCTGGCTTATCAACGACCTTGGCGGAAAATATTGTGGCGTACCGCGATGAGAATGGTCGATTCACTTCTCGTGCTGAGTTGAAAAAAGTTGCTCGTCTTGGGCCTAAAGCGTTTGAGCAGTGTGCGGGATTCTTGCGCATTATGGGCGGCAAAAATCCGTTGGATGCATCATCGGTTCACCCAGAGGCCTACCCTGTGGTAAAGCGCATCGCGGAAAGCCATCAAAAGCCGGTGCAAAAACTGATAGGCGATAGCGCGTTCTTGAATACGTTAACCGCACGCGATTATGTCGATGATGTATTTGGTGTTCCGACCGTTGTCGATATCATCAAAGAACTGGACAAACCCGGACGAGATCCTCGCCCTGAATTTAAAACCGCGACCTTTGCCGATGGCGTTAATACTATGGCTGACCTGGAGCCGGGTATGGTGTTGGAAGGCGTGGTATCCAACGTGGCAAACTTTGGTGCCTTCGTCGACATTGGTGTGCATCAAGATGGCTTAGTGCATATCTCTGCGCTAACCAATAAATTTGTTGCCGATCCACGAGAGGTGGTGAAAGCGGGTGATATCGTGCAAGTAAAGGTGATGGAAGTCGATGTCGCGCGTAAACGTATTGGTTTATCGATGCGGTTAAACGATGAACCCGGTGATGCGCGCTCAAATGGTAAACCGGCAGCTAGAACACAAAATAACCGAAATTCGCGCTCTGATAGAAACAAATCGTCAGCTGGTGGATTAGGTGGTGCAATGGCAGACGCCTTTGCGCGAGCCAAACGCTAGCCAAATAACTATAGAACCGCGATCACCTCAGATGGCGGGTTAGGCGAAACGGCATGCCCATAGTGAAATTTAATCACGGTGCGCCGTTTCTCCATTTTGCCTTCGGTGATCGCTGCATCAATGATACGTTTGGGTAAGCGAAAGCGCATCGCATATCCTTTTCCTTGCGATTGGCTGTAGCTTTCTAATGCTAGCAAACTGAACAAGCGCTGCAGTTCGCTGCCAGCCGATTCTTCGACGAGCGTAGCAGGCGTTTCTGAAGTCGACTCTGACTCATAGTCTGGGTGTTCGGCCGGGTCCCACGCGGAATCTTTACGGCGTTTGTCATCTTGTTTGATGCGCCTCTCAGCATGAGTGCGATTTAGTGCCACTGTGGGCTCAACCGGCTGTCTGACTCGGTTTTCTTTCGCCGCTTGTTCCGTTTGTACGTTAACAGACGGCGCAATAAGAGGAATGCTGACGTTAGTCGGTGATACTATCAAAACGCGCCTCCTCTAATTTATCTTGAATACCTGAGTATGTAATTTGCCTGCAAAGGCCCAACAGTAAGTAAATGGTTACTTACCTTAAGGGTAATCACTCAGCCAATTATTTCCAGCAACGGCCCAGTCTTAATGGCTGTCTATTCTCGACCAATATCTCAGCCGACAACTTTACGAGCTTGATTAATTATCGGCCAATGCTGTCAAAAATTTAGCGTCAAAGTATTAGCGAATGTTTCCAGTGCAGTCTAATGAGTTGTGGAGTTAGCAAAATCAATAATTTGCTGACAGAAAGCTTGGGTTTCGGTGATAAACGGCGCGTGTGACGATTCTTGAAATACCACGGATTGGCTGTTGGGCATGATATTGGAAACGTTTTGTTCGGTTTTGATTGGGACTAGACCATCCAATCGGCCATACAGGCGCAAGGTCGGTACAGTAATACCGGCCAATAGCGGACGTAAATCGATATTTGCCAACATATCTAAACCAGAACGCAGTGATTCTGGATTGGGATAAGGCCTGGATAACACCGCGCTCTTAATGTAATTGACGTCTTTCCGCGCCGACGGGCTGCCTAAGCTTTGCAATGCCATAAAGCGATCAATCGTCAGCTTGAAATCTTCAACCAGTTGCTGAGTGAACTGATCGAGCACTTGCGGTTTAATACCGCGCCAGGTGCCTTCAGCAGAGAACTTGGGGGAGCTGGCGACTGTGATGAGGCCAGATACTCGCTCTGAGTGTTTGATAGCGATGTATTTAGCGAGCAAGCCGCCTAACGACCAACCAAGCCATATCGCCTGTTGAGGTGCTTCTCGTAGGACTTGCTCGGACATTTCGGCCAAACATTCACTGTGGGATTGATAGCTGTGTCCAAATCCGGGCAAATCCACAATATGAACTGTGAAGTACTCACTGAGAATTTGACTAACGTTGTGCCATATGGCGCCATTCATTCCCCAGCCATGTACTAACACTAGGTTGGGTCCTTGACCACGGATATCCCAATGCAAGCTTGCTGTACTAGTCACACTCTCTGCCACCAATTTCGTCCTTCTGTAAATCGAACTGACTCCACACTGAAAGTTTTGCACGTTGAGATAGCGCTATGAAGTCAATATTCAGCAGTCTTAAAACTAGTGAGAAATCTATCACAATCGACAAATCTGAGTCTCGTGTTCCATCACTTTGGCAAATAAATTTGTGTCAGAGCTGCCAATTGCCAACACAAAAGGCTGGTTATCAACCATTTTGCGACGCATGTATATCGACCGTTATTGACGAATTCAGATGTGTGAGATGTGGTTTGCCACTCAAACACGATGAAGTGACGAAAATATGTGGGCACTGTATTTCACACCCACCTTCTTGGCATCAGTTAGTCTGTATTGGGCGCTATCAACCGCCGATCTCTCATCTGGTACTGAAACTCAAACATCAACGCAAGTTTTGGGTGGCGAAAGATTTGGCTCAATTGATGGCTGAACAATGTAATGAGCAGTTTACCGGGGAAGAATGGGTAGTGACTTACGTACCGCTTCACTGGAGACGAAAGTGGTTAAGAGGGTTTAATCAAAGTGAGTTGCTGGCCAAGTATTTTTGTCAATTTATGAACTTGGCTCCGCCTATCAATTTGTTTAAACGCGTCCGAGCGACCAATGCACAACAAGGCTTAAATAAAAAACAGCGAGTTAACAATACTAAACGAGCGTTTGCACTGACAACAGCCCCAGTTTCCGCCAAGGTGATCATTGTTGATGATGTAGTGACAACTGGTGCGACACTTGAACCTTTGTGCAAAATGTTACTAAAAAGTGGTGTTGAGCAAATCGCCATAGTATGTGCGTGCCGAACGCCAGAGCCGAGTGAGTAAAAGTAAACGCGATCTTTTGGTGTAAAAGGGCTAGATCTGAGAAATCAGGTGAGTAGAATGGTGTAGAAATAACCTACAAGAACACTCGGGTATAGGTCGTGTCAAATTCAATTGTTATTACAGAAGCCGCGCAAGAACACTTCGCTAAGTTGCTAGAACAGCAGCCAGATGGGACAAACATTCGTGTGTTTGTTGTCAACCCAGGTACACAAAGCGCTGAATGTGGGGTGTCTTACTGCCCACCTGAAGCGGTGGAAGGAACAGATACTGAGCTGTCGTTTAGTCGTTTTTCAGCTTACGTTGATGAGTTAAGCCTACCATTTTTAGAAGACGCCGAGATTGACTATGTGTCTGACAAAATGGGCTCGCAACTTACCTTGAAGGCACCAAACGCTAAGATGCGCAAAGTGTCTGATGATGCACCATTGATTGAGCGTGTTGAATACGCGATTCAAACTCAAGTAAACCCTCAGTTGGCAAGTCACGGTGGTAACCTGAACTTGGTTGAGATCACCGATGATGGTGTTGCTGTGGTGTCGTTTGGTGGCGGTTGTAACGGTTGTTCTATGGTGGATGTCACCTTGAAAGAGGGCATCGAAAAAGAGCTCCTGCAACAATTCGCTGGTGAGTTAACTGCTGTGAAAGATGCAACAGAGCACCAAGCAGGTGACCATTCTTACTACCAATAAGTAGTTAATAATTTTTAAAGGTTGGCAAATGCCAACCTTTTTTGTGCTTAGTGTCGGGTGTATGCCCAAGTGACTTCAAGATGTAGGATTCAGAGCTCCATATTCTGTTTCAGTTCAAGGAAGAGGGTGCAGTGGAATGGCGAGCCCTTTCCAAGTCCTCTGACGAAGAAATGGGACAGAATATGAGCTCCCAAGGGCGAGTTTAACTGGCCTTCACAGGTTGTTATCAGTTCTCAATGTAGAATGACTATAGCTCCAAATCGATGCCTTGTCTGAATGCCAGTTAACTCTCGCTGAAACTCACATCTTGAGGTTACTTGGGTATATGCCCATTTTCATGTGCTGCTTTTTTACATATAGTATCCCTCTGCCCGAAAGCTAAGGAGTCGGCACGTGGCCAAATCTAAACTTCCAGAAATTCTTGCAAAACAGACGGTTGCTCAGTCTCGTTTGTTTACGATTGAGTCGTTAGATTTAGCGTTCAGCAATGGTGAGAAACGCACTTACGAGCGAATGAAACCAAGCCGGCGAAATGCGGTGCTCATGGTGCCAGTCACAGAGCAAGGTGACTTATTGTTGGTAAGAGAATACGCCGCAGGCACTGAGCGTTACGAGCTTGGTTTTCCCAAAGGATTAATCGATCCGGGAGAATCTGCCGAGCAAGCTGCTGATCGAGAACTAAAGGAAGAAGTGGGTTTTGGTAGCCGCAAGCTAACCCCTTTAAAAGAAGTGGTACTCGCCCCTTCTTATTTTTCCAGCAAAATGACTCTGTTTATTGCAGAAGATCTATACTTTGAACAATTAGAAGGTGATGAACCTGAGCCGCTAGAAGTTGTGCGATGGCCTCTAGCACAGGCGGAAGAGTTACTCACCCATTTGGATTTCAGTGAAGCACGGAGCATAACTGCACTCATGTTGGCGCTTAGAGTATTACAAGCATAAAACGCGC
The DNA here is from genome assembly GCF_056159765.1 of Vibrio sp. ABH4_348. Lineage (NCBI taxonomy): Bacteria > Pseudomonadati > Pseudomonadota > Gammaproteobacteria > Vibrionales > Vibrionaceae > Vibrio > Vibrio sp. ABH4_348. The sequence continues at coordinate 2,831,164 of NZ_JBSWVW010000001.1, read as the reverse complement.
CTGAGGATTTTTTGATGCCCAATAACCAAGACTTGTCGCCACTGCTTCCCTCAGTGATAGAGATAGCGCGCTCGGCAGGACAATTGATTCTCGAGATATACGAGAACAAAGACTACGAAGAATACACCAAACAAGACGAAACTCCGGTCACCAGTGCCGATTTGGCGGCTCACAAACTCATTAGTGAACAGCTATCCGAATTGACGCCCGATATCCCGGTACTATCTGAGGAAGCCGCGGACATCAGTTTGCAAAAGCGTGCGCAATGGTCGCGTTACTGGTTGGTGGACCCGTTGGACGGAACCCAAGAGTTCATTGCTCGCAGTGGTGACTTTGCCACTATCATTGCGCTCATTGAAGATAATAAGCCAGTGATGGGTGTCGTATATGGCCCGGTTTCTGGCGTGACTTACTACGCTTATCAAGGCAAGGGGGCGTGGAAAATTCCGGATCTAAGCGAAAGTGTGCGAATTAAAAGTCACCAACACCCGGGAAGCGAGCACGCAATTGCGATGGCGATCAGTCGTCGTCAGAACATCAATAGTATTACTCGCCGTATGAATGCGGAGTGGAATTATGACTTAGTACCTTTGGGATCGGCAGCGTTGAAAGCCTGTTTGGTAGCAGAAGGTGCGGTGGACTGTTATCTTCGAATCGGCCCAACGGGTGAATGGGACACTGCGGCAACTCAGTGTATTGTCGAAGAAGCCGGTGGTCGTATTTTGAGTACGCAACTTGAGCCTTTGTCTTACAATGAACGCGAGACACTCGAGAATCCAAACTTTATTGTCTTGGGTGATGAGTCCTTGCCTTGGCACGACATATTGCAAGAAAAGAGCTAATTGCCACTCAGTTAAAAGAAGCTCTAAATCAGATCTTAGGCATTGGAGTAGTGATCGCGCTCTCCTAACCAACGGTCAATGATGGCTTTAGCATTATCAGGGTATTGCTCGTGTATATATCGAGCAATACGTTGAACTTCTGGAATTAATTGTTGATCTCGTACTAGATCAGCAATTTTAAAATCGGCTAGGCCGGTTTGCTTAGTGCCCAGTAACTCTCCCGGACCTCGAATCTCTAAATCATGCTGAGCGATGACAAAGCCATCGTTACTTTGTCTTAATACACCCAGCCTTTTTTGTGCGGTTTTAGACAGCGGTGCGTGATAGAGCAACACACAATGACTGGCTACCGACCCTCGACCAACTCGACCTCGCAACTGATGCAACTGAGCTAGTCCCAAGCGTTCAGGGTTTTCAATCACCATTAAGCTGGCATTCGGCACATCGACACCCACTTCGATCACCGTTGTCGCGACCAACAAATGCAGTTCATGGTTTTTAAACGCTTGCATGACAGCTTGCTTTTCAGCAGGTTTCATTCGCCCATGTACTAAGCCAATTTTTACTTCAGGTAGTAAAGTCTGAAGCTCTTCTGCGGTATCGGCGGCAGCTTGTGCTTCCACTAGCTCTGATTCGTCAATCAGTGTACACACCCAATAGGCTTGTTTGTTCTCTTCTAAACAGGCGTGACGAATGCGCTCAACAATGTCATTTCGTTTGTTATCGGGTATCGCGACGGTTTGAATCGGAGTGCGCCCCGGCGGTAGTTCATCAATCACCGATGTTTCTAGATCTGCATAAGCCGTCATGGCTAATGTTCGTGGAATAGGCGTGGCCGTCATAATCAGTTGATGCGGGTAAACTCCTTGTTGCTTGCCTTTTTCACGGAGTTCGAGACGCTGGTGGACACCAAATCGATGCTGCTCATCAATGATCACCAAAGCCAAATTTTGGAATTTGACTTGCTCTTGGAACAAGGCATGAGTGCCGACCACCATTTTGGCCAATCCCATTTGAATATCTTCAAGTTGAGATTGACGAGCTTTGCCTTTGAGCTTTCCGGCGAGCCATCCGACTTTGATAGCCAAGGGTTCAAACCAAGACTGAAAGTTGGCCGCGTGCTGCTCAGCAAGCAGTTCGGTTGGTGCCATCAACGCGACTTGATAGCCATTTTCTATGGCTCTGAGCGCAGCAAGTGCCGCTACAAGTGTTTTACCTGAGCCTACATCACCCTGCACCAAACGCATCATAGGGTGCGGTTTACCAAGATCGCGCTCAATATCGTTAACTACTCTAGTTTGAGCACCCGTTGGCTCAAAAGGTAACGCATCGAGAAAACGAGTTCTAAGCTCATCAGCACTTTGCATTGCAAAGGCATCGTCTTTTTGACCGTGTTCTCTCACTGCTAACATCGATAAGTTTTGTGCGAGTAATTCTTCCAAAATTAGTCGTCGTTGCGCTGGATGAGCTCCTGCGTCAAAAGCGTGAATATCGATATCTGGTTGAGGGCGGTGTATGACTTTTAGCGCATCAGCCAATGTCATTTGCTGATCGTACATACCAGCAGGCATTAGTTCTTGTACCGCAGAACGTTCGAGTAAAGATAGCGCTTGGTCAGTGAGGCCTCTTAATGTGTTCTGTCGCAGACCATCAGTTGTGGGATAAACGGGAGTCAATGTCTGCTCAAGCGCGGCGCTTTCCTTGTCTCGAGTAAACTTGTATTCAGGGTGAATCATCTCAACCCCCATTTGACCGCGCTTCACTTCGCCATAGACGGTGACTTGCCTGCCTTCTGAAAAATTGTTCTTCATGGCTGCGGTAAAGTTGAAAAAGCGCAGAGTTAAGGTGCCATTACCGTCACTGATTTTGACCACAAGCATCTTACGACGGCCAAACAAGGTATCAACACTCTTCACTTGACCGGAAGCACAAGCCCATAAGCCAGCATGGAGCTGAATGATTGGGTAAACTCGAGTGCGATCTTCATATCGCAGAGGAAGGTGGAAAAGCAGGTCTTGAACATTGCTCAAGCCAATTTTTTCCAATTTCTCAGCCACCTTAGCACCCACGCCCGTGAGTTCTGTTAATGGAATGGCAGAAAGTAGCTGAGACATAACGAGTTCTCTTATTGATTTACTATTGGTAGTTAATCAAAGAGCTGTGTATTTGTACAGTCTAAAGTGTGGTTGGTGCAGGGCTAGCGAGATTCGGAGATGATTGAATGTTACTTGCGTTGCATTTCTTGCCACCAAGCCTGATCCGCAATTACTTGCCCCTGTTCATCGAGTTTGGGATAGGCCAGTCCTTTGCGTTTAGCCACTTTAGCGAGAACAGGATGGCCGCGTTCAAACAAAATGCGTTGCACGGTTTGTTCTTTAAGCGGACAGGTATCCTTATTATACATTCCAGCTAGTTCTCGTTGGCGCTGTGCTTCATAAAGAATGATGGCACTGGCTACGGAAACATTGAGAGACTGCACCATACCGACCATAGGCACGATGATATCTTGATCCGCTAGCTCTAAAGCCTGTTTGGAAATGCCGTGCTTTTCGTTACCCAGTACGATAGCGGTTGGTTTGGTGTAGTCGATTTCTCGGAAGTCGACAGCACGTTCTGATAAGTTAGTTGCCACGACCTGCATACCATCCGCTTTAAGAACCTGAATGGCTTCAGCAGCAGAGTCATGTGTTTCCAGTTCAACCCAATTACGTGCCCCAGCTGAAGTGTGACTCAAGGTTCGCATGGAGTCAGTTGGCCAAACCGCGTGTACCTTGTGTAAACCTGCAGCATCTGCGGTGCGGATAATCGCCGAGACATTATTAGGCTTATGCACTTCTTCTAGACACAAGGTTAAGTCAGGTTGACGTTGATTGAGGACTTCTAAAATGCGTTGGTAGCGTTCTGGACTCATAGGGGTACTTCAGGTGAGATTGCCCCAAGTATGGCTTGGGGCGGTAACAGATTTAACTGCGGCGACGTCGGACACGCAGTGTGTGTGGCATCGCTTTAAGCTTACGCATAATGCCCGCAAGGTGAACACGATCTTTGGTGGTTAGTAGCACAGTGACGGTATACAAACGGCCATCTTTTTCTTCAGTGGCAAGGCCATGAATGTTAGAGCCAGTTTGTGAAATTACATTAGTCAGCTCAGCTAATACGCCTTGGCGGTTTTGCAAATCGATAGCCAGTTCACTAATGAATTCTTGCTCGTAATCGTCTGACCATTCTACTGCCATGTACTTATCAGGCTCTTTTTGGTAGCCGCGTACATTGGCACAGGTTTCACGGTGAATAACCAAGCCTCGACCAGGTGAGACATGCGCAATAATGTGATCGTCTGGGATTGGGTGGCAACAGTTAGCAAAGTTCAGCAAGATGCCTTCGGCACCGCGAATTGGCAGTTTCTTACGTGGCTTGCCATCTTCACTTTCTACTTCGGTAAGCTCGTCTGCATCACCAAGTAAGCGACGTGCAATCACGATACTCATGCGCTCACCTAAACCAATGGAAGCAAGTAAGTCATCCAAACTCTGCATTTTCAGATCGTTTAACACGTGATCTAAGTTGCCTTGTTCGATGTCTGAAATCGAAAGTTCGCCCAAAGCATGGTTGAGTAGGCGACGACCTAACGTAATTGAATCATCACGACGCATGGTTTTCAGAACCTGACGGATCTTAGTACGTGCGCGAGATGTCACCACATAGTTAAGCCAAGCTGCATTCGGGCGGGCACCCGGAGCGCTAATGATTTCAACCGTTTGACCGTTTTTCAGTGACTTACTGAGTGGATAAGGGTTCCTATCCACTCGCGCACCGACACAAGTATTGCCGACATCGGTATGAACTGCGTAGGCGAAGTCGACGGCAGTGGCGCCAACTGGCATTTCAACGATTCGACCTTTCGGCGTGAAGACGTAAATCTCATCTGGAAACAGATCAGATTTTACGTTTTCAATGAACTCAAATGAGTTCCCCGCGCTTTGCTGCAGCTCAAGCAAGCTCTGCATCCAACGCTGTGCTTTGATTTGTGCGGTAGTACCAGAGCGATCGCCTTTTTCTTTGTAAGACCAGTGCGCGGCAACCCCTTTGTCGGCCATTTGGTTCATGTCTTCAGTTCGGATTTGTACTTCGACAGGAACGCCATGAGGGCCAACCATGGAGGTATGGATTGACTGATAGCCATTGGCTTTGGGAACCGCAATGTAGTCCTTCATTCGACCGGGACGTGGCTTGTACAACGAGTGTACTTGACCAAGTACGCGATAGCAGGTGTCTGCGGTGTCGACAATCACTCGGAAGGCATAGATGTCCATGATGGTGTGGAAGCGCTGCTCTTTGGTCTTCATCTTGTTGTAGATGGAGTAAAGGTTCTTCTCACGACCCACAACACGAGCGTTGAGACCTACATCTTTGATACGACCTTCTATTTCATCGTGGATGCGCTGGATCATCTCATTACGGTTACCGCGCGCCGCTTTCACCACTTCTTTGAGAACGCGATAGCGGTTGGGGTATAGAGCTTCAAAGCCCAACTCTTCTAGCTCAACCTTGATATTGTGAATACCAATTCGGTGGGCTAGCGGAGCATAAATTTCTAAGGTTTCACGAGCAATACGGCGGCGCTTATCGGAGCGAAGGACGCCGAGAGTGCGCATGTTATGGGTGCGGTCGGCCAGTTTGATCAGGATAACGCGAATGTCCTGTACCATGGCCAGCACCATTTTGCGGAAGTTTTCCGCTTGGGCCTCTTTGCGATCGCGAAATTTCAGTTTGTCGAGTTTAGAAACCCCATCCACTAACTCGGCAACGGCGCTGCCAAACTTAGCTTCCAGTTCTTCTTTTTCAACCTCGGTGTCTTCTAAGACATCATGCAAAAGGGCAGCTTGGAGTGTCTCCAAGTCCAAATGCATTTCCGCGAGAATCCTTGCGACCGCGACAGGGTGAATAATGTAAGGTTCACCACTGGTGCGAGTTTGCCCTTCATGGGCTTTATCTGCCAAGACATAAGATGCACGCAGAGCCTCAATCTGAGGCTCTGTCAGGTATGTCTGGGCAACATCTTTGAGGCTATCAAATAGATACAAACTTCAGGCCCAAATACAATTGTGTGGATGTCAGATTAACGACCGTGGGCAATACTGCTCACAGCGGCAAGTTCAGCGGCTTCTTGCTCTTGCTGCTCTTGGCGCTCACGTGCATCTAGCACTTCTTTGGTGATCAAACCTTCTTCGATTTCACGAAGGGCGATTACCGTTGGCTTGTCGTTTTCTTCTGGTACTAGGGAATCTTTGCCGCCAGTTTGCATTTGACGAGCGCGGCGTGCCGCGATTAGAACTAGGTCGAAACGATTGCCGACTTTCTCAACAGCGTCTTGTACAGTTACGCGTGCCATGAGGACTCCAAAATTAGTTGTGTTACGGGTAAATGACGGGAAATTGTACAGTTAAATCTAGAATGAGGCTAGATTTAACTAGTCAGCCAATAGCGCATCAAGCATACCTTTATATTTAGCAGCTTGCTTGTCTTGCTTCAATCTCTCCGCGCGAATAATTGATTTAAAATCTAACAGTGCATTGTCAAATTCATCATTTACGATGACGTAGTCATATTCACTGTAGTGGGAAATCTCTGATTTGGCTTCTGCCATACGCTTAGCAATCACGGCTTCACTATCTTGGCCACGAGCGGTTAAACGTCTTTCTAACTCACCATTTGAAGGCGGTAGAATAAAGATGCTTTTTGCCAGTGGCATTTGCTTGCGAATTTGACGAGCACCTTGCCAATCAATGTCTAGGAAGACATCAATCCCTTTGTTTAGGGTCTCTTCAATCCAGACGCGAGAGGTACCGTAGTAGTTACCAAATACTTCTGCGTATTCTAGGAACTCGCCTTTCTCGATTAGGTCTTCGAACACTTCTTTTTGCACAAAGTGATAGTGAACGCCGTCTTCTTCTCCAGGACGCATTCCACGAGTCGTGTGAGAAACCGACACCTTCATTGCATAAGTCGGGTTGGTCTCTAACAGAGCAGTGATCAAGCTAGATTTACCTGCGCCACTTGGTGCGGAAACGATATATAAAGTGCCTTGACTCATATTTGCAATTCCATAGAAGTTTGAAGCAAACCAAAGCGGTTTGTTTGACTAATGATAGCAAGAGTGATGGACGAAAATTCGACCAAAAAATGGAGGCGAAGATTAGCATAACTTCGCCTCTGTTCTCAAGTTGAGACTAGCTTTACAAGCTAGGGCGAGATATCGCCACTGCTGACGAGTCAAATAACGAATCAACTTGCAGGATATGCTGCTCGTTAATTTCACCACTCAATTGATGTAAGAGGACGCCGCTCAACAGGTAGTTGTATTGAGATGCGAGTAATGCTCTTTTGGCGCTATATACCTGACTCACATCATCCAATAGCTCATCAGCGGTGATAAGTCCGGATTCCAGCATTTTTTTACTGTCCTCTGCGATTCGCTCACGGCTTTCAACTAAAGCTTTCAAATTTGGTGCGCGTCTGATGCTATCGTCTATTTGTAGCAACGCAGCAGTGACTTGCTGATTTAATTGACGATTTAAATCGTCAATTTGGAAGCGAATGTTGTTCCACTTTTGTGAGTACTCTCCGTGTTGATAACCAGAACCCGTACTGTTGAAAATAGGAACATTAAAGCGTACGACAATGGTCTCTTCTCGGCTTTCCGACGCACCGCCAAATAGTGAACCACCAACTTGACGATACTGGTTTGTTGCTCGCAGCTCCACATTAGGTAATAGCTTAGCGTTTTGCTTATAAAGTTCACTTTTTGCTGCTTTTGCGGCGTACTCCAAAGCGATGTATTCAGGATTTTGTAGTCTCGCTTTTTCCAACCAGTAAGTGGGGTCCTCACTTTCCATTCTTGTTAGCAAAACATCGCCACTCATAGGTTGAATGGTTTCGATAGCTGTCCCTGTTAACGCTTCGAGTTCATTAAATTCTAAGTCGACCTTTATCGCAGCTTGTATCACTTGGTTTTTTATTTCTTGAAGTTTTGCTTTTACTTCTTCGAATTCTTGGGTGCCGGTCAGGCCACTTTGGCGCTTAACATCGAGTTGTTGGAACTGCTCGTTGATTGCTTCATATTCAGCTTGGGCTAATTGGTAGGCATCATAACTGGCCAATGCCATTAGGTAGGTTTCAATGGATTGAAATGCTACAGCATGTTCAGCTTGTTTGTACGACGAAGCTAGCTGGTTACGAGTGTATTTTGCCTTTTCAATATTGGCGTATAAAGTGCCATCAATCAGCGGCTGAACCACTGAAAACGTGCGGATTTCATTGTCAAAAGAACCTCGCCCGGTATTGAAGGTTGGGTTTTCGGTTCGAATGAGTTCTTGCGTAATGTCTTCGAAGTCATAGGTAAAGTTGACTTGAGGTAGCAAACCAAAAATCGCGCTTGTATGGGCCGAATTTGCTTCCTTGTACGCTGCGTCCGCAATCAACAAGCTCGGGTTGTTGTCTATTGCTTGGTAGTACACATCTTTTAGTGAATTTGCACTGACATTTGCTGTTGAAATTGCCATTCCAACAAAAAGTGCAACTTTAGATGTCTTGTTCATGATTCTCTACATCCCTAATTGAATTTAGGCTGACTAATATTCGCCTGAAGTTATTTGGTTTAATTCATCAAGCAGTTTTTGTTCATCTGAACCTGCTGTGGTTTTATTCTGAATGTTTGCTAGCTCTGGCAGTGTCAATTGACACTTGGTACCCGCTGGTATTTGTTTTTCTGCATTGTCGAGTCGCATTCGAACGGTAAAGGTGTGACTTCTAGGGTCAATGACCGGGTCAACCAAGATGACATCCAGTTGATGCTGATGCTGGTTAGAATTTGACAGTTGGACAGACAATGGGGAGCCGATCGAAATCTGGCCATAGTATTCGGCAGGTAAATTGGCCTCTACATGCAAAGGGTTTAGTTGCGCCACTTTGATGATCGGTTCGTCACTTACCTGCTCGCCTAAACCAACTAAGTTCTCGACAATTACGCCTGAAATTGGGCTGCGAATGGTTTTTTGGTCCAAGTTGATTTGAGCAATGGCAAGCTCGTCTTTGAACATTTTTTTCTGTTCTTGTGCTTCGAGTAATTCCATTTCGGCTACCGCCAATGCCGTTTTTATCTCGTCGGCTTGTTGTGCTGAAATGATGTTTTTGTCCATCACTTCTTTATTGCGGGCCATTTGTCTGAGTTCGAAATTCACTCGCTCTTCACGAGCGTTGATAAGACCTTCGCTATTATAGCGGCTGGTTGCAAATGCCAAGTTGGCCCGCTCTAAACTGCTCTCTAGCGAGACCAGTGGTTGACCTTTCTTGACCCATTCCCCGCGTTTTGCGTGAACAATGTCAACAACGCCAGAGACTGGTGATGCCAACTCGAGCCATTCACTCGCATTAACTTGGCAAGCGATATTTGACGCATTGGCATTCAGTGGAAGAAAGGCGCATAAAAGCCAACGTTTAAACATCTAATCTCCTTAATAAGGTTTGTCTTATTTGTCGCCAAGCCAATTCAAAAACAGAGCTGTTGTCATGTTCAATACGAACATGCATACGTTCTCCACTGAAAATGGGTTGTGGCTCATCAAGCATAATTTCTGCAACATAAAAGTATTGGTTGGTAGTGAGTGCATTCGCGTCGACCAACGCGAATTGTCCTCCGCCGTCGGTGGAGAATATTTTACTCGGCAGAGTTTGAGTCGAGTTTGGTGTGACTTGAGTTATTGTTGCACTATAGGATTGCCAAATATGATGTTGTGGGCGCACCAAGACTCCTCGATCTTGTTCAATCAATAGGTCGATTCGATCCATAGGAATCAGTGCCTTAATACGCTTGAACTCCTTGGGTTGAACTTCGCCCAGTAACTCACCTTTTCGCACGTAGCTTCCTGTTGGAAACTGACCTGGTAAGCGGACAAAACTGCCTCCAACTGGCGCTACCTGATCTAAATCGGCAATCTGATTTATGATCTCTTGTGCTTCTTGTTGCGCTTGTTGCAATCTTTCTCGAGAAATCGACGCTCGTACTTTATCGTCGACATTGTCAGCTTCAACTTGGAGCGCTAACTGCCGAATATAGGCTTGCTTCTCCTCTAGTCGAGTTTGAATAAGAGGGTCAATAAGCCTCACTATGAGCTGACCTGATTCGACATTCTCTGCTGGTGCAGTGGGCCATTGTTCAATAAAGCCACTGGCTTTGGCTTTGACTTGTTCATTCTCTTCTAGCCACACTACGCCTTCTACAACCGTTGAGTTGGGCACAGGCACAAAAAACAATAACGCTGCAATGAATCCGGCGAATAAACCTGAACGAACGTAAACTTTGGTCGGGGTGGACTGACCTCGTTGAGTTTTGAAAAACACGACTAGCTTGAATAACGGCATAATGAACATTTGTGCTAGTGTCCAGCTTGCTAGGGCGAAGCCAATAAATGGAATGTGCTCAGCGATGTACAAGGCAATTGTGAGCAAAATAGCGGTTCGGTAGAGCCATGACAGAGGCCAATACACAGAGAACCACACTTTTTCACGTGTAGTCGTTAATGATTGTGTAGCGACGTCTTTGCCCAACGCGTACTTCTGGACTAGGTAGGAATAGTGTTTTGCTGAGCGCGTAGCTAGGTTGGGCAGTTCCACGGCATCTTGAAGTGCAAAGTAACCATCAAATCGCTGAAGTGGATTGCCATTGAACAGCAAAGTATTGATCCAGCCTATCATCATAATGTTGTACATGGCTGCACGTAATATGCCGGGTTCAGCCGCCGCCCAAATCATGGTCGCTATGGCTGCCAGTAGTAACTCAGATTGCACCCCAGCTGCACTTACAATGAATCGATGCCATTTGTTACTTAACATTGAGGCCCGAGCTGCATCAACGTAGGGCACGGGCATAAAGGCGATAAACAACAAGCCAATTTCGTTACATTGCCCGCCATAGCGTTTGATCGCTAAGACATGAGCGAATTCATGCACCGCCTTAATCAGCGCGTACATGGCAATACCTAATGCCGCGTTTTCCATGGAAAAAAACTGGTCATTGAGATTGCCGGTAATGGCTGACCAGTTAAAAGCCGCGACCAAGGCACCGATTGATACGATTGAAGTCCAAAGAAATAAACCCAGGCCACTAAACGTGGCTTTGCCGAGCGCTGTCAATGGCGACGCCCATTTTTGAGGGTCGAGTAATGGGAGTTTGAATGAGATGGGATTGCCGTATTTTGAAAACAATTGCAGTCGTCGTTGTCGACTGCGCTTCTCGGAGAGGCGCTTCACATCCGTTGGATTCAGCCCTGCTAGTAGACCTTGCGATTCCATCTGGAACAACAACGCCTGTAAATGCTCTTTTTCAATCGTGTTCTCTGATTGTAAATCTGTAAACTTTTCGAAAGCTTGTCGCAGAGAGTGTTTGCCATCAAACCATTGCAAAAGCACTCCAAGCGATTGGGGTAGTCTAAACAAACGCTGAGTATCGGCTTCTCTGAGTACCAACCATGGCTGACCGCGGTAATGGTGCACCGAGCGCTCAATACCTGATTTTAATAAAGGTCGACTAGAGGCAATACGCTCCCATGTTTCATCGCTCATGGCAAAAATGCCCATGTTTTTAAGCGCAACCAGCCCCAGAATTTATGAGTCCAATTCCAGATACGCGCTTTCTGCTCGGTCGCAATTTTTACCACACCTTTCATACCCGGACGCAAAGTCTCGACTGATTGATCCAATTTCGCTTCAGCACGATAAATGGTTTTTCCATCTTTGGACTCAGCAATGGGCGTCACTCTTTCGATGGTTAGCGGAAACGTACTGTGAGGAAGTGGAACAAAACGTACGGCGCCAGTTTGATTCACCCTGATTTGCTCAATGTCATCTTGCTCTACGTGAATAATGAGTCGAAAGTTTTCAAGTGGCGATAACTTGAATAAAACGTCCCCTTGGCGAATTGGAGTGCCTATTGCGTCAATTTTGTCACCATCAATGATGTAACCATTGTAGGGCGCTTCGAGACTTGACCGCTTGAGCTTTTCATTGATCAAGCGAATTTCCGTTTCTACTCGTTCGCGGGCGGCATCTAAAATATTGGATTGTGCGACGTCTTGCTCACCACGAGCAGCATCACGCTTGCGAACCACTTCGATATAGCGAGCTTTGAGATCCATCAATTGCAGTCTTAAATCACGAGTATCGAGCTGCAATAACGTTTGTGATGCTAGAACTTTATCGCCAGGGCGGACCATCACATCATCGATGTAGCCATCAAAAGGAGCAGAAATAATTCGGGTCTCTTTCCCAGCGATTTCTGCATCGGCGATAATTTGGTAGTCGGTCGGCCAAAACAAAAACACAATCAAACCCAACATAGTTAGGACGGCCGACAGTGTTTTAGTTTGGCGCAGCTTATTTGGGGAAAATCTACCAATCATTTTTTGCAAGGCTTGGACAGGAAGACTTTGAGAATGCGCGTGTAAATTGGCAATGAGTGGCACCAAAGCTGATGTGAGCGCAGTTAGCACAGTCGCTTTATCGGCAGAAAGCGAATCGTGACCAGTAATAATCCAAAAAGCACGCTGCTTTACGGTAAGTGTAGAGATTTGCTCCCCAGTCCAGCTTGCCCAATTTGCCTTGTCTGATTGACAGATTAGGGTTGAAACCTCATCGATGTCTCGAGCAAACGAGTGATAGTCGGTGTTCGTCACATCCTGGTGAATTAACACACCAAGTGCATCGTGCAGGTCAGCATTGCTTTGGAGTTTACCGCTGATCGAAGATACGTTTCGTATCACGTTTGCCTTGTGATCTGTAATGACAAGCATGACCCGCTGCAGCTCAAATTCACGTCTGATTTGCTCACATACCCATTCTATCTGATCGTCGAGTTTTCTCGGGTTGTCTAGTGCTTTAGTCAATGAGCTGACCATATGGCTAAGCGACGATAAATCTGAGTGGCCACTTTGTAGTGGAGGTGCTAATCGATGTGTGCAGGCTGAAGACGACCATTGAACAACTCGCAATACCGAGTTGACATCCGAAGTGCTTGGCAACTGAAAAACCACTACCCCTAACAGCTGTTCGTAAGCGGTAAGTGGAAATGCAAAATACAGCGCCTGCTTGTTATCTTCCTGAATGACTGGAGCCAACTTAGCCATCGCTTTTTCACCCGCCTGTAAGAAGGCGGGCGATGTCTTCACGTCAACTGAAGATGCCCAAACTGTTTGAAAGTCTTTACTTTCCGTACTGGCTAATGCGAGCAACGAAGCAGAAACTTGGACTTTCGCCAAAACCAGTAACTGGTGCTCAACTATTTTTACCCAGGCTTCACTAAACTTCTTTGAATCAGAAGATTCAAAGAAGTCTCGCCATAGATCTTGAACAGTATTGGGTGAAGACATATTCATTACTATTTGATTTGGCCGTGTTTGTTTTCGTAATCTTGAATCACGTTACCTAGCAGCAAAAATAGACGTTTAGCCGCACGCGGGTTCATGATCACGCGATCGCTTAATTTCACTTCAATGTTCTCTTGTGAACCGTTCCAATTTTGGCTCGTGCCAAAAAGCAACATAAATTCTTCCAATGTGCTACCCACGTTTGCAACGTTGGCATAGGTAGAACGCATTTCAGAATCGTCCCAGTTCACTTTGTTTGCTTGTTCATTCAAAGCTTTGTTTTCGTCTGACATTTTCTCTGTCCTTTTGCTATACGATTCGAATCGCATTGTTAACTGAAGTGTTATTAATTACTGGCGCACTATTTTGCGAGCCCATAACCCAAATACCCAATGTTGTATCGAAGTAAAGGTGATTGACCTGATCAGGTAGTAACTCTTCACTATCGTTAGATTGGGTATTATCAGGTTGCTCTTGATTAACGGGTTCGTTGCTGGCTTCTATTGTTTGAGAGCCAGAATCTGTTTGTTTTGATGGCGAAGTACCATCAACACTGCTATTGCGAAGACCAGCGTTAGTTGGCTCTACTTGGGGAGAAGCTGAATTCGCTTCGAGCTCGGAACTTACGGTTTCTGAAGTTCCAAGAATCTGGCTAAATTGACTTTCAGCAGTGGACTCTAAAGTTGACTCTATGGCAGTTAATTGTGGGCTTCTGGATTCAGCGGTATTTACTAAGCCTTGGCGCTGGTTGGCTTGAAGACTTTGCGACTTATCTTTCTTTTCCGTACCACTTGTAACCACGTTAACTTCTGAAATTTCACGTTCAGAATTTGAGTTGGTCTCGCTGAGAAGGTTGTCGAGTTCGCCCGGCGTTGCAAAGAAATCGTCGGTTGTAGTGGAAATTGGGTCCCCAAGGAATGGCGGCTCTTCCCATTCAGCAATTCGATCTGGACTGATCTCAACGTGAGCATTTTCATGCAAAATCATGTCGAGATTCGTATCTGCATAGTTAAAGTTAGGTTGTTCACCCCCCAACAAGAAGTCTGGTGAGAGGTCTACACCTTCTGGGTTACCAGCGGATGTCCCTAAATGCATCACATCGGCACGGCCGGAGAATGATTCTTTAGACTGGGCGATAAACTCTTTATCGTTTTTGTAGATGATATTGCCTTCGTCACCGATCAAAATATCACTACCCAGACCACCGTATAACTTATCTTCTAAGCGACCACCTAGAAGATTGTCGTCACCAATTCCACCCCATAGTTCGTCATCCGAAAATCCTTTTTGGGTTGAAACAGAGCGAGACTCAACGAGGGTTTGTGCGAGTTTACGGTGTCCGTTAGCTTCCCACGTGACTTGTCCTTGGTCACCAATGAGCACGTCTCTGCCTTGGTTACCTTCGGCGTAATCACTGCCAATACCGCCAATTACAAAATCGTCACCCTCATTACCGATCAAGCGGTCATCGCCACCAATCGAAAAATCGGTAGAAAGCATATCGCGTGCTATCCAATTGTTATCGTGGGTTTGAGTACCGCCATCTCCGATGAGTATGTCTGAACCTTCATTACCATAGGCGGTATCGTCACCAAGTCCAGCGATGACAACATCATTGTCAGAACCACCAGTAATGGTGTCATTATCACCAATAGTTATTTGTGTTGTCGTAACAAATCTCAGTTGGTCATTGGTGTTTCTTGTGACTTGGCCGCTATCCCCTAAGATAACGTCGTTACCTTCGTTTCCGTTTAGCGTATCGCGTCCAGCACTACCAATAAGAACATCATGGCCAGCACCACCATGGATTTCGTCATTAGCACCAATCTCTGCATCGCGAGAGATAATATCCGGGTTACTTGCATCTGCTGGTACTACGATACCAAGGTCACCAAGCAGAACGTCGTTTCCACCATTGCCGTAGATGGTATCTTGTCCCTGTCCACCTATAACGATATCTCTACCGTCACCGGCGGTGATGGTGTCATTGCCGCCAAATGTTTGCTCGGTAGTTTCTGTTTTTAGGTTGGACCACCCAGTTGCTTCAGTAGAACGAGTAACTTGGCCATTATCACCAAGAACGATGTCTTCATGATTACCTGAATCAATGACATCGTTGTCGCCACCACCTATGACGACGTCATTGCCATCGTTACCGTTTAGTGTGTCTTTGCCACCAAGGGCATGGTTGCGGCCAATTACTTCAGGAGTCGTGCCATTGGCAGGTACGACAATACCTAAGTCACCAAGTATCACGTCAACGCCTTCGTTGCCATGAACGGTATCGTCACCCGTACCGGCAATCACGGTATCATTGCCAGCGCCCGCAGTGATGATATCGTTACCGCCAAACTCTTCCTCAGTGGATTCCACGGCCAACATGGTCCAGTCATCTCGTTCTGTTACACGAGTCACTTGACCGTTGTCACCTAACAAAACGTCGTGGCCAGTACCGCCGTCAATGGTGTCTTCGTTACCGGCCCCAGCTAGGTTGCCACCGCCAATAATGACATCATTACCGTCGTGTCCATTTAGCGTGTCTTTGCCACCGTTAGCGTGGTTGCGAGCGATGATCTCGGGTGTGGTGCCGTTAGCTGGAGTTACAATGCCTAGATCACCTAGAATCACGTCAACACCTTCGTTGCCGTCTACAGTATCGTCACCCGTACCGGCAATAACTGTATCGTTTCCAGTGCCCGCAGTGATGATATCGTTACCGCCAAACTCTTCCTCGGTGGATTCCACAGCTAACATGGCCCAGCCATCTTGCTCTGTTGCGCGAGTTACTTGACCGTTGTCACCCAATAAAATGTCGTGGCCAGTACCGCCGTCAATGGTGTCTTCGTTGCTGGCTTCAGCTAGGTTACCACCACCAATGATGACATCATTGCCGTCGTGTCCATTTAGCGTGTCTTTACCACCATGTGTGTAATTACGAGCGATAATTTCAGGCGTGGCGCCATTTGCTGGCGTCACAATACCAAGATCACCTAGAATCACGTCAACACCTTCGTTGCCGTCTACAGTATCGTCACCCGTACCTGCAATCACGGTATCATTGCCAGCACCCGCGGTGATGGTGTCATCGCCGCCTAACTCTTCTTCAATGGATTGAGCGCTAGCAAAACTCAGCGTATCGAGAACTTTTCGTTCTAAATCGGCATCATCTTTAAACGTTGAGGTGTGAGCAATTTCCCCAGAGTCTCCAAGAACAATGTCATTACCTTCGTGCGAGTTGATGACATCATTGCCAGCGCCACCAATGATGAGATCATCGCCTGAATGGCCATAGAGGGTATCTTTCATGCCGTCAGTGGTCGTGAGGCTTTTTAGAACTCGATCATTTGTGGTGTCATTGTCTTCGTTGTAAGTTGCAGCTTTGAATAGTGCATAGTCGCCAACGATTAAGTCATTGCCTTCGTGCCCGTTAATCTCGTCGAGGCCTGAACCACCAATTAAGAGGTCGTTACCGCTACCGGCATGGAGTGTGTCATTACCTTCTGGTGCAGTTTGTTCACTACCTGCCAATGTTTGAGTTTTGTCAGACTTGGCCTCTAAAACGTACAAAGCGTCATCTCGAGTGACCGAACCTGTGTCACCTAGAATGACATCGTCGCCGTCTTGTCCAGTTAAGGTATCGTCGCCTGCACCGCCAAGAATGATGTCTCTACCATTTGCAGCGGTAATAGTGTCGTTGCCGCCTTTCAAAGAATCAATTGTTTGAATATCCGCAACTGGACTATTGCCTATGGTAGAACCTGCAGGTAGTACTTGTCCGTAGTCACCCAATAAAACGTTGTTACCGGTTTGGTCATCAGAGCCGGTACTGGTAGCAGTAATGGTATCTGCACCACCGCCACCAATCACGACGTTACTACCGTTGCCAGCGTTTATGGCATCATCATTATCCAGATCGCTTGAAGACGACACTATTTTTGTGAATGATGCGCTCGCAGTGGTTTGTCGATACACTTCACCGTGGTCACCCAAAATAACATCGCTGCCTTCTCCACCATCAATATCATCGGTTCCGGCACCACCAATGAGTATGTCTCGACTGTCTCCGCCAAATATTTTGTCTTGGCTGGTGATAGAGGTACTGAACGCTTTGGTGCTTATTTCAAATTGACCCAAAGATTGGGCGCCATCAGGTCCTTCAACGTAACCGTTGTCACCAAGAATGACATCGACACCATCTTCACCGTGCAGTTCATCATTGCCAGCGCCACCGAGAATGACGTCTTGACCGAAACCAGCATAAACCGTGTCATTGCCACCTAACGTATCGTTATTAATCGAGGTGACTGCAGTGGTGAAGTTGGTGACCCCAAGGCCGATAGTACCCAGGTCAGCTATAACGACGTCGTCGCCTGAACCTGAATGAATTTCATCGTCACCAAGACCTGCGATGATGAAGTCTTTGCCATCACCACCATAAATTTTATCATTGTCACCTGAATTGCTTTCAGAGTGGACATGGTTTTGGGTGATTTCGCCATCATCACCGATGATGAAGTCATTGCCTCCTTCACCACGAAGGGTATCTGCTCCTAGACCACCAATGATGGTGTCAACGCTTGAGCCGCCAGTAACGTCATCGTTACCCGTACCTGCCAAGACAGTGTTTTTACCATGACCAGTGTGAATCGTGTCATTACCAGCGCCAGATAGGATTTGGTCGTCACCTTTTTCACCGTAAATTATGTCGTTGTTTGAGCCCGTAAAGATCAGGTCGTTACCGTTTCCACCATAAACGGTATTAACACCGTTACCGCCGATAATAATGTCATTACCTTCACCTCCGCGAATCGTGACATTACCGGTAGAGGCGCTATTGGCTGTTTTACCAAGCACAGAGTTGTAGTTAGCTTTATTGAAAGCAATGTTGTTGCCATCTTCTACAGTACCGCCTAAGTAGAAAATGTCGTCACCCACACCGCCATCAATTTCGATGTCTGCGGTGACACCATCAAAGACCACGTGGTCATTGCCCGCGCCGGATTTGACAATGATTTTGTTGACCCCAGTAAAGGTCTGAGCGGTATTACCATCACCAAAATACTCAGCAAAAACGCTGACCGTACCACCTGATTGGGAGATATAGAATTTTTCGTTTCCGTCTGTCATATCACCGGTAACACGCTGATCGGCGTAGTCACCTAAGTTGATTGTCAGAGTTCCATTATCACTCTTATCGGCAAGACTGACCTGTGGCTTGTAACCATGAGAGAAGTCGACAATCGTGGTTTCAGGCAAGATTGACCAGCTGTCTTTAGCGATGGTTTTCATATAGAACTTCCACGGTTTAAACCATGGAATTTTTACTTCGTAATATGCATCGATTCCTGCAGTAATCTTGCCGTCGATATCAAACAGATATTGAGGGGTTTCACTGATGATTTTGTAAAATTCGCCAGCCCTTATTTTTCCGTCACCATTCGGATCATAAAGATCGGCGGTAAGGGTACCGTTCAAAAAGCCTGAAATGCCAGCTTTAAACAATGCCAAGTCCACACCTGCATTCATACCAATGCGAGTGTTGAACCATGCCTCTGGTTTTTCTTTGCCATCAATGAAATCAGCGATGTAGAAACCGTCCAACACGTATTTCGCATTGCCACTTTCAATCATTTTTACAAAGCCGCTTGCATCATAACCAAACGCAAAATCAATACCCATATCAACGAAGAAATTAACGCCGACATCTAACCCTACTTTAGGGATGCCCGGGACTGACGCGCCAATGTGATGATTGAATTGGAAGCTAAATGATGGCAAGTGCCATAGGAACAAGTCCACATCAGCAATGTCACCACTCAATAGCTTAAGTGCGTTAAGTGGGTTGGTCAGAAGTGGAATTGATAGGCCACTTTTGCTGGTGGAGCTTGAAGAACTTTGGTTAGTGGTTTCCACTCCCCCCATTGCTTTTAGCTTTTCGCCTGCATCACCGAGATCATTGTATGGATTGCTAAAATCAATCTGACCGCCTTCTAGGTTAGCGAGATCGAATTTGTGCTCTTTGAGACCGCCAGTGAATGGGTTTGTGGTGCCAAAATCATAAGTACCAAACTTAAGCTGGACATCGCCCTCGAGTGAATTCAGTGCTTCGATGAGTGCGCTAATTTGTGCCACAGTTTCGACGAATTTAACCGTTGTTTGGATTTTTGGATCGTACGGCGCAGCTAATTTACCAATATCTAACAGAGACAAATTGCCCACAATGTCGGAGACTCCGGGCAGTGGCATGGTAATAAAATCAATGAGTGGACGAATTGGGTCTATGGCTTTGTCAGCGTAGCCAATAATTGGTTTTAAGAACCCAGATAGGAATTGTCCCGCGTCCAATGTAATGTCACGAAGTTCAAAGGCATGGACTTCGTTAAGCGGCGTTGCAGGTTTTTCGCCATACAGAATGCGTTCATAAGTATGGTCTAGATATAGATTTGTGCTGATAGCTGGCAAGCTGATTGGCAATGCATCATTAAACTTGGCAGCAAGTAATACGTTTAATACGGTATCGATGGTTGCTTTAGCTTCAAGCAAATATTGCTGACCTTTTAATTCGTCAAAGGTCATGATGCCATCTTGGTTCGGGTCATAGGCGTTTAGATTAACACCGATTGTTCCGGTTAAAGAGGTGGCTTTATTGTCAGTCTCATTGAGAGATTGAGAGTTATTGCGAAGTTCGGCTTGCAGCAGTCCTAAACTGGCGCTAATTCCATCAGGCCCAGTGGCAAAGTCACTGAAATCGACATCAAGCTTTATTTCTAATTCGTTGCGATCTAAGTCATCTGCTCCAGCATCAATATAGAAGCCATTTTCTAAACCGAAACCAAAACCAAACTCCATTGCTGCCGTCGCGCTAAAGCCCACGGTGCCGTCGTTGATTTCTAAGCCAAGACCAGGGAACCCAAGATCCGCATCAAGGTTGATGTCTGCCGAGAAAATCTCTTTTTCGAACGCCACTGTGAAGTCAACTGACTTGCTATCAAGGTTTTCATTACCAGTGACTGATACGCCACTCCAACCAAGCTGCTTTAGCTGTTCTTCAAGAACGCTCGCAATAATCGTTGAAGTGGTAGGCGGAACCCCAGGGTTGTTTAGCTTGAATTCTTCGACTTCTTGCCACAGGGCTGGGACTATCGCATCTCTTAATTTTGAAACGAAGTTACCGGATTCTTCAAGTGCACTGCCGATGATTGGGATCTCGAAACCAAAGACAGAATCGGTCAAAATTTTATCTAAACTTGCAAAAACAGCGTCCAAACCACTGATGAGGATTTCCGGGTTGTTTAGAAAATTAAGGTCTTTGATTATTGCTGCAAGATCAGGTGTTTGAATATCGATAACTTGATTGTCGTCAGCATTAGCTATATCGCTTACGTTCACGACGATATCGCCGATACTTGCGCCCATGACATAGACGGGAAGAACTGCTTCTGCTGCTCCATCAAGGCCTACTTCAATGAAGTTACTGTTGAAATTCTCTAATTCACTAAAGTAAAGACGATTATCTCCTTCATCTTTTAGCCCAAACTTGAATTCAAGTTTGTTGTCATCACCACCAACTGTAAATCCATCTTCATTTGCTTTGAGTCCTTGAGCATCGTCACCAGATAGTTTTGCAGTACCATCTTTGACCTCGATTTCCAGTGCACCTAAATTAGTTTGGAAATTAAGGTTTTCGCCTTTGACTTCGGCATTAACATAAAGTTTGGTTTTATCAGCTTCAACAAAAAATCTTTCGTTATTGTCGGCGAGATTGATTGCACTGGAGAGGTACTTTTCATTGTCAAGCGATAGAGTGTCTAACCCAAGTTCTGCCGCAACTTGACTGTTATTAATACTCTCAACTAAAAGAGTTGCGTTGGTATTGGATACTTCTGTCAATGTAAGACTTGGTGTCGTAAGACCTAACTTTTCTAGTTTCGTTTTGTCGAGAGAGAGTGTCAGTTGAGTTGAATCGGCGTCTACAGTGATAAACTGGCTGAGCAAGATCTTCCCGCTGTTATTGCCACCCAAATCTTGCTTGTCGGCAAATGCTGTTAATAGTTCTTTATTGATTTGCTCCGACCATTGAGTAACGGTTCGATTTTGCTGTGCTTCAAGAGCAATGTGATAGGTTGTTCCATCATTGAGCTGGAGCCCGATTTCAAATGCTTCACTTGCGTCAAACGTACCAGCTAAATCTGATTTCAACACACCATTTGAGTCTAGTGTTTGTAATCCAGTAGAGAGCCCTATGTCAGAGAGGCCAAGATTGGGTTGTTGAGTATCTGTCAGGTCAGTAAATTGAAGCTTACCATTGACAAGTTCGGCGCTAAGCTTAGTACTATCTAACTCGTTTATCGCTGTTATTAGTGTTTCAAGGGTAGCGTCGTCTTGAGCTAATACAGTATCGACATCAAACTCGATCACTTCCCCACTTTTCAGTGTGAATTTTAAGTCACTGCCACTATTACCATTGGTTGAAAGTCCTCTTCCATCATTGAGTAGGTTTAGCGGCGTCGTTAATTGAGCAGGAGTCGCTCCTGGCTGAAGCCTAATCCCCATTAGAGTCGATAAACCGCCAGTTAGCGCTAGGTCGAGTTGTCCGCTGGCACCGGCACTTACCAAATTTGTTACACCTTCAAGCATGGTACGGACGGCATCATTGTCGACACTCTTCGCAAGCTCTTTTAAGTCTAGGTTCAGGGCGACTTCTTTGGTGTAATCGACTAACTCGTAATTAATATCCAATAAGATGACAGGGCCGAGTCCATCGTGGTCGGACACGTACCTTAAATCGAATGCTTCGTCAGGAATTTTGAGCATATTTTCGATTTCTACTTCGATAGCATTTAAACCCAAGTTCGGGTTTTCAATCACAGCATCGAGTTTGGCAGCGAAGTCGCCAGTGAAATCCATTATGTCTTTTAGGCTAAGATTCAGGAGCGGCAAAGTAGTGTCGTAGAAGCCAGCACTCAGCTGTTGATCTAGGGTCCCCATGACAAATTGCAAGCCTTCCACCATCTGGGAGAAGGACAATGATGAAAGACCATCGAAACCATCTAGAGTTGGTAGGTTGAGCTCAGGGCTTGGCAACACTAGGCTACCGTTTTCAAAAGTAGGTAGTTCTAAGCTCACACCAATATCTAAATTGTCAAAGTTCAAACCTAGTCCGGCTTGAGCCTCAATCGAGCCTAAAGTAAGTTTGGCAAACTCACCAGATTCGCGACCCGAGAAAAATTCAAGATTCACTTTAGATGCAAGCTCACCAGAGCTGGCTGCTTCTCTAAACTCATTGACGGTGAACTTACCATTGTCATCATCATCTAACGTTATTAGTGTTCCAAGTGAAATGAAGCCCTCATCAATTTTCGCTTTAATGCCGACAATACCAACATTGCCTTCGATATCGATTGGCGTGTCATTACCTGCCAAATTGACATCCAATAATGCCGATACGGAGGTATCTTCTAAGAAGACTCGATCACCAAAATTTTCACCATGTATCGCATGCCCCGTTATTTTTCCTTGGCTATCGCCGTAACCGTTCAAACCAAGTAACAGAGCCAAAGGAGAATCATTGATTCCCATCGCAGAGAAGTTGGCGTTAGAAAGTGTTATAGGTGAGCGAAGTATTTGATTGACTTCAAAGCCAGATGCATTGGGTGCGAGCACAGCAGTGATATCTGAAGCAAACTTGATTGCCGTTCCTTGAGCCTTAACGGTCAATATCTCACTGAGTGTAACGCTATCCGATTTTAACTGGTTGTCCTTTAATCCCAGCTCACTTGCGTTGTAAGTGATCGTGGCAAGTTTCTCATTAATTTTTTTAATAAGATTGTCAGTAGAGCGATTGGTTTCCGATGGCACCGTGATATATTGCGGCTGAGCTTTACCGATTTGGAATAGTAAAGTGAACGCATCACTTGCTTCGTAGCTTTCAGATAACATCGTCTTAGTTGTGATTGACTGAGATTGTTCTTCTGAATCTGCAGGTGCTTGATAAGGATGTAATACAATTTCAGCCTTCCCCGAACCTTTACCTCCGTTGGCACTATCCAGTTCAGGATAGCCAGATAGCAGGTTAGTGTTTAATACTGGCTCGCCGTTTGCTGCACTGCTGTCGGTTAAGATGAAATTTTGGCCCTCAGCATCAAACTGTAAAGACAACGAATTGCTCAAGTCTTCGACTTTAGCAATAAGTTCTTCGATGGTATCGGTCTCGGAGATATGCAGAGTAAAAATCTCGCCGTTGGCGGTGGTTATTAACAAATCTTCAGTTACATGGCCGTTGTAGCTTTCATCCCAGAGCTTCAAGTCCGATAACTTGGTGCTTTGGTTGATGGAGTTTTCAGAATCTTGGCCTAGTGGAGTAAAGTCAAAACCAATGGTGGTCATCAACGCAAGATCGGCGTTGACAGAAAATTTTGCTGATGAGCTTAATCCGGCGAGATCACCAAATGACAAATTGGTATCAAATGACGTTTCAGCGAGCTTGTAATTTGAGAACAACGACAAGTCAATTTTCATGGCGTTGTCTTCTACGCGGAGATTGAGCTGATCGGCAAGATCTGATAACGAATTGAGTTGGTCGGTTAGCCCTAGAGATTCAGCAAGTGTCTCAGTCATGTCTGAAATGGTGAGAATACCAGGGTCTTTAATGGTGATTGAAGACGTGTTTTGATTAGATGCAACTAATTTAATCGCTTTGTAGTTGTTTTCTCCCTCATTGACAGAGTGCTCCTCAAAACTAACGCGATTTGCCAATTTCGATGAATTAAGCTTGTTATTGAGTACTGCCACTAACGCGGTTAAAGATTCAATCGCGTGCTCGCCATTATCACCTGGTTTCCACGTCAATATGTCAGTTGTGCCATCACTTAGCGCAATTTCAATTCTAAACGTCTTGGTTAATTTTGTGCTCAAAACGTCAGAGCTGGAGTTCTCTGTGAGTCCTGAAGACTGTACTTCGACAATCTGCTTTTTTCCGTCTTCGTCGACAGTTTGTTGAGTTATAGATTCCGTCAGACCAAGGTTAGGAAGATCCGAAATTAACGGTTTGACGACTTTTTCGGTAAACGCATCACCCAGTTTTAAATTGTCCGCCAAGCCTAGTTCTTCAAGGAAAGGTAAGGAAACTTCCAAACCTTCGTTGGCAAACAAAGCATCAATTCGTTGCCCTAAACCATTGAGCGCATCCGCGACAGCGTGCTGACTAACCATGGACAGTTCTTTCAGATTGGCGGTAAATGCTGTCGTTAGGCTTTCCAACCCAGAACTAGACTCATCAATTGAAACTGAAATAGATGGATCAGCGCCTAATGCTAAGCCTGCGACGATATTACTTCCAGACATTGAAAGTGGCATATCAACAATTTGAGTTTGGTTATTCTCAATGATTTTGGTGAAGGTGGCAGTAAAGTGACTGGCTTGCTCTTCTGTTAGACCATTGGCAAGCAGTTGGTTGGAAATAGTTTGTGACCAGTCCAATTGGGTTTTAACTGCGTAATCTATTTCCTTGTCTTGGTTCTCGCCTAACGTACCATCACCAACCTTAAACTCAAATAGACCTAAGTGGAGGCTTTGCCCTGTAAGATCGGCAGAAACATTGAGATTCGAAGTGATAGATAGATTTTTGAAAAAGATATTGTCACTCGATGTGATCGCTTCAGTAGAAGCGTTAAAGATCGGCTTATTGCTCTCAAGTTTTGTTTCTACTTTGTTAACGATGTCTTGCAATTTGATATCTACATCAAACTTGATTTGGTGTTCGACGGCAATGTCGGCAGACGATGTTGAACCGAGTTTAGAAAACCCATCTTCACTTAGTGACGAAAGATCAAGGTCAGCAGCTTTTGAGGTTTGAGCCTTAGATATGGTAAAGCCAAAGGTTAAGGATGAGACGGTTGAGCCTGACATCGTCGGAGTTACAGTAACCGTTGCGTCTCCACCGATGGCGTGAAGTTTACTGTCTAATTTTGACTCAAGTTGGGCTCGAAACCAGTCCGATGACCATTGAGTTTCATCTATTGAGTCGTTGTTATAATCCCACCTTGTTTCATTCAATGCGTCTGAGAAGCGCTCTTGTAACGGTTTGAGTATTCCACCATCCGTTAATTGCTTGATCATTACATCGTTTAAGCTAGGTAAAAGACTATTTTCTAGTAAGCCCGATGAAGAGTTTATCTGTACTTCACCTAAAGGTGACTTCACGTAGTCAGCAAACAGCTTGCTGTAATCTAATGCATTGCCAATGGAACCGCTTAAACCGTTGGCTTCGTGGTTTAAGTTTAGGAACGGTGCCTGCTCATTATGATTTGTCAGTGCTTGAATCCCTTCGACTTGGTCCAAGTAGGACTCAAAAAACGCAAGTTGTTGCTTTAAATTGAACTCAAGGGAATAGAGTTCTTTAAACGTTAACGCGGTGTCTGCCGAGAGGAGAAGACGCGGTTCCATTGCCTCAAGAACAGCAACGTTAGGGGATGCAGTTGGGTTAGATTGGCTTTTTTTATTGATAAACTTTTTTACTAGCTTTCCAACTGGCTTTAACGCAAGTTTCTTCGACTGACGATGGTTGAGCATTTTATTGTGTTCCCTTTGCCGCTGTTCTACGCAATACGTGCATTTTTCCGTATGAAATTAGATAAAAAAGTGGAATAGAAATCAAACTTTAGTATCAGCCAATCAATGTATTAGCACACTTTTTTGACAATCTTCTCAATTGTGCTACTCAGTATTCACAACAAATATAAAACCAGTTTCTTAAATCTGTTTGAGAATTGACCGCCTCGTCTCATCTATGCAATTGGATGTTGATCTGTATCAATATAAATGATAATTATTCGCATTCTCGTGTTTTGTTTGGGAAATGAGGAGTATCAAACAATGGCGGTTTTGAATCCGGCAACAATGAAAAGTGTTCAAGAAATGTACGTTGAACACAAAGGCTGGTTATCTATGTTTATTCAGCGACGAATGGGATGTCCTGAAGCAGCAGCAGATTTAGTTCAAGACACTTATATGCGTTTATTGGTTAAAGGTAGCTTGCCTTCGACCAAAGATTCGCGACGGTATCTGACACATATTGCCAAAGGCTTAGTGATTGATAACTATCGCCGTAAGCGCGTTGAATCGGCTTATCTTGAATATATCGCTCAACAGCCTGAGCCTGTAGCTGTCTCGCCAGAAGAAAAAACACAAATGATTGAATCTCTTATCGAGATTGATACCTTGCTTAATCGCCTGCCTAGCAAAGCGCGAGAAGCCTTCCTGTTGAGACAAATGGAAGGGTTGTCTTACAAAGAAATTGCCGCCCAAATGGGGGTATCCGTATCCTCTGTAGAAAAATACGTCGCCAAAGCGTTGCAAGCTTGCATGATGTCTATGATGAACACTTGGTCGTAGAGAACATCAATGCCTGAATTTTCCGAGCAAGCAATTTCTCCCCCACCACTCTCGAAACAAACCATTGAGCAAGCCTCATTATGGATGGCGAGAATGTGGTCGGACAATGTCAGTGATGTGGATAAGCAGGAGTTAACTCGTTGGCGGGCACAGAGTCCGTCTCATGAGTTTGCTTGGCAACAACTTCAGAGCATTCAGCAGCGATTTAGCTCTGTCCCCAATCCAAAAATGAGCCGTAAAGTGTTGGTTCGTACACGTCGTAAAGACGTGTCTAGGAGGTCATTTTTATGTGCTGGAGCGGTTCTGACTTCATCCTTATACCTGAGTAAAGATTGGTTTGTCTCTTCAGCAGAAACCGGCTTTGCAACCGTAGCGGGTGAAATTCAAAAGCACATTTTATCTGATGGTACCAAGCTAGCTTTCAACTCAAATGCTCGTGCCAAACTGATCAAAACTGAACTTGGCCGAACATTGTATTTGGAGCAAGGTGAAGTGGTTGTGGAATCAGGATCCTCACCGTTAACGGTGTCGAGTCAATATGGTTCTGTTGCTCCTATTGGTACTGTATTTTCCGTAAAGAAACACGATACCTTTGCAGAAACCAGTGTGTACCAAGGTAAGGTAAGAGTGACCAGTATTGATGGTTTCTCTAAATTAGTTGAGCAAGGTAGCCAGCTCATATTTGATGCAACAGGGCTTCAAGTAATACAAGCAAATAACCCATTCGATTTACTCTGGGTAGACGGCAAACTTTTGGCAAAAAATGAAGCCTTACATGAGTTTGCTGCGCGTATTGGCAATTATCGTCGCGGGTATATCCATGTTGCTAAAGAAGTGGCCGAACTGAGGATAACTGGCGTGTTTTCTACTCAGGATGTCGATAATACGTTGGCCAACTTAACGAATATTCTTCCAATCGAACTTCATTACCGCACTCCATTATGGGTGTCCATTCAACCACGTCGTTAAAACCTTAAAGCTATTCATTCTTTGTTTTGTCGCTCTGCTGACTGTGACAAAAAAATGACTTTTTGTTGAGGGTTTTATTATCTCACTCGGTGTAGATGCGTAATTCAATAATTCTAATCAGGGATGTAGTTTTGAAACTCGCGCGTATACATTTTAAGCCAACCTCTTTGTTGGCTGCGGCGATCAGTTTGTCACTTTCTCAGTCAGCCATTGCCCAAGTCAATCTTGATATACCAGCTGGAGAGCTGGATACCGTTCTTAGTAAATTTGCCGTAGATTCCGGTGTGGAATTTTATGTCGATGCCAGCTTAACCCAAGGTTTATACAGCCCAGGTCTACAAGGCGAATTCGATATAGAGCAAGCTCTTGCATTGTTGCTAAAAGATACAGGATTGGACGCTGCACCACAAAATGACGGCTCTTTTCTTATTGATTTAGAGACAGACGAATTTACCCTCGACCCCATTCAAGTTGAAAGCCAATCTGAAGTTAGCCGTGATGAGCAAGGCGAGTGGGATGTATACGATCAAAACAATTCAACCTCCTATGTAAACAAAGAAGAAGTAGAAAGATTTAAAGGTTCGAGTGCCACAGATTTATTTACCAGTGTAGCTAACGCATACAGTGCAGATGGCCGAGCTTCTGGTTCAATAGATCCGAACATACGAGGAATTCAAGGACCGGGTCGTGTTCCTGTAACTATCGATGGTACGGAACAAGCGGTGACGGCTTACAAGGGGTATCGCGGAGCTGGAAACCGAAACTACCTCGACCCTAATTTGGTTGGTTCGATGAAAGTGCAAAAGGGCCCCGCAATTGATCCAGATATGAGTACGTCTGTCGGTGGCGGCATTGCGATTTCAACACTTGCAGCTGACGATATTTTGCTAGACGGTAATAAGTTTGGAATGGAACTTGTTTTGGAGTCGAGTAGTAACTCTATCTCACCTAGAGAGCCACAGTTGTTTAGTGGCCAAGATTTTAAGCAAGTGCCTTTCTACATTGATTATGTCAACAGAAATGGCATAGATATGAATCAGCTTCGGACTATGTTCCAGTATCAAGATCCAGCTCTACTCTTTCATCCGAGGGATCGGACGGATAATCCGTTAAATGGTGAGGATGGTGCTGCGCGATTGGCGATTGCAGGCAAACATGAGCGCCTTGAATGGCTGACAGCTTATGCCTATAGAAAGCGAGGAAATTATTTTTCTGGGAAAAATGGGTCAGATTTTTACAGACAAGAAGAATGCCCCACGGCTAGTCGACAAACACAGTTGAATCCATATTGGGTTGCGTCTTGCCATCTACCAGGTCAAGAAGTACATAACACTTCCTCTGAAATGACATCCTATTTATTAAAGGGAGCTTTAAAGTTTAACACTGTCTCGGAATTAAGTTTGGGTGCTAGATACACAGAATCAATTCACGGAGAAA
Source organism: Vibrio sp. ABH4_348 (assembly GCF_056159765.1). Classification (NCBI taxonomy): domain Bacteria; kingdom Pseudomonadati; phylum Pseudomonadota; class Gammaproteobacteria; order Vibrionales; family Vibrionaceae; genus Vibrio; species Vibrio sp. ABH4_348. Next base: position 2,802,105 of record NZ_JBSWVW010000001.1, on the reverse strand, counting down.
TGTTTGCTTCCCGAGCTGAGAACAGAACCAAAGATGGGATGCCACAATGGCCCCTAAGTAAAGTACAACTTCAGGCCTATAATGCAGATTTCTCTTTCAATCCTAGTAATCCCTCGATTGATATGGAAGTAGGTTTGTGGGCAACCTTGTCTGATATCGCGGATAACACAGGGAGTAATTCCCCTAACTATCCAGATGCCAATGACATCTTGTATAACGGAGCTAGAAACGAAAAAACAGAACGCCGCTATGGTATTAATGCAAAGAACACACAAAAAATATCCGACAAATTAGACCTAACGCTTTCGGCAGACTACCAAAGACATGTTTTAACTCCGAAAGGAGATCTAGTTCAGATGATAGAGGAAAGAAAAGGAAGCATTAGGTCTGGTGAGAGAGAAGAATTTAAAGGCAGCATAACCGCTAAATGGCGTCCAAAGTCTCACATTCAAGTAGATGCTGGGCTTAGATATGGTCGATTCAAAGCCGAAGATGATGTAATCAAGTACGCGATAGATTCTGGGCAGCAAGATAAGTTTGCACAATACTGGGCCGCTGACGGCTATACACTGTCTTATGATACGGAACATGTCTACACCGAGTCTGAAATGCAAGCACGGGTTGATGCCGCAGTTCAGCAAGCTACGGATACTTGGAACGATACTCAATTAACTAGGACAATCAAACAGGAAGAACTCAACGATACGAACACCAAAATAAATGCTCTCGATATTGAATGGGCCGAGCTACCAGCCAAGATTAATGCTGCGATGTTGGCTGGCAATTTGGCCGAATTGGGCGCTTTACATGCTCGTGGACTTCATATACAAAATGTTGAACGGCCTGCGCTTCAAGCTAAAAAAACCAACCTTGAAAACCTTTTAGCTGAAGCCGTCACACCTCTTGCTGAAATAAAACAGAATGCGGAAAATCTTGCTAGGTCACAAACCTCTTATACCGAATCTCATCAGTATGTAGTAACACAAGACACCAGTATCGCTGAATACAAAAGTAAGATGGAAAACTTAAAGTCAGGCACTTTACAAAAGGTCGACCTAGGGGAATTTGAAAGTAGAACAGGCCATAAATCGAGTGGTGCCGCTTGGATGCCTTCACTCGCAGTTGGTTGGCAACTTGATATGAGGAACAAGGTATATGCAAAGTACACTCAAGCTGTTCGTTTCCCAAGTCTTTTCGAAAGCACAACCGGTTTTTCTGCCAGTCCAATACCTGATTCCGCTCAAAACAACGAACGCAGCAAATTATTCGAAGTTGGCTACGTTCACTATTTAGATAAAGGTAATATTAAGCTAAGCCACTTTACTCAAAAAACTGACAATATGATGGATCGTGACAGAGGAGATGGGTCAACGACAGGTGTTACTTTTGTCAGTATCGATAAACATACAGTTAGTGGATTTGAACTTCAGGCGGATTATGATACCGGTAATTACTACGGCGAGTTTTCTGCCGCTTACAACTATGAGAACGAAGTTTGCGATAGTTATCAGTCGATTCAACTTCATTTAACTGATCCTAGTAAACCAATTCAAACTTGTGTTAGAGGTGGCTATGGCGGTGGAAGTTATTTGTCTTATACGTCACCACCAAAGCACTCTGCAACATTACATCTTGGCGCTAGAACGTTTAATCAAAGTTTGGAGACAGGTTTCCGAACACATTATTCATCGAAAAGTGACTCGGAAGACAAAATTCAACGAGACAGCTCGTTAACTTTTGATGCCTATATTGGTTATGAATTTAATGATCACTTTGATATTGAGTTAGTGGGGACTAACTTGTTCAATCTATATTATATGGAGCCATCATCAGGCGCTGGTTTACCGGCACCTGGCCGTACTATTAGCATGAAATTTAAGGGTAAATTCTAAGAATAATTGAGGGTTTCATTTTTTCATTCGGTACATAGGATGAAAGCTTCTAAAGAAGCCATTTTAAGTGAGGGATAGTCCCTCTAGAAAGTTACCTAAAAAGGAATGAAATATGAAAAAAGTTACTCTTTCAGTGATTGCAGCAGCGGTTATGACAGTTGCAGGTGCGGCAAACGCAGGTTTTGATGGTGCCACTAGCGGTTCTCTATTTGTTGGTAAGTCTACAGTTGACGGCGGTCCTCATGTTTCAGGTCGTGCAGGTATCGGTTTTAGTCCACGTGGAATGGTTGATTTTCAAGGTTTAACTGCTTCAGCAACTCAAACTGACGGCATCCATGTTCTAGGTGATACGCATGCTGGAAAATCTACGTGGAACTTTGGCCAAGTGGCGGACCAAGATGTTTGGTTTGGTGAATGGGCTGCTGGCGGTACAAACACTAACTGGGCAAACCGCACGGTTTATTATGTTGGAGATAACACAGGAACAACCGTACCAGCTTCAGGTGTTGCAACCTATACTGTTGAAGGTGTAAACAAGTTTAATGGTACAAACAAACTTGCAGGTACATTTACCGCAAACTTTGGTACTCAGTCACTTAACGGTTCTATCGAAAATAATTCGTTAAAGGTAAGTGTATTCACAAGTATCAACTCTGCCGACGCTTCATTTAGTGGTTTGGCTTTTGCGCAGCAGGGACAAGACCTTGCATTTGGTAATGCACAAGGTCACTTCTTCGGCTCTGAAGCTGCGGCGCTAGCAGGTATTGCGACGTTTGCTGACAGCCAGTACGACACAGCTTACGGCGGTACAAAAAACTAAGTAACTTTCAAACTTAGTTAATTGGCAGGGTAAATACCCTGCCAATTTGTTTTCACAATCCTTGTATTTGTCTTGTTGTGGTGTTGAATGCGTCTGCTGTACATTTCTTTTCTAAACTTTAAATTTTTAGCTTCGTGCTCACTTTTTTTTACAGTGCTTTTTGCTTCTAACCATAGCCTTGCTGATTCCCTCGGTTCTTACTCTAGTTCTATTTCTAACAACGACTTACAAAGAGAGGTTAGAGAGACCCAATCGCGTCATCAAAAGGAAAAGGAAGACGAACTTCTCAAAGAAGAGAGAGCAAAAGATCACGCCAGCCAGTCATCGCCAGACATTGATTTAGATGCCATTCCCAACACGGCTTCTGAATTGGGTCAAGCTCTGCATTACATGGTTCAGAAAAAAAATTGGTTAGCGGCAGAGCAACTACTAATTCGCTATAAGGCACTAGATCAGCCAGATGCCATGCTGGTGCACTACGCAGAAGGTAATCTATTTCGCACTCAACGAAAATTCGAACAAGCGGAACAATCCTTTCTGAGTCTTCTAGATATTCAACCCAAATTTTTATTGGGTAAGCTTGAATTGGCACGTGTTCAATTTGAAAACTACAAAAACACTGACGCCTTACAGCACTTTGATGAAATTGCACAAGGGCTACCTGATGATCCTAGAGCAGATGGTGTAAGAAAAACGGTTTCTTTATTCTCAGAAGCTGCGATTAAACGCGACAAACTCAATGGCACTTTTTCTGTTGGTGGAAAGTACACCGATAACTTAAATAAAACATCCAACTTTGAAGAATGTGGTTATGTCATTGTTTTAAATAACGGCAAGATGGAAGTGGAAAGACGATGCCGTTCAACGGAAAAGAAAATAAAAACCGCTGGAGTTGTTGCGGACGGAACACTGTCTAAACGTTGGTCACTTAGTGGAAATCATGGCATTAAATGGGATGCCTTTGGCTTATCGGAAAACTACCACAACGAGCGTTATCACAACCATCACAGACTCGTTAACTCTGTTGGTTATAGCAATCAATCTGCCAAATATCGCTGGGGGTTTGGTCCGAGATTAGAATGGATTTCTACAGACAACCAAACCTTATATGTTGCCGAAGGTTTTGATATCAGTTGGATGACGTTTCCGACAGTTAAAAGTGCATTCAAAATCGATCTAAAACACGAGTATCAAGAATACAGGCCAAAAAACAAGAGTCATGAAGATGGGTCACTATCTTCTGTAAGTACATTGTATTGGAATCAGCTAACTTCCAACTTTCTAGTCTTTGGTGGCGTCGACGTATCACGAAAAGATACCCACCAGAACGTGTTTTCATACAATCTTTATGGTGCTAGGTTGGGTACAAACTACAAATTGAATAAACACCTAGATTTAACAATCTCCAGTTCATTCAAGCGTCGTACTTATGATGAGGTGAACCGTTTTATGGGAGGAAGGATTAATGACTTTGAGCAAAATCACAGCGCAAGTTTAAGAGTACCAGCATTCGAATGGAAAGGTCTAACACCTGTATTAGCGGTTAATCATAGTCGAGTTAATAGTAATATTGATTGGCTAAGGACTCACAAAAAAAACGACGTCACGTTAAAAATAGAGAAAAGATTTTAATTAAAAACAGTGGCTTAAAATTCTTTTGAGGTTTTTTCTAATTTTCTTTACGGGTTTTACGTTTTGATTCGGTAGTAAAGGTAAGCACTAATACATTGATATGTTCATCGCTGATTATTCTGTCCGCGTTGACATTACTAACGACGTCAAAACATGGCTAACAAAAACAAAAGAAATAAGTGGCTACTTACGATTGGTCTACTACTTCCAGTCGCAATTGCACATTCGCAGGAAACGCTTTCTCAACAAGCTTCTCTTCAAGAAACTTCTCTTAAAGAAACCTCTCTTCTAGAAACAGCCGCACCAGAAATTAAAACAGTAGATAAAACGGCTACTTCTAACGAAACATCGTCTACGTTACTTGTTGATTCAAATGCTGAAAGTACAAGTTTGGTTGCCGACTCTGAAACTGCACATTTGGATTCAGCCCCTGTTTCAGTAGATTCTTCCTTGAATACCGATAGTACCGAATTACTTCCTACTGATTATTCTAATGTGGAAGCCAATGTTATTCATGATCTGTCACCAATAGGCATGTATTACGCTGCCGATTGGGTGGTGAAATCTGTCATGTTGATGCTTGTTTTTGCTTCATTTGTTACTTGGGCCATTGCCTTTAGCAAACAATTGCAATTATCGAAAGCTACCAAGTATGCGAGGCAGGCAGCTCAAAACCTTTTAGAGGTAGATACCTTAACTAAAGCCGGTGAAATCGAAGACCTTAAATCCATGGCGGGAAAAAGCTTGTTGGATGGTGCTGTAAAGGAATGGCAAGTGTCTCATCAAGGACAAACCAGCGATGACGGTATCAAAGAGCGTACCCAAATTCGTTTAGAGAGAATCCAAGCGCATTTCAGCAGCGAAATGGCAAAAGGAACCAGTACATTGGCAAGTGTTGGTTCGGTAGGACCTTTTGTCGGTCTGTTTGGTACGGTTTGGGGAATTATGAATGCGTTTATCGGTATCGCAAAATCTAACACCACCAGCCTATCAGTCGTCGCTCCCGGTATCGCTGAGGCCCTATTAGCGACTGCGATTGGTCTGGTTGCCGCGATTCCAGCCGTGATGATGTATAACCATTTCACTCGCCAAATTGCGCAATATCGTGCAAGTCTAGCGGATATTTCTGCGGCAATTTTGATTCTATTGAGCAGGGATTTAGACAGAAAAGGTAAAGATGACCTGACTGAAGATGGTCTCGACGTGTCTCCACTTCAGAAAGTAGGTTAATCATGGGATTTAAACCTCAATCTGGTGATGATGACTTACAAGCTAACCACGAGATCAACGTTACTCCTTTTGTAGACGTGATGTTGGTGTTATTGATCATAGTGATGGTTGCCGCGCCCTTAGCAACAGTCAATGTTCCCGTTGAGCTGCCAGCGTCATCAGCGAAATCACCTCCTAAAGCCAGTGACTTGTTTTACCTAACGGTACAAGAAAAAGGCAATCTTGTTATTGGTGAAGACAACAATACAACTTTGGACAATCTTCCTGATGTATTGAGTCAGGTTCTCTCTAAAAAAGACACTGTGATTTATTTGCGTGCGGATAAAGGCTTAGTTTACGACGACCTAATGAAATTAATGAATGTACTTGCTGCGAATGGCTACACCAAAGTCGCTTTAGTTGGACTAGCCAGTGAAAGTTAGGTTGAAAATCTGTGTTGTTTAGTCGTTTTTTGAAGAAAAGCTCGCCCACTTTTAATCCGTTTACTTCTTCTTTGCCAAGCAAGTACCGAGAAAGGCCGCTTTGGCAATATGGTATTTTGGTCAGTGTGGTAGCGCATTTAGCGATCTTGGCGATTGTTCTCTATAAACCCAGTCGAATTGTTCGAGCTAGTTCAGAGGCAGCGCCAATCGTTTTAACTCTGGTTGCGCCCGTGGCGAGTAACCAAGATACCAATATTGATACTCCACAGGACATAGACTCGACACAAAGTGCGCCGTCCTTGCAACCTCGTGAACCTGAACCCACACTGCCAGAGCCAGAGCCAGAGCCAGAGCCAGAGCCAGAGCCAGAGCCAGAGCCAGAGCCAGAGCCAGAGCCAGAGCCAGAGCCAGAGCCAGAGCCAAAATCAGCCCCCTCTCCGGTTGAGGCACCTAAAGTCGCGGAGCCTGCCGAGCTGATTGCGAAGTCTGAAACCAAAGTTGAACCTAAAAAAGAACCACCACCAGAGAAAACTGAACTCCAGAAAGTACCAGTTGCTAAGAAGGTAGAAAAAGCCATTCCGCCTAAACCTAAGGAAGTGCTACCTAAACCAGTAAAAGAGCTTGAAAAACCTCTACCTGATATTGAAATCAGAGAAGTTGAATCAAAGAACAGTATTGATTCGGCAAAGCGACAAATAAAAAGTAACAATCAAAGTAATGCGACGTCGGCTCCCAGAGTAGGGCAGTTGAGTGAGCAACAAAGACAAGCCAAGCTAACATGGCGCAGGATGTTGCAGGCTCATTTGGATGCTCATAAACAGTATCCAAGATTAGCTCGGCGTCAAAAACGACAAGGTATGCCAGTGATTCGATTTGTGATGGATCGAGACGGTAACGTAGTTAGTTCGATGCTAGTGAAAAGTAGTGGTACCGCTTCCCTAGACCAAGAAGCATTAGCAATGTTAAAAAGAGCGGAGCCTCTACCAACGTTACCTTCTAATATAGAAGGCAAAACAGTGCCTTGGACAGTCCCCATTAGCTTTTCGTTAAAAGACTAAAAAAGGCCGCATTAAGCGGCCTTTTAATCCAGTTTACTTAACTTACTCTATGTTCTGAATTTGCTCGCGCATCTGCTCAATTAGCACTTTGAGTTCTACCCCTGATGCAGTGATGTCGGTGCTGATTGACTTAGAAGCGAGAGTATTCGACTCACGGTTAAACTCCTGCATCATGAAGTCTAAGCGACGGCCACAAGCGCCACCTTTCTTGAGGATGCTTTTCGTCTCTTTAACGTGTGAATCTAGGCGGTCAAGTTCTTCTGCTACATCAGATTTTTGTGCCAATAGAATGAGTTCTTGTTCAACACGAGAGCTGTCTAGTTCAACTTTTGCATCTTCAAACTTGCTAAATAAACGCTCTCTTTGCCATTCAATGATTTCTGGCATACGAGCTCTTACTTTAACTACTTCATCGGTAATCGCATCTAGACGCTGAACGATGAGCGTTTTCATGTTTTCACCTTCGCGGCCACGTGCAGTAATGAACTCACTTAACGCTTCGTCAAAACCAGCAAGTAAGTCAGTATTTATGCTGTCCATATCCTGCTCTGGCGTTTCCATCACGCCCGGCCATTGCATCACTTGAAATGGATTGATGCGGCTTTGCTCACCTGTTAGATTCATGACTTGGTTGGCAGCGCTAATAACCTGTTTTGCAAGGTTTTCATTAATGGACAAGTCGGCGGTAGCGGCTGGGTTTGCCTCGAATCTCAGGCTACACTCTACTTTGCCTCGCGCTAGACGCTTACGAAAACGTTCACGCAGTAGTGGTTCTAAACCACGAAACTGTTCGTGCATACGGAAATACGTTTCTAGATACCTTTGGTTCACAGAACGGATTTCCCACACCGCTGTGCCCCAGTCTGCCTTGATCTCTTTGCGCGCATACGCAGTCATGCTGTAGATCATTGAATACCTTCTGATGATATTTTTAACTGACAGCATGGTAGCACACACAGTTGGCTTTGGTAGTGACCTAGGTACAGCCACTAAGGCTAACTGACTTTGTTTGCTTACTTTTGTTTACCTAGCTTCTTGGTTATAATCTGCCCCCAATCCCTATCAGGTTGCACATAAAGGTAACTGCCAATGCGCCCAAATGACCGTGGAGCGGATCAAGTTCGCCCAATAAAAATCACTCGTAACTACACCGCTTATGCAGAAGGTTCTGTGTTGGTAGAGTTTGGGAACACCAAAGTATTGTGTAATGCCACGGTTGAAGAATCAGTACCTCGTTGGTTAAAAGGCCAAGGTAAAGGGTGGGTGACAGCGGAATACGGTATGTTGCCACGTGCCACTCACTCGCGAACGCGACGCGAAGCAGCCAGTGGTAAGCAAGGTGGCCGCACTATGGAAATTCAACGCTTAATTGCCCGTAGTTTGCGCGCTGTTGTTGATTTACAAGCGATGGGTGAAATCATGGTCACCGTGGATTGTGATGTAATTCAAGCTGATGGCGGAACTCGTACGGCATCAATTAGTGGTGCAAGTGTTGCGATGGCTGACGCCTTTGCTCATTTGGTTGAATCAGGAAAGTTGAAAAAGAACCCGATGAAAGGTCATGTTGCGGCTGTATCTGTAGGTATCTTAGGTGAAAACGTCTTGTGCGACCTTGAATATGTCGAAGATTCTGCAGCTGATACAGACATGAATGTAGTTATGACCGAGCAAGGTAAGATGATCGAAGTTCAAGGTACCGCTGAAGGTGAACCGTTCAGCCATGAAGAGCTTTTGAGGCTTTTAGAGTCAGCCCAAAAAGGTATTAGTGAGATCGTCGCCGCGCAGAAAAGCGCGTTAGCCGAATAATTTTTGTTAAATAGCTCCGAAAGGAGCTATTTTTTTGCTTAGAGATAAGCGTGAGTAATAAGAGAGAAGAAGATGAAAGCATACCAGCGTGACTTTATTGAATTTGCCCTTGAAAAAGAAGTGTTGAAGTTTGGTGAATTTACCTTGAAGTCTGGTCGTAAGAGCCCTTACTTTTTTAATGCTGGTTTGTTTAATACAGGCCGCGATTTGGCGAAACTGGGTCGTTTTTACGCAGCTGCACTAGCAGACTCTGGTATTGATTACGATGTGTTGTTTGGCCCAGCTTACAAAGGCATCCCAATTGCTACGACTACTGCGGTCGCACTGGCTGATCACCATGATACTGACAAACCATACTGCTTTAATCGCAAAGAAGCGAAAGACCATGGTGAAGGTGGAAATCTTGTCGGCAGCGCGTTAGAAGGCCGTATCATGTTAGTGGATGACGTGATCACCGCGGGAACCGCCATTCGTGAATCGATGGAAATCATTCAAGCCAACGGCGCTGATCTCGCTGGCGTGCTCGTGGCGATTGACCGTCAAGAGAAAGGCAAGGGCGAGTTATCTGCTATTCAAGAAGTAGAGCGCGATTTTAACTGTTCAATCATTGCAATTGTGTCTCTAACAGATCTAATCACTTACTTGGAAGAAAAGGGTGACAACTTAGAGCACCTTGAAGCGGTAAAAGCTTACCGAGCTGAATATGGAATCGCTTAAGTAATCTTTTATAGAACTAAAAAGCCTAGCAATCGCTAGGCTTTTTTTATTGGTTATCTTAATGGCTGTCGTCGTAAAGTGCTTCACCATTGCGGCGAGTTTTTAGCAAACCTAGATTCCACATATATTGCTCTGGCCTTGGTGTCACCATATCTTCAATTGCTTTATTCATTGCTCGAGCATCAGTTTCTTCATCACCGGTCGGGAAGTTTTCGAGCGCAGGCAGAATATGGACTTCGTATTTTCGAGTTTTCTCATTGTAGGCTGGAAGAACCGGTACGACTTTGGCTTTTGATAGGCGAGCCATCTTGCCAAAACCTTTTAATGTTGCTTTTTCTGTACCGAAAAAATCCACAAAAACAGAATTCTGTGGGCCAAAATCTTCATCGGGTAACCAGTAACCTACATAGCCCTCTTTGATTGAGCGAACAAACGGCTTCACACCAGCTTCTCGAGCAAAAATTCTACCGCCGTATTGCATGCGTTGAACTTGCATTAGCCAATCACCAATTGGGTCGCGTTGTGGCTTCATAATCGTCGTTATTTTATAGCCTCGTGCTGCGAGCATGACACCTGGGTAATCGACAGCCCAAGCATGCGGAGCCAAGATGATGACTTTCTCTCCTGCATCGAGTAATGGGATTAGGTTCTCTTCTCCTATCATCACTCCACGGTTTTGATTGTGCTTGGTCGAACGGGCTAAGAACTCAGAATAACCAAAGAAATATTGGGCAGCTTTTACAAACGTCTCACGAATAATATGTTCGCGTTCTTCAGGTGTCTTGTCCGGAAAGCAATGTTCTAAGTTAGTGCGAGCACGGCGCACCACACGGCCATTTTTATTCACCACAATGGTAGACAGCTTTCTGGCTAAACTGTCTCGTAAGCCAACGGGAATAAATGCAAATAACGCGGCGAAAAAAATGCCAATCCATGTACCCCAATATTTAGGATGCAGGAACGACCATTGAAAGGTTGGGTTGTGTAGGTAGTTATCAACACTGCTTTTTTTAGCAGTGTTGTTTTCTGTCTGAGACATGCAAAACCTATTTGTTACTGATAACGAGAGTTTGTGAGCGCTCTATCTGGTAGTGACTTGAAGCGTTTATGAAGCCAAAGCCACTGCTCTGGAGCGCGAAGTATAACTTCTTCGATTTTTTTATTCATAAATGTTGCGGCCGCAACTTCATCACCTTTTGGATATTCTGGTTCTAAGTCTTCACTGACGATGATTTCGTATTTGCCTTTAGCATTGCGAAACCCTGAGCCTGTCACAATCGCGCCTTTTGAAGTGTAGGCGAGAATACTGGTACCAGTGATGGTACAGGCTTCTTCAACGGCAAAGAACGGGACAAAGACAGATTTTTTATGTCCGTAGTCTTGATCGGGTAAATAGAAGAAGCGTTCTCCGCTGCGGATTGAACGAATCATTCGTTTTAAATCGGTGCGGTATATAAGTGCATTGCCACTTCTAGAACGACCGCGGTATTGAATAAACTCGTAAGCTGGATTGGAGTGAGGACGGTAAGCACCGTAACCGGGAAGCCCAATGACTCCAAACGCACGAGCGGTAATTTCTAGATTGAGGGCGTGTACACAACATAAGAGTACACCTTTGCCTTCTTTTTGATACTTAAGCAATGTATCTATATTCTTGATATCGAGCTGTTTTTTTAATCGCCAATCGGGCCAAAACCAAGCAATACCAGTTTCAATTAAAGCCATTCCAGTGTTTTTGAAGTTTTCAACAACTAGCCTATCTCTTTCTTCAGTTGGCATTTCAGGAAAGGCCAACTCAATGTTTCGCTGAGCAATTTTAGCTCGAGATTTACCCAGCTTTAGACCTAGCGTTCCTATGCCTCTTCCAAGCTTATATAAAACAGGATAAGGAAGCAGGTTGACGATAAGCGCCAACAAACTAAATCCAAGCCAAACACCCCAGTATTTAGGGTGCAATAAGCTCAGGGTAAACGGAGGTTTTGATACGGGATACTGCGTCATGATGTTATTGGATTTGAGCGCTCAATAGCGACCAATACTCTTCAAAATTCTCGGTTGGTTGGTATTTAAAGTCTGAACGAACAAAGCGATTTAAGCTACCCTCTACTTGTCCTAATAACTGTGCGGCCAGAACCGACTCTTCTACTGGGAAAGATTTTTCTTCACGAAGTTTACGCTCACGGAGAATCTGGCGTAGTGAGGTTTCAATGCGCTCATAGAGTTGATTGATTCGGTCACGAAGCCTTTCATTTTCAAACATTAACGCATGGCCAGACAAAATGCGTGTTAAGCCCGGATTACGCTCGGCAAAGACGAGTAAAAGCTGCAATACCATTCGAATGCGCTTTAGCGTGTCTTTTTCTTCATCCAAGATACGGTTAATGCGAGACATTAGAGATTCTTCGATAAACTCGATCAAGCCTTCAAACATACGTGCTTTACTTGGAAAGTGGCGATAAAGAGCGGCCTCTGACACGCCAACTTTCTTAGCCAGTTTAGCGGTTGTGATTCGCGCTGCGCCATCATGAGACTCAAGCATTTCTGCCAGCGCTTGTAGAATTTCTTCGCGACGGTTTGATCTCTTGTTACCAGCCATGAAATCGTTCCTTCCTTTTTACAATGTTTGGGACTCTAAGAGTCACCTGTCTTCAATTACTCTGGATTGACTGACATCCTATCAGCAATCTCTTCAAGTATAAGATGAGCAATGTCGTGTTTTGGAGCGAGAGTAAGTGTACGCTTACTATTTTGCCAGTAAAGAGTGATCGCGTTATCGTTACTGTTAAACCCTTGACCTGATTTAGAGACGTCATTGGCACAGATCATATCGAGCTGTTTTCTTGCAAGCTTATCTTTGGCGTATTTTTCAACTTCTTGGGTTTCGGCGGCAAACCCCACGGTGAAGGGTCTCGACTCTTTCAGCTTGGCGACGTTGGCAAGGATATCGGGGTTTTTAACCATAGTCAGGGTAATTGAATCCGTATCGGCATTCTTTTTCATTTTCTGGTTAGCGACTTGCTCGGCGCGATAATCCGCCACGGCGGCACAGCCAATAAATATCGCGTTGTCTTGCGCCCGTTGCATGACTTCATCAAACATCTGTTGAGCACTTTCCACAGGAACGATGTCTACGTTCGCTGGTACAGTTAAGTTTACAGGGCCTGAGACTAAAGTAACTTTTGCACCTAATTTGGTCGCTTGCTCAGCCAGTGCATAACCCATCTTTCCAGAGCTGTGATTGCTGATGTAGCGAACCGGATCTAACGCTTCACGAGTCGGACCTGCTGTAATCAGCAGCTTTTTACCGCTCAAAATCTTAGGTGCAAAAAATGACTCACAGTGCGCGACTAGCTCAAGTGGCTCTATCATTCTCCCCGGACCAACATCACCACAGGCTTGCTCGCCAGATGCCGGCCCCCACAAATGAAAACCACGTTGTTTGAGAGTGACAAGGTTGCTTTGGGTTGCAACATTGCGGTACATCTGTTGATTCATCGCGGGCGCAAATGCAACTGGGGAATCAGTTGCAAGTAATAAGGTGGAAAGTAGGTCATTGCCCATCCCCGCGGTTGCTCTAGCAATGAAGTCAGCACTTGCGGGGGCAATCAAAACCAAATCAGCCCATTTCGCCAGTTCAATGTGACCCATGGATGCTTCCGCAGCAGGATCGAGAAGACTATCTGATACCGTGCGTCCAGACACGGCCTGCATGGTTAAAGGCGTAATAAACTCTTTAGCCGCAGCAGTCATCACGACTTGGACTTCTGCACCACGCTCAATTAAGCGACGAGTTAAATCTGCGCATTTATAAGCGGCGATTCCGCCAGTGATCCCTAGCAAGATCTTTTTCCCGGCCAAACTCAAGTTCGATGTTTGCATCTGTTTTCCCTCAAATTTATGCCGCTAACCATACCACGCTATTATCTGGTTCGAAAATGATGACCATCAGGAGTTTTGGCTTACGGATTATTTCTGACCCAACAATTGGCGAAGCAATTGGCAAACAAACTAGCGTAAGTTTAGTTTTGACGTCAGTCGCTAATCCCCATGCCTGATTGACACTTCAGTTACAGCTTGTTTTTTTGTCAGTCGGAAGTGCAACATTCCACTACGACTTATACCTTGCCTTGTGTGGAGCTAGGCTAGCGACTGAGATTAGATTAAGTCAGGTTAAATACTTGGTAGATTTTGTATGTCTTCTATTCCCACTGATTCTATGCCACGAGAAAAGCTGCTTCAGTTTGGTCCGCATGCACTTACAGATGCTGAACTTCTGGCCATTTTTCTTCGAACCGGCACCAAAGGGATGAATGTCATCCAACTTTCTCACCATCTATTAACTGAATTTGGTTCGCTACGAGCCTTGTTTTCGGCAGATATTGATGTGTTTTGTCAGCATAAAGGGCTGGGAATGGCTAAGTATGTGCAGACTCAAGCGATTCTCGAGATGTCAAAGCGCTACCTTGCCGAAAGAATTGAACGAGGCGGTTCTATAACAAGTCCCACTCATACCAAACAATATTTGTCGACTGTGCTCAGAGATCGCCAACGAGAAGCGTTTTATATACTGTTTCTCGATAGCCAAAATCGTGTAATAAAAGATGAGGTTCTGTTCGAAGGAACCATTAATAGTGCATCAGTGCATCCGCGTGAAGTCGTCAAGCGAACACTTGAGCTTAACGCTGCGTCACTCATCTTGGCACATAATCATCCATCAGGGATCAGTGAGCCGAGCCAATCAGATAGACAAATTACCGAACGACTGGTTGATGCTTTGTCCTTGATTGAAGTGCGTATTTTGGACCATTTTGTCGTTGGTGATGGCGAGGTGACATCTTTTGCAGAGCGAGGCTGGCTCTAGCTTTGCCAGCATTAGGGTTTGAGTTCAAAGTTTTTGTTGTTCGCTTCTTAGATTCTGCTACAATCTGCCGACATTTTTTGAACCTTTATCAGCTCTGGTTAAAAAGATCTCGAAAATCGCAAAAAGGATCTGTTCGGGTCTTGAGCAATGCTAGTCAAGTTAGTATAATGCGCGACCTTTGATAGCCTTGTATGGATTTTCCATAGCGGTTTTTAACCTCCAACTTCTTTGTTTAGAGAAAGAGGTTCGGCCACCAAGGTTGATATCGAGCTGAAACGATTTTGGAGAAGACATTCATGTCCCGAGTATGCCAAGTAACTGGTAAGCGTCCAGTAACGGGTAACAACCGTTCTCACGCGCGAAATGCTACTAAGCGTCGTTTTCTGCCGAACCTACAAACTCATCGTTTCTGGGTAGAGAGCGAAAAACGTTTTGTTAAACTACGCCTATCTGCTAAAGGCATGCGTATCATCGACAAGAAAGGCATCGATGCTGTTCTTGCTGATATCCGTGCTAACGGCGAAAAGGTATAAGAGGAATTAAACAATGGCTAAGAAAGGCGCCCGTGAGAAAATTCGTCTAGTTTCTACTGCTGAAACTGGTCACTTCTACACTACTGACAAGAACAAGCGCAACATGCCAGGCAAATTTGAGATCAAAAAGTTTGATCCAGTTGTACGTAAGCACGTTGTTTACAAAGAAGCGAAAATCAAGTAATTGATTGCCTCTTTGAAAGTTTGAAAACCCAGCCTAACGGCTGGGTTTTTTGTTTTTTAATCGTTATATTTTATCCATCACTGATTGATAGCGAATAAGTATGGACGCCAAACACCGTCGCAAGTGGAATAACCGACTCATTTTTGCCGTGATTGCTTTCATTTCAGTTCTGAATTTACCGACGGTTATTAAACACTGGCTTATTGAGCAATCGCCGCCGCTCTATCCACATCTACTCAACCCAAATGCTGAATTGCAATCCTTGTATTTTGGGGATTGGCAGCTAGAGCTGATTGATGGTGAGTGGCAGAGTAATATTCTCAGTACGGTGAATGCAGATGAATGGGCCACAAGATGGCAATCTCTTGTCGGAACTGCTGTCGATTCTGAATCATTCTCAGCACTTAAACCCGGTTTACCAGCCCCTTCCACCATTGAAATCTGGTACCAACGCCAAGAGGAGCCGCAAAGGATCACTGTGTATATGACGGATCAATTTTGGTTGATGCAAAACTGGCAACAAGACTGGATCGCAATTTCTGTTGATTCCCACTATTTGATACCCTAGCGAACTAATGAATTAAAGTGGTCATTGAGTCATGCCAGAGTTGCCTGAAGTTGAAGTAAGTCGGATGGGCATTAGCCCGCATTTAGTAGGTCAAAAAATTACGTCAATGATTCTGCGCGCACCCAAATTGAGGTGGGATGTTCCAGCTGAGCTCAAGCAGCTGGAAGGGCAAGTCATCACTCAAATTCGTCGACGAGCTAAGTACTTGCTAATTGATACTCATGCAGGAACGGCTGTTGTCCATTTGGGTATGTCGGGATCACTTAGAGTGCTAGACACTCAACTACCTGAGCAAAAACACGATCATGTGGACATGGTACTGTCGAACGGAAAGGTATTGCGTTACAACGATCCAAGACGTTTTGGCGCTTGGCTATGGGCAGAGAAAGATCAGCAGCATCAGCTACTCGATAGCTTAGGACCTGAACCATTAACCGACGAATTTTCAGTTGACCAAATAGCTAAACTTGCTCAAAACAAACAAGTCGCAGTTAAAACCTTCATTATGAATAACGCGAATGTTGTAGGTGTGGGCAATATTTACGCGTGTGAATCTCTATTTATGGCTGGCGTTGCTCCCACAAGACCGGCCAAAAGCCTCTCTATTGTCGAATGGGAAAAGTTGGTAGTGGCCATTAAACAAGTACTTGCCATAGCCATCAAGCAAGGTGGCACTACTTTAAAAGATTTCTCTCAGGCAGATGGCAAACCTGGATATTTCGCACAAGAACTGCAAGTATACGGACGAGATGGCGAGCAATGTCGTACGTGTGATGAGACGATTCAATCCATGAAGATAGGACAGCGCAACACTTTCTATTGCCCTAACTGTCAGCCAGCTTAAACTTTTGCTTTTGACTTAAGTGCAGCGGCAACTATTTCGGGCACAAATTCGCTAACGTCGCCACCATGAATGGCGACTTCTCGGACTATGGTCGATGAGATAAATGCGTGTTCTTCTGCCGGCGTAAGAAACACACTTTCAAGACCGGGCATTAGGCGTCGGTACATGTTAGTCAGGCCAAATTCGTACTCAAAATCGACCGTAGTTCGCAATCCTCGAATCAGCACATTGGCATGTTCTTGCTTGGCAAAATCTACCATCAGGCCAGTAAACCCCTTGGTTGTGACATTTGAAAGATGTGCAGTAACACTTTGTGCAAACTGCACTCGTTCGTCTAAGGTAAACATGGTGTTTTTACTCGGACTGGCGGCGACCGCAATAATGACTTCATCAAACATCTCGGAAGCTCGTTCGACAAGATCCAAATGACCGTGAGTAATGGGGTCAAAAGTTCCGGGATAGATAACACGAGAAAGACGTTTTTTAGTCATATTCAGCTACTCAAATTCAAATTTGCTTTGGTGATGGTAACAAAAAGGCTGAACTGCGCCTATCTACTTAGTTATGATAGAGAAAAGGCAAAATAGCTAGAGCAGAGGCATCATGCAAAAAATTCTGGTAATACGTAACGACAAAATTGGCGATTTTATGTTGGCTTGGCCAAGCTTTGCGATGCTCAAACAGTCGTTGCCGGACGCAGAAATTACCGCATTGGTGCCAAACTATACCAAGCCTTTAGCCGAGCTTTGCCCTTGGATTGATCACATAATTGTCGACTGCGGAAAGAAAGCAGATAAGACACAAAAAAAAGCTCTAATAGAGACTATCAGGCAAAAGCAATTCGATGCGTCGATCAATCTGTTTTCAGACAGCTATAACGCGTTAGCGGTATGGAAAGCGGGTATTCCCAATCGCGTAGCACCTGCCACTAAGCTGGCTCAGATTTTTTACAATCATCGAGTGAAACAAAAACGTTCTCAATCGGCAAAACCCGAATATGAATATAACTTGGATTTGGTCCGAGCATTTTTGGATAAAAAAGGGATTGAAATACAAGAGCCTAAAGCGCCTTACCTTAGTTTTCCGTCAGACGTAATTGAGGTTCAGCAAGCCAAATTATGTAACGCGCTGTCGCTAAATTCAGACAACCCTATTGCTATGGTTCACGTTGGTAGTGGGGGTTCTGCGAACAATTTGTCTATGTCGCAATATGCGGAATTTATTGCCGGTATATCATCGGAGTATCAGTGGGTACTGACTGCGGGACCGGGTGAAGAAGACAGTGCTTTACAGCTATTTGAACAGCTTACTGAAAAAGGTATACAAGCTAAGGTATATATTGAAAACGATGGCCTTGAAGACTTTACCTGTTCTATAGCTTGCGCCAGTTTATTTGTGGCGGGATCTACTGGGCCACTGCACATTGCTGCGGCGGTTGATGTTCCTACCGTTGGATTCTTCCCAAGCAAACGCTCTGCGACACCGCTTAGATGGCAACCCATTAACTCAATCGGTCACCATATAGCGTTTTGCCCACCAAAGAGAGGTGACAAAGCGGAGCAAGAAGACATGAGCAACGTTGATATTTTGGATGCGATAACCCAAACAAACCAATGGTTAGCAACAAGCTAACTTTTGTAGTGTGAGTCGTTATCCCGCGCCCATAAATCGGCGTATTTAACAAAGGTAGAGTGCGCAGAGAGTAAAGCGATGAGAAACCCCTGTTTACCGTCCAGAAAGCCACGCTTTAATATATACATCTTTAAGAAGCACCCCAGCGCGTGAACAATGCCTTGTGAGAGGCTGGCTTTTTTTCCTCGAGCTTGTCGCTGGTCTGCCCAAGCTTTGGCATAGCCGGCCGACTTCACTAAGTAATGGTTTAGGTTTTGGTATGAATAATGGAGAATATCGCCATCGAGTTCCGCGACTTTAGTGCCTTCAGGAATGATGACCGATTCGTGAACAAGGTTATCGTTGTATTTAGTGAACTTGTTAGGATACAAACGCACGTGGCGGTAGTACCAACCGGAATGTTTCAGGAAGCGACCAAACACCCAAGTTAGCTCGTTAAGGTTGTAGACAGTGTTCTCGGGTGGGCGCTCTAACATAGCTAAAATGTTGTTTTTTAGAGTGTCATCAATGCGCTCATCAGCATCAACCGCAAGAATCCAATCGCAATCGGTATAGCTCTGAGCCAATTGCTTTTGTTTACCAAATCCCGGCCAAACTGAATTTGTATAGAACTTATCGGTGTATTCTCGGGCAATGTGCTCAGTTCCGTCGGAACTACCTGAATCGACGATC
Source organism: Vibrio sp. ABH4_348 (assembly GCF_056159765.1). Taxonomy (NCBI): domain Bacteria; kingdom Pseudomonadati; phylum Pseudomonadota; class Gammaproteobacteria; order Vibrionales; family Vibrionaceae; genus Vibrio; species Vibrio sp. ABH4_348. The sequence continues at coordinate 2,783,234 of NZ_JBSWVW010000001.1, read as the reverse complement.
ACGATATCATCCACCCATTTAACGCTTTCCAAGCAATCTTTTAGTGCACTTTCTTCATTCTTAGTAATGATAATGGCGGCGATGGTGGCTCTTTGTTGATTGGCAAAATTGCTCATTGAATACCTTCTTTTTTGACAACGTAATCGAACATCTCAATCACATGTTTAGTTTGAATACGTTGCATCGCTTGTTTGTCTTTAACACGAGTTCGCCAAGAGAGCGAGTTTGCTGGTCTGTCCGTTTGCTCTTCTATGGCTTGTTGCCAAACACTGACAATATAGTCTTGATAATTGTATGGGCCAGTCCGTTTGGGATTGTGGTGAGCATAAAGCCCAATAACCGGAATGCTCAGAGCGTTTGCCATGTGGGTAGGGCCAGTATCAGGGGCTAGTACTAATTGAGATTGGCTAATCAAAGCCAGCATTTGTGAAAGACTAGATTGCCCTACTAGATTTTCAATAGGTTGCTGGAGTCTAATTGCGATATTTTTTGCAAGCTCGATCTCAACAGAAGACGGGCTGCCAGCCATTATCACATGAAAACCATTCTGCTCTGCGTGGCGAATGACTTCAGCATAACCTTCTGCGGTCCAGTTTTTATAGGCTTTGCTTGCACCCGGCACGACAAGTAGGTTGGGTTTGTTATCCGCTAGGTGGGTACTTGCCCAATGGGTATCTTGCTCTGAGATATTCAGTTTCCAAGTAGGTGTTGCGTGAGGTACACCTAAGTAGTTAGCAAAAGCCAAGAAACCATCTAGCACATGTGGCGCTGGAGGAGACGGAACTTTTTGATTGGTAAACCAAGTTTGAAAGTCTTGGCTTCTCGTTTTATCAAATCCCAATTTGTACTGAGCTTTGATTCCTAAATTGGCTATGTTGGCACGCATCGCATATTGCATGTGCAATAACGCATCAAACCTTTTGTGTTTTAACTGCTTCCATAGCTGTGTGTAAGCTTTCCAACCTAAAGACTTGTCGAAAATAATGACCTCAATTCCATCAATGGCTTCGAGTAATCTGGCTTCTAATTTACCTGTTACCCAAGTAATCTTGGTTTCTGGCCAATGTGCTTGAATAGATTGCACTGCAGCGATGGCATTACAGACGTCCCCAATGGCCGACAGGCGAAGAATACACAGAGAATGAGGAGCGTGGGAAAAAAGAGCCATACTAGATCTATGCCATGAAAGTTAACCAGAATTATGCAGAGCGGGTAGATAAATGTAAAATGCAAGACTCTCTTTTTATCCGTTAGTAACTTGATTTGATTAACTCAATTTCAAAAAACAATGAAACCATTTGGTACAACACTGAGTTGGTGTCTGATGTCACCGCTGAGTGGTTTGCGCCTGAATATTGGCAAGAAGAGAATCGAGTACTAGGCAGTGCAAAAGGACGCGGTACCACTTGGTTTGTTGATACTGGTAATCATCATGCTGCGTTGCGACAGTATTTGCGAGGTGGATTGTTTGGTCGAGTGGTTAAACAAAGCTATTGGTTTACCGGTTGGGAAAACACCCGCTGTTATCAAGAGCTCAGCCTTCTTAATCATCTGATTGAAAATGGAGTAAACGTACCAAAACCAATCGCGGCACGGGCGAAAAAATCGAACTTGGTATACACCGCTACTATCCTGACTGAAAAAATCGCTAATGCACGTGATTTAGTCTCGATTTTAAAAGAAGTGCCACTGCCAGAAGAAACCTATCGTGCTATTGGACGAGAAATCAGCAAAATGCACCAAGCCAGTGTTAATCATACTGACCTGAATATTCACAACATCTTGCTAGATGATCAGAACAAAGTCTGGATTATCGACTTTGATAAGTGTAAACAGCAATCGACAGGTTTTGAAGGAAGTAACCTAGCAAGATTAAAGCGCTCTTTTGAAAAAGAGCACTTTAAAGAAAACATTTTTTTTGCAGGTTATGAAGTGCTTTTTTCAGAAATTGACTGCAAACTCTTTTGATTTTCTTCTGCCGTAAGTATGGCCATCCCAGCAAAGATTGCTAAGAATACGGTGTAGAACAGCATTCCGGAGTGATGATTAAGGTAGGTTTGCGTTAGGAAATACCCCATAAGTAGCAACATATGGCATATACCCATAAGAGCAAAACAATTCCTTTTTATATCGAGCTTAAAGAACAAATATATAGGAACAAGACACATAATCAGTATAGAAAATAGTCCTATTAATCCTCTTTCTTGAAATGCATCTAGGTATTGGTTGTGGGCGTTGCCATATTTAATTGCATCTTCACCTACCAGCCCTTGCTCATAGAGTTTTTGTTTTTCGGGAATAACATTATTTCTACCAACTCCAAACAATACATTGTCTTTACCTACTAAGTAAGCGGCTTTCCAAAGTTCGAGCCTTACTCCTGTAGATGTCCCTTCTGTTCGTTCAACAAAATCACTATATGCTGAGCTAACCCGGGAGCTCAATAAGTCACCGGATAAAAAAGCAACAGACAAAAACAAAATACTTTGGACAGCAATAAATTTTCTACTTAACGAATGCTTAAAGAACCAAAAAACGATAAACAATACAAAAGGTAACGGAATAAATGCTCCTTTGCTCCCGCACAATAAGACTGCAGTAGCACCCAAAAGAAACCCTATTATACCTAGCCAACTCAAATGACGGTTGTAAGTGCTTCGTCCCTCAAAAGCTGTGACCAACGAAAAAACTGCTAGGCTTGCTGCCATGCCTGAAGATTGAATAGGCATAAACCCAAAAGCTTCAAATGGTCTTACGTTAAGCACAAATTGCATAATCACTGCAGCCAATCCACTAATTATGGCGCCAACAGAAAGTGAAACTAAAACAATAACTTTACTTGGCTTCACAAATAAGATAAGAGCTAAGGCAGGTAAGAAGAATATGACTCTATTAGCTATATCCAACTGTTTTGAGGGACCGTCAAAGACTAACCAAGAGGCTACAATAACCGCAAAGTAACTTATTGCAGCAGCGTAAAAGAGTAATACACCATCCCTATTTTTTAGCTGCTGTCGAGTCTTTGCAATTGATAATAGTCCTGTGATTAACAGCAATATTGAGATCCATGAGTAGCTTTTTCCATGGATTAATAAAGTGCTGGGATATAAAAAAATGAGTAATAAAGAAAATGTTTCAAGCGGCTTATCAATTTTTGTTTTTTTTAGAAGGTTAGTCATAAATAGCCTCGAGGGTGTTTTTTAATCCGCCTTGATTTTTCAATTTGAATTTTTTTAACTTTTCAATGATTTCGTTATAATTATTGGTCTTGCTATTGATTGATATTAGGTTGTCACAAATAGATTTTGAATTGTCTACTTTAAAGCACACTCCCATATGTATTAAATTATCGGTAATCTCTTGGAAGTTAAAATAACTTGGACCGACCAGAATAGGTTTACCTAAGTAAGCAGGTTCAATAATATTATGACCTCCAATTCGGTCTCCCATTAGACTTCCACCCATAAAGCATACTTTTGATGCGGAAATATAAATGGCTACTTCGCCTAAAGTGTCACCTAAGATAACGTTGACGCAATTAAAGTTCGTTGAGTTTGAGCTACGTTTTCCGTATTCGAAACGCATTTTAATGGCATTTTCGACAGTTTTAAAATGCTCTGGATGTCTTGGAACCAGGATCAACACTGAATCAGGCAGCGTCTTTAGGAGCTCTTGATGTGCGTCAAGAAGTTTTTCCTCTTCTCCTAAGTGTGTGCTGATAGCACACCATACAAATTTGTTTTTACCAATGCTTGAAAGTAGTCTATTACCTTCTTTTATCTGGGTTGAGGGTGGGGAAAAATCAAACTTGATTGAACCAGTAACTGTAATACGATTGTCAGGAAAACCCAGTTGCAAATATCTAAGCCTATCATTTTCATGTTGGCAATGTATGCTTGCGATACGAGTCATCATGAATGAAGTTAAGGATCTGATCTTTTTGTAGTGGTTCATTGACTTTTCTGAGAGGCGGGCGTTAACAATGATGACCGGTACTTTACATTTTTCACAAGCATCTAGAAGATTCGGCCAAAGCTCGCGCTCCATAATGAAAATTTTCTTTGGCTTATAGTAACGAATAAACTTTTTCTGGAATGAATATATATCGAGTGGAAGAAATCGATGTTCAATCTCAGGCAGTAGCTTATTTGCGTGCTCGAAACCAGTAACAGTTGTAGTAGAAATCAAGAACTTTGTCGCAGGCTCTTTTTTCTTCAGAGCTTTTATTAGAGTAGCTGCTGCAATAACTTCGCCAACAGAGGCCGCATGAATTAGAATAGGATTTTTATTAAAGGACAAAGGCTTAGTTTTTCCAATGTATTCTATCCACCTTTTACCAACATGGGGTTTTCCAGCTTTCTTTTTGCAAAGACTATATAACCCTATTGGAAAAACCAACCAGACGAGGAGCCTATAAATCCCAATTGCCATACTACTTAACCAAATTTTTAGGATCCATATGTGTCCATTTACTACGGGGTCTATCTATATATTGAAAATGCTCGTTTGTAAATGTGCCTTGAATACACACATACTTTCTATCGAGAGTATCTACATTGCTATCTAAAACTTGATTTAGTACATCTGGGCCAGTTGTACCATAAACCCCCATTTCAGGTTTGTAGTTGTTGATATTGTATACTATTTTATCGATTATGGCTTGTAATTCAGGATTATTCGGTCTCGAAGCAATGAAGTAATTAGTAATTTCGGTGTTATTGCTAACTTTTATATAAAGAGAATTTTCATATGGCACTAAAAGCTTATTCAGAGACCAGACCAAAGTCGCATCAATGTCCATGTAAACACCCCCATGTACATTAAGAACAACTAAACGCCATAGATCAGCTTGTGCCGCTCCGTTGTTTAAACGCATATAAGCAGAATAAGTTTCAGGAGTAGAGTGTTCTTTAATGAATATCTCCCTATCTTCCGTGCTCATATATCGATACTCGCAATTTAACGACATTAATCTATTAAACAGATAGTTAATGTATAGGGGCATCGAAGCTTTGTTCGTAAAATTGGTTTGCCAGATAATTCTTGGAATTTTTGTCTCGTTATTTAGCTTCACAATAGGTTTAGAATGATTAGGTATGGTGAATCTAAGCTTTGGAAACAACCAATGGAATGGGTAAGCAGCCATTTTAACAATGTTACTAGATAGACGAATCAAACGATTTGCAATGAGTGGATATACTTGATTCATGATTGGGTATCCAAAGTAGAGTGTGAGCTAAAGTGATAATATATTTTGTCAGCAATTTGGCTTGGTTTAGGTGGCTCTCCACTAGCATTCATTACAATATGATGTAGCTCGTATTGCGGTGTATATCTAAACGGAACCGTTGTATAAAAAACTCCAACTGTTGGAGTGTGTGTTGAAATAGCGACATTTCGAATACCAGTATCCGGGGAGATTAAAAGGCTAGATTCTGCTATTAGCTGAATAACTTGTTCTAGAGGCAAACACTCTTGAACTTCGACAAGTCCTTTATTCACCTCTGAATTTAGAAAATCTCCTTTCTCCCAGTCTTTGACCCCTTCGAGGTATATGTGACGATAATCTGGTAATGACGACTGAGCTTCTATCATTGTTTCTTTCATATCGGCGCGAGATATTGCTTTATTTTCAGTTGAGGCGCCTGAAAAATATAGAATGAACGGTTCATTTTTCTCTTGCACGATTCTGTGGTCAGGGTAGGCAAAATCGAGCGGGTATGATGGCGCATGTCCAAGTATTTTTAACATATCCAACATACACTCTACTTCAGGTTCAAAGTCAGAGCGATGAACCGTTATGTTGTACAATGAACCTCTTAATGCTCCCGTATATGGAAAGCCGATTTTCAGCTGCGCTTTAGTAAAAAAGGTCATCCAATATGAGCGACTTGTACCAGCTAAATCGAAAATAATGTCTTGTTTTGGTAGTTTTTGGTAGTCCGATATTTTCTCAAACAAGCTCATGCTTTGTGCTTGTTGCCTGTCCGCGGCAATTACAGTCTCATCAGCCAATTCTGAGGGTATACCGTACTGATAGTTTGCTACACCGACTAAAGTGATCTTGGCATTAGGAAAAAACTTCCGAGCTTCTATGAGAAAAGGGCGCACTAACACCTGATCACCCAATGCGGCGTGTCGCATTACTGCGATCTGTTTGATTTCGAGCGGGTTGAACTCTTGAGTCAAATAGCGTTTTGCGGTGTTTGAGGCGTACGCGCCTTTTTCAAACCAAAGAAATTTCATTCGTACCTTTGCTGATAAATTTTTCTAGAGCTGTGATAACCAACTTGGGAGAAAGTTTATTCAAACAATCCAAGTGTTCAAGAGGACATTCTCGCTTAAAGCATGGTCTACAGTCTAGGTCAGTGTTCACGATCTGAAGTTTGTCTGTTAATGGGGGAGTATAATTAGGTGAGCTTGAGCCATATATGGCTACAATGTTACAACCCACAGCTGCCGATACATGCATTAAACCCGAGTCATTGGAAACGACAGTATGGCAATGTGCAAGTAAGTCAACAGCCTCTATCAAAGACGTTTGACCAGCAAGATTAACACATTGATTCTGCAGGTGTTGGGGCAGGCTCATTCGTATTTTTTTTGTGACCTCAAAATCTCTGACTGAGCCAAAAAGCCAAACTTGAAATCCTTTGTTGATCGCATGCTGAGTTACTTTAGCGTAATGAAAATCCGGCCAACGTTTTGCTGGACCGAACTCTGCACCAGGGCATATTCCTATTATAGGCACAGTAGTTTTCAAGTTTAACTTATTGATGGTTAGTGTTTGCGCCTCTCGGTCAATATTTAAACTTGGTTTTGGGCAGTTTTCGAGACTAACCAAATCAACCATGTCCTCTTTTTTGTAAGCGAGCGCGACATATCGTTCGACCATGTACTGAAACACTTTTCTATTTGGCCTAAGGTCATTTAGTAGTCCATATCGAAACTCTCCTTTCCAACCCGTTCTTTTGGGAATTCGAGCCATAAATGGGATCAATGCGGATTTAGCTGAGTTGGGGGCCACTATAGCGTTACTATAGTTATTTTCAGAAATACTGTTTGCTAGCTTAAAGCGAACTCCCAAATTCAACTCACCATGACCCAAGGGTATTTCTATTGAACTATCAACTTCTGGCATCCTATCTAACAGGGGTTTGCACCACTTTGGTGCCAGAACATCAAGGTGAGAATGGGGATGTTTTTTTTTAATTACCTTATAAAGGCTTTGAGACATTATCATGTCACCGACCCATGAAGGGCCAACTACAAGTGTTTTCATTTGGGTCCGAGAGATAGCTGAACAGGTTTAGCTTATCACAAATCATAGAAGACATGATAAAGTTGAGATTGCGGTTTTTTGAACTTAAGTCAATTTGCATGAGCCCAGTGATGTGATTAAATAGCGCTTCAAAACTAAGTAGAACTAAAAGTGAAGTCGTGAAGGTTATAGTAATCAGCCTCGAAAAGTCTTTGGATAGACGTCGATACATGTCAAAACAGCTCGAGGAGCGTAACATCGATTTCGAATTCTTTGACGCAATAGATGGAAGAATCACGCCACCGCATCCACTTTTTAAGAATTACAATTACAAAAAAAGGTTATGGTTGACAAGTGGCCGAATGCCATCTAAAGGGGAGTTGGGCTGTTACGCTAGTCATTATTTGATATGGAAAAAATGCGTCGAACTCGATCAACCAGTAGTTGTATTAGAAGATGATGTAGTGTTTGATGATCAAGTAAAATTTAACTTAGATGAAATTGCATCTTTTGTACACAATTATGGTTTTCTCAGGTTAGAGCCTGTTAGAAACGGATCGCGCATTTACCATAAAGAGCGCTCTCAAGGGAAAAGCGTTAGCTTTTTGTACAATAACAGTTTTGGGACTCGGGGGTACGCAATTACTCCAGATGCTTCAAGAAAACTTATAGATAAATCTGAACGATGGTGCATGCCAGTAGATAATTATATTGGTGCAATTTACTTACACCAAATGCCATCTTTCGTTTTGAATCCAAGCTTTATTAACGATGAAGAGTACTTTCCAACATCTATACATTTAGGTGAAGAAAGCAAAGCAAAGCTTTTCAGAAAGCCAACCAGAGAAATATATTCTATGTATAGAAAAATTGCTATGTGGACTGCTTCAAGAAAATGGATTTAGAACGAAGTTTTTTAATTAGTAATATTGCTGTTTCAGCAATGTTTTTGTGGCTTTTAGGGGTGATTTTGTATATCCCAGGAGCTCAAGGTGTTACTGCTGAATTTGTGGTGATAATATCAATATTCGTATTTTGTTTGTCATTAAAATTCCAGAATAAATTTTTTCTTAAAGAAAAAAATGTCCTATTTATTGTTGTTGTTTCTTTTATTTCAATATGCTATTTCATTATCGCTTATCAAGGATATGGTGAATTCAGCCTACCCCGAAGTATTGCATTGTTTCTGGTGCCGATGTTTCTTATTAGCCGAAATGCTGTATCGATTGGAATGGTTGTTACTATTTTGACTTTATCTTCTCTTTTCTTAATGGTGTTCTCTCTTATTGAAATTTACTCACTAGGAAGCGTACGGCTAAGTTCTTATTCCAACCCGGCACAGTTGTCTTTTAATGTAGGGATTTTATTCCTGATTTCGATATATTTTTTTACTTTCAGATTTAGTGGCTTTTATAGTTTTTTACTTCTACTGACGCTGTTAGTCTTAACTCTTCTCGTCATAGCCTCACAGACTAGGGCGGTGTTTTTTTCTTTGATAATAGCTATTTCTCTGTTAGCTTTTAAAAAAGGTAAATCTCTTTGTAATAATACACTCTCTATCGCTTTATTATTGATTGTTTTTGGTGCTAGTTTTGCTTTTTTTGGTCTTGTTGATAGGATTTTATTTATAGGGGAAGAATTTTATCGAATATCGGAAGGGGACTTCTCAGGTTCGATAGGAGTGAGGTTGGAACTTTGGTCGGCAGGTATTAGAATGTTAGATGAAATATCATTCCTTGGTGTCGGCATAGAAAAGCAAAGATTAATCATACAAGAGTTGTTTATTGAAAATAAGATATCTGAGCGCACATATGAAATACTAAACCATCCTAGACCAAGTTTTCATAATGACTACATTCAAGCATTCATTATGACAGGGTGGGTTGGAAGTATTGCATTTATTATCTTCTTGTTTCTCCCAACGATATTATTGTCCCAAATAAAAGCGCATAGAGACTTACTATATGCATTACAAGCCTTCGTGATCGTCTGTTCGTTTTTTGAGTCTTACTTTTTAATTTATGAATCAGTTGTTTATGCTTATTTAGGTGTGCTTTCTCTATTAGTTATCACGGAGGTTGAGTGGTCGGATGATAAAAAACAAAATAGTTAATACCGTGTGGCTGGGTGGAAATCTAAATACTCTGTCTCAAGTTTGTATCCATGACTGGAAAAAAAAAGGGTATGAGGTGATAGTTTGGTCCGATAAAGACAGTATTGTACAGGGTTGGATAGATAATTGTATATTCGCTAAAAAGTGTTATGAGAGGAAGTTGTACGCTTTCGTCTCTGACTATATTCGGTTGAAAGTCTTAGAGTTACAAGGTGGTTGGTATTTAGATACCGATGTCACGATCGTTGGTGATCTGTTCGAGATTAGTAACAGTGATTTTATCATTGGCAAAGAAAATGAAAATGATGTAGGTACGGCAGTTATATACGCGAGTAGGGATTCTATCGTTTTAAAAAAGTTGGTTTATTATTACGAAAGTGAAATTATGCTAAGTAATTTGTATATTGGCCCCAAAATACTTACTTGGTTGTTATCGGAGAAAAATGGTTTCAGCTCGAGTGATTATTTTGTTATGGATGTTGATGCATTCTATTCTTACCATCCGGATCATGTAGTATCTGAATTTAATGTGCCTGAATCCGCATTTACAGTGCATTGGTTCAATAATAGTTGGTCTAATAATAACCTGGGCTTGGCCTTTTTGAAGGGAAAAAACAAAGGAATATTGGGTAAGCTGTATGAAATTCAAAAACAAATTTTTAGAAAAAAAAGATACTAGTTTCAGAATATTATAATGGTAAAAATATGTACAATTATACATTGTCTAATGTAAGAATCGGTATTATTGGCTTAGGTTATGTGGGTTTGCCACTAGCTGTAGAGTTTGGAAAGAAGTATCCTACAATTGGATTTGATATTAACACTGACAGGATCGCTGAGCTTGAGCGTGGTATAGACTCAACACTAGAGTGCTCGTCGGAAGAGTTAAAGTCGGCTGATAAACTCGTTTATACTAGCGATATAGAAGCGATCTCCAAATGCAACTTTTATATAATAACTGTACCTACACCTATTGATGAGAATAACGCTCCAGATTTGTCTCCGTTAGAATCAGCATCAAAAGCTGCTGCTCAGGTTATATCTCCTGGAGATATTATTGTATTTGAATCTACAGTTTATCCAGGAGCAACAGAAGAAGTATGCTTACCAATTATAGAAAAAGTATCAAACTTAAAATTCAACGTAGATTTCTTTGCTGGTTACTCACCAGAGCGTATTAACCCCGGCGACAAAGTAAACACCCTGACTAAAATCATGAAAATTACTTCAGGGTCAACACCTGAGGTGGCTGACTTTGTTGATGTCCTTTATGGCTCAATCGTTGAAGCGGGAACGCATAAAGCAAGTTCACTGAAAGTTGCAGAAGCAGCAAAAGTTATTGAAAATACTCAGCGAGACTTAAATATAGCGATTATTAACGAGTTTTCCAAAATCTTTAATCGTTTGGGGATTGATACCGAAGAAGTGTTAAATGCTGCGGGTACAAAGTGGAACTTCTTGAAATTCAAACCAGGCTTGGTTGGCGGTCACTGTATCAGTGTTGACCCTTACTATCTGACGCATAAAGCACAAGAAGTAGGTTACCGCCCAGAAGTTATTTTAGCAGGTCGTCGAATTAATGATGGTATGGGGGAGTATGTAGCTACTCAATTGGTTAAGAAGTTATCAAGTAAGAAAATCCATATTGATGAGGCGAAGGTGCTTATTCTAGGCTTTACCTTTAAAGGCGATTGTCCTGATGTTCGTAACACTAAAATTATCGATATCGTGAAAGAGCTACAAGACTTTAATATGTCTGTTGATGTGTATGATGGTTGGGCGAATCCCGAAGAAGTTAAGCATGAATATGGTATTGACCTAATCACTGAGTTGGAAGAAGGCAAATACGACGGCGTTGTATTGGCGGTAGACCATTCGGAGCTAAAAGTAATGGGTGAGAAAAAGCTGCGTTCATTTGGTAAAGAAAATCATGTGCTTTACGATGTAAAACATGTATTGAAGCCTTCAGAAGCAGATATTAGACTTTAAGGAGTTTATTGTAGCATGAAAAATTTTGCGATAATTGGTGCTGCGGGATATATCGCACCACGTCACCTCCGCGCGATCAAAGATACAGGTAACAACCTAGTAGCAGCGATGGATATCAATGACTCTGTAGGTATCATGGATAGCCACTTCCCAGAAGCTGAATTTTTTACAGAGTTTGAAGACTTTACAGCGTTTGTTGAGGACCAAGCTTTGCAAGGTAATAAACTAGATTACATCTCAATTTGCAGCCCTAATTATCTGCATGCACCACATATGAAGTATGCACTTAAAAATGGCATTGACGTAATTTGTGAAAAGCCGTTGGTACTTCACTCAGAAGATATGGATGTGCTAAAAGACTACGAGCAAAAATATGGCGCTCGCGTTAACTCTATTCTACAACTGCGTTTGCACCCTTCAATTATCGCGTTAAAAGAAAAAGTAGTAGCAGCGCCTGCTGATAAAGTATTTGATGTTGATTTAACTTACATGACATCACGCGGTAAATGGTACATGAAGTCTTGGAAAGGCTTTGACCATAAGTCTGGCGGCGTAGCGACGAATATCGGTGTACATTTCTACGACATGCTGCACTTCATCTTCGGTGAGCTGAAAAGCAACGAAGTACACTTTAGAGATGAAAAGACTGCTAGTGGTTATCTAGAATATGAGCGTGCACGCGTTAAGTGGTTTTTATCAATCGACTCAAACAACCTACCTGACAATGCAGTAAAAGGTGAAAAGCTAACTTACCGCAGCATCACAATTAACGATGGTGACAATACAGAAGAGTTAGAGTTCTCAGGAGGCTTTACAGACCTACATACTCAAAGCTATCAAAATGTGCTTGCAGACGATGGTTTTGGTATTGATGAAAACCGCATTGCAATCGAGACAGTTGAAAATATTCGTGTTCAAGACGTTGTAGAAGCGGGTGAAAAAGCACATCCCCTGCTATCTAAGGTGCTATAAGGTTATGGACTACCATTTACATGAAAGTGCCATAGTTGACAAAGGTGCAAAAATCGGTTCGGGTACGCGTGTATGGCATTTTGTGCATGTGTGTGGTGGTGCTCAAATAGGTGAAGGTTGCTCACTAGGTCAAAACGTATTTGTCGGTAACAAAGTGACGATTGGTAACAATGTAAAAGTACAAAACAACGTTTCTGTGTATGACAATGTTCACCTAGAAGATGACGTGTTTTGTGGGCCGAGCATGGTTTTTACCAATGTGTATAACCCCCGTTCATTTATCGAGCGAAAAACAGAATATCGCGACACTTTAGTAAAGCGTGGCGCAACATTAGGTGCAAATAGCACCATAGTCTGTGGTGTAACCATTGGTGAATACTCACTGGTTGGTGCAGGCGCTGTAATCAATAAAGACGTAAAACCCTTTGCATTGATGGTTGGTGTGCCGGCCAAACAAATTGGCTGGATAAGCAAATACGGTGCGCAGCTAGACCTACCGCTCGAAGGAAATGGTATGGCAACCTGTGAACACACAGGCGAGCAATATCAGTTAGAAAATGGCTTTGTTTCAGTCAAATAATTCGAAGAAGTAATTATTAAATGCAATTTATAGATTTAGCTGCGCAATATCAGAACTTGAAAGAAAAAATTGACGCTCGCATTCAGGCGGTTTTAGACCATGGTAAATATATCATGGGTCCTGAAGTACAAGAGTTAGAGCAACAATTATCGGAATATGTAGGTGTTAAGCACACAATTAGTTGCGCCAATGGCACAGACGCATTAACGCTTGCATTAATGGTGTTAGATGTTAAAGAAGATGATGCGGTTTTTTGCCCTACATTTACGTTCTTCGCAACAGCAGAAACCATCGCATTTGAAGGCGCAACGCCAGTATTTGTAGATTCAAATGAAGATACATTTAACATTTGTCCAATAGACTTAGAAAAACGCATTGAAGCTGTAATCGCAGAAGGCAAGCTCAAGCCAAAAGCAATCATTGCAGTAGATTTGTTTGGCCTACCTGCAGACTATCCTGCACTTAGAAAAATCGCAGATAAATATGATTTAAAAATCATCGAAGATGCGGCGCAAGGCTTTGGTGGTGAAATCAACGGCCAGCGTGCAGGCTCATTTGGTGATATTGCTACAACGAGCTTTTTCCCTGCAAAACCGCTAGGTTGCTATGGTGATGGCGGTGCATTATTTACAGATAATGACGAATATGCAGAGCTACTTAAGTCATACCGTGTGCATGGTAAAGGTAAAGACAAGTACGACAACGTGCGTATTGGTATGAACTCACGTCTAGACACTATTCAAGCAGCCATTCTGTTAGAAAAATTAGCGGCTTTCCCTCAAGAATTGATTAATCGTAACATAGCGGCAGATAAGTACACGGCGGAATTAAACAGTATCTACAAAACACCAGTCTTACCAGAGGGTTACGTCAGCTCTTGGGCACAATATACACTTGTTGCAGCAGACCGAGACGCAGAAATAGCGAAATATCAAACCAAAGGTATTCCGACAATGGTCTACTACGGAACTTGTATGCATCAACAAACAGCTTTTAAGTCGCTGGGCTATCAGGAAGGTGATTTCCCCGTGGCTGAGTTTTTAGCGAGTTCGGTTTTTAGCTTGCCAATGCACCCATATATTAGATAGTTAGAATTCTACTTATAGGAAATAGCCATGATTTTGATCATGTTACCAGCTTTTAACGAAGAAGAGTCTTTACCTGTGCTGCTACCAAAGATCGAAGCGTATATCGACAGCAGTGATGAAGATGTGAAGATCCTTGTGTGTGATGATGGGAGCTCAGATAGAACGTTAGAGCTCTTAAACGAATACAGTAAAAAACTACCTCTTGAAGTTATTGGTCATGAAATCAATAGAGGGCTAGGTGAAACTGCACGTGATTTATTTGAAAGAGCGGCATCAATCACTAAAGCAGACGACATTATAATTCGCTTAGACTGTGATGATACACATGAACCAGACATTATTCCGGGTATGATTAGAAAAATTCGTGAAGGCTATGATGTTGTAATCGCTTCTCGGTTTGAGCCGGGTGGCGGTCAAAAAGGTGTAAGTAGATATAGATCATTCATAAGTCGTTCAGCTAATTTGTTTATGAAAGTCTTTTTTCCAATATCTGGATTAAAAGAGTACTCGTGTGGGTTTAGAGCCTATAAGGCAAGTATTATTCAGTCTGCTATTGTTTTTTATGGAAATGACTTTATTCAACTTAAAGGACTTGGATTTACATGCACACTTGAGAAACTCGTCAAGCTAAACATGATTGGTGCCAAAATAGGTGAGGTACCTTTCATGCTTCGGTATGACCAAAAAGTCAGTGAGAGTAAGATGGTAAGTAGTGTTACAACTTGGGGTTACCTTACCATGGCACTCTTGTATCACTGGCCTTTTGGCGGTTGGCGTAGCACGTACAAAACGAAGTACAAATCATTTAATAAGGGATAGTATGTGCGGAATAGCTGGTTTTTTATCTAGCGCTGGGGATCCGTTGTTTACCACAGATACCGTTGAAAAAATGGTGTCTAGGCTACATCACCGGGGCCCAGATGGTTCCGGTGTCTTTCGTAGTGACTGCGGTATATTAGGTCATACGAGGCTATCGATTATTGATATCGAACATGGCCAACAGCCCATGATTAGTTCATGTGGTAGATATGTATTAGTGTTTAACGGTGAGATATATAACTACATCGAGCTTCGTATTAGCCTCATTCAAGCTGGAGTTCAATTTACAACTCATTCGGATACAGAAGTCCTCCTCCAATTATTGATTTCCGAACGTGAACAAGCTATCAAAAAGCTAAACGGAATGTTCGCATTTTGTTTTCTCGATACTCATACTGGCAATTGGATTATGGCCAGAGACCACTTTGGTATTAAGCCTCTTTATTTGTACCAACGAGGCAACGAAGCTCTCTTTTTTGCATCTGAAATCAAAGCGTTTGGAACGATAGATGGTTATCAAAATCAGGTAAATCAAAAGGGTCTTCATCACTACTTTACATTTCAGTTTTGCTTAGGCGAAGAAACGCTATTTAAAAATATCCGAAAAGTGGAGCCTGGCTACTATTTGAAAGGTAACACTAATAATATAGAAGAGTGCGTGCAATATTGGACTCCATCATACGATGTCGATTATGAGCATACTGAAAATTACTTCGCAGAGACCCTCGAGCATTTATTACACGATAGCATAAAACTTCAGGTGCGAAGTGATGTCCCGTTAGGAGCCTATTTGTCTGGGGGGTTAGACTCTAGCTCAATTGCGACGTATACCGCCCGAGTACTAAAACGCGGCATACCCGTATTTACAGGTCGATTTGCTGAAGGACCACAATACGATGAGTCAGAATATGCTCAATCTGTCTGTTCACAAATCGATGGTATCATGCATGACGTTATACCAAGCGCTCAAGAATTTGTTGAATTACTACCAAGTATTATGTATTCGCTAGACGAACCTTTAGCTGGGCCCGGAGTATTTCCGCAGTATATGGTTAGCAAAGCAGCCTCTATGCATGTAAAAGTGATATTAGGTGGTCAAGGTGGTGACGAAATTTTTGGTGGCTATGCGCGATACTTGGTTGCTTACTTAGAACAAAGTCTTAAGAGCTCTATATTCGGTGATACTTCTGAAGGTATCAACGCGATTTCATTAGATGAAATGTCCGGTAATCTTCAGCTTTTAGAAAAGTATAAACCTATGCTTTCCAATTTCTGGAGTTCGGGTCTATTTGGGGATATGTCAGAACGTTACTTCTCACTAATTGACCGTAGTCCTGATAGTCAGAAAATACTGTCTTCAGATATGACCAGTTCATTTAGTCGCGAACAGTGTTTTATTGACTTTTGTAAAGTGTTTAATTCGGTTGATACTAATTCATACATAAACAAAATGTCACATTTTGACTTAAAAACGTTGCTCCCTGCTTTACTGCACGTTGAAGATCGAGTCAGTATGGCATCCTCTATTGAATCTCGAGTGCCCTTATTAGATCCAAGAATCACTGACTTGGTAGGTACAATTCCCCCTGCAATGAAGTTTAAAGGGGGTAAGACAAAAGCGATTCTTAACACAGTAGTTAGGCCACATTTGCCTAAAAAAGTACTCAGCAGAAAAGACAAGATGGGTTTCCCTGTCCCTTTACAGGAATGGATGACTGGTGGCATTGTTCGTGACTTTGTTTTAGACACATTGTTATCAAAGAAGAGCCTTGAACGAGGCATATACAAAAAAGAAGTTTTGGAGAATATCTCTTCTATGACTAGCGTCGGTTCGAGACAACTTTGGGGAATACTAAGCCTAGAGCTTTGGCACCAAGCGTATATTGATTCCTAGGTTGGCACTTATTTTTATTTGATATGGACTTAACAAAAAATCAAGATATTAAAAAATTTGCTTTCCAATTACTACGCGGTTATTGGGGAGATGGTGCTAATTTGATTGAAAAACTACCAGTGAATCAAGGCAGGACATACACTGTCGCCTTACCAGTCAAACTCAGTGCAATTATGCTCCCGTCATGGGCTAGACATTGTGGGGTAGAAGGGCAAATTTTGGTTCCTCGCGAAGTAGTCTCATCGGGAGATTTGTGGTCAGATATTGATTGGTGGTATGTTATTCATTGGTATACCAATTGTTTGGCCGAAAGGGAATATGAAAATCTAAATGGTCCTATTCACTCGTACAGTTTCAAGTTGTCCGGATGGGATGAGAGAATGTGGCAGTATGCGTGGGTTAATCGTATAGCTATGTTTCTTTATTGCTGGGCGAACCATATAGCTAAGGGTACACCGAATGAAACTCAGCCAAAGCCAGTAACTTCTGTGTTAGTTACTTTTGATCTCGATGCAATCAGGAAGACGAAAGCAATTCGTTTTAAGCAAACAGCGTTCCAAATTTTCAATGCCCTAAAAACACTAAAGAAATTAAAAATTGCTGAGTTCAAAAATAAAATTTTAAAAGCTATCGCTTTCTTTTTCAGAAACGAATCATACATGAATCTAAATAAGTTAAATCAAGGAGCTATCAGTCCTTTGATTAGGCGCAAGATCATAAACATTTATGGGGGAGACTTGGGTTACCAACGCCCATTAAAAGAGCTTTTAATTGATCCTTCATATGACATAAAAGATACACAATTAGTAAACGCGCTTCTTGAACTGGAGCAACAAAACTACGAATTTGGATTACATCAATCGTTTGAAGCTTGGCAAGACAGTGATCTCATGTATAAGCAGCGAGTCAAAGTCAGCCAAACATTAAATCGACCAATTGAAACATGTCGACAACATTGGTTACGTTTCTCGTTTCATGAAACCTGGCTAGCGCAACATAAAGCCGGCTTTAAAGAAGATACTACCTTGGGGTTTAATGACAGATTAGGTTTTAGAAATGGTCTTGCTCTGGCATTTGATGTGAAACAAATTGATCAGCGTTTTAAATCTAGTTTCATTGCGCTACCTATGATCTTGATGGACTCTCATCTGTATGACTATACCGAATTGAACGAAGTTCAAAGAAAAGAAACGATAATAAAGTTGGTAAATGAAGTGATTTTTGTAGGTGGTACTGTAAGTGTAATCTGGCATCCTCATACACTAGGTAAGGATTATAACTGGGAAAACGGCTACAAAACGCTATTACAAGTGCTTAGAGAGCGCGCCTGAAAATGGAAAACGTCTATTTATCTTCTGTTGAACGAAATCTACCAAGAATTTTAGCGCTCTTTGATATGGATAAAACATCAGAGACATTTGGGTTTGGCGATAGATTTCATTGGGCTTGGGGGCTGATCGATTTCGGTAATGGTACATTTCAAGGAGCGGCACACGGGCTAGCGCGCTTGGCGGATGCAGGAATTTTGCCGAATTACTTAAGTGAAAACGCTGTGCTTAGACTGATAGATGCCATGATGAAAGGTACTAAAAAGCTAACGCGGAATGATGGTAGCTTGGAAGAGGCTTTTCCATATGAAGGTTCCTTTTGTGTAACCGCGCTTGTCGCGTATGATTTACTCGCAGCAATTGAGTTATTAGAAAGTCATTTTGATTCTATTAGACTGAACGAATATTTCGCGATTATTCGTCCTATGATAAGTTATCTTCACATTTCAGATGAAAATCATGCTTTTATTTCTAATCACTTAGCAACGGCTGCCGCTGCATTAGTTAAGTGGACCAAACTAACTGGTGAAGAGGGCGAAGTCAGAGGAAAAGAGATCTTAGAGCGTATTCTTTCTAAACAGTCACAAGAAGGATGGTACTTGGAATATGAAGGTGCAGATCCCGGATATCAGTCGCTATGTACGTACTATCTATGCGACATTTATAGCAGTAATCAGGATGAGACTCTTAAAGCCTCTTTGTTAAAATCCGTAGAGTTCATTAAGCACTTTGCTCACCCTGATGGCTCTTTTGGTGGTACTTATGGTAGCCGAAATACCCGATTTTATTACCCTTCTGGTTTTGAGTATTTAAGTGAATTTTCTGAGTCATCAGCGGCGGTCAGCCAGTTTATGTACAAGCATATTGCAAAAAACAGTGTGGTTACCCTTGATGCTATTGATGAACCAAATCTGATACCACTATTTAATTCTTATTGTTGGGCGGCTGCGCACTTTAGCAAACATTCTACAAATAAAAATAGAACAGGTTTGCCCTTCCAATCTGATGGTGATTTCCAACGTCACTTTCCAGAAGCCGGACTACTTGTTAATAAACGTTTTGATATGTACACCATCGTTTCTCTATTCAAGGGCGGGGTAGTCTATCAGTTTAAAAGCGAAAAACTGGTTACAAAAAACGACGGTGTAATTTGCAAGTCTTCCACTGGTAAGCTGTATAGTTCCCAAAGCTACAATAAAGAAAATACCTACAAAATTTCAGACAGCAGCGTGACAATCCAAGCCGGAATACAACCAGTTGCAAGAAGGCGTTTTTCGCCTCTTAAGATGCTTGTTCTTAGGGGGTTAAATATTACCGTAATGAGAAGTTATCTCTTTAGAGAGTGGGTGAAAAAAGTATTAGTTAATTTATTAATTACGGGGAGTACAAAAACAGTAGCGACGCTGCAAAGAACAATTAGTTTTGACGATGCTCGTAACATTGAAGATGATATCAAAAAAACAAAAAGCCTGACCTCACTAAATGTCACGCAATTTATCTCAATACACATGGCAAGCAAAGGCTATTGGCAGAGACAAGATACTTGTGAAAAATAAATATTTAATACCTCGTTTTAAACCTCAATATGGGTTGCAGGAATGGTTTGCGTTATTTAATTTTTTTGATTCAAAGAAAGCAATTAAATCTTATGAAAAACAATTTTCTGAAGAGTTTGAATGTTCACACGCGACAATGTTTGCACATGGACGCGTTGGGTTGTATGCCCTTTTTGAAGTCTGGGGGTTGAAGGGTGATGAAGTTATTTGTCCTGCTTATACTTGTGTTGTAGTTCCAAATGCTATTGTGCTATCGGGTAACACCCCTGTTTTCGTAGACTGTCAAGAAGGTGAATTTAACATGTCACTTGACGGAATCGAAAGAGCTATAACATCTAAAACTAGAGCTATTATAGCAACTCATTTATTCGGCTACCCAATGAATGTTGAGGCAGTAAATGAAATAGCACATCGAGCCTCTAAAAGATATGGTCATAAAGTCTATGTTATTCAAGATTGTGCACATAGCTATGGTGCTCGCTGGAAGGGAGAGCTAGTGACCAAATATGGTGATGCTTCAATTTTTGGCTGCAATGTTAGTAAAATTGTAAATTCAATCTTTGGAGGCATGGTAACGACTAACAACCAGCATACGCAAAAAAAACTTAAACGCTGGCGTGTCGAA
Organism: Vibrio sp. ABH4_348; assembly: GCF_056159765.1. NCBI lineage: Bacteria > Pseudomonadati > Pseudomonadota > Gammaproteobacteria > Vibrionales > Vibrionaceae > Vibrio > Vibrio sp. ABH4_348. The sequence continues at coordinate 2,763,009 of NZ_JBSWVW010000001.1, read as the reverse complement.
AATTTGAAACAAATCGGAATGCGCAAAACTATTGTAAGAATACTCTACTTTATTGCTGTTAATGTTGCTTTTTTGCCACCTGTTTATTCGCTTGTTAATTGGTTAGAAAGGAAAGGGTTACTGGACAAATTCGTAAAATATTATGAAGAAGGTGTTATCGAATTTCCAAGTGATTGGGATCAGATGCCTGAACCAGTAGAAGCAAGAGTTGGCAAGATTCAATTAAGTAAGTACAAGCGGTTAGTCGCTGAAAGAATACATCGAGCGAAATTAATAGTCGAACACTTCCAAAATGATGATTCTTTGAAGTTTGTCCGTAGTTCAGAAGGGGCTACATACAGTCACATGGTAGCTGTTGTAGAAAATAGGGATGAATGGGTTGAAAACTATCGAAATAAAAACATTCAGCTTGGGGTGTTGATAGAGTACTCAATACCACAGATGACTGCCTTTAAGAAATATAGAAAAGTAGACACCCCTCATAGCGATTTTTATGCTCAACATTGTATTAATTTCCCGCTAGTAGAAAATAATAGGATTATAAAATGAAAGTCGTTTTGGTTATCGGAAAAGATAAGATTGGAAGAAGCGCCCTTAGTCAGTTATGTTTGCCAGATAATGTAAAAGTAGTATTTGATGGTTGTACTAACTTAAGTCGTACACTTAGCTTGGTCAAGAAAGGTGCTTTGCCTATACCTGCGATTTTAAAAATGTTACTTGCTAACTTTATGAGAAAAAACGTTACACTTAATGGAAAGTATCAGGAGCTAAGAACAAACAAGAGTCTACTTAAATTAGTTGATAAAGAAACTAATGTTATATTGTTTAGGGCTGGCCTTATTGTAAATAGAGATGTAATTGGCAGTGTAAATGAGATCTATAATATCCATTGTGCTAAAGTTCCAGAGTTTGGTGGTATTGCAAGTATTTATCGTGCTCTTTCCGTAAAGAGCTTATTGCAAGAAGCAACCTTACACAAAGTCACTACAAAAATTGATGAAGGAGAAGTAATAGATATTGAACCTTATGAAATGATAGAATCTAATTCATATATGAAAAATGAAGAAATTGCATATGATGCGGGAATTGTACTATTAAAAAGAACTATTAGAGATTACGCGGAACGATAATAGTTGCAATCTAAATTACATAGTATTTGTTCAATTTATAATATGCTGTCTTTCATATTTTAAATGGTGGTTTTTAGATGTTCTACTAGTCATGAAATTTATTCAATAAATCAGGTGTTGACATATTTAAACTTGTCCTTATTTTACGTTTTTTTGCTAAAAAAACTACTTCGCTTTAAAGTTAGGGCAAGTATTCGATTGTTTCAAGTGTAATGAAACATTGGCGGTATTACTTCAGTGCTAGGAAAATGTGCTCATTACGTAAAATAGCAGTATTCTATTACATGTTTATTGATTTAGTGTTTAATACTATGTATCGGCGCTGTTGACTATGTCAATTAGACCTTTTCCCTGCTCTGCGATCTAATGAATTTTGACGGCAAGAGCGTGGGTGGCAAGAGGAACCGAAAAAAAGATAGCGAATTGGACGGAGAAAAATACTGCTTTGTGCAAACGTGATTCAGTTCCGTTCTGGATAGATGATTCAGCTATTGATTCGTAGCAATGCAAAAGCCACAATGGTAAACATGCTAGAGGCTTCCAATACTCAGATAGTGCGATTGAAACTGCGGTGATGATTAAGGTTATCTTCTACCTCCCGTTACGAGCACTTCAAGGCTTTATCGACTCGCTTTTTAAGCTACTTAACTTACAGATACAATTGTCAGTAAACGTTCGAAGACGGTTCAGGTCAAAGAACGCAATAAATCTATAGGGACTACTCGCTATACAGCCATTGATTCGACTGGCCTGAAATTCTTTGGTGAGGGTGAATGGAAAGTGAAGAAAAATGCAGGAAATGTCGCAAACAGCGCCTAGCTGCTCATACAGATATTCATGAAGTCGCTAGTGACGAAGTCAGCCTTTTGAATACTGTCGATAGCGAAGTGCTATATACTCAGCCCCACCCACTGAGCAAAAAAGCTATTGCCGTATTTGCCGAGGGGCATACGACGTCAAAAATTGCCATGACAATCTAAAAAAGAAAGATTTTACTCTGTCAATACCTCTTCAAAAGAATGCAGACTTTTGGAAGGTGGTTATCGCAAAGACAAAGCCGTCTGAAAGAGTGTATATGATCACAGCTAGATATGATCGTCAAATCGTTAATTTTATGTGTTCGGAAAATGTTCCGATTTTACCTTTTGCTTACTAGTCCAATTATTTGTTCTCAGCAAAATGGTTTACAGTTTTTCTTTACTTTAACTAGAATAAGATGATGATATCGATTTTAATGAAAGACTCTTTAGTATATGGGCTAGGGACTATTCTTCCCAAGACAGTTTCATTCTTGATTGTTCCTATTCTAGTTGGCTATTTCAGTCCTTCTGATTATGGCAAACTAGAATTAGTTCTAACTTTCAGTGCATTGGTACAAATAGTTATGGGGCTAGAGCTTGAGTCGGCTCAATCGTTCTACTTTTTTAAATACGGTAGACAAAGGAAAACTATTGTAAAAACCATATTTATCACTCGCCTACTTCATGGTTTGATTATTGTAATAGTTGGACTGTTTCTATCATCATTTTTAATGGACATTTTAGGTGTTGGAAAAGAAAAGTCATCTTTTATGATATATGTCTTTTTGTATTCTCTATTTGCGCAATTATTTACGCAAATTAGTGAAGTTTACCGACTGCTATTTAAACCATTGAAATATGTCGGTTTAATAAACTTACAGGTCCTAGCCTGTCATACATTGTCGCTTTGTTTGTCTGTGTATTTTGGCTTTGGGTTGATGGGTTATTTTTGTGGCTTGTTTCTTGGGGCATTATTGTCCACGACTATAGCTACAGTAGTGTGTAGGAGCTTTCTCATTTCGGGCGAATTTGATTTTAGATTTTTGTATAAAGTTATCAAGTTCTCAATTCCACTTATTCCCGCTAGTATTTCAATGTATTTAGTCACTAATTTGGATAGATGGGTAATCAATCATTTTTTAGAACCACAATATCTTGGTATCTATGCATTGGGGGCTAAAATATCTTTAGCATTTAAAATGGTGATAGAAACCTTTCGAAAAGCTTGGTGGCCACACGCTATTAACATATTGACGAAGCCAAATGGAAAAATAGTTTTTCGTATTATAGCATTGTTTTATATGTCAATTACTTCAATTGGTCTAATTATCTCAGCGTACCTTATCCCATCTTTTGTAGACATAGTATTCGAAGAAAATTATAAGATGTCTACTAATGTTGCAATAATCCTTTGTATAGAGTCTGTCTTATTCGGATACTTTCTTATTGGAGGAATAGGCATTTGGAAGTCGGAAAAAACCTATATAAATACAGTGCTCATGTTCATTTCCTTAGTGGTTAACTTATTTCTTAGTATCAAACTGACGCAGGATTTCGGTGTGTTGGGTGCTTCGGTAGCTACAGTTGTAGCTTCTATTGTATGGTGCATGTTATCCATATTTGCTTCGAATAAATATTGGAATTTTGAAGCGGATAATAAATTGCTTATTAGCTTGTTTCTTAGTTCTTGTATTATATCATTATTTGGTTCAGGAATTTTAATATTGTCAACTAAAATGTTTATATTTGTTGTGTTTTTGTATCTTTCTATATTGATTTTTTCTATTTACAAAGTAACAAGTTACTTGAAGTTGAATAATAGGTTTTCTAATGACTGATTTAATTAAGAAATATTTATTGGAATTGGCCTACTACATATTGGGCTTGTTTTACCTCATCATGTCAGTCCTAATATTTCCTTATACCCTTTTTCAAGTTTTTAAATCCCTATTTTCGAGAAAAGATAAATATTACGCATTTACAGATATCGATGAGGGATTTAGAAATTGGTACAATAAAATTTCTTTGGATTTTTCGCGATTTAACCGTGCTGGATATAGTTGGGACGATGGACTTGGCTTATCATTAGCCTCTCGGGCATACAATAATAAAGCCACCTATTTTTTGTCGGGTACATTAGGCCAATTAAAATTAGCTACATTAGGTAGAATGTTTTGGGTGATCACAATATTCTTCCTAGTGTCTACTCAAGTAATTGAAACTACGTTTATAGCACTTGTTGTTGCTTTTTTATTGTTTTTTTCCCCTTTAATCTCGCAAGTTTACACTATGTTTGGCAAGCCCGAAGTTTTTTGGTGGTTCGTAGCACCAATAATATCTTACTTTGCTTTTTCTCAGCCGCTTGTAGCAGCATTTATTTGGAGTCTAGTTGCTTTCGTTAATGCCCCTGCTGCCTTTCTCGTCGCTTTAAGTATTTTGTTTCCTTCATTTCTTTTTCAGGTTTTTATCGCTGATTACGAAGCATTGCAAGTTTTTTACTTTGTTTTATTGACGCTTCCGGGTGGTTTAAAACTATTAGTTAGACTTGTTTTTATGAATAAAACAAATTTTCTCAACATATTAGGCAGAGAGCAGTCTGGTTTGTGGAAGCGAGATTGGAAAGACTTGAAATCAGAGTGGGTCAGTTATGCCTTGGTATCTATTTCCTTGTACTTAACAGCTACGGAATTAAATGAAGGGTTTTGGCTCTTTTTAATTCTTTTTTTTCCCGTTGTTTTTATTAGTTATTTAAATTGGAGAACTGTTTATATTAATGATGAGCAAAGCTTCCTTATGCTTTTCTGTTCCTATACAATTGCTTTATCCTCGGTTTCTCATAGTTCTAGCGCATTAGCAGTTTCGCTATTACTATCCTTTCGTATTATATATTTTCCAAATTTTTTGAATTATTTCTCCGAAGAGAAACGGAAGGTAGACTCGAGATTTTTTAAAAAATGGCTCCACTTTTTTAGTTCTTGTGAATTAATTGAAAAAAGTTCATATAAAAAGGAGCCACTATACAATGCTTTCAGATCTATTAGTCGTGGCAGTCGGATTTTGATTTTAACCGAAAGTCGTTTGAGGTCTTCAAAATATCGGCATATGATTGAAACTTTAAGGTTCGTATTGTTGGAAAATGAGATAGCTCAATTAAACGATATGTATGGCTCCATGCAGTCTGAGTCTCTTACCAAATTAACGACTGAAAATTATATTCTGAATGCTAGTCAAAGAGATTTGTCTAACTTAATAAAGATATTTGAAAAAATTCATGTCCACTATTTGATTACTTTTGACTCAAATTGTGCAAAATTGTTAACCGATTCAGGTTGTTTTAGTTATGCATCAAATGAAAATTATTATAATGGTTTGACTCAATTTCAGGCGAAGAATCTTAAGGTTTATGTCTTGAAATCAAATACGCGGGTGATGGACTTTAGATTCATCGGTCAAGACGTTCATTTCTACTCTAACATAAGCGGAGAGTTAGTGTTACCATTTGCTTATTATCAGTATTTAGATATTCGGTCTTCTAATAAAGGAAGTTCTTTACCAGTAAGTGAGTATTACTTTGAAGATCTATCTGTATCGTTATGTAAAGTAAATGTGGTTAAGGGAGAACGTTATTTACTTTCTTGTCGAAAGCTCCTTGTTTAGTAATTTAGTATTAGCATCCTTTTGATCTCTTGTGAGGTTAAGAAGCTTTGTTGTTTGACTCAGAGGTAAGGTATGCTTGTCCCATCGTGCTTTATTTCTAAACGATATACGGGGTTTTAGGCATACCAAACCCTGTAAGCTTATTCAGTCCTTCGATCATAGCGTAAGTCTCATCAACTTGAGCGTTGTAAGTTCTGGGGCTTAGTTTTCCACCCAACAACTGTTTCGCTCGTTACATTGCAGTCTCTGATAGGGACCCCTTGTGATAGCCATACTGCTTTTTCAATTTCTTGTTGGAGCTGCAGGTCGTCTGACAACCTAAGGCTAAATTACGAAAGGTTTCCTCGCTCCCAGAAGGCAGAACCTTCTTTTGGTGGGATAAGTGGGAACGCTCGTTTGAAGCGTATGGCGTGATGGCAATTTTTAGTGTCATAAGCTCCATCGCCTGATATCTCAATGATTTTTCGGCGTATCTGCTTGAGTAAATTGGGGATTATTTTGGCATTGGTTACGTTAGATAAGCTTAGCTCTTCTGCGACTATTTCGTGGGTGCTTGTATCTACTGCGATATGCAGCTTACGCTATACTCTTCGCTTCCCATCAATACCATGTCTTTTTAACCTTCCATTCACCTTTGCCATAAACCTTGAGGCCATTGGCATCAATAGCCAGATGTTGTAATACTCCTCTGGTTTTGCTTTTAAAAGAGACCTCAACTTCCTTTGCTCGGTGACTTATACAGGTGTAGAGTGGGCAAACAAGTGATATGTAAACCAGCTTAAATACGAGTCGAGAAAACTTTGCACACTCTAAATTACATAGAGAAAACGCGTTTCACCATCAGTGCGATAGTAATGGCTAAGTCGCTGAATCGGCGAGGTCTGCCACGCTTACCTTGTTTGTTTTGCTTCCACTCGGCTATGGTTTCCTCATTAATCTAAAAGGTCATAGAAACACTGTTGGGTAAGGCTTTATTATACTGCTTCCAGTTAGTTGTTTTGTAAAAAGGTTTAGGAATGAGGCCATGGCGATTGATGGCTGTAGCCGATCAGATCGTAGCTTCTTGATTTAGTTCCATCGATTTAAGCAACAAAGCCGTAAACTATTAATTCTAAGCATCGAGAATCAACCGCGATTTTTATAACTTAAACCTGGTGAATTTTGATTATTTTTCAAATAAAATATCTGCCTTTCTTACTCCTCACACCGTTCGGATAGTGGGTATTTTGACTTCGTATTCTCCGTAACTAAAGCACACTCTAGTGGATATCTGAATTGTAAGTGTTAGTTCACATTTAGCTCATGTAATTAACTTTGCCAGCTAGATTTGGATTTTTTACTTGAAATTCTATTAAATATATTTTTAGTTCAAATTTGGGATGTCATCACTCACCTTACTGATTTATTTTACTTAATCAATGAGATTTACAAAACTATTCGTTCATAACACAGCGACTCTATATTAGTTTTTCATGAAGTCTACAAATTTTCCCATTTGAGAACAATACATAGCTCTTTCACGGATGAGTTTTTTGTTAATTTCCTTCATGTTTTTACGTTCATCGGCTGTCAAACTTAGTGCAACTTTCAATTTTTCTTCGAATTCGATGACGTTGGAAAATAAATAGCCATTAGCTGTATCTAAAACCCAGCTTCTATTAGAGATGATGTTAGAAACAAAAGGTATACACCCATTTTTCATCCCTTCCAGTAGAGATAAAGATGTTCCATCTGAGAGGGTTCCACTAATGTAGATATTTGATCTTCTAATTAATTGCATTAGTGATTTGTGATTCATCTCTTTGTGAAAATGTACAAATCTGTATTTTGACTTTAAATAAAGATATCTATCTGCAGATATTTGAGGGATGACAAATGTGATTTTTTTGTCAGAAAACCCTTTTAACCCTTCTAACAACATGTCCAACTGAGAGTTTGGTACATCAGCCCTTATGGAAATTATATCTATGTCCTTACTTACCTCGTCATTCTCATGGTCGTTTTCAAGTCCATATTGCCCCACAAAAACCTTAGTAGGGCATATATTATATTGTAATATCCGATCCCTTAACTGATCAGAAACTGCATATATCTTGTGGGAAAGTTTCAAAGAAATTTTGTTGAGTATATTGGTAATGAAAGGCACAGGGGGACACAGAATATCACTACCGTGACAAACGATTGATAGTCTACTTGAAGATCTAGCTAATTTGGAGCCAATAACTGAGAGAAAACCATAACTATAACAATAGTGTGATACTATAAATTTCGGTTTAATAGTAGATATCAATTTTGCGATAAAAATTAAGCTTTTAAGATAGTGGTAGTTTTTCCCTTTTTGAGAAGCTTCTTTATGCGACAAATAAGTTATGTTAGTGCATTTGGTTTTATTAATTTTTGAAAATGTTGCCAAATTAACTTCGAAACCAGACTCTACAAAGTAATCCACCCATTTTGCGATGTGTATCGATCCAGCGTCTGCAAAAAATAAAACTTTTTCTCGACTATCCATTGATTACTCTCTTGAAAAATGATAAGCGCTCGATTTCCTTGTTACTATAGTTAAGCTTAGTTTCGCTAAACTTTCTGGTCTTCTGGTCTACATTAGAACTTGTCTGAACATGTTCAATGAAGTGGTTGATTTTTTCGAAATTCAGATTGCTGGGGGTGTTGTCTAGCTTCAAGCAAAAACTAAAGTTTGAATCTAAATCTGTGTCAATATACGCATAGATTACAGGCAAACCAAGAGCCAAGTATTGCCTTGTTTTTAGTGGCGATGCCTCCTCTAAACCTTGAAGATACAAAGATAAGGTTCCTATGCCTATTGAACATTTCTTCACGATATCATTAGCCTTATTCAAGGGTAAATAGCCGTGATATATTAGGTTAGATTTACTAACGCCTTCGACCCCAATTATATGAAAATCGTATTCACGATAATACTCCGATAACGCGACAACTTTTTCTAACCCTTGCCAAGGTTGATTAGGAGTGGTTATGAATGCAAAGCTAAACCTGTCAAATTTTTTTACCTCGGAAAAAGGATAGTCACTAAAACCAATCCCATTCGATATTACTGTGCTTGGTTTGTTAAATTTGGACATTTTTTTTTCTAGCTCGCGGCTAACGAAAACGAACCCATCAACTGAATCAAACATCATAGATCTTGTTAGTTTATTATAATAATGGGTTAATTTCGATTTTAGCTTATACTCAACGTTATCGTCTCCATTTACTTCCATTATAACTTTGTTTCTTTTTAAAATTTTATGGAGAGCTGGTGTGTATAGTTGATATCGTGTATATATAATATCAGGACAGATTTTATTGACTATTTCTGAAAGGTACATAGAGTTGTAAAACAGCCGAAAGGCCGTAAATATTCTTGATGAATTTCTATTCAAGGTTTTTTTTTCTGAAATGGTTTCAAATTTTGAATTATGAACAGTCAAGGTGTCCATTGACAAAAAAAACACGCTTGCTCGATTACATTTCCAGTGTGAAGCGTTTTGCTTTGCTTTTCTACTAACACCACTTTCAACATCTAAGTTATCAACAATATATAGAATTTTCATAGGCAAATTAAAAACAATTGTATTATGAAACCAAGTTTAGTCATTACAATTCTTTAAGTTTCGTTCTTCGTGATTGTAACATGTACTATAAATTTAAGTAAAATGCTAGTCGTGTAGTGATCGTTGAAAAGGTGTAGTTGAGCTGTCATTTTAAGCTATTTTTAATAGTATGGTACTCTTTCGGTTGTACCCGCTGACCACAGTGTCCCCCTAGTACTTTTTATTGTGGTTCTCGCCCTTTTAATCTGCCCTCAATAAGCCTAGTGCCCTAGATTGAGGAGCTAAATTTTCAACCTACGCGCTCTCCTGCTAAGTTCACTCTAGTATCTAGACTTACGGACAACTCTAGATGCAAAAGATAATCGGAAATACAAAAAAGGGCTAAATTAGGCAGTGACTCACTGACAATTTAGATTGATGAAGATGTCGTTCTTTAATTGACGCGACTAAAGTGCGAGCCTTCTGTATGAACTCGCTTGTTTATAGTTTTTGGGATTACGATAGTTCTTATGGTCAAGCATTTAATTTGAATACCGTTGCGTGACCTTCAATGGTGATTCGAGTCTATTTTTGATCTCACCGTACTACCATTTTTGTGTCCCTAGTAGGTATAAGTGCTGTAGTTAAAATAGTCAATTTGTGTTCAAGAAAAAAACAACGTTGAAGTAAATAATTATAAAGTGATACCACGAGTCTGCAGGCCTAAGGTAAAGACGAGCGGGTTATGAAAAGGACGTTATTAACTGGCAACGCCGCGTCTGGCGAAGTTTTATTTAGCGGGCGATAGATCAACGTATTAAAACATCAGTGTTGAGTTAGGAAGGCACGTTTCTAAACTAGCTTAAACGCACATACCGAAGCTCGATAGATGTTTCTGGTGGTGATGCATATGGCACAAGACGGCGTTGTTGCCTAAATCAATTGAACCTTTTTCAAGCCCTGCGATCTGATCCCTTGTGATGGCAAGAGCGGTGGTGACATGGAGAAAGCGAAAAAGAAGATAACGAATTGTGCAGAGTACAATATGGCTCTGTGCAAGCGTAGTACGGTTACGTTCTGGATAGATGACTCAGCTATTGATGCATGGCAATGCAAAACCCACCATGGTAAGGGTGGTAGAGGCTTCCAGTACTCAGAAACTGTGTTGATAATTAAAGGTATCTTCTCTCTGCCGTTACGAGCCCTTCAAGGCTTTATCGATTCGATATTTAAACTACTGAACGTACAACTGACGTCCCCTGACTACACTTGTCTCAGTAAACGCTCGAAGACGGTTCAGGTCAAATATCGCAATAAATCGAGAGGACCTATCCGCCATATCACGATTGACTCAACTGGTCTAAAAGTCTTGGGTGAGGGTGAATGGAAAGTGAAAAAGCATGGGGCAGAAAAACGCAGAACATGGCGAAAACTGCACTTAGCTGTTGATGTGGATACTCACGAAGCAATTAGTGCCGAAGTTAGCCTTGTCAATGTTGGCGATAGTGAAGTGCTATCTACGCTGCTCAACCCCCTACGCAGAAAGGCCATAGCCGTATCTGCCGATGGTGCCTACGACACCAAAAATTGCCACGAGACTCTGAAAAGGAAAGGTTGTACACCGTCAATACCGCCTCGAAAGAATGCAGCCCTTTGGCAAGATGGTCATCCCAGAAACAAAGCCGTAACAGCGTTGAAAAATGGAACATTAGCGGAATGGAAAGTCGAGTCTGGTTATTACTACCGTTCAATATCAGAGACCGCAATGTCTCGATATAAAGGACTCACAAGCGGTAAGCTGAGCCTGAGATGTTACAACGCTCAAGTGGGCGAAATTATGGCGAATGTTAAAGCTATAAACAAAGCCATAAGACTAGGTATGCCCATAAGAGGCTAACTGCTGGGCAGCTATGGTATCGTTGACCCTGAAGCTGATTTGATCAACAACACCGTATAAGACTGTGTTATAAAATAATTTTTATACAAAAAAGCCACTCGTACTGGCGGCTATGCTCTGCTTTTAAAAAACACTCAGACGGGTATTAATCTTTCTAAATTTCAATGGTCTAGGTTGCGAGAATAGAAGTGTTAGACAATATCAATGGCCTCGTTAATGCCCGAAACAATAATCGCCTTGAATTAGTAAACAAAACCCTTTAGTACTTTCAAGGCAGGCAATCACCTAAAGAGACGTTTGAAAGCTGGGGGAGCTGGACTTTTTTGTGGTATGCTGGAAATCAAATATTCGTTACATGAGTAAGTTCGTGAAGATTGTAACTATACTTGGCGCTCGCCCACAATTTGTTAAAGCAGGTACAGTTAGTCGCCAAATCAAGCAATTTGTAAAAAGTGGCCATAATCTTTCAGAGGTTATCGTTCATACGGGTCAGCATTACGACACAAGTATGAGCGATGTATTTTTTAAAGAAATGAAAATTCCTCATCCTAAATATCATCTTGGTATCGGAGGACTCAATCATGGAGCAATGACTGGTAGGATTATGGAGAAAGTCGAGGGTGTTTTGATAAAGGAAAAACCCGACTGTGTTTTGGTCTACGGGGATACAGATTCCACATTAGCAGGAGCGCTAGCGGCTAGTAAACTCAATATTGATATTGCTCATGTAGAGGCCGGTCTTCGGTCTTTTAACATGAAAATGCCTGAAGAGGTTAACCGTATTGTTACAGATAGATTAAGTTCGTTATTATTCTGCCCTTCAAAAAACGCAGTTAATAATTTGGAGCGTGAAGGAATATCAAGTTCAAATTCATTTACGAAAGTCGTTCAGTCCGGTGACGTAATGTATGATGGTGTGATGTTTTATAGAAGTTTATCACAAAGGCCGTCCATACCCATTTTGTCCAATAACTTCATTTTATGTACAATACATAGAGCGGAAAACACCAATTCGATTGAACGCCTTTATTCTATTTTTCATGCTGTAAATCATATCGCCAAAAACCAACAAGTTGTCTGTCCTTTACATCCTCGAACGCAGAAGTTAATTGATAAGTATAATTTACCTACACAAAATATAACTTTTGTAAAACCATTGGGGTATTTGAACATGATTTGGTTACTAGATAAGTGCTCTCTAGTTATTACAGATAGTGGTGGTTTACAAAAAGAATCCTATTTTTTTAAAAAAGCGTGTTTGACTTTGAGAGATGAAACTGAGTGGTGTGAGTTAGTCGATCTTGGAGTAAACAAAGTTGTGGGTGCTGATTTTGACAAAATCGTTAATGCATATGTAAAGTATCGAGATTCTGACCTTAGAAGCTTTACGGAGGAACCATATGGTAGTGGCTCTTCTGCTGCTGTTATAGTTAAAGAAATCATTGAGATGAAGTCGTAGTTTTAATTAGCTGTTTGCGTTACATCGCCCTCAAAGAGCGTGTCAATGGTATGTTTCCTCAAAGTTTAATTTAATATCGTGTGAGTAGAAAATCGAATTATGTGTGGTATTTTTGGAGCAGTAAGTTCTGCAAGCATTGTAGTTAGGGATATAAAGCTCTTGGTAGAGAGCGCTCGTCAACGAGGTAGGGATTCTAGTGGTCTTGTATTCGATACTGCGAATGATTACTCAATCGTTAGGGCTGATTTCGATGTCAGACAGCTGCTGTCAAAAACTCAAGTAGAAGAGAGCAACTTCATTATGGGGCATAGTCGGCTTATCACAAATGGGCTAGCCGACAATCAGCCAGTAGTGCGAGGTAACATTGCTGTAATTCACAACGGAATTATCGTAAATGACGATGAATTGTGGGCTAACTCGAATTTTGATAGGTATAGCGAGATAGATAGTGAGATACTCGCTGCTTATTCTGAGTCACATATTTGTGAGTTTGGTACACTAGAGGGGGTGTCTGAAAAAATTTTACGCGACTGCAGAGGTGTCGTTTCGGCCGCGGTTCTTTCAGCAGACCTCGGACAGCTCGCTCTTTTTTCCAATAACGGTAGTTTATATACTGGTAAAAAATCTCAAACAATTTACTTCTCTTCTGAAAAATTCCCCCTCAAAGAAATTGGTTGCACGGACATAAAAGTTGTAATTAATCAGGAAATCATTATTGAGATACCCAAAAAGTACTCACTGAACGTGTCTGATATTAATCAGCGAAAAATGGATTTGATACCCAAGTTTCAATCCTGCTTTGAAGAGCGTGCAATGCTATTGAATCCCAGACCTGATTTAATGCGCTGTACTAAGTGTATTCTCCCCGAAACCATGCCTTTCATTGAGTTTGATAGAGAAGGGGTTTGCAACTACTGTAATAACTACTCTATTCGAAACAAACCGAAACCCAAAGAAGAGCTCTTTGACCTGGTAAAGCCGTATCGCAGGAAAGATGGTTTGGACTGTATCGTACCATTCTCTGGAGGGCGGGATAGTTGCTACGGCTTGCATTTAATCGTCAACGAGTTAGAGATGAAGCCTGTAACGTATACCTATGATTGGGGTATGGTGACAGACTTGGGTCGACGTAATATTAGCCGAATGTGTCAAGAACTTGGTGTAGAAAACATCATTATTGCAGCTGATATCGAGAAAAAACGTCAGAATATTGCTAAGAATCTAAAGGCGTGGCTGAAGTCTCCTCATTTGGGCATGATCAGTATTTTAACAGCAGGCGATAAGCACTTTTTTAGGCATGTCGAAACAGTCAAACGGCAAACTGGAATTAATTTAAATCTTTGGGGGGTTAACCCGCTTGAAGTCACCCATTTTAAAGCTGGCTTTTTAGGTGTTCCTCCAGTATTTGAAGAAAAACGTGTCTATATGCATGGATGGCGAAAACAACTTGAATATCAGAAGTTAAGATTTAGCGCCATGCTGGAAAGTCCAGGTTATTTTAATAGCAGTTTATGGGACACATTGTCTGGTGAGTACTATCGCAGCTTTACCGAAAAGAAAGATTATTTCCATATTTTCGATTATTGGCGTTGGGATGAGCAAACCATAGATAATACATTAATAAACGACTACAACTGGGAAACAGCAGTAGATACGTCTACAACTTGGCGTATTGGTGATGGTACCGCTGCTTTCTATAACTACATCTACTATCTAGTAGCAGGTTTTACTGAGCATGACACCTTTAGGAGTAATCAAATAAGGGAAGGCCAGTTAACTAGAGATGAAGCCTTAAAGCTCGTTCAAGAAGAAAATCAGGCTCGTTATGAAAATATTAGATGGTATTTAGACGCTTTAGGTATGAATTTTAAAGAAGTAATTTCAGCGATCAATAAGATTCCCCGCCTCTACAAAGAGAAAGGTGAGTGGTAGTGAAGAAGTCCATTTGGTATATCTCCAAGTACTTTGCCCCGAAAACACCAGAGTCTCCAGGAGGAAGAGGCTGGCTACTTTTAGAAGAACTATCAAAACTTGGCTATTCTCCATTGGTTATTACTTCTGATTCTAACCAACTTATTACTCCTCCGAAGTTTGACGGTAATAGTCTAACCTTGGATGAATCAGGTATTAGAACAATTTGGCTTAAAACCTATAAATACCAAAATGCCAAATCGTTACGAAGGATAGTTAGTTGGCTACACTTTGAATTTAACACCTTAAGAATTAATAGTGCTAACGTAACACCCCCGAGCGTAATTATCGCTTCAAGCTTGTCTTTATTTTCGATAATAAGCGGACTGTATTTCTCCAAAAAATACAAATGCAAATTGGTATTCGAAGTGAGGGATATCTGGCCTCTGACTATTACAGAAGAAGGCGGCTTTAGTACTCGAAACCCATTTGTTTGGGCTTTAGGATTGCTGGAGAAGCTGGCTTACACGCGAAGCGACTTGATTATTGGGACTATGCCTAACCTCAAAGAGCATGTTCAAAACGTAGTGAAAAGCCCTCCGCCAATTCATTGTATTCCAATGGGATTTGTAGAAAAAAAAGTAGCAGATATCCAGCCGTTAGAGCGCTCTTTTGTTCAAAAGTACTTCGGTAATTCAAAGTTTAAAATTGTTCATGCTGGCACAGTTGGTATAACTAATGCGTTAGAAACCTTTTTTTGTGCAGCAGAGAAGTTAGTTGAACATCAAAGTATAGAGTTTGTTCTTGTTGGGGATGGCCCATTGAAGGCAGAGTATGAAAACACTTATGGTCATTTGCCGAATTTGGTTTTTGTTCCTAAAGTAAAAAAAAGCGAAGTACATCAGGTGTTGGAGCTTTGTGATCTGGTGTATTTTTCTGTTTTCCCTTCTAAAGTCTGGAATTATGGACAATCTTTGAACAAGGTTATCGACTATATGTCGTCGGGTAAACCAGTTTTAGCTTCATATTCAGGCTTTCCTTCAATGATAAATGAAGCAGAGTGTGGCTCGTTTGTACCCGCTGGAGATGTCGACTTAATGTGTGATGAGATAATAAAGTATTCTCAGATGTCGCTTGCCCAACGAAACGAAATTGGTGCTAGAGGGAAAAGTTGGTTGGAAACAAATAGACAATACTCAAATTTAGCTAGCGAGCTAGATTCTATTTTGAAAAAACTATAACAAAATGAAACGTTTCTTAGATATTGTAGTTTCCTTACTGGCTCTAGTAATTTTTTCACCTCTGCTTTTAATCACGAGTATTTTAGTCCGATTTAAGTTAGGTTCTCCGGTCCTATTTCGCCAAACTCGCCCCGGCTTGAATGGCCAACCATTTGAGATGCTGAAGTTTCGTACTATGTTGGATGCAGTAGATGAAACCGGTACTCCTTTACCAGATGAGTCAAGACTTACTAATTTTGGTAAGAAACTACGAAAAACTAGCTTGGATGAACTACCTGGACTGTGGAATGTTCTAATCGGTACTATGAGCCTAGTAGGCCCTCGACCTTTGTTAATGGAGTATTTACCTCTATACGACAGTACGCAAGCAAAGAGGCACAAGGTGAAACCGGGTATAACTGGCTGGGCTCAAGTTAATGGCAGAAATGCAATAAGCTGGGAGCAGAAATTTGAATTAGATGTTTGGTATGTTGAAAATCAAAGTATTTGGTTGGACATCAAAATACTATTTATGACCATTGGCAAAGTGCTCATGAAAAAAGATATTAGTTCTGCAGAGCATGTAACCATGGAACGCTTTCAAGGAACGCGAAAAAATGACTAGTTGTGCTATTTTAGGGGCAAGTGGTCACGGTAAGGTAATTGCTGAAATTGCTGAATTAAATGGTTTTCAAAAGATAGACTTCTATGATGATACAACGTCTGGCGCTCAGAAGGTTGAACATTGGAATATTGTTGGCGATACAAATAGTCTAATTGTTAATATTGGTCAATATGATTTGGTAGCTGTAGCAATTGGCGATAATAGCATAAGATTACAGAAATATCAGGTTCTTAAAAATAAGGGAGCCAAGCTAGGGGTGCTAACCCACCCCAAAGCTACAATTAGTAAATATGCGTTTATTAGTGCCGGTACTGTGGTTATGGCTAACGCAAATGTTGGCCCTTTCGTCAAAATTGGTGAAGCCTGTATAGTTAATTCTTCAGCTAGTATAGATCACGACTGCATAGTTAGTGCAGGAGTTCATGTTAGCCCACGGGCCTGTTTGGCTGGCAACGTTCAAGTTGATAGTTTGGCATGGGTTGGTGCAGGCGCAACGATAATCCAAGGCATTAGTATTGGTGCTAAATCAATTGTTGGTGCTGGTGCAGCAGTAATCGATAATGTGCCAAAAATGACTCTCTCAGTTGGTATTCCCGCGAAAAGCGCAAAAAGGATCAATTAGTTTTGTTAAATACTCCCTTCTCCCCGTGGCCCTCTTTTACTCAAGAAGAGGCTGATGCTGTTTCTCGTGTTCTGTTGTCTAACAAAGTCAATTATTGGACTGGTACTGAGTGCAGGGAGTTTGAAACAGAGTTTGCTGAACAAGTAGGTTGCAATTATGCCATTGCATTAGCTAATGGGACGCTGGCCCTTGATCTCGCATTAAAAGCACTAGATGTGGGTTCAGGGGATGAAGTAATAACAACACCTCGCACATTTTTGGCATCGGCGTCTTCAATTGTTAATGCCGGGGCTAAACCTGTATTTGCCGATGTTGATTTAGACAGTCAAGCAATAACCGCTTCTTCAATTGAAAGTGTCGTAACAGGAAAAACCAAAGCTGTTATTGTAGTTCACTTGGCGGGTAACCCTGCTGATATGGATCCAATTATGGAGCTATCAAAAAAGTACGACTTTGCAGTTATTGAAGATTGCGCACAAGCTCATGGTGCTGAGTACAAAGGGCGCAGTGTTGGTAGTATTGGTCATGTAGGCGCATGGTCGTTTTGTCAAGACAAAATAATGACTACTGGCGGTGAAGGTGGCATGGTTACTACAAATAATAAACAGCTATGGGGCAAAATGTGGTCATATAAAGATCATGGCAAAAGCTATGATGCAGTTTATCATCGTGTTCACCCACCCGGATTTCGTTGGTTACATGAGAGCTTCGGTACTAATTGGCGTATGACAGAAATGCAAGCAGCAATTGGTAGAATTCAGCTGAAGAAACTTTGCAAATGGACCTCAATCCGAGCGGAGTACGCAAAAAAAATTGATAGTGCTGTAACCAATTTTAATTCGATACGTAATATAGAAATTTCCACAGACTGTAAACCTGCTCACTACAAACATTACTTATTTGTTAAGTCTGAAGAACTCAAAACAGACTGGACTAGGGATAGAATTGTTGAAGAGGTTAACTCTCGAGGAGTGCCAATTTACCATGGTACTTGCTCGGAGATATATCTAGAAAAAGCTTTCGAAAATAAATGCAGGCCAGTGACTCGGCTTCCCAATGCAAAAATACTTGGACAAACGAGCTTAATGTTATTGGTTCATCCCACTTTGACTAAAGATGAGATAACCAAAACATGTTATGTATTGCGCGAAGTTTTGTCCTTAGCAACCAAATAGAAGTGGGTTTAGAAATATGGTTGTTCTAACTCCAATATGGAGTTTATCTCGTCCTATTAAGCGTTTGTTGAGCGTATTCATTGATAGCGTTTTTGTTGCTTTGTCATTAGCAATGGCTTTTTGGGCTAGACTAGGTGATATTGATTCATTGTTGAATCAATCAACACTCTATGTCTTGATTGGGACGTTGGCCATTACGGTAGTAACTTTTACTCGACTTGGTTTGTATCGGGCAGTATTAAGGTACCTCACTTTCCATGCTCTGGCTGTTGTTGGTATTGGAACGTTGGTATCGGCTTGCTCTGTTGCTATTCTGGCATTTTATTTTGACGCTTTTGTTCCACGATCCGTACCTATCATCTACGGTACCTTCCTTTGTTTATTCTGTGGAGGTTCGCGATTAATTGCCAGGACTTTGGTTTACCAACTTAATAATCCAAATAGCGAGCGAAGAAAAGTTCTAATTTACGGCGCGGGAGATGCTGGACGCCAATTAGCTCAAGCTCTACGGGTGTCAAATAACGTAAAAGTGGTTGGTTTTATAGATCAAGATAAAACTTTAGTGGGCTCTACTATATTGGGTTTATCAGTAAACAACGCGGAGACAATTTACAAGACGATAAAAAAATTCAATGTTCAACAGATTTTGTTGGCCATTCCCAGCGCGAGTCGTTCGGAAAGAAAGAAAGTTATTGATTCCCTTGTGCATCTTCCCGCTGAAGTTCTCACTGTACCAGACATGCAAGACATTGTAGAAGGTCGAGCCAATATTGATGAGCTTAAAGACGTAGAAATAGATGACTTGCTTGGACGGGATCCTGTAATACCTCACGAACCTCTGATGGAGGCCAATATCAAAGGTCAAGTTGTGATGGTCACGGGCGCCGGGGGGTCGATTGGCTCTGAACTTTGCCGACAAATTTTGACTCAGAAACCTAAAACTTTAGTTCTTTTCGAACTATCGGAGTTTGCTCTATATCAAATTGAAAGGGAACTGAATCAGTTGACTGTTGATTTAGCAACTACGGTCGAAATTGTTCCCTTGCTAGGTTCTGTACAGCGAATTAACCGACTCGTTACGACAATGAAGTCTTTCAATGTTGATACGGTATATCATGCAGCGGCATACAAGCATGTTCCGTTAGTTGAACATAATGTCGTAGAAGGTGTCCGGAACAATGTTTTTGGTACTTTTTTCTGTGCAAAGGCAGCGATAGAAGCAGGTGTTAAGTCATTTGTTTTGATTTCGACTGATAAAGCTGTGCGTCCAACCAATGTCATGGGGACAACGAAACGAATTGCAGAACTTGGTTTGCAGGCGTTAGCTAAAGAGAATACTGAAACTCGATTCTGCATGGTGCGCTTTGGTAATGTGCTTGGTTCTTCTGGTTCAGTAATCCCACTGTTTAAAAAGCAGATTGAAGCAGGTGGCCCAGTTACTGTAACTCATAAGGATATTATCCGATACTTTATGACTATCCCAGAAGCAGCTCAGTTAGTTATTCAAGCAGGAGCAATGGGTAAAGGTGGCGACGTATTCGTATTGGATATGGGTGAGCCTGTCAAAATTTCTGATTTAGCCGCCAATCTAATAAAGCTTTCAGGGCTAGAAGTGAAAACGGAAGAAAACCCTTACGGTGATATCGAAATCCACTATTCAGGCTTACGACCAGGTGAGAAGCTGTATGAGGAGCTATTAATTGGAGACAATGTCGAGCAGACTTCCCATCCTAGAATCATGACTGCTAACGAAAAGTTTTTGGGAATTGCAGAGTACAATACATTGTTAGATGAACTGGATAAAGCTTGTCACAACTTTGACCATCAACGTATTCGCGATTTGTTACTCGCAGCTCCAACGGACTTCACACCTACTGATGGTATAGAAGACTTAGTTTGGAAGCGTTTAAAATCCCAAGAAGAAAAGCAATCTCAAGTTATTCATTAGTTGTCTGTTTTAGAGGCTACAAAATCTGCTTAAGTAGCCTATCTGCACGAACCCGAGTAATTCGTTTAATAAGCCGTTGAACTGCTGCAGGGTAGTTTTCCGGCTTTTCTATTTGTTTGTAGGTGCAGATAAGCTCGGTGTTTTCTTCAATTTGTGAGCGTTCTTGATCGAACTGGGCAACCAATTTTCCTTCATTGTCTTGAATTAACAATCCATTCTCTAGGTCTAACTTCCAAGCTCTTGGGTTGAGATTATTTCCAGTCAGTAGCATGAAGCGTTTGTCTACCCAAATCCCTTTGAGGTGGAAGCTGTTATTGTCGTGTTTCCATAGGCGGATGGATAGTTGTCGGCTAGCTAGGTACGCTTCTTTATTCTTGGTGAACTGGCGTAAATTGCGCTCATAGAGGTAAGGCAATCCACCGATTGTTTTGAACGGCTTTGACGGTGGAATGTAGAAATCATTAGCCGTCTTATCACCAACTACTATAGACACTTTAACTCCGCGTCTTAGTGCCTTACGGATTTCTTTTGAAATCGCACGCGGAAAGTTGAAATAGGGTGTACAAATCCAGATTTCATCTTTGGCTGAGGCCAACAGTTTTACGATGGATTGATTGAGTAGATTCCGCTTTTTACCCAAGCCTGCGATTGGAGTAATACTGAGTTCACTTTTATCACTTGGCTCAAATCGATACTGGGATTTGGTCAAAATGGCTCTGTGTTGCCTGATGGCTAGTTTATTTTCTTTGGTGGTTGGCCTAGACGGATTGGCAAGATTAAAAACCGCCGTATTGTTTAAGAAGTTCTCAGTAACATAATCGACCATGCTATTAGCGAGTTCAGCGTTTTTAATGACGTGGTAGCGATCAAAGCGATATCTCTCTTGTTTATTGAGGTAGATATTGTTGATACTCGCGCCGCTGTATATCACGGTGTTGTCGATTACAAACCCTTTAAGATGCAATACGCCAAAGACTTCGCGATTTTGTACTGGAACACCATAGACCGGAATGTTCACCGAATGAGTTTCAGCGAACTGCTGGTACATATCTGCATTGGTAGAATTAGCATCAGCTCCAATTAGTCCCCGCTGCGCACGGTGCCAGTCAACAAAAACTGCAATTTCTAATTCGGGTTTGTTTTGCTTTGCTTGATAAAGTGCACTGAGAATTTCGCGGCCAGCCTCATCGTCTTCTAAATACAGTGCGATAAGGTAGATCCTATGATCTGCTTTTCTGATTTGTTCCAATAAAGTCTCGCGAAACTCACTTGCTGAGAACAAGGTTTTAAACTGCTCTGCTTCAAAAGCAATGGACGGAATTTGTTCGATTGAGAATCGACGAGGGAGCATTAACAACAATCCAGGTTGGCAAACATTATGGTCCGAAGTGTAGCAGACTAAGATATAAGAGAGCTACGCCGGCATGCAATACGATATATCTCATCACAATTCTAACTGTTCTGACTGGCGTTTTGGTAAAACTTCATGGGAATTAATGGCTTTCCGCTGGTGATGTAACGTTCAAATCGCTGTTTAAGAGAGTTTGGAAGAGCGCTTTCGTCAATACTAACAAAGCCATGCTTGGAATACAGAGTCACTAAGTGGTCAAAGCTAAAGCAGTAAGTCGTCTCGCTGAACACAGTATCGTTCATCTGCTCAAGCATAAAACTTGAAACACCTAGTCGTCGTTTTGCCGGCAAAACCAGCATACCTGTCAATAATTGAAAATCTTCGATCTGTTTTAACCGTGCTAAGCCAACAATGTTAGTATCTTGATAACACGCAAACAGTCGTTCGTTTTTTTTGGCTTTGCCAGCAGGATAGTGAGACTTATAAAGCTTGTTCGCCAAGGGTGTCATCATCCTATCAAGCTCAATGACAGACAATTCATTCATTACTTTCTCTGTTAGTGGGACGTCAGTTGTTCATCAATTTTACCCAGTTCTGTTGGAATATCATTAACAGTGCTTGAGCAAACCGTTATTATCAGTCGATATTCTCTTGTTAATCGTAGTACCACTGTGGCCAACTCATCCCTAAAAGATCATCACACCTTTGCTATCGATACCTATTGTAACGAGCTTGTTTCGTTTACCACGGCAGAGCAGCTTTTCCAGCGATTTCAAAACTTAGACGAACAGCATCTGATATTAGGAAAGGGCAGCAACGTTTTATTTGTTGAGCCTTTTGCGGGCATTGTTTTGGTAAATGCGATTTTAGGCAAGCAAATATCAGAAACCGAGCAGGATTGGCATTTGCATGTAGGGGGAGGGGAAGACTGGCCAAATTTTGTTGAGTGGTGTGTGGAGCAAGACATCGGTGGTCTTGAAAACTTGGCGCTAATCCCCGGTTGTGTAGGTAGTGCACCGATTCAAAATATTGGTGCTTATGGGGTGGAGCTGGCGGATGTCTGTGAGTATGTCGATGTGCTCAATTTGCACTCTGGTAAGGTTGAACGATTGCCTGCTGATGATTGTCAATTTGCTTATCGAGACTCAGTTTTTAAGAAGTCTTGGCTTGGTAAAGGTGTGATTGTAGCGGTTGGATTCAAACTCTCAAAAACTTGGAAACCGGTACTTGAATACGGTGAGCTAAAACAGATTAAAGGGGATTCGATTACTCCACAGCAAGTGTTCAAAAAAGTGTGCGAGATTCGCCGTAGCAAATTACCTGACCCTAGAAAAGTAGGAAATGCAGGAAGCTTTTTTAAAAATCCTACGGTCAATGAAGATCAGTTCCTTCAACTGAAGAAGACGTTTCCTGAGATGGTTGGCCATAAAGTAGCTGGCGGGGTCAAGCTGGCGGCAGGCTGGTTGATTGAGCATGCTGGATTAAAAGGATATCAAATTGGTGGCGCTATGGTGCACGACAAACAAGCATTAGTGTTAGTTAATACCGGAAATGCACAAGCTAAAGATGTGGTACAGCTCGCTGAATATGTCTACCAGACTGTCAAGGCCAAATACGGCATTGAACTTGAACATGAAGTGCGCTTCATCGGAGCCAACGGTGAGACCAATTTGGCTACGTTAATGGGGAGAGCCTAATGAAAGAACATTCGGTTAAACTCAATATTCTTAAAGAACTTGCCGATGGCGCATTCCATTCCGGCGAAGTACTTGGCCAAAACAACCAAATATCTCGGGCAGCAGTCGCCAAACATATCAAAGGTCTGCAAAGTTGGGGGATCGATATCTTTAGCGTCCAGCGAAAAGGTTATCGGTTGGCTGCGCCACTTGAATTGCTTGATGAGAAAAAATTAAATCAAAACCTGTCGACACCGGTTGATGTCATTCCAGTAATAGATTCGACTAACCAATATCTGATAGACCGAACTGAATCGTTGCAGTCTGGGCACGTGTGTGTCGCCGAATACCAGCAAGCGGGCAGAGGACGGCGTGGTCGAACTTGGGTTTCACCATTTGGCAGTAATCTTTATTTGTCCATGTATTGGCGGCTTGAGGCAGGTATGGCCGCCGCAATGGGACTGAGTCTAGTGGTTGGCGTGTCTATCGTAGAAGCGTTAGAGAGCCTTGGTATTCATGGCGTTAAGCTCAAGTGGCCAAATGATCTCTATTATAACGACCGCAAGCTGGCAGGGATTTTGGTGGAAATGTCTGGCCAAGCTGGCGGCGCGGCCCATCTAGTGATTGGGATGGGATTAAATATTTCGATGAGCGATAAGGTTGAAGGCATTACTCAGCCTTGGGTAGCGTTGAATCAAGTTTCAAACTGGAAAAACCTAAGTCGAAATCAGTTGGTTGAAGCGCTAGTGACGCACCTATTTACATCCCTATCTGAATATGAGTTAAAGGGGATGAACGGTTTACCCGAGAAGTGGCAAAAGCTAGACAATTTTTACGGGCGCCCAATAAAGCTGTTAATGGGACAAAAAGAAGTTCAAGGTATATGTCGAGGAATCGACCAGCAAGGTGCTGTATTGCTAGAAACACCTAACGGAATTGAGCCTTATATCGGCGGGGAGATATCGCTGCGTCCAAATGAATAAAGGTGTTATTGGCACTAACTTTAGCGCCAATTCTCTTGTTGCTTGGGTTGAAATGGTATCACCACCGCCTCGCTTTCACATTCCATATCACCTCCCAATGCATTTTGGAACTTACCAAATTGAACCGAGAGCTCTTGCATTAGAACTACATTGGCTTGGTTGGGGTTTTTACATTGTCCAACCACCCTATCAATGTGACTTTGCTGCGCTCGTAGCCTGTCTTGCATCTTGTCTGATGCAGAAAGGATCATCTCTTCACACATCTCCTTTTTAAACTGATCAAACGCACCAGGATTTTGCTCAGCGAGCTCCATTAACTCATCAAAAGGCGGCAAGGCTTGTTCGTAACGATTGGCTTCCATTGGGCTACTTCCATTACTACTGATTAATATATCAACAATAAGGTTAATACAGAAAAGTGGTTTTTGCAGGTGAAGGAATGAAAGATCTTCATGCCGTTAAGAATTGCTTCTCTATCCAAAGGGTAGTTGGTTTTTTTAGCTAGCTCACAAAAATATCCGATTTTCCCCTTGGGTTAGTGCTTAAAAGCCCCCATTAACAGTTCAAGCCAATAGTGGCGCTTATCAAACAACATGGATATTTTCAGGAGAGACGACCGATGAACATTCGTCCATTACATGATCGAGTAATCGTAGAACGCCAAGAAGTTGAATCAAAGTCAGCAGGCGGCATTGTTCTAACTGGCTCTGCGGCAGAAAAATCTACCCGTGGTGTAGTTCTAGCAGTAGGTAACGGCCGAATTTTAGAAAACGGTACAGTGCAGCCTCTAGATGTTAAAGCTGGCGATACTGTGATTTTCTCAGAAGGCTACGGCGCAAAGACTGAGAAAGTTGATGGCAAAGAAGTTCTAATCTTGTCTGAAAACGACATCTTGGCAATCGTTGAGTAATTCACTCTGAATCACAACGAACAACTAAAAATCGAATTTAGAAGGAAATAACATGGCTGCTAAAGACGTAAAATTTGGTAATGACGCACGAGTAAAAATGCTAGAAGGTGTAAACGTTCTAGCTGATGCAGTAAAAGTTACCCTTGGCCCTAAAGGTCGTAACGTTGTCCTAGACAAATCTTTTGGTGCACCAACCATTACTAAAGATGGTGTGTCAGTTGCGCGTGAAATTGAACTGGAAGACAAGTTC
This sequence comes from Vibrio sp. ABH4_348, assembly GCF_056159765.1. NCBI lineage: Bacteria > Pseudomonadati > Pseudomonadota > Gammaproteobacteria > Vibrionales > Vibrionaceae > Vibrio > Vibrio sp. ABH4_348. The sequence goes on along the minus strand of NZ_JBSWVW010000001.1, from coordinate 2,737,841 downwards.
CAGAACATGGGCGCACAAATGGTTAAAGAAGTTGCATCTCAAGCAAACGATGCAGCTGGTGACGGTACCACTACAGCAACCGTTCTTGCTCAATCTATCGTAAACGAAGGTCTAAAAGCGGTTGCCGCGGGCATGAACCCAATGGACCTTAAGCGCGGTATCGACAAAGCGGTAGCGGCAGCGGTAGAGGAGCTAAAAGCGCTTTCTGTACCATGTGCTGATTCTAAAGCGATTGCACAGGTTGGTACTATCTCAGCTAACTCTGATGTAAGCGTTGGCAACATCATTGCTGAAGCAATGGAGAAAGTAGGTCGTGATGGTGTAATCACGGTTGAAGAAGGTCAAGCACTTCAAGATGAGCTAGACGTAGTAGAAGGTATGCAGTTCGATCGCGGTTACCTATCTCCTTACTTCATCAACAACCAAGAGTCTGGTTCAGTTGATCTAGAAAACCCATTCATCTTGCTTGTAGACAAGAAGGTTTCAAACATCCGTGAACTTCTTCCTACTCTAGAAGCGGTTTCTAAAGCCTCTCGCCCACTTCTGATTGTTGCAGAAGACGTAGAAGGCGAAGCTCTAGCGACACTAGTTGTAAACAACATGCGTGGCATCGTTAAGGTAGCAGCAGTTAAAGCGCCTGGTTTTGGTGACCGTCGTAAAGCTATGCTTCAGGACATCGCAATTCTAACTGGCGGTACCGTTATTTCTGAAGAAGTCGGTCTTGAGCTAGAAAAAGCGGTTCTAGAAGACTTAGGTCAAGCGAAGCGTGTCACTATTACTAAAGAAAACACAACTATCATCGATGGTGTGGGTGAAGAAGCTTCTATCCAAGGCCGCGTTGCGCAAATTCGTCAGCAAATCGAAGAAGCGACGTCTGACTACGATAAAGAAAAACTTCAAGAGCGTGTTGCAAAACTAGCTGGTGGTGTTGCGGTAATCAAAGTTGGCGCAGCAACAGAAGTTGAGATGAAAGAGAAGAAAGATCGCGTAGAAGATGCTCTACACGCGACTCGCGCTGCTGTTGAAGAGGGCGTTGTTGCTGGTGGTGGTGTTGCACTTATTCGCGCGGCTTCTAAGATCACTGAACTGACTGGTGACAATGAAGAGCAGAACGTTGGTATTCGCGTTGCACTACGTGCAATGGAAGCGCCAATTCGTCAAATCACCACTAATGCTGGTGATGAAGAGTCTGTAGTCGCTAACAACGTTCGCGCAGGCGAAGGCAGCTACGGTTACAATGCTGCGACAGGTGAATACGGCGACATGCTAGAGATGGGTATCCTAGACCCAACTAAAGTAACTCGCTCGGCACTACAATTCGCAGCATCAGTTGCTGGTCTAATGATCACAACAGAAGCAATGGTTACAGATCTACCACAAGATGCAGCACCAGCAGCTCCAGATATGGGCGGCATGGGCGGCATGGGTGGTATGGGCGGCATGATGTAATCATCCCCCACTCATTGTTTAACAATATGTTGAAATTAGAAAGCCGGAGTGAAAACTCCGGCTTTTTTGTTTCATTAAATAGGGAATTAAAGAATGATGTCTCTTACTTCAGGGTCTTTGCGTTCCAGGTAATGAATCGACTTAATACGACGAATTGTGCGGCATCGACCGCGAATTAATAAGGTTTCTGATGTCGCGATATTACCTTTGCGAGTAATACCATCTAACAAATCACCTTTGGTAATCCCAGTCGCAGCAAAAACGACATTGTCGCTTTGAGCCATGTCTTCCATAGCCAGAATAACGTTGGCTTCTACACCCATCTCTTGGCAGCGCTTTAGTTCCGCGGCTGCGTGAATGCGGTTATCTTCTGTATCACCCTTAACTTGGTTTCGAGGCAGTAGTCGACCTTGCATGTCGCCGTCTAACGCACGAATTACTGCGGCAGAAACCACACCTTCCGGAGCGCCACCTACGCAATACATCATGTCCACTTCACTATCTGGCATACAAGTTAGAATCGATGCCGCTACATCACCATCAGGCACTGCAAACACTCTAATACCTTGGGATTGCATCTCTTGAATTACTTTATCGTGTCTTGGCTTAGCAAGGGTAATCACCACCAGTTGGTCCAATGGCTTGTTTAGTGCTTTTGCAACATTGCGCAAGTTATCTTCGAGAGAAAGCGCAAGATCGATACAACCTTTGGCACCAGGACCCACCACCAACTTTTCCATGTACATGTCTGGCGCTTTCAAGAAACTACCTTTCTCACCAGCAGCAAGTACTGCCAACGCGTTGGCTTGACCCATCGCGGTCATTCGAGTGCCTTCGATAGGATCGACCGCTATATCAACTGCATCGCCACCCAAACCAACTTTTTCGCCAATGTAGAGCATTGGAGCATCGTCGATTTCACCTTCACCGATGACGATTTCACCATCGATATCGGTTCGATTCAATAGTGCACGCATCACTTCCACTGCGGCACCATCAGCAGCGTTTTTGTTGCCTCTCCCAAGCCACTTATAGCCGGCAAGTGCCGCGCCTTCTGTGACTCGAGAAAACGCAATTGCCAAATCTCGTTTCATTTTTTAAACCTTACCTAAAATTTGTGGCAATTTTATCATAAGCAATCAAAGGCTGGTGGACCGGGTGCTGGATGAGATTGAAGCAGATCAAACTCAATCTAGTTATTTTCTTGCGAATAACGGCGCTTTTTTTGGTCAACTGAGTGCAAAACTTCGGTGTAAGGGCTGTTTATCCTAAAACGCATGAGTAGAATGGAGTGAAGTGTCTAATTCATTGTAAGGTCAGGCTCCAATGTCATTTGAAGTGCTAGAAAAACTGGAAGAAAAAATTCAAACCGCAGTCGATACCATTGCATTGCTGCAAATGGAAATCGAAGAGTTGAAAGAAGAGCGCCAAACGCTTCAAACAGAAGCAAATGAGCTTCGTGCTAGTCGTGAAGAGCTAAAGGGCAAGTTGGATAGCGTCCAAGAAGAGCAGTCGGCATGGCAAGAGCGAATTCGCAGCTTGTTGGGTAAAATGGACGAAGTTGAGTAATCCATTGTTCAAAATAAAAAACGCCAACTATGTGTTGGCGTTTTTTATGGAAGGAAGAGTGTCTGTACTAACACACAAAGTTAGGCAGTAGGGCGAACACCTAATGTATGACAAAGCGCGTATGTCATTTCTGCGCGGTTCAATGTGTAGAAGTGGAAATCTTTCACACCTTCTCTGCTCAATACACGTACCATATCGATCGCTTGGCTTGCGCCAACTAGCTGGCGGGTCACTGGGTCATCATCCAAACCCTCAAACTGCTTAGACATCCAGCCTGGCACTTTTACGTTGTTTTGAGCCGCAAAGCGCGATGCTTGTTTGAAATTCGAAACTGGTAGAATTCCAGGTACGATTTCAACTTCAATTCCCGCTGCAACACAACGATCACGGAACCTCAGGTAGCTTTCTACATCAAAGAAAAATTGGGTAATTGCGCGATTAGCACCCGCATCAACTTTACGTTTTAAATTCAGCAAATCAGCTTGGGCACTTTTGGCTTCTGGGTGAACTTCTGGGAATGCCGCGACCGAGATATCAAAGTCGTGACGAGACTTTAGCAGCTCAACTAAATCTGAAGCATACATGTCTGGGCGTCCGCCGTTAGGTGGAATATCACCACGTAATGCTACGATGCTTTCAATGCCATTGTTCCAGTAGTCATCCGCAATATCGACTAACTCTTCACGAGTCGCATCAATACAAGTTAGGTGTGGCGCCGCCACTAGACCAGTTTCGCGCTTAATATCTTTGATGATCGAATGGGTACGATCGCGTTCACCAGAGTTAGCGCCATAGGTCACGGAGACAAATTTGGGTTGAAGTGTCTTTAGGCGGTGAACCGAGTTCCACAAGGTCTCTTCCATCTTTTCACTGCTTGGAGGAAAAAACTCAAATGACACGTTGATGTCGTTTGAAAGCTCAGCAATGTTTTGATTCAGCGCGTCGATATGACCTGCGTGTGTGTATCCCATTTTGTTCTCCCTGTGGCTAGTTTGCCACAAACTAAACCCTGTTTACTTACCTAAAGCGTATTGTATTGATGACATTTAAACTGGTTTTTATAGATATTTACGTTTAGACGTCTATATGTCTAAAGGATGTCTTGAACTGGGTTTAAAGTCAACGATCTGAATATGAAAAAAATTCATATTAAATATTAAAGATGTTCAACAGTGCGTTTTTGCTTTCAAAAAAACAAAAAGAGCTCAGTTGAGCTCTTTCGGTTAATCAAACTAAAGCAAAGACGCTAAGCGATTTAAATCGGATTGTATTGCCCCGGCGGTTACGTCTCTTCCCGCGCCCGGACCGCGGATCACCAACGGGTTATCTTTGTACCATTTGCTCTCGATAGCAAAGATGTTGTCACATGGAAGTAGATTCGCAAGCGGGTGATTGGCGTCTAGCGCTTCAATACCAACGCAGGCGGTTCCGTCTTTTTCAAGTCGCGCAACATAGCGAAGCACCTTATCTTGTTTTTGCGCGCTCTCAAGTCGCTCTTGCAAGTTTCGACTCAGTACCTCGCTCTTGTCTAAGAAATCATCAAGAGACACGTTAGCTAGCTCATCAGGCACTAGAGATTCTACCGAGACTTGGTTCGGCTCTATTTCTAGTCCAGACTCTCGAGCCAAGATTACTAGCTTGCGCATTACGTCTGAACCATCTAGGTCATGGCGTGGGTCGGGCTCGGTTAAGCCTTGCTGCCATGCTAAATCGACAAGTTGAGCGAATGGTACACTGCCGTCATACTGCTGGAACAACCATGAGAGGGTACCTGAGAAAATACCAGAGATGGCAGTAATTTGGTCACCGCTTTCCGATAAATCTCTCACCGTATGGTTTATTGGTAAACCCGCTCCAACGGTCGCGTTGTAAAGCCAGTGGCGGTTAATTTTACTGAAGCCATCTTTTACTTGGTTGTAGAACTCAGTTTCCGCCGAACCTGCAACTTTATTAGCTGAGATTAAGTGCAAGCCCTGTTTAGCGATTTCTGGGTACTGACGCGATAACTCAGCGCTAGCGGTGACATCAAGCACTATGATGTCATCGAACGTTTGTAGGGAACCTAGCTGTGGTATCCAATCAAAACCCTGATGAGGGATCGACTCGTCGTCAAAGTGTTTGGCAATCTGAAGTGGGTCTAGCCCAGATTCATTTAAGCAATAGGTTTGACTGTCGATCACGGCAATCAGCTCAAAACTGAGTCCGTGTCGTTTTTCCAACTCGGTTTTTTGCTCTGCAAATAGCTCTAACCAGCGAGAACCGATATTCCCTTTACCACACAGTGCGATTGCAATGCGTTTTTGCGCTTGAAATAACTGACTGTGTAAGCCTTTTACCAGTTGTTCAGTATCGACTTTACGCAGGACGGCAACCAAACTTAAACCAGACTCCGCTTCAGAAACAAATTCCAAAGGTAGTGATTTTAGCTGCTGATAAAAGCCATAGCAGTGATTTGGGTTCTTACAGACACCAGCACCAACGGCTGCGACTAGGCTAAAGCCTTCTTTGAGTTTGATTTCTGCTTCAATTGCCATATCTTGCAATTGGCTTAACGCGCAGGATGCGATTTCTTCCGTGTAGGCGAGTCTGAGAACCTGCTTGTCGGATTGTTTTTCATAGGCAAGTGGCTCAAATTGTTGACGCTTTAATGCTTCAAGCGTTTTACTTGCCATGCGTTCAAAGTCGTGACCTGAACCAAAATTGAGTTCCACTAACAGTACATGTTCTAGAGACGTGACAATTTTTGCACCGCGACCTGATGCTAATACCCGTTCGATATGGGTTGAGCCTGACTCAGGTTGGTAGCTGCATCGCAAGCTTAATTCCGTTGTGCTTTGCGCTATTGGCTGTAGAGTTCGGCTGTGTAAAACAGGAGCAGCCAAACGTGCTAGCTCACTGGCTTCATCAAGACGCAGTAATGGTAGCAAGCATGCATCTGAAACAATTCTAGGATCGGCGCTGTACACACCAGCGACATCACTCCAAATCGTAACGCGATTAACCTCACTCAACCCACCGATTATCGTGGCGGAATAATCTGAACCGTTGCGACCGAGTAACACCGTATGACCTTCGCTGTTTTGCGCCATAAAGCCGGTAATGACAATCCGTTGCTCTTTGTGCTGAGCTAATACGGATTGCAATAATGGTCGTGATGCCGCTCGGTCAATTTCAGGTTGTGCACCAGCTTCTGCTCTTAAAAACGTTCTTGAATCTTGTTGGACAGCGGGCAAATCACTCTGGGTAAGCAGCGCAGCAAGTAGACGCGAAGACCAGGTTTCACCATGGCCCAAAATCGCTGCACGGGTTGTTTGATCAATTGGTGCTTCAAGGTTCGCTAGCGTTGAAAACTCATCGGAAAGCTGGGTGAGTAATGAATCTTTTGCTTTTGATGTGATTAAGTCATCGACCAAGCCTACTTGAAACTGACGCAGTTCTTGTAACACTTCGTGGGCCAAACGTCCGTCTTTCTCGAGTGCCTCTGAATACTCGATTAGCTTATTGGTCGTTTTGCCTGCAGCCGACACTACAATCAAATCTTGGTTTGATGGATATTGCGACAAAATTTCTACAACGCGGCGATAACATTCAGCATTGGCAAGACTACTGCCACCAAATTTATGCAATTCTCTTAAAATCGTCATGATTGTGCTTACCTGCCTATGCCTTATTTGGTTTTGCTTGCAATGTCTAAAGCTTGAGTGAGATCTTCGATGAGGTCATCGGCATCCTCTAGTCCCACTGATAAACGCAGCAGTTGATGAGACACTCCGGCCTCTGCGAGTGCTTCTTCTCCCATGGCGCGATGGGTCATAGTGGCAGGGTGACAAATCAAGCTTTCCACTCCGCCTAGCGATTCGGCAAGCGAGAAGAGTTTCAAACTACTAACAAAAACTTGCAGCTGTTCAAAAGAGCCGGCGTATTCAAAACTCAACATACTGCCAAACCCGGATTGCTGCTTCTTGGCAATATCGTGGCCAGGGTGATCGGTTAGGCTAGGGTGATAAATCTTGCCAATACTTGCTTGAGTTTGCAGAAACGCCAAGATCTTGTTCGCGCTTTCTTCATGCACCCGCATACGAGCACCTAAAGTACGTAAACCACGTAAAGTCATGTAACTATCAAAAGGTGTACCTGTTGCGCCAATACAGTTGCCCCACCAGGCTAGTTCTTCAGCATGTTTTTCGTCTTTTGCGATGATAACTCCGCCAATGACATCAGAATGACCATTGATGTATTTGGTAGTGCTGTGAATAACAAAATCCGCACCCAGCTCAATTGGCTTTTGGTAAATTGGTGTTAGGAAGGTGTTGTCTACGGCAACCAGTGCCCCAGCGGCGTGCGCTTCTCGACAAGATTGCTCGATATCAACTACGCGAACCAGAGGGTTAGAAGGGGTTTCTAGCAAAACTAACTTAGGTTTTTTAGCAAGAGCGTCTTGCCAAGCTTGCTTGTCCGATTGGTCAATGAATTCGACTTTAAAGTCGCCTTTGTTGCGGCGAGTGTTGAATAAACGGTAAGAGCCGCCATAACAATCGTGTGGTGCAACAATCAGATCATCTGGACCAAGAAACGTGGTCACCCACAAGTTAATCGCCGATGTACCACAATTCGTGATAACTGCGCCCGAACCAGATTCTAGTTCGTATAGGGCTTTTTCAAGTAAACCTCGGTTTGGGTTACCAGAGCGCGTGTAATCATAATGAGGTACATCACCAAACTCCGGAAAGCCGTAGTTGGTGGACAGATAAATGGGAGGAACGACGGCATGGTACTGAGAATCCGCTTCAATACCTGTTCTTACTGCAATCGTTGCTGGTTTACACTTGCTCATGATACTTCCTTTGGTCCTTTCACCCTATCTTTGGTCATTCAGTCGACGCACTGATACCAGATAATTTGGTACTTTACGCCTCAAAAAATAAGACGTCAACACTTCTAGACGTCTATATGTCTTTGCTTGTAGCCTTAAATCTGGCTAAAATTGTGGACTTTAGAAGCAATAACTCTGAATCTCAGACCGAATTATAGAAAAGGTGCGTAATGGCAGACTGGAACGGCGAATACATTAGCCCGTATGCTGAGCATGGCAAAAAAAGCGAACAAGTAAAAAAAATTACCGTCTCTATTCCGCTAAAAGTGCTTAAGGTGCTGACGGATGAGCGTACGCGTCGTCAAATTAACAACTTGCGACATGCGACCAACAGTGAGTTATTGTGCGAGGCATTTCTGCATGCCTACACCGGTCAGCCTTTGCCAACAGATGAAGACTTGCGTAAAGATCGTCCAGACGATATTCCTACAGAAGTAAAACGTCTCATGACGGAAATGGGAATTGAGTACGAAGCATACGACGATTGATGTTTGCACCCTGATTTTTTAAAAGGTGACATTGATTTCAGAGGAGGTATCGGTTGTGTGATATCTCTCTGCGTTTGCCGCTAGGGCTTTTTGGTAGCAATTTAAAACGAGAAAAACTAAAAAAGGACGCCGAGGCGTCCTTTTTGCATTCTTATCAAAACAGAATTACTTCTTGCTTGATAGAGCGCCAAAACGCTTGTTAAAGCGGTCAACACGACCACCAGTATCAACGATACGCTGCTTACCAGTGTAGAACGGGTGACACTTGTCACATACGTCTAGGTGGATTGACTCTTTAGCAAGAGTTGATTGGAATTCGAAAGAGTTACCGCAAGAACAAGTTGCGCTTACTGCTTTGTATTCTGGGTGGATACCAGTTTTCATGGGAGAACCTCAAATTAGGCCGTGTCGCTATCTGAATCTGATGCCAGACACCACACGTAGTTAATATAAATGGAACTTGTTGTAACCGCTTACTTGGCAAGCCATTACATCAAGGCGCGGTATGATAAAGCTTACTGATTACACGATCAACCATTTTGAACTTTTTTTAACCGGCTCATCCTAATCTCAGTATGGCAGGTTTTTTCGCCAAAAATGAATACCTTTGATTTTTTGGATCATGTTGTCTGTGCCGTATCAACCCGATATAGAATCCATTAAACTACCCCTTTTGCTATCTGATTGCTTCTAATGACACACAGCATAGTGCGAGTCGCATTACCGGTTCCCTTAGACAAACAGTTTGACTACTTATCATCAGGCTCCAGTGTTCCCGACTTGGGGGCTCGCGTCCTAGTGTCATTTGGACGGCAAAAGTTAGTGGGTGTTGTGACCGAGTTGAATGTTCAGTCTGACTACCCGGTTAATAAACTTAAATCGATAGAACGCGTGTTGGATAACGGTGCTATTTTGCCGGAGAGTCTACATCGCCTTCTACGTTGGTGTAGTCAGTATTATCAATACCCACTCGGTGAAACCTTAGCGTTGGCGCTACCGAGCTTGTTGAGAAAAGGGCAAGCCGCAGAGTTCCCCAAGCAAAAAACGTGGAGCATTACTTCTGCTGGCAATTTGGCACTAGAGAAAAGCTTAAAGCGTGCGGTAAAACAGCAGCAGGTTTTGCAGCTGTTGCAAAAGCAAAACCAATCTCATCAAGTCATGCTAGATAAGCAAATCTCATCGAGTGTTTTGAATACCTTATTAGAAAAAAAATGGGTTCACTGTGTGGAATCACAGGTTTCATCTCTAATAAGTGGTGATCATCAGGCACAAGAACAGCCACTGAGAGTAAACGAGGAACAAGCCATTGCGTTAGCAGCCATTAACAATAGCCATGGGTTTGGAACGTTTTTGCTCGAAGGGGTCACTGGATCAGGTAAGACCGAAGTTTACTTGCAAGCAATAGAAGCGGTTCTAGCGAAAGGAAAACAAGCCTTAGTCTTAGTTCCTGAAATTGGACTTACGCCACAAACCATTCAACGGTTTGAGCGTCGGTTTGAAACTCCGATTTGCGTTGTTCATTCAGGCTTAAATGATAGTGAGCGTTTGCAAACCTGGTTGCATGCCAAAGCTGGTAACGCGGGCGTAGTTATTGGGACGCGTTCTGCGCTATTTACGCCCTTCAAATCATTAGGTTTGATTGTGGTGGATGAAGAGCACGATACGTCCTACAAACAGCAAGATAGCTTGCGCTATCACGCGAGAGATGTCGCGGTGATGCGGGCCAATTTGGAAAACATTCCTATTATACTTGGTAGCGCGACACCAGCCTTGGAGACGTTGCAAAACGCGCTATCTGGAAAATATCGTCATCTAATATTGAGCCAGCGAGCGGGCAAAGCTGTGGCTACTCGCAATCGCGTCCTTGATGTCAAGGGCCTGTATATGGAAGCCGGATTGTCAGCGCCACTGATCGCTGAAATGCGCAGGCATTTAGACTCAGGTAATCAAGTACTCATTTTTCTCAATCGCCGCGGTTTTTCTCCGGCACTCATGTGCCACGAATGTGGATGGATTGCCGAGTGTGCCCGTTGCGATGCTTTTTATACGTATCACCAAGGTTCTTCGGAACTGCGTTGTCATCGCTGTGGCTCTCAGCGCCCGGTGATACATCAATGTGGTAGTTGTGGTTCGACTCAAATGGTGACGATGGGAGTGGGAACCGAACAGCTGCAAACCAAATTATCCGAGTTGTTTCCGGAGTATTCGTCAATTCGTATCGATAGAGACAGCACACGCCGCAAAGGAAGTTTTGATAATGCCTTGGCTGAGATTCACAACAACCAACATCAGCTTTTGATCGGCACACAAATGCTCGCTAAGGGTCACCATTTCCCCAATGTTACTTTGGTGGCTTTATTAGATATCGATGGCGCTTTGTATAGCAGTGATTTTCGAGCAGCAGAAAAATTGGCCCAGCTAATTGTTCAAGTTGCGGGGCGTGCGGGGCGCGCCAGCAAGCCGGGTGAGGTGATTTTGCAAACCCACCACCCTGAACATGGGCTGTTGACTTCACTGTTGCAACACAGTTACCAGCACTTTGCGGAATCGGCACTCAAGGAGCGCAAGCAAGCGATGCTTCCTCCGTTTAGCTACCTGTGTTTGTTTAAAGCGGAAGCCAACCAGAATGACAAAGTGGAATACTTCTTTAGGCAGGTGAAACAGATATTAGAAGCCAGCCCGCTATATGATGATTCCTGCTGGGTACTCGGACCTATGCCTGCTCCGATTCAAAAGCGCTCGGGAAAGTATCGTTGGCAATTGCTCTTGCAATGTGACACTCGATCCAAGCTCCAGAAGCTGATATCTAGCGCGAAACCTGTTATCGCGCTTCTCCCTGAAGCATCGAAAGTTCGTTGGAGCTTAGATGTTGAACCACAAGACATGTCATAAATCACTCTCTCGTCGCAACGTCCTGTCAGTCAGAAACAAAAACTTGATGGTGGTCGCATTTGTTGTGCAAAAAGTGTTAAATAGCCCGTAACATTCTGTTTGAGAATGAATAAACTAGTGACACTTCCATCGTTAGTTGTAATTTAGTAGCGAAAGTAATCGTTTGCATTGCAGGTGCAACGCTCTGCACTTCTGAATAAAAGATGGACGAGTAACAATACGGAAGAGGTATTTACACATGGCAACGATGAAAGATGTTGCTCAACTGGCTGGCGTATCAACGGCAACGGTTTCTCGAGCATTGATGAACCCTGAAAAGGTGTCATCCGCTACGCGAAAACGCGTTGAAGATGCGGTCCTTGAAGCGGGTTATTCTCCCAATTCTTTGGCCAGAAATCTTAGAAGAAACGAATCTAAAACCATCATCGCTTTGGTTCCCGACATTTGTGACCCATTTTTTACTGAAGTGATTCGCGGCATAGAAGATGCGGCGATCGAACATGGTTATGTTGTTCTTCTTGGAGATAGCGGCAAACAGACCAAACGCGAGAGTACATTCGTCAATATGGTCTTTACCAAGCAAGCGGACGGCATGTTGTTACTTGGAACCAACTTGCCTTTTGACGTCAGCAAGTCTGAGCAGAAAAATCTGCCTCCTATGGTGATGGCTTGTGAATATGTGCCAGATCTTGAGTTACCAACGGTTCACATCGATAACCTGACGGCTGCATTTGATATGGTGAACTATCTGGCGCAGCTCGGCCACAAGCGCATTGCGCAAATTTCTGGGCCCGATTCAGCGGCGGTATGCCAGTTTAGAGCGCAGGGTTATCAGCAAGCGCTGCGTCGTGGTGGCATCACAATGAACAGCTCATATACCGCCTATGGTGACTTTACCTTTAATGGTGGAGCCAAGGCACTGAAAGATTTGTTGTCTCTGCCAGAGCCGCCAACTGCGATTTTCTGTCACACAGATGCGATGGCGATTGGTGCGATCAGTGCAGCTCAAGCGCTTGGCCTTAAAGTGCCACAGGACCTATCAATTGTTGGGTTTGATGGCATTGAGTACTCAGAGTTTTGCAGTCCGCCATTGACTACTATTCATCAACCGAGATACGAGATTGGTCGTCAAGCCATGTTGATGATGTTAGATGTGCTGAGAGGCAATGATGTTCGAGCTGGCTCGAGAATTCTCGAAACAGAATTGAAAGTTCGCAAGAGTGCTGCGCCCCCACGAGTTATTTAGAGCAAGGACATTGGTTGTCTTGAGATGATTGAGTGATTTGGCGGCGCATTTTTTTGCGCCGCTTCCATTTCTGCTCTTTTTACCGAGCCAGAACTGAATTACCATTACTTTCATCGTATTTCCCCACCCAAAGCGGTAGTGTTATCTAGTGGCAAGTCGAGATTATGTAAAAAGGGGGCGAGGTACTAAGCCTCGCTCAACTAAAAAAACAACAAAACGCAAAAAACCGTGGCGCTTGGCTTTATTTACCTTACTGATCACAGCCGGTTTTGTTTACTTGCTTTATGTCCTAAATGGTGACCCGGAGCCAGTACCGTCTCCAGTGAAAGTCGTTGAGAAAACAACGAAACCTAAAAAATCCACAGAATCAATTCCACCACCGCCAGAAGAGCCTTGGACTTACAAGAAGTCTTTGCCAGAAAAAGAAGTAGAGGTGGTTGCGAAAGAGTTGGAAGTTTCAGAAATTCCGTACGTGATGCAATGTGGCGCTTACAAATCTCGACAGCAAGCCGAAGATAGAAAGTTAGATATCGCGTTCCAAGGTTTGTCGAGCCAAGTTCGTAACAATGAAGGCAGTAGTTGGTACCGAGTGGTATTGGGACCATACAAGTTCAAGCGAGACGCTGAACGGGATAAACACAAGTTGCAGCGCGCCAAGATAGAGCCTTGCGCCATTTGGAAACAAGCTCAGTAGCTATTTTAAGACACCTCGCATAACGCGAGGTGTTTTTGTCTTTGACCTTGAAAGCACACGTTAGTATCCACATATCTAGGGTACATCCCGCTATTAATTAAGGCCAATTCGTGACAACTATAGTATCTGTTCGCCGAAATAATAAAGTCGTCATCGCTGGTGATGGTCAAGTTTCTCTTGGCAATACCGTGATGAAAGGTAACGCGCGTAAAGTCCGTCGACTATACAACAATCAAGTCCTAGCGGGGTTCGCTGGTGGTACTGCCGATGCGTTCACTTTGTTTGAGCGCTTTGAGAGCAAGCTGCAAATGCACCAAGGACACTTAACCAAAGCGGCTGTTGAGCTTGCCAAAGACTGGCGCAGTGACCGCGCACTTAGAAAGCTGGAAGCTCTATTGGCCGTAGCCGACCATACGGCATCATTAATCATTACAGGTAATGGTGATGTAGTTCAGCCTGAGCACGATCTTATCGCTATTGGCTCGGGAGGCAATTTTGCACAAGCAGCGGCGACAGCATTGTTAGAAAATACCGAACTTGATGCAAAAGAGATCGCAGAGAAATCGCTCAAAATCGCCGGTGATATCTGTGTATTCACCAATCATCATCACACTGTCGAAGAATTAGAAATCCCTGCCGAGTAAAACGCTTGTTCAGAGAATCAAACAATCTTGAAGGAATGTGCTCATGTCTGAGATGACACCCCGTGAAATTGTCCACGAACTGAATCGCCATATTATTGGTCAAGATAAAGCGAAGCGCTCGGTAGCGATCGCGCTTCGTAACCGTTGGCGTCGTATGCAGTTAGAGCCATCGTTACGCTCTGAAGTAACGCCAAAGAATATATTAATGATTGGCCCAACAGGGGTTGGTAAAACTGAAATCGCACGCCGCTTGGCCAAGCTTGCTAATGCACCGTTTATTAAGGTAGAAGCGACCAAATTCACGGAAGTTGGCTATGTGGGTAAAGAAGTCGAGACTATCATTCGCGACCTCACCGATGTATCGATCAAAATGACTCGTCAGCAAGCTATGGAAAAGGTTCAATTCCGCGCTGAAGAGCAAGCCGAAGAACGAATTTTAGATGCACTGCTTCCACCTGCTCGCGACTCTTGGGGTAAAGACGAACCCGCTGATACCTCGTCTTCAACTCGCCAAGTTTTCCGTAAAAAACTGCGTGAAGGAAAACTGGATGATAAAGAAATTGAAATCCAAGTCGCTGCACCTCAAATGGGCGTAGAAATTATGGCGCCTCCTGGTATGGAAGAAATGACCAACCAGTTGCAAGGTATGTTTGCCAACTTGGCTGGCGACACGACCAAAAAGCGCAAGATGAAAATTAAAGATGCGTTTAAGGCTCTAACGGAAGAAGAAGCTGCCAAGCTAGTCAACCAAGAAGAGCTTAAAGAGCAAGCCATTTATAATGTTGAAAACAATGGCATAGTGTTTATCGATGAAATAGACAAGATTTGTAAGCGCGGTGAAGCGTCTGGACCAGATGTATCACGTGAAGGTGTACAGCGAGACCTACTGCCACTTATTGAGGGAAGTACCGTGTCTACGAAACATGGCATGGTAAAAACCGATCATATTCTGTTTATCACTTCCGGGGCATTTCAGGTGGCGAAGCCTTCGGATCTCATCCCTGAATTGCAAGGTCGTTTGCCAATTCGAGTTGAGCTTGAGGCGCTTTCCAGTGAAGACTTTAAGCGCATTTTGACTGAACCTAAAGCATCACTGACAGAGCAATACACAGCGTTATTGAAGACAGAAGACGTCGACGTGGCGTTCAGTGAAGATGGCATTCAACAAATCGCGGACGCTGCGTGGCAAGTGAATGAAACCACCGAAAACATTGGTGCACGACGCCTACATACTGTGATGGAGCGTCTCATGGAAGAAATTTCATTTGAAGCGACTGACAAAGCGGGGAGTCAACTGCGTGTCGATGCTGACTATGTCAAAACAAAACTAGGTAGTTTTGTAGAAGATGAAGATCTAAGCCGCTTTATCTTGTAATCATTACAATCCTATCCCCATATCAAAAAGACTTACTTCGGTAAGTCTTTTTCGTATCTCATACTGCAAATTGCTGGTGAATTGTCTCATAAGTGAGGTGTTGGTTGTTTCATTTTTGAGCAAAAAATCTGTTTTGTGACAGATAGCTTTCTTTTTCAATACGCAAGGTCACTAAACGCAAAACCTTGCTGTGACTTGTCTCTCGGAATTATTCTATTAGTTACAAAGTGTTATCAAGCTTAGAAATTACTTACTCTCTGCACTTTTTGTCACGTTTTGTCTACAAACTTTGAATTCTCACTAATAAGAACTGTGATATAAGTAACTAAAGGCGCGGATTTGCCTTATTCAAAAACACAATAATACTTAACACATGGATGTTTCTAACTCTTTTTAACTAATTGGATGGTAGGCCTAGTTAGGCAACAGTACATTTCAATCAAATAGGAGTTTCATCGTGAAAGTAATGTTAATCTCAGCACTCGCATTAGGCATTAGCTCGTCAGTAATTGCAGCTCCGCAGGCTGCGGAATGGCCACAAGGTCGCGGTGATACAGGTTACGACAGAGGTGACCTTGTTTCATTCCGTGGTGAAGTTTACCAAGCGTTAGATAACGTATTTGTGTCACCCGCTCAGTCGACGGATTGGCGTCGTGTTGATGTAGAAAAAGGACCGGAGCTGACCGCTATTGGCTTGGCCGAGTCTTACGTAGAACAAACGTGGCCAGAAGGTCGTGGCGATACCGGGTATTCTCGTGGTGATGTGGTGCAATTCCGCGGCGAACTATACCAAGCATTAGACAATGTTTACGTTTCTCCTGCTCAGTCTAATGACTGGCGCCGAGTAGAAACTGGGCAAACACCTGAGCTCACTCAAGTAGAATACCGCGCAACGACAGACTACCCAGAGTGGCCGCAAGGTCGTGGCGATATCGGCTATTCTCGTGGTGATGTGGTCGAGTTCCGTGGGGAGCTTTATCAAGCACTTGATGAGGTTTTTGTCTCGCCAGCTCAATCCACAGATTGGATGCGACTATAATCGCAGCAAAGTAAAACAGAAAAAAGGAGAGCGCGAGCTCTCCTTTGTTGTTTGGACCTACGTGATTACAAGGCAAAAAATAGTACAACAGAAAGTAGAGTGATGAGTGCGGCAAAGCCATAGCACACCACCTTTCCCCATTGACCTGTGTGGAACTGCAGATCGTGCATACCGTGATGAACTCGGTGCATGGCATGCCAGACAGGTAATGCGATACTCGCGACAACAATAGCGCCACCAATCCATGAACTGGCAAAGTTGACCACTCTCGTGTAGTCCGCCGCTTCTGGCTCAAAGATGCCCAGCGGAATTAACAAACCGACAATCAACACAGTGACCGGAGTCAACATGGCAAACCAGGTGCCGCCAGCACCAAATAAACTCCACCAAATGGGCTCGTCGGAGCGTTTAGGTTTTAAATCAATCATAATTTGCTCCCTTCTATACCAATATCAGCGCGAGTAGTGAGATTAGCGCTACTAACGCCCATTGAGTTAATACGATGAACTTTTTGTCGAGTAGCTTGCCCTTGATTCGAATCGGAACCACGCTCGGCATCATGGTAAAAAAGGTGCTTGCATGCAGTAAGCTGCCAAGCAATGCCAGAATATTGACCAACACAATAAGTGGGTTTGCCATAAAGTTCAGCCAGCTCTGCCATGCCGCTTCTCCAGTCGCAAGACACGCGAGCCCGGCAAACAAGAACAGACAAAACGCAATCAGCGGTAATACTGTTGCTTCGCGCAGCATGTAAAACCGGTAGAACGGATGTTGTGCCCACCAGTTTTTCTGCATTGTACGGACATAAGGTTTTCGATTAGACATCAGTTCACCTCCTGTGGTTTGAGCATGGCAATCACAAAGTCCATTGATGACGCCACTTTGCCTTGGTTTACCGCAGCTGCCGGATCGACTTTTTTCGGACAAACGTCTGAGCAATAACCCACAAAGGTACAGCCCCATGCACCGTTGTCGCTATTGATGAGCCCCATTCGCTGCTTTCGACCGTGATCGCGGCTGTCTAAGTTGTAGCGATGTGCAAGTGTGAGTGCCGCTGGGCCCAAAAAGTCTGGGTTTAAACCAAACTGAGGGCATGCGGCGTAACACAATCCGCAATTGATACAACCGGCAAACTGTTTGTAACGTGCCATCTGTTCCGGTGTTTGGATGTTGGGTCCATCTTCAGGCGTTCTATCGTTGCCTAAAATGTAGGGCTTAATCGCTTCAAGCCTTTCGATGAAAGGCGTCATATCCACGATGAGGTCTTTTTCGATAGGGAAGTTGGCAAGTGGCTCGATCACCACGCCATCAGGGTAATCGCGAAGAAAGCTCTTACAGGCCAGTTTAGGAACCCCATTCACCATAATGCCGCAAGAACCACAAATGGCCATTCGGCACGACCAGCGATAAGACAAGTTTTTGTCTAGCTGATCTTTGATGTATCCAAGCGCATCTAATACCGACATGGTTTCATCAAATGGAACGTCGAACTTCTGTAAATAGGGCTCGTTGTCTTTTTCTGGGTCGTAGCGGAGGATTTCTACTTTTTGTAGTCGACGGGCGGTCATTGTTTTTCCTCCTCAAGTTGTTTTTCTGCGGGCTTTTCTACATTCGATGTTTGTTGTTCTTCCAATGCGGCTTTTTCTGCGGCTTCACCATACAGTCGAGCTTTTGGTTGTGACTTGGTGATGGTGACATTTGAATAATCGATTTGCGGTTGTCCATCCTCTTGATGGAAAGCCAAAGAGTGCTTCAAGAACGCCACATCATCACGCTCGGTACAGTCGTCATCCAAACGCTGGTGGGCGCCACGCGACTCCTTGCGCAAAATCGCCGAATGGACCATGGCTTCTGCGACTTCCAAGCCATAGCCAACTTCAATTGCGTAAAGTAGATCCGTGTTAAATACCTTGCCTTTATCTTTGATTTGAATGCGTTTGTAGCGTTGTTTGAGTTCGGCAAGCTTTTCTATTGTTTGTTGCATCATGTCGTGTTGTCGGTAAATACCACAACCAGCTTCCATGGTTTTACCCATTTCTGTGCGAATGTCGGCCCAGTTTTCATCGCCTTCTTGAGCGAGTAACGCTAGGATACGTTGCTGTGCTTGCTCGACTTGTTTATCGATCGCAGCTTGATCCCAAGCCTCAAACGCTTTTGCGCGTTCCACCGCTTGCTCACCAGCGACGCGGCCAAATACCACAAACTCTGCCAGCGAATTTGATCCTAAGCGGTTAGCGCCGTGCAATCCGACAGAAGCACACTCACCCACGGCAAAGAGTCCTTCAATTCGCGTTTCACACCGTTTGTTTGTTTCGATACCGCCCATGGTGTAATGCACGGTAGGGCGAATCGGGATGGGTTCTTTTGCTGGGTCGACATTGACATAGGCCTTCGCCAACTCGCAGATGAATGGCAGCCTTTCTTGCAAATAGTCTTCACCAAGGTGGCGCAAATCAAGATGGACCACATCGCCAAGTGGATGTTTGATGGTGTTGCCTTTTTGCTGTTCATGCCAAAAGGCTTGTGACACTTTATCTCTGGGCCCTAGCTCCATGTATTTGTTTTTCGGTTGCCCAACCGGTGTCTCTGGGCCCATGCCATAGTCTTGAAGATAGCGATAACCATCTTTATTGACCATGATGCCACCTTCACCACGGCAACCCTCGGTCATGAGAATGCCGGTTCCCGGCAAGCCAGTGGGGTGGTACTGGACAAACTCCATATCTCGCAACGGTACACCGTGGCGATAAGCCATGGCCATACCGTCGCCAGTTACAATGCCGCCGTTGGTATTACATTGGTAAACCCTTCCTGCGCCGCCAGTTGCCAATACAACAGATTTCGCCTTGATGACTACCATTTCGCCTTCCGACATATGGATAGCGATGACACCCTGAACTTGCTGATCGACCACTAACAGGTCTAAGACAAAATACTCGTCGTAACGTTGAATGCTTGGGTATTTGATCGAAGTTTGAAATAAGGTGTGCAGCATGTGGAAGCCGGTTTTGTCCGCCGCAAACCAAGTGCGCTCGATTTTCATGCCACCAAAACGACGCACATTGACTTCACCATTATCTTTGCGACTCCACGGGCAGCCCCATTGCTCCATTTGAATCATTTCACGGGTGGCATTCTCGACAAAATATTCGACGACATCTTGTTCACAGAGCCAATCTCCCCCACCAACGGTATCGTTAAAATGATTATCGAGGCTATCCTCGTCTTTGATGACGGCGGCAGATCCTCCCTCTGCGGCTACGGTGTGTGAGCGCATTGGGTAGACTTTGGAAATCAGTGCAATATTTAGGTCCGGATCGGCTTCTGCGGCAGCAATGGCGGTTCTGAGTCCCGCGCCTCCCGCGCCAATCACAGCGATATCTGTGGTAATGGTTTTCACAGTTATCCTCCAGTTTGAAGTGAGGGTGTCGTATTCGACATTATTATGATGTTTGACATTGGCTCTGTAGCGAACGGTGCTACGTTCGTTAACTACTTAAAGTCTAGAAAGGGAAGGGCTGAGAGATATTGATGTATTTGGACTTTTGAGCGGGTTTTTATTTGAGTTGTTGGATTTTTGTTCAAGTTGTGAATGTTAGCACGGCAATGTGATAAATGATTTTTATCGCAGTAACAAACTGTCCATTGATACAATAGCTTCAGTTGACATAAAAGCTTTGAATGTTGGGAAAACTGCGATGTCTTTAGATACAAAAAAACCTCACGAGTGGCGACCGAGTGGCGATATCCATACGCTCCGCGCTCGAGCGAAAATTCTTGCCAAAATACGTGAGTTTTTTAATGAGCGAGACGTGTTGGAAGTCGAAACCCCAAGCCTAAGCCAATCGACAGTGACAGACATACACTTGCATACCTTTCAAACAGAGTTTGTGGGTCCTGGGTATGCCAATGGGCAAAAGTTGTATTTGATGACCAGTCCTGAATTTCACATGAAGCGGCTGCTCGCGGCGGGTAGTGAATCCATTTTTCAAATTAGCCGTGTGTATCGCAATGAAGAATGTGGTCGTCACCACAATCCTGAATTTAGTATGTTGGAATGGTATCGCGTGGACTTTGACCATCATGATTTGATGGATGAAATGGATGACTTACTGCAGCAAATACTCGTTACTCAGCCTGCAGAGCGCAGGACGTATCCCGAGGTTTTTAAAGAGCATGTAGGCTGTTGTCCTTTGGAATCGGAAGCCGAGCAGTTAAGACAAGTTGCGATCAATCATGGATTTGACCATGTAGCTACGCCTGATACGGATAGAGATACTTTGTTGCAGCTGTTGTTTTCAATGCTGGTGGAGCCTCAAATCGGCAAAGATAAACCGATATTTGTTTATGACTTTCCGGCCTCTCAAGCGGCTTTGGCGAAGGTCAATGCCAAAGATCCACGAGTTGCCGACCGGTTTGAGGTTTATTTCAAAGGCATTGAATTGGCAAATGGCTTTCATGAGCTAGAAGATGCTCAAGAACAAAGGCAAAGATTTGAGCAAGACAACGCCTCTAGGCAAGATATGGGGTTAGCCACACAACCGATTGACGAACATCTATTATCAGCGCTAGAGCATGGTTTGCCGCAATGTGCTGGCGTTGCATTGGGAATCGACCGGCTTGTGATGTTGGCATTGGGCAAACGACACATTGAAGAGGTCTTAGCTTTTGCTTTGCCAAGAGCTTAAGTCGTTGTGGGATTGAGAGCTGTCTCATTGTGTGAGTGTGAACTTTGAAGTCTGCCTCGCCACTTGAGTTGAGAGGCGGTATACTTCGGCGTAATTTTTTGTCAACTCGACGACCAGAAGTAAGAGCAGGATACAATGCAAGAGTACATTGATTTTATTCAAAACAATATGATCCTTTCCCTAGTGTGGGTAGGTATCGTGATCGCGCTGATTGCTAACATCTACAAATCGGCTACCGCCGCTTACAAAGAGATTACGGCGCAGCAAGTGACTCATATGATTAATAAAGAAGAAGGCATCGTGGTTGATATTCGTTCAAAAGACGAGTTCCGCAAAGGGCATATTACCGATGCTGTGCATATTCTTCCTTCTGAGATCAAAGCGGGTAACTTAGGTAGCTTGGCGAGCAAAAAATCTCAGCCAGTTATCGTGGTATGTAAGACAGGCCAAACGGCGCAAGAAAGCGCTAATGAATTGGCAAAAGCTGGCTTTGAAAATGTCAACTTGCTGAAGAATGGTCTAGTCGCTTGGAGTGAAGCGAACTTGCCATTGGTGCGCGGCAAAAAATAGGCGTGTTCGTTCTACAACAGGGCGAAAAACCAACAGCGAGCCCCGATAGATGTGAACATATGCACGCTTTTCAGCAGATGACTAGTGATGCAAACGCTCTCGGGGTAGTCTCGGACAATATTCTAAATTGATTAGGTAAAGGATTTAACTCATGGCTGATTCAGCTCCACAAAACGAAGCACAACAGAATTTCTCTATTCAACGCATCTTTCTAAAAGACTTGTCGTTTGAAGCACCAAACTCGCCAAACGTATTCCAAAAAGAATGGCAACCAGACGTAAACCTAGACCTAGACACTAAGAGCAACGAGCTAGGTGAAGGCGTATTTGAAGTTGTATTGCGTCTAACGGTTACGGTAAAAAATGCAGAAGAGACGGCTTTCCTTTGTGAAGTACACCAAGCTGGTATCTTTACAGCGGACAACATGGAAGCAGGTCAATTGGCACACTGCCTAGGTGCATTCTGCCCTAACATTCTATTCCCATACGCTCGTGAAACCATTGCAGGCCTAGTGACTAAAGGTACTTTCCCTCAGTTGAACCTAGCACCTGTTAACTTCGACGCGCTATTCATGAACTACTTGCAGCAACAAGCTCAAGCGCAACCTGCTGAAGGCGAAGCGCAAGCTTAATTCACTATTGCTGAACGTTCTTAAAATGCACAAGTAGTTAAACTGACTTGTGCATTTTTGTTTTTTGGCAATCCATTTATCTCAACTCTTGAAAAGTTCGCCCTTGGGCTGCATCTATCTAAGAGATGGGTATACAATATCGAACAATTACGTACTTTTAAGGCGCAGGCATGACAGAACAGGCCCTTCAAGATAATTCCCAAGTGAGCATGGTTGTACTTGGTGCAGGTTCTTATGGCACATCGTTAGCGATTTCGTTGGCACGAAACGGAGCTCCGGTGATTTTGTGGGGGCATGAGCCTGACCACATGAAAACACTGCAGCAAGAGCGACGTAACCAAGCATTTCTGCCAGACGTCGACTTTCCCGAGTCATTGATTATTGAAGCTGATTTACACGCGGCATTGGCTCGAAGCCAAGACGTATTAGTCGTTGTGCCTAGCCATGCGTTTGCCAGCGTTTTGCAGCAAATGCAGCCATTTTTGCGTTCAGATAGTCGTATCTGTTGGGCTACCAAAGGGTTGGAACCTGAAACTGGACGACTGCTAAAAGATGTTGCTCATGATGTATTGGGCGAAGAGTATCCCTTAGCTGTATTGTCGGGGCCGACTTTTGCCAAAGAGTTGGCAATGGGCCTGCCTACCGTTATTTCAGTTGCTTCTCCTGACGAGACTTTTGTAAAAGAGCTACAAGAGAAAATCCATTGCAGCCGCACATTCCGCGTGTATGCAAACAGCGATTTTATTGGCATGCAGCTTGGTGGTGCAATTAAAAATGTAATTGCGATTGGCGCTGGTATTGCCGACGGTATCGGTTTTGGTGCTAACGCTCGCGCCGCACTAATTACTCGTGGATTAGTGGAGATGACCCGTTTAGGCGTTGCATTGGGGGCGTCTAATGATACCTTCAAAGGCATGGCCGGTATGGGCGATTTAGTGCTGACTTGTACCGATAATCAATCTCGAAACCGACGTTTCGGTTTGGCATTGGGTCAGGGGCAAGCGGTACAGCAGGCTCAAGATGAAATTGGCCAAGTGGTTGAAGGCTACCGCAATACCAAAGAGGTTTGGCTATTGGCGAATCGACTTGGTGTTGAAATGCCGATTGTGAATCAAATTTACGAAGTTTTGTATCAAGGCAAAGACCCTAAAGAAGCGGCGATCGCTTTGTTATCGCGCGACAAAACTGTAGAGAGCTAGTCCACATAAAGTGGTACTCCAGGGATCAGGAAAATGAAAGATTGTGAAAAAAAAGATGTTTGGAGCGCGATAGTTCGTGAAGCTCGAGAGTTGTCCGAGCAAGAGCCTATGTTGGGCAGTTTTTATCACGCTACCATCATCAAACACGACAGTTTGGCAGCTGCCCTTAGCTACATCCTTGCGAACAAGCTCAATACCGCATCGATGCCAGCGATGGCGGTTCGAGAAGTGGTTGAGGAAGCATTTAATAGTGATCCTAGTATTACTGATGCAGCGGCTTGCGATATCTGCGCAACGGTGAATCGAGATCCTGCGGTGGCGATGTACTCTATGCCGCTGTTGTACTTAAAAGGTTATCACGCGCTTCAGGGTTACCGCGTTGCGAACTGGCTCTGGAACCAGGGCCGACGAGCATTGGCGACCTATTTACAGAATCAAATATCGGTTGCTTGTCAGGTAGACGTTCACCCAGCTGCGAGAATTGGGCATGGCATCATGTTTGACCACGCGACGGGGATTGTCATTGGTGAGACGGCCGTGGTCGAAAATGACGTGTCCATTTTGCAAGATGTTACCCTTGGTGGTACCGGCAAAGAGTGTGGTGATCGTCACCCTAAAATTAGAGAAGGGGTAATGATCGGTGCTGGAGCCAAAATACTGGGCAACATTGAAGTTGGGCAAGGGGCCAAAATTGGGTCCTGTTCTGTGGTACTGCAGTCCGTTCCTGCACACACGACTGTCGCGGGTGTCCCTGCCAAAATAGTAGGTCGCCCTCAAACCGAAAAACCATCGCTAGATATGGATCAGCAGTTTAACGGCAAAACACACGGCTTTATTGGTGGTGACGGTATTTAGCTTGCTTCAGTGTCATCTAGTCACAATATGCAAAAAGGCAGCGATAATCGCTGCCTTTTCTGTATCGAGCTGATTTAGCTATTGGTCTTAACCAATCGCATCTAACTCTGTCACCACTTCTTCTGCCCAAGCTAACCAAGCTTGGCGAGTCAGTAAGTTACGACGCAAAGTCAGACGCTCTAGACGTTGCTGCTTGTTTAGCGCCGCAGGAATTGAGTAATACGTTGACTCAATTTCTTGGTAGTGAGCAACAAGCTTTTGTGACTCGTCAATCAGTTCTACTAATTGGTGGCGATACGGTTCTGATGATTGAACTGCACAAGCCATTAGCTTAGCAGAAAACTCATCGCGCACTGTTGGGTGATTGGTGGGTTGATCAAACCACTCACCAAGGGCGGAGCGACCTGCGTCTGTAATTGAATATACTTTGCGGTCTGGCTTGCCTTCTTGAGGCTCTAATACGCAAGTGACAAGATTCTTATCTGCCATCTTGTTGAGTTCGCGATACACTTGCTGATGGCTTGCTTTCCAGAAATAGCCAATGCTGGCTGAGAATTCTTTTGTTATGTCGTATCCAGTTGCATCTCGTGTGCTTAGGACAGTTAGAATTACGTGTGGTAATGACATGTTTTTAATCCAAGTGGTCAAATATACTTCAAATCTATGATTGGATGTCGTTTGTGCTTCTTTGTCGGCACTGTTATCAACTTGTTTCCAATCACGCCAACACTAGGTTGGTCATGTCACCTCAAAAGCCGTTATCACCTAGGGTAATAATAATTATCTCTGCGTAGTGTTGCTTTTATTGGTTATGCAGAGGAGCAGTAGTATATCTAAATAATAAGCACAAAGTGGAATACTGTTGTCAGAATTATCAAAAAACTGATAAAAAACTCATTAATGCAACCTTTTGGTTTTAAATTTCTTAATTTTCTGTTTTTTTGGTATTTCTTGGTTTTTTATACTGTAATATTTCTCCTTGTTAGTTTAAAAAGTAGTCTGAATTTTTGTCTAATACAAAAAAGGTCTGCACTGTGGCAGACCTTTACCTTTGTATTCTTAGATAACCTAACCTGTATTACGCATACCAGCAGCAATACCCGCGATAGTGATCATCAATGCTTCTTCCAGCTCTGGTGAATCTTGTTCTGAACGACGGGTTCTGTGCAGAAGTTCTGCCTGTAGCATATTGAGTGGCTCAACGTAGATATTTCTCAGACGAATGGATTCTAGTCCCCAAGGATCGCTTTGCATCAAGTTTTCGTTGTTTTCAACGTTGAGTACAGACTTGATGTCTTGTTCTAGCTGCGAGCGAAGTTTGTCGCCAAGTTTTACCAGTTCAGGTTCTACTAGACGTTGATCGTAGTAGCTTGAGATTTGGCTATCGCATTTTGAGTAAACCATTTCCAGCATACCCAGGCGAGTTGAGAAGAAAGGCCATTCACGACACATTTCCTCAAGCAAGGCTTGATGACCTTTATCAACTGAGTACTGAATCGCTTCACCGGCGCCTAGCCAAGCAGGAAGAACCAAACGGTTTTGACTCCATGAGAAGATCCATGGAATGGCACGCAGACTTTCAACGCCGCCGTTAGGGTTACGTTTAGAAGGTCGCGAGCCCAATGGCAGTTTACCCAATTCCAATTCAGGTGTGGCTTGACGGAAATAAGGCACAAAATCTGGCTCGCCGCGTACGATACCACGATAGGCTTCGCAACTGACCTCAGACAACACTTGCATCAAGTCGCGCCATTCTTGTTTTGGCTCTGGTGGTGGTAACAAGTTGGCTTCTAGGATGGCGCTGGCGTACATGTGGAAGCTATTCACGGCAACCTCAGACAAGCCAAGCTTAAAGCGAATCATCTCACCTTGTTCTGTTACACGAAGTCCACCTTTCAGGCTCTTTGGTGGTTGAGACAATAACGCGGCGTGAGCAGGAGCTCCGCCTCGGCCTACCGTACCACCTCGGCCGTGGAATAGAGTAAGTTCCACATCGTTTTCTTCACCAAGGCGAACCAGTGCTTCCATCGCGCTATACTGCGCCCAGCCAGCAGCCATTACACCTGCATCTTTTGCGGAATCTGAATAGCCAATCATCACCATTTGATGGTTTTGGATAAAGCCGCGATACAGGTCGATGTCAAACAGTTGCCCCATAACCGCTTCAGCATTATTCAAGTCATCCAGTGTTTCGAACAATGGACATACATCCATGCGATACGGACAGCCTACCTCTTGAAGCAATAAGTGAACGGCCAGTACATCCGACGCGGTACGCGCCATTGAGATCACGTAAGCGCCAAACGCTTCTTTTGGCTGCTTTGCGATGATGCGGCAGGTATCCAGTACTTCTTGAACTGCTTCTGATGGTTGCCAATCGAGAGGTAGAAGCGGGCGTTTTGAGCTTAGTTCGTTGGTTAAAAACGCTACTTTGTCAGCTTCACTCCAAGAGTCGTAGTCGCCTATCCCTAGGTGACGTGTCAGCTCGGATAGTACATCCGAATGACGAGTGCTCTCTTGACGAATGTCGAGACGCACCAAATGCACACCAAATGCTTTCACGCGGCGCAAGGTATCCAGCAGGGAACCATCGGCGATGACACCCATGCCACACTCGTGTAGAGACTGGTAACAAGCTTCTAGTGGAGTCCAAAGCTGCTCAGCACTTTTCAGTGGTGCTTTTACAGAGAGGTCTTCACCATTGATTTTGGCTTCTAAAATGTTTTTGGTATCGAGTAGTAAAGCGCGTAATCCTTTTAGAACTTCACGATAAGGTTCGTGTGCTTCGTCACCTGCCAACTGTCGTAACGTGTCGTTGCAGCGCGTCATTGACAACTCGCTGACAAGTTCATTGATGTCTTCTAGGAATAAGTCAGCCGCTTTCCAGCGCGACAACAGCATTACTTCGCGAGTGATTTTATGAGTCACAAACGGGTTACCGTCACGGTCACCACCCATCCAAGAAGAGAAGTGCACTGGACGGAAATCAATCGGTAGACGATCGCCTAGGTGTTCGGATACTTTGACATCAAGTTCACGCAAAAACTCAGGTACGGCATCCCAAAGCGAGTTTTCAACAACAGCGAAACCCCATTTAGCTTCATCAAGCGGCGTAGGACGCTGTTTGCGAATCTCATCCGAGTGCCAGCTTTGTGCCACTAATTGTTCTAGGCGGCGCTCTGTTTTTTGTCTTTCTTTTCCAGATAGATCAGCTAGCTCCAGTTTCGATAAACACTCATTTATCTTCACTAGCTTGTTGATCATGGTGCGACGAGTAATTTCTGTCGGGTGAGCGGTGAGCACGAGCTCGATATTTAAGTTGCGAATTTCATTGGCCGCATCAAGCTTGCTAATTTTGTTTTGCTCAAGTTTGTCAAACAAACTGCTAATAGCATCTGGCTCGCAAACGTTCGATTCGCAGTGGCGAGAAATAGTGTGGTATTGCTCAGCGATATTGGTGAGGTTCAAAAACTGGTTAAACGCTCGAGCAACAGGAATCAGCTCTTCATTGCTGAGTCCTTCAATTTCATTGATGAGTCGGTCTCTATCATCTTGTGTGCCGTCATGTGCGGCCTTTGAAAGTTGACGAATTGATTCAACTTTTTCAAGGACAACGTCTCCGTGAGCATCCTTAATCGTATTGCCAAGCAAGTGGCCTAGCATACTGACATTGCTTCTCAATGCAGAGTATTTCTCATTCATTGTCATCCTGCCTTGTAAAAAAATTACATCCATTGTGTATCATGCAAGTGTGTCAATTTAGCGAAAATAGCCCTATGACGTCAAATTGAGCACGCTTAGATTGCATTTTTAGTGCAAGTGAATGTTAAGAAGAAATTGGTAAGTTGAAATAAAACTACAGAATATTGCTCAAAAAGGTCGGCACTGAGTGAGCACCGACGGCAAAGAGTCTTAATGTTGGTATCGTGACTTAGTCAAAACAATATTGACGTATTGCCTTGCTGAGAATGTTGATAGTCGGATCTATGTATTCGAACGCCAAGAACTCATCTGGTTGGTGTGCTTGGTCGATTGAACCTGGACCTAATACCAAGGTTGGGCAGAGCTGCTGTAAAAATGGCGCTTCGGTACAGTAGTTAACGGTTTCTGCAGGCTTTTCACAGATATGTTCGATACCTTCAATAAAGTGATGATTGGCATTACATTCGTAGCCGGGAATGGGTTCGTGTAAAGGAGTGATGTCAATGCGCCCCGGCCATTTCGCTTCAACTTCTGCAAGCGCCGATTTGAGCATGTTATCTAGGCCATCCAAACTGATCCCCGGCAGTGGTCTAACATCGTAGTGCAACTCGCAACAGCCACAGATGCGGTTGGGACTATCTCCACCGTGAATATGGCCTAAGTTCAATGTCGGGTTTGGAATGGCAAATCCAGGGTGATGATATTCCTTAATCAGTTTTTGCTTGAGCTCTTTGAGTGCAAATATAACGTCATACATGATGTCGATTGCATTAACACCCAAACTTGGATCCGATGAGTGACCAGAGCGCCCCGTGACTCTAATGGCGTTAGCGACATGACCTTTATGAGCGCGAATCGGGGTTAAGCTCGTTGGCTCACCAATGATGCAATAGTCAGGTTTAAAAGGTGCATCGCTAGAGAAATGACGTGCGCCCAGCATTGTAGTCTCTTCATCACACGTAGCGAGTACATAAAGTGGCTTGCTTTGTTTGCTCCAATCCATGCGTTTCGCCGCTTCATAGATAAACGCAAAGTAGCCTTTCATATCGGCGGTGCCCAAACCGTAAAAACGGTTGTCTTTTTCAGTTAAGGCATGAGGGTTGAAATTCCAGCGTCCTTCGTCAAAAGGAACCGTATCACTGTGGCCCGCCAGTAGCAGACCTCCTTCCCCTTGTCCTTTTTTAGCAATGAGATTGTATTTTCCCGGTTCCACTTGCACGGTTTCGGTTTCAAAGCCTAGGTCAGCAAACCAAGTTTCCATCTTTTCAATAACCGCTTGGTTACCTTCATCCCAACTAGGCTCGGTTGAGCTGATTGATGAAGTTGAAATAAGGCCTTGGTAAACATCAAGAAAGCTAGGTAATTGCACGATATCTATTCCTTGGTTATTGACACAGAGATAGGGAAAGGGTAAAAAGCATATTAAATCATTTAAAATGAATATAAAGTCATTTTGATTAAGTTATTTTAAATTGATAGTCATTATTTGCTTAGGCTATCCAAGGGTAAGTTAAGATGCTAAAGACAACCATAATTGGAGCAACGGGATACACGGGAGCGGAACTGGCACTCATGGTGTCTCGTCACCCAGAACTTACGCTATCAGGTTTGTACGTTTCCGCCAACAGCGTTGATGCTGGAAAGCTACTTAGTGATTTACATGGACCGTTGGTTGGCTTGGTGGATGTACCTGTCCAAGCAATGACAGACGTAGAGTCAGTCGCAAGTGAATCCGATGTGGTTTTTTTAGCTACTGCTCACGAAGTTTCCCACGATCTTGCACAAACCTTTCTAAATGCGGGTTGTCAGGTTTTTGATTTATCAGGTGCATTTCGTGTTAAAAGTGAAGGCTTTTACGAGAAGTTTTACGGCTTTGAACACCAGTTCTCCCAATTGTTGGATCAAGCAGCCTACGGTTTAGCGGAGTGGAATACTGAAGCAATCAAATCTAGCAAGTTGGTCGCCGTGCCTGGATGTTATCCAACCGCCTCACAATTGGCTCTTAAACCGCTACTTTCTGCACAAATTTTGGATACTCAACAATGGCCAGTGATTAACGCCGTAAGTGGCGTATCTGGTGCCGGTCGAAAAGCGACGTTAACAAACAGCTTTTGTGAAGTCAGCCACCATGCCTACGGGGTGTTCAACCATAGACACCAACCTGAAATCGCGGCGCATTTAGACACACCAGTGATCTTTACTCCGCACTTAGGCAATTTCAAACGCGGTATTTTAGCGACAATTACGGTCAAACTTACTGGCGATGTGAGTGACGAACAAATTTCAGCTGCATTTGATAAAGCCTACCAACACAAGCCGTTAGTGCGAGTCAAAGCTGACCTTCCGAAACTACAAGATGTACAACACACACCGTTTTGCGATATCGGCTGGAAACGAGATGGGCAGCATCTGATTATCGTCTCTGCAATTGACAACTTATTGAAGGGCGCATCAAGCCAAGCGATGCAATGCCTAAATATTCATTACGGGTTTAATGAAACCCAATCGCTTGTGTAGGAGCCGAAAGATGACAAAACCTTTGGTTCTTAAATTTGGCGGCGCCGCACTGTCTTCACCAGAAACGTTGGCAAAGGTTTTTGCAGCCATCGCTCAATACCAAAGCCAAGCGGATAGGCAGATTGTCTTGGTTCATGGCGGTGGCTACTTAGTCGACGACCTGATGTCTGCACTTTCACTGCCTACAGTGAAAAAGAAAGGATTGAGAGTGACACCAAAAGAGCATATCGGCTACATCACAGGTGCTCTTGCTGGAACGGCGAACAAAACTTTGCAAGGCATGGCAATTCAAGCAGGTTTGAACACTGTCGGTTTCAGTCTTGCGGATGGTGGTTTGTGTAACGTCGAACAGTTGGATGCTGAGCTAGGTAATGTCGGAAGCGCAACAGCGGGCGATAGCACAGTCCTTAAAGCCGTTCTTAGCACGGGCGCATTACCAATTATTAGCTCGATTGGATTGTCTAACGAAGGTGAACTGATGAACGTCAATGCTGACCAAGCCGCAGTGGCAGTGGCAGCTGCACTGGATGCAGAGTTAGTGCTCTTGTCTGATGTGAGTGGTGTACTGGATGGTAAAGGTCAATTGCTTAACCAGTTAGACCAAACTCAAGCAGAAGCCCTTATCGAAGCCAAAGTGATTACCGATGGCATGATTGTCAAAGTGCAGGCAGCCCTGCAAGCGGCTAGAGAACTTGGCAGAGCGATTGAAGTTGCCAGTTGGCGTTACCCCGAAGAACTAAAGCAACTATTTTCCGGCGAAAACGTTGGAACGCGTTTTCACCCATAAAAACAATTAATACCAAATGCAGCGACTAAGCGTTTTTGGTCAGTGGAGAAATACAATGAGTAAACCAAATATTAATAAAGTCGTGGTCGCGTATTCTGGCGGCCTAGATACCTCCGTTATCATTCCGTGGTTAAAAGAAAACTACGACTGTGAAGTGGTTGCATTTGTTGCCGATGTTGGCCAAGAAGTGTATGAACTTGAAGGCATTGAAGAAAAGGCGAAAGCCTCTGGTGCATCGGAATGTTATGTCGTTGACCTAAAAGAAGAGATGGTTGCCGACTACATTTACCCAACACTAAAAACAGGCGCTTGCTATGAAGGTAAGTACCTGCTTGGTACTTCAATGGCTCGTCCTATCATCGCTAAAGCACAAGTTGAAGTGGCACGTAAAGTGGGTGCAGATGCTCTATGTCATGGCTGTACCGGTAAAGGTAACGACCAAGTGCGTTTTGAAGGCGCATTTGCTGCCCTTGCACCAGACCTACACGTGATCGCGCCTTGGCGTGAGTGGGATTTGGTGAGCCGTGAAGAATGTCTAGATTACCTTGCTGAGCGCAACATCCCTTGTTCAGCATCACTGACTAAAATTTACTCTCGTGATGCCAATGCTTGGCATATCTCTACTGAGGGTGGTGTGCTAGAAGACCCGTGGAGTGCACCAACGGACGAATGTTGGGTTTGGACGAAAAATCCGGAGCAGGCACCAGATACTCCAGAGTACGTAAACATCAAGATTGAAAATGGTGAAGTTGTCGAAGTCGACGGTCAAAAGCTGTCACCATACAAAACGGTTCAGTACTTGAACCATAAAGGTAGCGAGCACGGCGTAGGTCGTATCGATATCGTAGAAAACCGTTTGGTTGGTATGAAGTCTCGCGGTTGTTACGAAACTCCGGGTGGGACCATCATCATGGAAGCACTGCGTGCGATTGAGCAGCTTGTTTTGGACAAGGCCTCGTTTGAATTCCGTGAAGAGCTCGGTGTTAAAGCAGCACAATTAGTTTACGATGGTCGTTGGTTTACCGCGCTGCGCAGTTCACTATTTGCGGCAACCGATGACTTGGCGAAAGACGTGAACGGTGAAGTGGTTATCAAGCTTTACAAAGGCCAGGCGATTGTCACACAAAAACGCTCGCCAAACAGCTTGTATTCAGAAGAGTTTGCAACCTTTGGTGCAGACGAAGTATACGACCAAAGCCACGCTGAAGGCTTTATCCGTCTTTACTCACTATCAAGCCGTATTCGCGCGCTTCACAATACTAAGAAGTAAACCAACACAGCAATCAATGGTGTGGCTCGTACTGAGCCACCCATACTCGTTACCCAACTTATCTTTTTCATCCTAAAGGAGACTCGCCATGGCATTATGGGGCGGCAGATTTACTCAACAAGCGGATACCCGTTTTAAAGATTTCAATGACTCTTTGGGTTTTGATTACCGATTGGCTGAACAAGATATCGTGGGTTCGATTGCTTGGTCTAAAGCGTTAGTGACTGTAGGTGTGTTGACAGCACAGGAGCAAACACAGCTTGAGCAAGCACTAGTAGAACTTAAGGCGAGGGTGGTCGAAAATCCGAAGCAGATCTTGGCTTCAGATGCTGAAGACATCCATTCTTGGGTAGAGCAAGCATTGATCGCTAAAGTTGGTGACTTAGGTAAAAAGCTTCACACCGGTCGTTCTCGGAACGACCAAGTGGCAACAGACCTTAAACTATGGTGCCGTGAGCAATCTGAGTCATTGCTGGGTGGTTTAAAGCATCTGCAAGAGAAGCTGGTTTCAGTTGCCAAGAAAAATCAAGACGTGGTACTGCCGGGTTACACGCACTTACAACGTGCGCAACCGGTGACGTTTGCTCATTGGTGTATGGCGTACGTCGAAATGTTTGCTCGTGATTACAGCCGCCTTGAAGATGCACTACAACGTTTTAATACTTGTCCACTGGGCTCCGGCGCATTGGCGGGTACCGCTTATGCAATCGACAGAGAATTGCTTGCTCAAGACCTAGGCTTTCACAGTGCAACACGTAACTCCCTAGATGCCGTGTCTGACCGTGATCATGTGATGGAATTGATGTCAGTAGCTTCGATTTCAATGTTGCATTTATCGCGTATGGCGGAAGATATGATCTTCTATAACTCTGGTGAAGCAAACTTTCTTGAACTAGCCGATACCGTGACTTCTGGTTCATCATTGATGCCTCAGAAGAAAAATCCGGATGCGCTAGAACTGATCCGCGGCAAAGTTGGTCGTGTGTATGGTTCACTTGCGGGCATGATGATGACAGTCAAAGCCCTGCCACTTGCTTACAACAAAGACATGCAGGAAGACAAAGAGGGGCTGTTTGATGCACTCGACACTTGGGCGGTGTGCATGGATATGGCTGCACTGTGTTTTGAAGGCATCAAAGTGAATAAGGCACGCACATTAGAAGCGGCTCAGCAGGGGTATTCGAATGCTACTGAATTAGCCGATTACTTAGTGGCTAAAGGAATCCCATTCCGCGAGGCTCACCATATTGTCGGTGTCGCGGTGGTAGCCGCAATTGAAAAGGGTTGTGCGTTGGAAGAGTTGTCTATTGAAGAGCTGCAACAGTTCTCTAATGTCATTGAATCGGACGTTTATCCAGTTTTGACCATTGAGTCGTGCTTGAAACAGCGCTGCGCGCTAGGCGGAGTTGGTCCTGAACAAGTTGCGTTTGCCATTGACCAAGCTGAACAGCGCTTAAAATAAGTCATCTGTTGATTCTGTCTGATTGAACCAAAAGTGCCGATATAGCTCTAGGTTAAATTGGATAACGAAACGTAATAATAAAAGCCAGTAATCAAGTTACTGGCTTTTTTGATCAAGGATTCCGCTTCATGCTAGTTCGTGTTGCCCTCAACCTTTCCCCCTAAATGGCAAAACCAAGAATTTAAAAACCAAATGCAGGGTTAGCAAACCTGTAAAAGCGAGATTGGCAAACAAAGCGGCGATGGCTGCAACTTGACTAGCTTGATTGGAAAAGAAATAAAACCAAATAGGCCAACCAATAGCGGTCAAAAAAGTAAGCTGCCACATGCAGCGGTGACAGGTCCCAATTTTTTTCCAGAACCAAGGTTCACGACAATGTGGACAGCTCATTTTATTTCCTTAATGCTCAGGGTGTCTCTGGCTACGCGATGTTAGCAGCCCGGACCACAATCAAGGCAATGTTTGATCATTTCTGGCCCTAAGTGCAATTTCGCGTTGAGATCGCGCAGTGCGGTTCTCACTCCTTCTTCTATCACAGGGTGGTAGAAAGGCATATCAAGCATTTGAGAAATCGTCATTTTGTTTTGGTGCGCCCAAGCTAACAAGTGAGCCAGGTGTTCGGCGTTGGGTCCCATCATCTCGGCGCCAAGGAAACGCCCAGTTCCTTGCTCGCCATACACATTCAGTACCCCTTGGTTGCGCAGCATGACTCGCGAGCGCCCCTGATTTTCAAAGGACACGGTACCTGTGGCAAAGCAATTGCAGGTACCCAAGCGTTCCGATAGCTGTTTATGTGTCTCGCCAACCATTGCAATCTGTGGGTCAGTGAAGACCGCGGCAATAATGCTGCGACGTAGTCCTGCTCGTATATCTGGGAATCGTCCAGCATTATCACCTGCAATTCTGCCCTGATCTGCAGCCTCGTGTAGCAGTGGGATCTGGTTACTGGCATCGCCAGCGATGAAAATATGAGCCAAGCTGGTCTGTAATGTGTAATGATCTGCCTTAGGTACGCCTACTGAGTCCAGTTCGATGTCTAAGGCATCAAGGCCTAGTTTGTCGACGTTAGGACGACGTCCCGTTGCTGCCAGTACATAGTCAACGACAAAGGTATCTTCTTGACCGTCAAGGGTGGTGTAGTGGATTTCAACAGCCTGCTTGTTCTCACTGAGCTGCATCTTTGTGACGTTGGCATCTGGGTCCAAGTAAAACTCTTCTTGGAACGCCTTGGTCGCATAGCTGTGGACTTGAGGATCGGTTAATGGTCCAACTTGTCCCCCACGGCCAAACACTTTGACATCAACGCCAAGACGGTGCAGAGACTGACCTAGTTCGAGACCAATCACCCCCGGACCAAAAACAGCCACAGATTTTGGCAATGTGTCCCAATCAAACACATCATCATTGATAATGAGTCGGTCGCCAAGCTCATGCCAAACGGCTGGATAAGTCGGACGCGAGCCCGTCGCGATGACCACTTTTTCAGCAACGACTTTTGTATGATCGTCGACCTGTAAAGTATGAGCATCGATAAACTTGGCGTACCCCAAAATCTTGTCTTGTTCAGGGATCTCTTCAACCCCTTCAAGCACAAAACCGACAAAACGATCACGCTCAGATTTCACACGAGCCATCACTTGTTCACCGTTGATGGTCGGCTTGCCATTTGGGTGCACGCCAAAGTGGTGTGCTTTTTCGATCTGGTGGACACTTTCTGCTGCCGCAATTAATAGTTTGGAAGGCATGCAACCCACGCGAGCACAAGTGGTGCCAAATGGTCCGCCTTCAATAAGAACCACATTGTCTGTGTGCTGCTTAGCTGCTCGGTAGGCCCCTAGACCTGCGGTACCGCCACCGATGACCGCTACATTAACATGACGAGTTTCCATGACTGCTCCGTATGAAAAATTTGACGTGAAAATAAGATTGGTAATAAAAGAGCCCCTTTTGGGGGCTCTGTACACAGACTCGTGAGTTAGCCGAAATACGCTTCTAAGTCGTCGCTGCCGCCTATGTGTTTTCCACCAATAAAGACTTGGGGAACCGTCGTTCTGCCACTGACTGCTCTTAGGCTAACAGTAGTTGCATCTTTGCCGAGTACAACTTCTTCGAAAGAAAGCCCTTTTTCAGTAAGTAGCGTTTTCGCCTTGGCACAGAATGGGCATCCTGGTTTAGTGAAAACGGTAACGGATTCTTGAGTTTTGAAATCTGGAGCGATGTGCTTCAACATAGTGTCTGCGTCTGACACTTTGAACGGGTCGCCTGGCTCATTTGGTTCAATGAACATTTTTTCCACCACACCGTTTTTCACCAACATGCTGTAGCGCCATGAACGTTTACCAAAGCCAAGGTCGTTTTTGTTGACTAATAGTCCCATACCCTCGGTAAATTCACCGTTACCATCAGGAATAAAGGTAATGTTTTCTGCTTCTTGGTCTTGTTTCCATGCATTCATGACGAACGTATCGTTAACAGAGACACAAAGAATGTCGTCGACACCATGTTGTTTAAATACAGGGAACAATTCGTTGTATCTTGGCAAATGGCTTGAAGAACAGGTTGGTGTAAATGCGCCCGGCAAGCTAAATACAATCACCGTTTTGTCTTTGAACAACTCGTCCGTAGTAACATTAACCCACTGGTCATTTTGACGAGTTGGGAATGTGACGTTCGGTACGGCTTGGCCTTCTTTTGATGCAAACATGAATGTTTCCTCGTTTGGATTGGTTGCTTTCAGTGTAGTGCTTATCTGCACTTCTTTTCGTTGAGATAAGTATCGGCCTTTTAGTTTGATAGGTACAATCGT
This sequence comes from Vibrio sp. ABH4_348, assembly GCF_056159765.1. Classification (NCBI taxonomy): domain Bacteria; kingdom Pseudomonadati; phylum Pseudomonadota; class Gammaproteobacteria; order Vibrionales; family Vibrionaceae; genus Vibrio; species Vibrio sp. ABH4_348. The sequence continues at coordinate 2,701,085 of NZ_JBSWVW010000001.1, read as the reverse complement.
TTGATGCTATGGTTTCGATAGTCATTTCCTATTTTAAGTCGCACCATGAATATTAGAGATTTAGAGTATTTAATTGCGCTCTCTGAGCATAAACACTTCAGAAAGGCTGCAGAGGCTTGCTTTGTTAGCCAGCCCACGTTGAGCGGACAAATACGCAAGTTAGAAACCGAGCTGGGAAGCACTTTGTTGGAGCGTTCAAGCCGAAAGGTATTATTTACTGAGTCTGGGATGGAGCTGGTGGAGCAAGCTAAGCGCATCCTGAATGAGGTGAAAACGCTACAAGATATGGCGAGTGGTCAAAATGGCGAAATGCGTGGGCCGTTACACATCGGCTTTATTCCAACGGTTGGGCCGTATTTGATGCCCAAAATTGTACCGAGTTTGAAACAAGCTTATCCGGATATGGAACTCTACTTACACGAAGCCCAAACTCATGAGCTAGTTCGACAGTTGGAAGACGGCAAGTTAGATTGTGTGGTTTTGGCGGCTGTAAAAGAAACGGCACATTTTAAGGAAGTCCAAGTCTACGAAGAGCCAATGAGCTTGGCGGTGCCTAATTCACATGAGTGGGCATCGCTCCCTGAGATCGATATGAATTTGCTGAATGGTCGTATCGTATTGTCTCTAGGAGATGGGCACTGCCTAAGAGACCAAGCGTTAGGTTACTGTTTTGCAGCGGGTGCTAAAGATGATGAAAGATTTAAAGCAACCAGTCTGGAAACATTGCGCAATATGGTTGCGGCAGGCGCTGGGATCACTTTAATTCCACAGTTGGCGCTTCCTGACAACCGCAATAAGGATGGAGTGTGTTATATTGAGGCCGTCAACCCGACTCCGAGCCGGAGTATCGTACTGGCTTATCGTCCGGGTTCGCCACTACGCAAACGCTATGAAAAATTAGCCGTTCTGATTCGAGAAAAACTAAACGGGTAACAAGTACCCGTTTAAATGATGTGGCGGAGAATAGAATAGACAGCGCCTTAGAAAAGCTCGTCCGATGTCGGCTCGGAGTACAAGTCTCCGTTCACTTTGTCTTCAACGTATTTATTGGGTTCTGTCCCAGACACAAAATATTCAAACATTGAAGAAGGACCTGATTGGTTAGTAAGTAAACCCGAATCTCGGTCAATTCTTACTCGAACAATATCGTCGGGAATTTGCTTGCGCTGTTGAGGCGTATCTTCAAGTGCGACTGCCATGAAGTCTACCCATGCAGGTTGAGCGGTTTTAGCTCCCGCTTCGCCACCTGACACTTGATTTCTTCCTAAGTTATTGTTGTAACTACTCTTACCTAACTCGCGATTATGGTCATCAAAACCAACCCAAACGGTGGCGACAATCCCAGGGCCATAGCCGCTGTACCAAGCATCTTTAGAATCGTTGGTAGTTCCCGTTTTTCCTCCAACATCACGTCGTTTTAAAGACTGTGCACGCCAACCAGTACCATTCCATCCGGTATTTTGTGCCCAGTTACCACCACCCCAAACGTTGCTATATAACATTTCACGCATCAGGAACGCGGTGTTTTCAGAGATAATTCTAGGTGCGTATTGCGAATCTACGTCTTCTTCTACAATCGAGGTGTCTTGCAAATCGGTTGCTTCAGACAAAGCCTGAGCTTGGCATTCTTGACGGCAAATGGTTAGAGGTGCAGCTTGGTGTTCAATTTCGCCGAACGGCGACTCAACACGCTCAATAAAATAAGGCTCTACATAATAACCACCGTTGGCAAAGGCTGAATACCCTTGAGCCATTTGTACTGGCGTTAAGCTGCCCGCTCCAAGTGCAATGGTTTCTGATCTCGGCAGTTCATCTAATTTGAAACCAAATCGCGTTAAATATTCACGAGTAGGGTCTAAGCCAACTTCTCGCAGAACTCGAACCGCCATGACATTTTTTGATGTGGCTAAGCCAATACGCATGCGAGTTGGGCCAATATACTTCGGTGGCGAATTTTTAGGACGCCACGCCGTGCCTTGGCTTTGGTCCCATTGATTTATCGGTGCATCGTTAACCAAGGTTGCCAAAGTCATACCTGAGTCTACCGCTGCAGAATAAATGAAAGGTTTAATACTTGAACCAACTTGACGTATCGATTGGGTCGCTCGGTTAAACTTGTTGTGGATAAAGTTGAAGCCACCGACTAACGCTTCAAGTGAACCATTCTCCGGGTTGAGTGCGACAAAAGCGGTATTGGCGTCAGGTAACTGGCTCAAATTCCACAGCGTTTCTAACTCCCCTGTCTCTTGGTTGTTTACTTCAAACTTCTGAACCCAGATAACTTCACCAACGTTGACTATATCAGCGGCCTTATTTGGCTCAGGTCCTTGACGAGTATCGGTAACAAAACGTCTTGCCCACTTTAAACCGTCCCAATCTATAGTTTGGTTTCCATGGCGTTTGACCATAATTTCAATTGATCTGTCAAACGTGTCTGTTACCACTGCAGGGATGAGTGGACCGTAAATTGGTAAATCATCCAGCTTCTGATTAATTGTCTCACGGGAAGGTACTGGCTCGTTTGGTTGCCACCAAGTGTCTATGGCACCTCTAAAACCATGGCGCTGGTCGTAGGCCAATAAGTTGTTGATCGCTGCCTCTGTCGCGGTTGTTTGTAATTTGGAGGTGACGGTGGTGTAAACACGTTTACCTGAGGTGTAAACCTCTTCACCATAACGTTCCACCATCCAAGCTCGTGCTAGCTCTGCGACGTAGGGCGCACTTAATTCGATTTCTGCACCGTGATAACGAGCTACAATAGGTGACGCTTTGGCGGCTTCAAACTCTTCTTTGGTAATGTATTTTTCATCCAACATTCGCAATAACACGACGTTGCGGCGATTGGTTGCTCTTTCCAAAGAATACAGCGGATTCATGGTAGATGGGGCTTTAGGCATACCTGCTAACATGGCAAGTTCGCTTAATGTAAGTTGGTCGAGTTCTCGACCGAAGTAGACTCGCGCAGCGGCGCCAAAGCCATACGAACGATAACCAAGGAATACTTTATTGACATACAGCTCGAGGATCTCTTGTTTTGTCAGTAATCGTTCAATGTGGATGGCGATGAAAATCTCTTTGATTTTACGCATGATCTTCTTCTCGTTGGTTAAGAAGAAGTTTCGAGCAAGTTGCTGGGTTAGGGTACTGGCACCTTGTTTGGCACTGCCGGACATGGCAACAACAAAAGCGGCACGAACGATACCAATTGGGTCGATACCGGGATGGTCATAAAAACGGCTGTCTTCGGTTGCGATAAGCGCATCGATCAGTTCTTGAGGAATATCTTCATATTTGACAGGAATGCGACGCTTTTCACCAAATTGAGAGATAAGTTGGCCGTCACGACTGAAAACTTGCATTGGTGTCTGTAACTTAACATCTTTCAACGTTGCTACGTCTGGTAGCTCGGGTTTGACATACAAGTAGAAACCAAAAATTGTGGTGACTCCAAGAAAGATGCAAACCAATGAAAAAATGAACAGTCGCTTTATGAACTTCACTGGATATTCCCTGATAAATTGAGGTTCACACAATGCAAACCCTAGTACACTCAATCGGTTAGTTAGATAACCCCGTTATGAGTGGTGTATCGATTCGTCAATTATAAGCATAAGAGCCAAACAATTGGTATGGAGTTAGTTGTATGGGCAAACCACTTATTACCGGCATAGACATCGGACATCACAGTATTAAGGCTGTGGTGCTGAGGCCGTCTCGAAATAATTATGCCGTTGTGGGTTATAAAGAACTGCCAATCGATGCTGGTATTTTCGCCGAAAACCACACCTTGAATCATCAGAAGATTGTAAAAAAACTCAAACAACTCAAAAAAGATCTGCCGATGTTTTCAAGTCAAATTGTGTTGTCGGTGCCAGACAGTGCAGTGATAAGCAAAGTACTCCAGATAGATTCGGATATCGATGAACGAGAAGTTGAGTTTGCCATATTGCAAGCCTTCTCACATCAAAGCCCGTTTCCAGTAGAAGAACTCAACTTGGACTATGTCCCCGTATTCGATGGCCCTAGCAACTCCAATTCTTTGTCTTATCAGGTCTATGCGTCAAAAAAAGACATCGTAGAGAGTCGCTTAAATGCAGCGGAGAAAGCGGGGTTTAAACCAATTCTAGTCGACGTTCATGCTCACGGGTTGGTTGAAATTTGGAACTTAGCCTCAGAGTCCTTGAATAAATCGGACTGGATTTTATTGGACATTGGACACACTCAATCGACCATGTGTCTCGATTTTGCTGATAAATCACCTTTTTGTCGAGAGATGGCGGTTGGCACTCGGTTATTAGAATCTTTTGCTAAAGACGAATCGGTCGATAACGATGCCAGCTCGCGTTTTGCTAACAATGTAGTTGAGAGGCTGCAGCGCAATTTGCAAATGTTGGCATCCTCCCAAGGTAGCCCTGTGCAAGGCGTGTGGTTAACTGGTGGCGGTTCGGCCGTGGCAGAAGTGGCTGAAAAAATTGTTCAGACCATGAATCTTGAATGTGAAACTCTCGACGTACTTAGATTGATGAACTCCAAAGTACGCACTAAACGCAAAGCGAGCTCTTCTAGCGGCGCGACATTTGGAACTGCTGCTGGATTGGCTTTGAGAGGTATCAACTGGATGGAGGCTGATCATGTTGCATAGCATCAACCTCATGCCTTGGCGCGAGGCACAACGAGAGGAACACAAACGCAGATTTGTCGGTTTACTCGTGTTGGGTTGTTTTGTGGCTTTTGGCATTCAATACGGGTTGGGGTTCTTTTTCCAAGATCAAATTGATCAACAAAAAGCGCGATTGAACCAAATTAACAGTTATATCGCTCAACTTGATGCGCGCATTGAATCGCTAAAAGAAGTGGAAAAAGAGCATCAGTCTTTGCTTACTCGTTTGAAAGTAGTGGAAGAGCTACAGGTTAAACGCAACAAAACCACTGACTTTATGAATTTGATTCCGCACCTTATTCCTGAAGGTGTGTATGTCGACAAAATTGATATGAATGGTCAACAAATTTCGATCTCGGGTATCAGTGACTCAACATCACGGTTGGCCACTATGTTGGATAACTTGGAGCGTTCACCGCATTTATCTAATGTCGAAATGCACTCGATCATTCATGACAGGCCGCGTTTTAATAAGAAGTTTCAAGACTTTGAGTTGTCATTCTACTTTGATGCGCACTCCTTTGTTCAGAACGTAGACAAGGGGGAATCCAATAATGGCTAGACCTCAAGATTTAGAGCTCGATGAAATCATGGAGTGGCCACTTGGCGCACAGATTTTAGTGATTGTCGTGCTTATTTTGGCACTGCAGGGTATTGGTTACTGGTTTTACTTAAAGCCGATGAACGAAAGTCTTGCCAATTTGAGACAAGAAGAAGCGACCCAAAAAACCGTTGCTACCATAAAGGCGAATAAAGCGGCGACTTTACCGAAGATGAAACAACAATTGGATGAGTTATCGGAGCGCTATGATTACTTATCCCGACAGCTGCCCGTTCAAAAAGAGTTGGCAAGTATGCTGGCATCGGTTAACGAAGTTGGACTGAAAAACGCATTGACGTTCACCCGAATTGACTGGGGCGAAAAACAAAATCAAGAGTTCTTGTACCGCTTACCGCTCAACATCGAATTAACGGGAGAGTTTGATCATATAGGACAGTTCTCCCAAGCGATTGCTGAGCTACCGCGTGTGATTCACTTTGAAGATGTCGACTGGCAACGAGTCAGCTTGGAAAGTAGCACATTGCACTTCCGGGTTCGTGCCTTTACCTATCAGTTTAAGCCGGAGGTAGATGATGCGAAATAAGTCTTTATTAGCCAGCTTAGCTGGGTTGCTTCTTATTGGATGCCAAGCGAATACCTCCCCTGTGCAGGACTTTATTAGCCAGACTGAATTAACCGCGCAAAGAGAGGTACCGGATCTGGCACCGATCCTAGATTTTCAAGCCGCACAATTCACGGAGCATGATGCTAGGTTGCCATTTGCCCTGCCAAAAGTAGCGGTGGTGCAAAGTCAGCCCGTTGCTAAGAAAGAATGTTGGCAGCCGTCATCGCGCAAAAAGACAGGTAAATTAGAGCGATTTGCACTGAATAAGTTGAAGCTACGCGGTGTTATGAGTAGTGGCGGAGCAATTCAAGCTTTGATTCAAACACCAAATGGACAGGTGGTCCAAGTTCGAGCAGGGCAGTATTTGGGGCTCAATAATGGGCGTATTACTCAGATCACCCCTAAATATTTAAAGATTAAAGAAACGTTGCCGGATGGTTTGGGTTGTTGGAACAACCGAAATGTGAAGTTAGCGCTTAAATAGATGTCAAATGAGATGGAAATTATGTTCAAAACACTAGTAGCGTCATTAAAAAGGTTAGGTCAACTGGGGCTGATCTTATTGGCTGTGTTGGGCTCATCTGCATTATCTGCCCAAGAAGATCCTAATAACAACCTAGAGGCGATTGACTTCAGAACCGATGGCAAAAACAACGCCAAAATTATCGTCGAACTCACCGATCCTCGCATTGCCGTGGATATTCAAAAAGCGCAAGAAGGGCTGAGTATTGAACTTCTCAATACCAATGTTCCTGATGACAAACTGTACCTTTTGGATGTTAAAGATTTCGCTACCAATGTTCACCAGATAGAAGTGTTCCGCGAATCACCTAGCACTCGTTTAGTGGCTTTTGTGAAGGGGGAATACTCGTTTGAGTACACGTTGAATGGCAAGTTTCTTGAAGTTTCAGTGAGTGAAGTGCAAGAAGTCGCCAAAGTTAAAGAAAAAAGCTTGCTGGAACGTGAAGGTAAAAAAATATCGATTAACTTCCAAGATATTCCTGTAAGAAGCGTGTTACAGCTGATTGCCGATTACAACGACTTCAACTTGGTGGTGTCGGACTCTGTCAGTGGTAACCTAACTTTGCGTCTTGATGGAGTGCCATGGCAGCAAGTGTTAGACATTATTCTCCAGGTTAAAGGGCTAGATAAACGCGTGGAAGGCAATGTCGTACTGATTGCTCCTAAAGCCGAACTTGACCTACAAGAAAAAGAACAGTTAGAGCAAGCGCGATTGGAAGAAGAACTAGGAGAGCTAGTTTCAGAAATCATCCGAGTAAAATTTGCTAACGCAGGTGAGATCGCCGCCATGATTAGCGGTGCGGATGCGATGGGAATGTTGTCGGAACGCGGGTCTGTCACGATTGATGATCGTACCAACTCGATTCTTATTCGAGATTTGCAAGAGAATGTGGATGTAGTTCGCGAGATTGTTCAATCTCTTGATATCCCAGTGAAACAGGTAGAAATTGAAGCCCGGATTGTTAAAGTCGCTGAAGGTGACGCTAAAGACCTCGGTGTGAAATGGGGTGTCATGAAGTCTAATGCCAATGGTGAGCGTTCAGTGGGTTCGACCATTAACAACACGCTATGGCAAAGCAACAACTTAGGTAACTTTGACGATGTATCGGTCAACGATATGCTTAACGTAAACCTTGGTGCCGCACCAACAACTGGTACTGCTGCCTCTATCGCTTTCCAAGTCGCTAAACTGGGTAAGAATACACTGCTAGATTTGGAACTATCAGCACTTGAAACCGAAGAGAAAGCAGAGATCGTTTCTAGCCCTAAATTGATTACTACCAATAAAAAGCCGGCCTTCATTGAGCAAGGTACAGAAATCCCTTACGTAGAATCCACGTCCAGTGGTGCAGCTTCCGTAACCTTCAAAAAAGCGGTGTTGAGCTTAAAGGTGACTCCACAGATTACGCCTGATAATCGACTTGTACTCGATCTCAATGTGACACAAGACGCACCAGGTAAAGAGGTCGTGGCTGGTAACGGCAAAGCGGTAAGTATTGAAACTCAGCGGATCGGCACCCAAGTGTTAGTTGAAAACGGGGAGACCGTGGTTCTGGGCGGCATCTATTACCAAAACGTCAAGGATACCGTGTCTAAGGTGCCACTATTGGGTGATATTCCGTTACTGGGCCATCTCTTTAAGAACACAGGTAAAAAGTACGAAAAAAGTGAACTACTTATTTTTGTTACGCCTCGTGTGATTAATCCTTAAGGTATGCTGACTTTAAAAATAAATTTGCATTGTGGGCACCTTATCTAGATAATTTCGGGTCTTATCACGAAATATCTGTGAGGAATAGGTGCCACAAGCCTTTCAACTTCCAGTAACTACTGGATTTCTTGTGGCGATGTCATTGAATTAACGTTGTAAATTACTGCTAAACATGGCTGAGAAACGCAATATTTTTCTTGTCGGCCCTATGGGCGCTGGCAAAAGCACCATCGGAAGACACCTGGCGCAACAACTGCACATGGAGTTTGTTGATTCTGACACTGAAATTGAAGAGCGCACTGGCGCTGATATCGCATGGGTGTTTGACGTAGAAGGTGAAGAAGGCTTCCGTAAGCGTGAAGAAAAAGTCATTAATGACTTAACGGAAGAACTTGGAATCGTGTTGGCAACAGGCGGCGGCTCTATTTTGAGCAAAGATAACCGCAACCGTTTGTCTGCACGTGGTGTTGTTGTTTATCTAGAAACGACAATTGAGAAACAGTTGGCGCGCACCAATCGAGATAAAAAGCGTCCTCTGTTGCAAACAGACAATCCTCGCGATGTTCTAGAGGCTCTAGCTGAAGAACGCAATCCATTGTACGAAGAGATTGCGGATTACACAGTAAGAACTGATGATCAAAGCGCAAAAGTGGTAGCCAACCAGATCGTAAAAATGCTAGAAGAGAGATAATTCTTTTTTTAGCCTTTGGAGAAACCGATGGAACGGATCACGGTTAGCTTAGGAGAGCGCAGCTACCCAATTACTATTGGTGCCGGGTTATATTCAAACCCGGTTCACCTAGAACTCTTATCGAAATACCAAAAAGCAGTTGTGATCACTAATGACACAGTTGCCCCTCTTTACTCTCAAAACATTCAGTCTCTAATCAGCCAGCATGGTTGTGTAGTGAGTGAATTGGTTCTCCCAGATGGAGAGCAATATAAATCCCTGCAAATCTTTGAACAAATCATGACATTCTTGCTGGAAGGCAATTATGGTCGCGATGTTGCAATAGTTGCACTCGGCGGCGGTGTCATCGGTGATATTGTTGGATTTGCAGCCGCTTGTTTCCAGCGTGGTGTTGATTTTGTTCAAGTCCCAACGACTTTGTTGTCTCAAGTCGACTCTTCTGTTGGTGGGAAAACCGCGGTCAATCACCCAATGGGCAAAAACATGATTGGTGCTTTCTATCAGCCTAAAGCTGTTGTCATTGATACCAATTGTTTAAAAACACTGCCTGAACGTGAATTCGCAGCGGGTATTGCTGAAGTCATCAAGTACGGAATCATTTACGATGCAGACTTTTTTGACTGGTTAGAAGCAAACTTAGATGCCTTGTATCAGTTGAATGAAAAAGCACTGACTTATGCGATAGCTAGATGCTGTCAAATTAAAGCAGAGGTTGTTGCTTTGGATGAGAAAGAGTCGGGTATCCGAGCTTTACTTAACCTAGGCCACACCTTTGGACACGCTATCGAAGCCGAACTTGGCTACGGAAATTGGTTACACGGTGAAGCGGTATCGAGTGGAACGGTAATGGCAGCAAAGACTGCACTTTTATCTGGTCTTATTACCGAGCAGCAGTTTGAGCGAATTGTTTCTATACTCAAACGAGCGAAGCTACCTGTCCATACACCAGAAACAATGTCATTTGATGACTTTATCAAGCACATGATGCGCGACAAAAAAGTATTGGCAGGTGAACTAAGATTGGTTCTGCCAACCAGTATCGGAACCGCAGAAGTGGTAAAAGGTACTGATGAGTCACACATCAAACAAGCAATAGAGTTCTGTCGTCACATTTAGTCCTTGTTGTCTCATTGGTATGGTATTGTTTTATAGCGACTTTGCGTAAAACATTTCTGCAAATTTAATAAGGTAGATAAGACAGCGTGAACCTTGATCCGAATCTTTTAGAGTTAGATACACAAACCGAATTGTTAGAACGTTTAAGTCTTCTAACCGGGTTTGGATCAAATTTGATTACCATTTCCGGTCCAGTTGGAGCGGGTAAGACTTGGCTATCTCAACGCTATCTCGAAATCTTTGCATCCGATAAAAACCAGGCATTATTGCTTTGCCACCCAACTCAGGACGACAGTCAGCGTCGAGTTCAACTCATTTCTCAACTTGTCCAAGAAGCCTTTTTTGATCCCAATGCCTCTTTTGTCGAATCTTTGACTGAACTGGTTGGTGACGAAGCTTGCGATTTGGCTTTGGTAATAGACGACGCCCATTTGCTATCGGAAACCTTAGTTAGTGAATTGTGGATGTTGGTGTTAGAGGCTCAAACACGGCCAAACTGGACTATCAATGTTTTGCTGTTTGCTCAACCTGGGGCATTAGAGGCACTATTGACTCGCTTGGGATATGGGCAAGAACACAAACCAATAGATTTTGAGATCGAGCCATTAACTCAAGAAGAATCAGACAGATTCTTTGAGTTGTTAGTGATACGTTATATCGACGAAGACATGGAAAAGCGTGTTCGACACGTTTACAAAAAAACCGATTGCCGACCTGGAGAAATCATGGCGCTGACCGAACACAAAGCGGAAAAACGCATTATCATCCGCTCTATTGTTGGAACTCCGATGAATATCGCCTTATTGGTGCTTGTGCTATTACTGGTCATCGTTGGTGGCTACTGGTGGTGGTCGACTCAGCCCACCCCTGAGCAAAGGGCGCAAGAGCTTTCATCAGTGGTCGAGCAAACGGTCATTCCTACTTTAGAGGAAAGTTCTAAAGCTGAAATGGCACTTAATCAAGACATCATCAGTGACCAAAGCCAATCGATGAAAGCTGATGATCAACAAATTGAATTGGATATAAATAATGACGCGTCGGCTTTGCCACCGCTGGTTACTGCTGATACCGCGACTTTAGAAGCCGTTGCTGATGACCAACAAAGAGTGGTGATTACGTCTGAAGTAGTCGATGCCTTGCTTGACGACAAACCTGAAACGGTAGATACCAGCAATATTGAAGCGCTCGTTGATTCAGCCGAGCAAACTGTGGTGGCAGAGGAGTTACAACCTGCAGTTGCAGAAACGCAAACCGAGCTGGTGCTAGCGGATTCGGCAGAAGCTGTGAACGTGGAAACTTCCGTAGATGTATCCCCTGCGCCACCAGAAGTGCAGTTCTCGTTTACTCGTGAACAGTTAAAAGCTTTGTCTGCGCGAAGCTATACTTTACAGCTTGCAGCTGTACAATCTCTGGAAGAAGTTCAATCGTTCTTGAATCGTTACCAATTGCAGCAGGACATTTACGTGTATCCTACCGTACGAAATGGACGTGAATGGTTTATTGTCACTTACAGCAACTTCGCCACCATCCAAGTTGCACGTGATGCTGTTGCTGACCTTCCATCTGAAGTACAAGAACTCGAACCTTGGGCTAAATCGCTAAATCAAGTCCATCGTGAAATTGACCGTGGAATTTAGCTCTCTGTCACTTCAAAAATATGATACATTCCGCAGCCCTAACGAGAAGTAAGTAGAAAGACGTCATGATTAAACAACGAGCCTTCTTAAAGTGGGCTGGGGGAAAATACGGTTTAGTTGAAGATATTCGACGTCACTTGCCAGAAGCTCGTAAGCTTGTTGAACCCTTCGTTGGGGCAGGCTCGATTTTTTTGAATACGGACTACGACGACTATTTGTTGTCTGATATCAATCCAGACCTGATCAATCTTTACAACCTTCTTAAAGAGCGGCCTCAAGATTACATCGATGAATCAAAGCGTTGGTTTACCGCTGAGTACAACCGTAAAGAAGTGTATTTGGATGTTCGCAAGGAATTCAATGCTACAGATGATATCTGGTATCGCTCGTTAGCTTTTTTGTACATGAACCGATTTGGTTTTAATGGTCTGTGTCGGTACAACAAAAAGGGCGGATTCAACGTACCTTTTGGTTCCTACAAAAAACCTTACTTTCCGGAAAAAGAGCTGGAATTCTTCGCGCAAAAGGCCAAAAAAGCCACGTTTATTTGCGAAAGCTATGTCGATACCTTTAAACGTGTTCGCAAAGGCTCAGTGGTTTACTGTGATCCTCCTTATGCGCCATTATCGAACACCGCTAATTTTACTGCATATGCGGGCAATGGATTTACATTGGATGATCAAGCTCGCCTAGCCGATGTTTCGGAAGAAACCGCAAGACGCAAACAGGTTCCAGTATTGATTTCAAATCACGATACAGCACTTACCCGCCGTTTGTACCATGGGGCAGACTTAAGTGTTGTTAAAGTAAAACGCACGATTTCTCGCAATGGTGCAGGCCGAAATAAAGTAGACGAACTGTTGGCTTTGTTTCCAGCGAATCAATAAGTCCGTTTACTCTTAAATCTGTTCTAGATTGTTACTGGGCTTAATAATGCTCCTTGGGTAGAATATCGTACAAGATTACCGTATCTCATTTTACTCAAGGGCTCGCTATGAAAGATTTCTTAATTGCACCGTCTATTCTATCTGCCGATTTTGCTCGCCTAGGCGAAGATGTTGAGCGTGTGCTCGCAGCGGGTGCGGACGTGGTACATTTCGATGTCATGGACAATCACTACGTACCGAATCTGACATTTGGTGCGCCAATCTGTAAAGCGCTTCGTGATTACGGTATTACCGCACCGATTGATGTCCATCTCATGGTTAAGCCTGTTGATAGTATCGTGCCAGACTTTGCAAAAGCCGGGGCATCTATGATTACCTTCCACGTCGAAGCTTCCGAACACATTGACCGCACACTACAGCTGATAAAAGAGCACGGTTGTAAAGCGGGTGTGGTCTTTAACCCTGCTACTCCTCTACATTACCTTGACCACATTATGGACAAGATTGACATGATCTTGTTGATGTCGGTGAATCCAGGGTTTGGTGGTCAGTCTTTTATCCCACACACCTTAGAAAAATTACGAGCGGTCAGAGAGCGAATTGACGCGTCTGGTCGCGATATTCGCTTAGAAATTGATGGCGGAGTCAAAGTCGAAAACATTCGAGAAATTGCCGAGGCAGGTGCGGATATGTTTGTGGCTGGATCTGCCATATTCGGTCAACCGGATTACAAAGCCGTGATTGATGAAATGCGCACTGAACTGAGTAAAGTAAACCAAAAGTAAGGATCTCTTTTGTCTCAAGCTAAATTATTTATTTTTGATTTGGACGGCACGCTACTGGACAGCGTGCCGGATCTGACTGATGCCGCAAACGCCACGCTGAGGATGGTCGGAAAGCCGGAAGTGACTGAGGCTGACATGCGTCAATATGTCGGTAATGGTGCGGATGTCTTAGTTGGCCGTTTTTTAAGTAGAAGCGTGACCGTTTCGAAAGCGTTGGATCCAGAGTTTCATCGTTCTACAAGAGAACTATTTGATGACAACTATGAAAAAACCGGACACACAAAAACAGCACTGTACCCAAATGTGTTGAGTACGTTGAAAGCACTAAAAGAGTCAGGCGCGGTTTTATCATTGGTAACCAACAAGCCATTGAAGTTTGTACCTCATGTATTGGAAGCACACGGAATTGCCGACTTTTTTGCTGATGTGTTTGGTGGTGACAGTTTTGAGACTAAAAAACCCGATCCTGTTGCGTTGAATTGGCTGATGAACAAATATTCTGTCTCAACAGAAGAGACAGTAATGGTTGGCGATTCTAAAAATGACGTCTTGGCAGCAAAAAATGCCGGTTGTCGTTCATTTGCTCTCACTTATGGTTACAACCATGGTGAGCCGATTCAAGCGAGTGAACCAACTTATGTCGCAGACGATATTTCAGAAATGTTAGCGCTGATCTCGGTTTCAGCTTAAGTCTGAGTGAGTAGAGTACAAACCACTAGCAAAATACTCGTCAATGAGTACACTGCAAAAGCCGTCCAACGCGTCTATCAGCAATTGGGCGGTTTTACTATTTAAGAAGTCAAAGGAAGCAACATATGAGCAAACCCATCGTATTCAGTGGTGTTCAGCCATCTGGCGAACTCAGTATAGGTAATTACTTGGGTGCTCTTCGTCAATGGCAACAGATGCAAGACGATTACAACTGTCACTACTGCATAGTTGATCAGCACGCCATCACCGTTCGCCAAGACCCTCAAGCCCTATATCAAGCGACATTAGATGCGTTGTCTATTTGTTTGGCGGTAGGTGTGGATCCTAAGAAGAGCACGATTTTTGTCCAGTCACACGCACCGGAGCATGCTCAACTTGGTTGGCTTCTTAACTGTTACACTCAGATGGGTGAACTGAGCCGTATGACTCAGTTTAAAGACAAATCACAGCGTTACGCGAACGACGTAAACGCCGGTTTGTTTGACTACCCAGTATTAATGGCGGCAGACATCTTATTGTACGGCGCTCACCAAGTACCAGTCGGCAATGACCAAAAGCAACACTTGGAGTTGGCTCGTGATATCGCTACTCGTTTCAACAACATCTATTGTCCTGAAGACCCTATCTTTGTTGTTCCTGAGCCTTATATCCCAACAGTAAACGCGCGTGTTATGAGTTTGCAAGACGCGACGAAGAAAATGTCCAAGTCTGATGACAACCGCAAGAATGTCATTACCTTGTTGGAAGAGCCTAAATCGATCATCAAAAAGATCAACAAAGCGCAAACCGACACGGATAACCCACCAAAAATCTGCCATGATGTTGAAAACAAAGCGGGTATTTCGAATTTGATGGGACTGTATTCGGCGGCCACTGGGATGAGCTTTGAAGAAATCGAGGCCAAGTACCAAGGCGTTGAAATGTATGGCCCGTTTAAGAAAGACGTGGGTGAAGCCATTGTCGCGATGTTGGAACCGGTTCAAGCAGAATACCGCCGTATTCGCGAAGATCGTACTTACCTCAACGAAGTGATGAGAAATGGTGCGGATAAGGCTTCTGAGACGGCGCAGCAAACCTTACAAAAAGTGTATGAAGCGGTCGGCTTTGTGGCTAAGCCCTAGTCTTACCAGATTGTAGGTTAATAAATTTTCAACCCCCTCTCATCAGAGGGGGTTTTTGCATTCTGTACAAACATAATATTATTCCACCGAGTTGTTGATTGTGACTGGTACTTATCACTTTATCCGCGATTTATTGATTACCATCTAACGACTAAATGAGGTGGGATAAAATATGCAGTACATCAAGATAGACGAGACGTTGGCGCAGCAAGAACTCAAAGCTCGCCAATTGTGCTGGAAGTACAATCAGACAGACCCAACTGACAAATCCAAACTAAATGAAATTTTGGATGAACTTCTGTTTACAAAAGGCCAGTGCACCATAGTTCCTCCAATTCATGTCGATTTTGGTTATCACATTGCCATTGGTAATAATGTGTTTATTAATTCTGGTGTGGTGATGTTGGACAACCTCCCCATCACTATCGGCGATGGTGTGCTAATCGGTCCGGGGGTGAAACTGTGTGCTTCTAGCCACCCCGTAAGTACTGATGATCGTAGACAGTTAGGAATGGTGGCGTGTGGTGATCCGATCAAGATTGAGAGCAGAGTATGGATTGGAGCAAATGTCGTGGTATGCAATGGCGTGACAATTGGTGAGGGGGCGATGGTGGCCGCAGGTTCAGTAGTCACCAAAGATGTACCTGCTTATCACCTGGTGGCTGGCGTTCCGGCTAAAGTGGTGAAAAAAATCGATCCTCAAATCTCAGATGCAACTGAAGTAGAGGTCATAACACTACCCACCAATGGCTTATTAGCTGACATGATGGAATCTGAAAGTCGTTGAAACAACTATAAGCTTATTCGAACTCAATCGAACAAGCCTAAAGTTAAGATTGAGATTAAACGGTAGATCAGAGTGTTATTTTACATACCAAACACATAAGGTTTGCCTAGCTCCAACATATCAGAATGAAGCGGTGCTAAAGCTCTTGCGTAGCCGCTAAGCAGTTTGATTGTGTACTGAGTACGGCCAACAAACTCCTCATTGTTACTTTCCGCATTCTCATCAATTAGCTCTGAGCTGTAGCGAACGATTAGGTGGTCTGGAAGGAAACATACGTGATTGTTTTTGCTGCCAGTTAAACGCAGTTCACTGATGGGGTAGACGCCATTTGGACTAACGCTGACGCCAACCAACAACGCAGGTTTGTGTGCGAGCTCATTTGCGGTTGTCAGCAGCAAAAAGTTTTTAAGCGCAGGAGTTGCCATTCCATGCCATTCGGGAGAGATAAAGACAAAAGCGTCGGATTCTTTGAGCGTTTTTGCAATTGGCGTCCAAATATCCCATTCAGAGCTGCCCTGCCATACCCCTTCATTCCAAAATGGCAGATTTAATTCATTCAAATCGAGTATTTCAATTTCATCAAAATCATTAGTGCTCTGTTTTTTTAAGAACTTGGCGACATTTAGGCTTTGTGAGTTAGGTCGTTGGCTACCAGATACGATAGTTAGTTTCATGTGATTATCCTTTTCTGACTTTTTGAATTAAATATGTTTATAGATATTAATAGGTTGTGATTAATGGTTTTGATACTAGGCGGTCTTCGTTTGATTCGAGGAAGCCATAAAAATGGAAACGAGAATGGCAACTGCACCTAGAATCTGAATACTGGTCAAACGCTCATCAAGAAAAACAAAACCTAAAACTACGGCTGATACACTGCTTAAAAACCCTAAAAAAGCGACGTTGGTAGCGGGGAGCGATTGAATACCACGAAACCAGATTGAGTAGGCGAAGACTGCACCGACGATAGCTAGGTAGCTATAACCAAGGGTATTGAGAAGAGTGATTTCCGCTGGCCACCCTTCTAGCAGTAACGCGATTGGCATCAACATTAGCCCACCGAACAAGAGTTGCCAGCCAGTAAAGCCCAATGTGCTCATTTGTGGTGGTTTGCCCCAATATTTGGTCAGGACTACTCCAGTTGCCATACTCAAGGTCCCGAGCACTGCAAGCACTAGTCCTTGTAAGCTCAGCTGGACCGTTTCATTCAAAACGATTAGCCCCACACCTGAAATGCCAAACAATGCCGCCAAAATTTGCTTCCAAGTTATCTTAGTGTGAAGTAATGAAGCACTTAGCAGCATCACCACAATGGGCTGGCTAGACATGACTAACGCAGCTGTACCGCCCGGTAAGTGGGTGGCGGCAAAAAATAGGCAGTAAAAAAATAGCCCTATGTTTAAAAAGCCCAGTAACGCCAATTTTCCCCACCATGCTTTATTGGGCAGAGCGCGTGTTAATGCGACTAATAGTAAACCTGCTGGAAGTGCACGCATTGCAGACGCGAGCAATGGACTATTCTCGGGTAGCCATTCAGTTGTAACGATATAAGTGCTACCCCAAACAATAGGAGCGAGAGCAGTTAATGCGATCAAGCCAACTTTTTTTGAGTTCATTTTTTCTTCCTTAAAAGTATCTTTTCAAAAAGATTGTTTTTAAAAAGTAATGGCAAAATATCTTTTAGTCAAGTATCTTTTTAAAAAGATAAATTGTTGGAGGATATCAATATGGATGGTGTTGAGAAAATACTGCAGCAGTGGAAACGAGCTAGACCCGATCTAGATTGCTCTGCTATGGGGGTTGTAGGCCGAATTCGCAGAGCGGCAAATCAATGGGAGGCAATCCAAAACAAAGTGTTTAAAGCTCATGGTATTAGCCTTATTGAGTTTGATATTTTGGCGACCCTGCGTCGTAATATTGAGCCGGTTACACCGACAACGCTATACAAGACATTAATGTTGTCATCAGGAGCGGTTAGCACACGAATCGAAAACTTGGTGCAAAAAGGATGGATTTGTCGCATTGCCAGTGAAGCGGATAGGCGTAGCAACAAAGTAACATTGACCCAAGAAGGGCAAGAATTCCTCGACACGGTACTTAACGAACACGTGGCAAATATGGAAAAGCACCTTGAAATGCTGAGCAAAGAGGATCGAAAAGGAATTGAAAGCGGGTTAGCGGTATTTTTATCGACTATTGAAGAGCAATGACATTCTCCGATCAGCTATAAAAGCGCTTGCCTTTATTTGATAACATTGCAAAATACCAGCGCTGTTCGCCCAGGTAGATTCGATATGCTGTTAATCATCGACAATTATGACTCCTTTACCTTCAACTTATATCAGTATTTTTGTGAGTTGAATGTGGAAGTCACAGTGATGCGTAACGATGACGTCACGCTTGAGCAGATTGAAGAAATGGTGCCGAGCCATTTGGTTATTTCACCTGGGCCATGCACACCAAATGAAGCTGGAATTTCTCTAGCGGTTATTGAAAGGTTCGCGGGGAAGCTTCCTATCTTGGGAGTGTGTTTGGGGCATCAAGCCATCGCTCAAACCTTCGGTGCCAAGGTCGTGCGCGCTAAAAAGGTTATGCATGGTAAAACCTCTGCCATTACGCATACAGACACCAGCGTATTTTCCAAGCTGAATAATCCACTAACGGTAACGCGATATCACTCTTTAGTTGTTGAGCCTGAGTCATTACCCGATTGTTTTGAAGTGACCGCTTGGACTACTGATAATGAAGGGAAAATGGCAGAGATAATGGGCATTCAACATAAAACCTTGCCATTACATGCCGTACAATTTCACCCAGAATCCATCTTGACTGAACAAGGTCACGAGCTATTGGCAAATTTTTTGGCCATCAACACCTCTCGCAACAAGTAATATCTTAAACAAGCGTCTTTTCGAGCCTATTTACTCTGTTTTACCCTGATTCAAAATTAGAATTAGCTCACCAATTTGCACTAATGTTGTATCTGTACATCAGGCTAACTCTGCTTGAGTTTTATTCATAGAGACATTCACTGTTCGCTATATAAGTCCAGCTTTATGTAACTCCCTTTTTGATTAGAAAAGATCGATCACATTTAATTTCAATATTTTTGCATTTTTATGCATAATTAACCAAGAGGTGAGTACATCAAAACCAAGGTTTTGGAGTTTTTCACTATTGAAAAGGTTAAAAACATGTAAATAAAATGCCCTTATAGCGTCATAGTCGATGATGATCTGCTTAACTTAAGGTTAGGCAGTATCCTTACATTGTCGTGTTCGTTGATGTGTGGCATTCATAAGGAAAGCACTATGTCCGGAACTTCTACACCCCGCTCTGATTTTGATACCTACATGGTGCCTTGCTACGCACCAATGGAGATGATTCCTGTAAAAGGAGAAGGCTCAAAAGTTTGGGATCAAAACGACAAAGAATACATCGACTTTGCTGGTGGCATCGCTGTCAGTGCCTTGGGACATTGTCACCCTGTGATGGTGGAAGCACTGCAAGAACAAAGCCAAAAAATCTGGCACCTAAGTAATGTCATGACCAACGAGCCGGCATTACAACTGGCTAAAAAGCTTGTCGAACTCAGTTTCGCCGACAAAGTTTTCTTTGCTAACTCTGGAGCAGAAGCGAATGAAGCGGCACTTAAGCTCGCGCGTCGTGTTGCGGTTGAAAAATACGGAGAGCACAAGTCTGAAATCATCGCCTTTAAACAAGGCTTTCATGGCCGAACCTTCTTCACGGTGACCGTTGGTGGTCAAGAAGCTTACTCGAGCGGTTTTGGGCCCAAGCCTGGTAATGTGACTCATCTTGATTACAACAATCTTGAGGCGCTGAAAGCACAAATCTCTGACAACACCTGTGCCGTGATGATGGAGCCGTTGCAAGGTGAAGGTGGCGTCGTTTCCCCTGATGTTGATTTTGTGAAAGCAGTAAGAGACTTATGTGACGAGCACAATGCATTACTGATCTTTGACGAAGTGCAAACGGGTAATGGTCGAACTGGAGATTTCTACGCCTATCAAGGATTAGGTGTTACCCCAGACATTCTTAGTACGGCTAAATCACTAGGTGGCGGCTTTCCAATTGGTGCGATGTTAACGACCGACGAGTATGCACCATACATGAAGGTTGGAACGCACGGTTCCACCTATGGTGGTAACCCATTAGCCTGTGCCGTTGCTCTCTCAGTTGTCGAATTTATGGGGCAACAATCCGCATTGGATGGCGTTAAGCAGCGCGAGCAATGGTTCATTGATGGCTTAACGGCACTGAATGACAAATACCATTTATTCTCTGATATTCGTGGTAAGGGTTTGTTGATTGGTGCTGAGCTGAAAGACGAATGGAAAGGCAAAGCGCGTGACATACTTGTCGCGGCTGGAGAGCAAGGTCTATTAGTACTAGTCGCAGGTGCGGATGTGGTGCGTTTTACACCATCACTGGTGATAGACCAAGCTGATGTTCAAGAGGGATTTAAGCGTTTAGACCAGGCCATCTCGAGCCTCATCTCGTAATTGACTGAATCGTGTCTCGCTCCAAAGGTGTTGGAGTGAGGCACTTGAGTCTCAACAAAGGTGGTCTGGTTTGCGCACTCATACCAAGGAGGCGTGAATGCTGGTAATTAGACCCATCACTATTTCAGATTACGAAGCTCTGCACACCTGTGCCGTTGAATCCGGCCATGGCTTTACCTCACTGCCCGTTAACGCGGAGTTGTTAACCAATCGCATAACCCATTCAGAATACAGCTTCGCCAAAGATAACATCGAGTTTCCTGATGATGAGGGTTACTTGATGGTGGCGGAAGACACTATTACCGGTGACATCGCAGGCTGTACCGGAATTGAAGCTGCAATCGGCTGGGATGTGCCTTTTTACACTTACCAGATCAGTACCGTTGTTCATTCCTCTCACAAATTAAACGTAAAAAATATCGTTAAGCTACTGACACTGGGTAATAACTACACCGGTTGTAGCGAAGTCTGTACCTTGTTTCTAAGAGAAGCGTTCCGGCAGGGTTTAAACGGAAAACTCTTGTCGAAATGTCGTTTTCTCATGATGGCAGAACACCCAAAGCGTTTTTCCTCACGCGTGTTTGCTGAAATGCGAGGAGTTTCAGACAGTGAGGGTAACTCACCATTTTGGCAGTGGTTACAACAACATTTTTTCTCTATTGATTTCACCATGGCGGATTATCTTACCGGGATTGGCAAAAAAGGCTTTATTGCCGATTTGATGCCCAAAATGCCTATTTACGTCAACTTATTAAGCCCAGAAGCTCAGAAGGTGATTGGACAAGTGCATCCAAACACGCTGCCCGCGCTCAAAATGTTGGAGCGAGAAGGTTTTCGCTGTCGAGACCATATCGATATTTTTGATGGTGGACCGACGGTTGAGTGTGACCTAAATCAGATTGAAACGGTGCGCAGTTCGTTTCGCGCCCAAGTGGTGATCTCGACACACAGCAGCGCCAAACCTTATCTAATTTGTAATACCAGTTTTGAACAGTTTAGAGCAACGGTTGCGACGATAGGCTTAGATGGCGAAAGTGATTCGGCAATTTTAACCGCTGAAGTTGCTCAAGCGCTTAAAGTCACTTCGGGGGACTGGGTTCGTATTAGCCCTATTGGGTAATAACGCGAATAGGAGAACAATGATGAGTGTATTCATTGGTGGTAAATGGGTTTCAGGAGACGGCGGTAGCTTAATCTCGACCAATCCGTATTCCGAAGAAACAATTTGGCAGGGAAAGTGTTCGACCGAGCAGCAAGTATCGGCTGCTGTTATAGCTGCCACTCAGGCTTTTCCAGTTTGGCGGGCAACCGAGCTTACAAAACGAGTAGAGCTGGTAAAGAAATTTGCTAATACGTTAACAGATAAAAGCGCAGAGTTAGCCAAACTCATTAGTGATGAAACCGGCAAACCACTTTGGGAAGCGAAAACCGAAGTGACAGCTATGACCAACAAAATCGCCATTTCAATCGAGTCCTACCAATCACGGACTGGAGAAGCCGTTCGCACTCAAGGGGAGCAGACTACAGCACTTCGTCATCGTCCCATTGGTGTCATGGTCGTTTTTGGTCCCTACAATTTTCCTGGGCACTTGCCTAACGGTCACATAGTGCCGGCGCTTATTGCAGGCAATACTATTGTTTTTAAACCTTCTGAACTAACACCAGCGGTGGGGGAGCTTATGGTGAAAGTATGGCAAGAGGTCGGCTTGCCCGATGGTGTAATTAATTTAGTACAAGGTGAGCAGCAAACGGGGGTGGCATTAGTCAATCACACTCACGTGTCGGGAGTCTTGTTTACCGGAAGTGCGGAAACTGGCCACAAAATTCATCAAGCATTGGCAGGGAAACCTAACAAAATGTTGGCGTTGGAAATGGGTGGCAACAACCCGTTAGTGGTTTCAGATGCTTATGGCGAGCTTGATGCGGCGGTCTACACCATCATTCAATCTGCCTTTTTGAGTTCCGGTCAACGGTGTACTTGTGCTCGTCGTCTGATTGTCGCTGAAGGAAAAAAGGGCGATCAATTGATTACTCGATTGGTTGAAGCTGCTAGTCAGTTAACGGTAGGCAATCCCAAAAAAGACGTCTTTTATGGTGCCATGATATCTGCGCAAGCGGCCAATCACGTCCTTGCTGCTCAAGATAGTCTCATCCAATTGGGGGGAAGAGTGTTACTCACCGGCCAAACAACAGGTGCTGCCGTGCTGTCCCCAAGTATTATTGATATGACAAACGTGGAAGGTGCGGCAGATGAAGAAGTATTTGGCCCCATGTTGCAGATTCATCGCAGCAAAAATTTTGAACACGCGATTAAACTGGCAAATCAGACACGTTTTGGGCTGTCGGCAGGGCTAATCTCAACCAAGGACGAGCAGTGGCAGCAGTTTTTGCAAGAATCTTACGCTGGTATCGTCAATCGAAATCGCCCTCTAACAGGAGCCAGCAGCGATGCACCGTTTGGTGGCCCGGGTGCATCGGGTAACTTTAGACCCAGTGCTTACTACGCGGCGGACTATTGCGCTTACCCCATGGCCTCAATCGAAGGTCAGCAACCCATATTGCCTGACACACTTTTACCTGGTGTGAACTTAGTATAAGAAGGAACTCATGGAAGCTCAGTACTTATTTGAAAGACTTTGGCAAGACTACGTAGAGCGCCTTTGCCCTTCTGCCAAGGCCGTGCATCATTTGTTGACGGAATCTGAACCACTTATCAATGACCATATCGCACTGAGAACATTTGCAACCCCTAAAACTGGGTTAGATGTACTGGCGGCACCATTTGAAAAAGTAGGTTATTACGCGGCGGACAGCTATCGATTTGAGAGTAAAAAACTCAATGCTCGCCATTTTGAACACCAAGATAAAAATTTGCCTAAGGTGTTTATCAGCGAGTTGTGTTTGGATGAATGCACCACCAAGCTGCGAGACACAGTTTTCGAATTAATAGAGCAAATACCGCAATCGTATTTCGCTAATGAAAATTTCTTGTGGTCGGGAAGACCTTGGGAATTAGACTTGGCAACCTACCAGGCCTTGGCTGAGGAAAGCGAATACGCTGCTTGGGTAGCCGCTCATGGATACGGCGCAAATCACTTCACGGTTTCTGTCAATCAGCTTAATCAATATGACGAGGTTGAACAGGTTAACTCGTCGCTCACTCAGCATGGTTTTTCTGTCAATCAATCTGGTGGGGAAGTGAAAGGTTCACCTGATGTGTATCTGGAACAATCGGCTACGATGGCGGATAGGGTACCTGTCCTGTTTGAGAGGCAAGAGCATTTAATTCCTGGTGGTTTTTACGAGTTTGCTAAGCGTTATATCGACCGCACTGGAGATTTGTATCAGGGCTTTGTGGAAGCGTCGGCAGATAAAATTTTTGAGAGCACGGATTTAGGCAAATAATTCTAAACCCGTTGGAAATAAAAAAGCCACCGACTACCCGGTGGCTTTCAATATCGACATTAGTATCGAGTGGGTGCTAGCTAATTAGCGAGTACCGTACACAACGATAGTTTTACCGTGTGCTGAAATTAGATTCTGCTCTTCTAGCATTTTCAAGATACGACCTACTGTCTCGCGAGAACAACCAACGATTTGGCCGATTTCTTGACGAGTGATCTTGATTTGCATGCCGTCTGGGTGCGTCATCGCATCTGGCTGTTTTGCTAGGTTTAGTAGCGTTTGCGCGATACGGCCAGTTACGTCCAAGAATGCAAGGTCACCAACTTTTTGGCTAGTTACTTGAAGACGACGAGCCATTTGCGAAGATAAACGCATCAGGATGTCTGGATTAACTTGGATAAGTTGACGGAATTTCTTAAACGAAATTTCAGCCACTTCACAAGGCGATTTAGCACGAACCCATGCAGTACGCTCTTGGTCTTCTTCGAAAAGACCTAGCTCACCGATGAAATCACCTTGGTTAAGGTAAGAAAGAATCATTTCTTTACCTTCTTCGTCCTTGATGAGTACCGCAACAGAACCTTTTACGATGTAGTAAAGAGTTTCAGCTTTTTCACCTGCGTGAATAAGGGTGCTTTTTGAAGGGTACTTATGAATATGACAGTGTGAAAGAAACCATTCTAACGTTGGGTCGGTTTGAGGTTTACCTAGAACCATAATATCTCACTTCCTCTGCAGGTATGCTCGCCGCTTTCCATGTTGTAGCGAGGCTCTTAATGAACCTCCTAGCATAAGAGTAGTCTTGGAAAGCTGCAAGCTGTCTTGTCTATCGGCTACCATAGTAGCGGTTTTTAGGGACGATTTCTTGATTTTAATCGTTTCATAACGCGAAATGTCTACGCAAAAATGTGCACATGTTCACGGTATGAAAAGTAAACAGTCTGATTTATCTGAGACTTAGCCAATTTTCCCAGTTTCAATCAATTGTTGCAAAATTGGTCGAACAATGAGCTCCATCGCAAAACTCATTTTACCACCTGGCACCACAATGGTGTTGTGACGAGACATAAAGGAACCGTCAATCATTGCCAGTAGGTAAGGATAATCGACGTTTTTGATGCCGCGTAATCGAATAACAACGAAGCTTTCATCTAAGCTTGGGATGCCTTTAGCGTTTAATGGGTTGGAGGTGTCAACCGTCGGCACACGCTGGAAGTTGATATGGGTACGAGAAAATTGTGGTGTGATGAAGTTTAAGTAATCGTCCATCGAGCGCACGATTGAATCCATCACCGCTTCGCGAGAATGCCCGCGATCTCGAGTATCACGAACAAACTTTTGAATCCATTCCAAGTTGACGATGGGCACCATTCCAATTAGAAAATCGACGTGCTGAGCGACATTGACATCATCGGTAACCACACCACCGTGCAATCCTTCATAAAACAGAACGTTGGAATCTTGTGGAAGGTCTTGCCAAGGGGTGAATGTGCCGGGCATTTGATTGTAAGGTACCGCTTCATCAAAGGTATGGAGATAACGTCGAATTTGACCTTCGCCTTGATTGCCGTACTTTCGGAAGAACTCTTCAAGCGCACCAAAATCGTTGGCTTCCGGGCCAAAGTAACTGATATGTCTACCTTGCTCTCTTGCTTTGCGGATCTCTACATCCATTTCCGGGCGCGTAAAACGGTGGAAGCTATCACCTTCAACCCATGCCGGCTTAATGTCCATCATATTGAACATTTTTCTAAATGCCTCGGACGTGGTGGTGGTTCCTGCTCCAGATGAACCTGTTACCGCAATAATCGGATGTTTTGCAGACATAATATCAAACCTTTGTGGTCAAATTTGTAAGCGAACGCCACTATAACATGGTGCAAAACTATGTCATGGATGTAACAAAAAGTTTGCTGGTTTCGCGAGCGGGGTTTATCCCGAAAACTGATTTTTGAGCTGGATATTGACGGTTTCATGCAACTCTGAAAACACAACGACGGCTTCACCCGATTTGAGCTGTTGGGCAACGGCTTCGATTTTTTGCTCTAACGACACTTCGCTTGCACCGTAATCGGTTCCTTCTCGGAGCACAAACTCTCGAATTAAGTTTTCCAGCGTATCAGGTTGAATATCTTGCCACGGTACAATCATGAGTGTCTTTTGGGTTTATCAAAGTTAACGATATTCTATCTAATCTTGACAGAGGTATCAGTAGGTAAGGTTGTCGTCTATTACTTTAGGTGACCTGAGAAGTAGCTTGGCAGCATTTCCTCAAGCCACATTTTGGGACGCAACAAAGAACCCGAAACAAAACCGACATGGCCACCATGTGTAAGTAATTGATAGTCAATACAGCTTGGCAGCTCAAAGTTGGGGATCACGTCTGATGTCATAAAGGGATCATCTTTCGCGTGAACGATAAGTGTCGGAGTTTTGATTCTGTCTAGTTTGCCAAGCCCTGAGCAACGTGAGTAGTAATCTTTAGCGCCATCAAACCCGTGTAATGGAGCAGTGAGTTTGTCGTCAAACTCCCACAAACGCTGTATTCGCTTGATGCTAGCTCCATCTATACCCAAAGTATTTTCGATTAACTCTGCTTTCTGCAGCGCATTTCGCTTTAATGATCCCAACAGGTACTGATGATACACCTTGGAAAACCCTTGCTCGATACGCCAGGAACAGGCCGCTAAATCTAACGGGGCGGATATCACCGCAGCCGCATTGAGTTTGGCATGATTTTGCTGGTGGGCGAGATAGTTAACCAACATATTGCCCCCCAACGAAATACCCACTGCTACTTTGGTTTGCGATGGGTCGCGCTTGTCTAACAAGTCTAATAACCAAGTTGCATCGCCAATTTCACCGGAGTGATAGGCTCTGGCCAGTCGATTGATTTCTCCACTGCAGCCTCGAAAATGCATCACTACCGCATGCCAACCTTGATCCACAAACGCCTTCATAATTCCGTTGGCGTACGGGCTGTAAAAACTGCCTTCTAGGCCATGGAACAAGATCATTAAAGGCTTTTCGGTATTTGTTTGCGCGGCGAGTGAGCTCCAGGCAAGATCAATAAAATCGCCGTCAGTTAATTCGTATCTGTCCCAGATAGGCTGAAAAAGTGGCCGTTTTCGAAATAGTCGAGGAGCCAGTGTTTGCGTGTGAGGATTGCTCAGCCCTGTAGCGGGAAAAAATGGGATCATAATTGATTAAGATTAATGGCGAGGCTTGCTGAAAAACGAATAGAACGACTCGGCGCCAAGTTGTTGGCAGTATTCAAGAGTTAAACTAGGGTCACTAGTTTCCTGTAACGGTAGACTGTTTATACAGTCCACTAAATCGGCCTGCTGCTGTTTTTCTAGCAAAAGTTCAAACTGCAGCGCTTCGCGATACAAGGTATCCGGCGCTTGTGTTTTCATCTTTTTTCGCAGTTCACGATACTGAGTAAGTAAGGCTTCAGAACGGCCCAAACATGCTTCCACTTGATGCCAATTTTGCTGATCAAACGCAATACCTTGCTCATCTAAAAACTTGAGTAACAAAAGTAAATTGACGTTGCCATGATAGAGGTTTTGCAGTTTCAAGCAGGCTTCTTTTACTTCACGCACGCTGTAATACTGCAGGCTAAACTGCCACAGATGCTCTAGGGTGAGCGATAAGCGTGCGTGAGTGTCGGTCATGCTTGATTAAAGTCCTGCTCCAGGGATTCGAGTTCTTCTTGCAGAGCCATCCACTCCATTTCTACCTGTTCTAATTCACTCTTACAACTGGCTTGTTCCGATAATACTTGGTTGAGTCGAATTTTGTTGCTATCGTCGTAAAGGCTTGTGTCGGATAACTCAGTTTCCGCTACCGTCACTCGCTCTGTCAGACTGTCCATCTTTTTTTCCAGCTGAGTCAGTTTTTTTCGAATTGGTGCGGTCTGGGCTCGAAATTCCGCTTCGCGTCGTTTTTGTTCTTTACGTGATGCAGCGCTGTTTTCACTAGATTTAACGGTAGTGTCGGCTTTGTCTGCTTGTTTCTCTAATTTTTGTTGGTCGGTAAGCCATTTGTAATAATCGTTGAGGTCACCTTGGAAAGGCGCGACTTGTTTGTCATGGACCAAATACAAATCATCTGTTGTGGCTCTTAATAAGTATCGATCGTGGCTTACGATAACCATAGCGCCTTCGAAGGTTTGCAAGGCTAACGTCAATGCTTGGCGCATGTCCAAATCCAAATGGTTGGTTGGCTCATCGAGTAGCAATAGATTAGGCTTGGTCCAGACCACCAATGCCAAGACTAAACGCGCCTTTTCGCCACCAGAAAACGGACCGACTTTTTCTAGCGCTTTGTCACCCTGAAACCCAAAGCTACCTAAGTAATCACGTAACTGTTGCTCAGTTTGATCCGGTGCGATTTGCATCATGTGTTGCAATGGCGTTTCTTCTGGGTGAAGGGTTTCAAGCTGGTGCTGGGCAAAATAGCCAATCTGAACACCCTGTGAATACATCAGGTCGCCACTTTGTCTTTGCAGCTCTTTAGACAGTAATTTGATGAGTGTCGACTTGCCAGCTCCGTTGCGACCGAGTAGGCCAATACGGCTCCCAGGAACAAGGTTGAGACGAATTTTTTCCAGGATGACGTTATCGCCATAACCTGCAGAGACCTCATCCATAATAATAATTGGATTAGGTAGTGATTTAGGCTCTCGAAACTCAAAGCTGAATGGGTTGTCATATTGAGCTGGCAGCACTTTCTCCATTCGCTCAAGTGCTTTGATTCGGCTTTGGGCTTGCCGTGCTTTACTTGCTTTGTAACGGAAGCGATCGATGTAGCTTTGCATGTGCGCCATTTGTTTTTGCTGCTTTTGGTACATCGCTTGTTGCAAAATAAGCTTTTGAGCTCGTTGTTCTTCAAAAGACGAATAATTGCCGGTGTATTCGTTGAGTGCTTGGTTCTCGATATGAATAATTCGACCGACGACCGGGTCTAAAAAGTCTCGGTCATGCGAGATAAGAACCAAGGTGCCCGGATAGTTTTGCAGCCATCGCTCGAGCCACATAACCGCATCTAGGTCTAAGTGGTTGGTGGGCTCATCGAGCAACAACAGATCAGATCGACATAGTAGCGCTTGAGCCAGATTTAAACGCATCCGCCAGCCGCCGGAAAACTGGGTTAGATTCCAGCTCATTTGCGCTTGCGAAAACCCCAAACCATCAAGCAGCTCTGCCGCGCGGGACTTAATGCTGTAACCACCAATGGTTTCAATATGACCGTGTAATTCTGCGACTAGGTTGCCATTGTCCTGAGCCTCAGCGTCAACCAGCTTTGCTTCCAATTGACGAAATTCTCTGTCGCCATCAATGACATAATCCAATGCAGTTCGGTCGATTGCGGGTGTTTCCTGCGCAACCCAAGCCATTTCCCAATGTGTGGGAACACTTGCGGTACCTGCATCCACACTCAGCTCATCTTTGATCAGCGCAAACAAGGTAGACTTACCACAGCCATTTTTGCCAACCAAGCCCACTTTGTCACCCGGATGGATAGTAGCCGATGCTTGATCTAATAAAGGTTTGCCACCGCGAAGTAGCTGAATGTCGGAGAAGGTGATCATGAGATTTCGTGCCTAGCTAAATACGTGGTGCATAGTAGGCAGTTACGACAAAAAAGTCGACTTTTGCTTCAAGTCTTGAGGTATAGGCGCCAAGTTACTGAATCACTGACACTTATAGCAACTAGGTATATACTGATTGAATATGCTTGCTTGGGCGTACCGTTGATAGTGTGCGCCACTTTGGAATCCAGTTGGTCAATCAAGGAATGATAGAAACCTCTACCACCACACCAAAAGTATTGGTGATCTTTGCGCATCCAGAGCCGCAGAGCTCGATTGCAAATCAAATTATGCTGAAGAAAATTCAGTCGCTTGCGCATGTCAAAATTCACGACTTATATAGCTGCTACCCCGATTTTTTTATTGATGTGCAGAAAGAGCAAGCCTTGCTGTTAGAGCACGACATTATTGTGTTTCAACATCCACTGTATATGTATTCCTGCCCAGCTTTGCTTAAAGAATGGATCGATAGAGTGATCGGTAAAGGCTTTGCGTTTGGTGAAGGCAAGGCATTGGAAGGAAAGTATTGGCGTAGTGTGATAACCACCGGCGGAAAACAAGAAGCGTTTAGCCCAGAAGGGTATAACAAGTACCCATTGGAGCAGATACTGCAACCTTATGAGTTGACGGCCTCACTTTGTCGGATGATTTGGATGGAACCTTTGGTTTTGTATTGGGCTCGCAATGTGTCTGACGTTGAGCGCTATCAACATGCGGAGCGATACAGACGATGGTTGATTGATCCATACGGGGTATGGGAGGAAGACAATGGCGGCAATTGAGAACGATTTTTTACAAAGCTCAATGATCTTCCTAACGTCCGCTGTGATCGCAGTGCCTTTGGCGCAGCGACTTGGGCTTGGCTCGGTACTTGGCTACTTACTCGCTGGTGTCGCGATTGGTCCGTGGGGGTTGGGACTGATTAGCGATGTCGACTCCATACTGCATTTTGCTGAGTTTGGCGTGGTGTTACTGCTGTTCTTGATTGGTTTAGAACTGAATCCAGAAAAGTTGTGGACCATGCGAGGCCCAATACTGGGCTTAGGTGGAGCACAGGTTGTTGTGACTACCTTTGTGATTGCACTGATCGCTAACCTCTCAGGGGTCTCATGGCAAACTAGCCTAGTGATTGGCATGGGATTGGCGTTATCGTCTACCGCCATTGCACTAAAGGTTATCGAAGAGCAGGGGTTGGCCCGAAAAGAAACGGGGCAATCTGGGTTTGCTGTGCTTCTGTTTCAAGATATAGCAGTAATACCCATGCTGGCCGTATTACCGCTTTTGGCGGGCAACACCTCCGGCAATTGGGTAGATGGCGTTAAAATGCTGGCCGGTGTCGTCGGGCTTATGGTAGGGGGGCACTATTTGCTGCGTCCACTGTTTCGCTATGTAGTGATGAGTGGGGTTCGGGAACTGTTTACCGTCGCGGCCCTGTTACTTGTGATTGGCATTGCACTTTTGATGCAGCAACTCGGGCTGTCTATGGCACTGGGTACATTTTTAGCTGGTGTGTTGTTAGCGGAAAGTGAGTATCGACATGAACTCGAAATTGCCATAGAGCCCTTTAAAGGTCTACTGCTTGGTTTGTTTTTTATCGCAGTTGGTATGGCGGTAAATCTAGGTTTGTTGGCATTGCAACCAGTACCAATATTATTAGCCGTTGTTGCGTTAGTTTTACTTAAGGGCGTCATTCTCTACTTCTTAGCCCTGTTCATGGGCATTGGCACCAAAGCGCGCAGCAAAATGGCAGCAATTCTGAGCCAAGGGGGCGAGTTTGCATTTGTTATCTTTGCTGCTGCGAGCTCTGAAGGGCTACTTTCAACACAACAAACTGCAGTCCTGCTAGTGATTGTCAGTTTGTCTATGGTCACCACGCCATTGCTATTAATGCTGCAGAATCGTTGGTACGCACGAAAACTGAATCAAGATACTGAAGCCTCTCATTCCGATGTGATAAACAAAAAACCTCGAGTGATCATCGCTGGGTTTGGACGATTTGGACAAATTGTCGGCCGCTTGATGTACGCCAACAAAATCAAAGTCACCATTTTGGAAAGCGATGCCAGTCAAATAACCTTGTTGCGAAAATACGGTTACAAGGTGTTTTATGGCGATGCCACTCAACTGGATTTACTGCGCGCCGCAGGCGCCGATGAAGCCGAAGCCATAGTTATTTGTACAGACTCCCCCGAAGAGATCATGAAAATAGTCGAGTTGTGCCAGCAACATTTCCCTCACTTAAAACTTTTGGCTCGCGCGCGTAGCCGAGTTGAGGCTTATCAGTTGTTGGGGCATGGAGTAGAAAACTACTCTCGCGAAACCTTTTTGGGTGCTTTAGACTTGGGACGCCAAGTTTTGGTGCAACTCGGAATGCATCCCTATCAGGCCAAAAGAGCCGAAGCACACTTCCGAAAACTCGACAATGGCATGCTGAAAGAGCTGCTTCCGCAACATAATGAAGATAAACAATTGGCCTTAAGAGCCAAAGAAGCTCGTAAAGAATTGGAGGAGATCTTTGACCGTGAAATGGAAAGCGATCGCCAATCCAAGAATTACTGGCAGTAGGACATAACGTGAAAAAAAGATTTATAGCAGGGGCCAGTTGCCCTCATTGCAACGCTCAAGACACTCTGAGATGGTGGGAAGAAAACAACATCGAAATGGTGGAATGTGTAGATTGTGACTTCACTGAAAAACGCACACCCAAATCGATTCAAGAAAACCCTCACGCTCAGCAAGATATGATAGGGATTTTTAAACCAGACTGATTGTGTTTCTATCTTTAGCCTTCATAATAGCGCCAACTATTTTATCGATGGTCTTAGCCATTTCAGTGCGCCTATTTGGCCCTTGGAGCAAAAATGAATATTGAAAAAAACGCGGTGGTAAGTCTCGCTTACCAAGTAAAAACAGAAGAAGGTGATTTGGTAGACCAATCAACTGCTGATGCGCCTCTAGATTATTTGCATGGTTGTAACAATCTGATTGTTGGCTTAGAAAAAGCGCTTGAAGGTAAAACAACAGGTGACAAATTCAGCGTAACCGTATCTCCAGAAGAAGCGTACGGTGAGTTTAACGATGCGCTAGTACAACGTGTGCCTGCGAACGTATTCCAAGGTGTAGACAGCATTGAAGTTGGTATGCGTTTCCTGGCTGACACGGATCAAGGTCCGGTTCCAGTCGAAGTGACAGAAGTAGACGGCGACGAGGTTGTGGTAGATGGTAACCACATGCTTGCTGGTCAGACTCTGACTTTTGACGTGGAAGTGATTGCAATCCGCGAAGCAACAGAAGAAGAAATTGAGCATGGTCACGTTCACCAAGCTGGTGGCTGTGGCAGCCATGACCACGACCACGGTGAAGAAGGTGGTTGTTGTGGTGGAAGCTGCTCAAGCGACAAATAAACCCAATCCAATGAATGGACGGCATTAATTGCCGTCTTTTTTTTACGCAAATTTTCTTGAAGAGACAAAAATGGATAAGCCTTTTTCAATTGCCATTCACGGTGGTGCTGGGACCATACTTCGCTCGCAAATGAGCGATGAACTCAGAGAGCAAGTTCTGGCTGATTTAAAGCAGTCCGCAATGGCTGGGCATGAAATCCTAAAGCAAGGTGGCGACGCGTTAGACGCAGTGATTGCGGCGGTAAAAGTTCTAGAAGACTCACCTCGCTTTAATGCCGGTAAGGGCTCGGTAATGACCCACTCTGAAAATATTGAAATGGATGCATCGGTTATGCATGGTTTACACGGCGAAGCAGGGGCCGTTGCAGGCATCAAACACATTAAAAACCCGGTTGAGCTTGCAGGTCACATCTTGCGAGAAAGCGAACATGTATTCTTAATTGGGGAGGGTGCCGAGACCTACGCTTTCGAACAGGGCTTTGAGCATACCGAGCAAAGTTATTTCTTCACAGAACGACGTTACCAGCAATTGCAATCCATGAAAGAAAAAGGCTTGTTTGCTTTGTCTGAGTCAAAATATCCCGATGATCGCAAACATGGCACCGTAGGTGCAGTTGCGCTAGATAGCAACGGAAATTTAGCCGCGGCCACCAGTACCGGCGGTGTGACCAACAAAAAATATGGCAGAGTGGGAGACTCGGCGCTGATCGGCGCAGGCACATTTGCCGAAAATGGTAACGTAGCTATATCGACCACGGGTATGGGAGAGTTTTTCATTCGCAAACATGTTGCTGGAGATGTAGCGGCTAGAATGCGTTACCTAAACGAAGATGTTCATACCGCTTGCGAGTATGTCATTAATGGTGAGCTAAAAGAAATAGGCGGTGAAGGCGGATTGATCGCAATCGATTGCGGGGGAGTGATACATTTTGCGATGAACAGCTCAGGAATGTATCGAGCTTGTGTTGATATTCACGGTGAATTTAGTGCGAAAATCTACGCGGACGAGTAACTGAATTAATAAAAGATCAGTAATGATAAGTACTTAGAGGATAAGCTACTTCGGCAACACTGTGTGTCTAAAAAATGACTGCATCACATCACATTCTTTGCTAGAATCCATTTTTAACCAGTAATCAGACTTGGAAAGATGGGTAATAACGTAGTCGTTCTAGGCACCCAGTGGGGTGACGAAGGTAAAGGTAAAATCGTAGACCTTTTAACTGAAGATGCAAAATACGTGGTTCGCTACCAAGGCGGTCACAACGCAGGTCACACTCTAGTCATTGACGGTGAAAAAACCGTTCTTCATTTGATTCCATCCGGAATTCTCCGCAACAACGTAAAATGTATCATTGGTAATGGTGTAGTCCTGTCTCCAGATGCATTGTTGAAAGAAATGAAACCACTAGAAGAGCGCGGCATCCCAGTTAGCGAACGTCTTTTCATTTCTGAGGCTTGTCCTCTTATTCTTCCTTACCACATTGCATTAGACCAAGCGCGTGAACTCGCCCGCGGCAAAAAAGCGATTGGTACCACTGGCCGAGGTATCGGTCCAGCGTATGAAGATAAAGTTGCGCGTCGCGGTTTGCGCGTTGGTGACTTGTTTGACATGAACGCTTTTGCTGAAAAGCTAAAAGAAGTGATGGAATACCATAACTTCCAGCTTGTTAACTTCTACAAGGCAGAGCCAGTAAGTTACGAGGAAGTGCTTGAGCAAGCCAAAGGTTACGCTGATCTGCTAACATCAATGGTGATCGATGTAACCGACGAACTGGATGCGGCTCGAAAGCGTGGCGATAAAATCATGTTCGAAGGTGCGCAAGGTACTCTTCTTGATATCGACCACGGTACTTACCCTTACGTAACTTCGTCTAACACTACCGCTGGTGGTGTGGCTGCAGGTTCTGGTTTTGGCCCTCGTCACATAGGTTACATTCTTGGTATCACCAAGGCTTACTGTACTCGCGTAGGTTCAGGCCCATTCCCAACCGAGTTGTACGACGGTTTAGACAAACAAGACCCAGTAGGTAAACATCTAGGTGATGTTGGTCAAGAGTTTGGTGCCACGACGGGTCGTTTACGTCGTACTGGTTGGTTTGATGCTGTTGCGATGCGTCGCGCTATCCAAATCAACTCGATTACTGGATTCTGTTTAACTAAGCTAGATGTTCTTGATGGTCTTAAAGAAATCAAGATCTGTACTGGTTACCAGATGGATGATGGTTCTGTATTAGAAGTGTCACCAATGGCTGCTGAATCATTCGAAAAAGCGACGCCAATTTACGAAACGATGCCTGGTTGGTCAGAAACGACCTTTGGTGCCAAGTCTCTAGACGCATTGCCACAAGCAGCGCTTGATTACATCGCTCGTATTGAAGAATTGACGGGTGTGCCAGTAGACATTGTTTCTACAGGTCCAGACCGTAATGAAACCATCATTAAGGTTCATCCATTTGAATCCTAATGACATCTAGTTATCTAGATTTAGAAAACCGGCAACCTTGCCGGTTTTTTTGTGTCCAAATGAAGATGACTTAACCAAGGGGTGATGCTATTTTCAACACATAGTGATGAAAAACTCGTGATTGTGACTAAAGTGCGGCAACAGTTTGCCGATAATCTTAAGTGAAGCAGACATTGTTCCCAAGTGTTCGGAATGAGACACCGGGTATGAAGCGCGCTGATGATTATCGTCATTCAAAATGAGAAACGTTATGAAGCTACTGACAGTAGCAGCTTCGTTATTGTTGACACTGAGTTCGACTTTCTCCCATGCGCAAGTGGGCGAACCAGTACCGATATACACCGAAGCTGAGCTGATAAAACTAATTCAGCAGAACAAACATTTGGAACGTGTTAAAGCCGACCAGTGTCAGTTGGTGGAAGACATTGTGGCGCGTGCAACTCGTATTAGCTTGCCATCTTATGAGTTTCTCTATGGTGATATGCTGGCTTGGGGCGTATGTGTAGAGCAGGATGTGGAACTGGGCCTTTACTACATTGAAAACGCCGCTCACCAGGGTTTGCCTACTGCTTTGGAAAAATTAGGTAGCTTGTATTCACGCGGAATTTTAGTTCAGCAAGACAAAGAGCGAGCGATTCCCTATCTCAGAGAAGCAGCGGCAATGGGTAACTTACAAGCGCGTATCCACCTTGCCGAGCTACTATTACGTGATTACGGTAGCCCGCTTGATTACGAAGATGCTTATCGCTGGTTGTACAACACAGTAACGGCAGACCAAAGAAAACATCAGCGCATTCGATTATTAAGGGAAAGCCTTGAGATGCGGATGCCACAGAATATCATTGCCAGAGCGAAAAAACGCGACACCTTCTGGTAATAAATCTCTGATATCAATGCCCACTTCGGTGGGCGTTTTTGTTTTTATATGTAGCTTAATCGCACAGTCAGATATACTTATACCCAAGTGGCTTCAAGATGCAGGATTCAGAGCTACATATTCTGGTTTAGTTCAAGGAAAAGAACGCAGTGGAATGACGAGTCCTTTCCAAATTCTTTGACGAAGAAATGAGACAGAATATGAGCTCCCAAGGGCGAGTTTAACTGACCTTCATACTGTGTTATCGATTCTCGATGTAGAATGACTATAGCTTCAAATCGATGCCTTGCCTGAAGGTCAGTTAACTCTCGCTGAAACTCGCATCTTGAAATTACTTGGGTATAAACAAATAGAACTGAAAAACTAATGCCATTTCAGTTATCGACATCTCGTCACAACATCAGGAAATCTATGTCAGACCACCTCCCTCAAGATCCACACGCCAAACGCGAAGCGAATAGCTACGAGAATCCGATTCCGAGTCGTGAGTATATTCTCAGCTATCTAGCCGAAGTGAATGTTCCCTTAAATCGCAATGATCTCTTCGAAGCGTTAAAGCTGGAAGGGGAAGAACAGTACGAAGGTTTACGCCGTAGATTAAGAGCGATGGAACGAGATGGTCAGTTAGTGTTTACTCGCCGACAGTGCTATGCGCTTCCAGAGAAGCTTGAAATGATCAAAGGCACAGTGATTGGTCACAAAGACGGCCATGGCTGGGTAAGGCCAGAAGGTAGCACTAAAAAAGAAGATGATATTGTGTTGCCTCATCATCAGATGCGCCAAGTCATCCATGGCGACTATGTGCTGGTACAGCCAACAGATAACACCAAACGAGGACGTCGAGAAGGTCGCTTGGTTCGTGTGTTAGAAGAGCGAAACAATCAAATTGTTGGCCGTTTCTTTACTGAATATGAATATTCTTATGTGGTGCCGGATGACTCTCGTATCTGTCAGGATATCTTGATTCCCACTGATCTACGTGCTGGTGCCCGTATGGGAAATGTCGTCGTTATTGAAATTACTGACAGAGGCGCGCGCTCACGTGGCATGATGGGTAAAGTGGTCGAAGTACTTGGAGAAAATATGGCACCGGGTATGGAAACGCAAGTCGCTATCCGAACGCACCAGATCCCGCACGAGTGGCCTCAAGAAGTAGATAAACAAATCGCAGGGCTAGGGGAAGAAGTTCCGGAAGAAGCGAAACAAGGCAGAGTAGACCTTCGTGATTTACCTTTGGTTACCATCGATGGCGAAGATGCACGTGATTTTGATGATGCCGTGTATTGTGAAGCCAAAAAAGGTGGCGGTTGGCGCTTATGGGTTGCTATCGCTGATGTAAGCTACTACGTTCGACCGGATACGGCGCTAGACAAAGAAGCTATCAACCGCGGCAATTCGGTGTATTTCCCATCACAAGTAGTGCCTATGCTGCCAGAAGTTTTGTCAAACGGTTTGTGTTCGTTAAACCCACAGGTCGATAGACTTTGTATGGTGTGTGAGATGACCGTTTCCGCGCAAGGCAAGTTGTCAGGCTACAAGCATTATGAAGCGGTAATGAACTCGCACGCTAGATTGACTTACACCAAGGTCGGTCAAATATTGGATGGTGATGAGGAGCTACGTGAACGTTATCAAGCGCTCGTACCTGATTTAGAACAGCTTCATCAGATGTACCAAGTTTTAAAAAGTGCCAGAGAACAGCGCGGCGCCATTGAATTTGAAACGGTCGAAACCAAGTTCATTTTTAATCCTGAGCGCAAAATAGAACGCATTGAACCTGTGATTCGCAACGATGCACACAAGATTATTGAGGAGTGTATGATTTTAGCGAACATCGCTTCGGCATCTTTGGTAGAGAAAGCGAAAGAACCGGCGCTGTATCGAGTGCACGAAACACCAGGCGAAGAAAGACTGGTAGCGTTTAGAGATTTCCTTGGTGAATTAGGACTAAATCTATCTGGTGGACTAGAGCCATCGCCAACGGATTACGCACAGTTAGTTTCACAAATTGGCGAACGTGAGGACAAAGAGCTCATCCAAACCATGTTGTTACGCTCGATGAAGCAGGCTGTGTATAACGCTGATAATGGCGGTCATTTTGGTTTGGCGCTCAAACGATACGCTCACTTTACCTCACCGATTCGTCGTTATCCTGACCTGCTGTTGCATCGAGCGATCAAATACCTGATTGCCAAAGAAAATGGCACAGTAAAAGACCGCTGGACGCCAACAGGTGGATACCATTATTCATTCGACGACATGGATGTATTTGGTGAGCAGTGCTCGATGACCGAAAGGCGAGCAGATGATGCAACTCGAGAAGTATCAGATTGGCTCAAATGCGAATATATGCAAGACCATGTTGGTGAAGAGCTCGATGGTGTGATTGCTAATGTCACCAGTTTCGGCTTTTTTGTTCGGTTAACCGACTTGCACATTGATGGCTTGGTGCATATTTCAACCTTGGCGAACGATTACTATCAGTTCGACCCAGCAGGCCAGAGATTGATTGGCGAAAGCTTCGGCCATATCTATCGTCTAGGCGATAAAGTCAAAGTCAAAGTGCTGTCAGTGAACTTGAATGACCGCCAAATTGACTTTGAATTGTTAGAAAGTGGTCGTACACTGCGCGGCAAAGGAAAGACTGCAAAAAAACGCTCAGCTGAAGCAAAAGCAAGAGCCGGTAAAGCCAAATACGCAAATGCTAAGTCCGGTAGAAAAGCAAAAGCGCTCATCGAGCCAACTAAATCGCCAGACGAAAGCAGTCCTCGAAAAAAGAGCAAAGCTCAAAAGACCCGTAAAAAGAAAAAACAGGGCGGAAAGACCCGCACTAAGAAATAAATCGAGAACACCATGAGTCAAGAATTTATCTACGGCATTCACGCTGTGAAAGCGGTACTGAGCAAAGAACCAGAACGTTTTGTCGAAGCCTATATGTTAAAAGGGCGCCAAGACGACAGACTATTACCAATCCTAAATGAGCTCCAGTCAATTGGTGTATCAATTCAGACTATGGGCAGAAAGGCGCTGGATGATAAATCACGTGGCGCATCTCATCAGGGCGTAATTGCGAAAGTTAAACCAGCTAAAGCGCTAAACGAAAACGATCTCGAAGATATCCTAGATCGTACGGAGAGTCCTTTATTGTTGATTTTGGATGGCGTTACCGATCCTCATAATTTGGGAGCTTGTTTACGTAATGCTGACGCTGCAGGGGTTGCGGCTATTATTGTCCCTAAAGATAAATCAGCCAATATGAACGCAACCGTGAGCAAAGTAGCTTGCGGTGCGGCGGAAACGGTACCACTGATTCGTGTCACTAACTTAGCTCGAACTATGCGCACTATACAAGAACGCGGTATCTGGTGTGTCGGTACAGCAGGTGAAGCAAAGCACGATATCTATAAAGCAAAACTAACAGGCCCGTTGGCAATAGTTATGGGAGCAGAAGGCGAAGGGATGAGACGCCTTACTCGCGAAACCTGTGATGACCTGATCAAAATTCCTATGGCAGGTGAAGTGTCGAGTTTGAATGTGTCAGTGGCATCGGGTATTTGTCTATTTGAGGCTGTGCGGCAAAGACAGAATTAGTCGAACTTGAATATAAGAACAACGCGGTATATTGCCGCGTTTTTCATTTTTTGTAGCTTAGTAAATAATTCGTGCGTTTTTCAAACAATCCTTGCAAGCTAAGCTGTGATGCGTATAATACCGCGCACTGGCCTAGCCAGTTGTGAACCAATGAGCAATGAGGAGCATGTCGTCTTAACGGTGACAAGGTAATGTAAACTCAGCTTATGTTCGCAGTTAATTTACTAACTTTTTATTAAGTTAGCTTCAATTAGCTGACAATGTTCCCGATTTGGGAACTACGGTTTCACATAAATCAATCGGCATTCTCTCACCCTGAGTGAGTATGAGTGGCGATATTGTTTGTGTAATTTTTAATTTTGGAGCTCTGTCTCATGCAGAACCAACGTATTCGTATCCGCCTTAAAGCTTTCGATTACAAACTAATCGATGCTTCTACTGCGGAAATCGTAGAAACAGCTAAGCGTACCGGCGCACAGGTTCGTGGTCCAATCCCACTTCCTACTCGTAAAGAGCGTTTCACTGTTCTTATCTCTCCTCACGTAAACAAAGATGCGCGTGACCAGTACGAAATCCGTACTCACAAGCGTTTGATCGACATCGTAGAACCAACAGACAAGACAGTTGACGCTCTAATGCGTCTAGACCTTGCTGCTGGTGTTGATGTTCAAATCAGCCTAGGTTAAGGGAGATTAGCAGAATGATTGGTCTAGTCGGACGTAAAGTGGGTATGACCCGCGTATTTACCGAAGAAGGCGTTTCTATCCCAGTAACTGTTGTTGAGGTTGAAGCGAACCGTGTATCTCAAGTTAAAACTCTTGAGTCAGACGGCTACGCAGCAATCCAGGTAACTGCTGGTGCTAAGAAAGCTAACCGTGTATCTAAGCCAGAAGCTGGTCACTTTGCGAAAGCAGGTGTTGAAGCTGGCCGCGGTCTTTGGGAATTCCGTTTAGAAAACGGCGAAGAGTTTGAAGTTGGCGCTGAGCTAACTGTTGAGCTTTTCAACGACACTAAGAAAGTAGACGTTACTGGCACATCTAAGGGTAAAGGTTTCCAAGGCGCTGTTAAGCGTTGGAACTTCAGCACTCAAGATGCGACCCACGGTAACTCTTTGTCTCACCGTGCTCCAGGTTCTATCGGTCAATGTCAGACTCCTGGTCGCGTATTCAAAGGCAAAAAAATGGCTGGTCACATGGGTGCTGAGCGTGTAACGACTCAAAACCTAGAGATCGTACGCGTTGACGCTGAGCGTAACCTGCTTCTTATTAAAGGTGCAGTCCCTGGCTCAACTGGCGGCAACGTAATCGTTAAACCAGCGATTAAAGCATAACGTCTAGGAGTAAGTAATGGAATTGATAGTTAAAGGTGCTGATGCACTAACTGTTTCCGAAGCTACTTTCGGACGTGAGTTCAACGAAGCTCTTGTACATCAAGTAGTTGTTGCTTTTGCAGCAGGTGCTCGTCAAGGCACTCGTGCTCAAAAAACACGTTCAGAAGTTTCTGGCGGTGGCGCTAAGCCATGGCGTCAAAAAGGTACTGGCCGCGCTCGTGCTGGTACAATTCGTAGCCCAATCTGGCGTACAGGTGGTGTTACTTTTGCTGCGAAACCACAAGATCACAGCCAAAAAGTAAACAAGAAAATGTACCGTGGTGCTATGAAAAGCATTCTTTCTGAGCTTGTTCGTCAAGAGCGTCTAATCGTTGTTGACAACTTCTCAGTAGAAGCACCAAAAACTAAAGAGCTAGTTGCTAAGCTTAAAGAGCTTGAGCTAACTGACGCACTTATCGTGACTAGTGAAGTAGATGAGAATCTATTCCTAGCAGCTCGTAACCTATACAAAGTTGACGCTCGTGACGTTGCTGGTATCGACCCAGTTTCACTAATCGCGTTTGACAAAGTTGTAATAACTGCTGAAGCAGTTAAGCAAGTAGAGGAGATGCTAGCATGATCACTGAAGAGCGTATCCTAAAAGTTCTACGTGCACCGCACATCTCTGAAAAAGCAACTATGGCTGCTGAGAAAGCGAACACTATCGTTTTCAAGGTAGCAAAAGATGCAA
The DNA here is from genome assembly GCF_056159765.1 of Vibrio sp. ABH4_348. Classification (NCBI taxonomy): domain Bacteria; kingdom Pseudomonadati; phylum Pseudomonadota; class Gammaproteobacteria; order Vibrionales; family Vibrionaceae; genus Vibrio; species Vibrio sp. ABH4_348. The sequence continues at coordinate 2,659,368 of NZ_JBSWVW010000001.1, read as the reverse complement.
CTAAGAAAGAGATCAAAGCAGCTGTAGAAAAGCTATTTGAAGTTGAAGTTAAGTCTGTAAATACTCTTATCACTAAGGGTAAGACCAAACGTCAAGGTCTACGCCAAGGTCGCCGCAGCGACGTTAAGAAAGCGTACGTTACCTTGAAAGAAGGTCAAGATCTTGACTTCGTTGGCGGCGCGGAATAACAGGAGTAGTTGAGAAATGGCTATTGTTAAATGTAAGCCGACTTCCCCTGGTCGTCGTCACGTTGTTAAAGTTGTTAACGCTGACCTACACAAGGGCAAGCCATACGCACCACTTCTAGAGAAAAACTCTAAGAACGGTGGTCGTAACAACAACGGTCGTATCACAGTACGTCACATCGGCGGTGGTCACAAACACCACTACCGTGTAATTGACTTTAAGCGTACTAAAGATGGCATCCCAGCGAAAGTTGAGCGCCTAGAATACGATCCAAACCGTAGTGCAAACATCGCTCTAGTTCTGTACGCAGATGGTGAGCGTCGTTACATTATTGCACCAAAGGGTATCCAAGCTGGTGATCAGATCCAGTCTGGCGTTGATGCACCAATCAAAGCGGGTAACGCTTTGCCAATGCGCAACATCCCAGTGGGTTCTACAGTTCACAACGTTGAACTTAAGCCTGGTAAAGGTGCTCAGCTAGCTCGTTCAGCTGGCGCATATGCTCAAATCGTTGCTCGCGACGGTGCGTACGTAACTCTACGTCTACGTTCTGGCGAAATGCGTAAAGTATTGTCTGAAGGCCGTGCAACTATCGGTGAAGTAGGCAACTCTGAGCACATGCTACGTGAACTAGGTAAAGCTGGTGCTAACCGCTGGCGCGGTGTTCGTCCAACCGTTCGTGGTGTTGTGATGAACCCAGTAGACCACCCACACGGTGGTGGTGAAGGTCGTACTTCTGGTGGCCGTCACCCAGTTTCTCCATGGGGCGTACCTACTAAAGGCTACAAAACCCGTAAGAACAAACGCACTGACAAGTACATCGTACGTCGTCGTAATAAGTAATCTATTTAAGAGGATAAGCCATGCCACGTTCTCTCAAGAAAGGTCCATTTATTGACCTACACTTGCTGAAGAAGGTAGAGAAAGCGGTGGAAAGCGGAGACAAAAAGCCTATTAAGACTTGGTCCCGTCGCTCAATGATCATTCCTACAATGATCGGTTTGACCATCGCTGTCCATAATGGTCGTCAACACGTGCCAGTTTTTGTAACTGACGAAATGATCGGTCACAAACTGGGTGAATTTGCACCTACTCGTACTTACCGCGGCCACGTCGTGGATAAGAAAGCGAAGAAGAAATAAGGAGTAGATAATGGAAGCTATCGCTAAACATAACTTTGCTCGTATTTCTCCGCAGAAAGCTCGCTTAGTTGCAGATCAAATTCGTGGAAAATCAGTAGACCAAGCTCTAGAACTTCTTACTTTCAGCAACAAGAAAGCGGCTGATTTAATCAAGAAAGTTCTTGAGTCTGCTATCGCTAACGCGGAGCACAACGAAGGTGCTGATATCGACGATCTAAACGTCGCTAAAATCTTCGTAGATGAAGGCCCTATCATGAAGCGTATTATGCCTCGTGCTAAAGGCCGTGCGGATCGTATCTTGAAGCGTTCAAGCCACATCACTGTTGTTGTAGCAGATCGCTAAGAGACTAGGAGAGTAAGCAAATGGGTCAAAAAGTACATCCTAATGGTATTCGTCTTGGCATCGTTAAGCCTTGGAATGCTACATGGTTTGCTAACACCAAAGAGTTCGCTGACAACCTAGACGGCGACTTCAAGGTACGTCAGTTCCTTACTAAGGAACTTTCAAAAGCGTCACTATCACGTATCGTTATCGAGCGTCCTGCTAAGAGCATCCGTGTGACTATTCACACTGCTCGTCCAGGTGTTGTTATCGGTAAGAAAGGTGAAGACGTTGAGAAGCTACGCGCAGCTGTAGCTAAAATCGCAGGTGTACCAGCGCAAATTAACATCGCTGAAGTACGTAAGCCTGAGCTAGATGCACAACTTGTTGGTGACAGCATCGCGTCTCAACTAGAGCGTCGTGTTATGTTCCGTCGCGCTATGAAGCGTGCGGTACAAAATGCAATGCGTCTAGGCGCTAAAGGTATCAAAGTAGAAGTAAGCGGCCGTCTAGGCGGTGCTGAAATTGCACGTTCAGAGTGGTACCGTGAAGGTCGTGTACCTCTACACACTCTACGTGCTGACATTGATTACGCAACTTCTTCGGCTCACACCCAATACGGTGTGATCGGCATTAAAACTTGGATCTTCAAAGGTGAGATTCTAGGTGGTATGCCAGCAGCTAACGCTGTAGAGCCAAAAGGCGACAAGCCTAAGAAGCAGCGCAAAGGCCGTAAGTAAGGAGTCGACAGATGCTACAACCTAAACGTACTAAGTTCCGTAAGGTTCAGACTGGTCGTAACCGTGGTCTAGCTAAGGGTACTGACGTAAGCTTCGGTACTTTCGGCTTGAAAGCTGTAGGCCGTGGTCGTCTAACTGCTCGTCAAATCGAAGCAGCACGTCGTGCAATGACGCGTCATGTTAAGCGTCAAGGTAAAATCTGGATCCGTGTGTTCCCAGACAAACCAATCACTGAAAAACCACTTGAAGTTCGTCAAGGTAAGGGTAAAGGTAACGTTGAGTACTGGGTAGCCCAAATCCAACCTGGAAAGGTTATGTACGAAATGGACGGTGTACCTGAAGAATTGGCGCGTGAAGCGTTCCGCCTAGCGGCTCGCAAACTGCCATTCAAAACTACATTTGTAACTAAGCAGGTGATGTGATGAAAGCACAAGATCTACGCGAGAAGAGCGTTGAAGAGCTTAATGCTGAGCTTTTGAATTTGCTACGCGAACAGTTCAACCTGCGCATGCAGGCTGCTACTGGTCAGCTTCAGCAAACTCATACTCTAAAAGCTGTACGCCGTGATATCGCACGTGTGAAAACTGTTTTGAACGAGAAGGCAGGCGCATAATGAGCGACAAAATTCGTACTCAGCAAGGTCGTGTAGTTAGCGACAAGATGGACAAGTCTATCGTAGTTGCTATCGAACGTACTGTTAAACACCCTCTATACGGGAAGTTTGTACGTAAAACGACTAAACTACACGCTCACGATGAAAACAACGAATGTGGCCTAGGCGACAAAGTTGAGATTCGTGAATGTCGTCCACTGTCTAAGAAAAAATCTTGGACTTTGGTACGCGTATTGGAAAAAGCGAAGATTTAATCTCGTCTTTCCAAGCTAATAAAAACGGCCCCAAAGTTTCTTTGGGGCCGTTCGTTTTTTGACTACCCAATCACAAAAAAGGGTGGTACAATTCGCGTCCCTTTTATAAGGCAGCCCGACCCGAGAGGGTCTAGTTTTAAATATTTAGCGGAGCACTAACATGATCCAAATGCAAAGTACACTCGACGCTGCGGATAACTCCGGCGCTCGAAGCGTAATGTGTATTAAGGTTCTGGGTGGCTCTCACCGCCGTTATGCACATATCGGAGACGTCATCAAAGTTACTGTAAAGGAAGCAATTCCTCGCGGTAAAGTTAAGAAAGGTGATGTTCTTAAAGCGGTGGTAGTGCGCACCCGTAAAGGCGTTCGTCGTCCAGACGGTTCTGTCATTCGCTTCGACCGTAATGCTTGTGTATTGTTGAATGACACTACTGAGCAACCAGTCGGTACACGTATCTTTGGTCCAGTGACTCGTGAACTTCGTAATGACAAGTTCATGAAGATTGTTTCACTGGCTCCAGAAGTTCTGTAAGGAGCGGCAACAATGGCAGCTAAAATCCGTCGTAATGACGAAGTAATCGTTCTTGCTGGTAAAGATAAAGGCAAGAAAGGTAAAGTAACTAAGGTTCTGACAACTGGTAAAGTTATCGTTGAAGGTATCAACCTAGTTAAGAAACACCAAAAGCCAGTTCCGGCTCTTAATATCCAAGGTGGTATTGTTGAGCAGGAAGCAGCTATCGATGTTTCTAACGTGGCTATCTACAACGCGGCTACTGGTAAAGCAGACCGTATCGGTTTCCGTTTTGAAGAAGGCAAAAAAGTGCGTTTCTTCAAGTCAAACGGTGAAACCCTTTCTAATTAATAGAAGTAATTTGGAGTTCTACTATGGCGAAACTGCATGATTACTACAAGTCGTCTGTAGTTGCTGAGCTTACCAAAGAGTTCGGCTACTCAAGCGTCATGCAAGTCCCTAGAATCGAAAAGATCACCCTTAACATGGGTGTGGGTGAAGCAATCAACGACAAGAAGCTTCTAGAGAACGCAGCAGCTGATATGGCGACCATTTCTGGTCAAAAGCCACTTATCACTAAAGCGCGTAAATCTGTTGCAGGCTTCAAAATTCGTGAAGGCTACCCAATCGGTTGTAAAGTAACCTTGCGTGGCGAACGCATGTGGGATTTTCTTGAGCGTTTGATTTCAATTGCTCTTCCACGTGTACGTGACTTCCGTGGTGTTAGCGCTAAGTCTTTTGACGGTCGCGGTAACTACAGCATGGGCGTTCGCGAGCAAATCATCTTCCCGGAAATCGACTTTGATAAAGTTGATCGAGTACGCGGTCTAGACATCACTATTACGACGTCTGCTGGTACTGATGAGGAAGGCCGTGCTCTGCTGGCTGCCTTTAACTTCCCATTCCGCAAGTAAGGTGAAGGGTTACTGTTATGGCTAAAAATTCGATGAAAGCACGTGAAGTAAAGCGTGCAAAACTAGTTGCTAAATTCGCTGAAAAGCGTGCAGCACTAAAAGCTATCATCAGCGATGTAAACGCATCTGAAGAAGATCGTTGGGATGCGGTTCTTAAGCTGCAATCTCTTCCACGTGATTCAAGTCGTTCTCGTCAGCGCAACCGTTGCAACCAAACTGGTCGTCCACACGGTTACCTACGTAAATTCGGTCTGAGCCGTATCAAAGTTCGTGAAGCTTGCATGAAAGGCGAGATTCCTGGACTTCGTAAGGCTAGCTGGTAATTGCCACTTAATCATTTGGAGTAAATCTTATGAGCATGCAAGATCCGATTTCGGATATGCTGACCCGCATTCGTAACGGTCAGGCAGCAAACAAAGTTGCTGTTAAAATGCCTTCTTCAAAGCTTAAAGTTGCAATTGCTGCACTACTAAAAGCTGAAGGTTACATCGTTGACTTCGCTGTAGAAAGCGGAGCAAAACCAGAGCTAGAAGTTACGCTTAAGTACTTCCAAGCTAAACCAGTTATCGAGCAACTAAAGCGTGTTTCACGTCCTGGTCTGCGCGTCTACAAGAAAAAAGACGAGCTACCATCAGTGATGGGCGGTTTAGGTGTTGCTGTCGTTTCAACTTCCAAAGGTCTTATGTCTGACCGTGCTGCACGTAAAGCAGGCCTTGGTGGTGAAATCATCTGCTACGTAGCTTAAGGAGTAGAATATGTCTCGTGTTGCTAAAGCACCTGTCGCTATTCCAGCTGGCGTAGAGGTGAAGTTGAATGGCCAAGATGTGACTGTAAAAGGTCCTAAAGGCGAATTGACTCGCACATTTAACGATGCTGTTGTAATCGCGCAAGAAGAAAACAACCTAACTTTCGGTCCTCGCGAAGGTGTTGCTAACGCATGGGCACAAGCTGGTACAGCTCGCGCTCTAGTTAATAACATGGTCGTTGGTGTTACTGAAGGCTTTACTAAGAAGCTGACTCTTAAAGGTGTTGGTTACCGTGCTGCTATCAAAGGCAACGCTGTAGGTCTAACACTAGGCTTCTCACACCCAGTTGAGCACGCGTTGCCAGCAGGTGTTAAAGCGGAATGTCCAAGCCAAACTGAAATTGTCCTAACTGGTTGTGATAAGCAATTGGTTGGTCAAGTTGCGGCTGACATTCGTTCTTACCGTGAGCCTGAGCCTTACAAAGGTAAAGGTGTTCGTTACGCAGATGAACATGTGCGTACTAAAGAAGCTAAGAAGAAGTAAGGTAACACTATGGATAAGAAAGCATCTCGCATCCGTCGTGCTACACGTGCACGTCGTAAGATTGCAGAACTTGGTGCAACTCGCCTAGTCGTACACCGTACTCCTCGTCACGTGTACGCGCAGGTTATTGCGGCAAACGGCTCTGAGGTTATCGCAGCAGCTTCTACTGTTGAAAAAGCGATCCGTGAGCAAGTGAAATACACTGGTAACGTCGATGCAGCTAAAGCAGTTGGTAAAGCTGTAGCTGAGCGCGCTCTTGAAAAAGGCGTTGAAGCTGTTGCATTTGATCGTTCTGGTTTCCAATACCACGGTCGAGTAGCGGCGCTAGCAGAATCTGCTCGCGAAGCTGGTCTGAAATTCTAAGGTAGGGTTGGAAGATGGCTAAAGAACAACAACAAGCTAGTGATTTGCAAGAAAAGCTAATCGCCGTTAACCGTGTTTCTAAAACGGTTAAAGGTGGTCGAATCATGAGCTTCACTGCACTAACAGTAGTTGGTGACGGTAACGGTCGCGTAGGTTTCGGTTACGGCAAAGCTCGTGAAGTACCTGCTGCGATTCAAAAAGCAATGGAAAAAGCGCGTCGTAACATGACTACTATCGCGCTTAACGAAGGTACTCTTCACCACCCGGTGAAAGGTCGCCATTCGGGCTCTAAAGTTTACATGCAGCCAGCTGCAGAAGGTACGGGTGTTATCGCAGGTGGTGCGATGCGTGCTGTACTAGAAGTAGCCGGTGTACACAACGTACTATCTAAAGCATACGGTTCTACGAACCCTATCAACATCGTTCGTGCAACGATCGATGCACTAGGTAGCATGAAGTCACCAGAAATGGTTGCTGCTAAACGTGGTCTAACTGTTGAATCTATTTCGGAGTAAGCACCATGGCAACTATTAAAGTTACTCAAACTAAAAGCTCAATTGGTCGCCTACCTAAGCACAAAGCTACTTTGCGCGGTTTAGGCCTTCGTAAAATCAACCACACAGTAGAACTTGAAGATACTCCGTGCGTTCGCGGTATGATCAACAAGGTTTACTACATGGTTAAAGTTGAGGAGTAATCATCATGCGTTTGAATACTCTATCACCGGCTGCGGGTTCTAAGCCTTCTAAGAAGCGCGTAGGTCGTGGTATCGGTTCGGGCCTTGGTAAAACAGGTGGCCGTGGTCACAAAGGTCAAAAGTCACGTTCTGGCGGCAGCGTTCGTCCAGGCTTTGAAGGCGGTCAAATGCCTTTGAAACAGCGTCTACCTAAGTTCGGTTTCACTTCTCGCAAGAGCCTAGTGACTGCTGAAGTTCGTCTAGGTGAACTAGCGAAAGTAAACGGCGACGTTGTTGACTTGAACAGCCTTAAAGCTGCTAACGTCATTACAAAGAACATTGAGTTTGTTAAAATTGTTCTTTCAGGTGAAGTTACTAAAGCTGTGACTGTTAAAGGTCTACGTGTAACTAAAGGCGCAAAAGCTGCAATCGAAGCTGCAGGCGGTAAAATCGAGGAATAATCTCGAGGATTGAGGTACAGATGGCTAAGAAACCAGGACAAGATTTTCGTAGTGCTCAGAGCGGTGTAAGTGAACTTAAGTCGCGCTTACTCTTTGTAATAGGTGCACTTTTAGTATTCCGAGCCGGTTCTTTCGTTCCGATCCCTGGTATTGACGCTGCTGTACTTGCCGAATTGTTCGAACAGCAACAGGGTACCATCGTTGAAATGTTTAACATGTTCTCCGGTGGTGCACTTGAGCGTGCATCTATTTTAGCACTGGGCATCATGCCGTATATTTCGGCTTCGATTGTTGTCCAGTTGCTAACTGTAGTTCATCCAGCGTTAGCGGAACTCAAAAAAGAGGGTGAAGCAGGCCGTCGTAAGATTAGCCAATATACGCGTTACGGCACGCTTGTACTTGCAACATTCCAAGCAATTGGTATTTCAACGGGTCTTCCGAACATGGTCGATAATCTGGTTGTTATCAACCAAACCATGTTTACCCTGATTGCCACTGTGAGTCTAGTAACCGGTACCATGTTCTTAATGTGGTTAGGTGAACAGATCACTGAGCGCGGAATTGGTAATGGTATATCACTAATTATCTTTGCAGGTATTGTTGCAGGATTGCCTTCGGCAATTGGTCAAACAATCGAGCAAGCGCGTCAAGGTGAATTGCACGTACTTCTACTGCTGTTAATTGCGGTTATTGCATTTGCAGTTATTTACTTCGTGGTCTTTATGGAGCGTGGTCAGCGTCGTATCGTTGTTAACTACGCAAAACGCCAGCAAGGTCGTAAAGTATTTGCTGCTCAAAGCTCTCACCTACCATTGAAAGTTAATATGGCAGGTGTAATTCCAGCAATTTTTGCATCAAGTATTATTTTGTTCCCAGGAACATTAGCTCAGTGGTTTGGTCAAAATGGCGCCAGCAGTTCCTTCGGTTGGTTAACCGATGTGTCTTTGGCTTTAAGTCCAGGTCAACCGCTATACGTAATGCTTTATGCAGCGGCAATTATCTTCTTCTGTTTCTTCTATACTGCGTTGGTATTTAACCCACGCGAGACAGCAGATAACTTGAAGAAGAGTGGTGCATTCGTACCCGGTATCCGCCCAGGCGAGCAGACAGCCAAATACATTGATAAAGTAATGACACGCCTAACATTAGCTGGCGCAATGTACATTACCTTTATCTGTCTGATTCCTGAGTTCATGATGGTCGCGTGGAACGTACGTTTCTACTTCGGCGGTACATCTCTACTAATCGTAGTGGTAGTTATCATGGACTTTATGGCACAGGTACAGACTCATCTGATGTCACAACAGTATGATTCTGTGTTGAAAAAAGCTAACCTGAAAGGCTACGGCCGTTAATTCAGGTTCACTTACGGAGTTTAGCAATGAAAGTTCGTGCTTCCGTTAAAAAAATCTGCCGTAACTGTAAAGTTATCAAGCGCAACAGTGTTGTTCGCGTAATTTGCAGCGAGCCAAAGCACAAGCAGCGCCAAGGCTAAAAAGCAGCAGAAATTTTTACTTGAAATGTAAGGTAGTGTCGAGTATATTCCTCGGCCTACCTTTTGCGTGCAAAAGAAGTAGTATACCGCAACGTATCCTCTACGGGCTTTGTTGCGGGTAATTCTTTATTAAAGTACTAGGAGTGAATAGTGGCCCGTATAGCAGGCATTAACATTCCTGATCAGAAACATGCTGTAATCGCATTGACTGCGATTTACGGTATCGGCAAAACTCGCTCTCAAGCTATCCTAGCTGAGGCAGGTATTGCAGAAAATGTTAAGATCAGTGAACTAACTGAAGAGCAGATCGATCAACTGCGTGATGGTGTAGCTAAATACACTGTAGAGGGTGATCTACGTCGTGAAGTTTCCATGAACATCAAGCGCCTTATGGACCTTGGTTGTTACCGTGGTCTTCGTCATCGTCGCAGTCTACCACTACGTGGACAGCGTACTAAAACCAACGCTCGCACCCGTAAGGGTCCGCGTAAGCCGATCAAGAAATAATCGGGAAGGTAAAGTACAATGGCTAAACAACCTACTCGCGCACGTAAGCGCGTACGCAAGCAAGTCGCTGATGGCGTTGCGCACATCCATGCATCATTCAACAACACAATCGTGACTATCACTGACCGTCAAGGTAACGCTCTAGCATGGGCTACTGCAGGTGGTTCAGGCTTCCGCGGTTCTCGTAAGTCTACTCCATACGCTGCACAGATCGCTGCTGAGCGTTGTGCTGAAATGGCAAAAGAGTACGGTCTTAAGAACCTAGAAGTAATGGTTAAGGGTCCAGGTCCAGGTCGTGAATCAACAGTTCGCGCTTTGAACGCTGCAGGTTTCCGTATCACTAACATCGTAGATGCGACTCCTATCCCTCATAACGGTTGTCGTCCACCTAAGAAACGTCGCGTATAACGTTTTTGGGACTATTGGAGAAAGATCATGGCAAGATATTTGGGGCCTAAGCTTAAGCTTAGCCGTCGTGAAGGCACAGACTTGTTCCTTAAGTCTGGTGTTCGCGCGATTGATACCAAGTGTAAAATTGATAACGCACCAGGTGTACACGGCGCTCGTCGCGGTCGTCTATCTGAGTATGGCGTTCAGCTTCGTGAGAAGCAAAAAGTTCGTCGCATGTACGGCGTACTAGAAAAACAATTCCGTAACTACTATAAAGAAGCTGCTCGTCTAAAGGGCAACACAGGTGAAAACCTACTTCAGCTTCTTGAAGGTCGTCTTGATAACGTTGTTTACCGCATGGGCTTCGGCGCAACTCGCGCAGAATCTCGTCAGCTTGTTAGCCACAAGGCTATACTAGTTAACGGTAAAGTTGTAAACGTTCCTTCTTTCAAAGTTACGGCTAACGACGTTGTTTCAATTCGCGAGAAAGCTCAAAAGCAAGCTCGTGTTAAAGCGGCTCTAGAAGTTGCTGAACAACGCGAAAAACCAACTTGGATTGAAGTAGATGCTGGCAAGATGGAAGGTACATTCAAGCGTTTGCCTGAACGTTCAGATCTATCAGCTGATATCAACGAACAATTGATCGTCGAGCTTTACTCTAAGTAAGGTTTAAACTAAAGAGAGGACACAATGCAGGGTTCTGTAACAGAATTTCTTAAGCCACGTCTTGTTGACATTGAACAGATCAGCACGACTCACGCAAAAGTAACTCTTGAGCCATTAGAGCGTGGTTTTGGCCATACTCTTGGTAATGCACTTCGCCGTATTCTTTTATCTTCTATGCCGGGTTGTGCCGTAACTGAAGTCGAGATTGAAGGCGTTCTACACGAATACAGCACTAAAGAAGGCGTTCAAGAAGACATTCTTGAAGTTCTACTTAACCTGAAAGGGTTGGCTGTACGCGTTGCCGAAGGCAAAGACGAAGTGTTTATTACACTGAACAAATCAGGCTCAGGCCCTGTGGTTGCAGGTGACATCACCCATGATGGTGATGTAGAGATCGTTAACCCTGAACACGTAATTTGTCACCTAACAGATGACAACGCTGAGATCGCAATGCGCATCAAAGTAGAACGTGGTCGTGGTTATGTTCCGGCTTCTGCTCGTATCCATACCGAAGAAGATGAGCGCCCAATTGGTCGCCTTCTAGTTGACGCGACTTACAGTCCAGTTGACAAAATTGCTTACTCTGTAGATGCTGCGCGTGTAGAACAGCGCACTGACTTAGATAAGCTTGTTATCGATATGGAAACTAACGGCACTTTGGAACCTGAGGAAGCCATCCGTCGTGCAGCTACAATCCTAGCTGAACAATTGGATGCATTCGTAGATCTACGTGATGTACGAGTTCCTGAAGAGAAAGAAGAGAAGCCAGAGTTCGATCCGATCCTACTGCGTCCTGTAGACGATCTTGAACTAACGGTTCGCTCTGCTAACTGTCTGAAAGCAGAAGCGATTCACTACATCGGTGATCTAGTACAGCGTACTGAGGTTGAGCTACTTAAAACGCCTAACCTTGGTAAAAAGTCTCTTACAGAGATCAAAGACGTATTGGCATCACGTGGCTTGTCTCTAGGTATGCGCCTAGAAAACTGGCCGCCAGCGTCAATCGCTGAAGATTAATCGATACTAGTTAGAAGGATTAGGTCATGCGCCATCGTAAGAGTGGTCGTCAACTCAACCGCAACAGCTCACATCGCAAAGCGATGTTCAGCAATATGGCTAGCTCTCTGGTACGTCATGAAGTTATCAAGACTACTTTGCCAAAAGCAAAAGAGCTACGTCGCGTAGTTGAGCCTTTGATTACACTAGCTAAGACTGACAGCGTTGCTAACCGTCGTCTAGCATTTGCACGTACTCGTGACAACGAAGTAGTTGCAAAACTATTTAACGAACTAGGTCCACGTTTTGCTGCCCGTCAAGGCGGTTACACTCGTATCCTTAAAGCTGGCTTCCGTGCTGGTGACAAAGCTCCAATGGCTTACATTGAGCTTGTTGACCGTCCAGCAGCTGAAGAAGCGGCTGCTGAGTAATCAGCGTTCGAATGAAAAAGCCGGGCATTAGCTCGGCTTTTTTGTGCCTGAAATTCGGGTACAAAAAAGCGGCCATTTGGCCGCTTTACTTTTGAAATCTAATTAAAGAATATCAAGAAGTTCTACTTCAAATACCAATGCTGCGAAAGGTGGGATTGATGCACCAGCACCACGCTCACCGTAAGCAAGATCTTGAGGGATGTACAGCTTCCACTTTGAGCCTACAGGCATTAGTTGAAGTGCCTCAACCCAACCTTTGATAACTCCTGTTACAGGGAATTCAGCAGGCTGGCCGCGAGAAACTGAGCTGTCAAATACTGTACCGTCGATTAACTCGCCGTGGTAGTGAACGCGAACGGTTTTGTCTGAAGATGGAATTTCACCAGTACCTTCAGTTAGGATTTCGTACTGAAGACCAGATTCAAGAACAGTAACTTCTGAACGCAATGCGTTGTCTTTTAGGAACTCTTCGCCTTCTGCTGAAGCTGCTTTCGCTGCTTCTTGACGACCCGCTTCAGCGCGAGTGTGTAGTTCTTGAAGTGCCGCGTTGATTTCATCGATAGCGATGCTCGGTTGTTCCCCTGTTAGCGCTGTTGCAATGCCAGCTGCAATTGCATCAACGTTAAGACCTTCAAGACCAGAACCGGCAAGTTGTTGGCCCATTTGGATACCGATACCGTAGCTTGCTTTTAGCTCAGCAGTATCAAATTTTAGTTCAGACATACTGTTTCTCTAGTTTGCTAGTAAAGGCGCAAGCATAACAGCTATCTCTGACCGTTGAAACCAACAGCTAACGACTCATGCTTTTGTCTACAAACCGAATGACTTTGCTTGATATACAAACTGGCCTATTGATTTGGTTACGCTTGTTCGATATTTATAGATTGAAACCAAGTCAATGTCGTTTATTATGAAACGTGTTTGTTTAGATTTTTAGGACCGCATAGCCAGTGAATCGAAGACGCAAAAAGAAACCGCAACCAGATGTAATATCTGATAGCGTAACCCAGATTACACAGTTTGATTTTCAGTCAAAGTTGCTGAGCGCAAAGAGCTTTTGGTCTAACTTACCTCGATTTCATCGTCGCGCTGTTCCCGTAATAGCTACAATTGTTTTGGTACTTTTTTTGGTACCTATTCCCAGTATTGCTCCAGAACCCTCAGAACATCCGGCAACTGAAAGAGTCGCCATAGAATTACAAGCCGAGCCGCTTAGCGAACAAGATTCACGTACCTCCTCTGAAGAGGTTAGCAAATCTCCTTGGAGGGAATACCAAGTGCAAGACGGCGATACACTGGCCGCAGTATTTCGCAATAATGGATTCGAAATGAATGATCTGTATGCACTGGTTCGTGTGGAAGGCAACGATAAACCACTTAGCCGAATCAAAGAAGGGCAACTGATTCGTTTTAAGACGGCTAATAACGGCCAATTGGATATTATTCAACTTGAACGAAATGGCGATTCAGTCATGTTTTTTAGACTTTCCGATGGTGGCTTTGGCCGCAGTCAGTAGTTCCTTTTAGTTTTGAGCAGCAAGGGACCAATTATCAACATAATGCCTAAAGTACTTAATAAGTCTAAATACTCTTGGAACTGAACTACACCAATAATCACCACAAAAACCAGACCTGAATATTCAGCGAGTGCAATTTGGCTCGCCTCAGATCGTTTGTAAGCGATTACTGCCAATCCATTATAACTGAGTATCAAGCTAGCACTAATCGCGACTAGGCCTATTTCGGTTACACTCACTGGTTGCCAATGAAAACCAGAGGCTATTGCCGCGACGGGTAAGGAAAACAAACTTGTCCAAAACAAGGTGGTGATAACGGTTTGTTCTTTTGGTAGGGTTCGTGCAAGTAGGTTAAACAGTGCCAAGGCACAAGCCGTTCCTAGTGCAAAGTAAGCTGCCCAATGAAATGTATCGGGCCTCAGTACCAATATCACCCCGGCAAACCCAATCAAGGTTAATAACCCATTTTTCATAGATACCGTCTCACCAAAAAACAGTATACCTAATGGCAGCATTAACAGTGGAGCGGCATAAAATACCGCGTTAGCAGTCGCTAAAGGTAAGTGAGTAATCGCTACCATCATACAGCCACTGCCAATTAAGATCAGATGAGACCTGACTAATGTTGTCCTGACATTGGCTAAACTTCTTTGCTCTTTGTTTTGTCTCAACCAAAATGGAAGGATGAGTAATAACGAACAAAGTTGTCTCAAGAACACGTATTGCGGTGCACTAATTCCACCATCGAGCAGTTTTACCGCAACATCAGATAAGGATGCAAAGAAATTGCCTACTATTAGCAGTACCGCACCGCTCAATGCCCAATTCATTAATTAACCTTTGCGAAGCATTTGGACGTGAGGAATTCCATCTTCCAAATATTCTTCAGAATTCTCGTTAAACCCATGTTGTTGATAGAAGGCTGTAAGGTGCTTTTGGGCACTGATGGTGATTGCCTTTTCTGCAAAGTATTTGGCGCAATTTTGAATTGATTGAACGGTTAGTTCGTGCCCTAATCCTGCACCGCGATAGTCGGGGTGAGTTACCACTCGACCAATACTTGGCGTGTCGTAACTAACATTGGATGGCAGCAGCCTAGAATAAGCAACTAAAACGTCGCCTTGGTATCCCAGTAAGTGAAAGGTATCGGGATCAAAATCTTTGTTATCCATATCCGAATAAATACAGTTTTGCTCAACGACAAACACGTCTGTTCTTAATTGCAGTGCTTGATAAAGTTGTAGCGTAGTCAGATCGTTAAAACGGCAACAGATCCATTTAGTCATAGTCTTGGTAGATTTGATGAGTTTTGCCTGAGTCTATCAAGGTGGAGTAGTGTCGGCGTTAACTTTTGTTAAGTGACCGTTTTTTTATTCGACTAAGACTAATGGGAGTAATACCCAAATAGGCAGCAATTTGATAATCGGTAAGGCGATCTAACAGTTCAGGATAGGATTCGATAAATAATTCGAAACGCTCTTGTGGTGTGTATAACAACATCAAGCGTTCCTTTTTTTCCTTGTATCCAAGTTGAGTTTCCAAAAGCTGGATATAAAACGGATGATAACTGGCTTTGAGTTGATGCAGTAATGCGATAGGTAAGCCGACCATACTGACTGGACCTAAGGTTTCAATAAGAAATGGAGAGGGGCAGTTCGAGACTAGAGACTCCCATCCGATAAGCCAATCTGATTCCCAGTAAAACTCTTTACTAAAAGACTTACCTTGTTCGGTTAGGTAGCAGGCGTGACAGACTCCGCTTTCTAACCAATAGAATGTATCCTGCATTTCACCTTGGTTCAAAAGCACATGACGAGCAGACAAATCAATTGGCGTCGCGATAGATAAACACTCTTCAATAAGCTGTTGATCATCGGTGAGAGTAGATAAGTGTTCGCTGAACGATTGAAGTAAAGGTGTAAGCAAAGTGAGTATCCTAAAAAAACCGCGCAAATGCGCGGCTTTACTTTATCAACTTGCGACTAGTTTTTCAGGTCAATTTGATATACTGCGAATCCAGTGTCATCTTCACTGATTTTGTCCATGGGGTATTGGCCTTTCGAAGCAATAAACTTAGCCGCTTTTGTACTTGGAGAAGTTTCAAAACGAACATCTAAGTTGGCATTGCCAGCAATGGGGGCAATACGCCAGTTGTTGTCGGCGTTGGGTTTAAATTCGCCGTGCTGTTCACTCACTCTGCGAATGTAGTCGGCTAAAATACTGCGGTTCTCATCGGGTGCGTCAAACGCCACATAGTCAGAGCCAGTTCCCGGGAATTTATTGGTGTAAGCTCGATAGTTATTGGTCGCGATGAGGAAGGTTTGAGAATCTTTAAGTGCTTTTCCTTGATAGGTCAGCCCAGTAATTCGTCGAGACTCAGGATTGATTAATTGACAGTTTCCATCATAGCGAGCCGCTTGGGTAACATCGATTTGGTATTCCACACCGTCCATGACATCAAAGTTGTAGGTTCGGAAGTCTTCCCAATTAATTAAGCTCTGAGTTTCTGAGCTGGATGGGTCAATTTGATTGAATTGACCTGCGCTGCACTCTAACCACTCTCTTACTTCTTTTCCAGTAACTTTTAGAGCAACCAAAGTATTTGGGTATAAATAAAGGTCGGCGGCGTTGCGGAACGTCAGTTGGCCGGATTCCACTTCAGTAAAGTTGCTGGGATCATTTTTACGACCACCTGCTTTAAATGGCGCAGCCGCCGACAGCACAGGCAACCCTTCTAAATCTGGATCACCTTGTATAAAACGCTCGACGTAATCTTTTTGTGCCAGATTGACGATTTGAATTGTTGGGTCATCTTGTACTAGTGCCAAAAAGCTATACATCACATCATTGGCTTTGCCGATTGGTTGATTAACAAAGTCACGCGTGGCTTGGTGGTCTTGTTTCAATGCTTGAGTCAGCTTTTGATCAGGCTCTACTAGGGCTTTTTTATTGGCGCGGTCGTAAATTGGCAGTGAGCGTCCGGTACCATCCACAACTTTCCAGCCGTCTTCTCCTTTGTTCAGTACAAGGTCTATGATGCCCAAGTGGCTACCCCAACGACCTGGCATAACGGAAGGTACGCCGTTGATGGTACCTTTCTTGTTATCGATGCCTTGAATATTGGCGAACTGTTTTCCGGGGAATACCGCGTGGGCATGGCCAAAGGCAATCGCATCGATTCCTTCTACCTCAGTAAGGTAATACGTGGAATTTTCAGCGCCTTTAGCATAAGGACTGGAGGAAATTCCCGAATGAGGAATGGCAATGATGATGTCAGCCCCTTTTGCCTTCATTTCAGGAACGTATTTCTCAGCGGCACTTTTGATGTCCATTGAGGTGACTTTTCCAGTGAGATTTTTTTTATCCCAAACCATGATTTGAGGTGGAACAAAGCCAATGTAACCGACTTTGACACTGTGCTTTTCGCCATCAATATCTTTGAATTGGTGAGTTTTAATCAAATAAGGTTCAAAGTAAGGTTCACCAGTTTGGGCGTCGAACACGTTAGCGCTAATGTAAGGGAAGTTAGCGTCGTTCAGTGTTTCATCTAGGAAAGCTAATCCATAGTTAAATTCATGGTTGCCAATATTGCCGACGTCATAATTCATCATGTTCATCACTTTATAAACCGGATGAACTTCTTTAGGCACAATGCCTTTACTTGCCATGTAATCGCCCATTGGGCTGCCTTGAATTAGGTCACCATTATCGACAAGCACACTATTTTCGACTTCGGAGCGGGTTTGATTCACCAGAGCTGCGGTTCGAGTTAAACCAATTTGGCTGGATTCTTTGTCTTTGTAGTAATCAAAATCCATCACATTGGCGTGAATATCGGTTGTTTCAATGACACGCAAATGAATCGTGTCAGCAAGAGCGAATGGTGCTGCTGTTACAGAAACAAGCAAAGCGCCTAAGCTCCAAACAGAGGTACGCATTTTCATAATTGATTCCATTGATGTAGGGGTAAAACCATAACCAATGTAACAATTTGTTATGAAACAAAGTTTTCAGTTAAGAGACAATTGTGATCTTATTCCTTTGAAGATCAAAGAACTGCAGTCTGTTTCCCAGAATTTTTACTACCTGTCCAAACCGCAATCAATTTACTTATCAGCAATTCGAATAAAAAATGAAATTTTAGAATTTCAGGTAATAAATAGGGATTGCCATAATGCACTTAATTCAGGCATTAGGACATCAAGATGGCTAGCACGGACAAGGTTTCACAATTACCGCTAAAAAACATGGTGAAAAACTCACCAATGTCGGCAGCGGTTAATTTAAACATGCCAAAACAAAAACGCGATCTTGTTGCTGGTGAAGTTGCGCTAATCGGTGCGGGCCCGGGTGACGCTGAGCTACTGACAGTAAAAGCCCTGCGATTTATTCAACAAGCCGATGTGATTCTGTACGACTACTTAGTGTCTGACGACATTATGTCTCTGGTACCGAGTGACACTATTTTAGTTTGCGTCGGTAAGCGAGCGGGCCATCATAGTGTGCCACAAGAGAAAACCAACCAACTGTTAGTCGACTTTGCCAAGTTAGGCCATCGCGTAGTTCGCATTAAAGGTGGCGATCCATTCATCTTTGGTCGTGGTGGTGAAGAACTAGAAGTACTGTTTGACGCAGGTGTTCCGTTCCAAGTGGTACCCGGTATCACTGCAGCTGCTGGTGCGACTTCTTACGCAGGTATTCCTCTAACACACCGAGACTATGCTCAATCAGCTCTTTTTGTCACTGGCCACTTAAAAGCGGAAAGTGACAACCTCGATTGGTCAACGTTAGCTCGCGACAAGCAAACCCTAGTGATCTACATGGGTTTGTTGAAATCAGAATACATTCAGCAGCAGTTGATCGTGCACGGGCGTGGTGCAGAAACCCCTATTGCCATTATTGAGCGCGGTACACACGAATCGCAACGAGTTCTAAAGGGCCAACTGAGTGAACTCTCTGAGTTGGCAAAAGATGCCCAGTCTCCTTCATTAATTGTTGTTGGAGAAGTGGTGTCGTTATCTGAAAAATTAAACTGGTTCCAAATGGAAGCAAACCAGTCATTACGCCAACAAGCGTAATCCATATGAGTTAGCAAACGGCCTGATTGCTACGACAAACCGTCAGGCAAATTCAGGTACAAAAGGAAAAAACAAAATGGACCAACAACGCTTAACGCACTTGAAGCAACTGGAAGCGGAGAGCATTCACATTATTCGTGAAGTGGCCGCTGAGTTTGATAACCCAGTGATGATGTACTCCATCGGTAAAGATTCATCGGTGATGCTACATCTAGCTCGCAAGGCATTCTACCCAGGTAAGATTCCTTTCCCTCTACTGCATGTAGACACGGATTGGAAATTCAAAGAAATGATCAAGTTCCGTGACGAGACAGCCAAGAAGTACGGCTTCGAGTTGTTGGTTCACAAAAACCCAGAAGGTTTGGCAGCGGGGATTAACCCATTTGACCACGGTTCTTCAAAGCACACCGACATCATGAAGACTCAAGGTCTTAAGCAAGCACTTAACCAATATGGTTTTGATGCAGCATTTGGTGGTGCTCGTCGTGACGAAGAAAAATCTCGTGCGAAAGAACGTGTTTATTCTTTCCGCGATAAGAATCATACGTGGGATCCAAAAAACCAGCGTCCTGAACTATGGCGTACTTACAACGGTCAGGTGAATAAGGGCGAGAGCATTCGTGTATTCCCGCTTTCTAACTGGACCGAGCTAGACATCTGGCAATACATCTACCTAGAGAACATCGATATCGTACCGCTGTACCTTGCTGATAAGCGTCCAGTTGTGGAGCGTGATGGCATGTTGATCATGGTTGACGACGATCGCATGAAGCTTCAAGAAGGTGAAGTGATCGAAGAGCGCAGTGTGCGTTTCCGTACATTGGGTTGTTACCCATTAACGGGTGCCGTTGAATCTGAAGCGAACACGCTAACTGGCATCATCGAAGAGATGTTAGTCGCGACCTCAAGTGAGCGTCAGGGACGTGCGATCGACCACGATCAATCTGGATCGATGGAATTGAAAAAACGCCAAGGTTACTTCTAAGGATCTAAGGAAAGACAATGAACAGTGCAGTAGAAGCTCAATTGGCTGAACTTGGTATCGAAGGATACCTGAATCAGCACCAACACAAATCACTACTTAGATTCTTAACATGTGGTTCAGTCGATGACGGTAAGAGTACGCTTATCGGTCGTTTGCTCCACGACTCTAAGCAAATTTATGAAGATCAACTAGCCGCAGTTCACTCTGACAGCCAACGTGTTGGCACAACGGGTGAACGCCCAGACCTTGCACTTTTGGTGGACGGTCTTCAAGCCGAGCGCGAACAAGGTATTACCATTGATGTAGCTTACCGTTACTTCTCGACGCAGAAGCGTAAGTTCATCATTGCTGACACTCCGGGACACGAGCAGTACACCCGTAACATGGCAACAGGTGCATCTACCTGTGATCTAGCGGTTATCTTGATTGATGCTCGTAAAGGCGTACTAGACCAAACTCGTCGTCACTCATTTATTTCTAACTTGTTAGGGCTGAGGCACTTTGTGGTTGCTGTTAACAAGATGGACTTGGTGGATTACTCACAAGAACGTTTTGAAGAAATTCGCGATGAATACTTGGCGTTTGCAGAAAACCTAACGGGTGAAATCGACATTCAAATTATTCCAATGTCGGCGTTGGAAGGCGATAACGTTGTAGATAACAGCGAAAACTTGTCTTGGTTCCAAGGCCCAACATTGTTGAACATTTTGGAGTCGGTTGACGTTAACAGTGAAAAGCAAGCGGGTGCATTCCGTTTCCCTGTTCAGTACGTAAATCGTCCAAACCTAGACTTCCGTGGTTTTGCTGGAACGATTGCATCTGGTGAAGTTTCTGTTGGCGATTCCATCAAAGCACTGCCTTCAGGTAAGACGTCAAAAGTCGCGCGTATTGTTACCTTTGATGGTGACTTGGAAACGGCACAGGCAGGTCTAGCAGTAACGTTAACGCTTGAAGACGAGATTGATATTTCTCGTGGTGATCTAGTAGTTCTAGAGAAAGATACAGTTCAATCAAGCAACCACTTGCTAGCCGATGTGGTGTGGATGACGGAATCAGCGTTGGAGCCGGGCCGCGAATACGATATCAAGATTGCAGGTAAGAAGACTGTAGGTCGTGTTGAGGCAGTACGTCATCAGTACAACATCAACAACCTAGCGACAAATGAAGCTGACTCTTTGCCACTAAATGGCATTGGTTTGTGTGAGTGGTCACTAACTGAATCAGTTGCCCTTGACCAATACCAAGATTGTGCTGACACCGGTGGCTTCATCATCATTGACCGTTTGACCAATGTAACCGTTGGTGCCGGTCTGGTTCGCGAAAGTCTATCTGAAATTGAGAAAGCATCCGGCGACTTCAGCCAGTTTGAGCTTGAGTTTAATGCACTTGTGCGTAAGCACTTCCCACACTGGGATGCAAAAGACTTATCTCAATTACTGAAGTAATCGAAACGCTTCAACTCAAATGAAAGGAGCGGCTTCCGCTCCTTTTCTCTCAAGGAATTCAAATGCTGCAACAAGGATTTGTACTGGCAATGTTGGTGGGAGTAGTGATTTGCTTAATCACGACTCGTTTAAAGCCAAGTTACATATTTGCTGGCGCAGCGTTTTTGGCTTTTTTATCTGGCCAAATTGAAGTAACCGATATTGCGGGTAACTTCACCAACAGCTCTTTGCTGACACTGGTTTTATTGATTCTAGCTTCATGTGCGTTGGAAAAAACGCGACTCATAAGCTGGGTCAGTCGTTCGCTGTCTAACGGTAGTTTGGGCTCCGTGGTCGCGAAACTAGGCTTTTCCACCGCCTTTCTGTCTTCTTTTACCAATAACACCGCCGTTGTGGTTTCGTTAATTGGTGCGATTAAACGCAACCAAAGACATGCGCCCTCTCGTCTTCTTATTCCGTTGTCTTACGCGGCTATTTTAGGTGGAACATTAACCCTAATAGGTACATCGACCAACTTGATCATCAACAGCTTCGTTGAAGATGCCGGTTTGCCAGAACTGACCTTTTTTACCCCAACTTTAATTGGTTTGTCCGTATTGGTCGGTGGGGTGTTAGTTCTGATCCCATTGAGTTATTTTCTACCCGCTAATGACGATGATTCCAGTGATGATCTTCCGTACTTCTTGGAGGCCAAAGTTGAATCAGGGTCACCGTTGGTAGGGAAAAGTATTAGCGAAAATAACTTACGTGCATTAAGAAAACTCTTTCTTGCCGAAGTGGTACGCGATGGTGTGACCATGCCATCCGTTGGCCCAGATTTTGTTCTGCAAGCCAAAGATAGGTTGTTGTTCTGTGGTGACGTAGAAAGCGTTGCAACATTGCAAGAAATTCGCGGCTTGACCTTGTTCGGTCAACATCACCTTAACGGACAGAGTTTCGTTGAAGTGATTGTCAGCTCGTCTGCAAGCTTGTGTGATAACACATTAAAGTCTTCGCGTTTTCGCGACCGATTTGATGCAGTAGTCGTTGCCATCCGTCGTGGGCATGAACGCCTCGAAGGTGGTCTTGGTAACATTCAACTCAAAGCGGGAGATACGCTGGTCTTAGTACCGGGTAAACGTTTTGAACAAGAACGCCGCGCGCATCCCAAAGAGTTTTTATTGGTCAATGATTTAGACTCGAGCGCTAAGCTGGATGCCAATAAATCATCGTTGGTTCTTATCGGCTTTGCTGTAACCATAGGTCTGTCTTTGGCTGACGTATTGCCACTGCTAAAAGGGCTATCTCTGTTTTTGTTGGCAATGCTGGCAATGGGAATTGTCCAGTTGAGTGAGCTGCGAAAACGCTTCCCAATCGACATAGTGGTGATTGTCGGTTCTGCGCTGTCTATTGCTCAGCTCATGTTATCTAGCGGATTATCGGAGCAAATGGGGCAACTCTTTATGACCAGCTTTAATGGCTGGGGGGTGTTTGGCGCTCTAATTGCTACTTATGTAATGACCTTGGTATTAACAGAGCTAGTCACCAATAATGCCGCCGCAGCACTGTGTTTTCCAATTGGCTACAGCATGGCGCTCAGTTATGGGGTTGACCCTATGCCGTTCATCATGGCGGTTCTATTCGGCGCAAGCGCGAGTTTTGTTTCGCCTTACGGTTATCAAACCAACCTAATGGTATTTAGTGTTGGTAATTATCAATTAAAAGATTATGTGCGTATCGGTGTTCCCGTTTCTCTGGTTTATTCCGTGTTGGTGTTAGCACTGATACCGTACTTTTTCCCGTTCTAAAGGATTACGCTATGGCTTTGGTAAACAAAGACGAGAATGTGGTTTGGCATTCTCATTCTATTGATAAAGCATTTCGCGCTGAGCAAAAAAAGCAAAAGCCAGCTGTGTTGTGGTTCACCGGTTTGTCTGGCTCGGGTAAGTCAACTATCGCTGGAGCATTGGAATCCAAGTTAGCTCAACTAGGTCACCATACCTATTTGCTTGATGGCGATAATGTCCGACATGGATTGTGTGCCGATTTGGGATTCAGTGATGAAGACCGTAAGGAAAACATCCGTCGTATTGGTGAGTTAGCAAAACTCATGGCAGATGCAGGTTTAATTGTTTTGACGGCATTTATTTCTCCGCATCGTTCAGAGCGTCAGCTAGTGCGTGACTTACTACCTGAAGGCGAGTTTCTCGAAGTGTTTGTAAATACACCGCTTGATGTGTGTGAATCGCGTGATCCAAAAGGGTTATACAAAAAAGCACGCGCTGGAGAAATCAAAAACTTCACGGGTATCGACTCTGCCTATGAAGCCCCAGAGCATGCAGAAATTGAATTGGCATCTGGAGATCGCTCGGTAGATGACCTAACTGAAGAACTGTTACTAGTGCTTCGCGACAAACAAATTATTGGCTGATATTTTATTTAGCGGACATTAAAAAAGCTCCCATTGGGAGCTTTTCTTTTATCTAATTTTTGTTTGCGATTACTCGAAACAAATCTCGATAAAGGCGTTACCCCATTGAGAGGTAAATGGCATGATGATGATCGCACCTTCACATTTGTGATTGATAGTATGGCCACGGCCAGACACAACAACCGGTGTTGCCATATCAAATTCGAATCCAGACTCGGCAAGAATACGCTTTGCACCACCGGTGACCATGTTGGTGATTTCACCCACCATGTCAGTGACTTCATCGTTTAGTCCGTTTGGACGCTCACCCAGCATGTTCTGCATGATTTCCAGTGCAAGACTTTCATCAAACGTCACCGACATAGAGCCTCTAGACTGAGGGCCTACCATACCAATCAAACCTGACACATCACCTCGAGCAATTTCATCTTTCTTAACTCGTGGCTTTTGAGGTTTTAGCTCCAGAGAAGCCATTGTTTTTAGTACATTCATCAATGAAGCTAAAAACGGGTTTACAAATTCAGCACGCATAATCTTCTTCTGTAATTCTTATTCCGTTTCTCCAGAGGAGCAAGACTGGCAAACACCGTGTGATTCGATCACGTGATTCGTGATATGGAATCCATGCTTCTCCGCATTTTTTTTGAGCAAGGCTATCAAATTATCATCTTGTAATTCAATAACATCGCCGCATTTATCACATATTAGCAGATGCGAGTAATGGTTGTGTGCATTACAAGAACCACAAGAGATGTAGCTGTTGGTCGATTCCACTCTGTGAATGAATCCTTGCTCCATCAAAAAATCCAAAGCGCGGTATACCGTTGGCGGTTTGGCTTGTGGTTCGCTTTTTTGCAACGCTTCTAGTAAGTCGTACGCACTACTGGCTTTATTGCTCTCACAAATGAGTTGGTAGACTCGTTTCCTTTGCGGAGTAAGACGTACGCCACGTACTGCACAAATATCCTCGATCTGGCTTGTCAACGATTGACTCAAATTGTTCACCATAAGCGTTGGACTTTATTAATAATAACCTATTTTTTACGCTTTATCGTTTTGAAGGCAAAATCCAACTAAGGATTGAATTTTTACAAAAACACCAAGCAAAGCGTTAACTTACCGTAATCTGGGAAAAAACGATACTGATTACGTTGTAAACAAGGTAAGAAATCGCGTTTTTGTTTAGTGCGTCTAAAGGTAAATCAACACTGATCTTTCAAACAAGGACAGGTATAATCGCGCGGTTTTTCATCGATCACCGAAATCGATAGAGTCGTTAACTGAGTTTTACTATGTCACAACAAGCCAAAGAATCTTCATTTTTACCTTGCCGCTTTAGCGTAGCACCCATGCTGGATTGGACAGATAGACATTGTCGTTACTTCCATCGCCAACTATCGAAGAATGCACTTTTGTATACCGAGATGGTGACGACAGGGGCAATTATTCATGGTAAAGGTGACTTTCTTGCGTATAACGAACAAGAGCATCCTGTCGCGCTACAACTAGGTGGCTCCAATGCAAAAGATTTAGCGCATTGTGCCAAGCTCGCGGAAGAGCGCGGCTATGATGAAATTAATCTGAATGTGGGTTGCCCGTCAGACCGAGTACAAAATGGTCGCTTTGGTGCGTGTTTGATGGCTGAGCCTGAGCTGGTGGCTGAGTGTGTGGCTGAAATGCAAGCGGTTGTGAAGATACCTGTTACGGTTAAAACGCGTATTGGCATTGATGAGCAAGATTCTTACGAATTTCTGGTCGAGTTTGTAAAGACTGTTTCAGAGAAGGGTGGTTGTGAGCAATTTACCATCCACGCCCGAAAAGCATGGCTAAGTGGTTTAAGCCCAAAAGAAAATCGCGAAATCCCGCCTTTAGATTACCCAAGAGCGTATCAAATCAAAAAAGATTTCCCGGAGCTGGCGATCGCGGTAAACGGTGGCATCAAAACTTTAGAAGAATCACTAGAACACCTAGAACATCTCGATGGCGTAATGATAGGGCGTGAAGCCTACCAAAACCCCTATATACTCGCTCAAGTGGATCAAATTTTGTTTGGACACGAAGGTGAAACGGTCAAACGTAAACAAGTAGTTGAAGCCATGTACCCTTATATAGAGCAACAGCTAAGCAACGGTTCTTATTTGGGGCATATTACTCGTCATATGTTGGGATTGTTTCAGCATATGCCGGGTGCTAGACAATGGCGTCGATACATTAGCGAAAATGCACACAAGCGAGGGGCGGGCATTGAAGTAGTGCAAACAGCACTTGCCAAAATTCCAAGCGAATTGGATGTGTAATTCGCACACCTACTAGGTTAAATTAACCATGTTAATGTTTAAAGCCAGAGGGTAAATGCCTCTGGCTTTTTTGTTTTTATTTAAAATCAGCAGGTTATAGGTGGTTTTGAAAACTGGCATAGATTCTGATTAGTGTTAGGTATCATTATGAGGAGAACGCTATGTTTGAGCTGATATTTATTATTGTGTTTGTCGCAACCTTGGTGGTAACCGGTGTCACTTTATTTACGGTATTGGCGGCAACAGGATTTGGTTTATTGGTATTGTTACTGTTAGGCATGGTAGGGATGATATTCCAGGTATTGCCGTGGTTGTTGGCGATTGCTTTGGGAGTTTGGTTCTTCAAGAACTACGTTTACAATCCGAGATAAACTTTAACAAGGCGATAAGATTTGCCTGTGTTACTATGCTCGCCAGTTTGCGTATAGATTTGGATATTCAATGAAAATGAAACGACTGGTGACGGCAATTCTTGGTAGTTTGTGTTTTACGGCAACAGTGCAAGCACAGCAACCAGAAGGGTATTTTGAATTCGGTGCAAATTACTGGCTTGCCGATACGGAAGTGAATGATAAGTACCAAGCCAATAGTCACGGCCCAGAAGTTTTACTGCGATACGCACATGAAGTGCCGATTGTTCCAAATTTGGCACTTCGTTATACCTCGATTGACTCTACTTTCGCTGATGCTGATAAAGCAGATCTAACCTTGTTCTTCCCTTGGTATCAGTCTGAACAGTTACATTTTGATGTGGGTTTTACCTTCACGCAGTTCTTCAATTCTCGTTATCAAGAAGGTAACAGCGCAGCACCACTCAAATTTGATGACTTGGTATACGGTTTCTACGCGTACGGCGAAATTTATGTACCGGGCACTAATATGGACTTATTCAGCCAATTTGATTTTGGCGAATTTGGTGACATCAAAAGTGCGGACGTCAATTTTGGTCTGCAATACGTTATTGAAAGAAATAATTCAGCAATCAAGTTTAAGACTGGATATCGCGTAATTGACTATACCTTCACTGATCTTGCGAATACCGGAAATAGTCAAAAAGAATCCACTCTATTCACTGATGGCTGGTTCGTTGGCATGAGTATGGAGTTTTAGCCTTTATAGTAGGTACCAACAATTAGCTTTTTAACGTATTGAACGGCGTGCCTAACAGCAAGCCGTTTTTTATATACATTTATCAATTAGCATTTCTTCGTTCTTTTGCCATGCTTAGAGTGGGTAGCATGGAGTGAAACCAATGACGATAGAAGAATTAAAACAACTCTACCTAACCGATCAATTGGTGGAAGCAATAGTTGAACCTTCAATGGAAGAGGGGTTGTGGGTATTAGAATTTCGACATATCAAAGGCGGGTTTGTGTTACTCACCGATTCTCAAGGTGAAGAATGTCACTATCAAGATCTTGATAATGCATCACAAACCGCAATGGATGTAGGGTTTCGTCAAGTACGTATCGAAACCAAATAGCCAAAACGAGTTTTAGACGGTAAATCTTTAATTCAAATTGTTATAAAACATTCTCATCTATTCTTTCTTGTTATTAGCCCAAGTGGTTACTCTATCGTCACGCAATGATAAGGGATGTCGTGACAATGTCTTCCAACGGAAATACAAAAACACAAGAGCTGCCGAGTATCGCCAGCCCACTAAATGATCAGCAACTGAATTTGTTGCAATCAACCGTTTCTGACTTGTCCCCACAACAACTCGCTTGGGTAAGCGGGTATTTATGGGGGGTAAGTCAAACTCAACCAGCCGCCGCAGGGGCTCCGATAACTCAAGCCGCAGCCGCCGTTGCTGCCAAGCCTGCAGGCAAACTGTCGATTATTTTTGCGTCGCAAACCGGTAATGCTAAGGGTGTTGCAGAAGAATTAGAGCATGAAGCCAAAGCATTGGGTATTGATGTTCAGCTGTTTGATGCAAGTGATTACAAAGGTAAGAACCTAGCCAAAGAAACACACGTGATTATCGTGGCTTCTACCAATGGTGAGGGTGAAGCGCCGGACAATGCAATCGAACTGCATGAGTTTTTACAATCGAAGAAAGCTCCTAAGCTGCCAAACCTGCAATACGGTGTGATTGCTCTAGGCGACTCAAGCTACGAGTTCTACTGTCAAACGGGTAAAGATTTTGATGAATACCTATCAAAATTAGGCGCGACTCCATTTATCGATCGTGTTGATTGTGACGTCGACTATGAAGCACCAGCTGCTGAATGGCGCGGAAAAGCACTTGAGATTGTTAAAGAAGCATTAGCAGGTTCAGAAGCTGAAGTGGTTCAGCTTCCTGTAGGACAAGCGGCTGCTCCTTCTGTTCAATACACTAAGAATTCACCATACACCGCGACTTTGCTATCTAGTATGAAAATCACTGGTCGCGATTCTGGTAAAGATGTTCGCCATGTTGAGATCGATTTGGATGAGTCTGGTATTACGTATCAACCAGGTGATGCACTCGGTGTGTGGTTTGAGAACGATGCTGAACTGGCTAATCAGATCCTAGCGAAAGTTGGATTATCTGGTGTGGAAAGTGTTGATGTGGATGGTGAAAGTGTTTCTATCCATACCGCTCTAGTAAGCAAGTTTGAAATTACGGCATCGAACCCGCAGCTCGTGACTAAATTTGCTGAGCTATCGGGTAGCAAGAAGTTACAAAAGCTGGTGGAAGACAAAGAGAAGCTTCGCGAATACGCTGGCAATACTCAAGTTGTCGATGTGCTTTCTGAAAAGAAAACTAAGCTATCAGCCGATGAACTTGTTGGATTGCTGCGCCGCTTAACGCCTCGCCTTTATTCTATTGCGTCAGCTCAATCCGAAGTTGATGAAGAAGTGCATTTGACTGTTGGTTTGGTTGAATACGAGAAAGGTGAAGAAACCCGTTATGGCGGTGCATCAAGCTTCCTAGCTCGCCGTCTAGAAGAAGGCGGAGAAGTGAAAGTGTTTGTTGAAAATAACAATAACTTCAAGCTTCCAGCTGATGACAGCCTGCCAGTGATCATGATTGGTCCGGGTACCGGTATTGCACCTTTCCGCAGCTTTATTCAAGAGCGTGATAACGAAGGTTCTTCTGGCAAAAACTGGTTGTTCTTCGGTGATCGCACCTTTACGCAAGATTTCTTATACCAAGTTGAATGGCAGAAATACCTTAAGTCAGGCGTGTTAACTCGTCTAGATGTGGCATTCAGCCGCGACCAAGCACAAAAAGTGTATGTTCAAGATCGTATTCTCGAAAATGCTGAGCAAGTTTGGCAGTGGATTCAAGATGGTGCCTACATCTACGTATGTGGTGATGCGACTCGAATGGCGAAAGATGTTCACGATGCACTAATTACGGTTGCTGAGAAGCAAGGCAACTTAACTCGTGAAAAAGCAGAAGAACTAATCAACGACTTACGTAAAGCGAAGCGTTACCAGAGAGATGTGTACTAATGAGCGATAAACCTTTACTGGGCACGGAACTGGGCCCTCTAGCAGATAACGAAAGATTAAAAGCCGAAAGTGATCACTTACGTGGAACCATCACTACTGACTTAACGGACCGTATCACTGGCGGTTTTACCGATGATAACTTCCAGCTGATCCGCTTCCACGGAATGTATCAGCAAGATGACCGAGATATTCGAGCTGAACGTCAAAAGCAAAAGCTAGAACCTTTGCATAATGTCATGCTTCGTGCACGTATGCCGGGCGGCATCATCATGCCAGAACAGTGGTTGGCGATTGACAAGTTCGCCGATGAAAACACCATGTACGGCAGTATTCGTCTGACAACACGTCAAACATTCCAGTTCCACGGGGTACTTAAGCCAAATATCAAGTTAATGCACCAAACCTTAAACAAGTATGGCATTGACTCTATTGCAACTGCTGGTGACGTAAACCGAAACGTATTGTGTACCTCTAACCCGGTTGAGTCTGAGCTGCATCAGCAAGCTTACGAGTGGGCGACAAAAATTTCCGAGCACCTTCTTCCTAAGACTCGCGCTTACGCTGAAATTTGGTTGGACGGTGAAAAAGTTGAAGGTCATCAAGACAAAGAACCGATTCTTGGTGACAACTACTTGCCACGTAAGTTTAAAACCACAGTTGTTATCCCACCGCAAAATGATGTGGATGTACACGCCAATGACTTGAACTTTGTTGCGATTGCAGAGAATGGTCAACTCGTCGGCTTCAATGTATTGGTAGGTGGCGGTCTAGCTATGACTCACGGCGATACCGCGACTTACCCACGTAAGGCTGACGACTTTGGTTTTGTTTCTCTAGAAAACACATTAGATGTCGCGGCTGCGGTTGTGACAACTCAACGTGACTGGGGTAACCGTTCAAATCGTAAGAACGCAAAAACAAAATACACACTCGATCGCGTTGGCTCTGATGTGTTCAAAGCTGAAGTAGAGAAACGTGCAGGTGTGAAGTTTGAAGACTCACGTCCTTACGAGTTCACCGATCGTGGTGACCGCATTGGTTGGACCAAAGGTATCGATGAAAAATGGCACTTAGCATTGTTCATCGAAAACGGTCGTTTGCTTGACTACCCGGAGAAGAAGCTGAAAACAGGTATGGCTGAAATCGCGAAGATTCACCAAGGTGACTTCCGTATGACGGCTAACCAAAACTTGATTGTAGCGGGTATTCCTGAAGACCAAAAAGACGTGATTGACGCAATCGCTCGTGAACATGGCTTGGTTGACGATACACACAGTGAGCAGCGTAAAAACTCAATGGCGTGTGTTGCTTTCCCAACATGTCCACTGGCGATGGCTGAAGCGGAACGCTTCTTACCAAGCTTTGTTAGCGACGTAGAAGACATACTAGAAAAGCACGAGTTACCAGAAGACGACAATATTGTTTTGCGTGTGACAGGTTGTCCAAATGGATGTGGCCGTGCCATGTTGGCGGAAATCGGGCTTGTTGGTAAAGCTCCAGGTCGCTACAACCTGCACCTAGGTGGAAACCGAGAAGGTACGCGTGTTCCTAAGATGTATAAAGAGAACATCACTGACAAACAAATCTTGACTGAAATTGATGAGCTGGTGGGGCGCTGGGCAAAAGAGCGTACCCCTAACGAAGGCTTTGGTGATTTCACCATCCGCGCCGGAATCATCGAAGAAGTTGTGGTATCTGTGAGGGACTTCCATGCTTAGTTCAACTGAAGCGACCTTCAACCTGAAAGATCTACTGTCCTATACAAAGACAGAGCAGATCTTGAAGCTAGGCGAAATCAACGCTGAGCTTGAACAGCTATCTGCTGTTGAACGGGTTGAATGGGCGATCAAAAATTTACCTGGTGAACATGCCATATCTTCCAGCTTTGGCATCCAGGCTGCTGTGATGTTGCATTTAGTCACGTCGGTAAAAGCTGACACACCAGTGATCCTGACTGATACTGGTTACTTGTTTCCAGAGACATATCGTTTTATCGATGAGTTAACAGACAAGCTTTCGTTGAACCTGAAAATCTACAAGGCTCAAGAAAGTTCTGCTTGGCAAGAAGCTCGCTACGGCAAATTGTGGGAACAAGGTGTTGAAGGTATCGAGAAATACAACAAGCTAAATAAAGTTGAACCAATGCGACGTGCTCTCAAAGAGCTTAATGTTGGTACTTGGTTCTCTGGACTTAGAAGAGAGCAATCTCAATCTCGTGCTAATCTACCTGTACTTTCCATTCAAAATGGTGTCTTTAAATTTTTACCAATTATTGATTGGTCTAATAAAGACGTACATGAATATTTGGAAACGCACGGACTTACTTATCATCCATTATGGGACCAAGGTTACCTGTCGGTTGGTGATACGCATACAACGAGAAAGTGGGAACCGGGCATGAAAGAAGAGGATACTCGTTTCTTTGGCCTAAAACGCGAGTGTGGTCTGCACGAAGACGATGGATCTGAACAGGACGGTTCAGGCATTTAACCAAAATGTCATCTATACTATAAAGCCGCATTCAGCGGCTTTATGTATTTTTGTGGATAACTTTGTGAGTAAAAGGCCAAAAACCGATAAGAAAATATGGATAAATAGGGCTTTGACCGAAATGTCACCGTTTAACCTGTTTTTTTAAACTTTTTTTGCTTTTTTACTTGCCAACGTGACTTCGATCTCTATAATGCCACCTCGCTGACACGGGATGAGCCGGCAACGACTCAGATAACCCAATCAGCGGTGCAAAAAAGAGTTTCAAAAAGTGTTTGACACTGAAGATTAACTCGCTAGAATGCACCTCCGCTTCGAAGGGTAACCAGACAAGCAAGCAGGCTGAGAAGCCTCTCTTTTATAGAGAAACGCTCTTTAACAATATAAACCTATCAATCTGTGTGGGCACTCGTTGATGATAATCCAATTAGAAGCTTAGGCTTCAAATTCGGTTTCAATGAACGAAGTGACCAATTGAATCTTCGGATTCAGCACAGTCAATTCAACATTACATATGTAATGTCAGTATTCATTGAGCCAACCAAAACTTAAATTGAAGAGTTTGATCATGGCTCAGATTGAACGCTGGCGGCAGGCCTAACACATGCAAGTCGAGCGGAAACGGCAACATTGACTCTTCGGATGATTTGTTGGACGTCGAGCGGCGGACGGGTGAGTAATGCCTGGGAAATTGCCCTGATGTGGGGGATAACCATTGGAAACGATGGCTAATACCGCATAATAGCTTCGGCTCAAAGAGGGGGACCTTCGGGCCTCTCGCGTCAGGATATGCCCAGGTGGGATTAGCTAGTTGGTGAGGTAAAGGCTCACCAAGGCGACGATCCCTAGCTGGTCTGAGAGGATGATCAGCCACACTGGAACTGAGACACGGTCCAGACTCCTACGGGAGGCAGCAGTGGGGAATATTGCACAATGGGCGCAAGCCTGATGCAGCCATGCCGCGTGTATGAAGAAGGCCTTCGGGTTGTAAAGTACTTTCAGTTGTGAGGAAGGTGGTGCCGTTAATAGCGGTATCATTTGACGTTAGCAACAGAAGAAGCACCGGCTAACTCCGTGCCAGCAGCCGCGGTAATACGGAGGGTGCGAGCGTTAATCGGAATTACTGGGCGTAAAGCGCATGCAGGTGGATGACTAAGTCAGATGTGAAAGCCCCGGGCTCAACCTGGGAACTGCATTTGAAACTGGTCGTCTAGAGTACTGTAGAGGGGGGTAGAATTTCAGGTGTAGCGGTGAAATGCGTAGAGATCTGAAGGAATACCGGTGGCGAAGGCGGCCCCCTGGACAGATACTGACACTCAGATGCGAAAGCGTGGGGAGCAAACAGGATTAGATACCCTGGTAGTCCACGCCGTAAACGATGTCTACTTGGAGGTTGTGGCCTTGAGCCGTGGCTTTCGGAGCTAACGCGTTAAGTAGACCGCCTGGGGAGTACGGTCGCAAGATTAAAACTCAAATGAATTGACGGGGGCCCGCACAAGCGGTGGAGCATGTGGTTTAATTCGATGCAACGCGAAGAACCTTACCTACTCTTGACATCCTCAGAAGAGACTGGAGACAGTCTTGTGCCTTCGGGAACTGAGAGACAGGTGCTGCATGGCTGTCGTCAGCTCGTGTTGTGAAATGTTGGGTTAAGTCCCGCAACGAGCGCAACCCTTATCCTTGTTTGCCAGCACTTCGGGTGGGAACTCCAGGGAGACTGCCGGTGATAAACCGGAGGAAGGTGGGGACGACGTCAAGTCATCATGGCCCTTACGAGTAGGGCTACACACGTGCTACAATGGCGCATACAGAGGGTAGCCAACTTGCGAGAG
Source organism: Vibrio sp. ABH4_348 (assembly GCF_056159765.1). Classification (NCBI taxonomy): domain Bacteria; kingdom Pseudomonadati; phylum Pseudomonadota; class Gammaproteobacteria; order Vibrionales; family Vibrionaceae; genus Vibrio; species Vibrio sp. ABH4_348. The sequence continues at coordinate 2,625,914 of NZ_JBSWVW010000001.1, read as the reverse complement.
TGAGCGAATCCCAAAAAGTGCGTCGTAGTCCGGATTGGAGTCTGCAACTCGACTCCATGAAGTCGGAATCGCTAGTAATCGTAGATCAGAATGCTACGGTGAATACGTTCCCGGGCCTTGTACACACCGCCCGTCACACCATGGGAGTGGGCTGCAAAAGAAGTGGGTAGTTTAACCTTCGGGAGGACGCTCACCACTTTGTGGTTCATGACTGGGGTGAAGTCGTAACAAGGTAGCGCTAGGGGAACCTGGCGCTGGATCACCTCCTTACGAAAACGGATAGTTTGCTTTCACTTTTTAAAGTGAAGACAAATAAGTCGCGATGAGTGTTCACACAGATTGATGGTTTATGATGTAAAGAGTTTACAGGTAAGTGCCCAACACTTACTGCTTAGTGTCCCGTTCGTCTAGAGGCCTAGGACACCGCCCTTTCACGGCGGTAACAGGGGTTCGACTCCCCTACGGGATACCATCTTCTCTTGAAGCAATACTTCAAAAGAAATGGGTCGTTAGCTCAGTTGGTAGAGCAGTTGGCTTTTAACCAATTGGTCGCAGGTTCGAATCCTGCACGACCCACCATTTCCTTCCACGGGAAATAAAACATTGTGGGCGATTAGCTCAGTTGGGAGAGCACCTGCCTTACAAGCAGGGGGTCACTGGTTCGAGCCCGGTATCGCCCACCACTCTCTAACTATTTTTTAGACAGAAAATCCAAACCACTTCGTTAACCTGTATGTGGTTCAGTTTTAGTCCCTGAGAATCGTTAGAAAGTGTGTAAACACTTTGCTCTTTAACAATTTGGAAAGCTGACGAATAACAACAATCCCCATATCTTCGGATATGCGTTGTTATTCATTTAAAAGTTCTCAAATCCTAACTTACTTTGAAATATAAGTGATTTAGGTACCAACACACATTCAAGTGTTCTTGGCTTTTGTTTTCGCTTTTAGAAAGCAAAAGAAATTATTTGAGTCCGGCAAAATCAGTCTCTCACTCATGTAAATAATTGAGAGACAACTTTGGTTGTTTAACCTTACTTTTTGCGAAGTAAGACCCTTTGGGGTTGTATGGTTAAGTGACTAAGCGTACACGGTGGATGCCTTGGCAGTCAGAGGCGATGAAGGACGTAGTAACTTGCGATAAGCGTAGATTAGGCAGTAACAGCCACCTGAGTCTACGATTTCCGAATGGGGAAACCCACTAGCATAAGCTAGTACTGTTAACTGAATACATAGGTTAACAGAGCGAACCGAGGGAACTGAAACATCTAAGTACCTCGAGGAAAAGAAATCAACCGAGATTCCGAAAGTAGCGGCGAGCGAAATTGGATTAGCCCTTAAGCTTTTAATGAGACAGGTGAAGGCTCTGGAAAGTGCCGCAATAAAGGGTGATAGCCCCGTAACCGACATCTCATCATCAGTGAAATCGAGTAGGGCGGGACACGTGATATCCTGTCTGAACATGGGGGGACCATCCTCCAAGGCTAAATACTCCTGACTGACCGATAGTGAACCAGTACCGTGAGGGAAAGGCGAAAAGAACCCCTGTGAGGGGAGTGAAATAGAACCTGAAACCGTGTACGTACAAGCAGTAGGAGCCCTTCGGGGTGACTGCGTACCTTTTGTATAATGGGTCAGCGACTTATATTCAGTAGCAAGGTTAACCGACTAGGGGAGCCGTAGAGAAATCGAGTCTTAACTGGGCGCTCAGTTGCTGGATATAGACCCGAAACCAGGTGATCTAGCCATGGGCAGGTTGAAGGTTGAGTAACATCAACTGGAGGACCGAACCGACTAATGTTGAAAAATTAGCGGATGACTTGTGGCTAGGGGTGAAAGGCCAATCAAACCTGGAGATAGCTGGTTCTCCCCGAAAGCTATTTAGGTAGCGCCTCGGACGAATACTACTGGGGGTAGAGCACTGTTAAGGCTAGGGGGTCATCCCGACTTACCAACCCTTTGCAAACTCCGAATACCAGTAAGTACTATCCGGGAGACACACAGCGGGTGCTAACGTCCGTTGTGGAGAGGGAAACAACCCAGACCGCCAGCTAAGGTCCCAAATTATAGCTAAGTGGGAAACGATGTGGGAAGGCTTAGACAGCTAGGATGTTGGCTTAGAAGCAGCCATCATTTAAAGAAAGCGTAATAGCTCACTAGTCGAGTCGGCCTGCGCGGAAGATGTAACGGGGCTAAGCTATAAACCGAAGCTGCGGCTGCAATCTTTGATTGCGGGGTAGGGGAGCGTTCTGTAAGCCGTTGAAGGTGGTCTGTAAAGGCTGCTGGAGGTATCAGAAGTGCGAATGCTGACATGAGTAACGATAAAGGGGGTGAAAAACCTCCTCGCCGGAAGACCAAGGGTTCCTGTCCAACGTTAATCGGGGCAGGGTAAGTCGACCCCTAAGGCGAGGCCGAAAGGCGTAGTCGATGGGAAACGGGTTAATATTCCCGTACTTCTTACAATTGCGATGGGGGGACGGAGAAGGCTAGGTGGGCCTGGCGACGGTTGTCCAGGTTCAAGTGCGTAGGCTTGAGGTTTAGGTAAATCCGGACCTCTCTAAGGCTGAGACACGACGTCGAGTCACTACGGTGATGAAGTCATTGATGCCATGCTTCCAGGAAAAGCCTCTAAGCTTCAGATTGTAAGGAATCGTACCCCAAACCGACACAGGTGGTCGGGTAGAGAATACCAAGGCGCTTGAGAGAACTCGGGTGAAGGAACTAGGCAAAATGGTACCGTAACTTCGGGAGAAGGTACGCTCTTGATGGTGAAGTCCCTTGCGGATGGAGCTGACGAGAGTCGCAGATACCAGGTGGCTGCAACTGTTTATTAAAAACACAGCACTGTGCAAAATCGTAAGATGACGTATACGGTGTGACGCCTGCCCGGTGCCGGAAGGTTAATTGATGGGGTTAGCGCTTGCGCGAAGCTCTTGATCGAAGCCCCGGTAAACGGCGGCCGTAACTATAACGGTCCTAAGGTAGCGAAATTCCTTGTCGGGTAAGTTCCGACCTGCACGAATGGCGTAATGATGGCCACGCTGTCTCCACCCGAGACTCAGTGAAATTGAAATCGCTGTGAAGATGCAGTGTACCCGCGGCTAGACGGAAAGACCCCGTGAACCTTTACTACAGCTTGGCACTGAACATTGACCCTACATGTGTAGGATAGGTGGGAGGCTTTGAAACGTTGTCGCCAGATAGCGTGGAGCCGTCCTTGAAATACCACCCTTGTAGTGTTGATGTTCTAACTTAGGCCCCTTATCGGGGTTGAGGACAGTGCCTGGTGGGTAGTTTGACTGGGGCGGTCTCCTCCCAAAGAGTAACGGAGGAGCACGAAGGTGGGCTAATCACGGTTGGACATCGTGAGGTTAGTGCAATGGCATAAGCCCGCTTAACTGCGAGAGTGACGGCTCGAGCAGGTGCGAAAGCAGGTCATAGTGATCCGGTGGCTCTGAATGGAAGGGCCATCGCTCAACGGATAAAAGGTACTCCGGGGATAACAGGCTGATACCGCCCAAGAGTTCATATCGACGGCGGTGTTTGGCACCTCGATGTCGGCTCATCACATCCTGGGGCTGAAGTCGGTCCCAAGGGTATGGCTGTTCGCCATTTAAAGTGGTACGCGAGCTGGGTTTAGAACGTCGTGAGACAGTTCGGTCCCTATCTGCCGTGGGCGTTGGAGAATTGAAGGGGGCTGCTCCTAGTACGAGAGGACCGGAGTGGACGAACCTCTGGTGTTCGGGTTGTGATGCCAATCGCATTGCCCGGTAGCTAAGTTCGGAATCGATAACCGCTGAAAGCATCTAAGCGGGAAGCGAGCCCTGAGATGAGTTCTCCCTGGCGCTTTAAGCGTCCTAAAGGGTTGTCGTAGACTACGACGTTGATAGGCAGGGTGTGTAAGCGTTGTGAGGCGTTGAGCTAACCTGTACTAATTGCCCGTGAGGCTTAACCATACAACACCCAAAGGGTTTTGATGGACTCAAAGCAAGAACGTTGAATGTGTAAATACAGACTTTTAAACAGCTTTCCAGATTATTTATTTTCAGTTTTTAGAAAAAGCTGAAAGTAAAAAGAATTTGCTTGGCGACCATAGCGATGTGGACCCACCTGATTCCTTGCCGAACTCAGAAGTGAAACGCATTAGCGCCGATGGTAGTGTGGGGCTTCCCCATGTGAGAGTAGGACATCGCCAGGCTTTTAATTCTACTTGCTTATCCAATAAGCAAGTCACCATAAGACTTTAAACTAACTTAAAGTTTTATGTTGACTTTCAAAGTAGACAGCGTAATATACGCGTCCTGCTTGAGTGCTAAGCCACTGAAAGCCAAGCTCTTTAACAATGTAAACCTATCAATCTGTGTGGGCACTCGTTGATGATAATCCAATTAGAAGCTTAGGCTTCAAATTCGGTTTCAATGAACGAAGTGACCAATTGAATCTTCGGATTCAGCACAGTCAATTCAACATTACATATGTAATGTCAGTATTCATTGAGCCAACCAAAACTTAAATTGAAGAGTTTGATCATGGCTCAGATTGAACGCTGGCGGCAGGCCTAACACATGCAAGTCGAGCGGAAACGGCAACATTGACTCTTCGGATGATTTGTTGGACGTCGAGCGGCGGACGGGTGAGTAATGCCTGGGAAATTGCCCTGATGTGGGGGATAACCATTGGAAACGATGGCTAATACCGCATAATAGCTTCGGCTCAAAGAGGGGGACCTTCGGGCCTCTCGCGTCAGGATATGCCCAGGTGGGATTAGCTAGTTGGTGAGGTAAAGGCTCACCAAGGCGACGATCCCTAGCTGGTCTGAGAGGATGATCAGCCACACTGGAACTGAGACACGGTCCAGACTCCTACGGGAGGCAGCAGTGGGGAATATTGCACAATGGGCGCAAGCCTGATGCAGCCATGCCGCGTGTATGAAGAAGGCCTTCGGGTTGTAAAGTACTTTCAGTTGTGAGGAAGGTGGTGCCGTTAATAGCGGTATCATTTGACGTTAGCAACAGAAGAAGCACCGGCTAACTCCGTGCCAGCAGCCGCGGTAATACGGAGGGTGCGAGCGTTAATCGGAATTACTGGGCGTAAAGCGCATGCAGGTGGATGACTAAGTCAGATGTGAAAGCCCCGGGCTCAACCTGGGAACTGCATTTGAAACTGGTCGTCTAGAGTACTGTAGAGGGGGGTAGAATTTCAGGTGTAGCGGTGAAATGCGTAGAGATCTGAAGGAATACCGGTGGCGAAGGCGGCCCCCTGGACAGATACTGACACTCAGATGCGAAAGCGTGGGGAGCAAACAGGATTAGATACCCTGGTAGTCCACGCCGTAAACGATGTCTACTTGGAGGTTGTGGCCTTGAGCCGTGGCTTTCGGAGCTAACGCGTTAAGTAGACCGCCTGGGGAGTACGGTCGCAAGATTAAAACTCAAATGAATTGACGGGGGCCCGCACAAGCGGTGGAGCATGTGGTTTAATTCGATGCAACGCGAAGAACCTTACCTACTCTTGACATCCTCAGAAGAGACTGGAGACAGTCTTGTGCCTTCGGGAACTGAGAGACAGGTGCTGCATGGCTGTCGTCAGCTCGTGTTGTGAAATGTTGGGTTAAGTCCCGCAACGAGCGCAACCCTTATCCTTGTTTGCCAGCACTTCGGGTGGGAACTCCAGGGAGACTGCCGGTGATAAACCGGAGGAAGGTGGGGACGACGTCAAGTCATCATGGCCCTTACGAGTAGGGCTACACACGTGCTACAATGGCGCATACAGAGGGTAGCCAACTTGCGAGAGTGAGCGAATCCCAAAAAGTGCGTCGTAGTCCGGATTGGAGTCTGCAACTCGACTCCATGAAGTCGGAATCGCTAGTAATCGTAGATCAGAATGCTACGGTGAATACGTTCCCGGGCCTTGTACACACCGCCCGTCACACCATGGGAGTGGGCTGCAAAAGAAGTGGGTAGTTTAACCTTCGGGAGGACGCTCACCACTTTGTGGTTCATGACTGGGGTGAAGTCGTAACAAGGTAGCGCTAGGGGAACCTGGCGCTGGATCACCTCCTTACGAAAAGATTATTGCGATGAGTGTTCACACAGATTGATAAGTTTAGTTAGAGCAACGTATGGGGCTATAGCTCAGCTGGGAGAGCGCTTCGCTGGCAGCGAAGAGGTCATCGGTTCGATCCCGATTAGCTCCACCAACTAGTGTCCCGTTCGTCTAGAGGCCTAGGACACCGCCCTTTCACGGCGGTAACAGGGGTTCGACTCCCCTACGGGATACCATCTTTAAGTACTCTTTCGAGTGTATTTAAAAATGGTTTATTTCTTTAGATAGAAAGCAAACTCGCTCTTTAACAATTTGGAAAGCTGACGAATAACAACAATCCCCATATCTTCGGATATGCGTTGTTATTCATTTAAAAGTTCTCAAATCCTAACTTACTTTGAAATATAAGTGATTTAGGTACCAACACACATTCAAGTGTTCTTGGCTTTTGTTTTCGCTTTTAGAAAGCAAAAGAAATTATTTGAGTCCGGCAAAATCAGTCTCTCACTCATGTAAATAATTGAGAGACAACTTTGGTTGTTTAACCTTACTTTTTGCGAAGTAAGACCCTTTGGGGTTGTATGGTTAAGTGACTAAGCGTACACGGTGGATGCCTTGGCAGTCAGAGGCGATGAAGGACGTAGTAACTTGCGATAAGCGTAGATTAGGCAGTAACAGCCACCTGAGTCTACGATTTCCGAATGGGGAAACCCACTAGCATAAGCTAGTACTGTTAACTGAATACATAGGTTAACAGAGCGAACCGAGGGAACTGAAACATCTAAGTACCTCGAGGAAAAGAAATCAACCGAGATTCCGAAAGTAGCGGCGAGCGAAATTGGATTAGCCCTTAAGCTTTTAATGAGACAGGTGAAGGCTCTGGAAAGTGCCGCAATAAAGGGTGATAGCCCCGTAACCGACATCTCATCATCAGTGAAATCGAGTAGGGCGGGACACGTGATATCCTGTCTGAACATGGGGGGACCATCCTCCAAGGCTAAATACTCCTGACTGACCGATAGTGAACCAGTACCGTGAGGGAAAGGCGAAAAGAACCCCTGTGAGGGGAGTGAAATAGAACCTGAAACCGTGTACGTACAAGCAGTAGGAGCCCTTCGGGGTGACTGCGTACCTTTTGTATAATGGGTCAGCGACTTATATTCAGTAGCAAGGTTAACCGACTAGGGGAGCCGTAGAGAAATCGAGTCTTAACTGGGCGCTCAGTTGCTGGATATAGACCCGAAACCAGGTGATCTAGCCATGGGCAGGTTGAAGGTTGAGTAACATCAACTGGAGGACCGAACCGACTAATGTTGAAAAATTAGCGGATGACTTGTGGCTAGGGGTGAAAGGCCAATCAAACCTGGAGATAGCTGGTTCTCCCCGAAAGCTATTTAGGTAGCGCCTCGGACGAATACTACTGGGGGTAGAGCACTGTTAAGGCTAGGGGGTCATCCCGACTTACCAACCCTTTGCAAACTCCGAATACCAGTAAGTACTATCCGGGAGACACACAGCGGGTGCTAACGTCCGTTGTGGAGAGGGAAACAACCCAGACCGCCAGCTAAGGTCCCAAATTATAGCTAAGTGGGAAACGATGTGGGAAGGCTTAGACAGCTAGGATGTTGGCTTAGAAGCAGCCATCATTTAAAGAAAGCGTAATAGCTCACTAGTCGAGTCGGCCTGCGCGGAAGATGTAACGGGGCTAAGCTATAAACCGAAGCTGCGGCTGCAATCTTTGATTGCGGGGTAGGGGAGCGTTCTGTAAGCCGTTGAAGGTGGTCTGTAAAGGCTGCTGGAGGTATCAGAAGTGCGAATGCTGACATGAGTAACGATAAAGGGGGTGAAAAACCTCCTCGCCGGAAGACCAAGGGTTCCTGTCCAACGTTAATCGGGGCAGGGTAAGTCGACCCCTAAGGCGAGGCCGAAAGGCGTAGTCGATGGGAAACGGGTTAATATTCCCGTACTTCTTACAATTGCGATGGGGGGACGGAGAAGGCTAGGTGGGCCTGGCGACGGTTGTCCAGGTTCAAGTGCGTAGGCTTGAGGTTTAGGTAAATCCGGACCTCTCTAAGGCTGAGACACGACGTCGAGTCACTACGGTGATGAAGTCATTGATGCCATGCTTCCAGGAAAAGCCTCTAAGCTTCAGATTGTAAGGAATCGTACCCCAAACCGACACAGGTGGTCGGGTAGAGAATACCAAGGCGCTTGAGAGAACTCGGGTGAAGGAACTAGGCAAAATGGTACCGTAACTTCGGGAGAAGGTACGCTCTTGATGGTGAAGTCCCTTGCGGATGGAGCTGACGAGAGTCGCAGATACCAGGTGGCTGCAACTGTTTATTAAAAACACAGCACTGTGCAAAATCGTAAGATGACGTATACGGTGTGACGCCTGCCCGGTGCCGGAAGGTTAATTGATGGGGTTAGCGCTTGCGCGAAGCTCTTGATCGAAGCCCCGGTAAACGGCGGCCGTAACTATAACGGTCCTAAGGTAGCGAAATTCCTTGTCGGGTAAGTTCCGACCTGCACGAATGGCGTAATGATGGCCACGCTGTCTCCACCCGAGACTCAGTGAAATTGAAATCGCTGTGAAGATGCAGTGTACCCGCGGCTAGACGGAAAGACCCCGTGAACCTTTACTACAGCTTGGCACTGAACATTGACCCTACATGTGTAGGATAGGTGGGAGGCTTTGAAACGTTGTCGCCAGATAGCGTGGAGCCGTCCTTGAAATACCACCCTTGTAGTGTTGATGTTCTAACTTAGGCCCCTTATCGGGGTTGAGGACAGTGCCTGGTGGGTAGTTTGACTGGGGCGGTCTCCTCCCAAAGAGTAACGGAGGAGCACGAAGGTGGGCTAATCACGGTTGGACATCGTGAGGTTAGTGCAATGGCATAAGCCCGCTTAACTGCGAGAGTGACGGCTCGAGCAGGTGCGAAAGCAGGTCATAGTGATCCGGTGGCTCTGAATGGAAGGGCCATCGCTCAACGGATAAAAGGTACTCCGGGGATAACAGGCTGATACCGCCCAAGAGTTCATATCGACGGCGGTGTTTGGCACCTCGATGTCGGCTCATCACATCCTGGGGCTGAAGTCGGTCCCAAGGGTATGGCTGTTCGCCATTTAAAGTGGTACGCGAGCTGGGTTTAGAACGTCGTGAGACAGTTCGGTCCCTATCTGCCGTGGGCGTTGGAGAATTGAAGGGGGCTGCTCCTAGTACGAGAGGACCGGAGTGGACGAACCTCTGGTGTTCGGGTTGTGATGCCAATCGCATTGCCCGGTAGCTAAGTTCGGAATCGATAACCGCTGAAAGCATCTAAGCGGGAAGCGAGCCCTGAGATGAGTTCTCCCTGGCGCTTTAAGCGTCCTAAAGGGTTGTCGTAGACTACGACGTTGATAGGCAGGGTGTGTAAGCGTTGTGAGGCGTTGAGCTAACCTGTACTAATTGCCCGTGAGGCTTAACCATACAACACCCAAAGGGTTTTGATGGACTCAAAGCAAGAACGTTGAATGTGTAAATACAGACTTTTAAACAGCTTTCCAGATTATTTATTTTCAGTTTTTAGAAAAAGCTGAAAGTAAAAAGAATTTGCTTGGCGACCATAGCGATGTGGACCCACCTGATTCCTTGCCGAACTCAGAAGTGAAACGCATTAGCGCCGATGGTAGTGTGGGGCTTCCCCATGTGAGAGTAGGACATCGCCAGGCTTTATTTTCGTTTTTAGATTTTAGAAAAATCTAAAGGCAAAAACTTAGACTCAAGAGTCTAACCAGTGCGGAGCGGTAGTTCAGTTGGTTAGAATACCGGCCTGTCACGCCGGGGGTCGCGGGTTCGAGTCCCGTCCGCTCCGCCACTTATCTCAGACCTCAGCAGAAATGCTGAGGTCTTTTTGTATGTGCGGTATTATTTTGGTCTTCGACCAACGAGTCCCGCTTGCCCGCAAGCCCGGCCGCCCCGCCATTTATCAAGAAACCCAGTCTTCGGACTGGTTTTTTTCGTTTTAGAACGAAACAAATTTGTCCTTCTGTGGCAAGATTACCCGTCATTTATCCCCAAAGTTCGCGAAACCATTCCAAATTATTTGCTTTAGCTTATTGATAAAGTATTTCCGTTTGTGAGAACAAACGTGACAGCAGTTACAAACATCCCTCAATACCTGTTGTGATTCTTAACTGAGTTGATTTTTAGCAGTCAGTAATTCCTAAATCTTAGTGTCAAGTTAACAAGCAGCACATTGGAAAACCGACTAAATTTAATTTACTGATTAGTATTGTTAGGACGGTATAGATTGAAAACAGCACAAATGATTTGGCGTGAAGGTGCATGGGAACAGAAGGTGTTGAAGGATTCTGATTTCAATCAAACCTACTCCCTTATATTTATTCTCGGATATAACTCTGAAGCTGAGTTAGCCGTTACACAACTCAGTTATAATTTTCCCAAGGCGTCCATTATAGGTTGTTCGACAAGTGGCGAAATATTCGAGACCAGCGTGACTGAAAATACTCTAGTTGCCACATTGATTTTGTTTGAGCAAAGCCCATTTAAAATCGCAAGTGCGAGTTTACCCCAGTTTGATGGAGACAGTGCAGCGGTAGGACAGCACTTAGCACGTAATCTGGTTGAACAGGGTGACGACTTAAAACATGTTTTAGTATTGAGTGAAGGACTGGCGGTGAATGGTGCCGAGTTGGTCAACGGAATCAATAGCCATATCCCTAAAGATGTCGAGGTGACAGGCGGCCTTGCAGGGGACAATGAAAAATTCGAACAAACGTTTGTACTGGTTGGTCAGGAATATCGCACTCAGCATGTACTTGCAATTGGTCTATACGGAGAAAATATTCGCGTGGGGTATGGTTCGCGAGGCGGGTGGACTTCATTCGGAATGGAAAGATTGGTAACTCGTTCCGTTGAAAATGTACTCTACGAGCTTGATGATAAGAATGCGTTGGAAGTGTATAAAAGTTATCTAGGGGACTTGTCAGAAGGCCTTCCCGCTACTGGATTGAGGTTTCCATTAGAAATAACCGAAGATGGTAAGGACACGAAACTAGTTAGAACATTACTGGCTATTGATGAAGACCAAGGAAGTATAACGTTTGCTGGGCACGTCCCTCAGGGAGCATCTGCCAAACTAATGCGGGCCAATGTTGATTCTTTGATTGTGGGTGCGCAAAATGCCGGAGAAATCGCTGCGGGCCCACCTGATGATAAACCCTCCGTTGCAATGCTAATAAGTTGCGTTGGTCGAAAATTACTACTTAAGCAGATGGTAGAAGAAGAAGTGGATGCCGTTAAAGAAACATTACCTCAACAAACCACCATCTTTGGTTTTTACTCATACGGTGAAATCGCACCATTTGATACGGCAAGCTGTTCTGAACTTCACAATCAGACTATGACAATCACAACATTTTGGGAGATCTAGATGCAACGGCTCCTAGCCCGCCAGCTCAAAAAAGCATTTCCCGATGGTTTACCGCAAGATAAACAGGTCCAACTGTTTGTGGACCTTGTCCAACAGGCTTATTTAGACCAAGCCGAGCAAGCACAGATAACCGAACGCTCCTTAGATTTAAGCTGTGAAGAATTGAATCATAGGAACCAAACGCTAAACCTTATCTTAGATTCATTACCAGATGTCAGTCTCTGGATCGATGGAACCGGTAAGGTAAGAGATATACGTGCGGGCAGTATTCATCCTCCTATTGTGACTCCAGAAGAGAATTTTAAAAGCGTCTTTGATCTGACGTTGACTCAAAGCTCACCTTTGTTAAAGGCTTTACTCAAAGATTTTAAAAGCTGTAAGCGTAAAACCTCAGAAATCGAAGTAGTGGTGAATGCTCGCGACTACTATTTGAATGTCATTTTGACAGAGGTTGCTAACAACCGCTGGTTGTTGGTTCTACAAGACATTTCATTGAGAAAAAAGTTGGAGGAATTACAGAATCAGCGGTTAAAACAAATCGAACGGTCTCAATTACAGCTTCAAGAATTGGTTAACGCTGCCCCAATAGGGATTCTTATCTGTAATCCTTATCTCGATATTTTAATGATCAACAATTTTCTGCCGCAACTGCTTGGTTTAGACCAAGAAGAGTTACTGGATCAACACCCCATTGACTTTGTTATCGACAATGACCGAGATAGGTTTGTTGAACACGTAGAAAGTGCACTGTCTGACTTTTCTGATTCCAGTGTAAGTCGATGTGATATAACGTTTAAGCACGGAGAAGCGGATGAAAGGCAGGTTGAACTGGCACTTAGTACCTTGTTGTTTGACGACAGAAAGCTCTTGATTATGTCGTTGACCGACATCAGTGAAAGGAAAGCACTAGAATCCAAGTTGCGACACTTTGCGGAAACCGACCCGCTTACTGGGGTTATGAATCGACGAAGTTTTTACAAACAAACCAAATCGCTTATGGAGAGCTGTCAGCGATGGCGCAGTGATTTTTCCATTCTTATGCTAGATGTCGACTATTTTAAGAAAATTAATGATAGCTATGGCCACCCAACCGGTGATTCCGTATTAATAGAATTAACTAAACAATTACAGACCCTTTCAAACTCCAACTATTTGATTGGGCGTTTAGGTGGTGAGGAGTTTGCTTTAAGTTTTTCAGGATTATCTGTTTCACAAGCCATGGATTTTGCAGAGAACATAAGGAAACAAGTAGCTGAAACAACGATTCAATCGAAGTCGGCGGATATCAAGATCACCATAAGTATTGGTTTGGTTTGCGTCGATTGTAAAAATGCGGCACCTGAGCAACTTGATAATTTACTCAAACGTGCAGACGACTGTGTTTATCAAGCAAAAAATGCAGGAAGAAATCGTGTTATAGGAGAATCCTGATCGTCCTTTTGAGCTAGATTTTTTGGTTCTAGCTTAGTGTTTGCCATTTACCCAAATTTGTTTTTAGACGTCTAGACTCCCTTCTAAGTTGTGATACGATGTGCCTCACACTATAAGAATGAGGCAGTATTGTGGGAAGCAATCTAAGAGCGCAGATCGAGGCTCAGCTTAAACAACGGATTATGTTGATCGACGGTGGTATGGGTACCATGATCCAGGATTACAAACTGGAGGAGCAAGACTACCGTGGTGAAAGATTTGCAGATTGGCATTGTGATTTAAAAGGTAACAATGACCTTTTAGTCTTAACCCAACCTCAGCTGATTAAAGAGATACATAGTAAGTATCTCGAAGCGGGTGCTGACATTCTTGAAACCAACACCTTTAACGCGACCACGATCGCTATGGCTGACTACGACATGGAAAGCCTTAGTGAAGAGATCAACTATGCCGCAGCGAAATTAGCTCGAGAAGCTGCGGATGAATGGACGGCGAAAACACCAGAAAAACCTCGCTATGTGGCCGGTGTATTGGGGCCTACCAATAGAACTTGTTCTATCTCTCCTGATGTTAATGATCCGGGTTATCGAAACGTCAGCTTTGATGAATTAGTGACTGCCTATTCAGAATCGACAAGAGCATTAATTCGCGGTGGTTCCGACCTCATTCTTATAGAAACCATATTTGATACCCTCAACGCTAAAGCCTCTGCTTATGCGATTGATAGCGTGTTTGAAGAGTTAGATACTTACTTACCTGTCCTTATATCAGGCACGATTACGGATGCTTCTGGTCGTACTCTATCAGGACAAACAACGGAAGCATTCTACAATGCGCTGCGACACGTTAAGCCCTTATCGTTCGGTTTGAACTGTGCTCTTGGACCGGATGAACTTCGACCTTATGTCGAAGAACTTTCTCGTATCTCTGAATCCTTTGTGTCTGCCCACCCTAATGCCGGCCTTCCCAATGCATTTGGTGAATATGACTTATCGCCTGAAGATATGGCCGAGCATATCGGTGAATGGGCTCGTGCAGGTTTCTTAAACCTAGTAGGTGGCTGTTGTGGTACTACACCTGAACACATTCGCCATATGGCGATGGCAGTGGAAGGTGTCACACCACGTCAGCTCCCTGAATTACCTGTTGCGTGTCGCCTATCTGGTCTAGAACCTTTGACAATAGAGAAAGACACCTTGTTTGTGAATGTTGGTGAGAGAACCAACGTCACAGGTTCCGCTCGTTTTAAACGTCTTATTCGCGAAGAGCTGTACGACGAAGCTTTAGATGTCGCTCGTGAGCAAGTAGAAAATGGTGCTCAGATCATCGATATCAATATGGATGAGGGCATGTTGGATGCCGAAGCGTGTATGGTGCGCTTCCTGAACCTATGTGCTTCTGAGCCTGAAATTTCTCGTGTGCCAATCATGGTGGACTCCTCAAAGTGGGAAGTCATCGAAGCTGGATTGAAATGTATCCAAGGTAAAGGCATCGTCAACTCGATTTCCCTTAAGGAAGGTAAAGAGAAATTCGTTGAACAAGCAAAATTGATTCGTCGTTATGGTGCTGCCGTAGTTGTCATGGCCTTTGATGAAGTCGGACAGGCTGAAACACGCGAGCGCAAGCTAGAGATTTGTACCAATGCTTATCGCATTCTGGTTGATGAAGTCGATTTCCCGCCGGAAGACATTATTTTCGACCCGAACATCTTTGCGGTTGCAACCGGTATCGAAGAGCACAACAACTACGCTGTCGATTTCATCGAAGCTGTCGGTGATATTAAACGCGACTTGCCCCATGCGATGATCTCTGGCGGTGTGTCCAATGTTTCATTCTCGTTCCGTGGTAATAACTACGTACGTGAGGCTATTCATGCAGTTTTCCTTTATCACTGTTTCAAAAACGGTATGGATATGGGGATTGTTAACGCTGGGCAATTAGAAATATACGACAATGTCCCTCAAAAGCTTCGCGAAGCGGTAGAAGACGTTGTCCTTAACCGTCGTGATGACGGCACAGAAAGACTACTCGATATTGCCGCCGAATATGCCGGGAAAGGCGTTGGCAAAGAGGAAGATGCCTCTGCGTTAGAATGGCGTTCCTACCCAGTTGAAAAACGTCTTGAGCATTCACTCGTAAAGGGTATTACTGAGTTTATTGTTGAAGATACTGAAGAAGCACGCAAAAACGCTTCTAAACCGATAGAAGTCATTGAAGGTCCATTGATGGACGGAATGAATGTCGTCGGCGACTTATTTGGTGAAGGTAAGATGTTCTTACCTCAGGTAGTAAAATCCGCTCGTGTGATGAAACAAGCGGTTGCTCATTTAGAACCATTCATCAATGCTGAAAAACAACAAGGTACTTCTAACGGTAAGATATTGCTGGCGACCGTAAAAGGCGATGTTCACGACATCGGTAAAAACATCGTGGGCGTGGTACTGCAATGTAATAACTACGAGATCATCGATCTAGGTGTGATGGTGCCTTGTGAACAAATTCTGAAGGTCGCCAAGGAAGAGAACGTTGATATTATTGGTCTATCAGGATTGATCACGCCTTCACTTGATGAAATGGTTCACGTCGCCAAAGAAATGGAACGACTTGATTTTAACTTACCATTGCTGATCGGCGGTGCAACAACCTCTAAAGCGCATACCGCGGTTAAAATCGAACAAAATTACAGTGAGCCAGTCGTTTACGTAAATAACGCCTCAAGAGCTGTAGGTGTGTGTTCAGCTTTGCTTTCTGAAACTCAAAAACCTGCTTTTGTCGAAAAGCTACAAGCGGATTATGAAGTGGTAAGAGAGCAACACGCTCGTAAACGTCCACGCACTAAACCAGTCACACTAGAACAGGCACGTGCCAATAAAGTCGCGATAGATTGGAATAATTACACACCGCCTCAGCCAGCAAAGCCGGGTGTTCATGTGTTTGAAGACTTCGATGTGGCCACGCTTCGCAAGTACATAGACTGGACACCGTTCTTTATGACCTGGTCTTTGGTCGGTAAGTATCCTGCGATACTTGAACACGAAGAAGTGGGTGAAGAAGCGAAACGCTTGTTTAAAGATGCGAACGACTGGTTAGACCGATTTGAAAAAGAAAAATTAGTCACCGCAAGCGGCATGTGTGCCCTGTTCCCCGCCAATAGTGTTGGTGATGATATTGAAGTGTACAAGGATGAAACCCGTACAGAAGTTGCTCATACATTACTGAATCTTCGTCAGCAAACCGAAAAGCCGAAGGGCTTTAATTATTGTCTTTCGGACTATGTTGCACCTAAATCCTGTGGCAAACCTGATTGGGTTGGCGCATTTGCAGTAACGGGTGGAATAGGAGAGCGAGAGCTAGCCGACAAGTACAAAGAGCAAGGTGACGATTACAACGCAATCATGATCCAAGCGGTCGCCGATCGTTTGGCTGAAGCCTTTGCAGAATATCTGCACGAGAAAGTTCGTCGTGAAATTTGGGGTTATGCCTCTGACGAAAACTTATCAAATGAAGATTTGATTCGCGAAAAATACCAAGGTATTCGACCTGCACCTGGTTACCCAGCGTGTCCTGAACATACTGAAAAAGGGACGTTATGGAACATGCTAGATGTTGAAAAGATAATTGGTATGGAGCTCACTACAAGTTACGCAATGTGGCCTGGTGCGGCGGTTTCGGGATGGTATTTCTCGCACCCTGATTGTCGATACTTCGCGATCGCTCAGATCCAGGACGATCAAGTTGATGATTATGCAAACCGTAAAGGTTGGGACAGGCTAGAAGCTGAAAAATGGCTTGGACCCAATATTAACGGTTAGTGGAAATCCAAAGGAAAGGGTTGGCATTTGCCAACCCTTATTAATTCAATGAATTGTTTAGCTTTCTAGCAATTCAGCGTGGAGCTTTTGAATCGCTGGCTTTGCATCGGTGTCGTTAAGCAGGAAACATAAGTTATGTTGACTTGCTCCGTAACAAATCATCCGCAAGTTGATTCCTTCTAGTGTACCAAATACCTGCCTAGCGTAACTGCGACTTTCACTCATGTTGTTGCCGATTAGTGCAACCAAGCTCAAGTTGTTTTCGACCTTAACAGTACACAGTTCTTCAAGTTCAAGTCGCGCTTCTTCTGGCAACTGTGGCGCACCGCCAGATGTATCGGTTTTATCTAGAGTTAGTGAAACACTGATCTCAGATGTTGTGACCAAATCGACCGACACTTTGTGTTTAGCAAGAATTTCAAACACCTTTGCTAGAAAGCCGTAGGCGTGGAACATGTTTGCACTGCGCAATGTCACCATGGTTTGATTACTGCGTAATGCTAGCGCGCGGAATAGCGGTGAGCTTTCTACCGTATCGCGAATCCACGTACCGCCTTGCTCTGGTGCTTTTGATGAACCAACAAATACAGGGATACCACGACGAAGTGCAGGAACTAAAGTCGAAGGATGAAGAATCTTGGCGCCAAAGTTAGCCATTTCTGACGCTTCACTGAAGCTGATTTCTTGAATTGGTCTAGCATTGGCTGCTACTCGAGGGTCAGTGGTATAGATTCCTGGTACGTCGGTCCAGATCTCAAGACCGGTAGCTTGTACCGCTTCTGCTATTAGGGCTGCACTGTAGTCACTTCCACCACGACCTAGAGTGGTTGTATTGCCTTCTTCATCGGACCCGATAAAACCCTGTGTGACGACCACATGCTCAGCACATAGTGGAGCTAGTAGTTCTTGTGCTTTTTGAGCCGTTAGCTCAACTTGTGGCTCTGCTCGGCCATATTGGCTATCGGTTTTGAGTACGTCGCGAATATCAAAACGCACTGCGTTTACTCCGCGTTCACGCATCAACTGAGCCAATATGTGAGTTGACATAAGCTCACCACAAGCAACCAAGTGATCGGTAAGTTTTGTGGTCACTTGAATTGATGCTGCTTCCGCTAAGCTGTGCACTGTATCTAGAATTTTTTCGATTTCTTCAATGATGCTATCGCCATCTTGGAGTTGCTCAATGATAGAAAAATGAATCTGACGAATTTGCTCGACAACTTGGTTACGTTGAGCTTCATCACTTACCCCATTAGCCAGATCAACCAATAAGTTAGTGACTCCAGAGCAAGCACTACTGACAATGACACGGGTATCTGAATTATTTTCTACGATAGTTGCACAACGACTCATGGCTTCAAAATTCGCCACGCTAGTGCCACCAAATTTAGCAATATTAACTGTGCTCACAGTTGATCTCCCAAAGCTTACAAATATACAAACCAATTGTTGGATTGCTTATGAAGAAAGCGAGGATGAGCAGGAAGAAGGGATAAAAGAAATCACTTCAGAAGCTCATCATTCGATAGACGAATGACAGTTGATGGGATTCAACCCAAGTCAACCGACAAACCATAGCCTCATCTATAGTTCATCTCGGCACTGCTCCCCCTGAGTCGAAAGTTTTGGAGTGAGGCTCCACGTTCGACCTGCCTGGGCAGTGCTCCTCTTCTGCATAAAGCGGCCCTATTGAACGATGGAATGTGAGCTTTGTCAATCAATAACTCAGAGCGCGCTCACCGAAACTTATCCGCTCGACTTAAGCACTATTGTGATAAGCACATTAACGCACTAAGTTAAATGAAGTTAGCTAATACCCTGAGAGGACCATGTAATGGAAAGCTTTATCCCACCGAAGAGAATTTTGATGGGGCCTGGCCCATCTGATATTTCACCTAATGTGTTGCAAGCGATGAGCCGGCCGACGCTAGGACACTTAGACCCACTATTTATCGGCATGATGGATGAGATTAAATCTTTGCTCCAATATGCTTTTCAAACTGAAAACTCGTTCACTATCGCCTTGTCTGCTCCGGGAAGTGCGGGAATGGAAGCCTGCTTTGTTAATTTGGTGGAGCCCGGTGATAAAGTTCTAGTATGCCGTAATGGGGTATTCGGCGAGCGAATGCGTGAAAATGTTGTTCGGTCTGGTGGCGAGGTGATACTGGTTGACGACGAGTGGGGCAAGCCTGTTGATTGTAACAAGGTTGAGCAAGTACTGAGAGACAACCCCGATGTTAAAATTCTCGCTTTTGTTCATGCTGAAACGTCAACGGGAGTTGAGTCAGATGCTCAGCAACTCGGCAAAATGGCAAAGCAATTTGGTGTACTCACAATTGTCGATACCGTCACTAGTTTGGGCGGGATTCCTCTTAAAGTTGACGAATGGCAGCTAGATGCTGTGTACTCGGGTAGTCAAAAGTGTTTATCTTGTACTCCAGGATTATCGCCACTAACGTTTTCTGATGAAGCTATCAAGAAAATCGAAAGTCGGATTTCTCCTGTACAAAGCTGGTTCTTAGATCAGTCACTAGTTCTTGGCTACTGGGGAGGCGGCGCAAAACGCAGCTATCACCATACCGCGCCAGTTAACGCGCTCTATGGCCTTCATGAATCACTAGTCATGTTGAAAAAAGAGGGCTTGGAAGCGAGTTGGCAAAGACACCTGCGTGCCCATGAGTATCTCGCTAGAGAACTGGAAAAACTGGGTATTGAGTTTCTAGTGGATAGTCAATATCGATTGCCCCAATTAAACAGTGTTAAAGTACCAGATGGCGCAGTTGACCAAGAAGTTCGGACTCAATTACTACACGACTTTAATCTCGAAATTGGCGCTGGACTTGGTCAGTTTTCAGGTAAGGCATGGCGTATTGGTTTAATGGGCTATGGTGCGAGAAATGAAAATATTGCATTGCTCGCCCATGCTTTAAAACAAGTACTAAATTAGTGAGATTTGTACTTTTCTAAGTGTTGCAGGAAACATTACGTAGCAAATTACTGTCTCGCTATGCTTATAGGGACTCCTGAACTCTGAGTGGAAAGGGAGTCACTGGCTCGGCTTGGCGCCTGATAGTGAAGCTGCTCTATCCCTTTTAGGTTTGGAAATAAAAATCGAGCTTCATCCCTTATTTGTTCGGCTTTGTCGTGTTCCCCAATTGCTTGATACGCCAATATTAGGTTTTGATAAAACGCTGGTCTTGGTTTCTCTTTGATGATCTCTTGAGCCCAGCTAATAAAAGGCATAATGAGTTCGTCGTTTTGGGTATACAAGCCAATATTGAGATAGCTACTGTAAATATTCCAATCGTATCTGTCTTGCCAAACAATTGGGTTTGTTACCTTGTGTAGGATATTGGCATCTCTAGGGTTACTTTGTTCGTATTGGCTCAATACATAGTTTGAATGCAGAGCCGTGAGCATAATAAAACCGGTAATTAGCGGCACAAAGACACTGCCAATCCTCAGACTGAATTGGCTAATCGCAGTGATTCTAACCTTTTTGTACTTTGCCACTCGTTGGTCAACCCAATATAGAAGTATGATCAGCGTTATCCAGTGAATGGCAGAGTGGTAAAATGGATATTCAAGCTGAGAATGAAGTAACAAAGGTACAAACAAACTCAGTGACGCCATTCTTGTCCCAGCTTTATCGGTAATGATACGACTTAACACTAACAAAGCCGCGATGAATATGCCTAGTACCGGGAGTATCCCCCCCTCAACTGCCCAAAAAAGGATCTCGTTGTGAGGGTGATTCATAGAAGGTAACCCGGGTTTATAGTCTGAGTTCAGTTGATGCTGGTTTGCGGTATATACGATGTACTCCGATTCAAACTTACCATAGCCATAGCCACTAAATGGCTTTTCGATATACATATCGAGGGCCTGCGGATAAATATACGAACGCACATCTTGTAAGGTGGCTTTTGACTCAATTATAGAGTCTTTATCCTTGTATGATTCAGCTGGCCACATCGAGGCAAGTATGCCAATAAACAAGCCAGTCAAAAGCGATAACCCCCAAATTCCTAGTCGTGCTCGTTGACAGCGCTTATACAAATAGGGGCTAATTAATAAGACGGATAGGGCTAATCCAAGCCAACCCGTTCGAGAAGCCAGTACAACTAGCAATACTGAACTCAGCAGAGGCATCAAATAGAGTAGCGCCAATATCTGCTTTTTGACTTGATATTTGAGAGGCTGTTTTGCCAAAAGGTAACCAGACAATACCAGGCCAGTTGCCATAAAGCTTGCCATGACATTTGGTTGCTGAAAAATACCATATGGGCGATTGATGACGGTGTTATAGCCAAACGGGTTATTCGGCTCTAATAACCAAAATTGCACGTGGCCAAATATTGCTTCAACGAATGCGGCGATCAGTACAAACCACAGCAATCGCTGCTTTTGTTTGTTACTAAATGGAAACTGTTGTAGCAAGAGAAATAAAACAAACCCGGCCCAAAGACCCAGTAAACGAGTTACTGCAAGTTCTGGAACACTTGCTGGATAAAAGGTTGGGATCGTGAAAAGTACACAGCTGACCAACAGCCCAATAGTCAGCTTAGAGTATTTGATGAATCCCCATGAGCCAATATGAAAGAGGCCAAACGCAAACGCGACGGTCAATGTCATCCAAGTGGTCGGATTAAAAGAAAGTGCTAGCCCTGCGCCACCTGGATTGGGCATAAAGAAGTGCATAGCCACGAGATACATTAAGCCAATCATCCACAAAAATGCTTTGTGCTGAGAGCTGGGTTTCAATTTTGTTTCGAGTTGAGTCCCGGATGTATGTACAACGGCCATGCGATTACTTACTAATTTTTTGTTGGTTTAGTGTACCTCAGTCACGCTTTAGTAGTGGTTTCAAAAATCGTGCAGTATGAGACTTTTCGATCTGTACCACATCTTCAGGGTAACCTTCAGCGATAATCATACCGCCGCCATCACCACCTTCAGGGCCTAAATCGACAATCCAGTCTGCGGTTTTTATCACATCCAAATTGTGTTCAATGACTACAACGGTATTACCATGATCTCTCAATCGATGCAGGACAGTCAGCAGTTGTTGAATATCATGGAAATGAAGACCCGTGGTAGGCTCGTCAAGAATGTAAAGTGTTTTCCCGGTATCTCGTTTAGACAACTCGCGAGCGAGTTTGACTCGTTGCGCTTCACCACCGGATAGCGTGGTAGCCGCTTGCCCTAGTCGAATGTAAGACAACCCAACATCCATCAGTGTTTGCAGTTTTCTTGCGATTACCGGTACAGGATCAAAAAATTCTCTCGCGTCTTCAACGGTGAGCTCCAGCACTTCATGAATGGTTTTGCCTTTATATCGAATATCCAACGTTTCTCGGTTATAACGCTTACCCTTACACACATCACACGGCACGTAGACATCTGGCAAAAAGTGCATTTCAACCTTAATTACGCCATCACCCTGACATGCCTCACATCGTCCACCACGCACGTTGAAGCTGAAGCGACCGGGTTTGTACCCTCGAGAACGAGACTCTTGAGTACCGGCAAATAACTCTCTTATTGGAGTAAAAATACCCGTATAAGTTGCTGGATTGGAACGAGGTGTGCGTCCGATAGGGCTTTGATCAATATCGATGACTTTATCGAAATGCTCTAGTCCTGAAATCTTTTTGTATGGTGCTGGCGTTGCGGTTGTTGCTCCATTCAGTGCGGTATGTGCAATTTTGAAAAACGTATCGTTAATCAAGGTTGATTTTCCGGAGCCAGATACACCAGTTACACAAGTAAACAGACCCACTGGCAAAGTGAAATCGACCGATTTTAAGTTGTTACCTGTCGCACCTTTAAGGGTGACTATTTTTTTCTTATCTACTTTATGGCGCTCTTCAGGTACTGCTATAGACTTTGTACCCGACAGGTATTGACCAGTAAGTGAGTTCTCGTTGGCGATGATTTCATCGACTTTACCTTCGGCTACCACATTACCGCCATGCACCCCTGCACCTGGACCGATGTCAATGACGTGATCGGCTAATCGAATCGCATCCTCATCGTGTTCAACAACTAACACCGTATTACCTAAGTCGCGTAGGCGAGTCAGGGTTTTTAACAAGCGGTCATTGTCTCTTTGATGTAGTCCAATCGAGGGCTCGTCTAGTACATACATAACACCAACAAGGCCAGCACCTATTTGACTTGCCAGTCTAATACGTTGGGCTTCTCCACCTGATAAGGTTTCAGCACTTCGAGATAAGTTAAGATAGTTCAAACCGACATTGACCAGGAAAGACAACCTCTCACAGATCTCTTTAAGAATCTTTTCTGCGATTTGAGCGCGTTGACCATTTAATTCGAGGTTTTCAAAGAAAGCTAAGGCATCGGCAATACTCAACTCAGAAACTTGAGGTAGGGTAGTTTGATCAATGAATACATGACGAGCTTCTTTGCGAAGTCTTGTACCACTGCAGCTTGAGCAAGGCTTGTTGGCGATATACTTAGCTAGCTCTTCTCTAACAGCATTAGACTCGGTGTCTCGGTAACGTCTTTCTAACGTATTGAGAATACCTTCAAAAGGGTGATTTTTAACACGAACATCACCCCTGTCATTAACGTATTTAAACTGGATGTTTTCTCGGCCAGAGCCTTTCAAAATAATATCTTGATGCTTCTTAGAGAGTTTGTTAAATGGAACGTCCAACGCAAATCTATAATGCTCAGAAAGGGAAGTGAGCATTTGATAGTAATAGTAGTTCTTCTTATCCCATCCTCTTATTGCGCCTTGTGCTAGACTAAGAGATTCGTCTTGAATGACACGAGAAGCTTCAAAGTATTGTTGTACACCAAGGCCATCACAGGTTGGACAAGCTCCAGCTGGGTTGTTGAAAGAAAACAGCCGTGGTTCCAGCTCTTGCATACTGTAACCACACATTGAACAGGCAAAATTTGCTGAAAAAACTAACTCTTCTCCTTGATTATCCATCGGTGCAACTACGACAATTCCACCTGAGAGCTCTAGTGTTGTTTCAATAGATTCAGCAAGACGTTGGTTTAAATCTGGACGGACTTTAAACCGGTCGACTACGACTTCAATCGTATGTTTTTTGTGTAACTCTAGCGCTGGTGGATCGGATAAGTCACAGGTCTCACCGTCAATGCGAGCTCGAATAAAACCTTGAGCGGCTAGATTTTGTAATGTTTTGACGTGCTCGCCTTTGCGTTCCTTAACGATAGGAGCCAGTAACATGAGTTTAGATCCTTCTTCTAATGAAAGGATCTTATCGACCATTTGACTGACAGTTTGAGCGGCCAATGGGATGTCGTGGTCTGGACAGCGTGGCTCGCCCACTCTTGCAAAAAGTAAACGAAGATAGTCATAGACTTCGGTTATCGTACCAACAGTTGATCTAGGGTTATGAGAGGTAGATTTTTGCTCAATAGAGATTGCGGGTGACAAGCCTTCTATGTGGTCAACATCTGGCTTTTCCATCAACGAAAGGAATTGACGCGCGTAAGCCGATAGCGATTCGACATAACGTCGCTGACCTTCTGCATACAAGGTATCAAAGGCAAGTGAGGATTTACCTGACCCAGAAAGCCCTGTGACGACAATCAGTTTATCTCTAGGAATGGTAAGGTTGACGTCTTTTAGGTTGTGGGTGCGTGCACCTCTTACTTCTATTTTGTCCATGTGTCATAACCCGTCAGTCTGTGAGACCGCGAGTATGACACAGGATGAGTTATGGTCAACAATTAACTGTATAAAAAAACAGTTATCAACAAGGCGTGCTAGGCTTCAGTTTCCACCAGCAGAGCAGCTTGGTCTGCCGCTTTTTGAGTTGATTGCTTACCGAGTTCAGTAGCTTTAGTATCTTTAAGGTACAAGTTTTCATAACAAAAATTTGTTGCTTCAATGTAGCCTTCTACGCTACCGCAATCAAAACGTTTGCCTTTAAATTTGTACGCTAAAACGCAGCCTGCTTTAGCTTGTTTTAACAAAGCATCAGTGATTTGAATTTCACCACCTTTGCCAGGCTCTGTTTGCTCGATTAGCTCAAAGATATCCGGTGTCAAAATGTAACGACCGATAATGGCCAAGTTACTTGGGGCGGTTCCTGCCTCTGGTTTTTCCACCATATCATCAACACGGTAGATATCATCTTTGATCATCTCACCAGATATTACGCCGTACTTATGTGTTTCATTTTCAGGTACTTCTTGAACCGCAACAATCGAGCAGCGGAATTGTTTAAATAGCGCTACCATCTGCGCCAGAACACCTTCCTGTTCATTTACACAAAGGTCATCCGCTAAAACCACTGCAAAAGGTTCGTCGCCAATTAATTCTTTGCCAGTTAATATCGCGTGACCTAAACCTTTCATTTCACGTTGACGAATATAGGTAAAGTTAGCCCGTTCAATAATTGAACGGATATCGACAAGCAGCTCTTCTTTGTTGGTACCACTGATTTGGTGCTCTAGCTCATAGTTCTTATCAAAGTGATCCATGATGGAGTGCTTACCGCGACCTGTGACAATCGCCATGCCTGTCATGCCAGCATGAATCGCTTCTTCAACACCGTATTCAATAAGCGGCTTGTTAACGATTGGCATCATTTCTTTTGGCATTGATTTAGTGGCGGGAAGGAAACGTGTGCCGTAGCCGGCTGCAGGAAACAGGCATTTTTTGATCATGACTAACCCAGATATGTAATTGATTTAGTAGCGGGGCAAATTAACACAGAAAGTGTGAAAAGAGTGTTGCGTTTCACACTTTCTGTTTGAAGTCGCTCTAAGAAATCATATGCTGCTTTGCCCATGCAATCGCTTGTACGCGATTTTTCACAGAAAGCTTACGAAATATTTGATACAAATGCGACTTTACTGTGAACTCACTGATAAACAAGTCATCAGCGATTTGCATGTTTGATGCACCGGTTTTTAGACTGCGTAAAATTTGAATTTCACGAGCGGTAAGATCTACGGTGGCAGGAGCGGTTTGACTGTCAACTACAAATCGGTAGTAATGCAGCAACTGTGAGGCAATCCCCCTAGGCAACCAATTGTGGCCGTTAATCACCTCTGCGCAGCCTTTGCTGATATCCCGTACCAGGTCCGACTCAACAAACAAACCTTTTAAGTTTCCCAGAGCCAGCAGTTCATCCGTGGTTAATCGTTTATTGACATTAAAGATTATAGTTTCAAAGCTTTTATGCACCAGAGGTAAATCTCTGACTTGATCCAGCAAATTACCCATGGTTTGAAAATTAACGATCAGTATCTTGTTTTTATGAGTCGGCAATGCCTCCATCAAGTGTTTTGGTTCTATAGATGGGATAGGTAATCCCAATTCTTGTTGAATTTGTGAGATAAAATCATCTGGATTTTGATGATCATGACACAAATGATAAATCTTCCGAGCGTAGGTATTATTTCCCATCGTCGTTTCTCCCCCTATCGTAGTCGACTTCATCTTGTGGGATTTCACAGGGGAGTGCGATATCAATGATTGATTTTTGCGCAAAGTTTCAAGTTGTTGAGTAATTACGCTTTGTATTAATGGCATAGATTGTTGATGTACCTCGAACTTTTCAATGGATTTTTAGGCGTGGAATTTGGGCTTGATCCGGAGAGTTTTAGCTGTTGAAAAAGCGTGTTATGCTTGTCGACCTTATTGAATACAGAATAGATTGTTACGGAGCAAAAGCATGGCAAGCCGTGGTATTAACAAGGTCATATTAGTCGGTAATCTTGGATCTGATCCTGAAGTTCGTTACATGCCGAGTGGCGGTGCGGTTGCAAACATCACTGTAGCAACTTCCGAGTCATGGCGTGATAAAGCGACCGGCGAACAGCGCGAAAAAACAGAATGGCACCGTGTTGCCTTGTTTGGAAAATTGGCTGAAGTGGCCGGCGAATACCTGAGAAAAGGTTCTCAAGTTTACATTGAAGGTCAATTACAGACTCGCAAATGGCAAGATCAGAGCGGTCAGGATCGTTATACGACTGAAGTTGTGGTTCAGGGCTTTAACGGTGTAATGCAAATGCTAGGTGGTCGCAACCAAGGTGGTCAACCTTCACAAGGCGGTCAGCCACAGCAGGGTGGTTGGGGACAACCTCAACAGCCACAAGCTCAGCAGTTTAACTCACCACAGTCTCAACCTAATCAGTCTCAAGCGAATAGTGCGCCTCAACAGGCACAACCTCAGTACAATGAGCCGTCAATGGACTTTGATGACGATATTCCGTTCTAAGCCAAAGTTTAACCATAAAAAAGCCGCGTTTATCGCGGCTTTTTTGTATATTCACAATAATATCAAACTATAACCCGCTTTGGTTTGCACGGATGCATCACACCCCTACTCTGAAATTGAGTGCAAGATTGGTCGCCTTTGTCACTATGATGGTGATTGTTGCCATGTTTGTGATGTTTGTTGGCGGGACCTTATCATTCCAACAGTTAGGGCGTGATTATCTTGATAGCAACTTAATTGGTATTGTTCAGGTAATCGATAGACAGATTCAAGATGCGAGCTCTTACCGAGAAATCTCCTCGTGGTTGCCCAAATTACTGCAAGGTGCAGATATTGTCGAAATGTCATTGTCCTCTGACAGCAAAGTTCTATACCAGTACCGTTCTACAGAGTTACTGCCTCCAGAGAGCACGCTACATAGCGCAACGATTAAACTTGATCTGCATCCTCATCTAACCGCACATTTTGTTGCGGTTCCACCTTATGTTGGTTTTACCTATTCGTGGCAAGCACTAGCGTCGCTTTCTGTTTCGATCGCATTCGTATTGCTGTGTTTGTTCATTGGATTGCGCTGGCTTAAAAAACAGCTGATTGGCTCGGAACTACTTGAAGACAGAGGGCGACTTATCTTGTCGGGGCACTTATCGTCAGTAGAAAAAGGGCAAAATGAAGAATGGCCATACTCAGCCAGTCAAGCTCTCGATCGTTTAATTGAAGAGCTTAAGTTTGCTCGCCAAGAACGCACCCGCTTTGATACCTTTATTCGCAGTCAAACATTTTTGGATTCCGTGACCGGAACGGCCAATCGAGTGTTGTTTGACAGCAAATTAGAGTCAACGTTGAGTGAAAGCGGCGCCAATGGTGCACTCGCAATGTTAAGGATCACCGAATGGGAGCAAATTGTTAGCGAATCTGGTAATCACGATGCTAATCATTGGTTGATTCAGGTAGTCGATGCGCTTAATCGAGTATTGGACAAATACCCAGAGACGACGTTGGCAAGATACTATGACAGCGACTTTGCAATCTTGTCGCCCAATCTTAATTCTTCAGAATCCGTTAGTTTGGCATCGCTTATCGTTAAAAAGCTCAATGGATTGAGTGTGCCTTCGACTGTAAATCGAGACTCATGGTTCCACCTAGGACTGACGATGTACCACGAGGGAGAGAGGTATACGCGGGTCTTAGATGAGTTGGAAACCGCGCTAAAAGGGGCAGTTCATCAACAAGCAAATAATTGGACCAAGTTTAGTAAAACACAAACAAGAACTGAGAATCGAGGGAGTGTTCGTTGGCGCAGTCTGTTCCAGCAAGCACTAGATAAAGATAGGCTCAAACTCATGGCACAGCCTTGTTATGTTTTTGATACTTCAGGTAATCAGCACCTAGACCATTTTGAATTGTTCACTCGCTTGATGGATGAAGACAACAGTTGGATCAAAGCTTCACGTTTTATGCCAGCGTTAACCGCGGTTGGCTATCAATCTGTGATGGATAAAGTTGTTTTCCCTATAGTTATCGAGTATTTACAGGAGCTAGAT
This sequence comes from Vibrio sp. ABH4_348, assembly GCF_056159765.1. Taxonomy (NCBI): domain Bacteria; kingdom Pseudomonadati; phylum Pseudomonadota; class Gammaproteobacteria; order Vibrionales; family Vibrionaceae; genus Vibrio; species Vibrio sp. ABH4_348. The sequence continues at coordinate 2,597,416 of NZ_JBSWVW010000001.1, read as the reverse complement.
ACATCAGTGTGCTACGCTGTGAATATGAACGTGGAGCCATTGTTGGACAAAGCCCATTTTCGCTGGCTGCGTCACACCTTACTGCAGTTGCCGATGACAAAGAGAAAACAGCTAATCATTGAGTTTCCGGAAAATGTTTTAGTGAAACATTTAGATCGAATGCGTCGCGTGATTGATTTTATCCACGGTCTAGGGTGCCATGTGGCGGTGAGTTCAGTAGGTAAGTCTATTGTAAGCATGCACTACATCAAGGATATGCCATTTACTTATATGAAGTTGCACCGAGGCTTGATAAAAAGAATAGATCAAAAGTCAGAAAACCAGCTGTACGTAAGAAGTATTCTAGGGGCGAGTGAAGGCAGTTGCTCAACGGTTGTTGCTGTGGGAGTGTCAACGCAATCGGAAAAAGACAGCTTGATAAATTTGGGTGTGAGCACATTGCAAGGGCGATTTTTTGCTGAAGAATCTCTGTTCTATCAAGGAACACAAGTGGAAACTCGAGCCGAAAGAATTAAAGCAGGTCGACGCCGTCGTTGGCGCACTAAATAGGTGAGTGATAGAAGATGTGGTTATCTAACCTGCCGTTTTTAAGAAGAAAAACTCAAACTTTGACCGCCGTGGTACAGCCTAGCGGCATATATTTTATTGCTCAATCGCAATTAGAGTGGCCAAAATTTGTCGAAGTGACAGACAGTTGGCAGGACAGTCTTTATTCCACGTGTTCACAGCATGGTAAACCGGGGTTAAAAATAGACCTCATACTCGATGCTCGTCATTTTCAAACCTATCAGATAGACAAACCCAATATTCCTGAACAGGAATGGCTAAGTGCGATTCCTTTCCTACTGAAAGATGTGATGCCAGAAAAGCCAGCCGACGTAATGGTTGGTGCAATGGTGTTGCCGACGAATGATGCCAAGTTGCAAGTCTTTGTCACTTCAAAGCACATGCTAACTCAGATCAATCAAAAACTGGCTGATCACAAGATGTCGTTGGCCAGCGTGTCCGTTGAGGATGAGTATTGGCCTGAGTTGGTTGATGATGTCGAGCAGTTCATCTTCCTACATAGAGAGACCAAGGGGCATTTTAAAGTCGCGGCATTTATTAATGGCGTACCCATTTTTCAGCGGTCCATTCGAAGTGTTGGCGCACCGCTTACCGGTGTGGCTGCCAGTATGTTACAAATCGATGGTATTGCACTTGAACTTCAGCGCTCCATTGATTACTTGTCTTCACAACATCGTGGCTCTCCGCTACACCAACTCCGAGTTTGTTGTGACGATGAAGACTTAGATGAGTTAGTCAAAGAGCTAGATGAGCGGTTAAGTGTTCGCGTAACCCGTTTAGATAGTGAAGCAGATACCTGTATCGAAACGCTGACCAAGGCGATCAATAAACATGTACCGACGATCAATTTGCTGCCAAAAATCAGCAAACCGAAAGCGCAACCATTACGGTTTAATTTAGTGGCCACGAGTTGGCTTCTGACTGCCGTGGTACTGGCCTCAACTTGGGCTTGGTTGGAGCGCGGTAACCAAAAAATGACCAGCCAGTTGGCGGTTCTAAATCAGCAACAAGCTGCCCTCAACACCGAATTGGCAGAGCTGCAACGCCAACTGCAACTGAGAGTTCCCTCAGCTGAAAAGCAAAATGCGATTGCGAGGTTGGAGGTGGAGATCGCTAGTAAGAAAACCGCGTTAGCCGCGGTGGCGAATTTCGAGCGAGAACAGCCACAAGCGTATTCAAAAACGATGGAGTCACTGGTCACCATTAATCATTCCGATATTGCGCTGCAACGAATAAGCATGAACAAAACAGATTTCGATGTTGTTGGGTTAGCCCGTCAACCAAGTGCTATACCCAATTGGGTAAATCGATTTAAGCAGGAGTTGAGTCTAATTGGTAGAGCCTTTGAATCTATGTCTATTGAGTCTTTAGATTCAGGTGTTAGTCAGTTTGAGTTAAGAACAGAGCGAGATTCGCAATGATGTCGTCCGGACTAGCCACTAAGTTTGACGCGCTATCGATCAGAGAGCGAGGGCTGATTGCGCTTTGTGGTTTGGTGATTCTTGCCATGACTTTGTTTACATTTTTGGTTGAACCGAGTTATTTAAATAAAGTATCAAATCAACAAGCGATAACCGCAGCGAATCTCAATGTGCAAAAGCTTCAAGGGGACATTCTGGTAACGCAAGCCAAATTGAAAAAAGACCCCAACGAGCAGATCAATGCCACATTAAAGCGACTGATCGTAGAAAGTCAGGAATTATCGACTCAGCTTTCGAATAGTATTGACTCTATGGTTACGGCAGAAGAGATGGCAAACCTGCTAGAGCAAGTTCTGTTTGATAGGAAAAATCTTCAGCTCGTCAGTTTAACGACCCAAAAAGCCGAGCCCATTCTAACTTTAGGTGAGTCACCGCAGCTAACGGGTTATTACGTTCACCCGGTCAGATTAGAGTTGGTGGGTACTTACTTCTCAATATTGGACTATTTAAAAGAGTTGGAAGGTTTTCCGCAAAAGTACTATTGGCGCTATTTTAGTTATCAGGTTGAGGAACATCCTCAAGCCAGGCTGATTATTGAAGTGTATACCTTGGGCACGCGCAAGGAGTTTATCAGTGGGTAAGTGGCAATTTTTGATAGGCTGGTTTGTGGCTATTTGGAGCTTTAATCTGATGGCGGAGTCTGATCCTACTGCGCCATTTACAATAAAAAAAAGAGCGGCAATCAAAGCGGAATCGGTATCTATAGAGCCCAAGCGTCCACCATTACCGACTCTGCAAGCAGTGATTTGCCGGGATGAAAACTGCTTCGCGACCTTAAACCAGAAACTTTATGAAACGGGTCAAAAAGCATCGGGATACAAAGTGGTAAAAATAGAATCTAATAGTGTTGTTTTGCAGTACCAAGGGAAAATTTGGACATTACAACTATTTGAACAAGAGGTGAAAAATTAACGTGGCAATCACTAAGGCTTATCTAGTCTATGTTAGTACCTTGATTGTATTTTTGTCAGGGTGCGCCTCATCATCTCGTACTGAGCCCAATGAAGTAAAATCGGCATTAAATCAGGCAATCAATTCTATGCCTGCTGAAACGGTAGAAGTTCCTGATGCCGTTACCGCGGATTTGATGCCCGCCTTTAACGATAAAGGTGAAAATACCAAAACTCACCGACGTTTTCGCGTTCAAGCACAAGATGTTGACGCGTCAGCATTCTTTGCCAGTTTAGTTCAAGGTACCGAATACAGTGTCGCGATTCACCCTGAGGTGACAGGGCAAATCACCGTGAGTCTCAACGACGTGACTTTGGATGAAGTTCTGGGAGTTTTGTCCAACCTTTATGGTTACGAAATCGATAAGGTTGGCAAGGTCATTCAAGTATTCCCTATCGGATTGAGAACAGAAACCTTTCCCGTAGATTACCTTCAGTTTCAAAGAAGTGGTCGCTCACTGACTTCTATTACCACGGGTACGGTCAGCAACACAGACAGTTCGGGCTCAACCAGTAGTGGCGAGAAAGGCGGCACTGAAATCGAGACGGTCAGTGAAAGCGATTTTTGGCCTCAGCTGCAAACCGCAATTAGCCAAGTGATTGGCAACGATCGCGGACAGAGTGTGGTGGTGTCTCCGCAGTCTGGCGTGGTTACAGTTAGAGCCTTCCCGCCACAACTTAGAGAAGTGAAAAAGTTCCTCGGGGTTTCTCACCAGCGCATGCATCGACAAGTAATTTTGGAGGCTAAGATCCTAGAGGTCACTTTGAAGGACGGGTATCAGCAAGGCATTGATTGGTCTAAGGCGTTTACTTCAAATGGCACAAATTACAGTTTTGGTCAGGGATCAATTACCAAAGACTCCAACGGTAATGTTATTCAATCGCCGCTGGCTGGGTTAGATTCTATCGGCACCTTGTTGGGTGGAGCGGCTAATCTAGTGATTTCTAGTGGTAGCTTTGATGCCGTGCTCAGCTTTATTTCGACTCAGGGTGATCTCAATGTGTTATCTAGCCCTCGCGTCACAGCTTCTAATAATCAAAAATCGGTGATTAAAGTTGGCAGTGATGAGTACTTCGTTACCGATTTATCAGGCATTGTCGGTAATGGTGATAACTCGCAGGTCACGCCAGAAGTTGAGCTGACTCCCTTTTTTTCAGGCATTGCATTGGATGTCACTCCGCAAATTGATGATAACGGTGGTGTGATGCTGCACGTCCACCCGGCAGTGATTCAAGTTGAGGAACAAAGTAAAGAAATAACTTACAACGGTGGCACAATCAAACTGCCACTTGCGGTGAGCTCAATCCGCGAGTCTGACTCAGTGATCCGAGCGCAAAATGGCGATGTGGTGGTGATTGGTGGCTTGATGAAAACCTCTACCTTTGATCAAACATCGAAAGTGCCGTTGCTGGGTGATGTTCCGGGAGTAGGGCAACTGTTCCGTCATGTCAGTCAGGTTACCGAGAAAACGGAGTTAGTGATTTTGCTCAAACCGACTATTGTCGGCGCAGATACTTGGCAGCAAGAGCTTAAACGCTCTCAATCTTTGCTCAATGAATGGTTCCCTGAAGAGTAGTTGCTATGTATTTGAATTATTTTGGACTACAGCAACTACCATTTCATTTAACCCCCAATACGGAACTGTTTTTGGGTTTGCCTCCTCACTATGAAGCGCTACAAACCGTGCAAGCGGCGCTCGATATGGGAGAGGGGGTAATCAAGGTGATTGGTGAAGTTGGCACAGGCAAGACCATGGTTTGTCGGATGCTAATTGAGCAGTTCTCAGAATCGATCCAGCTCGTGTATTTACCCAACCCGGCGTTGACTGATTTTGAATTGCGGCAGGCCATAGCACACGAACTTGGCGTTCAACCTCAGCAAGACTCTATCGTCGATGCAATTCAAAATGAGCTGATACGTTTAAAGCAAACGGGTAAAAAAGTGGTGATCTTGGTAGATGAAGCACAAGCTTTATCTGATGAGGCGCTCGAAGCACTTAGGCTATTTGGGAATTTGGAAACGGCGACAGAGAAGTTGTTGTCGATTGTCTTATTGGCACAGCCTGAACTTGAGCAGCGCTTAACGCAGCACCACTTACGTCAGTTACGTCAACGCATTACTTTTTCAGCAAGTTTGCGAGCACTTACTCAACAAGAGGTGTCTGCCTATATAGACAAGCGGATAGAGAAATCTGGTTGCCCTCGACCACTGTTTTCTGGGCCGCAAAAAAAAGCCGTATTCCAAGCCAGTCAAGGGATTCCCCGTCTAGTGAATCAGATCTGCCACAAAGCATTGCTTCTGGCGTTTAATGCAGGCGGAAATTCAGTAAGTAACGGTCATCTTTTTGATGCCATCCACGATACCTTTGATACACAAAAGCCCAAGTTCAAACGACCTGTGCTTTGGGGGTGGACGTCATGAGTGTCATCAATAAGGCGCTCTCTGAATTGTCAGAAAAACCAAGTGGCGCAAACCAACCCTTGGAAAAAATAGAGCTGAAAGCAGAAAAACCATCAGGGCTTGGCATTAAAAAGAGCTTGCTGCTGTTGGTTCTGATTGTTCTAGTTTCTGGTTTGGCTGTATGGGCGCTTATAGATAACAGTAGGCTAGCGTCTGAATCGACAGTCGAAACAGCGGCTCAGGAAATAAAATCAAACAAAGATAGACAAGGCACCAATACAGAACTAATCGAAGTCAAGCAAACTGATACAACAGCGACTAGATTAACGCCACCCACTCAGAAGAAAGCAACAGTGGCAAAGGTGTTCGAAGCCGACAACCAATCAGAAAAAAGTACACAAAACACGAAAGGTGAAGATTCCGTTCAAGTAATAGTTCAAATAGAAGACGTCAAAACGGTATTGCCAACACCAGTTGTCCAAGCCGACATCACCACTGAAGATACATCGCAAAATAGCGTAGCCCCTGAACAAGACCGAACGGTCGATAGTGCCGAAAAAGAACAGACGCAATCGGAATTTAAGATTGAACAAGTCCAGCTTACGCCAAAACAGCTGGCTGACAAATCGCTAAATTTGGCTGATAAAGCGTTGGCAAATAATCAAATTGATGAAGCGATAAATCACTTTAAAACAGCGCTTAGTCACCAACCTCGAAATGACTTCACGCGCCAAAAACTCTCTGCTTTGTATTACGGAAAAAGTAATATCAATGGTGCGGTGGAGTTGTTACAGACGGGTATTCAGCTTGCTCCGAGTGAAGAAAATCTGCGCATTGCGCTAGCGAAGCTACTCATGAGAGAGAAACAGCTACAAGCTGCACTGGCGTCTTTGATTTACTTGCCACCACAGCCTAGCGTTGAGTATTTGTCGCTGCGTGCAGGTATTGCGCAACAAAATAAACAGGATGACCTGGCTCTAGAGAGCTATCAAAAGCTAGTGGGGTTGGATGCTGAGAACCCTCGCTGGTGGATGGGGTTAGCCATTCAGCTCGAGCGAGATTTACAACTGAAACAAGCGCAACAAGCTTACAGCCAGTCACTTCAATTTTCAGGTTTGTCAAAACAGTCGCGAAAGTTTGTGCAAGATCGAATAGCCGTGCTTGCTAAACTTCAAGGAGTCAGCAATGAAAATTAAGCTGCAGAAGCGACTCGGTGATTTATTGGTCGATGAGGGTATCGTAACCGATCAGCAAGTCGAACAAGCCCTTCAGGCACAAAAACAAACCGGGTTAAAACTCGGCGCTAGCTTGATTGAGCTGGGTTTTCTAACTGAAAACCAAATGCTGACTTTTTTGTCTCAGCAACTACAAGTTCCGCTTTTAGATTTATCTCGCGCGAATGTTGATGTTGAAGCCGTGCAACTGTTACCCGAAGTACTAGCACGTCGTTTACGGGCGTTGGTGATTTCTCGCGAAAGTGATTCAGTGCGAGTTGCCATGAGTGACCCTGCCGATCTTTTTGCTCAAGAAACTTTAATCAACCAACTGCCCAGTTATCGGATTGAATTTGTTATTGCGCCTGAACGTCAGCTGGTGGAAGGCTTTGACCGCTACTATCGCAGAACCAAAGAAATCGCGTCTTTTGCTGAACAATTGCAAGCGGAACATCAAACTGTTGATACCTTCGATTACGCCCTTGAAGACGACGAAAGCGAAGATGTTACCGTTGTAAAATTGATCAATTCTCTGTTTGAAGATGCGGTACAAGTAGGTGCCTCAGACATTCATATTGAGCCCGACGAAAAGGTTCTGCGTCTGAGACAAAGGATTGACGGAATTCTCCAAGAAACCTTGCTCAATGAGGTCAACATAGCATCGGCATTAGTTTTGCGTTTAAAGCTAATGGCAAATCTAGATATTTCCGAGAAACGCCTCCCACAAGATGGTCGATTTAACATTCGCACCAAAGGTCAGTCGGTTGATATCCGTATTTCCACCATGCCAGTTCAACATGGTGAATCTGTGGTGATGCGTTTGCTTAATCAATCCACTGGTTTGAGAAAGCTGGAACAGTCCGGATTACCCCCGTTATTGTTGGATAGATTTCGCACCCAATTAAAGCGTCCCTACGGAATGATCTTGGTGACCGGGCCAACGGGTTCAGGTAAAACAACCACTTTGTATGGCGCCTTGGATGAGCTTAATGTGCCGGGTAAAAAAATCATCACTGCTGAAGACCCAGTGGAATATCGACTGCCACGTATTAACCAAGTTCAAGTTAACCCGAAGATCAACTTGGATTTCTCAACCATTCTACGAACATTCCTACGTCAAGACCCAGACATCATCTTGGTGGGTGAGATGCGTGATAAGGAAACAGTAGAAATTGGATTGAGAGCTGCGTTAACTGGCCATCTAGTATTATCCACCTTGCACACCAATGATGCGGTAGACAGCGCATTGCGAATGATGGATATGGGGGCTCCGGGATATTTGGTGGCGAGTGCTGTGCGAGCCGTTGTTGCACAAAGACTAGTAAGAAAAATTTGCCCTGAGTGTAAAAGTGTTGATGAGACTGACGACAATCGTCAGCAATGGTTGTCACAACGCTTCCCTTTCCAAGTTGGAACACAGTTTATGCGTGGAAAAGGTTGTCAGCAATGCAATATGACTGGCTATCAAGGTCGTGTCGGTGTCTTTGAACTGCTCGAATTTGAAGGTGCTATGCTTGAAGCTTTGCGAGCCAACGACGCTGTTAGCTTTGAGAGAGCGGCAAGAGCGTCTTACCAATACAAGCCTTTACTCGCCACAGCGATGGAATTAGCCATACAAGGTGTGATCAGCTTAGATGAGGTAATGAACTTAGAAGCGGGTGATACGTCAGGTCACAGCAACCCCATCTTGATAGGCGAGGCGCCAAACGATGGCTCTATTTGAGTATCAAGGACGTTTGTTGGACGGTTCTCTGACTAAGGGGAAAATAGAGGCCGCCAATGAGGAACTGGCGGCGGAAAACTTGATACAAAAAGGTGTAATCCCTACGCAAGTCAAGGTTAGTCGTGCTGGTGAAAATAAGAATGATTCGTTTCAGCTGAGTCAGTTGTTTGTTCGCACTGTTCCACTGGAAGTACTCGTGATCTTTTGTCGTCAGCTCTACAGCTTAACAAAAGCGGGTGTACCGTTGCTGCGCGCGATGCGCGGACTCACCCAGAATAGTAACAACAAGCAGCTTAAAGAAGCTCTAGAAGATGTCACCCATGAACTGACGAATGGACGAAGCTTGTCTGAATCGATGAAGCAGCACAGCTACGCGTTTAGTCCGCTTTTTGTGTCTTTGATTAACGTCGGTGAAAATACAGGTCGACTCGATCAAGCCCTATTGCAACTCGCGAACTATTACGAACAGGAAGTTGAAACTCGAAAACGCATCAAAACCGCAATGCGTTATCCCACTTTAGTCATTGGCTTTATTGTCGCGGCGTTATTCGTTCTTAACATCAAAGTGATTCCTCAATTTTCGAGTATGTTTACCCGATTTGGTGTGGATCTCCCTTTGCCGACTCGCATTTTGATGACGATGTCTGAATTTTTTGTCAGTTATTGGGCATTGATGATTGTGGCTATGATAGCTAGTTTTGCTGGGTTTAAACTATGGCATAACACAGCGGCAGGACGGGAGAAATGGGATTCATGGCGTCTTAAATTCCCTATTGTTGGCACCATTGTCAACCGAGCTCAGCTTTCTCGTTTTTCTCGAACTTTTGCCATGATGTTAAAAGCCGGAGTACCACTAAATCACAGTTTGTCGCTAGCTGCAGAGGCATTAAACAATCAGTTTCTTGAAAATCGATTGATTGAAATGAGAGCTTCTATAGAAGCTGGTGGGACTATCTCAGGTACCGCGTTGCAAAGTGAAGTGTTTACACCTTTGGTCATTCAAATGATAGCGGTAGGTGAAGAGACTGGTCAAATTGACGAGTTGTTACTTGAAGTCGCGGACTTTTACGACAGAGAAGTAGATTACGATTTGAAAACACTCACTGCGAGAATTGAACCTATTTTGCTGTTAATTGTAGCTGGTATGGTATTGCTATTGGCATTGGGTATTTTCCTTCCAATGTGGGGCATGTTGGATGCCATTCGGGGCTAGCTATTGTTAATAGAAAGCGATAACTCGAGGATAAAAGGTTGAAGGATCTGCGAGCGGTTGTGTGGTTACTGTGTATTGTGGTTTTGATTTGGGCAATTACCAGCGCATCGCAGAAGATTTCCATTGAATCTAAGGTGGAAGCCCGCGCATTACTGTTAGATCGAATTCAACAAGGAGCCAGTAGGCACCGACAGCAATTTTTAATGGAAAACCGACAGCAATTTTTAATGGAAAACCAACAGCTAGAATCCAATTTATTGGAGTTCAATAAAAGAGGTTGGTTAACACCAAGCCAAGCTAGCCACGATGAGGCAGCTTGTTTGGCTTGGCTCGTAGCATTGGTCGGCGATGATCAATTTTGGGGATTGCCGATTACCAAAGTCGAACAATCTAACGAGCACTCAATAGTTTCATGTAATTTTGAGTTTGGAAATACTGACGTGCTGCAGATTCTAGTTAACGAAAAGGGTATTAATGCGGAATTCTTGAACTAACGCTTTGATTGGTAAATTCTAAATTGTGTATAACGTCTGTTGTACTAAAACTGGTGACATAACCATGCAAACCTATTCAAACACAAATCGTGTTGGTGGCTTTTCGTTAGTCGAGTTGGTCGTGGTTATTGTCATTATAGGTTTGTTAGCGGTTACAGCATTGCCGCGCTTTTTGCAAGTAACCGATGAAGCCAAAAAAGCCAGTGTTGAAGCAATCGCAGGGGGATTTGCAACGGGTGTGTTGTCTGCACGCGCTCAGTGGGAAGCTGAAGGTCGACCGAGTGAAATCATAGACGGCCAAAGTTACAACGTGGTTGATTATGATGGCGTCAAACTCTGGCTCACGAGTGCAAAAGAATCTCAGGGTAATATTGAATATCGAGACGGTTATCCAATAACCGTGAAGTTTACTGACAGTTCGCCGATAGTAGTAATAAGCGATCAAAATTGTGTGGATTTGATGGTGGGGCTGTTACAAAGCTCGCCGCCAGTCGCCGTGTCAGGTAGCAGCAATAGCAATGTACGTTTTTGGGCACAGGCTGACAATCAAAACAAACAATGCGTCTACACTCAAAATGAGCTGGGTGGTGAACACAAATTTGTATACCAGTTGCAAACAGGTCGCGTACAAGTCAATTTGTTGCAACTATAATTTAGGTTAACGTTAGAAAGAGAGAGTTCTATGAAAAGACAAAGTGGTTTCACCCTAATTGAATTGGTAGTGGTGATTGTAATTCTAGGTATTCTAGCGGTAACCGCAGCCCCTAGGTTTTTGAGTATTCAAGGTGACGCACGTTCGTCAACTCTTCAAGGATTAAAAGCTGCAATGCAGGGTGCGGCAGGGATAGTATACGGTAAGGCGGCTATTGCTGGAGAGGAAACCAACCCTTTAGCAACCATTTCCTCAGGTGTTGGTGATGGCAACGTTACTACAAATTTTGGTTATCCAACGGCTGATGCAAATGGTATACAAGTTGTTGTTGATGGAATAGGCGCTGACTTTACTCTAAGCGGTGCCACCAACAGTGCAGGAGGGAGTTCTGTGCAAGTAGTCTTGGCTAATGCATCAAATTCTAATTGTTATGTGACGTACACTACACCTAACTCAGTTGCATCGGGAGCTCCAAGCGTAGTTGTAACTGACTCGGGCTGCTAGTAAAAAATATGCTTGAAAAGAATAGCGATAGTGGCTTTACCTTAGTAGAGCTCATCGTCGTTATTCTTCTGATAGCAATCTTGTCAGTTTATGCGGCAAGCAAATTATTTGGCAGAGACACAGTCTCTGCCTTTGCCGTTCAAGAGCAGGTGATTTCTGTCGTTCGCCAAGTTCAGCTCAATAGAATGCAATCCAATTTGTTAAGTGGTGCCGCGAATACCGCTTATGTACTTGCTATCCATCCCAACTGTGTAGGTTCTCAACAAGCCTGTTCCGGAACGGATAGTCGCAGTGATAAAGTTCAGGTTGACTCCGTGCAGTTCTCGTCCAACCCGGTACTGACACAAGTTACCTTTGATCTACTGGGCAACCCGGAATCAGCGGCGAGTGCTGGAGTGCAAATCAATATAGTGTCATCAGGAAGTAGTGCATCGGCTTGCATTAACTCTCAAGGGTTTGTTTCAAAATGCTAACCACTCGTGGATTTACCCTAATTGAATCCATAGTCGCTATTGTCTTGATAGCGTTAGCCATGCTGACTTTAACAAGCTTTCTCTATCCGCAAATTGAACGTTCCGCAACGCCACATTACCAAGTGCGAGCAGTGAATCTATCAGAAAGCATGTTGAGGCAAATTTTGGCAAGGGCATTTGACCATAGGAGTGATTTTGATGGTGGCATGGTACGTTGTGGTGAGCCGAGTATTGCGGCAAATCCTTGCTCGGCAACTCTAGGTGCTGAATCTGGAGAGACCGCCCCCGCCGATTTTAATGATGTTGATGATTACATAGGTTGTTACACCGGAGAATTTGCCGAATCCTGCCCTAGTGGTATACCAAGTTACACTCTGTCTACTATTGTCGGACAAGACGTAGCTTCGCAATATCGTCGCTTTCAAGTTCAAGTATCGGTTGAATATGTTTCGATAACCCAGCCAAATGATATGAAACGTATACAGGTTGACGTCTCAGTCGGTGACTACGGAGATTTCACTAATGTCGCGTTTCGAGGAAACTATTAATGGCTCGGGCTAAGCCACTACAGGGTTTTACCTTGGTTGAAATGGTACTCAGCATGGTAGTGGTGTCCATTATTGTGCTCGGTATCGCCGGCTTTGTTGAGCTAGGAATGAAGGGGTACACTCAAACTGTAGATAGGCAAAGAGTGCAAACTCAAGCTAGCTTTCTGATAGAAAAGATTTCAAGAGAAGTCAGGCACGCGGTGCCCAATAGCGTGCAAGTCACTTCTGGTAGTAATCCTTGTTTGTCGTTTTATCCCATCCAATTTTCAGGTTTTTATTCACTTTCAGCCGCGAATCCGACTAGTTTAAGTTTCGTCGTCGGACAAACGCCTCCAGCGAGTTACAGCGGATATTCGATGATCATTAACCCTACTTCGCAATCAGAGTTTTCGGGTACAAATTCTACCGCTATAGCACTGAGCGGTGCAGACCGAACAATTAGTTTGTCTAGCCCTTTAGCAAGTGAGTCGATTGCTCAAAGACATTACATATTTAGCGATCGCGTCGAATATTGTTTTAACCTATCAACGAGCAGGGCCGATAGAAATTCAATTCAAGTTGCAGACGGTCTCGCCTCTGGCAGCTTTAGTTATGAACCGCTTAGTCATCAAAGGGGAGGCATTGTTCACTTATCTGTTTCTTTTGAGCAAAATGGTGAAGTGAGTAGCTATGAGCAAGATATCCCTATCTACAATGTTCCTTAGCTGAGGTGGTAATGTTGAGTCGAATGCGTTCCGCGAACAAATGCCGAAAATACCAATCAGGCAACCTCTATATTATCGCCATTTTTGTTTTGGTCGTTATGGGCTTTTTGGCGAGTGTATTGCTGAATATTGAATGGTCGAATAATGACTCTTTAGTGCGCAAAAAACTGGGCGCTCAGGCGGTGTTATTGGCGCATTCCAGTAACGATTACGTTCTTACGCAGTTCTATCCACTCAATTCATCCACTGCCATCAGCACACTGTGTACCAACCCCATACCCAATGCCTTACTGAGTGGTGCTACATCGCTGCTATCGGGCACCCCAGAATGTCACACTTTGGCGGTGAATTGCACTGATAAAGGGGCATTAGATGGCGTTCAATTTTATACTCTAACTAGCAGTGTGACGTGTGGAAACGGAATTTTTGAAACGCAGCGATCGCAAGAAGTATGGCTGAAGGAGTAACAAGATGAAATCGAGTGGTCTGTTTGCTTTTATTTGTCTTCTTCTTACTCCAATTGTCAATTCAAGCAATGTTTGGCCATTGCCAGATGGTGTTAGGCCACAAGCTCCGGTACAAACTTGGGATGATGATGGCGAAATAGACTTTTCGGGAAAAGGTCGAGTTCGTGGTACGTCAGATGGTGTCTCTATAGGCTTCACGGATATTGATGGAAACCATAACCAAGCTTGTGACAGTGGACGTTGTAGTGGGAAATCAAGCCTTTTTCTTTCTGAAGAACCTGATTTTGATGCTCCCAATGGTGTAAAAAAAATTGATTTAAAAGAGAAAAGCGGAACGCTAACCGGTGGTGTTTACGAATCTAAAAAAGACGAAGTCCTGTTAAAGTCGGGAGATGTTTTAACGGTAACAGCACCTTCGACCATATATGCAGAAAATTTTAAGATTGATGGCGGGAGAATTATTGTGTCCTCTGGCAATCCAGATGACTTGATAATTGTGGTTGATGACGATGCAGAATTTATTGATGGAGGGGATTTTGATGCTCATATTTTCGCTGATGAGCTCACAGTAAAGTTCACTCAAATTGATGGTACATTGACCGCGGATGAGCTAAAAATAGATGAAGGAGGCGTTATAAACGGTCGTACCCCTTCCGTAGGTGTTCCTGCTTCACAGTGTGATGAACTAAAATCAAATCGCAACTTTTCTGTTAGGTTTTCGTTAAACAACGTCCAGCTCAATGAGTCTATTCGTGCCGTTAAAGGCGTTGGCAATAATAACCCTACACCAGTTATCTTGTGGGCTAACTTCGGTTCCGCTTCAAGTGCGGTTATCCGAGACAATCAAACCCAACTCGGTGGTAGCTACCATCTCTGGTTAACTTACACCGCAAGTAATTCGTCAAACAAGACGGGAAGTTTGAGTTATTACTTACTTACTAATGGAATTTGGACTCTAATCGATACAAAAACTGCGGACTTACGAGGGTTGCAATCAGTAAATATTGATGTTGAGTCTGCAACTGGAAGTATCCAGAACTTATACTGTCAAACCAACAACACACCACCTCCAACTAACTTGTGTGAATTTTTTCCTGAGCCAGCTCAATCTTGGAGTTCAGGTTCTAGGCTAGATATTCAAAATGCTGGAAATCAGATCTCTGGTTGGTCTCAAAACTATCTGAATCAAAATTTGTCGAACAACACGTTAGCCACTAGCTTTGACAATGTCTCCTATCATGCTGGTTTAGCAGGAAGTTGTGGTGATGGGATTGCTTGTGGGACGGGAGCCACTAAAGTTTCAGCTCCTCCTTCTATCTCAGGCTTTTTTTCGAGTACACAAGATCTATCCATAGACCCTTTTAACTACGAGACGATATGTGATGGAGTTTCCTACTGCGATATCACAGAAGTGGGCAATGATATCAATATCTACATTAAGGATAGCTTGAGAAATCTGACGGTTAGCAGACAGTCCAGCACTAAAAACCTGAGAGTGTTTTTTGAACCTCTTGCTGGAGGGGCTGGGCCTGAAGTACAAAGTTATACGGTAGAAGGAAGCTTCAATGCGGGTGTTGAAACGAACTTTGCTGGCAATGCATCCTATACATTCTCAAAAATTACATTTAACTCAACAAACAACGTTGTCAATGTTAGTGAAGGTGTCGTGCTATATGTTGAGAGTGAATTCATACAAAATAATGCGGTAACGTTTAACGACCGAGGCGGCAAAAAAGACCTGATAGTTTATGGTCCCAATGCTTCATTTACATTTAATACCACGAATACTGAGCTATCTGCCCAGATACTTGCTAATTCAGTTACTTTCAATAACGCAGTAACTCTAAGAGGAGCAGTCACCACCAATACGCTTTCAATGCCCTCTACTCCAACTTTGATCGTTGGTGAAGGCGCGTGTTTAACCCCACCACTGAAAAATTACCAGCTGACACTGGCACCAACTAGCGGTATTTCACTCACCTGTGAAACGCAAACGGCTACCCTATCGGTAACGGAAAACGGTCAGTTGGCAACAGACTTTACTGGTACTGTTTCTGCCAAAATAGATAATGATTCTTATACATTTGTACCAACAAATGGGGAGCTGAAAAAAAATGTCATACTGCAAACAACCGGGACTAAGACCGTTAGTTTAGAAGCCTATATCACTGGCAAACAAACAGACACAACAGTTACTGGTAGCTATCAATTTGTTCCGTATCGCTTTGATGTCGATGACCAATTTGTAATTGCCAATAAACCCATCGACGTTTCAGCCAATGTCTTGGCATGTAACAGTGGTCAAGTGGTCGATATTGGTTACACGGGACAACCCGCCGTGACTTCTAGCTTGCAAGCGCCAACGGATGGATCCGGGACACTCACTTTTGCCCCTAGCTTCTCAGCTGGCACGGCCAGCAGTCCACTTACGTTTGATGAATCTGGTCAGTTACAAGTTACCTTAACGGACAGTAACTTCAATTGTTCTGGAGTAAGTGGCTGCCCAATTGATGGTGAAGATACGCTCACTGGCAGTTTTACGGTGAACTCACGCCCCTGGCTACTAGCGATTTGTGATCCGGGTGATAGAGCGCTAGATGGCAATATCACCAATGCCACGAGTTTTGCTTACAGTAAAGCAGGCGCTAGTTTCACGCTCTGGTTAAAAGCATTGAAATGGCAAACAGGTAATCACGAAAGTAATCCAGTGACTGGCGTAACTAGAATCACAAGTAATGAGAGCCTTTGTGACCAACCTATCACGTCCAACTTCTCTTCATCTTTGGCACCTTCGGCTACGCTGCAGCTGGAACACCAAGTTGCGGAGCCTACTGGTGGGGAACATGGTAATTTAACGGGAAGCACATCGCGAACCAACACTCAAAGCACCTCGGACAATTTTGTATTTAACAACTTAGCCTGGTCTGAAGTGGGCGTGTTGAAGGTCATATCAAAGCTTTCAGCCAGTTATTTAGGAATGCAAGTGAATGTCAGTGAGAGAGATATTGGACGTTTTTATCCTGATCACTTTGCGATTGTCAGTAACAGCTTTACCTACTCAACTGGCCACGACCAATTTGCGTACTTGGGTCAGTCTATCGACCACGCTTTTGAGGTTGAAGCGAGAAGTGTTGGTAACTTGCCTACTGTAAACTACAGCCGGTTTAGTGAAGATTTGATCCGCGATATACAGATGGTGCTCACACAGCCCTCTCAAGGCAACGAGAATATTAGTACTCGCCTGACATCAACGGCTTCCACTTTGCTTTGGGATGGAAGTACAAATTGGACCGGAGCAAGACTGTCGCATTCGGGAGAGCTAACCGTTACTCGTAACGTTTTACCAAGCTTGCCGTTAACCACTCAAGCTGACGGACCTTTTGAACAAGGTTTTGGGTTATGGGTTAAGCCTGTATCACAAGGCGGAGATAAAGCCGACGATGTGGATTTTCAAGCGCCGGATCTCACCATAACTTCAAGTGGTACGGTGCAAGGTACTGGCAAGACCCTACCAACACAAGGGCGTTTTAGATATGGCAGGTTGAATTTAACTGATGTCGGAGGAACCTCAGTCAGTACCATTGCTGTACCACTCAAAGTGGAATACTGGAATGGCAGTCAATTTGAAATTAGTGACTTAGATTCGGGAAGCCAATATTTGTCGCTGGCTGATTATACTTGTAAGCAAATAGTGTGGCAGAACACGGCACTTAACCCTTCGGGTTCGGCATTAGATGGCTCAATCAATGCGGCGGCACCCAATAGGGTTGCACAAGGTGTGTCGACACAGCTTAAAGCGACACCCGATACCACTTCTTCAAATCCTTCTTATCGAGAACAGGTTAGGTATTGGTTAAGAATGGCCAACAGTTCACCGCAAATTGGTAGCAACGGCGTGATTTGTGGCGCCAACACTTTGAGTCAGCCTTGGCTCCAATTCAATTGGCTGGGAAGAGGTGATGAAGATCCTACCGCGATCGTGACTTATGGCATTCATCGAGGAAACGACCGAGTACTATTTCGCGGCGAGCAAGGCTTTACCGGACAGTAATTCTTTAAAAAATTGATGTCTTGTCAGGAAACCGTTAGAAAATGCGTGTTTCAGCCCATGTTTGTCTTTCAATGCCTTGTGGTAATGGCAAGGCATTGGTACATTAAATCCAATTTTCTATCTTCTAATTCTTTCAGGACGAGCGAAGAATATGTTCAAAAAACTTCGTGGCATTTTTTCTAACGACCTATCCATCGATTTAGGTACAGCCAACACACTTATCTATGTAAAAGGTCAAGGTATTGTTCTTGACGAACCTTCTGTTGTTGCCATTCGACAAGACCGCAAATCTCCGGGTAAAAGTGTGGCAGCCGTTGGTCACGATGCCAAACAGATGCTAGGCCGTACTCCAGGTAACATTTCTGCAATTCGCCCAATGAAAGACGGCGTTATCGCTGACTTTTTTGTGACTGAAAAAATGTTGCAGCACTTTATCAAACAAGTTCACGATAACAGCGTGTTGAAGCCAAGCCCAAGAGTTTTGGTTTGTGTCCCTTGTGGCTCAACTCAAGTAGAGCGACGCGCGATTCGCGAATCCGCATTGGGGGCGGGTGCACGTGAAGTATATTTGATTGATGAACCAATGGCGGCAGCCATCGGTGCTGGGCTTCGCGTATCTGAGCCAACGGGCTCCATGGTGGTCGATATTGGTGGTGGTACTACAGAAGTTGCGGTGATCTCGCTAAACGGCGTGGTTTACTCCTCGTCAGTTCGAATCGGTGGGGACCGCTTTGATGAAGCCATTATCAACTATGTTCGTCGTAACTACGGCAGCTTGATTGGTGAAGCGACGGCAGAGAAGATCAAGCATGAGATTGGCTCGGCTTATCCGGGTGATGAAGTTCAAGAGATCGAAGTTCGTGGTCGTAACCTTGCAGAAGGTGTGCCTCGTAGCTTTAGCTTGAATTCAAATGAGATTCTTGAAGCTCTTCAAGAACCACTTACCGGCATCGTGTCTGCAGTGATGGTCGCGTTAGAGCAGTGTCCACCAGAGTTGGCTTCAGATATTTCTGAGAACGGCATGGTACTGACTGGCGGTGGTGCTCTACTTAAAGATCTCGACCGTTTGTTGACCGAAGAAACGGGTATTCCAGTAGTGATTGCAGAAGACCCACTGACGTGTGTTGCTCGAGGTGGTGGTAAGGCGCTTGAAATGATCGACATGCACGGTGGCGATCTGTTTAGTGAAGACTAGTTTTGGTTTTGAAGGCTGGAAATCAAAACAGTGTTCGTAAACTAGTTCACTTGCTCTTTGCCTTCTTATTCACCAAATTGAAAGTAACGCCTCAAAGCGGACTCGTGTGATTGCGAAATCCGCTTTGTTCCATACACACAGGGAACATTGCGAATGAAGCCGATTTTTGGCCGCGGACCTTCATTACAAATTAGACTGTTTTTTGCCGTAACTCTATCAGCCAGCCTTATGCTGGCTGATAGTCGTTTAGGTGCATTTTCACACGTACGGTATTTGTTAAACAGTACCGTTGCCCCGATCCAGTATCTCGCAGATCTACCAAGAGGCATTTTTGGCGGAGTTTATGAGCAGTTTCATTCTCGTCAGGTGCTTACCGAGAGCAACCAAATTCTGAAACGAGAAGTGCTCAAGTTAAAAAATGACCTACTTCTTCTAGAGCAATATCAAGAAGAAAATGAACGACTTCGCAAGCTTTTGGGCTCGCCATTTGTTCGCGATGAAAGAAAAGTGGTGACCGAAGTCATGGCGGTGGATACGTCACCGTATCGTCATCAAGTGGTGATAGATAAAGGCCATATTGATGGTGTTTATGTCGGTCAACCTGTGGCGAATGAGCGTGGTATTGTCGGGCAGGTCACTTTTGTTTCCGCACACAACAGCCGAGTATTACTGCTCACCGACGCGAATAGTGCGATTCCCGTTCAATTGATTCGCAACGACATCCGGGTTATTGCATCAGGTCAAAGCAAAACTAACCAGATGCAGTTAGAGCATATTCCCATGAGTACTGACATTCAAGAAGGCGACTTGCTGGTTACGTCTGGTCTCGGTGGGCTTTATCCGGAGGGCTACCCGGTTGCGGTAGTGGAATCTGTGGAACGAGACCCAAGATTGGAATTTGCTCGTATCTTGGCTAAACCTCGTGTGGATTTCGAACGGCTGCGTTTTCTGTTGCTGATTTGGCCGACTCAGGAGAAAGAACCTGAAGTGACCAACTCATATAACACATCGCCTGATAGAGTAAGCGAAGAAGAGGAGAGAACTGATGTCCAGTGAGTTAACTCGCGGTAGAGGCGTTATCTTGTTCTCGGTATTACTGGCGTTGACACTGCAAACCATTCCTTGGCCGGGTATCTTGGATATGTTGCGTCCATCTTGGTTATTTTTAGTGCTGTGTTACTGGGTATTAGCCTTACCCCATCGAGTGAATGTCGGTACTGCGTTGATATTGGGTTTGATGTGGGATTTGCTATTGGGCTCAACCTTGGGCATTCGAGGTATGATGTTATCTATCGTCATGTATATCGTGGCATTGAACTTTCTCGTTTTACGCAACATGGCGCTTTGGCAACAAGCATTAGTTATAGCAATCTTGTCAGCGCTGCTCGACGTTTTGATATTCTTTGGTGAATACTTAATTCAAGATGTCAGTTTTGACCCTATGTCCTTGTGGAGCGCGGCGATTAACTGCGTATTATGGCCATGGATGTTTTTATTGATGCGACGTGTACGACGTCAATGGCATATTAGATAAACCAAACTTACGAGATACTCAGTGTTAGACAATCTTGTTCTCGCTTCCGGTTCGCCGCGAAGAAAAGAATTATTGAGCCAGCTCGGCCTAGACTTCTCGATTATCACCAGTGATATAGAAGAACAACAGCAACAGGGAGAAGCCGCTGAAGACTATGTACAGCGACTGTCCGTAGAGAAGGCGCAAGCAGTGCTGGCGTTGCAGCCGAGCGCGGTTGTTTTAGGTGCAGATACGGTTGTGGTCAGCAAAGGAAAGGTGTTAGAAAAACCGACCAGTTTTGCGCACTTTAATGAAATGATGCAGCAACTTTCAGGGTCTGAACATCAAGTATTGACTGCAGTATCTGTGGTTAGCAAAGACAAAGTCGCAACCCGACTGGTGACAACACTAGTTTGTTTTAAAGCTCTATCGGAACAGGACATCCGTGATTACTGGCAAACGGGTGAGCCACAAGACAAAGCGGGTGGATACGGTATTCAAGGGATTGGTGGTCGTTTTGTTACCCGAATTGAAGGTAGTTACCACGCTGTGGTAGGCCTACCACTTTATGAAACAGAACTACTTTTGGCCCAATTCTAATTACATAAGAGGTGTACCCATGAGCGCAGAATTGCTGATTAACGTGACCCCAAGTGAAACACGTGTGGCAATGATTGAAGGGGGAACGCTTCAAGAAATACACGTAGAACGCGAAGCAAAACGCGGAATCGTTGGCAATATTTACAAAGGCAAGGTCAGTCGTGTTTTGCCAGGGATGCAAGCAGCATTTGTTGACATCGGTCTTGAAAAAGCTGCCTTCCTGCATGCGTCAGATATTGTTCCGCATACTGAGTGTGTGGCCGAAAATGAGAAGCAACAATTCCAAGTTCGCGATATCTCTGAGTTGGTTCGTCAAGGCCAAGATATTGTCGTGCAAGTGGTTAAAGATCCCTTGGGGACCAAAGGAGCCCGTTTAACCACAGACATCACTTTACCTTCGCGTTACTTAGTCTTTATGCCGGGTGCGGCACACGTGGGTGTTTCGCAGCGTATCGAAAGTGAAAAAGAACGCGAACGTTTAAAAAATATCGTTTCTCATTATTGTGATGAAAATGGCGGCTTTATCATTCGCACCGCAGCAGAAAGTGCCCGTGAAAATGAATTGTCTCAAGACGCGGCTTTTTTGAAACGCTTATGGTCAAAAGTGATGGAGCGCCGTGTCCGTTGTAAAACGCGCTCAACCTTGTATGGCGAACCAGGGCTTGCTCAGCGAATATTAAGAGACTTTGTCGGTACAGAGCTCGACAACATCTTGGTTGATTCTCGTTTGGAGTTTGAGAACCTGAAAGAATTCACCTCCGAATACGTGCCTGAGCTGACGGACAAGCTTTCTTTATACGAAGGCGATAAGCCAATCTTTGACATGTACGACACAGAAAACGAGATTCAACGTTCTCTCGACCGAAAAGTTGAACTCAAATCCGGTGGCTATTTGATTATTGACCAAACGGAAGCCATGACCACGGTAGATATCAATACCGGGGCATTTGTTGGCCGTCGTAATCTAGAAGAAACCATTTTCAATACCAATATTGAAGCGACTCAGGCGATCGCAAGGCAGCTAAGATTACGCAATCTAGGTGGCATCATCATCATCGACTTTATCGACATGATGTCCGATGAGCATCGCAATCGAGTGGTATCGTCATTAGAAGCGGCATTAGAAAAAGATCGCGTAAAAACCAATATCAACGGTTTCACACAATTAGGTTTGGTCGAGATGACCCGCAAACGAACGCGTGAAAGTATTGAACATGTCCTATGTTCGACTTGTCCAACTTGTGAAGGGCGCGGCAGTGTGAAAACGGTGGAGACAGTGTGCTACGAAATTTTGCGCGAAATTACCCGAGTTAATCGAGCCTATGACGCAGACAAATTCGTGGTGTACGCCTCGCCGGCAGTGGCAGAGACTTTGCAAGGTGAAGAATCTCACGCACTTGCCGAGTTGGAAGTGTTTATTGGTAAGCAAGTTAAAATTCAAGCTGAGCCTTTGTATATCCAAGAGCAGTTTGATGTCGTCATGATGTAGGTTGATGTGGCCTTAAAACGTTTTATTTATTCGCTAGCTTGGGCTTTGACCAGTGTTTTGGTGCTGGTGGCGGCCCTATCTGTTTTTTTACGCGTCGCGCTACCTAATCTCAATGCCTTTCAAAAGCCAATTATCAATTGGGTGCAAGCAAACTCAGGCTTAACCGTTGAAGTTCAGGCCATACATGGCAGTTGGAAAAATACTTACCCATCGCTTTCCCTAGTCAGTTCCTCGGCGTTTTTAAATGAACAGCCGGATGTCACCTTTGACGCCAAACGGGTAGATGTACAAATCGATATCTGGGCGTCATTAAAAGCCCGCGATCTGGTGGTCTCCAACTTAGTGTTGGATGGGTTAAATCTGGATTTATCTAAGTTTAAAGCCCAAGGTGACAGCGAGCTGGAGCATAGTGAGCTGATGTCGAGAATAGACAATCTGTTCCTAACTCAACTGGGACATTTTACCCTCAGAAACTCTGAGCTCACTTACACCAGCGTTGATGGCAAGGTTTACCAACTCGATATCGAACGTCTCAATTGGCGCAATCAACAGACCTCGCACTTTATTGATGGCGAAGTGAGTCTTCGCAATCAGCCATTGAACTCATTGCAAGTGGCTGCACACCTGATTAATACCGAAAGCTTTGCTGATGTCTCTGGTGAGGTGTATGTGTCTGCTCTTGATGTTCAGATTCTCCCTTGGCTGCCGCAAACGTTGCGGGAACATGCCAACATCAAACAGGGTTCAGTGAGTGCCAATGTTTGGATTGAAGTGCAAAGCAATAAGCCTCAAGAGGCGTTTATTGAAGTATTGCCATCTGAACTGTCGTGGCAGGTTGACCAATCGCAAGAGCTGGCCGTTGAATCGGGTTATCTATCGTTAAAACCGCAATCAGAAGGCTGGTTGGTCAGTGGATACGATTGGCGTTTTTCTGATCTTAATGGCAATTGGCCTCAACTGGATTTTGCAGTTAGTCAGCAGCAACAAGAGTGGCGAGTCAATGTGTCTGAGTTGGATATCGAGGCTTTACGACCGTTAAAAGAGCTGGTGCCTCAATCTCGAGAGATCGATACTTGGTTAGCCCGACTTGAACCCAAAGGGACAGTCGACGACTTACGTGTATTGGTGACACCTGATAATTGGTACTACTCAGCCAATCTGGTGCAGGGAGGCATTTCTCAATGGTATCTGTTGCCAGAAGTTCATGAGCTTTCCGCAAAGATAAAGGGTAACACCTCGCAGGCGCGTATCAAAGCTGAAATTATCGACGACACATTCCCCTATGGTGATGTATTCCAAGCGCCACTTAATATTAAGCACGGTGCGACGGACTTGGTTTGGCAAAAAAACGATGACGGCTGGTCCATTTGGTCGAACAAGGTGACGACCGGAACCCCTGATGTGCAGGCAATCGGTGCGTTTCGTCTCGATATGCCGAATCAAGGTTCACCTTTCCTCTCTTTTTATCTAGAAGCCGATTTGTTCAATGCCAGTCAGACTTGGCGTTATTTACCCAGTTTAGCGCTAGGTGAGAAGTTGACAGATTACTTGTCTGGAGCGATTCAAGCTGGGACGGTGGATACCGCCAAGCTGCTTTGGTTTGGCGAGTTGGCTGACTTTCCTTATTCAGGAAATGAAGGAATGTTCCAAGCTTGGGTTGGACTGGAAAAAGGGCAATTCCAGTTCGATACTGCATGGCCACCGATTGAAGACTTGCAATTAGATTTGTTATTCCAAAACGATGATATGTATCTGAGCTCCTACTCTGCCAAATTACAGCAAGTGAACGGAACGCGAATCAAAGGTCATCTGGAGAACATATCCCCACGTTCTCGTCTCTATATTGCCGCCGAAGCGAATGGCGCTGGGCAGGCGGTTAGAGACTATATGACATCAACACCGCTGATTGACAGCGTTGGCGCGGCGTTAACCACTATCGATGTATCTGGTCAAGTCACGTCTGAGTTTGAACTGGACATTCCCATCGATGGCAGCAGAGCAAGAGCTTGGGGGCAAGCAACTTTGCGTGATAATCCGGTATCTATTCAAGCGCCACCGATTCAGTTGGAAAATGTCACCGGAACCATTCAGTTTGATAACGACGTTATTACCGCATCGGGTATGCAAGGAAATTTGTTAGAGCAACCGGTGGCATTTGATTTCAATGGTTCTCAACAAAACGAACACTATCAGGTGGATATTGATGTCTTGGGTGACTGGCAAATTGAACCTCTCGGTGATTATGTTGGCAGTAAATGGACTTCCAGATTATCGGGCTCCTCTATTTGGGACTCACAAATTGGCATCCAACTCAATGACGTTGGTTTTACCTATCAGATTGATGCTCGCGCGAATCTAAGACACGTAGACAGTCAGTATCCTTACCCATTGAATAAAGAGATGGGGCAGTCTATGCATGTGTATATGCAGGCAGCGGGCAACCAAGAAAAACTGTTAGCCAGATTGCAGTTACCCCAAGCGCGTTACCAAGCTGAAATTGATCTATTAGCTGACGTGCCTGTGTTGACTCATACTGATCTTGTGGTAGGTAGCGGCTCGTTAAGTATGACCCCTAAACCTGGCCATCAGTTAGATGTTCGAACTGAAAAACTGGATCTGGATGCTTGGCTGGAATTGATTTTTGAACCAGAAATACCGCCAACTAAGCTTTCCAACGTCACCATGCCCGAGATTCCTTTATTCGAGACACTGAATTTGAAGGTCGGTAATCTAAACTTTGATCAGCTTGAATGGAACGACGTTGAATTTAGTGCCAGTAAGCAGGCGTTAAATTGGCAAATGAAACTTGATAGCCAACAAGCTAAGGGCAGTGCAAGCTATTTTGAACCTTATGATCTGGCGATCTCTCTGGATTACCTGCACCTCTATTTACCTGACGATGAAACCGTTATTCCTCTTGAACCAGAGAAACCGGTGGAGCGTCCTTTGATTACTGACGAAGATCGTCATGCTCATGAGTTGATCCCCAATCTCACCGTAAACATCCAAGATTTTTGGCTACAAGGCTATAAGTTGGGAGATGCTAACTTGGACGTGGAGCGTCATGGGCAAACCATAAAACTAAAAAATCTAGGGTTTTCCAGTGGCAGCAATCAAGTGGCCATGTCGGGAGATTGGACGTTAACTGATAGCGAAAACCGATCTTCACTCAACGTGGTTGCCAGTGGTGCCAACAACAGTGACATTATGGAGCGATTTGGTGTGTCTTCTGGAATTCAAAAAGCCCCATTCCGTTTGACCAGCTCACTGACTTGGCAAGGCTCACCGTGGTCTGAAATCGTTGGAACACTGAATGGTCGGGTTGATGTCGAACTAGGAAAAGGGGTCGTGACTGATGTTAGTGGCGCGGCCAAGCTGCTCGGGCTATTTAGTCTAGACTCGATTATTCGCAAGATGCAGCTCGATTTTTCCGATGTGTTTGACGAGGGAATGGCTTTCGATAGTATCAAAGGTCATGGAGACATCGAAAATGGTATTTTCATCACCAACAATATTGCAATGGATGGCGTCGCGGGCGATATGTTAATTCGTGGCTTAGCCGATTTGAACCAACAAACCGTGGATGCTGAAGTCTCATTCACTCCGGATATTGGTTCTGGAATTCCAGTTTTATCTGCCTTTGCTGTGGCACCCCAGACCGCGTTAGTTGTATTAGCGGTGACAACCGTGATTGCTCCCGTAGTTGAGGTGTTTACCCAAGTTAACTACGAGGTGGTTGGCCCTATGGACAATCCAGTAGTACGAGAAATTTCCCGCAGTAAAGGCGAGTTTGCGATCCCAGAAACACTGCGAAAAAAAGATTAGGTGATGAAAGGACTCATCCATGAGCACAACCTCGAATAACAAAGTGAACAGTGGTGTGAATAGTGAAGGGAGCACTCAGTTTAATCTCGGTTTGATACAAATGAATTCTACCGACTGTATGGCTGAGAACTGTGAGTTAATCGAGCAAGGGTGCAAAGAACTCAAAGAAAAAGGGTGTAGCCTTGTGGTGACGCCTGAAAATGCCTTGCTGTTTTCCACGACCCAAGCTTATCACACTCAAGCTGAGCCACTTGATGTTGGACCCATGCAACAACGATTGGCGGCGATAGCGAAGCTAAACCAGATATGGCTGCTTATCGGTAGCTTTCCCGTTAGACGTGACCAAGTTGTCACCACCACCTCTTTACTGTTTGATCCCGACGGTAAGTTAGTGGCGGATTACGACAAGCTGCACATGTTCGATGTGGATGTAGAAGACGGCCACGGCAGCTATCGAGAGTCAGAAACCTTTCAAGCCGGAAATCGCGTCGTCACTCATAGTACTCCTTTTGCTAATCTAGGACTCACTATCTGCTACGACCTGCGCTTTCCTCATTTGTTTAACCAGCTTCGAGCGAACGGGGCCAACGTAATTCTCGTCCCGGCTGCATTTACCGCGCACACAGGCAAAGCGCATTGGCGGACCTTACTGCAAGCGCGCGCCATCGAAACCCAATGTTGGGTGATTGGCGTCAATCAAACGGGTACGCACTCCAAAGACAAACAAACTTGGGGTCACTCCTTGGTTATTTCGCCTTGGGGCGACATAATAAAGGAATGCGGAGGCCAGCCAGGCAACTATGTTGCAACAGTGGATATGTCGCTGGTGGACCCAATTAGACGAGCCATGCCGATCGAGAGTCATGCCGTATTTCAAAATCAACGTAAGAGCCAAGAATGAGTATTGAACAAATCGAAAATGAACTGCTAAAGCCCGCTGGTCTCAGTGATCAAGATTTAGCTGCAACACTAGCCAATATTGCGACAAGAGATATTGATTACGCTGATTTGTACTTTCAATCGAGCTGGCATGAATCTTTGGTTTTGGAAGACAGTATTATCAAAGACGGTTCTTTCAATATCGACCAAGGTGTTGGGGTTCGAGCTATCTGCGGAGAGAAAACGGGCTTTGCCTATTCCGATCAACTGAGTTTGACTGGATTGAATCAAAGTGCAGTGGCGGCACGAGGTATCGCCAAGCAAGGGCAAAATGCCCAAGTTCAAGCGTTTTCCCGTCAAACTGGTAGTGATATCTATACTGCTGTAAACCCATTAGAGAGCTGGACCAAACAACAGAAAGCAGATTTGCTCAAAGCTTTGGATGCTTACATTCGTACCAAAGAGCCACTGGTTAAAGAAGTGTCTATCAGCCTGAGTGGTGTCTATGAAAGAATGTTGGTTGCGGCTACTGATGGAACTTATTCCGCCGACGTTCGTCCATTAATTCGGCTATCGATCAGTGTGTTAGCGGAGCGCAATGGTCGCCGTGAGCGCGGCAGTGCGGGTGGAGGTGCTCGTAAAGGTTACGATCATTTCTTAGCGGCTGGTAACGAATCTTTGGCCTATGAGTTGGCTGATGACGCGATACGTATGGCATTAGTTAACTTAGATGCCGAAGCGGCGCCTGCGGGTACTATGCCAGTGGTTCTAGGAGCTGGTTGGCCCGGCGTTCTGCTGCATGAAGCAGTTGGCCACGGTTTAGAAGGTGACTTTAATCGTAAAGATTCTTCTGTGTTTAGTGGAAAAATCGGTCAGCAAGTGACTTCTCCGCTGTGTACCATTGTTGACGATGGCACATTGAAAGATCGCAGAGGTTCACTCAACATCGACGATGAAGGGGTTGCTGGACAGCACAATACGCTCATTGAAAATGGTGTGTTGAAGGGTTATATGCAAGACAAACACAACGCCAAGCTAATGGGCGTGGATCCAACCGGTAACGGTCGACGAGAGTCGTACGCGCATTTGCCTATGCCACGAATGACCAATACCTATATGTTACCAGGCGAGCACGATCCACAAGAGATCATTGCCTCGGTTGATAAAGGGATCTACGCACCGAATTTCGGTGGTGGTCAAGTTGATATCACTTCAGGAAAATTTGTGTTCTCAGCATCAGAAGCTTACTTGATTGAAAACGGTAAGATCACTCGTCCGGTAAAAGGGGCAACTTTGATCGGCAGTGGTATTGAAGCGATGCAACAAGTCTCTATGGTGGGTAATGATCTTGCGTTAGACAAAGGCGTTGGGGTTTGTGGTAAAGCGGGCCAAAGTGTTCCTGTTGGAATTGGTCAACCAACCCTTAAGTTGGATGCCTTAACCGTTGGTGGCACGGAATAAGTAAACGCCGATTGGCGGATTTAATAAAGGGGAGTCGTCAAACGCTCCCCTTTTTGATTTTTCTACCTTAATCCAATCTTCTGATTAGAAAGTTTTCTGGTTAGATACCGTCTCGTTCTATCGGACAACTCATACAACGAGCCCCACCTCGACCTCGACCCAGCTCGTTACCTGGGATAGGCAACACTTGAATTCCAGCTTTGTCGTACTTCTCGTTGGTGTAAACGTTGCGCTCGTAACTAACTACCATACCGGGTTTGACTGTTAAAACATTGTTGGCGTCATTCCACTGTTCTCGCTCCGCTTCATAGCTGTCGCCACCTGTGGTGATTAAGTTGAGGCTAGGCAATGACAACCCCTGTTCAATAGCTGCTAGAAAATTGTCCATGACTTTAACGGTTAGCCCACGTTTTGCATTCGGTGTGAGTCGCCAAGTCGATAAACTGGTTTTCATCACCCCCGGATAGATTGAAAAGGTATCCACGTTTAGTTGTGTCATGACCGTATCCAAGTGCATGCAAGACCGGTCTTTTGGCAAGTCAATGACAATGACTTGTTTGGCTTGCTGACTGTTGAAAAGAGCCATAGCCAAGTTTTCTGCGCCTTGTGGTGTAGTGCGTTCTGAGAGTCCTATCAACACCGTGCCATTGCCTAGTACTAATACATCGCCACCTTCAATTTGGCTATTGTCATAGTTCTGGTCGTCTTCACCAAAATAGCGTTCAAATTCCTGTTCACTAAACAAAGGATGCCAATGGTATATGGCGCGAAGGTGGTTAGTTTCTCGTTTTCTGGCCGCCATCATCATTGGGTTAAGTGACACGCCACCGTAAACCCAGCACGAGGTATCTCGTGTGAATAGGTGATTGGGCAACGGCTCTATGACGAAATCAACAGGCGAGTGCAGGGTAGCGAGAAGCGAAGCGGGGGTAAAAGGCAGTTCAGAATACGCTAACCCTCCCAGCATCAAAGACGCGAGATGATCGTGATCTTGTTGATTTAGATAATCGGTTAGCTGCGCAGCAAAGGCAGGACCATAGCGAAAATTGGAAAACTGTTTGCTCAGTAGCCATTGTTTGGCATCGGGAATATCTAACGTTTGTTTTAAAAGATCGTGAAGCAGTAAGACTTCCACACCTTGATCGCGTAGGTTTTTCGAAAAAGCATCATGTTCAACGCCAGCGGCATCAACGGCCAGTACATCATCAAACAGTAGATCGTGACAGTTTGAAGGGGTTAAGTGGGTGAGTGCGCGTTCTGGCCGGTTTAAAATTACTCGTCTGAGTTGTCCAACTTCAGAACCTACGTACAACTTACTCATAAAGCATCCATTCTTATCAGTTCGCGGTAATTAAAACGAATTTACTAGGGAGTGAGCAAGTCGCCAGCTTTTATAATTCTCTGATTTTTATAGCCACTACCACACACATCAATAATGATTGTTATTGGCAACCACTTTTATGGTTGATTATACTATTAGAGCTCAAAGGATTTAGGTGACTAATTATTCGAAGTTTTTTCCTAAGATACAGTGATTCTGTTCAGAGATTATTACTGACTTAGTTTAACAGTGTGTTCATGCACTTTTTTTAGCTATTTATTGAGATCGACAAGAATAGAATCGACTAAATTATCGCAAAGCTGGAATTTATGATCATTCCGTGCCATATTCATCGCGTTTTGCCGATCTTAACGATCGGCCTTAGTTAAGCCGTAATTTGGAGAAACCCCATGTCGCAAGCAGATGACTACATGTCTGTGGAAGAACTGATTGAATTTCAGAAAGAAGAGACCCGAGATATTATTCAGTCTTTGCTAGAAGACGGCAGTGATCCGGATGCGTTGTACGAGATCGAACACCACCTTTTTGCTGAAGATTTTGACAAGTTAGAGAAAGCGGTCGTTGAAGCGTTTAAAATGGGTTTTGAAGTGCTCGAAGCGGAAGAAACCGAGGACGAAGATGGCAACAAGCTGTTGTGTTGTGATGCAACAATGTCTTGTGCCCTTGACCCAAATGTAATTGACGAGCAAGTTGAAAAACTCGTTAACTTGGCCGAGAAGTACGACATCATCTATGACGGCTGGGGTACCTATTACGAAGGTGAAGATGCACTTTATCCAGAAGAAGATGACGACGAGTAATTAACAACCTCGGATATCGAATTGAAAAAGGCGATGTGATGACTCACGTCGCCTTTTGCTTATCAGAATTGTCACGCGTTTCTAACCTGACTGTGTTTTGCCCAACGATTGTCGTATACTGCTAAAAATCAATGACTTTTTCTTGACATGTCCACAAATTTAGTAGGCCCTTGGCAGTTGTCTCCGTTGACCGATCTCGCTATTCCTCAGTCAGACATTTCACTTCCAGCACCTCTTTCATCGGGTTTACCTCAATCGTTAACCG
This sequence comes from Vibrio sp. ABH4_348, assembly GCF_056159765.1. Taxonomy (NCBI): domain Bacteria; kingdom Pseudomonadati; phylum Pseudomonadota; class Gammaproteobacteria; order Vibrionales; family Vibrionaceae; genus Vibrio; species Vibrio sp. ABH4_348. The sequence goes on along the minus strand of NZ_JBSWVW010000001.1, from coordinate 2,566,605 downwards.
AAGAAAATATTGGTAATCAAGAGTGGCATTTGATGCACAATTTCTGGTTAGAACCCAATGAATATAATTCTTCTATGGTTCGCTTAAACGTAGCGGGCATTGATCAATACGCAGAAGTGCGAGTCAATGGGGTTGCCGTTATGGATTGTCATTCGAGCTTTGGATTTCAGAGTAAAGACATCACTGCACACGTGCTCGAGGGCGGCAATCGAATCGAGATACTGTTTTTAGAATTGGATGAAGACGATTGGTTGTTGATGCCAGATGACAACAAACAATTAAACTCTAAGGGCTTCCAGTCCAGTATTTCTAGAAAGGTGGGAATTTGGCAAGCGCCTCAATTGCAGTTTATTTCTCATGTTCTTTTAGAACAGGTCACCACTGAGCAAGTTTGGCATGAAGTGGGCGGCTGTGAGTTGATCGTTAATCTAGACTACCAAGTTTTACGACCAGGCTTAGTCTCAGCGTCAGTATCGGTTGATGGTATGACACTGCATATTCCTATAGATTGTCGAAAGCAAAGTGCGAGTGCAGTATTTCAAATTGAGGCCCCAGCTGTTCAGCCTCTTTCTACCGCGGAAACTGAGGCTCATTATCAACTCAAAGTTATCCTTGATGGCCAACAATATGAGTCGGGAGTTGTGCTAAATAACGAAATAAGTCTTGCCCATGACTAGTGCATAGTGTTAGCTCTTACCCATTAGAAAAGCATCGCAGTAGCGATGCTTTGACTATTTAAGTGTAGGGGGGGTATTAACCCTAGCAGTTAGCCTTGCGGTTTCACCACCAAAACATTGATACGAGAGTGTTCAACCACCTTTGAAGCCACGGAGCCAAGCATGACCTTGTCTACTTTAGAACGTTTGTGACTTGGCATAATGATCAGGTCGGCACCGAGTTTCTCAGCGTGATCCAAAATGGTGACGTAAGGTTTCCCTTCAGCAACGTGCACTTTATAAATGATGTCTTCGTCAATGTGAGCGCTGGCAAACTGCTTGAGCTGCGCTTTCACGTCGACTTTCATTTTTTGTGCGGCATCTTTGGGAAAATAAGACGCCACCATCGACATATGAATTCCAGGTAAAACATTCAACAAGTGAACTTCAGCATTGGATTGCTTCGCATGCCACACGGCGAGCTCTACCGCTTTATCGGAGAAACCTTTGTCGTTGAGATCGACCGGAACTAAGATTTGTCTATACATGTGTTGTTCTCTTAATTAGATAAAGCATCCGTCAAGGGCAGCCTATTCAAACAAGAATTTGAACAGGCTGGTCAATTATGCGTTAACAGCTTCCTTTTTAACGCGTCGTCTTTGGTTGAGAGCCATTAAGGCGATAATGATCAAAGTTGGAACAAATACCCATTCTTTCATTGGACGATCGGCCTTTTGTACGACGGAAACAATTTCCCAATCAAAGTCGATTCCAGCTTCTTCTGCAGAACTGCCAAATTCCACTAGGTCTACAATCATTTTGCCGTCGCGTTGATCAAGCATCAGCCCCATAGAAGTAACACGCTCTTCTGCTGTCGTTGCATTTGCATCGAACTCTAAGCGAACAGTTTTCTCAACGTAGTCGCCTTCAAACGTCTCGCCAGCGACTCTCAACTCCAATGATTGTCCCACATCGAGTGTCTCTGCAATTTGCGCAATCTCAACTCCTGGTGAATAGACTTTCGCCGGATACACCATGTCCCACCAAAATCCTGGTCGGAACAGAGTAAACGTCAGCACTAGTAATGCGAGAGTTTCCCACCACTTGTTTTTGGTAAACCACCATCCTTGAGTGGCTGCTGAGAAAATCAACATAGCGATAACGGAAGACGCAATGGTTAGGAACAGGTGCCACCATGATTCAATACCAATCAATAGCAATTGAGTATTGAAAATAAACATAAACGGCAGTATCGCGGTTCGAATATCGTAGGCAAAACCTTGAATACCAGTGCGTATTGGGTCTGATTTGGCAATTGCAGCGGCTGCAAATGCGGCCAAACCTACAGGTGGCGTATCGTCTGCCAATATACCGAAGTAGAACACAAACAAATGCACTGCGATCAGTGGGATGATCAAACCGTGTTGTGCACCCAGTGTTACGATAACTGGCGCCATCAGTGTCGATACAACGATGTAGTTAGCTGTAGTTGGTAGGCCCATTCCCAAGATCAAACTGATCACCGCAGTGAATAGCAGCATGGCAAGAATGTTACCGCCAGAAATGAACTCGACAAAATCGGTCATCACTAAGCCAATACCAGTCAGGGTTACTACACCAACGATGGTACCCGCGGCAGCGGTTGCGACACCGATACCAATCATATTACGAGCACCCGTCACTAGGCTTTCCGCCAAGTCGTTGAAACCAGCTTTAAAACCTTGTGAGTAATCAGATTGGCCCGAGAACAAGCTAATTAAAGGACGCTGTGTCACGAGTACAAACGTCATCGCAAGGACTGCCCAAAATGCAGCGTACCCTGGCGATAATTTTTCGACCATCAAACACCAAACCAACACTACAATTGGTAGTAGGAAGTGCAGTCCCGATTTTACAGTTGGTCCCGGCTCTGGAATTTCAGACAGCTCAACATCGATTTCAAATCCGTCTTTTGAGTACTTGGCAGAAACTCTTACCAAAGCTAGGTAGGCGACAATAAGCAACACACCCATTAGTGGTGTAGCTGCTGCGCCAAAGGCTTCCTTGGTCCAACCTAGCCCATAATAGACGGCAGCGCTCAGTAAAGCCAAACCGATGATGGTTGCAAGGAAAGACTGTACTTTTTGCAGTACGGTTGTGGTGTTGCGTCTTGGCAGACCTTCCATACCGGCTTTACAGGCTTCGAGGTGAACAATGTAAATCAACGCGATGTACGAGATGATTGCTGGCAAAATCGCCGCCTTAATCACCTCTATGTAGGAGATGCCAACATATTCAACCATCAAGAAAGCGGCTGCACCCATGATAGGTGGTGTTAGCTGCCCGTTGGTTGAAGCGGCAACTTCGACCGCACCCGCTTTGGTACCTGGGAAACCAACACGTTTCATCAACGGAATGGTGAAAGTACCTGTGGTCACTACGTTTGCAATTGAAGAACCAGAAACCAAGCCAGATAAACCTGACGCTACAACCGCTGCTTTTGCCGGACCACCTTTCATATGACCAAGAAGTGAAAATGCGACTTTAATAAAGTACGCACCCGCACCTGCACGCTCAAGCATGGCACCAAAAAGTACAAATAAGAATACAAAAGATGCTGATACACCAATAGCAACACCAAATACCCCTTCGGTGGTTAACCAAAGATGTGACATCGCCTTATTAAGGCTTGCCCCTTTGTGTGCAATCACGTCTGGCATGTGCGGTCCACCGAAGGTGTACAGCATAAAGACCAGTGCCACGACCATAAGTGGTGGACCTAGCGAGCGGCGAGTAGCCTCAAGTAGCAGAACCATACCCGTCACAGCCACAATAATATCGAAACTCGTAGGTGCGCCGGAACGGCCCGCTAGCGCATCATAAAAGATGTAAAGGTAAGCCGCAGCAAAACTACCTGCTAATGCAAAGACCCAATCAATGAGCGGGATCTCATCTCGTGAAGAAGATTTAAGCGCTGGATAAGCGGTGAATGCGAGGAAAATCGCAAACATTAAGTGGATTGAACGCGCCTCTGTGTCATTGAAGACACCAAAATTGAAAATAAATGGTAGCGGCGAGGCAATCCAGATTTGAAAGAGTGACCAGCAAAGCGGCACAAACCATAAAATGCGCCCCGGAAGTCCAGATGGATTGCGGGCACCAGTGTCTGCCTGAGCAACCATTTCCTGAACATCGGAAGACGGCGTTGTTGTCTGCGTCATGTACTTTGTCCTTATTATAATCGGGTTTCTGTTAACAGAAACTTTGTTAAGCACTCGTTAAGTTTAGTGGAGTGCTTGCTAAGTGTGTTTCAGTATTTTGTATTATTTTGCCAATTTTTGAGAGTTGGTCTGACGACCATCACTCATCGCTGAATGATGAGTTTGGCATTTACAAACGAGCTTAGCTTGAGTCCGTGCAGCAAGCCGTAGATGAGGAGCAGTGATTGACTGCTCACATTGGTCAAGTTAACCAAATTGGAGGTCTATACCCAGACACTCCTGACTCCGAATCCTTTTCGAAGCATTTTACCAGACCGCCAACAGCAAAGGGCGAGTAGGGTTATCATCGGCAATTAGTATGCAAAACGGTGCCGATTTGTTTCGTATTGCACTGAACGTACGGCGTCCATTATTAACATTCTGTAAGTGTGATTGCCACTCCAAATTTGTAAACAGATAGCTAGCTCACTGTGTAATCGTTAACCTAAGGTTAATTTGATGGCAAAAACATCAATACCAGCGTACATCTATCAAGCTTGAAAAATGAAATGACTAATTATGCGAACGGCAACAAAAAAGGCGCGGGTAGCGCCATTTTTGGACTTAGACGGGCTGCGAATTTACTCAGCAAATTCAAACAATTCACAAATGGAACTGTGCAGCTCTTGTGTTTTCATGTCTCTGGTTGGGGTGATAAAAATGGTATCATCGCCAGCTACAACACCAAGAATCCCTTCTGCTTTGCCAAGAGAATCCAGTAATCGAGCAATCAACTGCGCGGCAGCTGGACCAGTATGAATAACCACTAGCGCGTCGTTGTAATCGATGCCTTTGACCAATTCACGCAAAGAGCTAGAAACCGTTGGCACACCCAATTCAACAGGCAGGCAGTACACCATATCCATTTTGGCATTACGGGTTCGAACTGCTCCAAATTTGGTCAACATGCGTGACACTTTGGATTGATTGATGTTTTCAAAACCTTGGTTTTTCAACGCGTCGACAATGTCGCCTTGAGAGCCAAAACGTTCTTCTTTGAGTAATGATTTAAAAGCGCGGATAAGCGAGTCTTGTTTTTCAGAGTTGCGCATTTGATTTGGTTATTCGTTGAACAATAATGGACTTATTGTGGCATATCTATTCACTTTGGACCAAATGTCTACCTCAAAAAAGTGTGTGGAACTGTGTAAAATTCTGGGTGCAGTGAGTGTCGCCAAGTTCTTGCTAATCCCCGGTGGGAGTTGGCTTGCACAATTGAAATTTCGCTATGCGTAAAGTCGCAAACAAGACGTTAATTGATTGTAATCGCAGTGTGATTAGATTAGGTTTTGCGTGCATTAAAAGATCACCCTACCAAGATCTAGATAAAGAGATTCATCTCAAGGAGAACTACAATGAAAGTAGCCGTTATTGGTGCCGCTGGTGGTATTGGTCAAGCCCTAGCGTTATTACTAAAAAATGAATTACCTGCTGGTTCTGATTTAGCGTTGTACGACATCGCTCCAGTAACTCCTGGTGTTGCGGCTGATTTGAGCCACATCCCAACTCCAGTTTCAATCAAGGGATACGCTGGTGAAGATCCAACACCTGCACTAGAAGGTGCAGATGTGGTTCTTATTTCTGCTGGTGTTGCGCGTAAGCCAGGTATGGATCGTGCTGACCTATTCAATGTTAACGCTGGTATTGTTAAGTCACTTGCTGAAAAAATCGCAGTTGTGTGTCCGACTGCGTGTGTTGGCATCATCACAAACCCAGTTAACACAACTGTGCCAATCGCCGCTGAAGTTCTTAAAAAGGCAGGCGTTTACGATAAGCGCAAACTGTTTGGCGTAACAACTCTAGATGTTATCCGTTCTGAAACATTCGTCGCTGAGTTGAAAGGCAAAGATCCACTAGCGCTAAACGTACCCGTTATCGGTGGCCACTCAGGCGTTACTATTCTTCCACTTCTTTCACAAGTTGAAGGTGTTGAGTTCTCAGATGAAGAAGTTGATGCTCTAACTAAACGTATCCAAAACGCGGGTACTGAAGTGGTTGAAGCTAAAGCGGGCGGTGGTTCTGCAACGCTTTCAATGGGCCAAGCTGCCTGTCGCTTTGGTTTGTCGCTAGTGAGAGCGCTTAACGGTGAAGAGAATGTTGTCGAGTGTGCTTACGTCGAAGGTTCTGGCGAGCATGCGCCTTTCTTCGCACAACCAGTTAAACTGGGTAAAGACGGTGTCGACACGATTCTTAGCTACGGCGAGTTAAGTGCTTATGAGCAGTCTGCGCTAGAAGGTATGTTAGATACGCTAAATGGCGATATCAAAATTGGTGTAGAGTTTGTAGGTTAATCTCCTATAAATACAACTTGCTTTCCCAAAGCCGCTTACTTAGTAAGCGGCTTTTTTGATCGCGTTGCGCCTACATTCGTAGCAAAGAGTGTGAACTGGTAGAGAATGGTCGGGGGACGTGATGGATATCAGTTTGGTAAGAAAAGGGATGATAGTTGAGCATGAGACAAGAGCGATGAGAGTCTTAATTACTGATTCCCTCACTCGCTATGTACTTCTCGAAACCTTGGACGATAAAACTCAACATGCAATCAAGGCATCGGACTTACAAAGGTTTCAAGCTGAACAATTGCCAATCAACCTTAAATAAGGTTTAAAGCCTGTTTGAATTAGCTTGTTCGATTAACCGCCATATGTGCCAGTGTTTCTAGTGCTTGTTTGTACTCGGAATCTGGTAAGATTGCTAGGCACGCGATCGCTTTGTCGGCTTCTTGATTCGCTAAACTTCTGGTGTACTCCAATGCACCTGTTTTCTCCATTACTGCGAGAATCTCGTCGAGTTTATCCGTGCCATTGCCTTGTTCTATTGCAGTACGGATCATGGCTTTTTCAGTTGCTTCCGACGCATTGTTCATTGCATAGAGCAATGGCAGCGTTGGTTTGCCTTCTGCCAAATCATCACCGGTATTTTTCCCCATGTCCTCACCGTCAGAGGTGTAGTCCATCACGTCATCGATGAGCTGAAATGCTGTGCCCAAGAACTTACCGTAGTTCTGCAACGCCTTTTCTGTTTCAGGTTCTGCATTATTCAATATTGCACCAATCTGAGTGGCGGCTTCGAATAATCGAGCGGTTTTTGAGTAGATCACCTGCATGTAATTGGCTTCGGTAGTGTCAGGATCATTACAATTCATCAATTGTTGGACTTCACCTTCCGCGATCACGTTTACCGCATCACTCATAAGTTTGAGGATCTTCATTGATCCTAGCTCTGTCATCATCTGAAAAGAACGGGTGTAAATAAAATCGCCCACTAGAACACTGGCCGCATTGCCAAATGCTGCATTTGCCGTCGCTTTACCACGTCTCATGTCGGACTCGTCTACCACGTCATCATGAAGCAAGGTTGCGGTGTGAATGAATTCAACAAAGGCAGCCGACTGAATATGCCCTGTACCTTGATAGCCAAGCGCTTTTGCCGACAAAATGGCGAGTAGTGGACGCAACCTTTTTCCACCACCACTGACGATGTAAAATCCAAGTTGGTTAATTAAAGACACATCAGAATTGAGTTGAGCTTGAATAGTTTCATTCACTTTTGCCATGTCATCGGCAGTGAGTGACTGGATAGCATTAAAATCCATGGTAAATCCGGCTGAGAACAGTGTTTATAAGGAGTACTTATAAGTTTTTCTTATAAAATTATTCGTGAATGATACACCAAAAAACATTGATTAAACCATTGCTTAACGGCATCATCTCAGCACTTTTGTTTGGCGATTAGCTTTTCGCCAATTTTTTTAAAATATGGCTTGTCAAGGACGCACCATTCCCGTAGAATCTGCGCCCTATTGATGATTAGTTTAGCGCACACCCGAATTGCTCAAATATGCAAATGGCTGTGCGGAAAAAGCGGAGTAAAATATGTACGCTGTTTTCCAATCTGGTGGTAAACAACACCGTGTAAGCGAAGGTCAAACTCTTCGTTTAGAAAAATTAGACGTTGAAACTGGCGCAACTGTTGAATTTGATAAAGTTCTACTTGTTGCTAACGGCGAAGACGTTCAAGTTGGTGCTCCTCTAGTTGAGGGCGGTAAAGTAACTGCTGAAGTTGTACAACACGGTCGTGGCGATAAAGTTAAAGTCGTTAAGTTCCGTCGTCGTAAGCACTCTCGTAAGCAGCAAGGTCACCGTCAGTGGTTCACGGAAGTGAAAATCACTGGTATCAACGCTTAATTGATTAGGAGAGTTTAACAATGGCACACAAAAAAGCTGGTGGTTCTACTCGTAACGGCCGCGATTCAGAAAGCAAACGTCTAGGTGTTAAGCGTTTCGGTGGTGAATCTGTTCTTGCAGGTAACATTATCGTTCGTCAACGTGGTACTAAGTTCCACGCTGGTAACAACGTAGGTTTGGGTAAAGACCACACTCTATTTGCACTTTCAGATGGCAAAGTGAAATTCGAAGTTAAAGGTCCTAAGAACCGTAAGTTCGTGAGCATTGAAGCTGAGTAATTCAGACTTTAAATGAATTTTAAAAGCCCTGCCAACTGGCGGGGCTTTTTCTTTATGAGTAAGTAGTAATAACGCTACTTGTTAAAGTTACGCATTCTATATCTCAGTGCTGAGCATATACGCTCTCACTTGATATACTTTAGCAAGTAGTGTTGTAGCCACAAATGGTGGAGTAGCAAATGAAGTTCGTTGATGAAGCGGTCATTAAAGTTCAAGCCGGTGACGGCGGTAATGGTGTAGTCAGTTTTTGGCGCGAGAAATTTGTCGCAAAAGGCGGCCCTGACGGTGGTGATGGTGGCGACGGCGGTAGTGTTTACATTCAAGCGGATGAAAACCTCAATACTTTGATTGACTACCGCTTTCAGCGTTTTTATGAAGGCGAACGCGGCGAAAATGGCCGTGGCCGTAACTGTACTGGTAAGCACGGTAAAGAAAAAGTTCTAAAAGTTCCTGTTGGGACTCGTGCCGTTGATATTCATACCAATGAAGTGGTTGCCGAAGTTACCGAGCACGGCAAAAAAATCATGGTTGCCAAAGGTGGTTGGCATGGTTTAGGAAACACTCGATTCAAGTCTTCAGTTAACCGAGCTCCTCGCCAAAAGACATTGGGAACTAAAGGTGAAGTTCGCGAACTGCGCTTAGAGCTTCTGCTTTTGGCCGATGTAGGTATGTTAGGTTTACCAAATGCAGGTAAATCTACCTTCATACGTGCTGTGTCTGCGGCAAAACCGAAGGTGGCCGACTATCCGTTTACCACGCTTATCCCGAGTTTGGGTGTGGTGAGTGTAGTAGCAGAGAAAAGCTTTGTTGTCGCTGATATTCCTGGCTTGATCGAAGGTGCAGCAGACGGTGCAGGGCTTGGTATTCGTTTCTTGAAACATTTAGAACGTTGTCGAGTATTGCTCCATATGATCGATATTTTGCCTGTTGATCAAAGCGATCCTGTACAGAACGCTCTAACGATAATTGATGAGCTGGAGCAATATGGCGCAAGCTTAGCCGATAAACCGCGTTGGTTGGTTTTTAACAAAGTTGATCTGATGCCTGAAGAAGAAGCAGAAGACATTATTCAATCAGTTATTGATGCTTTGGGTTGGGATGATCGCTACTTTAAGATTTCAGCAATCAACCGTAATGGAACACAAGTCCTGTGCCGCGAGTTGGCAGACTTCATGGAGACTCTTCCTAAGGACGTTGCGGTTGAATCTGATGATGAATCAGTCGACTTTAAGTGGGATGATTACCATAAAGACGCCATTTCTGGCGACCAAGTTGTTACTGAAGATGATTGGGACGACTGGGATGACGAAGAAGATGATGGTCACGTGGTCTACGTCCGAGACTAATGGTAGAGTATATATCTTCTGACAAAGCCGCCAATTTTGGCGGCTTTGTCGTTTATTGGATAAGTTTATTCTGATGGGAACTTGATACGAGTTTAATCAGTGAGCAAGCGTTGTTAATCCAGTCAGAGGTACTGGTGTTTTGTGGGGTGATAATCTTATTGGTCAGAAATTTGTCTGCGTTTATCTGTAGTAGTTCCTGAGCTTGAACCCAGCGCATATCCCATCGCGTAAAGCGTCTTCCCCCACTTATATCCCCAGCCCAGTCTGAAACAATTCGATGTCGAGCATCGAGCGAGATTTTTCGATATAACTCAGAAACACGCGACTCATCACCTTCTAAATATTGAAAGAAGTGATGTTGGTCAAATAGCAAGAAGCCAGTTATCCCCTGTGTCTGGTTGAACTCTGCGGAGCTTGCTGCTAACTGCTTCAATTGCGACGCATTGAAACCTATGTTGGTTTGGCTAAGATAAAATCGAGTGTACACACACTGTTCCATTTTGTTTTGTGACTTTGATTTTAGACGAGTTTTTAGACATTTTTTACCTGAAAATCGAGTATGTGTCGCTGGGTTTCTCATATATTGCTCTGCTTCAACTCCAAAGCGTTTTCTGATAACAAAAACATCAGCTGTCAGAGTCTGTTGTACGGACGACGCCAGTGAGAGAATGGTGTATTATTTTGCTCACTAATAAGTGTAGATACGCAAGAAGGGACGTAATGATCATCAGTTTGATAGCCGCAATGGCGAATGATCGAGTGATAGGTAAAGACAACCAAATGCCATGGCATCTACCCGCTGATTTTGCTTGGTTTAAAAAACAGACGTTGGGTAAACCAGTAGTGATGGGGCGAAAAACGTATGACTCAATTGGCCGACCGCTTCCTGGTCGTCAAAATATTGTGATTACACGTAACCCTGAATTAGTGATTGAAGGGGTTACTTGCGTGACTTCGTTACATCGGGCTCTAGAGCTGGTTGAGGGTGTGGAAGAAGTTATGATTATCGGCGGTGGCAGTATTTACCAAGAAGCTATGCCACTAGCAAACCGCTTGTACCTGACATTTATTGCTGCCGAGATAGAAGGTGATACGACATTCCCCATGTGGCCAAAGAACTTTGCTCAAGTCCACACTGAAGGCTACGAGGCGGACGAAAAAAACCGTTACTCGATGGAATTCACGGTGTTTGAACAAAAGTTAGTGTAGCGAGGCGTTAATCTCTCTAGGAAAGTAGTGCCTTTTGAGTAAAGAGCTTTTTGTCTTCCCATCTAAGCAAGGTCATATGGGCACCCCAAACACAACCAGTGTCTAATCCATATAAGCCTTCTTTGGTTAGCCCCTGGAGTGCGGCCCAGTGCCCAAAAACTAGCGTTTTATCTAAAGTAACTCGGTTAGCCAACTTGAACCAAGGAACCAGTATTTTCTCTTGCTCAGGGGGCAATTTGCACTTCATGTCTAACCGGCCATCGGGATGACAAAAACGCATTCGAGTAAATGCGTTAATAATAAATCTTAGTCTATCTGAACCAGTCAATTCATCAGACCAAATATTGGGTTGGTCTGAATACATACTTTTAATGAGTTGAGGCCAGTTGTCGCTTCTTAGTTCTGATTCAACTTCGCTGGCAAATTTGCGGGCTTTGGGTAAGTCCCACAGTGGATAAATACCCGCATGACAAATAGCAAAGTCATCGCTCTCCAACATTAATGGTTGTTGTCTTAACCATTCCATTAATGAATCACAATCTTCAGCTTCGAGAATGTTGGCGGTTTGGTCTTTGTGTTTTGGAGGGTAAAAACCTAAGTATGTCGCTAGCAGGTGTAAATCGTGGTTACCCAATACGGTTTTCGCTGAATCACCTAGATCACGCACATATCGCAATGTTTCAAGAGATTTGGGGCCTCGAGCAACCAGATCACCCACTAACCAGAGTGTATCTTGCTTTGGATTAAAACTGACGTGGGTTAACAGCGCTTCTAACTCGTCAAAACAGCCCTGAATGTCCCCAACTAAATAATTGGCCATGTTAATAGCCTAAAACTAATTGAGGACATTTGGGACAGCAAGACGGAAGGGCTCAATTTCGGTAATGAACTCTTTTCCATTTTGGTCAAGGAAAACGTATTGACCTTGCATGACTCCCACCGGGGTGTCTAATGCTGTACCGCTTGAATAGGTGTATTCATCTCGACTTTCGATAACAGGTTGCTGTCCAACCACACCATCGCCTTCAACTGTCATTTGCTTACCGTTGGCATCGGTGATCAGCCATCGCCTTGACATCAACTGCACCGACTGAGAACTTAAATTCTTGATCGTAATAGTGTAAGCAAAAACGTAACGACGCTTTTCCGGCGTGGATTGCTCTGGCAGATATTTGCTATTTACCTGGATTTTGACACAAGGCGAAGGTGAGGTCATGACTTCTCCGTTAGGCCGCGCCGCTATGATTGGCGTCGAGCCAATTCGCCATAGCAACAAACTGCTGCAAAGTGAGGTTTTCTGGACGCAAACTCGGGGTAATACCCAAAGACTCCAATGTTTCCACATCGAGAAGCGATTTGAAGCAATTGCGAACCGTTTTTCTGCGTTGATTAAAGCCATCGCGACAGACGCGTTCAAGCCATTTCATACTGGTGGCTGGGTGAGGTAATTCCTCGTAAGGAACCAATCTCACTACGGCAGAATCTACCTTTGGAGGCGGCACAAATGCCGTTGGTGGGACCTCTAAAACGGGAACCACTTTACAGAAGTATTGAGCCATCACGGTTAAGCGGCCATAAGCCTTGCTTCCTGGACCGGCCGCCAGTCTATTAACTACTTCTTTTTGCAGCATAAAGTGCATGTCTTGAATATCTTTATGGTATTCAAACAAATGGAACATCAATGGTGTAGAGATGTTATATGGCAAGTTACCAAAAATTCTGAGCTTATTATTGGGTTTCACTAGTTGCGCGAAATCAAAGCGCATTGCATCGGCTTCATTAATGGTAAGCTTATCAGCGAGATCTGGATGGTTGCGCAAGCGCTCAGCAAGATCTCGGTCCAGCTCAATGACGGTAAACTTATCGACAAGTTGCCCGACAGGTTCCGTAATGGCACCTAAACCTGGCCCAATTTCTACCAAGTTTTGTCCTGGTCTTGGATTAATGGCTGATACAATGCCATCAATGATGTATGGATCATTGAGGAAGTTTTGACCAAAACGTTTACGCGCTTTGTGCCCTAAATGGACATCATTTCTCATAAAAATCTCTGTAAATTAGTGTTGCTTTTCAGCTAGTTCAATAGCTTGCTCGAGAGCAGCGATGAAGCTTCCCGTGTCTGCTGTACCGGAACCTGCCAAATCTAAGGCGGTGCCATGATCAACTGATGTGCGAATAAAGGGAAGTCCTAGGGTAATGTTAACTGAATTTCCGAACCCTTTGTACTTTAGTACAGGCAACACTTGGTCGTGATACATACCTAATACCGCATCAGCATCTTCTAAGTATTTGGGATTAAAGATGGTATCGGCAGGAAGGGGACCCACTAACTGATAGTTTTTTTGTTCGCAGATACTGAGTAGCGTGGGAGTAATGGTTTCTATTTCTTCCCTTCCCAAACATCCGTCTTCTCCTGCATGCGGGTTTAAGCCACATACATAAATCTTTGGCTGTTCAATTCCAAATTTATGCATCAAGTCATGGTGCAAGATATCAACAATTTGAGACAGGCGCTCTGATGTAACAGCTTTGGATACATAGGCTAAAGGAATGTGAGTCGTGACCAAGGCAACACGCAAACCCGGTGTCGCTAACATCATTACGACGAGAGGTGTATTGGACTTCTCGGCAAAAAACTCAGTATGGCCACTAAATGCTACTCCAGAGCGATTGATCACGCCTTTATGCACTGGACCTGTTACCAGCGCCGAAAACTCACCAGATAAACAACCTTCAGCAGCGCGCTCTAGCGTTTTAAGAACATAGCTGCCGTTGTTTTCATCAAGCTCACCCGCCACCACTTCGGATTCAACTTTAACTGGGTCAACAACCAATTGACCGGCAACATGTGGCGTGGGATCTCGCTCAGCATTGTAAGCTGTGATCGCTAGAGGGAGGTTCAGTTGCTGCGCTCTTGCAAGCAATACATCAGGATCAGCACATACTACGATTTGGTGTGGCCAGTTTTGTTGCGCCAATTGAACCACCAGATCGGGCCCAATGCCGGCAGGTTCCCCTGCCGTCACAACGATACGCTTAACTAGACTCATCGTTTGGCCTCAATTTCTCTACGTACGCACCAGCGCGTATTTCTTGAATCCAAGCGCCGACTTCCTCATTAAATTTACGATTAAATAAAATGCGATAGGCTCGATTTTTCATCGCGTCTTCTGTGCGATCGACTTGGCGTTTATCTAATACTTCAACAATATGCCAGCCGTGAACGGTACGGAACGGTTCACTAATTTTTCCAACTGGTTGATTCTCAATTTGGTATTTGAATTCAGGTACATAGGTATCTGCGGTTTGGTAGCCGAGGTTGCCTTGCTGTGAAGCAGAGCCAGCATCATCACTGAACTGTTCAGCCGCTTGGGCAAACGTCAGTTCCCCTGACAAGATTCGTTCACGCAGATCGGCTAATTCTTTTTGTGCGCCGTCGTTGCTGAGAATGATGGTCGGCTTAATAAGAATATGGCGCGAATTGAACTCAGTGACCGCAACAGATTGTAAGCCTTTGACTTCTTCGATTTTGAGTAGGTGTAAACCAACGCCACTTGCAAATGGACCAATCACTTCACCCACTTTAGGTAGTTGTATTTGGTCAGCGAAGATGGTTGGCATTTCTTCTTTGCGCATCCAGCCCCAATCACCACCATTTAGCGCTCTTGGGCCCTTAGAGTATTCATAAGCCAGTTTGGTAAAGTCTTCGCCATTGTCGATACGTGCCTTGAGTTCTGTGGCCAAAGCTTCAGCTGCTTTTTTGTTGTCGTCAAAGGCAATCTGGATTGATCGAAGGCGATATTCAGAGTCTCCGGCACTTTCTTCAGCTAGCATTTGCGCTAAGTTATCGACTTCCGCTGGCAAAATGTTGATACGGCGTCGCACTAGAGTATTACGCGCTTCGTTTGCCATCATTTGCTTGCGAATGCGATCGCGGAATGTTGCGTATTCCAAGCCTTGGTCTGCAACTTCTTGACGCAGTTGTTCTAATGTAATTTCGTTTTTCTGTGCGATGTCTGCGATCGCTTGATTTAAGCGATCGTCATCAATGCGAATACCTAAGCGGGTCGCCTCTTGAAATTGAATCTCTTCGACAATTAGCCTTTCGATGACTTGATCTCGCAGAGCTTCTTTTGCAGGTAAAACCTGATTGGCTTTTTGAGCATCCGATTGCAGTGAGATGATTTCCGAGTCTATTTGACTTTGCAATACCACGTCATCATTGACGATAACCGCGACATTATCCAAAGGTTGAACGTCTGCATTACTGAAAAATGCGCTACCTGCGAGCAGTGACGCGATGAGTGTTTTGGTCCAAGTATTCATTAATGTTTCCAACTAAATCCTAAAACATGTGTGGCTAGATCGTCTTCTTGACTGGTCGTTTATCCAGTCGCAGCCATTTTTATTCGTTGAGGAAAAACGGTCGACCGTAGCCCAATGAGTTGTTTGCCCCTGTTAAACCAGCGAGACCGGAACCCGAGCCAACTTGTGTGCCGAAACCGATAATCCCGAAGTTTACACTGAAGTTGTCTTCATATAGTGCTTGGGCACTAGGATCAGTGACAAAGTTCCCATCCCATTTGTCTAATTGACGACTGTATGTGAATCCGATGTACCAACAGTCATCGGTATAGGTGATTCGCCCTAGCCATTCTAGGTGTGTATCTGTGGTGAAATCATAGAAATATTGCCCACTCGCTTCGAGGCTACGCGTCAACTTATAGGACGCCAAGGCACCAAATTGAGAGATACCATTACGCGTAATATCCGTAGTGTCAAAGCTAACCGTACTGTCGATGTATTCCTTAGTCACATAGCGATAATTGGTCTGAACAAATCCATCATTAAATCGGTATTCCAATGTACTATTGGCGAGTTCAAGTTTATCTAGGTCAATATCGTATTGCACACCGCCGTGATAGAACCATGCGTCGTCGTAATTGAAATCCATCTCGACCGCCCACGAAGAAAAGTTCGACTTTTCTTTGGTGGTCGGCGATTCAGATAGATTTTTTCCGGTATCGTCTAAATAGTAAATTTGACCAAAGGATAGGGTAAAACGCTCTTTAAACCCATTGTCATACAGCCTAGAGGTTGCACCATAACTAAATTGGTTTGCAGCGGCGATTCGGTCAACGCCACTGTACCTCTGGCTGCGAAATAGGCCGTAGTAATCGGTTTGCAGTAACGTGGTGTCATACAAATAGATATTGTTTTGTTCTTTCTCTGGAACAAACAAGTACTGCACTTGCGGTTCAAGAGTCTGAGTGTAACCATCCAAAAAGTAGGTATCTCGCTCAAGAACGATACCAGCATGACTGCGGAACTGAGGCAAAGTACGCGAAACGGATTCTTCTAGCTGATACCCTTGTAATGATTCCGCGGAGGTATCCAGGTTTTCTATGTCTTGTGTGTAATGAGTACTCAGCAAGCGTGCTTCCGTCGTCCAAGAACCCCAAGTGGTGCCAATTGGTAAAGTAATTCCGGGTTCCACATGTACCCGAGTTGCACTGGGTTTGCTCGTATTGTCGGTTTCAAATCGCGATGCATGACTCACAATGTCTAATGCTAGATAGTCGAACACGTCAGGTGCGTAGCCGTTAACGGTTAATTGAGGGACCACGCGATAAGGCAGATTGTCTCCTTGTGACAATACCTGGAAGTCTCGCGCTTTAAGTTCCGCATCCCAGTATTTTGAGCGATAAGCGAAATACGCTTCTTGGAGTAATTGGCCTTCTGAACGCTTACCAATTCTTGAATTCAGATCGGAAAAATAGTCAACATCACTGACTTTTGAATAGTCCACGCCTAGTGCCCAGGATTCTCCGAGTACACCACTATGTTGAGCTTGCCATGCCCAACGTTTTTCATCGACCACATCAGCCTTGTCATCGTCTAAGTATTCGACATCAAAATTACCTGTGCCAAGCACATTTAGGTAACGGAAATTGACGTCAGCCAAAGGGCCTCGTTTTTCCATATGGCGCAAAGTCGTGGTGAGATCGTAATTGGGTGCAAGATTCCAGTAAAATGGGATTTCGGCTTCCAAACCATCGCGGGAGCTGTAATCGATACTTGGATAAAGGAAACCGGTTTTACGTGTGTCGCCGATGGGAACCGACAACATAGGTAAGTAAAACACGGGAATGTTCTGGATTTCGAAGCGAGGATTATAGAGTACTGCAACTTCTTCTTCCTGATCGACATCGATGGATGACGCACTCATGCGCCAGGATTTGTCGTCTTCAGGACAGGACGTGATGTTGCCATCTTCGATTTCGTACATGGCTTTACCAGTACGCGAAATATATGCCGCTTCTCCACGTCCCGGTTCACACAAAAATTTGTACTGCGTATTCTCAACCGTGATCTGGTCGGTATTTAAGTTATTTGTTGCGCGATCAGAGTGAGTTTTAAATTCACCGTCGCTGAATTTAACGTCACCTTCCGCAACGACGACATTATCACCTTGATGAAAAATAACGCTGTCAGCTTCGATTCTTTTTTTGCCTTGGGTAACAACCACCTGCCCTTGATAGGATGCTTTATTGCCTTGGATAGCTTCTAAACTATCGGCTTCAATATTAATGGGTTGTTGATTCGGGTTTTCTGGATTTGGCAAATCAACAAGACATTGATCGATCTTAGGTAGTTCTTGCGACTTGTTTAATACATTTTCTTGGGCAGCAAGTTGTCCGGTGTAGAGGGCGCTACCAATCGCAGTCGCCAACAAGGTGCGAGAAAAACGTGACATCGAGTTTTGCTTTCCTGATTAAAAGTGTGACAAAGTGATGGAGAAACTGTCGCGCAAACGAGATTGAGTTTGGCGATTTGTCTTTATCATAAAGGAATTTCTTCGGTGCAGCACTAGTCTATGCGGCACCGTTTCAAATATTTGCAATTTGCATATGAGGTCTTTCATGTATGGAAAACTGTTAGGGGCATTCTTTGGCTTTCTATTCGGAAATATTTTGGGCGCCGCAATAGGGCTTTTTCTTGGGCATCAGTTTGACAAAGCAAGGCGATTGCAACAGGCGGGATTTCAAACTGGCGGTTTTACGGGCGGACCCAACCAAGAAGAAAAACAGCAGCAGTTTTTTATTAGTGCATTTGCCGTAATGGGGCACGTTGCCAAAGCAAAAGGCAAAGTCACTCAGCAGGAGATTCAACTTGCCACATTGATGATGGATCGTATGAATTTGCATGGTGAGCAGCGCAAAGCGGCACAAGATGCCTTTCGAGATGGGAAATCTGCAGACTTCCCGTTAGAGAAAACGCTGGAGAAAGTGCGTATTTCGAGTGGTGGACGGTTTGACTTGATGCAGTTCTTTTTGGAGTTGCAAATTTCGGCAGCATTTGCCGACGGTGACCTTCACACAACAGAAAGAGAAGTGCTTCACCGGGTTGCTAAGGGGCTGGGATTCAGTCCAAAGCAGCTAGAGAAGCGGCTTAAGATGCAAGAGGCCGCCTTTCGCTTTCAACAAGGTCAACAGCAACACAGCCAGCATCAATATCGTGGGCAGCAAGGGTTTGGAGGCCAAAATACCAATAGTGCAAGCGACATAGATAGTGCCTATGAAGTGTTAGGCGTTTCCAAAGACGTTGACGCTAAATCGCTA
Source organism: Vibrio sp. ABH4_348 (assembly GCF_056159765.1). Classification (NCBI taxonomy): domain Bacteria; kingdom Pseudomonadati; phylum Pseudomonadota; class Gammaproteobacteria; order Vibrionales; family Vibrionaceae; genus Vibrio; species Vibrio sp. ABH4_348. The sequence continues at coordinate 2,548,068 of NZ_JBSWVW010000001.1, read as the reverse complement.
AAACGTGCCTATCGCAAACTGATGAACGAGCATCACCCAGACAAGTTGATGGCCAAAGGTCTGCCGCCTGAAATGATGAATGTCGCCAAAGAGAAAGCTCAAGATATTCAAAATGCCTATGAGTTGATCAAGAAAGTGAAGCAGTTTTAATTGTTAAAACATAATGTCCCGTCCTGATATAGGTTGACACTTTTGGTTAAAACGCTCGGTGAACTTCATCGGGCGTTTTGTAATTTAAAGCTGTATGTGGTCTCTGTTCATTATAGAGTTTTACCGACTCGGCAACCATTTTCTTTGCTTCATTCAAGTCATTCGGCTTACTCAGTAAGTACTCCATCTTTAAGATGCCGTTCACTCTTTCTGCTAGAGCGTTTTGATAACAATCATATCCATCTGTCATAGAGCACCTCACATGATATTTTCTGTGTAATGACTGATATTCCTCAGCGCAGTATTGAATACCTCTATCAGAGTGATGAATAAGCTCACCCTCGTAGCGTCGATTTTTCAAGGCCTTCAGGAACGCGCGCTTCACTGTTTGTGTCTTCATATTGTCATCGAGATGATACCCAACTATCTTCCTTGAGTAGGCATCGGTGATTAAACTGAGATAGGTATTTCCTGTTTGCGTTGCCAAGTAAGTAATATCAGCGACCCACAGCTGCTCCGGTTTCGTTGGAACCATGCCTTCTTTGATGCAGTTTGGATGGCAGTGAAACCGATGATGGCTGTTGGTTGTTCGATGATAAGCCCTACGATTGGGGACCAATAGACGGTGTTGTTTTAGCAAACAGAACAAATGGTCCCGTCCTACATCAATGTTATGTTGACTGAGTAAGTGTTTGAGCTTGCGAGTTCCCAAGCGAGGATGTTGAATCCGTTGCTCTTTGACGAACCCAATGACAGACTGCTCTTTCCGAATTCGCTGACGCTCTGACGTACAACGTTTATAAAATGCCTGCCGAGTAATGCCAATAAACTGACAAGCTTTCGTCACTGTGAGTCTTTTGAGCGTTTTTTCCTTAATAACTCGGCTTTGCGCTTCTTTGAGATTCGAACTCCAAAATCTCTATCCATGACTTTTACGACCGCTTCAAAGAAGTCCGCTTTCAGTTGAGTTTCCTCAAGTTGTTGTTCGAGTTCTTTTATTCGTTGTTCAGGAGTATGAGCAGAAGGAGAATCAGACATATCATTACCTACTGTGTTTGGTTTCTCTATTCCTTTAGACCAATTTAGACGACCGTGCTTACGAAGCCAAACCAAGACCGTGGACCGACCTTGGATTCCATATCGCTCTTGGGCTTGTATATAGGTCATTTCTCCTTTTTCTACTTGGTCAACAACCGCCAATTTAAAGGCAAGAGAATAATCTCGCTGGGTTCGTTTACTTGTTGATTTCATGACACTCTCCAATTTCATGTTGGGAATGTGTCAACCTTATTTAGGACGGTACATAAATAAAAAAAGCGAGCCGTTTTGGCTCGCTTTTTGGTTAGATTCGAAATCTAAGACTATTTGCGAACCGCAATCGCTTCAATCTCAATGCCTACGTCTTTTGGAAGTCTTGCCACTTCAACACAAGAGCGAGCTGGGTAGTGCGACACATTGTGTTCGTCAAAAAACGCGCCGTAGACTTCATTAACAGCGGCAAAATCGTTCAAGTCTTTGACAAAGACTGTCAATTTCACGATATCTGCAACGCTTAAGCCCGAAGACTCGACAACCGCTTTAACATTTTCTAGTGACTGGCGTGCTTGCGCTTGAATATCCGCAGGTACTTCTCCGGTTTCAGGAATAACGGGGATCTGGCCTGACGTTAAAACCATATTGCCTAGGTCAACACCTTGAACGTAAGGGCCGATTGCTGCTGGAGCCGTTTCAGTATGCAGAACTTTTGTCATGACACTTCCTTATTGAGACTTAACTTTTCATTTTAAAACAGGCTGCTTAGTGTGCCCGTGTCGAAGTTGAAGGTAAAGGACTCAGCTCTAGATCGCTGTGACTACCGATAGTGCAAACACTTTTTCACAGTACTTACACTTCAAGTAAATCTCGCCGTTCTTTTCAATCACAGTAAAACTGCTTTCGACTGGTTCATCATGGCTGATGCAGTTGGAGTTCGGGCAAGCAAATACCCCACGAATTTCAGAAGGCAGTTTGAGCTCTAGCTTCTTAACAACCTTGTAATCTTCGATTTGGTTTACCGTTGCTTTAGGGGCATATAAGGCCAGTTTGTTGGCTTGCTCTTCACTAATGAACACATTTTCAATCTTAAGCAGATCTTTATGACCGAGTGCCGAAGACGGTAAATTTAGGCCGATAGTAACGCGCTCAGAAGCTTTATCCATGGAAAACAATTTAAGAACCTGAATACCCATACTTGCCGGAATATGGTCGATCACAGTGCCGTTTTTGATCGCTTCTACTTGCAGTTGAGTTGGCTTAGTCGAATTTAACTCTGACATTGTGTTTCCTTACTTATAAGCTTGAATTCAAAACAAGGGCTAACAGGGCTTCACGAGCGTGTACGCCATTCTCGGCCTGTTCAAAGTAGTAGGCGTGCGGCGTTTTATCGACGTCGGTTGTGATTTCGTCCACACGTGGCAGTGGGTGAAGTACTTTCAGATTCTCTCTGGCATTCGTCAGGTGATTCGCAGTTAGGATGTAGGCTGACTTAATGTGAACGTACTCAGACTCGTCAAAACGCTCTTTTTGAACGCGAGTCATGTAAAGAATATCAAGCTCCGGAATCACGGCGTCCATATCGGTATGCAGACTGTATTCAATGCCCGCGTCATTAAGCTCTTCTAGGATATAATCCGGCATCGCGAGAGCATCAGGCGCGACAAAGTAGAAGCGAATGTTGTTAAATTTGGCTAGGGCCTGAGTCAGGGAGTGGACAGTACGTCCATATTTAAGATCACCAACAAACGCGACATTCAGGTTGTCGAGACGCCCTTGAGTTTCAGCAATGGTGAACAGATCCAATAAAGTTTGTGTTGGATGCTGATTGGCACCGTCACCAGCATTGATGACCGGTACCCCTTTGGAAAATTCGGAGGCCAAACGCGCGGCGCCTTCTTTCGGGTGGCGCATTACATAAGCATCGACATAAGAAGAAATTACTTGCACTGAATCTGCTAACGTTTCGCCTTTTTTCGCTAGCGATGTATTGCCACCGTTGTCGAATCCAATGACTGAGCCACCAATACGTTGAATCGCCGTTTCAAATGAAAGGCGTGTGCGCGTAGAAGGCTCAAAGAAACAACTGGCAATTACCTTGTTTTTTATTAACTCTGGGTTTGGCCTCGCTTTAAGATCTCCAGCGGTTTTGACTATCAACTCTAGCTCTTGGCGCGAGAGCTCAGAGATGGAGATAATGTGCTTTCCAAAAAGCGTGTTGGTCATTTCGTCTTCCTTACCGTGTTGAGTTGGACAAAAATACTCAGACAAAAAAAAGCCTCCCAATATCGGAGGCTTTTTTAACAATCTATAACGAGGTAAAAACGACGGATTACGGCGTGAATGTCACACAGTAGTTCAGCTTTCAAATGTGCGTAAGCCCCAATCATTTTTGTATTCCTCAGACAAATTGCCGAGAATTATACGCCGAGTTTTTGTGAGCGCAAGCGATTCAATAACCATTTGTAATCCTTTACAAAGCTTGAGCTATCATCAGGTTTAACTGCCCAATGTGGCAACCATGATAGCTTTAATGGTGTGCATTCGGTTCTCAGCTTGATCAAACACAATCGACGCATCAGATTCAAACACATCATTGGTCACTTCTAAGCCCTGCATACCGTATTTTTCAGCCACTTCTTTACCGACAACGGTTTCATCGTCGTGGAATGCGGGCAAACAGTGCATGAACTTGGTCTTGGGGTTACCGGTTAGTGCCATGGTGGTTGAATTGATTTGATAAGGGGTCATGACTTTGACTCTTTCATCCCACGCTTCGGCTGGTTCGCCCATGGAAACCCACACATCGGTGTACAAGAAATCGCAACCTTTGACGCCATCGGCAACGTCTTCCGTTAACGTGATTTTTGCGCCTGTGGTCTCTGCAGTCGTCAAACACTCAGCCACCAATTGTTGCTCGGGCCAGTAATCTTTCGGAGCGACAAGACGTATGTCCAACCCCATTTTGGCGGCTCCTACCATGAGCGAGTTGCCCATATTGTTGCGAGCATCGCCTAGGTATGCAAAAGAGATTTGGTGCAAAGGCTTATCACTGTGCTCTTGCATGGTGAGGAAATCAGCCAGAATTTGTGTTGGGTGGAACTCGTCCGTCAAGCCATTCCATACCGGGACACCGGCGTACTTGCCTAACTCTTCGACAATCGACTGGCCGTGACCGCGGTACTCAATGCCATCGTACATTCGGCCCAATACTCGCGCCGTGTCTTTCATTGATTCTTTATGACCAATTTGCGAACCCGATGGGCCAATATAAGACACTCGAGCACCTTGGTCATAGGCTGCAACTTCAAATGCACATCGAGTACGGGTTGAAGATTTCTCGAATATCAGCGCGATATTCTTGCCACTGAGTTTTGGTTGCTCAGTTCCTGAATATTTTGCCGCTTTGAGTTGTGCGGACAAATCAAGAAGGAAGCCAATTTCTTTAGTAGAAAAGTCAAGTAACTTAAGAAAATTTCGATTGCGAAGGTTAAAAGCCACGGCATCCTCCATAGAATGCTTTGTATAAAAATACAAAAATAATGAATAATTATTTAATTTTCAAGAGAAACTTTAACGATAGCAAACTGTGCCAAGTTGTCTGTGATTCAACTACCAACTTTGTATTAAGACGAAAATCGCATTTTGGGGGTGTTAGTTATGAATGTAGATGTTAAAAATGAAAATGCTATTGAAATAATGTAATTTTTGATCAAATATATTTGTAGTGTTTTCGTTTTTAGGTTTTGGCAATGAAAAGCAAAGAGAAGAAAAACAAAGTTAAGCGTCAAATTGTCACGGCTGCTTTAGAGTTGATGAGTGAATCCGGTTATAAAGCAGTATCGATGCGGATGATCGCCAAGCAAGCCAATATTGGTGATGCCACCATCTATAACTATTTTGCCAACAAAGAAAAAATTCTGGTGGCGATCTTCGAGCTCAAGTTTGATCAAACCTTACAGGAAATCGAGCAGGTTGAAGATTTCGAAGAGTTTGGGCTGCAAGAAAAGGTACAGTGTTTATTAGAAACCAACCTATCTTTGCTGATTGAAGACCGAGAATTTATTGCTGAAGCGGCAGACATCGCGTTCTCGATCGCCACGGTGAAAACATCGCTAATGGCGGGCTTTAAACGTCGAGTGAACGAGACATTTGCCGATTATTTAGAGCAATCCTATCAAGCTGAGGAGTTTGAACCACAAGCGGGAAGTAGCTTTATCGCCTCTTTATTTTGGGACTACTATCTTGGCGTTATTATGTATTGGTTAAATGACGACAGTGAAGAATTTACTCAAACTACACAACTTATCGATCTTAGTACCGCGCTTGCGCTAAGCATTCTGCAGAGTGGGGTGTTAAACAAAGCTGGCGATATGATGTCTTTCTTATTCCGCCATCATATGTTCTCTGGTTTTGAATACTTGACCAAAGCCATGGGAAGCCTACGTCCACTTCGCCGAGGTTAATCATGGCTGACATTCCCACTGGAAAGCTGGCAAGAGCATCGCTAGTTGGTAAAGCTGCGTTAAAAGTTGGCGTTCATTCTTTGAAAAAGAAAACGCTAAAAAAGAAAACGTTGAGCAACAAAACCTCGTCCAATGAATCAGAGAGTGAGGTTTTTGATCAGGACATGGGGCGAATGATTTTTTCTGTCTTGGCCAAGCTGCGTGGTGCTGGTTTGAAAGTCGCGCAGATGATCAGTGCTGAACATACTTATCTACCCGAGTCGTTTCGCAATGAATTATCCAAAGCGTGTTATCAAGCACCGCCAATCAATCGAGCATTGATACGCAAGGTAGTCCAAACCCAACTGGGACAAGCGCCTGAATTTGTGTTTCAGAAGTTTGAGAATAAACCTTTTGCCGCCGCGAGTTTGGGACAAGTGCATTTAGCTCAAGACCATCACGGCAATAAATTGGCGGTGAAAGTGCAATATCCTGGTATCGCTGACAGTATCCGCAGTGATCTCGCTCTATTGAAGCCTATGCTGAAAAGCCTGCCTAAACATTATCAGCTGCAACACCTACTGCCTGAAATTGAGCAGCGGCTTTTGGAAGAGGTGGATTACTTACATGAAATGGAAGTGAGCCAGCAGTTCAGCAAATTGGTCGATTCACATCCCAAATTGTCGAACGTTCAAATACAACAGGTGTTACCGGAGTTAACGACCAAAACGTTATTGGTTTCCGAGTTTATCGAGGGGCAACACCTTGACCAATGGGTTGCCGAAAATCCCGACAAAAAACTCAAGCAAAACGTCGCTCAATCTCTACTGGATTTTTTCTTCATCGGCTTGAAGCACAGTTCACGGCTTCACTCAGATCCTAATCTGGGCAATTTTTTGGTCACTACCAATGGGCAACTTGCCGTTATCGACTTTGGGGCCAGTTACCCAATTAGCGCTGAAGTATCGGCAAACTATCTAGCGTTACTCAAAGCGTTTCGCGACCAAAACCTAAATGACATCCAAACTGCCATTGAACGGTGTTATTTGGGCGGGAAAAAGCAAAAGTGGTCTGAAAATGTCACTCAGTCTTTAAAAGTCTACGCCGACTGGAAATCCCAGTTTTTCCGTGAAGGTGGATTTGATTTCTCGCAACATCCAGATTACTTGCAAGAAGGTATGAAGGCGGGCTATCAAGCCTTTCAGAGTGAAAAATGGGTGTTTGAGCCAGATCCTGACGTCATGTTTATTGAACGTGTTCTGTTTGGCTATTTACAAATGTGCCAGAACTTAGGGGCACATGTGCATCTTTGTTTGGATGAACTCTCTTTGGATAAGGAAGAACCATGATCGAGAACTATTTTTGGTTAGCTGCCGGTGGTATGTGTTTATTGACTGCATTTGTCCATTTAATTGCAGGGCATTATTCCATTGTAAAACCTTTTATTGAGGCGTCAGTGTCGATGGAAGTTAAAAGCACATTGTATGCTTGTTGGCATATGGTGACGGTAGCCTTATTTGTCTCGTCTTTTGCCTATTTCTGGGCATCCTCTAGTGAGCAGGAAGTCGGATTGGTGAGCGTAATATCGGCCATGTTTGTATTGTTTTCAGTGTGTTTCATCTTGGTCGCTCGTTATCTATTCCCTAATCGGTCTTTAATGGTTTTGCCGCAATGGTTACTGCTTTTACCTGTCGGTTTATTGGGCTTTGCAGGAGTTGGGCTATGAAGGTTTTCTTATTTGCAGGTGTATTTAGTTTGTTGGCGAGTGCTGCGCACATTGCCGTCATTATTGGTGGGCCAGATTGGTATCGATTTTTTGGCGCAGGAGAGCAAATGGCGGTTATGGCGGAGCAAGGAAGTCGCTATCCCGCTTACGTTACGATTGCCATCGCGGCTGTTTTGTTTATTTGGGGGTGGTTTGCGTTTGGTGCAGCTGGCTGGTGGCCAAGGTTACCTTTCACGAAATGGGTATTGTGGTTAATTACACTGGTGTTAATGGTAAGAGGGCTTGGTGGGCTGTTGTTAGTGGTCAGTGGTCAAGGTGAGTTATTTGGTCACACCAACACCTTTACCTTGATAAGTTCAATTATCGTAAGCGTCTATGCCATGGCCTATTTATTTGCGGCCAAAAACTTTCACCTTCATTCTAGCTAAAACTAGTATGGAGCTTCTGTAGAGGGAGCTCCATACTTTTTTAGGAACTATAAGTTTTCTTCTGCAAACTCTGCGAGTCTGCTTCTCACCACACCATTGAGGTGGATGTTGGCACTGCCCTCGAAGTTCTTAAACCGCTCTACCATGTAAGTTAAGCCTGAAGTGACAGGCGTTAAATAGTGGGAGTCGATTTGTGCCAGGTTACCTGAACAAACGATTTTGGTCCCTTCACCACAGCGCGTGATGATGGTTTTTATTTGTGAAGCGGTTAAATTCTGGCACTCATCGAGCAAGACAAAGGCGTTTTGAATTGAGCGGCCCCGCATAAAGTTGATCGACTTGAACTGTATATTGGCTTTATCACAGATGTATTTTAAAGAGCCTTCAGTACAGTGATCATTCTGATGCAGCACTTCGAGTGTGTCGGTAACCGCTGCTAGCCAAGGCAGCATTTTTTCTTCTTCGGTTCCCGGTAAAAAGCCAATGGATTCTGCGATGTCAGGCGTGTTTCGCGTCACGATGATTTTGTCGAAGCGTTTAAATTCGACGGTTTGTTCTAACGCTGCTGCCATGGCTAGCAGGGTTTTACCACTGCCTGCCGCACCGGTGAGAATCACCAAGTCAATGTCTGGGTCTAACATGGCATCCATCGCCATGGCTTGGTAGATGTTTTTAGGTCGAATGTCCCACGCATTGCGATTCATTAAACGTTCGCGGCTGTAATCTTTTAAAGTGATGGTTTGATCATCTATGTGCTGAACACGACCAACAAAATCACTGTCATCATCGATGATGTATTGGTTGATGTACGTGGGCTCAAATGGCTCTCTTGCAAGGGTGTGTAAGGTATTTCCTTGGCAATTTTCACTAGTAACGTTGTCGACATTATCCCAAAAGTTGCCATTGACTTGCTGAAAGCCCTTAGTCAGATATTGTACGTCGTCAATGAGCTGATCTGAGCGATAATCGTCAACATTTCGGACACCAGCCCCTTTGGCCCGCAGCCGCATATTAATGTCTTTGGTGATCAGAACAACGTCACGTGGCGCCCGCTTATTTTGTAAGTACAAAACGGCGTTTAGGATACGATTATCGCCTTGTTTGTCAGGGAAGGCTTTGACGGTTTCTTGCAGTTCGAAGTCGGACAATATGGAAATAGTGCCGCTGTTGTTGCCTTCTTTGTGGAACGGAATACCTTCGGAGATTTCATCTGGTGTGGCGTCGCGAAACAAGTCTTCTAGCGCACGGATAGCGACTCTTGCATCTCGCGCTACGTCTCGTTTCGAATCTTTAATTCGGTCTAATTCCTCCAAGACCGTCATTGGGATGACCACGTCGTGCTCGTGGAATGAAAAGATAGCCATTGGCTCGTGTAGCAGGATGTTTGTATCAAGAACAAACAGTTTCCGATCAGTATCGCCCATGAGTGCCTCCATGCCGCGCAGCGGCGTTGAGTAGGATGCTTGCAACTCGATAAGCAGATTGGGTAGCACACCGATAGCCTATCGATGGTCGCAAACCTGTTTAGATCAAAATTGAACTTAACTGTCGATTAGGTGATGCATTCTATGTGCCACAGCCATTTTTATGACACTCCTTTTGTCACTAAAAAATGCATTCCTTACAGAAAGTATAAAAGCACAATTGACCTCATGCAGGTTTCAAATAGCCATGGCTTGATGACAATTTGATGTCAGCCAAAAGCACGAGAAAGTTTTCTGCCAAACTGGGTGCTTTGTGCGTGACCTTGCTCACAAGCTCAAGTAAGATGAGCGCCTTTTTCCCCTCGTCCTATTTCTTGTAGACGGAGTGGGTGATAGAGAACTGTTGATTGGTGGTTCAATGAGTTATTGAGCGAGCCATGATCAAACACAGTTTTCCTCTATTTGAGCGCTATATTTAGACGCTATCGCCATCTAAAATGAATAAAAACACTCAGAGGTAATGAATCGATGTCATTTGCTATTGGACAACGTTGGATTAGCGATACAGAAAGCGATTTAGGTCTAGGGACCGTGGTAGCCATAGAAGATCGCACAGTGACATTGATGTTTGCTGCTTCTGAAGAAAACCGAGTATACGCTAAACACGATGCGCCAGTGACGCGAGTTGTGTTTAATGTGGGCGACCAAATTGAAAGCCAAGAAGGTTGGTCACTACTTGTCGACAGCGTGGTCGAAGATAATGGGCTATTGACCTATGTGGGCCTTCGCGAAGACACTGAAGAGCAAGGCGTTGCATTGCGTGAAATCATGCTGAGCAACCAAATCCGAATCAGCAAACCGCAAGACAAGTTGTACGCTGGCCAGATTGATCGCATGGATCATTTTGTACTGCGCTATCGCGCGCTAGAAAACCAGTATCAGCAACAAAAAAGCCCAATGCGTGGCCTGTGCGGTATGCGCGCAGGACTGATCCCTCATCAGTTGTTCATTGCCCATGAAGTGGGCCGCCGACACGCACCACGAGTTTTACTCGCCGACGAAGTGGGTTTAGGTAAAACCATCGAAGCGGGTATGATTATCCATCAGCAAGTATTAAGCGGCCGTGCACAACGCATCCTAATTGTGGTGCCAGAAACGCTCCAACATCAGTGGTTGGTCGAGATGATGCGTCGATTCAATCTGCATTTTTCTATTTTTGACGAAGAGCGCTGTGTTGAAGCTTATGCCGAAGCTGAAAATCCATTTGATACTCAGCAATATGTTCTGTGTTCTCTCGACTTTTTGCGAAAATCGCGCCAGCGCTTCCAACAAGCACTAGAAGGTGAATGGGATTTACTGGTTGTGGATGAGGCGCATCACTTAGAGTGGAGCGAAGACAAACCGAGCCGTGAGTATCAAGTGATTGAAGGTTTAGCAGAACGCACGCCGGGTGTGTTGCTGCTGACGGCGACACCAGAGCAATTAGGACGCGAGAGCCACTTTGCTCGATTACGCTTGCTAGATTCCGATCGTTTTTATGACTATCAAGCCTTTGTTGAAGAAGAGTCGCATTACGCGCCAGTGGCTGATGCTGTTTCAGCTTTACTGGCGGGTGAAACGCTAGATAACGAATCGAAAAACAAAATTACTGAGTTGCTGTCTGAGCAAGACATTGAGCCTGTATTCCGAATTCTTGAAGGGGATTCTAGCGACGAAGACAAAGCCTCGGCGCGTCAAGAGCTGGTCGATAACTTGATGGATCGTCATGGCACAGGTCGAGTTCTGTTTAGAAATACTCGTGCTGCGATTAAAGGCTTTCCGAAACGAAATGTTCACTTGTTGCCGTTAGCTATCCCCAACCAATACACAACTGCGATGCGAGTTGCAGGCATGTTGGGTGGGCAAATGTCTCAAGAAGCGCGTGCTTTGAAAAACTTGTATCCAGAAGAAATTTTTCAAGAATTCGAAGGTGACAGCGCCAGCTGGTGGCAGTTCGATACTCGCGTTGATTGGTTGATTGAAAAAATTAAAGACAAGCGCAGCGAAAAGATTCTGGTTATTGCGTCTCGCGCCAATACCGCTTTGCAACTAGAACAGGCGCTGCGAGAGCGTGAAGGCATACGAGCGACCGTTTTCCACGAGGGAATGTCAATCATCGAGCGCGACAAAGCGGCCGCTTATTTTGCGCAAGAAGAGGGTGGTGCCCAAGTTCTCATTTGTAGTGAAATTGGCTCCGAAGGTCGAAACTTCCAGTTTGCTAATCAGTTGGTGATGTTCGATTTGCCATTCAACCCAGATTTGTTGGAGCAACGTATAGGTCGATTAGATCGCATTGGCCAAACCCGCGATATCGATATTCATGTACCGTATCTTCAGGACACAGCACAAGCCATCTTAGCCAACTGGTTTGATCAAGGTTTAAACGCGTTTACTGATACTTGTCCAACGGGGCGCGCAGTTTATGAAGCCCACGCTGATTCACTGATAACTATGTTGGCAAGTGTCGATAGTACAAACTTAGAAGAAGTTATTGCCTCGTCACAAGCGCAAAACCAGGCGCTTAAATCTGAGTTGGAGCAAGGTAGAGACCGCTTGTTAGAAATGCATTCTAACGGTGGCGAACGAGCTCTCAATATTGCCGAGCAAATTGCAAGCACGGATGGTGATACTAACTTGGTGACTTTTGCCTTGAGTTTGTTTGATACCATCGGACTCAACCAAGATGACAAAGGTGAAAATGCTTTGGTGGTTACACCATCTGAGCACATGCTGGTTCCGAGTTACCCTGGTTTACCGTACGAAGGCGCCACCATCACATTTGACCGCGACACGGCCTTGTCGCGTGAAGATATGAACTTTATCAGTTGGGAGCACCCAATGATTCAAGGTGGTATCGACTTGCTGATCAGTGAAGGTATTGGTTTAGCAGCAGTATCACTACTTAAGAACAAGGCGTTACCAGTCGGAACTTTGTTGCTTGAACTTGTTTATGTGGTCGATCCACAAGCCCCTAAATCGTCAGGCATTCAGCGATTTTTACCGCCGACCCCAATTCGATTGATGATGGATGGCAAGGGCAATGACCTTTCTGGCCAAGTTGAGTTTGAGTCATTCAATCGTCAGTTAAGCCCGGTTAATCGCCATATGGCGAGCAAACTGGTCGGGTCGGTGCAAACGCAGATCCATCAACTGATCGAAGCATCAGAGAGTGTGATCGCGCCAAAAGTGGAGCAAGTTCGCCAACAAGCGCACCAGACCATGCATGATGAGCTAAAAAATGAGTTGGATAGGTTGAACGCGCTCAAAGCTATTAATCCGAATATTCGAGAAGACGAGTTAACGGCTATTGAAAGTCAGATGACTAATCTCACCAAGTTAATTGGCGATGCTCAATATCGACTGGATTCATTGCGTATGATTGTCGTGTCTCACAACTAACTTCAACGAGGAGGCTCAATCTTAGGATTGAGCCTTTTGCTATGCACATTTATCACCCACCTACGGACCCTTGGTTAACCATTAGCTATCAAGATGACGATATTTTGATTGCTAACAAACCATCTGGTTTGTTATCTGTACCGGGCCGGCTGGAAACTCACAAAGACAGCTTATACACCCGACTGCAAGAACACTTTCCGGAAATTCAGCCTATTCATCGATTGGACATGGATACCTCTGGGCTGATGTTGTTTGCCAAACACAAAGACGCAGAGCGAGCGCTAAAAAAACAGTTTCAATACCGGCTAACCCACAAGGTGTACTTTGCCCGGGTATGGGGTAAGCCCGAGCAAATCTGTGGCCAAGTTGAATTACCGTTGATTTGTGATTGGCCCAATCGACCAAGGCAAAAAATCTGCTTTGACGAAGGAAAACCTGCGCTTACCCACTATCAAGTTCTGGAAAGCGACGGACAAACCAGTGTTGTAGCCTTGTTCCCGATAACAGGGCGCTCCCATCAATTGCGAGTGCATATGCAAAGCTTAGGTACACCCATTTTGGGGGATGAGTTTTATGCTCGCCCAGAAGCGTATCAAGCGTCTTCGCGGCTAGAATTACATGCCAGTGAATTGAGTTTTTATCATCCCCAATCTCATCAGCTTGTATGCCATTGTGTACCTTGTGATTTTTTTCACACAAGTCAAAGATTTTTGCAGAGCTTTTTTAAGCCTATGCCAGACTTACCGGATTACAAAACCTTACCGAGTGCATAACAAGGCTAGTCCCAATGAGTCACCTAAACATCGTATTTTTAGATAGAGCGACCATACCTTCCCACATCACTATTCCGGCCCCCAAAATTCAGCACAATTGGACGGAGTACAGTGCGACCAAAACCAATGAGGTATTTGAGCGAGTTAAAGATGCAAATGTGGTGATTACTAACAAGGTTGTATTAGGTCGAGAAGTCTTGGCCCAGTTGCCAAACTTGAAGCTAATTGCGGTCTCGGCTACTGGCTACAACAACGTTGATATTGACGCGTGTCGCGATCTTGGAATTACGGTTTGTAACGTACAGGGGTACTCCGTTCGTTCAGTGCCTGAACATGTTATTGGTAGTATTTATGCGTTGAGACGTAATCTATTTGCTTACCACAAGGATATTCAAAATGGCGAATGGCAACGCAGTGGACAATTTTGTTTCTTTACTCATCCAATTGGCGATGTGGCGGGGTTAACATTAGGTATGATCGGCTACGGCGCTTTAGGAGAAGCGACTGCGTCTCTTGCCAAAGCGATTGGAATGCAAGTTTTGGTTGCTGAGCGCAAAGGGCAAGTATGCCGAGATGATCGTACGCCCTTTGAAGACGTACTGAAGCGCTCAGATGTTATCAGCTTACATTGTCCGCTATCTGCAGAAACAGAAAATCTCATCGCCGCCCCAGAATTAGAATTAATGTCAAATCACAGCTTGCTGATTAATGCCGGCCGTGGCGGTTTGGTGGACGAATTGGCTTTAGTGGAAGCGTTAAAAACAGGCAAGATAGGTGGCGCAGCGGTGGACGTGTTTACCACAGAGCCAGCTGGTCAAGATAATCCTCTGATTCAAGAACAACCTAATCTACCCAACTTATTACTTACCCCTCATGTCGCATGGGGCAGCGATTCGTCCATCTCTCGACTCTGCCAAATCCTGATCGAAAACATCGACGCCTATTATCGCGGAGAACCTCAAAATACAGTGGTTTAATCACGCGCTTCATAAAAAAATTAATGAAGGGGTGACCTGAGGGTATGTCATTACTGAGACGAATTTTCATACCCGTTACCCGCACCGAGAAGTGACTCGGTATAGTTGGCGGTTTTTTAGTCGCCTTGAGTTTAAATTGTTACGCTTTGTCGCTTGATTAAGACAAAGGATTGTAACCATGAGACATCCCTTTCATCGCAACCCAGTGCGATTTAACGGAGCCGGTAGCGAGTTTTTTGGCATTTGGATTGTCAACATCCTTTTGTCTATCGTCACCTTAGGAATCTATTCCGCTTGGGCCAAGGTTCGCACAAAACGTTACTTCTATGGTCAAACAAGTTTGGCTGGTGACAATTTTGAGTATCACGCGAAACCGATTCAAATCTTAAAAGGACGTATTGTCGCCTTCATCTTGGTCGCGATTTGGGTGGCCTGTCAGTATTTTTATCCTGAAGTTGCTCCTATTTTTTTAGTTGTGTTTTACTTGCTACTTCCTTGGATGCTATTTAACAAAGCGCGATTTGATTGCGCAATGACCAGCTATCGCAATGTACGTTTTTACTTTGATGGCACCGCTTCCGAAGCTTATCGAATTATGCTGTTGAGACCGATTCTTGCCTTGATTGGCTTGGTGGTGTTTGGTTTTTTCTTCGGAATCATGGCGCAAACTAACCCTATTATGATGGTTGTCTTATCTATCGTTGCGTCTATCTACTTTGTATTTGTCAAAGCCTGGATTATCAGTGGTATGTGGCAGTACTTTGTTGGCAATGTGATGTACGGTAATCAAGATTTTTACTGCGATATAGAAACCAAACGATTTGCTGGCATCTACTTTAACGCGGGTTTTATTGGCTTTATCATTTTTGCTGCCATTGGCTTGGTGCTGTATTTGTTTAGCGCTGATATTGTGATGTCTCTGAGCGATTTTGAGTCTTTGGCCGCGTTGGCAACACAACCTTTCTTCTTAGCTATAGGCATTGTTCTCTATGCCTTGTTAACGATAATCGGGGTTTATCTTTCCGCGTATGTGGTCACACGGACCCGTAACTATGTGTTTGAAAACACTAGTATCGATGCTGGCGGAAATCGCGAACTAAGGCTTGATTCCAATATGTCTTCACTCGAATACGGATGGTTAATTATCAGTAACTTTATCTTGCAGTTAATCACAGTGGGACTGGCTCGCCCTTGGGTGATGGTGCGAACTAGTCGATACTTAGCCAGTTGCACAACCCTTATTGGTGATCTCTCCGTGTTTGAAGTGGAAGGCGAACAAGCTGAACAAGAAAAAGCAATGGGAGATGAAATCGCTGAAGCCTTTGATTTCGATTTTGGATTAGGAACATGAGAATAATCGGGACCGCTTTTGCGCCCAATTCATCGCGGCGCAGTCCCGCGACATTAATCACGTCTTCTCTGCCATCGCTCATGCTACAAGTCGATGGACAGGTCATTAGTTCACATTTATCAAAGACGGAAATTTCCGAGCCGCTCGGCAGTACACCGGTGAGGATGACATTTGATACGGGGTGGGCATTTGTTGCCGATAACCCCAAATTATTGCAAGCGATCCGGCCACAGTCTCTGCAATCTCGCTGGGTTCGAATGATAGAAAGTAACTGGTTGGCACTGTTAGCCGGTGTCGTGTTGCTGTTGTCGTTGATATGGGTTGGCTACCGCTATGGGATTCCTGCCGCCTCATCTCAGATCGTGGAATGGATTCCTAAAGAGGCCCAGCAAAGCTTTGGTGAGCATGTTCTAGAAAGCTTAGATGAGGAGTTTTCAGAGAGTGAATTGCCAGATAGTGAACAAGCGGCCATTCGAGAACGTATTGTACAGTTTCAACAGCAACTTCCTCCTCTTCCATTTGAACTTCAAGTCCATTTTCGAAATGGTGAAGGCATGGTGAACGCCTTCGCGTTACCTGGTGGCAATATAATTTTGACTGATGAGATCATCGAACTGGCAGAGCAACATCAACAGCTCGATAGTGTGATCTTACATGAAATAGGCCATGTGCATTATCAACACGTAATGAATAGCGTGGTTGAGACCAGTTTGCTTGCGATAAGTGTTGCCCTATTAACCGGGGAAGCGAGTGGGGCATTAGACACCTTAGTTGGCGTTGGCGTCGTGGTACTTGGTAATGGTCAATCACGTGAACATGAACGAGAGGCCGATCAATACGCTAAACGAAACATGCTATACATCTACGGCAGTGCTGAGCCTATGGCAGAGATGTTTGAGAAACTGCATGCCTTAGAGACATATGATGTACCAAGTTGGTTATCGACGCATCCAGACACGGAAGAGCGAATTGAACAGATAAGAAAATAACCTTCAACTGAAGTGATATGAGAAAGAGCTTAAAACTGAGATTCAGGTTTAAGCTCTTTTTTATTGCTTATCGTTATCATTAATCGGCTATTAATCACAAATTTATGTAAACCTTGATTTTTATATAGGTAGATTTTGTGCAATTGAATGCATCTGGATTATGCTAGACAGCTTTGAGCGTGAGGTATTTTTTAAACGCATTTTTTCTTTTAGGTTGGATATAGGTATGGATAAAACAACATTAAAATTTAAAGGTAGTGGGAAAGAGTTTTTTGGAATTTGGATAGTGAACATTCTGCTTAGTATTGTCACTCTCGGGATTTATTCCGCGTGGGCTAAGGTTAGAACCAAGCGATACTTTTATGGCAACACTTTTATTGGTAATGACAGTTTTGAATATCACGCCAAACCCATGCAGATTTTAAGAGGCCGCATTGTGGCCTTTGTTGCAGTAATTATTTGGTCCGTTTCTAATACTTTTTTCCCTGTGGTTTCTTTGGTTTTGCTTTTGGCATTTGTGGCAATTGTACCTTGGCTACTATGGAGTAACGCCCGTTTTGATGCCTTTATGACAAGTTACCGAAATGTTCGCTTCTCTTTTAATGCATCAGTTAAACAAGCCTACATGACGATTTTGGGACGTGGTTTGGGCGCGTGCTTAATCATTGCTATTTACTTTGCCATTACTGGAGCCGTGGCGAGTGTATCCTTTGTCGCAATGGCGGTTTTGGCGGCGCTTTCGGTGGTCATGTTTATCTTAGTGTACGCATGGGTTATCGCTGGGATGCATCAGTATTTTGTCAATGGTTACCAATATGGTGACTGGCGCTTTAGCTCTGAAATCACTACCAAGTTCTTTGTTAGTACTTATCTGAAGGCTTTGGCTGTCGGTGTCGTTGTATCCTTAGTGGTTTCTGTTATCACTTTCTTGAGTGTATTTGGTGGCTTTGATTTGGACTTAATACAAAGTGGTATGGGGCAAGAGATGCTTGATAACAGCCTTGGTGCTGTATTTTTTGGATATGCCGTGATGTTTGCTCTTATGTTGTCTTTGACCGCCTATACAGCGACCAAAGTTCGCAACTACGTCTTTTCTCAGCTTTCACTTCATCATGAACAAGCTGCTGAATCGACATTTACGTTTGAATCTCACTTAACCGTGAAAAGTTATCTTTGGTTGATTATTTCCAACTTTTTGTTGCAAGCGGTAACGATTGGATTGGCAAGACCTTGGGTAATGACTCGTACTTCTAACTACTTAGCTGAGCGAACTGTAGTTGTTGGTAATCTCGATGATTTAATTTCGATTGGTCAAGCGTCAGATATCAATTCCGCCGTGACGGATGAACTAGCTGAAGCGTTTGATCTAGGTTTAGGTATCAGCTAGATCCATTGGCACATAAAAAAGAAGCTGGTCATAGAACCAGCTTCTTTTGTACTGAGTGTAGGTGGTGCAGCAATAATTACAGTGCCGCGATGGTGACCTTTTGTTCTTCTAGCTTCACTAAGGCTTCTTGGTAACCTGCGAGCTTTTCACGCTCTTTGGCAACAACCGCTTCAGGTGCTTTGGCAACAAAACCTTCATTGCCTAACTTACCCTCGATACGTTTGATTTCACCTTGTGTCTTTTTGATTTCGCCATCAAGACGAGCCAGCTCAGCATCTTTGTCGATAATACCTGCCATTGGGATCAGCAATTCAGATTTCGCCACAAGAGCCGTTGCACATGCTGGTGTTTGTTCACCTTCTGCCAATACGCGAATTGACTCAAGCTTTGCCAGCGAAACTAATACCTGCTCATTAGCTTTAACGCGTTCTGCATCCAAGCTATCTGCAGCTTTCAGCATGACTTCCAGAGGTTTGCCTGGATTAATATCATACTCTCCGCGCAGGTTACGGATACTAGTAATAAATGATTTTACCCATTCGATATCATCAACCGCAGCTTGGTTTACGTTAGTTTCATCAAACTGAGGTAGTGCTTGCAGCATGATGGTGTCGCCTTCAACACCGTCAACCAGTGGTTTAACACTCTGCCAGATTGTTTCGGTAATGTACGGAATCACTGGATGTGCTAAACGCAGTGTTTTTTCCAACACAGTAATGAGTGTACGACGAGTACCACGCTGCTCAGCTTCAGAGCCTTTCCATAAAACAGGTTTAGTTAATTCTAGGTACCAGTCACAGAATTGATTCCAGATGAACTCGTATAGCGTGTTAGCAGCCATATCAAGACGGAAGTTTTCGATGTGAGTATTGAAATCTTTTGCAGCAAGCTCAAATTGAGACTCGATCCACTTGTCTGCTAAAGAGTACTCAACGTCTCCGCCAGCAAACCCACAATCTTGCTCTTCAGTATTCATCAACACATAACGGCTGGCATTCCACAACTTGTTACAGAAGTTGCGGTAACCCTCTAGACGCTTCATATCCCAGTTGATATCACGACCAGTGGACGCCATCGCAGCCAAAGTAAAGCGCAATGCATCGGTACCATATGGTTCAATACCATTTTCAAAGGTCTTACGTGTGTTCTTTTCAATTTTTGCGGCCAGTTTTGGCTGCATCATATTGCCAGTGCGTTTTTGAACCAGAGACTCAAGGTCAATACCATCAATCATGTCGATTGGGTCAAGCACGTTACCTTTGGATTTCGACATCTTGTCGCCATTTTCATCGCGAATCAGACCTGTCATATAAACCGTTTTGAACGGTACTTGTGGCTTGCCGTTTTCATCTTTCACAAAGTGCAGCGTCATCATCATCATACGCGCAACCCAGAAGAAGATGATATCGAAGCCTGATACCAGTACGTCTGATGGGTGGAATGTCTTTAAGGCGTCCGTGTTTTCAGGCCAACCTTGGGTACCAAATGTCCAAAGTGCTGATGAGAACCAAGTATCCAATACGTCGTCGTCTTGGCGAAGTACAACAACCGGTGCCAAGTTATTGTTTGCACGCACTTCTTCTTCGGTACGGCCAACATAAACGTTGCCATCGTTGTCATACCATGCAGGAATACGATGACCCCACCAAAGTTGGCGTGAAATACACCAATCTTGCACATCGCGCATCCATGCAAAGTACATGTTTTCGTATTGCTTAGGAACAAACTGGATATCACCGTTCTCAACCGCTTCAACCGCTGGTTTCGCAAGTGGCGCTGTGCGCACGTACCATTGGTCGGTTAACATTGGCTCGATAACTACGCCACCACGATCGCCGTAGGGTACAGTTAGATCGTGATCTTTAATTTCGTCTAGTAGACCCAGTTGATCAAATTCAGCAACGATCGCTTTACGCGCTGCAAAACGCTCAAGTCCACGGTAAGCTTCTGGCATATCCGTGCTGTATACATCAGTTTCTTCACCATTGGTGTTGAAGACTTCCGCAGCGTCACGGATATTGGCATCAAAGGTAAAGATGTTGATCATCGGTAGTTGATGACGTTTACCAACTTCGTAGTCGTTAAAGTCATGGGCCGGAGTGATCTTTACACAGCCAGTGCCTTTTTCCATGTCGGCGTGCTCATCGCCAACAATTGGAATGCGACGATTCACGATTGGTAGCAAAATTTCTTTGCCAATCAGATTTTGGTAACGAGGATCTTCTGGGTTTACCGCTACACCAGTATCGCCCAGCATGGTTTCTGGACGCGTGGTTGCAACCACAATGTAGTCTTTACCATCAGCGGTTTTTGCACCATCGGCGAGTGGGTAGCGGAAGTGCCACATGTGGCCTTTTTTGTCTTTGTTTTCTACTTCGAGATCTGAGATCGCTGTGTGAAGTTTTGGATCCCAGTTGACCAAACGCTTGCCACGATAGATAAGGTCTTCTTCATAAAGACGAACGAAAACTTCTCTTACGGCATTCGATAGGCCGTCATCCATAGTGAAACGCTCACGTTCCCAATCTACAGATGCGCCTAAGCGACGAAGCTGCTTAGTGATGGTGCCACCTGATTCGCCTTTCCATTCCCAAATTTTGTCGATGAAGGCGTCACGACCGTAATCGTGTTTGTTTTTACCTTCTTCAGCGGCAATTTTGCGCTCAACGACCATTTGAGTTGCGATACCAGCGTGGTCTGTGCCCACTTGCCAAAGTGTATTTTTGCCTTTCATTCGCTCACAGCGAATCAAAGTATCCATAATGGTGTCTTGGAAAGCATGCCCCATGTGCAGGCTACCTGTGACATTCGGCGGTGGGATCATAATGCTGTAAGCATCTTTAGTTGTATCGCCGTGAGGTTTGAAATAGCCTTTTTCCTCCCAAGTTTGATATAGGGATTGCTCTATTGAGGTTGGGTTATATGTCTTTTCCATAGCGTTCTTTTAATGGGGCATCGTTAATTTGGTATTCCTTACACACGCACTCGTGTCTAAGGGTTCTGAATATCTACAGTGCTTAATTGATAGCCAGCTTGACGATAAAGTTTATATCTTTCTCTCGCCAGCTGCTTAGCTTTTTCTTCGCAAGGCACGAAGTCTACCACTTGTACAAACTTTGGCGCAAAAATTGTCGTATTTTGAGCCGCATTGATAACTAATTGGCGGTTCCAGTTTGGTTTTACACCTTGATGGCCAATTTCAATCGGTGAGCCGTATCTAGGGCCTTCGCCAACTAAGTTGTGGGCGACAAAATTTTCGGGCGCGACTTGCCAAAAGCATTCAGCTAACTGCTCGGCTTGTTGGATGTCTTGTACATTGACGTACACCTTGGCGCCTTGCTTGGCAAAGTGATGAGCTAAAAACACCACATAATCGAGAAACCCTGACGTCTCTGACTGAGGTGATTGCTCTTTCACTATGTAGAAGGTCGCATTGTTCAAGGTTTAGTTGCCTTTCAATTAGTCTCAAGTACAAAAAGCACTGATACAAAAAAGGGCCTTACGGCCCTTTTGTTGCTGACTGAATCTTATTCTTCAGTTTCTGAGCCTACTCGGTTTAGTAGGAATTGGACCAGCATAGAGACTGGGCGACCGGTAGAACCTTTGTTCGCTCCCGATTTCCAAGCTGTGCCTGCACTGTCAATGTGTGCCCAGTTGTATTTCTTAGTGAACTTCGATAAGAAACAACCTGCTGTAATCGTACCGGCAGCACGACCACCAATGTTAGCCATGTCAGCAAACGGGCTCTTAATCTGCTCGTGGTACTCATCAGCCATCGGTAAGCGCCATGCACGGTCACTGGCTTGTTCTGATGCATTGACCAATTCGTGTGCAAGAGGGTTGTGGTTAGAGATTACGCCACTGATATGATGACCTAACGCAACCACACAAGCACCGGTTAGCGTTGCTACATCAACCACACACTCTGGCTCGTAACGCTCGACATATGTCAGTGCATCACACAATACTAGGCGACCTTCCGCGTCGGTGTTCAGCACTTCTACTGTTTGGCCTGACATGGTAGTAAGAATGTCACCCGGACGGTAAGCATTGCTACCTGGCATGTTTTCGCAACCCGCTAGTACACCCACAACATTGATTGGGATGTTTAGCTGCGCCAATGCTTTCATTGTGCCGAATACAGAGGCTGCACCACACATGTCGTATTTCATTTCGTCCATGCCTTCGCCTGGCTTGATTGAAATACCACCTGAATCGAAGGTGAGACCTTTACCTACCAATACAATAGGTTTGGCTTCCGGATCCGGGTTGCCTTTATACTCCATGATGGACATCATGGATTCGTTTTTCGAACCGCGACCCACTGCTAGGTAAGAAGTCATACCCAGCTTTTCCATTTCTTGCTCACCAATGATTTTGGTAGTTACCGTTTCATGATCATCGGCAAGGCGGCGAGCTTGAGAGGCTAGGTAAGCCGGGTTAGCAATGTTTGGTGGCATGTTGCCTAGATCTTTCGACGCCTTAACGCCAGACGCTACCGCCAAACCATGACTGATCGCTTTTTCACCCAAGTTCAATTCGCGGCGTGTCGGCACATTGAATACTAACTTGCGAAGTGGGCGACGAGTTTCTGGTTTGCTGCTCTTGAATTGATCAAAAGTGTAAAGACCGTCGTGCGTTGCTTCAACTGCCTGACGAACCTTCCAGTAGGTATCGCGACCTTTAACGTGTAGTTCTGTCAAAAAGCAAACCGCTTCCATCGAGCCCGTTTCGTTAAGGGTGCTGATGGTTTTTTGGATGATTTCTTTGTATTGACGTTCACCTAGTTCACGTTCTTTACCACAGCCAACCAACAACACTCGCTCTGATAAAACACCAGGTACTTGGTGCAATAGCAGCATTTGGCCCGGTTTACCTTCTAGGTCACCGCGGCGTAGTAATGAACTTAAGTAGCCATCACTGATTTTATCTAACTGCTCTGCTACCGGAGAAAGACGACGTGGTTCAAAAACACCAACAACGATACATGCGCTGCGTTGTTTTTCAGGGCTACCACTTTTTACACTGAACTCCATGAGTACTCCTGCGTCTTAAAGACAAATGAATCTAAATGGTGGATAATACAATTTTAGCCGTTGAATTCAGAAAGCTTGCTGAAGTTCGTGTTGGCTGACCAACATTTAGAAAAAATCTTAAAATAAAAGTTTCAACGGGAAATTATAGTGATTCAACTAAAAATACAAGTTTTGTATAGGTGATTTCAGCGTGATTATTGTTAGATATTTGATCCGCGAAACACTCAAAAGCCAATTAGCCATCTTTTTCGTGCTTTTTCTGGTCTTTCTGAGTCAAAAATTCATCCGTGTGTTAGCAGAGGCGACAGACGGAGAAATACCCGCAAAAATGATCCTTTCTGTGGTTGCATTGAACATGCCTGCCATGGGTTTATTGATGTTACCACTCAGCTTGTTCATCGGTATTTTGCTTACCTTTGGCCGTCTTTACGCCGAAAGTGAAATCACCGTGATGAACGCCACCGGTATCGGTAACAAATTCCTGGTTAGAGCAGCCTTGTATCTCGCGGTTATCACCGGGGGAATGGCGGCATTCAATGCTTTTTGGCTGGCACCTTGGAGCCAAGATAAAGAGGCTCAGATATTTGAAGAGTTTCAGGCAGAAAATAGTGTCGATTTGTTACAAACTGGGGTGTTTCAACGAACCCCAGATGGCTCTTCTGTGGTCTTTATCGATGATATTACCGATAAAACGTTAAATAATGTCTTTGTTGCTCAATTAGCGCCTCGAGACTCTATTTTACCAAGTGTGATGTTCTCAACTTCTGGTGAAGTCAAAGAGCTGGCTGACGGACGCCAAGTGATTCGCATGTACGATGGTACTCGATATGAGGGCGTTCCGACTCGTGTTGACTATATGATCACCGAGTTCGAACAGTACCAAGGTTTAATTGGGCAACGTGAAGTGCAACGCGGCGGCCGTGATTGGGAAGCTCTGCCAACACTAGACTTGATTGCGAACCCGCATCCTCATGCGCAAGCTGAATTGCAGTGGCGAGTCTCCTTGGTTTTGTGTATACCGCTGCTGACTATGCTGGTGGTGCCACTTTCTGCCGTGAACCCAAGGCAAGGTCGTTTTGCCAAGATGGGCCCAGCTATCTTGATTTACCTTGCTTACTTCCTTGCTATTAGTGCCACTAAATCGGCGATTGAAGATGAAGCTATTGCCACTTGGATTGGCATGTGGCCAGTCAACATCGCTTTGTTACTCACGGCACTTGGGGCCAACTCTTTAGATAGCGTAACGGTAAGACGTTTCAAAGATAGACTTAGACAAAATAAGGGCGTCTAACTCGTGTTTAAGATTCTAGATCTCTATATTGGCCGCACCATCATTTCTACCACCTTGATGGTGCTGGCAACTTTTATCGGGCTTTCGGCAATAATTAAGTACGTGGAGCAATTGCGCAAAGTGGGCGAAGGAACCTACGACCTACTGCAAGCATTGTTTTTTGTACTGCTGAGTATTCCCCGTGACATTGAAATGTTTTTCCCTATGGCGGCATTGCTTGGCGCTCTGATTGGCTTGGGGATGCTGGCATCAAGCTCTGAGCTGGTGGTCATGCAAGCTTCTGGCTTTTCTAAGTTAGACATAGGCCTGTCGGTATTAAAAACGGCTGTGCCACTTATGGTGCTAGTGACCTTGTTGGGCGAGTGGGGCGCGCCACAAGCACAAAAAATGGCCCGAGACCTGCGTGCTTTTTCTACTTCTGGTGGCGCCTTGATGTCGGTGCGCGCCGGTGTCTGGGCTCGCGATGCCAATGATTTTGTGTTCATCACCAAAATAGAAGAAGAAAAGTTGTATGGCGTGAACATTTGGCGATTCAATGACGACAAACAATTGCAAAACGTATTGTTTGCGCGCAAAGCGAGTTATCTATCCGATAACCGATGGTTAATGCAAGACGTTGAGTTGACGGAATTCGAAAACGAATCGCAAATAAGCAAATCTTCTTTGGCCGATTATTTATGGCGCACTGCTTTAGCACCGGACAAGCTTGCGGTGGTGACGGTGAAGCCAGAGGAGCTTTCACTCAGCGGTTTGTATGATTACGTAAGCTTCTTAAAAGAATCTGAACAAGATGCCGCTCGTTACGAATTGGCATTGTGGCGAAAAATGACTCAGCCTATTTCGATTGCAGTGATGATGCTGATGGCATTGTCGTTCATCTTTGGACCACTGCGAAGTGTCACCATGGGCGCGAGAATTCTATCCGGTGTGATTGCTGGATTTACTTTCTATATTTCAAGCGAGTTTTTTGGCCCGCTGAGTTTGGTGTATCAAATTCCTCCAGCCTTTGGCGCCATCGCCCCAAGTATTGTGTTTATGAGTGTCGCCGTGCTGTTATTAAGGCGTAAATTGTAGCGATAATCCGATTAAAAAAAGCTGCCACGGCAGCTTTTTTTGTGGGTGGAAACTCTATTTTGGCAGAGCTTAAAGTAGCTTCTTGAGTCGATATAGTGCTTCCAGTGCTTGCCTTGGAGTGAGGTCATCTGGATCTATGTCTGCCAACGCGGTTTCCACTTCGCTCGGCTCGGGTATCAAACTAAGTTGGTTGGCAATGTCGACCTTACTGGCTGCTTGCGGCTGTGTGAGTGCTAACGACTCTAACTGGGAAAGCTTGCTTCTCGCATTCTTAATGACAGACTTGGGCACTCCTGCTAATCCTGCCACGGCCAAGCCATAAGACTTACTGGCCGCGCCTTCTTGGACAGCGTGCATAAAGGCGATGCTATCACCGTGTTCTACCGCATCGAGATGAACATTGGCCAGCTGTGGCAGCTGATTGGCCAACTCAGTAAGCTCAAAGTAATGGGTTGCAAATAAGGTCATGGCCCCGATTTGCTTTGCCAGCCATTCTGCACTCGCCCACGCCAAAGAGAGACCATCATAGGTACTGGTGCCTCGGCCGATTTCATCCATCAAGACTAAACTTCGCGGAGTGGCATTGTGCAAGATATTCGCCGTTTCTGTCATTTCCACCATAAAGGTCGAGCGCCCTGACGCTAAGTCATCGGACGCCCCAATACGGGTGAATATACGATCAATAACACCAATTTTTGCTGATTCAGCCGGAACGTAACTACCAATATGAGCAAGTAACGAGATAAGGGCAGTTTGTCTCATGTACGTAGACTTACCACCCATATTCGGACCAGTAATGATCAGCATTTGTCGCTGCGGACTGAGTTGCACTGGATTGGCGATGAAAGGGTCATCCATCACTTGTTCGACTACTGGGTGACGCCCTGCATTGATTTCAATGCCAGAGTCTTCAGACAACTGTGGACGACAGTAATCAAGTGTATCGGCGCGTTCTGCGAGGTTTTGCAGCACATCAAGCTGAGACAATGCAGACGACAAATTTTGCAGAGCAGGGAGTTGCGGCAAGATCAAATCAAACAGTTCTTCCCACAACTGTTTTTCCAACGCCAAAGCTTTCGACTTAGAATTGAGGACTTTGTCTTCGTGTTCCTTTAGCTCTGGAATAATGTAGCGCTCAGCATTTTTTAACGTTTGACGACGCACGTAATGTGGCGGTACTAAATGACTTTGTCCACGGCTCACCTGAATAAAAAAGCCATGCACATTGTTGTAGCCCACTTTTAGGGTATCAATCCCGTGGCGTTCTCGCTCATCCGCTTCAAGCTTTTCTAAATACTCCGTTGCCCCGGCAGCTAAATCGCGCCATTTATCTAATTCTGCATTGTAGCCGCTGGCAATTACACCCCCATCTCGAATCACAACGGGTGGGTTGTCCTGAATCGCGTTTTCTAACAGTTCGCAAAGCTCTGGTTGTGGCGCAGAGAATTCACTGAGTTGCTTGAGATAAGGATTTGCCAGTTCACTAAGAGATTGCTGTAACTCAGGCAGTTGTTGCAGAGCAGAGCGAAGTCTCGCCATATCACGTGGCCTTGCTGAGCGCAGAGCTAATCTTGCTAGGATGCGTTCAATATCACCGATGTGTTTTAAGCTAGTGAACAGTTCGCAAAACAGCGCTGTCTCTTTCAACTCGGTGATAGCGTCTAATCGTTGATTCAATGTAGACAGCTGACGAGTTGGCTGGTGTAGCCAGCGTTTGAACATTCGGCTACCCATTGGCGTTGCAGTTTTGTCCAGCACTTCTGCTAACGTGTTTTCATGACCACCGGCTAAATTTTGAGTTAGCTCTAGATTACGTCGAGTTGCGGCATCCAGTATTACGGAGTGATCTTGCCTATCGAAGGTCAATGAACGTATATGAGGAAGTGCGGTTCGCTGAGTATCTTTTACATATTGAATCAAACAACCCGCGGCACAAAGTCCAAGACCCGCATTTTCGACGCCAAACCCTACCAAATCCTTGGTGCCAAATTGTTGATTGAGCTGCTGTTTAGCTGTATCTAACTCGAACTCCCAGACAGGTCGGCGACGATTACCGTTGCGGCTTTCCAGTAATCTTACAGAAGCGAAGTCTTCTGGGAACAATAATTCTCTCGGTGCGGTACGCTGCAGTTCGGCTAGCATGGCTTCTTCGGTTTCTGGCTCCATGAGCTGGAATCGACCCGAGGTCACATCCAAAGTAGCGTAACCGAATTGGTTCCCTTTTTGGTAGATAGCTGCAATTAAGTTATCGACGCGCTCAGTAAGCAGCGCTTCATCGGTTACCGTTCCTGGGGTAACAATGCGAACTACCTTGCGTTCTACCGGCCCTTTGCTAGTGGCTGGGTCTCCAATTTGCTCACAAATCGCAACCGACTCACCAAGTTGAACCAATTTAGCTAGATACCCCTCAACGGCATGATAAGGCACACCCGCCATCGGAATCGGCTCGCCGCCAGAAGAACCACGTTTGGTTAGTGAAATTTCCAGTAGGTTGGCCGCACGTTTAGCATCGTCATAGAACAATTCGTAAAAATCACCCATGCGATAAAACAGCAAAATATCGGGATTCTCTGCTTTGAGCTTGAGGTATTGCTGCATCATGGGAGTGTGTTTTTGTTCTGACTTCACGGCGTTGTTACTTACTGACAAATTAATGCGTTAAGGATACGTGAATCGCTTTATTGGGAAAAGTGTTGAAGCAGAAACTATTTGACTACTTTCATGACGTTTACTTATCAAATAAATGAGTGTTACTTGTTAAAAAATGATGATGTTTTTTGTCTTGGTGTGGTGAATTTATTCGCTTGGATAAAAAGGATTTGAGCTAGCTCTAATAACCAGTATCAATATTACACAGGGTTGATTATGTCTGTAGTCTTAGGTGTTTTGTTTTTATTGATACTGTTTCTCATCATCAAGAGTATTGTCTTTTTGATGGGGTGTCAGTTTTAAGGCGTCGATGATGACTTTAAGCGAATTTCTCACTGCATTGTTAGCTTTTCCCACAAATATCTTTTTTCTACCTTTAATGCTGTTTGCTGTGCTGTTGGTTGTGGATTTAGCGTTTAACGTAATAGATGGAATCACTGCAGACATGGATTTTGAGCTGGATGCCATTCCTGGCGCTGGATTGATACTGCCGCCGGTGCTTTCAAAGATTCCATTGACAGTGGTGGTCACGGTTACATTTTTTATTGCGACGGTCGTTTCATTTTACTTTGTCGACCTGAGTACTTCGTTTTTAAGCGAAACAATAGCATTGGTTGTAAACATCATAAGCGTACCGGTCACTCTGTATGTATCGCTATTGATCACATCTTGGGTCTTAAAACCTCTTGTTCCTCTTTTCGACAAAACCAAGGCGTTTGCCAAAGTTGAATATGTCGGCTTAAAGGCGAGAGTTCACAGTAGTTTGGTTAATACAGAATTTGGTGAAGTTATGGTACTTCACAATGGCAATGAGTACTTGTTAGAAGCTAAGGTTCAAACGGACGAGCAATTAGAGTTTGGTGCGCAAGTAATCATTGTTGCAAAAGATACCGACGACAACCGATTTGTCGTCGCTAAAGCATAATTAAATAGGTCAGGAGCTAGTTAATGGAAATTTCTCCAAGCATGATTTTTGGTGGGTTTGGCATCGCCTTTATCCTTCTATTGGTGGTATTCATCACTTCACGTTACAAAAAAGTAAGAGGTGAAGGTGATGCTTTGATAGTCAATGGACTTCACCAAACTCGAGCATCGCTAACGGGTACGTTTGTATGGCCGGTCATCAACCAGTTTGAGTACATGGACATCACTCGTAAAAAAATCTCGGTTATCCGCAGTGGTCGAAAAGATCAAGAAGGTGAAGAATACGAAGGCTTGCATTGTCGAGATAATATTCGAGCAGATTTAAAAGTCGACTTCTATATTGGTGTTAATCACGAGGAAGAAGACATCATTCGAGTGGCGAAACTGTTCACTGCTCATGAAGCGTCTAACTTAGACCGACTAAAAGAACACTTCCAACCTAAGTTTTCAGAAGCTTTGAAAACAGCGGTAAAGCAGTTTGAGTTTGAAGAGCTTCTTACGAACCGTCGTACATTCCGTGACGCGGTTGTTCAGGTAATCGGTAGTGAGATGGATGGGTTTAAAATCTATGATGTTGTGATCGACATGATCGATCAAACATCCCTCGACGCCCATAACCCAAATAATATTCTAGATGTGGAAGGTATTCGTAAGATCTCGGAGATCACTGCGCAAAAAAATACTGAAACCAATGCCATTCGCCAAGATGAAGAAACGGTAATCAAGAAGAAAAACGTTGAAGCGGAAGCCAACCGACTTCAACTAGACAAACAAGAGAAAGAAAGCATTGCTCGTACTCAGCGTGAAGTAAGCATTATCAATGCCCAAGAGGAAGCGCTTGCCGCTGAAAAACGTGAAGAATATGAACGTGTTACTCAGCTAGCAAAATTGGAAACTGAAGAAGAAGTCGCGAAGAAACGTGAAAGTGTGCAAATGGAAGTTGAAATGACTCGAATTGCCAACCAACGTCAAGTCGCTATTCAAGAAGAAGAACTCACTCGCGCTGTTGAAACAGAAAAAGTTCGTACGGCGGCGGAAGTTGCTGAAAAAGAAATGCATAAAGAAACTACGGTTGAAGAAGCGCGTAAATCCGTGGCTGAAACACGTTCTCAACGCGTAGAGATAGAAAGAAAGATTGCTCGCGAGGAAGAGGAAACGCAGAACTTACGTGTGAATGAGCAAGTCAACCGTGAAAAACGCGTCAAAATGGTCGAAGCAGAAGCCAGTGCGGAAGCGGCTCAGTTGGAGTTGCTTGTTGCGGCTAGAGCTGAAAAAGAAGCGGCTCATGAACGTGCTGAGAAGGTGCTGATTGAAAACGAAGCAGCGCTAAAAGTTAAAACTCGTGAAGCAGAAAATAGCTTAGCGGTTAAGACTCGTGAAGCGGAAGCCGCACAAATTGTCGAAGTTAAGAGAGCGGAAGCAGAGCATACGGCGTCTGTTAAACGAGCTGAAGCGGAATACGTTGCGAAAGAACGAGAAGCTGCCGCTAAAGAGCGTATGGCTGAGGCAGAAAAGCAGTTTATTAGTGCGACTGGCTTGGCGGAAGTTGAAGTTGATCGTGAACGTGCTCAAGCCATTCGTGAAACTGGTGAAGCGCAAGCGTATACCTTGCAAAGTACAGGTGAAGCAGAAGCTCAAGCATTACGTGCTAAAGGCCTTGCGGAAGCTGAGTCTCAAACTGCTCGATTTGAAGCCGCGCAGCAATACGATGACCATACTCGTGAGCACGACAAGTGGGTTATGCAATTGCAACAAGATAAAGACTTGGAAATTGCCCGTATTGAAGCGCAAAAAGCGGTGGTGGGTGCCAACGCAAAAGCAATTGCTGATTCGCTATCGAAAGCTGACATCAAGTTGTTTGGTGGGGAAGGCATGGAACAAATTCGCCGAACTATCTTGGATGCTGCGGCATTGGATTCTAAGTTCTCAGAGTCTCAAGTGTTAAACCCGCTGGTATCTGAATATGTAGATGGTAAACGCAGCTTGCCGCACGACATCAAAGACATGTTACAAAATACAGATCTCAAGAGTAGCGATTTAAGCAATGTGGCATTAGCTAGCTTACTAAACTCGCAAGGTGGCGCAACGGAACTTCTCAAGAAAATCCAAAGTACTATTTCTACTAACACCGAGCCAGAGTCCTAATCCATTTTTAAAGCTTTCCAACCCCGCCTAGTGCGGGGTTTGAGGTAACTGTATGTCTGAATCTACCCAAAATTCAGTGGGTGAGGGCGGCGCATACGAGGTATTGAAATCTCGTTTGTTGCAGCAGGGTAACCAACTAAAGTCACTCACTCAGTCTTTTAACCAAAAGCGCCAATCTTTGTTTGGCGGTCAAGAGATCCAGCTAGTCGGCAAAGCCAATGTGCAAACTGTTAGCAAGTCCATCCCAATTGATATGGCTCAGGTTAATCAACAGCTGTTGTTTGGTTATCAAGTCAAGTTGGGAATGAAAGCGCTACCTTCATTAGATGATGTGTTTGGACTGTATCAACTCCATGAACAAGACGGTATTTTTAGGATTGAACCTGAGCCATTGGAAAACAGTTTTCTTAATGATTCCCGTTTTACTCACGAATTTACCGAGTTATTCACCTACTATGGTGATGCAAGGCTGACTCAAATTGCTCGCCAAGAGAATGTTCTGTTTATTGCCTTCCAGATAGGAATGAGACCGGAAGACCGTAAGGTGTTTCGCTTCCAGGTTAATCGTAATTCGATTGAATTTATGGATTCGCTTGGGCAAGCGGATTTGGAAGATGCAGAGCAGCAAGACTTTATATGGAAAAGTACCGGTCGAGATGATCATATTTTAGGTGATCATCCTCATGTGTCGATAGAAGATAAGCTGTTCGTCGAGTGCGTGGGCGGTGACCTTACCATTAAGCTAGAAGACAGTACGCAAGATGGAAAAGGCATATACAGTGAACCTGTTGATGATCCGCATCAGAGCGTCGCAGATGCAGAAATTGATTATGCCTTTGTCGGAGAGTTGATCGCGCTTCGTGTCAAACCCAACCGTGAGAAGCAATCACGCTATTTTATATTTAACCCAATCAATCAAAAGGTACATCGCGTTGATGCCATTGGTACTTCGGTTAAGGTACTTCCCGAAGATCACGGTGTTTTATTTGCTAATGGTTACGTGTTATCAAACGGGGAAAGCAAGGTATTTGATTCCAATTGGCAGAATCTAAGCTTTTTCCACAAAGTGGTATCTCCAAACGGTGAAGACATTTTGTATTTTTTCTTTAATTTACAAGATGGCTACTACCTTTCGTACAGCTATAACCTAATTGAAAAGCAATTTTCAGCACCGATGGAAAGTCACGGTTTCAGTTTATACCCTGACGGTCGAATGTTGGTGTTCCAGTTATCTGAAAATGCAGAAGCATCAACCATTCATCCATTGCGCATTTGGGATACACCTTTTTCAACGCCGGAATTCTACAGTCAATCCAATAAAGCTGAATCATCTAGCCAAGATCCTTTGTTCAATTTGGGCAATACCGAATTAGTAAGAGCGCTTTCTTCAATCTTGACTATTTGCCAGTTGGCCGAAACCAAAGATGTGACTCAAGCGGCCTATGAAGTGTTACTAAAACAATGCCAAAGTACTCTTGACCATTATCACTGGCTACAAAAAGAGTACGCGATGGGTATTGGTCAGTCTGTTAATACCGTTATGGAAACGGCTGACCGAATTATTGATGAATTTATAAAGGTTCAACAGCTGCAAGCCCATGCTTCTGAGAACGTTGAAGTTCATTCGAAAGCAGTGAATGAACTCATCGGCAAAGTTAAGCTAGCGCCAAAAGACAAGGCTAACCAACTGCTCACACTCCTCTCTGACCTAAAAGGGCAAGTTGGTAAAACCATGTCACTTCGACAGCAGCACTATGTCGATGTTGAAAAGGTAGAGGAGCTTTTAGCGCAACTGTCTGAGCAGCGGGAAGAGCTCAATCGTCAGCTTTTGGTTTTGCTTCAAGATCCCAAAGCCTACGCTCCTTTTAAGAAAGATATTCAGAAGATCGATCTGGAGTTGGCAAAGGTAGAAAAAACGTCGGACTTGCAAAAGTTAGGTGATCAATTAGACACGCTGCGTAATGAGCTACAGATCGTAACCGAAGAAGTAACTGAAATAGAAACGGATGATCCTACTCAGGCTACGACTATTTTGGATCTGACGACTGAAGTTACTTCACTGCTCAATACCACCTCGGCCAAACTCCGCAATCGTGAAAAAAGTTTGCAAAGTGATGAGGCCCAAGCTGAGTTCAGTGCTCAGTTTAAGCTTCTGAGCCAATCTGTAAGTAGTGCAATGGAGCAAGCTAATACTCCAGATGAATGTGACAATCAGCTAGCTAAACTGGTAACTCAACTTGATAAATTGGAATCACGCTTTGCCGATTTTGATGAGTTTTTATCAGCGATATATAGCAAACGCGATGAAATACAATCGACCTTAGATAATCACAAGCAACAGTTGATTGCCACAAGGCAAAGACGTATTCAGAACCTGCTACAAGCCGCCAATGTTACCTTAACAAGCATTGAGAAACGGATAGAACGTTTTGATCAGGTGTCGGAGCTAAACAGCTATTTTGCCACGGACGGTATGGTGCAAAAGCTTCACCAATTGTCGGACAACATTCGCAATCTAGGTGATAGCGTCAAAGCCGATTCTTTGGACTCAAAAATCAAAGCACTACAAGATCAATCATTGCGAGCGCTGCGAGATAATCAAGACATATTCGAAGCAGGTGGCACGATACTCCGCTTGGGTAAACACAGGTTTAGTGTCAATCAACAAGCTTTGGACCTTACACTGATTAATCGCGATGACGGTGCCAATTTACATATTTCAGGTACTGATTTTTATCAAACGGTCGACAACGAATTGTTGCAAGCTGATGAAGCCGCCGATCTCGATCTGCCTTCCGAGAGTCAGTTGGTTTATCGCGGTGAGTATCTCGCTTATTTAGTGCTGAACAGTGCTCAAAGTGGAAATGGTGATTTTGACTTAGATGACTTACTAAACGCTCAGAAAGAAAAAGGCTTGTTACCCATTGTTCAAAAGTTTGCCGCCCCGCGTTTTCAGGAAGGGTATGTCAAAGGGATACACGATCAAGATGCAGCAAATATCTTGAGCAAAGTTTTGCCTTTGTACAAAAATGCCGGGCTACTCAGGTTCAGCCAAGCAGCGCGTGCGGAAGCCCTGATGTATCTATTGGAATTAACGGGCTCTCACTATGAGTCTTTGATTCAAGAGGCTCAAAACGCCCATCTCTTGCGAACCCATCTCAATAATCACCAAGCGTTTAATAGCTTAGTGGCGCAGATAAATAATGAGTTAAGCAACGATGAAGCGGCCCGCTATTTAGCAAACTTGCTGGGTCAAACGTCAGTCAAAGTTCAAGTCAGCCAAAATGCCACGACACTTTGTGAAGATTATCTCCAGTTTAGACGTAGCTTAGGCTGGCAGGCTTCGAAGCCAGAATCGTTGAATATCCGTAAGTCGTACGCAGATCATTTGCAGTGGCTGGCGGCATATTGTGAACACAAACAACAGGCTGAAAAGTTTGTCCAAGAAGCAGCAATGATCGCTGTTCTTAGAGAAAGCCAAGGCCCCGAATTTGAAGCGCTAGATTTTTCTTTGGAAAGTGAGCTTGAAGGATTATTGGGAGAGCACAAACTGATTCAAAACGGACAGCTAAAACTGGTATTGGATAATTTTGTCAGTCGTTGTGAATACCAGCGTTCTATTGTGGTTCCAAAGTTTGAACAGTTTACTGAGCAAAGAGCGCAGATGCTGTCTGATGCAAAAGACAAGTTTAGGTTGGCTGAATTCAAGCCTAGACCTCTTACATCATTTGTTCGTAATAAATTAATTTCGGAAAGCTATTTACCGCTTATTGGCGATAACTTTGCCAAGCAAATGGGGACGGTTGGCGATAAAAAACGTACTGATTTAATGGGTATGTTATTGCTAATTTCACCACCGGGTTATGGTAAGACAACGTTAATCGAGTATGTCGCGCATAAGCTCGGCTTAGTGTTTATGAAGATTAACGGACCATCGATTGGCCACAATGTGACTTCATTAGACCCAGCAGACGCACCGGATCAAAACTCAGCGCGAGAGATTGAAAAGATCAATTTAGCGTTTGAAATGGGGAATAACGTGTTGTTGTATCTTGATGATATTCAACACACGAATCCAGAGCTTCTACAAAAGTTCATCTCTCTGTGTGACGGGACAAGGCGAATTGAAGGTAGCTGGCAAGGTAAGTCGAAAACCTACGATATGCGTGGCAAGAAGTTTGCGGTAGTCATGGCGGGTAACCCGTATACAGAAACGGGCGAAGCTTTCCGCATTCCAGACATGCTAGCAAACCGAGCTGACATATATAACTTAGGTGATATGTTATCGGATCAAAAAGATGCGTTTGAATTGAGCTTTATTGAAAACTCGCTCACCTCAAACGCGGTTCTTGCGCCTTTGGCAACTCGTGACTTGAACGACTTATATCGCTTCGTGGATATGGCTAAAGGGCGTGAAGTTGCGTTGAGTGATATGACTCATGCGTACTCAGCCATGGAAGCCAATGAAATCGTTTCAACACTTCAGAAGCTTATGTTTGTTCAACAGACGGTTCTTAAAGTTAACCAGCAATACATTGCATCAGCAGCGACAGCGGATGAGTATCGTGTTGAACCTCCATTTAAGTTGCAAGGCTCGTATCGAAACATGAATAAGTTGGCGGAAAAAATTTCGTCAGTCATGACAGATTCTGAGCTAAAAACCATGTTGGATGACCACTATCAAAGTGAAGCACAAACGCTTGCGGCTGGTACCGAAGAAAACTTGCTCAAACTGTCGCAGCTAAAAGGTAGCCTCAATAGTGAACAAAAAGCACGCTGGATAGAAATTTGTGACGGCTATAAACGCAAACAATTAATGGGACAAAGTGACGACCGTGGCGGTCAAGTTGTTCAACAGTTAGCCATGCTAAATCAGCATGTTGCTCGTTTTTCTGGTAACAGTGAGGGGGAGTAATTATGAGTAAATCTTTTGGTAGTCGTGACCAATGGGCGCAATGGCTTGAAGAATCCATATTGGATGTTCGACTAGACGACGAAGAACGAAGAGAACTGAGTCATCAATTGTCGGATGTGGAATTGTCATTAGAAGATCGCTCATTTCTCCGTAATCTTAGTTTCAAATTGAGCAAACAAAAGCTTACACAAGGTGAAGACCCCACTGCTATTTTGCGTTGGCTTGAGCGGGTTATTAAAGTTCTGGACAACTCAAGGCATGGTGCCAACTCAGTGGTTGCCAAAAGTTGGTTCTCTCCCGGCAGGGAATGTATTACTGGAATTATTGAGCAACTAAAATTGGCTAAGCAAAGTATTGATATTTGTGTGTTTACGATAGCGTGTGACGAGATTACCGAGCAGATCCTAAAAGCTCATCAGCGCGGAATCGCAGTCCGAATTATTACCGACAACGACAAACGCTATGATCGAGGCAGTGATGTCTATTACTTAGCTGAACAGGGGATACCCGTTAAGGTGGATACTACGGAATATCATATGCACCATAAATTCGCTTTGTTTGATAATTCGAGACTAATTAACGGCAGTTTTAACTGGACACGAAGTGCTTCGAAATACAACCAAGAAGATTTAACTCTCAGTGATGATCAACGTTACGTCAGTGAGTATGCAAAACAATTTGAGAAGCTGTGGCAACGTTTTCCTTCTCATCAACCTTCACAGCGTTAAGGAGATTTGTGATGACAGATACAGTAGTTGAAGAGCTTAATAGCACCAGTACAGAAGTGGCGGTAACAGCTGAAGTACTTGCTATCGTGGAGAAGTTCGACCCATTTGATAGCGTTGCAACGATTACTTTTGGTAAAGATGCATTAGAACAAATCACCGCTTTTTCAGATACGGTACTTGAGCGAATCCGCGTTCGCGATAGTGGCGAAGCAGGCGATGTGCTTCAAGCAATGGTTGCGGAAATGGATGGCGCTCAATTTGAGCAATTGGGTAAACAGAGCTTTCTAGAAAAACTACCACTAGTTGGCGAGCTTTTTGATTCGTTTAAAAAATTCACAACCAGTTTTGACTCGGTCCGTGGTCAACTCGATAAATTGGCTGAAAAATTGGAAGGCCAAGAGTTAAAGCTAGCGCATGATATCAATCAACTCGATGAACTATATCGCCATAACTTGGAATTACTAACGGGATTGGAAGATTACATTGCGGCTGGTCAGCACAAAGTTGCTGAGTTAAAAGCGTCTGTCTTACCGCAGCTTCTTGCTCAATCTGAATCATCAGGTGATGCGTTGGATGCGCAAAAGTATCGTGATGCGACGCAAGCTCTTGCAAGACTTGAAAAGCGGGTTCACAACCTTGAATTGACTCGTTTAGCGGCGATTCAAACGGCTCCACAAATACGCTTGTCGCAAGAAGGCAATAAAATGTTGATGGAAGATATTCAAGACATCGTTCACAACACCTTCCCACTTTGGAAGCGCCAGTTCTTGATCGCCATTTCCAACTATGAAAAAGAGAAAGCTCTAAATGTAACTCGCGCAGTTAAGGACTACACCAACAAACAGTACGTCCAAAATGCTGAAAAGCTTAAAGTTCTCGAAGAGCAAATTGCAGAAAATTATCAACGTGGAATATTGGATTTAGATTCTCTACAGACAGTTAACCAATTAACCATCGAGACGTTAAACAATACCCTGTCGAGAGTTAAGGAAGGTCGAGAGCAACGAGAGAAAGCACAACAGGTTATCGAGCAAGCCGAGCAAGAACTAAAGCAGGCATTGCAACAGACGTTGTAAGATTGAACTCGAATCCAAATATGGCGGCCAATAGGTCGCCATTTTTCGTTTTTGGTGTGGTTTTTCGTTTATGGTGAAGATAGTGAAAGATTGAAAACGGCAAAACCAATGTTTATACCACTTAGCAAGCTAATCTCGATTGAAGTGTGTTTTTGAAATCGATTGATTAAAGTAAAATCATAAAGAAAAAATAGGTTGGAGTGTCTATGCAATCTTTAAACAAGTTAAGTAATTCTTTAGGTCAAAAGCTAACTGAAAAATCCCTAATTGCCACGACCGCAGAATCTTGTACAGGTGGTGGTGTTGCTACCGCGATTACCGATATTGCAGGGAGTTCCGCCTGGTTTGACCGGGCGTTTGTTACCTATAGCAATGAAGCCAAAATGGAAATGCTTGGCGTGAGATCTGATGTACTAGATTCGCATGGCGCTGTCAGTGAACCCGTAGTTGAAGCCATGGCATTAGGTGCGGTTCATAACTCCAATGCCAATCTATCTGTAGCGATAAGCGGCATAGCTGGCCCTGGTGGCGCAACCGAAACTAAACCCGTTGGGACGGTTTGCTTTGCTTGGGCTCTGGGAGATAGTGTGGTTAAGGTTGAGACCTGTCTTTTTTCTGGAGATAGGGCGGAGGTACGTCATCAAGCCGTGCAGCATGCACTGCAAGGTTTGATTAACTGCATGGATTAGCAAAGCAAAAAAATTGCGAGTGTGAGGTACACGCAAATTTTTCTTACACAAGTATAGACACTGTATGAATCAACAGTATAATACAATCCATAACGTTGAGTGCTGTATAAACTAATTAGCACTGACAACTACCACAGCATATTGGAGAAAGTGATGGACGAGAATAAACAAAAAGCCCTCGCAGCGGCACTAGGCCAGATTGAAAAGCAATTTGGTAAAGGCTCTATCATGCGCCTTGGTGACAACCGCGCGATGGACGTAGAAACGGTTTCTACTGGTTCACTTTCTCTAGATATTGCACTTGGTGCTGGTGGCTTACCAACGGGTCGAATCGTTGAAATTTACGGTCCAGAATCATCAGGTAAAACAACGCTAACACTTGAGTTGATTGCTGCGGCACAGAGAGAAGGTAAAACCTGTGCCTTTATCGACGCTGAGCACGCGCTTGATCCCGTTTACGCGAAGAAGCTTGGTGTTGATATTGATGCACTATTGGTTTCTCAGCCAGATACGGGTGAGCAAGCACTGGAAATCTGTGACGCGCTAGCACGTTCAGGTGCCATTGACGTTATGGTTGTTGACTCAGTTGCAGCACTAACACCAAAAGCTGAAATCGAAGGCGAAATGGGCGATAGCCACATGGGTCTTCAAGCTCGTATGTTGTCACAAGCAATGCGTAAGTTAACGGGTAACCTAAAACAGTCAAACTGTATGTGTATTTTCATCAACCAGATCCGTATGAAGATTGGTGTGATGTTTGGTAACCCAGAGACGACCACTGGTGGTAATGCACTAAAATTCTACGCGTCAGTTCGTCTAGATATCCGTCGTACCGGAGCAATTAAAGAAGGTGATGAGGTAGTTGGTAACGAAACTCGCATTAAAGTTGTGAAAAACAAAATTGCTGCTCCATTTAAAGAAGCTCACACTCAGATCCTTTACGGTCAAGGTTTTAACCGCGAAGGTGAGTTGGTTGATTTAGGCGTAAAACACAAGCTAGTTGAAAAAGCGGGTGCTTGGTACAGCTACAACGGTGACAAGATCGGTCAAGGTAAAGCTAACGCGTGTAAATTCCTACGTGAAAACCCAGAAGCCGCGAAGACGATTGATAGCAAGCTACGTGAAATGCTGCTTTCACCTGCAGAAATCCAGCCTGATGAACCGGAATTTGGTCAATCACCAGAAAAAGAAGAGCTATAGTCCACTTCTTGTTTAGTATCATAACAAAGCCCTGCAACGCAGGGCTTTGTTTTATCTACCTCACCAATGTGCGTGGTTGGAATTTACTGAGTTATGTATAAGAAACCTCCTGCTTTGTCTGCAAAAGAAGCCGCGATTCATTTACTCAGTCGTCGTGATCACGGCGAGTATGAACTCTCGGAAAAACTGAAATTCAAAGGCTATTCAGAGCAAGACATTGAACAAGCGATATCAATTTGTCATGAGTATGGTTATTTAAACGATCAACGTTTTGCGGAGAGCCAAGTACGACAACATCTATTTAAAGGTCATGGTGAAAGACGCATTAGACAAGAACTCGCTCAAAAACGAGTAAATGAGGGTGTCATCGATTCAGTTTTGAGTGAGCTTGAAGTCGATTGGTTTGAAGCCGCTAAAGAACAAGCGGAAAAAAAGTTTCGAGGCAAAGTCGCATGTGACCAGAAAGAATATGCTAAACAGGTCCGTTTTCTTCAATATCGTGGCTACAGTTTCGAGCAAATTAAATATGCCTTATCGAAGGACGAAACTGATAGTTAGGCGCCTCTAACATAATTCATCATATCGCTCTCCACACCACTATCCACGTGCTGTGTCTCATCAATTTTTGACAATTTGACCCAAATAGCCAAATAAACCGCCATTTTCATGAGAAAACTAGTCGAAGGCGAGTGCATGATCTACAATACGGCAAAATTTTAGGTCGACATTTCAGGAAGAGCGGCATGTACATGAGCACTGATGAGGTTCGCAATGCGTTCCTTAAGTTCTTTGAAAGCAAAGGGCACCAAATCGTAGACAGTTCATCGTTGGTACCACACGATGATCCAACCCTACTGTTTACTAACGCGGGAATGAACCAGTTTAAAGACTGTTTTTTGGGCTTGGAAAAACGAGCCTATACACGCGCGA
The DNA here is from genome assembly GCF_056159765.1 of Vibrio sp. ABH4_348. Lineage (NCBI taxonomy): Bacteria > Pseudomonadati > Pseudomonadota > Gammaproteobacteria > Vibrionales > Vibrionaceae > Vibrio > Vibrio sp. ABH4_348. The sequence goes on along the minus strand of NZ_JBSWVW010000001.1, from coordinate 2,507,291 downwards.
CAACTGCTCAACGCTGTGTACGTGCCGGTGGTAAACACAATGATTTAGAAAACGTTGGCTTTACTGCTCGTCACCATACTTTCTTTGAAATGTTGGGTAACTTCAGCTTTGGAGATTACTTCAAAGAAGACGCGATTGCGTTTGCGTGGGAATTCCTAACTGAAGTGCTTCAATTACCGAAAGATCGTCTTTTAGTCACTATCTACGAAACGGATGATGAAGCGTTTGAAATCTGGAACCAGAAAGTAGGCGTGCCAGCAGACCGCATCGTTCGCATCGGCGACAAAGAAGGTGGCAAACCATACGAGTCCGATAACTTCTGGCAAATGGGTGACACAGGCCCTTGTGGTCCATGTACTGAAATTTTCTACGATCACGGTGAGCACATTTGGGGTGGCCGTCCGGGAACACCGGAAGAAGATGGTGACCGCTTCATCGAGATCTGGAATAACGTATTTATGCAGTTCAACCGTCAAGCCGACGGTACTATGGAGCCACTGCCTAAGCCATCTGTTGATACTGGTATGGGCATTGAACGTATTTCAGCAATCATGCAAGGCGTTCACTCCAATTATGAAATCGACGTATTCCAAACGTTAATCAAAGAAACTGCATCTGTCATTGGTTTTGAAGACCTTTCAAATCAATCACTACGCGTAGTGGCTGACCACATTCGTTCTTGTGCATTTTTGATCGTTGATGGTGTGATGCCATCGAATGAAGGTCGCGGTTATGTATTGCGCCGAATTATTCGTCGTGCGGTACGCCATGGTAACAAGCTTGGTGCTCAAGGTGCCTTCTTCCACAAACTTGTAGGTCCTTTGGCTGCTGTGATGGGCACTGCGGGTGAAGAGCTGAAAAAGCAGCAAGCAGTAGTGGAAAAAGTACTGAGAATCGAAGAAGAAAACTTCGGACGCACGCTTGACCGCGGTATGACAATTCTTAACGAAGCACTTGATAGCTTAGAAGGTAAAGAACTAGACGGCGATACCGTATTTAAGCTTTACGATACCTACGGCTTCCCGGCGGATTTGACCAATGATGTGGCTCGTGAACGCGGCTTTACTATCGACGAACCGGGTTTTGAAAAAGCGATGGACGCTCAGCGTCAACGTGCTCGTGAAGCAGGCCAATTTGGTACCGATTACAACGACACCATCAAAGCTGAATCTGATTCAGAATTCTGCGGGTATGGCTCAACCCAAGACAAGGGTACAGTGACAGAAATTTTTGTCGACGGTGAGCGTGTTGAGACACTGTCTGCTGGTGACAAAGCTATTGTGATTCTTGAGGCAACGCCGTTCTATGCCGAGTCTGGTGGCCAGTGTGGCGATACCGGTGTATTGAAAACCGAAGCCGGTGTATTTGCAGTTCGCGATACTCAAAAGCTAGGTAACGCTATCGCGCATCACGGTGAATTGACCGAAGGTGTACTTGCTTCTGGTGATAGTGTTGAAGCCATTGTTGATGCAGAACGTCGTCACCTAACAAGCCTTAACCACTCAGCGACTCACTTGCTGCACGCTGCGCTTCGCACTGTGTTGGGCGAACACGTGGCTCAGAAAGGTTCTTTGGTTAAGCCAGAAGGTTTGCGTTTTGACTTCTCTCACCTTGAAGGCATGACAGCGGCTGAAATCAAACAAGTAGAACGTTTGGTGAATGCACAAGTTCGTGAAAACAACCCCGTTCAAACGGAAGTGATGGACCTAGAATCAGCCAAACAAAAAGGCGCAATGGCGCTATTTGGTGAAAAGTACGATTCAGAAGTTCGCGTATTGTCTATGGGCGAATTCTCAACTGAACTTTGTGGCGGTATTCACGCAACAAACACGGGTGATATTGGTCTGTTCAAGATCGTTTCTGAAGGTGGTATTGCAGCAGGTATTCGCCGTATTGAAGCGGTAACGGCAGATGCAGCACTAGATGCATTTGAAGCTCAACAAGCTAAAGCAGAAGAAAAAATTAGCGAAGCTGCTAGCAAAGCGAAAGCTCTTGAAAAAGAGATCGCGGCGCTCAAAGACAAGCTCGCTGCTCAAGCCAGTGCTAGTCTGACGGATCAAGTGAAAGAGATTGCTGGCGTTAAAGTTCTTATTGCCCAGCTAGATGGTGCAGATAACAAAGCACTGCGCGGCATGGTTGATGATCTTAAAAATCAACTTGGCAGCGGCATCATAATGCTTGGTAACGTAGCGGGTGACAAAGTAGGCTTGATTGCTGGTATAACTAAAGATCTAACCGGTAAAGTGAAAGCCGGCGAACTGGTTAACTTTGTGGCTCAGCAAGTTGGTGGTAAAGGTGGCGGTCGTCCGGATATGGCGCAAGCTGGTGGTACCGATGCAACTGCATTACCGGGTGCATTAAGCTCGGTAGATACTTGGTTAGCTGAAAAGTTGTAAATCAAGTTAGATTGATTTAAGCGCGTTCAGACGCATAATCTGAACATATAGTAATACCCATGACCAAGCGGTCGAGTTAGTACTCGTACCGCTTGGTTTTATTTTTACGGCTCACTAATAGTGTGCTTAATGGACATCAAGTCTTGGGAAGGTGTAAGCGAGTGAAAAGAAAGGTTGTGGTTCAGAAGTTTGGTGGTACCTCTATGGGGTCGGTCGATTCTATTCACCAAGTTGCGCAGCATGTGATAACAACGGTAGAGCAAGGGCATCACGTTGTGGTAGTCGTGTCTGCCATGTCGGGTGAAACGAATCGATTACTAGCGTTAGCCAAACAGGTTGATTCGGTACCAATAGCCAGAGAGCTAGATGTCTTACTTTCTTCTGGTGAACAAGCTTCTATGGCAATGCTAGCCATAACCTTAAATAAGTTGGGATATCAGGCGCAATCTTTAACCGGTGCACAAGCCCGAATCCAGACTGACTCGCAACACGGCAATGCCACCATCACTGATATCGATACTGCGCCAATTTGGGACCTTCTTAATAAAAACGAGATCGTCATCGTTGCTGGTTTTCAAGGTGTCTCGTTTGATGGAGATATCACCACACTTGGACGTGGTGGTTCAGATACTTCAGCCGTTACGCTTGCCGGGTATCTTGGCGCTTCAGAATGCCAAATTTTTACCGATGTGGATGGTGTGTACACCTGCGATCCAAGATTGGTCGTTAACGCGCAAAAAATTGATGTTATAGATTTCGACTCAATGGAAATCATGGCTAAAAAAGGCGCCAAAGTGCTACATCTACCTTGCGTAAAGTTTGCTAAACGCCACAACCTGCCTATTCGTGTACTGTCGACGTTTGAATCGGGAAAGGGCAGTTTGGTATGTAAAAATACTCAGCCACCTACCATTGTCGGTATTGCAGTACAAAAACAAATGCGCTGGGTTGAATTCTGTGCTGATTGGAGCCATATCGATCAACAGAGTCAATTAGTGGGGCTTCATCTCACTAATGTGATCTCCAGTGCAGATTCGTCAATAGCGCTTATTCAGGAAGAGAATTTTCCTGAACTCAGTCTGGTGTTTGATGAAAAAATTCACAATAGTGAACAAGTTAGTGTGCTAACTTTAGTAGGGAGTAGCACGCAAGGATTGGTTGAAGAAGTACAACACCATTTAGCTACTTCATCGATTAATATCAGGCACACATGGATGAATGCCCATTCAATAGAATTGGTTGTTGGCCCAGAACATTTAGAAAGCGCAGTGAACCTTCTCCATCAGGTTTACTTTTCTGAAGATAAACAACGCCACGTATTCGATAAATCTGTTGTGACTTTCTGACTCTAAAACACGAATGAGTTTACCAAAGTGTGACTTTTGTTAGATAATTAATCCATAACGAGATAAATACTAAAATTCCTGAAGGAGTACAGAATGCTTATTTTGACTCGCCGTGTTGGCGAAACATTGATGATTGGTGATGAAGTCACCGTCACTGTCTTAGGTGTGAAGGGTAACCAAGTACGCATTGGTGTTAATGCCCCGAAAGAAGTTTCGGTTCACCGTGAAGAAATTTACATGCGCATCCAAGCGGAAAAAGGAACGGGTGCGCCTGCAAGCGGTAACTACTAATTCAAAAGCCGACGTTGGTCGGCTTTTTTGTGTTCTTTTTAATCAATTTTTTCAACAAATCAAACCTTTGAAATCAGTTTGATTAAATAGACAACGGTTGAGGCTGTTTTTACCGAATTTGCCTAAAAATGGTTTGACATATTTTTGGTAAATCGTAATATGTGCCTCCGCAAGTTGGTGAGGTGGCCGAGTGGCTGAAGGCGCTCCCCTGCTAAGGGAGTATACGGTTTGTAGCCGTATCGAGGGTTCGAATCCCTCCCTCACCGCCATTATCTTTTTGATAGTGAACTTGCCACAGAGAAAACTGCGCGCTCGTAGCTCAGCTGGATAGAGTACCTGGCTACGAACCAGGCGGTCGAAGGTTCGAATCCTTCCGAGCGCGCCATATTCGATACGAATACCGGTTTAGGTGAGGTGGCCGAGAGGCTGAAGGCGCTCCCCTGCTAAGGGAGTATACGGTTTGTAGCTGTATCGAGGGTTCGAATCCCTCCCTCACCGCCATTACCGAACTTCGTGTCTTTTTTTGTTTTCAAAGTGACTGAGTGTGATATGATTCACACAATTGCGCGCTCGTAGCTCAGCTGGATAGAGTACCTGGCTACGAACCAGGCGGTCGAAGGTTCGAATCCTTCCGAGCGCGCCATTCTTCTTTTGAGTAGAGAATTCTGCTTAAACATACAATTAGATTTATTGCGCGCTCGTAGCTCAGCTGGATAGAGTACCTGGCTACGAACCAGGCGGTCGAAGGTTCGAATCCTTCCGAGCGCGCCATTCTTCTTTTAAGTAGAGAATTCTGCTTAAACATACAATTAGATTTATTGCGCGCTCGTAGCTCAGCTGGATAGAGTACCTGGCTACGAACCAGGCGGTCGAAGGTTCGAATCCTTCCGAGCGCGCCATTTTTCTTTCAAGTAGAGAATTCTGCTTAAATACAATTAGATTAATTGCGCGCTCGTAGCTCAGCTGGATAGAGTACCTGGCTACGAACCAGGCGGTCGAAGGTTCGAATCCTTCCGAGCGCGCCATCATTAAAAAAGCCCTGCATCGCAGGGCTTTTTGTGTTTTAGACTCTGGTTTAAAGAACGATGACGCTAGGCGATCCATGCAGTAGCAAAGCTAACGGTCCCTAGTACGACACCCATGCTATTACAGCATATGATTGGCCAGTCTTTCCTTGCTCCTAAACTTCCATACGCTAGCCAGGCTAAGCAATTGAGTACAGTGGCAGCAGGTATCAACATTGAGCCAGGGTTTCCTGCTAGATTCATTCGGATTTGATCGATATAAGATACGAATAGCAGCATCGCCATGGTCGAGGCTAGCCAACCGACGCGAGTAATCGTTTGATTGCTAAGTACCATTAAGATTCACCTACTAATTCAGCTTGGGCCTGAGGTACAGGATTAGTGCAACTAGCCTGGTTTCGATATTCAATCCCCATGTTAGTGAGTCGCTGTAACTGGAACATCAATCGTCCGGAAAAGTCATTCCAGTCTTTGTTTTCTGCTGCGGACCACGCCACTTCCGCCAGTGCAAATATTCGTGGATAGATGAGGTACTGGGCTTGCTGCTCGGTGGCGACATACTCTGTCCATAGTTGACCTTGTACACCTTTGATCAGTGAGCGCTGCTGCTCGTTAAGCTCCTTTCCATGGGGTTCAAATTGATAGGTGGTTTTTAGATCCAATGAACCAGCCCATAGCACCCCAAATTCATCGATATTTTTGTTCCACGCAAGGTCAAAGTAGGTAAATTGCGCTGGAGTCATGATCACAGGGTAGCCTTGTTTTGCAGCATTCCAACCAGAGTCGGATGAACGCCAGCCACAGATAGTGGCGTTTTGACTTAAACCTTCACTCGCTTCGCTACTTTGAATGGCTTCTTCCCAGCCAATAACTTTTTTGTTTTTGGATTTCAAAAACACTTCTAACTCGCGCAGTAGATAGGGCTGAAGATCTCGAATAGGACGTCGGTTTTTTTGACTCCACTGAATTGCTGATGGCGATTTTTCCCACACACCGTCTGGAACTTCATCTGCGCCCAAATGAATAAAGCGTCCGGGAAATAACTCACATACCTCTGCTAATATGGCTTTTAATGTTGGTAGTGTACCGGGCAGTGCTGGATTGAGTACATTATCTCGGTATTGTTGAATGGAAATGTAGTCAGATTGATCATTCGGTTCGCCTAGTATGTCGGGCAGCGCTTTAAGTAGTGCTCGAGCATGACCGGGTACGTCAATTTCAGGAATAATTTCAATACCGCGTTGCTGGGCATAGTCGACAATCTCTCTAACGTCAGCTTTAGAGTAGTAACCGCCGTATGTATCAGGCCCAGAACCAAACTGTGGTTTTAGTGATAATGAAAGCCCACGCCATGCTCCAATTTCTGTGAGTTTGGGAAAACTATCGATTTCTATACGCCAGCCCTCATCATCACACAGATGCCAGTGAAATTGATTCAGCTTTAGCCAAGCCATCTGGTCGAGCAATGACTTGATGGTATTGATGGGATGAAAGTGTCTGGCACAGTCGAGCATAAACCCTCTGTATTCAAAGCGAGGGAAATCCGTTATGAATTGGCTCTGAATTTGCTCAGGGGATTGAACAATGAGTTGGGCGAGAGAGACTAACGCATAGAACATTCCCGATTCACATTGGCTTGCGACGGTAATCTTATGCTGTTGAATACTCAGTAGGTAACTTTCGTTTTTTGCTAATACTTGGCTATCCACCAGAAAGCTCTCGAAATCGGGATTGGTCATGTCTTCCGTAATAACCAGTAATGCCGCTTCTGGTTCATTGACTAATACCAATGGAATATCTACTGCCTGAGAGAACCACCTAAGCTTGTCATTGATCTTTTGCTTGAGATAGCTAGGAACGTAAACGTTGAGCTTTTCGGGAACAATGAAATGCCTGTCTTGTAAATGTGTGTGTGCAGGTATGGGAACCACGCCATGTTTGGGAGTGACACTTAAATCTAGTGGATTTGAGTTGTCTGCCGCTGTTTGTTCCAGCCCGTGATGTTTGATCGTCACCGGGAAGGTTTCATTCTCAGTGATAAGATGGAAACCGATTGGCATTTCCATCAAATTATCGATTTTCTCAGTTGGGCTAACAAAAGAAAATCGCCATTCGCTTTGTCGAGAAAGTGTACTTTGAGTTGGTTTGAATTGGCAAAAAGAGCCTTCTTGATTACTCAGTGTTGCCCCTTGAACACTTTTGGGTATCACTTCTCGAGACAGATTAAACATCAACTCGAAGTCAGTGAAATTTTCGCCCGTGTCGTTCGTCAATATGATTTCTAGCTCAAGGTGGCCTTTGAGGTTAGCGATGACTCTTGTCTCTACGTACAACTGTGTCATTGGGCTACCTCCATATGGTCGGCAGTCAGGTCTATAGGGTTGTCTAACACTTGTTGAATGGAGGTTAAAACTCGAGCACCTGGGTTGCCTACATTGAGGTGTGAATCTAAATAGAGTCTTGGAATATCAAACGCGTTTAGCGTCCAAGGTTTATCGATAAACCCCGGTGAGATCGAAGTGGCCGTTTGAAACCCAACTTGTGAACATGCTAGTTGCTCTCTTTCCCCCCGGTGCCCAAATGGGTAAGCAAAATGGGCAATAGGGGTATTAAGTTGCTGTTCCAGTTTATGTTTACTGTCACTGATTTCTGAGAGCAGTTCATCGTCACTCAATTCAACCAAACTTGGGTGGGAGACCGTATGTCCGCCAATGGTAATTAGTGGGTGGGTCACCAGTGATTTTAGATCTTGCCATGAAAACCCTCGGACCAGATCGCCATCGTTAAATCCATCTAAGTTTTCAAAAAACTGGTCTCTTTGTTTTGCTGTCTTGGCATGCGCTTCCATCAAATTGTATAGCTTGCAAAGTGCGTAACGTTTTTGCTCTCGTGTATCGATCTGCCACACGCTTTTTTTCTCATTGAGGGTAAATGAAATCTGGGGGTTGCTATCAATGAAGGCGGCGAGCGTATTCCAAAGGTCAATAGCAGTTTTGTCTGGGTATCCGGTGGTTACGTAGATACAAGCCGGAACTTGGTGCTTTTCAAATATGGGTAATGCCACATCTCGGTTGTTGAGGTAACCATCGTCCAACGTGACCACCGCATAGGGAATGTTTGGCTCAGGCTTATGAGTTAATAACTCATCCATTGACAAAAACTGCCCTTGTGCAGCTTTAAATTCAATGAGGAGTGTTTCTAGCGTGTCGGCTGACATTTCGACTTCTGGTATTAAAACCAATCGGTCATCAAAATCTTTTTGTTCAAGAATATGGTGAAATGCCCATATAGCGATATTGCCGGGTTTCCAAAGTGGTGTAGACATAATTGCCCCTTAATACATAGTGAGAAGGGGATGCATCCAATTGACTAGTCCGGCTAAGTATAGAAATTAAGCAACAAAAGAATCTATGGTTAAGTCTCTCTGACGCTTGCTCAAAACTCTCATCGTGTTGAATGGGGTTTTCGCGAGATAACTATGTTGGCGACAGTTATGTTCGCGAAAGCTATTTTCACAAAGCATGCTCAAAGAACTGTGTTCATGACTTGTATTGCCGTGAATCTGAGTAAAGTTCACTGGGCGAAATACCAAAATACTTTTTAAATCGATTGGAGAAGCTGCTGGTATCTTGGTAACCAACACTGAAGGCAACTTGATGAACTTGATAATGACCAAAGGTGAGCAATTGTCTGGCTTTTTCCATACGTAAGCTAAGCAAATACTGCTTAGGACTGGATCCTAAGTATTTTAGACACAATCGATGTAGGTGGGCTTCTGAGCAATACATAAGCGCGGCAATGTCTTGGACAGACCAAGCTTTATGGAGTTGTTGTTCTACTTGAGCGAATACCTGTTTTAGTCTCTGTTCCAAAGGGGGTGTTTGCGATAGGTCTTGCACGGATTCTTCAATGAGGCCCAACACCACTTCTGCTTGAGTTAAATGATGATTCTTGGCACTAGGTTCGCGGACCAGTTCGTGATAGAGACTACTCATCATATGATAAATGGAGGGGACGTAATCACTTTTGTTAACCGAGACGGCTCGATTTGCCAGATTGGCCCATCGCCCCTCTGCTTTCAAACTCACCCAGGCAAATTGCCAACGCTCACTGGTTAAGTTGAGCCCGCTAATTGAAAATGCTGGCAGAATACTTATGGTGTTTGGAGTAATAGGGAGTGTTTCGTTGGGGGTAAGTAACTCGCCAGTTCCTTCGAGTGTGTACACCAAAATGGAATAGTCAGGTTTGGTTCGTTTAACCAAAAATTCTTCACGAGCATCGATAATGCCGGCCAAAAATACACCGAGTTCACTGAGGTTAATCACCTCGGAGTAGCCTATGTATTTTTGTTGAACAGCATCAGCAATATGTAAGCCATCTTGCCACTCTGACATCTCGCGTTCCTATGGTTAAATTTATGATTTTATTGGTCTAAATTCTATTGTTACTCTGTTGGTTTTACAGGGGGACTATCTCTTAATTACAGATTCTCGTTACTTTGCCGTACATCAAAATCCCACTGTCCAGTTTCGAGTAGATTGATGAATCATTGATATAGGTTCAATTCAAAAGGGCGAAGTCTGTCGACAAAAAACAGCACTTTTGCTGAATTTTTAGGCGGGTGTGCGCTTTGTCACTAAGACTTTGTTAAACAAAATTGACAAACTTTAACCAATCGAGATAATCCTACAGCACTAAAAATCCCCAAAAAGTGAATTTTTAGTCTCAAATTCCACTTAATATGAGCAATGTGGAATATTGTCAGGATGACAAAGATAGGAAGCAAAAATGGATAACATCGGAAGTCAACTCGTCGATGCCGCTACCCTAATGGTCACGGGTATGGTCGTCGTCTTTACGTTTCTAACAATTCTCGTATTTCTCGTTAGGTTGATGTCCCGTTTGGTGCCGGAAGAGGCACCAATGACAATTTCTTCCCCTACCCCAAAACACAACGTTACTAATACTAGTGCAGTGAATCCCAAAGTCATTGCAGCAATTTCGGCTGCTGTTCATCAGCATCGTCAATCTAAGTAAAAGTAGCGTTTTAAAAGGAGTTAATGAGCATGTCTAAACCACTAGCTATAACGGATGTGGTCCTTCGTGACGCGCACCAATCATTATTTGCCACTCGTATGCGTATCGAAGATATGCTGCCAATTGCGGCGGAGTTGGACAAAATTGGTTATTGGTCCCTTGAAACTTGGGGCGGGGCAACATTTGATGCCTGTATTCGCTATTTGGGAGAAGATCCTTGGGAGCGTCTACGTGAACTGAAAAAGGCAATGCCCAACACGCCGATGCAAATGCTATTGCGCGGTCAAAACTTGTTGGGTTACCGCCACTATGCAGACGACGTTGTTGAAAAATTCGTAGAGCGTGCACATGCCAACGGTATGGATGTGTTCCGTATTTTTGATGCAATGAACGACGTTCGCAATTTCCAAAAAGCAGTTAAAGCGGCAGTAGACGTGGGTGCACATGCACAAGGAACCTTGTCTTACACCACAAGCCCGGTTCACAACACAGATACTTGGGTAGACCTAGCGAAGAAATTGGAAGATTTGGGCTGTCATTCTTTGTGTATCAAGGATATGGCGGGGCTATTAAAACCGTATGAAGCGGAACAATTGGTCTCTCGCATTAAAGCCTCTTGTGATATTCCACTTGCGCTGCACTGTCATGCGACGACTGGTCTATCTACTGCGACAGCTGTTAAAGCGGCAGAAGCAGGGGTGGACATTTTAGATACGGCTATTTCGTCGATGAGCTGTACTTACGGGCATACGCCAACGGAAACCGTAGTTGCTATGTTGCAAGGTACTGAGCGCGATACCAACCTGAATCTTGATCAGCTTGAACCTATCGCTGCTTACTTCCGTGAAGTACGTAAAAAGTACGCCAAATTTGAAGGCCAATTAAAAGGCGTAGATTCTCGAATCCTAATTGCTCAAGTACCAGGCGGCATGTTGACTAATATGGAAGGTCAGCTAAAAGAGCAAGGTGCAGCGGATCGCATTGACGAAGTGTTAGAAGAAATCCCACGCGTGCGTCAAGACTTGGGCTTTATCCCACTGGTCACCCCAACGTCTCAAATTGTTGGTACTCAAGCGGTAATTAACGTGTTGACCGGTGAGCGATACAAGAGCATCACCAAAGAAACCGCAGGTGTTCTAAAAGGTGAATATGGTGCAGCACCAGCAGAGGTAAATGCAGAACTACAAGCTAAAGTGCTGGATGGTGCTGAGGCAATTACTTGTCGCCCAGCCGATCTGCTAACTGCTGAGTTAGATACTTTAACCGAAGAGCTTAAAAATAAAGCCAAAGAAGACGGAATCGACCTTGCTGAGCAAGTCGTCGATGACGTGTTGACTTACGCATTGTTCCCACAAGTCGGCCTTAAGTTCCTTAAAAACCGCAACAACCCAGATGCTTTTGAACCAGCTCCGACTGTAGAAGAAGCCGCTCCAGCTCCAGCACCAGTTGCTCAACCAACAACCGGTGGCATTGAGAGTTACAGTGTTAAAGTTGATGGACAAGTGTTTGATGTAGAAGTCGGTCCGCAAGGCCAGCTTACATCAGTGACACCAGCCGCAGGCACAGCGCCCGCTCAGCCTGCAGCTGCACCTGCTCCAGTTGGTAATTTAGAAAATGTTCCGGCTCCTCTTGCAGGCAATATCTTTAAGATTAACGTTCAAGCCGGTGCTCATATAGAAGAAGGTGATGTATTACTGATTCTCGAGGCCATGAAAATGGAAACTGAGGTTCGTGCTGCACGTTCAGGAACAGTTCAAGAGCTGTTAGTGAAAGAAGGCGACTCAGTGTCTGTCGGCGCGCCATTGTTAAGCTTGGCGTAGGGAATAGTCATGGAAGGTTTATTGACACTATGGGCTGAGACAGGGATAGCCAACTTTGAATTTGGCCAACTGTGTATGATCTTAGTTGGCTGTATTTTGCTTACTCTTGCAATCAAGAAAGGGTTTGAGCCTTTACTGCTATTGCCTATCGGGTTTGGTGCAATACTGGCTAACATTCCGAACGCAGGCTTTACTGATCCTGGCGGTATGTTGTACTACGTCTACTACATAGGAATTGAGTCGGGGATTTTCCCACTGCTTATTTTCTTAGGCGTCGGTGCGATGACAGACTTTGGCGCTCTGATCGCTAACCCAAAAACCTTATGGTTAGGTGCAGCGGCTCAATTTGGTATTTTTGCCACTTTGTTTGGGGCCATCTTGTTAAACTACGTTCCCGGCATGGAATTTACGATGCAGGATGCGTCGTCAATCGCCATTATTGGTGGTGCGGACGGCCCAACGGCTATTTTCTTGGCAAGTCAGCTTTCGCCTGATTTATTAGGGGCAATTGCGGTTGCGGCATACAGCTACATGGCTTTGGTGCCGATTATTCAGCCACCAATTATGAAGGCATTGACGACTCCGGAAGAGCGCAAAATTAAAATGGCTCAACTGAAACATGTGGGTAAAGCTGAGAAAATTCTTTTCCCTCTTGCCGTTTTGATGATGGCTATTCTGTTCTTGCCATCAGCAACGCCATTAGTTGGTATGTTCTGTTTGGGTAACCTAATGCGTGAGGCTGGTGTAGTCGATAGGCTATCGAAGACCGCGCAAAATGAGCTGATCAATATCGTTACTATCTTCTTGGGCCTAGGTGTCGGTTCTAAACTACAAGCTGAAGAATTCTTGAACATTGAAACTCTGGGGATTCTAGGCTTGGGCGCAGTGGCGTTCAGTATTGGTACTGGTGCTGGTGTGATGATGGCTAAGATACTCAATAAGTTCTCAAAAGAAGACATCAATCCGCTTATTGGTGCTGCAGGGGTATCAGCGGTACCAATGGCAGCTCGAGTAGTAAACAAAGTCGGACTAGAAGCTAACCCGCAAAACTTCTTGTTGATGCACGCAATGGGTCCTAACGTGGCAGGTGTTTTAGGCTCGGCAGTTGCGGCGGGTATTCTGTTGGCATTGGTCGGGTAAATGGCTGAAAGAGATCAGGATCGTTTACACAAGTGAATTCTGATCTAAGTTGGAATTTAACCCGCTTGGTTTAACCAACTAGCAAGAATTGGTATATATTCAAAGGGATGCTTCGGCATCCTTTTCTTTTTGTTAGGTCAACTGACCCTAGGGACTCGGTGTAATGGAAAACAAGCAAATCGCGATCACTCAATTTGGTACGCCCGATGTACTTGAAGTGCAATCGACGCAGGTACCTAAACCTAAAGCTGGAGAAGTTCTTGTCAAAGTGGCTTTTGCTGGCGTAAATCCCATTGATGTCAAAACCCGTGCTGGACTTGGTTGGGCTGCGGAGCAAAACCGAGAAAATCTCCCTTGGGTACCAGGGTACGATATTGCCGGCGAAATCATCGAGCGCGGAGAAAACAGCGAGCGTTTTGTTATTGGTGATAAAGTAGCAGGATTTGTCGGTTTCCCACTGCAAGGTGGTGGCTATAGTCAGTACTTGTGTGTACCTGAGTCTGAACTGAGCTCAGTACCAGATTCCATTACTTTGGAAGCGGCCGCTGTTTTACCGTTAGCCGGGCAAACCGCTGCTCAGGCCCTAGATAAAGCCGAAGTGCACGAGGGTGATCGGGTATTGATCCTTGCTGGTGCTGGTGGCGTAGGACATTTAGCCATTCAGATTGCGGTTGCGGCCAAAGCGGAGGTATTTACCACTTGTAGTGAACGCAATCTGGATTACATGGCAACGCTAGGCGCTCATGCAATCAATTATGAATTTGCTTCGGCGTCAGAACGTGTTGAAGAAGTTGATGTATTGATCGATTTGGTCGGTGGTGAAGTCGCGATGGACGCGCTCAAGTGCCTAAAGGATGGTGCACGAGTAGTCACTGTCCCAACACTCACGGCGGAAAAAATCTGTGAAAAAGCGAAATTACTGGGCTTTGAAGCGTCTGGGATGCTGGTAGACCCTAATCCAGAGCAGTTAGATACCATGCTTTATATGGTCAGTGTTGGCCTCCTAAAAACCGAAATTCAACACGTCTACTCGCTGAATGAAGCGCAAGAAGCACATAAGCAAATCGAAACGGGTCATACTCGTGGTAAAGTATTAATAGATATGCATTGTGAATAGTCTACAAATTAATGTTTGATTGGATACAAGAGTGGGTCGTGCAAGCGCCACTCTTTGTTTTATTTATCACCGGATTTTTGAGCGCCACATTACTACCCGGTAGCTCAGAAGCGGCCTTTTTTACCGCCTTAGCGAACCCAGTCGACCCCATTTGGCTATCTCTAATTGTTGTTAGCTTCGCCAATGCGTTGGGCGGTATGACAAACTTTTTGATTGGTCGCTGGTTACCAAGCTTTCACCCCAAAAATAAACGATCGAAAAAAGCACTGGCGTGGCTAGAGAAATATGGCTATTGGCCACTATTACTGAGTTGGCTACCACTAGTCGGAGATTTATTGTGTTTGGTCGCGGGTTGGTTAAGACTACCTTGGTTACCGAGTACATTGTGTGTGTTTGTTGGAAAAACAGTTAGGTATGCTGTTCTCATCGCTGTGTTTAACGGAGTGTTTTGATCATGAAACGAATTGGTATTGTGGTATTTGTTTCTCTCGTCTGGCTAACGGCTTGTTCTATGCCATCTTTGCCCTCTCTTCCATCAATCCCATTCTTTAATTCTCTTCCAGATGGCGTCACGCTAATCGAAGAGCAAGAGATACGTGGCGACGATGTTGGTATTCCTTACAAGAAATACCAACTAGAAAATGGATTAACCGTGATTTTGTCACCAGATCATTCCGATCCTTTAGTTCATGTTGATGTAACTTATCACGTTGGGTCTGCTCGCGAAGAAGTGGGTAAATCCGGGTTTGCTCATTTTTTTGAGCATATGATGTTCCAAGGCAGTGAAAACGTTGGAGATCAACAGCATTTCAAATTGGTAACGGAAGCAGGCGGAACGCTTAACGGTACGACAAATCGCGATCGCACCAACTATTTTCAAACCGTTCCAGCCAACCAACTGGAAAAAATGTTGTGGCTAGAAGCCGATCGCATGGGCTTTTTGTTAGATGCTGTGTCCAAGCGCAAGTTTGAAATTCAGAGAGACACGGTAAAAAATGAACGAGCTCAGAACTTTGAAAACCGTCCTTATGGTTTGCTTTGGGAGAGAATGGGCGAAGCCATGTATCCCGAAGGGCACCCTTATTCATGGCAACCAATTGGTTACGTCGAAGACTTAGATCGAGTTAACGTCGAAGATCTCAAAGCATTTTTCTTACGTTGGTATGGCCCTAATAATGCCGTGTTGACGATTGGTGGTGACATCGACGTTGAAGAAACCTTGGAATGGATTGTTAAATACTTTGGTTCTATCCCTCGAGGACCAGAAGTCGAACAAGCCCTCAAGCAGCCAGCGATATTAACTGAAGATCGCTTTGTAACGCTTGAAGATAATATTCGCCAACCCATGGTGGTGATTGGTTGGCCTACCGGCTATTTGGGTGATGACGATCAAGTGAGTCTAAATGCTCTGGCGAGTATTTTAGGTAAAGGTGCCAATAGTTTGCTTTATCAAGAGTTGGTGAAAACTCGGAAGGTGCTTGATGCCGGAGCATTTCACGATTGTGCAGAACTGGCCTGTTCCTTTTATGTTTATGCCATGATTGGTGAATCTCAGGGGAGTCTGGATAAGGTTTATCAAGACTTGCTAGCGATTGTCGAATCAATTGCAGAACAAGGCATCGAGTCTCAGCGATTGCAAGATATTGTAGGAATGTCTGAGGCCAATGCCGTATTCGCCTTACAGAGTGTACGCGGCAAGGTCTCTCAACTTGCGGCTAATGAAACCTTTTTTGAACAGCCCGATAGAACTCAAACTCGGTTAGAGAAAATTCGTTCTTTGACCGAGGCGCAAGTCATGGAGGCCTATCAAACCTACATTCTCGGTAAAAACACGGTAACTTTGAGTGTTGTTCCTGAAAACAAAACCTCGTTAGCCGCCAAACCAGCGAATTTTGAAACACCAAAACGCAGTATCCCTGACCTCACTTTAGCGACCTCTGAAGATGCCAAATACATCAAGCCGGTTGACAAGTTTGATCGATCGGTAATGCCAGAGCCGCAGCGAGGAGTAAGTGTCTCGACGCCTGATATTTATCGCCAACATTTTGCCAACGGCATGTCACTCATCGGCACTATCTCTAAAGAAACACCCACAGTACAAGTGTTGCTGCAGATTCCTGCTGGAGAGCGTTTTAGTCCAAGAGGTAAGGAAGGTCTGGCCTCATTGACCGCCGCAATGATTGAACAAGGCAGTGAGCAGTTGAGTTTGGAACAACTTGAATCAGAGTTAGCTCGCATGGGAAGTAGTATCAGTTTTAGCGCGGGCAGTTACGTTACTAATGTGTCGGTTTCATCGTTAACCAAAAACCTTCCGCAAACCTTGGCATTACTTGAAAATGCATTGTTCCAACCTGCTTTTAAACAAGACGATTTCCAAAGACTACAAAAGCAAATGCTGGAAGGTGTGGTCTATCAACATCAACAACCAAGTTGGCTAGCCTCTCAAGCAACGCGTCAGGTCTTGTTTGGCGATTCTATTTTTGCCCGTTCGGAAGACGGTACAATCGAGTCGATTTCCAACTTAACCTTGGATGATGTGAAAGATTTCTATCAACGACATTACACACCGCAAGGAGCTCAATTGGTGATAGTTGGTGATACCAAGCCAAGCGCTGCGGTTGAAGATTTGGCGTTTTTGGTCGAGTGGCAAGGTAAACCATCAGCACTGTTAACTCCACAAATAGTAGAACCACTTCAAGCTCGTTCTATCTATTTAGTCGATAAACCGAATGCGCCACAAAGCATAGTTCGATTGATTCGTCAGGGGCTACCATTTGACGCAACTAGGGAAGTGTATTTAAAACAGCTGGCTAACTTTAATCTTGCTGGCAACTTCAACAGTCGTATCAATCAAAATTTGAGAGAAGACAAAGGCTATACCTATGGGGCTAGCGGTTACATCGCCGCAAATCGCGAAGTGGGAGCCGTGGTCTTTAAAGCGCAAGTCAAACAATCGGCAACGGCTGACACTATTCGTGAGTTAGAAAAAGAGCTAGCAAACTTCGCCGAAGAGGGAATTACCGAAAACGAGCTGAAATTTTTGCGCTTGGCTGTCGGTCAACAAGAAGCGCTAACGTATGAAACGCCAAGTCAAAAAGCCAATTTGTTGAGTTCGATATTAACTTATCAACTGGACGAAGACTATTTGCAGCAACGCAACGATATCGTCGCTCGCGTGAGTGAAGCAGACATTAATCTTATTGCGAGTAAATGGTTTAATCCTGACGACTATCAAATTGTGGTCGTCGGGGATGCACAACGCATTCGTTCCGATTTAGAAAAGTTAGAAATTCCAATTGTAGAGCTTGAAATAGTACACTAGCGCACACATCTATAAATGCATCGAGCTGCCTCCTTGAGGCAGCACATTACTTATTGGCTCAGCTTAGCCTGAGTCCTGACATAAGCGAATGATATTTTGACGGATTTTACTTCGCGCATAAAGCGACTCGCCCAGCAACCACATGTGTTTAACGAACTAACTCGTGGGGTTGAGCGAGAGACGCTTCGTTATAATTCAGATGGCAGCTTGGCTACCTCTTCTCATCCTGAATCGCTCGGCTCCGCGTTAACCAACAACTGGATCACGACGGACTACTCCGAATCCCTGTTGGAATTTATTACTCCGGTATCGAACAATATTGATACTTTGATCGCTCAGCTCAAAGACGTACATCACTTTACCCAAAGCCAGCTTGAGAGTGAGCAACTTTGGCCTTTATCCATGCCTTGTTACGTTGAGAGTGAAGATAGCATTCCACTTGCTCAATACGGAAGTTCCAATATTGGCAAAATGAAAACGCTATACCGTGAAGGGCTAAAGCGCCGCTACGGTAGCCTGATGCAGATTATTTCAGGGGTGCATTTCAACTTTTCTTTTCCCGAAAGCTATTGGGACGCGCTGTATGGCGAAGAAGATGTAAAACAAAGAGAACAGACGAAATCCTCCGGTTATTTTGCGCTTATCCGTAACTATTACCGACTGGGCTGGCTAATTCCTTATTTCTTTGGCGCTTCACCTGCAATTTGCTCTTCGTTTATTCGTGGTCGTGAAACCAAACTACCATTTGAGAGTGTAGGAAAAACTCTGTATTTACCTTATGCCACTTCTTTGCGTTTGAGTGATTTGGGTTACACCAATAGTGCACAGAGTGCATTGCGGATCGGGTTCAACAGTTTAGATCAATACCTAGATGGACTGAATCAAGCTATACAAGCACCTTCACAGGAGTTTGCTGAGATTGGTGTGAAAGTCGACGGTGAATACCGACAGTTAAACAGCAATATTCTGCAAATTGAAAACGAACTGTATGCACCAATTCGACCTAAGCGTGTCGGACAAAATGGTGAACGCCCCTCTGAATCATTGGCTAGAGCAGGGGTTGAGTATATTGAAGTGCGCTCGCTGGATGTGAATCCATATAGTCCTATTGGGATTGATACTGACCAAATTCGCTTCTTAGATTTGTTCCTAGCTTGGGCTTCCATTACCGATTCTCCCACTATGACAGACGGTGATTTGTCTTGTTGGCGTGATAACTGGAACAAAGTGATCACAGAGGGGCGTAAGCCGGGCTTGATGCTACAGAAAGGGTGTGGTGGTGAGAAGCTAACTCTAGTGGAATGGAGTGAGCAGATCTTTGGCGAACTAGAGCAACTGGCAGAATTATTTGATTCTCAACACCCCGGAACACCGTATCAAGATGTGTGTGCTAGATTGAAAACTTGGTTGCACAATCCAGAGTTGACCGTTTCAGGCAGAGTATTGAAAGACACCATTAATCAAGGCGGTTTAGGTAAGTTTGGTTTATCTCTGGGTACGGAATACCGAAATCATCATTTACAACATCAATACCAAGAATATTCACAGCAGATAATGGAGCACGAAGTTCAACGCTCGCGTCAGCAACAAGAAGAAATTGAGCAATCAGATACGTTAAGTTTTGATAATTTCTTGGAATCTTATTTTTCTTATTTAAACTAGCTTAAACCAACCTATTGAGAGTTTGAGCAAACGGAGAAAACCATGCCTTTACTAGATAGCTTTACCGTCGACCACACTATTATGAGTGCACCGGCTGTTCGCGTAGCAAAAACCATGAATACACCAAGTGGCGACACCATTACAGTTTTTGACTTGCGTTTTACCCGTCCAAACAAAGAGATTTTGTCAGAGCGTGGAATTCATACTCTAGAGCACTTGTTTGCCGGCTTCATGCGTAACCATTTAAATGGCTCAGATGTAGAGATTATTGATATCTCTCCGATGGGCTGTCGCACTGGGTTCTACATGAGCTTGATTGGTAGTCCAGCAGAAAGCCAAGTCGCAGATTCTTGGAAAGCAGCAATGGAAGACGTACTAAAAGTTGAAAGTCAGGACAAGATCCCTGAGCTCAATGAGTATCAATGTGGTACTGCCGAAATGCACTCTTTGGAAGAAGCGAAGCAAATCGCCCAAGACATAATTGATAGTGGAATTTCGGTTAACAAAAACGAAGAGCTAGCACTTCCTGAAGCTATGCTAAAAGAACTTAAAGTCGACTAACCCTTTTGGTTCTTATTTGAGTTTGAAAGGCTGCGAAAGCAGCCTTTTTGCTTGTTGGTATTTAAGAAATAGCGTTAGTTGGCTTTAGGTAGAACGACAACCTTGGTTTTGGCCAAAACATCGTGTAAGCCACGATTTTGTCGATCAATGATCGCCCAGATATTGGCAACACCTAGTCCAGAGGTAAGCAATCGAACAATCGCTTGTTTGGAGGAAATGCGATCACCCTGCTCAGTTTGAAGTTGCATTTTCCACGCTCGCATGCCGAGTGTTTGTCCAGCTCTAGTCCAGAAGAAGAAAAAGAAATACGCTCCGACAAACACCAAGTAGATTTTATAAACCCAACTCCAAACTACGTGATTTGACAAAAAGTCGCTGACATCTAAGTATGGGGCAAAGTTAAATAGGTCCATAGCTAGCAGGGCATGGAGAACGGCAACCACTACACCCGCTGCTATCATTTCAATAGCTAATACGATAAGCACATCATAGGTGAGGGCGCCTAGACGACGAAAAAATCCTGCGGTTGGTAATGTAGAAGTTGTCATAGCCAAAGATATACGTGGAATAGAGGGCAAAATTATAAACTATCCCTTAGCGGTTTTAAGGGATTAGTCGATGTTTTTTATGCTCATGCCTAAATATTCAGCAAACAACAAAAGAATCAAACTTTTGTGCTTGCACGCTAACAAGCGATACGTATAATGCCAGTCATCGAAAGGGCAAAGCCCCAAGATGCCGGTGTGGTGAAATTGGTATACACGACGGATTCAAAATCCGTTGCCTTCGGGCGTGGCGGTTCAAGTCCGCCCACCGGTACCACATTTAAACGATAAAGCCTCGACGAAAGTCGCGGCTTTGTTGTATCTGGCACTTGTGAATTCAAACTCGGCGTGTCGGCTTGGATGCAAGCCCAGTCAGTCTGCCCACCGGTACCATATATAAAAAGGTCGCTTTAATAGCGGCCTTTCGTCGTTTATGGGGTACGAAAGGGTTGCCTTCGTGATGGCGGCAGGAATGCCTGTCCAATCAGCCCGCCCACCGGTACCATATTTAAACGATAAAGCCTCGACGAAAGTCGGGGCTTTGTTGTATCTGGCACTTGTGAATTCAAACTCGGCGTGTCGGCTTGGATGCAAGCCCAGTCAGTCCGCCCACCGGGGCCATATATAGAAAGGTCGCTTTAATAGCGGCCTTTCGTCGTTTATGGGGTACGAAAGGGTTGCCTTCGTGATGGCGGCAGGAATGCCTGTCCAATCAATCCGCCCACCGGTACCATAATTCAAACGATAAAGCCTCGACGAAAGTCGGGGCTTTGTTGTATCTGTTGCTTTAGAGGTATTTACCTTCTAATCGACTATTCCGATACGGTGTAGCGTTGCCGAATCTCTTGGTATTTTGGTGATGTTTGGAATTCAGTTAGGGCTTGTTGCCATTCATCGAGTACTTTCTGGCTGGTTCCTTTTGAAAAGGCAATGTACAGGTCAATATCGAAAAGTCGAATACCAGAGTTAACAACCTTTGCAGAGTTCAGATCTTGAGATTCAATCAGACTTGGCATGGCAAATTCGCCTGCTGCCATTGCAGTGACTCGGCCATATTGCAGTAGACGGGCGTTTTCTTTGGGTTGGTTTGTCACCCATAAGTTTTCAAAACCCAGCTGGGTAAGGGTTTGATGCTCTGGATAATTAGCTGTAACTGCAATCGTTGGCCAGCCTTTCGCTGATTCTAAGTCTTGTCCCGTTGAATCGAATTTGTCAGTGTGGAACAAGTAAACACCATCAGACAACAAGGGGCCAACCCATTCAAACTTATCGTTTCGAGCCGGTGTGCGCGCAACACAAAATAGAGCCCGATTGGGAAAAATCTCCAACTCTTTCATGGCGCGGGACCAGGGTAATACCTGAATCTCGTCTTCAACGTCCAGCTTTGCCATCAGCTCTGTAACAATTTCCACACCAATACCAGTTAACTTACCTGTTTCATCGTAAAAGCCAAAAGGCGCAAAGTCCTCGGTCATAACGGTGATTTTAGCGTTGGCAGTAATGGTCCAAAAGCAACATAACAGCAGCAATGCGACACGGCTAATAGTCATGGTTCGCCTCAAATCCTTTCTAACGACAAGATGATCATAGTTGATGCTTTTATCAACGTCTGTATCAGCCACAACTTTTTTGTCGAGAAAAAACTCTAATCATCTGCTTTTATCATTCAAAGTTTGGGTAAGCGAACGATTATTAACTATGATTTTTACAATAAGAATAAGGAGATAGTCATGTTAAAAGTCACCCCCTATTTGTTCTTTTCAGGCCGTTGTGAAGAGGCGTTGTCATTCTACTCCCAGTGTTTTCGAGGTGCAGTTACCTCTAAGCAATACTTCCGCGACGCACCGGCCTCTATTGATAGTGCAAACCCCGATTGGATAATGCATGCCGAGTTCGAAGCGTTTGGACTCAAGCTGATGCTCTCGGATGGTATGGTGGCGAGGGAGCTAATGGGAAACAATATGGCGTTATCGCTTGTACTGGATGATATTGATGAGCAAAGTCGAGTTTTTAGAACGCTATCAGAAGAAGGAAAAGTCATGATGCCGTTAGAAGATGCGTTTTGGGGAGCGAGATTTGGCAAAGTGGAAGATAAATTCGGGATTCGCTGGATGTTACACGCCGAGCTTGTTTAAGTTATTTATCTATCAATCATAAAATCAATAGCTTAGGGCGTGGTTTTTTGTTAATAATAGAAATGGTAACAATGACTCATCAATAGCTTGAATTCTTGTGGCAAGTATTAAAATAACCGTAGATAGATTGCAGCCGGGTCTGCATATTCGACTTCCGCTTAAGTGGAACGAACACCCCTTTTTGTTTAATAGTTTTAAGATCAAAGACGAAGAACAAATCCGAATGATTCGGTACCTTGGCGTGAAGCACGTTTTCCTAAATCCTAATCAAAGTGATGCAGAACCTTTGCCCGTCCAAACCGAAGCGACTAATTCTGAAGAACAAGATAAAAGCGAAGAAATAGATGAAGCAGCAGAGAAGCTTTGGAAGGAGAAGCAAGACCGAATCGAGAAACTCAGTAGCTATCGCCGAAAAGTTATCGAGTGCGAAAAGGAGTTTGAACGTTCTTTAGCCAGAATGCGTGCGGTGATGAATAAAATTCGTAATCGTCCGGACCTTGCGGTTGATGAAGCAACACAATTGGTCAACGACATAGTTGATAAATTGCTGAGTGAAGACAGCGTTACATTACACTTGATGAATACAAAAAGTGAATTCGAAGATATCTACTTCCATTCACTTAATGTTTCGGTCATCGCCATGATGATAGCCAAAGCGAAAAAAATGTCTGCGGACGAAATTAAGGCCATAGCGTTTGCCTCTCTATTTCATGATATGGGCAAAATCAAAGTTCCTACGGCTATTGTGCGCAAACAAACTCAGTTGACCGAACCAGAAAAGAACTATCTAAAGTTGCATACAAAATATGGAATAGAGATAGCAGACAAGATCGAAGAATTTCCCGAGACGGCGAAAGTGGTTATTCGACAGCATCATGAGCTAAACGATGGCAGTGGATACCCTGAAGGGCTAAAAGAGGACGCAATTGATCCACTTACTCAAGTAGTAGCGGTCGCGAATGCGTATGACAACCTTTGTCATCCGAATAATCCAAATGACCAAAAGATACCTTACATCGCGCTTTCTCACTTATTCAAGAATTGTCAGCATCTTTATAATAAAGAGAACTTGTCTATTTTGATTAAGTTCATGGGAGTATATCCACCGGGTACAGTAGTACAGCTTTCAAATGAAATGATTGGCTTGGTCATTTCCGTAAACGCAAAGAGTATTCTCTATCCTAATGTTCTTATCTATGACCCTTCGGTTCCAAGAACTCAGGCGCCGATAATCGATTTGGCAGAGAAGGACATCAAAATCGTTAGCGCCATTTTGCCTCATAAGCTACCGGATAAGATCCGCGAGTACTTAAATCCACGGACTCGAATTTCCTATTTCTTCGATACCGATGATTAAACTGGCTAGCTTATCCACAGGGTTTTGTGGGTAAGCTGGTGGCTTATTGTGTTTCAAATTGAACAACCTACCAGTTTGGTTAAAAACGAAACGAACAAGCAGTTTTGGGCAAAATAATTGTTTTTTATGCTTGCCAATGTGACTTCGATCTCTATAATGCCACCTCGCTGACACGGGATGAGCCGGCAACGACTCAGATAACTAAATCAGCGGTGCAAAAAAGAGTTTCAAAAAGTGTTTGACACTGAAGATTAACTCGCTAGAATTCACCTCCGCTTCGAAGGGTAACCGGACAAGCAAGCAGGCTGAGAAGCCTCTCTTTTATAGAGAAACGCTCTTTAACAATATAAACCTATCAATCTGTGTGGGCACTCGTTGATGATAATCCAATTAGAAGCTTAGGCTTCAAATTCGGTTTCAATGAACGAAGTGACCATTGAATCTTCGGATTCAGCACAGTCAATTCAACATTACATATGTAATGTCAGTATTCATTGAGCCAACCAAAACTTAAATTGAAGAGTTTGATCATGGCTCAGATTGAACGCTGGCGGCAGGCCTAACACATGCAAGTCGAGCGGAAACGGCAACATTGACTCTTCGGATGATTTGTTGGACGTCGAGCGGCGGACGGGTGAGTAATGCCTGGGAAATTGCCCTGATGTGGGGGATAACCATTGGAAACGATGGCTAATACCGCATAATAGCTTCGGCTCAAAGAGGGGGACCTTCGGGCCTCTCGCGTCAGGATATGCCCAGGTGGGATTAGCTAGTTGGTGAGGTAAAGGCTCACCAAGGCGACGATCCCTAGCTGGTCTGAGAGGATGATCAGCCACACTGGAACTGAGACACGGTCCAGACTCCTACGGGAGGCAGCAGTGGGGAATATTGCACAATGGGCGCAAGCCTGATGCAGCCATGCCGCGTGTATGAAGAAGGCCTTCGGGTTGTAAAGTACTTTCAGTTGTGAGGAAGGTGGTGCCGTTAATAGCGGTATCATTTGACGTTAGCAACAGAAGAAGCACCGGCTAACTCCGTGCCAGCAGCCGCGGTAATACGGAGGGTGCGAGCGTTAATCGGAATTACTGGGCGTAAAGCGCATGCAGGTGGATGACTAAGTCAGATGTGAAAGCCCCGGGCTCAACCTGGGAACTGCATTTGAAACTGGTCGTCTAGAGTACTGTAGAGGGGGGTAGAATTTCAGGTGTAGCGGTGAAATGCGTAGAGATCTGAAGGAATACCGGTGGCGAAGGCGGCCCCCTGGACAGATACTGACACTCAGATGCGAAAGCGTGGGGAGCAAACAGGATTAGATACCCTGGTAGTCCACGCCGTAAACGATGTCTACTTGGAGGTTGTGGCCTTGAGCCGTGGCTTTCGGAGCTAACGCGTTAAGTAGACCGCCTGGGGAGTACGGTCGCAAGATTAAAACTCAAATGAATTGACGGGGGCCCGCACAAGCGGTGGAGCATGTGGTTTAATTCGATGCAACGCGAAGAACCTTACCTACTCTTGACATCCTCAGAAGAGACTGGAGACAGTCTTGTGCCTTCGGGAACTGAGAGACAGGTGCTGCATGGCTGTCGTCAGCTCGTGTTGTGAAATGTTGGGTTAAGTCCCGCAACGAGCGCAACCCTTATCCTTGTTTGCCAGCACTTCGGGTGGGAACTCCAGGGAGACTGCCGGTGATAAACCGGAGGAAGGTGGGGACGACGTCAAGTCATCATGGCCCTTACGAGTAGGGCTACACACGTGCTACAATGGCGCATACAGAGGGTAGCCAACTTGCGAGAGTGAGCGAATCCCAAAAAGTGCGTCGTAGTCCGGATTGGAGTCTGCAACTCGACTCCATGAAGTCGGAATCGCTAGTAATCGTAGATCAGAATGCTACGGTGAATACGTTCCCGGGCCTTGTACACACCGCCCGTCACACCATGGGAGTGGGCTGCAAAAGAAGTGGGTAGTTTAACCTTCGGGAGGACGCTCACCACTTTGTGGTTCATGACTGGGGTGAAGTCGTAACAAGGTAGCGCTAGGGGAACCTGGCGCTGGATCACCTCCTTACGAAAACGGATAGTTTGCTTTCACTTTTTAAAGTGAAGACAAATAAGTCGCGATGAGTGTTCACACAGATTGATGGTTTATACGTTTAAGAGACGATGCTGGGTCTGTAGCTCAGGTGGTTAGAGCGTTCGCCTGATAAGCGAGAGGTCGGTGGTTCAAGTCCACTCAGACCCACCAATCTTCCTCCCAGGAGATTGGAGTACAGTATCACACCTGATGGGGCTATAGCTCAGCTGGGAGAGCGCCTGCCTTGCACGCAGGAGGTCAGCAGTTCGATCCTGCTTAGCTCCACCATCTTTAAACATTCTCTCTTGAGAGTTTTTAAAAATGGTTTCATTAGAAACTAGCTCTTTAACAATTTGGAAAGCTGACGAATAACAACAATCCCCATATCTTCGGATATGCGTTGTTATTCATTTAAAAGTTCTCAAATCCTAACTTACTTTGAAATATAAGTGTTTTAGGTACCAACACACATTCAAGTGTTCTTGGAATTTGAGTCCGGCAAAATCAGTCTCTCACTCATGTAAATAACTGAGAGACAACTTTGGTTGTTTAACCTTACTTTTTGTTAAGTAAGACCCTTTGGGGTTGTATGGTTAAGTGACTAAGCGTACACGGTGGATGCCTTGGCAGTCAGAGGCGATGAAGGACGTAGTAACTTGCGATAAGCGTAGATTAGGCAGTAACAGCCACTTGAGTCTACGATTTCCGAATGGGGAAACCCAATTGCATAAGCAATTATCTTGCACTGAATACATAGGTGTAAGGGGCGAACCGGGGGAACTGAAACATCTAAGTACCTCGAGGAAAAGAAATCAACCGAGATTCCGAAAGTAGCGGCGAGCGAAATTGGATTAGCCCTTAAGCTTTTAATGAGACAGGTGAAGGCTCTGGAAAGTGCCGCAATAAAGGGTGATAGCCCCGTAACCGACATCTCATCATCAGTGAAATCGAGTAGGGCGGGACACGTGATATCCTGTCTGAACATGGGGGGACCATCCTCCAAGGCTAAATACTCCTGACTGACCGATAGTGAACCAGTACCGTGAGGGAAAGGCGAAAAGAACCCCTGTGAGGGGAGTGAAATAGAACCTGAAACCGTGTACGTACAAGCAGTAGGAGCCCTTCGGGGTGACTGCGTACCTTTTGTATAATGGGTCAGCGACTTATATTCAGTAGCAAGGTTAACCGACTAGGGGAGCCGTAGAGAAATCGAGTCTTAACTGGGCGCTCAGTTGCTGGATATAGACCCGAAACCAGGTGATCTAGCCATGGGCAGGTTGAAGGTTGAGTAACATCAACTGGAGGACCGAACCGACTAATGTTGAAAAATTAGCGGATGACTTGTGGCTAGGGGTGAAAGGCCAATCAAACCTGGAGATAGCTGGTTCTCCCCGAAAGCTATTTAGGTAGCGCCTCGGACGAATACTACTGGGGGTAGAGCACTGTTAAGGCTAGGGGGTCATCCCGACTTACCAACCCTTTGCAAACTCCGAATACCAGTAAGTACTATCCGGGAGACACACAGCGGGTGCTAACGTCCGTTGTGGAGAGGGAAACAACCCAGACCGCCAGCTAAGGTCCCAAATTATAGCTAAGTGGGAAACGATGTGGGAAGGCTTAGACAGCTAGGATGTTGGCTTAGAAGCAGCCATCATTTAAAGAAAGCGTAATAGCTCACTAGTCGAGTCGGCCTGCGCGGAAGATGTAACGGGGCTAAGCTATAAACCGAAGCTGCGGCTGCAATCTTTGATTGCGGGGTAGGGGAGCGTTCTGTAAGCCGTTGAAGGTGGTCTGTAAAGGCTGCTGGAGGTATCAGAAGTGCGAATGCTGACATGAGTAACGATAAAGGGGGTGAAAAACCTCCTCGCCGGAAGACCAAGGGTTCCTGTCCAACGTTAATCGGGGCAGGGTAAGTCGACCCCTAAGGCGAGGCCGAAAGGCGTAGTCGATGGGAAACGGGTTAATATTCCCGTACTTCTTACAATTGCGATGGGGGGACGGAGAAGGCTAGGTGGGCCTGGCGACGGTTGTCCAGGTTCAAGTGCGTAGGCTTGAGGTTTAGGTAAATCCGGACCTCTTTAAGGCTGAGACACGATGTCGAGTCACTACGGTGATGAAGTCATTGATGCCATGCTTCCAGGAAAAGCCTCTAAGCTTCAGATTGTAAGGAATCGTACCCCAAACCGACACAGGTGGTCGGGTAGAGAATACCAAGGCGCTTGAGAGAACTCGGGTGAAGGAACTAGGCAAAATGGTACCGTAACTTCGGGAGAAGGTACGCTCTTGATGGTGAAGTCCCTTGCGGATGGAGCTGACGAGAGTCGCAGATACCAGGTGGCTGCAACTGTTTATTAAAAACACAGCACTGTGCAAAATCGTAAGATGACGTATACGGTGTGACGCCTGCCCGGTGCCGGAAGGTTAATTGATGGGGTTAGCGCTTGCGCGAAGCTCTTGATCGAAGCCCCGGTAAACGGCGGCCGTAACTATAACGGTCCTAAGGTAGCGAAATTCCTTGTCGGGTAAGTTCCGACCTGCACGAATGGCGTAATGATGGCCACGCTGTCTCCACCCGAGACTCAGTGAAATTGAAATCGCTGTGAAGATGCAGTGTACCCGCGGCTAGACGGAAAGACCCCGTGAACCTTTACTACAGCTTGGCACTGAACATTGACCCTACATGTGTAGGATAGGTGGGAGGCTTTGAAACGTTGTCGCCAGATAGCGTGGAGCCGTCCTTGAAATACCACCCTTGTAGTGTTGATGTTCTAACTTAGGCCCCTTATCGGGGTTGAGGACAGTGCCTGGTGGGTAGTTTGACTGGGGCGGTCTCCTCCCAAAGAGTAACGGAGGAGCACGAAGGTGGGCTAATCACGGTTGGACATCGTGAGGTTAGTGCAATGGCATAAGCCCGCTTAACTGCGAGAGTGACGGCTCGAGCAGGTGCGAAAGCAGGTCATAGTGATCCGGTGGCTCTGAATGGAAGGGCCATCGCTCAACGGATAAAAGGTACTCCGGGGATAACAGGCTGATACCGCCCAAGAGTTCATATCGACGGCGGTGTTTGGCACCTCGATGTCGGCTCATCACATCCTGGGGCTGAAGTCGGTCCCAAGGGTATGGCTGTTCGCCATTTAAAGTGGTACGCGAGCTGGGTTTAGAACGTCGTGAGACAGTTCGGTCCCTATCTGCCGTGGGCGTTGGAGAATTGAAGGGGGCTGCTCCTAGTACGAGAGGACCGGAGTGGACGAACCTCTGGTGTTCGGGTTGTGATGCCAATCGCATTGCCCGGTAGCTAAGTTCGGAATCGATAACCGCTGAAAGCATCTAAGCGGGAAGCGAGCCCTGAGATGAGTTCTCCCTGGCGCTTTAAGCGTCCTAAAGGGTTGTCGTAGACTACGACGTTGATAGGCAGGGTGTGTAAGCGTTGTGAGGCGTTGAGCTAACCTGTACTAATTGCCCGTGAGGCTTAACCATACAACACCCAAAGGGTTTTGATGGACTCAAAGCAAGAACGTTGAATGTGTAAATACAGACTTTTAAACAGCTTTCCAGATTATTTATTTTCAGTTTTTAGAAAAAGCTGAAAGTAAAAAGAATTTGCTTGGCGACCATAGCGATGTGGACCCACCTGATTCCTTGCCGAACTCAGAAGTGAAACGCATTAGCGCCGATGGTAGTGTGGGGCTTCCCCATGTGAGAGTAGGACATCGCCAGGCTTTAATTTTATAGAAGGCCCGTTGTAAGACGGGCCTTTTTAGTCCACCGGTCACAAATTTAAGTGTGCTGATATAGCTCAGGTGGTAGAGCGCATCCTTGGTAAGGATGAGGTCCCCAGTTCGAGTCTGGGTATCAGCACCAGATATAAAACAGATTTTGCTTAGCGACCATAGCGATGTGGACCCACCTGATTCCTTGCCGAACTCAGAAGTGAAACGCATTAGCGCCGATGGTAGTGTGGGGTTTCCCCATGTGAGAGTAGGACATTGCTAGGCTTGTATTCTAAGACCCTGACTGAAAAGTTAGGTTTTTTTCGTTTATTGCAGGCCATATTTAATAAGTTTTGGGTAAACAGTGTGTACGTTTGAGAATAGCCGCACACCCTCTTGTAATAGTTGGACTTAGTCGGCTTTCATACTAGTAACCGTTTAAAACTTTGCCTGATTTACTCAGTTAGTATGAATCAGTAAAAGTTGTGTTTCTCTCGAGACCATACAACTTAATTAGCTTCATTTAAGTCCCAATCGTAATCAAATCGAATCTTTCCATCGAACTCGCTAAGATCGGGTCGGTATCGAGATAAGTGTTCAATCAGTTCTTGTTTATCACCGAAATCTTCTGCAAACCATTCGTAAATGGAAGACAGCTCCAGCCTATTGGCAACCAACTTTGCACCTTTATCACTTTTGATAAAAGTCTTTGCAGCTTGCTCAAGTAAATCTTCCGTGTTGTCCGCTGTGAACGCCTGTTTTTGTAAGTTTGGACAACCTAAACTTGCACAATTAACCGCGTAATGAGTTCTTGGGTCATTCCAAATTGGTCTTAGAATTCTATGTTCGATATCGTTAAGTGTCGTTGCTTTACCGTTAATCGTAATGACATGTTCATCCCAGGGGCCAAACTTTAGGAAGCCACCGAGTTTAGTTATCGATTTAATAGGATAGTCTTCGAGGATAAGTTGAATCGTAATGGCATTGTATAGATTGACCCAATAGGCATATTGTTGTGATCGGGTGAGTTTATGAGGGTCGATGTTAGACAGTTCATTAATGTACTGGGTCAATTGCTCTTTGCTATTTGAAGTCACTTGCCCGTATTTAACTAAGTTGTGTTGTCCTTCCGTTACCACATAAGTATCCAAAAAACTCTGCCATATTGAGTGATCTAAAGTCATAGATTTCTGAGTAGCCTCAGGGAGCCAGTAATCCCAAAGATCGGATTTTGGTGCTGCAATGGTACTGTATGGCAGCATTAGGCTAAGAAAAAATGACACAATGAGTAACGGGAGCCGACGCATAACTTATCCTTGGTGATTTGTTCTAGGCTATTTTTACTTTGCTGAGTTACTTAGATACTAGACCTGCTCACCGCCGTTTTAGTTGCAAAAAAATAGGCCAGCAATGCTGACCTATTGTTTTTATTAAATCGGACTATTTAAGAAAGTTTGGAATCTTACTTTCGTACTCAGAAATTTTGGTTTCGTGTTGCAGAGTTAAACCGATATTGTCTAGGCCATTTAGTAGACAATGACGTCTAAATTCATCAATCTCAAAGTTGTACTCTTTACCATTGGCTCGCACTTTTAATGCCGCTAGATCAACTTCTATTTGAGCACCTTCATTAGCTTCGACATAGGTAAATAACTCATCAACCTCTTGTTCGGTCAAACGGACAGGAACCATTTGGTTATTGATTGAGTTTCCGTAAAAAATATCGGCAAAGCTTGGTGCGATCATCGCACGAATACCGTAGTCCGCCAGTGCCCAAGGTGCGTGCTCTCGGGATGAACCACAACCAAAGTTTTCACGGGCCAATAAGATACTCGCCCCTTTGTAACGAGGGTAGTTCATAACAAATTCAGGATTTGCTTCTAACCCGGCGTCATCGAGAAAACGCCAGTCGTGGAAAAGGTGCTTTCCAAATCCTAGACGCGATACCTTTTGCAAAAACTGCTTTGGAATGATGGCATCTGTATCAACGTTCGCCGCATCTAAAGGAACGACCAAACCAGTGTGTTGTTGAAAACCTGACATGATAGCTCCTTAATCTAAATCACGAATATCGACAAATCGACCGGCTACAGCAGCTGCTGCTGCCATTGCTGGGCTCACTAAGTGAGTTCGACCATCGCGGCCTTGGCGGCCCTCAAAATTACGGTTTGAAGTAGACGCACAGCGCTCTCCTGGGCCTAAGCGGTCATTGTTCATCGCTAGACACATTGAACAGCCAGGCAATCGCCATTCAAAACCAGCTTCAATGAATACTTTATCTAGACCTTCCGCTTCCGCTTGGGCTTTTACTTGCTCAGAGCCTGGAACAATCAATGCTTGAACATGAGAAGCTACCTTACGTCCTTTGGCAACTTCGGCTGCGGCACGCATATCTTCGATTCGAGAGTTAGTACAAGAACCAACAAAAACCTTGTCGACCGGGTAGTCGGACAGTGACTTACCCGCTTCTAGCCCCATGTATGCCAATGCTTTTTCTGCCGATGCTTTTTCAACGGGATCAGCGAAGCTATTAGGATTAGGAATTGGCTGATCTACTGCGACAACTTGCCCAGGGTTAGTACCCCAAGTGACTTGAGGTTTGATGTCAGCGGCTTCAAGTGTCACAACTGCATCAAACTCGGCATCTTCGTCGGTGCTTAAAGAGTTCCAATAGTCGACTGCTGCATCCCAATCATCCCCTGTAGGTGCAAACTTGCGACCTTGGATGTAGTCAAAGGTAGTTTGGTCAGGAGCAATCAAGCCAGCTTTCGCGCCTAGCTCAATCGCCATATTGCAGACCGTCATTCGGCCTTCCATACTTAGGTCGCGAATCGCTTCACCACAGAACTCGACCACGTAGCCAGTACCACCAGCAGCGGTGGTTTTACCGATAATGGCAAGTACGATGTCCTTTGCTGTAATACCCGGAGCAACTTTACCCTTGACCTCGATCTTCATCGTTTTGGCGCGCGCTTGTTTTAGCGTTTGCGTTGCCAATACATGCTCTACTTCAGAGGTACCAATACCAAAAGCCAGTGAGCCGAATGCACCGTGTGTAGCAGTATGAGAGTCACCACAAACAATAGTCATGCCAGGCAAGGTAATACCAAGCTCTGGGCCCATTACATGAACAATGCCTTGGTATTTGTGATTGATATCGTAAAGGGTGACACCAAAGTCTTTACAGTTCTGGATTAGCGTTTCCATTTGGATTCGCGCCATTTCACCTGATGCTTTAATGTCTTTAGTTGTGGTCGACACATTGTGGTCCATGGTGGCAAATGTTTTGCCTACTTGGCGTACTTTACGTCCTTTTTCACGAAGGCCATCAAATGCTTGTGGTGAGGTAACTTCATGCACCAAATGACGGTCGATATACAAAATGGGGTTTTCCCCTTTTGCTTCGACCGCAATATGAGCGTCGTAGACCTTTTCGTATAATGTTTTACCCATTATCACAATCCTGTGTATGGCTCCCAACAACGGCTTATCGAGAGCGAATAGTTATTATGGTTTTGAATTACGAGTTCAAAATGTACTCGGCAATTTTATCGCCCATTTCTGAAGTCGTTAACGCTTGGTTCTGACCTGCTAAGTCTGCAGTAAGCTCTCCCGCAGATAGGGCTTTAGATACTGCTAGTTCAATATCTTGCGCCGCGGCTTCTTCGCCTAGGCTGTAACGCAGCATCAATGCTGCAGATAAGATTTGAGCGACCGGATTAGCAATGTTTTTACCAGCGATGTCTGGTGCACTGC
Organism: Vibrio sp. ABH4_348; assembly: GCF_056159765.1. Lineage (NCBI taxonomy): Bacteria > Pseudomonadati > Pseudomonadota > Gammaproteobacteria > Vibrionales > Vibrionaceae > Vibrio > Vibrio sp. ABH4_348. The sequence continues at coordinate 2,474,001 of NZ_JBSWVW010000001.1, read as the reverse complement.
CGCCGGCTGGCTCGTAAAGGCCAAACTTGCTTTCGTTTAAGCTTGCAGATGGCAACATGCCCATAGAGCCGGTGATCATTGCACATTCGTCAGAGATGATGTCGCCAAAGATGTTTGAGCAAAGCATCACGTCAAACTGAGATGGGTCTTTAATCAGCTGCATGGTTGCATTGTCGATATACATATGTGACAGCTCAACATCCGGATAGTCTTTAGCTACTTCTTCTACCACTTCACGCCATAAAATGGAGCTTTGTAGAACATTTGCTTTGTCGATTGAGCAGACTTTTTTATCGCGTAGGCGAGCTGACTCAAAAGCAATCTTAGCGATACGCTCAATTTCGAAACGGTGGTAGACCTCTGTATCAAAAGCTTTTTCGTTTGCGCCTTCACCTTCTCGACCTTTAGGTTGACCAAAGTAGATACCGCCAGTTAGCTCGCGAACTACAACGATGTCAAAGCCACGCTCTGAAATGTCTGCTCGTAGCGGAGAAAAAGCCTCTAATCCTTTGTGAATCTGAGCTGGTCGAAGGTTACAAAACAGCTGAAAATGTTTGCGAAGTGGCAGTAGTGCACCGCGTTCAGGTTGATCGTTTGGCGGTAAGTGTTCCCATTTAGGACCACCAACAGAGCCAAATAGCACCGCATCTGCTTCTTCACAGGCTTTGATTGTGCTCTCTGGAAGAGGGGTTCCATGATTGTCGATCGCGATACCACCTACATCATGTTCAGAGCGTTGAAATGCGATACCGTGTTTTTTCTCTACAGCATTTAGCACTTTTTGTGCTTGTTCCATAACCTCTGGGCCGATACCGTCTCCCGGTAGAACAGCAATTTTGTAACTTGGGTTACTCATGTTAATCCTTTAAACGAATAATTATGTTGTGTTTGAATCTATTATATTCATCAGAGCACTAAGGGTGCTCTGATGTGTTGTTTATACTGCGGCAATCTTTTGTCGCTTAATTTCTTCTACTTGATTAGCGCGATGGATGCTGTTGATAACGTGCAACAGTGCTTGTCCCGATGCTTCAACGATGTCGGTTGAAACGCCAGTACCGTGGTACTTACGGCCTTTGTAATTAGCAATAATGTCCGCTTGTCCTAGACCATCTTCACCTTCACCTTTAGCGGTTAGGTCAAACTTATCCAGTACAATGTCGTAACCAGTAACACGGTAGATACACTGATATAGTGCGTCTACTGGGCCATTGCCGACTGCGGCTTCGCTTTTCTCTTCTCCGCCACAGGCAAGCTTGATACTGGTTGTCGCCATGACACTACCAGATTGTACGCTGATGTAGTTCAACTTATAGAAGTCGTCTTCTTCACGCAAGTTAGAGAAATGCATTAATGCTTCAAGGTCGTAGTCGAACACCTGACCTTTTTTATCAGCCAGCTTCAAGAAATCTTGGTACAAGACGTCCAAATTGTATTCTTCATCTTTATAACCCATGGCATCCATGTGGCTCTTAACCGCTGCACGGCCACTACGACTGGTTAGGTTTAGTGCTTGGTTGGTTAAACCAATCGATTCCGGAGTAATGATTTCGTAGGTGTTTTTGTTCTTCAACATGCCATCTTGGTGAATACCTGAAGAGTGACTAAATGCGTTAGCACCGACAATGGCCTTGTTGCTTTGAATTGGCATATTACATAGCTGGCTTACCAATTTACTGGTGCGGCTAATTTCTTTGTGATTGATGTTGTTAGTTACGCCCAAGAATTCTTGACGAGTTTTTAGAATCATCGCGATTTCTTCTAGCGAGCAGTTGCCTGCACGTTCACCAATACCATTGATGGTACCTTCGATTTGGCGGGCACCAGCTTGGACAGCTGCAATAGAGTTGGCAACTGACATTCCCAAGTCATCGTGACAATGTACTGAGATAACCGCTTTGTCGATGTTTGGAACACGATTAAATAGGGTTGAAATAATGCCGCCAAATTCACTTGGAATAGTGTAACCCACAGTATCTGGGATATTGACGGTGGTAGCGCCAGCATCAATCGCTGCTTCAACCATACGGCATAGGTTATCGATTGGTGTACGGCCTGCATCTTCACAGGAAAACTCGACATCGTCTGTGTAACGGCGAGCGCGTTTCACGGCACTTACTGCCATGTCGACGACATCATCGTAGCTACGGCGCAGTTTGTCTTGTACGTGAATGGTGGAAGTCGAAATAAAAGTATGAATACGGAATGCTTCCGCGACCTTCAAAGCTTCACCAGCGGCATCGATATCTTTATCGACGGCACGAGATAATGCACAAACTCGGCTGTTTTTGATGTGCTTTGCGATGGTTTGAACAGACTCAAAGTCACCGGGTGAAGAAACCGGGAAGCCAGCTTCAATTACGTCAACGCCCAGTCGTTCAAGCGCGTAAGCAATTTGCAGTTTTTCTTTTACCGTCAAACTCGCTGGTAGCGCTTGTTCGCCATCACGTAATGTGGTGTCGAAAATAATGACTTGGTCGCTCATGTGGATTCCTTTTCTGCTGTGTTAAACGTTTACTTCCGGTTTATAGGTATAAAAAAGCCCGCATCGTGTGCGGGCTTTTTTTTGGAATGTCTGATGACTATTTTTCTTCCACTGGCTACCCGCGCGATTTATTCACGATAAGGAGGAGGCCGAGGAGAAGGTTACGAGAGGTCATCAAAATCATCTTAAACTGTTGTGTTGACCAATTAATATCTCACTGAACTACTTGCGTCAAGCAAAAAGCTGATTTTTTATTCAATGATTTCATTTTTACAGCCAAGACTACGATGCAGTATTTAATTCATCACTTGGGTAAATAGTGATGAATTAATGTTCTGTTGTTCGCAAAATCAGCGACCTATAATTCATCAAGTGGTGAATATTGAAATAGCAAGGTAATCAACGAATGAAAACTGAGACCAGAAAAGTAGGTAGACCGAGCAGTAAAACTGAGGCGCGCTCTAAACTCATTTTTCACTCTCGTGAGCTGTTTACGTGTATGGCTTACGAGAAGGTGTCAACTCGCCTTATTGCGCAAAAGGCAGGAGTTAACAGTTCACTCATTCGCTATTACTTTGGCAGTAAAGATGGTCTGTTCGAGGCCATGCTGCGCGAAACATTGGTTCCGATGCAGGAGCGTTTGTTTCAACTCCAAACTAACGGTTCTGCCATTTCTCTAATCGACTTAATGAAAACTTACTACAAGGTAATGGGAAAAATGCCCAAATTCCCGCGCCTGCTATTTCAAGTGATGAATATGCCTCCCACTGAGCCACCACGTCAGTTGGTTGAAAAAGTCATCATGGACATTACCCAGCCTATGCAGGAAATGATTTTCGATAGTCTGCAAGCAAAAGGTGTTTTGCAAAACGATATGGATCCTAAGTTATGCCGGATCACCTTTCTAAGCCTAATGATGTTTCCTTTCATTGTTCCCGCTTCCACACTCTCGATACACGGGGTGGAGTTGAGCGAAGAATTCCTAGACCGATTGCTAGAGCACAATTTACAAGTGTTGACTCATGGCTTTCTGAATACCCAAGAATCTAATCCTGATTGATAAGGTGGTTAGGATGCGTAATTACAAAAAATGGTTGTTTTTCCCCGCGTTGTTTATTGGTGTTGCGGTGTTAATTGTTGCAATAAAAAGTCGGCCCGAACTGCCTGCTAAACCCGGTGTTAGCCACGCCACTTTGGTTCACGTCATTGAACTTACCAAGCAACCTATTGCTCCTGTTGTGACTGGTTTTGGTAATGTAAAACCAAAATTTGAATGGCGTTCTATCGCTGAAGTAAGTGGCAAAGTGGTTTTTCGCCATCCCGACTTAGAGAAAGGACAGCTGCTGTCAGCGGGTACCGAGATCATCCGAATTGATCCCCTAGATTACCAACTGAAACTTGCCCAAGCTCAAGCAGATGTAAATCTTCAACTCACCGCACTGGCAAAACTCAATCAAGAACAAGTGAATTTAAATTCAACGTTAGATATTGAAATCAGCAGTTTGGAGTTGGCTGAGAAAGAGCTGGATCGTAAACAAAACTTGAAGTCCAGAGGATTAACGTCGCAGTCTGATGTCGATCAGCAGCAAAAATCGACTTTGATTCAGAAAAAGCTGGTACAAGATCTCCAAAATAAATTGGCATTAATACCAGAAGAAAAAGAGCTGGCGAATGCGCGTTTGAAGATCAGTGAAGCTAAATTGTCCGAAGCAAAACGTGCACTGGATAAAACGAAGATCGTCCTTCCCAAAACGATGCGCATTTCACAAGTGATGGTGGAGTTAGATCAAGTGATCGGTGCCCAACAGACTATGGTGGTTGCCCATGAAACTGATGTGATGGAAGTGGAAGCACAGTTATCGATACACGATCTTCAAACCGTATTGTCTACGGACTCAGACTGGGCTTTTAGCCGAGCCACATTACCAACTGAGAAACTCGCACAGTTCCCCGCGACGATCCAGTTGACTAGTGGCTCGGTTAACGCTTCTTGGCCGGCCAAAATTACCAGGATAAGTGAAAGCATCGACATCAACCAAGCAACGGCAGGCGTGATACTCGAAGTTGAGCAAGACTACCAAATCATTGACCCGCAAAAACAACCGCCTTTAGTCAACGGCATGTTTGTCAGTGCTCAGATTGAGGGACTTTTGCAAGATCATTATGTGATTCCTGAGGGAGCACTGCATGGTCAGAACATCTATTTATTTGATGAAAATGAACAACTCAGTATTCGTCCAGTGGATGTGCTGTTTAGGCAAAATGAGTTGGCGGTGATCAGCGGTACGTTTATCAATAAAGCGAAGTTGGTAACTAACGATGTATTGCCCGCCATTGATGGTATGCCTCTAAGAACGCAAGAGTCCGTTGCTACCAAGCAGGAGGTGCAGCCGTGATTGCCTTCTTTACTCGTCACCCAACGGCTGCCAATTTGTTGATGTTGGCGTTATTGGCCATTGGATTGACGTCTTTACCCAATATAAAACGCGAAACCTTCCCCGAATACAGCGCCCCATTTTTAATGGCAACGGTTGTGTATCCCGGCGCTTCACCAGAGGAAGTGGAGCAAAGTCTTTGTATTCGCATGGAAGATGCGGTGGATGGTGTCGCTAACGTTGTTGAAACTCGCTGTGAAGCGGTTGAAAACGCAGCTCGGTTGACGCTCAAAATGGATGAAGAAGTTGACATGGGCAGGGCGTTAGTCGATGTCAAAACTCAGATTGAAGCGATCAATGATTTTCCAGATCAAGCGGAAGATCCCGTGGTTCAGGAACTGAACTGGAGTGAGCCCGTGGTGGATCTGGCGATCACAGCGGAAACGTCGTGGCCGGAACTAAAAGCCTATGCTGAGTCATTAAAACGTGAGTTGAAATTGGACTATGGCGTATCACTAGTGACCGTAAGCGGTTTCTCGGATCACGTGTATCGAATTGAACTGGATCTTCATGCGATTCGTCAGCTTGGCCTTAGCGTTTTAGAAATCGCAGAGCAAATTAAACGACAAAATGTACAGCTGCCAAGTGGTTCTATCGATACCAGCGAAAAACAATTTTTGATTCGCTTTGATGAACGTAAGGCAACCCCTGATGAACTCAGTCGTATTGTGGTTGGGGCAAATAGCACAGGTGCGTTAATACGCCTTGGCGATATTGCAACACTGACTGACCGATTCGAGTTAGATGAGCAAAAAGTGCTGTTTGACGGTAAGCCTTCGGCGCTTCTTAAAATCAGTAAAAATAAAGAAGACGACGCATTACGCGTTAAAGATAAAGTACAGGCGTTTGTTGACGCTAAACAGCAAACTTTGCCAGAAGGGATCACGCTAGAGCTTACCAACGATATTTCATCGCTACTTTGGGACCGCTTGACCATGATGGTCAGTAACGGCTGGCAAGGCATCATTTTGGTTTTTGCCACTATGTGGTTGTTCTTCAGCTTGCGCTACTCGTTTTGGGTCGCCGCCGGACTGCCAGTTGCCTTTTTAGGCGGCATGTTTTTGATGGCTCAATTTGGCTTCTCTATCAATATCATGTCTTTGGTTGGTTTGCTGATGGCCATCGGTATCATGATGGATGATGCTATTGTGATTGCTGAATCCGTAGCATCGCATCTCGAGAAGGGGCAAGAGGTGGATGATGCTGTAGTCAATGGCGTCAAAAAAGTGCTTCCCGGTGTGTTTTCTTCATTTTTGACTACGGTCTGTATCTTCTCCGGGTTACTGTTCTTACAAGGAGAGATGGGCGCAGTACTAAGAGCGATTCCGCAAGTGCTTATCATAGTTTTGAGCATCAGTTTAATTGAAGCATTCTGGATACTGCCAAATCACTTAGCCCATTCTCTTCACAACACCAAAAGCGAAAAACAACCGTGGTTGATAAAACGAAAATTCCTGTCTGGTTTTGAGCACTTTCGCAATACTTACCTGATGACTGGGGTAGAGCGAGTCGTGGAATATCGTTATGCCTTTGTTGGCTCGGTGATCGCGCTTTTGCTTGTTTCAGTTTCTATGTTGGCTGGTGGCATTCTCAAGTTTCAACCGTTTCCTGATCTGGATGGCGACATTGCCGAAGCCAGAATCATTCTTCCTCCCGGTTCTTCATTACAGCAAACTGAGCTGGTGGTCGATAAGATTGTTGCCTCTGCAGAGAAGTTGAATGCCCAATGGAGTGAAGACGTAGAAGGTGGACGAGTCTTAGTGGAACACATCACTCGTCAATACAACGCTAATGCGGACGCAAACGAATCAGGCCCACATATCGCAACGGTCAGATTAGATTTACTGAGTGCAGAGGTGAGAAATACCCTCATCGATGAGTTCATTGATGCTTGGCGCCAAGATGTGGGTGAGTTAGTCGAACCAATATCCTTGGTTTACAAGCAACCAATCCTTGGACCCGGTGGACGCGCGATTGAAATTCGTGCCAAACATGACGATTTACAGCAGTTGAAAGCCGTCTCGGTTGAAATGCAGCAGTTCTTGTCAGGTGTTCAGGGCGTGCATGGCATTCTGGATGACATGCGAATGGGTAAAGAAGAGATACTGGTAAAACTACTGCCCGGTGCAGAACGCTTCGGTGTTAATGGACAAATGATAGCGGGGCAGCTGCGCGCTGCTTATTTTGGTCAAACTGCTGATGAGATCCAGTTGGGGACAGAGAGTATTGAGATTGAAGTTCGACTAGATAAATCTCAAGCTGGCGATATTAGCCAATTGGCAAACTTTCCAATCATCACCCCTAATGGACAGCAAATACCTCTGGCAAGTATCGCATCCCTATCATTTCAGCGTAGTTATGTACGCATTAATCGAATCGATGGTGTTCGAACCGTGAGCGTGTATGCGGATGTGGATAACAACGTAGTGACGTCTGCCAATGTACTCAGTGCATTCAAGCAAGATCTGGCACCTGACTTGTTACTTCGTTATCCGGGTCTGCGTTTTGATTTTGAAGGCGAATCCAAAGACACAGCTAAAACTGCGCAATCAATAGCTAAAGGTTTCTTGTTGGGTTTGTTTGGTGTGTTTGCCATTCTAAGTTATCAGTTTCGGAGTTACTTGGAGCCCGTTGCTGTGATGATCGCCATTCCATTGGCTTTTATCGGTGTAGTTTGGGGGCACCTTCTATTGGGGCACTCATTGAGTATGCCTAGTATGATGGGGTTTGTGTCGCTGTCTGGTATTGTGGTGAACGACTCAATTCTTCTTGTACAGTACATTCGTCAGCATTTTGAAGAAGGGGATAGTATTCACGATGCCGTGGTCAAGGCCAGTCGCGAGCGTTTTCGAGCGGTGTTTATCACTTCATTAACTACGGCTGCTGGCTTGCTGCCTCTAATGCTCGAAACCAGCTTGCAAGCGCAAGTAATTCAGCCATTGGTCATCTCGATTGTATTTGGCATCTTTGCATCAACATTGCTTATCCTGTTTATGATCCCAGCGGCCTACTCGATCTTGGCTGACTTTGGATTAGTGAAGAAACATCAACCTAGCCAACAAGCTCCCATCTAGTTAAGTGTCATCAAACTACCAATGAGACTTCACTGAACTGTCATCTAGGCCTCCTATCTTTTTAGTTGTGAGAGATAAGAGGCCTATCGCATGCAGCTTAGTGCAATCGCCAAATTGGATTTTCGTTTTTCATATTGGTGTTTGAGTCACCGATTTACCCCTTCCCTCGCCAAAGCGAGTAAAGCGGTATCCCATACTGGTGATGGACACCTTTATGTCATCATTGCGATATTAGCCTGGCTGTTTACGGGTCAAACTGGCTATTGGTTTGTGTTGGCTGGGTTATTGGCGTTTTTAATCGAGCTACCCATTTATTGGCTAGGAAAAAACTACTTTAAACGCCGTCGTCCACAAGCGTTATCAAGCTTACTGCCTTGTTATATCACCCCCTCCGATCAATACAGCTTGCCGTCAGGCCATACTGCGGCTGCTTTTTTGATGGCCACACTCATCGTCGAGTTTTTTCCACCTCTCGCGTTACCCGCTTATCTATGGGCTAGTGCAATCGGTGCTTCCCGTGTTCAGTTAGGCGTTCATTTTCTTAGTGATGTTCTGATCGGTGCATTGCTAGGAATGTCATGCAGTCTCTATGCAATTTCAATTGTATCTAAGTTGAGTTAATAAGATGAAAATACTCTATGGAGTACAAGCTACAGGTAATGGTCACATTGCCAGAGCGCGAGCCATGTGCGCGGCATTTAAGCAACGTCAAATGGATGTTGATTATCTTTTTTCGGGGCGTTGCCAAGACAAATATTTTTCGATGGATGATTTTGGCAATTATCAAACACGCCGTGGTTTGACGTTTAGTACTCATCAAGGACAGGTGGACTTTAAGCAGACTTTGCGTAACAACAATCTGTGGCAGTTTGCTAAAGAGGTTCGAGCGCTGGATCTATCAGATTACGACCTGGTGATAAACGATTTTGAACCTGTGTCCGCTTGGGCTGCAAAAAAACAGGGTAAGACCTGTATCAGTATCAGCCATCAAAACGCATTTCGGTATGCCGTGCCACTCCATGGTGCAAGCTGGCTGGATAAAAGCATTGTGAAGTATTTTGCACCGGCCGATGTTCACATCGGATTGCATTGGTATCACTTTGAACAACCGATATTGCCACCCATTGTGCATACCTTGCAGCACGAAACAGATCTGCAACCTTTCGTTTTGGTTTATTTGCCATTTGAAAGTATGGAAGACATCACGGATTTGTTGATTCGTTTTAATCGACATAAGTTTGTCTGTTTCCATCCGGATGCTATGGAAACTAGAGAACTGGAAAATCTCGAATTTCGACCTTTGAGTCACAGTGAATTCCAAGAGTGTTTACATTCATGTAGTGGGGTGATCGCTAATGGTGGATTTGAACTGCCATCTGAAGCATTGTCACTGGGTAAAAAATTGTTGTTAAAACCATTGGCAGGACAATTTGAGCAGTTGAGTAACGTGGCTACCTTGGAATTTTTGGGACTTGCTTATTCGATGGAGCAGCTCGATACCGGAGCAGTGCGTCATTGGCTAAATGAACAGCAAGCAGAGAAGGTTGAGTATCCAGATGTGGCGTCAACGTTAGCGGATTGGGTGTCAGAAGGGAACTGGCACAACCAAGAGGTGATGCACTCAAATTTGTGGGATAAGGTGAGTTTTCCAAGCTACGCCAGTGTGAGTTGAACACTACTAACTTTGCTCAAAATTTAGCGACACATTCGCGGATTCTATATTCGGCCCCACGCTAGCCGCTTAGTTTATGTTATCGATTGCGTGAATGTGATCTTCTGAGTGTGAATGAGAAATCATTGATATATATATGCTACTGGTCATGCCAGTAAACAACGTTTTTGAGCTGGAATTGGTGGTTTAGAAGTTTTTAGAAGTATTTTAACTTATTGTTATTATTGGTTTTAATATTGGTTGGTCTAAAAAAACTTATTATTTATCGATTAGGTTGAAGCGACTCATCTTTTTGGTTGATAGTCTGCCCGAACGGATTCACCGATCAAATCAATGTCAGTGTGTAGGAAAGCATCAAGCGATGTTGACGAATTCTGAAGGCAGTGAAAATGAATAAAAATGAAAGCAATCCGATTCCAGACTATAGAATGGAACGTGTTTTAAGAGGCGTAGACTTAAACTTACTTACTGTATTTGATGCAGTAATGCGTGAGCAAAATATTACCCGTGCCGCTCAGCACTTGAATATGTCTCAGCCTGCGGTCAGTAATGCCGTTTCCAGACTTAAAGTGATGTTTGCTGATGAGCTCTTTGTGCGCCAAGGTCGTGGAATTCAACCCACTCCGAGAGCAAGACAAATGTATGGCACTATTCGCCAAGCTCTGCAATTGATAAGAAATGAACTGCCAACTGCGACATTTAACCCTGCGACCTCATCTCGCATGTTTAAAGTGGCCTTTGGTAACCAAAATGATATGCGCTTCCTGCCATCTTTGCTTGCTGCTGGTGGAGAATGTGCAACAAACATCAATATTCAAGCTGAAGCGAATATTGATGAAGAAACGGCGAAAAAACTGTGTTTTCAGGATTTGGATTGTGTCGTTGATTACACCAAATTCGAAGCACCTAACTATAAAAGTGTTGAGCTGTTTTCTGATGAATTGGTTGTCGTTGCAGCCAAGTCGCACCCGAGAGTCCAACAAGACATTTCACTAGAGCAACTCAGTGATGAGAAACACGCTAAGCTAGCCCCTATTGATGGCTTGCATACGGTATCACAGGTTGCTTACAGTCAACTGTCGGCGCAGGTAAATTATCAAGGCTCGAGTTTGAGTAATTTACTTTACGTGGTCAGCCAATCTGAGTTGCTTTCAATTGTTCCTCGTTGGGTTGCTATGCACAATGCTACGGCTGCTGAGTTACAGATTATTGAACTGCCGTTGAAAGATAAGAAAGTAAGTGGTTACTTATCTTGGCACGATTCATGTGAAAAGGACAACGGTCACCGTTGGTTTAGAGAACTTGTCGATGATGTATGTCGATCTGTGGTAAGCAAAGAATCGCTCTAGATCTAGTTAAGTTGCTCAGTATTTCAATGCCGGCCTTGTTGCCGGCATTTTTGTAAATGAATTCTTACTAATTGGTTAGCCGATAAGGGCGCAGAAAGTTGCTATCTACAGAGTACGCAGTAAACTTGGTCGAATAAATAGCTTACATGTGTAAGCCAAACTAGTGACTATGTTATGACAGATACTCAATTTCATATTGTGTCTTGCGTGCGCAAACGTATCGCGCAAGGCAAACAAAAAGCGGCATTAAAGCACAAAGTTGGTCAGGAATGGCAAGCGATCAGTTGGCAAGAATTTGGGCAACAGGCTGATGCAATATCCAAGGCTCTTATTGCTCATGGAATTGGAGTCCAAGACAAAGTCGCGATTTATTCAAACAACACGCCGCGCTGGACTATCGCCGATCTGGCGATCATGCAATCTCGCGCTGTCGGAGTGCCGATTTACCCAACCAATACGGCGGCACAATCTGCATTTATTTTAGATAACGCTGATGTGAAGGTGCTTTTTGTTGGTGAAGAAGCACAACTCAACGCGGCATTGGTAATTCTAGATAAATGCCCGAAGTTGGAAAAAATCGTGGTGATGGACGATTCGCTAGAATTCATTCCTCACCCAGCAGTTATCTCTTGGAATGATTTTGCCAATGCGGGTACAGAAGCAAGTAAAGCGGAATTGGACGAGCGATTAAACTCACTTCGTTTAGATGATTTGTTCACCTTGATTTATACCTCAGGTACAACAGGCCAACCGAAAGGGGTAATGCTAGATTACGCCAACATCGCTGCGCAGTTGGATGGTCACGATAGACGATTGGATTTATCAGAAAATGATGTGTCTTTGAGTTTCCTACCACTCTCACATGTATTTGAACGTGCCTGGACCGCTTATGTGCTTTACAAAGGCGCCACCAATGTCTATCTCGCCGATACTCTGTTAGTGAGAGAAGCGTTGGCAGAAGTGAAACCGACGGTAATGTGTGCGGTGCCTCGTTTCTACGAAAAGGTATTTTCAGCGATTCATGAAAAAGTGTCTCGTGCGCCAATCCATCGTAAGGCTATCTTTACTTGGGCTGTAAACATGGGGGCAAAAATTGCCGACCACAAACAAAAGCAAACAGAACCCTCTTGGCTTTTACAACGCAGCCACAAACTCGCGAATAAGCTGGTTCTAAGTAAATTGCGTGCTTTATTGGGCGGTAACATTAACTTTATGCCTTGTGGTGGTGCCAAACTTGATGAAACTATTGGTCGTTTTTTCCATGCGATTGGCATCAACGTCAAGCTGGGGTATGGCATGACGGAAACCACAGCGACGGTTTCGTGTTGGGCAGATCCGGCGTTTGACCCAGATTCTATCGGTACCACTATGCCGGGAGCTGAAGTTAAAATCGGTGACAATAACGAGATCTTAGTGCGTGGACCTATGGTGATGCGCGGTTATTACAAACTACCAGAAGAAACCGCGGCGACCTTTGATGAAGAAGGTTTCTTGAAAACCGGTGACGCGGGTAAAATTGACGAAGCTGGTAATGTGTTTATCACAGACCGTATCAAGGAATTGATGAAAACGTCCGGTGGTAAGTACATCGCGCCGCAAATGATCGAAGGGGCAATTGGTAAAGATCACTTCATCGAGCAAATTGCAGTCATTGCTGATACGCGCAAATTTGTATCTGCTTTGATTGTTCCTTGTTTCGATAGTTTGGAAGAGTACGCCAAAGAGCTCAATATCAAATACCAAGACAGAATTGAACTGATCAAACACCATCAGGTGGTTGAGATGTTGGAGTCGCGTGTAAACCAATTGCAAGACGAGTTGGCAAAGTTTGAGCAAGTGAAGCGTTTCAAGCTTCTACCAAAAGCATTTTCCATGGAAGAAGGCGAGCTAACGCCAACGTTGAAGTTGCGTCGTAAAGTCATCAACGAACGCTACCAAGATGAAATCGAAGATATGTATAAAGAGAGCGTGAAGAAATAATCTGTGCCAACGCTGTGAAGAAAAAGCATCTCAATGAGGTGCTTTTTTTATTCTCTTTTTTTGGGGTTGCTTTGGATAAATCACCAACAACTTACGCCAATATGGAGAACAATATTGCGTTTTTGGGCTTGTATAGCCTTATTGATAAAACTCAGACTTCGGTTCATTAGACCAACTGCATATTACAGGTTACATTGTATCTCGATTGAGCAAAGTTATGACCTTGCTCAAACATAGCCGAAAGGGAATACATTTCGAATTGGGCTACAAATAAGACCTAGACTATGTACTGCTTGAATCGCAATTGACCTTATTGCGAGTCGAGTAAGGAGAACAATATGGCAGCAATGTTATCTGGCGCGGAGATGGTCGTCCATTCTCTGATCGCCGAAGGCGTACAACAAATCTTCGGATATCCTGGTGGTTCAGTATTGGATATCTATGATGCCCTTCACCAAGAAAGCGACAAAATCAAACACGTATTAGTACGACACGAGCAGGCCGCAACGCATATGGCGGATGGATATGCACGCGCCACGGGTAAGCCTGGGGTTGTACTAGTATGTTCTGGTCCTGGCGCAACCAATACGGTTACCGGTATTGCTACCGCGTATATGGATTCCATTCCAATGATCGTTATCTCTGGCAATGTTCCCAACAGTTTGATTGGTAACGATGCGTTCCAAGAGTGTGACATTGTTGGGGTTTCAAGACCTATCGTAAAACACAGTTTCTTAGTAAAGCGCGCCGAAGACATTCCTGAAGTGATGAAGAAAGCGTTTTATATCTCGACCACGGGTCGCCCAGGACCTGTACTGATTGATTTGCCGAAGGATGTTATGAATCCTTTGAACAAACTGCCCTACGAGTATCCTGAAACCATTAGTATGCGCTCTTATAAGCCAACAACATCTGGACACAAAGGCCAGATTAAGAAAGCGCTAAAAGCGTTAGTTGAAGCGAAAAAGCCAGTACTTTATATCGGTGGCGGTGCGATTATTTCTGAAGCCTACGAGCGCATCACATCTCTTGCGGAGCAATTAGATTTACCGGTTGTCAGTACACTGATGGGGCTGGGGGCCTTCCCTGGTACTCATAAAAATGCCTTGGGTATGCTTGGCATGCACGGTCAGTATGAAGCCAATATGGCCATGCACAATGCCGATTTGATATTTGGTGTCGGGGTCCGATTTGACGATCGAACCACCAATAACTTGGAAAAATACTGTCCAAATGCCAAGGTCATGCATATTGATATCGATCCTTCATCGATCTCGAAAAACGTGAAAGTGGATTTGCCGATCGTGGGTTCTGCCGAAAAGGTGTTGGATACCATGTTAAAGCTGCTAGAAGAGCAGCAACTAAAGAACGACAAAGAAGCTTTAGCAAGCTGGTGGCAAGATATTGAAGGTTGGAAAAAGCGGGATTGCTTGGCATACGAAAAATCGCCTGAGCGTATCAAGCCGCAACAGGTGATTGAAACCCTGCACAAAGTGACCAATGGGGATGCTTTTGTTGCGTCAGATGTGGGGCAACACCAAATGTTTGCCGCCTTGTACTACCCATTTAACAAGCCGCGTCGTTGGATCAACTCTGGTGGTCTAGGCACGATGGGCTTTGGTTTCCCTGCGGGTTTGGGAGTGAAATTTGCCTTCCCTGATGAAGAGGTTGTGGTTGTTACCGGTGATGGCAGTATTCAAATGAATATTCAAGAGCTATCAACGGCATTGCAATATGGTATTCCGGTTAAGATCATTAACTTGAACAACCGATTCCTTGGTATGGTAAAGCAATGGCAAGACATCATTTACGAAGGCCGACACTCTAATTCTTACATGAGTTCGGTACCCGATTTCGCAGCGATTGCAGAAGCTTATGGGCACGTTGGCATTCGTATTTCAACGCCAGATGAGCTGGAATCCGGCTTGCAAAAAGCGCTCGATATGAAAGATCGACTGGTATTTGTTGATATCAACGTTGATGAAACTGAGCATGTTTACCCAATGCAGATTAAAGGCGAGGGTATGGATAAAATGTGGCTAAGCAAAACGGAGCGTACTTAATATGAGAAGAATTCTTTCTGTGTTAATGGAAAACCAATCTGGTGCGCTTTCTCGAGTCGTTGGCCTGTTTTCCCAACGAGGCTATAACATCGAATCGTTGACGGTATCACCCACTGACGATGCGACGCTCTCACGTCTTAATATCACGACCAAAACAGATGAGATGCAACTTGAGCAAATCCAAAAACAACTTCATAAGTTAATCGACGTACTGAAAGTTCAAGAAGTGACAGAGTTTGAACACATCGAACGCGAATTGATGATGGTGAAATTACGCGCAAGTGGCACAGCACGAGCAGAAGTAAAGCGCACAGCGGATATCTTTCGCGGTCAAATCGTTGATGTTACAGCAAGTCAGTATACCGTTCAGTTGGCGGGTAACAGTGAAAAACTGGATGCCTTTATTGCCGCAGTGTCAGAATCTACGGAAGTCATAGAAGTCGCTCGAAGTGGGGTGGTTGGCATTGTCCGCGGTGAGCGCGCGCTAAAACCCTAGATTGAAGTTGTCTCAATAAAAAAACCGAAGCCAATGCTTCGGTTTTTTATTAAGCTAAACAATGAGTTTGGCGTGGTAATGGTCGAAATTACGAATCAAGAGTTGTCACTCTGAAGGTACGAATTTCAAATGGTTTTAAAGTAAACGAGGTTGACGTCACCGTTTTGCGTTCACTTCCAGCGATGGTTTCCGTTTCAATCAAGTTACATTCATCGATATCCACCACCTGATTGAAGTTGAGAGCAACCGAAGACATTGTGCCTTTTTCTTCCACTACTCGAACAATACGCTGATTAGTCTTATGCGCTTTTTTTATCGCACTAATCTGCGCACAGTCGCTGTCTATTTCTACCGTAAAGTCCGACTTCACTTGGCACAAACCCTCGAAGATCTCAGGCTGTACGTTTAAGCTCCATGCCTGCTGCTGAACATCGGATTGATGCAAAGCGTCGCAGTGTGGCAATAAACTATAGGTAAATTCGTGATCGCCGATATCACAATCTGGATCCGGATAATTAGGTGAGCGAAGCAAATTTAATTCAATGACATTGCCATCGACTTTGTAGCCATACTTACAATCGTTGAGAACAGCAACACCATAATTGGCCTCAGACAAGTCTGCAAACTTATGCGCACACACTTCAAATTGCGCGCTTTCCCATGAGGTATTACTGTGGTTTGCTCGTTGCGTATAACCAAATTGGATATCGAAATTGGCTTTGGCCCCCGCAAGTTCTAACGGGAATGTCACTCTCAACATCCGGTGCTTCTCTTGCCATGCTACTTGAGTGTGGAAGTCCAAACGCTTACTGAATGGTGACAGTGAAACAATCTGCTTAATACTTGAGTTGGACACCTGATATTTCAGTTCAAGGCTTGGTGATCCCGTTTGAGTTTCAACCCGTTTAACGGAAATACAGTCTGCCTGTGCCATCCATTGATCTTGATAAAACTGATCCACATCCCATGCATCCCAACTGTTTGGTCTGTCTAGGAATAAATTAAGGGCGTTAGCAGGAGTCGATATTAGTTCGCGGCAGGCTTCTTTGTCCCACGCACTTATCAGTTGTCCTTGCTGATCAAACTGGTAGCGAATCACCGCATTTTCTAACAGCAGTGGCGCTTGATTTGTCTCTCGCTGCTTTGATTGATCCTTGCCTTTGAGTTCCAAGGTCAACCAACTTAGGGCTGGCATGGATAACCAGATCCCTGTTTTGGTTCCTTGAACAATGACCGAATATTCTTGTCCCAAATGATCAACAAACAGTGAGTTCTGATATTTACCATCCAATTCGACCCAACCTAAAAATTCGCAAGTTAAGCTGTTGTATAAGCTGATTCCTTGATGGTTTTGAGTGAGCAACAATTTACCCATATCTTGTATCAAGCCGTTCACTTTGTCCCATGCATCATCAAGTTGTTTGTGCGTGACCTTGTACACTTCGTTGATGCTCGAACCTGGAATGATGTCGTGGAACTGGTTGAGCATGACCACTTTCCATAAAGCATCCAGTTCTTGCTGTGGGTAAGATGCAATAGGAAGTTGGCTCGCTAAAATTTCCAACGATCTCAATTTATTTTCGAGCTGACGGTTGCGCAGTTTGACCTTTGCTTGGGACGTATACGTACCACGGTGCATCTCTAGGTAAAGTTCACCTTGCCAATGGGGTAGTCGGTCTCTTTGAGCTTCCAAACTTTGCAAGTAATTCTCAGCGGTGGTCAGTTTCACTTTAGGCGCACCCTCAAGATTTTTTTGTCTTAGACCACGTTCAATTTGCTCCTCTGTTGGTCCACCGCCACCATTACCAATACCGTAAAGCGACAGGTAACTCTCCGCGACCGCTTTTTCTTTAAAGCGTGCTTGTCCGGCATTTAAGCTGGAAGGCTTCAGGCTACAGTTGTAGTCATTCTCTGGCGGGAAGTGACTAAGTACGGAAGAGCCATCGATACCTTGCCAAATGAAGCTGTTGTATGGGAATTCATTAAATTGGTTCCACGAAATCTTTTGGGTGATGAAGTAGTCACAGCCAGATTTTGTCATGATCTGTGGCAGAGCCGCCGAGTAACCGAATACATCAGGCAACCATAAGTGATTCACATCGACGTCAAACTCGTCGAGGTAGTAGTGCTTGCCGTATAAGAATTGGCGCACCATGGACTCACCAGAGATCAAGTTACAGTCCGCTTCGATCCACATACCGCCTTGGCATTCCCAACGGCCTTCTTTAACTTGCTGTTTGATTTTGGAAAATAGGTCTGGGTAATACTCTTTGATAAATTCGTAATGTTGAGGTTGAGACGCACCAAACACGTAGTCTGGGTAACGATCCATCAGAGCGAGTTGGGTTGAAAATGAGCGCGCAGATTTTCTCACAGTTTCTTTAACCGGCCACAGCCAAGCTGTATCAAGATGAGCATGGCCAACGGCGTAGGCTGTCATATCGGAAGCATTGGCTGGTTGGTCGAATGTTTTGCCAAGAAGTTCGCGTGCAGCAGCGGTATTTTTCGGGTTCTCGGCATACAAGTTGATGGCATCATTGAGTGCCAAAATCAATCGGCTTCGTCTTACCGAATTACTATCAAGACTATTGGCAAGATCCAAAGCGACTTCCATATCAAGATACAAAGACCAGACCTCTTGATCCCAATTAATGGCACGTAGCTTTTTAATTTCACCACGATAAGAGCCATATCGACGTGGCATCTTATCTTCAGGATCTGGGTTTAAGTCGATGCCGCATAAACTATAAGCACCGCCTTCTAGCCAAAGTTTTACTGAGTCTCCAGCTTTGGCATTGGGGAGTCTGGCAATTTCGCGTCGGCCATCAACCACATACACACTATTGTTAGAAATACCTTGTAAGGCGTTGCCTTTGTCATCAAAAAGCAGACCTTCTGCATTGATGTCTAGTTCAAGGGCGATATCACCATCCCAATGTTGTGGAACTTCGAATTGCAATAAGAACCAAGCACTGTCCCAAGCTTCACCCCAAACTTGCCCTTCATTGACAGGGGTATATTCGAGCTCTAGATGAGATCCAAATGGAACCGCATCTTTGCAATGGGCCATTAATGTAGGGATTACTAAACTGTCTTTAATACGTTGGTTTTTTAAACGTTCAATAAAAGATTCAATACGTTTTAAGTAAACTTTTTCTTCGACTTGATGTTTGATCATAACTTGCGCTCAGTAAATTAAATGGGCGCTGTCAGAATTGGAATGAAATAAGAGGCGTGGAAATGATGCCTGTTAAAATAATAATAGGCAACATTAGAAATGAAAAATATTTACAGAACTAGTGATGGTAATTTTTCTTAAAATGTAGGTAAATCATAAAAATACGCCGATTTTAATAAATATAGCAAAATAACCAATTGCGTATTTTATATTTAATTCAATATGTTACTAGCTTGTTAAGGTGGCGAACTTTCGTTTGTGATCTTGCGCCATTGTCGAGTAAATCAAATCTTGTAAGATTGTCATGCTGTCAGACCAATTTGGTTTAGGCATGAGAATAAGAGCATTTACATGAGTAACGACCCATTTGTAACGTTAAAAGATAACCTGCTGAAGCCAATACAGATTCAGACAACTGATGTCATGGTGTTGGACCAACTAACACGCTTTGTTGCCGATGCGGGATTGATGGTAGGAGATAAACTACCAGCCGAAAGAGAACTTACAGAGAGATTAAAAGTTAGCCGTTCTACGGTTAGAGAGGCCCTGAAACGCTGGGAAGCGCTGGGCATTGTTGAGAGACGAAAAGGAAGTGGAACATTTCTCCGTTCTCCCATTGAAAAAGGCGATAGCTATTTATCTCTTAAGATAAAAAATGATGCAGAGCATATGTTGCATACGCTTGAAATTCGCCGCGTACTGGAAGTGCAGGCCTGCGCACTAGCGGCGACACGAGCGACAGAGGAACATATCGCGGACATTGAACAGAAGTTAATCGAGGTTGAGCGTACTCATAATGTTTATGGCGCAGCGGGTAACCAAGACTGGGAATTTCACTGTGCGATATATCGAGCGACGGAAAATCCGTTGTTTGAAACATTATTAGATGCGATGCAAGAAAGCTTTCATACTTTTTTTGAAGCACCGCCTGATTTGGCTTTTTCTAGTAGTTCATTCCAATTACATATTGATTTGTTTGAAGCGATTAAATCTCGAGAACCAGAGCTCGCGAGTCAAATAATAAACAATATATTGGATATTACAGAACGCGATTTAAAACAAATTTTAAAAAAATAATAAACCATAAAAAAGTAATCACTCTTTTGAGTGAGGGGTTTTTACACCTCAAATTTACCTAGTCCAAAAAAATAACACAGTGGTAAATACCATTTGTCTAGTGAAACAAAACAGAGAAAGGATCTTTGCGATGAAAAAAACATTGACCGCAACTATGGTGGCAATGGGGCTACTGGGAAGTAGCTTAGTTTCTACCCAAGTTTTGGCTGACACAAAACTCACGTTAGTTGAAGTGATTACCAGCCCAGACCGTACTCGACTATTGGAAAAACGTGTTGCTGAATTTGAAGCGCAAAACCAAGGCGTGGATGTTGAAGTTATCTCTCTTCCTTGGGGCCAAGCGTTTGAGAAACTGGCCACTATGGTTGCAAGTGGTCAAGTTCCAGATGTGATTGAAATGCCTGACGCATGGCAAGCACTGTATACCTCAAGCGGTATGTTGGAAAACCTAGACCCATATTTGGCTGAATGGGAGCATACCAATAACTTAACTGACAGTGCGCTAGATATGGCTCGCCATGGTAGTGATAACGCACACTTGGTTCCTTACGGTTTCTATCTTCGAGCTATGTTCTGGAACAAAAAGCTGTTTGAGCAAGCAGGATTAAACGCTGCCCCTAAAACCATGTCTGAGTTTAAGGATGCGGCGAAAAAAATCAGTGCATTAGGCGATGATATTTCAGGTTACTGTATGCGTGGCGGTGTTGGTGGTACCAATGCTTGGTTGATGTTCATGGCGGCAAACAAAGGCTCAGCAGATTTGTTTGACGGCAAGGGTAACAGCTTGTTAGTTCAGGATGATGCGGTAGGTGGTGCGAAATTCTTAATTGATATGTACCAAGACGGCTACGCACCTAAAGACAGTGTTAACTGGGGCTTTAATGAAATCGTATCTGGCTTCTACTCAGGTAAGTGTGCAATGTTGGACCAAGATCCAGATGCGCTAATCGCCGTTGCGAAAAACATGGATGAAAACGACTTTGCGGTTGCACCGATGCCGGTTGGTCCTTCAGGTAAGGCTTTCCCAACAATTGGTTATGTAGGCTGGTCAATGTTCAAATCAAGCTCACACAAAGAGCTAGGTTGGGACCTGATTTCCCACCTTTCTTCTCCAGAATCAAACCTAGAGTGGAGTAAATTTGTTGGCGTACTTCCTGTATTCAAAGGCGCAGACAAAGACCCGTACTACTCAACTGAGCAATACTCAGGTTGGTTCCAACAGCTAAACAACTCTGCTTACCAACCTATGGTGGTTCCTTCTCATCTTAAAGAGTGGGGTTACTTCAACTCGGTATTGGTGAAAGAGACTTCTCAAGAAGCGCTATTGGGTCAACGCGATGTGAAAGATATGACTCAAGAGTGGGCTGACTATTTGTCCAAAGCACAAAAGAAGTACTTAGACAAATAACGTTAATAAAGGGGTAGGGTTTCCTACCCCATTTTTGCTGTCTAACCCAGTTGCTAAACGAGAAGTAATATGAGCACTACATCCTTGACTTCAGCAGTACCCAAGGTACCTGTGCGTCAGAAGATCGGACGGGTTTTTGAGCCTTGGCTTTACCTCAGTCCGGCACTCATTTTGATCAGTCTAATGATCATTGTGCCGACAATTGTCGGTATCTCTTACGGGTTTCAAAGTATCGAGCTATTGAATCCCTTCGAAACTGGTTACATCGGTTTTGAACATTATCAATCTATCGTCGATGATCGCCATTTTTTTACCGCGCTTAACAATACAGTAAGCTGGGTAGTGTGGTCACTGGTATTCCAGTTTTTGTTAGGTTTGGGGCTAGCATTACTTCTCAATCGTAAGTTTGCTGGTCGACCTTTGGTTCAGGGACTAGTTTTCCTCCCATGGGCCGTTCCCACTTTTTTATCTGGTCTTACTTGGGCGTGGCTTTTTAACCCCATTATCGGCGTGTTACCTCACTGGTTCACTGCGTTAGGCTTAATGGATGAACCTTACAACATCTTGTCAAACCCAGACTTAGCTTTGTATGGCCCCATACTGGCCAATGTTTGGTTCGGTACACCATTTTTCGCCATTACGTTGTTGGCTGCGCTTCAGTCAATCCCATCAGATCTGTATGAAGCGGCGAAGATTGACGGCGCGACGCCTTGGCAGCAATTCTACAAAATCACATTGCCATTCTTAGCGCCGATGATTGCGATAACCGTAATGTTGCGTACCATTTGGATTGCCAACTTTGCCGATTTGATAATCGTGATGACGGATGGCGGGCCAGCGAATTCCACTCAGACATTAACCAGTTACGTGTTTACCACCGCTTATCGAAAGCTTGATTTTGGCTACGCGTCGGCCATGGCGACGGTATTGCTGATTTTACTTATCATCTATGCTGGTGTTCTCCTTAAAATTCGACAGCAGAGGACCTTATAACTATGAAACCCTCATTATTGCTGACTCTAGGTCACCGCTTCGGTGTACTTTTATACCTAGCCTTTGCATTGTTTCCTTTGTATTGGCTGATCAAGATTTCTGTTACTCCATCGTCGTTGCTGTATACCGAAGGCATTCAGATGTGGCCCTCACAGATGACTTTCGACAATTATGCTGCAGTTTGGCGAGACAGTGACTTTCCCACATTTTTCACCAACAGCTTGATCGTTTCTGGCGGTACATCCATTTTAACCACCTTGTTGGCGGCTTTAGCTGGCTATGCCATGTCTCGCTTTACCTTTAAAGGGAAAGTGCTGTCGGCAGGCTTGCTATTGATCACGCAGATGTTCCCAATAGTGATTGTGATTGCGCCAACCTACAAAATTCTTGCACCGCTTGGCCTAACCAATAACCTGTTGGGGCTAATTATTATCTATACGGCTTTTAATTTACCGTTTGCAACTTTCTTGATGCAGTCATTCTATGATGGAATTCCGAAAGACCTAGAAGAAGCGGCGATGACCGATGGCTGCTCGCGCTGGCAAGCATTGCGCCGAGTGATAGTTCCGCTAACACTTCCGGGTATGGCAGCAACCTTAGGTTTTGTTTTTACCGCAGCGTGGAGTGAGTTGTTGTTTGCGCTGATGCTCATTAATGACAATAGCACTATGACATTCCCAGTCGGATTACTCAGCTTCGTGTCTAAATTCGCGGTTGAATGGGGACAAATGATGTCTGCAGGTGTGATGGCACTGATTCCTGCGTGTTTGTTCTTCATATTTATTCAGAAATATTTGGTCAAAGGCCTGACCGCTGGCGCTGTAAAAGGATAATAAAATGGCGAAGTTAAACTTAAATAACCTAATCAAGTCTTTTAACAAGGTCGATGTTCTAAAAGGTATTGATGTTGAAATTAAAGACGGCGAATTTATTGTTCTAGTTGGGCCTTCAGGTTGTGGAAAATCAACGCTACTACGCTTGATAGCGGGTCTAGAAGAAACAACCAGTGGTCAAATCACCATAGGTGATAAAGACGTAACTCATTTAGCACCGAAAGATCGCGATATTTCAATGGTGTTCCAAAGCTACGCCTTATACCCACATCTTTCTGTGCGCGAAAATATTGCCTTTAGCCTACAGCTTAGAAACTGGGACAAAGACAAAATTGAGTCAACGGTGAGCGACGTAGCAGAAACTTTGGGCCTATCTCATTTGCTAGATCGCCGTCCTAAAGAACTGTCTGGCGGTCAGCGACAACGCGTCGCAATGGGGCGTGCCATTGTTCGTAGCCCAGAGGTCTTTTTGTTTGATGAACCGTTATCGAACTTAGATGCCAAGCTACGAGTGCAAATGCGAAAAGAAATTAAAGCGCTGCACCAACGTTTAAAAACCACAACAGTCTATGTAACCCATGACCAAGTTGAAGCGATGACGCTCGCCGATCGCATTGTGGCTTTAGATGGTGGTGTGATACAGCAAGTCGGTACGCCTCTAGAGCTTTACGATACCCCTGCTAACGTTTTCATTGCTGACTTTATTGGTTCTCCAGCAATGAACTTCTTTGAAGGTGTAGTGAGCCGTGAGAAAAACAGGTTAACGGTCAAGTTAGATAATGGAATGCATTTACCTGTTGCTGAAGCCTATTCTGATGATTGGTTGGGGCAGCGTGTTAAATATGGTGTGAGACCTGAAGATTTGACTCACCATGTACAAGGTGACAGTCAGTTACCAGATTGTCAGGTTGAATTAATCGAACCTACGGGATTAAGCCAATTTGTGCATGCGACACTAGCGGGTGTGAATTTGGTCTATTACACCATGGAGCGCCCTGAATTAGAGCCAGGTCAAGTATTGCAGTTATCTGTCGATTTGGAGCTAGTTCATCTATTCGAAGCCAGTTCAGGTCAACGAATTTCAAGAGTGGATCAGAATCAAGCAGAGCAAGCGGCTTAGGAACAACAGTAATACCGAAATAAAAAAGCACCACATATGTGGTGCTTTTTACTGACTAAGCTTTTCTTAGTGTAGGATGCGAGCTCGCAATGTCCCTTCAATTGACTTGAGTTTTGCAAGCGCTTCTTGTGAACGCTCTGTTTCAACGTCAATTACTACATAACCAATGTCGGCAGAAGTCTGTAGGTACTGCGCAGCGATGTTGATACCGTCTTCCGCAAACGCCGTGTTAATTTTGGTAAGAATACCAGGACGGTTTTCGTGGATGTGCAGCAAACGAGAGCAGTCTCTGTGTTCAGGTAGAGATACTTCTGGGAAGTTAACACTAGATAGCGTTGAACCGTTATCTGAGTACTTAGCCAATTTGCCCGCAACTTCCAATCCGATGTTTTCTTGTGCTTCTTGAGTTGAACCACCCACATGTGGCGTCAAAATCACGTTATCAAACTTCAAAAGTGGTGATTCAAATGGGTCAGCATTAGTTTTTGGTTCAACCGGGAATACGTCGATAGCGGCACCTGACAAGTGACCTTTTTCTAGTGAATCAGCCAATGCAGGAATATCCACTACTGTACCGCGAGCCGCGTTGATAAAAATAGCACCGGGCTTCATACGAGCGAACTGAGCTTCACCCATCATATCTTTGGTACCCGCTGTTTCAGGAACGTGTAGCGAGATCACGTCACTTTTAGCCAGCAGATCATCAAGGCTAAATACTTGAGTCGCATTACCTAATGACAGTTTGTTTTCGATATCATAGAAGCACACGCGCATACCTAAGTTTTCAGCAATGATGCCTAGCTGAGTACCGATGTGGCCGTAACCGACAATACCTAGCGTTTTACCGCGCGCTTCAAAAGAATGATCAGCACTTTTCTTCCAAATGCCTCGGTGAGCTAGCGCGTTCTTTTCTGGGATACCGCGCAATAGCAATAGAATTTGACCTAACACCAACTCGGCAACACTACGAGTGTTTGAGAACGGTGCGTTAAACACTGGGATACCGCGTTTAGCCGCCGCATTAAGATCAACTTGGTTAGTACCAATACAGAAACAGCCAATGGCTACTAGCTTTTGTGCCGCATCAATTACCGACTGAGTCAGATTAGTACGGGAACGAATACCAATGAAGTGCGCGTCTTTAACTGCTTCAAGTAGTTCGTCTTCCGCTAGGGAGCCTTTGTGGTAATCGATATTGGTGTAACCCGCTGCTTGAAGAGATTCAACAGCGGAAGGGTGTACACCTTCTAGTAGGAGGATTTTGATTTTGTTTTTATCCAATGAAACTTTGGCCATTTCTGTTCGTCCTTTGCATGGAAAGTTGGGCTGCGATTGGTGAGTGGGTACAAAGCACCCAAAAAACAAAAAACAAGTTTCAGCGAAAAATTACCGTCTAAAACGTAACTTTACTTCATTTTTATGTGACGCAAACGTTTTCGTGAAGCTTATTCGATGATTAAAGTAACAAAAAAAAATGAGTTTGGGTAAGAAAATTACGGAATAAGGCATACTTTTTAAACGGGTAAGAACGAAAAATGGCACCAAGCGGTGCCATCTGAAAATTTATCTGGTGTTTTGAGCAAAGCTCAAAGGATTATTCTTCAATAACCGCACCATTTGGAGTACCAGTGATCACGACGTCCGCACCGCGGTGCGCAAATAGACCTACGGTAACCACACCAGCAATACCATTGACGGTATCTTCTAGGCCTTTCGGGTCAGTAATAGCGAGATCATGAACGTCTAAGATGATATTGCCATTATCAGTCACGCAGTCTTCACGATACACCGGACGGCCACCTAACTTAGACAACTCACGAGCAACGTAAGTACGTGCCATTGGAATAACTTCAACTGGCAGTGGAAATTGGCCTAGCGTCTCAACGGCTTTGGTATCGTCGACAATACAAACAAAGACTTCTGAAATGGCCGCAACAATTTTTTCACGGGTTAGGGCGGCACCACCACCTTTAATCATTTCGCGGTGGGCGTTAATTTCATCCGCGCCATCAACGTAGATGTCTAGTCCTTCTACGTCATTGCATTCCATGACAGGAATACCCAATTCTTTCAACTTGGCGGTGGATGCCTCTGAGCTCGAAACCGCCCCTTTTACTTGCTCTTTAATAGAGCCCAACGCATCAATAAAGTGATTAACGGTCGATCCTGTACCTACACCAACAATGCTGCCATTTTTTACGTACTTTAAAGCTGCCCAACCGGCTGCTTTTTTCATTTCATCTTGTGTCATTAGGATCTCCAGAGGCATTGCGAAAAATCAGACGCGATTATAGGGCATGCAATAGGGGAATTCACAAACTTATTGTGGAAATAGTGCAGTCACACTGAATTTTACTGGGCGTAGTAGACGCATTAGGCAAGGATTACCAATCCCAAGTTTTACTCGGTGTCATTATACAAGGTAAGGGGACGTCCCAAGCTTCTGAGGGGATGTCTGCTACTTGCTGGCAATCGTGAGCAAGGCCAATCGGGGTCGGGCCGCGTTTGGATGTGTGCCATGCCTCAAGAGTTCTATCGTAGTAGCCACCACCCATGCCCAACCGTTGTCCTTTATCATCAAAGGCGACCAAGGGTGTGAAAATAGCATCAAGTCGCGCAGCGGGAAGAATGAGTCGACAGTCCAGTTTTGGCTCCGCTATTCCATATTTGTTGGCTTGCATTACCGTAGAAGGTGAGTAGCGCAAAAATAGCAAATGCCCCGGACTGAAGGGGTGCAGTACTGGCAAATATACATCGATACGTTTTTGCCAAAGCCAATCAATGATCGGCTGTGTAGACACTTCACCATCGTTGGATAGATAAAGCGCCACTCGCAGTGCGTTGTGTTTTGATTGCCAGAGCTTGAAGCGTTCAAGTAGCTGGAGAGAGGCTTGGTTTTGTTCTTTGTTTGTTAGCGCTTGGCGACGCTGCCTAACACTTTGCCGCAATGTTTGTCGGGATAGGTTTTTCATATCATCAAATTAGGAGAGGATACCCCAAGGTGCCGTTGAGAATTTTGGCCCTTGAACCAGCTGGTTCAAGGCGGATAAGTAATGGTAACCGTAGGCTTCTCGGTACATGCCGAGCTTGCTCAATAGCTAACAAGTACTCACCCTTAAGGATTGCTTATCGGCTCAGGGACGTAATTCTCTGACGCACACCCCAGGGTAAAATTGTCGTGATGATTTACGAGTTACGCATTCCTTGCGTAGTGTTCACTAAGGAGTCTTCTAACAACTTAGTCAACGCTTTAATCTTTTCTTCTGTTTGGGCTTCTTGCTGCTGTTTGGATGAATTGCGCTCGTGTAGCTCATAGCTCATGTTTAGCGCCGCAATAATCAGCAACTGGACTTCATTATTAACTTTAGTCTTGGCGGTCATCTCGTTCAAGCGTTGATTGAGTTCATCAGCGGCAGCTTTTAGCGCTTGCTCCTGTCCCGGCGGACAATTCACACGCGTTAGCTTTCCTAGCACTTCTACGTCAACTGCTTGATTGCTCATATCAAACCTATATGAATCTGTGACTCTATCCCCATGACAGAGTGAGAAATCATAGGTAATGCGTTGGCAACATTCAAGGTTTTTGATTAGTGAGTCTAGCGAGTATCGATCTATTATTCGATTTGCAGTAGAAGTGACCGATTTGCGTACAAAGTTTCTAAGTTAGCTTCATGGTTACACGATAAATCACGTTCACGACGTTTTTTCAACGTCAGTGAAATGGTACGATTCGTTTAATTGAGTTAAAGCCCATTTGGGGCCTCAAATGAGTTTAAAGAGAAAAGTTATGAGTAAAGCAAAACTCCCAAGTTTTGAAACTATTGCGGCGCAGCTGCAAACGTCAGGTATCAGCATGACATCGTCAGAATTACATGGTTTGTTGACGGGGATGTTAGCCGGTGGTTTGGCAGAGGGTGACACCCGTTGGCAACCCTTGTTATTTGACTACACCAATGATGGTATGGCTTGGCCTGCTGCGGCACAGCAAGAAGCGAAAGCTCTTCTCGATTTTACTCGCAATGAGTTAGCTAGCACCGATATGACATTCAGTATGCTACTGCCACAAGAGACCGATTTAATTGAATATGCCGAGGGTGTAACGGATTGGACAAATCATTTTCTGTCTGGTTTGGGATTGATAGAAGCTCAGGTAAATAAAGCCAGCTCAGAAACTCGTGAAGCGCTGACGGATTTGGAAGAAATGGGTCGCCTTGGCATCGATGAGGACGATGATTTTGCTGAGCAAGCACAACTGCTAGAACAGGTTCTTGATCACATCAAAGTTTGTGCTTTGACGGTACATGCAGAATTTGGCCAACGCCCAAGTTCGACTAACAAATCGAAGACCCTGCACTAAAGGTTCTGATATGCGTCATTACGATGTGGTAATTTCTGGCGGAGCAATGGCTGGGCTGACATTGGCTTTAGCCATTCACCAGTTAAGTGGTGGGAAAAAGCGGGTAGCAGTTATCGAGGCGTTCGAAGCCGATCATAACGCCCATCCTGGGTTTGATGCGCGAGCAATTGCCTTAGCTGATGGTAGCGTTGAATTGCTCAAGATGTTTGGTTTGTGGAGCTCGCTAGAAAATTCGGCAGAGCCTATCAAACACATCAATGTATCTGATCGCGGCCATGCTGGTATGACCGATATTGGTCCCAATGACGCTAATCGAGAAGTTTTAGGGTATGTGGTTGAGCTCGCAACCGTTGGTAATATTTATCATCAGTTGCTTGAGCAAACCAACATAGACTGGTTTTGCCCAGATAGCGCTCAATCCATTGCTGTGGACTCTGATCATTGCCAGATAAAATTGAACAGCGGTGAGCAACTGAAAACCAAACTGATTGTTGCGGCTGATGGCGCGTTTTCAAGTGTTTGTCAGCAATTGGGTTTGGTACTCAATGAGCACGATTTTAAGCAGCACGCGGTTATCGCTAACGTAGAGCTGAATCAGGCGCATAACGGTCGTGCGTTTGAACGTTTTACGTCTTCTGGGCCACTTGCATTGTTGCCGATGTCAGACAACCGAATGTCATTAGTGTGGTGTGTGAAGCCAGAGCAAGTTGACCAAGTATTAAGTTGGTCTGATGACGAGTTTCTTGACCATTTACAACAAGAATTTGGTTGGCGATTGGGACGATTTAAGAAAGTCGGTACGCGAAGTGAGTATCCTTTGTTGCTCCGCCACCGAGTGGATGCCGTCTCACATCGTTTAGCGATAGTGGGTAATGCATCTCAAACATTACACCCAATTGCAGGTCAGGGGTTTAACCTAGGCATCCGAGACATTGCAACGCTCGCTGAACTCGTCGCCACATCGGATGATCCCGGCGCCTATTCTGTGTTAGCTCAGTTTCAAGAGCGAAGAGAGCCAGATAGGAAGCGAACTATGGCATTGACCTCGACTCTGGTACATACCTTTTCTAATGACCACCTCGCAATGCGAATGGGGCGCAACCTAGGTTTGATGTTGATGGACAACCTCCCCTTTAGTAAACAACCACTTGTTAACCGAACCTTAGGCCGTGTAAATCGCTAAGAAGGAAATAGATATGATGCAAAGTGTCGATATCGCCATTGTTGGCGGTGGAATGGTGGGGTTGGCGTTGGCCGCTGCTTTAAAAGAGACAGACTTGCGAATTGCGGTGATTGAATCCAATCAGCCTGAAACAGCCCTTCATACCTTACCCGATGTTCGAGTATCGGCGCTTAGTCGCTCCAGTGAAATCGTTCTGCGCAACCTTGGGGCTTGGCAAGGAATTCAGTCACGACGAGCGGCCCCTTATCAGGCGATGGAAGTGTGGGAGCAAGACAGTTTTGCTCGTATTGAGTTTGATGCCGAAAGCCTAGCCCAACCGAACTTGGGCCACATCGTTGAAAACCGAGTGATTCAACTGGCTTTGCTCGATATTGTGCAGCAACAATCTAACGTGACCTTGCTGATGCCAAATCAAATCACTCAGATGGTGCAAGGCGAAAGCGAAACGTGGCTAACGTTAGACAATGGCACGTCTCTGACAACAAAATTAGTGGTGGGGGCTGATGGTGCCAATTCATGGGTTCGACGCCAAGTTGATATTCCTCTTACTCATTGGGACTATGGGCACAGTGCATTGGTCTGTAATGTAAAAACCAGTGAACCTCACTTGGGTGTTGCGAGGCAGGTATTTACACCAAGAGGACCATTAGCTTTTCTTCCGCTCGCAGAGCCGAATCTGTGTTCGGTCGTTTGGTCTACAGACGTAGAGCGAGCAGAGCGGTTACTCAACTTGTCGAACGAGGATTTCAACAAAGCCATTGCCTCTGAATTTGATACCAAACTTGGACTCTGTGAAGTGCTGGGGGAGCGTCAAGCTTTCCCTCTCAAGATGCGTTATGCCCGTGATTTTGTTGTCGACAGAGTTGCATTAGTTGGCGATGCGGCGCACACCATCCACCCACTCGCTGGCCAAGGTGTGAACTTAGGCTTGCTCGATGCGGCCAGCTTAGCTCAAGAAATTCATCGCTTATGGAGACTTGGAGAAGATATTGGTCGCAACAAATCTCTGCGTCAGTATGAACGTTGGCGAAAAACGGAAGCGGCGAAGATGATTGCCGCGATGCAAGGGTTCAAAGAACTGTTTGCTGGCGATAACCCAGCCAAAAAACTGATTCGTGGGGTCGGTATGTCGATAGTCGGAACACTGCCAATCGCAAAAGATGAAATGATGAAGCGTGCTCTAGGGCTAAAAGGTGAACTTCCGGTTCTCGCGACTATGTTGGCCGAGAGTGAAACGCTATAACTTAGAAAAGAAGATAGCTGGTAGAAAAGGAAAAGGTTGGCCAATGCCAACCTTTTTTTGAATTCAATTCAGTGTTTAAGCGTAAGCGCAGCGGAGCTTCTTGATTTCTAAATTAATTTCTTTCACCGCTTGATAGTGCCTCGCTTCAGCGCGTTCAGGTAAGATGAGCTTACCGTTGTCAAACTCGAATCGTCCAACGCCGTAGATGTAGATTCTGCCTTTGAAAAGTCTACTGATATGTTTAGCAATCATACTCGGTGTATAGCGCTTAAACAGTCTCATATTGTTATCCTTATTCATTCCTAGCACAGCAAATTATAATGAGTTCGCCTGGCCAATTGTGTGACACTGATACGAGATTAACCGACCTATTTAATAGAAATTTAGAACTGTGTTGCTGTGTGCAGAAACACCAGTTGGTCCGAATATCTCTGTGATGGCACTCTCAATACTAGACCGCCGATGGAACAAAAAAGTTCCTCAAGCCTAGGCGATTTAGTTCTTTTTTATAACAGTTTAAAGAATAGCTGAAATTCACAAATATCAAGTT
Organism: Vibrio sp. ABH4_348; assembly: GCF_056159765.1. Lineage (NCBI taxonomy): Bacteria > Pseudomonadati > Pseudomonadota > Gammaproteobacteria > Vibrionales > Vibrionaceae > Vibrio > Vibrio sp. ABH4_348. The sequence continues at coordinate 2,442,505 of NZ_JBSWVW010000001.1, read as the reverse complement.
TGATTGATGTGACCAAGTGTAACGGTGTTTTTCAGTGGCTGGCACGCTTGACTAAATTCAGCGAGAAAACCTAACGCAGTCAGGATCACGGGGAAAAAAAGAAGCCCGATCACTCGGGCCAATAGTCACAGATGCATTACACAAAGGATGCGGATAATGATTCCACATCTGATGTGATTCAGAAAACCCACACAGTTTTCGAATCAACACGGAGTATCATATAGTAGAAAATACAAAATGACTATTTATTCTTTAAATTTGCATTAAAATTTACTTGCAAATGTTGGCGGTGGTCGCAGAAATCACTGAAAATAAGTCTGGTGGAGTAAGAGCTAAACCCGCGAGAGGATGGCCGCTACTGATGGTTATTAACGGCAACTGAACCAATTCTTGATGAAAGATTATTGCAATCGAAGATGGCAAATCGATTGGGTTGACCAACCCCGGCGTATAGCCGCAAATCGTTTCAACGGCATCAAAGCTGACACATGTCGTTCGACGTAAACCCAGAACTTCTCTAACTTTTTTAGGATCTACCTGCCGATCACCCGGAACACACGCGAGCACATACTGGTTGCCCATATCCCTAAGTAAGATCGACTTCACCATGGTATGGGGTGCAATACCACGAGCTTGAGCGGTATCTTCTATGGTACGAGTTGGAATGGATTGCCACAGAACTCGATAAGCTACATCGAACTTATCGAGCACTTTAGTCACACTGGTTACAAGCTGATTACTCATCTTCTAAAGAGTAAGGCAAGGGAAGTTTCGTCCAGGTTAATTCATCTTGACCAGCAAGACGGAAACGCACATCGTCATCTAAGTTGTTTGGAAGGACAAAAGTGGCAACCGCTGAATTGTCTGGGTATCTAACCGAAGTCAATGCAACTGAGGCACTACGCCAGTTATCTCCAACACTGCGTTCGATTTCAATCGTATCGGTTTCAGGGGCTATTTTGCCTTTCAAAATGGCTAGTTCCCTGCGGTTGGCACCACGGTATTTCGCGCGAGCAATGGTTTCTTGGCCGGTATAGCAACCTTTGGTAAAGCTAATACCATTGATCGCTTGCACATTCATCGCTTGAGGGATGTGTTCAATTTGTTGGTGCGCTTCGACAATGGGGTGGCCTTTTAGAATTTCGTATTGTGTCCACCAAGATGAGTCAGCCAATGTCGCATTTGTAGTATTTGACAATGAATTGGCACCTTGCTCATCAACGAATAGCAACCACACATTCTCGTCCAGTTTAACCGCAACTCCACTCTCTAGATTGCGAATAGAGGATGAATCTTCACTCAGTGAATCGACAAAAATGTTGGCATTTGTGCCCATGATGGCAAACGCATGCTTTTCCGTTTTGCTTAGTTCAATCTTTGAAAAAATGGCGTACTTTTTCAGCTCTGTGAGTTCTTTTTCAATTGCCGATTCAGGTTGCACCATGTAGATCTTTTCTTGGTGTTCGAACACTCGAAAAACCGACCAAACTTTGCCTTTTGCATCGCAGTGCGCACCAAACGTAATCTCATCTTGTTTAAGTGAAATTAGATCGCACGTGATTTGACCTTGCAGAAAGGATTTTCGATCGGCACCGCTGGCTTCGATAACAGACCAATTGTCCAAATAACTAATGGTTAGGTCGGCCGGTGTTGCCTCGAGCTGACCGGGTACGCTTGTAAAAAGGGTTTTCCAGTTCATGTGTGTTTCCTGACGTTTCAAGCTAATGAGCCAATGTTAATCGTGAGAGTACTAGATAAACAACCCTTTGTTTTCTCCGTTAATCCATCATTTGCCGTTGGAGTTGTGATTCAGCCGCTAGAGACCGTTGAACGGAATTGATAAACTCGCGCGAAATCTTGGTAATCTTGAGGCTTTAGAATGTATACGCCAGAAGAAAAAGCTCGAATTAAATGGGGCTGTCGACGTGGAATGTTAGAACTCGATGTCGTCATCATGCCTTTCTTTGAAGAGTGTTTTGACGAGCTATCGGAGTCTGAACAACAAGACTTTGTTTCCTTATTGGAATGCGCAGATCCCGATCTGTTTACTTGGATTATGGGGCATGGCCGAAGTGAGAATTTGGCACACGCGTCTATGGTAGACAAAATTGCAGCTCACAACCTCAGCAAGGTCCGTTAGTTTTACGGCATTACCCTCCAAAAAACAGCGACAGGTAGATAATGTTGTTACGACGTTGCTATTAGTTGCTGTTTTCCTTTTTAGCCAACATTGGCTTGTTACTACAGTGTTGGTACTTATCGTATTACTGCTTAAACCTAAATCTTGGTTTGTTGTTCCAGTGATTGGGCAAGTCGACCAGAGCAATAGCACACTGCGGATTGACCAGCAGTCCTTCCAAATACTCGATGTTAACTTTCTTTTCCAAAACTGGTTTGTTTGGATACGGCTGAAACAGCGTGGCGGTGTTTTATTGTGGCGAGATAGTGTTTTAGAAAATGATTATCGACGGGTCATAACAACATTAAAAACTTTAACGGTCTCGACTAAAGAGGGTAGCTCCACGTAATCGAAAGCCCATGAATAAGTAGATATCAGAGCAATACCCATTGAGGATTAAATGGTCACTCAAAGTATTGCTCTTTTGTTGAATATCTAGTGCTGCTCAGGAACTAAGATCGTTGGCCCACTGATTTCACTGGCGTCAGGGTAATCCAACGTATAATGTAGCCCTCGGCTTTCTTTCCGTTGCATTGCGCAGCGCACCATCAATTCCGCGACTTGTAACAAGTTACGCAGTTCGAGCAAGTTATTCGAAACTCGGAAGTTACTGTAGTACTCATGCGTTTCTTGCTGCAGTAACTGAATTCGACGTAACGCCCGCTCTAATCGCTTATCAGTGCGAACAATACCCATGTAATCCCACATAAACAAACGTAGCTCATGCCAGTTGTGTTGGATAACAACTTCTTCGTCCGAGCAGGATACTTGGCTTTCATCCCATTGAGGTAAAGACTCTGGATAGGTTGCGGTTTCAATATTCTTCAAAATATCTTGCGCGGCAGCCCATGCATAAACTACACATTCGAGCAAAGAGTTACTCGCCATACGATTGGCGCCATGCAGACCGGTGTAGCTGACTTCACCAATGGCATACAGCTGTTTCAGATCTGTTTGCCCAGTTTGATCAACAATAACACCACCACAGGTGTAATGCGCAGCGGGAACCACTGGCATCGGCTCTTTGGTCATATCAATACCGAGTTCTAACAAACGAGCGTGAATGGTTGGGAAGTGTTTCTCGATAAATTCCGCCGGTTTGTGGCTGATATCGAGATACATGCAATCGGCACCCAGACGCTTCATTTCGAAGTCAATGGCACGTGCGACCACATCACGAGGCGCAAGTTCTGCACGTTCGTCAAAGTCAGGCATAAAGCGCGTACCATCAGGGCGTTTTAAAATTGCGCCCTCGCCACGCAGCGCTTCAGTAAGTAAGAAGTTACGCGCTTCTGGGTGATATAAACAGGTTGGGTGAAATTGGTTGAATTCGAGGTTGGCAACTCGACACCCTGCACGCCACGCCATGGCAATGCCATCGCCAGAGGATACGTCCGGATTAGAAGTGTATTGGTAGACTTTTGAAGCACCACCTGTGGCAAGAACAACAAACTTAGCGCGAACCGTTTCAACGTGTTCTGCGTTTCGGTTCCAAATATACGCACCTACAACCTTTTGTTTGTCACCACCGATTTTATCTTCAGTGATTAAATCCAGTGCATTGTGACGTTCTAGTACCTGAATATTAGGGTGTTGATGCACGTTGTCTTGTAGTGAGTTTTGCATCGCCGCGCCCGTGGCGTCAGCCGCATGGAGTATGCGGCGATGGCTGTGTCCACCTTCACGAGTAAGGTGGTACTTGGTTTCGCCTTCGCTGTTGTCATCAACCGTATCAAAAGGCACGCCACCATCAATTAGCCACTGCACACACTTTTTAGCATTTTGAGCAATAAAACGAACCGAATCTTCGTCGCAAATCCCACCACCGGCAATCAAGGTATCTTCAACGTGAGAATCGACACTGTCAGACTCATCAAAGACTGCTGCGATTCCACCTTGAGCATACAAGGTAGCACCTTCATTTCGTGGCCCTTTACTAAGCACAATCACTTTGCATGTTTCTGCTAGGCGCAACGCGAGAGACAGTCCGGCAGCGCCACTGCCAATTACTAGGACGTCACATAGGTGTTCTGACTGGTTGTTCATTTCAATTCGTTTTCCTGACAATCACAGATTCGAGTAGCCAAAGGCTAGTTTGCTACTCTCCCGGTTCAGCGCCTGTTTAGGATAGTTAATTCAATGAATGTGTGGTGAGCTAGGTTAAGCTTGGTTCCACAAAGACATTGTTTGCTTATACGCTGGTGTCATTGCTCTTTGTTCAAGTCTGGCTTGAAACAAGTGAATGATACCACTCTCAAAAATTCAATTCTCGGTTTATCACGTTGCTTTTCTTCTGTTTACTCGACAGAATCAACCGGAAAGCCGAGTTTGATCTCAATGCAACTAAGTGACTTATGTCACTTTGGGTACAATAATTAAAAACTTTTTACTTCAAATTGAACTTTCTCTGTTTGGCTTGGTCACAATAGTGCTCATGTTAGCGGTGGTATCAATACTGCAGTAAATGAAGATAAACGCTTAACTCTTAACAGAAAGAGCGATAACAACAGGAGTGAGTGCTCGAATGAGCGAGCAATTGACTGATCAAGTATTGATTGAGCGTGTTCAGAGCGGAGATAAGCAAGCGTTTAATTTGCTTGTTGTGCGTTACCAAAACAAAGTGTGTAATTTGATTTCTCGCTACATCAACAATCCAGGTGATGTGCCAGATGTCGCACAAGAAGCCTTTATAAAAGCCTACCGAGCGATTCCTAGTTTTCGCGGAGAGAGTGCTTTTTACACTTGGCTATATCGAATTGCTGTGAACACGGCAAAGAACCACATCGTTGCACAGGGAAGACGTCCTCCCGCGAGTGATGTGGATGCTGAAGACGCTGAATATTATGAAACTGGCAGTGCGTTAAAAGAAATTTCGAACCCTGAGAACTTAACGTTGTCCAAGGAATTGAAACGAGTCGTTTTTAAAGCGATAGAAGCATTGCCCGATGATTTAAAAACTGCAATGACGTTACGAGAACTTGATGGTTTGAGCTACGAAGATATTGCAGAAATCATGGATTGCCCGGTAGGTACAGTACGTTCTCGTATCTTCCGTGCCCGCGAAGCGGTGGAAAAGAAGATTCAACCTCTTTTGCAACGCTAAACTGGTAATAATAATGGTGAGACGAATGGCTGACAGAGAAAAGTTATCAGCACTCATGGATGGAGAAGTGATCGATAACGCACTAATTGCAGAATTGGAGCGCGATCAATCAAGTCAAGAATCTTGGAAAAACTTCCATCTTATTGGTGATGTTATGCGAGGTGAAGAACCTCAAAGCACCAATTGGGATATTGCAAGTCGAGTAGCGCTTGCTTTGGAAGATGAGCCAGTACACGGACAACCTAAACCTGTTGAGGTTGTGACACCAATGATAGAGTCGCAACCGACGCCTGAGCGAGCGCGCACTTTGCTGCCGAGTTGGTTAACTAATTTGGGTCAAGTAGGTGTAGCTGCGTGTGTGTCACTTGTCGTGATACTTGGTGTTCAACAAACAGCCGGCACTGATTCACAAACCGAGTCTCAGTTACCTGTTTTCCCAACAGTGGCTCTTAATGGAAGTGTTGAACCCGTGAGTTTAACGCAACAAGCGATAGCGCCACAGCAAAGCGAAGTCGATATTCAAGAACAGCGTCGAAGAATTCACGCACTCTTGCAAGATTACGATCTTCAACTTAGACTCAAGAGCGATAATCTAGAGCAAGCTACAGAGACGTTAGAAACGGTAGTTGAATGAAAAAAATCCTGATCGGTGCACTGGTACTGTTCAGTTTGAATGCCAATAAAGCCTTTGCTGAAGAACCTTCAGCAGAGGCTTTATTACATCAAATGCGCGAAGCCAGCCAAACCCTAAATTACGAACTGTCTTACGTTCAAATTCAAAAAAGCAGTATTGAACCACTGATATATCGTCATGCCACTCATCAAGAAACCAATCTCGCTCATCTGGTGTATCTGAGTGGCCCGGTGCGAGAAGTGATTCGTCGCGACAATCAAGTGAGTTATATCGAACCGGGTGATGAGCCATATACAATTCAATCGAACAAAATGGTGGCACCGACAATTCCATTGCTGCGTTCCAACATCGCTCAATTGAGTGAGCAGTACGATTTTGTTCGTGTTGGAAGAGGCCGCGAAGCTGGAATTCCAAGCCAAGTTGTGAGAGTGGTACCCAAAGACGGGTTGCGATATTCATACGTACTTTGGATTGACGAGCAGTCGAAGCTACCACTTCGAGCAGATCTTTTAGATCGGGATGGTGAACTACTCGAACAATACCGCACTGTATCTTTGCGTGTAGATGATCGTTTAGCTCAGCATATGGCCGGATTGATTACGGTTCGTTTGCCGGAGGTGATGACGCTTCCCAAGCCAGAAGTAAAAGATAAAGCATGGCAAGTCACTTGGACCCCAGAAGGTTTTTCCGCGCGAGACAGTAGTCAATACCGCCTGGCAGTTAGCGAAAAATCGGTAGAAACACAGATGTTTACTGACGGTTTATTCAACTTCTCAGTTTACGTTGCCGCAAAAGATCAGCACTCAGTGAAAGGTCAGTCTGTTCGTCAGGGACGAAAAACACTACACAGTTATGTGAACGGTCAACGGGAGATTTCCGTAGTAGGGGATATTCCACCAGAAACGGCAGAACGCATTGCCAAATCAGTGAAACTACAAGTGGTAAAAACACAATGATGACCGCGATGGCAACTGTGTCTGAAGTTCGCAGTTCGGGAGATGAATTTGAAGTTCAGCTTTCCTGTGAGCAGCAGACCAGTTGTAATTCATGTCAAAGCCAAAAGAGTTGCGGAACGGGCGTAGTGTCTAAAGCGCTAGGTAACAAAGTATTGCGCTGGACACTGCGAACTAGGCTGCCGATCAAAACTGGAGATTTGGTTGAGCTGGGCATCTCAGAGCAGCGGATATTGCAGTCTGCGTTGCTGGTTTACATACTGCCGTTGGCACTTCTGATTGTTGGTGCCCTAATTGGCCAGCAATTGCTAAGCCCGCTTTTGGGTGGTGGTGAAGGTAGTATCATAGCGACCAGCTTACTAGGTCTAGGCATTGGCATTGCCTGGGCTAAAAAAATCGCCAAACCTATGGAAACCGATTCTACTCAGCAAGTTACTATTCTCAGAGTGTTGGGCAATCCAATTACCTAGTGCGTTGGCGCGCTAAATTGGGTAGAATCTGCCAACTTACGCGCCGGGATAGGTACATTTCCGGTTGAAAATCGTTCAACGAGTATTATTTTACACCGATTTATGAAGCACATTCGTAACTTTTCCATCATTGCCCACATTGACCATGGTAAATCAACGCTTTCTGACCGTTTGATTCAAGAATGTGGTGGTTTGTCAGACCGAGAGATGGAACAACAAGTTCTAGACTCAATGGATCTTGAACGCGAGCGCGGTATTACAATCAAAGCGCAAAGCGTAACCTTGGATTACAAAGCTCAAGATGGTGAAACTTACCAGCTTAACTTCATCGACACACCCGGACACGTTGACTTTTCTTATGAAGTATCGCGTTCGCTGGCAGCCTGTGAAGGCGCACTTTTGGTGGTGGATGCAGGTCAAGGTGTAGAAGCTCAAACTCTTGCGAACTGTTACACGGCAATCGAAATGGATTTGGAAGTGGTTCCAATTCTTAACAAGATTGATTTGCCAGCGGCTGATCCTGAGCGCGTATCGGAAGAAATTGAAGAGATTGTTGGCATTGATGCGCTTGAAGCGACTCGTTGCTCGGCTAAAACTGGTTTAGGTATTGACGCCGTATTAGAGAACATAGTATCGGCTATTCCTGCACCGGAAGGCGATCCAGAAGCACCTTTACAAGCACTGATTATTGATTCATGGTTTGACAATTACTTAGGCGTTGTTTCTCTTGTGCGCATCAAAAATGGTGTACTGAAGAAAAACGACAAGATCAAGGTAATGAGCACGGGTCAAGTTTGGGGTGTAGACCGACTAGGGATATTCACTCCGAAACAAATTGATACAACAGAGCTGAACACTGGTGAAGTAGGCTGGGTAGTCTGTGGTATTAAAGACATTCTTGGTGCGCCGGTAGGCGATACGCTAACCTTGGCGAAACACGGTAGTGAAACACCGCTACCTGGCTTTAAGAAAGTGAAGCCACAGGTTTACGCTGGACTGTTCCCAGTATCATCTGACGATTATGAAAGCTTCCGTGATGCATTGGCTAAGTTAAGTCTTAATGATGCGTCGCTTTTTTATGAACCAGAGAACTCAGCAGCACTAGGATTTGGTTTCCGCTGTGGTTTCTTGGGTATGCTCCACATGGAGATTATTCAAGAACGTCTAGAGCGTGAATACGACCTCGACCTAATTACAACGGCGCCAACTGTAGTTTATGAAGTTGAGAAAACCGACGGCACGACGTTGTTTGTTGACTCACCAGCTAAATTGCCAGCGATTAACGATATCAATGAGATTCGTGAGCCGATCGCTCGTTGTAATATTTTGGTCCCGTCTGATTATCTCGGTAACGTGATTACCCTATGTGTCGAAAAGCGCGGTGTCCAAGTAGATATGGTTTACCATGGTAACCAAGTTGCCGTCACTTATGACATTCCGATGGCAGAAGTCGTTCTGGATTTCTTTGACCGCTTGAAGTCTACCTCTCGTGGCTATGCATCGCTTGATTACAACTTCCAGCGTTTTGAAGCGTCTGACATGGTACGTGTCGATGTGATGCTGAACGGTGATCGCGTTGATGCACTGGCGATGATTACTCATAAAGATCAATCACAGACTCGTGGTCGTCAATTGGTAGAGAAAATGAAAGAATTCATACCTCGCCAAATGTTTGATATCGCGATTCAAGCGGCAATTGGTAACCACATCATTGCTCGTTCAACAGTGAAACAGCTGCGCAAAAACGTAATTGCTAAGTGTTACGGCGGTGACGTCAGCCGTAAGAAGAAGCTTTTGAAGAAGCAGAAAGAAGGTAAAAAACGCATGAAGCAGATCGGTAACGTTGAACTGCCTCAAGAAGCGTTCTTGGCCATTCTTCATGTGGGTAAAGATTAAGCCCCATTAAAATAAGGCAAATTTGAGTGAAAGGGTCGAATTGAGACATCAATTCTGACGCTTTCACTTTCGTGTTTTTAAAGAAAGGAAAGTCGATGGCTAATACATTCTCGCTGATTTTGGTTGTAATCACCTTGGTAACTGGGGTGGTTTGGCTATTGGAAAAGCTAGTTTGGGGCAAGGAGCGTCAACAAAAGCTGACTGATGTTGAAAGCAAAACCAATGGTCTGGATTCGGCAGCGGCAGCCAAAGTCACTGAGCAGCCTTGGTGGGTAGAAAACAGCGTATCGATTTTCCCTGTGATTAGCTTGGTGTTGATCCTTCGTTCTTTCGTGTATGAACCGTTTCAGATTCCATCGGGATCTATGATGCCTACATTATTAGTTGGTGATTTCATTCTAGTGGAGAAATACGCCTACGGATTGAAAGACCCAGTTTGGCGTAGCCAACTGCTGGAAACGGGCGATCCTGAGCGTGGTGATATTGTTGTTTTTAAGGTGCCAGTAGATAACAAAACCGATTACATAAAACGTGTTATTGGCGTACCGGGTGACAAGGTTTTATACAACCGTTTAGACAAGCACCTGTGTGTGCAACGAGCCACGGAGACACAATGTCAACCAATGGAATATTCAGACATTGTTGAGACCGATTTCATTCAACATGGCTATGGCGTTGCTCAAGCAACGGAAAGTTACGACGATATCTCCTATCAGATCCTTGCGACAAATAATGTTGCGGATATGACGACACGTTACTACAAAAATCGTAAAGCGGGACGCGAAGTGTATCAATGGACGGTACCCGCCGATCATTACTTCGTGATGGGTGATAATCGCGATAACAGCACTGACAGCCGAGTCTGGGGTTTTGTTCCTAAAGAAAATCTAGTTGGTAAAGCGGTTGCGATTTGGATTAGTTTTGAATTTGAGCGAGGCGCGGACAGCGTGTTGCCAAAATGGGTGCCAACTGGGGTGCGATTTAACCGCATCGGTGGCATTAGTTAATTAAAAAGTGAAAGAGAGCATGAATTCTCCCATAGCACGATTAGAAGTTAAGCTTGGTTATCAGTTTAAAAATGCAGAACTGATTGATTTGGCGCTGACACACCGCAGCGCCAACGGCAAGCATAATGAACGTTTGGAGTTTCTGGGCGATTCAATTTTAAGTTTTGTCATAGCAGACGATCTTTACAATCGTTTTCCCAAGGTTAATGAAGGTGACATGAGCCGTATGCGAGCGACACTCGTTCGTGGGAATACGTTGGCAGAGTTGGGGCGCGAGTTCCAACTTGGAGATCACTTAAAATTGGGTCCAGGTGAATTGAAAAGCGGCGGTTTCCGTCGAGAATCCATCTTGGCCGATGCGGTTGAAGCGATAATTGGTGCAATATATATCGATAGTGATATCGAAGAAGTACGCCAAATTATTCTTAACTGGTATCAATCTCGCTTAGACGCAATCAAACCTGGAGTGTCACAAAAAGATCCCAAAACTCGATTGCAAGAACATCTACAAGGCCGAAGAAAACCTCTCCCAGTCTACACAGTGACTAATATTAAGGGTGAGGCACATAACCAAGAGTTTACCGTGTCTTGTGAAGTGGCAGGAATTGGAAAACCTGTCATTGGATTAGGTACCAGCCGCCGCAAGGCAGAACAAGCGGCTGCGGAAAGCGCATTAGAGCAGTTGAATAATGTCGGATAACGAATTTGATATCGATGCATATTTTGCATCAGGTGGTGAGTCTAGCTCGCCAGAGAACCAGCACTGTGGCTTTATTGCTATTGTTGGTCGTCCTAATGTCGGTAAGTCGACGTTACTTAACCGCATTCTAGGACAGAAAATCTCGATTACATCGCGTAAACCGCAGACTACGCGCCACCGCATTATGGGTGTCGATACAGAAGGTGACTATCAGGCTATCTATGTTGATACCCCTGGCCTTCATATTGAAGAGAAGCGTGCCATTAACCGTTTGATGAATCGCGCTGCCAATTCTTCACTATCCGATGTTAACTTGGTGTTCTTTTTGGTTGATGGAACGCACTGGACTCGTGATGACGAAATGGTGCTGACTAAGCTTCAAAAGTCGAACTTCCCGGTTGTATTGTGCGTCAACAAAGTCGACAACGTGAAAGATCGCAATGAAGTGATGCTTCATATGGCGGAAGTGTCGAAGAAAATGGACTTTGTCGATGTTGTGCCGATTTCTGCCAAGCAAGGTAAAAATATTGATGTGCTGCGCAAGCACGTGCGTGAGTATTTACCAAAAGCGGAACACCATTTTCCTGAAGAATACGTCACTGACCGCTCTCAGCGCTTTATGGCATCGGAAATTGTTCGTGAAAAACTGATGCGATTTACCGGTGAAGAATTACCGTATTCGGTCACGGTTGAAGTGGAGCGGTTTGACTACAACCCTGATACAGATGGCTTCCATATTAATGCGTTAATCTTGGTTGAGCGTTCGGGTCAAAAGAAAATGGTCATCGGCAAAGGTGGAGAAAAAATCAAAACCATTGGTCGCGAAGCTCGATTGGATATGGAAGAACTGTTTGGTCGTAAGGTTTACCTAGAGACTTGGGTAAAAGTGAAGTCGGGTTGGGCCGATGATGAACGTGCCCTTCGCTCATTGGGCTATATTGACGATTTGTGATAACGGATTGTACAAAACAGATTTTCGCAATTGTAGAGAGAGGTTAAACTCTCTCTTTGTTTATGCAAAGGATTGAATTGGTGTGGAACTCCCTATCGCTGACCAGCAAATACTCGCAGCTGAGCAACTAAGAAAAGACGCGGCACTGCAGACTTTACTTTCTCGAATGCCCAAAGAGGTGCAAGAAAGCTTCACTGAAGAGCAACTTGCTCATCTCAAAGTAGCGGTTGGTGCTCGCAGTTGGGGTAGCCATGCCATTGATTTAAGAAGTACGGTTAAGTTTTTTCGATACCGTTATTACTATGTGTTTCTTGCAGGCCGAAACCGCCGAGAACTCAGTCGCCGAGAGCGCCAGTTAGGCTTGTTGATTCAAACCTTGTTTATGACCGGATTTCTTACCTTTAGCACTTTGCTCGGTCTACTGTGTTTGTATTTAGTAAAATCTGCTGCTGGTATTGATCTTTTTCCTGGTTTCTCGCTAGGAATATGGGGCTGGTTTAAAGAAAACGTATTCTAGCCCGAGGAGTGAAACCTTGATAGAAGGCTTGCAACGCGGATTTGTGTTACATCGCCGTCCCTACAGTGAATCAAGTTTAATTTTGGATGTGTTTTGCGAAGAACACGGCCGTATTAGCTTGTTATCAAAGGGAGCGCGTAGCAAGCGCTCTAATCTAAAAGGGGCGTTACAACCTTTTACACCACTTCTAATGAAATGGTCAGGTAAAGGTAGCTTAAAAACGTTGCGACAAGCCGAAGCGGTCAGCCTTGGATTGCCTTTAACTGGGATTAACCTGTTTTCCGCCATGTACGTCAACGAACTCTTGGCAAGAGTGCTGGCACCCGAGGTGGCTGCTCCTGGACTGTTTCACGACTATCTATTGGCACTCACTGAGCTGGCTCAAAATGAAAACCCTGAACCTGCACTACGACGCTTTGAGCTGGCCCTACTGTCGGCCATGGGTTATGGGGTGGACTTTATTCATTGCGCCGGAACGGGTGAACCTGTTGAACCGGGTATGACGTATCGATATAGAGAGCAAAAGGGGTTTATTGCGTCAGTACGCAAAGATAACTTGACCTTCTATGGCCATGAATTGATCGCGATAAGTGAACGTCGATTTACCTCACCAGAACAATTGAAAGCCGCCAAGCGCTTTACACGTATTGCATTAAAGCCTTATCTTGGCGGTAAACCATTAAAAAGTCGGGAACTGTTTGCTAACCAAGTTAGTCGTTCCCAATCACGGAGTAAGGAAGAATGAGCTCAATTTACTTAGGTGTTAACATCGATCATATTGCGACACTACGCAACGCGCGCGGAACCAAATATCCAGATCCTGTTCACGCGGCAGAGATCGCCGAGCGAGCTGGCGCGGATGGTATTACGGTCCACCTTCGTGAGGATCGACGTCACATCAAAGATCGCGATGTTCGACTTCTAAAAGAAACCATTCAGACTCGTATGAACCTTGAAATGGCAGTGACCGATGAGATGGTTGCGATTGCGCTCGAGACATCACCTGAATACGTTTGCCTCGTTCCGGAAAAGCGTGAAGAGCTCACAACCGAAGGTGGGTTGGATGTGGTTGGTCAGCTCGAAAAGGTTAAAGCGGCAACACAACAACTGTCCGCAGCGGGAATCAAAGTATCTTTGTTTATCGATGCAGATCGCGAGCAGATAGATGCGGCAAAAGCATGTGGAGCGCCATTTATTGAGCTGCATACCGGCCATTATGCAGATGCTGAAACCGAAGAAGAGCGTCAAGCTGAGCTGAAAAAAATCGCTGCGGGTGCAAGCTATGCGGCGGATATTGGCATCACGGTTAATGCCGGTCATGGTCTGACATACCACAACGTTGGTCCTATTGCGGCTATTCCAGAAATTTACGAGCTGAACATTGGTCATTCGATCATCGGTCGTGCGGCGTTTGATGGATTGCACATGGCCGTAGCGGACATGAAAGCGGCAATGAACGCAGCACGGGCTTAATAATGGCTGTACTTGGTTTGGGGACGGATATCGCGGAAATCGAGCGAGTGGAAAAAGCTCTTGCTCGATCTGGAGAAGCGTTTGCCAAGCGTATTTTGTCTCCAACGGAGTTAGAAGTATTTGTAAATACTAAGCAGCAGGCACGATTTTTAGCTAAACGTTTTGCAGCAAAAGAAGCCGCTTCAAAGGCATTGGGAACAGGCATTGCCAAAGGTGTCTCATTCCAAGATTTTACCGTGTCGAATGACCCTCTCGGCAAACCAATATTGGCTTTGTCAGGAAAAGCTAGTCAGTTGGCTGCGCAAATGGGCGCCAATGCCATTCATATCTCAATCTCTGATGAACGTCATTACGCGATGGCTGTGGTGATTATCGAGAGCTAAAGCGTCTTATTGAAAAAAGCTCGCCTTGGCGAGCTTTTTACTTTTTGGAAGTCATCAAACTACTAACACTTGTTAGCTTTGTAGTTCTTGTAAAAACCGAGTTGCATCGGTGACTACTTTTTCCATCTCATCTTGCAATTCAAACAGTTCAGGTTCAACGTCTGAAATGTCTGCGCCACTTCGCAAAGCTTGTTCTAAAGTTGAACACACGGCTTTTAATCTGGGAACACCACTATAGGAGCTACTGCCGTGTAGCTTATGAACCAACTGGGTAAGCTCTTCTTTATCGACAGTTTCCGTTTCAACGGCTTGCTCAACAACTTCGGCAACCTGAGGGATAAAGTCGACTAACATGGCCAGCATATCAACGGCCAAATCTTGCTTGTTCGCCGATTGCCTCAACGCTAAATCCCAATCTATGATTTTATCGCTGCTGGGCTGAGTAGACAGCGACGCGTGCGGCTCGGGCTGATGCACAATTTGCAGTTTACCTAACTCTTGGTCTGTAGTGTGTGGCCCCCAATGCATCAATACCTGCTGGAGTATGTGCTCTTCAATTGGTTTAGTGAGGTAATCATCCATACCTGCGGTCAGTAAGCGATCTCTTTCACCACTCATTGCATGTGCTGTCACTGCCACGACGGGAGTATTAGCGTTTTTGTCTAATTTTTTGATGAGCTGACACGCACTGACACCATCCATTTGTGGCATTTGAATATCCATAAATATGATATCAAAGGCGGTGAGTTCAGCTTGCTTGACGGCATCTTCGCCATTGGTGCAGGTAATAACACTTTCAACACGCTCTTGCAGGAGGGCGCTGATCAATTTTAAGTTGGCGGGGTTATCGTCAACGGCCAATACAGTTAGCGGCAAGCGGTTTGGTTGCTCGGATAATAGCTCAACTAAAGGCAGGTTTTCTTGGTTAGCAATTAACGTCTGCAATAGTTTACGACGTGATAGTGGTTTGGTAATACAGTGGATGGGGTATTTTTGTATCAAGTGGTCACTCAAAGCCAACGCAGTGCTTGGAGTGCCGACGACGACATGAGGAGCACATTCGAGTGCTCGTTCCACCCAGCTTTCAACTTGCTGCTTGGTATGCTCTCGACCTGCGGCCAAATTCAATAACACATAGTCAAACCGTTCGAGGTTTTCTGGCAGGGTGGAGCGATAGGTAACAGACAGCCCTTCTTGTACCAAAAGCTGCTGGGTGACAGATGCCGATTGCATATTTGGTTCAACCAGCAAAATCGTACGTTGCTGAAGTATTTGTCCATCCAGCAAATCGTTAACTGGCATATCCGTAGTGTTGAGGTGCAAAGTGAACCAAAAAGTTGAGCCTTTGTGCAGCCTACTGGTGAGTTTAATTTCTCCGCCCATTTGACTAACAATTTTCTGAGTGATGACCAGCCCCAATCCTGTGCCGCCATAGCGACGAGAGATACTGGCATCGGCTTGGCTAAAGGCCTGGAACAGTTGCGCTTGCTGACGTTCCGAAATACCGATACCTGTATCTTTCACTCTAAATTGCAGCTCAACACTGTTGTTATCTTGGTTGCGAAGCTCCACGCTGACATCGATGTTGCCGCGCTCAGTAAACTTGATCGAGTTACCGACTAGGTTAGTCAAAACCTGCTGAATTCGCAGTGGATCACCTATCAAGCCAACTGGAATTCTTGAATCCACTTTTAACGTGATTTCCAGACCTTTTTCATGAGCACTGGTGGCCTGCAGATTTACGACTTCTTCAAGCGTTTCTTGCAACTCAAATGGAATGTTCTCCAGCGCCAGTTTTCCAGCTTCGAGTTTAGAAAAGTCCAGAATGTCATTGATGATGCTAAGTAGGTTATTGGCTGACTTTTCAATGGTTTGAAGGTAGTCGGTCTGGCTTTTTGTTAGTTGGGTTTTCAGCATTTGTCGAGTAAAGCCAATAACCCCATTTAGTGGTGTTCGCAACTCGTGTGACATATTGGCAAGAAACTCAGACTTAACACGAGCAGCTTCTTGGGCACGTTTTTTTGCAATATCCAGTTCGACGTTTTGAATCTCCAACTGTTCTAGCGTTTCACGTAGATCTGAGGTCGCCTGATCAATACTGTGCTGCATCTCGACATGGTATTCCGACAGCGACACCGCCATGGCGTTGATGCCTTTTTTAAGCGAATCCAATTCGCCATGCATTTTGCCTTCGATTCGCACATCTAAGTGACCGCGACGAATCCGGTCCACCATGTTTTTCATATGGGTGATTGGGCGAGTGACATCATGCATCAGCCGGAAAGCAAAAATCGCCGACAACCCTAAACCAGAAAGAAGTACTAGAATGGCAGAAAAGACTTCTTGGTATTGCTGTAATCTCAGTGAAGATAAGTCCATCTCAATGGAAATATAGCCAAGTACCTGCTGGCTCATTTGTCCTTTTGGCGCAGGGATGAGACCTGATTCCGCCAAAACCGGAGCTCTGAGGATTAACGTGTTGCCATCTAGTTGAGATTGAACAACGAGTGGGATTTCTAGATGAGTGGCGTACTTCAGCGCTTCGAAATTAGGGTGGAAATTGGAGGTGACAAACAATTCATGGTCAACATCAAATACCGCTATGCTACGTACCAGCTTGGAATTTTTTCGATGAGCGTAGCTGATAATGCGTCTGACTGACTCTCGGCTGTTGGTTAACAATCCGTTTTCACTGGCGATCGCTAAAGGTTCAACGATACTCAATCCGGTATTGACGACTTGAGATTCTAAATCGTAATAGCGATTAAACGAAAAAAAGGCACTGAGAAGCAAACCTATAATTAACGTAGGTGCTAAGGTTAGGGTGATTACTCGAGCGCGTAAGCCGTATCGGGTCATTATTATCTAAACATCGGGTTAGGGATGTGGGAAAATAGCGAAAGTTGATATCGATAGATTTAATATTTGCTGCTATCGATGGCAAGAATCTCGCCGTTAAGACAACAAGCATAATCAACTCAAACGGCACAGACAATGTTAGAGCAGGGGAATAGTGAACCCTTCTACGAATCACACTGGATTTTTTATGGCGCAGTTTTTCCAACCTTCCAAAAAGCAACCTCAAAGCAGGGCTCATTTTCCTCTTTCAATCGAAAAGTTGGATCACCACGGACACGGCATCGGCTATTACCAGGGTAAAACCGTCTTTGTTGAGGGAGCCTTACCGGGCGAGCAAGTCGTAGTACAGCCACTAGAACAAAAATCCAAGACTATACGCGGGCGCCAAACCAAGTTACTGAGCTCTAGCAAAGACAGAGTAGAACCGTTTTGTCGTCATTATCAGTCTTGTGGTGGTTGTTCTATGCAACATCTGGATTTGGATAAACAACGAGAAAGCAAAAATCATTCACTACAGCAGTTAATGCACAAGGTCGGTTCAGACCGCGTTTCTGTAACGCCAGCGATTGTTGCGGAAGGAATCAGTTATCGACGTCGTGCTCGGTTAAGTCTGCGTTGGAACAAAAAATCACGATTGTTAGAAATGGGGTTTCGTCAGAAAGCCAGCAAAGATATTGTCGATATTCAAGAATGCCCAGTGCTAGACGCCAGTCTAGCCGAGCTATTTTCGCCGTTGCGTAAGTTGTTGGAGGTGTTCGATAAGCCACAGCGACTAGGGCACATCGAGTTGGTGCGCGGCGCAACGCAACGCAGCGCGTTGCGGTCTTGCGCCACCTTGATGCACTGACAAATAAACAGAACAAGGCGTTAGTTAGCTTTGCTGCGGAGCATGATCTTAGTCTCTTTTCGAGCCCTGAGTCTGGCACCTTAGTGCATTTGCACGGAGGTGAACCTTACTACGATGAGTTGAACTATAAGCTTGAATTCAAGCCTAATCATTTCATTCAAGTTAATCGCGAAATCAATGAAAAAATGGTGTCTCGAGCCATGCAATGGCTAGACATTCAACCTCAAGATCGCGTACTCGATTTGTTTTGTGGCTTAGGCAATTTTAGTTTACCTATCGCCAGTAAAGTTAAGCAGGTTATAGGTGTTGAGGGCGTGGAAGAAATGGTTCTACAAGCGCAACACAATGCACGTTACAATGGACTAGATAACGTCGAATTTTATCAGGCTGATTTGCAACAGGGATTAAAAACATTCCAATGGGCTAAATTACCATTTGATAAGGTGTTACTCGATCCTGCAAGAGCTGGCGCGAACGGCGTGGTGGAACAATTAGGTGGATTGGGAGCAGAGCGAGTCGTGTATGTGTCTTGCAATCCAGCTACCTTGGCTCGTGACAGCGAAGCGCTGATACAGCAAGGGTTCGTGTTAAAAGAATTGGGTATGTTGGACATGTTCCCACATACCGCACATTTAGAATCTATTGCATTGTTTATCAAAAAATAACAATGAGCTGAACAAAGCTCAAAAACGTTCGATAAAGTAAACGTGTAAATCAAGCAATGCAGTAGCGAAGGTATGGCAGGTTATTATGGTTGCGGTTAGAAGTGCGCATTTAAAGCAAGATGAAACATTTGAATTAGAGCCATGGGTGGCGAGTTTAAATCAAGCTCCGAAAATCTCGAACGCTCTGATCAAAACGTATAGACAGTGCGAAGACTATCTTGCTGACCATGAAGACGCCGTTCTATTCTTATGGCGTGGCCGAGAGATGATTGAAATCTTGGTCACACTATCGATGGACAAAGCGACACTCGTCGCCGCTCAACTTTTTCCTTTGGTTTCTCAGCAAGTCATTGATAGAGAAACACTCGAAGAAAATTACAGCAAAGAAATCATCAAGCTAATTGATGGCGTTGAAGAAATGGCGGCGATTGGTCAGTTAAATGTCAATCTGCAAGGTGGGGCACAATCGGCTCAAGTCGATAATGTTCGTCGCATGCTGTTGGCCATGGTTGACGATTTTAGATGCGTGGTTATCAAACTCGCTGAACGTATTGCAAACTTGATCGAAGTGAAAAAGGCACCTGATGAAGTGCGTCGAGCTGCCGCGAAAGAATGTGCCAATATTTACGCGCCGCTAGCCAATCGTCTTGGAATTGGTCAGTTAAAGTGGGAAATTGAAGACTACGCCTTCCGCTACAAACAACCTGATACCTATAAGCAAATTGCAAAACAATTGTCTGAGCGACGCATCGTACGAGAGCAATACATTCACGACTTTGTTGAAGACCTAACGTCGGAAATGCAAGAGTCTGGTATCCGAGCAGAAGTTACCGGACGCCCTAAACATATCTACAGTATCTGGCGGAAAATGCAGAAAAAAGGGCTGGCATTTGATGAACTGTTTGATGTTCGCGCAGTGCGTATTATCGCCGACAGATTGCAAGATTGTTATGCCGCGCTAGGCGTTGTGCATACCAAATTCCGTCATCTGCCAGATGAGTTTGACGATTATGTTGCCAACCCAAAACCTAACGGTTATCAGTCGATTCACACCGTTATTCTCGGGCCAGAGGGCAAAACCATCGAGATCCAGATTCGCACTAAGCAGATGCATGAAGAATCTGAGTTGGGGGTCGCGGCTCACTGGAAATACAAAGAGGGGAGCAGCGGTCGCAGCGGTTACGATGAGAAAATCACATGGCTGCGCAAACTTCTTGACTGGCAAGAAGAGATGTCCGATTCGGGTGAAATGTTGGACGAGCTACGCAGTCAGGTCTTTGATGACCGCGTTTATGCCTTTACCCCGAAAGGTGACGTAGTTGACTTACCAATGGGCGCGACTCCATTGGATTTCGCTTACCACATTCACTCAGAAGTTGGTCATCGCTGTATTGGCGCAAAAGTCGCGGGCCGAATCGTGCCTTTTACTCATAAATTGCATATGGGTGACCAAGTCGAAATCATCACTGCCAAAGAAGCGAATCCGTCTCGAGATTGGTTAAATCCGAGTACTGGGTTTGTGCATTCAAGTCGCGCCCGTGCCAAAATTAACGCATGGTTTAGAAAACAAAGTCGCGAAAAGAACTTGGAAGCCGGTCGCGACATACTTGAGGCGGAGCTCAAAAAAATCGGCGCCACCATGAAAGACGCTGAGCAATATTCATTGCAGCGTTTTAACGTCAATTCAAGTGATGAACTGTTTGTTGGAATTGGCAGCGGCGATTTGCGGATCAATCAAATCATCAATCACATTGATGCCTTGGTGAACAAGCCAACCGCGGAAGAAGAAGATCTGCAGGCACTGGAAAAACTGCAAGAACGCGAACAGCGACCCCAAGTACAAAGTCGTCCTAAAAAGGATGCTGTAGTTGTGGAAGGGGTTGATAACCTGATGACACACCTTGCGAGATGTTGCCAACCAATACCCGGCGACTCAATTTGTGGTTACATTACCCAAGGACGGGGTATCTCGGTACACAGAGACGATTGTGAGCAGCTCGATGAGTTAAGACATCACGCTCCTGAGCGCATCATAGATACGGTTTGGGGAACTGGGTTTGTTGGCACTTACATTTTAACGGTTCGAATCGAAGCGTTGGAACGCGGTGGTCTGCTCAAAGATATTACGACCTTGTTTGCTAACGAGAAAATCAAGGTAGCAGGCATGAAAAATCGAGTTGATTACAAGCGGCAAATGTCGGTGATGGACTTCGAGCTTGAGGTGAACAACACCGAAGTACTGAATCGAATTCTCAGCCGAATTGAACAGATTCGCGATGTCATGTTAGTTAAACGATTAGGTTAAAAATACCTATACCCAAGTGACCTCAAAGTGCAGGATTCAGAGCTACATATTCTGGTTCAATTCAAGGAAGAGAACGCAGTGGAATGACAAGTCCTTTCCAAGTTCTTTGACGAAGAAGTGGGACAGAATATGAGCTCCCAGGGGCGAGTTTAACTGACCTTCATACTGCGTTATCGATTTTCGATGTAGAATGACTATAACTTCAAATCGATGCCTTGTCTTAAGGCCAGTTAACTCTCGCTGAAACTCGCACCTTGAGGTTACTTGGGTATATTGTTTGAAGACGAAGCCATTGGCTTCGTCTTTTTTGTGAAAAGAGGAATATCAGCAATGTCTCACCCAACGGATAAACTAGAAAAAATCATGGCAGCGCTTCGTGATCCAAAAACTGGCTGCCCTTGGGACATCGAACAAGATTTTGAAAGTATTGTTCCTCACACCATTGAAGAGACCTATGAAGTGGTTGATGCCATCCATGCACAGGATTGGCCGAATTTAAAAGAAGAGCTTGGGGATTTGTTGTTTCAGGTGATTTTTTACAGTCAGCTTGCCAGTGAAAAAGGGCTTTTCAATTTTAAAGAAGTGGTGGATGAGGTCAGTGAAAAACTGGTCAGACGGCATCCACACGTTTTTGGTGATGTAGACGCCGATACGGCTGAGCAAGTTGAGCAAAACTGGGAACAAATCAAACAGCAAGAAAAAGCGGACAAAAACCCAACATCAGGAAAAGCATCTCAAAGTATTCTAGACTCAATACCGAAGTCGCTGCCAGCGCTTTCGCGTGCTAGAAAAATCCAAAAGAAATGCGCCAAGTACGGATTTGACTGGCAAACTTTGGGGCCAGTAGTGGAGAAAGTTCGCGAAGAAATTGATGAAGTGCTGGATGAGGCGATGCAGGTAGAGATAGACCACTCTGCATTGGAGTTAGAAATCGGTGATTTGCTGTTCGCTACCGTTAACTTATCTAGACATCTAGATACGGATCCGGAAGTTGCGTTAGCCAAAGCGAATCGAAAGTTTGTTTCTCGCTTTCAACAGGTAGAAAAAACGGTATCTGCGCAAGGGAAAGTTCTGTCCGATTGCTCTTTAGAGCAACTGGATGAAATCTGGGAACAAGTGAAAAAAAATCAAAAAAGTGTGAAATAGTGTACTAAAGGCTTCATGTAGCACGTAATTTCATTGGCAAACGTTTGCGTTTAGCTAAAGTGTTGCAGTTTGGGGCGAAACTGACAAAAGTGGCCAATCGAATGAGCTTGATCACGTTTCTCAGTTTGATTTGAAGCAAGAAATAGGCACAGTCAGTGTGATACATTTCACGTTGTGGCGGAAATAGGGTTCTGGTATTATTGCGTCCCGTCCAGATGAACTCCATTTCCCTCATTCAACCAATTTCAGGTTAAACATGACGACAAATTATATTTTTGTTACTGGCGGGGTTGTATCCTCTCTAGGTAAAGGTATTGCAGCCGCTTCATTGGCAGCCATTCTTGAAGCTCGTGGTCTTAAAGTGACCATTATGAAGCTAGATCCATACATCAACGTGGACCCGGGTACAATGAGCCCGACTCAACACGGTGAAGTATTTGTGACTGAAGATGGCGCAGAAACCGATCTTGACCTTGGTCACTACGAACGCTTTATTCGCACCAAGATGACCAAGCGTAATAACTTTACAGCTGGTCGTGTTTACTCTGATGTTCTTGCTAAAGAGCGTCGTGGTGATTACCTAGGTGCGACGATTCAAGTTATCCCACACATCACAAACTCAATTAAAGATCGCGTAATTGCTGGTGCTGAAGGCCATGACATTGCGATCGTAGAAGTGGGTGGTACGGTCGGTGATATCGAATCTTTGCCATTTATGGAAGCGATTCGTCAGCTTGCCGTTGAAATTGGTCGTGAACATGCGATGTTCATGCACTTGACTTTGGTTCCTTACCTAGCGGCAGCAGGTGAAGTGAAAACCAAACCAACACAGCACTCTGTAAAAGAGCTACTGTCGATTGGTATTCAGCCAGACATTCTAGTGTGTCGTTCAGACCGAATGATCCCTGCTAATGAGCGTAAGAAAATCGCGCTTTTCTGTAATGTTGCAGAAAAAGCCGTGATCTCCATGAAAGACGTTGATTCCATCTACAAGATCCCTCAATTGATCAAATCGCAAGGTTTGGATGATTTAGTGTGTTCTCGTTTTGGTATCACAGCGCCTGAAGCGGACTTGTCTGAGTGGGAACAGGTAATCTACGAAGAAGCTAACCCAACGGGTGAAGTGACTATCGGTATGGTAGGTAAATACATTGAATTACCAGATGCCTATAAATCAGTAAATGAAGCATTAAAACACGCGGGCTTGAAAAACCGTCTCAGCGTCAACATTAAGTATGTTGATTCGCAAGATGTTGAAAGCAAAGGCGTAGAAGTATTAGAAGGCTTGGACGCAATCTTAGTTCCAGGTGGTTTTGGTGACCGTGGTGTTGAAGGTAAAATTCTTGCCGCTCAGTACGCTCGCGAAAACAAAGTACCATACCTTGGCATTTGTCTAGGTATGCAAGTTGCCCTGATTGAATACGCGCGCAATGTCGCGGGTATGGAAGGTGCACATTCAACAGAATTTAACAAAGACAGCAAATACCCTGTGGTAGGTTTGATTACTGAGTGGGTAGATGGTGAAGGTAAAGTCGAAGAGCGCACAGAAACTTCAGACTTGGGCGGCACCATGCGTCTTGGTTCGCAGCTGTGTCATATTGAGAAAGGCACAAAAGCTTATGAAATGTACGGAAGTACCAAGATTCATGAGCGTCATCGTCATCGTTACGAAGTGAACAATGTACTGCGTCCACAAATTGAAAAAGCGGGTCTAAAAGTGTCTGGCTTATCTGCAGACAAAAAGCTGGTTGAGATGATTGAAATCCCAGAGCACCCGTGGTTTGTGGCTGGTCAGTTCCACCCTGAGTTTACATCGACGCCGCGCGATGGCCATCCGCTGTTCTCAGGCTTTGTAAAAGCTGCTGGCGAATATCAACGCAGCGAATCGTAATTTAGAAGTTAAAAAGGATACGGCTGGTAGCGATTGCTGTGCTGCTAGCCATTAAGTTTGACATTTATATTTGAACGAGAGGAAACATTAATGTCTAAGATCGTTAAAGTTCTAGGTCGTGAAATCATCGACTCACGTGGTAACCCAACTGTAGAAGCTGAAGTACACCTAGAAGGCGGTTTCGTAGGTATGGCTGCTGCTCCATCTGGTGCATCTACTGGTTCTCGCGAAGCTCTTGAGCTACGTGACGGTGACAAAGCGCGTTTCCTAGGTAAGGGCGTTCTTAAAGCTGTTGAAGCTGTTAACGGTGCTATCGCTGAAGCTCTAGTGGGCAAAGACGCGAAAGACCAAGCTGCAATCGACGCAGTTATGATCGACCTAGACGGTACTGACAACAAATCTAAGTTCGGTGCTAACGCTATCCTAGCAGTTTCTCTAGCGAACGCTAAAGCTGCTGCAGCGGCGAAAGGCATGCCTCTATACGAGCACATCGCTGAGCTAAACGGTACTGCGGGTCAGTTCTCTATGCCTCTACCAATGATGAACATCATCAACGGTGGTGAGCACGCAGACAACAACGTTGACATCCAAGAGTTCATGATCCAACCAGTTGGCGCTAAGACTCTTAAAGAAGCTCTACGTGTAGGTGCAGAAGTATTCCACAACCTAGCTAAAGTACTTAAGTCTAAAGGCTACAGCACTGCAGTTGGTGACGAAGGTGGTTTCGCTCCAAACCTTAAGTCTAACGCTGAAGCGCTAGAAGTTATCGCAGAAGCTGTTGCAGCTGCTGGTTACGAACTAGGTAAAGACGTTACTCTAGCTATGGACTGTGCGGCATCTGAGTTCTTCGACAAAGAAGCTGGCATCTACAACATGAAAGGCGAAGGTAAGACTTTCTCTTCTGAAGAGTTCAACCACTACCTAGCTGAGCTAGCTAACCAGTTCCCAATCGTTTCTATTGAAGACGGTCTAGACGAGTCTGATTGGGATGGCTTCAAGCACCAAACTGAACTACTAGGTGGCAAGCTTCAGCTAGTAGGTGACGATCTATTCGTTACAAACACTAAGATCCTTGCTGAAGGTATCGAGAAAGGCGTAGCTAACTCTATCCTTATCAAGTTCAACCAAATCGGTTCTCTAACTGAGACTCTAGCTGCAATCAAGATGGCTAAAGATGCAGGTTACACAGCTGTAATCTCTCACCGTTCTGGCGAAACTGAAGACGCAACTATCGCTGACCTAGCGGTAGGTACTGCTGCAGGTCAAATCAAGACTGGTTCTATGAGCCGTTCTGACCGTGTTGCTAAGTACAACCAGCTAATCCGTATCGAGGAAGCGCTAGGTGAGCGTGCTCCTTACAACGGTCTTAAAGAAGTGAAAGGTCAAGCTTAATTCTTTATTGAATAACGCTTAGCTTTATTACTTTGAAACGCCTCGCTTTTGCGGGGCGTTTTTGTTTGTGGAATACGGATAATCGGCAGTTGTCGGTTGTCGAAAAGAAGCGCTAAATGAGCGTGCTCCTCCTTTTTCACAAGAAAGCGGTCTTAAAGAAGTTAAAGGCCAAGCTTAGTTCTTTATTGAATAACGCTTAGCTTTATTGCTTTTAAACGCATCGCTTTTTTGGCGGGATGTGATTTTATTTTGAAACAGAGAGCTATGTCGACGGTGTTGCTAAACTGCCCAGCAAGCAGAGCTATCTAGTTTGTACCTAGGTAGTATTAACCGTAGCATACCCACTTTTTTACCTGCTAATATTGACAGTTGTTAAAATTTGAGAGTGTCGTACTTCGAAGTTGAACTCGGGAGAAAAATAATCATTACATAATGAACTCGTTACTTTTAGAGACCATATTGCGCTATTTCGAGTTCACTTTTCCATTTTAGGCTCGAACTCTTCAAGCAAATATAATACTCGTCTTTGTTTTCTCTCAGGTGGCGAAATAATAACTTAGCTGCTTGACTTCTTAACCAAGAGATATGGCTAGCTCCTATAGCGTGGGGCCTCGGAATATAATCCATAGCTCTCGAGCACTGTCTGCTTTCAGCTAACATCTGTGTTACTTTGATAGCAAGTTTTGGCGTTATATTCCATCCGTTGACACTTGGTCCATATAACTTTGCTAAAAATTCTTTTAGATCGGATTTTATACTTGGTTCCATTGGTTACCCTAAATCAAAAAATGACAAGAACTTGTTGAATTCTCCATTGAACACTATCTGATGAAGGCCTTTGTCACTTTTGACAAAAAGAAAGCCTACCGTTTGTTCATAGTTGTAACCTGCAAATGCGCCAAATTTTTTGATGCGATAAAAGTTTTCATTATTTGCGCCAAACAACTCTTTATCGGATTGAGCTTTTTTGAGAAGGTCTTGGTCAAAATCGAGCGAATGGCATTCATCTAGAATTAAACATGAAAAGTACTCAATTTCGATGCCTTCTATATTAGTTTCTATAAAGTGATAGGAATGGGATTTTACTAATTCGTGAGATATATGATGTTCAGGGTATAGCAGCAGTAGTACCTGACCTTCATGTATGATTTTCTCAGGCTCCGGTAGCTTTAAATAAGTGTGAGCGTCAAATTGTAGCTCTAGGCTATTTACATTAGATGATAGTAATATCAAGATGAATGCGAGGACTAATTTCATATCTGCTTTATTTAGCTAAATTTTTTCAATTCTACTATTTTAACAACCTGGTTAAACTTGAGATTTGTTTTGTGCGTGTTTGTTCATCCTTGCTTGTAACTGTTATGTTTGTAAGGTGAGCTTGTTCTTTAAAGCATCACATCTTCGCTTTTCCAGTTCTTCGCGGATCTCAGCACCTTTAAAACCTTGTCTAACGATATCTTGTACACTGACTGATAGCGCAGCTTGATATGCGTTTTCAAATAGGGTTTTCTGCGGATACTCAATGTTTTCATGTCCCGTTCGCCCTTTGCTATCCGCTTCACAACACAAAAGGATTTCATTAAACCTATCTGGCTTGCGCCATACATCGAATTTATTGAGAATTTTGAGGGTTGTACTAGGTTTCAATTCGGCTGCTCGATGAATATTTGAATGTTGTTCGCAAACCAGCAGTGCTAATTCTTTAAACTCGTTGGGAACTCGCAACCGTTGGCAGAGCTTTTTGATGAGCGCAAGGCCTGTGTGACAGTGCTTTTTATGGCTTGGCCATTCTTGCTTTGGTGTAACGCCTTTGCCTAAGTCATGGACCTGAGCGGCAAATCTCACTGTGGTGGAATTTGATAGCCTGGCTGCTTGTTGGGCAACGAGTAAAGTGTGTACCCCAGTATCAATTTCTGGGTGCCATTTTTCAGGTTGCGGGACGCCAAATAGCTGGTCGATTTCCGGAATCACTACGGCAAGCGCACCACAATCTCTGAGCACTTGTAAAAAGACTTCAGGATTTTGGGTCGTCAGAGACTTATGCCACTCCTGCCAGACTCGTTCAGGGGTTAAGTGCGCTAATTCTCCGGACTTGACAATTTCTGTCATCAGCGTCAAGGTTTCAGGTGCGACCGTAAATCCTAAATGAGCCAATTTGGCCGCAAAACGTGCCACACGAAGTACTCGCAGCGGGTCTTCAACAAAGGCTTCGGATACATGTCTTAGGGTTTTATTTGCAATATCCCTTTGACCATTAAATGGATCAATAACCTCACCATTTTGGTCAAACGCCATTGCGTTGATAGTCAGGTCTCGGCGATAAAGGTCATCTTCTAGCGTGACATCAGGTGCAAAATAACACTCAAACCCGGTGTAGCCATTGCCTGACTTACGCTCAGTTCGGGCCAATGCATGTTCTTCTTTGGTTTTAGGGTGAAGAAATACGGGGAAATCTTTGCCAACAGCGGTAAAACCTTGTGTAAGCATTTCCTCCGGGCTTGAACCTACTACCACCCAATCTTTGTCATAGTTCGATAGATTGAGAAGCTTATCTCGCACCGCTCCACCAACTAGGTATACTTGCACCTTATAGTCCTTACGTTATGACCTTATTTAGGTTCATGATACTTAACCCGTTAGTTCAATAATAGGATCGACCGTGTATCTAACTCACTTTGGAATGAGTTCAGCTCCATTTTCCATTGTTCCCAGCTCACAAAATGTGTTTTTAAGCCAACGTCACAAAGAAGCGCTGTATCATTTAAAAGCGGGTTTCGCTGGTGGTGGATTTGCATTGTTAACGGGAGAGGTAGGCACAGGCAAAACGACGGTAAGTAAGGCGCTGTTAGCGGAGTTAGATTCATCGGTTGAGGTTGCCTGTATTTTAAATCCGAGCTTTACCACGCTAGAGTTACTACAGGCAATCTGCGATCAATTTGAGATTAAGTACAAAAAATCGACGTCGCAAAAAGATCTGACTGCCAAGTTGCAGAGCTACTTGGAAACCAATCATGCCGAAGGTAAACAGACTCTATTGGTTCTTGATGAAGCCCAGCTGTTGTCAGCAGAAGTTTTAGAGCAGCTGCGGCTACTCACTAACTATGAATTGGATGGGCACAAGCTTCTCAAAGTGCTGTTAATTGGGCAGCCAGAACTACAGTCACTACTGCAAACAGAACGGCTGCGACAGCTAGCACAACGCATTACCGGTCGCTACCACCTCCTTTCACTCTCCACATCAGAAGCCATTCGCTATATTGAACATCGACTGCGAAATTCTGGTGTAACTGAGGCCTTGTTTTGTTCAAAAGGTAAAGCTCTGATCGCCAAACAATGCCAAGGTGTGCCTCGATTGATTAACCTGGTGGCTGATCACGCATTACACCAAACGTTTCGAGATAATCAAAATCAAGTCAGTTTTAGGACTGTAAAAGAAGCCTGTAACCAAGTTTTGCAGCATCAATTTCTAACTCGAACTGAGCAGCGAGTAAAACAACCCTCTGCTATCTTTGGCCCACTAATTGTTGGAGGGTTGGCTACTATCGCTATTTGGTTTGGGTATCCAAATTGGGTGAAACCTTGGGTTGAACAATTTATGCCAATACCCAACCATCCTACAGAGTCTATTGCCAAGCAAAGATTGGTATACCCCCAAGCACTTACTGATTTGTTAATTGCTAGTAGCGAGCGACAAGCCTTATCGGATTTGTTTAATCTATGGGGCTATCAGGCCAATATTGAAGATTTAGAATGTGTGGTTTCAGATAATGAATTGGCGTGTCAGCGACTAGAACGACAGACATGGCAAACGTTGCAGAAACTTAATCTACCAGTAGTACTGGAATTAAAAATGTCTGGGAAGAATGTTTTTCCGCTTCTGGTCGGAATCAATGGCGAGCAAGTGACACTGATCCATAACGGCAACAGGTTCACTTTTGCTAAAAAATGGCTCGAGCCGCACTGGCACGGCAATGCCAAGGTCCTTTGGATGCAGTATTGGACCGATACACTGAAGTTGGGAATGTCGGGAAATGCCATTGCAAAGCTCGACGCTAAAGTCAGTGCTTTACTATCTGTGGCAGTCAATCCACATCACCAATTTGATGAAAGCCTAAAACGCAAAATCGAACGCTTTCAAGCAGAAAACGACTTGGTGGTTGATGGTGTAGCGGGCAAAGTGACCTTATCGAAACTTGAACGCTTAACTCAAGAAAAAGGCCCTAAATTGACCTCTTCCATCTATTCCCTAAAGGGAGAAGTTCGATGAAAGTAGTGGTGTGGATTCTCGCATTGTTAGTTCCAACAGTCGTGTTTATGGGGCTCAGCTATCAAACCTATTCTCAACGTTTGGCTGCTCCACCCGCAGCCAGTGAACCCAAAATTATTGACGTTGAAGATACAATTAATGTGGCACAGTTTCAGATAGATACCAGTCAGTTACAACCTAACTCATCACTGTCTTTTGATACGGATTGGATCGACGGTAATCTTGTCACCGCAGAGGTATCAGAACAAAGTACTCTAAGCGACTCAACGGATTCACAGCTAAATACCGAAGAAAGTTTGAGGTCTGAGTTACAGGTATCTGAAGAAGTTAGCGAACCATTGGATCTGAAGCTGGATCTCTCGGCTTTACCCTCTGAGTTGGCTGATAAAGTATCCAGTGCATTGCGCGAACCAGAGCAAAATAAGACTGCTAACCTGTCTTTGGTACAAGATTTAGAGGAGTATTCAGAGTCATACCGCGGCAGGCTACCGGCGATGAACTTTCAATCACACATCTATTCTACCGACATTAAGAAACGCTGGGTCAAGGTGAATGGTAAAGAGGTATCGGAAGGGCAGTGGATCACCCAGCAAGTGTTATTACAGCGAATAGAGCCGCAATACGTTTTGGTTCGCTATCAGGATAAGTTAATTAAAATACCCGCTTTACATGAATGGGCAGGGTAGGAAGCACGCCAACCAAAACTAAAAAGGACTACCATATGTAGTCCTTTTTTAAGTCACTTTTGATTGAACCAGTTTAATCAATCCAACCTGCACGGTTTTGCTTTTTACGCGGGATTAAGTGAGGCAAGATAAGCCCGAATAACAGACCACCACCCGCAACACCGCCGCCGTACATAAAGTACTTCATCAACATATCATTCTTTTGCGCATCCAACGTTTCACGCAGCTTACGCACTTCGGTCTGCGAAGCGATGAGTTGTTTATTCATTTGCGAGCTTTTGGTCTCTAGCTCATTAATTTCTTGATTGCGCTGTTCAAGCATACTTGCCAGATCTGCCATTTCACTGTCGGCATTCGCTCTAGCACTGGAAAGCTGTTGTTTGACGTCCAGTAGCTCTTGTTCCAATTTAGGCAAGCGAGTTGCCACACTTTCTTGTCGGGTTACAAAGCGCGATTGAACCCATCCAACACGTCCTTTTCCATCACGGATTCTGGCGTAGTTTGTTTCGGAATTCGTTTCCAATAGGGTAATGGGTTCACCTGCATCGACACTACCAATAATACGATATTGATTGTTTGGACCTGAATGCATATAGGTAAAGAGCTTATCTGCAATGTAGCGTTGTTGGGCATAAGCGGAAGGCAGCAGCAGTAGCGAGGTTAATACTGCGACAAACAGTTTCTTCACAATCATTCCTTTACTTGTTTTTTTAATGGAAACCCTGAGATATCAAGTGATTTGGGCTGGTACTTGCAAAATAGTATGAAGTTTCATCGCACGGTGCAACTAAGAAGGGAGGCAAAAACCTCCCTTTTGTGTGTTTGAGTCAATATTGACGCTTAGTTAACAATTCCATTAACTAAACATTGCTTGAATTCCATAGAAGAACACCACTGCCAGCAGTGCACCTGCTGGTAAAGTGACAATCCATGATGCGACAATATTTCTAACCACACCGAGGTTTAGCGCTGCAATACCACGAGCGAAACCAACGCCTAATACAGCTCCAACTAGAGTTTGAGTTGTAGAGATAGGCAAGCCCGTACCGGATGCCAATACTACAGTGGTTGCTGTGGCAAGTTGAGCAGCAAAACCACGGCTTGGTGTCAGCTCGGTAATTCCTGTACCAACGGTCGCCATAACTTTATGACCTAGTGTTGCAAGGCCAACCACAATACCAAAACCACCTAATGGTAGAATCCACCATGCAATTTGGCTTTTAGTGGTGATTTCACCCATATGCTCAATGGTGGAAACCACAGCAGACAGTGGGCCAATGGCGTTTGCCACATCATTCGAACCATGAGCAAATGCCATGGCACAAGCGGTGATTACCATCAACACGCTAAAAATGCTTTCTACGCCGCTAAAGCCGTGACCATCTTCGCGATCAGCAAAGCGTTTTTGAATATACAAATAGCCGCCAATCATAATCAATGCCGAAACACCCGCAGACCACAACCAGGCTTCAGTTGTACTCAGGTGTAACCCCACGTGCTTTAACCCTTTCTTGATAGTAACCAGTGCGATCACCATGGTGGTCAAAAACATGTACATAGGGACAAAACGTTTCGCATTTACTAACGGTTTTTCGGTGTCAAAGATCAGACGTTGAGCACTGATAAATATGAGGTATGCAAAGAAGCCAGAAATAACCGGAGTAATAATCCAACTGCCGACGATACCTTGAACACTTCCCCAATCCACCGCTTCTGTTCCGACAGAGACACAAGCAAAACCAATGATTGCGCCGATGATCGAGTGAGTGGTGGAGACCGGCCAGCCCATGAAGGAAGCGAGTAATAGCCAAGTTCCAGCCGCGAGTAGGGATGACATCATCCCAAAGACGAGCACGTCTGGTTTGTCAGCAAACAGTGAGGTTTCAATGACCCCTTTACGAATGGTATCGGTCACTTCGCCACCGGCGAGGTAAGCCCCAGCAAACTCAAAAATCATCGCGATAACAATCGCTTGTTTAACCGTGAGTGCTTTTGAGCCGACTGAAGTGCCCATCGCATTGGCTACGTCATTAGCACCTATGCCTATGGCCATTAAAAAGCCAAAGAATGCGGCGATAAGTATGATTGTGGTGCCGTAGTTAGCAAGAATTTCCATCGGATTACCTATTTTTAAACACACTGAATAGGGCTGGTAGTGCCCAAACAACATTCAGTGCAAATTATCAATTTGGTGATTACGAGCGTGAAAGCATCAGTTCCAGACGAGCGCCAACACGCTGCGCTTGGTCTGCAATACCGCCAACCCACTCTAAAATCTTGTACAAAAACATCACATCAATAGGACTGAACTCGTGTTCAATCTCCATCAATTGACGTCGTAGCTCAATTTGCATGGTATCCGTATCATCTTCGATCGCATCGAGCTGGTGGATCATTTCTGCGACCAGAGTGACTTCTCTTCCTTTGAAACCTGTTTCTAGTAGTTCGTCCAGCTCATTGATAACTTTCTGAGCTTGATTGGCTGCATCTAAACAGCGACTGACGTAAGCAATAAAATTGCTCTGCAGCGGTGCCGGAATAACAAGTTTCCTTCCATACACTCTGCCAGCAATGTCTTTTGCTAAGTTGGCGAGTTTATCTTGCTGGGTAAGAAGCTCGAGAAGATCGCTGCGATCCACAGGCATAAACAATCCGCGTGGTAATTTGAGACGAATCTCGCGTTTAAGCACATCGGCTTCTTTTTCTAAGTGGGAAATCTGAGCTCGAATTTCTTCTGCTTTTTCCCAGTCTTCTTGTGCACAAACTTCAAAGAAGTTCACAAGGTGAGAACAGCATTCATTGACACAGACAACGTGGCGTTGCAGTGGCTTGATAGGGGATTTGGCAAACAATCCCATGATGGTATTTACTGGCATGGCTTTGCAACCTTTTCGCTATAACCGAAAAAACATTAAACGAATTGATTAAATGTCAAACAGGTGGCTATAAAGGCGCGAATGTTAACTCAATAAATAGGGCTTTAAAACTGTTTTAGATCATCATTGCGGTGATCTTTGTCTCTTGCCGACAAGTTTGTTCCCCCCTATGCTGTTTTTGTCGAGACAGCCAAGGATAATTATGGAAACCGAAATCGAACTGAAGTTCTTTGTAGCAACAGAATTTGCCGACGTATTAAGAGACAAAATATCGCAAACAAAGATACTGCAGCACAGTTGTCGAAATCTGGGTAACACCTATTTTGACACCCCTGATAAATGGTTGCGTCAGCACGATATTGGTCTTCGAATCCGACGTGTTGAAGACACGTTTGTTCAAACCGTTAAAACCGCTGGTCGAGTAGTTGCTGGTTTGCATCAGCGTCCAGAATTCAACGCAACTCACCACAGTAATGAGCCGTTATTATCGCTACACCCCGCAGACATTTGGCCCAATGGCCGCAGCGCAGAGGAATTACAAAACCAAGTCGAAGCTATCTTTGCGACCGATTTTACTAGGGAGCAATGGTTAATCGCGATGCCAGACGGCAGTCAAGTAGAAGTGGCTTTTGATCAAGGGCAAGTGGTTGCTGGGGGATTAGTAGATCCAATTTGTGAAGTGGAATTGGAGTTGAAGTCGGGTCAAACCGATTCCCTGTTTAATCTTGCTAGGCAGTTGTCTGAGCACGGAGGAATGCGTCTCGGTAATTTGAGTAAAGCCGCGCGGGGTTATCGCTTAGCGGCAAAGTACTCAGGTGACCAAGTTAAACCGCTATCGTTGGCGAGAGTGACCGAAACGGATTCAGTCGAAACGGCAATGATCATCAACTTAGAACATGCTCTGTCGCACTGGCACTATCACGAACAGATTTTTGCAGAGCGCCATGAACTGGCTGCACTGCATGAAATTCAGACATCAGTCAGTTGTATTCGACAAATCTTTACTGTGTTTAGCCAAGTGGTTCCGCGGCGTGCCACCGCATTATTGCGTCAAGAGCTTAAATGGTTGGAACAAGAGTTTACCTGGTTGAGTGAAGCTTGGTGTTTGGGCGAGTTGCTGCAAGACAAAGGTCATGTGCTGCGCAAGCTGGATGCCAAGAAAAAACTCATGTCTCTTTTGGAAGAAAAACAGACGCACCTTCCTGATAGAGCGGCGATTTTATCTTTATTAGAGTCTGCGAGGTATACAGGTCTAATACTGGATTTAAGCCGTTGGATCTTGAGCCGAGCATGGCAACCCTTCCTTGACGACAAGTCTCGCCGCAATTTGTTACAACCACTGAAGCCTTATTCTGCTCAGCAATTAGAACTCACTTGGAGAGAACTATTACAGGCTTTTCCTGTCGATGCGTTATTTAGTGAACAAGATTATCTTGGTCAGCAATACCGTTTAAAACGCAATTTATATACTGGTGT
This sequence comes from Vibrio sp. ABH4_348, assembly GCF_056159765.1. Classification (NCBI taxonomy): domain Bacteria; kingdom Pseudomonadati; phylum Pseudomonadota; class Gammaproteobacteria; order Vibrionales; family Vibrionaceae; genus Vibrio; species Vibrio sp. ABH4_348. Next base: position 2,407,828 of record NZ_JBSWVW010000001.1, on the reverse strand, counting down.
GTGTTTTGCCTACCTTTATCAGTTGGATGAGCGCAACAAGTTCCGTCTTCCTTGGGCTGATTTGTTGGAAGGTATGGCGGATCTGCAAACTCTAGTAGTTGTCGAGGAGCTGGTTGACCTAATTGAAGATCAAGAAGAGAAAACGCAAATTGAACGCTGGTTAGAAAGGCAGCGACATTCGATTCTTCACGCTATGCAGCAAACGCGTAATATTACACTTGAATCTGAGCCTTATTGGCAATCGTGAAACCAAATTGCCAGTGGTTGAATAACTACTTGTTTAATAAGTGCCTTAACAACAATTCACCTAAATAAAATATTAATTTAAGTAAAGATGAGACAGCGTACACACAACGCTGTTTCACTTACAAAAATAATTACAGTTCCGCTACATCTCGTCGATAGTATCATCAAGCTAAAGTCTGATATCTCAGATATGAACACCAGTAATCCAAGATAACCAGCACAAGATCACAGAAAATCCAAATAATGTAGTTCGAGTGATGGGATACGCATTTATTGATATCTGTGTTTGTTACAATTTTTAATTAATTACGAGCCTCAAAATAATGGGGCGTATGAATTTATGCATCAGTCGTTGTTCGTGGAGCGAAACTATGGCCGTAATGAGCTTTAAACCTTGGGAAAAAGTGATAACTGATATTCGCTTAGTCCCTAAGATGATTTTACTTATGACCTTCAGTACGTTGCTGATTGTGGTTAAGCAGCTGTGGGATGCGAGCACCTTTTACGATGCCTTGCTCGCGGCAACGAATAACACAGAAGTTGCCCAGCAACATTATGAATCTTACTTGGTGGAAGTGGCGTGGCAGACAGGATTTATGATAGTGGCTTTTGTCGCACTACTCTTATTCGCTGCTCGCATCATGCTTCGACAAACGCAATATTTGAGTGACAGTATTCGTGCGATGGCGCAGCGCGATCTGTCTGAGCCGATCGAGATGGTTTGTAAAGATGAATACGGTGACGTTGCTCGTGAGCTGGAAAAGACCCGTGTGCAATTACAAGAGATGATCAGCATGCAGGTTAAATCGTCTCATGAGCTAGCGGAACTAACCGAAGTTATGACTCTGAGCATGTCGGAAACTAAAGAGTCGGCACAAGAAGAGTTTAATGAAATAGACCAATTAGCCACAGCGATGAGCGAAATGTCTTCAACGGTACAAACTGTTGCAGAGCATGCGTCTCGCGCCTCTTCAGTCACAGAGAGTGCGGCTGAACAAGCGCAGAAAGGTCAACGTTTTGTGCTAGATACAGTGTCTAAAATGAGTGAGTTATCCAAAGACATTAGCCAATCAGCAGAAGCGGTTAACCAAGTAGAAGAGAGCGTTGAATCGATTGGTAGCGTGGTGGGCACCATTCAAGGGATATCTGAACAAACTAACTTGTTAGCACTAAATGCAGCTATTGAGGCGGCTCGTGCTGGCGAAGCGGGACGAGGCTTTGCTGTTGTCGCTGATGAAGTACGAAACTTGGCACAACGAACTCAAGAAGCCACGGTGGAAATTCAAGATATGATCACCAAATTACAAAACAACGCGAACAGCGCCGTGGAACTGATGGAGAAAAGCGTTGTTGAAGCGGCAGATGGAGTCGAGTTGGTGACGAACGCTGGCAGTGAATTAGACGGCATCGTGACTCAAGTAACTGACATTAATGATATGAACTTCCAAATCGCAACCGCGGCAGGTCAGCAAAGCAGTGTGGCTGACGAGATGAATCAAAATCTGACTAATGTTAGAGAGCTAGTAGAGGCCTCGGTAACCGTTGTGACTGAGCTACTCGAAACCTCAGAAATCATGCAAAAAAATGCTGAAGAACTGGATCAGAAAATTACCTCTTTCAAAATCTAGCGTGTGAATCTATTCAAACTTGGTATCCATGCCCACTTATTCGCAGTGGGCATTTTTAATTGTCTTACTTTCATATAGAGTGAAAGACATTAGCCTATCGCTTATTCACCTTAACTTCTGGTTACGAGCCTAAACTATGTCACTACCCTCGATTCTTGCTGAAAACTCGCAACAAGCACTACATTCTCTTCAACAACATCATGATTTTTCCCACTGGCCAGAACCATATATAAAACAACTTAAAATCGTGGGTGGATTGAGTGACTTTGTGGTTGAGTCATTGAATAGAGATGGCGAATTGGTGGCGTGTTTTCCTGAAATGCTGGCTGCTGAATCTAGAAGTTGCGATTATCGCACTCTGCTTCATTCGTTGTTAGCAGAGGTCACTGATGAGAATCAAGGGCATCGCATCTTAAGACAATTTCGCAATCGAGAAATGACCTATATTGCGTGGCGCGACTTTCTTGGCAACTGGGATTTAGTCGACAGTCTGCACCATGTTTCTGAATTGGCGGAAGCACTCATTTACGAAACTTACGCTTGGCAATATCAGATTTGCTGTCAGGAATGGGGAACACCCAGTAACAGCGAGGGGCAAGCGCAACCAATGCTGATTATTGGTATGGGTAAATTGGGCGGTGGTGAGTTGAACTTTTCGTCGGATATCGATTTGATTTTTGCTTACCCAGATAATGGTGAAACTCAAGGCGCGCGGCGCAGTATCGCTAATGCCCAGTTTTTTACCCGATTAGGGCAACGAATCATTAGGGCATTGGATCAGCAAACCTTTGACGGCTTCTGTTACCGGGTTGACATGCGGTTGCGACCCTTTGGCGAAAGTGGTCCGCTTGTGATGAGTTACGACGCGTTGGAAGATTATTATCAAGAGCAGGGCAGAGACTGGGAACGCTACGCCATGGTGAAGGCTCGAGTCATGGGGCGAGAGATGTACCCAGAGTACCAGCCACTGCGTAAAATGCTGCGTCCATTTGTATTTCGACGCTACATCGATTTTAGTGCAATACAATCGCTGCGCCGCATGAAATCAATGATCACCACTGAAGTACGTCGTCGAGGCTTGAGCAATAACATCAAATTAGGTGCCGGTGGTATACGGGAAGTCGAATTCATTGCGCAGGTATTTCAGCTTATTCGCGGTGGTCGGGAGCCCTCTCTTCGTCAACGAGGTTTGCTGGAAACCTTAGACGCGATTGAAGAACTGTCGCTACTCGAGCAAGGCGATGTGCCCAAACTTCGCGATGCTTATGTTTTTTTGCGCCGTTTGGAAAACTTGATTCAAGCGTTAGAAGATAAACAAACCCAAACCTTGCCAGATAATCCGACTCAACAAGCTCAACTTTGTTACGCCATGAAGTTCGATTCCTGGGGGGATTTGACTGAGCAATTAGCCTCTCATATGAGTAATGTCAATCAAGTATTCCACGGCCTGATTGGTGATGACGAAGAAGAGCAGGGAGAGGTCGCGGCGTATTTTCAGGAACTGTGGGATGTCTCCAAACAGCAAGATGTGGTTCAACAGATTTTATCGGAAGACTTAGCGTTAACTTATTACCAGCGGGCATCGTCTCAGATGGTTGACTTCAAAAAAGAGTTAACCAAGAAAACACTTGGGCCAAGAGGGCGAGAGGTCCTTAACCGATTAATGCCCAAAATGTACTCGGATATTTTTTCTCGAGAAGACGCTGAGTTTGGTCTGCCTAGAGTGCTCCACCTACTGCAAAAAATCGCGACGCGAACCACCTATTTGGAGTTGCTCGATGAACATCCAGGAGCGCGTTTTCAGCTGGTGCGTTTGTGTAGTGCAAGCCCAATGATTTCAGAGCAATTGGGGCGCTACCCGATTCTTCTCGATGAGTTGATTGACCCTCAGCACCTATATAATCCAGTGGCACCAGAAGCCTACAAGTTAGAACTTAGAGATTATCTGGCACGTATTCCACAAGATGATATGGAACAGCAGATGGAGGCGTTACGCCAGTTTAAACAAATTTGTTTGCTTCGTATTGCGGCTGCGGATATTGCTGAAGTTTTACCCGTTACTAAAGTTAGTGACCACTTGACCTATTTGGCGGAAGCCATTGTCGATGCGGTCGTGCAACAAGCTTGGCAGCAAATGATCGAAAAGTATGGGCGACCGACTCATCTTAACGCGGACGACGAAAAAGGCTTTGCAGTCGTCGGCTATGGCAAGGTCGGCGGTTGGGAGCTGGGGTATAACTCCGACCTAGATGTGGTCTTTATTCATGATTGCCCAGCCAACATTTATACCGATGGTAAACGAGAAATTGATGGCAGGCAGTTCTACTTGCGTTTAGCTCAGCGTGTGATTCATATCTTTTCCACTCGCACACCTTCGGGCATTTTGTACGAAGTGGATACACGTCTACGACCGTCAGGAATTTCAGGTTTGTTAGTCAGCCCGATTGATGCCTTTGAAGACTACCAGTTCAAAGAAGCTTGGACCTGGGAACACCAAGCTCTAGTTCGCGCTCGGGTAGTGTATGGCGAGCAACATTTGCGCGCCGCTTTTGGCGAGGTTCGACATAAGGTTTTAACCATGGAACGTGACTCAACAGAGTTGCGTACGCAAGTTACAGAAATGCGAGAAAAGATGCGTGACCATTTAGGCGGTAAAAAAGCCGACCGGTTTATGCTGAAACAAGATAAAGGTGGCATTACAGACATCGAGTTTCTCGCGCAATTTTTAATTCTGAGATTCAGTACCGAGCACCCCAAATTAACTCGGTGGTCGGATAACATCCGTATTTTTGAAACTTGTATTGCTCAAGGCATCTTAGAGGAAGAGGCTGCGATGGCCTTGATTCACGCTTACACTTCAATGCGAGACAAGATACATCATAGAAATTTGCTGAATCTTGATGCCGATGTGGCACAAGATAAGTTCGTAACTGAGAGAACTTTAGTCACTAATCTGTGGTCTCAATGGCTATTGGATTAAAGAGTTTCACCGTTCAGGATAGCTACCTGGTTTGACACCAGAGCTATGGTAAACTGACACAGAACGATTTTTTGGAGATTTAGAATGAAGCCCATTTTGCCGAAGTACAGTGACTCGGGTGTATTGATTGTTGGCGATGTGATGTTAGATCGCTATTGGTATGGCCCTACTGGCCGTATATCGCCTGAAGCGCCCGTTCCCGTCGTCAAAGTGGAAGACAATGAAGAGCGCCCCGGCGGTGCGGCTAACGTGGCGATGAATATCGCCTCACTTGGTGGTCACGCTCATATCATTGGTCTGACTGGTATTGATGAACCAGCAAAAGTACTAAACGAAACACTTTCTGCATTGAAGGTGAAATGCGATTTTGTAGGGTTAGCAAACTATCCAACGATCACTAAATTACGTGTACTGAGTCGCGGTCAGCAGTTGATTCGTTTGGACTTTGAAGACAAATTTGAAAATACCGATCCAGAACTTATTTTGAATCGCATGGACCAGGCGCTGCCTAAAGTGGGTGCCGTGGTTTTATCTGACTACGCGAAAGGCGCGCTGGAGCACGTTCAACACTACATTCAAAAAGCTAAATCGGCTGGTGTGCCCGTGTTTATCGATCCAAAAGGAACGGATTTTGAACCGTACCGAGGCGCGACATTGTTGACACCGAATATGAGTGAGTTTGAAGCCGTGGTTGGTAAAGTGAAGTCTGACGAGGAGCTAGTGAGCAAAGGTTTGGATCTGATTGACCAGTTCGATTTTGAAGCCCTACTTGTTACTCGCAGTGAAAATGGTATGACTTTGTTAAGAAAAGGACAAGAACCATTCCACTTACCGACTCTCGCGCAAGAAGTGTATGACGTGACAGGTGCAGGTGATACGGTAATCTCTGTCCTCGCGGCGTCTGTTTCTGCTGGTAAACCACTGGATGAAGCTTGTGCTTTGGCCAATGCTGCTGCCGGTGTCGTCGTCGGTAAGTTGGGTACATCGACAGTGTCAACCATCGAACTGGCCGAAGCGGTACACGGCAGCCACGATACGGACTTTGGCGTGCTGTCAGAAGCGAAACTTATCGAAGCAGTGAAACAAGCTCAGGCTCGCGGCGAGAAAGTGGTCATGACCAATGGGTGTTTTGATATCTTGCACGCGGGACACGTCTCTTACCTAAATCATGCGGCTGAACTGGGTCAACGCTTAATTGTTGCTGTGAACACCGATGAGTCAGTGAAACGTTTGAAAGGCCCTGGTCGTCCAGTGAATCCAACGGAACGTCGTATGGCGGTGCTAGCAGGGTTAGGTGCGGTAGATTGGGTGGTACCATTTTCCGAAGATACCCCACAGCGACTGATAGCCGAAGTATTGCCTGACCTGCTGGTAAAAGGTGGCGACTACAAACCTGAAGAGATTGCTGGTGGTAAGGAAGTGATCGCAAATGGTGGGGAAGTCAAAGTACTCAATTTTGAAGCCGGCTGTTCTACGACAGAAATCATAGATGCCATTAAAGGTGGTCGTGGCTAAATAAAAGTCTGTGTAACAGAAACCCATAAAAAAGCCGCAACCAATTGTTGCGGCTTTTAACGTTTCTTACAGTGAATTAGCTATTTTTTAGACCATTACTGATGTCTAAGATCTCTTGCTCACTTAACACACCCATAGCTTGGCGCAGTTGCAACGTGCTTAGGATGTAGTTGTAACGAGCATTTGATAGGTTTTTGTTGGCGTCATACAAACGACGAGTCGCTTGCAGAACATCAACAATGGTACGCGTACCCACATCAAACCCTGCTTCTGTTGCTTCTAGCGCTGATTTGGCTGAAACCACAGACTGCTCATAGGCTTTGATGGCACCAATGTTAGCTAGGATGTTGTTGTTTTGAGCGCGAACTTCCTTGATAACATTTCGATAGGTTCCCTCAAGCGCCTGACTTGCCGCGACATAACCATACTCAGCTTGCTTGGTTTCTGAATCAACGCGACCACCGTAATATAGCGGAAGCTTTAGGTTCAAACCTAAGCTGAAATCACCACCATTACCGTCACTTTTTGCTGAACTACCTACGTCGGAATAGTCGTAACCACCATTAAGTGTCAACGTTGGTAAATGCCCAGTTTGCTTAACTTCAATTTGGTCTTTGGCAATAGACTGATCAATCTTCTTAGCAAGGAGGCTCAGGTTTTTCTCAGTAGCTGTATTGACTAGCTCTTCAATAGACTGAGTCGGCTTTTGGGTGGAAAAGCGATCTGTGTCCAACGTGGCTAGTTCACCATGCTCCGAGCCGGTGATTTCACGTAACCCTTCGTAGCTGTTGGTTAGCGTACTTTCTGCCAACACTTCATTCGCCAATACTGCGTCGAACTGCGCTTGAGCGTCATGCACGTCAGTAATGGCTGATAGACCCACTTCAAAGCGTTGTTTGGTTTGTTCTAGCTGACGAGCCACAGCTGCTTTTTCAGCGCGTACTAACTCAAGGCTATCCTGAGCTTTAAGCACATCAAAATAAGCATTAGCGACTCGCAATATCAAAGCTTGTTGTGCAATGGCATATTCAGTGTCAGCTTTACGTGCGGTTTTCTCCGCAATTTCCAATCCTACCCAACTGGCTGGGTGATAAATATTTTGGTTAAGTGAGGCTCCTGCTGTTAATGCATTTTTGTCATTATCAACTTCACCTCCCGCGTCTAGGTCAAAATCACCACGTACAATGTTGTATCCGGCTTTCAAATCTATTTGCGGTAATAAGTAGCTCTTGCTGGCTGTTACTGCTTCAAAGGTAGCGTCTTTTTGCGCCTGTGCACCTAGAAGCTGTGTGTCATTGGTTTTGGCTTGGTTATACACTTCAGCCAGTGTGTCCGCATAAGTCGCAGAACTCACAGAGCCCAACGCTACACTTATAAATAAAGGAAGCAATTTCTTCATAGCTTGTTCCTGCCAACGGTGATTGGGAAAAGTCATGTTTGTCACAAATTCATCAAAAAGGTGAACTCACTCAAAACTTGACCATTTTTATACTAAACCCGTTGAATCTCAAGCAATTTAATTCAAGCATATTAAACTTTTGTGTAAGTTTTGTAGAAAAAGTTGAGTTGTGAACTTGGCGAGTTTAGCAAAGCCTTATAATATAACCGATTCTTTGAGATAGGCCTGATATGACATCAACAAAAAAAAATAACTTGGAATCTTATTTTTCGCCTTCCGATGTTCAAATTATTGAAAAGTCAGAAGCATTTTCCGGCTTTTTCAAGGTGCTAAACTATCGTTTTAAGCACAAATTGTACGCTGGTGGTTGGAGCCCAGAAATTAAGCGCGAGATGTTTGAGCGTGGGCATGCCGCCGCTCTACTTCCTTACGATGCGAAAACTGACCAAGTTGTGTTGATCGAGCAAATTCGCGTTGGTGCCCTTGAGCATGCGCACCCTTGGCAAATTGAAATCGTGGCAGGGATGATCGACAAACAAGAAGCATCGGAAGAGGTAGTCAAACGAGAAGCGCAAGAGGAAGCGGGTATCGATATCGGCTTGATGGAAAAGATTACCTCATACTATCCATCTTCTGGAGCTTGTTCGGAAAAACTAGACGTATTTGTTGGTCAAACTGATGCAAGTACGGCAAAAGGTTTGCATGGTCTTGAAGAAGAAGGTGAAGATATTCGCGTGATTGTGATGTCTCGCCAAGAGGCTTACAAAATGGTGGAAAGTGGTGTTATCGAAAATGGCGCATCAATCATAGCGTTACAATGGTTACAGCTAAATCACCTCAGATTGAGAGAGCAATGGCAATAAAATCGGTAGACAGACGTCCCTATCACGTAGACCTTGCAGAGTTGATGCGTGTCTACGAGACCAACTACGCCAAGCTCAACGCGCTGATTCCTACTGACCCGCAAGTTGGAGATATTCGCTGTTACCAAGCTTCAAGTTTGAATTATCAAATTGAAGTGGGCGAAGTCACAAAGTACACAACTTTGGTCGACATCTGTCAAAGCGATGATATTCCAGTATTTCCATTGCCAAAAATGTCTGTCAGGCTTTACCACGATGCCAGAGTGGCCGAGGTCTGTAGCAGTGACAATGTTCGCCGTATACAACCACGCTATGATTATCCCAATAAGGGGATGTTCCAAAAGGATGAAAAAGCGCAAGCCAATCGGTTTTTAGGAGATTGGTTAACGTTTTGTCTGCGACAGGGGATTAGCCGTGCCCCGTTCAATTTTAGTCAGGATTCAAATTGAAAAATACGACCGAGCATTCGACTCTAACTTCACCTATCAAGCTGATTCAAATTACAGACACCCATCTGTACGCGGAAGCTGATGGTATGTTGCTTGGCGTCAATACACGCGACAGTTTTCACGCGGTTGTCGATGCCATCACTCAAGCTGAATTCGATTATGACGCGATTTTGGCCACAGGTGACATTTCGCAGGACCATTCCGAGATTTCCTACACTGAATTTGAATCAGGCATCGTTCCCTTAGAAAAGCCTTGTTATTGGCTGCCGGGGAACCACGACTATCAACCCAATATGTCTTCGGTAATGCCGTCTGATCAGATTCAACCCGTATCTCATGCTCTGTTGGGTCAACATTGGCAAATTGTTTTACTGGATTCTCAGGTAGTGGGCGTTCCTTATGGTCGTTTGAGTGAGCAGCAGCTGAATTTTCTAGATAGCGTTCTTACTAAGTACAGCTCCCGCCATTCGTTGGTTATTTTGCATCATCACCCTGTGCTTGCGGGGAGTGCTTGGCTTGATCACCACACGTTGAAAAATGATGACGACTTATGGCAAGTTTTGGATAAGCACAGCAACGTCAAAGCCTTACTGTGTGGCCATATTCATCAGGATTTGAACCTGAACCACAATGGTGTACAAGTCATGGCCTCGCCGTCAACATGTGTACAATTTAAGCCCAATTCCGATGATTTTGCGGTAGATAACCTATCACCAGGGTGGCGCGAGCTTGAGCTTTACGACAACGGAGAGTTGGTGACAAGAGTGTCGAGATTATCTAACGGCTCCTTTACACCTGACTTTGAATCGACAGGCTATTAACTGTGCGTCCATCTCTTCTGGTTTACCTGCACGGTTTCAATAGTTCACCTGAGTCGCATAAAGCTCAGGTGATGAAACAATATTGCCAGCAATACCGTCCCGATATTGAACTGTATATTCCAGAGTTACCGCATTTCCCTAAGCAGACCGAAGCACTTTTGCTGGAAAAAATGAAGTCTTTTAGCAAAAGCCATCGCATAGGTTTAGTTGGTAGCTCACTTGGTGGTTATCTTTCGATTTGGTTGAATGCGAAATTTGGTGCAAAGGCGGTACTGATCAATCCTGCGGTAAAACCTTATGAGCTATTAACAGACTATCTAGGCGTACAAGAGAACATGTACAGCAAAAAGCAGTATGTGCTCGAAGCTCATCATGTCGACGAACTAAAAGAGTTGGATGTCGATCAGATCCAAACCCCGAATGATTTTTGGCTGCTGCAACAAAAAGGCGATGAAGTATTAGATTATCGCCAAGCGGTAGATAAGCTGGTTGGTGCGAAACAAACCGTTGAAGAAGGCGGTGACCACAGCTTTATAGACTTTGAGCGTTACCCCGAGCAAATTGTTAAATTTCTTGAGCTGTAAAAACTTCAATGGAAACTTGGGCAACTTAAGCGCCACTTTGTCTACCCTTTGAGCTGTTGATTGAGGTTAGAGTCATACTTTTCTTCGCCTCACTTGACAAGATCCCACCTGAGCCAGACTATGTTGGCGAGTATACCTAAACCAGTTATGGGTATAGTAAGGCTAATACTCTAGCGAGCTTAGGTATGCTGGTTTACTTGATGAAGGAAACTTCTCAGTAGATGCACTTTTCTAATTTTTCCTAACGAATTTCCGTATCATGACTGAACAATATAATGCAAAAGACCTGTCAGTTTTAGAAGGTCTTGACCCAGTACGACATCGTCCTGGGATGTACACCGAAACGGATCGCCCCAATCACCTAGCCCAAGAGGTGATCGATAACTCGGTGGATGAAGCACTCGCCGGGCATGCTAAGAAAATCAAAGTTATTTTACACGCTGACCAATCACTTGAGGTGATTGACGACGGTCGGGGTATGCCGGTTGATATTCACCCGGAAAAAGGCATTTCGGGTGTTGAACTTATCTTAACCAAGCTTCACGCTGGCGGTAAGTTCTCTAACGACAACTACAAGTTTTCAGGTGGTTTGCACGGCGTCGGTATCTCCGTTGTTAACGCCCTCTCTAAACGAGTCGAAGTTACGGTTAAGCGCAGTGGCCAAGTACATGAAATTGCCTTTGAAGACGGGTATGCAGTCACCGAACTCACCGTGACCGACACGTGCGGAATGAGAAATACCGGCACATCAGTACACTTCTGGCCAGATGCCAAATATTTCGATAGCCATAAATTCTCCGTATTACGCCTAGTAAACAACTTGCGAGCCAAAGCTGTGCTTTGTCCGGGGTTGGAGATTGTTTTCTCAGACAAAGTGAATGGTGAAGAACACAAGTGGCTGTACCAAGATGGCCTGAAGGACTATCTCGCTGAGGGCGTCAAAGGTTATGAAGTTCTGCCGGAAGAACCCTATTTAGGTGAGTTCTCTGCTGATACAGAAATGGCGACCTGGGCCGTTATCTGGCAGCCCGAAGGCGGTGAAATGATCACTGAAAGCTACGTTAACTTAGTGCCAACCAAACAAGGCGGTACTCATGTTAATGGTCTGCGCCAAGGTCTATTGGATGCGATGCGAGAGTTCTGTGAGTTCCGAAACTTATTACCGCGTGGCGTAAAACTCACTGGTGAAGACGTCTTTGATCGTTGTTCTTATGTGTTGTCGATCAAAATGCAAGATCCTCAGTTTGCTGGGCAAACCAAAGAACGTTTGTCTTCTCGTCAAACTGCAGCTTTTGTTTCTGGCGTGGTGAAAGATGCGTTTAGTCTTTGGTTAAATGAACGTCCTCAGCTTGCAGAGCAGCTTGCTGAACTGTGTATCGCCAATGCTCATCGCCGTATGCGCGCCAGCAAAAAAGTGGTGCGTAAAAAAGTGGCCTCGGGTCCAGCATTACCTGGCAAATTGACCGATTGTTCACAACAAGATCTTAATCGCACGGAAATCTTCTTCGTGGAAGGGGACTCGGCGGGAGGTTCTGCCAAGCAGGCTCGAGATAGAGAATTCCAAGCGGTAATGCCGTTGCGCGGAAAAATCCTCAACACTTGGGAAGTTTCCGCCGATCAGGTACTGGCATCACAAGAAGTTCATGACATCTCGGTGGCTTTGGGCATTGACCCTGACACTGAGAACTTAGACTGTTTGCGCTACGGCAAAGTGTGCATTCTTGCCGATGCGGACTCGGATGGCTTGCACATCGCAACCTTACTTTGTGCCTTGTTTACTCGACATTTCAAAGCGCTAGTCAGTGCCGGGCACGTTTATGTGGCAATGCCGCCATTGTATAGAATTGATTGTGGTAAAGAAGTGTATTACGCCCTCGATGACGATGAAAAAGAGGGCATTTTGGAGCGGTTGAGTAAGAAAAAAGCCAAGATAAACGTTCAACGATTTAAGGGCTTGGGCGAAATGAATCCACTGCAGTTGCGCGAAACTACAATGGATCCCAATACACGTCGCTTAGTGCAGTTAACTATTGATGATAACGATGCCACATTTGAAATGATGGACATGCTTTTAGGCAAAAAACGAGCAGATGATCGCCGTACTTGGCTACAAAGCAACGGTGATTTGGCAGAGGTATAAAGATGTCGACTGAAATAGTATTCGATGGCGTTGAACAACTGCCGATGCGCAAGTTTACCGAAGACGCCTATTTAAATTACTCCATGTACGTAATCATGGACCGAGCATTGCCTTATATTGGCGACGGTTTAAAACCGGTTCAGCGTCGTATTATTTACGCGATGTCTGAACTGGGTCTATCCGCCAGTTCCAAATACAAAAAATCGGCACGTACTGTCGGTGATGTATTAGGTAAATACCATCCGCATGGTGACAGCGCGTGTTACGAAGCCATGGTATTGATGGCCCAACCATTTTCTTACCGATACCCACTGGTTGATGGTCAAGGTAACTGGGGAGCGCCTGATGATCCTAAGTCGTTTGCTGCGATGCGATACACCGAAGCCAAATTGTCCAAATTTGCTGAGGTATTGCTTGGTGAGCTAGGTCAAGGCACGGTTGAATGGCAACCTAACTTTGATGGCACAATGAAAGAGCCACAAATGTTACCAGCGCGTCTGCCACATATTTTGCTTAATGGTGTGACAGGTATTGCTGTGGGTATGGCCACCGATATCCCGCCACACAACGTGCGCGAAGTGGCTAATGCTGCGATTCATTTGATTGACCATCCCAAAGCGGAATTGCCTGATGTTATGTCGTATGTACAAGGGCCTGACTATCCTACCGAAGCGGAAATTATCTCGTCCAAGTCTGATATCGAAAAGATTTATAGAACTGGGCGTGGCTCGCTTAAGATGCGTGCAGTTTGGCAGAAAGAAGGTAATGAAGTCGTCATTACTTCGTTACCACATCAAGTTTCTGGCGCAAAGCTACTTGAGCAAATTGCCAATCAGATGCGAGCGAAAAAGCTACCTATGGTGGAAGATCTTCGCGACGAATCGGATCATGAAAATCCAACGCGTATTGTTGTCGTACCGCGATCAAACCGCGTGGACTGTGATCAATTGATGAACCACTTGTTTGCATCAACGGATCTAGAAAAGAACTACCGCGTTAACTTAAACATGATTGGCTTGGATAACCGGCCTCAAGTTAAAGGCTTGGTACAGATCCTCTCAGAGTGGATTGAATTTAGGCGCTCAACGGTGAAGCGACGTCTACAGTATCGTTTAGATAAAGTTCTGGCGCGCCTACACATTTTAGAAGGTTTGCTGATTGCATATCTCAACATCGATGAAGTCATTGAGATTATTCGAACGGAAGACGATCCTAAAGCAGTACTAATGCAGCGTTTTGGAATCAGTGAGATTCAAGCGGACGCCATTCTAGATACCAAGTTACGTCATCTTGCCAAATTGGAAGAAATGAAGATCCGAGGGGAGCAAGATGAGTTAGCCAAAGAGCGCGACAAACTGGAGCTGTTGTTAGGATCAGAGCGACGTCTTAACACTTTGCTTAAGAAAGAGATCAAAGCGGATGCGGACAAATACGGTGATGATCGTCGTTCGCCTATTGTTGAACGAGCAGAAGCGAAAGCGTTAACTGAGCGTGACTTGATTCCAAGTGAAGCCGTAACGGTAGTGTTATCTGAAAAAGGTTGGGTTCGCCATGCAAAAGGGCATGATGTTGACCCGGCTGGCTTGAACTATAAATCGGGAGATGGGTATCTCGCTCATGCGCGAGGAAAGAGTAATAACCAAGCAGTATTCTTGGGTACCGACGGTCGTTCTTATTCGCTTGAAGCGCATACCTTGCCTTCCGCACGTAGCCAAGGTGAACCATTAACTGGACGTTTAAGCATCAATGACGGAACGAGTGTGCGTCATGTAGTGATGGGTGAGCATGAACAGTTGTGGTTAATTGGCTCTGATGCTGGCTACGGGTTTGTCTGTCAGGGAGCCGATTTACTTTCCAAGAACCGCAGTGGTAAAGCGCTAGTGAATCTGCCGGCTAATTCCGAGGTGATACAGCCGTATCCAATTGGTGATTTGGATAAGGATGAAATTCTTGCGATAACCAATACTGGACGTATGTTGTTATTCCCAATTCGAGATTTACCTAAGCTCAGCAAAGGTAAGGGTAATAAAATCATTAATATACCAGCGGCACGAGCGAAATCTCGGGAAGAGACGCTGACCCAGCTGATATCGATTCCAAATGGCGCGACAGTGACCTTATATGCAGGCAAACGAAAGCTGGGTTTGAAGCCTGCTGATTTGGATAACTATCGAGGAGAGCGCGGCCGACGTGGTGGCTTGTTGCCACGAGGTTTACAGCGAGTGACAGAAATTGAAGTGAGCGTTGCTGATTCGGACGGCGAAAGCTCAGAGTAGGCGATAGAAAAGAAGTATTAAGCCACGAAAACGACAAACCCAAGAGCGCGCTCTTGGGTTTTCTTTTACCAGCAGTTATTTAATGGCAGTAATTTTTAGGTCACTAGTTCAATCAAGTCACTTGGATTTAGCGGTTATCTTCGCCAACAATAATGGTGACGATGTGCTCTTCACCTTTTCTCAGCACTAAAATTTCAGCCTCAGTTCCGGGTCGCAAGTCAGTCACAATATCCATAACATCACTTCGTCCAGTAAGCTTTTGACCATTAATTCTCAGGATAATATCACCAATTTCAATTCCGGAATTAAAGGCTGGACCTTCTGGATCAATATTGCGCACCATGATGCCAAATTCGCGTCCTTCACCAATCACACGAGCCATCGCCGCATTGATTTCACCGCCGGTTACCCCGATGTAACCACGGATCACGCGGCCATCGGCAATGATTTTTTGCATCACTCTATTGGCTAACGCGTAAGGAACCGCAAAAGAAATGCCGTAAGTTTCGAGTTCTGTCGCTTGTTGGAAAGACGCGGTATTGATTCCCACCAACTCTCCTTGGCTATTAATGAGTGCGCCACCCGAGTTACCCGCATTGATTGCCGCATCGGTTTGGATCATGGCTTGTTGGCCGATGGAATACCTTGCGGTAGCGGAGATAATACCGAAAGTTGTCGTTTGCCCTAAGTTATATGGGTTACCAATTGCCAGCACCACATCACCAATTTCCGGTTGATACTGAGGGTTTAATGGGATGACAGGTAAATTGCCACCTTCAATCTTGAGTACGGCAATATCGGTTTGTCTGTCTTTACCAATGATAGACGCGGCCGCCACTCGGCCATCTTGCAGCGCAACAATTACTTGGTCAGCTTGGGCAATCACATGATAGTTAGTGATGATGTAGCCTTTGTCACTGACAATGACGCCTGATCCCAGACCTTGCGTTGCCAGTTGAGTACGGTTGGATTCCGAGAATTTTCGGCTGTAAATATTGACGACGGCAGGCGCGGCGCGTCTTACCGCTTGTTTAAAGGAAATTTGCAGATCTTGTTGATTAATAACACGTTCAGCAAAGTCTTCAGGAATGACATTGACTCGAAGAGATGGCACGGCGATCAGAAGTAGCACAGCCGTTGCAAGGCCGAGAAAGACCGAACGGGTCCAGAACGCCAACATATACTCTCCAACAATTTTCCCTGTATTGTTAGCTAGATAGGATAGCACTACATCCATTACAAATAAAAGAGCGCACCGAAAGTGCGCTCTGAATATCACAATATTCTCATTTTAACGAATGAGTAGATACAGGGTTCTATCACCGCGTTGAATGTTAAGTGCTAAGATTCCCGGCTTTTTATCGAGGACCTGACGCAGCTCTCCGAGATTCTTCACTCGCTGACGATTGACACCAATAATGATGTCGCCAGTTTGAATCTGGTAAGACGCCGCAGGGGAGTCCTCAGCAACGGCAGTGACTTTGATACCTTCTATGGGGTCACTTGCATCTGTGTTGGTGAGTTGTGCACCGCTTAGTCCTTCATGCAGTCGTTCAGCCGATGTCTTGGCGTTTTGCGCCTCTCCCAGTGTCACTTCAAATGATTTATCTTCCCCATCACGAATCACACCAAGTTCAATGGTTTTGCCCGCGCCCAGTGTCGCGACCTTAGCACGCAGTTCACTAAAGGTTCGGATAGCTTTGCCATTGAGTGAAACAATAATATCACCGGCCTGCAAACCCGCCTGGTCAGCGGCGCTGTCTGGCACGACTTGACCCACAAAGGCACCTTGGCTGGACTCATAACCCAAGGCTTCTGCGAGTTCAGAGGTAACTTCGCCACCTTGCACACCTAACATACCGCGTTTCACTTCGCCGTATTCCAAAATCTGATCGGCTAAGTTTTTCATCATGTTAGACGGAATGGCAAAACCGATACCCACATTACCACCGCTAGGGCCAAGTATTGCTGTATTAATGCCGATAAGCTCGCCATTGAGGTTGACCAGAGCGCCACCTGAGTTACCACTGTTAATCGCCGCATCGGTTTGAATAAAGTCTTCGAGTTGCCCTAAATTTAATCCGCTTCTGCCCAACGCCGAAACGATACCTGAGGTGACCGTTTGACCTAAACCAAATGGGTTACCAATTGCTACAGTAAAATCGCCAACACGTAAGTTATCAGAGTCGGCCAGTTTGACCTCTGTTAGGTTGTCGACGTCGTCTACTCTAAGTAGCGCAATGTCCGTCATGTTGTCAGCGCCAATTAATTCTGCATCGTATTCGCGGCCATCAGACAGGCGAATTCGAATTTTTTCAGCGTTGTTGATCACGTGTTGGTTGGTGACGATCAGACCTTCACTTGCATCGATAATCACACCAGAACCTAAACCACGGAATGGTCTTTCTCTGACTTGCTCATCCGGGAAACCCGGACCAAAAAAGAAACGAAATTCATCAGGGACTCTGCGTTTTGAAACTTGTGTACCTTCAACAGAGATACTGACCACAGCCGGTGTTACCCGTTCAAGCATAGGCGCCAAGCTTGGCATTTCTTGCCCATCAACGGACAAAGGGAGTGCGGCTGTCGCTGGTGAAGAAAGGAATCCAGCGCTTAGACTCATCGATAAGACGGTCAAAGCAAGCAAAGGTTTTTTCATTTCATTACTCCTATAGCAATTACCCATAATTAATATTTGCGTGATTTGGAGAATTTCAACGGGTAATCAGATTTTATGACTAACAAAGCTTGTTAAAGTTCATGTCACATTGTTTCAACGAGTTAGCAAAACCCAACGGACGAGTATTTTACGGATGAGTTAGAAGGACAGATTAAAAAAGCGAGCATACGCTCGCTTGATTGATATTAAGTGGTAGTGTGCAGTAGAAATTAAGGCTTTAGTTTAGCTGCTTCTTCAGCGCTGAGTGATTCTAGTGCTGGCTTAGTGAGTTCTCCGCTGCCTGCTGCATAATCTTTGGGCGCTTCAACACTAGAGATGTCCGTGATTTGCTCTTGTTCTTTTTGCTGCTCAACTTGGTACTGAGCAATTTTCTGATGGAATGGGTTGTCCTTTTCAGAAAGGTTGGGTAAGAGTTCCGACGAGGTTTGTGTCATATGTTGATACAAACGAGTGTAATCCTTACCTAAGGTATCTAACAAATTTGCTGTTTGAGCAAAGTGGTCGACCAAATCTTGCTTTTGCTGTTCAAGTTGAAATCTGGCTTCTTGCAACTCTTTGCTAGCGTCACGGTTCTTTTTATCACTCGGATTAAAAAACTTGGCAAAAGCAAGTCCAGCGGTGAGTCCTATTACTATTCCAACTACTAAATAAATCCAGGGCATAGTTTCTCCTAACTACATCTACAGTGCTCATCTACTTCGAAACAAGCCCGAACACTTTGAGTCGCTGATACCAGTGAGTATTGGCTCGATGAGGCGAGGCTCTCAAACTGTTATCAACACATGTTACTATGAGTCTTTATACTGATAAAGTAACGATAAATACAATAAATATGGATGCATGTACAGTGTTTGTTGGTAGGTAATTGTTGACCAATACGTACTGTGTTCTGATATCCATAACGAAGTCACTAGCCCAATTTCATAGAAGTTCAACTCAACATGACTCCATTAGACAAGTATCAGCACGACATTAAAGAAAATGGTTTCCAAGTAGATAGTGCTCAACAGATGGCAGTCGAAGCGCTGCAACGTCTTTTTAATGAGTTTAATGATTACCAATCTGCCCCCCAGTCTGAAGTTAAAGGTTGGAAGAAGTGGTTTGCGAAACCTCAAGAGACTCCTAAACCGCCAAACGGTTTGTATTTTTGGGGAGGCGTTGGACGCGGTAAGACTTACTTGGTTGACACCTTCTACGACTTACTGCCGACACAAAAGAAAATGCGAGTTCACTTTCATCGCTTTATGTATCGTGTGCACGATGAAATGAAAGCTCTTTCAGACGTTAGTGATCCGCTTGAAATCATCGCGGATAAGTTTAAAGAAGAAACCGACATTATCTGTTTTGATGAGTTTTTTGTTTCCGACATCACTGACGCAATGATTTTGGGTACTTTGTTTGAAGCACTATTTGCGAGGCAAGTGATTCTGGTTGCGACATCCAACATTCCGCCTCACGATTTGTATCGCAATGGGCTGCAACGGGCTCGCTTTTTACCCGCGATAAAACTGATCGAAGAAAACTGCGACATTCTCAATGTAGACAGTGGGGTGGATTACCGATTGCGCACTCTAGAACAAGCGGAAATTTACCATTATCCGCTGGATGAAAAAGCGCAGGAAAATTTGACGCTGTACTACAAGCAGTTAGTTCATGATGAGGCACATACTTCCAATATCATCGATATTAATCACCGAGAAATTCAAGTTCTCGCTTCTGCCGATGGGGTGCTCTACGCCAGTTTCGAACAGCTGTGTGAGACAGCAAGAAGTCAAAACGATTACATTGAAATATCCATGCTTTATCACTCGGTGCTACTCAGTGATGTTAAGCAAATGAACTCTAAACGCGATGATGCTGCGCGTCGTTTTATTGCTCTGGTTGACGAGTTTTACGAGCGACACGTAAAACTGATTATTTCGGCAGAAGTGTCACTTGATGAATTGTATACCGAAGGACGATTGGAATTTGAATTCAAGCGCTGTCGCTCTCGACTGATTGAAATGCAAAGTCACGATTATTTAGCTAAAGAACACTTGGTGTAATCAGGTTTGATGAGTGAAAAAATCTTGGAAAAAAAGATGATTTTTTCATCTGACTTCTCTATAATCCTGCGACCCACCGTTACTGCAGGCAATTTAATTGCCGAGTGTGCCACCACTCGAAGGGGTGATGAATGGGACTCTTAGTCAGTGGGAGCAATGCTCCTTAAGTGTAACTTTAAAAATATCGGGTTATTATTAGCATGAAAACTTTCGTTGCTAAACCAGAAACTGTAAAACGCGACTGGTACGTTGTAGACGCTGAAGGTAAAACTCTTGGTCGTCTAGCAAGTGAAATTGCATCTCGCCTACGTGGCAAACACAAAGCTGAATACACTCCTCACGTAGACACTGGTGATTACATCATCGTTGTTAACGCTGAGAAAGTTGCTGTAACTGGCGACAAAGCTAAGAAAAAAGTGTACTACCGTCACTCTGAGTTCCCAGGCGGCCTAAAATCAATCACTTTTGAAAAGTTGATTGATCGTAAGCCTGAAATGGCTCTTGAGCTAGCGGTTAAAGGTATGCTACCACGTGGTCCTCTAGGCCGTGCTATGTACCGTAAGCTGAAAGTTTACGCTGGCGCTGAGCACAACCATGTTGCTCAACAACCACAAGTACTAGACATCTAATTGGGGATTTCGAAAATGGCAGAGAATCAATACTACGGCACTGGCCGTCGCAAAAGCTCAGCTGCACGTGTTTTTATCAAACCAGGCAGCGGCAACATTGTAATCAACAAGCGTAGCCTTGACGATTACTTTGGTCGTCCAACTTCTCGTATGGTTGTTAAGCAACCTCTTGAGCTAGTTGAACTAACTGAGAAGCTAGACCTATACGTTACTGTTAAAGGTGGCGGTATTTCTGGTCAAGCGGGTGCAATCCGTCACGGTATCACTCGTGCTCTAATGGAATACGATGAGTCTCTACGTCCGACTCTACGTGCAGCTGGTTACGTTACTCGTGACGCTCGTTGCGTTGAACGTAAGAAAGTTGGTCTACGTAAAGCACGTCGTCGTCCACAGTTCTCGAAGCGTTAATTCTCTTTCAAGAGGATTGGCTCCGGTTTTTACCGGAATTCGAAGCAAAAAGCCTGGTTTTCAACCAGGCTTTTTTGTTTTTTGGCTCGAATAAAATCCAGATAACTCCTTGACTCCGGTACACAAAAAAACTTTTCTAGCCTTTTGTGATTAATCTTGCGATTTCGTTGACGCTTGTTACAAAAAAGTCTCTTTAACTTGTCAAAAAGTAGGGTTTTTGTTTATTATTTCTCCCTACAATTAGTACTAGTATATTTGTTGGAAGCAAAAACCATGCTGTCTGTGGGATTGAAGTCTATTCTTTCAGAGAGCAACTGGAGAGTGTTTGGATGAGCAATGCGCCTTTGAATCATAGTCGCAGACGTTTTTTGACCGCCACCACAGCTGTGGTCGGTGCGTTGGGAACGGCTGCTGTGGCTGTGCCTTTTATAAAATCTTGGAACCCGAGTGCTAAGGCTAAAGCAGCTGGGGCTCCTGTTGAAGTTGATGTTGGAAAACTAGAACCAGGAGGTTTGTTACGTGTTGAATGGCGTGGTAAACCGGTTTGGATCGTTCGTCGAACTCAAGAAACATTAACAACCCTAGATGGCCTAGCAAGCCAATTAAGAGATCCCGATTCCGCTGAACCACAACAGCCTGACTACGCGGTGAACACGTACCGCTCTATCAATCCCGAGTATTTTGTTGCAGTAGGGATTTGTACCCACTTAGGGTGCTCTCCGACTCATCAAAGAGGCAATTTTGGTGAGCAAGTTGAAGGTGTTAAGTCCGGCTTCTTCTGCCCGTGTCATGGTTCTAAATTCGATATGGCTGGCCGTGTATTTCAAGGGGTACCAGCGCCGACTAACTTGGCTGTCCCACCTCATATGTACCTGACCGATACACGCATTGTTATCGGTGTTGACGAAAACGGGGAGGCATAATGCAAGCGCTACTTGATTGGGTAGAAAAACGTCTACCTGCGATGAATGCTTATAAAAAGCATTTATCCGAATACCCCATGCCTAAGAACTTCAACTTTTGGTACCTTTTTGGTTCTTTAGCTATGTTGGTGTTAGTTAACCAGATACTGACAGGTATTTGGTTGACTATGAACTACGTGCCGTCTGGTGAAGGGGCATTTGCTTCTATCGAATACATCATGCGTGATGTGGAATACGGTTGGTTACTGCGATATATGCATTCAACCGGTGCATCGGCGTTCTTTGTTGTAGTCTACCTGCACATGTTCCGAGGCCTGATTTACGGTTCTTACCAAAAACCAAGAGAGCTACTTTGGTTGTTTGGTATGTTGATCTTCTTGGTGTTAATGGCTGAAGCCTTTATGGGCTACCTATTGCCTTGGGGACAAATGTCCTACTGGGGCGCACAGGTAATCATTTCTTTGTTTGGTGCAATTCCTTTTATTGGCGATGATCTAACACTTTGGATTCGCGGTGACTACGTTATCTCAGGTGCGACACTAAACCGTTTCTTTGCACTCCATGTTATTGCTTTGCCAATAGTGTTATTGCTCTTGATTGTCTTACATGTATTGGCTCTACACGAAGTAGGTTCTAATAACCCTGATGGCATTGAAACCAAATTGCCAAAAGGCAAAATGGGTGATGACTATAAGACATCATTCAAATTCCACGATTACTACAGCAAAAAATATGACATCATTGATTCAGTACCGTTCCACCCATATGGAACAGTTAAAGATCTAGTAGGTGTAGGTTTCTTCCTATTCTTGTTCTGCTACGTGTTGTTCTTTAACCCGGAGATGGGCGGCTACTTCCTTGAGCCACCTAACTTTGAAGCAGCAAATCCGCTGAAAACACCAGAGCATATCGCGCCAGTGTGGTACTTCACTCCGTTCTACGCGATTCTACGTGCAGTACCTGACAAGTTGCTCGGTGTTATTGCTATGGGCTTGTCGATTGCTGTGTTGTTTATTCTGCCTTGGTTAGATCGTTGTAAAGTGCGCTCTTACCGCTACCGCAGCAAGTTCCATTTGTTCAATATCATCCAGTTCACCATCTCGTTTATTGCGCTGGGTATTTTGGGAGCACTACCTGCTACTCCAACATATACCTTACTTGCGCAAATATTCAGTCTAGGTTACTTCATGTTCTTCGTGTTGTTGTATTACTACAGTAAAAACGAAGCAACAAAACCACTTCCAGAGAGGGTGACATACAAATGAGAAAATGGATTGTAGCGTTATTTGTTTTGTTGCCTTCACTTGCTATGGCTGCAGGACCGTCAGTACCACTTGATGCCGCGAACAATGACTTAACCGATCGCGCATCACTGCAAAGCGGTGCTAAGTTATTCATGAACTACTGTTTCGCGTGTCACTCAACTCAGTATCAACGCTATGAGCGCGTGGCAACGGATTTGGGTATTCCATTAGACATCATGAAAGAGAACTTGGTGTTTGATCCGAATGCAAAAATCGGTGATTTGATGGAAAACTCCATTCCAGATAAATCTGCGGCGAAATGGTTTGGTGCTCCACCACCAGACTTGACGCTTGTCGCTCGAGTTCGTGGCACGGATTGGTTATATACATATCTGCGTTCTTTTTATGCCGATCCATCTAGACCATTCGGCGTAAATAACACCGTTTTTCCATTGGTTGGTATGCCGCATGTACTTGAAGAGCTTCAGGGTATCCCTAACCCAGTATTTGAAACTAAAGTCGTTGACGGTCAGGAAGTTCAAGTCGTGGTTGGTGTTGAAGCTGATGGCTCAGGTGAAATGAACAAAGAAGAGTACGATCAAGCAGTTCGCGATTTGGTCAACTTCCTAGAGTACTCTGGTGACCCGGTGAAACTAGAGCGCCACGCATTAGGGTGGTGGGTAATGGGCTTCTTAGTGATCTTCACTATCCTAGCTTATCTGCTGAAGAAAGAATATTGGCGTGATGTGCACTAATTGTGCTATATTAGCGCGCTAAATTTTGTTAATTAAATTGACAATGGGGGCTTAGCCTCCATTGTTTTATTATCTGTAAGTATGCTGGAGGGCTCATGGCTGTAGCTGCCAATAAACGTTCTGTGATGACTTTGTTTTCGGGCGCATCTGATATGTATAGTCATCAGGTTCGTATTGTTCTGGCCGAAAAAGGTGTCAGCGTTGAAGTGGAATTGGTTGACGAAGCGAATTTGCCAGCTGAGTTAATCGAGTTAAACCCTTACAAAACGGTTCCGACACTGGTTGATCGTGAGTTAGCTTTGTTTGATTCCAAAATCGTAATGGAATACTTGGACGAGCGTTTTCCTCATCCACCACTAATGCCTGTTTACCCAGTTGCACGTGGTAACAGTCGTTTGATGATCTACCGTATTGAAAATAACTGGTACAGCTTAGCGAAGAAAGTGATTTCTGGTAACGCAGAAGAAGCTGACAAAGCACGTGAAAAATTGAAAAATGATTTGCTAACGCTTGCGCCAATTTTTGCTGAGTACGAATACTTCATGAGCGAAGAGTTCAGCTTGATTGACTGTTACTTAGCACCATTATTGTGGCGTCTACCTGAGTTGGGTATCGAGCTAGTTGGTCCGGGCTCAAAAGAAATTAAAGTTTACATGAACCGCGTATTTGAACGTGATTCATTCCTTGCTTCTCTAACTGAAGCTGAACGTGAGATGCGTTTAGTACGCTAATTCAACGTTGGGAAAATCGATAATGACACCACGTCGTCCATACATGTTGCGCGCCTACTATGATTGGTTGGTTGACAACGATTTGACACCGCATTTGGTGGTGGAAGCGACTTTGCCGGGTGTTCATGTTCCGATGGAGTTTGTGCAAGATGGTCAAATCATCTTAAATATTGCTCCTAGAGCGGTCGGTAACCTAGAAATGGGTAATGATACGGTTACTTTCAATGCTCGTTTTAACGGTCGACCTCACTCGGTTTATGTTCCTATGTATGCGGTTCATGCGATTTACGCGCGCGAAAATGGTGCTGGCACCATGTTCGAAGTTGAAGAGGCATACATGGACACACTGGACGAAATTGAGCAACAAGAGTTCGATATTCTCGACAGTGATGAACAAGTTGAAGAGACCGTTTTGTCCTTAGCGACCGAGCAAGAAAAAGAACCTGAACTTGAATTTGAAGGCCCAGATGATGAGCCACCAAGGCCACCTAAAGGCCGACCAAGTCTAAGAGTCGTTAAGTAAACCTAAAAAAAGCAGCGAATATTCGCTGCTTTTTTATTGGTTTTATAAAGCCATCTTTGATTAATCAATAACATCGTGACGCTTTATTTTGAATATTGGAATGCTTTCACTACACGCTTAACACCAGATACATTTCTTGCAATTTCAACAGCTTGTTCCGCATCTTGCTGAGAAACCCAGCCTGTCAAAAATACCTCTCCATCTTCGGTGATGACTTTGATTTTTTTCGCAATTAGCTCGGTTTCAGTTAACAATTGGGATTTCACCTTAGTGGTGATCCAACTGTCTTTACTGATGTCAGTCAGTGATAAAGGGGCCTTAATTCTGACTTGATTGTAAACTGAGTTGACGCCTTCCAATTGGTTAACGCGCTGAACAAATTGGTCTAATGTGCCTTGGTCAGGTGATTGTCCCATTAGTACCACGACACCCTTATAGCTACTGGCTTTAAAGCGAGTATTACCTTTGTACGGAGCTTTGTTGGCTAATCCGGCTACTTCAAATTCAATATTATTATCACGCCACATTTCCTTGGCATTGCGTTCGTCAGTAACAACATTAACGGTGGCCGCAGCGCCAGCCACGATGACGCCAGCACAACCGGCTAAAACAGACAGACAAAGACTGACTACAAGTAGTTTTATTGCTTTCATACTTTACTCTTCGTGGGTAGGGAATAGAACTTGATCAATGAGGTCACATAAGCAGTGCAAGGTAACCATATGAACTTCGTGAATACGTGGAACGCGGTGCGAAGGAATACGGATTTCCACATCGTTTTCGCCCAGTAACCCAGCCATTTCACCACCATCTTTGCCCGTTAACGCGATGATGGTCATATCACGAGTAACGGCGGCTTCCATTGCCTTGATGATGTTTTTACTGTTGCCACTGGTAGAGATGGCTAGTAGTACATCTCCTGGTTGACCTAAGGCTCGTACTTGTTTTGAGAATATCTGGTCGTAGTGATAGTCATTAGCGACGGCGGTCAAACTAGTAACATCTGCAGTTAAAGCCATGGCTGGCAAGCTTGGGCGCTCAGTCTCAAAACGGTTGAGCAGGCAGGAAACAAATTGCTGACCATTGGACGCCGAACCGCCATTACCGCAACAGAGGATTTTGTTGCCTTTAAGTAACGTGCTGACCATAGCTTGTGCGGCATGAGTGATTGCATCTGGTAGTGCTTCTGCAGCGGCGATTTGAATTTGGATGCTTTCTTTGAAGCTATCGTTAATGCTATCCAGCATTGTTTATCCTTCGTAAATTATGTTTTCTAGCCAATCGAGAGTTTGACCGTGTTGATGAATGGCAACCAGATCAAACCGGATATCACAGTGGTTAATATTCAGGCCTTTTTGTTGTAACCAGTAGTGTGCGGTCTTCACAATACGCGTTTGCTTGGCACGTCCAACGGTTTCCGCAGCATGACCAAAAGCCTGACTTTTTCGATACCTAACTTCGACAAAAACCCACGTGCTTTTGTCTTTCATTATCAGATCAATTTCTCCAAATGGAGTAGAGAAGTTGCTTGTGACAAAAGCTAACCCGTTTGAAAGCAAAAACTGTTTAGCTTGCATTTCAAAATGGTCACCTGTTTGGCGCTTAGCCGTTTTTGTCACGAATCCCCCAACTGATTTTACGTTCAATGACACACTTGTCGCCGAGTGTTAACTGGCCAGTCTGCCCTTCAACCGAGTATTGTGGCGATACCTTCATTCTAGGTAACTCAGTCATTAACTTATAGGCATCCATTCCCAGCGCTTGTAATCGTTTCTCAGCGTTACTACTTGAAGGCCAGAGCTCAGTCATTTGCTGCTCGATTCGCTGACTAGGCGATATCAATAGAGGAATATCACTGTATGTGACCCCAGAAAGATCTTCGAGTTCATTTTGACCTGTATTACTGCGTGAACTAGAGAACAGGGCTGGTGGTATGGTATCCGGGTTGATCGCGACTTCGATAAAGGGCTTGATTAAGATAAGCTCGGAGCTATTCGCGACAATATAAACTGAATCAATGTCTCTTCGACTACGCGGTTCTGTCTCCAATGGCACGTCAAGTAGCAGCTCCATTTGAGCAATATTTTGTTGGCTGCTTTGAAGACCTAGTGCTTCATTAATTTGCTTTTGCAATTGTTGAGGCTTGCCAAAATTTTGAGTGGAGACAGGCGTATCACTCAACTGTGACCACTGGTTAACAAAGCTTTCTTGAACGCGAGAGCCGAAAGAGGACTCTGGTGCAAGTAGTAAAGGATAGCGGTAGCCTAGCGCATGAAGGTATTGAGCGGCTTGCTCCACTTCTTGTTCAGGTGACAAAGCCAAATAACAGGTATTGATTCCGAATTCGTCTTGCTCAAACTGACTTTGGTCGGGAATGTTTAATGCTAAAGTCGGAATGCGCTCCGCAAATTGTTTTGAAACCGAATCGAATTCGCTGATTCTTGGTTTTGTCAGCGGTCCAACGATAAAGTCGATTCCTTTTTCAACTAAATTCGACTCTAGATTTGCCAATTCTAACGCTTCGGTATCCAGTACAGTAAGAGTGGTATCCGGTCCGCGTTGCGTATCATTCATCATGGCAAACAAGAAGCCATCGCGGATAAGTTGGGCTTGTTTGGCAAACTTGCCTGACAACGGCAGCAGCAAAGCGGTATTTTCAGGACGAGTAATCTCTAATTGCAAAACTTCAGCGAGCGCCGAAGGCGTATAGCGGGCAACCGTGTGAAGTGGATTGGCTTCCATCCAGCGTTCGATGGCGTTTTTTAGGTCCAACAAATCGTCTTGGTTCGCTTGATAAATCGTGGTGAGGTTAAGCCACTGTCGCAGCGTGCTTTCATCAGGCTGAACACTAAAAGTGGTGATTTCTTCGAACTGATAGCGGTTCAGCAAATTCCATATGGATTCGTTATTGGCGACTTGCTCGGAATCAGTAAGGTAAGGTGATAGCTGAATACGGCTTTTGGCAGCATCAAAGTAAAATAACTGCTGCTGATATGCTTGAGCTTTTAGCGTGTGGTAGCGGCGCCACTGCTCATCAGTCAGGTTCCAAGAAGGACGAAACAACAACAGCTCATTGACTTGGGCGTATTGTTGATTACTGATCAGGAGTTGGGCTCGAGCCAATTGCCATTCGACACGCTGCGTCTGACTCAGTGTTTGGCGAGAAAGTTGAATCACTAAATTCTGTGCGAGAGACGTATTGTCCTCTTGAAGTGCCGCTTTTAACGCGAGAACCAATAAATCCGTTTGCGCAGAGCCGACTGCTTTGCTTGCTTGATCAACATAGCTTTGTGCTGACTGAGTTGGTGCATTTGTTACATCAACTTGCACAGGGGTTGAGGTCTTAGGTGCACAAGCCGTCAAAATTGTCGCTATTGCGACTGGTGTCAAGAAGCGTGTTACACTGCGTCGCTTATGAGTAGTCATGGCCGTCCGTATTTTATTGGTCTAAATCCATTGCATAAAAATCAAATTCTATGCACTTGTGAGTTTTATACTCATTGAAAACGTGAAAAGAACGCATATTAGAATGCCTTCTTATTTCGGGTATATCTTAATCGCTGAATCGATGCTAAACAAATGACAAACACACTATCCGACGAACAACATCAAACTGGTGCGCTATACATAGTCCCAACTCCCATTGGTAATTTAGGCGACATCACTCACCGAGCGATAGACATACTGAATCAAGTAGATCTTATTGCAGCTGAAGATACTCGACATACGGGTAAGTTGTTAGCGCACTTCAACATTCAAACTGCTACCTTCGCCCTGCATGATCACAACGAACAGCAAAAAGCGCAAGTCTTGGTAGAAAAACTGCAGCAAGGGTTATCAGTCGCACTGGTGTCGGATGCCGGTACGCCGCTGATTAGCGATCCAGGTTACCACTTAGTTAATCAATGCCGAGACCAGGACATTCGAGTTGTGCCCCTACCGGGGCCGTCAGCCGTGATTGCGGCCTTAAGTGCATCAGGATTGCCATCCGATCGATTTAGCTTTGAGGGTTTTTTACCAGCAAAAAGCAAAGGGCGTGTCGATAAATTGTCAGAAATTGTCAAATTTCCCCATACCTGCATTTTTTACGAATCGCCGCACCGTATTTTACCGTCACTTGATGACATGCTCACCGTGTTCGGCACTGAAAGACAAGTGGTTTTGGCCAGAGAGTTGACTAAAACCTTCGAAACCATAAAGAGCTTGCCGTTAGGTGAGTTAATTGAATGGGTGAAAGCTGATAGCAACCAACAACGAGGTGAAATGGTAATTCTGATTCACGGCTATCGAGCTCCTACGACAGATGATTCACTAGCACCTGATGTTACAAAGGCGCTCACTTTACTGAGCAAAGAGTTACCACTTAAAAAAGCGGCTGCCATTGTTGCTGAACTGCATGGTCTGAAAAAAAATGCGCTGTATAAGTGGGGATTGGAGCATTTAGATTAATAAATCGTCTATTTGTTGCTTTGTTTGCGCTTTACTGGACAGGCTGCAGCTTAGTCTATACAATCCGCCACCGAGTTGACTGGGTAGTCGCTGCCTTATTGATGTCCTTCACCACGTGTGTTGGAGACTGATGAGGGGGAGGAAAGTCCGGGCTCCATAGAGCAGGGTGCCAGGTAACGCCTGGGGGGCGCAAGCCCACGACAAGTGCAGCAGAGAGAAGACCGCCGATGACCCTTCGGGGAACAGGTAAGGGTGAAAGGGTGCGGTAAGAGCGCACCGGACCACTGGTAACAGCTGGTTGCAGGGTAAACTCCACCCGGAGCAAGACCAAATAGGCCTCCACATAGCGTGGCTCGCGTTAGGAGGCGGGTAGGTTGCTTGAGCCAGTGAGCGATTGCTGGCCTAGACGAATGGCTATCATCGTGTATACGGTACAGAACCCGGCTTACAGGTCAGCTCACCTCTTTAAAGAAACCCATCGTAACCTTGTTATGATGGGTTTTTTGCTTTTTCATGACTCAGTGTACTGCTTGTGCCGTTAAACTTAGTTCAAGGTCACGCAGTGCTTTGTAAAAGTGGCGTGTTACGATGAATTCGGTACACTGTGGACAGTCTTCGCCTATGTGCGATCTAGAGAAATTAGAGACCATGTCAGATACTTTTAAACACATCTCAGTTTTACTGAATGAATCCTTAGATGGATTGGCAATCAAACCCAATGGCACTTACATCGATGGAACCTTCGGTCGTGGTGGTCACTCTCGTGCAATCCTAGCCAAATTGGGGGCGGAAGGACGTTTGTTTAGTATCGACAGAGATCCACAAGCAATTGCCGAAGCCAACAAAATTGACGATGAACGATTCACTATCGTTCACGGTCCTTTTTCAGGGATGGCAGACTACGCCGAACGATACGATTTGGTCGGTAAGGTTGACGGTGTTCTGCTTGACCTTGGGGTTTCTTCACCTCAACTGGATGATGCCGAGCGCGGTTTCAGCTTCATGAAGGATGGCCCTTTAGATATGCGCATGGACCCGACTTCGGGTATCCCAGTCTCGCAATGGTTAGTAGAAGCGGATTTGGACGATATCACTTGGGTAATTCGAGAGTTTGGCGAAGACAAACACGCCCGTCGCATCGCGAAAGCCATTGTTGCTTATCGTGAAAACGAAGAAAACGAACCTCTGACTCGCACCTCTCAGCTGGCAAAACTCATTTCCGACAATGCACCAAAAAGCTTTAAAGAGAAAAAGCACCCGGCAACACGAGCATTTCAGGCATTTCGCATTTACATCAACAGTGAGTTAGAAGAGATTGATACCGCATTGAAAGGGGCAGCCAGTATTTTGGCTCCAGAAGGGCGTTTGTCTGTGATTAGCTTTCACTCTCTGGAAGACCGAATGGTGAAGCGCTTTATCCGCAAAGAGAGCAAAGGTCCAGAAGTTCCGGCTGGGATACCAATGACAGAAGCCCAAATAAAAGCCTTGGGTGAGCCGAATTTAAAACCGATTGGCAAAGCAATAAAACCCAGCGCTCAAGAAGTAGAAGTCAACCCAAGGTCGCGTAGCTCAGTGTTGCGAGTTGCAGAGAAACGATAAATGCGTTTTTTGCCTGACTTTGATACCCATTTAGCCAAAACGCTGCTAAGTCAGCTTTTTAGAAAAGGCTGGTTGCCTTTGTTGGGCTTGATGATGGTGTTTGTCAGTGCAATTTCTGTCGTCTTAGTCACTCATAAAACCCGGGTAGCCATTCACGAAAAAGAGCAAGCTTTGAGCGAGCGTGAGCGATTAGATAGTGAATGGCGTAACTTGCTGTTGGAGGAAATGGCCCTGTCTGAACACAGTCGTGTACAAGATACAGCACAGCAAGAAATGCAAATGCAGCGCCCCGAGCCTGATAAAGAAGTTGTGATACTTCTGGAATAACGATCGATGACTGCTAAAAACCAAACTGCTGTTACCCCCAGCTCAGAGAAAGCAAGCGACACGCCATCCCCGGAGTTAATTCGCTGGCGCTTTTACTTAGTGCTCACCGTCGTGCTACTCATATTTGCAGCCCTTGTTGCAAGGGTGGCTTACATTCAAGTTATTGAGCCTGACAACCTAATAAAGCAAGGCGATTTACGCTCAGTTCGTGCACAAACACTTCACTCCGCTCGCGGTATTATTTCTGATACCAATGGCGAGCCTTTAGCGGTCAGTGTTCCCGTTCTCGCAGTTTGGGCTGATCCGGCCACCATCTTTAAACACAATGCGTTGCAACACCAAGAACGTTGGCATGCTTTAGCAGATGTCCTTGGTCTAGATCGCCAGCAGCTAATCAAAAAAATCAAAGCCAACGAAACCCGCCGCTTTATCTATTTGCAACGCCAAGTCAGTGCGGCCATGGCTAACTATATTCGACAATTAAAGCTGCCAGGTATTGGCCTCAAGCAGGAATCAAAACGCTATTATCCTGCGGGTGAGGTGAGTGCTCACTTGGTTGGGGTGACCGGAATAGACGGAACCGGACTCGAAGGCGTAGAAAAGCGCTACGATAAGTGGTTATCCGGTGAAGCGGGCAAACGCATTATTCGCAAAGACCGTTACGGCAAGGTGGTCGAAAACATTGCGCTTGAGGAGCAAGAGCAAGGCAAACCGCTGACAATGACCATTGACCAGCGAATTCAATCCATTGCTTACCGAGCCATAAAACAGGCCGTTGCCGATTTTAGAGCGACGTCTGGTTCCGCCGTTTTGGTCGATGTGAAAACGGGTGCCGTTTTAGCCATGGTCAATGCGCCATCTTACAACCCGAACAATCGCTCCGATTTACAGTCGTTTAAAATGCGAAATCGAGTGATGACCGATTCACTGGAGCCAGGATCGACGGTGAAACCTTTTGCGGTGTTAGCGGCAATGGAATACGGTATTGCCGACAAAAATACTATAGTCGACACTGGCCACGGTCTGATGCAAATTGGTGGCAGCCGAGTTCGAGACGTGTCCAAGGTCGGCAAGGCTGACCTGACTACGATTTTGAAGAAATCGAGTAACATTGGTGTGGCCAAACTAGCGTTAGAAATGCCAATTCAAGAATTGCTTGGCTTTTATAGCTCAGTCGGATTTGGCCAGCTTTCGGGCTTGAGTTTAATTGGAGAGACCGCCGGTATTTTCCCTAATCGTCGTCGCTGGTCAAAATTTGAGATTGCCACCTTATCATTTGGTTACGGTTTGGCGGTAACACCAATTCAATTAGTCCACGCCTACGCGACGCTAGCCAATTTAGGCCGCTACCAACCGATTCATATTATCAAGAGCAATCAAACCGACGATTTTTCCCGTCAGGTAATCAGCGAAAAAAACGCTCGAATTGTGTTGGATATGATGGAAACCGTTACTCAGCCGGGAGGCACCGCCACCAAAGCGGCGGTGCCGGGTTATCGCGTCGCGGCTAAAACCGGAACATCGAGAAAAGCCAAAGCAGGTGGTTACAGTGACGAGTACGTCACCTTAAGTGCTGGAATAGCCCCTGTGTCTAATCCTAGATTGGCATTGGTGGTGATCGTAAACGAACCGCAGGGTGACAAATATTATGGCGGCTCGGTCGCGGCACCTGTGTTTTCCGAAATAATGAAAGGTGCGCTACAGATTCTCAATATCGCACCTGATGCTAAGTCTTTAAATGAGTAAGCAGTATGATTAAGACTTCCCTAATTGCACTTATCGCCCGTCATTACCCTGATTTGTCCGGGCTATCAATTCCCAACATTGACATCTCCGAGTTGGTATTGGATAGCCGAGTGCTCAAACGCGGTGATACTTTTGTTGCTGTCAATGGTCACAGTGTCGACGGTCGTCGCTTTATTCCCAATGCGGTTGATGCCGAGGTCAACCTGATCTTGGCCGAATCGAGCTGTAATCAAGGCTCGTTAGAGTGGATTGGTACAACTCCGGTGCTTTATTTGCCCCTCCTGGCAGAAAAGCTTTCAGAAATTTCCTTGTTTTGTTACCCAGTCGAACAGCCTTTGGTTGCAGTTACCGGGACGAATGGCAAAACAACCGTGACTCAATTGATTGCTCAATGGACCAACTTACTTGGGCAAAAAGCGGCAGTTCTTGGAACCGCTGGCAATGGTTTTCTAGACGATTTGCAGCAAGCAGCGAATACAACTGGAAGTGCAATCGATATTGCTAAACAGTTACACAGTTTAGAGCAATGTGGTGCGACACTTACCGCGTTAGAGGTGTCATCTCACGGGCTGATTCAAAATCGCGTTAAAGGGCTGCCTTTTTCAGTTTCTTTATTCACCAACCTGACGCGAGATCATCTCGATTATCACGGCACCATGGCAGAATATGAGGCCGCGAAAAAATTACTATTCACCACTCATCAAACACACAGAGCTGTCATCAATGTCGATGATCCTGTTGGCAAGCGCTGGCATCAAGAGCTAACAAACGCCGTGGGTGTTTCGTTGGTAACGAATCATTCTTCTACCGAGAACATGGTGTTTGCGACGGGTGTTATTTATTCCGAACAGGGATTCGCCCTTAATTACGACGGCGTTTATGGCAGTGGTGAGTTAGCGGTGCCTTTGATAGGTGAGTTCAATGCCAATAATGTCCTATTGGCATTCACTGCATTGTTATCCTTGGGTTACGAGAAACAATTACTGACAGAAGCCGCGCAACAACTTAGGCCTGTCATCGGTCGTATGGAACTCTTTCAAAACGCTGACAAACCCAAAGTAGTGGTTGATTATGCTCATACCCCAGACGCACTAGAAAAAGCGTTAAGAGCATTGAGAGTGCATTGTTCTGGAAAACTGTGGGCGATTTTTGGTTGTGGTGGTGACAGAGATACAGGCAAACGCCCCATGATGGCCGATATTGGTGAAACTCTTGCAGATGTTGTGGTGCTGACAGACGATAACCCTCGCAGCGAAGCGCCAGAGCAGATTGTCAAAGATATGCTTCAAGGTATGAAAAATCCGGAGTTGGCGGTGGTGAAGCATGACCGTCAGCAGGCCCTAGAATATGCCGTCGCGCAAGCGGGTCCGGAAGATATCATTTTATTAGCAGGCAAAGGCCACGAAGATTATCAAGTCTTTGCTGATCGCACGGTTCATTATTCTGATCGAGAAACCGCTCAAGCATTGTTGGAGGCTTCCCTGTGATTTCACTTCTTTTATCTGAAATTGCCAACGAGTGTGGTGGCACATTGTACGGTGAGGATATTGCGATTGGGTCGCTGTCCACAGATAGTCGCAGTATTCAAGCCGGAGACGTTTTTCTGGCAATTGTGGGTGATAAGTTTGATGGGCATTCACATGCTGAAAGTGCGACAGAAAAAGGCGCGTCTGCACTTGTTGTCAGCCGAAAACAAAACCTGACGATTCCACAAGTTGTTGTGCAAGATACCAAACAGGCCTTGGGTAAAATTGGATCTTTGGTACATCGACGTTGTGATATTCCCACTGTCGCCATTACCGGAAGTTGCGGAAAAACGACGGTTAAAGAGATGCTGGCGAGTATTTTGTCACTGCGCGGTAATGTCTTGTTCACCAATGGCAACTTCAATAACGATATTGGTGTTCCGCTTACTCTATTAAGAGCAGAACCTGAGCACGACTATGCAGTGATTGAGCTCGGCGCCAACCATATTGGCGAGATCGCCTACACTACACAGCTTGTCAATCCCGATATTGCCATGGTCAACAATGTGGCGGCCGCCCATTTAGAAGGTTTTGGTTCAATCGATGGTGTGAAACAGGCTAAAGGCGAAATTTACCAAGGGTTATCCGCTGAGCAACCGGCCATCGTCAACCTCGATAGCCATGGTGAAGGCTATTGGAATGAAGTGTTGGCTGATAAACGTGTTGTGACTATTTCACTAGATAAATCTGATGCCGACTTTTTTGCTACTGATATTGTTGTGAACGATAACGGTGGCGTGAGTTTTACATTAAATACTCCAAATGGTTCACAAGCGGTTTCACTGGGGTTAGTGGGCAAGCACAATGTTGCCAATGCGATTGCTGCAGCTGCTCTGGCAACCCAACTGAATCTGGACAATGCGACGATTGCCCAAGGTTTGGCCAAACTGAACAAAGTGAAAAGCCGAGTTGATGTTGTTGAACTCAATGACAATTTACGCCTTATCGATGATGCTTATAACGCCAGTGTTCCCGCTATGTTCGCGGCGATAGACTTGCTCGGCAATTATCAAGGCAGTAAATGGTTAATTTTGGGGAGTATGGCGGAGTTAGGTGAGCAAAGTCTTGAACTTCACAGCCAAGTCGGACAACATGCTGCCCCTTTTGAATTTGAACAAGTGCTGACCTACGGTGACGATGCCAAAGTCATCAGTGACATCTGCAATAATGGTGTTTGCCACGGTCAGCATTTTGAGTCACACCAAACCATGATCGATTACATCACGGTGTTACTCGAAAACAATAAACACGCGCAGACCACATTGTTGGTCAAAGGAGCCTTGTCTTCTGGAATGGGACAAATCGTTTCTGCGCTCAAGGAGAAGTATCAATGATTATTTGGCTGGCGGAACTGTTACAACCGCATTTTTCTTTTTTTCGACTGTTCGAATATTTGTCGTTCCGAGCCATTGTCAGCGTTCTTACCGCACTAGGGATTTCTCTTTGGATGGGACCTAAGCTGATTGAGCGTTTACAGCTTCTGCAAATCGGCCAAGTGGTTCGTCACGATGGTCCTGAATCTCACCTCAGCAAACGCGGTACACCCACCATGGGCGGCGTAATGATCTTAACGGCAATCATTGTCACTGTGCTGCTTTGGAGTGATCTCACTAACCCGTATATCTGGGCTGTATTAACAGTTCTTGTTGGTTACGGTGCGGTTGGTTTTGTCGACGATTATCGCAAAGTAGTTAGGAAAAATACCGCTGGATTGATTGCCCGCTGGAAGTATTTTTGGCAGTCAACTATTGCGTTGGTAGTGGCTTTTGCTTTGTATGCCCACGGCAAAGACACCGCCGCGACTCAACTTGTGGTTCCTTTCTTTAAAGATGTGATGCCACAGTTGGGCTTGTTTTACGTCATTTTGACCTACTTTGTGATTGTCGGAACCAGTAACGCGGTGAATTTAACCGATGGTTTGGATGGGTTGGCGATCATGCCAACTGTGCTGGTGGCAGCAGGTTTTGCTGCGATTGCATGGGCAACGGGTAATGTGAATTTTGCCGAGTACCTACATATTCCTTATATTCCGGAATCTTCAGAGTTGGTGGTGGTGTGTACCGCAATTGTTGGTGCTGGACTGGGCTTCTTGTGGTTCAACACTTACCCAGCCCAAGTATTTATGGGTGATGTCGGCTCATTGGCATTAGGTGGTGCATTGGGGACAATTGCCGTGTTGGTGCGTCAAGAGTTTGTTCTGGTCATCATGGGCGGTGTGTTTGTGATGGAAACCATTTCAGTGATTCTCCAAGTGGGTTCATACAAACTTCGTGGGCAACGAATATTTAGAATGGCGCCAATTCACCATCACTACGAGTTAAAAGGCTGGCCAGAGCCAAGAGTAATTGTTCGCTTTTGGATTATTTCTATCGTGCTAGTACTGATTGGTTTAGCGACACTTAAGATTCGATAGTAGGAGTACTCACGCAGTGAACCGAGAGTGGCAAGGTGTAAAAAATGTCGTGGTTGTCGGTCTGGGAATTACCGGATTGTCTGTCGTTCGGTTTTTGCAGCGCTTACCGCAAACACTGTCGATTCGAGTAATCGATACCCGCGCTAATCCACCAGGACAGGAAACATTAAGTGATTCCATTGAACTGCATTGCGGTAGCTGGAATACAGAGTGGTTACAAGGCGCCGATTTGCTGGTGGTGAACCCCGGTATCGCATTATCTACACCGCAAATTCAATCGGTCATTGAACGTGGTATTCGCGTTGTCGGTGATATTGAGCTTTTTGCATGGCACGTTGATAAGCCAGTTGTTGCCATTACCGGTTCTAATGGAAAGAGTACCGTTACCGACCTTGCTGGTGTGGCTGCTAACGCTGCTGGCATCAAAACGGCGATAGGGGGCAACATAGGTGTCCCAGCTCTAGATCTTTTAGAGACGGACTCAGACCTTTATATTCTTGAGCTTTCCAGTTTTCAGTTAGAAACGACCCACAGTTTGCAACTAAAAGCAGCCGCGTTTTTAAACTTGAGTGAAGATCATATGGATCGCTATCAAGGAATGGAAGATTACCGGCGGGCCAAGCTGCGTATCTTTGATCATGCTGAGACGGCTATTGTTAATCTAGATGATCAGCAAACTCACCCTGAAAACCTAAATACTCATCCTGCCAAGAAGATT
Source organism: Vibrio sp. ABH4_348 (assembly GCF_056159765.1). Taxonomy (NCBI): domain Bacteria; kingdom Pseudomonadati; phylum Pseudomonadota; class Gammaproteobacteria; order Vibrionales; family Vibrionaceae; genus Vibrio; species Vibrio sp. ABH4_348. The sequence goes on along the minus strand of NZ_JBSWVW010000001.1, from coordinate 2,370,211 downwards.
ACTTTTAGCGTTGATTCTATAGCCGACTATTACTTGGATTCTTACGGCTCTCTAATGGTGGGTGATCGCGCCGTCCTCAAAGCCAATCAGCTAAGTTTGGTGGGACGACACAATGCGGCAAATGTGCTGGTGGTGATGGCATTGTTAAACACAGTGGGTGCAAACATCGAACTGGCACTGGAGGCAATTCGCCAATACAGCGGATTATCGCACCGATGCCAACTTGTAACCGAGCACTCTGGCGTGATGTGGGTTAATGACTCAAAAGCGACCAATGTTGCGAGTACTTTGGCCGCGTTAACTGGCTTAGGTATTGACGGGAAGCTTTACTTACTTGTTGGCGGAGACGGTAAAGGTGCAGATTTTTCTGATTTAGCCCCCGCTTTAGAAAAGCTCAACCATCAACTGTGCTGCTTTGGTCGCGATGGCGAGCGATTCTTAGAACTATCGTCCAGTTCAAGTGGATATGACACAATCGAAGACGTGTTGAGCCATATCACACCGCGACTAAACGCCGGTGATATGGTGATGTTATCGCCAGCGTGCGCCAGCTTTGACCAGTTCAGTAATTTTATGGCTCGAGGTGATGCCTTTATTGAGCTCGCTCGTCGTTATTCGAAATTGGTTAAAAACTAAAAGGACGTAACCAGTGAGTTGGATTCAGACATTGCAGTTCAAAAGCAGTAATGATCAAGTCAATCAACGTCAGTTGGACTTGCAACTTGTTTTTATTGCTTTTGGACTGATGTTGACCGGCTTGGTGATGGTGACTTCGGCGTCCATTCCGGTGAGTGAACGCCTTACCGATGGTCCATTCCATTTTATGGCTAAGCAAGCGGTTTTCCTGTTGGCTGGCATAATCAGCGCGACGATTGTTCTGCTGTTACCGATTCAGTTTTGGCAGCGTATTAGTCCAATTCAATTAGGGGTGACATTAATCTTACTGGTCGTGGTATTGGCTGTTGGTAAAACAGTAAACGGTGCATCGCGCTGGATTCCATTGGGTGTGTTCAACATGCAACCCGCGGAACTTGCCAAGCTATCTTTGTTTATTTTTATGGCCAGTTATCTCACTCGACGCAACGAAGAAGTACGCTCTTCGTTTAAGGGCGGCTTTATTAAGCCACTGGTAATCTTCACCGTTTTAGCGGTGTTATTACTGGCGCAACCCGACTTGGGAACCGTTGTTGTCATGTTGGTCACCTTGTTTGGTATGTTGTTTATTGCGGGAGCCAAGCTCGGACAGTTTATTGCCTTGATGGTTGCCGGTATTGGTGCGGTTATTGGCCTTATTCTCATTGAACCCTATCGAATGCGCCGTGTTACCTCGTTTCTTGAGCCATGGGAAGATCCTTTTGGTAGTGGCTATCAATTGACACAATCTTTGATGGCATTTGGCCGCGGCAATTGGTTAGGGCAAGGCTTGGGTAATTCGATTCAAAAGCTCGAGTATCTTCCCGAAGCACATACGGATTTTGTGTTTGCGGTGATCGCCGAAGAGTTGGGCTTTGTCGGTGTTGTCTTGATTTTGCTACTGATATTCAGTTTGGTGATTAAATCTATGTTAATCGGCAGAAATGCGTTTTCGGTTAATCACAGTTTTGGTGGCTATCTGGCATTTGGTATTGGAATTTGGTTTGCATTTCAAACTTTGGTCAATGTTGGCGCTTCGGCCGGCTTAGTACCGACAAAAGGTTTGACCTTACCTCTGATTAGCTACGGTGGTTCTAGCTCGATTGTCATGGCAGTTGCGGTCGCCATGTTAATTCGCATTGATTACGAATACCGACAAGAAAAACAATTATTAAACGAAGAAACAAATAATGAGTAAACGTTTGTTAGTGATGGCTGGGGGCACTGGAGGGCATGTGTTCCCGGGGCTTGCGGTCGCGAAAAAGTTACAACAACAGGGCTGGCAAGTGCGTTGGCTTGGTACAGCGGACCGCATGGAAGCGGAATTGGTCCCTAAACACGGAATCGAGATAGATTTTATTCAGGTTAAAGGGTTACGAGGCCAAGGTATTGTAAAGTGGCTAACCGCGCCGCTGCAGATTGTTAAAGCCATTGGCCAAGCTCGACAACACATGGAAAAGTATCAGCCTGATGTGGTACTCGGCATGGGCGGTTATGTCAGTGGACCGGGAGGCGTTGCAGCTCGGTCGTTGCGAATCCCGTTGGTACTTCATGAGCAAAATGCGGTAGCGGGCTTAACCAATCAGTGGTTGGCAAAAATGGCTCAGCGGGTTTTTCAAGCGTTTCCAGGGGCATTTGAACACGCTTCAGTGGTCGGCAACCCAGTTAGGAGTGATATTACGGCATTAACTGATGTTGCGCAGCGCTATGGAACTAGACAAGGACCCATTAGAGTTTTGGTGATGGGCGGTAGTCAAGGTGCGCGAATACTCAATCACACTTTACCTGAATCCATGAAGTTACTTAACAATTCTGAGTTTGAAGTGTTTCATCAATCGGGAAAAGGAAACCAAGCCGATGTCGAATCTCGTTATCAGGCTGCTGGTTTTGATAACGTAACAGTTAAAGAATTTATCGACGATGTTGCTGAGCGCTATCAGTGGGCTGATGTTGTGGTCTGCCGCTCGGGCGCACTTACGGTTTCAGAAGTTTCTTGTGCGGGTGTTGCGGCGATTTTTATCCCTTTCATGCACAAAGACAGGCAGCAGGCGTTAAATGCAGATCACTTAGTCAATGGCGATGCCGCCATCATGATTGAACAGCCCGATTTAACTGCAGAGCGACTCGCTGCAACACTAGCAGAACTCGATCGCCAAAAATTGCAAAGCATGGCTGAAAAGTCGCGTCAGTTGGCCAAATTTGATGCCGATACTGTGGTCGCGCAAGCCATTCAAGAATTAGTAAAATGAGTGAACCAATGAATATAGAGCAAATTCCAAACCTAAGTCAGATTCGGGCAATTATTCCGGAAATGCGCCGAGTGAAGTGCATCCACTTTATTGGTATTGGTGGGGCGGGGATGAGTGGGATTGCCGAAGTACTTTTGAATGAAGGCTACCAAATTACCGGTTCAGATGTGGCGCAGAATCCAGTCACTGAACGCTTGTCTGCCAAAGGTGCCAAGGTTTACCTCGGCCATGCAAGTGAAAATGTCGAGCAGGCAAGCGTAGTCGTTGTGTCTACGGCAATTGACGAGTCGAATCCGGAGATTGTCGCGGCTCGAACGGCGCGTATTCCAATTGTTCGCCGAGCTGAAATGTTAGCAGAACTTATGCGTTTTCGCCATGGTATTGCCGTTGCGGGTACGCACGGCAAAACTACAACTACGGCATTGGTCACCCAGATTTATTCTGAAGCTGGCCTTGATCCGACCTTTATCAATGGCGGTTTAGTTAAGAGTGCGGGCACCAATGCACGACTTGGGTCTAGCCGTTACTTAATTGCAGAAGCGGATGAAAGCGACGCTTCTTTTTTGCATTTGCAACCAATGGTCAGCATTGTCACCAATATCGAAGCGGATCACATGGATACCTACGGCGGTGACTTTGCCAAACTCAAGCAAACCTTCATTGATTTTCTGCATAATCTGCCATTTTATGGTCAGGCCATTATGTGTATTGATGATGAAGTGATTCGTGAGTTACTGCCATCCATCTCTCGTCAGGTTATTACTTATGGCTTTTCAGAAGAGGCGGACGTTCGGATAGAAAACTACCGACAAGTCGGGCAGCAAGGTTTGTTTACTGTGGTTCGTAATAATCGAGCCCCGCTGGAAATTACATTAAATATTCCAGGTCGTCATAACGCATTAAATGCCGCTGCCGCTATTGCCGTAGCAACGGAAGATGACATAGCTGATCAAGCAATTTTAAACGCCATGATTGGCACCCAAGGAACCGGACGACGCTTTGAGCATCTTGGGCAATTTGACACAGGGAACGGCCAAGCAATGTTGGTGGATGACTACGGACACCACCCAACGGAAGTTGACGTAACCATTCAAGCGGCTCGAAACGGTTGGTCTGACAAACGCCTAGTGATGATCTTCCAACCGCACCGCTATAGCCGAACTCGGGATTTATACGATGACTTTGCCAATGTGCTAGAAAAAGTCGATGTTTTGATCATGTTAGATGTGTATGCAGCGGGTGAAACTCCGATTTCAGGCGCTGATGGTCGAGCTCTATGCCGCACGATCCGCTCTCGCGGTAAAGTTGATCCGATTTTTGTCGCCAATAATGACGACTTGCCTTCAACGCTTGCTAGCGTGATCAAAGACAATGATTTGGTACTGACTCAAGGCGCAGGTGATGTCGGAAAAGTGGCGAAGAATTTGGCTTCGTTACAACTGAATATCGAAAAAATGAAGTAATCAAGCCTTTGGGAGCGAGCAAAGTGACCGTTACAAGGCTTGCTCTGCCAACTGGTTCACAGTATTTAATACTCTAACAAACTCAAGTGTAATCATTGCTGTCCAGCCTAGGTATACTCTAGGCTGGACGCATTTCGAATTCCGAGAACGCCCTTGACCGCAATATCAGCTGAAATGAACGAAGAATTTGTTGAACCAAGCCTGTGGAAAAAGCATGGGGCGGGCGCTGCATTTTTGTCGTTTTCGATTGCTTTGATTTTGTATGTTGGGCTGGCAACTTGGCAATGGATGTTGGACAAAGACCGATTGCCACTCTCTAAACTCATTTTAGAAAGTGAAATGCAATACGTCACAACACAGGATGTGCAACGGGCACTCACACAAGTACCGTCTCTAGGGACGTTTATGTCTCAAGATGTGTTGGACATTCAAGCGGCTGTTGAGTCAATTGATTGGGTCGCTAGAGCATCGGTCAGAAAACAATGGCCCGATACGTTAAAAATTTATCTTGTTGAACATCAGCCAGCCGCAATCTGGAATGGCATTTCTCTACTCAATAATAACGGAGAGGTGTTTCACGGTGATATAGGGCTCATTCACCAAGAGCAAGTAAAGCTATACGGGCCAGACGGCTCGAGCCAAGAAGTCTTAGAACGCTATAGACAGGTTTTAGAACAATTCAGCTCGTACGGGCTGAGTATTAGCTCTCTATTGTTGAATGAACGCCGAGCTTGGCAAATTATTTTAACCAACGGTATTCGATTGGAATTAGGTAAAGGTTGGCGAGAAGAGAGATTACTGCGCTTTTTTACGTTGTATCGCCAGTTAGGCGAATCGCGTGAGAAGGTCAGTTATATCGATTTGCGATACGACACAGGGGCCGCAGTAGGCTGGATCCCTGAACCAGAATTAGAACAAGAGATTGTTGATGACCAAGACATATGATGACAATTTGATTGTTGGCCTAGACATTGGCACAGCAACGGTAAACGCGCTGGTCGGCGAAGTCTTGCCAGATGGTCAGATCAACATTATCGGCGCAGGCTCAAGTCCGTCTAGAGGAATGGATAAAGGTGGCGTCAATGATCTTGAGTCTGTTGTCAAATCCGTGCAGCGCGCGGTTGACCAGGCCGAGCTCATGGCTGAGTGCCAGATCACAAAAGTGTACCTTTCTTTGTCAGGAAAGCACATTGGCAGCAGAATTGAAAAAGGAATGGGAACCATTTCTGATGAGGAAGTGTCACAGGAAGACATGGACCGTGCGATTCACACTGCTAAATCGATAAAGATCACCGATGAACAGCGAATTCTGCACGTAATTCCTCAAGAATTTACCATTGACTACCAAGAGGGAATTAAAAACCCACTTGGTTTGTCTGGTGTGCGGATGGAAGTAAGTGTTCACCTTATTTCTTGTCACAACGATATGGCCCGTAATATTATCAAGGCCGTTGAGCGATGTGGTCTTGAAGTTGAACAGCTAGTTTACTCTGGCTTGGCTGCAAGTAACTCGGTGATTACCGAAGACGAACGCGAGTTAGGAGTCTGTTTAGTTGATATTGGCGCAGGCACCATGGATGTCGCTATTTGGACGGGTGGAGCGCTGCGTCACACTGAAGTTTTCTCATATGCGGGAAATTCAGTGACAAGTGACATTGCTTTTGCATTTGGAACACCAGTAAATGATGCAGAAGAGATCAAAGTAAAGTATGGTTGTGCGCTTAGCGAAAAAGTGAGTAAAGATGACACAGTTAACGTTCCTAGCGTTGGAGGTCGTCCATCTCGCAGTCTTCAGAGACAAACGTTGTCCGAAGTAATTGAACCTCGCTACACTGAGCTTATGGGTTTAGTGAACCAGACTATCGATCGCGTGCAAAATGAGCTTCGCGAAAACGGTATTAAACATCACCTTGCTGCAGGTGTTGTTTTGACTGGCGGAGCAGCTCAAATAGATGGTTTAACAGAATGCGCGGAACGCGTGTTCAGAAATCAAGTGAGGATAGGGAATCCGCTCGAAGTGAGTGGCTTGACTGATTATGTCAAAGAACCCTATCACTCTACTGCAGTTGGCTTGTTGCATTACGCTCGAGATAGTCAAATTCACGATGAAAGTGATTTGATGGAAACACAGCAACCGTCCGGTAGTGGCTGGTTTAGCAAAGTGCGTAATTGGATACAAAAAGAGTTTTAACCTGAGATACAGGAAAGCGGAGATAACAAATGTTTGAACCGATGATGGAAATGTCGGACGACGCAGTCATTAAAGTCGTAGGTGTTGGTGGTGGTGGCGGTAATGCCGTCGAGCACATGGTGCGCGAATCCATCGAAGGCGTTGAGTTTATTAGCGTTAATACAGATGCCCAAGCGCTGCGCAAAACCAATGTTGGCAATGTTATTCAAATTGGTGGCGACATTACAAAAGGTCTAGGTGCGGGAGCCAACCCTCAAGTCGGTCGTGATTCTGCGCTTGAAGATAGAGAAAGAATTAAAGAAACGCTTACTGGCGCCGATATGGTGTTTATAGCAGCTGGTATGGGCGGTGGTACAGGAACTGGTGCAGCTCCTGTTATCGCAGAAGTTGCTAAAGAATTAGGTATTTTGACCGTCGCGGTCGTGACCAAACCTTTTAGCTTTGAAGGAAAGAAACGTTTGGCGTTTGCTGAACAGGGCATCGAAGAGTTATCTAAACACGTTGACTCATTGATCACTATTCCTAACGAGAAGCTTTTGAAAGTGTTGGGTCGAGGCATCACTTTGTTGGAAGCGTTTGCAAGTGCCAACGATGTTTTGAAAAACGCGGTTCAGGGTATTGCTGAGCTGATTACCCGACCAGGTATGATTAACGTCGACTTTGCCGATGTGCGTACTGTGATGTCAGAAATGGGTCATGCCATGATGGGTAGCGGCATTGCCAAAGGTGAAGACAGAGCGGAAGAAGCGGCAGAAATGGCGATTTCAAGCCCGCTACTGGAAGATATCGACCTTGCTGGTGCTCGCGGCGTACTTGTGAACATTACCGCTGGTCTTGATATGCGCTTAGATGAGTTTGAGGTTGTTGGTAACACAGTGAAAGCATTTGCCTCTGACAACGCAACTGTTGTAATTGGTACTTCACTTGACCCAGACATGGCTGACGAAATTCGCGTAACGGTTGTTGCAACAGGCATCGGTAACGAGAAAAAGCCGGATATTACCTTGGTACCAGGTGGCAAGGTCACTGCAGTCAATCAGCCGGCAACACAAACGACCGCTGCGCCAAAAAAACAACACGATGTAGCGGCACATAATTTGCAGGCAAATACTCAACAAGGGCTGCAAACAGACAAACCGGCACCAGTGCAGAAGCCAATTGCTCCTAGTACTAGCGCTAGTCAAGCAGCTCAAGCTGAAGAAGTGAATGAAAAGCCAAGTCAAGAAGAGGGTGGTTATTTAGATATCCCCGCTTTCTTGAGACGTCAGGCTGATTAAATTATCAACAAAATTTGACCAAGTTCAAATTTGTGATAGGATTCACAGCCAATTTCGCCATTGGCCGCGGATTGTACTAGATAGACTGAGGCAAGTAGATGATCAGACAACGTACTTTAAAAGAGATAGTGAAAACGACTGGTGTAGGTTTACACTCAGGTCGTAAAGTCACTTTGACTCTGCGTCCGGCTGCGGCAAACACAGGTATTATCTACCGTCGTACTGATGTCAATCCACCTGTTGACTTCCCCGCTGACCCAAAATCAGTCAAAGATACGATGCTTTGCACTGCTTTGGTGAATGAAGAGGGCGTTCGGATCTCAACTGTTGAGCACCTGAACGCTGCTTTGGCAGGTGTCGGTATCGATAACGCCGTGATAGAAGTTGATGCGCCTGAAATTCCAATTATGGATGGAAGCGCGAGTCCATTTGTTTATTTGCTACAGCAAGCGGGTATTGAAGAGCAAAACGTTGCCAAGCGTTTTATTCGTATCACCAAACCTGTACGCGTAGAAGATGGCGACAAATGGGCAGAGTTGGTGCCATACAATGGCTTCCGTATGGACTTTGCTATCGACTTTGACCACCCGGCGATTGATTCAGAGCAGCAGCACTTGATGTTTGATTTCTCGTCGAAGAGTTTTGTCAAAGATGTATCCCGCGCAAGAACGTTTGGTTTCATGAAGGATATTGAATACCTTCAATCGCGTAACCTATGTCTGGGTGGTAGCTTTGATTGTGCGATTGTCTTAGACGACTACCGTATCTTGAACGAAGAAGGTCTTCGCTTTGATAACGAATTTGTTGTTCACAAAGTGCTCGATGCGATTGGTGACTTGTACATGTGTGGCCATCCTATTCTTGGCGAATTACGCGCTTACAAATCGGGCCACGGTCTGAACAACCAGTTGCTGAGAGCGGTACTTGCAGAAGAAAGCGCTTGGGAATGGGTAACATTCGAGCAAGAAGCTGACGTTCCTGTGGTATTTGCTGAACCAAATGGAGTTCTTGCCTAACCGAATTCACTCGAATAGATTTTTGAAAGCCAAGCGAAAGCTTGGCTTTCTTGTTTTTGGCTTTTAAGTAACCAGTTCACAACAGGGGCTTATTACTTACTCAGCTTAGCAATGCGCTCTAATCGAGCTTTAATCTTAGGCGGTGCAGATTGCGCGACAGACTCCAAATACATGGCGGCTTGATCAGAAATTGGTGTTCTCTTCGGTGCCTCTTCTTGTGTGATTGAATCAGAAACATAAAGGCTTGGGTTCACTTTAAACTCTATGCTACTCATTCCCGCATAACCATTGCGTCGAAAATGGTTTAACAAATCCAACTTCTGGTAATTGAGCTTCATAGCCCAAGAAGCACTCGCGACCTCAACAATGAGTAAGCCAGATTGCCAGTTTCCAGCGCGGCAATATTTTGCAGCCTGGTTAGGTAGAATCTTCTGAAGTTGCCGATTTAACTCTATTAAAGCACCTGCCCTTTCTTGTATCTCCGCCAAACGAGTTCGGCTGAGTACATCAGGTGCAAGCGTTGGTCTGTGATCGCGCATAACTAAAACCAATTTTGAGTATTGTAACCAGTGTATTGCAAATAACGCTGCGCTTGAAGTTCTAAGCGTTTTAACTCGATGGTTTGTTATGAAAGCGATTAAAAAAACAACGCTTGCGGATGGTTAATGCCTTGATTACTGATAAAAGTCACGCGAATGTCAAACTAATCAACTTGTTGTTGGTCGTTGTCACGAAAATTCCTTAAACTAGCGTGCATTGTTTCCGAATGGCTTGAATTCTTGCCCTGACGCCCATATGTCTGGGAGACATGATTTAACTCAGTATTCTTAGTTGCAAACTGATAGAGACTGATGGCCATTGATACGATCGTCGACGATCGAAGTAAAGAGAGATTCACAAGCACATGATAACTAAGCTACTGACAAAGGTAATTGGCAGTCGCAACGATCGAACCTTGCGCCGCCTTAGAAAAATCGTCAAAGAAATTAATAATTATGAACCGGCTTTTGAAGCTCTGTCTGATGAAGAACTAAAAGCAAAGACTGTAGAGTTCCGCCAAAGATTAGAAAGCGGTGAGCAGCTAGACAATCTGTTGCCAGAAGCATTTGCAACTGTTCGCGAAGCCTCAAAACGCGTATTTGGTATGCGTCACTTTGACGTTCAGCTTATCGGCGGTATGGTGCTTAACAACGGTCAAATCGCAGAGATGCGTACAGGTGAAGGTAAGACGTTAACGGCGACTTTGGCTGCATACTTAAATGCGCTGCCGGGGAAAGGCGTTCACATTGTTACGGTGAACGACTATCTTGCTCGTCGTGATGCAGAAACCAACCGACCATTATTTGAATTTTTGGGTATGACGGTTGGCGTCAATGTGCCAAACATGCCACCGCCAGAAAAACGCGAAGCTTACCTTTGCGACATTCTATACGGAACCAATAACGAATTTGGCTTTGATTACTTGCGCGATAACATGGCGTTCCGAAAAGAAGATAGAGTTCAACGAGCTCGATTCTTTGCTGTGGTCGATGAAGTCGACTCGATCCTAATCGATGAAGCGCGTACACCGTTGATTATCTCTGGTCCAACCGAAGACAGTTCAGAGCTTTACACCAAGATTAATACTCTGATTCCAAATTTGGAAAAGCAAGAAGAAGAAGATTCTGAAGAGTATCGCGGTGATGGCCATTACACGGTAGACGAGAAATCGAAACAAGTCTTTTTGACGGAAACCGGCCAAGAGTTTGTTGAAGAGTTAATGGTTAAAAACGGATTGATGGAAGAAGGGGATACTCTGTATTCACCGGCGAATATCAGCCTTTTACACCATGTGAATGCCGCCCTTCGTGCGCACGTTTTATTTGAAGTTAACGTTGACTATATCGTGAGTGAACAAGGCGAAATCGTCATTGTTGATGAACACACTGGTCGTACAATGCCAGGCCGTCGTTGGTCAGAAGGTTTGCACCAAGCGGTGGAAGCCAAAGAAGGCGTCCAAATTCAAAACGAAAACCAAACGCTCGCATCGATTACTTTCCAGAACTTCTTCCGCCTGTATGAAAAACTGTCCGGCATGACAGGTACAGCAGATACGGAAGCTTTCGAATTCCAGTCTATTTATGGTTTAGAAACCGTTGTAATTCCGACCAATAAACCAATGATTCGTGATGACATGCCTGATGTCGTGTATCGAACCGAGGCGGACAAGTTTGCAGCGATTATCGAAGATATCAACGAACGAGTAGCTAAAGGGCAACCTATTCTTGTTGGTACTGTGTCGATTGAAAAATCGGAATTGCTTTCAAATGCACTTAAGAAGAAGAAAGTTAAACACAACGTACTTAACGCTAAGTTCCACGAAAAAGAAGCGGAAATCGTAGCAAGTGCGGGTATGCCAGGCTCAGTAACCATTGCAACTAACATGGCTGGTCGTGGTACCGATATCGTGCTCGGTGGTAGTTGGCAAGCAAAAGTGGATGCACTTAAAGATCCGACTGAAGAACAGATTGAAGCCATCAAAGCAGAGTGGAAACCGATTCACGATCAGGTTCTTGAAGCTGGTGGTTTGCACATTATAGGTACTGAGCGACATGAGTCTCGCCGAATTGATAACCAGCTACGTGGACGTTCTGGACGTCAAGGTGACGCTGGTTCATCGCGTTTCTATCTATCAATGGAAGACTCTTTGCTTCGTATCTTTACCTCTGAGCGTATGGCCAGCCTAATCCAAAGTGGTATGGATGAAGGTGAAGCTATTGAAAGTAAGATGCTTTCACGTTCAATTGAAAAAGCACAACGTAAAGTCGAAGGTCGCAACTTTGATATTCGTAAGCAGTTGCTGGAATACGATGATGTTGCCAATGACCAACGTAAAGTCGTCTATGAACTTCGTGATGAGTTGATGGAAACTGATGATATCAGTGAAATGATTGAACAGAACCGCAACGATGTTTTGGAAGGGGTCATCAATGAGTACATTCCACCTCAATCACTTGAAGAAATGTGGGATGTTAATAGCCTTGAAGAGCGTCTAAAGGCTGACTTCGATCTTACCTTGCCAATTCAACAGTGGCTTGATGAAGACGATAAACTATACGAAGAAGCACTTCGTGAGAAAATTATCGCTTCTGCTGTTGAAGTTTATAAGCAGAAAGAAGAAGTGGTTGGCGAACAGGTTCTGCGTAACTTTGAAAAATCCGTCATGCTGCAAACTCTGGATACATTGTGGAAAGAGCACCTTTCAGCAATGGATCACTTGCGTCAAGGTATCCACTTGCGTGGTTACGCACAGAAAAACCCAAAACAGGAATACAAGCGCGAGTCGTTTGAATTGTTTGAAGGCCTACTAGAATCGTTGAAGTTCGACGTGATTTCTGTGCTGTCAAAAGTTCGTGTTCAACAGCAAGAAGAAGTTGAAAAAATGGAAGCGCAACGCAGAGCACAGGCAGAAGCTGCCGCTAAGCGTGCGCAAGCTCAACATGCTTCAGCAGAAAATCAGCTAGCAGATGATGAGTCTGAAGCGGGTGCTCAAACTTTTGTAAGAGAAGATCGCAAAGTGGGTCGTAATGAGCCATGCCCTTGTGGTAGCGGTAAAAAATATAAGCAGTGCCACGGCAAAATTGCTTAGACTACCCTTAAATTGACCAGAGCCGCTGTTATGCGGCTCTTTTTTTAATGAATAATTGAAATACAGAAACAATGAAGCGAATCCATATCGTTGCGGGCGTCATTTACAACGCCGACCAAGACCAAATTTTTATCACTAAGCGTCCTGATGACAAACACAAAGGTGGTTTTTGGGAGTTTCCAGGCGGAAAAGTTGAGTCTGGTGAGAGTATAGAAGCTGCCTTACAACGCGAGTTAAACGAGGAGCTAGGTATAGTCGTAACAAAATCTGGCGTATTTGAGCACTTAGATTTTGATTACGTCGATAAGTCGCTCACCTTTGATTTTATGTTGGTTACCGAGTTTGAAGGCCAACCATTTGGACGCGAAGGTCAGCAGGGACAGTGGGTCGAAATAAGTAATATTGCTAACTATGATTTCCCTGAAGCAAATCGCAGTATCGTTCAACGAGTCGTAGATCGTTATCAACAGCAATAAATCGTTGGTTTCAACCCTCAGAACTGATAGTTTATTTCGTTATCTAAGCGCGCAGCGGAACGCGTAAGTCAAATGGAGTATTAAAGCAATGGTTAGAATTGCAGTTGCCGGTGTTGCAGGACGAATGGGACGCAACTTAGTTAAAGCCACCTTATTGAACTCAGAAGCCGAATTCAGTACTGGTTCTGAACGCCCAGAGTCTTCCTTAGTTGGTGTAGATATTGGTGAGCTATGTAATGAAGGCAAGTTGCAAGTGGCGGTTGTAGATGATCTAGAAAAACAAATTGCTGACTTCGACGTGGTGATCGATTTCACCGCACCAGCTAGCACTTTAGCTAACTTAGCGCTATGTCAAAAACACGGTAAGAAGATTGTCATCGGCACGACAGGATTCACCGATGAAGAACGTGCTCAAATCGATGAGTTCGCAAAGCAAATTCCAGTTATTATGGCGCCTAACTACAGTGTTGGCGTTAACCTAGTCTTCAAGCTATTGGAAAAAGCGGCTCAGGTGATGGGCGATTACTGCGATATTGAAGTGGTCGAGGCTCACCACCGTCATAAAGTGGATGCGCCTTCCGGTACAGCGATTGGTATGGGTGAAGCGATTGCCGAGGCGATGGGCAATAAGCTCAATGACGTTGCTGTTTATGCACGTGAAGGCATTACAGGTGAACGTACTCGTGATGAAATTGGTTTTGCAACGATTCGAGCGGGTGACATTATTGGTGAACATACTGCTATGTTTGCCGATATTGGGGAGCGAGTGGAAATTACCCATAAAGCGACCGATCGTATGACCTTTGCCAACGGGGCCGTCAAAGCTGCCGTTTGGTTGAACCAAAAAGAGGCTGGTTTCTATACCATGACCGATGTGTTGGGTCTCAATGAAATGTAATTGACTAAAAGCGCTGGTTTTACCGGCGCTTTTTTTTATTTGTACAATACTGATTTGAGCTTAACCTGTTCAATCGGTTGGAGTTTTGGGAATAGAGCTCAACTATTGAGGTTTTGGTGGGTTATTGAGGTGAGAGTGTCAAAAATTGGCTTTTTCTCCTATTTGGTAACGATTACTTGAGCCTGGAGAATGGAGTGAATTAGTTTTTGTATTAAAATTAACCATAATTGTTTTTAATTTTAATATTTGTCGTTTTTTGAACAGCTAAACATGTGGTTTTGGAGCTTTGCGCTGTCTTTTTTTGAAAGTTGCTAAAAAATTAGGTTTATTTGTTGGTGCTTTGTTGACACTTGTCACACTCATCATTAGAATACCGCCAATTTGTCTAAAATCTTATAAAGCGAATAGTTTTGCTTTAAAATATGACAAAAACGCAGTTTTATCTAAAATTTACGCATATTTATTCTGGAGGTCGTCTTGAGTAAGTCAGCACTGCTAGTCCTAGAAGATGGGACAGTGTTCCGCGGAGAATCAATTGGTGCCGATGGCATTTCCGTTGGAGAAGTCGTTTTTAATACCTCGATGACGGGGTACCAAGAAATCCTCACTGATCCCTCCTATTCACAGCAAATTGTAACTCTCACTTATCCTCACATTGGCAACACCGGAACCACCTCCGAAGACGAAGAATCTACAGCGATTCATGCACAAGGCCTTGTGATTCGCGACCTTCCCCTTATCGCTTCCAATTTCCGTAATCAACAATCTCTATCTGATTACTTAAAATCTCAAAACATTGTTGGAATTGCCGAAATTGATACGCGTAAGTTAACCCGCTTACTGCGTGAAAAAGGTGCACAAAATGGATGCATCGTTGCGGGTGACAACCTAGACGAAGCACTAGCGCTTGCTAAAGCGAAAGAGTTTCCAGGTTTGAAAGGTATGGACCTCGCAAAGGTAGTTTCTACTAAAGAAAACTACGAGTGGAAACAAGGTTCATGGACGTTGACAGGCGGATTGCCCGAAGCGAAAGCTGACAGTGAATTACCATACCACGTAGTTGCCTACGATTTTGGTGCGAAACGCAACATTCTGCGCATGTTGGTTGACCGTGGCTGTCGTTTGACTGTTGTGCCTGCGCAAACTCCAGCTGAAGATGTGCTAGCTTTAAATCCAGACGGCGTATTCTTGTCAAATGGACCGGGTGATCCAGAACCATGTGATTACGCTATCGAAGCGACTAAGGTGTTCCTAGAAAAAGGTTTGCCAATTTTTGGTATCTGTTTGGGGCACCAAATTCTCGCGCTAGCGTCCGGTGCAAAGACTGTAAAAATGAAGTTTGGTCACCACGGTGCTAACCACCCAGTGAAAGACCTTGACCGTAATGTAGTGATGATCACTTCTCAGAACCACGGTTTTGCAGCAGATGAAGAGAGCCTTCCTGAAAACCTACGTGCAACTCACGTATCGCTTTTTGATGGTTCATTGCAAGGCATTCATCGCACAGATAAGCCAGCATTTAGTTTCCAAGGTCACCCAGAAGCCAGCCCAGGTCCACACGATGCGGCACCGCTTTTTGACCACTTTATTGAATTGATTGAACAACACCGCGCGTAATTTCGGAGTCGTAGATAATGCCAAAACGTACTGATATTGAAAGTATTCTGATTCTAGGTGCAGGTCCGATTGTTATCGGTCAAGCGTGTGAGTTTGACTACTCAGGCGCGCAAGCTTGTAAAGCACTTCGCGAAGAAGGTTACCGAGTTATTCTGGTTAACTCTAACCCAGCCACCATCATGACCGACCCAGACATGGCCGATGCAACTTACATTGAGCCAATTCAGTGGGAAGTGGTTCGTAAGATCATCGAAAAAGAGCGCCCAGATGCGGTTCTACCAACAATGGGTGGTCAAACGGCACTTAACTGTGCACTTGATTTAGAAAAGCATGGTGTTCTAGAAGAATTTGGTGTCGAAATGATCGGCGCGACTGCCGATGCTATCGACAAAGCGGAAGACCGTTCTCGCTTTGATAAAGCGATGAAATCAATTGGCCTTGAGTGTCCTCGCGCTGATACCGCTAAAACTATGGAAGAAGCCTACAAAGTTCTCGATATGGTTGGCTTCCCATGTATCATCCGCCCTTCATTTACCATGGGTGGTACTGGTGGTGGTATCGCTTATAACAAAGAAGAGTTCGAAGAAATTTGTCGCCGTGGTTTAGACTTATCTCCAACCAACGAGCTACTTATCGACGAATCTTTGATTGGTTGGAAAGAGTACGAAATGGAAGTCGTTCGCGACAAAGCGGACAACTGCATCATCGTATGTTCAATCGAAAACTTTGACCCAATGGGTGTACATACTGGTGACTCAATCACTGTGGCTCCAGCTCAAACGCTAACAGACAAAGAATACCAGTTGATGCGTAACGCATCGCTAGCGGTTCTTCGTGAAATCGGTGTAGAAACAGGTGGTTCAAACGTTCAGTTTGGTATCAACCCGAAAGATGGCCGTATGGTTATCATCGAGATGAACCCACGTGTATCTCGCTCTTCTGCTCTCGCCTCTAAAGCAACGGGTTTCCCAATCGCTAAGATTGCGGCAAAACTGGCAGTTGGCTTCACATTAGATGAGCTTCAAAATGACATTACTGGTGGTGCGACTCCAGCATCATTTGAACCGACCATCGATTATGTTGTAACCAAGATTCCTCGTTTTAACTTCGAGAAATTTGCAGGTGCAAACGATCGTCTAACCACACAGATGAAGTCGGTTGGTGAGGTAATGGCCATTGGTCGTAACCAACAAGAATCACTACAAAAAGCACTACGCGGTCTTGAAGTCGGTGCAACTGGCTTTGATGAGATGGTCGACCTAGATTCACCAGACGCGTTATCAACCATCCGTCATGAGCTTAAAGAAGCAGGTGCTGAGCGTATTTGGTACGTTGCAGATGCTTTCCGTGCAGGCCTATCGGTAGACGGCGTATTTAACCTAACGGCAATTGACCGTTGGTTCCTAGTTCAGATTGAAGAGCTGGTTCGACTAGAAGAAGAAGTGAAAGCAGGCGGCTTTGCAGGCTTGAACGCTGATGTTCTTCGCAAGATGAAGCGTAAAGGTTTCTCTGATGCTCGCCTATCTAAGTTGCTTGGTGTAGCCGAAAGCGAAATTCGCCGAGTGCGCGACCAACACGATATTCACCCTGTCTACAAGCGCGTTGATACGTGTGCAGCTGAGTTTTCTTCTGATACCGCTTACATGTACTCTTCATACGATGAGGAATGTGAGTCAAACCCATCAGACAAAGACAAGATCATGGTACTTGGTGGCGGTCCTAACCGAATTGGTCAAGGTATCGAGTTTGATTACTGTTGTGTTCACGCTTCTCTTGCGTTGCGTGAAGACGGTTACGAAACCATCATGGTTAACTGTAACCCAGAAACAGTATCGACGGACTATGACACGTCTGACCGTTTGTACTTTGAGCCAGTGACACTGGAAGATGTACTCGCGATTGCTCGCGTTGAAAAGCCGAAAGGCGTTATCGTACAGTACGGTGGCCAAACGCCACTTAAACTGGCTAGAGCGCTAGAAGCAGCTGGTGTACCGATTATTGGTACTAGCCCAGATGCGATTGACCGTGCAGAAGACCGTGAGCGTTTCCAAGCTGCAGTAGAACGCTTAGGCTTGCTACAACCAGAAAACGCAACCGTAACGACGATTGAGCAAGCGGTAGAGAAATCAAAAGAAATTGGTTTCCCACTGGTTGTTCGCCCATCTTATGTATTGGGTGGCCGTGCGATGGAAATTGTTTACGACGAGCAAGATCTACGTCGTTACTTTAACGAAGCAGTGAGTGTTTCAAACGAGTCACCAGTACTTCTTGACCACTTCCTTGATGACGCGACGGAAGTTGATATCGACGCTATCTGTGATGGAGAGCGCGTTGTTATTGGCGGCATTATGGAGCACATTGAGCAAGCGGGTGTTCACTCAGGTGACTCAGCATGTTCATTGCCGGCTTACACGTTAAGCGCAGAAATCCAAGATAAAATGCGTGAGCAAGTAGAAAAGCTGGCCTTTGAGCTGGGTGTACGTGGTCTAATGAATACGCAGTTTGCGGTTAAAGACAACGAAGTGTACTTGATTGAAGTTAATCCACGTGCTGCGCGTACCGTACCATTTGTTTCAAAAGCAACGGGCGCACCTCTAGCGAAAATCGCCGCTCGAGTTATGGCGGGGCAATCTTTAGAGTCGCAAGGCTTCACTAAAGAAATCATTCCACCATACTACTCTGTAAAAGAAGTAGTACTGCCGTTTAACAAGTTCCCAGGTGTAGACCCACTATTGGGCCCTGAGATGCGTTCAACGGGTGAAGTGATGGGTGTTGGTGCGACATTTGCTGAAGCTTACGCTAAAGCAGAGTTGGGTTGTGGTAACGTTTATCCTGAAGGTGGTCGTGCACTGCTTTCTGTTCGTGAAGGTGATAAGAAGCGCGTAGTTGACTTGGCATCTAAGTTAATCAAGCTAGGCTACCAATTAGACGCCACTCACGGCACTGCAGTTACACTGGGTGAAGCTGGTATTAACCCGCGTTTGGTAAACAAGGTACACGAAGGTCGTCCTCATATTCTTGACCGTATCAAGAATAATGAATACACCTACATCGTAAACACGGCTTCTGGTCGTCAAGCGATTGAAGATTCTCGTGTATTACGTCGTGGCGCACTTGCTGAGAAAGTGAATTACACCACAACGTTAAACGCAGGTTTTGCAACTTGTATGGGACATACCGCTGATGCCAAAGCGTCGGTTACCTCGGTACAAGAGCTACACGCAAAGATCACTAACGCTTAATTTTAGATAAGCGAAATCTACTAAAAAGCCCGCTCAAAGCGGGCTTTTTTTTCGTTCTAATCTTTATCTTGATTTCAAGAGGCAAAAAAGCGCCGTTAGGCGCTTGAACGTGTGGAGACGAACTCTTTTACAGTGTTTCGGTAAAGGTACGAGCAATAACGTCGCGTTGTTGCTCTGTAGTTAGCGAGTTAAAACGAACAGCATAGCCTGAAACACGGATAGTCAACTGAGGGTATTTCTCAGGGTTTTCAACGGCATCTTCCAACGTTTCACGCTTAAGAACATTAACATTTAAGTGTTGGCCACCTTCAATTTTTGGTGCGGTTTCAACTTTTACTTCTTGAGCTTGGTATTCACCAAGATCACTAACTGGCAATACGTCATCAGCCTTGAAACCTTGATTGGCAGCAATACAACGTGCCTGTTCTGTATCAGTGTCGATTAGCCAAATCGAATTGATAAGGTTGTCGTTGGCGGCTTGAGTAATTTGAATTCCTTGTAGCATGACAAAACTCCGAAATGGTTGAATGTGTTAAAAGAACCTTTATCTCCTTAGAATTTATAGTGATTTGTTGGCTTATGCCACTAATATTTTTGTGGTTTATTGCTCGTTTTTTGTGTAATTAGGGTGTAAATCTTTGAAATATATAAATCAAAAATATTTTAAAAATATTAAAATATTTTTAGTTGCACGAAATGTATGTTGTACATGAATGGGGTTTTTGCGCTTTTTCTCAAAATTTGTAGATCTTTGGCATTATTTTTTCATGATCAACCTTGTCATGGTGACACAACGATGAATTTGGAGGTTGTTATGCCAGCAAATACCAATACACGTACACCAAAACGCACACCGGTACCCAATCGTCATATCACAGGACCTGGGCATCACCGTACACCGCAAACAAGATAGAAAGTTTTGTTTCTCCAATCTGCTTTGGGCACAATAAGCTCGACTTCAGCACATTATTGAAAAAACTCATTTTTTGAGTCTATTTGTGTGTGCTCACTAATTGGAGAAACAAAGGTGTCGACAGATCTCACTTGGCAAGACGTTATAGGGCCAGAGAAGGCCCAGCCATATTTTCAAGAAACGTTATCTTTTTTAGATAATGAAAGATCCAACGGTAAGGTCATTTATCCACCTAAGGAGCAAGTGTTTAGTGCATTTGAACACACCGCTTTTTCGGATGTGAAAGTCGTCATTTTGGGGCAAGATCCTTATCATGGTGCAGGGCAAGCTCATGGTTTGTGTTTTTCAGTTCTGCCGGGCATCAAAGTACCGCCCTCGTTGGTCAATATGTACAAAGAGTTAGCTCAGGATATTGAAGGTTTTTCGATTCCAAATCATGGATATCTGCTTCCATGGGCTGAGCAGGGGGTACTTATGCTGAATACGGTACTCACCGTAGAGGAAGGAAAAGCACATTCTCACGCAAAATCGACTGGCTGGGAGTTGTTTACTGACCGAGTGATTGATGCAATTAATCAGCACCACAATCAAGTTGTGTTTTTGCTTTGGGGCGCTCACGCACAGAAAAAAGGCAAACATATTGATAGAGAAAAAC
Source organism: Vibrio sp. ABH4_348 (assembly GCF_056159765.1). Lineage (NCBI taxonomy): Bacteria > Pseudomonadati > Pseudomonadota > Gammaproteobacteria > Vibrionales > Vibrionaceae > Vibrio > Vibrio sp. ABH4_348. Next base: position 2,349,953 of record NZ_JBSWVW010000001.1, on the reverse strand, counting down.
ACTGCGTGCTAACTGCACCACATCCATCCCCTTTGTCAGCCCATCGTGGCTTTTTTGGTAGTCGTCCATTTTCACAAGCGAATCAGTATTTGGTGAATCAAGGCCGAACACCGATTGATTGGCATTTACCTAACAAGTAATAACACTCTAGTTGGATTATCTGATCTAATACTCTCATTAAGACAAAAATAACTGTCTATTTTTCGACCAAAATCAATTTGGCCGCGATTTTGGTCTAGTACACTTTATGTACAGGATGAAAATGGAGACAGTGTCATGATGATTGAACGCATAAGGCGCGAACACAGCTATATGGTGCGTATGCTTGTGGTATTACGCCAAAAACTGCTAGCTCTCAAGGAAGAAAAAGACGTCAACTATGAAGTAATTCGCGAAGTGGTTGATTACCTATCCAATCACTCAGAGCGAGTCCATCACCCAAAAGAAGATATTCTTTACCGCTACTATATCGAGCACTATCCAGATCATGAAACCATGGAAAACCTCGAACATGAACATACCCAGCTAGCGAATAAAACCAGCGAGTTTTTGATTACGTTAGAAATGATCTTGGCCGATGCAGTGGTACCGCATGAAGTGTTTGTGGAGCAATTAGAAGATTTTATTCGAATTCAAAAACAGCATTTGGATGTAGAAGAAAAGAACGTATTACCCAAGATTCAACAAACGTTCACAGATAAAGACTGGCTTGAAGTGGAAAATCGATGGCAAGAAAACGAAGACGATCCCGTGTTCGGAGACACTATTGCTGAGCAGTATCAACAGATTGCAACTAGAGTGAAACAAACCGCTGAAGAGTGTATTTAGAAAGAGTGTTTAATTCTGATTACAAAACAGGGTGCTCACTGCACCCTGTATAAATACCTTAATTAATTTGAGCTAGAGGTCGAGGTCATCGAGGTTGTCTAGCCCGATGTCCATGTCCATCAATTCTTTTTGTAAGCGCTGACGATCTTTGATCGCTTCAATTTCTCTCCATTTACGCTTGACCGGTTTGGCTCTAGCGGCACGGGTTCTGGGCATGTTCATGTCCATAGAGTCTTCAAAGTTTATGCCTTCCATAACTGACCTCTCTTCTCATGTACCTGATGGATAAATACCATCAGTAGCCAAGGCTAACTTTGATTTATTTCTCATTTGTTACGCATCGATGAAGCTTTTTATGTAGAAGTGAATCCAAGTTCACAAAATAGAACCGAGCAGCAACAAATTGGCCTAAAAATAGACGTGTGTAGATGAATAAATGGTCGTTGGTTGATTTATCTGGTTTGGCGCGGCATTATCGGCAGCTGTTTTTACACGCTGATCGTGACAGGGACGTGATCATCAGCCAATATTAAAGAGGCTGAGATGACAGATATTATTAATCTTCTCAATGATTTATTGTGGGGTTCAATACTGGTTTACCTGTTAGTAGGTGTTGGTATTTATTTCACTGTCCGCCTGGGATTTATTCAGTTCCGTCACTTTTCTCACATGTTCGCGATTTTGCGCAAGAGCCGCGCTTCTGACCAATCTGGTATTTCTTCTTTTCAAGCTCTTTGTACAGGCCTAGCCGCTCGAGTTGGAACCGGGAATATGGCTGGTGTTGCTGTTGCCTTGACTGCCGGTGGGCCAGGTGCAATCTTCTGGATGTGGTTGATTGCAATGCTGGGCATGGCAACCTCATTTGCCGAAAGCACGTTAGCCCAGCTTTATAAAACCAAAGATGACAATGGAAACTACCGAGGTGGTCCGGCCTATTATATGGAACGTGGGCTGGGCATGCGCTGGATGGGCATCATTTTTTCAATTCTGTTGATTATAGCATTTGGGTTAGTGTTCAACGCCGTTCAGTCGAATTCTATCGCCAGTGCTATGCACACCGCCTTTGGTTTCTCTAAGCAACAGGTCGGCGTTTTAATTGTATTGCTGTCTGCATTTGTGATTTTTGGTGGGTTGAAGCGCGTCGCTAAAACCGCTGAACTGATTGTACCTGTGATGGCCATTGCTTATTTGCTATTGGCGGTATTCGTCACCTTGCTGAATATCGACAAAGTTGGCGATGTGCTGATATTGATTGTTAAAACCGCTTTTGGCCTACAAGAAGCCGCAGCGGGTGGTGTAGGCTATGCCATTGCACAAGCTATGATTAATGGCATCAAACGCGGACTATTCTCTAATGAAGCTGGGATGGGATCGGCCCCAAATGTGGCAGCCTCGGCCACGCCATACCCTCCACACCCAGTATCTCAGGGTTATGTGCAAATGCTCGGCGTGTTTGTCGACACCATAGTGATATGCAGTGCAACCGTGGCAATTGTGTTGCTATCAGGAGAATACGTACCTAATAGCCAGCTGACCGGGATTGAACTGACTCAATCAGCGGTTGTGGCTCAAGTTGGAGAGTGGGGTGGCGTATTTATTGCGATTGCCATTTTGCTGTTTGCTTTCACGTCAATCATTGCCAATTATTCTTACGCTGAAACGAATTTGATTTTCCTAAAGCGAAAAAATAAACCTCTTTTGTTCTTGTTCAGATGTTTGGTACTGATGATGGTGATGTTTGGTTCGCTCGCTTCTTTACCAGTCGTGTGGTCACTTGCTGACATTTCGATGGGTTTGATGGCTATCGTCAATCTAGTTGCTATTTTGCTGTTATCTGGCGTGGTGGTGAAACTAGCCAAAGATTATCAAGCACAACTTGATGCGGGCAAGATACCGACCTTTAATGCCGAGCAGTATCCTGAACTTAAATCTCAATTGGAACCAGAAGTTTGGTCGCAAGAGATTGTGGAACCAGAAAAGGAAAAGGTCGATTTTACCTTTGCTAAGCGGTAACTCTTCTTTGCTTCATTAGGTATTAGTTATCGTACTAATAGATTAAGCCATGCAGACACTGTATTGCTTTTTTTGTACTCTGTATACCCAAGTGACCTCAAGATACAGGAATCAGAGCTTCATATTCTGGTTCAGTTCAAGGAAGAGAACACAGCGGGATGACAGGTCCTTTCCAAGTTCTTTGACGAAGAAATGGGACAGAATATGAGCTCCCAAGGGCGAGTTTAACTGACCTTCATACTGTGTTATCGATTCTCGATGTAGAATGACTATAGCTTCAAATCGATGCCTAGTCTGAAGGCCAGTTAACTCTCGCTGAGCCTCGCATCTTGAGGTTACTTGGGTATAATCTCGAAAATCGATAACTAGAAAGGTAATGTCATGCTGATTGTGGTTTCTCCTGCCAAAACGCTCGATTATGAATCGCCACTGGCGACGCAAAACTTCACCCAACCGACTATGATTGCTCACTCTAAAGAGCTGATCGAAGAATGTCGTAAACTCACACCAGCTGACATTGCTAAGTTAATGAAGGTGAGCGATAAAATCGCAGCGCTGAACGTCGCGCGTTTTGAAGAGTGGCAAGAAACTTTCACCACCGAGAATGCTCGTCAGGCCATTTTGGCGTTTAAAGGCGATGTTTACACTGGGCTTGAAGCTGAGACATTTTCAGAACAAGACTTCGAGTATGCGCAGTCACATTTACGCATGCTATCTGGCTTGTATGGTTTGTTGCGTCCACTTGATTTGATGCAGCCTTATCGACTAGAGATGGGAACCAAGTTAGCCAACCCGAGAGGCACCAATCTATACCAATTCTGGGGTGAGCATATTACCCACGCGCTAAATCAAGCGATTGAAGAGCAAGGCGATAACGTCTTAATTAATCTGGCCAGTAACGAGTACTTTAAAGCAGTTAAACCTAAGTCTCTTGATGCACAAGTTATCACGCCAATTTTTAAAGACTGCAAAAACGGCCAATACAAAGTGATTAGCTTTTATGCGAAAAAGGCACGCGGCATGATGGCGCGTTACATTATTCAAAATAAAGTCAAATCGGTGAGTGAGTTGACCAACTTTGATGTTGCCGGTTACTACTTCGATGAAGCCGAATCGACGCAGACAGATTTAGTCTTTAAGCGCGAAGAGCAGTAATCACACTGTTTTTAAGCGGTGCTCTGCAAAGGGTGCTCTGTAAAAGTAAGAAAAAGAAATCAAACAGCAAAAATGCCACCTTTTAGGTGGCATTTTTAATTTATGCGCTTCCTTAGCTTCTGAGTAATTTACTCACGCTCTTTGACATAAGGCACACCAATCGCTTTTGGTGCCACCGCTTTACCGATGAATCCTGCCAGAAGGAATACTGTTAGCACATACGGTAGGGCATCAATTGCTTGAGTTGGAATTGGGAAATCGCCAATGGTCACACCTTGCAAACGGATTGCCAGAGCATCTAAGAAGCCAAACAGCAGACACGCACCTAGCGCAGTGAATGGACGCCACTTACCAAAGATCAGAGCTGCAAGCGCCATATAGCCTTTGCCTGCACTCATGTTTGGAATGAACTGAGCTGTTTGTGCCACTGAAAGGTAAACGCCACCGATACCAACGAGTACGCCACACACCAAAACCGCAAGGTAGCGCATTTTCTCAACAGAGATACCCGCTGAATCAACAGCAGCTGGAGATTCACCTACGGCACGCAAACGCAAACCGAAGCGGGTTCTAAACAATAGATACCATGAGGCCGGCACAATGAACGCCACCATATAAACAATGATGGAGTGACCGCTGATTAGCTCTGAATACAGCAGGCCAAGTACAGGTACATCCTGCAGTGCTTCCGCTCCCGGAAGGTTAATCGGGGCAAAACGCGCATCACCAGACAGACTCGGGGTTTGACCACCCTGCTGGAACCAGTGGCGGCCAAGGGTGATGGTAAGTCCAGTTGCTAGTACGGTAATTGCCATACCACTTACAACCTGATCGCCGCGGTGCGTAATAGTTGCAAAGCCATGTAGCAAAGAAAGTAACACAGAGACCAGAATACCAGCAGATAAACCAAGCCATGCGGAGCCAGTGGCGTGAGCCGTCGCTGCACCAGCAAATGCCGCTGCCAATAATTTACCTTCTAGTGCGATGTTTACAATACCGGCACGTTCACAAAACATGCCTGCCAATGCGGCCAAAATAAGTGGAGTCGCTACGCGAAATGTCGCGTCGAGCATCAAGATTATAGTTTCAAACATGATTATGCTCCTTGAACTTCGCTGTTAGATTTTGACTTAACAAAGGCTAGGTAAGCTTTTTCTAGTCGTGGTCGGAACATATGTTCTAGTGCGCCACAGAATAGAATTACGAGACCTTGTAAGACGACGATGATGTTACGGTCAACACCATATTCAAAGCTGAGCTCGGCACCTCCCTGATACAAGAAACCAAACAGTAAACTTGCCAAAAGAACGCCAATTGGATGATTACGTCCCATAAGGGCAACAGCAATACCAGTGAAACCAAAACCTTCTACAAAGTTCAACTTCACCTGATGCAATTCACCTTGAAGAACGTTGAGACCAAAGAAGCCTGCCAACATGCCAGAAACTAGCATCGAGACTACGATGATCTTGGTGTACTTGATACCCGCGTACTGTGCAGCTGACGGAGTAGAGCCTACTGCACGTATTTCATAGCCCCATTTGGTGTGCCAAATTAACAGCCACACAAACACACAGCACAGCAATGCAAAAATGAAGCTAATGTTTAGTGGGCTAGACGCCATTTCAATGCCAAACACACCTAGAACATCATGCATTTTTGGTAACCAGCTACTGGCAGCAAAAACGCGGCTTTCCGCTGCCATGGTTCCTTCTGGCTTCAAGATATCGACCAACAAATAGGCCATCAAAGAAGCGGCAATGAAGTTAAACATGATGGTGGTGATAACCACGTGTGAACCACGCTTCGCTTGCAAGTAAGCAGGAATAAATGCCCAAGCGGCACCAAATAGACCACCAGCGATCACCGAAACTGGGAAGACCACATACCAAGGTGCGTATTCGCCTAAGGTAAGACAGACGATTCCAATCCCTAGTCCGCCAATATAAGCTTGGCCTTCACCACCGATGTTAAATAGACCGGCTTTAAACGCTACTGCAACGGCAAGACCAGTAAAAATAAAGCCTGTCGCGTAATAGAGGGTGTAACCAAAACCTTCAGCATAGCCAAATGCACCCGTCCACATGACTTTAGCGGCGTCGACAGGACTAATGCCGATATACATAAACAGCAATGCTGAAACTAAAAACGCCACCATGACGTTTATTGCTGGTAGCAAGGCTACCGTGACCCAAGCCGGGACCTTTGGTTGACTCATTGTTGCGCTCCTTGGCTAGGGTTTTTGAGATGATCTGGCATGATGTTGGCCATCATAAGGCCTAAGGTTTTTTCATCAGCATCTTTGATGCTGACTTCACCTACAATGCTGCCGTCAAATACCACGATAATGCGGTCAGATAATGCAAGGATTTCGTCCAGTTCAACCGAGACAAGCAGTACGGCTTTGTCTGCATCACGAGCCGCCACGACTTGTTGGTGAATGTACTCAATAGCACCGATATCCACACCACGTGTCGGCTGACCGACTAGCAAAACATCTGGGTCTTGTTCCATTTCTCGTGCGATAACCAGCTTTTGTTGGTTACCACCAGAGAAGTTGGCGGTTTTCAAATTTGGGTTGTTAGGGCGAACATCCCACTTATCCATACTCGCCTGACAGGCGCTTTCTATCGCCTGTTTGTTTTGTAGCAGACCGCTGTTGTATTCAGGCAAATTGTGGAAGCCTAAGATATAAGCTTCTTTGGCCTCAAACTTGTTGATCAAACCCTGTTTGTGGCGATCTTCTGGAATGTGGCCCACACCAATTTGGCGAACTTGCGCAGGGTCTAGGTGGCGTTCAGAGTCAATAGCATGGCCGTTGAGTTCAATTTGGCCCGACGATGGCGTGAGGATGCCAGCCAATAAACTTAAGATTTCCGATTGACCATTACCAGATACTCCGGCAATACCAAGTACTTCACCTTTTTTTACTTCAAAGTTGACGCTTTTCACGCGCTCAACACCTGATGAATCAATAAAGCTAAGGTCGTTTACTTTGATTAATGCTTCTTTTGGCGACGCTTCTTGTTTGTCAATTTTCAGGCGAACTTTACGACCAACCATTAGCTCCGCCAACTGTTCTTTGTTGGTTTCCGCAGTAACAACATCAGCCACCATAGCGCCCTGGCGCATCACAGAAACATTATCCGTAATGGCGAGTACTTCACGCAGTTTGTGCGTGATGATCATGACCGTTGTACCTTGTGCGCGCAGTTTGTCCAAGATACGGAATAAATGGTCCGCTTCTTGTGGAGTTAACACACCGGTTGGTTCGTCAAGAATAAGGATGTTTGCGCCACGGTAGAGGGCTTTTAGGATCTCAACACGCTGTTGAAGACCAACTGGAAGATCACCCACAATTTCGTCTAGTGGGACTTCTAGACCGTAGTCATTGGCGATTTTTTCAAGTTTGGCACGAGCCGTACTTATTGTTTCACCCAGTTTCCAACCTTCTTCTGCGCCAAGAATAATGTTCTCTAGAACGGTAAAGGTTTCCACTAGCATGAAATGCTGGTGGACCATGCCGATACCGGCTGCGATGGCTTCTTGAGAATTGGCTGGCTTATAAGGTTGACCATCAACCCACATGTCTCCCGCATCAGCGTGATAGAAACCGTAGATGATGCTCATCAAAGTGGATTTGCCTGCGCCATTCTCACCGATGATGCCGTGTATTGTGCCCTTTGGAACTTTCAAATCGATGTAGCGGTTGGCATGTACAGCACCAAACCGTTTGTCGATCTGCTTAAGTTCTATGGCGAGTTGTTGTGTCGTCGTCACGATAACTGCCTTTATTTAAAAAATAACAAAACTTGACCGCAGTATAGTATGCAGCCAAAACAAGAGATGAGAGGTTGTTAACTTACTGGCTTAACAGCTGTTTACCAATGTCACATTCTGTTAAGCCAGTGGAAGAGATAACTTAATTAAAAGTTACAAGTGTTGTTAGACATGTAGTCATGGACTTGGATTTTGCCCGAGATGATGTCTGCTTCAAGAGTTTTTAGGTAAGCTTTTACGTCTGCAGGAACTAGGTCTTTGTTGTGCTCATCGTAAGCCCACTCAACCGCGCCCTCAGCAAGACCTAGTGCTTGAATACCAGGTTCCCAAGTACCGTTTGCTGCCGCATCCCAAGTGTTGTATGCCGCAACACCTACTTTCTTAACCATAGACGTTAGCATAGTGCCTGGTTGTAGGTGGTTTTGGTTTGAGTCAACACCAATTGCGAAGTGACCAGCATCTTTTGCTGCTTGGTAAACACCAAGACCAGTACCACCTGCTGCAGCGTAGATTACGTCAACGCCTTTAGAGAACTGAGACTTAGCAAGCTCAGAACCTTTTGCTGGGTCATTAAATGCTGCTGGAGTAGAACCAGTCATGTTTTGGAATGTTTCTACATCGCTGCTTGCGTGCTTAGCACCTTGACGGTAACCACACTCAAATTTACGAATTAGAGGAATGTCCATACCACCAACGAAACCAACTTTGTTAGTTTCAGAAACTTTTGCTGCCAATGCACCTACTAGGAATGAACCTTCGTGCTCTTTAAATACGATTGACTGTACGTTTGGCAAATCAACAACCATGTCGATGATTGTGAATTTTACGTCTGGGAACTCTTTCGCTACTTTTTCAACAGCAGAAGCCATGTTGAAGCCTACTGCAACGATAGGAGAGTGACCACGGCTCGCTAGACGACGTAGGCCTTGCTCACGCTGTGCTTCGTTTTGAGGTTCAAATTCGCGAACCGTTACGTCTTTGTCTGCGTTAAACTTCTTAACACCATTTTGGAATACAGCTTCGTTGAATGACTTGTCAAACTTACCTGCTGTGTCGTAGATAACTGCTGGCGTAGCTGCAAACGCACCAAACGACGTTACCGCTGCCGCAATTGCGGTTATTTTTAGAAGTTGTTTTTTCACGTTAAGTTCCCTTAATAGTTCATTTCGAAATGGACGAATCCAAAGCTTGGAAAAATGACAACGCCAGTGTCATAAGCATGGATATGCTTAATATACATAGAGTTGAAGCGTCAAACTGAGACCACGCAAGCTTTCGTCGTATTTTATCGTTTGCGGTGACTAAATAGAATCATGTTTTTGTCAGTAAGCGTGATCTATGTCTTGCGCAAACGTTAACGTGCATATTTTATTGCTTCAAAATGTGATGGTTGTGGTTGTATTGGTCGAAATTTCGCTCTATGCATTGACATCATTCACGGATTTTATGGTTAAAAATGTGAAGTGACAGGAGTGTTCAGTTGCTTATAGATACCCATTGCCACCTCGATTTGTTGGAGAAATCCGGAGTGGATCTCAAATTAACAATTCAAGAAGCAGAGCGAGTTGGCGTTCACGAATTTTGGTTACCTTCGGTCAATCAAGATAATTGGCAGCGTGTTTCTGATATTAGTACCGACTATTGCAATGTGCGTCCTGGCTATGGATTGCACCCGGTGTTTTTAAGTGGTGATATCCATCAAGATATGCAATCGCTAGAAAAGCTTGAGCAACTGTTGTCCGCTGGTGAGTTGACTGATCCCGTTGCGATAGCTGAGTGCGGACTAGACTTTTTTATTGAGCATAGTGACCGAAGTTATCAAATTGATATCTTAAACTTACAGCAACAGATGGCGAATACATTCAATTTGCCAGTTTGGTTGCATTGCCGCAAAGCACATAACGAATTGATTCGAGAACTCAAAAAGATACCGGTTAAACGAACAGGTATCATTCATGGTTTTACTGGTAGCTATCAGCAAGCCAAACAGTACGTTGATTTGGGGTACTTTATCGGCGTTGGTGGCAGCATTACCTACCCAAGAGCCAATAAGACTCGTCAAACCTTCGCTAAACTTCCTGAAGACTGTTTGGTTTTAGAAACCGATTCTCCTGATATGCCAGTTTCTGGTTATCAGGGGCAACCTAATACACCCAGCCAAATCCCGACTATCCTAAAAGTGTTAAGTGAGTTACGAAAACAAGAAATTTCCTATTTGAGTAATATCCTCACGAACAATGCAAGAAAAGTCATTTAATCGTTTGCGCAAACGCTAAAGTGCAAGTGTTTTGTTTTATTTATGCGATTTATGTCTTGTAAATGATTTGTGTGTGAATTATTGGTTACATGTATTTGTGAACTTTGTACTGTTCTAAACTTATACGACCAGTATAATGGCGCCGCTTTTTGAGCTCCATTTTGGAACACGCCAATTCGAAATTTTATAAGGAAGCCATAAACTATGAGCCTGTTTATGAGCCTAGTCGGTATGGTTGTGCTGATAGCGATCGCTGTTGCACTTTCATCTAACCGCAAAGCTATTAACCTACGCACTGTAGGTGGTGCCTTCGCGATTCAATTCGCGCTGGGTGCGTTTGTACTATATGTGCCTTGGGGCCGTGATCTATTGAACGGTTTCTCTTCAGGCGTTGCTAACGTTATCAACTACGGTAACGACGGTACGTCTTTCCTATTCGGTGGTCTTGTTTCTGACAAGATGTTCGAAGTATTTGGTGGCGGCGGCTTTATCTTTGCCTTCCGCGTTCTACCAACTTTGATCTTCTTCTCAGCGCTGATTTCCGTGCTTTACTACCTAGGTGTTATGCAATGGGTCATCCGTATTTTGGGTGGCGGTCTGCAGAAAGCTTTGGGCACTTCACGCGCAGAATCTATGTCTGCTGCAGCAAACATTTTTGTTGGTCAAACTGAAGCACCGCTAGTTGTGCGCCCATTTGTACCTCGCATGACTCAATCTGAGCTATTTGCGGTAATGTGTGGTGGCCTTGCGTCTGTTGCTGGTGGTGTACTAGCGGGTTATGCCTCTATGGGTGTACCTCTGGAGTACTTGGTTGCAGCCTCATTTATGGCGGCACCGGGTGGTCTATTGTTCGCAAAGATCTTGTTCCCTGAGACAGAAAAGCCTGCTGAAAACATCGAAGAAGCACTAGATGGCGGCGCTGATAAGCCAACTAACGTGATTGATGCAGCTGCTGGCGGTGCGTCTGCTGGTTTGCAACTTGCTCTTAACGTAGGTGCGATGCTGATTGCATTTATTGGTTTGATCGCACTTATCAACGGCATCTTAGGTGGTGTTGGCGGCTGGTTGGGTATGGAAAATCTAACTCTAGAATTAATTCTAGGTTGGGTATTTGCACCACTTGCATTCCTAATCGGTGTACCTTGGGCTGAAGCGACTACCGCTGGTTCATTCATCGGTCAGAAGATCGTTGTAAACGAATTTGTAGCTTACTTGAACTTCACGCCATACCTAGGTGAAAACGCGCAAGTTCTAGCAGCAACAGGTGAAGTTATGTCTGAAAAGACAGCAGCAATTATCTCATTTGCCCTATGTGGCTTCGCAAACCTTTCATCTATCGCAATCTTGCTAGGTGGTCTAGGTAGCCTTGCTCCAAACCGTCGCTCTGATATCGCGCGTATGGGTGTGAAAGCGGTTGTTGCGGGTACACTATCTAACTTGATGGCTGCAACCATCGCCGGCTTCTGTTTGAGCTTAGCGGCTCTATAAGTTTTCCCTTAACTTAAAGAAGCAAACAAACTGAGACCTTAGCCCCGCAGTCAAATTTACTGTGGGGCTTTTTATTTTGAGATACAAACCGTTTGCGCAGATCAGATTGCTACAGCTTATGAGTCAATCCCTATACTGTAGTGAGCAACCAATAACCAAGTTATGTTAGTGGTTGAAGGATTTATGTGCACTTCGGTGTTAAAGGAAGCAATATGAGCGAACTAATACTCGCAACACTGGCTGGAATCGCAGTCGGTGTGCTATTTTCGGCAATCAAATTGCCATTACCTGCACCACCAGTGTTACCTGGTGTGATGGGTATCGTTGGTGTCTACCTAGGAGGGGTGGGATACCAATGGATAATGGAAACGTTTTTTACTCGCTAAAAAGATTTTGGCGATTTGCACTCATAAACCTTGAGTTTATGTAACTGGCTAACAAGCCGAGTGCGGTGACAAGGAATGCAATTGACCAAACGGTCGAGTCTTCAGGGAACCAAGTCCGTTCAACGAACCAACCACAATTTGTGGGTTGGTCGTAACAACCTAAATTGATCGGAGATACAAATGAATCAACTACAAACTGCGGCGTTGCGTGCGCTTAAATTAATGGATTTAACCACACTAAATGACGACGACACTGATGCAAAGGTGATAGAGCTGTGTAAAAACGCCAAGTCACCTGTCGGCCAGACCGCAGCGATCTGCATTTACCCTCGTTTTATTCCTGTTGCGCGTAAAGCACTTAAGGAGCAGGGTACCCCTGAAGTTAAAATTGCGACTGTTACCAATTTCCCGCACGGTAACGACGATATTGAAATCGCAGTAACTGAAACTAAAGCAGCGGTTGTTTATGGTGCCGACGAAGTTGACGTGGTGTTCCCATACCGCGCGTTAATTGCCGGTAATGAAGACGTTGGCTTTGAATTAGTAAAACAGTGTAAAGCAGCGTGTGGTGACAATGTTCTACTTAAAGTAATCATTGAAACTGGCGAACTAAAAGAAGAAGCCCTAATCAAAAAAGCATCAGAAATTGCGATTAAAGCCGGCGCTGATTTCATTAAAACGTCTACTGGTAAAGTGCCTGTGAATGCGACGCCCGAATACGCACGAATGATGCTTGAAGTCATCCGTGATATGAACGTGGCAAATTCTGTTGGCTTTAAACCCGCTGGTGGTGTTCGTACTGCTGAAGATGCAGCGGAATACTTAGCTATGGCCGACGAAATCTTAGGTGATTCTTGGGTTGACGCTCGCCACTACCGCTTTGGTGCATCAAGCTTGCTGACTAACTTGTTAAACACACTCGAGGTAACGAAAGACGTTGCAGATCCTTCTGCTTACTAATCTGAGCAAATCAGAAAATACGTAAGGAGAGAGTGTGATGTTCTTACCTCAAGAAATTATTCGCAAAAAACGCGATGGCTTAGTGTTGTCGTCTGAAGAAATTCAGTTTTTCATTCAAGGTGTTGCCAAAAACACAGTGTCTGAAGGGCAAATTGCCGCTTTTGCAATGGCGATTTACTTTAACGAAATGACGATGGACGAGCGCATCGCATTAACGTGCGCAATGCGTGATTCCGGTATGGTCCTCAATTGGGATCATATGGATTTTGGCGGACCCGTTGTCGATAAACATAGCACCGGTGGTGTTGGTGATGTTATTTCATTGATGCTTGGTCCAATGGTTGCGGCCTGTGGTGGCTTTGTTCCGATGATTTCCGGCCGTGGGTTAGGGCACACGGGCGGAACTTTGGATAAGCTAGAGTCAATCCCTGGCTACAACATCACCCCAGATAATCAAACCTTTGGCGAGCTTGTTAAACAGGCTGGTGTGGCGATTATTGGTCAAACGGGTGATTTAGCACCCGCAGATAAACGTGTCTACGCCACACGTGACGTTACTGCGACTGTCGACAATATTTCACTCATTACCGCATCGATTCTGTCGAAAAAGCTCGCCGCAGGGCTTGATGCTTTGGTCATGGATGTGAAAGTTGGCAGCGGTGCATTTATGCCGACTCAGCAAGCTTCTCTTGAACTGGCTGAATCAATCGTGGCAGTTGCCAATGGTGCCGGCACTAAAACGACGGCAATTCTGACAGATATGAATCAGATATTGGCGTCGTCGGCAGGTAATGCACTTGAAGTGGTGGAAGCGGTGAAGTTCTTAACGGGCGAATACCAAAATCCAAGACTCAAAGAAATCACCATGGCGTCATGCGCCGAAATGTTGATTTTGGGTGGCTTGGCTCCCGATGAAGCGACGGCAAGACAAAAATTACAATCTGTACTAGATAACGGAAAAGCAGCAGAGCGATTTGCATTGATGGTCTCGGGCTTAGGTGGTCCAAACGATTTTGTTGAAAACTACCAAAGCTATTTGCCTACCGCATCGGTCATCAAACCTGTTTATGCTAATCATGCTGGTGTGTTAACCGCGATGGATACCAGAGCGCTCGGTATGGCTGTGGTTGAGTTAGGCGGCGGCAGACGAACGCCACAAGATAGTATTGATTACGCCGTGGGCTTTGATCAATGTGCAGTGCTTGGGCAAAACGTTGATACGCAAACGCCATTGGCCTGGGTTCATGCTCAAAGCGAAGAGCAATGGCAAAGCGCCGCAACCGCTATCCAGAGTGCAATGCAGATTGGCGATACCTACCAACAGACGCCGGATGTATATCAGTACATTCGCGAGCAAGATATTTAAATTGAACATGCCAATGCCTTGAAAAGCGGTATTGGCAATATTAAAGAAATAGGAATGAAAAATGGCAACTCCACATATTAATGCAGAAATGGGCGACTTTGCTGATGTAGTACTAATGCCAGGTGACCCACTACGCGCACAATACATTGCAGAGAACTTTTTAGAGAATGTTGAAAAAGTTTGTGATGTTCGCAACATGTACGGTTTCACCGGTACTTACCAAGGCCGTAAGATCTCGGTAATGGGCCACGGTATGGGTATTCCTTCATGCTCAATTTACGCGACAGAGCTAATCAAAGATTACGGCGTGAAAAAAATCATCCGTGTTGGTAGCTGTGGCGCAGTAAGCGAAGATATCAAGGTTCGCGATGTTGTGATTGGTATGGGCGCTTGTACTGATTCAAAAGTAAATCGCATCCGTTTCAAAGGTCATGATTTTGCAGCGATTGCAGATTACCGCATGGTGAAAGCAGCAGAAGAAGCAGCGACGGCGCGCGGTATTGACGTAAAAGTGGGCAACCTGTTCTCTGCTGAACTGTTCTACACGCCAGATCCAGAAATGTTTGATGTGATGGATAAGTACGGCATCGTTGGAGTTGAGATGGAAGCTGCTGGTATTTACGGAGTTTGTGCTGAATACGGTGCAAAAGCTCTGACAATCTGTACTGTTTCAGACCACATCAAAACGGGTGAACAAACCACTTCAGAAGAGCGTCAAAACACCTTCAATGAGATGATTGAAATTGCTTTGGATTCAGTTCTTCTAATGGATAAAGCGGAAGCATAATCGTACTAAATTGAAAAGCGCCAGGTACTGCTGGCGCTTTTTTTTGGAAAAACTGGCTAGTTGTTTATCTAGCTTTCTACCGCAGCGTTCTTCAGCAGTACATTTTCAACTTTTTGTTTTGGCTTACGTCTTACAACAAACATAAACACTAAGCCAGACAAGAAACTGATGACCACCATGGTATAAAGGTAACGGTCGCTTTTGCGGTAGTAGTGGTTAGAGGTCGCGGTTACTTTGCCAGTTTCAAAGGTGACTCTGACAAACCCGATAATGTTGTTTTCGTAGAATACGGGTTCTACTAATTGCTGGCGGCCAATTCGAGCGGTTTCTAATGGGGTATCTAAACCCAAGATCTCACGCACACCAACCGCTTCTTCACTAGACGCAAGTCTCACCCCTTCCGAGTCATACACAGTGGCGTCAAACACCAGCGCATCTGATGCCAACTGGTTGGTGAGAGCTAATAATCGCTCTTGGTCTTCCTGCTCAATCATCGAGCTGGCTGACAATGCAGCTTGAGAAATGAGAATTTTGGTTAGTGTCTCTAACTGGTTGGCTTGAATTTCTTCATTACCCTTGGTGATTTTGACACTGTTTATACCAATGGTAACCACGGCACCAATTAACAACATCATGGCCATAAGACGAGCGACCACTCGAAATGAAAATAGAGATGTCTTCATGATGGTGATTATTACCCCTGATCGCTTAGCGCATATTGGTCTAGTCTAACACACGAAACGCCGTGGTTATCATTGATGAAATCTTGGCTGGTTTTTCAACGTGAAGCCATATTGCTGCTTGCTATTTGAAATTGCAATAGGTTAACTTGTACGCCTAATTTTAAGAGGAATGTCGTTACATGGAAAAGTCTGCATCATTCGCAATTAGGCGCAGAACAACGTTGAGCAATCGTTTTCCTGAGCAGAGATTGGCAACCAATCTTGATAAGCGAAATGCGAGTTGGATGGTTTATGCACCGTATTTATCGGCTCAACAGTTTGAAGATATGGATTTCTTCACTGGGGAGTTTCACCAGATATTGGATTGTTGGGCGGTAGGCCAATACGAAGTCGCGCTAATGGCTGGCCAATTGACTACCGAACATGAAGTGATTCTACAAAATTTAAATTTAGACTACGCATCATTGGCGGAAGTCCCGGATCTTAATAAGCCCGGTCTCGCACTGTTTGATATGGACTCAACCGTGATTCGCATGGAGTGCATTGACGAAATTGCAAAACTTGCGGGTGTGGGTGATGAAGTCGCTGAAGTGACTGAACGCGCAATGCAAGGTGAGTTGGATTTTGAAGAAAGCTTGCGCACGCGAGTCAGTAAGTTATCTGGTGCTCCTGAGTCCATTTTGCAAGAAGTGCGCGAGTGTTTGCCACTTATGCCCGATTTACAGAAAATGATGGCAACCTTACAAGCGTTTGGCTGGAAAACTGCGATTGCTTCTGGCGGTTTCACGTACTTCTCGGAACATTTGAAAGACTTACTCAACCTCGATTTTGCCCAATCAAATCTGCTTGATATTCAAGAAGGCAAATTGACGGGTGAAGTGATTGGCGACGTTGTCTCGGCCCAAACTAAGGCCGACATTCTTCAGCAATTGGTTGACCAGTATGACATTGAGCTTCACAACACCGTTGCCGTTGGTGACGGTGCAAATGACTTGTTGATGATGCAAGCGGCAGGTTTAGGTGTGGCTTATCATGCTAAACCTAAAGTGGAGCAAGAAGCACAAGTTGCGATTCGTCACGCTGGTTTAGGTGGATTGATTTGCATCTTGTCAGCGCAACGGGCAAAACAACAAAAAGTCAGTTGGCAACAGACTCCTTAATTGGATGCGATTGCGATTTAGGCTAAAAACCGAGCTTGCGCTCGGTTTTTTATTGGGTTAGCTGCAAGCGAATTAACACTTCTTCGGTAATATCAATTACTTCGCCATAGCCCAACAAGGTGCCGATCTCTTTTTCCAACTTTTTAGCATTGTGCAAGCTAATCGGTGCGAGCTCTTGAATGTCTTTTCTCAACAAAGAGGTCCAAGGATCAAAGACAGGTACACCGGAGATTCGCAATACATAAAACTCCCCCAAGTCTTGGGCATTTTTAATAAAGCCAATTCGCTCTTTTAATGATTCAAATTCGCTAAAGAGCTTAGTTTCGACCGATTGAATACGCGACCCAAATTTCATAATGCCAATATACACATCGTGATAGGTTGGCACCGCAGCTTCTACTCGCTTCATTGGTTGCGCGAGCAGTGTGTTACTGCGCCCTTTGTATATAGGATCGAGCGAGAACTTGTCTTTAGGGCCTAGCTTGGCAAACGGGATCAACGAATCGGGAAGCGGATATTGAACCCCCAAGATTCTTGGTTTAATACTCGGACCGCGTTTCTCCATAAATAGCGGCCAACAAATATTGCGTCGCAATAAGGTGTCATGCAGTCCCTCGAGAAGATCATCACTTGGCAGCGCTTCACGTTTGGCAACGAGTTTTTTCTTGTTGTGTTCGATCAGGCGATTAAAAAAGTGAATGATCTTGTTGTTCTCTTTCCCTTCTTCGATCAAGAGTTGTACCCGTTGACCATTGTTAGACACGCGAATAATTTCGTAACTAATTGCCGACATGGGCAAGTTTTTGTCGTAGAGCTGCATTTCCAACAGGTTGATGGTCGCTAAGCAGTTTGCCGGTCCTTTATAGGGAGTTTTCAGTGCCACCAAAAGTCCGTGCTTAGATATGTCTAGGGTTTGCCCTTGGTATACCGAATCATTTGCAGTGATTTCAATTGGGGAGTTGAACTGATATCTAGGTTCTTTGCGCCGGGATTTAGCATCAAAATACAAACACAGTGGTTCATCGCCAGCTGCCCGAGTATGCCTAAATGGATTAAGCTCGGAGCTTGGTAGTCGAGGTTTTTCGGTAAGCAAGTAATCGTGAGCCGATGAAGTGTCGGCGATTTCTTGCAAGTAACCACAGTGGGTCAATCCTGCCACATTGGTAGCCAGTTCATCGCTGTGCTGGGCGAGATCTTTCTTTTCCTCATCGGTAAGCTGGAATATGGACACGCGGAATGCTCGCCACGATTCCTTTCTGGCACCTATATGCCAAAACAGCAAGCGCTGTGCTTGCGTTGCCTCTGGCATCATCATCGAGAAGAACAAGGTTTTGTCTTGATGCTCGTGAGTAAAGGAATACAACACATTGCTACTGCCACTCATCCCCGGTTGTGTGAGAATCTGCAGTCGCTGGTGGTTAAACAAAGACGTGAGATTTTGCTGATTTCTCTCGTCGTGCCAGTACTGCCAAAGTGACTTATTGTTTTCCGTCATCAAGACAATGCTCAGTTTGTCCTTACTGAAAAACAGGGGTAAATGACAACTGTGTTTTAAATAGGTGTGTTCATAGCCACGTGTACGTGCGCGAATAATTTTATCTTGATTGTCGTGTTTGGCGCGCTCTGCTTCGTTTTTGAGCGAGATTTCGATGACTTGTTCGATTTCTTGGCTGTCTTCGGTATTGATCAGTCTTAGAAATTTGACCGAGTCATTTTCCATCGAATCGTCAATACCGATAATGCGATATTGGACCGGCGCGCAAAGCAGCCCTTCTTCAGAAGACTGGGCAATTTCAATAAAGAGCACATCGACATTATCGCCCAACCGGTAATTAAATGCGGTCGGCACTTTTACCCGGGCACCAGAAGGAGAAATGTCTGAGGTGACACCATGCACCAACTGTTTTCCGGGCAGAGTAAGTTCAACTTGAGAAGAGATTTTGAGGCGGTTTTCTTTGCGCTTTAGGTCATAACCGAGTTGCAGCGGTTCAACATCAAATTCAGTGGCATCGGAAACAATTTCTTTACCGGAAGGTTTACCTCGCTGTTGCATCACTCGGAAGTTGTTTTTGGTGTTGCAAAGCGCTAACCAGACACCTTCAGTGTACCCACCGTATTTGCGAACGTTCTTGTGATATACGTTGAAGGCAACATCATCCAGCCAATGTACTAGGCCGTCTAATTGGTATTCGCGACATTCACCTTGAACACGACCTCTGAGATCTAAGGTTTTAGTACATGGAGCCATCAATTTGTTGAGCTCCATTTTGACCAGAAATTTAACCGACGGAGCCTCTCCGTCTGTCATTTGCGACAGAACGTCTTCAAAATCTTCTGAGCCGTAAGCTGGTATAAGCCTTTCGGCTAGGGAAAGAATTTCGGATTGCTCCATGGGTAGTGTGCTGTTTCCTTAAACCGACTCGCGAAAGAGTCTTCGTATACCTAAGTATATCCAACTGAAACCAAACTGCTCGGTGGAAATGACGTGTTTCCAATCGCTTGCTCGTTATGCAGCCAATTTTTATGGTAAGTGTTGCAAGCTTAAGCGATATCTAAGAGCAGCTGCTGATTGTCGATGAAAACTTCTCGTTTTTGTCGAGCTGTGATTTGGGTATAGTATCGGCCAATACTTGGAAATCTTTAACGATAAGGCAGAACTTACGGTATGGCGAAACCTAAACGAGCTTACGTATGTAACGATTGTGGTGCCGATTTCCCTCGTTGGCAGGGACAATGTAATGCTTGTGGTGCTTGGAATACGATAACCGAAGTTCGTATCGCTGCCTCACCGACGGTAGCGCGTAACGAAAGACTGAGTGGTTACGCCGGTTCGGCCACCGAATCGAAAGTTCAAAACTTATCTGAAATAGATCTACAAGATGTTCCTCGCTTTTCCAGTAATTTTAAAGAGCTGGATCGTGTGTTGGGGGGCGGGATAGTACCCGGCGCTGCCATTTTGATTGGTGGTAATCCGGGTGCTGGTAAATCAACCTTACTACTACAAACCATGTGCTTGCTCTCCGCCCAGATGCCAACCCTATACGTCACCGGTGAGGAGTCGCTACAGCAAGTCGCAATGCGCGCCTCTCGATTGGGATTACCGAAAGAGCATTTGAAAATGCTGTCGGAAACCAATGTCGATAAGATCTGTCAGATCGCGGAAAAAGAGCAACCAAAAATCATGGTGATTGACTCGATACAGGTTATGCATGTGCCAGACGTACAATCCTCGCCGGGCAGCGTGGCTCAAGTGCGAGAATCGGCAACTGCGTTAACTCGCTACGCCAAACAAAACGGGGTGTCGGTCTTTATTGTTGGTCACGTCACTAAAGATGGCACGCTTGCCGGACCTAAAGTACTGGAACACATTATCGATTGCTCGGTCTTACTCGATGGTGGAACCGATAGCCGCTATCGCACCTTGCGCAGTCACAAAAACCGCTTTGGTGCGGTGAATGAACTTGGTGTATTTGCCATGACAGAACAAGGGTTAAAAGAGGTCAGTAACCCGTCTGCCATATTCTTATCGCGAGGTGAGGAAGATACCTCGGGCAGCTCAGTCATGGTGGTGTGGGAAGGTACTCGTCCACTGCTAGTTGAGATTCAAGCCTTGGTGGATTACAGCCAGTTAGCTAACCCTCGCCGCGTCTCTGTGGGACTTGAGCAGAATCGTTTGTCTTTGTTACTTGCTGTACTTCACAAGCACGGCGGTTTACAGATGGCAGACCAAGATGTTTTTGTTAATGTCGTGGGAGGCGTAAAAGTAACTGAAACCAGTGCAGATTTAGCTTTAGTCATGGCGCTGTTATCCAGTTTTAGAGACAGAGCGTTGCCAAAAGATGTGGTGGTATTTGGGGAAGTCGGTTTGGCAGGAGAAATCAGACCGGTGCCTAGCGGGCAAGAACGACTAAAAGAAGCTTTTAAACACGGGTTTAAAAAAGCCATAGTTCCTGCAGCGAACCTTCCAAAAGAAGGAATCCGGGGGATGGAAATACACGGAGTGAAAAAACTTTCAGAAGCGGTAGAAGCTTTTGAACAAGTGACGTAACTCAAGGTGTGGTTGACTTCGTGTATTGAACATTGACTAATTCTGTTTGATTTTTGCGCGTATGGATACCGCTTTGAAATCAACAGGGACTTTTTGTTGACTAGATAAAATGAGTTTTTATTTGTTTAATAGATTTCGGCTTGGGTGGCTGATTCTGTTTACGCTTTTTGCCGGGTTGTCATTTGGTGTCCATGCATCTTTAGCAAACACCATAGTATTTGATGAGATCGAGTGGTACCAAGGTGCGCAGTCATCTTCATCGCTTGAATCGTTGACGACCAAAACATCTTTGATAGATGTGGATGCTTACCTCTCCTCACTTGATGACCTTGAAGAATTCAACCTTACTGGCGGTGAAAAAGTAAGTCGTCTTCCCTTTGTTATCAATTCAACGGGTCATTACGTCATTGATTTTAGAAACTCAGCATTGATTGGCTATTACTCTCATTTTCTATTTGATGAACAAGGGAAGCGGATAGCTGAGTTCAATGGCGGTCTTCTCAACAAAAACAATGAACGTTATTTTTTAAGACATGCTCGCGACGTAGAGTTGGTTGCGGGTAATTACACTCTTATCACCTTTCAAAAATCTCAATTTAGTATTGTTCACACTATTCCTTTCGTAGCCGAACAGGCGAACTACATAAACGAAATTCGAGTCGGTAACAGTGTTGCACTGTTGGGCTTGGGTGTGTTTTTGGGTTTGGGTTTTTACTACGTGGTGATGTGGGTAACGCGTCGGAAGCTGGTTGACCTTGCCTATGCAACTTTCATTATCGGTAATTTGATTTTTAATGCGACGACCTTGATGGTAGCTCGCGACTTGTTTTCGGTGCAAAGCTATTTTGGTGCAACTTGGCCACTTAACTTTTCTAGTATGGCGTATGTAATCTTTGCTATGTCTCTCCTATCTATAACCAAAGAGTCATCTCGGTGGTTGTGGTATATCGGTTTAGCAATTTTGGCGGTAATGGCCAGTTACTTCCCATTGTCACTACTGTCACCAGGTATTCACAACGAGTTGAACCGAAGCTCTGTGGCAATGATGACTCTGTACGGATTGGCTGCAGGTATTGTATACAGCTTGAGAGGTGAGGGCGTTGCTAAATGGTATTTGGCAGCAAATGTCGGCTTTTTCCTATTGGCGATGTTGACCATTTCACTCGAACAAATGCTGTCATTTAATACTATTTACATTGAGCATTTAGGGCTGATTGCTGTCGCTTTTGAAGTGCTTATGCTTTCTGGTGTGTTGTCCTATCAAATGAGCCAGTTAGAGCAGAGCCGCTCACAGGCACTAAGACGATCTGAAGAATCGTTACAGCTAGCATTAACAGACCCACTAACACAGTTACCCAATCGCTTTGCTATGGATAGACACTCTAAGACAGTACGGCGTGATGAGTCATTCATTTATTTGGATCTCGATGGACTAAAACAATGCAATGACAATTATGGTCACTTACTGGGAGATGAGCTGTTATTAAACTTTAGTACCAAGCTCAGTCGTGCTTTACCTGACGGTGCAACCTTGTATCGGATTTCAGGGGATGAGTTTGGTCTGTTTTACCCGACATTACTTCACGATAATGTTGTGCAAATTATTGTTAGGGTTGAAAAAGAACTGAAACAAGAATCCAATATGTTTGTTGGTGTGAGTTTTGGTTTTGCGAATCTTAGCGACCATAACTCTTGCTTTGAAGCGGTGCAGGCCGCCGATGAAGATATGTACCACAACAAAAAACTGCGGAAAGCAGCGCCGGTCTAGTTGAACTTTTGTATTAATAAAAACTTAGGTGGCCAGTGCAAAGCACTGGCTTTTTTGTATCCATACTCAGTTACTTTCTCTATTTTGCTTGTTGGATTATTTATGAAATGGAAACTAATTTGGCCAGTTTTGGCTACACTCGTTGTCCCTCTCGTCGTGGGCTTTTTTTACTATCCTGATCATTTCCCAAAAGGATTCTTGGTTTTCCCTCCCCAATTTGAAGTTGCCTCACCCAGATTCAACCTCTTCTACTTCATAGTTATGGCTCTTGCTGTTGGTTGGGCATTTTTCATCTTAGCTTTTCCCAAGTTAATGGGATTCAAACCAGGTGGCCCAAAACCTCCCAAACCCCAAAAGGCAAAGTTTCCATGGTGGTTTGGCGCTGGGTTAGTCACTACTCTTTTCTGCTGGTGGTTGATGTGGGCCAAAGATCCTAATTTGCTCCCTCTTGCGTATTACAGTTTTACCCCTCTGTGGTGGGGCTTTATCTTTGTTTTGGATGGGGCCGTTTATCGCATTAATGATGGACGCTCCATGGTATCCAAAACACCAGGCTTACTGGCGATAACGGCGGTCGTGTCATTAGTAGGCTGGAGTTATTTCGAATACTTTGACTACTTTGTTATGGAGAACTGGTACTACCCTGATGCATTTGGAACAAAATTATCCGACAAAACGGTAGTCATGCTTTATTTGATTGCCTACACCACGGTGACTCCCGTCATTATGCAGTGGTATACCTTATTGGCGAGTATTCCAGCACTTAGAGTTCGATACCAATTTGGCTATCGTTGGCCACTAAGTGGTGATGTGTTGATTTGGGGCGGATTGGCACTAATCGCTGGTGTTGTCTTTTTCCCCAACCTTCTATTTTGGGGGATATGGGTAGGGCCACTAGCCGTGATGACTGGCGTTCTACACAAAAATGGTATTTGGAACCCGATGCAAGGGATCTTAACTAATGGCAACTGGACAACAGCAGCTCTGGTTGGATTGGCATCCTTATTTAATGGTTTCTTCTGGGAAATGTGGAACTACGGCAGTGTCTTCCATTCTCAGGCAGACTACACAATTACCAATCCAAACTACTGGGTATACGATGTTCCATACATTAATTTGGACTGGCTTCACTTGCCAACCGAAATGCCTTTACTTGGCTATATGGGTTACGTGCCCTTTGGCATATTAGTATGGCAGTGCCTGATCTGGAGTGGCGTGGTCTTTGGCTTTAAAACCGACTTGTCTGCGATAACCGGTGATATTGAAGCTCGAGCCGATTCATCGGAAACGGAATCGGAAGCAAAGGAGATCGCGGTATGATGCTTAGCGCTTGGAATGCGACCGATGTTTCTCAGGATTTGCTCGAAAAGCTAAAAAAGTGGACTGATCCCAGTAGCTCTAGCTTTATACCGGACGAACGACGTTACGCAGCGTTTGATTTAGATGGCACCATTTGGTGTGAGAAACCTCACAACACAGAAGTGACATTTATTGAGTCATATTTTTCCAATCTACTTAATGACCATCAACACCAGCGTCATCACAGTAGGATTTTTGCGGCTCTGGAAAATGTGAAAAACGATATTGAATTAGGGTTTCACGACTTATTTCAATTGTTCAATGTGTTGTTTTCTCATGTCTCTGAAAATGAATATCAAGCAAAAGCCAGAGAGTTTGTCCTTGAGCACTTGCATCCGAGATTTAACGTTCCCTATCAAAATCTTGTCTTTGAGCCGGTAAGAGAAGTCCTAAATACATTGAAAGATAATGGCTTTAAAGCGTTTATCGCTTCCGGAAGTTCAAGCTTATTTTTACATGCTTGGGTTGGAGAAGTGTTAGGAATTCCTAATGAACGTGTGTTTGGCTCTAGTGTTCATCTCAGCCACCTTTTTCATCCAGTAATACTAAATGTAGGCAAAGAAAAAGTAAGGCAGTTAAGAAAACATATGCCTGTTCCACCTGCAATTGTCTTTGGCAATACTGGTGGTGATGTTGCAATGTTAGAGTGGGCCAACAGCGGCAGCATAAAGCCATTTACCGCGGTTATTCACCATGATGACGCGGAAAGAGAATACCAATATCCATTGGATCATAAGTTGAGTAAAGCGTTGCTGAAAAAACTAGATGCTACTCACGTCGTTTCGATGAAGAGTGATTGGACAAGTGTGTTTAGTATGAACTGGCAGAATACTCCGCCTTATGCTTTAGTGAAAGAGGCTTCAATAGTCTGAATTTTTGCTAAATAGTAGGTGTCCCGACGCAGGTTTGTTAGGATACAAATCCTACTATTTTGGCAGTTCCAACAAATTTTTTACTTATTGCACGCAAAGCTATCAGTCTTGACAGATTGTGATATACTCTGCGCGCAATTTATACCTTATAAACAGAGTAAGACAATGGCAGATTTATCAAAGTACAGAAACATTGGTATTTTCGCGCACGTTGATGCGGGTAAAACTACCACCACTGAGCGTATCCTAAAGCTTACTGGTAAAATCCACAAAACTGGTGAAGTACACGACGGTGAGTCTACAACTGACTTCATGGAGCAGGAAGCTGAGCGTGGTATTACCATCCAGTCTGCAGCGGTAACTTGTGAGTGGAAAAACCACCGCCTAAACGTTATCGATACTCCTGGACACGTTGACTTCACAGTAGAAGTATACCGTTCTCTAAAAGTGCTGGACGGTGGTGTCGGTGTATTCTGTGGTTCTGGTGGTGTTGAGCCTCAGTCAGAGACTAACTGGCGTTACGCGAACGACTCAGAAGTAGCTCGTTTGATCTTCGTAAACAAACTAGACCGTATGGGTGCTGACTTCTTCAACGTTGTTGACCAAGTTAAGAACGTTCTTGGCGCTAACCCACTAGTAATGACTCTGCCAATCGGTCGTGAAGACGATTTCGTTGGTGTTGTAGACGTACTAAACCGTCAAGCTTACGTTTGGGATGACACTGGTCTACCTGAAAACTACGAAATTAAAGATATCCCAGCGGATATGGTTGATGACGTTGAAGCTTACCGTGAAGAGCTAGTTGAGACTGCTGTAGAGCAAGACGACGACCTAATGGAAGCTTACATGGAAGGTGAAGAGCCGACTATCGAGCAGCTAAAAGCTTGTATCCGTAAGGGTACTCGTGACCTAGCATTCTTCCCAACATTCTGTGGTTCTGCGTTCAAGAACAAAGGTATGCAACTTGTTCTTGATGCTGTTGTTGACTACCTACCAGCTCCAGCTGAAGTTGATCCTCAGCCACTAACTGATCCAGAAACTGGTGAGCCAACTGGCGAAGTTGCTACTGTATCTCCAGATGAGCCTCTAAAAGCGCTAGCATTCAAGATCATGGATGACCGTTTTGGTGCTCTAACGTTCGTACGTATCTACTCTGGCCGTCTGAAGAAGGGTGACACTATCCTTAACTCAGCAACGGGTAAGACTGAGCGTATCGGTCGTATGTGTGAGATGCAAGCTGATGAGCGTAACGAACTTACTGAAGCGCAAGCTGGTGACATCATCGCTATCGTTGGTATGAAGAACGTTCAAACTGGTCACACTCTATGTGATCCTAAGCACGAATGTACTCTTGAAGCTATGATCTTCCCAGAACCAGTAATCTCTATCGCTGTAACTCCTAAGGACAAAGGCGGTTCAGAGAAGATGGGTATCGCTATCGGTAAGATGGTTGCAGAAGATCCATCTTTCCAAGTTGAGACTGACGAAGAGTCTGGCGAAACTATCCTGAAAGGTATGGGTGAACTTCACCTAGACATCAAGGTAGATATCCTTAAGCGTACTTACGGCGTTGAGCTTGAAGTAGGTGCTCCACAGGTAGCTTACCGTGAAACTATCACTCAAGCAGTTGAAGATAGCTACACGCACAAGAAGCAGTCTGGTGGTTCTGGTCAGTTCGGTAAGATCGACTACCGCATCCGCCCAGGTGAGCCAAACTCTGGCTTCACGTTCTCTTCAACAGTTGTTGGTGGTAATGTACCTAAAGAATTCTGGCCTGCAGTTGAGAAAGGTTTCGCATCTATGATGGAAACTGGTGTTCTAGCTGGCTTCCCAACTCTAGACGTAGAAGTTGAACTATTCGACGGTGGTTTCCACGCAGTTGACTCTTCAGCTATCGCTTACGAAATCGCTGCTAAAGGTGCATTCCGTCAATCTATGCCTAAAGCGGGTGCACAACTTCTTGAGCCAATCATGAACGTTGACGTATTCACTCCAGAAGACAACGTTGGTGACGTAATCGGTGACCTTAACCGTCGTCGCGGCATGATCAAAGACCAGCAAGCTGGTACTACTGGTGTTCGTATTAAAGCTGACGTTCCTCTATCAGAAATGTTTGGCTACATCGGTCACCTACGTACTATCACTTCTGGCCGTGGTCAGTTCTCTATGGAATTTGGTCAATACGCACCATGTCCACAGAACGTTGCTGAGCAAGTTATCGCTGAAGTTAAAGAGCGCGAAGCTAAGAAGTAATTACCTTTAGGTAGTTTAATTTAGCTTAAGAAAAACCCCTCGATTGCTCGAGGGGTTTTTGTTTGGGTAAACTTTTACATTGTTCACCTTGGTCCATTTTTTATCACAGCCACTTTCTCCATTATGTTGGAGAGGGAAAATGAGCATCTAATACTTCCATATCCAACGGGTATCGCTCTTGAAAGAGCGTCACTTCATTACTAATCCAATGATTAAACTGCTGAACCTTTTTGTATTTAAAGTATCCAGAAGGGGTACATAAATTGAGTTCTAATTTTGGTATAACCGCTTGATTATCTGTCCGATCTAGCTTTATTTATCGAGTTCAGAGACATGCTGGCAGCCAACAAGTTTTTCAAAATCTGGAATATGTTGTTGATACTCGGCAATTTGCTTGCCCAACCAAGCTTCAAAACGCTGTACTTTTGGGCGTTGAAAATGGTGGCTAGGGGCACATAGGTAATACTGAAAACTGGGTCTGATCGCCATGTCACCAATTCGAACAAGAGCGCCTTTTTCAATATATCGATACGCGAGGGAGTGTTTGACTAGACCAACCCCTTGCATCATAAGAACCGCCTCTAAAACAAAGTGCGATCCACTATAGCTAATTGGAGAAAGTGTTTGCGAGCTTCCTTCCGCATTTAACCAAGTATCCCACTTAACATCAGGCCAACTATCTTCGATCAAATCGGCATGCAGCAAGTCATCAATGGTTTCGACTTGATGTAGCTCTTGGTACATAGGGTGACATGCCGGATAGAGTATTTCTTCCATCAAAGGACGCGCTTCGATACCATCATATTTTCCTTTGCCATATCGAATCGATAAATCGATATCATCATTATCAAAGTTCACTATATCGTTACTTGGATCTATCAATAACGAAAGGTCAGAATTATCTTCCCTGAACTGCTGAATTCGTGGAACTAGCCAGTGTTGAGCAAACGAAGGCAGAGTTGAAATCGCCAATTGATGAGGGTTTTTATCTTGCTGCATGGCTTTGACACCTAATTCAATATGTTCAAAACCTTGTTGTAGATGGTGCAGTAACTTATGCCCATCTTGCGTGAGTTCGACAGAGCGATATTGACGTGAGAAAAGAGTGACGGCCAGTTGCTCTTCTAGCAGGCGAATTTGCTGACTAATCGCTGCTGGAGTAACGAATAATCGTTGTGCGGCTTTTTTAAAACTCAAAGTATTGGCTGCTACATAGAAATAGTACAAGCCTTGCAGGTTGGTTAGTCTTTCCATCGGTTAAGTTTTCCTTAACTTATCGTTAGAATGCATCGTTTGAGAGCGTAATCGAATTACCTGATGATGACCACATTAACGATTATGTTTATGGGGTGTAAGCGATGGAAAAGCAAAACGAATTCAGTAATTTGAATGTCAGATCTATACTTGGGATTAGAAACCCCTTTCTAATTACAAAGATTTTCGGTGTATTTGGTAAATTTTTGCTAAGTGATAAAGCAAAGCGGTATCAAGTCGATGACTTGTCTGAGCATCTAACTTCCGACTTAGTTGAAGAGAGATGGGAAAGTAAGTGAGTTAAGCACTACTTTCCCCAATGCGAGCTGGATTGAGTTATCTAAATAGAATCGTTAAGCGATTTTTATAACGTCTGCGCAAGAGCGCTGTACAGTGAACTCTTGCATTTCTTGATACAACCAGTCTGAAAATACTTTGATCCGATCTCGGCGTGGTGAATTGGGATCTACCATGACATAAAAGTCGAGGCCCGGTGATAAACCAATATCAAATGGTTTCACCAATAACCCTCGCTCAGTGTACTCCGATGCCAAGATATCACTGGCTAAACATACACCATGACCTGCTACTACAGTACTAAGCGCCATATCAAAGGTCTGCACTTCCATCCACTGCACTGTCTGCTCTGGGCAGACGGTGCCTGATTGCTCAAACCACAGAGTCCAAGGAAAAGCGTGATGCGGATAATGAATTAACCAGCAATCGAGTAACCGGGAAGGATCGTCGGCAAACTTCATCGATTCGGCCAGTTCAGGGGAGCAGTATGGATATATTGGCTCACTAAGTAGCGGAGTAACGATCGCACCCGGCTCAACAATCGACTTAGTATTAAAGTAGACATCACTTTGGTAGATGATTAAATCAACTTCGCCGTGCTTTAACCTAGGTGAATCACACGTTGTTTCAACACGAATCGGGATGTTTGGGTATTTGACACTAAATTTCCAAAGCTTAGGCAACAACCAACGCGAAGCAAATGAAGGCGGAGCTTGCACCGTTAGTAGTCCATCCATGGGTTCGTTGGATATTTGGTTGAGGCCTGTAATCACTTCCTCAAACCCTTTTGAAACCTGTTTAAAGAGTGTTTTTCCTTTATCGGTCAATTGCATATCTCTTCCTTTTCGAACAAAGAGTTTGCAATCAAGTGCTTCTTCCAATTGACGAATTTTTTGACTTACCGCTGCTTGGCTAATAAACAGCTCTTCCGCTGCACGGCTATAACTACTCAGTCGCGCTGCCGCCTCGAAATATCGTAATGCCGATAAGTGTCTTAATCTGTTATCCATAACTTTAACTTATAGTTGTTGTTAATTTTGATCGCTCGTCATGAAGATAACTATATCTAATAATTGTTGTCAACAAAGAGAGAACATTCCAATAACAATTAGGAGAAAGACCATGAGATTAGCGATGCATGTAGGGTTTGATATTCAATTTGGTGAGTTTGTCAGTCGAGTCAATCGTGTTTTAAGTGTTAACACCAATAAAAACAAAGATTTTAGCTCAAATCAAACGTCAGATATTCAAGACATAGAGTCGGTCAGCAAGTTTATACAGCTAGATGTTGGGATCGATTTGCCGAGCCAGTCACAGGTTAACTACAACAAATTTCTATAATGCTAGATTATACATTCTGTAAGCTGAACTTATAATAAAGCCAATTCAATGTTGTTTTGAATTGGCTCATATCGATTATATTAAGCACTATCTGAGCTTATATCTTATCTTCCCAGCGAACCAACTGATCTTTGGGCCAGTTAACTCCAATTTCATGATAACGATTTTCTAGTTCATGCCGTTTAATCTTCAATGTCGGCGTCAACACACCGGATTCAATTGACCAATCTTCGCGAGCAATTAGTGCCCCTTTGATTTGTTCATGAGACTCTAGTTGGTTGTTTAACTGTTCAATAGTTCGAACCACCGACCGTTGATACCGCTCTCTATCAAAATCGTGAAAGTCGGGTGGAACGATTAACATTATGGGGGCAGGCATACCAAGTCCAACAAGACAGATCATTTCCGCTTTGCAGTTATCGAGGAACTGCTTTTCTATGGGAACGGGCGCGACAAACTTCCCTTTTGCCGTTTTAAAGGTATCTTTTATTCTTCCGCGCAGTGTTAAGTAACCTTCTTTATCAATAGAACCAATGTCACCTGTGTGTAGCCAACCATCTTTATCAAAACATTCATTCGTTGCTTGATCATTGTTGTAGTAACCAGCAAACAGTCCTTCTCCTCTAATGAGCACTTCTTCTTCATCAGATAACTTCATTTCAATACCGGGACCAGCCAAGCCGACCGTACCTATTTTGTCAGCTCTAAATGGATAGTTGAGCGTACTGTACGCATAAGTCTCGGTCATTCCCCAAGCTTCGGTAATATTGAGCCCAACACTGTGATACCACCTAAGTAGATTAGGGGACACTGGAGCAGAGCCGCATCCAAGGACACGAGCTTGATCTAACCCCAACCCCTTGGCAATTTTCTTTTTTATCAAGCCATTAAGGAGAGGGATCTTTAGTAATATCGACAGTTTGCGCTGTGGCAGTTTCTCTTGAATGCGTTGCTGAAAGACAGTCCACAACCTAGGAACAGAAATAAACAAGGTGGGTTGATGCGCTTTCACATCATCAATAAAGGTATCCAGCGACTCTGGAAAAGCCGTCATAACACCGCCGGAAATGGACGAGCCAAAGATATAAACACGTTCAGTAATATGTGCCAAAGGAAGGTAGGAAAACAGCCGATCTTTGGCACTAAAGCCAATGAAGTTCGTTAACCGATTGACTGACCAATTAAATGCCCCATAAGTCAACATGGCACCTTTGGGAACACCAGAGGTACCAGATGTGTACACCAAAGACATTAACTTGTTGTCATGATGCTGAGCACGTTCATCACTTGGTTCGTAATTAGACATAAAATCTAAATACTGATGTTGGCAGTTGGGGGCACTGGTATAAGGTAACGCTATGCTTAGGATATCTGGATGGTTGTTGATGACGGTTTGACAAGCCTGGCTATCATCGAGTTTTCCGGCAATAATTGCCTTACTACCACTGTGCTCCAAGCAATAGCTAATGGTGTCTTTTGATGCCGTGGGAAAAATAGGAACACTGATATAGTCACCCAACATCAATGCCAAATCGCAGATGAACCACTCAGCGCAGTTTTTTGAGACCAGAGCTACCTTATCTCCCGGTGCTAACCCCTTGTCTCGCAACGCACTCACTAAACACAAAGCATGGTTCTTCACATCTGTAAAAGTAAACTCGACGAACTGCCTATTTGTCATTTGTTTTAGATAGACGTCGTTTGGTCGTTCCTCTGCCCAGCGCAGGATCAGTTCATTAGGTGGTGGCAAAGTACACGTGGATTGGCTCATTTCCGACATAACAGGTTCCGAATGTTAAATTCTTGTTAATTCTAGCAGTGTCACTAAGAAACAACCAATTGGGTGACATTTTACTTGCCCGCTGAAAACGCTTCTCGGCTGTGGCGAAACGTCGCAGGCGTCATCCCGGTTTTCTTTTTGAAGATGCGGGAAAAGTACGACACGTCTTTGTATCCGCATTGAAAAGCGATGAACGCGATTTTGGTATTTTTTTCTTGAGTTAACATCTGCTTGGCGAGTTCAATACGCTTTTGCGTTAAATAGTCTCGAAAACTCATCCCGACGTGCTTGTGAAAGTACTTCGAAAAATACGTGACCGAATAGTGGCAGTAGTCCGCGATATCCTCTTCTCGTATCGTGTTCGCTAAGTTCTTTTCAATATGACGAATAATCTCGAGTAGATCTTTATTGGGCTTTCTCACCGATTTCTTTTCAGTGGCTGTATTGGTTTTGTCTGCATCTACATTTAGGACTTCAAGGTGGTTTTCGAGCTGATATCGGATATTGCTGTCGAGATCTTTGAGCCATAAGGTTGAGCTGATTTGATCAACGACTAATTGATCAAATATGACTTCTCGATAATCGGATAAATGTTCTAAATCGTCGTGTGAAATGAGAACCAGTTTTTTGTTGAGATTGATTGAGAGTCGATAGGCAGTAATGAATAGTGGGTGGTTAACTCTTGGGTCGTAGAAGAAAAAGCAAAAACGTATATTCGGCTCACTTATCACCGAAACATCATGGCCGTATTCTTGTAACTCAAAATACTGCTCGAACTGATAGTGCAGATCGCGAGGAATGTACGAGATCGATTTACCTAACCAGCAACCTTTAAAGCGCACATCCATAAACCCACCAAGGTGCCTTTGCGGCGTCAGGCTAAACTGCCAAACTTGTTTTGCACTAGGCACTTTAAAAACTATTGAGATCAAGTTTAGTTCAAATGTGGTGAATTCAATTTAATGTTGAGGAAGATAACTTGGGTATAGCTAAACAAGAGTCAAAAACGGTGGTTTTAATGCTCAAGTATTAGAGCGTTCAATTCGATCACTAGAGAATATTCTCTTCAAATTGGCTAAGTCTTTGTTATTCAATGAACGACAAACAAAGCAAGAGAAAATACGATTTAAATAGAACAAAAAGTGTGATCTTGATTCACGAAGTTGCTTATTAATAAAACTGTCAAGTATCAGTATTGAGAATATATAACTTAATTCTCTCTTAATGAGCAAGGTTTTTGTTTTGTCATTATATGTATCTAATAAATAAAAACTTATTTGTTGATCTTTAGTTTTTTTATGAGCTCAGACCAAAAATTTAAACCTTGGGTTTAACGTTTAACATTCGTTGATGAGTCATTTGCCACTAAAAAAATAGCAAAAAAGTGCCAGACATAGTTATAAAGCTACTAACTACTCGTCGCCTCAACTTGTAGATTAAATATTAAGCACGATGTGTTGCTGAGTAAGGAGACGAAACATGAACACTTTAATCAACAAAACTAAAGCATTTTTCCAAGACGAAGAAGGTCTAACCGTAGTTGAATACGTTGTCGGTGCAGGCTTACTTGTAGCGGGTTTGGCAGGGATTTTTGGCGCATTTAGTAGCGTGTTGGAAACTGAACTCGAGAGTGTGTTTGACTAAAGCATACTGAGCAACCCAAGAAAAAAATGAGATCCAGACTACGCTTGAAAGAGGTTGTGGAATTGCATTGAGGTAATTCCACGCTCTTTGTTCAAATGAGAGGGATTGAACATGAGTGTCTTATCAAGCATTTCTGAATTTTTTCTAGATGAAAGCGGACTCACTGTTGTCGAGTATGTTGTTGGTGCTGGAGCAATGGTTGCCGGATTCTCGGGGCTATTTATAGCCTTTCGCGGGATTTTCGAAGAGGAATTTTCGAGCCTCTTTAGCGATTAGGGCGTAGCGAGTGCTTGAATATCTCATTTGGTTTCTGTTTGTACTAGTTGCTGTTACCGATGCCCGTGAGCAGCGTATTCCGAATAGATACCTTTTGGCTATTTTGGCCATAAGCTTAGTACAGTACTTCCTCTCTGACGATGTCATCCATTATACAAGTATGGCTTTAATTGGTCTGGTTGTGATGTTTGCAGCGTCGCTGGTTTTTCATCTTGTTGGTGCAATGGCTCCTGGAGACGTGAAACTCCTTGGTGTGGTTGGTTTTGTGGCAGGGTGGGGTGAGCTACTGTCGGTCAGTATGTGGGTTGCGGTTGCAACTGTGATTGTCGGGGGGACTTTCATGGTTTACAGGTCGGCGAACAGTGACACCAGCTTTAAGCAAATACTTTTAACTTATAAGACGGCAGTCTTGTACGGAACAAAAAGCGCAAGGCTGACATTGGATTCGTCGAGCCAAAATCAACATATGCCTTTTGCACCTGTTGTAGTAATTGGACTGGCAATGCAGAGCTATTACGCCACCTGATGTTTAGGAGACGTAACACAGTATAACTACAAGGAGGCGCGAATGGTTGCACAAACCGCAGAGCGTCGACACAGAGAAGGTTTGAAGCCTCAAGCGGCTCCGCCAAAAGTTCCTACCTCGTTTCAAGAAACTGGGGTGCCTAGAGCTGTTCTTGAAAATCTATTGATCAAACACCTTGCTGCCTTTCCAAAGTCGGACATGCTGGCACTCACGCGTTCCATTTGCCTCAACAGTCATCTCATTGATGAAATGCTTGCCACTCTACGAGCGAAAGCGCTAATCGAAGTTCATCAAGTATCAGCGTCTAGCGATGCAGGCCATGTTGGCTATGCATTATCTGAACTGGGAGCTAAAGCGGCAGATGCGGCTTTTGTAAAAGACGCATATTTAGGTCCAGCTCCCGTTTCCCTTACCGATTACGATCAAATGATAAAAGCGCAAGATGTTCGAGCTCATAAGGTCACTCGACCTGATGTGGAGTTTGCGCTTAGTGATGTATTGGGAGCTAGCAGAATGACCTCAGTATTGGGGCCGGCAATTAACTCGGGTCGAGCTCTTTTACTTTATGGTGATGCTGGTACAGGTAAAACATTTGTCGCGACTCGTTTGCTGAACTCGCTCAACACTTCTGTCTATGTACCTTATGCCGTGTATGCCGCTGGCAATATTATAAAAGTGTTCTCTGGGCAGCATCACAAAAAGGTGCCAGAGGCATTAAATACCAGCCTCGCGTTTAAAGAGCAATATGATAAGCGATGGGCACTATGTGAGCGCCCCAGTATTCAAGTGGGTGGTGAGTTGACTATGGACATGCTGGAAGTCAATCACTCTGAGCACAACAAGGTCTGGATGGCACCCCTGCAAATGATGGCAAATAACGGCATCTTTATTATCGACGACTTAGGGCGTCAGCCAATGCCAGTCGATACCCTGTTAAATCGTTGGATTGTTCCGATGGAATACTTCTATGATTATTTGTCATTACCAAACGGCCAACAAATTACAATTCCATTTATTCTTACTCTCGCGTTTTCATCAAACCTAGACCCTGAAAAAATCAGCGACCCTGCTTTCTTGCGGCGGCTTGGTTACAAAATTGAATTTCACCCATTGCTGAAGGACGAATACCTCAGCCTTTGGACCTTGTTTTCTGAAGCTCGCCAAATAGAAGTGAGCACGCAAGCCATTGACTTACTTTTAGAGTTGCATAAGCAACATAACGTCGGTTTTTATCCCTGTTTGCCAAAAGACATAGTGGGAATTTCAAGAGATATCATTGTATTTGAGGAATGTGCCCCTGTGATTACTCCTGAAATTGTTGAGAGAGCATGGCAGGTTTACTTTACATCTGATGGTAAAGGAGGAGGACGTCGATGAGTCGAAATCAAATCATACTGTTGTTCCTTCTATCCGTGATTTTTGGTCTTGGGGCTGTATTTTTTGCCAAGCAATGGATGGATAGGCAAGTCGCGCCACAAGTTGAAATGGAAGTAATCGAGAGAGAACCCATTTTAATTGCGGCGACAGAAATACCAGCAGGCACGACCATAGAATCAAAACACCTATCGTCCAAATTGTTAGAGAAGTCATGGCGTAACGACAATCAATATGTGGACGAAAGTGAATTAATCGGCAAGGTTGTGGCCAACACCATTTTTGATGGTGAAATACTGAACAAGCAGCGACTCAATGTCATTGGAGAGGGGTCTGCGCTTGCGTCACTTATACCTGATAACAAACGCGCTGTAACGATCCGGGTTAACGATGTGATTGGCGTCGCGGGCTTCCTTCTCCCGGGGAACCGCGTCGATATTCTCAACACGGTTCGCTACAGCGAAACGAATGTCAGAACCAGTACGGTTCTTAAAGACATTAAAGTACTGGCTGTTGACCAGACTGCTCGAAGTTCAGAAAGCAAACCCATTGTGGTGAGAGCAGTAACTCTAGAAGTCTCGCCCAAAGACGCAGAGAAGTTACTGACTGCGCGCAGTAAAGGCGAGATTCAATTAACGTTGCGCAACCCCCATGAAGAAGAAAAAACAGTCGTTCGTCGCCCTGTAGTTAGGCCCAGTGTCACTATTTTAAAAGGGACTGAATCTTCAAGAATTCAGGTAAAGGAATAACGTCATGACACAAGTAAGAATTTGTTTTATTTATTGTTCAAGGTTAACTCGTTTCGCGATGACACTTTTCGCATCATTAATCATCTGTGCGCATTCAAACTTTGTATACGCTGCTACTCAATCCACCAATATCGTTAAAGTCCCTCAACATAAATCGACCCAAGTTAACTTGGCGGGCAAGGCGAACCGTGTATCTCTTGGTGACCCTGAGGTTTTGGATATCGTCATATTAAAGTCAGACGAAGTTTTCTTAATCGGCAAAAAGCTGGGTACGACTAATTTGATGGCGTGGGACAGCAGAGGTCAGCTCATTGAGTCAATTAGCATTGAAGTAACTCACGACCTGAATGGTTTGAAAGCTAAGCTCTTTGAGTTTTTACCCAGTGAAAACATTGAAGTGCACAGTGCTCAAAGTCGACTGCTTTTATCTGGTCAAGTCAGTTCTAAGGCTGCAATGAATACGGCGCTTCGTATTGCTGAAACCTACACCGCTGGTGAATCAGCCGATGCGGCTAACGAATCTCTTAGCTCGCAGACTCAGCAATCGGGGGTAGTAAACTTACTTACTATTGGTGGAGCCCAGCAAGTGATGCTCGAAGTCACTGTAGCGGAAGTTCAACGAAGTTTAGTGCGTCGTTTCGACTCCAATTTTCACTTTTTTGAAACTGGTGGGAATTTCTCTTGGGGGGGCACTTCATCAGGCGGCTCTATTGGTAGCGTGAACGGAAGTATCGCTCCTATTTTTACTGCGCCATCTATTTCCGAAACTGGATTGCTCGGCACTTTCATAGACTCAGATACCTTGTTTGCATTTGCATTGGATGTCGCCAAAGAAACGGGCGCGGCGCAAGTGTTAGCTGAACCCAACTTGACAGCGCTTAGTGGTGCCAAAGCAGAATTTTTGGCTGGTGGAGAATTCCCTATCCCAGTACCAACTCGAGATGGAATAACGATTCAATACAAAGAATATGGTGTTGGACTCAAATTTATTCCGACGATTGTTACCGATAAACAAATCAATCTAAATATGGCGGTAGACGTGAGTGAAATAGCGAATACCACTTCATTGACACTATCCCCGGGTTCGACAAATGGTACCTATGTGATCCCACCGATTACACGTAGAAGTGCGTCGTCAACATTAGAGCTGGCAGACGGACAAACCATAGGGATCGCTGGGCTACTCAGTGAAAATGTGCGCGATTTAGTCGAGAAGGTTCCCGGCTTTAGCGACGTGCCCATCCTCGGCCAACTATTTAATAGTCAGTCTTATGTATCAGGCGAAACTGAGTTGGTCATTTTAGTCACGCCAAGGCTGGTGAAACCTATCGATCGCAGCAAAATACGATTACCGACCGACGCTTTTGTAAAACCTAATGACTATGAATATTACTTGTTGGGCAAAGGTGCTTACATTGCATCGCCGTCGATGCCGATTGAAACAGCAGAAATTGCCAATCAAGGACAGCGTTTCTTTGAGTCTCCTGGTGGAACAGAAGGCGCATTTGGCCATAGTTTGTAGGAGACAGACATGAGATTACTAACGATTTTGTTGTCTTTTATTGGAATGATAAGCCTAACAGGGTGCGCGGAAAAAGAGCCGCTAGAGCTCGGTTATTACGCCAACTCGCTTAAAAAAGCACAGGTTTTCAATCCAGAAGCGAGTGACCAGAACTTAAATGTTCTTCCGGTTGCCAGTGGAGAAAGAATGGAGACTAGTTATCAAACTTACACGGGTAAGTCGACGGATACATTGACAGGCTCAGATAGCCAAATACTCGAAAGTATTGCGGACTAAACCATGGTTAGTGCGATGGAAGTCATCGGTGGGTAAGAGCTTTTTTGCTCTGAATGAGAAATGTGAGTAGCGAAAGCAAGCACATTGTAGTGAGTGACAGATTACTGGAGAGGTGAGTTGAGATGTTTAAGCAACTGCATCGCGAAAGTGGACTCCTTACGTCGTTGAGACAAAAGGCGTCAGGAAAAAATGTGTACAAGTCAAAATCAAAATTCGGTACGCGAAAGCGACAAAAAGGGACTGCCATTATCGAATTTTCGATTGTTGCTTTAGCGTTTTTATTGACCCTATTTACGATTTTGGATGTCGCTGTCATTGGTTATGTGAAGCTGACAATGCAGCATGCAGTTAGAGAAGGTGCTCGTTACGCTATTACTGGCAGAACAGATTTAGACCCTGATGGTAACGCGAGTCGTGAAGCTGCAATTATGCACGTTATATCTGAGGCTTCGAATGGTTATTTTGACAAAGTAACCGGCGTTGACGAAATGCGTGTTGAAGATATGGAAGGGAACAATGTGATCGGTTTCGGTGGCTCTGGAGACATGATTGCGATACACATTGATTGCGAGTGGGACATTATTAGTCCATTTATGTATGCCATTTCTGATGATGGAAAATACAACTTCACGGTTAGTGCCGCGATGAGAAACGAGGCCTTCTAATCATGATAACGCGCAACCAACCAACCAAAAAGTCTCAACGCGGTACAGCTGCCATCGAGTTTTCAATTATCTTGCCTTTGCTTCTTTTAATCATCGCCGGGATCTATGAACTGACGCAATTGCTGCAAGCTAATCACGTTATTGTCAGCCTAAGTCGAGAAGGCGCTAACCTAATTTCTAGAAGTAGCACATCTAGTCCTGAACAAGTTATGGACATGATAGCCACCACTTCAGAACCAATAGATCTTGGTGACGACGGCATCATGTATATCAGTACTGTTGTGGGAAGAGAGGATGAAGACCCGTATTTGTTTACCCAACATCGTTGGTTAGATCATGGGTTTGATGCGAGTAGTTCAGTTTGGGACAACTGCCAAAATTGGAATGCCGACGGGAGTTGTGAGATTGATGACCCTCCAACTCTAGGGAACTTCCCCCTCTCTTTAGAAGCCGGAGAAAGCACGTATGTGGTTGAAGTTATTTACAACTACGAGCCTGCGTTCACCTTCTTTTTTGACGCCAACTTTGCCATCTCTGATGTGACGTATTTGTAGGGAGGCTGCAGATGAAAACGCCAAGTCAACACATTACAAAACTACTCAGAAAACGAAAGTCCTTTGGGTTTGTTGCGGTAGTTACTGTTCTGGCTATGCCGGTTGTATTAATGATCGCCGGACTTGCGATTGATTCTGGGCGAACGTATTTGGTTAAGTCTCGGTTGCTCGCTGCTGTCGATGCCGCGAGTATTGCTGCCGCTCGGGCAGTTGCTAACGGAGAGTCAGCTGCAACCGATGCGGCGAATCGATACTTCAACGTGAATTTCCCAAGTGATTTTCACGATGCAGTCCCGACTTTAGGCACGATTAATTACACCAATGATGACAATGGCAATATTTCCATCGATGTAAATGCGACAGCCGAAGTATCGAATACATTATTTCTTAGTTTATTCGGCTATCAAACCACGGAGATAGCGGTCAATGCGCAGTCAATAAGACGTCCGGTAGACATTGCCTTTGTCGTCGATAACACCACGTCTTTGAGGTACGGGTCAATTGGTGATGTAACTGAAGATGTTGTTGAGCGCTCGAAAGACTTTGTCAGTAACTTCCACGAAAGCTTCGATCGCGTAGCACTTGTTAAGTTTGCTTACGGTGCTGAAGTGCCTGTTCCTTTTGAGTCCACTAGGGGACATAGTCGCTCTGATTTGTTAACTGAGATTGACGCCTTTGATTTTGGTGGCAGCGGTAATGTGCAATATACCAATGCATCTGAAGGCATGTATCAAGCACTCGATGCCTTGCGCAATGTTGAAAACCCCGCAAGTTTAAAAGTCATAGTGTTTTTTACCGATGGTGCCCCTAATACTTTTGCATCAACGTTCGACTTACGTTTTACCAGCACAGATTACACAGGGTCTTTGCGTTCTGGAGATTCAACTAGCGGGGGAACACCTCGTGGTTTGTACAGGCATGACCAAATATCTCAAACACTTAGTTGGCCAGCTTGGAGAAGTTATGACATCGATGATTATCTGGCATCCCTACCAGATTTCTATACGGCGCATGATTCAGACGCAGAAGAATTCAAAGTACTCAATCCCGATCATCCGGTAAGACCAGTATCGCAGTATTACTATTACAGTCACAGTGCATCTGATCTATACCGAAGAGTAAACCGAGTAGCGCGTAACCTTGTTGAAGATATGGCTCAAGTGGCTCGTCAAGAAAACATTTACGTTTTTACGCTTGGTTTGGGCTCATCACTAACTTCGGCGACTGGACCTGATAGTGAGCAAGGACAAGACTTGCTGCTGAGAATGGCCAACGATCCGACCATGCTAGAAGACGCAGATCTGGCCGGGGATTTTGCGGCGAATGAGCTGCAAGGCGTTTATTGTCATGCCGTTGATGAATTTGCTTTAGGCCCGTGTTTTGATCAAATGCTAGATGTGATCATTCGTCTGACTCTGTGAATCTATCTGTCTTTTGATATCGAGTATTCGATTGGGACATAAAGACATTTGGTGTCAGGGTAATAGAGTGTGACTGAAAAAAGTAACGATACGAATGTACTGTTTGTTTCCCTCGAATAATGGTTTGAAACCGTTATTTCATTTAGCTAGAGAAGCAAATTTTATAATGGTTTTCTGAAAACCAAGTTAACTTTTCCTACACTTTTATTAGATATCTGCTGCTTTAAGAACGCGATTTAGCGGCTTTGATGTTGGCAAAGTTGATACCGCACGGCTGTAACCATTACAGACAGTGTCAAAGTTCAGGAGAGTTAAAAATCGAGCAATGCGCGCGCTCAGATTTTTGTTTTTGAAACTTAGGAGCCGGAATGGCCGAAGCTATCGAATACAACAATAATGACAATCAGCCTCTGCGTTTGAGGACGAACTTATCTATATGGGTTTTTTATTCGACAGACAGATTTCAACAGCATATTAGCGAAGAATTAATCAAAAGTAGAAGTATTACCTTTGAAACAATTTCGTTTCATAGCTTAGTCGTTGCCAATTTATCCCACTTTACCCCACCAGATATGATCTTTGTGGAAACAGGCCCTAATTGGGCACAAAAGATCATTGAACTTCAGGAGTATGAGGATCCTAGGGAGAATGAAAATCAAGTTGAAACAGCATTAATCGTTTTTGGTAATCAAAACGACAATGGTGCATTGCGAATCGCTCTCAAAATCGGTGCTGAAGACTTTGTTTCAGACAGCGCGAGTATTGAAAGTTTTTGGCCACTACTAAAAAGTCATGCAGATGAAAAAGTCGCAAGTCGTGAATACGGTGACGTGATTTTGTTTCTTAATACTAAAGGGGGAGCCGGTGCATCAATGTTAGCGGCAAACTGTGCCATAGAGATGGCGCAATCTCACCCGAATAAAGTGCTGCTCCTGGATCTCGATATCCAGTTTGGTGTCGGTGAAGATTACCTAAATCTATCCTCTCCCTACTGTTTGACCGATGCATTAGCCAATGTCAGTGATTTAGATGAAGTTTCGATGGGAAGCTTTGTCGCCAAACACGATTCGGGTTTGCATGTGCTTGGTTTTAAACATGAAAGTAATGCAGAAAATTACGACAAGGTGAAACACTTAGGGAAATTAATCCCATTACTGAGGGAATACTACACTTATATCGTGATCGACCTGTCGCGAGGGTTGGATAAGTTTATTACTCCTGTAGTGAGTCAGTCGACTAAAACGATGCTAGTAGTACAGCAAAATCTAGCATCGATTCGCAACACGACAAGAATCGCGAAAATACTGGCTTTTGAATATGGCGTTCATCGAGAAAACATTGAAATTGTCGTCAATCGTTATGAAAAGCGTCAGGCGATCAAAGTGAAAGACATAAAAGGAACAATTGGCGGAGTAAAAATTTACACCGTCCCTAATGACTACAAAACGGCGGTTGAAAGCGCCAACTTGGGTAACCCATTTGTGGTCAGTAAAAAAAACAGTGCCATTAGCAAAGCAGTTAAGTCGATAGCACGCACTCTCTTTGTTTATGAACAAGAGCAAGTTAGTTGGGTGAAACGCTTGTTTGGACGTTCGTAGCAAGAGTTTGACTTTTGG
The DNA here is from genome assembly GCF_056159765.1 of Vibrio sp. ABH4_348. Taxonomy (NCBI): domain Bacteria; kingdom Pseudomonadati; phylum Pseudomonadota; class Gammaproteobacteria; order Vibrionales; family Vibrionaceae; genus Vibrio; species Vibrio sp. ABH4_348. The sequence continues at coordinate 2,307,495 of NZ_JBSWVW010000001.1, read as the reverse complement.
TTACGTAGGAGTAATGAAGGATGTTGTTTAAGAAAAAACATTCCAATCCAGAGTTACAAGAAAGACTTGAAGCGGTAGAGCAGCATGATGATAAAGAGGCTTCAAGTGAAGTAACTAATGTTGCTGGGTTAATAGACAAGGCTGAAGATTTAACAGAAGCTCAGAACAAAAAACGTTTAGAAGCTGAAGCTAAAGACAAGGCAATAGAGGACACAAAACGGCAGTTAGAACAAGAGGTTGATACCAAACACTATTACCATCAAAGATTGTTAGAAACCCTCGATTTGGGGTTGCTATCGAGTTTAGACCAAGACAGAGCAAAAGCAGATTTACACGAAGCGATTCTTCAATTAATGGCAGAAGATCAATCTCATGCTTTGAGCGCCGAGGGACGTAAACGCGTTATCCAACAAATCGAAGATGAGGTTTTTGGTTTAGGTCCGCTCGAACCTTTGCTTAATGATTCTACGGTGTCCGACATTTTGGTTAACGGCCCCAAAAGTGTGTTTGTAGAGCGGCGCGGCAAACTGGAAAAAACACCTTACACCTTTTTGGATAATCGCCACCTACGTAACATCATAGACCGCATCGTGAGTCAGGTTGGCCGTCGAATTGATGAAGCCTCACCGATGGTGGATGCACGCTTGGCTGACGGTTCGCGTGTTAACGCTATTATTCCGCCTCTGGCCCTCGATGGCGCTTCAGTTTCCATTCGTCGATTTGCTGTTGATAAGTTAACCATGGACAACTTACTGGGCTATAACTCGTTATCTCCCGAAATGGCTCAATTTGTGGAAGCCGCGGTGAAAGGCGAGCTTAACATTCTTATCGCGGGAGGTACCGGTTCAGGGAAAACCACCACGCTGAACATTTTTTCTGGCTTTATTCCTTCTGACGATCGAATCATTACTATTGAAGACTCCGCCGAGTTACAGCTACAACAACCTCACGTGGTTAGGTTAGAAACGCGTCCAGCAAATCTGGAAGGTAAAGGTGAAATCACGCAGCGTGATTTGGTGAAAAACTCATTGCGTATGCGACCTGACCGCATTGTATTGGGGGAGGTGCGTGGTAGTGAAGCCGTCGATATGTTAGCTGCGATGAACACAGGTCACGATGGCTCACTTGCTACTATTCACGCCAATACACCAAGGGATGCACTGTCTCGTGTCGAGAATATGTTTGCGATGGCCGGCTGGAATATTTCCACTAAAAACTTGCGTGCGCAAATAGCGTCTGCGATTCACTTGGTGGTGCAAATGGAGCGTCAAGAAGACGGCAAACGCCGTATGGTGAGTATTTCTGAAATCAACGGCATGGAAGGTGAAATTATCACTATGTCGGAGATTTTTAAGTTTCAACGTCAACGATTGGACGAAGATGGCAATGTTATTGGTTATTTTACCGCGACGGGGATAGTTCCGGCGTGTCATGACCAGCTTTCAAAACGCGGATTGCATATGCCATTTGAAATTTTCAACGAGACGTACCAGTAACGAGGAGGCTCTATGTTCGAAGATGCCACACTGTTTTTTGTACTATTGTTTTTTGCGGTGCTGTTTATCTCGCAAGCGCTTATCTTGCCGGCAGCAGGTAGCAAAGCAAAACACAAGGAGCTCTCGAAGCGTCTCAAACTATCCCAAGCAAACCTCGATGAGCAAGCAAGATCACTATTACAAGAGCACTATTTGAAAAGTCTGTCTCCATTAGACAGAAGATTGGTGAAAATTGGGATTTTTGCGTCTATTAAAAAGTCGATTGAGCTATCTGGGTATGACTGGAGCCTCTCAAAAACAATAACTTTAACCACGGTTATAGCCTTGTTAACAGCACTGACTTTAGTTGCTTTGGGGCAGCCATTTTTTGTTCCTGTTGCCGCTTTTGTTGGTGTATGGGTAGTGCTGCATATGTGGCTCCAAAAACGTATTTCTGATCGTTTATCCAAATTTGAAGAGCAACTACCTGAAGCGTTGGACATTATGCGTCGGATGCTACAAGCAGGCCAACCTGTTACCCAAGCTTTCAATGAAGTGGGTAATGAAATGAAAGATCCTATCGCTGTTGAGTTTAAAAATACGTTCAATTTGCTTAATTACGGTTACGACATGAGGCTGGCTATTATGCAAATGGCAGAACGTACGCCCACTGTATCGATGTTGGCCTTTTCTAGTGCGGTATTACTGCAAAAAGAAACCGGTGGTAACTTGTCGGAGAACTTAGAAAAGGTATCAGGCGTGTTGAGGGCTCGGTTTAAGCTACAAAGGAAAATTAAAACTATTTCTGCTGAGAGTCGATTGTCTGCTTGGATACTTGTTTTGTCTCCATTTGTTTTATTTATCGGTATGTATCTGATTCACCCTGCTTATGTTGAGCCTCTTTATACAGATCCAAGAGGAATGACTTTAGTCAGTGGTGGAATTGTGAGTTTGTTTATCGGTTCTATTTGGATACGCAATATCATTAATTTTGAGGTGTAGTCATGCTAGACATAATGATTGAATGGCTATCCATACTAAACTTTGATCTTGATGATCAAGTTGTTGTTTTAACATTAGTTCTGCTCTCAACCATCGCTTTTATAATGACGACTGCATTTATCTTTGTGGGAAGCAAATCTCCTTTGCAGAAGAAGATAGAGCAAATTAGAAAATCAGATAATTCCGACAAGTTGAAGAAAAACCGTGGGTTAAGTTCAACTCTTGAATCTCTAGCTCCTGTTATGGCCCCCAAAGATAACAAAAACACTGAGAGTATACGGCATCAGCTAATGCATGCTGGTTTTCATGACTCAAATGCAATTACTGTGTTTTATGCAGCAAAAGGGTTGTCGTTAGTATTGGGGCTTGGGACGGCGGCCCTACTGTTTTTTTTCCAATCCGATATGGCGAACCTTAATTTAGCATTGATAGGGAGTGTCGCTGCTGGTGTCTATTCTCCTAATGTAGTTCTTAATCGATTGGTAAAAAAAAGGCAGTCCAAAGTTAGGGCTGGTGTTCCTGATGCATTAGATCTATTGGTGGTTTGTACTGAATCTGGATTAGGTTTCAATGCAGCTCTCAGACGAGTCGCCGATGAGCTCGTAATTTCTCACCCCGACTTTGCCGATGAGTTAGATACGGTATGTGCCAAGATAAAAGCAGGCATAGAAATGTCTGATGCTTTTGATGAGTTAATTGAAAGAACCGGCATAAGTGAGATTACAGGGTTGGTAAACATGCTGGCTCACGCATCAAAAATTGGCGGTAGTCTAGCTCAAACTCTACGAGAGTACACCGAAGATTATCGCGACAAAAGAAATCAAGAAGTAGAAGAAATTGCAGCAAAAATTCCAACAAAGATGATATTTCCACTATTACTATTTATATGGCCTTGTTTTTTCATAGTGGCAATTGGTCCTTCAATGTTGTCTTTGACATCCACTTTGGGCAACTAAGGAGAAGCTCTTGAGTTTAACTAAATATCTTGTCTTTGCTTGTGTATCGGTACTTGTGGCATGTTCAAGTGAGCCTGTAGGCCCCAATTACGATCTTTCTCTCTACGATGGACAACCCATCGACTCACTCACCACTGACGCTCCACCTGAAACCGAACAAGAGGGCATCAAACGCGGTGATATGGCCTTGAGCAATGGTCAGTTTGATTTGGCATTGTATGAGTACATTCGTTCATTGGCGTTTGAACCCGGACAATACAAGAGTAAAACGCTGTATAACATTGGCCGCATCCACCAATTACGTGGCAACAATGGCCTAGCTGAACGCGCTTATCGAATGGCGCTGCAAAATGAACCTAGCCACGCACCGTCATTAGCGCAGCTGGGCAACAGCAAAGTTAAATCTGGAATGACAGATGAAGGCAAAATTTTGTTGATTCAGGCGATCAACTCCGATCAACTTCGTCAGAACATCCCAATTGATTTGCCGGTTGAGATTCTTCCAGATTGGCGTCAGGCCAAGCGTTTACAGATTGATGGACAATCTCCTGTCGAGGCATACAACGCTTTAGGTGTAATTGCGGACCTTGAAGCGCGCCATCGGGTTGCCCAGCAGTTGTACATTAAGATCCTTGAAGTTCAAGATAATCATTTGAACGCCAATACCAACTTGGGTTACTCCTACTACATGGATGGCAATTATGACCTAGCGCAACGCTTTACTCTCAAGGCGTTAGATATTAAATCTGATGACGAAAAAGCACTCAACAACTTAGCCTTGGTGTATATAGGTAAAGGCGAAGTAAATCGCGCGCTGAATGTGTTTAAGCAGCAGATGGAAACACCGGAAGCGCTAAACAATGTGGGTTACTTCTTGATATTGCACGGCAAGCCCGATCAGGCGGTGCCGTATCTGCAACAAGCGATTGACTTAAAGCCAACTTATTACCCCACCGCCAACAAAAATCTCGAATGGGCGTTGTCTAAAATTCGCGAGCAGGAAGTCAGTAATTAGTGCGTGTTGACCTTTCGAGCTGATTTTTGCAGCAGTTTGCGGGCTGTCTATACAAGAAAGAGGCTTTGATATGTAGTTATTCTACCTGATAAGCCGATAACGCTTTAGAAAGTGGCCGCAAACGCCGCCCGAAGGGTTCGGCTAAAAGCGTTTTTCTCATTGTTGAGAGGTGTTTTGCTTAGAATGACTAAGCTACAAACCTCTCGCCGCGATTAAAACGCTTTTATCTCGAACAAAATTTAACCGCGAAAGGTCAACACGCCCTAAGCTGACTTCCCATGAGATTATCAAATATGTTTAGCTAAGAAGCGCAGTAACATATGGCTGTGCCAGTCCCATGGCAATAAAGCTAATAACCAGAGTCAGAATCGATACTTTAGTTTGTTTCAGCAGAGCAAACCCGACTAATACCATCGCCATATCAACACCACTAACGACACTGGTCGTGAAAATGGGTTGATATAACGCAGCTGCCAATAATCCCACCACACTGGCATTCACGCCCATCAGAGCCCCTTTCACTTTGGGTTTACTGGACAAGGCTTGCCAATGAGTTAATACGCCAATCAATAACAAAAAGCCGGGTAAAAACACTGCAAATGTGGCGAGTAATGCCCCTAAGACTGGAGTTTGGGGAAGGAGGTGGTAGCCAAGATAAGTGGCAAAAGTAAACATTGGTCCCGGTACTGCTTGAGCAGCGGCATAACCAGTTAAGAACACATCTTGGCCAACTTGCTCACCAACGGTGTTTTGTAACAGGGGTAATACCACATGACCGCCACCGAACACCAAACTACCAGCTTGATAAAAGTCGTTAATCAATGCGACCCATAAATACTGGTCAGCAAGTAAAGGCAGTGAGATAAACAACAAAGCAAAAAGAAGGATAGGCCACCAAGTCGGGGAGAATTTGCTTTTGGTTGGCTGCGCATTCTCTTTCAAAAATACGGCACCAAGAATAGCGGCAATAACTAATATACTCAGTTGCAGCCCTAAGCTCGGCACAACAATTAAGCCAATGGCGGTGACAGCTGCGATCCAGACGGTTAAATGACGTTGGCAAAAGTTTTTATACATGCCCCAAGTGGCGTCTGCCACGACCACAACGGCAAGTAATTTAAGTCCGTGAACAATGGCGTCAAACCAATGGGTATCCATAACCGAAGTGCTAACCAGCGCTAACACGATCATCAAAATAACCGAGGGCAGGGTAAACCCGATAAACGCCATGAGTCCGCCCAGTAATCCGGCTTTTTGATAGCCAAGCGCAAAGCCGACTTGGCTTGAGCCGGGGCCGGGTAGAAATTGACTGAGTGCGACGATCTGCGCGTAATCTTGATCGGAAAGCCAAGCGCGTTTTTCAACAAAGGTTTGTCTAAAATAGCCGATATGAGCAGCGGGCCCGCCAAAGCTTACCCAACCGAGCGAAAAGAAAATTTTAAAAATCTGCCACATAGTCTGTTCATTCTGTGTGTACATAAAATGCTAAGTTAGCGCATCACAAGTACAAGGTTGATGTTATTTTGAGGCGACATTTTAATGCAGCTAGGCAGTGAAGGATGCAAAAAAAGTGTATGAATTTTTTGTGTCAGCGTTACTACCTTACCTTGAGTAGTGACGATCAACCCATTTACCGACAAGCCACCAAAGTAGCAGGGTGAGCACAATACTGACATAGCCATCTATGGCGTAGTGCCATGCGAGATGCACAGAACCAATCTGGATAATCAATACATAGGCCCACATCACCCAGCCGAGCTTTTTATTGATTCTTCCGCCTAACAGCGCCAATAACACCGAGATAGATAGGTGCATACTTGGCATGGCGGAGATACCCACACCGATACCTTGCTCTCTATCGATGTAGCGGTCCCATAACATGTCTTGAACATCTATGGCCCAAATCGGAAACCAACCTAGACCGAGTAAATATTGATACTGATTATGCAGACGCTCCATAAGTGAGGTGTACATTTGCCAATCACCGTTGAGCCGCTCGACATAACAAGGGCCAGCGGAAGAAAGCAGCGTGGCCAGTATTGCACCGAGAATTAACCAAGCTGACATAAATGACAAAATGAAGTGTGCACGTAGATGACGGTCTGACTTTCTCAAAATTACCCAAACCACCGAGCCCCACATCAAGATAAACCACAAGTGATAGAAAAAATTGATTAGCCAAGTCGCCAGAGGGTGTGAAAACCAAAGGTGTGTCCATTCCCAAGGGGAGCGTCCAAAGTGCAGCCACTTGTCCCATTGATAGAACAAAAGGTCAAAATGATAAGGATGCAAATCGGGAATCATCATTTTGATAAAGGTGTAGCTGGAAAAGGTAAAATTTAATGCCAACACAATTAGAATAAACGCAGCGCTTTGATGCCAAGGTTTGAAGTTACGAGCTAAGACAAGAAGATAATTTTTAAGTGGTGCAGGGTGTCTTTGTACAAGCATCAACATATAGAAATACGCGCTCCAAGATAAGAAGCTAACGTAGACTACACTGGTCGTTGTTTTTAGGTAGGTTCCTAAGCTGAACTGCATTGGTGTACTTTCTTTGGTAAGAACAAGAAAAACGACGAATAAAAGGCAGGTCACGAGGATATACCAAAACAGCAAAGCGTCTTGGCGTAACTCTTCAAGTAAAGATGAAACAAACCCAGAGTGGCTGGTGGACACAGAGTAAACCTCGATTGGATTAGAGTGGTCGGGTTACTACATTAAATTTAGCTGTTAGGTGGGCTTATAACAAAAAATCCTCAGCTTTTGTAAAGTTGAGGACTTTTTATCGGTTTGGTTTTACTGAGTACTGTTAGCTCAGTTCGCCCACTTTTACGTCGTGGATTAGGCCGTCTATTTGTTGCTGAATTTGCTTCGGGATATCAACTCGATTGCCGTATTTGGGCCGCTCTCGGTCATTTTCTAATGGGAAGTGCCAGCCTACAGTTTGCTGCACAAAACTTTTGGCAAATTCGGGAGACACCTCTAGGCAACCGGCGAGAACCGTATCGACGTAGGTTTGCACGATGGGCGAAATGGAACATGGTGGTTCCGGTGAATCGGTAACATACACCCAAACTTTGCTGTCCGAGTTTAGTGGTGTTTCGACTTCGATGTCATCAAGGCTTAATTCCACACGCTGGTAGCTGCGCTCGCGTGTGTCAAAGTCAGAGAGGGCTTCTTCTTCAACTTTTACTAGCACGCCATTCACTTGCCCATCGCCTTTGTTAACAATCAAAGGGGAAATCACATATGAGTCATCAACTTTACTCCAATAGCGAACAAGGCCATTAACTACCGCAGGAATGCCGCCAGAAGTTTGTCCGGTTAGGCGTCGAGACTCTGAGTTCATCAAACTGCCATAACCAAAAATGTAGTGTGTCATTGGGATCTCCATGGAAATAGCTAGAACCAGCCAGCTTATTGAGAAACATTACCAACAACTTATCGACTTAACGCTTAGATTGAAAGGTATATAAGAAAGTTTTTTATATCTAATCGTTATATCTCCTAGCGAAGTAATAAAAACACGTCATACGCGTGTTGGCACTTGATAATACTCAAGCAGTGAAAGTGAACGTCATTGGTAAGTTGGTCATCGGAGGATGTGACGATGATTAATATTACTGATAAGGCACAACAAGAAAAAATTTGCCCATTGTTTCGCTTAGGTTTTAGGCCATTTTTCCTGTTTGGTTGTGCATACGGGGCGTTTGCAGTTGCGGTTTGGGTATGGATGTTTCAATCCGGTAATACACAGACATTGTCGGTGCCTCCACTTTGGTGGCACGTTCATGAAATGTTCTTTGGCTTTGCAATGGCAATCGTGGCAGGGTTCCTGTTAACTGCCGTGCAAAACTGGACCGGACAAACTGGAACACAGAGCACAAGACTGTTTGTTATTTTTGCACTCTGGTTGGCGCCCCGAATATTACTTTGGACTCCTGCGCCATTGTGGCTGACGTCGAGTATCGAAGCACTATTCCTAGCCTTGGTCGCTTATGAGATTTTTTGGCGTGCATGGTATGGAAAAAACTACAAAAACTTGTGGTTTGCGCCATTTTTATTGATGGCTGCGTTAGTCAATTTTGCAAGCTATGCAACGATTAAAGGTTTGCCTCCGTTTTCATCGTCAGCAGTTTGGCAGGCAATGATATGGTGGTTTGCTCTACTGTTATCCGTTATGGGTGGGCGAGTTATCCCATTTTTTACAGCTCGAAGGTATCAGCTTGATACTCCTAAGCCATTATTTATATTGGATCTAGCGTGTCATTTGTCACTGTTTGCTCTGTTGGTTTTGAGTTTCTTTTCATTGAGCTACAACGAGTTACAAAGTCCATTAATGATATTTGCAGGAGTGTGCCAGCTGATCAGAATGGTAAGGTGGAGAGGTTGGATTAGTCTAAAAGAGCCTTTGGTATGGTCACTGCACTTATCTTATTTGTGTTTGCCGGCGAGTTTGCTGTTCAGAGGAGTTTTTGGCGTAAGTGGTGAGTCGCACGCGTTTATCCACCTTTTTGTCATTGGTGCTTTAGCGGGACTAATTTTGGCTATGGTCGCGCGAGTTAGCTTAGGGCATACGGGCCGTAATATTTATCAAGGTCCGAATATGGCATGGGCATTTGGTTTGTTAATACTTGGAGCTATGGTTCGTTCAGTGGGCGTTGCTTTTTGGCCTGCCGAGATCATATTACTCATTAATGTCAGCGCAATCTTGTGGGTATTAGCCTTTGCGGTATTTATCTGGTTCTACTTTCCAATACTGACGAAACCTAGAGTTGATGGGCATCCAGGATAAGCCAATATCAAAGGTGTAAGTAACTAGATTTTTGTTTGTGATTTAGAAAGCTCAAAAAGCAGCCTCGATGCTTGTTGGTTGGACAGTTTTGTAGGGTCAAATTGTTCTAAATTTAGCGCTTTCAGCTGCTCTTTCATTACGTCACTACTTCCCGCGTAACCCATGTTCCAATTGGGGAAGGCGGGTTTTTCGATCGGTTGCACTCCCATAATAACTACAGTGTGATGTCTATCGTCATCGGCAATCGTCAGAAATAGTTCAGTGACGTCTTTCGCTTCCCCTTCGAGAATTTGCAAGAAGTAATTGTTGTCATAACAAAGCATTCCACAAATATTTTGTTCATTGTTATTACTTCGAGCAACATCGAGAATATCTTTCATATCAGATAAGTTCATATCTCGTGTTGCTTCGCTGAAGTACAGTAGTCGGATGATTGCCATAACTTTCCTCTGCTTTTTATATGCACTATGTTTAATTTAGCCGAATATTATGGGAGTGCAAAATGAGTAAGTTGTTAGTCTTGTCGTCAAATCAGGAGCTTATAAAACAACTCGATAATCATTCTCCCGCTTGTCTAACGAAGCTCAGGGCGATAAAAAAATGGATTAGAACAAATACTAGCGGTGTGATCCTAATCGATTGTCGAGATCTAGATCAGGATATAGCGACGCAAATTGTAGGGTATTGCCGGCAAAGTACGAATAACCAAGTTATAGCTATTTGGGGAGTAGTACAGAACTCAGATAGTAAGTTTGACAACTTAGATATTTTTGACCGTACCATTTCAATTAGCTCAGATCATATACAAGCGTCAGATATACCAATAGAGGAGCTGAACAAAGAGTTACACCGACAAGCCTGTATAGAGTCTCAAAATCGTGAGTTTCTCTCACAGTTGGAACTTTTTTCTACAATAAATCGTTTTAATATCAGGGGATTATCTGTTACTCAATCGTTGACCGAGTTTATCCAAGTATTAGATAGATTTTGCGGTGCAAAAAAGACCCTACTTTTTAGACACATAAATAATCCGCAACAAGAAACTAAGTGTTTTAAGTTAGATGAAAACAATCACACTGATCTCACAAGTCTTGAAAAAGATTCACCTTATTGGAACTTGAAAGAACGATTGAGCGAGAGTAAGCAGCCGAATATCGTTTTTTCTAATGCAGAATTTCCAGACAGTATGTTGTTTTTCCCGATTGTTGTTTTGGAGAGTATTGCTTGCGTAGTCGTTTGTATTATTGATGAGGAGAGCATGGATAAGCTATCGATAAAAAATGTAAAAGTATTTGAAGAAGCCGCTATCCAGCTAAAAATAAACTTAGAGAATATTGAATCGCAACGTCGAACTAAACATCATTATCAAAGGCTAAAAGGGACACTGACGGAATTACAAATCGCTAAGGACAAAATTGTTCATACAGAAAAAATGGCGACGTTGGGACAACTGGCAGCTGGAATTGCCCATGAAATTAATAACCCTCTAGGCATTGCTATTAGCAATATAGATCCTTTAGAACAGTACTTTGGCTCAGTTGTTTCTGTATTAGAAATGCATGATCGCTTAATGGCACAAGTCGATAACAGTGAAACTGAAGAATACTCCAAGAAAATTAATGACTACAACCTAGAAGAAGTGAAAAGTGACTTATCCGAACTGTTGTCTGAGTCACGATCTGGTCTCATCAGAGTAAAAAATATTGTGGCAGATCTCAGTACCTTTGCGTCAAATGATGAAGCAAAGCTAGACGAATGCCTTATTTATGAAGTGGTGGACGAGGTACTAAAAATGAACCGCTATCAATCAAAAAATGAGGTGGGAGTTAACAATACAATCGCAAAATCTATGCGCTTAAAATCCAATAAAAGGCTTTTTCATCAGTTGATGAATAACCTTCTTGTCAACGCCATCGAAGCAGCTGATGCAATCGGTGAAGATGGAGTTGTGAGGATCGGTTTTGATTCCGATTCACATTCTATTTATGTAAGTGACAATGGCTCTGGCATATTAGACGAACACAAAAATAAAGTATTTGATCCATTCTTTACTACTAAGAGCTTAAACAAAGGCGTCGGTATGGGCTTAACGGTTGCCAATAATATTGCTAATGAGTTGGGCTTCAACTTAGCTATAAAAGAGACCTCACCCTCAGGCACGACCTTTGCCGTTGGGATTCCAGAACCGGCATTATTGGCGCAATAAAAGCCGTCGCCTATAAGCGAGGGCTTTTCATTTCAATTAAGCAAATTAGTTATTGCTGTGCAATTCGCTGTTTAGTTCAACCGCAGTCTTGTTCGCTAGACACTCGATTTGACCTGTTACGGAATTACGGCGGAATAGCAAATCAGAAACACCAGCTAGGTCGCGAGCTTTCACCACTTCTACTTCGTTACCATCAGAATCAAGCATACGTACTTTTGCACCAGCGGTAACGTAGAGACCAGACTCAACTGTACAACGGTCACCTAGAGGGAAACCAAGACCTGCGTTTGCACCCAGTAGAGAATTTTCGCCGATAGACACGACCACAGTACCGCCACCAGACAGGGTACCCATGATAGACGCACCGCCACCGATGTCTGAACCATTACCGACCACTACGCCAGCAGAAATACGGCCTTCAACCATGCTCACGCCTGTTGTACCTGCATTGAAGTTGATGAAGCCTTCGTGCATAACCGTTGTGCCTTCACCAACGTGTGCGCCAAGACGAACGCGAGATGTATCTGCAATACGAACACCAGCTGGAACCACGTAGTCCACCATTTTAGGGAACTTATCTACGCAATCTACAGACAGTGAACGGCCTGCTAGGCGAGCTTCGATTTGACGATCGGCTAGTTCTGGTAGATCGATAGGGCCTTCGTTAGTCCATGCGATGTTGTGCAGTAGGCCGAAGATGCCGTCAAGAACAGTACCGTGTGGCTGCACTAGACGGTTTGAGATAAGTTGTAGTTTAAGGAAACCTTCAGCAACAGAAGTTGGTTTCTCGTCAGCTGCGAGAACAACAAGTACAAGTGGCTGTTCAGAATTTGCTGCTTTTTCAGCAAAATCGGCGTTTTTAACGTCAGCGTGAGATGCAAATGCTAGTGCCAACTCTGCACTTTGCGCAGCAGTAACTTCTACTGCTTGGTTACCTGAGGTGTAGTCAGTTACTTGAGCAATAGCGCTTACCAATTCGTCGCTAGGGTTTAATACTGGATTTGGGAAAAAAGCTTCGATGATTTTACCATCACGATTTTTGGTAGCAGTACCAAAGCCGAGTGCGAAGTTGGCCATAGAATATCTCCGTATTTATCTATATACGCGTATGCGTGAATGTTTAATTTTGTAGAGCTAGGGTTCAGCTCTGAAACTTGCTGATTGTCATCATAGTGACCGACAATCGCGCTGAAAAGCGAAATTAAAAAGAAAGTCTGCGAATCGATATGCGTTGTCTTATTAAAGATATCTTACTCCAGAAAGAAAGTGTATCTCAAAAGAAATTCCATTATTGAGTCGGCGTCTTAAAGATAGCCTGGCGACGGAATCGATGTTTTTTCGTAGATATATTCGCAATAAAAAGCCCGACACTAGGTCGGGCTTTATGACTTTACTTCATTGGCTGAGTTATTTTTTATGTCCAACCAACCCTGTTGAGCTCAGGGAGATTACTTAGCTAGGTCGCTAGAGTGCTCAGATAGGAATGCAGCTACGCCGTCTGGAGACGCGTCCATACCTGCTTTACCTTCTTCCCACTGTGCTGGACACACTTCACCGTTCTTCTGGTGGAAGTTTAGTGCGTCAACCATACGTAGCATTTCATCGATGTTACGGCCTAGAGGTAGGTCGTTAACTACTTGGTGACGTACAACGCCTTCTTCATCGATTAGGAAAGAACCACGGAAAGCAACGCCTGCTTCTGGGTGCTCAACGTCGTACGCTTTGCAGATTTCGTGCTTAACGTCAGCAACTAGAGGGTATTTAACTGGACCAATACCGCCATCTTCGATAGCAGTGTTACGCCATGCGTTGTGAGAGAACTGAGAATCGATAGATACGCCGATTACTTCTACGCCTTTAGCTTGGAAATCAGCTAGACGGTTGTCGAACGCGATTAGTTCTGATGGGCAAACGAAAGTGAAGTCTAGTGGGTAAAAGAATACAACGGCTTTTTTACCTTTAGTGAATTCAGCGAAGTTGAAGTTCTCAACGATCTCACCGTTGCCTAGTACTGCAGCTGCAGTAAAGTCAGGTGCTTGACGACCAACTAGTACCATTGTTATTGCTCCTAAAAAATATTATGAAAACCAAAAAACCGCATTGGGTTTCTCGGTGCTTTGTGCTTCGACAACAACTATAGTACAAATAGCTAACTAGAAAAAAGTGAAATAAATAGATTAATTCAATCGAAAAAAGCGATAAGTGTATTTTTGTTTATACACTAACCACTTGTTATTTCGAATGATTCTCAGTTAGCTCGTTTTAGACAATATAAGTGGAGTAATAGACGCAAATGAATAAGTGGCCAAGTTTAAAACAACTGCATTATTTGGTGACCTTATTTGAGACTCGTCACTTTGGTGAAGCGGCAGAGCGTTGCTATGTCAGTCAATCTACCTTGAGTAAAGGTATCCAGAACTTAGAGGAACTGATTGGTTGCCCTCTGTACGAGAAAAAAGATAAAAAATCACCGTTAGTCTTTACTCTGGCTGGTGAAAAAGTGGTGCAACAAGGCAGGGAGTTGCTTGCCAAAGGACAAGATCTGGTTGAGCTGGGTAAGGCGTGCCAAGGTGATGTGATGCAAGGCAAGCTTAGGTTGGGGTGTATTCCAACTATTGCACCTTTTTTACTGTGTGATTTGGTGCAAGAGGTCAATTATCGGTACCCGGACCTGAACTTATTATTAAGAGAAGACACCACATCCAATTTACTTGAAGCTTTGCGACACGGAGAGTTAGACGTTCTTGTGTTGGCATTGCCTGTCGACATCGATGGTATGGAAAGCAAAGTCGTTGGCCACGATCCATTTAAAATGATCATTAGCCGCAATCAAGCGGATGGAATCAGAGTTCCAATTCGTTACGACGACTTACCAGATGAGTTTGTATTTTTACTCGAAAAAGAACACTGTTTGACGGAACATGCGGTCTCCGCTTGCCAGCTAACGGCAAAAGAAAAAATCAATCCATTCACTGCTACCAGTCTTCATACACTGGTTCAAATGGTCGCGAATGGCATGGGGACCACTTTCATTCCCCAAATGGCGATTGATCACGGTCTTCTTGATAATCAGAATATTGTGGTGGTGGATGCACCCGGACAGCAAGCATATCGAGATATTGGCTTAGTATGGCGACCGAGTTCATCGCGCGTCAATACCTTTGAGCAACTGGCTCATTTGGTTTCAGAGTTACTGTAAACAATACATTTTGTTAATCTGCTATTTTTGCCAAATACGCCATTAGTCTTATATGCTTTGGGTGGAGATATATGCTGCCATTTACCTTCTAAATGAATTTATCTGCTATTTGGCGATTTTTACTTGTAAAATTTTACAGCAAATCCGGCGAGTACTTTTCTATACCTTGTAAAATTTCACAGTGTCAATTTTACAACTTCTTGTGTTGCGCACTTTTTCTCACTCAAAGCTAAGGCTTTGAAATTCACAAGCTCTCGACTTGATCGTTCTAGATATGACTCAAACTTTGTAAAATTTTACAATACTGAGTTTTTTATTTTCGTAATTTATCTACATTTCAATCAAGAGTGACTGAGATTTGTCACTAGAATAAAACATCAAATTCATACTTACTCACCCTTAACACTCTATTTTTGGGCTACGCTTTTTGTAGCAAAAAATCTTGATAAACCCTACCTATGTCTAGCTTGTTGATAGTGTGCTACTACGTAATAGTAGATTTATCACTTCGCTGTGAACGGGTTGAACAGCAAGTGTCTTGAGTTGGAATACAAACAAATTCAGTCGTCTTTATTGATGTTTGTGTTGTTTAAAATTTTCAAATGTAACTTGGTGGTGTAAATGAACATGATACAAGGAAAGTACAACGAAATGATGGAAGGTGGTGGAAGTACGCCTTTTGTGCAATCAGGACAAAACGCGCTTAAGCCCACACCTGTTCATGTCATTGGCGAGGTGACTGCAGAGCAACAACCGATTTTTGATACTCAAGCTCAGCAGTTTTTGTCCGCCTTGTGTCAACACTTCGCACAGAAAGTCGATGTACTACTTAATCAACGTATTGAAAGCCAAGCTAAAATCGATGGCGGTGAGCTGCCTGACTTTTTGCAAGACACCAAAGACATTCGAGAAGGTAGTTGGTCGATTCAAAGCATTCCTAAGGATCTACAAGATCGTAGAGTAGAGATCACTGGGCCGACCGACAGAAAAATGGTGATTAATGCCCTAAATGCCAACGTTAAGGTATTTATGGCCGATTTCGAAGATTCCATGTCACCAGCTTGGTCTAGCTTACTTGACGGTCAAATCAATTTACGCGATGCGGTGCAAGGCACCATTAGCTACACAAACTCTGCAAACGGCAAGCATTACGAATTAAACCCAGATCCGGCGGTACTTATTTGTCGCGTGCGCGGTTTGCATTTAAAAGAAAAACACGTGCATTTTGATGGACAGCCCATTCCCGGTGCTTTGTTCGACTTTGCTTTGTATTTCGTTAATAACTACAGGCAGCTACTTGAAAAAGGCAGCGGTCCGTATTTTTACCTACCTAAACTACAAAGCTATTTAGAAGCCAAATGGTGGAGTGAAGTGTTTCATTTTACCGAAGATTACTTTGGCTTAGACACCGGAACCATTAAAGCGACAGTCCTAATTGAAACATTACCTGCAGTTTTTCAAATGGACGAAATCTTGTTCTCATTAAAAGAGCACATCGTTGGCCTGAATTGCGGTCGTTGGGATTACATTTTTAGCTACATTAAAACCCTTAAACAATACCCCGATCGGATTCTGCCTGATCGCCAATCCGTGACGATGGATCAGCCTTTCCTCAATGCCTATTCACGTCTGTTAGTTAGAACTTGTCATAACCGAGGCGCATTTGCCATGGGAGGAATGGCGGCGTTTATTCCTGCAAAAGATCCAGACATCAATAAGCAGGTACTGGAAAAAATCTACAAAGACAAATCACTCGAAGCGCAAAACGGCCACGATGGAACCTGGGTCGCTCACCCTGGATTGGCTGACACAGCAAGACAAGTGTTTGATGAAGTCTTAGGAAATCGAACAAATCAGCTTGATGTTTCCCGTGAAACCGATTCTGAAATCACCGCTGAGCAGTTATTGGCGCCGTGTGAAGGTGCCAGAACTGAGCAAGGGATGCGTCACAACATTCGCGTTGCATTGCAATACATAGAAGCGTGGATCTCCGGCAATGGTTGTGTGCCGATTTATGGATTAATGGAAGATGCAGCGACGGCCGAAATTTCACGAGCCTCGATTTGGCAGTGGATTCAGCACGAGAAGTCGTTGGATAACGGCGAGCTTGTTACTAACGAATTGTTCAATCGCTATTTATCAGAAGAAATGACAGTGGTTGAGCAAGAAGTTGGAGCAGAACGTTTTGCCAAGGGACGATATCAAGAAGCCGCTCAGTTAATGGCTAAGCTGACCACCAATTCTAAGTTGGCCGATTTCTTAACCATACCGGGTTATGACTATTTGGATTAACGAATCACCCAAGAATTTTTATGCGCCGAAGTGGCGCGTCAAACAACATCATACGCCTACGTTGAGTAGGAGATGCGAGGTTTGTTATCTCCTAGTAGTACTCGGAAGGGAAGCCCGCGCAAATGCGCACCAAGTTTGAGGAACTAACTATGTCTAATACACGCCAACAACAAATCGATGCTTTGGAAAACGATTGGGCAACCAACCCAAGATGGAAAAATGTAAAACGCCCATACAGCGCGGCAGAGGTAGTCGACCTACGTGGTTCGGTCGTTCCAGAAAACACGCTGGCACAAAAAGGGGCGGACAAGCTTTGGGCACTAGTGAACGGAGAAGCTAAAAAGGGTTACGTGAACTGTCTTGGTGCCTTGACGGGTGGTCAAGCAGTACAGCAAGCCAAAGCAGGAATCGAAGCGATTTACTTGTCGGGTTGGCAGGTAGCTGCAGATAACAACACTTCAGGCACTATGTACCCTGACCAATCACTCTATCCCGTAGATTCGGTTCCAAGTGTGGTTAAGCGCATTAACAATGCCTTCCGACGTGCCGACCAAATCCAATGGTCTAATGGAAAAACGCCAACCGATGAAGGCGGTATTGATTACTTCCTTCCTATCGTTGCCGATGCGGAAGCGGGTTTTGGTGGCGTGCTCAATGCCTATGAGTTGATGAAAGCCATGATTGATGCAGGTGCCGCTGGGGTTCACTTCGAAGACCAACTCGCCTCAGTGAAAAAATGTGGCCACATGGGTGGTAAAGTTCTGGTACCTACTCAAGAAGCCGTTCAAAAACTGGTGGCGGCTCGTCTTGCCGCCGACGTGGCAGGCACCACGACAATGGTTATTGCTCGTACCGATGCCAATGCCGCCGACCTATTGACCTCTGACTGTGACCCATATGATAAAGACTTTATTGAAGGTGAAAGAACAGCCGAAGGTTTCTACCGCGTTCGCGCAGGCATAGACCAAGCGATTTCTCGCGGTTTAGCGTATGCGCCTTATGCGGATTTGGTTTGGTGTGAAACGGCAACACCGTGTTTAGAAGAAGCGAAAAAATTTGCTGACGCTGTTCTTGCTGAACACCCAGAACAGCTACTTGCGTACAACTGCTCTCCGTCGTTTAACTGGGAGAAAAACTTGGATGCAGAAACCATTGCCAAGTTCCAGCAAGCGTTATCTGATATGGGCTACAAGTATCAATTCATCACGCTAGCCGGTGTTCACAACATGTGGTTCAACATGTTTGAGTTGGCACATGCTTACGCGCAAGGAGAGGGGATGCGTCACTACGTTGAGAAAGTTCAGCGTCCTGAATTTGCTGCTGCGGAAAAAGGGTACACCTTTGTGGCTCATCAGCAAGAAGTGGGTACGGGTTACTTTGACAAAGTCACCAACACGATTCAGGGTGGACAATCATCTGTGACGGCTTTGACCGGTTCGACGGAAGAAGATCAATTCTAAACTCTAGTTTCTAGACAGTCAGAAACAACAAGGGCCACAAAATTTTTGTGGCCCTTTTCTATCTTGCGCTGAGGTACTTTGACTTACGCAGTTTTAAAGAAACTGAGTAATTCACGCTGTTCTTTTGCCATTTCAGCTAAACGATCGCTGGCCGCTTTACTTTGTTCGATTCCCGCGACATTAGCGTTCACTAAGTCAAACGTGGTGCTTACACTTTGCGAAATATCTTGAGTGACTCCAGATTGTTCCTCAGATGCGGTGGCAACTTGTGTGTTCATATCTGAAATCAGGGTAACCGAACCCGCAATTTGCGTAAACGAACTGTCGAGTTGTTCGCTAATGTCACGGCTTTGCTCTACCAGATCAATATTGTTTTGCATAAAGGTTTTGGCTTGCTCGGCTTGTGATTGCAACTTGCTGATGATCTCTTGAATATCCACAGTAGACGTTTGTGTTTTCGCGGCTAGCGAACGAACTTCATCGGCAACCACTGCAAATCCGCGACCTTGTTCACCAGCACGCGCTGCTTCAATTGCTGCATTTAGTGCCAACAAGTTAGTTTGCTCAGAGATTTGGTTGATGACTTCGATGACGGTTTCAATTTCCATCGAGTACTCATGTAAATGAGTAACGATTTCAGTGGTGTCTTTAATCGAGGTTTCAATTTGATTAGAGATCTGGTCCGAAGACTGCAGTGCGGTCTGACCTTGTGATACGTTGTCGTTAGCTTCTACTGCAGAGCGCTCTGCATTGGCCGCATTATTACTCACTTCATTTGCAGTACTAGAGAGTTCATTAATTGCAGTCGCGACTTGTTCAATCTGAGCTAGTTCATTGTGAGCGTTAGTTTCGGTTTGGTTCATCACCGTATTCATCTCAGACGAGGCCTCCGAAACACTGTTGGAAATTTCGTGGAAGCGATTGATGATTCGTTTTAGCTCTTCTCTCATTTGTAATGTGTTAGCAAATATACCGGTTTCTTTACCCGTGACTTCAATATGGCGCGACAGATCACCATTCGCGACATCTTGAACCAGCTCTGCTATTTCAGCAGGCTCGCCACCAACAACCCGCGTGATTCCTGAATAAATTCTGTATGCAATCGCTAAAGCGATAAGGATGGCTACGATAGATAAGGAAATCAGAACTGTTTTAGCGGAAGACAACTCACTCACCATCACTGGACCAAGCGTATTTTGACGGTCAATAATTTGCAGTTTGATGTCTTCACTGATTTTGGCGATTTTCGGTCCAATTGTATCCAGCGAATTAGTAATTAATGCGTTGCGGTCTGTTATGGCGCTTTCAACTTTGGTAAATGCGGTTTGATATTCAGCGAAGGCTTTTTTGAAATCTTGGTAGTACTCAACATCAGAGCTGTTGGTCAGTTTGCCATTTAGGAGCTTTAAAGATTGTTGAATATCCGCAAATTTCTGCTTAGCGCGTTGAGCTTCTTCCGCCTGGTTATCAACCAAAAACTTCACTACGGCGATGCGAGCAATCAGAGTGTCGTCCAAAAGTCGGTTGGCAAACTCGGCATATTCGGTTTCCCCTTTGCCAATCAAAGACGAGGAGATCTTCTGCATGTCGAGATGCATTTTGGCGCCATTGGGATCCAGTTGCTCTCTCACCACAGTGTGTCTATCGGCGATAAGCAGTGAAACCTTATGGAAATCTGTTTGGTACTGCTGGGCTTGGTTTTTGACGTCGGTAAGCAATGACTTGTGCGAATCACTCAAATCTAATGCGATGGCGTTATCGAGTATTTCAATACTGGTTTGGATTCGTTCATCGACCGCAGATTTAACACTGTCAGATTGATGTTTGATGTACTTATTGGCACCTAAACGAGCTTCAAGGATGTTAGCTTGAACACGTCCTAACGCAACGTTTGCCAGCGCAGCTCCGCGATATTCGGTGAATCCTGTTGAAGTTTGATTGAACTGAAAGAAAGAACTGGCGGAAGTAACTAGAAGAAGTCCAATTACTAGTCCAAACCCTAAGATGAGTTGTTTTTTTAAAGTCATATTTTTGGTCTCTAAAGCAAGCTAAACGTAACTAAATCAGTTTAATTTTTGCGACAACTATGACGTTTGGATGTGACAATTTTTTTGTGAACCAGTGTATTTATTTGAATTATATGATTTTCTGGTTTCTTGTAATTTTGGTACTTAAGGTCAATACGACTAGTACCATATGTTTATAGTCAATGATTATAATCAACTAATTGCCTATTTGGTAGCTAATTCTTTTGTTATAGGTAAGTTGAATAAGCGTTTGTATGGTAACACTATGGTAAACAAGAAAAAAATTCGCCATTCAGAATGAACGGCGAATTTGACTTAGAAATCGTAAGGATTTGGCTAGAGATCACACTTTAAAGAAGGCTAACAGCTTCTTCTGCTCTTCCGCTAATTGATTGAGTTCCTCGCTAGCCAACTTGCTTTGTTGGATGCCGCTAACGTTTTGATTGACCAAATCAAAGGTCATACTGACGTTTTCAGAAATATCTTGAGTGACCCCGGATTGTTCTTCCGATGCTGTGGCCACTTGCGTGTTCATATCGGAAATTGCTTTGACCGAGGTGGAGATATCCCCAAAAGCACTGTCGAGTTTGGCAGATATTTCACGACTACTTTCAACCAAATGAATGTTGTTTTGCATGTAGTTATTGGCGTCTTCTGCCTGGGACTGAAGCTTG
The DNA here is from genome assembly GCF_056159765.1 of Vibrio sp. ABH4_348. Classification (NCBI taxonomy): domain Bacteria; kingdom Pseudomonadati; phylum Pseudomonadota; class Gammaproteobacteria; order Vibrionales; family Vibrionaceae; genus Vibrio; species Vibrio sp. ABH4_348. The sequence continues at coordinate 2,286,394 of NZ_JBSWVW010000001.1, read as the reverse complement.
GTAATGATGTCTTGAATATCGACCGTTGATTGCTGGGTTTTTGCAGCAAGAGATCGAACTTCATCAGCCACGACGGCAAAGCCTCGGCCGTGTTCACCGGCACGAGCTGCCTCGATCGCGGCGTTTAATGCCAGCAAGTTAGTTTGGTCTGATATGTTGTTTATGACCTCTATAACACTACCGATTTCAATTGAGAAATCACGGAGTTGGTTCACAATGGTTGTGGTTTCTTCAATAGAGTGTTCTATGTCATTAGAGACCTTATCTGACTGCTGCAGGGCGTCACGGCCTTGCTCAACATTGTTAATCGCTTCATTAGCAGAGCCTTCCGCATTGGAAGCACTGTTACTAACTTCGGAAGCAGTACTAGATAATTCATTGATTGCCGTTGCGACTTGCTCGATTTGTGACAGCTCGCTTTGTGCGTTCTGTTCAGTTTTACTCATTACATTGGAAAGCTCGACGGAGGACGTTGACACACTGCCAGATATTTCAAGAAAGCGTTCAATCATACCTTTTAACTCTCTCTGCATTTGCAGGGTGTTAGCAAAAATCCCTGTTTCCTTTCCAGTGACTTCGATGTCGTTGCTCAAGTCACCGTTTGCTACTTGCTTAACAATTTGGGCGATTTCCAGTGGTTCTCCACCAACAACACCCAGTATTCCTTGGTAAATGCGATAAGCGATACCTGTACCTAGTACAATTGCGATCAGAGAGAACCCTAGCAGTAACGTTTTTGCACTACTGAGCCTTTCAACCATAGTTGGACCGAGTTGATCTTGAGAGTCAATAATTTCCAACTTGATGTCTTCTGTTACTCTCGCAATATTAGGGCCGATGGTATCAAGGGATTCTGCAATCAGTTTATTGCGAGCCAAGATAGTCTCTTGCGTGGTAACAAAGGCTTGTTGATAAATGGTTAACGCTTCTTTGTAGCGAGCCATACTGGCTTTATCCGCTGCGGTTCGCAATTGCGGTTCCAGTGTATTGGAGAAACCAGCCATTTTAGAAAAGGTTTCTTGGGCTCTTTCAGCATCTTCAACTTGGTTGTCTATCAGGAACTTCACTACTGACAAGCGGGCCGCGAGAGTGGTTTCTAACAAGTCAGTAGCGGTATCAGCCATTTTCCCAGATTTGATGGAATGAGCCAATTCACTGGCAGCGATATACATTTTGGCACCGTTGGGATCGAGCTGGTTACGTACTACCTCATGTCGAGTGCCGATGAGTTCAGACACTTTGAAAAAGTCCAGTTTGTATTGTTGGATTTGGTCGTCGATGTTATCCAGAAGTGCACGGTGTTCAGGTGTGAGATCGAGAGCAAGTGCTTTGTTAACGATGTCTATGGTTGTGGCGACTCGCTCTTCTACTTTTTTCTTAAGCTCTGGCGACTGCTCTTTTATATATTTGTTGGCAGCTAATCGTGTTTCTAGAATGTTGGCTTGAATTCGCCCAACAAATACGTTGGCACGGGCCGAGCCTCGATATTCGACAAAGCCATCACCGGTCCGGGTGAATTGCAGGTAAGAAACACTGGATGTCACTAGCAAAAGGGCTATCACTAAACCGAAGCCCAACATTAATTGATTGCGAAGGGTCATAATCAAATCTCATTTGGTTATACATATGCTCATGCCGCGTGTATTTGTTGTTCTTAATTAGTTTCATATGTGACGGCTACACTATTATTTATAGCAATTAACTGAGAGTTTGCTTAATAATGGTGCGTGTTTTTGCAGTGTATAACCAAGGGCAAAAAGAAAGATTATTCAAATCAAATTGATACAGTAAAAACAGTGACCGATAGAAGCTTCGGTTATCAAGTTTCTACCAGCTTTCCTCAGGGTCTGACTCTTCCTGCAGTTCAATTAGACTAATGGCAATCGAGACAAAATCTGTATCTGTGATAATGCCAATGAGTTTGCGTTGTTCTACCACAGGTAAGCAGCCAATTTTGTGTTTTTGCATCAAAATGGCGCACTGTTTCAAACCCGCTTTGGGAGCAACAGTAATTAAGTTTTTGCCCATCACACTTTCAAGGGAAGAAGCGAGCGCAATAGAAGGGTTAATAGCAGTGGGTTGTAGTTTAGAATCTTGCGCGGCGAGTACATCTCTATGGCTAATTATGCCTTCCAATCTGTTTTGTTCATCCACGATTGGCACATGCCGAATGTCGTGCGATTCCATTATGGATATAGCGTCTTGCAGGGTATCTGAGCGCAGTAGCGTGTGCGGTTGACGCGTCATCATGTCTTCGATTTTGATCATGATAGCCTCCGTTGGGCATTAGCCTGTGTGGTTTAGTTAACTCAATTCAATGTTCTCTATTGGTGTTTCTTTAAATTTAGAACCTAGCTATTTTGTTCAATGCGACTAATGTCGCTAATTACTAAATTGCTTAGTTACAATTAACGTCGGATTATCGGTTGTCTTTGTCACGACTCAATCTATACTATGCCGCTGCTAAAAATTTGTTCATTTCGGTTTTAAGGCTTACCCAAAGTCGGGATAGCGGCACCGGTTAACCGAGATGTTTACTGCTTGTTGTTAGCGTATCTAACAACGAGATACTTTTTCACTGATGTAAGACAAAAACCCATGCAAGTATCCGATTTTCATTTTGATTTACCTGACGAACTGATAGCGCGTTACCCTCAGCCAGAGCGTACCGCAAGTCGATTGTTGCAGCTGGATGGCAACACCGGCTCGCTGACTGACGGTACGTTTAAAGATGTGATTGATCAGCTCAATCCTGGCGACTTAATGGTGTTTAACAATACACGCGTGATCCCTGCACGAGTATTTGGTCGCAAAGAGTCGGGCGGTAAGTTAGAGATTTTGGTTGAGCGCATGCTCGATGAGACCAGCTTGCTTGCTCATGTTCGCTGCTCCAAGTCACCAAAACCAGGCAGCATTATCTTTTTAGGCGAGAGTGACGAGTTTCAAGCTGAAATGGTTAAGCGTCACGACGCGCTGTTTGAGTTAAAAATTCTAGGTGAAAAAAGCATTCTTGAAGTGCTGGAAAGTGTGGGGCATATGCCATTGCCACCTTATATTGATCGCCCAGATGAAGACTCAGACAAAGAGCGCTATCAAACGGTTTACAATGAAAAACCGGGTGCGGTGGCGGCGCCGACTGCTGGTCTTCATTTTGATGAAAAGCTGCTTGCAGATATCAAAGCCAAGGGTGTTGAATTTGCGTACGTCACGCTGCACGTTGGCGCTGGCACTTTCCAACCTGTAAAGGTTGATAACATCCAAGAGCATCACATGCACGCCGAATACGTTGAAGTATCGCAAGAGGTGGTGGATGCGATTGCGGCCACCAAACAGCGAGGTGGTCGGGTAATTGCGGTCGGTACAACCTCAGTTCGCTCTTTAGAAAGTGCAGCTCAAGAATCTAAGAAAAAAGGTACCAACTTAGCGCCTTTGTTTGGTGACACAGAAATCTTTATTTACCCAGGTTACCAATACCAAGTGGTAGACAGCCTAATCACTAACTTCCACTTGCCTGAATCTACGTTAATTATGTTGGTAAGTGCTTTTGCTGGTTACGACAATACGATGGCCGCTTACCAACATGCGGTGAATGAGAAATACCGCTTCTTTAGCTACGGTGACGCTATGTTCATCAACAAGCAAACCAAAAGCTAAGCGCCAGTGAAAATACTCGGGTATAATCCCGTGCTGAGATTGATGAAATAGATTCATCGCTAAGGTGTCGGACATATTCCGGCACTTTTTGTTTTGTCAGACTGTTTCTCTGACATCTGGAGGTACAATGAAACTCAAATTTGAACTGAAAATGAACGATGGTACGGCGCGTCGTGGTCAATTGACCTTTGAGCGTGGCACAGTACAAACCCCAGCATTTATGCCAGTAGGTACCTACGGTACGGTTAAAGGAATGACCCCTGAAGAGGTTAAAGGTACCGGTGCGGAAATCTTGTTGGGCAATACTTTTCACTTGTGGCTACGCCCTGGCCAAGAAATCATGAAGATGCACGGTGACTTGCACGATTTCATGAACTGGCACGGTCCAATCTTGACTGACTCAGGCGGTTTCCAAGTATTTAGCTTGGGCGACATTCGCAAAATCACCGAAGAAGGTGTGCATTTCCGCAATCCGGTCAACGGTGACAAAATTTTCATGGATGCAGAAAAATCCATGGAAATTCAGAAAGATCTAGGCTCAGACGTCGTAATGATTTTTGATGAATGTACGCCATACCCTGCGACGCATTCGGAAGCCAAAAAATCGATGGAAATGTCACTGCGCTGGGCTCAGCGTTCGCGCGATCATTTCGACAAGCTAGAAAACCCCAATTCTCTATTTGGTATTGTTCAGGGCAGTGTTTACCCAGATTTGCGTGACGCTTCTGTTAAAGGCCTTACGGACATCGGTTTTGACGGTTATGCGGTAGGTGGTCTTGCCGTTGGTGAGCCAAAAGAAGAGATGCACAAGGTGCTTGAGCATACTTGTCCTCAATTGCCAGAAGACAAGCCTCGTTACTTGATGGGTGTTGGTAAACCTGAAGACTTAGTTGAAGGCGTTCGTCGTGGTATTGATATGTTTGACTGTGTGATGCCAACTCGTAACGCGCGTAACGGTCATCTGTTTGTGACTGGCGGTGTGATTAAGATTCGCAATGCCAAACACAAGAACGACACGTCGCCACTTGATCCGCATTGTGATTGCTACACCTGTCAGAATTATTCTAAAGCGTATCTTCATCACCTTGATCGCTGTAACGAAATTTTGGGTGCGCGTTTAAATACCATCCATAACTTACGTTATTATCAGCGCCTGATGGAAAGCATCCGCCAAGCGATTGATGAAGACCGTTTCGACCAGTTTGTAGAAGAGTTCTACGCTCGTCGTGACCGCGAAGTCCCACCAATTGGTTCTGGTGAATAAGATAAAAACTAATCAAACGCGCGTCATTTTTGAGATTGCGATCGCTATTCAAGTAATTGCTCGTTGAATCTGACGCCAACTACCCCAAGTTGTGGGGTATCAATAAACATCATAGAGGAATAGTACATGTTTATTTCCAAGGCATACGCTCAAGCTGAAGGTGCAGCAGGTGGCGGTTTCGAAATGGTGATCATGCTAGCCATGTTCGCTGTTATTTTTTACTTCATGATTTACCGCCCACAAGCAAAGCGCGCAAAAGAGCATAAGAATCTAATGGCGTCGATGTCAAAAGGGGATGAAGTACTCACTGGTGGTGGTCTTGTTGGCAAAATCACAAAAATCTCTGAAGACAATGACTACATCTCGATTGAACTGAACTTGAACAACGAAGTTGTGATCAAGAAAGACTTTGTTTCAGCTGTATTGCCAAAAGGTACGCTGAAGTCTCTATAAGAACGGCTTAAGGATGTTTGCTGTGCTAAACCGTTATCCTTTGTGGAAGTACCTGATGGTGGTGTTAACCATCGCAGTTGCAGCGTTATACGCAATTCCAAATCTATACGGTGAAGATCCAGCTATTCAAATTACAGGGGCGCGTGGCGCCTCTGTTGATTTGGCAACGCTGGATACTGTCACTCAAACCCTAAATCAAAAAGGGTTGTCTCAAAAATCAATTGCTCTCGAAGAAGGTTCAATCCTAGTTCGATTCAACGACACCGACACGCAGATTAACGCGCGTGACGTACTGTTAGAATCGCTTGGTCGAGACGTTGTTGTTGCCCTCAACCTGGCACCTGCTACACCTAACTGGTTGGATAGTATAGGTGCAGCGCCAATGAAACTTGGCTTGGATTTGCGCGGTGGTGTTCACTTCTTGATGGAAGTGGATATGGACGCAGCAATGGAAAAATTGGTTGGTCAGCAAGAAGAAGCGTTCCGCAGCGAATTGCGCGAAGAACGAATTCGTTACCGTTCTATCCGTCCAGCTGATGCTGGAGGAGTGGAAGTGGTTTTGCGTAATGCAGAGCAGCTTGCTCAGGCAAAACAGCTGCTTGAAGAAAAACACCCTGACATGATTTTTGTTGATTCAGAGCGCAATGGTAATTTTTCTCTCGTTGCCACCTTTACTGAACAACGTATTCAAGAAATTCGCAATTACGCGGTTGAACAAAACATTACCATTTTGCGTAACCGTGTAAATGAACTTGGTGTTGCCGAGCCTCTAGTGCAGCGTCAAGGTGCCTCTCGTATTGTTGTGCAACTTCCAGGTGTTCAAGATACCGCTCGTGCTAAGGAAATCCTTGGTGCAACTGCGACACTAGAATTCCGTGAAGTTGACGAGCGTGCAGATATCGCTGCGGCAGCGCAAGGCCGTGTGCCAGCTGGTAGCGAAGTTAAGCTTGACCGTGATGGTCGTCCAGTTGTGCTTAAAAAGCGCGTGATTCTATCGGGCTCGAGCATCACTGATGCGAGCTCAAGTGTCGATGAGTACGGTCGTCCGCAAGTAAATATCAGCCTAGATAGCGAAGGCGGCAATAAGATGTCAGCGTTCTCTAAGAACAACGTTGGCAAATTGATGGCCACGGTATTTGCTGAGTACAAAGACAGCGGTAAGCGTAACGACGAAGGTCGAGTCATCCTCGACAAACACGAAGAAGTGATTAACCAAGCGACGATTCAAACTGCATTGGGTTCTTCGTTCCGTATTACCGGAATTGACTCTACAGCCGAAGCTCATAACCTTGCGCTACTGCTTCGTGCAGGTGCGTTGATTGCGCCAATCTCGATTGTTGAAGAACGTACCATTGGCCCATCTATGGGTGCACAAAACATCAGTATGGGTGTACAAGCCTGTATCTGGGGTATGGTAATGGTGATGCTGTTTACTTTGATTTACTACCGCAGCTTTGGTGTGATTGCGAATGTGGCATTGGCAGTAAACCTAGTGTTGATCATTGGTGTTATGTCGATGATTCCAGGAGCAACCATGACCCTACCTGGTATTGCGGGTATCGTATTGACGGTAGGTATGGCAGTCGACGCCAACGTTCTGATATTTGAACGTATTCGTGAAGAACTGCGCGAGGGACGAAACCCTCAACAAGCCATTCACCAAGGTTACGCTAACGCATTTAGCACCATTGCAGATGCGAACATCACTACCTTGATTACGGCGATCATTCTATTCGCCGTTGGTACTGGTGCTATCAAAGGTTTCGCAGTTACGCTGTCGATTGGTATTTTGACCTCTATGTTTACCGCTATTATTGGTACACGTTGTATCGTGAACCTGATGTACGGTGGTAAGCGATTGAGCAAGCTGTCGATATAGAATTGGAAGAGTTATGTTTCAGATTTTAAGAACAACCAATACTATCGATTTTATGCGCTGGTCGAAGCTGGCGATTGTATTGTCGGCTTTGATGATTGGTGCATCGATTTTTACCTTATCCACGAAATGGCTTAACTGGGGACTGGATTTTACCGGTGGTACCCTGATTGAAGTCGGTTTTGAGCAGCCCGCTGATTTGGAGAAAATCCGAAGCTCGCTAGAGGCAACAGGATTTGGCGACGCGACAGTTCAAAACTTTGGTACGGCGCGTGATGTACTGGTTCGTCTGCAACCTCGTGAAGGTGTTGCTGGCGAAACTTTGGGTAACCAGATCTTGGACGCGATTCGCTCTGGTACGGGTGAAAACGTTGAAATGCGTCGTATCGAGTTTGTGGGTCCCAATGTTGGTGATGAGCTGACAGAAGCAGGTGGCTTGGCAATCCTAGTTTCCTTGATCTGTATCTTGCTTTACGTATCGATGCGATTCCAGTGGCGTCTCGCGGCCGGTGCGGTATTAGCACTGGCTCACGATGTCATTATTACACTTGGCATATTCTCACTACTGCAAATTGAAGTGGACCTGACCATTGTTGCGGCATTGCTGACGGTTGTTGGTTACTCATTGAACGATACCATCGTTGTATTTGACCGTATTCGTGAGAACTTCCGCAAGATGCGCAAAGGTGAACCAACAGAGGTCATCAACAGCTCTGTGACTCAAACCTTGAGCCGTACCTTGATTACCTCAGGTACCACAATGTTCGTAGTCATTGCCTTGTTTACCCAAGGCGGTGCCATGATTCACGGTTTTGCTACCGCTCTGCTATTGGGTATTACGGTTGGTACGTACTCGTCTATCTACGTGGCATCAAACCTTGCGTTGAAACTGGGTATTACTAAAGAACATCTAATGCCACCTGAAGTAGAAAAAGAAGGTGCTGAGTTCGACGAAATGCCTTAGAAAGCCATTTCGGTATAACTTTCAAAAACCGCTGTTTGTTCAGCGGTTTTTTTATACATCCATTTCTGTGGAATCAAGTGTATTTGTCGAACATGGAGATAGGCGTATACTGCTGTTGAGCAATATAAAAAAACAAAAGGAAGTAACAATGCCACACCTACGATTTCGAGCAGTCGAACCGCAAACGGTCCAAGCCCTGTCCAAAACCATTACCGATGAACTACAACCATTAATGGATTGTCCTCGCGAGGATTTCACCTTTGAATACATCTACACGACCTTTTTTAGTGAAGGGGAAGTGGATAGCGCGTACCCGTTTGTTGAAGTACTGTGGTTTGAGCGTGGCCAAGAAGCACAAGATGCGTGCGCACAAGAAATTACTAAACAAGTTCGTGATCTGGTTGGTGAAAATGTGGATGTGGCAGTCATCTTTACCGCACTTAAGCCCAATCAGTACTACGATAATGCCAATCACTACGGTTAATTGCCGGGTCATTTATCCCTAGTGAACATGATTCACTAGGGAGGCTAATGTGCAATTCTTTGATCGTCTGTATACTCAATTCAAACAATCACCTAGTTTTAAAGCGCTATTACACCTTTGGACTGGATTTTCCCAAAAGCTAATCGTCTCTTCTGTTGTATCACTCTTTTCATTTTCGACATCTGCTTCTACCCATTGGGAGCAAGTTTCACACCCGTGGAATGCTTCTCCTAGTTCTGTGGGGAGTTATGCCAATGGCTGTTTACAGGGTGCTAAGGCCTTGCCAGAAATCGGTGTTGGTTATCAAATTCTGCGGCCTCAACGAGCTCGTTACTACGGTCATCCAGAAACCATCAGTTTTGTAGAGCAGTTGGCACAAGGTGTTTTTGAAAGTCAGGGGATTCAGATTCTGATTGGTGATATTTCGCTACCACAAGGCGGGCGATTTTCGTCCGGTCATTCCAGTCATCAAACCGGACTCGATGTCGATATTTGGCTTCGATTAGAACAGGGCAGGTTGTCTGATTCCGAATTGAGTAAACCGGAGCCGATCAGTTTGGTTGACTTGAAAGCCTACAAATTGAAAAAAAACTTGTGGCAAGAGCAGCATATGGACTTGGTGAAAACGGCGGCATTAGACAAGCGAGTCGCCAGAATATTTGTTCACCCTGTCATCAAAGAAAAGCTATGCCAAGCTGAACAACAAGAAAGAGATTGGTTACGAAAGGTTAGGCCTTGGTGGGGGCATCACTACCACATGCACGTCAGATTATCGTGCCCAGAAGGCAGTGTGTCTTGTCAAAATCAAGCAATGCCACCAGAGGGTGATGGCTGTGGGCAAGAGTTGTTAAGTTGGCGTCCTCAGCCTAAGAGCATCGACAAACCAAGTACTAAGGTGGCCAAAAAACGAAAACCTAAGATTCCACCTGAAATTTGTCAGAAGATGATGAGTGACTCTTAAGCTAACCTTTGAGCAACACAGTCTCGAATGACTAAGCTAGACCTTGAATAACCACAAACTTTTCTAGTAATTGCTCTTCCGTTTCAACATTGTCGGGGTCGACAATAATACACTTGGTAATTGGGCACACCGACTGACAGGTTGGTTTTTCGTAGTGGCCTTTGCATTCGGTACACAGCAGAGGATCGATCTCGTAGATTTCATCGCCCATTGTGATAGCGCCATTTGGACACTCGGGATCACACATGTCACAGTTGATGCAGGAATCAGTGATTATTAAAGCCATAGTGGTACTCAATCTTGTAACGCACAGGGTACTCGCGATCCATTCGAGCACACTAAAATCTAAGGTCGAGAATTTACCATATTCTCAGCGGCGGCCCAAATCTTGGCGACAAAGAGAACAAGTGAAGGGATTTTCTCCCTTCACTTAACGCGAGCCGCTTATCTAGTTTTCACTAATAATTAGCTTAGTCTTAAGCACTTTTTGCCGTTGGGTTTCTTGTATCGCGACCTTCAGGAAGGTTGCGCATAAGCAGTGCAAAGTTAAGATCGAGATCTTCTGGGACAGGGATAAACACGAAGTGGCCGTTGCCTTTGGCATCGTCAATCACTTGGGATTTTCGGTTTTCCATTTGCTCCAGTTTAAAGATCACGTTGCCTTTTGGTGTCATCAGCTCAAGCGTATCACCCACGCAGAACTTGTTTTTCACTTCAACTTCTACCAATTCACCACGGCGTTTACCGGTAAACTCGCCAACAAATTGCTGAGAGTTCGATACAGAGTAGCCGTAGTCGTAGTTTTGATAACTGTCATGAGTATGGCGACGCAAGAAACCTTCGGTATAGCCACGGTGTGCCAAGCTCTCTAGAGTCGACATCAGAGTCTCATCAAACGGCTTGCCAGCAACGGCATCATCGATGGCTTTGCGATAAACCTGAGCGGTACGAGCACAGTAGTAGAAAGACTTAGTACGGCCCTCAATCTTAAGTGAATGAACACCCATCTTAGTCAGGCGATCAACGTGTTGAATGGCACGTAAGTCCTTAGAGTTCATGATGTAAGTGCCGTGTTCATCTTCGAATGCGGCCATTTTCTCTTCTGGCTTATGGCTTTCAGATAACAACACAACTTCGTCCGTTGGCTTACCGGCACCAATGGTGGTTTCCGGACGTTCCTCTTGAACTTCAATGGCTTGAGCTTGCTGAGATGTTGGATCAAACTGCTCAACAATTTGACCCGTTGTTGCATCTTCTTTTCCTTGCTCGACCTTGTATTCCCAACGACACGCATTGGTACAGGTGCCTTGGTTAGGATCGCGTTTGTTCATGTAGCCAGACAACAAACAGCGTCCCGAGTAGGCCATACATAGTGCACCGTGAACAAAGACTTCCAGTTCCGTTTCAGGGCACTGTTTACGAATTTCTTCGATTTCTTCTAGTGACAATTCACGAGAAACAATGACACGTTCGACACCTTGTGACGCCCAGAACTTAACCGTCGCCCAGTTTACCGCATTGGCCTGTACCGAAAGGTGAATAGCCATGTCAGGAAAAGCTTCGCGTACCATCATGATGAGACCTGGATCAGACATAATTAGCGCGTCTGGGCCCATATCAATCACGGGTTTTAAATCGCGGATAAAGGTTTTGAGTTTTGAGTTATGCGGTTGAATGTTACACACCACATAGAACTTTTTGCCTTGAGCGTGGGCTTCATCAATACCGATTTTTAAGTTCTCGTGGTTAAACTCATTGTTGCGAACACGTAGGCTGTATCTAGGCTGACCGGCATATACTGCATCGGCACCGTAGGCAAAAGCGTAACGCATGTTTTTTAAGCTACCCGCCGGTGACAATAGCTCCGGTACAAAAGGTGTGTCATTGCTCATGTTAAATCTCTTTTTCAGTCTGATTTCAAGTCAGGGTCATTCCACCTAGTGGAATTCGGGTGGCGAATTTTACGTGAAAACCACAATTAGGGAAAGGGGATTGGGTATATCACAAAAAAACAGCCCACCAAGGTGGGCTGTTAACAGATTCTTGAGCTAGATTATGATGTCGCTGAGTTAGACTCTGGTAGTCCACCGAGAGCTTGATAAAGCTGAGGCAAGAAGATGGATAACTCCCCACACAGCAAAGAAAAGTCTGCGTCTAAGCGAGCAGCTTGATCTTCACGAGGGATATCTTCATTTTCATCACGAAGGTCGTCACTAAACTTGAGGCGTTTGATAGAAGCATCATCCGCTAACACAAATTCTAGTTTGCCAGACCAATCTAGCGCGAGTTTAGTTACCACTTTGTTAGCATCAATATGCTGGCGAATTTCGTCGCTGGTGAGTTCTTGGTTTTTAACTTTGACAATGCCGCCATCTTCTTGGACTGAACGAAGTTCTGCTTCTTCTAACAAAGAAAAACCAGTCGGCGCATCGCCATTTACCACCCATTGAGTTAGGTTGGTTTCGATGGCTTGCTCAGGAATAGCCGGTACTACAGGCAAGCTACCCATAGATTTTCTCAGTAACGCTAGCACTTCTTCGGCTTTTTTGTAGCTTCCAGTATCGACAATAATCAACTGTTCTTTGGGGAGAATAATGACCGGGATGTGAGCACTTCGACTGAATGCTCTTGGCAGAAGATCCATCACAATGTCAGCTTTTAGGTTGTCTTTTTCTTTTTTCTTAAGAGGACGACCTTCTTGTGCTTCCAGTGCATTGATCTTTTCATTTAATGAATCTTTGATGACAGAAGCAGGTAGCATTTTTTCTTCTTTGCGCGCTTTAATCAGCAAGCGACCTTCAGAAACATGGGTAAGCATATCGCCGTGTTGACCCAGCGCCGATACCCAACCAAATTTTTGTTTGTCTTGGCTGCCACATGGCGTGAAACGAAATTCTTGCAGTTGTTTTTCTAACTCATCTGCATTGAAAGAAATGTCGCGATTGAATCGGTAAACCAGCGCATTTTTAAACCACATAGTATGTCTCTAGCCATTAAACGGCTGGCTATAATAGGCAATTTCACCTGTTTTGTCTCAGCGCTTTTCCAAAAACATAAGGTCAACATGCCTTAGCCCAAATCCTTGTACTTTAGGCGACAGTTCTATGAAAATTTGTTTTCAGAGGTCACAAAAGTGTCATAATTGCTGGTAATAATGCTCATAGTTGCAAACACTTAACTCTGAGTGAAACCCGTATTGACGCTCAGAATTATCAACCCAATTAAAGGTTTCAATTATGTCGAGAAGGATTTTGGTTGTTGAAGATGAAGCGCCGATTCGCGAGATGCTTTGTTTTGTTCTTGAGCAAAAAGGTTATCAAGCGGTCGAAGCGGAAGATTACGACACCGCGGTTCACAAATTGGCTGAACCTTTTCCTGATCTAGTGTTATTGGATTGGATGTTGCCGGGTGGTAGTGGCATTAATTTTATCAAACACATGAAACGCGAAGAGCTGACTCGTAACATTCCAGTCGTGATGTTGACGGCGCGTGGTGAAGAAGAAGATAAGGTTCGCGGACTTGAAGTGGGCGCGGACGACTACATCACTAAGCCGTTTTCACCTAAAGAGTTAGTCGCTCGTTTAAAAGCCGTGATTCGTCGTGTTACGCCAACAGCATTGGAAGATGTGATTGACGTACAAGGTCTACGTCTCGATCCAGTTTCTCACCGCGTCACGGTAAACGATGAAGCGCTAGACATGGGTCCTACAGAGTTTAAAATGCTGCACTTCTTTATGACGCACCAAGAGCGCGTATACAGCCGTGAGCAATTGTTAAACAATGTTTGGGGCACCAATGTTTATGTGGAAGATCGCACCGTTGACGTTCACATTAGACGTTTGCGCAAAGCACTAGAAGGTGCGGGACATGACAAATTAGTCCAGACGGTTCGCGGCGCTGGGTATCGCTTTTCAACCAAAGCCTGATACTCACGCGACTACCTGTAATGGAGAGGTAAGTGGTAGAAAAGTTATCGTGGAAAAGGCTGGCTTGGGAGCTGGCTTTTTTTTACACCCCTTGGGTCATTTTAGGTTGGCTGTTTGGTCATATGTCGTGGCTGCTTTTGGCGGCGACTGTGATTCAGCTGCTGTGGCACCTCAATAATCAAGTTCGCTTGGCGAACTGGCTCTGGGATGACAAACGCCTTACCCCTCCTTCTGGTTCGGGCAATTGGGAACACCTGTTTAACGGTATTTACCGAATGCAGCAGCGTCATCGACGCAAGCGCAAAGAGTTAACCAACTTGATTCGCCGATTTAGAAATGGTGCAGAATCCTTGCCAGATGCGGTCGTGGTGTTTCGCAGTGAAGGTAACATCGTTTGGTGCAACAAGCTGGCGCAAAACATTCTAGGGTTTCGCTGGCCTGACGATGCCGGTCAGCCGATTTCTAACCTCATTCGCACTCCCGACTTTATTAAATACCTCAGCAAAAACGACTTTTCTGAGCCTTTGGAAATGCGTTCTCCCCTTAACATTGAACGGCTACTAGAGCTTCGTATCGTGCCTTACACCGAAGGTGAGCATTTGATGGTAGTACGCGACGTGAGTCAGGTAAAACAGTTGGAAGGCATGCGCCGCAACTTTTTTGCCAATGTGTCTCACGAGCTGAGAACACCGATGACGGTGCTACAAGGCTATCTTGAAATGACGCAAGATCCTGAGATGGTGGTTGGCCCAATGTGGACTAAAGCACATGGGGTAATGACTGAGCAGTTAAACCGCATGAACAGTTTAGTCAATCAGTTACTGACACTGTCCAAGATAGAAGCGGCGCCAATGCACAACCCCGATCAAGTGGTCAATGTACCGGATATGCTCGATGTGCTGGAAAAAGAAGCGGCGAGCTTAAGTGGCGACCAAGGACACGTGTTATCGTTTGATGTAGACCAGTCGCTGAAAGTATTGGGTGATGAAGATCAGTTGCGCAGTGCGATTTCTAATTTGGTTTACAACGCGGTGAAATACACACCAGCTGGCGCCAAGATCGATGTGAAGTGGTATCGAGACCTACAAGGGGCAACACTTGTGGTTCAAGATAGTGGAGAAGGGATTGAACCTCAGCACTTGCATCGTTTGACCGAACGTTTTTACCGAGTTGATAAAGCGCGCTCTCGCGATACCGGTGGTTCAGGACTCGGCCTAGCGATTGTTAAGCACGCTTTGACGCACCATGACTCGCACTTAGAAATCCACAGTGAAGTTGGAGTAGGAAGTCAGTTCTCCTTTGCCCTCCCTCATCGATTGGTTGTAGGGGCTTGATTGGATAATGGGATTGGGAAGTAAAATACTTGTTCTTAAGGTCAAACGAAGTTTACTGGCGTTGAGTCTAGTGCTGGTTTCACCCACCAGTTTGGCTCACCCAGAAGATCATCAAATACTTCCCGATTACCAAAAAGTCAGCGGTTTATCGGGCACGCTCACTAGTGTGGGCTCAGATACATTGGCAGGCATGGTGACCTTGTGGGTGGAAGAGTTTCAGCGCCGCTACCCAGGTGTTAAAGGGCAAGTTCAGGCGTCTGGTTCGGCCACTGCACCACCAGCTTTAACCGAGGGAACCGCACATTTTGGCCCTATGAGTCGGCCGATGCGCAACCGAGAGTTAGAAGCCTTTGAGTATGAACACGGTTATCGACCTACTGCATTGCGAGTAGCCATTGACGCAATTGGGATTTTTGTTCACCAAGACAACCCGATTGAAGGGCTAAATTTTTATCAACTGGATGGGATTTTTTCCACCACATTGCGCTGTGGCGCAGTAAGGCCGGTCAATACATGGTCTCAACTAGGCTTGGAATTTCATTGGGCACAGCGAAAAATCCAATTGTTTGGTCGTAATTCCGTATCTGGAACTTACGGTTATTTCAAAGGCAATGCACTGTGTGGCGGTGACTTTAAGAACAATGTGAACGAGCAACCGGGCTCTGCATCTGTGGTTCAATCGGTGGCTTCATCAATCAACAGTATTGGTTATTCAGGCGTTGGCTATAGTGTTACCGGGGTCAAGCTATTGCCGATTGCCCCAGCACAAAGCCAAAATTACATCTCGCCTTCCTACAAAAACATACTCAGTGGTGAGTACCCACTTTCTCGCTACCTGTATGTGTATATAAACAAACACCCAAACCAACCCCTATCGTTGATTCAATCAGAGTTCATTCGCTTTATCTATTCCCGCGAGGGGCAAGAGTTGGTCGAGAAAGATGGGTATGTACCCATCTCTACCGAATTTGCCCGTCAAGAGTTAGCAAAGGTTGGCTTAGACCGAGAAGCTGACTAGGGCAAATAGGGCAAATAGGGCTAATTGAAACTCAGTGACCAATCGGCGTTATTCCAATACTCTTGCTCGGTTTGCAAATCCGCATCGAGCAGCAAGTTGTTCTCCAACCAGTCATCCTGTTCACACGACAAATGCCAGACGTCGTGGTCATCGATTTTGAGGAAAAACTTGGGCAGTGGGTTATCGCTGCGTTGTCCGTTGACGACAATGGCTAGTCTCAAAATCTTAATCAGCGAGAGAATGTGTTTTTTCTTAAACAGCGTCAGTTCATTCATCTCTTTCAATTTGAGTGCTTTGCGCTGAAATCTTACTAAGGTTGCCAATACATTTTGTTGCTCGCGATTGAAGCCGGGCATATTGGTATGTTGCAAGATATAGGCGGAATGGCGATGAAAGGCTTGCAGACTAATGCTTAGCCCAACCTCGTGCAGTAGCGCCGACCATTGCAATAAATCGAACAATTGACCGCTTTTTTTTATGCCCAGTTGCTGATGAACTTGTAGAAAGAAGTCTTTAGCTTGTTTCTTGATTCGCTGTGCATGGTCGAGGTCTACCAGATGTTTGGCGGCCAGTGCCTCAGTGGTGCGCATGCGAATGTCAGTGCGCTGTAGTCGATCTTCCATTTCATAAAGAACGCCTTCGCGTAAAGCGCCTTCCGAAAAATGGACCTCATCGATTCCCAAGTCTTTAACGATTGCTTCTAAAATCGCGACTCCTGCGGGAAATACTGGTTTTCTCTCTTCCGTCAAACCGACCAAATCGATGTCTTCAATAAACTGCCACTGATGAAGCGTATC
This sequence comes from Vibrio sp. ABH4_348, assembly GCF_056159765.1. Taxonomy (NCBI): domain Bacteria; kingdom Pseudomonadati; phylum Pseudomonadota; class Gammaproteobacteria; order Vibrionales; family Vibrionaceae; genus Vibrio; species Vibrio sp. ABH4_348. Next base: position 2,269,663 of record NZ_JBSWVW010000001.1, on the reverse strand, counting down.
GATCAACGTCTGCAGGCGTTTCAAAGTGATGATGCCGTCTTCAAAGCCTAAGCCAATTAGAACTTCACGAATCGCTTTGATGGTACCGGACGAGCCATAAACCTTATTCCAGCCCATTTTTTTATAGCGGTGGATCATGGGCTCCAGTTTTTGCTCTGCGGCCAGGGAAGCTTTGGCGAAGTTTTTCTTGCTGAGTTTGCCATTGGGGAAGTAACGCTTGATGTAGCTGACACAGCCCATCTGTTTGCTGTTGGCAAGATTGACTTCAAAGCCAGTGCCAATCACGATTTCCGTGCTGCCGCCACCGATATCAATTACTAGAGTCGATTTGGTTTCTGGTTGGGTATGAGCAACCCCCAGATAAATCAGGCGCGCTTCTTCTACTCCGGGAATGATTTCAATTGGAAAAGGGAAAACGTCGCGGGCGCGCTGCAAAAACAGATGAGCGTTGCTGGCTTGACGAAGGGTATGAGTGGCAACGACGGCGACATCGTCCGGGTCATAGCCTTGCAGACGCTCGGCAAACATAGATAAACACTCTAAACCGCGATTCATCGATTCATGGTCTAAATTTTTTTGTTCATCGAGCCCTTCTGCCATTCGGACTCGTTGTTTGTGGCGACTGACTAATTGTAAGTTTGCCCCAACGACTTTGGCTGTCACCATGTGAAAGCTGTTGGAGCCCAAATCAATGGCCGCGATGTCGCGGCTATTTGTTAATTCATTCACTGAGACCGTCTTTATGTTTTCTCGATTGTTTTTCTACATTTTTAAGATAGTCATAAATGGCAATTTGTGAGCGAACTTTCTTGCGATTACCACGCGCCACATAGGTATTACTCATTTCTTTGTCTATCCATCGAGCTTTAACTGTATCGGTAAAGTGAATGTTAATGATATCAATAATTCGTTGTTTCAGACGTGGGTCACGCACTGGAGCACCAACTTCAATGCGATGGTCAATATTTCGCGTCATCCAGTCAGCGGACGAGATGTAAACTTGTGGGTCGCCATCATTGTGGCCAATGAATACCCGCGGGTGTTCGAGAAAACGGTCAACAATACTGATGATTTTGATGTTATCACTGATGCCTTCGATCCCTGGAACCAATGAGCACATGCCGCGGATGATCATTTTTATCTCAACCCCCGCGTTGCTCGCGCCGTAAAGTTTGTTGATCAAGCCTTTGTCGACTAAGTTGTTTACCTTAACGGTTAGCTGGGCTTTTTTGCCTTGTTTGGCAAACGCGATCTCATTGTCGATCAGTCGGTAGATTTGTTGGCGCGAGTTTCTCGGTGAAACAATCAAATGATTAAACTTAACCGGGCGATACGGCGTTTGTATGTAAACAAACACATTGCGCACTTCATTGGTAATATCCGGGTCAGCGGTTAACAGTGAAAAGTCGGTGTAGATCCTTGCGGTTTTCTCGTGAAAATTACCAGTACCAATATGAGCGTAGCGAACAATTTCTTCACCCTCACGGCGGCTGATCAGCAAGAGTTTGGAGTGGATTTTTAAGCCCGGCGCGCCAAAGACCACGTGAACGCCAGCTTCAGTTAGAATTTTCGACCACTCAATATTCGCTTCTTCATCAAATCTGGCTTGCAGCTCAACCACCACAGTGACGTTTTTGCCGTTGTGAACTGCATCGATCAGCGAGTTCATTAAGCGCGAGTCTTTGGCAACGCGGTAGACATTGATTTTAATCGACAGTACTTTCGGATCGAACGAGGCTTGTCTTACCCATTCGGTAATGTGTTCGAAGGTGTGGTAAGGGTAGTAAAGCAAAATGTCTTGCGCGCGAATGGCATCGAATTGGTTGGCGAAACCATCAAAATCGGCACAGCGAATTGGAGGCAAAGGTTTGTTTTCCAGATACTCACGGCCGACGTTTGGAAACGAAATAAAATCTTTGAAATTGTGGTAGCGAGCGCCGGGAATCAGACTGTCAAAGTTAGAAATCTTCAGCTTGTCACATAGGTAGGACAGCATTTCTTGTGGCATGTCTCGCTCGTACACAAAGCGCACCGGCATAGCGGTTAATCGTTGGCTTAATCCTTCCGACATTTGCTCAAGTAGGCTGTGCTCAACCTCATGACTCAAATCGTATTCGGCGTCGCGCGTCATTTTCATCGCGTAGCCATACAACTCCTCGTATTCAAAGAAGCCGCGAAACAGGTCGTCTAAACAATAACGGATAATGTTATCCAATAAGATGATGGTTTTGCGCCGCTTACCTTTCTGCTCTGGCACCATGACAAAGCGAGGCAAATGGTCAGTGGGGATTTCCACTAACGCGTACTGAGATTGTTCTGCATTTCTCATATCCACCGCGATGTAGGCATACTCATCTTTGAGGAATTCGAGTACATCAATGTCATCACGCATCAATAACGGGGTAATGTGAGGCAGCACTTCATTGCGGAAATATTTGCGGATCCACTTTTGTTGAGTGTCGGAGAGCTGAGTTTCGTTGACGAGAAAAATGCGACGGCGAGCCATTTCGCGAATCAGCTCTCCGTATAGTTCATCAAACTTGTCGTTGAGCTTTAACGCTTTGGATTGCATCTTGGTCAATAAATGCTTAGGAGCGTCATTACCACCGCGCTCTTGGTTGATCAAAATGCGACGCTTGACGTCAGCAAAACGAACTTTGTAAAACTCATCGAGGTTATTAGAAAAAATGCCCAAGAAGCGAATACGTTCAATCAGAGGGACGTTTTTGTCCGCCGCTTCTTGCAGCACACGCTCGTTAAACGAAAGCCAGCTTAGTTCTTTTTCAATGTATAGCTTTTCCACACTCATGGATTTTTTTACCTGTCATTGCCAACCGCGAATACAACAAAAAAAGCGTTTAAAAGATCTTGTTAGCCAAGAGGTTTGATTAACGTTGGATCAGTTCGTTTTTGCGAGAAGTTGCGTTGTGTATTAGCAAGGTAAGCAACGAGTATGACAATTTTATTTCAAACAATAATGACATGTGTTTCAGTGATTTATTCTCAACTGTAATATTATTGTCACCTTACCGAAATATTATAGCCTACGGAAATTAATACCTATTTGTCAGCAAAGTAAGCTAACCACAAACGGGCCTTTGTACGCTATAGGTTTGGAAGCAATAACAAGATTGCGATAAGTTTATAAAGCACAGCGATTTTTTGTACAAAATCTACTCAGCATCACAGAGTTAACTTTTTCATGGCCCAAGCAAAAATTTTACTAAAAGAAAAAGACCGCACTCGCTTGCTGTGGGATCGCTTATTTAAAATGGCGGTGACTGCGGGTGGCGTTGGTGTACTTGCTGCTTTAGTCTTGATTTTTGTCTACTTGGGCTGGATGGTATTACCGCTTTTTGCCGACGCTAAATTCGAATCGAATCAAGCGAGCTTGCAAGTAACCCAGAGTGACTTGGTGTCTGGTGGTATCGATGATCACGGCAAGTACGTGTATCTAATAAACGAACAGGGCCAAGTCGATTTTTGGTCTTTGGATCAGGTTCAACAACCGGCTCTACAACAGCTAGTCGTCTCCCCACATCAACCTTATTTATTTGCAAAAACGCCAAATAGCTCTGAGTGGTATGCGTTTTCTGACGCAATGGGCAATGTCACGATTTTCAGTCCTAAACTCAACAGCGTGTATGACACAGCGGGCCGAGTGTTTACGCCGCGAGTTGATATCGTCAATGATGACATTACCCCGAGTTTAGTGAAAGAAAACGCCAGCTTGTCTCAGTTTGGTTTTTCTCATCACGATGAGAACACCACGTTAGCCGGGCAGTATTCTGATGGCAAAGTACGTATCGTTTGGAAGACGTCAAAGTTAGAGCAATCCCAATTTGAATTTGCGGCGCCATTTAATCAGCTGGATCAAATACTGATTACCCCTGACGGCGAAACCGTTTATTTACGCAGCGGCTCTGAATTGGTTGTGGTGGTCAAGCAAGGTGAGACCTTCACTGTGCGTGAGGTCGTCGATCTCAGCCAGCACAACCCCAATCATCAGGCGATTGATGTCCAGTTTTTGTCGGGGGCCCATTCGCTATTAGTCGCCCACACCGATGGCAGAGTGTCTCAATGGTTTGACGTGTTAACCAATGAACGACGTCAATTGACCGCAGTTCGAGACTTTAAGCTTCCTGCTGAACTCACTTTATTGTTACCGGACACCTTTAGAAAAGGGTTTTACAGTTTTTATCCCAATGGAACGGTGCAAAGTCATTACACCACCAGTGAAAAGTTGGTTTTGTTTGAACGCGCTTACTCGCAATCACCCAAGCTGGTGGCCATGTCAGGAAACGAACGCTTTGTATTGAGCTTGTTTGATGATCACTTAGATATTGCCGTAGTGGATAAAGCGCACCCTGAAGTCTCTTGGTCCTCGCTGTGGCGAAAAGTCTGGTATGAAAGTTATCCAGAGCCGGAATTTGTTTGGCAAACCACATCTTCGAGTGATGAATACGAACCCAAGTTTAGTATTGTTCCAATTGCTTTTGGCACGATCAAAGCAGCCATGTACGCCATGTTGTTTGCGATACCAATAGCGGTGCTGGGCGCTATTTACACGGCTTACTTTATGACACCTAAAATGCGTCGTGTGGTGAAACCCTCTATCGAATTGATGGAAGCGCTACCCACGGTGATTATCGGCTTCTTAGCTGGTTTGTGGTTTGCCCCAATTGTGGAAAGCTACCTAGCTGCAGTTGTGGCCTTGCTGATTATTCTGCCGATTTCTACTTTAGTGATGGGCGCCGCTTGGCATAGTGTGCCTGCAACCATTCGCGAGTCGTTTCCCAATGGCTGGCATGCCATCTTGTTGATGCCGCTGTTTCTGGCCGTAATTTGGCTGGCGATTGAGCAGAGCGGCAATATAGAAACTTGGCTATTTGCCGGCGACGTTCGTGTGTTTTTGGCCGAGCAGGGCATTGATTACGACCAAAGAAACGCGCTGGTGGTTGGCTTTGCCATGGGCTTTGCGGTGATTCCTACCATTTTTACAATCGCCGAAGACGCGATCTTCTCAGTGCCGAAACATTTATCGGACGGGTCATTGGCGCTTGGTGCAACGCAATGGCAAACCTTACTTCATGTTGTGCTGCTCACTGCCAGCCCAGGTATTTTTTCTGCCATTATGATTGGTTTGGGACGCGCGGTTGGCGAGACCATGATTGTGCTGATGGCAACGGGGAATACTCCACTTATAGACTGGAATATATTGGAAGGTATGCGTACCTTGTCGGCGACGATTGCGGTTGAGATGCCCGAGTCTGAAGTGGGCAGCTCGCATTATCGTATTTTGTTTCTCGGTGCGTTATTACTTCTTATGTTCACGTTTGCGGTTAACTCGGTAGCAGAATGGGTCAGACAAAGACTTAGGGAGCGTTATCGTGCGCTATAGACTGACTTCCTTTCTATCTTCACCCTGTGGAGCCCTCAGATGTTGAAGTGGTTTAAATCGGGAACACCTTGGATTTGGCTAACAGGCGGCGCGGTCAGTATCAGCCTGCTTTCTGTATTGGCATTACTGCTTGTTATTGGCTGGAAAGGGTTTGCGTACTTCTGGCCCGCGCCTCTGTATCAATGGACCACGTTTGATGGTGACGTACTAGTCGGCCAACTGTACGACTCGGAGTCGGTTCCAATCAGTCACGTGCGTGAAATGGATATCGCCATCCCTGATCTAAATAAAGCCGAAGGTGTGGTGAATCGACTGAGCATAAAGGTTGCCAATCGGGATATCTATCCCGCTGATTTCATTTCAATATTGGACATCAATATCGCAAAACGCGCTGCACCAAAAGGGTGGGCGGTGATTGAACGAACCAAAGATGGCGATTTTTTCGGACGCCCCGTGGGTTATGTTATCGAAGGGGAGTTGGTTTCCGGTGACGTTCGCTCATTCAGTGACAGCGGGCTACTTCTTGCCAATACCTTGCGCGATGAAATCGACATCATTATTCGCAGTAAAATTAATCGTTACAGCGAAGCCATTCAATCTCTGCGATTAGAGCAACGCAGGCGTGAACTCAATGACAATCTCACTGAGCTTGATGTAGAAACTATTAGACTGCAATTATCCGATCTAAAGACAAAACTGGCAGCAGCCGAGCTAGAGGTCGATCAACTGCGCGCCTTGCTGCAAGAGCAAGCTTTACTCGTCGAAGACATGAATGGTCAGCGAATCACTATTCCTATCGAGTACATCATCGACATTTGGTATCCAAACCAAATGGGCTCATTGGAGAAAATAGCGCAGTGGGCGCAGCAAGCTTGGAAGTTCTTGAGTGATGACCCAAGGGAGTCTAACTCGGAAGGTGGCGTTTTCCCGGCCATGTTTGGCACCGTATTATTGGTGCTGATCATGTCAGTGATAGTGATGCCGCTTGGGGTCATAGCCGCAATTTATTTGCATGAGTACGCCAAAGACACTGCTTTCACGCGGCTGATTCGAGTAGCGGTCATTAACTTAGCCGGCGTGCCGTCCATTGTTTATGGCGTGTTTGGCTTGGGCTTTTTTGTTTACACCCTTGGTGGCTCGATTGACGAACTGTTTTATCGTGAACAGCTGCCTGCTCCGACGTTTGGAACTCCGGGCCTGCTGTGGTCAGCACTGACCTTGGCGGTGTTGACTCTTCCTGTGGTAATCGTATCAACGGAAGAAGGGTTATCGCGGATTCCCAACTCGGTTCGCCACGGATCACTGGCGTTAGGTGCGACCCAGTTTGAAACCTTGTGGCGAATTGTTTTACCTATGGCAAGTCCAGCCATTATTACTGGGTTGATATTGGCGATTGCCCGAGCGGCGGGCGAGGTTGCACCACTGATGTTAGTGGGGGCGGTGAAGTTGGCGTCGAGTTTACCGATTGATGGCCAGTTCCCGTTTTTACACCTGGAACGCAAGTTTATGCATTTGGGCTTCCACATCTATGATGTTGGGTTCCAAACGGCAAATATAGAAAGTGCTCGCCCTCTGGTGTATGCAACCGCTTTGCTTTTGGTTACCGTTATCATAGGTTTAAACCTAACTGCGATTAGTATTCGCAACAACTTACGTGAAAAATACCGAACTTTAGGACAAGACTGATATGTTTTCTGTGGATCAAGCGCTGGGGTATCGCGCGCCACTTGATGTAAAAAAACTGACCGACGAACAGACCGCGATAGACATTCGTGGGCTGAACTTGTTCTATCAGAAAACCCAAGCTTTGTTTGATATCAGCATGCGTATTCCAAAAGGCAAAGTCACTGCCTTTATCGGGCCTTCTGGTTGCGGTAAGTCAACCTTGTTACGTTGCATCAACCGCATGAATGACTTGGTTGACGGTTGTAAGATCCACGGTGAAGTTTCTCTGCACGGGCAAAATGTCTATGACGCCGACGTGGATGTGGCAACGCTAAGAAGACGGGTGGGCATGGTGTTTCAGCGCCCCAATCCTTTTCCCAAGTCGATTTACGAAAACGTGGTGTACGGTTTGCGACTGCAAGGCATTAAGTCTAGCCGAGTATTGGATAACGCGGTTGAACGATCACTTCGAGCAGCTGCGTTATGGGATGAAGTGAAAGGCAGATTGCATGAAAACGCCTTTGGATTGTCTGGCGGCCAACAACAGCGCTTGGTTATCGCCAGAGCGATCGCTATCGAACCCGAAGTGTTGTTGTTGGATGAGCCCACCTCGGCACTAGATCCGATCTCAACACTAACCATTGAAGAGTTGATACATGAACTCAAACAAGATTACAGCGTAGTGTTAGTGACTCATAACATGCAACAAGCCGCTCGTGTGAGTGACCACACCGCGTTTATTCACATGGGTAAGCTGATTGAATACTCGGATACGGATTCGATCTTTACGTCACCTAAAACCAAACAAACCGAAGACTACATTACCGGTCGTTATGGTTAGTTCGTCGCAATCCACTCTCTATATAGGAACCTTCAAATAGCATGAATTTTGGACGTCATATATCTGGTCAGTTCAACGTCGAATTGGAATCGATTCGGACCCATGTACTCACTATGGGTGGTTTGGTTGAAGAGCAATTGTCTTTTGCCATGCAGGCGCTACATAAAGACGACCTAGATTTGGCCAAAAAAGTGGTCAGTGATGATCATAAAGTGAATGCGATGGAAGTGGCTATCGATGAGGCGTGTACTCGCATCATCGCCAAACGCCAACCGACGGCAAAAGACCTGCGTTTGATCATGGCGATCATCAAAACCATTACCGATTTGGAACGGATCGGAGATGTAGCCACCAAGATGGCGCGTGTGGTGCTGGAAAACAAATCGCCACAAGAGAAGCAGTTTCGAGTTGCACTTGAGCCTTTGTGTCGACAAGCCATTGCCATGCTGCATCAAGTGTTAGACGCGTTTGCACGAATGGATGTGGAAGCTGCCGCCGAAATTTACCAGCTAGATGATAGGTTGGACGACGAGTACGATGAAGTTATTCGTCAATTGATCGGCTACATGACGGAAGATGCGAAAAACATCCCGAGCGTGTTGCAAGTCATGTGGTCGGCTCGTGCGATTGAACGAGTCGGAGACCGTTGTCAGAATATCTGTGAGTACATTATCTACTTCGTGAAAGGTAAAGATGTTCGCCACTTAGGCAAAGAGAGCATCGATGACTTTTTGCGTTAGCCAATAACAAAAGTTTCTCGCTCTCTAGTTTCCGATTTTTGGCGTTGGTTCTCTAGTATTTGTCCGGCACAAAAGTCTGTTCTCCCATAGGGGCGCGCAAATAGCCTTCTTTGTTAATCTCTGGCAATTCAATGTGCGGGTAATTGAATCCGTGATAGTCAAACTGATCAAGCAAATGGCTAATGCAGTTGAGTCTGGCTCGTTTTTTGTTATCTGACGGTACCACCCACCACGGGCTTTGTTTGGTGTCGGTGTAGGCAAACATCTTATCTTTGGCTTCTGAATATTCGGCCCATTTGGCCCTTGATTCTAAGTCCATGGGACTGAATTTCCAGCGTTTGATTGGCGTGCTTATTCGCTCTTTAAAGCGCTTTTCTTGCTCCTCATCCGACACGGAAAACCAATATTTGAGCAACACAATGCCAGAGCGAATCAGCATGCGCTCAAATTCAGGACAAGAGCGCAAGAACTCGTCGTACTCTTCATCCGTGCAAAACCCCATCACTTTTTCCACACCCGCTCGGTTATACCAGCTTCGGTCAAACAGAACGATTTCTCCAGCGCTGGGTAAGTGAGCCACATAACGCTGGAAGTACCATTGCGTTTTTTCTTTCTCGGTGGGCGCAGGCAGTGCGGCCACGCGGCAGACTCGTGGGTTTAGTTTTTCTGTAATGCGTTTGATGACACCACCTTTACCTGCCGCATCTCTGCCTTCAAAGATAACCACTACTTTTAACCCATTGGCTTTGACCCACTCTTGCAGTTTAACCAGCTCAATTTGCAGATGTTCCAACTCAGATAGATAGGTCTTTTTACTCAGTTTTTTGTCAGCCATAACAGGTCGCTCAAAAGTGGGGTTAATTCAAGATAGCGACAAAAATGGCGCAAAAGCAAAACTCGATTTGAGATTATTGAGCCATGTAGGCAATCACAAGCCAAATACGATGATTAATGAGAGTCGAGATGGCGAGAGAGTAATTGTCAGTGCGATGAAAAAAACGCAATGAAAGAAAGGAAAACAAGAGTTTGGAAGCGTGAAGGGCAAACTGAAAACCCTATAACGAGATTTAATCGAAAGCTCTTAGGTTTTCAACCACTTGCTGAATACGCTGCATACAGGTGACTTCGACACTGCCATCTTGGTTGTCATGACTTCCCATGCTTGGCTTTTGGTTGCGGTATTGCATGGCACTTGGCCTCAATACCTTGCCCGACAAATGGACTTCATGACATTGCGTGGCGGAAACAACTTGAGCAACGTTTTCGGCATTGATACCACAGCCGGGCATAACCGATAAGCCGTCACCAGAAAATTGCTGCCAGGTTTTAATGGTCGGCAGTCCGTTTAGCACATGGTCGGCTTGGCCAGAGGTTAATACCCTTTCTACGCCCAGTTCAATTAAGCGGTCAATGGCTTGCAGTGGTTCTTGGCACAAGTCGATGGCTCGGTGAAAGGTGACACCAAGTCCCAGTTGTTTGGCCTTGCTACAAAGCGGTTCGACGATGGCGCTATCAAGGAGAGCATGAGGGTTCAATGCACCAATCACAACACCTTGTAACCCCGCGTTTTTGGCGGTTTGAATATCGGCCAACATGGATTGCAGATCAAATCGGTCGAAGACAAAGTCACCGGCTCGAGGGCGAATCATGGCGTAAGTAGCAATCTGACGGCCAGAATGCTGTTCATACTCGCGTAGGTAGTGAGCCGTTTGCTGCATTTGCCCTGCACTCGGCGTTAGCCCTCCAAGGGCGAGAGCAGAGCACAGCTCGATTCGCGATGCTCCGCCTTTGACTGCTGCAGTCAACGATTCTGCATTGTCGATGCAGACTTCTACCGTCACCATCACCCAAGGACTCTTAGAGTGAATTAAGCGGCGTCTTGGTTAGAATCAGCTTCTTCCGCTGCGTCTGTTTTGACTGCCTTAGGCTTCTTTGGTGCTGGCTTGCGTTTTGCGCCCAGCGCATACAGGACTTCTTCTTTATTTTGCGCAAGGAACATGGCTAAGTTTTCGCGGTGGCCTTCGTCTTCAACCAGTTCGCTTTTGCCTAACAATTCGAAGAGTTCATCTGCCATATCCAGCATTTTGTCATAAGCATCTGCTTCTGCTTTTGAGGTAAATGTCATCTTCTCTTCTCCGTTACGTTCTACCACGTACTTGACGATAACAGCCATGGTTCATCCTCTAACTTGAAATGAAAAATAATTACTGGTTGTTTATACAGTTTGTGTTAGGTGAAGTCCAGAGTGAGGTAGTGAGAGTGTGCAGTGAGCAAGCGGTCTGCGCAAAAATTGTGTGTTTGATCTGCGTCGCTATGCTTGTCGGGTTTTTTAGCGTCGGTGGTGTGGTAGTCTCAAGGTTAACTTCGCGTAACCATAGGTAATACATCGGTGTTCACGATTTATCATTCAAATCAGGTGGATGTACTGAAATCGTTGTTGGTTGAGTTAATCAAGCGGCAGCCTTTAGACAATCCATTCCAAGCTGAACAAATCTTGGTACAAAGCCCAGGTATGTCGCAGTGGTTGAAGATGGAACTCGCCTCTGAACTCGGTGTTGCCGCTAATATTAACTTTCCCCTGCCTGCGACCTTTATTTGGGAGCAGTTCACACATGTGTTAACCGATGTTCCGCAACGCAGTGCGTTTAACAAGGAATCGATGACATGGAAATTGATGTCGCTGCTGCCAAGCTTGTTAGCGCAAGAAGAATTTGCCGATTTAGCTCAGTATCTCGCGGAAGATGAAGACGGTTCGAAGCTCTATCAGCTGTGTGGAAAAATTGCTGATCTGTTTGATGGCTACCTGGTTTATCGCCCAGAGTGGATTGCCTCTTGGGAGGCAGGGATTGAGGTTAAAGAACTGGCCGGAGAGCAGCCGTGGCAACCTATTTTATGGCGTGCGCTGTATCATCACACAGTTGCCTTGGGACAATCGCCGTACCATCGCGCCAATTTGTACGACGATTTTCTCGACACACTGAAACACCGACAAGAGCCGATTGCTGGCTTACCGCCGCGCCTTTTTGTGTTTGGTATTGCCGCGTTACCGGAAAAATATTTGGAATCCTTGTGTGCGCTGGGCAAGTTCATCGACGTGCATCTGATGTTTACCAACCCATGTCAGTATTACTGGGGAGAGATACGCGACCAGAAATATTTAGCCAAACTGGCCAACAAGTATCGCCAGCGCATCGATTGGCAAAATATATACACAGGATTGTCTTCACTGGAAAGCCAAGACAAAAAAACACAGTCTGACTATGCAACGACAGCGGGTTCACTCGATTCAGACTTACACGCCCTAGAAACGGGCAATCCGCTGTTGGCCTCGCTTGGCAAACTTGGCCGTGACAACTTGTATCTTATGTCACAGTTGCAGGCGGCTGAAATCGAAGCTTTTGTCGACATTGAACCGCAAACTCTGTTACAGGCGATTCAATCGGATATTCTCAATCTTACTCATCATCAAGATGACAGCAAACTCACTGACAGCAGCCACAAATTTGCTTTGGATAAACTGGACGACAGTTTGTCCTTTCATGCCTGTCATAGTCCTATGCGGGAAGTAGAAGTACTGCATGATTACTTGTTACATCGCTTTCAAGACGATCCAGAGCTCAAGCCCAAAGACGTGATTGTGATGGTGGCGGACATCAATGCTTACAGTCCGGCGATTCAAGCGGTATTTGGTAACGCGAGTGGCCGCCGTTATATTCCTTTTTCAATCTCCGACCGAAGTGCTGATGTTGAGCACGCCGTCTATCAAGCTTTGCTCACAGTGCTTAATTTACCAAGTAGTCGCGGTTTGGCTTCTGAATTATTGGAGCTGTTGGAAACGCCGGCAATTTTGGCCAAATTTGAGATCAGCCAAGATGAGTTTCAGCTGGCTAAACGCTGGGTTGAAGAAGCGGGGATTCGTTGGGGACTGAATCAAGACACCGCGAGCGACTTTGAAGTGCCGAGCTGCCATTACAATACGTGGCAATACGGAATCAAACGCATGTTGCTCGGCTATGCCATGGAGCCAGGCGCAGGTTTGGTGTTTGAGGGGGATGATGCCATCGCGCCCTACAGCGAAGTTCAAGGGTTGCAAGCCGATCTCGCCGGAAAATTGGCAGAGTACATCGACAACATCGCGTTTTACCGCAGCCAATTGAACAAAACACAAAGCATTCAAGATTGGCGTGAACTGCTACGTGGCATTGTTGACGATTTATTCCACGTCGAGTTGGATGAAGAAGTTGCCTTAAATCAAGTGCTAGAAATCGCCAGCGCGCTTGAGCAGCAGTTAAAAGAAGCCAATTGGAATGAGCCGTTGGCGCCTTCCATTTTTGTTGAATACCTGCAAGACAAATTGGTCAACTCCAGAATCAGCCAGCGCTTCTTAGCGGGACAAGTTAATTTCTGTACCTTGATGCCAATGCGGTCAATTCCGTTTAAACAGGTTTGTTTGCTTGGCATGAACGATGGAATTTACCCAAGGCACGTCCCTAAAGATGGTTTTGATTTAATGGTTGGACGAGAGCGGCAAGGCGACCGATCGCGCCGTGACGACGATAGGTATCTGTTCCTCGAAGCCTTGATTTCCGCGCAACAAAGCTTGTACATCAGTTATGTTGGCCGCTCTATTCAAGATAATAGTGAGCGCATTCCGTCGGTGTTGGTTTCTGAGTTGATGGAGTACTGTGAACAGAACTATTGTTTGGTAGACGAACAAAGGTTGGATAGTGACAGCTCGGGTAAATCCCTATTAAGCAAGTTGTGTGTTGAACATACCATGACGCCCTACAGCAGAGCTGCGTTTGTCAATGCTCGTCCGAGCTTTGCGAACGAATGGTTGCCTTTGGTTAACTTTTTAGGAGATGGAAACCTTAGTAGCGTACCTACAAACTCTGCTTTTGAACTTGAGTGGGGAACGCTGCTTGAGCTGCAAGCACTTGAGTTGGCAGAGTTGCAACGTTTTTGGCGACTGCCCGTGGAATACTTCTTCCAGCGACGTCTAGGTGTCCGGTTTGATAAAGACCAAGTTCAACTGCTGGACGAAGAGCCATACCGCCTAAGTGGCTTAGAACGCTATCAACTAAACTCTCAATTATTAGATACCCTGTTAGAGAACCCTTCTTCAAAGCAAAACACGTCCGGTTCAGAAGCGGAATCGCAGAGCTATCAACAATTGCTGGATTCACTATCTTTAACGCAGCGCGCACAGGGAAAACTGGCGTTTGGTGAATTTGGTGACTTGGATTTTCGAGAGAATCAATCGCTCATCGAGCAATTGGTTGGCGCGATTCAGCCGTTTGTATATCAACCCTTGGATGACCAAGAATTGCGCTTAACCATAGTAACACCGTGGGGTAAAGCGCTAAGGTTGCAAGGGTGGATCACTCAGCGTTATCAAAGTGGTGTGATTCGAATTAGAACCAGCAAGTTGCGCGCACAAGATGTGTTGGCGGCTTGGATTGATCATTTATCTCTGGCAGCTATGGGTGCGAGTCAAGTTACCCATCTGTTTGCTGTTGAATCTAAAAAAGGCCAAAGCACGGTGGTCCATAAAACGTTTCCAGTCATGGGCGATCCTCAAAGTGCTCAGCGGTTATTACAAGATTATGTGACGTCGTTTTTTGAGGGTAACCGTAAGCCTCTGGCGTATTTCCCGAGAACTGCACTAGCAGGGATTGAAGCCAACTTTGTACGCGGCAAATGGACTGAGCCAGATCTGGAGAAAATGCAAAGTAGAATGAAAAGTGCTTTTGAGCCTGGTTTTAATGTGGGTGGGGAAGGAGACGATATCTACATTGCTAGGATTTGGCCGGAGTGGGAAGACACTCTTGCAGAGCAAGTACTAGCAAATGCTAGGGAGTTTCTGGAAGTTGCGAGAATGTCGTTGGTTGATTACAAAAGAGAAGAAAGGTGAGGTGGCCGTCAGGTCATCATTATAGTGTGTAGGGTGTGTCTGATCGGCCACAGGGTCAGAGGGACCACATAGGGTTGAGTTGGTTACCTCGTAGCGCAGAGTCTACGAGTGACGACGGGGGAAATCCGTGATTCAACTCTCAACCAAGGATCTTGCGGCGATTAAAAGTCGATGAGATTTCAACTCCTTAGTGTTGATCACACTTTACTATTTTACTCGGCTATTGTTTTTCGTTGCCGTTATCTGGCTTTACCTAGGTGTGTCTTTGTAGAGACATGGCTAATTAGAAATAAATGAGGTTTCAAATGAGTTCACTCTCCACACCGTCGCAGCTGGACACCTTGTCATTTCCACTGCACGGTGCTCGCTTAATTGAAGCGTCAGCCGGAACCGGTAAAACCTTTACCATCGCCGGTTTGTATTTACGCTTACTGTTGGGACATGGCGACGATCAAACTAAACACGCCAACCCCCTTTCGGTAGAGCAAATATTGGTAGTGACCTTTACCGAGGCAGCAACCGCAGAGCTTAGAGACAGAATTCGGCAGCGAATCCACAGTGCTCGACTGGCGTTTAGCCGAGGAGAGAGCAGCGATCCGGTAATTGCACCATTGTTGCAACAAACCGACGATCATGACTTGGCGGCTCGGCTTCTGCTTCAAGCCGAGAGGCAAATGGATCAAGCGTCGATCTTTACCATTCACGGATTCTGCC
This sequence comes from Vibrio sp. ABH4_348, assembly GCF_056159765.1. Lineage (NCBI taxonomy): Bacteria > Pseudomonadati > Pseudomonadota > Gammaproteobacteria > Vibrionales > Vibrionaceae > Vibrio > Vibrio sp. ABH4_348. The sequence continues at coordinate 2,254,388 of NZ_JBSWVW010000001.1, read as the reverse complement.
AACGCATGCTAACGCAACATGCTTTTGAATCCGGCAGTCGTTTCCAACATGAGTTTGTCACGGATGAAACCGAATTAAAGCAGCTGGTTGTAGCTGACTTTTGGCGTAGCCAGTTCTACCATCTCCCTTTGCCCCTAATTAAACAAGTTCGTGATAACTGGGCAACCCCTTATGAACTTGCAAAGGAAATTTCAGGTTTTCTTAGTGGGCCACTGCCGCAGTTTTTAGGCGACTATCAAGATCAAGAGCTGACTCAAGCCTATCAAAGCAACTTAGAATCGCTGGCGGCGCTCAAGAAGCAATGGCTAGCCAATGTTGAGGACATCGCCAGCTGTATTGCCAACTCGGATGTCAGTAAGCGCAGTTATAGCAAAACCTCTCTTCCCAAATGGATAGCGGCAGTCAGTGCTTGGGCTGAACAACCAACCGAAGGCTTGGCTGTACCAGATGAGCTCAAAAAGTTCAGTCAGTCAGAACTGTTGGCGAAAACCGCGAAAGGACAAGCGCCAGAGTTGCCGATATTTGTTGCGATAGAATCGTTGACCGAGCGACCAGCTTCCATCAAACCCATTATTTTGGCGCGTGCCATCAAAGATTGCCGAGAGCGGCTTGCCAAAGCCAAGCAGCGGCAACACTGGCTGTCTTTTGATGACTTACTGGGTCATTTGGCGACGGCGCTAAACAATCCACAAGGTGAGACGTTAGCGCAGCGAATTCGCGAGCAATATCCGGTCGCGATGATAGATGAGTTTCAAGACACCGATCCACTTCAGTACCAAATTTTTCAAAAGGTGTATTTGCAGCACCCAGATTGTGGCTGGTTTATGATTGGCGATCCGAAACAAGCGATTTACGGATTTCGCGGTGCAGATATCTTCACTTACATTCAAGCCCGTAATCAGGTCAGTGCTCACTACACCTTGTCTACCAATTGGCGCTCAACGTCAGACATGGTGTCCGCGGTCAACGACGTATTTTCGCAAGCCAGTTCGCCCTTCATGTACGATGACGATATTCCTTTTTATCCAGTCAATGCTCGCCCTAACGGTGAGCAAAGTTATTGGCAACAAAATGGGCAGCGACAAGCGGCGTTGGAATTCTGGCTCGATGAAGAGCAAGAGTTAACCTCAAAAACGCAATATCAAGTTGCTATGGCGGAAGCCTGTGCCAATCATATTCATCGAATCTTAGCGTTGTCACAGCAGGGGGAAATCGAATTGGTGGCAGATTCGAAACCCCACAGCGTGAAACCAAGCAATATTGCGGTATTAGTGAGAACGGGCAGCGAAGCGAAATTAGTCAAAGAACAACTGGCAAGGCAGGGCATTGCTAGCGTGTATCTATCTAATCGTGATAGCGTATTTCAAAGTGAAGTAGCCACTGAACTCACGCGAATTATGCCTGCGGTCATGCACCCTGAAGATGAAAGTAAAGTTCGCGCTGCGATGGCCTCATCGCTATTTAATTATCCGCTCGATCAGCTGTTTCACTTTTTTGAAAACGAAGCGGAATGGGATGCGATTGTTAATCGGTTTAAGCAACTCAGAGTGACGTGGCTGCAACGTGGTGTTCAGCCGATGTTGAGGCTGTTATTAAACCAGTTTTCATTAGCGCAAACCTTATTGAGCAGTCATTTCGGTGAGCGAGGGATGACCGACTTTCTGCATTTGTCGGAGTTATTGCAGCAAGCCAGTCAAACATTAGAAAGTCCCACGGCATTAATCCGATGGTTGTCTGATGCCATTTTACAAGCGGAGACTGGAAATTCAGATGAAGCGATTCAACGACTTGAATCTGAGCGCGATCTGGTCAAAGTGATCACTATTCACAAATCCAAAGGATTAGAATACGACTTGGTGTATTTGCCCTTTGCCTTTAATTATCGAGAAGCCAATCAAGCGAAGTTTTTTGACAGCGATGCCAAGCAAACTTACCTAGATATTGAACAGCAACCAGAATCGATACAGTTAGCAGACAATGAGCGACTAGCCGAAGATCTACGACTAATTTACGTGGCATTAACGCGAGCCGTTTATGGCTGTTTTATTGGTGCCGCGCCATTATCACCGCGACGGAAAACCGGATTTTCCGCAGCGCATTTATCTGCAATCGGTTATTTGATCCAAAATGGTGAGCAAGCCGAAGCGAGCGCACTGGGCGAAGGTCTCAACAAATTGTCTGCCACGTCAGCGGCAGGCAGCAACATACTCGTCACTGACTTACCTTTGCCACCTGAGCAAGCTTGGGTTCCTGAAACGAACCAAAACGAAACTATTGAAGCTAACGAATTCCGTGGTGACATTGATTCAAATTGGCGAATGAGCAGTTACTCCTCGCTAGTAAAACAATCTCCACATGGCAAAGGTTTGGACGTTGAGTTTGAAGTTCCGGGGTTAGATCTTGAATCGGCACCAGAATCCGAACTGGAAGAGTTGCAACAGCAGCCCGAGCAAAACATTTTTACTTTCCCGCGCGGTGCCACACCGGGTACGTTTTTACACAGCGTATTTGAAGAAGTTCACTATCAAGAGTCTGGGAGCAGTGAAGCCAATACCGAGATTTTGGTCAGCTTGATGGACAAAGCTCAAATAGATGAGTCTTGGCTGCCAACACTACAAACCTTAGTGGATACCGTGTTGTCGACACCATTAGACGGTAAAAACTTATGCTTAAAAGGTAAGCGCCCTAACGAACTCTTGGTGGAGATGGAGTTTTTACTGCCTATTCAAGTTCTGGAAGCACTGCATGTGAATCAAGTAACTCATAAATACGATGCCTTATCGAGTCAGGCGGGTGAGTTAGAATTTCGAACCGTACAGGGGATGCTAAAAGGCTTCATCGACTTAGTGTTTGTCCATCAAGGCAAATATTATGTGCTGGATTGGAAATCCAATCACTTGGGCAATGATCTTACCGATTACGACACAACTAAGCTGTCGAATGCCATGATAGAGCATCGATATGATCTGCAATATCAAATCTACACCTTGGCGTTGCATCGATTTTTGAAAACTCGTATCCCTGATTACCAATACCAGACCCATTTTGGCGGCGTGTTTTACGCGTTTTTACGCGGAATGAACGGTGAGAGCCAGCAAGGGGTGTTTGCTACCAAACCAAAGCAAGAGTTGGTCATGGCATTAGATCGGTTAATCGATGGGTTACCCGCAATAGAAGACGAAAGTGGACAAATGGAGCTTTTGGGATAATGCACAGTCGAATCGAAAAAATTTTGGACCAGGCTTGCAGTCAAAAGCGAATCCGTCGACTAGATAAGCAGTTTTCTCTTTTGATCAGCGACTTTGAAAATGATGAAACCGTCATTGCACTGGCGGCGATAACCAGTGCACTGGCTGGAAAAGGACACACCTGTCTTGAACTCACACGAGTAAAAACCGTTGTCGGCGAACTGTTTTGGGGCGTTGAAGATTATGATTACTTGCTCGGCCTTTTTGATGATATATCGAAAGTGCAGCAAGTCCTTGAATCCAGTTCCTTGCTAAACCAAGACCCTTCCCCTTTGGTATTTGACGGTCAAAGGCTGTATTTGCAACGCTATTGGCACTTTGAAGTTCAACTTGCGCGACAAATCAAACAGCGAGCATTAGTGAACACGTCTGAGGCAAAGTTGGTTAGCGACGGCAAGGCGTGTTTGCAACGCCACTTTGCAAGACAGTACCGACGGATCTGGCAACAGTTTAAACTGCAAGTGGATTTCTCTTTGGATGGCCCTAAGTTCAAGCAATGGCTCTGTGACCAACTCGATGTGGTAGACGAGCACGCCATAGACTGGTCAGCCGTGGTTGCGTGTTTTGCGTCCGCCAAATCTGAGTATGATCTAGAAAAACTGGATGTGATTGTGCCGCTTGCTCTTTGCCTAAATTGGCAAAAAGTGGCGGCGGCAACGGCGCTGCTGCAATCTTTTACCGTGATCTCGGGTGGGCCAGGAACTGGCAAAACGACCACAGTAAGTAAATTACTGGCGGCGTTGGTCGAGCTGACTATCTGTGGTGAGCAGCCTACCATCAAGTTAGTGGCACCTACAGGTAAGGCGGCGGCGCGCCTTACTGAGTCTATGTCTTCTGCGATTGATTCTTTGGCGGTCGCGCCTGAAATCAAAGCTCAACTGCCGACTGAAGCCAGTACCATTCACCGGTTGCTGGGGGTGATTCCAAATCGTGTTGCTTTTCGTCACAACCAATCTAATCCACTACATTTGGATGTATTAGTGGTGGATGAAGCCTCGATGGTTGATCTGACACTGATGTACCACTTGGTTCAAGCTTTGCCACCACATACGCGAGTGATTCTATTGGGAGATCGCGACCAGCTCGCTTCCGTAGAAGCCGGTGCGGTATTGGCGGATATCTGCTCTTTCTCGAACCAGCCAAAAAGCAGTAAAGTTGCCAAAGCGTTGAGTCAGCTAACGGGATTTTCGTCTATCGAGCGTCAGCAAGCACTGCCCAGTTTGTCAGACAATTTATGTGTGCTGCAGAAAAGTTATCGATTTGACGCACGTTCTGGTATTGGACAGTTAGCAAAAGCCGTTAACAATGGTGATCTTGGTCGAGTTAACCAAGTATTCCAGCATCAATTTGATGATATTGAATTGTGTCCTTTAGATGCTTCCCGTCACAATGAATTGATAGAGCAAGTCGCGCAAGCTTATAAAAGTTACTTAACGATTCTCAAATCTATGTTTAAACCCACTCTGGAACCATTAACAGAGAGGCAAGAAACACTCGGTGTTGCTTCGATAGTGAAGTCAGCAATGACTAGCTTTAATCAAAGCCAACTGCTTTGTGCAGTAAGGGAAGGGGAGTTTGGTGTGACAGGCTTGAATACACGTGTTGAAGCCAAACTGCGTCATCAAAAATACATCACTAAGGATGTCGATGATCTTTGGTATCACGGCCGACCTATTATGGTGACCGAGAACGACCATACATTGGGTTTATTCAACGGTGATATCGGGCTTTGTGTGTATGACCCTGAAGCCGACAGACTTAAAGTGTATTTTGAGCAAAGTGATGGTGAGGTGCGTTCGGTGCTCCCTAGTCGAGTGCCGCCACACGAGACAGCGTATGCAATGACAATTCACAAATCTCAAGGTAGTGAATTTGAACATGTGTGGATGATATTGCCGACTCAGGCGGGCGCAGTGTTGTCTCGGGAGCTTATTTATACCGGTATAACACGAGCTAAAAAAACGTTGAAGCTGTATACGTCACCAACAGTATTGAGCCAAGGTGTGCAAGCACAAACTGAAAGAAGCAGTGGTTTGAAAGATAAGTTGGCGGTATAAGGTCATGTTATTAGGTGGCGTGTAATTCTTTTCCGACGGAGGCGAATTGAAGCCTTAGCCACTGAATTACTAAAAATAGGAACTATTATGAAAAAATTGTTGGTTGTCATCGTTGGGTTGGCTGCGGGATTTAAAGTGTGGGCGCAAGAGACGCCCAAAGCGGTGAATGAAGCCCTTCAAGGTTTAGGCTTAGTAGTACATTCTGCTGAACCTTCGCCAATCAGTGGTTTTGTACAAGTCATCACCGACCGTGGTCTGTTTTACGTTAAAGAAGATGGCAAGCAATTGATTCAAGGTAGCTTGTATTCACTGGAAGATGGGGTTGTCAATGAATCCTCAGCAGCAATGGCTAAATTCACCAGTAAGCAGATGGCAAACGTAGCCGATTCTATGATTGTCTACAAAGCTCCGAATGAAGAGCACGTAGTCACTGTTTTTACCGACACTACGTGTGGTTATTGTCGTAAATTGCATCGTGAAATGGATGAGTATTTAGCAGCAGGTATTACGATTCAATATTTGGCATTCCCGCGTGCCGGTTTGAACAGCCAAAGTGCACAAACGCTTGAGTCAATTTGGTGTTCGACGGATCAGCAAAAAGCAATGGACGTATCAAAAGCGGGTGGTTCGATAGATGCGTTGAGCTGTACAAACCCAGTTGCGGAACACTATCAATTTGGTCAGCAAATTGGAATCAACGGAACACCGGCTCTTATTTTGGAAAATGGTGTGGTGATGCCAGGCTATGTGCAAGCAACAGAATTAAAGCAGCGTTTGGCTCAAAACTAGTATACAAATATATAACTAAGAAGAGGCCAGTTGGCCTCTTCTTGGTTTTTAATACATGTAAAGTTGGACGTTAGCTATGAGGGAAGACGGCGCTGCTAAATGAAATCTTTCCTATTTTGTATTCTTTTTGATATTCCAAAATGTAGCTTTTTAGTCCGTCATTCACTGGAAATACACAATGTACATTCAGACCTTCCAGAAGCTTGTTTTCAGCCATATCCCAAAAGCTCTGAAATGAATTACAGATAATTGTTCTCATGAATCTTGCTCGTTAACACCTTTTCCTCGGTGAAAATTGAATTTTGTCTCCTGCATCCCGCGATAGACTTCCCCCGACTTACTTTTCGAAAAATGGTTGAAAAATAAGCGAGGGAATTTTAGACAATATGAAACTTAAAACCTAGATCACATTATCTCAACTTATTGTGAGATATATCTCACAATTTTCTGCTGGTTAACGAGTTATTTATTGAAAAAACATGGTGTTAGATTGTGACAGCCAGAATCTTCGAGTTTCTTTGATAGTTATAAAGTGTTTGTTTTTCCATCGGTAATAATGAAATCGGAATTTCAGCAAAGCCTTGTTCTCTAAACCAATGCAAGCTGTGTGTGGTTAAAACAAACAGCTGGGTGATGCCATTGAGTTTTGCTTGGTGTTTAATGTGCTCAAGCATGGCAAGGCCGCGGTTGCCATCGCGATAATCTGGGTGAATAGCGACACAAGCCATTTCTGCCATTTTGCTTTCAGTAAATTCGTATAGTGCAGCGCAACCAATGATCAAACGATCTTTTTCAATGATGGTGAATTTATGGATTTCTTGCTCGAGTTGTTCTCGGGATCGACGAACCAACACTCCTTCTGCTTCTAGAGGCGAAATCAGCTCTAATATCCCGCCGATGTCGTCGATGTTGGCTTGCCTAACTTGCTCGGCACTGTCTTTAACGATCTGAGTTCCTATACCATCACGTGAAAACAGTTCCTGAATCAAAGCTCCATCTTCCTTATAACTCACGAGGTGACTACGAGGAACTCCAGCCTGACAGGCGGCAGTTGCAGCCCGTAAGAATCTCAGTGTTCCCGATGAGTGCTCTTGCGAGTGGCTTTGTTCCAATGTGTTTAGGATCTGGTCAGCTTCATGAGGAAATAGCTCTGCAATGACTCGTCCTTCACTATCGAGAATACCTTGCTCTGAGCAAAAACCGATCAGCTTATCGGCATTTAGCTTGATAGCGACTTTAGTTGCGACTTCTTCGGAAAGTAAATTGAAACACTCTCCAGTGACGGAGCTGGCAATTGGCCCTAACAGAACGATGGATTCCTGATCTAAGACGCGATTAATCCCCTCGATGTCGATTCGGCGGATTCGGCCACTGTGGCAATAGTCTACGCCATCTTCAACACCCAGCGGCTGAGCGATCAGAAAGTTGCCACTCACTACATTGAGTTTAGTCCCAGCCATGGGTGTGTTGTTAAGACTCATAGAAAGCTGCGCGGTAATGGCAAGTTGGAGCTGTCCGGCTGCCTGCATTGCGGCGGATAGCGCTTTCTCATCGGTTACGCGGATACCTTTGTGGTAAGGGGTTTCAAGGTCTTGCAAGTTAAGCAAGTGGTTGATCTGAGGGCGAGCACCATGAACCAAAACGATGCGAACACCAAGGCTATGAAGAAGAGATAAATCACTAATGATATTAGCGAAGTTTCCGTTGGCAAAAGCTTCACCGCCCAACATACAAACCATGGTTTTACCACGGTGGGCATTGACATAGGGAGCTGACTGACGAAACCCAGCGACTAAGGCAGTATTACGAATCTTCACAACAAAAACCAATAAATGAATTTATATACAATAATAATGCAATTTTATGCTGATTAATGCAACGTATAAAAATACTAAATCAAGTACAAAAATTTGGTTTGCTACTCATCTAGCTTTGCGTGAAATCTAAGCTAAATACATTCAGTAAATTGATTGTTTGTGGCAATGGTTAATTTGAATCCATCTCTAGTTAATTGAGATTGTAAGAATTTATGTTTGACAGCAATTTAAATTAAATGATAATGACTCTCAACTGGTATGTTATAACAATTTGATGAGTCGAGAAATGAAACGAATAAAGTCACTTATGCTGACAGCAACCGTGCTCTCTGGCGCGTTGCTAGCAGCTCCACAAACCTTTGCTGAAGATATAAAATTCTCTTGGACAGTGAACGCTGGTCCATTAAATCCTCACCAAACATCACCTAACCAAATGTATGCACAGGCTATGATTTATGAGCCATTGGTGCGTTATGCCGAAGGTGGGGAACTGCAACCTTGGTTGGCTAAATCTTGGGAAATTTCTGAAGATGGCAAGCGCTACCGATTTACCCTTCGCGAAGATGTAAAGTTCTCAAATGGTGAGACTTTTAATGCCGCTGCGGTAAAAGCTAACTTTGAACAGGTACTGGCAAATATTGACAAACATCGTTGGTTAGAGCTTATCAACCAGATGGATACCATTGAAGTGGTCAGTGAGTTTGTCGTCGATCTGAACCTTAAGTCGTCGTATTACCCCACGTTGCAAGAACTCACTTTAGTACGCCCGGTTCGATTTATGGCGCCTTCCGCAATGCCAAAAGAGGGACATACCGGTCAGGGGATCAAAGAGCCTGTTGGTACCGGGCCGTGGATGCTAAAAGAATCGGTTCTTGGGGTTAAAGATGTTTTCGTCCAAAACCCATACTACTGGGGTGAGAAACCTCAATATAAAACGGTTGATGTCGCTGTTATTGCCGATCCTAATGCACGAGCTTTAGCGTTTGAGAGTGGTGCTATCAATATGATCTATGGTTTGGGTGGCCAAATTTCTCCAGATACCTTTGATCAGTTCACCAAGCGTCCAGATCTTGAAACTAATCTGTCTGATCCAATTGCTACGCGTCTCATCGCGATGAATACTGCTCGTTCTGCAACTCAAGAAAAGAACGTTCGTTTGGCGATTAACTACGCTCTGAACCGAGAAGCCATTTCTAAAGGCATTTTCTACGGAACCGAAACGCCAGCATACGCTTTGTTTGCTAAAAACTTACCGTATTCCAATATCCCGTTAACTCAGTTCAACTATAGCAAGACCAAAGCTGTACAACTGCTTGAGCAAGCTCAGTGGCAATTAGAAAAAGGTGAAACTTACCGTACTAAAAATGGCGAAAAGCTAGAAGTGGCGCTTGTGTACCACGGGCACGATGCAAGCCAAAAAGCCATTGCGGAAGTACTGCAAGCTAACTTAAAAGAAGTTGGAATCAAGCTTAACCTACAGGCGGAAGAGCGCAGTCGTTTCTATAAGCGTCAAAAAGGCGGTGAATTTGATTTGATATTCAATAACACCTGGGGCACTCCGTACGATCCGCATACGTTTATGAGTGGCATGCGTCGTCCTTCACACGCTGATTACATGGCACAGGCCGGTCTCTCGATGAAAAAAGAGATCGATAAAAATATCGATCAGATCTTAAGTACCACTTCCGAACAGCAACGTGCGGAATTGTACAAAGACGTGTTAACGACACTGCATGATGAAGCGGTATACCTGCCAATTACCTATCAGCGAGTAACAGGTGTTGTTAAACCTAAACTCGGCAAACTCACAATGGGTCAAACTGTCTTTGACTTCCCGTTCGACCAATTTAGTCAGTAATTAACTAGTACATCCAGCGATAGTTTTTAGCGGTACTCGCTATGCTATCGCTGGATTGTTTTGGGAAACAACTCCATGTTGTCGTACATTATTCGCCGTTTATTGCTACTTATACCTTTGCTTTGGGCGGTTTCGTTAGTCATTTTTCTATTTTTGAGGTTAAGTGGGGCCGAACCCGCTTTAGCCTATTTACGAGCCTCAGATATTCCTTTGACCGATCAAGCGATTGCCGAAGCGGAAAAAGCACTGGGCTTAGACCTACCGCTATGGGAACAATATTTTAACTGGTTCTCTGATGCGATTCGATTGGACTTTGGCACGTCTTACATGACAGGGAGACCTGTTCTTGATGACCTTCTTTACTATTTACCCGCTACGTTAAAGCTCGCGTCATTTGCATTATTAATTACGTTAGTACTGTCTATTCCATTGGCGGTATGGGCAGCGCGTTATCGCGATAAATGGCCAGATTTTACGATTCGTGGCTTGGCTTTTATTGGCGTTTCTATCCCTAATTTTTGGTTAGGTTTCTTGTTGGTCCTTTTGTTTTCCATACACTTAAGGTGGCTTCCACCAATGGGTTATGGCGGCTTATCACACATGCTTATGCCCGCTGTCGCCATTGCGTTTATGTCGCTGTGTATTAATGCCCGCTTATTAAGAGCGAGCATGTTAGAAGTGTCCGGGCAAAGGCACGTAAGGTATGCGCGAATTCGTGGAATATCCAAAGGAAAGGTAGAACGAAACCATGTACTTAGAAACAGCTTGCTTCCTATGGTTACCGCTGCAGGAATGCATATTGGTGAGTTGATAGGCGGCTCTCTGGTTGTGGAAAGTATCTTTAGCTGGCCGGGCGTCGGCCGATATGCGATTACTGCAATCAGCAATAATGATTACCCGATTATTCAATGTTTTACGTTATTAATGACCACAATTTTTATCGTCTGTAATCTAGTCATCGATATTCTTTACGCTTGGTTGGATCCGAGAATTCGCTTGGAGGCTGCTGAATGTTAACAAAAAACAACTCTATCAGTGCCATTCTTGGGGCCGTGGTGCTTGCTGTTTTATTGATTACAGCGGTGTTTTCCCCGTGGATAGCGACGCATGATCCCACGGCCATTAATTTAGAAATGCGCTTGCAAGGTATTAGTGCAGAACATTGGCTTGGGACTGATCATTTAGGAAGAGATTTATTCTCACGTCTTGTTTCCGCAGCATCTATTTCATTGGGTGCAGTGTTCGCCACGTTAAGTTTAATGTTGATAATTGGTGTAGGGCTTGGCGGTTTGGCCGGGTTTGCTGGTGGTCGTATTGACCAAGTAATCATGCGAGTTTGTGATGTCTTTATGACGTTTCCAACTGTGGTACTTGCGCTGTTTATGGTGGCATTGCTGGGAACGGGGATGACCAATGTCATCATCGCCATCGCGATAACCCACTGGGCTTGGTACGCGCGTATCTCTCGAAGTTTGGTGCTTACAGTAAGACACAGTGATTACTTGAGAGCCGCAAAACTCGCCGGTGTGCCTGCGTTGGCTCGTTTTCGCGTCCACATTCTTCCCAACATAATGGTTCAATTAATTGTTCTAGCGACTCTAGACATTGGCCATGTCATGCTGCATGTATCTGGTTTGAGTTTCTTGGGCTTAGGGGTCGCTTCTCCCACTCCAGAATGGGGAGTGATGATCAACGATGCAAGGCAGTTTATTTGGTCGAACCCAATGTTGGTGATATTACCGGGACTGGCAATCTTAATTAGTGTTTTGGCCTTTAACTTATTGGGTGACGCGATGAGAGACCAACTAGACCCGAACTTGGAGCATCACTAATGAAGTTAGAAATGCAAAATCTAAACGTCTGTGTTGAGAGTAAGGGCAAGCAAACCAGTTTGGTCAAAGACCTGAATTTGACCATAGAGACAGGCAAAACATTAGCTCTGGTTGGAGCCAGCGGTTCTGGTAAGTCGGTAACTTGTTCATCTATATTGGATCTGCTTCCATCTGGGTTGAGTTGGAACGGAGAATTGCGTCTTGATGGTGAACTTGCTCAAGCGGAAAAACTGCGTGGCAGAAAGCTCGCTTGTATCATGCAAAACCCTTCAAGTGCCTTTAACCCACTTCAGACAATGCGCAAGCACGGTCGGGAAACCATGATCGCTAGTGGTCAAGATTATGATGAATCTAAACTGATTCTTGCAATGCAAGATGCGGGATTATCAGATTGTGAAGACGTGTTATTGCTTTACCCGTTCCAATTGAGCGGCGGCATGCTGCAGAGAATGATGTTGGCGCTGGCTTTGGTCAGCAAGGCTCCATTATTGATTGCGGATGAACCCACTACTGATCTTGATTTAGTGGTTCAATCCCACATCTTGAATCGATTAGAGCAGATCAGTAAAGAACGAGATTTAGGTGTACTGCTAGTGACTCATGACTTTGGTGTGGTTGCTCGATTAGCAGATGAAGTAGCCATTATGGTTGATGGTGAAATTGTTGAACGAGGTACCGTAGAGCAAATCTTTAGTGAACCTAAGCACGCGCAGACCGTAGCTTTGTTAGCGGCGCATTTATCTCTCTACCCGGAGGTGGCAAATGGCTAATTTCATACAAGTTCAACATCTTGAAAAAGTCTATCAATCAGGTCTGTTGTTTCGAAAACAGCCAAAAAAACAAGTTCTCACCGATATTAATCTAACCATTGCGCCTGGTCAGTCTGTTGCACTTGTTGGAGCAAGTGGTAGTGGCAAGAGTACCTTGTGTCGATTGATTTTGGGTTTGGAGCCGTCCACTTCCGGCGATGTGTTGTGGAATGGTCGAGCGTTATCCAGTTTTACTAAGCAAGACTGGCAGGCATATCGACAGGATGTACAACTTGTTTTTCAAGATGCCATTTCTGCTGTGAATCCAAGGCAGACGATTGCTGAAATTTTGGTTGAGCCGCTGCGTTATTTGAGAAAGCTCGACAAGCAGGATATCGAGCAAGAATCTGAATTGTTAATCGAACAAGTTGGCTTGCCACAAGATGTGCTAAAACGAAAAGCCGGCCAGTTAAGTGGTGGACAACTTCAGCGCGTTGGTATTGCTCGAGCACTCGCTGCGAGGCCTAAACTGATCGCGCTAGACGAATCACTATCAAGCTTAGATTTGGTTCTTCAGCAACAAATGATTGCGCTGTTGAAAAAGATTCAAAAGGAACAGGGAACCGCTTTTTTGTTGGTCACGCATGACTTGAGGTTGGTTGATCTATTCTGTCAGCAAGTTGTCGTTCTTGATGGTGGTAAAATTGTCGAGACGCGTGAAGCATGCAGCAGTGAGCCATGGACCAGTGAAATGGGACAAAAACTCAACAATGCGGTACTCCCTGCTTTGCCAAAATCACTGCAGAAAATAAACAAAACTCAATTCAGTGCTGAACAGAAAGCTTGTGCCTAGTGTCGAGTAACTCATGGCTTTCGTGAAAGTACAAAGCCCTCAATGAAGGTTGAGGGCTTTGTTTTTTAGGTTAAATGAAAGCGCTACGCCAACTTAAATTTTCCAACCAAGTTTTGCAGCCCAATGGATACATCATTGAGTGAATAACTGGTATTAAAGGTTTCTTCTACGGAAGCTGCATTTTCTTCCGTAGTTTGACGAACATTAATCACACTACGATTTATATCTTCAGCCACCATACTTTGCTCTTCTGCCGCTGCGGCGATCTGCACTGTCATATCATTGATAACACTCACTGACTCGCTGATGTTGCTTAACACGGTGGACACTTCGGATGAAAGCTGGACACAATCTTCCGCAATATCTTGGCCTTGTTCCATCGCCGTCATGGCAGTATCCGCTTGAGATTGCAGCTTTTCGATCATGACATTAATTTCGCTGGTTGAGTCCTGAGTCCGTTTCGCAAGTGATCTCACTTCATCGGCAACCACGGCAAACCCGCGTCCCTGTTCACCTGCTCGAGCAGATTCAATCGCCGCATTCAGTGCCAATAGATTGGTTTGTTCGGCAATGCCGCGAATCACATCCAAGATACCACCAATATTGACGCTCTCAGCTTGCAGTGCCTTGATCGTATTGGTCGATGAAGAAACATTTTCTGCCAAGCTCCGAATTTTATCCGTGCTTTGTTGGACGACTCCTAAACCTTGATGAATTTGATCATTAGCCGCACCAGCGGAATCACGCACACGCCCCACACTTACGGCAACCTCTTGAGCTGAGGCGGTCATCTGGTTAATAGCCGTTGCCACTTGGTCAGTTTCTTGTTGTTGCGAAGATGCACCAGTTTTGGCTTGCTCTGAGACTGCCACCAGTCGTTGCGCTGAAGCTCCCATTTCACCGCTCGCAGAGATAATCTCATTCACCATGGTTTTTAGGCTGTCAGCCGTATTCTTAAGTGAGGTCAGCAGTTGACCTATTTCGTCATTTCCGCTGTCTTTGACCTCGATGTTTAAATCGCCAGAAGCAATCGTATTGGCTATTAAGTTGGCTTGTTGAATCCGCTTTTTACAGTGAGTTGTTAACCAAAATGCCGCTACTGCGCAAAGTATGATGGCAACGATCGACAAGGAAGCAAGCAGAGTTTTTGCGGAGGTGTTTTGAGATTGCAGCATAGGACCAAGCAGGTCCTGATCACTCATCACACTCAGTTTTACCTGCTCAAAATTGTCGGCAATTTTTGGCCCTTCAACATCCAGAACATTGTTAACTAGATTATCTTGTTCAACGACCATTTTATGGATCTGATGAGAACCTTCTACATAGGCAGTGCGAGCAGATAAAAAGTTGCTTAGCTGAGAACTTACATCCCAAGGGCCTTGCTCTAGCTCCTTCAAAGAGGTGGTAAGGTTTGTTTCAAGTTGCTGCATAGCAAATTGAAAGTCGGTTTCTTTGTGATGAGTATAAAATTTGAGTATATACAAGCGACCAAGTAAAAGCGCTTCTTGTAAATCACCCGCGATATCGGCAAGTACCACATCGTTATTTTGACTGGCAATATTACGAATCTCGGTAATCGCTTTTCTCATCACAGGACCATTCTGATCGAGCACATTTTTTACGATATCTTCTTCCTCTCTAACTAGAGCGCTCACTTTGGAAAAAGTTTGTTTGTATTCGTCGACCAGTGGAATCGTTGCCCGCATTATTTCAGCTCGTTCAGGCTTTTGAATTTCAGTTCGAGCGGTATCGATAAAACCTTCTAGTTTACTCAGCCTTTGCTGGTAAGTATCTAACGTGGCGGGTTCGGGGCTGATAAGGTAATTTTTTACCGCCATTCTGACTAACAATAAATTGGCCTGCATTCTGCCTGCTAAGTTAGTGTCTCTGGCAAGTCCTCTATATTCAGCAAAGCCGTCCGCTGCCCCTGTTAGACTGTTAAATGAAACTGTTGATGCACCTAGCATCAAAGCCACTACGATACCGAAACCTAATGAGAGTTTTCGGCCAATTGACATGTTATTGAGCATAACCCCTCCGTGGCGAATTTCCGTCAGACTGATTTTTGTTTTTTCTGAACAGATCTTTCGCAATTAGTGTGTCACCTAGCTTTTTCAAGTTAGAACACAGGTGAAAAGCTCGCTACTTGTTTAACATATCTTGGCACTGGTACTAAGGTTTAAATGACATTAATTCTCATTTGTGAGTAATTGATAGTCATTCAGTATGTGGGAAAAAGTCCTTTTTAATTTTGAGGTTATAAAAGCAGTTTTATAACTGAGAAAAAGCCTAGTGATGAGATCTAGCTAAAAAGTTTAAATGCGCCAATTGTTAAGTAGATGTTTAAAAAGAGAGGTAAGTCACACTCAAGTTTTGAGTGTGACCATAAAGGTTAAGTGAGCCATCTGAATAAGTTTTGTAGCCTTAGCTAGCAAACTGAGACCTAAACTGAGAGGGCGTCATACTTTTTTGATCTTTAAACTGACGATTAAAGTTGGATAAGTTGTTAAAGCCCGCTTTCTCTGCCACCAACGCGATAGGTACCTGTGTATTAACCAGTAGCTCACACGCTTTACCGATGCGAAAACTTTTTAAGTGCTCAGAAAAACTCTGTTTGAAATGTTTCTCAAACAATCGATAAGCCGAGCTTTCACTCATGTGTAACGTGTCGCAAAAATCTTTCACTTTCAGCGGTTTTTGATAGTTAGATTCAATAAACTTGCGAGCTGCGTTTACTCGGGTAAACGAAGGGTCTTCATTAGAATTTTGTTGGATAGAGTAGTTCGACGCTGACAGGGTTTTGGTGGTCATATCTTCAGCCATGACCACCAAACATTCCATTACTTTAATAAGCTGAATATGCCTCGGGGAATTCTGACTTTTACTTAATAGCTGATAGATTTTTTCACCAGTTTCAGGACTGAACAATACCCCTTGTCCAGATCGCGCAAGCTTGGACTTGAGGTGCACAAACTCAGGTGCCATTTCAATAATGCTATCAACCCATTCTTGCGTGAACCAAAGTACGATGGTTTCATGAGGTTCTTGCTCTGTGCCTCGAATTCTTCCAGAAACCATATGAGGCAGGCCTGGTCCGTATAATGCGCACGTATTATGTGTGACATTCCCGATGAAATCGCCTGCGAAGTAATTGCCTTCAAAAGTATCATTTTTTCCACGATACAAGACCAATTCATATTCACAATGGTAGTGCCATGGGCATAGGCACCCATCTTTTGCCTTGTTACAGCTGTATTCGGCCACTTGCCAATTAAAATCAGCCTCGTTGGAAACTTGTTGAATTAGTGGGCGCATACAATTCCTCCCTCTGGTAGTACTTGTTTAGCGTTGCTTTTGTTTGCTTTAAAAGCCGCTTTACCATCATTCGACGAATTTATAATGCCTTAAAATGTACTTTGATTGTCACATTAAGAAAAAAAGTGACCAAATAGTATCAATGCTTGGGTGTGTTGTATTGGTTTTGGTTTTTTTGGTTTTATTTTTATTAAATTCATGTGTTTAACTGGTTTTGTGATTCGGTTTTTAGTCTGATTTGTAAGTAATAGTTGTATTTTACTTACAAATAATGATTTCAAAAGATGGATATGTATTAGTTTGAGCGTCACAAATACCACATCAACAAATTGCTCGGACATATACTTTCTTCACTAAGGCAAACAAGCGTGTTTGTCAGCGCTTAAGCGACAAGCGGATCAATGAAAATCGACCCATTTAAGTCGTTTGAGCGTAAGTAATTGAAAGGAGACGATGTGTTTTCAAATCGAACAGCAACTGTATTTATGTTGTCGACACTATCTCTTGGAATGTGTGGCGCATTATTTCACCCTTTAGCGACTCTCTTTCTAATAGAAGAGCTTGGGGCAACACCGACTATGCTAAGTGCGTACTTGATTCTTTCAGTGATCAGCGCTGTTGTGGTATCGCACTATATTGCTATTCGGTCAGATCGAGGTTGGAGCCGCAAAAAAATCATCGTGTATGCCGGTTTGTGTTATATCACTTTGGTGATTTGCTTTGCTTTTATTCGTGATTTTTACGCAATATTGGTGCTATCCATAGTGTTGGGCAGTGTTTCCGGCGCAATTTTTGGACAGATTTTTGCTCTTGGACGTGAATTTGCGGATGAGCATCTAGGTGACAGTGCTACAACCTTTATCTCGACGCTTAGAGCGGGAATGGCTATAGCTTGGGTTGTCGGGCCTCCAATTGCCTTTTCATTAAAAGGCAGTATTGGTTTTGGCGGTACATATTTACTAGCCGCATTAATTTGCGTTTTGACTATGTCGATCATTGCTTTTGCATTACCTGACGCCAAAGTTAGGCCTAGCAGTAAGCCAGAAGGAGACAATGAAAATGAGACAGGTTCGGTTGCTTGGTATCGTCGACCTGAGGTGGTTCTTTATTGCTTGGCGTTATTAATGGCGTTTAGTGCTAACGATTTGTACATCAAGTCTATGCCTTTGTTTGCCACCTTTGAGATGGGGCTGAATGATACTTGGCCAGGTATATTTTTAGGTGCCGCCGCATTCTTCGAAATCCCACTAATGCTAGGCGCTGGGTGGATAGCAACTAAAGTTGGTGCTCAAAAGTCTATGATATTGGCCATCGCGTCCGCTTGTGTTTTTTACCTTGGTTTACTTTTGGCACAAAACGCTTGGCACATATTAGCGTTCCAAATTTTCAACGGTATCTTTATTGGTGTAACTGCTACGTTGGGAATGGTTGCACTGCAAGATATGATGAAAGACCAACTAGGTGTTGCTTCAACTTTGTTCGCTAACATTATTCAGGTAGGCATCTTGGTCGCGAGTGTTGCCATTGGCGTGGCGGCTGAATTCTATTCTTATCAATTCTCATTTGTTTTGTGCCTAGCCGGTGGCGTGGCATCGCTAGCTCTGCTGATGTTAACGGCTTGGTTAAATCGCGAGCAAAAAGCGTCATTAATTGATTCAGATTCGGTAATCGAGAGCAATTAAATTAGGTGCCCAGTAGTGTTGCTGGGCATTTTCCGCTAACCTTTGTTTACAGTTTATTCCTATTGATGCCGAATTTAGTTGGCATCAAGGCTATTTGCGAGATGCTAGATGGCGCAAACCAGTAAACAAAAACGCCTAATTGAACGCCTACTCATTTTATTTGCAGCAGCAGTCACCATACTTCTTATCAGTATTTCTGGTGAACTTTATTATCGGGTAAAAAAACTCAACGCTCCTGATCATTTGGTGTACGGTGTTTGGGTTGAGCAAAATGTTGCGGCTTATGCGGCTGAGCATATCGAATTGACCAAAAATGGTGTGGTAATAGAGGGTGGAGTCGTTGATACTCAGTTCTACTTTGATGGTGATACATTGGAGTATCAGCTGGGTGATCAAGTCATCGAATACCAATTTCTCAATGAAGAGTATTCCGAAATGAAGCGAATTTCGGGATCAAGTTATCAACCTATCTTCCGATTACAGTCAAAGTTCAAAGAGCAGTTGCGCTAATCTCTAGAGCCAAGTAACGTCTTGTTATTAAGTTTTAAAAAAATACGCTTTATAACCACTTCGTCACTGACTAGAGAAAACTTCGTGTTAAAAAAATCCCTTTCCTTACTGACTATTCTTTTGGCAGCAGGCTGTGCACAGACTAATGATCGAGCGCAGCAATACCTAGATGGTGAATTCAATCAGCCCTTGGTTGAGACACCGGTTGTTGTTTCTGATAAACCAAGAGACTTTACAGAATTTGAAGACCAAGCCAATTTGGTGTTGAGCAACTCACCCTCTATGGCGCTAAGATACCAAGTTCTATATGAGACGCTCTCGCAATGGGTCACCGAAAGTGGCGATCCAAGTCAGTTATCTCAATATGGCGTGCAAGCGGGTCAGCTGGCTGGGGGTGATCAAAAAGGCAATGTGTTGTTTACGGGTTATTTTTCACCTGTGATGGAACTGCGCCATGAAGCCGATAGTGAGTTCAAGTACCCAGTCTACGCACTGCCAAATTGTGAAACTGAATGTCCGACTCGTGCGGAAATCTATAACGGAGCGCTTGATGGTTTAGGCCTGGAGTTGGGTTATGCGCGGAATTTGATCGATCCATTCATTATGGAAGTGCAAGGTAGCGGTTATGTTCACTTTGAAGATGATGACACGCTGGAGTACTTTGCGTATGCAGGAAAAAACAATCATGCGTATGTCAGTATCGGTAAAGTGCTCATCGAGCGTGGCGAAGTACCGCGTGAAAAAATGTCATTAAAGGCCATTGAAGAATGGGTGATGGCTAACGATGAAGCGACCGTACGCGAGCTACTTGAACAAAACACCTCGTTTGTATTTTTTGAGCCGAGAATGGCCGCGCCCGTAACCGGAACAGCGGGTATACCTTTATTACCAATGGCTTCCGTCGCTGGCGATCGCGATATCTTTCCAATGGGTACACCTATCCTTGCAGAAGTCCCTTTGTTGAATGCAGATGGTACGTGGAGCGGTGCTCATCAGTTACGTCTGTTACTGGTCTTGGACACGGGCGGAGCGGTTAAGCAGAATCACCTAGACCTCTACCATGGCATCGGCGCCAGAGCTGGAACTGAGGCGGGGCATTACAAACACTTTGGCCGAGTATGGAAGCTCGGATTAGAGGCATCGGTTACTAAAGACCCTTGGATAATTCCTCCTAAAGAAGACAAAGCGAATCAGTAGACATTTTTACAAAGAGTGCGTATAAATCGCACTCTTTCTTTTTGAGCCGAACAAGGTGTGACATGCGTGAATTAAATGAACCGGCTTCTGACTCCTATCAGCAGAGATTTGGCGGTATCCGTCGCTTATATGGTCAAGATGAGTCTGAGGTATTAAGGGCTGCGCATGTCTGTGTGATCGGAATTGGTGGTGTGGGCTCTTGGGCGGCAGAAGCGTTAGCTCGCAGTGGTATTGGTGAAATCACGCTTATCGATATGGATGACGTTTGTGTTACTAATATCAATAGACAGATCCACGCATTGACCGGAACCGTTGGCGAAAGCAAAGCGGAAGTCATGGCGCAGCGTATCCAGCTGATTAATCCTGACTGTAAGGTCAACGTCATCGATGACTTTATTAGCGACAGTAATCAACACCAATATTTAAGCAAAGAGTTTGATTACGTTTTGGATGCTATCGACAGTATTAAAGCCAAAGCGGCGTTAGTGGCTTACTGCCGCAGCAATAAAATCAAAGTGATTACTGTGGGCGGGGCTGGTGGACAAACGGATCCGACTCAAATTAAGGTCGCAGATTTAACCAAAACGATCCAAGATCCACTAGCCAAAAAGCTAAAAGACAACCTTCGTCGTTTTCACAACTTTCCTAAAAACCCGCAACGCAAGTTTGGTGTGGAGTGTGTGTTCTCAACTGAACAGCTTAAGTACCCGCAGTCCGATGGCAGTGTGTGCGCTGTGAAGTCCAGTGCTGAAGGACCAAAACGAATGGACTGCGCCAGTGGTTTTGGTGCGTCAACTGTGGTCACGGCCAGTTTTGCCTTTGTCGCGGTCGCGCGGATCATCGATAAGCTGATTGCCAAGCACGCAGCGTCATCAAAATCTTAAGTGGGACAGGTAATACAATGATCAGCGCAGAAATGTCACCATTTGGTTCCGAAATCTCAGAATTTGATGTGATTGATACTATGTCTAATCTCAATGGCTGGGAAGATAAGTACCGACAAGTTATCGTATGGGGCAAAGAGCTGCCTAAGATGGCCGATTCGTTAAAGCAAGATCAGGTTAAGGTGACAGGGTGTGAAAGTCAGGTTTGGTTTTACCTAGAAGAGCGTGACGACACAATAACCATTCACGCCGACTCTGATGCTCGCATTGTGCGAGGCTTGATTGCCATTATTCAAGCTGCAGCGAATGGCAAGAATAAAACGGAGTTGGCGGGTTTTGATTGGCACCAGTATTTTGAAAAATTGGCACTACTTAAACACCTTAGTGAATCACGCAGTAATGGCGTTTATGCGATTATTGCTGAATTAAACAAAACCTTAGCCAGCTAATCTCAATTTACTGTTTCTTATTCCTGAATAAGCTACTTTTTGTGGGGGCTTGTTTTCCTTGTTGCAGGCGCGCAAAGGCTGTACAATTCGCGCCCTTAAATCTTGTCTAATACTCGTGAGGTCCTATGAGCTCAACTAAAGTGAATCTCCTTGATTTTGATCGCAAAGGAATGCGCCAGTTTTTCGCCGAAGAATTGGGTGAAAAAGCGTTTCGCGCCGAGCAAGTCATGAAGTGGATTTACCACTTTGGCGTCGATGACTTTGACAAGATGAACAACATCAACAAAAAGCTTCGCGAAAAGCTAAAGCACCGATGTGAAGTGCTTGCTCCCGTCGTATCTGATGCTCAGCATTCATCCGATGGCACCATTAAGTGGGCGATGCGTGTTGGTAACCAAGACGTAGAGACGGTATATATTCCTGAAGATGATCGCGCGACTTTGTGTGTCTCATCCCAAGTTGGCTGTGCGTTGGAATGCAAATTTTGCTCAACCGCTCAGCAAGGGTTTAACCGCAACCTAAAAGTATCGGAAATTATCGGTCAGGTATGGCGCGCAGCACGTGAAATCGGCTTGGAAAAAGAAACAGGTCGTCGCCCGATTACCAATGTCGTGATGATGGGGATGGGTGAGCCATTACTCAACATGAAAAACCTGATCCCAGCGTTAGAGCTCATGTTGGATGATTTAGGCTTTGGCCTCTCTAAGCGCCGCGTTACGGTTTCGACCTCAGGTGTTGTATCAGGTTTGGACCAAATGACAGGTACTATCGATGTCGCTTTGGCCATTTCACTGCATGCTCCAAACGACAAACTGCGCAGCGAGATTATGCCTATCAACGACAGATGGGACATCCAAGATTTCTTGGCTTCTGTTCGTCGCTACATCGCCTCATCAAACGCTAACCGTGGCAAAGTGACAGTGGAATACGTGTTACTTGACCACGTAAATGACGGCACTGAGCACGCCCATGAATTGGCGGAATTGATGAAGGACACACCTTGTAAAATCAATTTGATTCCGTTTAACCCTTACCCGGGTTCACCTTATAAAAAGCCAAGTAATTCGCGTATTGACCGTTTCCAGAAAGCGTTGATGCACCACGGCCTTACTGTGACAACACGTAAAACACGTGGTGATGATATTGATGCAGCATGTGGTCAGTTGGTTGGCGATGTTATCGATAGAACCAAACGCACTCAAGCCCTTGCGGCAGCAAAAGGTGAAGCGATTCCGGTTCAAGTGCAATCTTAACTGCAAACCAGTACAACCAAACCGGAGCTCAATGCTCCGGTTTTTGCATTTTTAGGCCAAGAT
Source organism: Vibrio sp. ABH4_348 (assembly GCF_056159765.1). NCBI lineage: Bacteria > Pseudomonadati > Pseudomonadota > Gammaproteobacteria > Vibrionales > Vibrionaceae > Vibrio > Vibrio sp. ABH4_348. The sequence goes on along the minus strand of NZ_JBSWVW010000001.1, from coordinate 2,231,832 downwards.
CGAACCACGATCAGGTCGATAAGTTGTGACTTCTTACAAAAACATTGCAATCAGCTCGGTTTATCCCGCCGGAGCAGGTTGTTTAATAAAGACTATCGATTAGAATGGAAAAAACGCTATTGCTAACCTGAAGCTAGTTTGAGCGATGCCGGGTTGATGGGTTGAAATGAATTATGGAACCTAAGCGGCTATTTGACGTCCAATCACTAAAGCTAATCAAACAATAGCACTTTATTTGTATTTTCTTGTTTCTGTTTGCTGACAACACGAGAAAAAATCAACAACTCGACGCTACCAACAATCAAAAATTAAAGCGCAGTGGTTGAATCAACGAGACAGCGATGTATGACAACTGAACAACGACAACAAGCTGAGGAGTTTCAAGCGTTTGAAACTTTGCAGCCAGGCACTCTACTCAAACAAAAGCGTGAGCAACTAGGGCTTTCACAACGTGAAATCGCCGACCGATTAAGACTTCGTCTCACTATCATACAAAGTATTGAAAATAATCAGTACGAGTTAGGGCAAGTCGATACTTTCACCAAAGGGTATTTGCGTTCTTACGCCAAAGCGGTGGGAATCCCGCAAGATGATGTCCTGAAACTGTTTGTTCCTTCTGAGCCCTCTGAAAGTCCGGAGCAAAAGCTGCAAAGTTTTTCCAAACAAACTTCACGTGAAAAGCATGACACTCGTATAATGGTACTCACTGTCGGCATCTTTGCCGTAATTATCGGTATCTCTTCGGTGTGGTGGATTCAAAACAAAGATTCTGATGTCTTGGTCTCCACCGAGTTCTCTTCTCAACAGCAAGAAAGCAATATTTCTTTGACGGAAGATCAGCCTGTTCCGGTACTCAAACAAGCATCAAGTACAACGAATGAAATAGCAGTGGCGGTGACTTCTGAGCAAGAAGATGTGTCATTGGCTAGCCTGGAAACGTCAGACGCGACCAGTACAGATGTCAAAAATACAGAGACTGCCAGTACAGTTGTAGAGACTAATGCTACTAGCAACACGGATTCATCTATTCAATCGACCGAAGCTGTAGTCGCAGCTTCCAATACTCCAGGTGACATCAGCAATCCCGAACAAACCGAGCGTGATACCTCCTCAATAGAAGATACCGCAGCGACCAATCAACCTGTCGCGAAAGCTATCGCGAATTTAATTGAAATGAACTTCCAAGACGATTGCTGGATTGAAGTGAAAGATGCCAATGGTAAGACCTTGGCAACTGGAGTAAAAACGGCTGGTGCAACATTGGAGCTTCAAGGTGCATTGCCTTACAAAGTCGTGTTAGGCGCGCCACAAAATGTTTCGATGACATTTGCGAGTGAACCTGTCGACCTTTCTGGGTATACTTCCGGTAAAGTAGCTCGATTTACCTTACGTTAGACGTAAAGCAGACATCAAACCTTACTATGCAATACGAATCTCCTATTAAACGTCGCCCCTCGACACGTATTTACGTGGGCGATGTACCGGTTGGTGATGGTGCGCCCATCGCAGTCCAATCTATGACCAATACACGTACCACCGATGTTGAAGCAACGGTGGCTCAAATACGTGCTTTAGAAACGGTCGGAGCCGATATCGTTCGTGTGTCTGTACCGACAATGGATGCTGCAGAGGCGTTTAAGCAAATCAAGCAGCAAGTGAAAGTCCCCTTAGTGGCGGATATTCATTTTGACTATCGCATCGCGTTAAAAGTCGCCGAATACGGTGTCGATTGTTTGCGTATTAACCCAGGCAACATTGGTAACGAAGAACGCATTCGTTCAGTTGTAGACTGTGCGCGCGACAAAAACATCCCCATTCGCATTGGTGTGAATGGCGGTTCACTCGAAAAAGATCTGCAAGTCAAATACGGTGAGCCAACTCCAGAAGCGCTGGTTGAATCGGCCATGCGTCATGTAGATATCTTAGATCGTCTGAACTTCGAGCAATTCAAAGTCAGTGTTAAGGCCTCCGATGTGTTCTTGGCTGTGGATTCGTATCGACTACTGGCTAAGCAGATCGATCAGCCTCTGCACTTAGGTATTACCGAAGCCGGTGGTGCTCGAGCTGGTTCAGTAAAATCCGCTGTCGGGCTGGGCATGCTGCTTGCGGAAGGAATCGGCGATACCTTGCGAATTTCTCTGGCGGCCAATCCGGTGGAAGAGATCAAGGTCGGCTTTGATATTCTTAAATCCCTGCGCATTCGCTCGCGTGGCATTAATTTTATTGCGTGTCCTAGCTGTTCAAGACAAGAATTCGATGTCATTGGCACCGTTAACGCATTGGAAGAGCGTCTAGAAGACATCATTACCCCGATGGACGTTTCCATCATTGGTTGCGTAGTGAATGGACCGGGTGAAGCTGAGGTATCACACCTCGGTTTGGCGGGAAGCAACAAAAAAAGCGCGTTTTACGAGGATGGCAAACGTCAAAAAGAACGTTTTGACAACAATGACCTTGTAACTCAGCTAGAAACCAAAATTCGTGCAAAAGCGTCGATGTTAGATGAAAACAATCGCATTGATGTGAAAACTCAAGATTAAATCTCAACAACTTTACGGTAAGTACTGTGGCTAAAACAATTCAAGCAATTCGAGGCATGAACGATTGCCTTCCAACACAGACTCCCCTTTGGCAAAAAGTGGAATCTACAGTAAAACGCGTAATCAGCTCTTATGGTTACAGCGAAATTCGTATGCCGGTTGTTGAGATGACTCATCTATTCAGTCGCGCCATTGGTGAAGTGACCGATGTGGTTGAAAAGGAAATGTATACCTTTGAAGACCGCAATGGTGACAGCCTAACGCTGCGACCAGAAGGCACAGCAGGTTGTGTGCGTGCTGGTATTGAAAATGGCTTGCTGTACAACCAAGAGCAGCGTTTGTGGTACATGGGAGCTATGTTCCGCCACGAGCGTCCTCAAAAAGGTCGCTACCGTCAGTTCCATCAATGTGGTGCTGAAGTATTTGGTTTGCAAGGGCCTGATGTTGATGCCGAGTTGATCATGTTAACGGCGCGTATTTGGAAAGAGTTGGGCATTGATAAGCACGTGCGTTTAGAGTTGAACTCTATCGGTTCATCCGAAGCCCGTGCCAACTACCGCGATGTCTTGATTGCGTTTTTAGAGCAGCACATGGATGTATTGGACGAAGATTGTAAGCGTCGCATGTACACCAATCCGTTGCGTGTTCTGGATTCTAAAAATCCCGATGTACAAGCTATTTTGGGCGATGCGCCTCGTATGTCGGACTACTTAGACGATGACTCTAAACAACATTTTGCCGGTTTGTGTGAACTTCTAGACGCTGCTGGTATCGAATACACCGTCAATGACCGCTTGGTGCGCGGTTTGGATTATTACAATCGCACGGTATTTGAGTGGATCACCGATAGCCTTGGTTCTCAAGGTACAGTGTGTGGCGGTGGCCGCTACGACGGTATGGTTGAGCAGTTAGGCGGTAAGGCGACACCCGCTGTGGGCTTCGGTATGGGGCTAGAGCGCCTTGTGCTGATGCTAGAAGCTTTAGAGCTTGATCAAGTACGTCCAGCCGTAGATGTTTATGTGGTAACCGCGGGTGAAGGCACAATGGCAGCAGGCATTATGCTTGCCGAATCACTGCGTAACCAACTGGCAGATGTTCGCATTATGAACCACTTTGGTGGAGGCAATTTTAAGAAGCAATTTAAGCGTGCAGACAAAGTCGGTGCCGCGGTTGCTTTAGTGCTAGGTGAAAATGAAGTCGCGGAAAACACGGTTGTGTTCAAAGACCTAAAAGGCGGTGAGCAATTTACATTGCCAACGACCGAAGTGGCTGAGAAACTAGCACAAACTTTATAATTTTCAGTTTATTGAGTGGCTGTGAAGCCGCGCAAGAAGTAACGAGGACAAAACGTGGAAGTCTACGAAACCGAAGAACAACAGGTCGAGGCAATTAAAAACTGGTGGAAAGAAAACGGCAAAGCCGTGATCTTTGGTGCCGTTGTAGGTCTTGGTGGTCTATTTGGTTGGCGTTATTACCAGAGTTCAGTCATTGAAGCACAGGAGCTGGCTTCTGATTCTTACACTAAAGCTATCGAGAGCTTGGCCGCTCAGGGCTTAGATGCGTCCGATAATGTGCAAAGTTTCATTGATTCCAATACAGACACAAGTTATGCCGTTCTGGCTGCATTGCAGCTAGCCAAAGCGTTCGTTGATAACGCTCAGCTGGACGAAGCGATTAGCCAATTGAATTGGGCTCAAGAGCAAAATCAAGATCCAGCACTAGCGGCGGTGATTCAATATCGTTTGGCGCGTTTGCACGCTGAGCAAACTAACTATGATTTGGCATTTGCAGAGCTTGATAAAATTACCGACGAAAGTTGGGCCGGTCGTTTAGCTGAACTTCGCGGTGACATTCAATTGCAGCAAGGTGATAAAGACGCGGCATTCGACTCTTATACTCAAGCGCAACTTGCGTCCGACGCCAGTCAGTTATTGCAAATGAAATTAGATGATCTAGCCAGATAGAGTTGATGACTATGAAGAACTTGTTGAAAAAAGCTGTTTTAACGTCGTTGACGCTCGGTATCCTAGCTGGCTGTGCTTCTGAGGAAGATAACATCGTTATGGCGCCGGTTCCTGAGATTCAAAATCAGTTTGAGACTGATGTGACTTGGGAGACATCGGTTGGCAGCGGTGTAGGAGATTTTTTCTCAAAGCTGAAACCGACGTTTGCTTACGACAAAGTCTTTGTGGCCAGCCGAGATGGTGTAGTTAAAGCCCTTGCTCCGACCACAGGTGAAACATTGTGGGAGCTAGAATTAGATCAAGATTCTCCTCGTTTCTCGGGTGGGTTAACCGCGAGTTACGATCAGGTTTTTGTCGGTAGCGAAAACGGCGAACTTTACGCGATAAATCAAGCTAATGGCCAAGTTAACTGGGTCGCTCGTGAGCTAGGTGAAATCCTGACTGCTCCTGCTACCGACAGTAACTTGGTGATTGTTCATACCTCTCAAGGTAATCTAATTGCACTTGACCAAGGTACCGGCGAACAAAAGTGGGCGATTAGTACCGAATCACCAGCTCTATCGATTCGTGGAAGCAGCCAGCCAGTGACGTCTAGTGGCGGTGTATTCTGGGGTACGGCCAGTGGCCGACTTGCTGCGGCACTGGTAGAGCAGGGAAGATTGTTGTGGCAACAGCCTATCGGTACTCCGCAAGGATCAACAGAGATAGATCGCCTTGTAGATGTAGACTCTGCGCCAGTGATCGTGGGTCGTCTGCTATTTATCGTTGGTGTAAATGGCAACTTAACCGCGATTGATCTCAGCTCTGGTCAGCCAGCTTGGAAACGCAAATTTTCATCGGCTAACGATTTGGTAACCGATGGTAGCCAACTCTATGTTGTCGATGATCAAGACCATATCAGCGCAGTAGATGCCCGAAGTGGCACTGAGCTGTGGACTAACGATGAGCTAGAAAATCGTTTAGTCACGGCACCTACAGTATTTGAAAATAACATTGTTGTTGGTGACAGCGAAGGCTACTTACACTGGCTAGATAAAGAGTCTGGTGCATTTGTTTCACAGCTTCATGTAGATGGTAGCGGAATTGCAGTGGCTCCGATTATTTTGGATGACGGGTATCTAGTCGTTAGCCGCGATGGTGACATTGCTAAGCTGACCAAAGTATCAGAGTAATAGCATCCGAGTAACAGCGCTAGCTCAATCAATTTAATGTGATATACTTCGCAGTTGGCCCCAATCTGGCCTCAGATTGGGGCCGTTTTACAAATGGATGTTTGAATAACATACCTATTGCAGGTGATTTTATCTGCTGAATATCGCACGCTAAACTTAGCGAATAGTGAGCTTTATAAGTGACTTGAACAAGACCATTTTTTCATAGATGGACTTCTTCAGGTTGCTGTAAACAACCGTGGTGTATCAATAGCTTGTATCGGGTATACGCCATTAAAATTGAGATTTATTGAGGTTTCTATGATTCCAGTGGTGGCACTTGTTGGCCGTCCGAATGTCGGCAAATCAACACTTTTTAACCGACTGACTCGCACGCGTGACGCGCTAGTTGCAGATTTCCCAGGCTTAACCCGCGACCGTAAATACGGGCAAGCAAAGCTGGGTGACCATGAGTTTATTGTCGTTGATACTGGTGGTATCGATGGCAGTGAAGAAGGCGTAGAAACCAAAATGGCTGAGCAATCACTGGCGGCCATCGAGGAAGCTGACGTGGTGTTATTCATGGTGGATGGCCGCGCCGGTCTAACTCCCTCTGATCAAGCCATTGCGCTGCATCTTCGCAAGATCGAAAAACCTGCCATGTTGGTGGTTAACAAAGTCGATGGTATTGACGCTGATGCAGCCAGTGCTGAATTTTGGCAATTGGGTATGGACAAGATGTACCAAATTGCAGCAGCGCACGGACGTGGTGTTGGAGCGTTGATCGACAAAGCACTTAACCCGTTTGCTGAAGAGCTAGCAGAACAAAATGGTGAAATTGAAGATTTAACCGATTTTGAAGATGAAGAAGAGAAGGTTGAGTACACCGAGCAAGAAGCGGAAGCCGAGTTTGAGCGTCTGCAGGCTCAGCCAATCAAGCTAGCGATCATCGGCCGCCCAAATGTCGGTAAATCAACACTAACAAACCGCATCCTCGGTGAAGAACGCGTGGTGGTTTATGACATGCCCGGTACAACCCGCGACTCAATTTACATTCCGATGGAGCGTGACGGCCGCGAGTACGTTTTGATCGACACGGCTGGTGTAAGACGTCGTAAACGCATCAATGAAACCGTTGAAAAGTTTTCTGTAGTTAAAACGCTGAAAGCTGTTGAAGATGCCAATGTCGTGTTATTGGTGATAGATGCGCGTGAAAACATTTCAGATCAAGATTTGAGCCTGTTGGGCTTTGCACTCAATGCTGGCCGTTCAATCGTTCTTGCTGTTAATAAGTGGGATGGTCTGGATACCGATGTGAAAGAGCACGTTAAGAAAGAACTGGACCGCCGCTTAGGGTTTGTGGACTTTGCTCGTGTGCATTTCATTTCAGCATTGCACGGTACGGGTGTTGGGCATTTGTTTGAATCAGTTCAAGAAGCGTATAAGTCTGCTACAACTCGTGTAGGTACTTCAGTACTGACCAGAATTATGAAAATGGCGACTGACGATCACCAACCCCCTATGGTTCGTGGACGTCGTGTGAAGCTAAAATACGCACACGCGGGTGGTTATAATCCACCGATCGTGGTTATTCACGGTAATTTAGTGAATGATTTGCCAGACTCCTACAAACGCTACTTGATGAACTATTTCCGTAAATCTCTCGAGATCATGGGAACACCGATCCGAGTTCAATTCCAAAGTAGCGACAACCCATTTGAGAATCGTGGTGGTAAGTTGACCATATCTCAAGAGCGTAAACGCAAGCAAATGATGTCGATGCTCAAAAACCGTAATACCAAAGGAAAACGTTAAGTTTATCTTTGGCTAAGTTGAAACCTTTGAAAAGGCGCTGTTTATCAGCGTCTTTTTTTGTTTTTGATGGTTGGTTTATGGCAACAATCGTTAGACATGGTATCGAGCCTTCAACTGCTACGACTAATGTAGATAGCATCTAAACCTGTTTTAAACGGACATAAGATCGATTTTGAAAATTCTGATTATGGTAATTTACATTAATAATTTTAGATTTATATATCGATAAAAATCCATATGCAGGATATGTAACTTATGCTTTCGATGTGTGGTGATATAAATATTCTTTTTGGGGTAGATCGCTGATCAAAGTGGCTTTTACTTAAGATCAGATGAGGATCTTATCTCAAAGGTAAGATAAATCGTTAGTGCGCATGTATATTAGCTTATGATGAAAAATACCTGATTTGTGCGATCTTGATCAAAGCTTACAAGTAGAGATCGCGAGACCCTAAAAGCGAAAGTTTTTAGGTGAGCAAAGCGTATGAACAATGTATGTCCTCAATGTCAAAACGAATTAGATTGGCACAGCAACTATTTCTGTACCAGCTGTGAGGTTAGTTTTAAAAAACTGGCTTATTGCCCTGATTGTAATGATCAAATGGAAAAGATTAATGCATGTGGGGCGACCAGCTATTTTTGTAACAGCTGTAACGAACTGAAATCTAAATCGCGGGCTATGTTTGAATTTGTTCGAATGGAGGTGAATTAATACCGACGGTTTACTTTTTGACCACAGAACGAATGTTACCGCCTGCTACTCGAGTCACCAATACATCTTTATCAGTTACTTGGTTTGGATCGGTCACGACTTTGTTTTGTGCATCAAAGGTAATCGAGTATCCACGAGTTAGTGTTGCAAGAGGGCTATACGCATCCAGCTTTTCAAGTAATAACTGGTATTGATAAGTATGTTTGGTGAGCTTAGCTCGCATACCACTTTCTAGTCTTTCTGTTAGTGCGTTTAGAGCTTTAGTCTTATCTGTGATGGTTCGAGTTGGACTTTGCAACTCAAATCTTGAAGTGAGTTGGTCCAAAGTTCTACAGGTATCAACGAGGTTGCGCTGCATTGCTTTTTGCAACTGAATAGTAAGCTCATCTAATCGTTGCGACTGACTTTGTAATCGCTGCTGAGGATGTTGTCGGTCCAAACCAAACTTTAGTCTTTGTAAGCCAGCATTTTGTCGCAGAAGATAGTGGCTCATGACATTTTTTAACTGAAGTAATCTACTATCAATCGCTTGAGTTTTGTGGCTATTGTCACGACTAACAATTTCAGCGGCGGCAGAAGGAGTTGGGGCTCGTGAATCTGCAACAAAATCGGCAATGGTCACATCTATTTCATGACCAACCGCACTGATAATCGGAATCTGGCTGGAAACTATGGTTCTAGCAACGATCTCTTCGTTAAAGCACCAAAGATCTTCCATCGAACCGCCACCACGTCCAACAATCAGCACATCGACTTCATTTCGTTGATTTGCTCTACCAATTGCTTGGGCGATTTCAAACTCAGCACCTTTGCCTTGTACCTGAGTAGGGTAGATAACCACAGGCAAACTAGGATCTCGGCGCTTAAGTACGTCTAATATATCGTAAAGAGCTGCTCCGGTTTTAGAAGTCACAATACCGACGGCTTTAGGGTTTTCCGGCAGTGCTTGTTTACTCGCTTGTGCGAACAAACCTTCAGCGGCCAGCTTCATTTTTAAGGCATCGAATTCTTGTTGAAGTCTACCGTCGCCTTCTGGCTGCATACTGTCAACGATAAGTTGATAGTCGCCACGAGGCTCATAAAGAGACAATCTTGCTTTGACTAATACTTGTTGGCCATTTGCTGGTTTAAAGGTTACCCGTCGGTTATTGCCCTTGAACATGGCGCACTTGACTTGAGCTCGAGCGTCTTTAAGCGAGAAGTACCAGTGGCCAGAAACCGGAGTAGATAAGTTAGAAAGCTCGCCCACCAACCATACAATTCCCATCTCATTTTCTAGCAATAAACGAACGTCAGCATTTAGGCGAGAAACAGTATAAATATTGGGATTGTTAGAAACAGGCAAAGAGAATGGCCTAGACGTGAGTATGGAAATTAGCGGCAATATAATACATATCAAGGGGTGTAATGCAAATAAAAAATAAAAAAATGTGTAGTAAAGCGATTGCCTTGACCGTATAATGCGTCCGCAATATCCAGTCCAAAACAGTAATTTCGTGTCACAAAAACACGTTCTTATCGAGTTGAAGACACCTTTAAATCACCTCTAATTTTGAGAGATATTGCAAATGCTAAGAATTGCCAAAGAAGCGCTGACGTTCGACGATGTTTTGCTCGTACCAGCACACTCCACCGTTCTCCCAAACACTGCTGATCTTCGTACTCGTGTTACGAAAAACATTAGCGTTAACATTCCTATGGTTTCTGCGTCTATGGACACTGTGACCGAAGCTCGTCTTGCTATTGCACTTGCGCAAGAAGGCGGAATTGGCTTCATTCACAAAAACATGTCTATTGAGCAGCAAGCTGAACAAGTTCGACTAGTAAAGATTTTTGAAGCTGGCGTGGTTGCTCATCCCGTTACCGTTCGTCCTGAAGCAACGATTGCTGATGTTATGGCGCTAACTGAAAAGCACGGCTTTGCCGGTTTCCCTGTGGTTTCCGAAAACAACGAGCTAGTGGGCATTATCACTGGCCGTGACGTACGCTTTGTGACTGATTTAAGCAAGACAGTCGAAGTAGTCATGACGCCAAAGTCTCGCTTGGCGACGGTTAAAGAAGGTGCATCACCTGAAGATGTTCAGGAAGAAATGCACAAAGCTCGCGTTGAAAAAGTGCTGGTTGTGAACGATGAATTCCAACTAAAAGGCATGATCACAGCAAAAGACTTCCACAAAGCCGAGCGCAAACCTAATGCGTGTAAAGACGAGCAAGGTCGCCTTCGTGTAGGTGCTGCTGTTGGCGCTGGTGCCGGTAACGAAGAACGTGTTGCAGCACTAGTTGAAGCTGGTGTTGATGTACTACTTATCGACTCTTCTCACGGTCACTCTGAAGGTGTTCTTAACCGTATCCGCGAAACGCGTCAAGCGTACCCAAATCTTGAAATCATTGGTGGTAACGTAGCAACAGCTGCCGGTGCAAAAGCTCTGATTGAAGCTGGTGTAAGCGCAGTTAAAGTGGGTATTGGCCCGGGTTCTATCTGTACTACTCGTATTGTTACCGGTGTTGGTGTTCCTCAAATTACCGCTATTGCTGATGCGGCTGAAGTGGCTAACCAATACGACATTCCGGTTATTGCTGATGGTGGTATCCGCTTCTCCGGTGATATCTGTAAAGCAATTGCTGCTGGCGCATCATGCGTCATGGTTGGCTCTATGTTTGCCGGTACTGAAGAAGCGCCGGGCGAAATCATTCTTTACAACGGTCGTTCATACAAATCCTACCGTGGTATGGGTTCGTTAGGCGCTATGTCTCAAGGCTCTTCGGACCGTTACTTCCAATCTGACAACGCGGCAGACAAGCTCGTACCAGAAGGTATTGAAGGACGTATTGCATACAAAGGTCGTTTAAAAGAGATCGTACACCAGCAGATGGGTGGCTTACGTTCAAGTATGGGTTTAACTGGCTCTGCGACTATCGATGCAATGCGCACTAAAGCTGAGTTCGTTCGCATCTCAGGTGCTGGTATGAAAGAGTCTCACGTTCACGACGTGCAGATCACCAAAGAAGCACCTAACTACCGCATGGGCGACTAAACCAGCGCAACATTGCTAATGAGTTGGAGGCGGTAGCCTCCTCCCTTTCAGATTTGTAGAGAAGATTCCCTAACATGACTCAAAATATTCATGACCAACGTATCCTGATCTTGGACTTCGGTTCTCAATACACTCAGCTTGTTGCTCGCCGTGTTCGCGAAATCGGTGTTTACTGTGAGCTTTGGAGTTGGGATGTCGAAGAAGCGGACATTCGTGAGTTCAATCCTGACGGTATTATCCTTTCAGGCGGCCCTGAGAGTGTGACAGAAAATAATTCACCACGTGCGCCTCAATATGTATTCGATTCAGGTGTTCCAGTTCTTGGTGTATGTTATGGCATGCAAACCATGGCTGAGCAGTTGGGCGGTAAAGTTGCAGGCTCAACCGAGCGTGAATTTGGTTATGCACAAGTTCAGGTTTCTGGTGAATCAGCGATTTTTAAAGACCTTGAAGCGACCCAAGATGTGTGGATGAGCCACGGTGACAAAGTGGTTGAAATCCCGGCGGACTTTGAAAAAGTTGGTGAAACCGATACTTGTCCTTACGCGGCAATGGCGAACGAAGAGAAAAAATACTACGGCGTTCAGTTCCATCCTGAAGTGACTCACACTAAGCAGGGTAAACAAATGCTAGAGAATTTTGTTCTAGGTGTTTGTGGTTGTGAAGGACTGTGGACCGCAGAATCTATCATTGATGATGCTGTTGCTCGTATTAAAGAGCAAGTGGGCGATGATGAAGTCATTCTGGGTCTGTCTGGCGGTGTTGATTCGTCCGTAGTTGCTATGTTGGTTCACCGCGCAATCGGTCACAAACTGACTTGTGTGTTCGTAGACAATGGTTTACTTCGTCTAAACGAAGGCCAGCAAGTTATGGATATGTTTGGCGACAAGTTTGGCCTGAACATCATCAAAGTCGATGCGGAAGAACGCTTCTTAAAAGCACTTGAAGGTAAGAGCGATCCGGAAGACAAGCGTAAAACTATCGGCCACGTGTTCGTAGACGTATTCGACGAAGAATCGCGCAAGCTTCAAAATGCTAAGTGGTTGGCTCAAGGTACGATTTACCCAGATGTTATCGAGTCAGCAGCGTCTAAAACAGGTAAAGCTCACGTTATTAAATCTCACCACAACGTAGGTGGTCTGCCTGAAGACATGGAAATGGGTCTGGTTGAACCATTGCGTGAGCTATTCAAAGATGAAGTTCGCAAGATTGGTCTTGAGCTTGGTTTGCCATACAACATGCTTTACCGCCACCCGTTCCCAGGTCCAGGTCTAGGTGTTCGTGTTCTTGGTGAAATCAAAAAAGAATACTGTGACCTACTGCGTCGAGCTGATGCTATCTTCATCGAAGAGCTACATGCCGCGGATTTGTACGACAAAGTTTCTCAGGCTTTCACCGTATTCCTACCAGTTCGCTCTGTAGGCGTAATGGGTGATGGCCGTAAGTACGATTGGGTTGTATCGCTACGAGCGGTAGAGACCATCGACTTTATGACAGCGCATTGGGCGCATCTACCATATGACTTCCTGGGTAAGGTTTCTAACCGCATTATCAACGAAGTAGACGGTATCTCACGAGTGGTTTACGACATTTCAGGTAAGCCACCTGCGACGATTGAGTGGGAATAAGTCCTACTGCAGAACATCGATAAAAACCAAAGCCAGTGACCTGTTCACTGGCTTTTTAGTTTTCTAATCTTAAACCACCTTCTTTAGAAGGTGGTGATCGTTCCTTTGGGCTATGCCCGAAGAACGCTCATGTTCAAGATGTCCTCGTTTGTAACCAGCAAATTAAGGAAATAAAGAACATGAGCAGATATGAATCCGCTTCACACGTTTATTACAGGTGCCAGTACCACATAGTCTGGACACCCAAATACCGCCTGAAAATCTTGAAAGGAAATTTAGGTAAAGAGCTTTACCGCAGTATCTACATCTACAGCAACATGAAGAACTGTAAGGTTGTAGAGTTGAATGTTCAAGTAGACCATGTACACCTTGTCGTGAGATTGCCACCTAGTTTAAGTGTTTCGACATATATGGGCTTTGTAAAAGGACGAACCGCGATTCGCATGTTTAACAAATTTCCGTATTTAAGAAAGAAGAAATTATGGGGTAACAAATTCTGGCAAAGAGGCTACTTCGTTGATTCGGTAGGGATGAACGAGGAAATTATACGCAGGTATGTCCGGCACCAAGATCGTGTTGGAAAGGAAGAAGAAGAGCGTCAAATGCGTTTAGGGTTAGAAAACTAACAGTGAGCCCCCTTTTAGGGGGCCTTTCAAAGCCACCTGCTATGCAGGTGGATTTTTACTGGTGAAAATAAACGCCTTTCTAATCCAATAATCAAAAATGCAAAGTGAGATGGCTGTCTCTTTTATGAGAAACCTAAAAGCAACAAAAGTATTAGAGAAGCAAAAAACGCTCGCAAATTAACTATATTTCGAAACTATTCACTGCCTAATTGATAATTTGAGGAATAACCTGAAGTGGTTAACCCATCAATGTAGGTATTCAATATGAATAAGCTCTCTACACTCACATTATTGTGCTCTGCAGTTGTTGCTTCAGGCAGTCATGCCGCGCTCAATATTCGGCCTGATCCGTTAAACCCGACTGGGTTTGTCATGGATAGGACGGAAATTGAAGCTATGGAAGCCGCTCGAACCTCTGACCCTATGTACGCTATTTGGGCCAAAGCTTTGGAAACGCGTCCCAATACCGTGGTTGAATCTATTTTGCCAGGTTTAGCCAGTAACCCTGAGAATGTTAAACGAGTAGAGCGAATTTTCCCTCAAACCGAGTGGGATTTTCTGACTAAAATGGCTGCGCCTGAATACAGCTATACCAAATTGCTTAGGGCCATTGGTAAATTTCCTGCTTTTTGCGGAACCTATACCGATACGCGAGATTCGGATGCCATTTGTAAAAAGTCTATCATTACGGCATTTGCCCACTTTGCGCAGGAAACTGGCGCGCACATAACCAAAGAAAACACCTCAGATAACCCGCTTGGTCTTGAAGAGTGGCAACAAGCTTTACACCATGTTCGCGAGATGGGTTGGGTTGAAGGTCAACTTGGTTATCGTGATGGATGTAGCAGCACAGATACGTGGCAAGCGAGACGTTGGCCATGTGCACCAAATCAAGGCTATTTTGGTCGCGGCGCTAAGCAGCTGTCTTATCATTATAACTACGGACCATTTTCTGAAGTTATGTTTGATGGCGATGCAACGGTTCTCCTTAACGATCCCCGTCTAGTTGCAGATACTTGGTTAAACCTCGCTTCAGCGATTTGGTTCTTCTTAACTCCTCAAGCCCCTAAACCCGCTATGCTGCATGTTATTGATCGTACTTGGGTACCGTCGCAAAAAGAGTTGTTAGCAGGAATTGGTTATGGCTTTGGTACCACGATCAATGTCATCAATGGTGGTGTTGAGTGTGGTGAACACAACAAAACCAAAGGTCAGCCAGTAAACCGTATTCGTTATTGGGAAGGGTTAGCGGCTCACTATCAGATTCCAATTGAAGCGGATGAAGCTAATACCTGCTGGCAACAAATTCCGTTCGGAAGCCTAAACCTAGAAGGTGAAACCGATGTCCTTTATACCAACTGGGATGGCGATTGGACTCATACGCCTGATAACCCAACAGGGCACTCCTTTGCTTGTAAACTGGTAAGTTATCAAACAGCGTATTCTGCACTAGTTAAAGGTGACTACGAAAAATGTGTAACCAACCACTATTTAAGCCATCAAGATTGGCCTCAGGTTCGAGTGGTCGCCAAGTTAGATCCACCGCCGGTAGATCCACCAGTAAATGGCGTTCCTGCTTGGATAGAAACTAAGGTGTATAACAAACCGGATAAGGCGAGTTACAAAGGTAAAATCTATCAAGCTAAGTATTGGACACAAGGGGACATTCCTATAAATGGTGGACCTTGGGTTGAAGTGGTACAGCCTGTTACCCCATAGAGTTTGTATCTATCGAAAACTATATTTATTAAAGGCTTAATGTTCTAAAAGTACGAAAGCTTGATTAAGTGTTTGGAACGACGAGTTGTTCCAAACACTTTTTTAATTGCCCGAGTTTGATAGGTTTGGATATGGCAGCATTAGCACCGCATTGCAGAATTCTATCAGTATCATCTCCTACTACGGCTGCGGTAATGGCAATTATTGGGGTGGAAATGCCTTTCTCTCTCAGAGTGGATGTTAATTGATACCCGTCGCAGTTGGGCATCATAATATCGGTAAGAATGAAATCAAACTCGTTGCGATTCAATATCTCAAGCGCTTGAAGCCCGTTTTCTACCGGGCTTACTTTTGCTCCGGCTCTCTCCAGTACTTTCCACGTTAACATGCGTATCGTTGGATTATCTTCTGCCAGTAAGATTTGTTTATCAACAAGCCACGATTGATCTTTGGCTTGTTCACTATCTCTTGAGTGCTTAGAGTTTGCGAGCTCAACAATCAGTTTAATTTCAAATCCAGCACCACCATGACGACTGCTAAAGTAGCTTACATCTGTCTTTAGTTTTCTAGCCAGTTGTTTGACAATGGCCAAGCCGAGTCCGGTACCGTAAGCTTCAGTATCCCCTCTGCAGAACGGTTCAAACAATTCCTCAACTTTATTTTCAGGTATACCTTTTCCGTCGTCTTCGACCCAAAGTTGAATACGCATTGATTGTTCAAAGTGTTGGCAATTTAATGTTACCCAAATATTGTTACCACCCGAGTGAATAGCCGCATTTTTGACTAGGTTGATAACAACTTGTTTGAACGCTTGCTCATTATAAAAGCACTCTTTTTCAGACTCTTTGGTAAGCAAAAGGTGAGTCTCAATATGATGGGTATTGAGTACATCATGCAGTAATTTGATTGAGTGGCTAACCGATGAAGAAGGAGAAGAACAGGTCAAATGATTTTCTTCATTACCGTCAGGTTGCACTGCGAATTTCATATTATCAATCACATTGAGAAGTGATTCGGAGGTATCTGCAATCAACTCGCCATGGGGTTCTATGTCTCTGAGTTTTTGTTCTTCCATCAACATTGTCATTGATGCTACTGGAGTTCTCAGCTCGTGTGCAATAACCGAAAAGACTCCAGCTTGTTTTTGTGCTGAACGTTTTATCTCATCGGCGGTGCGTCTTATATGAGCAAGAAGGCTGCCGACAAAGAGCGAAAGTCCCACACACATAAATCCGATGATTAAGCCCCAAAACATCTGTAGAGAGGGCAAATCTGGGTTGGGGCTAATCTGTTGTATCAAATAAGCGGAACCAATATTCATAGAGAAAAGAAAAATACTGGTCGCTAGTGACCCCAAAAAGGGCACTAGGATAGGAGCAATCATTAGGTAAAAAGACAACGCCATATCTGAGTTGTTACGCAGAATGGTTGCGATCACTACACTGATCCAAATAGCTATGATGACGGCGACTCGGTGAGACGTACGAGTTTTTAGACTGACTAACGCAAAAAGGTTACCTAAAACATAAATTGTAGAAAGGATGAGAGCTTGCTTATGGTTGGGATCCCAAACTAGATTGCGATAAATAGCCACTAAGTAAAGAGGAAGAAGCAGTACACACATGACTTTTACAATGGCACTAGAATACTTGTCCATCATATCGACAGGCATAGTTGCAAGCAGAACTTGTTGCCAAAAAGCCATTTTGGGTGAGTATTGGGGAACCTGCCACATAGTTATTATTTTCTAGCCACAACCCATATTCTAAAGGTCAGACTGAGACCTCAACTCAAATATCTCTTATTTAACGTTAACTAAAGTGTAGTTGGAATTGTCTGAAAGCGTTGGAAAAACGACGGATGAGATACGGCTTAGCTCTGTACTTAACACAAAATTAACGTTAGTTTATTAATTCTTTTATCGAAATAGGAATCATTATGATCAGGATGGTCACTCAGTTGTTCCCTCTATGGGCACTACTTCTCTCATTTATTGCGTATTCATCTCCCGAATTATTTGTTGGGTTAAAAAGTTATATCGTACCGTTGTTAACGGTCATTATGTTAGCGATGGGTTTGACGCTTCGACCTCAAGACTTTACCAGTGTTTTTAATAAACTACCGGTCGTTGGTGTTGGTCTTGTTCTTCAATTTTCGGTCATGCCTATCGCTGCATTATTGATAAGCCTACTTATGGGGTTCGATAGCGAACTGACCGTCGGTATGGTTTTGGTCGGTGCAGTCGCGGGTGGTACCGCTTCTAACGTGATGTGTTACCTAGCGAAAGGGGACGTTGCTTTATCTATCACCATGACGGCTATGTCTACGCTTGTTGGGGTGGTTGCAACGCCGTTTATCGTTGAACTATTGGTCGGTGAGACGGTTGATGTTCCGGTCAGTGGCATGCTTGTGAGTTTAGTTAAAATTGTACTGGCGCCAGTGGTGATTGGTGTTGTCGCTAATGTGTTATTGAAGTCTGCAATTGATAAAATACAGCCAGTGCTACCTTTGATTTCTATGGTCGCAATAGTCACTATTATTGCGATTGTCGTGGCACTTAATGCCGAAAAACTTTCAACTATCGGTCCTCTGGTTGCTTTTGCAGTAATTTTGCATAACTCACTTGGGTTAATTTTTGGCTATTACGTCACCAAAATTTTGGGCTTTGACGATAAGACTTGTCGAACAGTTGCACTTGAAGTTGGTTTACAAAACTCTGGCTTAGCAACTGCGTTAGCAATGAAGTTTTTTACGCCCGCTTCCGCTATTGCCGGAACTATTTTCTCCGTTTGGCACAATTTGTCTGGTTCGGTTATGGCTGTCCTATGGGCGAGAAAAGTACAGCAATTTGGCGATGAAGAATCGCAGGGTAACCAGACTGCAGACGCCTAGTTAAGTTTGGATATTAGATAAAAATAAAGGACAGCCTAAGCTGTCCTTTTTTGTGTAAAACCTATAGGGGTAGGTTACACATGAGTAACTAGTTTTAAGTTACGCTGTTGGCTGTTGCACTTTTGGAGCTTCAGCAGAATCTTGGCTAGAAGCCTGCTGGCCATTCTCTTGCGCGTAACGATTTTCCCAGTAAGTAGCACCTTTAATGCCAAGCTTAACAGGGTTAAAAGTGAACTTAGTTAGGCCTTTACGCTGCTGCTCTTCGTAATCATGTAGAGCTTTAATAGCAGGTTTCGACATAAAGAAGATAATCAAAATACCTACAATATTTAGCCAAGCCATCAAGCCAACACCTACATCACCCATTGCCCATGCTAAACCAGCGCTCTTCACCGTGCCGTAGAAGACAACCGCAATGAGTACTGCTTTCAGCACGAACATCAGGCCATCAACTTTGATTGAACGTCGGATGTACGCCACGTTAGTTTCTGCAATGTAGTAGTAAGCCAGAATTGTAGTAAATGCGAAGAAGAATAACGCTAGTGCAATAAACAGTTTACCCACACCTGGGAACGCGCTTTCAATTGCATACTGAGTAAATTGAGGACCACTTGCGCTTACGCTTTCTGCTAGGTTCTGAACCAAGAAACCTTCAGCACCGTGTACGTTGTAGCTGCCAGTAATGATGATCATAAATGCAGTTGCTGAACATACTAGTAGCGTATCAATGTAAACAGAGAACGATTGAACAAGACCTTGCTGAGCTGGGTGGTCTACGTTCGCCGCTGCCGCTGCGTGAGGACCTGTACCTTGGCCTGCCTCGTTAGAGTAAACACCACGTTTCACACCCCAACCGATTGCCGCACCAACACCTGCCATAGGAGTAAATGCATCAGCCATGATGATACCGATAACCGCAGGAACCTCAGTAACGTTCAGTAGCAAGATTACAAATGCTGTGATGATATAAGCCAAAGCCATGAATGGCACAACAACTTGAGTGAAGTTCGCAATGCGCTTAACACCACCAAAGATGATAAAACCTAAGATTACCGCAATGATAGTACCAGTTAGAATTTTGGCAAAGCTGATTGTACCCAGCGCAGTTTCAATCATGGCACCAGAACCAAATGCCGTCTCAACCGCATTACCAATACTGTTTGATTGAACACCCGGAAGTAGCACACCACACGCTAGGATAGTCGCAATAGCAAAAATCCATGCATACCATTTTTGACCCATACATTTTTCAATGTAGTAAGCTGGACCACCACGGAATTGACCGTTATCTTCTTCTTTGTAGATTTGCGCCAACGTTGATTCTGCATAGGCAGTTGCAGCACCAAAAAAGGCAACAACCCACATCCAGAAAACAGCACCTGGACCACCGAAACCGATCGCAGCTGCAACACCTGCGATGTTACCCGTACCCACGCGGCCTGAAAGAGAGACGGCAAGAGCTTGGAATGAAGAAATACCTTCTTCCGAAGACTTACCTGAAAAAAGTAGGCGCCACATTTCGCGGAATTGACGAACTTGCACAAAGCGAGTCATCACGGAGTAGAACAAACCAGCTCCTAAGCATAGATAAATCAATGCTGGGCTCCAGATTATTCCATTTAGAAAATCAACTATAGACTGCATTAGTATATTCCCTGTTGATGTTAATGGTTTATAAAGGAAGCGAGATATTAATCTTTTTGTAACTAGATTGTTAACTTTTTTATGCTTTGGAAATCGTTTGCGTGAGATTGGGCACAAAACTTGACCAATTTAATATAACCAGTTTATTTCGATTAAAAATCAACCACATTTAGTTAGTTGCTCGAAATAATTTAATTTTGCTGGTTGAAAATTGTGCATTGGCGATAGGGTTGAATTCTCATTCATCACTGCAAAATAACCATGTTCTAGTGATTAGCTCTGAAGCTAAGTGTATCTAAGCAGGTTGTATTCGCTTTCTGCGTAAAAACTGTTCGACTTCCCTTCAATTATATCGCTCAGGTACTTGGCTGAGCCGCAGGCTAGTGTCCAACCGAGGGTGCCATGTCCGGTATTTAGGTAGAGATTTTGAAAGGAAGTACGGCCTATAAGCGGTGTGCCATCTGGGGTCATGGGCCTCAAGCCGCTCCAAGTCTCAGCCTGTTTAAAATCGGCCTGATTTGGAAAGAGTTCGCGAATCACATGTTGAAGTGTGTCTAATCGTTTTGTCGGTGTGCTTAGATTAAAGCCTGCTAATTCAGCGGTACCTGCCACTCGCATTCTATTTTTGAAGCGTGTAATTGCCACCTTGTAGGTCTCATCCATTATGGTGGATTGAGGAGCAGGAAGGTTTTCATCAACAGGCAGGGTTAACGAATAACCTTTTACCGGATAGATGGGTAAGTTGATCCCAAGATTTGAAAGCAAAAATTTAGAGTGGCTACCCATTGCGACAACAAGATGTTCAACAGTGACGTCACCTTGATCTGTGGCTACATGGGTTACTCGGTTCTGATTGTAAACCAAGCCTTCAATTTGGGTATTGAATAGAAATTTGACTCCAGCTTGTCGGGCACGCTCAGTAAGTGCTTGGCAAAACTTAAAGCAATCTCCGGTTTGGTCGTTTGGAAGTAATAATCCACCTTTTATTTTTTCCATTACTGGGCGGAGTCCAGGTTCTTGAGCTAAGCACTGTTCGGGTGACAACAGTTTGAATGGCGTGCCGTAGCGCGCCAATATTTCCATATCTTTCTGTACGGCTTCAACTTGCTTTTGGGTGCGGAACAGTTGCAAGGTTCCCTTTTGTTGTCCCTCGTATTTAAGATCTAATTCAGTATTGAGGCGATTGAGTTCAACTTGGCTTAAGTTAGCCAGTGAGATCATTCGCCCCTTATTGATTTGATACTTGTTAGTGGTGCAGTTACGCAACATGGCAAGTGACCATTGGTACTGCCATAAATCTGTTGTCGGTTTGAATTTAAGTGGCGCTCTTTTCTCAAACAACCATTTTAACGCTTTGAAAGGTACACCAGGAGCGGCCCAAGGTGCTGAATAACCAAAAGAGATTTGTCCTGCATTAGCGAAGCTTGTTTCCAACCCGCTACTTGCTTGGCGGTCTATCACGGTAACCTGATGACCTGCTTTTTGCAGATACCATGCTGTGGTTAATCCAATCACGCCACTGCCCAATACAGTAATGTCCATCGCAAAATCTCAATATGTATTCGATTGGCGACAATTTCACTGATTTACATTTTTTAAACAATCGATAAAAATTGGTTGATGTGTATAGAAAAACTAAACGCTAATGAATCACTTCAACCTAAACGGTATACAGCAGGCACTGGTGATTGCCGAATGTCGCAGTGTGACAGGTGCAGCTAAAAAGCTTCATCTGACACCCGGTGCGGTGAGCCAGCAGCTTATAAATCTTGAAGGAAAGCTTGGGTTTAAGTTGTTTGAACGACAAGCGAGAGGAGTGCGGTTAACTGATAAAGGGCGGCTTTTATTGGAACAGCTGAGCCCGCATTTTGAGGCGATCCAGCTGGGTTTGCAGCAGAGCCAGCAACAAGTCGACATCGAAAGTATTCGATTAAAGTTAACACCCTCTTTTGCATACAAATGGTTAGTGCCGCGTTTAGAAACCTTTCACGAACAACACCCCGATATTCAAGTCCAAATCTTTGCCGAAGGTGCATTGGTCGACAGTGGCAGCCAAGACTACGACATTGCCATCGATTACGGCGAGCTACCGTACCAAAACAAGAATGCACAGCTGCTGTTTGAAGAGTGGTTGATTCCCGTTGCTAAAACTAGTTATCGCAAAAAGATATCCGATGCGCGAACGGGCGCTATTTTATGGGAAAAAGCGCTCCTACTTCACGATGCGATGCCTTGGTCTGGCTCTCCCTCTAATGGCGAGTGGTCTCATTGGTTTCAATCAGTTGGTATTCGTGTTGATAGTAACAAAGGGCACTTTTTTAATCGAACTGACATGGCAATGGCGGCCGCTGAAGCCGGAGTAGGCGTCGCGTTGGCCAGACAAGCTTTGTTAAGCAGAGAGCAGGCGACTCTCGAGTCATTGCATAACCCGATACCCGCCAATGCTGGGTATTTTGTGGTAACCAACCAGGTTACGCCATCAATACAAAGCTTTGTCGATTGGCTGCAATCGCAAGTGAGTCGCTACGCTTGACTTGATAGATTTGTTATTAATATTGCACCTCGCGCATCCCCATCTACACTTTTATCAATAAGTGAATTTCTGTAGAGGGTTTATGGCAGGTCACGACAAACATTGCAGTTATGTGTCCCCTGATGGCTGGCAGTGTACTGAATCCGCAAATGAATCTGGACTGTGCTATTGGCACGATCCCAAAATCGATAAAAGCCAAGATGATGTAAAACACCAAGTGGAAGACTGGGCCAAAGCAGGTAAACCCTTAGATGGATTTCAATTGGCGCGCACCAATTTGGAAGATATCAACTTAGTTAAGTCTGGTAGCAAACATGGTTACTCATGTCGTGACGCTGATTTCTACCGAGCGAACTTGTCACACGCGCATTTTTTTCGATTAGACCTACGTGGCACCTCATTGATGAAAGCCAAACTATTTGGGGCCAACTTGCACTGTGCTCGTCTAGATGGGTGTAATGTCCTTGGATCAGATTTTAGCCGTGCTCGTTTAGAAAATGTATTTTGGGGTAAGTGTTTTAAACAAGAGGAACATGCCAAGCAAGCAAAAAAACAGGGTGACCATGAGTTGGCAAAAAGTCTCTATCAAGAGGCGGAAGAAGTGTGTCGTAATATCCGCAAACAATGTGAGAAACAAGGATTGTTTGATGCCGCTGGTGTGTTTTTCAAAAAAGAAATGCGCTTTCGTCGTTATCAATTACCCAAGCTAAGTCTTAAACGCTGGATTTCAAAGGCGGTTGATCTATTTTGTGGCTATGGGGAAGAGCCAATTCGGGTAGTGTTGTTTTCGATTCTAATGATAGTGACCTGTGCCAGCGCCTACTTTGTTCTTGGCACAGTGAAAGTGCCGGAACAGGAAACGAGCTATATTGTCGATTTCCTCAATGCCATGTATTTTTCTGTGGTGACGTTTACCACATTAGGGTATGGCGACATATCACCTGTGGGTTGGGCTCGAGTGATTGCGGCTGTAGAAGCTTTTTTGGGGAGTTTTACCATGGCATTGTTCGTGGTTGTGTTCGTCAAAAAGATGACTCGATAAATTTAATTGTGAATTTTTTGTTACAGAAAAACTGGTTGGTTTTCAGTGTGAAATAATCAAATCCTCTCAATAATCATTCGTATTTCGTGTTAATTCTATCAACGATGGTGTGAAAAATTGCGGCCTGTTGCTATGTTTTATGTTGCATATTCTAATAAAAAAGCTCGCAGGAGTGCAGCATGAAATTCAGTTATCGCGTCAAAGGCTGGCTGCTTATCGCTAGTATCCTCCCCGTGGTTATTGCGCTAGGTTTTTCAGTAAACAGTTCTATCAAAAGTGTCCATCAGTTAAACAACTCTAAATTAGTCGGGCTTCGCGATGTGAAGCAAGCGCGTCTCGATGAGCTATTCGTTCGATATCAAAAAAACATGCAAGCGATAGCAAACGTCGTAGAGAATGAGTTGGAGTACTCCCAACCTGAAGACTTCGATGAGTTATTACAAACGCTCTACGACCAACTCGACTTCTACGATATTTTTATCATCGAACCTGATGGTTACGTGACGTATACGGTAGCCAAAGAGTCTGATTATCAAACCAACCTTTTAACCGGACCATACGCCAGTTCCGGGCTGGGGCAACTATTTTCAAAGATTCGGTCTGGTCAGTCATTTGCCTCGGCAGACTTTGCACCGTACGCTCCGTCTAACAACGAACCAGCTGCGTTTATTGGCTCTGCCATTAATGTCGATGGCAAAAGGTGGGTTGTGGCGACTCAACTTTCTATCGATGGCATTAACGAGTTGATGAACCTTCGTAATGGCATGGGGGAAACGGGTGAGACCTATTTGGTTGGCCCGGACTTTCGCATGCGTTCCGATTCGTTTCTTGACCCCATAGGTCATTCTATCAAGGCTTCGTTTGCGGGCACCATTGAGCAAAATGGTGTGCAAAGCGACGCGGTAAAACGGGCAATGCGCGGTGAAACGGGGGTAGATATCATCATTGATTACAACGGTAATCCAGTTCTGTCTGCTTATACTCCCGTCGAAATGTACGGTTATCGTTGGGCTTTAATGGCTGAAATTGATGAAGCCGAGGCCAATATTCCAGTTTGGGATCTAGTACAAATCAATACTTGGGTATTGGGCTTTGCTTTAGTTGGAGGTTTGGCCGTAGCGTTCTACGTGACGAAAGAAGTAATGATCCCCTTAGGCGGAGAGCCGGATGAAATGCGCGCTTTAATGGAACGATTGGCAGGAGGAGATCTTAGTGTCCAGGTTCAATCAGATAACGAACATAGCGTCAAAGGTGCATTGGCAATTATGATCAACGAGCTGACTAGTATTATTAAAGAGATACATGATGCAGCTTCTCAGTTGGCCGCGACCTCGGAAGAGTTGAGCGTGGTAACGGAGCAAACAGAGAAAAACTTGATCGGTCAAAATCAAGAATTGGAGCAAGCCGTCACAGCTGTCAATCAGATGGCGGCGTCTATCAATGAAGTCGCAACTAATGCCAGTACAGCTTCGGATCAAGCTTCGACCGCAAACGAAGAATGTCAGCAAGAAATCATCCGGGTTAGGAATACAATAGAGACTGTTTCTCAGCTGGTGGACCATGTTTCTGGTGGCAGTACGTCGGTTGCTGGCTTGGCAGAAAAAGTTTCGGATATCAATGCTTTGATAGATGTAATTCGCGGCGTGGCGGAACAAACTAATCTATTGGCATTGAATGCAGCGATAGAGGCGGCAAGGGCAGGGGAAAGTGGACGTGGTTTTGCAGTAGTTGCAGATGAAGTGCGCAATTTGGCGCAAAGAACACAAAGCTCGACTGAGCAAATCGAATCTATGGTGTCTGCCATCAACGAACAAACTCAATCAACGGTCAACCTCATTGAAAACTGTCAACGCGAAGCGGATATCGCTCGAGATCAGGTCAATCAGACCGGACAAACCATAGAGTCTATGGTGACGGCGATGCAAGAAATTAGCGACAGAACGGTATCGGTCGGTGCAGCAACAGAAGAGCAAGCTTCGGTTTCATCTGAAATCGACCGGAGCTTGGTTATGATCAGGCAACTATCTAACGATAACGCGTCTGGAGCGCATGAAATCTCAACGTCCAGTTTGGAGCTTGCTCGAGTAGCCGGAAATCTCAAAGAATCGGTGGATATGTTCAAAATTGCTTAGTTGGATATTTAATAGCGTATTTAAAAGCTCTGAGTATTCAGGGCTTTTTTGTTTTCGACGTGGTGCTAGTTGTGAGGGAGATTGCATAAAGTTTGTCGTTAGTTATGTCATTATGCCTGTACGATTTTCAAACCCTGAATTTTAAAACCGGAAAGGATGCACAATGAAAGACGAGACGCTTGCGATTCATCATGGTTACGAAACTGACCCAACGACTAAGTCAGTCGCCACGCCCATTTATCAAACGGTAGCCTACGAGTTTGACAACGCACAACACGGTGCGGACCTATTCAATTTAGAAGTGCCGGGTAATATCTACACACGTATTATGAACCCGACTAATGACGTACTTGAACAGCGTATGGCGGCACTGGAAGGTGGTATTGCAGGGTTATGTGTCAGCGCGGGTAGTGCGGCCATTAACTATGCGATTCTCACTTTGACAGAGGCTGGCGATAATATTGTGTCTACCCCTCAGTTATATGGTGGAACCTACACCTTATTTGCACATATGCTGCCAAAACAAGGCATTGAAGTTCGCTTCGCCAAAGACGATTCGCCTGAAAGCTTAGCAGAGCTTATCGATGACAAAACTAAAGCGGTTTACTGTGAGAGCATTGGTAACCCGGCGGGTAACATTGTCGATTTAGAAAGAATATCCGAGCTCGCTCATGCGCAAGGCGTTCCTGTAATTGTAGACAATACGGTCGCAAGTCCGGCAGTTTGCAAACCGATTGAATTTGGTGCGGATATCGTAGTTCACTCACTGACTAAATACATTGGTGGCCACGGCACAACATTGGGTGGCGTCATTGTTGATTCGGGTAAATTCCCGTGGGCTGAGCACAAAGATCGCTTCCCCGTATTGAATCAACCTGAGCCTTCCTACCATGGTGTGGTTTACACAGAAGCCTTTGGCCCTGCAGCATTTATTGGACGAGCACGCACTGTACCGCTTCGCAATACTGGCTCAACGCTTTCACCAATGAATGCGTTTATGTTGATGCAAGGACTAGAGACGTTGTCTTTGCGAATGGAAAGGCACACTGAAAACGCACTTAAAGTCGCCGAATATCTTGAGAAGCACGACAAAGTAAGTTGGGTGAGTTACGCAGGACTGTCAAGTTCTCAATACTATCCATTGGCGGAAAAATACATGAAGGGTAAACCTTCGGCTATTTTGTCGTTTGGTTTAAAAGATGGATATGAAGCCGGAGTACGTTTTTACGATGCCCTAAATATCTTTAAACGTCTTGTGAATATCGGTGATGCTAAATCACTAGCTTGTCACCCCGCTTCAACCACGCACCGTCAGTTATCCGAAGACGAACAGCGCAATGCAGGGGTATCACCTGAGATGATCCGCTTGTCAGTAGGCATTGAACATATCGATGATATCTTGGCTGACCTTGAACAAGCGCTTAACGCTTAAACTGAATTTAACTGTCTAAAATAAAAATCGCCACCGTAAAGGTGGCGATTTCAATCCAGTTTGTATTTAGTGGCTCAGTTTAAAAAGCCTTAACGAAGATTAAACTGTTTTACTTGGAAATACTGAGCCATTTTTCGAATAGACTATTGGCAAGATCTTCATTTTCCGTGAAGAACAACGGAATGCCTCTGGCATCGTGCGCTATTTCTAGTCCATCTTGTTCTAAATCGGTAAATGTCCAAGTGAAGGTTTTACCAACTTCTTCCGGAACATCCATAACTAGCTCGCCATCTGTAATGCTCCAATTTACGGCGTCATGCACGCGCCAATCGCTAGTACTATTTTTTTCCGAAATTACGACTTTCCCGTCACTGCCAAACACAAATTTTGACAAGTGAGGTCGTGGATTGGTGTCAGGAGCATCATCCCAAAAGTGGAACAGAGTCTTTCCGTTGAAGTTGGTTGCTGCGACAGCACGTTTGGTGAAGGATTTAGCATTGCCGTCGTAAGAGTCGTTCAGTACGTTTAGGATAATATCGTTTTGCGATGGCACTGAGAGGTAGAACTTATCCGCTGCAAAAAGAAGTTTGTCTTCGCCATCACCCGCGTTGTAACCCATATCGGTATAAGTTATCGGGGATTCACCTGCGTTCTCATGCTGGGATGCAGCCCAAGTGATTTTGTCAGCCGCAAACGTGAACTGACCTACGCCCTCGTGTTTAAAATACCCTTCATTAGTTGGGATTGTGAAGTACGTATTGCCAACCAATAGTTCCTTGGGTGTCTTTGGCGCTGGGGCCTCGGCACCATCTACAATGACTATTGAATCAAGATCTTTTGATTGATTTATTGCTGTATCTACTCCAGTTTGAATCTTGCCTAACTGGGTTTGGATATTAGCTTTGCTTGTTTTAGATTCGGCAATATTGTCTTTGAGCTCAAGTGTCAATGAACGAGCGATCAGGTGCACTTTTTTTGCATCGGTTTGTGATACATCAGACTTGGCAGCAACGTAATCGCCAGCGATAAGTTCTTTACTTAAATTTAGTTCGGCTGCAACGACATCAATGGTTTTATTCTCAATAACTGCAATTGTCGTATATGGGGTTACAGTGGTATTGCCAGCGGGAGAAGCAAGTTCATAGCTTTTCGTGATTGCACCACCCTTATCGGTATCAAATGTTTTACCCGCAACAGCACGCGCAATCAGACGGTGGTTTTTATCGGCTTCTGCTATCGCAATATAGCCTTGGTTATCGGTCAGTCCAGCGAGCTTTTCATCGGCATCCGCCACACCATTGTCGTTACGGTCGACGTAAACCTCAGCGTTCACAAGATAGCCATCAATAATCTGGGCTTTGGGGCCTGAAGCAGTGGTGGTTTGAGTTTCTCCACCACTTCCTCCACAGCCGATTAGTGTTGCCGAGATTGCCACCGCCAAGACGCTTTTAAAATACATAACAGTTCCCTATCTGATTGTTCTATTTAGGTACTGTTTTATCAATAGCTTTAGGTGGCTGATAGGAACGTAGAAGTCAAAATTTTCCGTAAATTTTTTTCAAATTTTTCCTAGTTAAGTTTGTTCTCCAGCCAGACTTTGCCAAATTTGAGGTCTTTTTCGATCAAACTGGTGCTGTGATCCAGTACGTCGCTAATTTCGGCCAGAGACATTCCCATCATATACTTCAGCTGCAGTGCTTGGTGCTGTCTTGGGTAACGTTCCGATAATTTTTCCATCGCTTTATCAACCGAAATCAATTGCTCAAAATGATGGCCATTTGGCAAATGTACCGATAGCGGTTCCTTGGCGCCTGAGGATACTTGACGTTTTACCGCCATCTGAGAGCGGGCGTGATCGACTAAGATTTGACGCATCAGTTTCGCCGCCATTAGGTAGAATTCTTTACGCTTAGTAATAAGTTCCGGGTCTACTTCGTTGAGCTTAAGATAAGCTTCGTGGATCAATGCAGTAGTGCTTTGAATACTGTCTGAAATAACCTGATTTTCTTCACCAAATTTTTCCGCACTACGCTTTCGCTCTTTTTGAGCTAGGTGGTGCAGATTAGCGTAGGCAAATTGGTAGAGCTGTTGCTCTGCCAATTTGTCGCCTGCTTGCCAGTTTTGAATAATTTGCGTTAGGTTTGTAGAAGCGGTCATCAGTTATTGGACCTTTATAAATTCAGACACACTATGCGTTGAAACAACGTCGGGTTGCCATTGTTCAGATTTGATAGATTGCTCATATCGGTATAGCACGCCGCGTTGCCAATCTTTACCTGCTGGCAAATACTCCCATGAGGTTAGACGTTCAGTATCTTTGCTGTCTTGCCATTTCACACTAATATTGAGATGGCCTAATTCGACGTATTCTTTATCCGAGTTTACCCACCACTTATCGCCATATTCTTGTGTGACATCCAAATCGTATTTCTTTGGGTCAGTCGGGCAGTGTTCGGCTTGGCCTGTAAATTTGAATATTTGACCTTTTGTAATTCTTAAGCAGGTTTGTACCAATTGTTGTTCATGGTAACTGGTTTGCTGCCAGATCCCCTGAAATTGAATACTCTGCTCTAATTCTGATGGATAGGTAAACCACAAGCTTTCTTCACGGTTGGAGTGTTGAACTTGTTCGTTGCGGCCTAAACCTTGAATTTTTTCCATCAATAGTTGAGAGGTTGGGTCGAAGCTTTGCGCTCTTGAGCGGTATTTCCAATCGCCCTCGTCATCGTAGTTATCTAATGAATAGCCGTTAAGATCATTGCGATTGCACCCTTGATGCACGCAACCAAATAGTCCGCCTTCCATCGGGAAGTCAGCAAGGCTTTCGATGATTACCTCTTGATTGCGCTCTTTAGGTTGTAAATCACAGTTATAGAAGTAGTCACCTGTACTTGGGTATTCAATGAGATGAGAATCTGTCAGTTTAAAATGAGTGCGGCCAACCGGTGGGAGTGCTTCTGGATTGGTTAAATCAAACACGCAGACTTTGCCTTGATAATCCCTTTTTTTAACAAGAACCATGAACAAGTCTTTGTTTTTAGGTCGGAAGATGATGTCTTTTGAGGTGAAATGTTTTTCAATATAATCTTGACTCTTATCTAAATGAGTAACCGCTTCTTCCACAGACACTAGGTCTAGATTTAGCGCTTCTCCGGTCAAATCTAACGACAACAAATCAAGCTGTTTGAATGCGTGTTGCAACGCTTCTGACGAGATTTCATCGATATTGAGCACAATTTCATTGTGATCATCAGGTGTTTTATCTAACGACATCAAGAGACGAGTCATGTTGATGCTTCGGCTTGGCTTACTGGACGACAAGTTTGGCGTAATGACCTCTTGAGCGGAAAGTGAGGCTAATAAATAACTGGTGTCATCTTTGCCGAGGTGAAAGCTCACCGTGTCACCGGGGAAATATTGAAATGCGCCTTTTTCCGTATAACCCGATAGGTTTGAACTGGTTTGGTAGTATAGGCCACTAACTGGTGCATCAATGTAGTAGCCCGTTTTAGGTTGAGCAGCAGCTAGATTACTTGAAAAAAGAGTGGCAAAAAATGGTGCAACAGCAGCTGTAATACGTAACTTATTCATCTATTTATTTCTCTGCATTTTTTTCTGCGGGAAGCGCATTTTGTGTGTTGGGCAAGGGCAATAATATTGGTTGAGGCTGAGTTCGGTTTGACATTGCCTTGTTTGGAACTGGGGTGACCATAGCCAAAATGAGCTTTTGCTTTAATTGTTTGGGTAAATCTGGGTTGGACAACACTCTCATTCGAGTCAGGTCCATGAGGTTTCTAAAATCTGGCGGAATAGCGTGCGTGTTTTTTGTGTGAAACCATATGCCGGTCACTTCTAGCATTAACTCTTCGGCGACCCGTTTCTCAAACTCAAGCTGCGCATTTTTTGTTGTGATAGTGTGGCCAAACACAAAAATTCCCACAGTCAGCATGGTAGAAAGTGCACAGATGACTGGGCGGCGTTGCAGTAACTTGAGAATCGAATGGGAAATACTGTGCTCTCGCATTGAAATAGGTCGGTGAGCCAATAAGGCCAATACGTCTGACTTGAGTTCGTCTACAGAGCCATATCGACCACTTCTCTCGCGGTAAGTTGCTCTATCAATGATTAGGTTTACATCAGAGTTCGATTTGACCCCGCCCAGCATAAATCGCAAGATTTTCCCTAATGAATAGATATCACTCTGTGGCGTTAAATAATCCCCTGCGATTTGTTCAGGGCTGGCGTAATCTGCACTATAAGCGGTTAAGTGATGTTTTGAATCTGAAGGCTGTTGCCTTTGAGTAAGGTTAAAGTCGAGCAGTTTGGGCCGAAGATCCTGATCAATAATAATATTGTCTGGTTTTAGATCAGCGTGTAAAACGTGATGCTTGTGTGCATGAGCAATAGCATCACAAACCTCTATAAAAAGAGAGAGTCTGCTTTTTAGTGTTAAGTGACTTAATTGTTCCAATCGACTAAGTGGCTCACCAAATACTCTTTCCATCACTATATAGTTAAGGCTGAGGTATTCGCCGCCATCAAACACTTTTGCTATATAAGGGTGATTGAGTCGAGCGAGAAACTGTGCTTCTCCGAATAAGGCACTTGCCCCCAGTATTTTGCTAATCCCGGGTTGAATGAACTTAATCGCCAGCTGTTGCTCAAAGGTTTGGTCGGCGCGAATTGCAGCGTAGACGACGCCCATTCCACCTCGACCAATTTCTTCTAGAATCTGGTATTTGTCGACCTGATGTCCGTTAAAATCAGTCTCAAAGCTTTGCGATTCCAATATCTGCTCTGTAAATATTTTGGTTAACGCCACAGATTTTTCGCTATTAAGCAATGAACGAAGCTGTTTATGGAGAGCTGGATCTGAACTTTGAAGATTGAGAAGTCGCTGTTGTCTGGAAACGTTATCTAAATCTATCAGCTGATAAAACCAGTCTGTTGCGGAATATAGTGTTTTCGAAGTCGACAATGGAGCGAGTACTGTTTGATAAAAAACAGCTTCATATATCACGGGTATAGGATTGGCGCGAGATTCAATGTCAAACTTTTGAGACAGCTTGGTTTGATTGATGGTGAAGTAGTCGTTTTGTTGAGGTTTTAAACTCTATACGCGAAGCAGAATTCAGTGAAGGGAAAAGGAGCCAGTTTAGAATGGCTCCTTATTTTTAGTTTACTGAATGAAAACTATTGAACTGAATCGATGTCTTCAATCATCAAATCCATCGCGGTTATCCCCGCAATTGAGTTGTACCAAGCATTGACGTTAAGAAAAACTACTTGGTTGTTTTTTCCGGCAGTCGTTTCGTTAACAAGTGTGTTATTGAAGCTCTCTCGGTTTTTAGATTTTCCTGGTGTACGCAATTCGTCACCATCTAATACGAATAAAACATCAGGGTTAACTTTAGCGATGAACTCGTACGAGATTTGTTGACCATGCATAGATTCATCGATGTTTTGGTCGGCGGCAGCAAAACCAAATTCGTTATAGATAGACGACATACGGGATACTGGACCAAACACCGAAATGTTATCTCCATATTTCATCACAGTAAGCGCTCTTTTCTGATTGGTTTGCTGAGACTGTTTAATGGCTTCAAGTTGCGAGTTAATGGAAGCAATCTTTTGCTCAACCTTATCTGATTGAGAAAACACCTTAGCTAACTCACGCCATTCTTTTTGGGTAGATTGCCAATAGTCTTTTTGAAGATTTGCCGTAAACATATAGGTTGGGGCAATTTTTGAAAGCTCTGGGTAGTGCTTCGCTAAGCGCGGCCCAATTACGATAAAGTCTGGCTTAGCACCATAAATCGCTTCAAAATCCGGTTCAAAGAAAGTTCCCATAGTTGGGTAAGATTTGCTGTCTTGGTACTCGCTCAAGTAACCAGGAATAAATGAACCAAATACTCCTACTGGTTTGATGCCTAGATAATCGAGTGCGTCTAACGCGCCCGGTCCCATGACGACCACTCGCTCTGGGTTCACCGGGACATCTACCGCGCCCAGCTTTTGTTCTAGGGTTACTGTGTTTGCAACGGCATGTGTTTGAAACCACAAAGCACAGGTCAAAATAGCCACTTTTTTGATTAAATTCTTCATGTTTTTCTCGCTAGATAAATGATTTGCAAAAACTGCAAATTGCCATCCTGAAATAGTTAACTTGTTGTTAAATTTAATTAAATGCTCTTTTCTAAGCGCAGTGACACTAGAGTTAAGCATCGCAAATGTAAAGCATTATCATTTGTATGTGGCTCTAATTGTTAGTATTGACCAGATTTTTGGAAAGTCGATTCAATATGAAACTAATAAACTGTGGCAGGAAGAACACTTTTGATGTTTTTTGCTGGTAAGTTGTTTCAAATTTAATGGTTAGAGTGCTATTTTCAGTTTTGCTGATATTAGAGTAAAAAATTACTGGTTATTGAGAGCACACGGTGTATAGTATGTGAGGCTCTTACAAATGAGCTATTTGCGATAAATTTAGTTCAAGCGATCTACCAGTCAACTGTCGAAATCTTTCGTATAGCACCTGTGATTTCTTATTCTTGATAAGTTCCAAAATAGCTTTTGTTATCAGCTCTAGTAAAATTGTAAATCTTGAAAAAATTAAAGGTACATATATGTCTGACAAATTGACTGGCACAGTTAAGTGGTTCAACGAAACTAAAGGTTTTGGTTTTATCAGCCAAGACAACGGCGGTGCTGACGTATTCGTTCACTTCCGTTCAATCGTTGCTGACGGTTTCAAAACTCTAAACGAAGGCCAGAAAGTCAGCTTTGAAGTTGAGCAAGGCCAAAAAGGTCCTCAAGCGGCTAACGTAACTATTCTTTAATAGATAGTTATGTAAAAATTCGAGGGCGTGATGAACAATCATCACGCCCTTTTTCATTGTTGTTTTTCATTTGTACGAAATATTCACCTGCCCATTAAGGTCATGTAATTAGGTCTGTGAACGGAGCAAGACTAATGCATGAACACTCCCCCTCAATACGCCAATGGTTTTGGATTTTTGGCGGATTCATAGTCTCATTTTCTGCTAACTCAGAATCACAAACTTGGCAGAACCAAGGCCCACCCGCACAGTTGATTGAGCTGTATACGTCTGAAGGTTGTTCAAGTTGCCCACCTGCTGATAAATATCTAAGTCAACTTCAAAAAAACAAAGAGCTGTGGAAAGAAGTTATTCCCGTTGCATTTCATGTTGATTATTGGGACTGGATAGGCTGGAAAGATCGGTTTGCACATCCGTCATTTAGCCAAAGGCAAAGATTGCATCGTTCTTATGGTGTATTGCGGTCGGTTTATACTCCAGCCTTTGTGGTGGATGGGCAGGAATGGCGAGGCTTTTTCCAACGTTCTTCTTTACCAAAGCGAGCATTGAATGATGGTGGGGTATTACAGCTGACTCTTGACGCAGACCGCTTTAATCTAACCTATGACCAGCCGGGAAAATACACTGCTCACCTGGCCTTGTTAGCAATGGATGAAGTGACACAAGTTCAATCGGGAGAAAATCGAGGGCGCGAGTTACATCAAGACTTTATTGTTCTACAAAAGTTGCAGTCGGATGCGGAATACCAATGGCAGTTTAATGGCTCTGATTTACCTAAGAACGCAGATGCAGTTGCCGTGTGGCTTACAAAAGGGACAAATAGCCAACCCGTTCAAACCGTCGCTGGTTATTTAGACAAACTTTAAGTCATTAAACTTAACTACCTTCAAAAGGAACTAATTTTAGTGAGATGAGTTACTAGCAGAGTGTCAAAGTTCCCAAATTAGTTCGAATGAACTTGGAGTTTGTCATCAATAAACAAAAAGGCCCAACTCAATGAGTTGGGCCTTTCCAAACGTTTGGTGGAGCTGGCGGGAGTTGAACCCGCGTCCGAAAACCATTCATCTTTGGCACTACATGCTTAGTCGATCTTTACATTCGCCACCCACCTGCGAACCGACACGCTAATGAATGACTAGCCTGAATTAAACTTCGCCGTTCATCTCTCAGGCGGGAGAATCCGGGCTAGCGCGTTTGGGTTTGATCTCTCGTTGGTCCCCGTCTTACGTGCGGAAGCTAGGGCGAGAGAGCTCTGAGCAGGTTATTAAGCTGCTAGTGCGTAGTTTTCGTCGTTTGCGACTATTTTTTTGCGGTTTTTTTACGAGGCCTACCGCACCTCGGCATGCACCTCAGACTGCAAAATTCCCGTCGAATCCTGAATCAGCCCCAAGTGTTGCTTGCATAGTACCAGATTGCTATAAGCTGTCTAGCGCAATACAAGCGAATTCCGTTTAGTTGCTTAAGTTTAGCGCAATGAGCCTTTCATCACGCGTGACTTCTGACGCTCCCAATCCCTGTCTTTAATGTCTGCTCGTTTGTCATGAAGTTTCTTACCTTTGGCAACGCCAACTTTGAGCTTCACCCAAGACTTAGACCAATAGAGAGATAACGCAACTAGCGTCATACCGTCACGGTTGATTTGACCGAAAAGCTTGTCCAATTCGCGACGAGACATCAACAACTTGCGAACGCGAGCAGGCTCAGCGATCACGTGAGTTGACGCTTGATTTAATGGGGTAATGGTCATGCCACTAACAAATGCTTCACCGTTGCGCATAAATACGTAACTTTCAGCAATGTTTGCCTTACCTTGACGAAGGGCTTTGACTTCCCAGCCTTGAAGCTCCATTCCGGCTTCAATGTCTTCTTCAATGAAGTACTCGTGACGAGCCCGCTTATTTAGCGCGATAGTATTGCTACCGGCTTTTTGTTTTGATTTTTTCTTTGCCATAGTCCGTGCATTATACGTGGCGGAATAATCAAGGGAAATCCTTTATTTGCGCCGAGCCTTAATAAAAGTAAAATCACAATGTTGTTTTTGGAATTCGCGCGTGTTTTGAGGTTGTAAGATGAAGCAGGTAACCCGGTCAGCTTTAGTACCATTTAGTGCAAAGCAGATGTTTGATCTAGTGAACGATGTTTCTAATTATCCGGCGTTTTTGCCCGGTTGCTCAGGTACACAAGTTCTTGAACACACCCAAACCAGTATGGTTGCTTCTGTTAACGTTTCTAAAGCCGGAATAAGTAAGACATTTACTACCAAAAATGATCTGATTGATGGCGAATTTATTGGTATGGATTTGGTTGATGGCCCCTTTAAAAGTTTAAAAGGCGGTTGGCGATTTACCTCTCTTGATGATAGAGCGTGTAAGGTAGAACTGAGTTTGGATTTTGAATTCTCAAATAAAATGGTTGAGCTTGCGTTTGGTAAAGTGTTTAACGAGCTAACCAACAACATGGTGAATGCGTTTACCAAACGTGCCAAAGAGGTGTACGTCTAATGTCGAATCTAATTCACGTTGAAGTCGTTTATGCTCTTCCTGATGAGCAGCGAGTGTTAAAACTGGCAGTCAGTAACGATGCGACGGTGGAAGAAATTATTCAGCAATCCGGAGTACTAAATCTCTATCCCGAGATAGATTTGAAGGTAAACAAGGTTGGTGTGTTTAGTCGTAATGTAAAACTGAATTCGACGGTACGCGATAAAGATCGTATTGAAATTTATCGACCATTACTCGCTGATCCTAAAGATATTCGTCGTAAGCGAGCAGAACAAGCCAAATTGGAAGGTCGTTCAGATCCCGTCACTGGCGGGAAGAAAAACCCTCAGCGCAAAACTAGCGAATAGTCGTTGGAATCAACTTGATCAAAAAAGGCTCGAATCATCGAGCCTTTTTAAATCTATTGGCGAACTAGTTAATGCCTTCAAAAAACGCATCGCCAACGTCGTAGTCACCTTTAAGCTCCGTCAGGCGGCCGTCTTGGTCAAAATCCACAATGAGATTTTTCTGAACTGTGTCTTCATGGCCTTTTGTTTGCAGGTAAATGTAATACCAAGTATTTGGGTAGCCATTTTCTACCAACATTGGTGAACCAAGCACAAAGCGCACTTGTTCTTTAGACATGCCAAACTTGAGCTTTTCTACAGCCGACTGCTCAATATAATTGCCTTGGTTAATATCAATTCGATACACCATCTTTTCAGCAACACTACAACCGGTAAGCATAGCCACGGCAAGAGGCGCGGCTAACATCCACTTCTTCAACTGCATCATAGGAATTCTATTCTTCATCAAAATTTCTGACCCGATAATAACTGCGCTTTAGGTCAAAGTAAAAAGGGGGACTGCAACTAAGACCACGCTTTTTGGTATTTGTTGCAAATTGCTGACATTGAATTTTAGTAGATGTAGAAAAGGCTTTGTTTTCATTTGATTTTGAAAGGGGCTCAGTTCTCTTAGCCCCGTTCAAAAAATTGTTACTGATATTTAGGCTGCTATAAGAAGATCTCGTGCATTTGCGAGGGTAGATTCAGTCACGGCGGTGCCGCCTAGCAGACGAGCAAGTTCGGTAACACGTTGCTCTGTATCCAAAGAGCGCATTTGTGTTTCTGTTTGTCCTTTTTTACTGTTCTTAGCAACAAACATTTGCTGGTGGCCACAGGCAGCAACTTGCGGTAAGTGTGTTACACAAAGTACTTGGGTTGACTCGCCTAACTTGCGAAGCATCTTGCCAACCACAGCGGCGGTTGGACCACTAATACCAACATCTACTTCATCAAAAATAAGACTTGGTGTATCCACTTTTTGAGCGGTAATAACCTGTATTGCGAGTGAAATTCGAGATAGCTCGCCACCTGACGCTACCTTGGCTATCGGTTGAATAGGCTGACCAGGGTTGGTGGAGACTTTAAAACAAACCGAGTCTAACCCTAGTGGACTCGCTTGTTTTTCGTCGAAGCTTACGTCGATCACAAACTGCGCTTTTTCCATGCTGAGTTCGTGCATTGATTTAGAAATTAGTTTGTTCAGTT
This sequence comes from Vibrio sp. ABH4_348, assembly GCF_056159765.1. Classification (NCBI taxonomy): domain Bacteria; kingdom Pseudomonadati; phylum Pseudomonadota; class Gammaproteobacteria; order Vibrionales; family Vibrionaceae; genus Vibrio; species Vibrio sp. ABH4_348. The sequence goes on along the minus strand of NZ_JBSWVW010000001.1, from coordinate 2,194,095 downwards.
CCTTGGCGTAGCGAAGTCGAGATTTGTGTAACTTTTCTGCCTTTTCGACAAAGGCTGTTTTTAGGTTTTCAACTTCGTTGGCCAGTTCATTTAGCTTTTCATCCGAGCAATCCAACTTTTCAATATCGGCTAACAATGACTGGTGATGCTGATACAACTCTTCAGGTTGCACATGGTGTTTTCGAGACAGTGAAACAATCTTGCCATAGCGCTCTTCGACGTAATTCATACGTGATGGGTCAACTTCAATACTATCGAAGTAGTGTCGCAACTCGTTGTTAGTCTCTTCAATTTGGATCAGCGCATCGTTCAGCATGTTAGGCAGCTCCTTTAGGGAGCTATCAAGCTCAGCCAGTTCCAACAGAGCGTGATTGGCATTCTGTAAAAGTGCTAACGCATTCACATCTTCACCATCATAGAGCAGTTGCATCGCCTGTTGGCAGTTGCTGGCTAAGCGTCCGCTGTTTGCGAGCTTTTTATGCTCGTTTTCCAACTCAGAATACTCGTCTTCACCAACCGCAAGCTCATCCAGTTCTTTGATTTGGTATTCAAGCAATTGTTTCTGAGCAAGGTTTTGTTGGCTGTTTTCTCTCAGGCTTTTTAGGTCATTATCGGCTTGACGCCATACTTGATAAGCTTGTTTTGTGTTGTTGAGGAGAGCTTGATGACCGGCGTATTGGTCTAACATGGCCAGTTGGTAGTCGCTTTTCATTAACTGATGGTGAGCGTGTTGACCATGAATGTTCATCAATAACTGCCCAAGCGATTTGAGCTGAGCGAGTGGGACGGGACTTCCATTAATAAAGGCTCTTGAGCGTCCTTCTTTTGTAATGACTCGGCGAACAATACATTCTTGTGGATCGTCCAATAGGTCATTATCTTCAAGCCATCGAGCGGCTTTAATATTGTTGTCTAAGGTAAAAGCGGCGCTAACTTCGGTTTTATCTTCGTTTTGTCTGACCATTCCCGCATCGGCCCGACCGCCCAAACACAAACCTAATGCATCTATGGCGATGGATTTACCTGCACCGGTTTCACCGGTAATGGTGGTCATGCCTTGATTGAGTTCGAGCTGTAATGACTTAACAATAGCGAAGTTGTTTACACTGAGGTGTGCCAGCATTTTTCTTACCTGTATAGTTAAACAATACTGTATAAGAAAACAGTATATACTGTTTCTTTATACAGTAAAGTGTGTAGGTAAGATTGAGTTGATGGTTTTGTGACCTAGAACAATTTGCTTGACCAGCCCAATTTGTTTCTTAGGACGTGGTAATAGCTGTAATCTTTAGGGTGAATCAATTGTAGTCGGTTTGGGCTGCGATAGATTTGAATATCGTCTCCCGGAGATACCGGTAAGGAAATCTGTCCATCACAACTGACTTCTTGTGTGCCGCGATTATCTGGGGATACAACAAGTCGAATATGCCGTTTAGCATCAACCACTAATGGCCGGCTTGATAAGGTGTGTGGAAACATCGGCACAAGGGAAATCGACTCTAAACTAGGGGAAAGAATCGGACCGCCACCGGAAAGCGAATAGGCTGTTGACCCCGTTGGCGTTGATACAATCAAGCCATCTGAACGTTGTGAAAAGGCAAAACTGCCATCGATGTACACCTCGAATTCGATCATATGAGCGATTTGGCCAGGGTGAAGCACTGCCTCGTTGAGCGCTGCATTGTGACTTTTTATCTGACCATGGCGATGGACTTCGGCTTCAAGCAAAAAACGTTCTTCGGGAATGTAGTTTCCTTTAATGACTTCCAATAATGGCGTTTGGAAATCATCGGGATCGAGATCGGTAAGAAAACCTAAGTTACCTCTATTTACACCAATAACCGAAATATCGAACCGAGATAAAACTCGCGCGGCTCCCAGCATATTGCCATCGCCACCGACAACAATCGCGAGATCTGCCCGTTTTCCTAATTCAATGAGACTGGCAAAATATTGGTCGTCGATATCGGATAATATTTCACGTAATCTGTCATCAATAAGTGCGGTAAGACCTTGGCTTGTCAACCAATTGAAGAGCTCTTTGTGCGTGTTAATCGCTTGCTGATCTCTGGGTTTGCCGATTATGGCAATCACTTCGAAAGGTTTATTCATAATTTTTCCGCACGTTTAAGGCTTGAATCGACAAACTGCATCCCCATAATAAGGGCAAGTTAACTATTATTGCGAATTTTTGTGTTGTTAAATCTTGGCTAGGTCATTGTTTCAGAGCCAGTTAGCTTTAACGACTCACACAAATGCTGGAGATATCATGAGCACTGAAGAAAACAAAGTAAACGAAGATGCGCTAGAGCAAGACAATGTAGAACAAAGCGTTGAAGCGGAAGTTGTGGGTAGCGATGCTGATATCGAGTGGAACGAAGATTCTGTTGAAGAATTGGTTTCTGACGAGCCAGAAGCAAAGATTGCTCAACTTGAAGCCGCGCTATTAGCAAGTGAAGCAAAAGTTAAAGACCAACAAGATTCGGTTCTACGTGCCAAGGCAGAAGTTGACAACATGCGTCGTCGTACCGAGCAAGAAATGGATAAAGCTCGCAAGTACGCATTGAACAAGTTTGCAGAAGAGCTGTTGCCGGTACTCGATAACCTAGAGCGTGCAATCCAGTCCGCAGATGCAGAAAACGAAGCGGTGAGGCCGATCATCGAAGGTGTGGAAATGACGCACAAGAGCTTCGTTGATACTGTCACCAAGTTTGGCTTGAAAGAAATCAATCCAGAAGGTGAGACCTTCAATCCAGAGCTTCACCAAGCAATGTCAATTCAAGAAAGCGCTGATCACGAACCAAACACGGTTATGTTTGTGATGCAAAAAGGCTACGAGTTGAATGGCCGTGTGATTCGTCCAGCGATGGTTATGGTGTCCAAGTAAGCTGTATTTACTGTTTTTGACTAAAAAGAGGCCTTAGGCCTCTTTTTTTTTGTGCAAAATCCCTATCAAACGTAAAAAAATTCGAGTTTTTTTTGTGCCAAACCTTGAAAAGGGCTTCACTGCCCACACTTAAGGGGCATAAGTGAAACAAACATCAATATTTTTGTTTGTTAGCTGGGGTTGAATCCCTAAACTCCATCCCCACATTGGGGATATAACCAAACGAAAATAGCATTTATTTTGGAGATAGCCTGATGGGTAAAATCATTGGTATTGACTTAGGTACAACTAACTCATGTGTTGCAGTATTGGATGGCGATACGCCACGCGTAATTGAAAACGCGGAAGGTGAGCGTACCACCGCTTCTGTTATTGCTTATACCGACGGTGAGACTCTAGTTGGTCAGCCTGCAAAACGTCAGGCAGTAACTAACCCAGAAAACACGCTTTTTGCGATCAAGCGTCTAATTGGTCGTCGTTTTGAAGATGAAGAAGTTCAGCGCGACATCGAAATTATGCCTTTTAACATTGTTAAGGCTGACAACGGTGACGCTTGGGTTGAAGCTCGCGGTGAAAAAATGGCGGCTCCTCAGGTTTCTGCTGAAGTTCTCAAGAAAATGAAGAAGACGGCTGAAGACTTCCTTGGCGAAGAAGTGACTGGTGCAGTAGTTACTGTTCCTGCTTACTTTAACGATGCTCAGCGTCAAGCAACTAAAGATGCTGGCCGTATCGCGGGTCTAGACGTTAAACGTATCATTAACGAGCCTACTGCTGCTGCACTAGCTTACGGTCTAGATAAGAAAGGCGGCGATCGCACTATCGCTGTATACGACTTAGGTGGTGGTACGTTCGATATCTCTATCATCGAAATCGATGAAGTTGAAGGCGAAAAAACATTTGAAGTTCTTGCAACCAATGGTGATACGCACCTAGGTGGTGAAGACTTCGATAACCGCGTAATCAACTACCTAGTAGAAGAATTCAAGAAAGAGCAAGGTATCGACCTTAAGCAAGACTCTCTTGCTATGCAGCGTGTAAAAGAAGCGGCTGAAAAAGCGAAGATTGAGCTTTCTTCTGCGCAGCAAACGGACGTAAACCTACCTTACGTTACTGCTGACGCTACGGGTCCTAAGCACATGAACGTGAAACTAACACGTGCCAAGCTTGAGTCTCTAGTTGAAGATCTAGTTCAACGTTCTCTTGAGCCAATGAAAGTTGCTCTAGCGGACTCTGATCTATCAGTTAGCGAAGTAACAGACGTTATCCTAGTTGGTGGTCAAACTCGTATGCCAATGGTTCAGCAAAAAGTTGCTGAGTTCTTCGGTAAAGAAGCACGTCGTGACGTAAACCCTGATGAAGCGGTTGCTATGGGTGCAGCAGTTCAAGGTGGTGTACTAGCGGGTGATGTGAAAGACGTTCTTCTTCTAGACGTAACGCCTCTTTCACTAGGTATCGAAACAATGGGTGGCGTAATGACTCCACTTGTTGAGAAGAACACCACTATCCCAACCAAAGCGAACCAAGTGTTCTCAACTGCTGAAGACAACCAGAGTGCGGTAACGATCCACGTACTTCAAGGTGAGCGTAAGCAAGCAATGCACAACAAATCTCTAGGTCAGTTCAACCTAGAAGGTATTCAAGCTGCACCTCGCGGTATGCCTCAAATCGAAGTTACTTTCGACCTTGATGCTGATGGTATCCTTCACGTTTCAGCGAAAGATAAGCAAACTGGCAAAGAGCAGAAGATTACTATCCAAGCTTCAGGTGGTCTGAGCGAGGAAGACATCGAGAAAATGGTTCAAGAAGCAGAAGCGAACAAAGAAGCGGACAAAAAGTTCGAAGAGCTAGCGACTGCACGTAACCAAGCTGACCAGATGATTCACGGTACTCAGAAGCAAGTTGAAGAAGCAGGCGATGCTCTTCCAGCTGAAGACAAAAAGAAAATCGAAGCAGCTATCTCTGAGCTAGAAGAAGCGAAGAAAGGCGAGGATAAAGAAGCGATTGATGCGAAAGTTCAAGCGTTAATGGAAGCTTCACAAAAGCTGATGGAAATCGCTCAACAGAAAGCGCAAGCTCAACAAGCTGCTGAAGGTGGCGACGCAGGTGCAGAGCAACAAGCACAGCAAGATGACGTAGTTGACGCTGAGTTTGAAGAAGTTAAAGACGACAAGAAGTAAGACTTCGTAGATTAGGTTAGCCACAGTTAAGCTTTGGTCAACCTAACTTTAAAACATTGTCGAATAGTTGAATGCGGGCGTCAGAGATATCTCTCACGCCCGTATATTTGTAAATAGGTTGTCCTTCCAGATAAGCACTTTGCGTAAAGCCTTTATCTAGAATGATACAAACACCAGGCAACAGAACTCGATAGATTATTTGTTGTTTGCAGTACTACATTGGTGAAATACAAAATGTCGAAACGTGATTTTTACGAAATTTTAGGCGTAGGCCGTGACGCTTCTGAGCGAGATATTAAAAAAGCTTATAAGCGCTTAGCGATGAAATACCACCCAGACCGCAATCAGGGTGATGACGCCGCTGCCGAAAAATTTAAAGAGGTAAAAGAAGCGTACGAAATTCTGCTAGACCCTCAGAAGAAAGCCGCTTATGACCAGTACGGCCATGCAGCCTTTGAACAAGGTGGAATGGGTGGTGGCGGCTTCGGTGGTGGAGCAGGTGCCGACTTTGGTGACATTTTTGGCGATGTGTTTGGTGACATCTTTGGTGGTGGTCGCCGCGGTGGCGGTGGTCAGCGTGCACAACGTGGTGCCGACCTACGTTACAACATGGAACTTACGCTAGAAGAAGCGGTACGTGGTGTATCGAAAGAAATCGAAGTACCAACATTGGTTCACTGTGAGCCTTGTGACGGCTCAGGCGCTAAGAAAGGGACGAAACCAGAAACTTGTTCTACCTGTGGTGGTCACGGTCAAGTTCAAATGCGCCAAGGGTTCTTTGCGGTTCAGCAAACCTGTCCTACTTGTAATGGTAGCGGTAAGATCATTAAAGACCCATGTAACGAATGTCATGGTCAAGGTCGTAAGCAGAAAACCAAAACGCTTAATGTTAAGATTCCAGCTGGCGTGGATACGGGTGACCGCATTCGACTATCTGGAGAAGGTGAAGCTGGCGAAATGGGCGCTCCAGCCGGTGACCTGTATGTACAAGTTCACGTAAAAGAGCACCATATCTTTGAGCGCGACGGTAACAACCTTTACTGTGAAGTTCCTGTAAGTTTTGCAATGGCAGCACTAGGTGGCGAAGTCGAAGTACCAACACTCGATGGACGAGTTAACCTAAAAGTGCCTTCTGAAACTCAAACAGGTCGTATGTTCCGTATGCGTGGCAAAGGTGTTAAAGGTGTTCGCGGCGGTGGTGTAGGTGACTTAATTGTTAAGCTGGTACTAGAAACCCCAGTTAACTTAAGCTCTCGCCAAAAAGAGCTGCTTAAAGAGTTTGAAGAATCATGTGGTGGCGAAGCGGCAACCAAGCATAAGCCAAAATCGGAAGGCTTTTTCGATGGTGTGAAGAAGTTCTTCGACGACCTAACCAGTTAAATTATTAAGTAATTATAAAAAATCAGCCCGCTATGTAGCGGGCTGTTTTGTATCTGATCGTTGCCTTTTTCTATTTCCAACAGTCAGCAGGCAAGCCAGCACCCGTTTGATCCAGTGTCATAGCATTAGCACCATGACAGCTGTGTGTGTTCTGACCTTTTGTCGATTGTGGTGTTGCTTTAATCTTGTAGCCATTTGCATCCACATCTTCAATAGTAATTCTGTAGCGGTCAGTATCAGTGTCGCAAGTAGTCGTATTACAAACTGAAGAAGTACTGATTTGGTTTGCAGCCGTAACATAACTACCGTTGTATTTTTGCTCTAAGTGCAGTCGAATTTTTGCCATGTCGGCTAAGGCTTGTTTCCTATGGCTAGCTTTTACATGGTCGGTATACGCAGGGTAAGCAATACTCGCCAACACACCTATGATGACAACCGCTATCAAAAGTTCGATCAATGTCATACCAAGAGGTTTCTTTGTCATCGTTTTTCACTCATTATTTCGAATTATTTCTATAACTTACCGTTACTATCGGGCTCTATTTTTTTCACCTGTTAGCATCTATGCAAGTTATTTGTCGACTTATCACTACTTTCACAAGGATTTTGGGAAATGCATCGCGGCTTTACCTTAATTGAGTTGGTTATCACCGTATTAGTGCTCGGCGTGTTAATGGCCGTCGCCATGCCTACCTTAAATGCATTTAATGGAGAGAGTCGCGCGCAGCAGTTGGCGATTGATCTGAGTGGTTTCATGCAACAGGCAAAATCAGAAGCTGTCATGCGCAATGAAAACCTTTACGCACATTTCTCCTTTGCACATGACCAAACTCCCTTAATTAAGGATGGAAGTTGGACTATCGCTCTTCACAAAACGGATACCGCACCGACACCGATTACAAGTGGCGCAATTTCTGTGTTAATCGGTAAACCCTATCGTGATGTAGTGGTAAAGCACACTTATAACCCAGGTAACAAAATACTGTTTGATGGCATTCGAGGAAGAGTTGCAAACAATGGCAGCTTTGAATTCTATCCAGACGGTTTAGTAAGTAATAAATTGGCGGTTAGTACTGCAACTGGTAACAACCGAATTCGAGTATGTGGGAAAGAGAGTGCTGTCTATGGCTATCCGCAATGTTAAATTCTTAAAGAAACAAAAAGGTGTTTCCCTTATAGAGTTTATGGTTTCGTCAATGATTGCTCTGATAGCGCTAGGGATTGTCGGGAGCGTATATATTTCAGGCCAGAAAGCGGCGAAAGAGCACAGCCATAGATTACTGCTCATGCAAAATTTACAAACAAGTGTGCAACTTATAAAAGAAGATATCCAACGAGCAGGACACTATCCTATACCATCATCTTCTGGGATGGCTTCGGTACTGCAATTTACTTCTTCTGCTGATGAAGCGGTATTGACTTATAGTTTTTACGATCAATCAGGCAACCTAATACAAGAAAAATATAAGCACAAACCTAGTAATTTTGAGTTTGAGCGCTGTCCTTCGATATGCTTTGATATTTTTGATACCAATCAAATTCAAGTTACTAGATTTCTAGTTGAAGGAGTTTCACTAGCAGGCAGTGGTGCAACTAGCTCTATGTCAAAAGTAACGCTTGAAGCGAGACTTAAAAATGATCATTCAGTTTCGCATGCGGCGTCTATCTATGTAAAAAATAGGAACTGGCAATAATGAAAAAACGATCGGGTATTGCCACATTGTTGTTCACTTCAGTTCTGCTAACTGCGGCTTTAGTAATGACTATGGCATCTTACAAAGGGCTGATTTATCAAATTAAAAGAGCTCAAAATGAGGTAGAAGCAAGAAAACTACATTGGCGTGGAGAAGGTGGGTTGGAATGCGTATATAGCTACGCAAAACAAGACCCTGATCCAAGCAATCATAAAATAGATAATACGAATGTGGGGACTATTCAAACAAATTGTAAAGATCACATGAAACTAAATCAGTTGTCATTTGCACCTTATCCTGATGCTCCGAACCCTTCTCCAGAAGATATTGTTATTAGTTCAATACCTAGTTCGCGGTTCAATGAAATTAAAGTTTCCAAAGCTGTGAATCAAAGTACTAGTTCAGTATCAGCGTCTACTTCTGGTGCGATGAAATCCACTGCCAATTTGTTTTTTAATACTTCTATGTCTTTCTACACTCCAGATCCCGGCAAAGAGACACCTGAGGGTTTTGAGTGCACCATTATTCGTCATAAAGGTACTTTCACCACGCGTGGTGCGATGGATAACAAGGGGCTTCAAGATGGGCGTAAGCCATACGCTGATTTCAATAGTACTAAAAACTGTCTTACTTCTCACCGTTCCCCTTGGGGGAAAGAAGATATTAAAAAAGATAAAGATTTGAACCCCTTTGAAGAATTCTTTGGAGTTAAGCGAGAGAATCATAATCAAGTTAGGAGTAAGTTTGATTATATAGTCGAGGGCGGTGGGACTGAATGTGGTAAGCGAGTTGAAGCAAAACTTATCGAACACAAAGCTTCAAATCCAGGAAAGCAAGTTAAGATTTGGGTTGATGGCCACTGTGAAATAGCGGATCCGTACACTAAAGATATAGCACTTGAATCTCAAAATACCGAAGGGCTATTACTTTTGGTACATGATGGAGTTTTCTCGATGAATAGCGCCGGAAATTCAAAAGATAAAGACGGTAAGCCTATTCCCAACGATATTAAAGGCCTTGTTTTTCATTTTAATGATAAGTATGTGGCTGCAAAAAATGACTGGAATGGAATGAAAAATTCTGGTCATCTGTTTCACTCCTCTCATAACTTTCCACTTGATGAACGAAAAAAAACTAGCTTTTTTCATCGAGGTTCAATTAGCCTGACAGGTGGTTTCTACATTGATGACTTGAAAAATAATGCCATGTTTGACAATAGTTTAGCATTTCACTTTAACAGTGATGTGTTAGGAAAACTGAAAAGCAGTTTTTCTTCGTCAGGCGAGCTAAAATGGCAAAAAGGAAGTTGGTATGCAAACTAAGCAAAAAGGCTTTAGCTTAATTGAAGTGCTTATTTCCTTTGTGTTGATCGGCGTGGGCTCTTTGGGGTTATTGAAACTACAAGCCTATATTGAACAAAAAGCCGATCACGCCAAACACAGTATTGAGGCTTTGAATGCCGCTGAGCATGTTCTTGAGTGTTTTAGAACAAGGGGTATCGCGGCACCAGTGGCAAATTGCGCAAGTTATTTTGATCCTCCACCGAATAATCTATTTAAGCGTATTCCGGCTGGTAAGGGACCAATAGTTTCAGCACTTAACCCAAACTACTCGGTAAGTTGGAATGTTAGTGAGCCTATTCCTGAATTACTCAAAGAGATAACTGTTAGAGGTATTTGGAATGATCGACATGGCAACCCTCAGTCAGTCGAACTTAAAACAATGATTTCAAAACACAGTGAATTCGATTGATCAATCGACAACTTGCGTGAAATAGAAAACCACCACCGCGGTGGTTTTTCTTTATTCTGAAGTGGAAAAATCCCGATTAAATAGCTGTGATAAATTTATAAGTCGTATCTATTTGTAAACAAGATGAATCTATAACTAGCTTGAGGCAAATCAATGGTTGTTTGTTTTGTTTTTTCTTGGTTTGTGTAGAATATTGTGTTGCTAGGATGCGCGACTGAAACAGTCGAATAAAAAGGAGAGTCAACCACAACATCATACAACGGAGTTACCATGAGTAACCAAGCAGTTAAGACGGCTCCTCAAGCCTCGTCTTCCGGTATGGACCGCTTTTTAAACTTTATTGAGCGTGCCGGTAACAAAATTCCAGACCCCGCGATTCTTTTCTTTTGGGCTTTAATCATTGTTTGGGTGTCATCAGCCCTTCTTTCACACGTCAGTTTTGATTTGATCAACCCTCGCACTGGTGAAGCTCTTCAAGTTAACAACCTTTTAACCGGTGACGCGTTAGCCCACTTTATGGCGAATATGGTCAAGACCTTTACCGGGTTTGCGCCACTTGGCATTGTGTTGGTTGCGATGTTAGGTGTGGGAGTGGCTGATTCTTCAGGCTTCATCACCACGGGTTTGAAGAAAATGTTGAACTTCACGCCAGCAAAATTGCTTACCCCAATGCTGATTTTGGTCGCCATCGTTTCCCATACCGCAGCTGATGCTGGTTATGTGTTAGTGATTCCACTAGGCGGTATCATTTTTCACGCGGCAGGTCGTCATCCGCTGGCGGGTATTGCTGCGGCATTTGCCGGGGTATCGGGCGGCTTCTCAGCTAACTTCATTCCTTCGGGCATTGACCCACTGCTTGCTGGCTTTACTCAAACGGCAGCGCAAGTTCTTGACCCAGATTACGTGGTTAACCCATTAGCCAATATTATTTTCACTGGTTTGTCGTCGGTGATCATTGTGGCAATCGGTTGGTACGTGACAGAACGTATTATTGAGCCTCGTTTATCGAATACGCCAATCGATGAGGATGCAGAGGAAGCAGCTGATCTTGGTTCATTCACCGAGCAAGAATCAAAAGCGTTCCGTTACGCTGGTTGGTCAATGATTGCTGGTATCGCGTTACTGATTGCGGCTGTATGGCCAGAAAGCTCTGCGCTTCGCTCTCCTGAAGGCGAGATTACTGCGTTTTCTGCACCATTGATGAAGTCCATTGTGCCTTTGATCTTCATTTTGTTTGTGATTCCGGGTTATGTGTACGGCAAAGTTTCAGGTACATTTAAGACCAGCAACGATGTTATCAAAGCCATGTCAGATACCATGGCCACAATGGGCGCTTACATCGTGATGTCTTTCTTCTGTGCTCAATTCTTGGCGGCATTTGGCCAATCTAACATTGGTACCATGCTGGCGCTGTACGGTGCGGAAGGTTTGAAAGCTTTGAATCTGCCAGGACAGGCAACCATAGTAGGTATGATCTTGCTGACAGCATTTGTAAACCTTTTGGTCGGTTCTGCATCGGCTAAGTGGGCGTTGATTGGCCCAATTCTGGTACCAATGTTGATGGCAGTGGGTATCTCTCCTGAGCTTTCACAGGCAGCGTACCGAGTAGGGGATTCGGTTTCTAACATTATTTCTCCGCTTATGGTGTTCTTCCCACTTGTGGTGGTGTACTGCCAGCGTTACGTGAAATCTACTGGTATTGGTACGCTTGCATCACTGATGATGCCATTCTCGATTGCGATGCTAATTGGTTGGACAATCTTCTTACTTGGTTACTGGGCACTAGGTATTCCGCTAGGTATTCAAGCACCTTACACTTACTCAATGTAAGCAGAAGGCTAAAACTATTGAGGCTTGCCAGTGGCAAGCCTTTTTTTAAACTTGCTTGCCATGTATTCTTACTGAGAATCTTCTTGAAGTTAATTTCTATGACCAACCCTAACGCTAAATCCCATAATTCATCTTCTCAACAAGTACCTGTCGAAAAAACGTTTAGTGAACAAGACAATGTCTTTATGCGACGAGCTATGGAACTGGCTGAGTGTGCAGAAGAAATGGGAGAAGTTCCGGTTGGTGCTGTGTTGGTGAGAGATGACCAGATTATTGCGGAGGGTTGGAATCGTTCGATTACCGATAACGATGCAAGTGCTCATGCTGAGATTCAAGTGATTCGCAAAGCAGGGCAGGAGTTAGATAATTACCGTCTGCTAGATACTACTTTGTACGTTACGTTAGAACCTTGCCCCATGTGTGCGGGTGCGTTGTTACACAGCCGAGTTAAGCGAGTTGTCTACGGTGCCTCTGATTTAAAAGCTGGAGCGGCGGGAACGGTTTTGAATTTATTTGATAGTCAGGCTGCCTACCACTATGCGACGGTAGAGGGTGGTTTATTAGAAAAAGAATGCCGCACTCAACTACAAGCCTTTTTTAGACGGCGTAGGAAAGAGCAAAAAGAGGCAAAGAAACTCGCCAAGTCAGGATAAAAAAACAGAGCATTTAGCTCTGTTTTTGTTTCTATTCACTTTCTTCAACATTCATTTGCATGAACGTTCGTTGACGACGAATAATTTTTTTTCTCGCATCAAACCTTTTTCTCTTGCGACGGTTTGCTGCGACCGTTTTGTTAAGGCTTCTAGAGCGCAATCTGTGTCGGCGCACACTAATCCTCAAAAAGTACATAGTTAAAACTATGCGTATGGTGAAGCTTACGAGAGGTTTTAGCAAGAGCTTGTTTGCTTTATCTACCAAGGTTGCGACCTAGCATTCTCGAGCACAAGTGAGTATGCCAAACTCTAAAATCAAATAAGATACTATTAGGTAGCACCAATGGTTATCGAATGAAAGATAACTGATTAATAGTCTTGAAGCTGGGATATCGACACCGACAATTTTAAAGCTCTTAAAATCCATCCCTGTTTTGAACTTAGGGTAGACCGCTTTAAAAGACGATTCTTTAGCTGAGAAAAATATTGTGGCAAGTACCGTGTCTGAATATTCAGGATATTGGCAGTTTAGGCCTGTCAGATAATCTATTTCATGTGCATGTAAGACAATATTCTTCACTGATTTTAGTAGGTCGTCTGTCATTGGTTTTTCCAAATCAATGCCAAGTAACGTTGTCTGTGCATCAGATATTCTCAACGCTGACGCGGCAGCATAACAATTGGTATGACTGATGGAGCCTATAAATCCATTTGGCCAATTAGGACTCCTATCAGAATGCATTGGGACTTTGTAATACGGACAGCCAGCTTTTTTTAAACCATCAGCCGCGACCACCCTTCCTGCTACAAACTCGGCTTGCCGTGAAGGCACTGCGCTTAAAATCCTTTCTGGCAACACATCTTTTATTCGATTAGTACAGTTAAATTTATCGGTTTCAAATTGACAGACTTGGATCGGAGTGCGGTTTAACTGTATAGAATCCATCTGTTTTATAAACGGAAGTTGCATAGAAGAGGTGTGGTTTTTTCGATTTTTCTTAGTTTAACTTCTTATCACCTAAATGATAATAATTATCTATTGCGTTTGGGTGTGTGTTTTATATATGCTACTGGGCGAATATGTGTGAGTTAACTAGGACGCAAGAAAAACCATGAACAAGGATATGTTATTGGATGTTGGAGCCTTTGAATCTGAGCTGAAAAAACAAGGCTTAGTGACAACGGAATCGGAAAGCAACCAGTCGATCTCTTCAAAGGAGCCGCTTAAAGAGAGTGCTGTTAACTCGGGTTACTTTAGTGAAGGAGCTGTGCCACTTTCCACGTCTGAACAGCGCGCTTGGATGCAACATCAGCATGATCCACTGTCGGCATCTGGTGTGTTCATTTCAGCATTTCAGTTACAAGGCAATTTAGATAGCAAACGGCTGGAAAACGGTATATTGAGCTTGTTTGATGGCAACTCGAACCTGAATAGCGTCTTTGTAATGAACTCAAATGGACAAGTTGAAAAGCGCTTACAGACATTTCATCGAGAGCAAATATTTGGCTTTAAGAGTGTGAGCTCTTTGAAGGAAGTGGAACATTTCCTTTTGGAACAACAGAACCAGCCATTAGATTTAGAAGTCGACCCTTCTATTCGTTTTTGGTTGTTCCGACTTAATCATCAAAATCATGTGCTTGGGGTATTGGGCCATCATATTCTACTGGACGATTCAGCGTGGCAGGCGATTATTGAACGACTGAATTCTGTGTATAAGACAGGGGAAGTAGACTCGCCTCGCACAGTAGCATCGACTTTTGATTCTAAGCGAAAATCTCAACATAGTTATGAGCAATATTGGCGGTCTAAGTTTGCCGACGGCCTAACTCGGATTGAACTGGTTGACCGATTTTTCCAACGTACAAAAGACAGCAATGAAGTGTATCAATATGGCAAACAATCAAGTTTGTCGTTATCTGATAAAGCTAGTCGTTTTTATACGTTTATCGATTCGCGTGTTATTCACTCGGTGGCGAGTTCGGCTCAATCCACACCTTTTCAGGCGGTTCTTACCAAGTTTGGACAGTTTCTAACTCAAGAATTTGAGACAAATAGCTGTGATGTTTTAGTTCCCACGATAGAGTCAAGGCAAGCTCCAAATTTAGATCAGTTGACTACAAGCTCAAACGTCATTCCCATTCGAATTCCCAAACCTTCAGATGAGATAATCTCTGATATTCAGGGTGTTAGGGACGATTTACTGAGGGGAATGGATAATAACCTCCCTATAGAATCTATCTTTTCGACTACCAAAACATCGCGCCATCAATATCCCAACGTTTTGGCAACGCAAGTTGATGATATCAGCCGTCATTTCCAGCTCGAAGGTGTACATTGTCAACAAATTAGCCTCCTCCCGTTAAGGAGTGATTACGATTTAACACTGGCGTTTCGATACATTGAATCTGGCTATTCCATGTTAGAGCTCACCACTAACGAAAAAATGTCGCAATACGCAGGTGGCTATTGGCTAGAAAAGTTTGTCGTTTTTTTGAACCAGGAGTCGAACGAGCTTCTCTCTAAAGAAATTGAAACTGAAAGTGCCGAAAACTCCCCAATTCGAGTAAGTTCAGAAGTTAATGCTCTAGAAGGGCGAAATAATGAGGTTAATCAAGCAAAGGTTAAGGCGATACTTAACAGCTTCAGGCATGTTTTAGAACAACCTAACCTAACTGAAAATGAGGATTTCTTTGAAGTTGGCGGGCATTCATTACTTGCGACGCAAGTCATTGGAAGTTTGGCTTCAGAGCATAGACTAAAGCTCGACATCGCAGATTTTTTTGAACACGGAACAGCAAAAGAGCTTGCTCAATATGTTACGGAAATCGCAGACATTGATAGCCTTCCTCGTGAAGAAAATGATGAGACACAAACGCCTTCAACTTTGGATATTGAAGCAAAAATCCGAGAAGTTTTTTGCCAAGTATTGGGTAACAAAGATGTTGAAGCAAACAGCGATTTCTTTGAACTGGGTGGACACTCACTGCTAGCCACTCGAGTAATTGGGGATTTAAAGTCTAGTCATGGTATAGAGCTGGCTATCGCTGACTTTTTCGAAACTCCGACGTCGGCTCAATTAGCAGAAAAGGTTTTACTCTCAGAGGTTACCCGGTCAGGGGAAAGCGCTCCAAACACTCCTACAAATCCCAAACCACAGCTTGAATCAGCGCCATTGTCGTTACTCCAGCAAAGTTACATGGCAATCGCTGAGATGGGGAGGAATCCATTATTCAACATCCCATTTGCAATTCAACTCAAAGGAAAGTTGAACTCAAATGCGCTTAAGCAAGCGATGCATCATGTATTAATTAGACACCACGCGCTAAGAACATTAGTCCAAGCAGTAGATGAAAACACTTTACAGCAAACAGTTGTCGAACAAGACGATATATCAAATTATCAATGGTTTTGGGGGCCAAAAGAATTTGATGAACAACTTTGGGAAGAAGTTCTTGCTTCTGAAGCCTTCCATAGCTTTGACCTCACCAGTGAATTACCAATAAGAGTCAAGCTATTAGAGACAGCAGAGAATGAATATTTGTTGTCACTGTTAATTTACCACAGCGTGTTTGACGAGTGGTCGGCAAGTGTCTTTATTGAAGATCTAGTTAGCGCATACAATTCAACATTGCAGGGACACTCTCCACGTTGGCAGTTCGAACCAGCTCAATTTACTGAATATGCGGTTGAACAGAGCGAACATTTTGACTTACAAGGTCAGTTGGAGTTTTGGCGAGATTATCTTGGCCTCGTTGAACCACAAAAGCCATTATTCGGTGTACCCGAAAGTACCGAAGACAACCTTCTTACTTTAGAAATGGCACTGGCTGGTGGAGCTAAGGAAATAGAGTTACCGACGTCATCTGCTCAAACCTTACATCAAAATGCAAGGGAAACCCGTTCAAGTATTTTTTACGCTTCTTATGCTGCCATCGCAACCACGCTTTATTTGCTTGGTTCCGAACAAAACCTATTAATAGGTACGTCAGTATTCGGGCGCGAGAATCACAAGTATCAAAATACCGTTGGTTTGTTTACCAATGTCTTGATGCATAAAGTCCAACTGGGTGAAGTTATTGAATTTAAGTCACTCATCAAGTCTATTCAGCACGATATCTTACAGTCTCTACCATACAGTGAAACACCATTTGGATTAGTTGAGTTGGAAGTCGCAGCGTCTCCTTTACAGGGTTTAGCAGACAACTTATGTGAATTCTACGTTCAGTATCACCCCAAGAATGGATTGGACCAAACCTTCAATTTTGATGACGGTTCTCAATGGTCAATGTCACTACTTGAACCCGAGCGTCTAGTTTCCAAGTTCGGTCTTCATTTTGAAATCTATGAGACTGAGGACTCAGGGTTACGTTTCGTACTGAATTATCGTAAGGCTCACTATGACGAATCTCAAATTGATCTTATTGCCAATACACTTTTACGAGTTATCGAGACGCTTTCTAATGCCTCAAAACATACAAATACCATTCGTGATATCCGACGTGAGATAAGTCTTTTGGAGGCAAAACGATGATTAGCAGCCACAATGATACCAATAGGTACGTGCCATACAGTGAAGATAGAATTCGTAACTATCAGCATAAAGGGTTATGGCAAAACCTTACCCATTTTGACTTTCTATCTGAGTGCAAAGACAAGTTTGGTCATACACCTGCCGTGATCGATGGTGAGAAAGAGTTGAGCTACCAACAATTGTATAAGTTAGCTATCGACTATGGTTCAACCCTTAAGAAGCAAGGGCTAAAGCAGGATGATTTTGTCATCATCCAATCAGCCAATTCAATAGAGTTTTTTGTAGTCTTGTTCGCAATGTATTGGGTAGGCATTCGCCCGGTCTTTTGTCTTGAGGGTTTAAAGTCTTATGAAATAGAACAGATCGCAATCAACAGCGGTGCGGTTGGTTTTTTAAAAGTGGTACAGCCAGGTGATACCGGGTCCGCAGTTTCTTTGGCCCAATCCTTCTTAAAACCAAATTTAACGCTTTGGTTTCGAGAAACAATCGTATCGAAAAATACGTTGTCAGAATCATTTTCGATTGAAGCAGATACCGAACCACTAGAACCCAACTCCAGCGTCTCGACAGATATTGCATTCTTACAATTATCTGGTGGTACCACAGGTTTACCAAAATTAATTGCTCGCACACACGCAGACTATCTGTATTCAGTTAGAAAAAGTGTTGAAATTTGCCGCAACTCACCATCGGATAAAGTTTTGATGGTTCTTCCTGTTATGCATAATTTCGCGATGAGTTCTCCCGGTTTTCTTGGTGTTTTAGCTAGTGGCGGTTGTGTTGTATTGACGCGAGACTCCAGTCCTAGAACCTGTTTTAAATTGATTGAATCGCATGGCATAACTCATGCTGCTTTAGTCCCAGCCTTGGCCAACGTATGGATCAACACTCCACTATTGGGTAATTACGATTTGTCCAGTTTGAGTGTAATACAAGTAGGAGGCGCTAAGTTATTACCTCAAATAGCGACTTCAATCCAAACAAGGCTAAAAACCAAGTTACAACAGGTTTATGGTATGGCTGAGGGCTTGGTTAATTACACTAGGTACGATGATGATGAAGAAACAATAATTCATACCCAAGGGCGACCGATGTGCGAATTAGATGAAGTTAAGATTGTTGGTGAAGATGGATTGGAACTACCACAAGGACAAGTAGGAAAAATATATACCCGTGGCCCTTATACCATAAATGGTTACTACAACAATTCAGACGCAAATTTGAATAGTTTTAGCACAGACGGCTTCTATATTACTGGCGACCTAGGATTTCTAGATGAAGCAGGAAATATCACGGTAACTGGGCGTTCAAAAGAGATGATCAATAGAGCAGGGGAAAAAATAACGCCTAGCGAAATTGAGTCATTATTAATTCAGCACAAAAACATAAAAGATGTCTCCATCGTCGGTATTCCTGACGAAATATTAGGAGAGAAAATACGAGCGGTTGTTAAGGTAGTTGATCCCAAAATCCCTATATCACTCAAAGATACCCGTAAATTTCTGCTTGATATGAATGTGGCTGACTACAAGCTTCCTGATGAAATCGAACAAGTTGAACAATTTGAGTTAACTAATGTAGGGAAAGTGAATAAAAACAAACTGGCGATAGATAAGGCGGTAGAAAGTGAATGAGAAGATACTTGATGTTATTGGTGTTGGGATTGGCCCTTTTAATCTAGGGCTAGCGTGCTTATCTGACCCGATTGAAGAGCTAGATTGTTTGTTCTTTGATGCTAAACCAAGCTTTGATTGGCACCCTGGAATTATGCCTGAATGGAGTACATTACAAATCCCATTTATCGCGGACTTGGTGACGTTCTCAGACCCTACTAGCCCATACAGTTTTTTAAATTATCTCAAAGAAAAGGGAAGAATATACCAGTATTATATTAGAGAAAGCTTGTTCATTTTTAGAAAAGAATACAACGAGTACTGTAAGTGGGCGGCTGAGAAATTGAACACACTCAAGTTTTCTACTGAAGTTATTGATCTCAATTACAAAGAAAATGATGGTTTCTATGAAGTGTATACGCGAGATTTACAAGGAAAAGAAACAAAGTTTTTGACTAGAAATATTGTTTTGGGAACGGGGACTACACCCATAATACCGGATTTTTGTAAAGGTCTGAGAAACTTAGATACAAGTGCGAACTATCTCTCTAATAAGGAAAGATATAAAAATTCTAAATCAGTAACAATTATAGGGAGTGGCCAAAGTGGTGCCGAAATTTACTACGATTTACTTCAATCTATAGATGATCATGACTATGAATTGAATTGGTATACGAGGTCCGACCGAATATACAGTATGGATCTTGGTAAATTAACACTTGAGTTTACCTCACCAGACTATAAAGATTTTTTCTTTAAACTTCCCAGAGAAAGCAAAGATCGAATCGTTGAATCCCAGTCGAGTCTTTACAAGGGAGTTAATTTAGAACTGATCAATAGTATCTACGATAGTTTGTACATGAAGTCTATAGCTAGTGATGTCAGAACTAATATATCTCCGTGCTCTGAGCTTAAAGAAATATCCGAGTTAGGGACAAAGTTAGAACTTAAATTTTCCAATGTAGAAACCCAAGAGTGCTTTAATATAGAGACTGAATATGTAGTTTTGGCTCTAGGTTATGAGTATCAAATTCCAAAGTTTCTTGGTTCTATTTTGCCTATCATTAATTGGGACTGTAAAGAAAGACTGGATGTCTCCAAATCCTACACGATAGATAAACACGAGAAGATTTTTGTGCAAAATGTAGGTTTATATAGCCATGGAATGACAGTCCCTGACTTGGGGATGGGGTGTCATAGAAATAGTATTATTATAAATGAAATATTAAAAAAGGAAGTTTATAAAGTAGAAGATAAAATTTGCTTTCAAACATTCTAATATTATATCTGGAGTAAGTGAGTATAAATTTAAATTTTTATAGAAGCTCACACTATGAAAACTATATCCCAAAATCTACCCAATGAATTTTCACTACGTTATGAAAGTAAGTCTTATTCTCTAAGAGCTATGAACTGGCCAGATGATTTTGATTTATTATATCATTGGATGCACCAAGAACACGTTATTACTCAATGGCAACTTAATAAATCAAAATTGGATTTAGAAGTTCACTTTGAGAAGATGATTGTTGATGACCACCAGAAATTGTACATCATCTCTGTAGATGGTAAAGATGTTGGTTATACAGAGTTATATGAGTGTTATCGAGATAGAATAAGTCTTTATTATCCTGCAAAAAAACATGACATGGGTATGCATTTATTAATAGGCGACAAAGCATATTTAGGTAAGGGCCACTTTGAGCCTATTATACTCATTATTATTCAAAATATATTTAGTCATTGTTCTGAATGTGAATATATTATTGCCGAGCCCGACTACAAAATTAGATTGTTTCATCGATATACTAAACGGTTCGGGTATAAGTTGGATTCAAAAGTTAAGCTTCCAGAAAAAGAAGCCTCTTTGTTTAAGCTTAATATTAACGACTATTTTGATTCAATTGCATTTAAATCTTGGTGGAATAAGGTGAATCTTGAAGAGGGGGTAATATGATTCCACTTCCTGAATACTTTTCACCTTTGTTTAGAGATGAACTTAATAAGTTGGTTAATCGCGAAGAAACCCCTTTTGTTGCAATTGATCTATCGGTAATTGACAAAAAGTATCGAGAATTGACTGAAGGTTTTCCCTATGCTGATATTTATTATGCCGTCAAAGCTAATCCTGATGACGAGATAGTCCAACATTTGAATTTCCTCGGTTCGAAATTTGATATTGCATCGCGGCCTGAACTTGAAAAGCTTATTAGGCTCGGTGTCAATACAGACCAGGTTTCTTATGGTAATACAATAAAAAAAGCAAAAGATATTGCCTATTTTTATCAACATGGAGTTCGACTTTATGCCACTGACTCGATAGCAGACTTAAGAAATATTGCATCGAACGCTCCTGGATCGAAGGTATATTTCCGTTTCTTATTTGATGGGTCCAGTAGCGCCGATTGGCCCTTGTCAAATAAATTTGGTTGTAGCCAGTCAATGGTTATTGAGTTAATTGGTGAGGCAAAATCACTAGGTTTATTACCTTGTGGTGTGTCTTTTCATGTGGGGTCACAGCAAAGAGACATTGCTACTTGGGGAGATGCAATAAAAAATTGCGCGAGTATTTTTAGTCAAGCTAAAAGCCAACTGGGTATCAATCTTAACTTGGTCAATATTGGTGGCGGATTACCAGCCCAATACTTGCATGAAACCGACTCATTCTCACGATATTCCGACCAAATTTACCAGTACTTCAAACAGTATTTTGATACGTTACCTGAAGTGATTATTGAACCTGGACGTAGTCTTGTTGGTGACTCAGGAATTTTGGTTTCGGAAGTGATTTTAACTGCAAACAAGCAAGATCAAGGCAACGAAAAGTGGATCTATACCGATGTTGGGACGTTTAATGGACTTATTGAAACTATCGGAGAGTCAATTCTTTATCCAATTAGAACTGAAAAATGTGGTGAGGAGGAACCAGTAATCTTAGCAGGACCAACCTGTGATAGTCTCGATATTATGTACGAGAAGCATCAATACCAACTATCGAAAGATTTACAAATCGGTGACCGATTATATTGGCTTTCTACGGGTGCATATACAACGAGTTATAGTTCAGTTGAATTTAATGGCTTTCCACCATTAAAAAGTTATATTGTTAATGCAAATGTAAATCATTATCATGAATTTGAGGCAAGGAAGCCAATATGACTACGCTAACTCCAATCAAAGAAGTCGACTCCAAACTCGATATTATCGACCATATTAACCAAGACCACATGGATGAACTGTTGGCTATGGCCAATGGCTATTGTGATTTTGGTGAAGTGGTTAGAGCCACAATTTTGGAAATCTATAATGAAGGTGTTCAGATAAGAGTTGAGGTTTCCGGACATAGCAACGAACGAGAAGTGTTTGTCCCTTTTGAGGTCGATGGTGACCTTGAAGAGAAGATTCTATATCTAGCGTACGCGGCCATTATTCGCAGCGGGAAAGATTTATCAGGCACCGGTAAACGTTACTTTGAAGTACTAGAGCGAACACAAATAACTCCCAATTTTACCCGTATTTTAGTTAAGTGTCCGTCTGGTTTACCGGATTATTATCCTGGGTATGCCTACGCTTTTACCTTAAAAAGATTGAAGAAATTGGTATCTAATTCGACTGATAAATCTGTGAAAAAATCCTGGGCAAAAGACTTGTTCGATCGGTTATTTCTTGTATCAATGAAGCATTTGTCGAGTAAGAACCGTGAAAAAGTGATAAAGAGTTTAAATAAAGGAATTCGACTGTACACATTGCGGCAATCTTGGAAAGAGAATGAAACAGACACTTCACCGTCACTGGGCTACATAGATGTATATACCCATGAATCTAGCCCCGGTAGTGTCTGGGTGGATGGACTAAGTTCAGGAGATGTCATCATGAGCCGCTCGGAAACCGATGATAAGCACAGTCATTTGTCTCATGGTTCCAGTTTAATTATTGCCGACGAGACGGCTTTTCCTGCGGCCGCAGGAATCCTAGAACATTGGGACAATGAACATCCCCCGCAAATCGTATTATTAAGTGCTAAACAGTCTGAACAATCGTATTTTGATGGATTTTCGTTTCCTGAAGGGAGTAAGGTGACCCCAATTATCTGTCAGCCGGATTGTCAGGGTGAACGAGTTCTAGAGTATCTTGCTAATCTTGAGAGTATTGATGTGGTATGGGGTGCATTTGAAAGCGAATCTGCCAAAAAGGTTAGGCACTACTTAAGAAACCAGCTTAACGTGAAAGGTTCCAAAAACCATGTGAAAGGGTATTGGAAAATTAAGTAGTTGTTGTTTGGCAAATCATATGAAGGTCTGAAGTTAAACGAAAAATAGTCCGCCAAATTTGTTTTGGCGGACTATTTTTTTATGTCGCTATATCGAGCGAATCGAAGAAACCTTATCGACCACATCACCGATTGTTTGACAGTTAATTAGCACCATAGGCCCTACTTTAATGGAATGCTCAGAAAGTAGTCTATTACAGAGTGCAGCCAAGTGGCTCGGCCTAACCCCAGACTCGATCAATCTATCTTCAGAGGATAATTTTTTAGGCTTAGGTAATGAGTTACCTAGAGCGTCAAAAACGAGTTCTGTAATGTCTGTGGTGTCATCTTTTTCAGGAATGGCGATATCGGTATAGATGGTGAGCTCTAGTTCTTTAGATAGCGCTTTTCTGTCAATCTTGTTGTTACGGGTCAGAGGAAATTCGTCCAGGCAAACCCAACGGCTTGGAATATGAGATATGGGAAGTTGCGCTTTTAAACGAGGCTTAATCTGTTTGACTGATAATTCAATACCACTTTGAGTTTTATAGGCGCACACTAGTTCATGCTGACCAAACTTGGGATTTTCACATGCCACGACAATGGCATTCGTGATCTCTTCCAGACGGTTTACGTGATGTTCAACTTCAGCGGCCGAGATTCTTACTCCCCTAACTTTTAAATACCCTTCTTTTCTGCCTGCAAAAATAATTTGATTCTGTGGATTAAAGAAGCCCTGATCACTGGTTTGAAATGCGATTTCAGACTTTCCGAGCTCATTTGTAATGGTAATAAAGTCTTTATCGATTAATTTCCCATCTTTTAAGTAACCATTGGTCAAGTTGATCCCTGACATAACAATCGTACCAGTTTCATTAACGCCACATGGTCGACGGTTACTATCTAGTATGGAGTAGGTATTACCCTTGATTGCCTTGCCGTAAGGGATAATGGATTGGTCATCGTGACTTATCGGGTGCCAAATACTCCATATTGTGGTCTCAGTGGGACCACCTAAAGAGTACAGTGTAGCCTTTGGCGTGAGCGTTCTTAGCGTTTTGATTGACGCAGGCTTTACGTAATCCCCCCCTTGAGCGATAAGTCTAAGTGATTGGATTTGCTCTGTTGTCGCAACAGCTATTAACATATCTACAATGGCGGGTACCGAGACCCAAATAGAGATTTGGTTGTCTTTTATTAGCTGCGCCCAATCAACGGCACTTTTAATTTGTCTCTCAGTCGGTATGACGAGAGCTCCACCCACACAAAATGGTGCGAATATATCGTAGACTGACATATCGTGATGAAATGGTGTTGCTGCAAAGAAGGTATCTTGTTGGCTGATTTCCCACTCTTTATTTGATTGCTCAATGACGTTTGCGGTTGCTTGATTATTGAGTACTACACACTTGGGTAGTCCTGTACTGCCCGATGTGTAAAGGTAATAGGCTGCGGAGCGGTCCATGCTGTAATTTTGGGGGATATGCTCTTTTGAGCAATGGTGTTGCTTTAGTTCATCCAAACTTAAATGAGTACAGCCAGGATAAGGTTGGTTGGAAACGACCCATTTGGCTTGGCTATTTTTGAGCAAGTAATTAATGCGATCTGGTGGTGAATCTATATCTATTGGGATCCAGATTATTCCAAGCGAAGCACAAGATAGTGTAAGTATCACTTGCTCGGGTGACTTTCCGGTACATATGGCAAGTACATCACCGCGTTGAACAGATTTAGATGTCAGGAAGTCACAGCAAGCAATGATTTTTCTCTTTAATTCTCGATAACTCAGCTTTTCATCGCCAAAAATAATCGCAGTCTTGTCGATTTCAAGGTTGAGGGTTTCATGAATTTTTGCAATAAAATCGGTGGGTCGATAGCTAGATTTTTCTTGCTCAACTGGCAATGAAAATGAAACATCTAAACTGTTGCACTTTATGATTTCTCTAAGTTTTTGTCGTAAATTATCGACTATCTTATTGATTGCCTGCTCAGAGATAACTTCCATGGCAAAATCGAACTCAATAGCAACGGATGCATCAGTATTTACCAACCTTAAATCTAAAGCTAGTTGTGGCGTCTGGGTCAATCCGTTGTATTGCTTGTAATCGTCTTGACGACTTTGCCAACTTAAACCATTAGTGACTGCAATTGGTAGAGGAATCAGATTTCCTGACAGCTTCACTAGTTTTTTAGCGACTTCAATCCCTGAATAATTACCGTGAGATAAACGGGTTAATGTATTCTTCTGAAATGCTTGTACACCGTCCAAAAAGGTTTTATGGGTTTGATAATGGGTAACAATAAAGTTAGAACTGGTTCCAAGCTCTCCTCGTAGTTGAGAGTCTGATATTGGCATCGAAAAGACTAACCTATCTGAGTTTGCCCATTGTAAAACCGACTCAACTATTAGCCCGGTTAATACCATGTTAGGTAACAATTTTTCTTTAGTGCTACATTGATTGAGGTTTTTTAAATCACTTTCCTCAAATACATACTGTTGTCTTTGGTACTTAGAGTAAGCAACCGAATTTGGCTGTTTATCCCATGGCAGAGCTTGGGGACTTACAAAACTTTCTAGTTGTTGATTCCAAAAGTTTTCATCGTCATCGGTATTAGAAAAATATCGCGAAGGTTTAATGTCTAACCCTGCAGTGATAGGTAATTCTGTCGCTGAAAAAAGCTGTTCGATTAGCTGCCCTATGGTGTATCCATCAAAAACTAAACCATCAAAGCTTGTCATAACGACAGCTTTTCCTGATTGGAAAGAATCCGGAAGTTGGATAAACCAAATATGCCACATGACTTCACCTATAGGGTGCTTGTAATGGGAAACAAGTTCACGAAGTTCATCCAGTCTTAACTCAGCGGCTGAAGCAGAATCTAAGGATAGGTCAAGTGAGAGCCAGTTTACTTTTTCCAGTTCAGGCATAACGATTAATTCGTTATCTTGGTTGATGAGTGTTCTTAGACAGTGATGGTTTTTGACCATTTGGGTTATTCGGTGTTTGAGGTTGCCTTCATTAAACTCTCCGATGAATTCTCTAAAGTCATGCATACCATTTTTGCCTAAGGGCATGTGTTCGGTTCGGCCTAAAAGATAGGCTTTTTGTAGAGGGTTAAGAGCCTTGGATGGTAAATCAGACATTTTTAGCCTCCAGCATTTTTAAAAATAGTGAGCTGATAGAGTTTGCCGTGTCCGGCAATACAGAAGCGATTCGATCCCCGATTAGGCGAGGTGACCTATCGGTGAAAATATCGACGACAGACAGCTCAGCCTCTTTGAAGTAGGCGTTAATATTTGAATTTAGATGCGTGGCAAGTAATGAGTCTCCTCCAATGTCAAAAAAGTCGTCATCCAACTCACAGTCTGAAATCGAGCAACCGATGATGTGGGCCATAAGGTATTGAACGACCGTATGAACAGGCTGATGTTGGCTAAGGCTCTTTGTGATGTCGTTATTTGCTTGAGTTTGAACTTGAACATCATTTTGGGGAATGGTTGAGCCAAGAAAACTTTCTAACCAAGTTTCACAATCGATGTCCTGAGATAGGAAGGAAGGAATAGCATGAATAGCTGAAATGTAATCTTCAAACATTTCGGAAATAAATTGAGGGCCAAATGCCGCTTCCCTGTAGTCCCAGTTAATAAGTAAACGACTTTTTCGAATGGCTATTTGAGCGTCGAGGCATACCATTGGACCTTGAGAAGACGCATAAACCGGAGTTCCTAAGACTTGTTCTGTTTCGGAGGAAACCACTTCACCGTAGCCAATACCATCGGTAAAAACGACAGGGGCGATTTCATTGTTACTCGTGTGCTTTGCTAGATCTCGTAAAACGGATATACCCGGGTAATATCGATTTAAATTCAAACGTTCACAGTGTTGATTAAACAACTGTAAGTTCTCCATGATGGTTTTATTTTTAATCAGGTTGACATCAAGAATTAAAAAGTCTGAATAGTCACCTAAAGGGGAAGAAGCGGCTTGTTCGTCAATTCTGTTCTCAAAGAAGGGTAGATTTAAACGGAATTTTTTTTGCAGATTCCACTTAAAGATGGTTAGAGAAAATGCAAAAAGACATAAAGTAGAAATGGTAATGCCAGTTTTATTGGAGGCGGTGTAAATCTGCTCAGTAAGTTCACTATCTAGTAGTCGGTGTTTGCTTGATGTGTTTCCGACGTTTTCCCATTGGGATACTTTTGCCACGTGTTCCAATGGGGCAGGAGGAAGAGTGCCTAATCGTTTTTGCCACCATTCTTGACTCGCTTGGTATTGTGGATGAGATTGCGGAGCTGCTTTTTCTAGATATGAGAAAAAATTTTGAGCCGGACTTATATCATCTTGTAAATCGGAATATATAGATGAAATATCTGCCAAGAGATCCAAAGTGCTTGATGGGTCCAGCGCGAGCATTTTACAGTCAATATGAAGACGATGTTGCTCATCTGGAAGTTGAGTTAGCGAAAATCTAACAGGTGATTGTTGGTAATCATCAGCTTTTGGATGTGCGTATCGCTGCCTCTTTGAATTCAATTTCTTGTCAATCCAATCGTGTGGTTGGCTGCTAAAATCATCAATTTGAAGAATCGGTCGGGTAATTGAAGGCTGAATTTTTTGTTGTCCATTGTCATCGACACTCATCCTGAGCATGTCATGTTTTTCAGCGGCTCGCCTTAGTGTTGAAGCTAGACGCTCAACATCTAGGTTGCATCCATCGAGCTCTAAATAAAAATGAGCGGGCACTCCCGTGGTTTTCTCCCCAGCCCAATAGGTATATTGCGTCGGGCTGAGGGGGAGCTCACTTGGTAAATATTTTGTCGATTCAGCGTTTGTTGCAGCGTTGGTCTGTCGAGCGATTTTTATGCTGTTTAACCAGGATTCTATTGAAGGGTCTGCTGCGAAATCCGCATAGTCTACGGCAACTCCTAAGCTTCCCTCTAAAAAATCGACCAACTGAATAATGGCCATGGAATGTAGCCCATACTCAATTAAATTTGCATCACTTGGCAATGGTTCATTGGCAAGCTTGAGTGTTCTTTTAACTTCTTTAACTAGTAGGTCTTGTATCTCAGTATCCATACTGATGATTCCTTAAATTCGAATTGGATTAGGGCAGAGTGATTTACGCCCCAAGTGTTGCCCCACCATCAATGACAAGCTCTTGCATGGTTATGTGATTGGCTTGTTCACTTAGTAAAAACGCCACGGATTCTGAGATGTCTTTAGGAGAAGCAATTTTTTGTAGTGGAATGCCAAGTTTGAAGTTGGCATGGTTGCCTTCAATGGTCTGTTTTTCGCCAAATTCATCTGACCAAAGTTGTGATTGCATATCAGTGAGTGTTGATCCCGGTGAGACAGTATTGACGGTTACCCGGTACGGGGCGAGCTCAAGTGCGAGAGTGCTGGCAAAGTGCGACAGTGCGGCTTTTGATGCTCCGTAACTAGCCATATTAATCCGAGGAACCCGTGAGGCATTGGAAGAAACAATTACAATGCTGCCATTTGACTGTTTTTTAAAGTGAGGCATCAACTTACGCGCAAAATAGTAGGGCCCAAAGACATTGACTGAAAAAGTACTCAATAACTCTGAGTCAGATGTATCTTCAATCGAATTGAGAGTTAAAACACCAGCAACACTTACAAAGTAGTTAGGTGGATAACGTGAAATCAGAGCCTCGCACAAGTCTTCAACGTGGTTTGGATCTGAGACATCACATTGGAAGGTTGTTTGTGCAAACTTAGCCGGTACTTTGTCTAAGTACTTATCAAAACCGATAACTTGAATACCTTGTTGCCACAAGGTATCGCGTATCTGAGCTCCAATACCTTGGTTTACGCCAGTGACCCAGGCTATTTTGCGAGAATGTGTTGCTCCCATTTCTATGCCAACTCCAACTCTCTTTGCTTAACTAGTTGCTCAACACTTGCTACAACGCCTAAGTTGCGTTGCACGTAACGCATTGCGTAGTGATGATCCTCTGCATTGAAATCAGCTGTGGCGTCGGAAAAAACAAAGGGTTGAATGCCGTTCATAAAAGCTTCTGCCGCTGTTTGTAATACTCCAATATGGGCATAGATACCGCAGATGAGTAATTGGTCTCGTCTGGATTTGCGTAGTAGGGTTTCTAGATCTGAGTTGAAAAATGCACTGTAGCGCCACTTAGTTAGAACAACATCCTGATTGGACGGAGACAATCGAGGTGTAATCCCTGACCGCTCTGGGCGAGCCGGCAGTCCAGGGCCCCACATGTCATTAAGCAACCCGCGACTTTCTGAAGATTGATGTGCCGGCTGCGCGGTGTAATAGACAGGCACATTATTTTCGATAGCCCACTGTTTTAACTCATAGGTTTTGGTAATTACTTTATTGATAAGATCGGAGTCTTCTCCATAAAAATCTATGAAGTAATCTTGCATATCATGGATCAGCAATGCGGATCGATTTGGGGTAATAGCCCAGTCAACTTTGGGAGCTGGGAAATTGCTGTCTAATGAAAAATCGTAGCTGGGAATTTTTGGAATAGTCATGGTTTGGTCCATCAAAAAGGTTGTTAGTCGTTAAAAACGTTAAGCATGGTATTAAGTTTGGCTTGTGTTTCTTGCCACTCAGAATCAGGATCTGATCCTTGGACAATTCCAGCGCCTGCGTATAGTTTGAGGATATTGTCGGCTAGTACCCCACAGCGTATCGTCACTACCCACTCGCCATTCCCTTCTGAGTCCATCCAGCCAACTAACCCTGTATAAAATTCTCTATCGTAACCTTCGTTATCGAGAATAAATTGCTTCGCAACGTCAGTGGGTGTTCCACAAACCGCTGGAGTTGGGTGTAGTTTTAGCGCTAATTCAAGGGCGGTGGGAGACGGTGATCTTAATTGTCCTGACAAAGAAGAAGATAGGTGAAGCATATTCGAAGTTTCTAACACACAGGGGTACTCTGATATTTGTAGCGATTTGCAGTAGGGGACGAGATTTCTCGCGATGTTTTCAACCACAAATCGGTGCTCATGGTTGTCTTTTGGAGAACTTTCAAGGCGCTTTATTTTTTCGATGTTTTCGACTTTAGATTGGCTGCGTTTATCAGAACCTGCTAGGGGATTACTGTTAACATTTTGCTGGTGTTTAGAAAGCAAAAGCTCAGGACTTGCACCTATCAAATGTTTATTAGCATCAACTGGAATGGAAAAAGAATAGGCATTGGGATTTTTAATTTTGAGCTTTTCGAATAAAGCTGGAGCCGTAAGCGTTGAATTGAGTTCTACTTCGACTGACTGCGATAAAACAATTTTTTCAATGAGCTTATTGTCAAAATGTTGTAGAGCCTTATCGACGTTACTTTTGAATAGACCTTCTGGTATCAATTGGTTTTTTTCACCAATGGTAAATTGGTCCGTCTTGTCTTTGCCTGCGTTAGAGTTAACACGTGCACTTTTTAAATAATTTGAGTACAGATTCAAACTAGAAGGTTTGTCAGTATCAAATGGAATTGCGCCAATGAGTATTGGATTATTTTCAGTTGTTTTGTCGATTGCCAAAAAGCTTTTTCGAATTTTTTCGATTAGCTCCGCTGTTTGCTTTGCAGGAGTATCAATCACTTCAACACATTGTTCGGCAATGATTTCGTAGCTTTCCGTAGCAAAAAAAGCACCTTTCGTTACTTTATTTTGCTGCTCGAATTCCTTTTCGAAGGTATGAGCAAAAACCATAACATTTTCCTTGGGTGGACTTAGCAATCAACGATTGCTGAAAATAGGGCTCACCGTTCTCAGTGTTTATATTTGCTATTGAATCTCTAAATGAGATTGATTGTTATTTAATAATGATTATCATATGCGCTATTGTTGTGCAACAAAGTTCATATTAATAATGGATTTGTTAGTTTGTGAAGCGCTTTAGAAGTCAGGATTAGGAAAATGGATTTAACTAAGGAAAAAGTAAACCGGCAGAAAATGCCTTGGCTGATGCTTGCAAGTGTCTACACGACGCAATACATAGGTATTGCCTTTATAACATCAGCAGCGGTAGCAATTCTCAGAGAACAGGGCGTTGGGTTGGACAAGTTGGCATTGCTAAACCTTGCTGCTATCCCTCTAGCCGGGAAAGTGTTGTACGCGCCTTTGATTGATAGGTTTCGAGTTGGACTAAATGGGCAGTATCGAAGTTGGTTGATATTGGCTCAAGCTTTAATGGTCAGCATGTTAATTGTGGCTAGCCAATTGAGTTTGATGACAAACTTTTCATTATTGGTTGTTGTACTCGGCATTTACGTTTTGTCGATGAGCGTCCAAGACGTTGCAGTAGACGGTTTGACGTGCAAAATCTTTGATGAAAACAAGCGTAAATTTGCCAGTAGTATTCAGTTTTCAGGCAATTTGTTCGGCAACATTATTGGAGGAGGATTGATTTTGATGTATTACTCTTACCTTCAATGGGACGGAGCCCTTGGGATTTTAGCACTATTGACATTTGTTTCGTTGTTACAGCTTACTTTGTTTAGTGAGCCAGATTTGGGGCATAACTCAGAACAAGTCACTAGAGAAACTACGGGCTTGTTTAAGGACATTGTTAGCTTTATAAAAAAGGAACGCCGTTGGTTTGCTGTTTTACTAGTGTACCCTCTTGGTCTAACGGGTGGGTTTGCATTATTAAATCCAATGCTTGTCGATGGTGGTTGGAATCTGGCAGATATTGGCTTTGCAACGAAAGTATACGGTTCGGCCATTGGATTAGTCTCGGCTGCTTTAGCCTCATTATTCATTGTATGGTTGGGGCAAAGAAACGCCTTATTGACCATCACGATAGCTTTAGCTGCTGCATTAACGTTCATGTTGCCCGTATCACTGGGACAGACGGACAAACTCAGTGTTTACTTTGCAATCACCGCTTATTTCGCAGTATTCCCTGCTTTACTTGTCATCATTGCATCAATGATTATGGATAAATCCGCTCAGAAATCTCGAAAAGCGACCATGTTTACGCTTCAGTTTAGTTTGGTTTCTTTAATGGGATTTGTGTATGCCGCCATTAATATGGCAGCTGCCAAGTATTTTGGTTATCACATGATTATTTGCGCATGTATCGGCTTTACGTTGCTGGTTGTGCTAATTGCATGGAAGCTTCTGGCTAAAGAAACATTAGCATTAGCCACTCAAGCATAGGGTATCCTGTTAATGAAGATGTTTTGTTTACCCGCTGCGGGGTGTAGCGGGAATCAGTATCAACCTTGGCAAAAACGAACCGCTAAACTCAATGTTGTTCCAATCGAGTATCCAGGTCATGGACGTAGAGTTCGAGAGCCGCTGACGTCTTCTCCGGAGAGATTAGCGATAGATGTCGCGAATCAGATCAAGACAGCTAATACGGATGAAAATGAATTTATCTTATTCGGTCATAGTGTTGGCGCTGCGTTGATCTGGCGTGTACTACCCATTCTAGGCGAACAGTATTGTCGAGATAAATTGAAGTTTGTTGTTATAAGTAGTCGGCCAGAACCTAGCTCTATCAAAGACATTGCCCGCAAGGGCCAATTAGGCCGTGATGAGCTTATTAACTCGTTGAAATCGTATAATGGCATGCCAAAAGAGCTATTTGATAACAAAGAACTTTTGGATTTCTTCCTGAAAATATTTGCCAATGACTTACAACTGAATGACAGCTTGTTAGCTGATCATTTACCAATAACGGATATTCCAATTTTGACGACATACGGTTCTGATGAATCCGATCAGATTGAAACACAATGGATGGAAGATTGGAGTAAGTTGACACGACATTGGTTAGGTTGCTATGAAATCGAAGGAGATCATTTTTATTTCAATCGACCAAACTCCTTGGCTAAGTTGCTCGCTATTATAGAGTCTAAAATACCAAGTTATTCCTTAGAAAAAAGCCACGTATAGCGGCTTTTTGAGTGAACAGATACAGAGTTAGCGCAGTGAGTTAATATCTTCTAGCATTACTTCCATTGCAGTGACACCGGCTATAGACTGATACCAAGCATCAATATCTAGGTATACAATTCGGTTGTTTTTCCCTGCACTAGTAGCTCTAACAATGTCATTGTTTACACTGGTTTCTTGAGCTTCAATCGATCGATTTTTAAGTTTCTCTCCTGAAAGTACTAGTAATACATCGGGGTCCACTTCTCCGATAAATTCGTACGAAATTTTCTGACCGTGAGTTGAAGCATCAACCGGAGTGTTAGGCGTGTTAAACCCGAGTTCACTATAAACCGATGACATACGACTTTCAGCGCCGAAAGCCGAAAGATGCTCTCCAAAAGTCATTACAATTAGCGCGTCGTATTGTTTATCTTGAATAAATTTTGATGTACTTTTCAACCGTTGATTTAACTCGGCAATTTTCTCATTTACCTGAGTTTCAAGTGAGAATATGCGAGCCAAGTTTTGCCACTGCTGTTGAGTTGAAGACCAATAGTCTTTGTCCAAGTTTGCACTGAACATCAACGTAGGCGCAATCTTTTTTAATTCATCGTATTTAGCGGAAAGGCGAGGGCCGATGATAATTAAATCTGGTTTGGCTTCATAAATTGCTTCGTAGTCGGGTTCAAAGAATGTCCCAAGTTGTAAATAACGTTCATGCTCGTAGTGTTTTAGGTAATTTGGCATGTACAACTGGAATACGCCAATTGGGTCAATTCCAAAATAGTCGATAGCATCTAATGGGCCAGGACCTAATACCACCACACGTTGTGGATTGGTTTCAATGGTTATGGTGTCCAATTGATGTGTGACAGTTATTTCTTCTGCGAGTGTAGAACAGCAAAATAGGATAAAACCCGCAAAACCGCAGGCTATTCGTTTTAACATGAATTATTCCTCATAAAAAATTGGCTCCAATTAAGGAGCCAATGCTGAGAGAGCTTAGAAAATAAGTTCTAGAGAAGCGCCGATTAGGCGAGGCTGTTGGCTTATATGTCCCCCGGTTAATCCATCGGGGTAGTATGTTGGCTCATTTGAATCAAAAACATTGGTAGCGAATACAGATAACTGACCGTGCTCAAATTCATAACTGACTTTTGCGTCTGCACTGACATAGGAATCAACATATGTATCTTCTGAATTGTTTAAGTCAGAGTAGTATCCATTGTTGTAGTTGGCAGATAGTGTGGTTGAAATTTCTTCTGTGAGAAAGTAGTTGAAGCCGACAGCTGTAGTAAAATCAGTTGCTCTTGGAAGTTCTTTCTCTGCACCACCTTGAGCTACTGTTTCTGTGTAACTAGTCTCTAGCCAACCTAAATTAGCGAAGACTTCCAAGTCATCTGTAACTAAATAAGTACTACCAACTTCTAAACCAAATGTTTCAGCTGAATCTAAGTTCTGAATAACTGAATAACCTGCATCGTTAGCTTGGCCAATTTGTAGTCCGTCGTAATCGTTGAAGAAGAAATTGGTGCTAAATACTCCTAATCCATCATTAAATCCAATTCTTGAAAACAATTCGTAATTCCAAACATATTCTGTATCAAATTCATAGGATATTGCAGGCAATGTTTTATGAAGTGAAATTCCAGCAGCAGCGCTATTAAAGCCTTTTGCGATTTTTAATCCTAGGGCATTAGTAGGTGAAGATTTATATGTTATCCCAATTTTCGGTAAGAAAACGGAGTCTGTATTATCGTAATCTAGTGGTGTTGCGAAGTTTGCTTTGCGTTTGCGGTTTTCACGCTGATATCTAGTACCCAAATTAAAAATTACCGAATTAGCAATTTTGATGTCTGATTCAAAAAAGACAGAGTGACTACCAACTTCTCCTGATATTGGATAAAAGTTACCCATTTCGAAAGATTCAATTTGGTCGTTAAAGTAATATCGCCCGCCGAAAATACCAGAAACTTTGGAGTCCCATAAGTTGTACTTCAGAATTGTCTCTGCCTGCTTCTCTGTCCAATCTCCAAGGTATTTTTGAGTGTCGTCTTTAACCGCTCTATCAAAATCTAGGCTAGTGTGACCTATGGAGTTTTCCCAAGTTAACTGATCGTTAAACTTCCAGTTCAAATTCCACATGGCGGTTCTTGTGGTGGTTGTGTAAACGGGGCGGTCCTCTGTATATCTTGTACCGATGCTAGCTTCGTTTTGAGGACCTCGAGTGTCCATGTGAGTAATGGTTAGCAAACTAGACAGTCCGTTTATCCCTTCTGGAACGTAAAGAAGCTTTGCCCGCGAGGTGGTAGAAGAAACTTGTCTAGCATCACCCGTTTGCTTATTCGCAGCCAATGGGATTACGCTCTCTCTTTCTTGCTGATCAACGCTGAGGCGAAAAGCGAGCTGATTGTCAACAATAGGCGCGGAGATCATAGCTGCATTTTGTGAATACCCTTGCTCACCAATTGACGTTTTTGCTGCGGTTTCGAAATCAAAAGTTGGATCATTGGACTTTATAACGATTGAGCCAGCAGAAGAATTCTGTCCCTGAATATAACTTTGTGGACCCACATAGACTTCAGCTTGCTGTACGTCCCAAAGAGAACGATGGCCAAATGCTAGTTCAGTATAAGATAAAGAACGACCATCTAAAGAGATGTTTAAACGAGTATTAGTCCCAGCAAAACTAGCAAGACTACCAATTGAAGGGCCTGAACCATCTACACCGCGAACAGTAGGTAGACTATTGCCAGGTCCAGTATCTGTAATGTTGGGTGTAAGCTTGGCAATATCATTCCAATCGACAGCATTTGGGAGTGATTTTAGAGTGTTTTCATCATAGATAAATACACTGGAGCTCGTATCGTAAATTGAGCGTTCGTTTTTCTCGCCAATAACGACAATAGTTTCATCTGATTCTGGTTGGCTTTGTGCAAAGCTGACTGCGGGAATACTTGAAAGTAGAATTGCAACCACAACTTTGTTTAAAGTGAATATCTTTTCTTGGGTATCAAAAATGGATTTTGAGCTAGATAGCTTGTTCATCCTTAACTCTCCTAAAATTTATTATTGAATTGCTCACCTCCCGTCCCGTGACACAACATACTCGGGATATTTTTATTGTATTGGTTGCATATTTTCATGGAATTAATGCAAATGTAAAGCATTATCATTTATTACCTGCGATTGAGATCTCTTTATCTGTAAGAGCATTACGATGTAAAAACGACGGTATTAAAACCAAGTCAGACTATAGAGTGTGATAGCGTTTGGGGGTGAATGCGGAGCTTTTATCTGGAATAAAGAGCTAGTAATGCAAAATAGAAAAGAGTTATCAAACTTTAGCTGATAACTCTTCACAGTTTGGATGGTTATCCAGACTAATCTGTTGCTATTGCCGCACTAGCCTGTTCGATTTCTTGTTCGACACTATTTGTAACGGGTACAGTCGGAGCTGAAGACGAGACAGCCCCTGATAGGGTACTTTGCGCGGCACTAACAGTGGTACTGGTCGCAGCGCTAACTTCAGGTAATGCAGGAATCACCAAAATATCTGACATATCCAAATCAGTGTTTTCGGTTTCTGTGCGCTCAACGTGACCTATGATGGTTTGATAATAGCGACGTATGTTTTCCACGTAGTTTCTCGCTTCATCACCACGCGCATAACCGTAACGAGTTTGGCTGTAGTATTTGCGTTGACGGAGCAGCGGTAAACGCTCTTTCACGTCTGACCAAGAGTCCGGATCTCCACCCTGTTTTTTGGTTAGCCTTCTTGCATCCATCACATGCCCAAAGCCGACGTTGTAAGAGGCTAGAGCAAACCAGATTTTTTCGTGATCGGGCACTGAATCAGGAATTCGAGCTACCATACGACGTAAATAAGTAACACCACCTTTAATCGACTGCTCAGGGTCGAGTCGATTAGTCACACCAACACTTTTCGCGGTGGGTAGAGTCAACATCATCATGCCGCGAACCCCTGTCGGCGATTTGGCTTTAGGGTTCCAATGAGATTCTTGATAGCCCAATGCGGCAATTAAGCGCCAATCAAACTCCGCAGAATACTCTTTAAATAATGGAGCCCAAGTCGGCAGTTTGTCGTCTAGTGCACGAACAAATGCGCGAGTATCTACAAAATCGAAAGTTTCGATGTGTCCGAAGTATTTTTCTTCCAAGCTCGCCAACGTACCCGACTGCTTCATATCACCGAAAAATTCGATCATTAATGCGTATAGGCTTTCGTCTTCTGATGGGCGAATAAACCAAGCGATGGGCTGGTCTTCCGTAAGTTCAAAACCGAGGGCTAAATGTGGGTAGATACGCTGAGATAATGAGACTTCGACTGAGTCAGCGACAGTGAAACGTAATTCACCTTCAGAAACTTGCTTTAACAGGTCGCTGACATCGGCATTTTGGTCGACAAAATAGTCAAGTTCAGGTTGAACTTCTTGAATTGATTGCAGCGTTTTTTTGAAGTGGCTATCGTTGACAATATGTAAGACGGACTCACCATTATTTTCTTCAATCAGTTCCGCTTGTTTCTCGAGTAGCTTTTCAACACTTCTCGGTCGCCATGTCCCTTTCTTGTATACGACTTGCTGACTCACGTAGTAATAAGCAGGACCGGGACGAAAACGAGAAACGCGTTCTTCCGAATGCGTGAGCCCCGCAGCAATAATATCGATTTCGCCATTTTCCAGCGCAGGGTAAAGGGTATTGGCTCGATAGGCCGGTTTCATTTCAAGTTGAACACCGATGGCATTGGCGAATTCACGGGCCAACTCATAATCTAGACCCGCAGGGCCATCTGGCCCAATGTAATAGGAAAGCTGGTTGTTAAGTGTACCAACGCGCAAAACGCCGCGTTCGCGGATTTGGTCCAACTCACTTTGAGGTTTGGACTCGATTTGGCACCCAGAAAGTAAAGCGATCACAAGCAAAAGTGAGCCAGTTCCAAAAACAGAGCTCGCACTAGCTGATTTCAGTGTGTGGAAAGCTGAGTTACACCAAGAAAATAAAACCATACATTTCGCATTACAATCTACGTCTAGCGGCAGTTATATCAGAGCTGGCGGAGTTGGCAAGTAAACTTGAGTTACGACCTATGTTAGGTCAAAAAAACATCGCGTTAGTGAACAAATCAAATTTCGAAAAAAAATGACGCAAACGGTTGCTATTGGTGTTACATCACAAAAACAATTGCTTTATAATGCGCGCAACTTACTCGGTGAGATTGGCATAGGTTTTAAAATCCTGCTGTGAAAGTGGTTGTATTCGCTGCAAAAAAGGCAAACTTCCAGTCTAAAAAACTAAAACTGGGAGTAGCGGATACGTCACCTGGCTTTGGTCAGAAACAGCATTATAAAGGCTTCGACAGAGTTTATGCCAATCTCACTCTAATCTATTGTACAAGAGACCTAAGCACATGAGAATTTTGCGTGGTTCCCCAGCTCTATCTGAGTTCCGAGTTAACAAACTACTAGAACTTTGTCGTGAACAGCAATTACCGGTTACTGGTATTTACGCCGAGTTTATGCACTTTGCCGATTTATCTGCTGAGCTAGATAGCACTGAGCTTGAAAAGTTAGAAAAGCTGCTTACCTACGGACCGACAATTGAAGAGCATGAGCCAGCGGGCCTTTTGCTTTTAGTAACACCTCGTCCAGGAACCATTTCTCCATGGTCTTCAAAATCGACGGATATCGCTCGTAACTGCGGTTTGACTCAGGTTAACCGACTAGAGCGCGGTACGGCGTACTACATTGAGTCTGATAAAACGTTATCTGAAGAACAAACTGCTGCAGTTAAGGCTTTGATTCACGATCGCATGATGGAAGTGGTATTTACCAACCTTGAAGCGGCGAGCGCGTTGTTCACGGTTGCAGAACCAGCGCCAGTGGCACAAGTGGATATTCTAGCGGGTGGCCGTAAAGCACTTGAAGAAGCTAACGTTTCTCTTGGTTTGGCTCTGGCAGAAGATGAAATTGATTACTTGGTTGAAAATTTCACCAAACTGGGCCGTAACCCAAATGACATCGAGCTAATGATGTTTGCTCAAGCAAACTCAGAGCACTGTCGTCACAAGATCTTCAATGCTGACTGGACAATCGATGGCGAGAAGCAAGACAAATCGCTATTCAAAATGATCAAAAACACGTTTGAAACGACACCTGACCACGTTTTGTCTGCATACAAAGACAACGCGGCAGTAATGACTGGTTCAAAAGTAGGTCGCTTCTTCCCGAATGCAGATTCTCGTCAATACGGTTACAACCACGAAGACGCTCACATCCTAATGAAGGTGGAGACACACAACCACCCGACAGCGATTTCTCCTTGGCCAGGTGCTTCTACCGGTTCTGGCGGTGAAATTCGTGATGAAGGCGCTACTGGTATTGGTGGCAAACCTAAAGCAGGTTTGGTTGGCTTTAGTGTTTCTAACCTACGCATCCCTAATCATGAACAGCCTTGGGAAACCGACTTCGGCAAGCCGGGTCGTATCGTAAGCGCGCTAGACATTATGCTTGAAGGACCACTAGGTGGTGCGGCATTCAATAATGAATTTGGTCGTCCAAACCTGTTGGGTTACTTCCGTACTTACGAAGAAAAAGTCACGTCCCATGCCGGTGAAGAAGTTCGTGGATACCACAAGCCGATCATGATTGCTGGTGGTATGGGTAACATTCGTGACGAACACGTTCAAAAGAAAGAAATTCCTGTTGGCGCTAAGCTAATCGTGCTTGGTGGTCCAGCAATGAACATCGGTCTTGGTGGTGGTGCGGCATCGTCAATGGCATCTGGCCAATCAGCAGAAGACTTAGATTTTGCTTCAGTTCAGCGTGAAAACCCAGAAATGGAACGTCGCTGTCAGGAAGTGATCGACCGTTGTTGGCAGCTCGGCGAAGACAACCCAATTGCCTTTATCCACGATGTAGGTGCGGGTGGTATTTCAAACGCATTGCCTGAGTTGGTTGATGATGGCGAACGCGGCGGTAAATTCCAGCTGCGCGACGTGCCAAATGATGAGCCAGGAATGAGCCCGCTTGAAATCTGGTGTAATGAATCGCAAGAGCGCTACGTAATAGCGGTTGCACCAGAGAATATGGAAGTATTTGATGCGATCTGTAAGCGTGAACGCGCTCCTTATGCGGTTGTGGGTGAAGCGACAGAAGAGCGTCATCTAACACTAGAAGACTCACACTTCGACAATACGCCAATCGACATGCCAATGGATATCTTGCTTGGCAAGCCACCTAAGATGAGTCGTGAAGCAACAACGCTTAAAGTCCACAGCCCAGCAATTGATCGCACAGATGTTGAAATCAACGAAGCGCTAGACCGCGTATTGCGATTGCCAACAGTTGCAGAGAAAACGTTCCTTATCACCATTGGTGACCGTTCGGTAACTGGATTGGTTGCCCGTGACCAAATGGTAGGCCCTTGGCAGGTTCCAGTTGCGAACTGTGCTGTTACTGCTGCAAGTTATGACACTTACCACGGTGAAGCGATGTCAATGGGTGAGCGCACGCCTGTTGCCCTGCTAGATTTCGGTGCTTCTGCTCGTTTGGCTGTGGGTGAAGCCATCACTAACATTGCAGCGACTGATATTGGTGACCTTAAGCACATTAAACTGTCTGCAAACTGGATGTCACCAGCGGGTCACCCGGGTGAAGATGCAGGTTTGTATGAAGCGGTGAAAGCAGTTGGTGAAGAGCTGTGTCCAGCGCTAGGGTTGACTATCCCTGTTGGTAAAGACTCGATGTCGATGAAGACCAAGTGGGAAGAAAACGGTGAAAACAAAGAAGTGACTTCTCCTTTGTCTTTGGTTATTACCGCATTTGCTCGTGTTGAAGACATTCGCAAAACGGTTACTCCGCAATTGCGTACCGATAAAGGTGATAGCAGCTTAGTCTTACTAGATTTGGGCAATGGTCAAAACCGTCTTGGCGCAACAGCTTTGGCCCAGGTTTATAAACAGCTTGGTGACAAGCCTGCTGACGTAGATAACGCAGAAACATTGAAGGGCTTCTTCAATGCAATTCAAGAGTTAGTGAAACAAGGCAAAGTGATCGCTTACCACGATAAAGGTGACGGTGGCTTGGTAGTTACACTAGCTGAGATGGCGTTTGCGGGTCACTGTGGCGTGCAAGCAGATATTGCTGAGCTAGGCGAAGATGCTCTTGCTGCGCTATTTAACGAAGAGTTAGGTGCGGTTATCCAAGTTGCGGATGAAGACCTAGACGCTGTAGCTGATGTTCTTGCTGCACAAGGTCTAGCTGCTCATTCACATGTTATTGGTAAAGTGACGGACTCAGACAACTTTGTCGTGAAATCTGGTGAGCAAACCTTGGTAGAGCGTTCTCGCACAGAGCTTCGTACTATCTGGGCTGAAACGACACACCGTATGCAAGCTCTGCGTGATAACCCTGCATGTGCTGACCAAGAATTTGAAGCGAAGAAAGACAACAGCGACCCGGGTATCAATGTTGCTCTAAGCTACGATGTGCACGAAGACGTAGCCGCGCCATTTATTGCAACGGGCGCTCGTCCTAAGATGGCAATTTTGCGTGAGCAAGGTGTCAACTCTCACGTAGAAATGGCAGCAGCATTTGACCGTGCGGGCTTTGAATCATTTGATGTCCACATGAGCGACGTTCTTTCTGGACGAGTGACTTTGGAAGAGTTTAAAGGCTTGGTAGCTTGTGGCGGCTTCTCTTACGGTGATGTATTGGGTGCTGGCGAAGGTTGGGCTAAATCAGTCCTGTTTAATGCACAAGCACGTGAGCAGTTTGAACAGTTCTTTACGCGCCAAGATACTTTCTCTCTAGGTGTATGTAACGGCTGTCAAATGATGTCGAACTTGAAAGACCTTATTCCAGGTGCGGCACACTGGTCTCGCTTTGTAACTAATGTTTCTGAACGTTTTGAAGCGCGTTTCAGTACAGTGGAAGTTCAAAAGA
Organism: Vibrio sp. ABH4_348; assembly: GCF_056159765.1. Taxonomy (NCBI): domain Bacteria; kingdom Pseudomonadati; phylum Pseudomonadota; class Gammaproteobacteria; order Vibrionales; family Vibrionaceae; genus Vibrio; species Vibrio sp. ABH4_348. Next base: position 2,152,479 of record NZ_JBSWVW010000001.1, on the reverse strand, counting down.
CTAACTCTGTATTCTTTGCTGGCATGGAAGGTTCACGTATGCCAATCGCCGTATCACACGGTGAAGGTCGCGCGGAATTCCGCAATGCGGATCACCTAGCGGCAGTTGAAGCCTCTGGTACGGTTGCGCTTCGTTACGTTGATAACTTTGGTTCAGTTACAGAGAACTACCCAAGCAACCCGAACGGTTCGCCTAACGGTATTACTTCTCTAACTTCTGAAGATGGTCGTGCAACAATCATGATGCCACACCCAGAGCGAGTGTTCCGTACGGTAGCGAACTCATGGTACCCAGATTCATGGGGCGAGAACAGTGCGTGGATGCGTATGTTCCAAAACGCTCGTAAGAATCTAGGCTAAAACACCTAGCACTGCTATGAAAAAACCGCTCAGTTGAGCGGTTTTTTTGGCTTTAATTTGGTGCTATCGGAACTGACCAACTTCCGGCATAAATTCAAAGCCAGATTTGGCGAGCTTTTCCACCAAAGCCTCTTGATCGATATCGTAGTATTTCACTAGTTGAATAAGGTCTCCGGAAAAATCATCTCTGAGCTTCATATTAACGATGCTCAGTAGCATGTTGGGGTCCATACTAGCAAAATTCGCGAGATTCATTTTTAGTCCTCAAAATCAGAAATAAACAAATTTGCAGCGGCAAAAGCAGCTTTATCACGAACCTTATTTGGAAGTGACTCGTCAGCTGCGATTTCATTTAACGCCTTGAGTGCGCAGCTTACCGCTTTGGGAACGTATGCTTGATCGCCGCTTCCAATCATGGCGTACATTTCACGTACTTTTTCACAGCATTCGTAAACTAACATGGCAAAACCTCTTAAATAACAACTGTTCTCAATATAACGTTTGTGGCACGTGAACTCAAAAGGCGAAGTTGAGGTAAATCAAAAGCACTAGAAACTATTTACTGTGATGATCAAAAAAGCGCCGAGTCGGCGCTTTTGGTATCCACATTTCTCAATGAGGCTGATTATTTGTCGGCGTAGCCATGCATGCCAAGTTCTTGGTCATCTAACCACGCTTTGCCATTTTTCATAACTAATCGGCCATCAACTAACCACTTTACTACCAAAGGGTAAATGCGATGTTCTTGAGCTTGAACTCGCTCAGTCAGTGTATCTACCGTATCTTCATCAAAGATTGGCACTTTGGCCTGTAGAATTACCGGGCCACCATCAAGTTGCTCAGTGACGAAGTGAACACTAGTACCGTGCTCTTCATCTCCGGCATGGATAGCGCGTTGATAGGTGTTTAGTCCAGGGTACTTTGGCAACAAAGAAGGGTGAATGTTAATCATACGACCCATGTAGTGACGAACAAATTCGCCACTTAGGATGCGCATATAACCTGCCAAAACAATCACATCTGGTTGATACTCATCGATTTGACGCATTAGCTCATGGTCAAATGCATCACGAGTATCAAAAGATTTTGGATCGAGAAAGTGAGCTGCTGCTCCAGCGTTTTTCGCACGTTCCAAGGCGTAAACACCATCTTTGTTTGAGAATACCGCAGTTACCTTTCCGGTGGTAATTTCGGATTCACATTGGTCGATGATGGCTTGGAGGTTTGAGCCGTTCCCTGAAACTAGAACAACAATATTTTTCATTATGAGTTTATCTCTACTTGCTCTTCACCGGCGTTAGCTTGTGCGATTTCACCAATAACCCAAGCGTTTTCGCCTTCATTATTTAGAAGAGCAACAGCGGCTTCGGCTTGATCTTTTGGTAGGGCAATCACCAAACCAACACCACAGTTGAAGGTGCGATACATTTCGTGGGTGTCGACGTTACCTTTCTCTTGCAACCAAGTAAAGATCTCTGGCCACTGCCAGCTGTTTCCATCAACAACCGCTTTAGTCCCTTCAGGTAGAACGCGAGGGATGTTTTCCCAAAAACCGCCACCTGTGATGTGAGAAATCGCGTGAATATCATGTTCAGCAATCAGTTTAAGTGCTGATTTGATGTAAATCTTAGTAGGCTCTAGAAGGTGTTCGCAGATAGTGCGCTCACCAAGCTTTTCATTTTTATCTGCGTTAGAAACTTCTAAAATTTTGCGGATAAGTGAGTAGCCATTTGAGTGTGGGCCACTTGAACCAACGGCAATCAGAGCATCACCGGCAGCGACTTTGGTTCCGTCGATAACTTGAGCTTTCTCAACAACACCCACACAGAAGCCTGCAACGTCGTAATCGTCGCCTTCATACATGCCCGGCATTTCAGCAGTTTCACCACCAATTAGCGCACAACCAGCTTGTACACAGCCGTCAGCAATACCAGAAACAACGTCTGCTGCTGTATCGACGTCTAACTTACCCGTTGCATAGTAATCTAGGAAGAATAGTGGCTCAGCACCTTGAACGATCAAATCGTTCACACACATAGCTACTAGATCAATACCAATAGTGTCATGCTTTTTCATGTCTAGTGCTAAACGCAGCTTGGTTCCCACGCCATCGGTACCAGATACCAACAAAGGCTCTTTGTACTTGGTAGGTAGTTCACACAAAGCACCAAAACCGCCAATACCACCCATTACTTCAGGGCGACGAGTACGTTTCACAGCACCTTTAATACGATCTACTAGGGCATTGCCTGCATCAATATCAACACCAGCGTCTTTGTAGCTCAATGATTGGTTGTTACCGCTCACGGGAGAATCCTCGATTACTTAGTTAGGACAAAAATCGGCGCTATTCTATCAGTGACTCAAGTCAAAGAGCAAACGTTTGCGCAAGTTTTATGGTTTGCCAGATTGTCACGAGATTTGAACGAGACATTCTGTGAGAGAAATGAAAATTTGGGATTGAGATTGGGTGAACTAAGCAACAGAAGAACGAGGTGCAGTGTAGTCGAAAAATGAACTAACGGCACTATACCCAAGTAACTTCAAGATGCAGAATTCAGAGCTACATATTCTGGTTCAGTTCAAGGAAGAGAACGCAGCGGAATGACGAGTCCTTTCCAAGTTCTTTGACGAAGAAATGAGACAGAATATGAGCTCCCAAGGGCGAGTTTAACTAGGCTTCATACTGCGTTATTGATTCTTGATGTAGAGCGACTAGATCTGCAAATCAATGCCTTGTCTGAAGCCTAGTTAATTCTCGCTGAACCTCGCATCTTGAGGTCACTTGGGTATATAAATGGGCTCAACCTTGATTGCCGAGCCCATGTGGATTACTTAAAACTTGTAAGAAGCACTTAGTTTAATGTTTCTGCCTGGTTCAAAGTCTTCCATATCGACTTTACCCCAACTCACAAAACCACTGGTTGAAGCGTGGGAGTAGTATGTCTCATCAAATATGTTATCGATACCGAAGATTAAGTTAAGGCTATCTGCGATTAGCCAATTCGCTTGAATATCGTGAACATTGTAAGACGGTTTCGTTTTACCCGACAAAACGTTGTCTTCTTCTAAGACAAACTGTGAGTTCCACTCGATGGTGAGATCGACCGTTTCAAAATCGTAGCTGCTTGAGAAATTGATAGAATCGCCAATTGAAGCCGAGCGGAAATACGGCTGGTTGGTGGTTGCCATTTCTTTCGGGTATTCAACATCGGTTCTTGAATACGAGAGAGAGGTAAATAGCCCTTTCCAAGTGATATTGGTACTTACTTCAAAACCGTCATAGGCCATTTCGCCTGCGTTAAAGGTTTCCCCATTTTGATAAAGAACTTTGTCTTCTAGTTCTGTTTTGAAGAAGTTCACTTGCGCAGCAGCTTTGAGTTCAGAATTAGAATGGTCATTGTGCAGTCTAAAACCAACTTCAGAGTTGAGGCCTTTCTCTGGTTTTAAGTCATTTGCGTCATTGGCAGCGCAGTATGCCATAGCTTCACAGAGGCTAGGATTTTTGAACAACTCACGTGTGCTGGCGTAGAGATTTAGAAAATCTGTTGGAGATATTTGACCAGCTAGTGCCATCGACAGATTTTTTTCGTGTCGTTCATTTCGCGTATATTGCTCTCGATGATATTGGTCGTATCTCAAACCTGGGGTCAAAGATGCAAAGTCACCAAATGCGATGGTATCTTCGAAGTAGACAGCTTCGGTCGATAGCTTTTCTTCACGCGCTGCAGCTGAACCGATTTTTTGAGATGTACTTTGAATATTGAACTCAGCACCCGATACAAATGTGTGGTTCAGAGACCATAGCTGTTGTTTTTCTTGCCAAAGTAATGACGCACCAATGTTTTCTATCTCGCCATCTACCAAGAATTTACGGGTGTCTGGCCATTTAGAAAACTTGCTTTCATCGCGTTCTAAATCCGCTAAGTTGTAGTAAGTTGTGACTTTAACAATACGTGCCGCATTGGAATCATACTCGTAGTTTAAAGTCGCAGTGGAACGAGAGTAGTCGACAGGAGCCACTTCTTTAAGACCATTTTGGTTGTTATAGGCCACTCCCATATCAGGTCGGTATGCATAATCGCCTTGGTCTACATAGTGATCATAACTGAGATCAAATCTATGTTTTTCATTAGCTTGCCAACCGAATTTCACTAACCCGTTAGAAACATCACCATCGAATCCGTATTTTTCTTCACCAAAACCATCTTTATGATTATCTCGGCTAAAGGTGTGCACATAGGCCAGTGCATCAATTGTTTCTGAGAGTTGACCAAAGGCCGTGATTGAGCCGTTTAGGTATCTATTGCTTCCTGCTCCCGCGCTAATTATTGCACCAAAATTTTGATCATAATCGAGTAAATCCTGCGCTTCTTTGGTTTCAAATCGGACAGAACCACCCACTCCGCCACTGGTGACAGAGTTTGCTCCAACTTGAATATCTACTGATTTTAAAATATCAGGGTTTAACGTCAGTACGCTGACATGGTGGAACATTTCACCACTTTGGGGAGCACCATCTAGCCTGATATCCAAATCTTTTTCGGTGATCCCTCGAATATTGATTTTTTGAGTGACGGTGTGAGAGCCACCCACATCAACTCCCGGTAAATCGCGCAATAAATCTGATAAATGGTCCGCCTGTTTTATGGCGATATCTTGATCGGCAAGGTATTCAGAGTTGGTTGATACTTGAGCGCCCCAAACAGTGATGGTTTCTTCATTTGCCAAAACAGAAGAACTTAGTGCAAGCGCGATACTACTTGCTATGAATGTGTAACGGGGTGTTGTAAGAAATTTTGCAGTCATTTCTTTGCCTTACAAATTTATGTAAATGATATTTGTTCTCATTTATGTTAATTTCAAATCGGTCAGTTACGAAGCGCAGTTTGTTATGTCACGAAAGCAAACTGTTATGCGCAGATGTCAGTTGGGAGTTTCAGGTTGCAGTCGAACAAAGTAGTGATGACACAGATGGATAAGCATGATCCAAATAAACCTCAGAAGATTTGGACGAAAAAGGGTAAAGACGCGAACACCTTGGTTGATGGTTATTTTATTGGTCAAGCTGGTGGATCTCACTTGATTGTTGAAGGTGGTGTCTCTTTGGAAAAACAGACAACACATATCCTGCATCGCGCTAGGGAAGGGGTAATTTTGGTCATGCTTTTAGAGGGAGAACTGAAATTTGCTTATGATGGGCAGGACTATCACATAAGTGCATCTACCGGGCCTACAGCCATCGCGGTAACTGTCGATATGCCAGCGTCGTTTAGGCGAGTTTTGCAAGAAGGAAATCGTGTAAGAAAGGTTAATTTAGTACTGACTAAGCAATGGTTTGAAAGAAAATACAGTGGCCGAGAACAAATAGACCTCAACCCATTTAAACAATGGCTTCCTCGCCACCTATCTAGAGTGATTTGGCAGCCTAACAAGCAGATTATCCAATGGTGCGAGGAGCTGCTTGTTGATATAGAAAAAAAGTCGTTTCAACATCATTTAAAACAAGAGTTACTTGGGACTCAAATAGTCTGTGATTTTCTTGAAAATGCCGAACAGATGATCACTCACCACAGTGCTCAAGTTGTTAATCTTAATCAGCACCCCAAGATTGAATCCGCGATTGCTTATATCGAACAAAATATCCACCATGACTTAACTCCAGAGGTCATGGCGAGCTATTTAAGTATTGGAAAAAGTACCTTTCAGCGGCTTTTTAAAAAAGAAACCCACATGACACTTTCCGACTATTTGAGGATTCGTCGCTTAGAAAAGGCTCATTATTTGTTGCAAACCTCCGATCTGACGATAGGAGAAGTTGCCTATCAATGCGGCTATAACCATACTTCAAATTTTGTTACCGCATTTAAACGTTACTTTGGTTCTACGCCCGGCCATGTGCACAGTGAACCTAATCAAAAGAGAGACATAGACAAGTTATCGCAATCAGTTAAATAAACTGTTCTGCACTCGTTAAGATCAAGAAAAGCAGTGCAACTTTGAGTATACTTAGCGCGTCAAAACCCAAATAAAAAGATTCGGAGAGCAAAAATGAAAGTGGTTGAAGTCAAACACCCTCTGGTAAAACACAAGATTGGCTTGATGCGTGAGGGAGATATCAGCACAAAACGTTTTCGCGAGTTAGCAACAGAAGTCGGCAGCTTGTTAACCTACGAAGCAACGTCGGATCTTGAAATTGAAAAAGTAACCATTGAAGGTTGGAACGGTCCAGTGGAAGTGGAACAAATCAAGGGCAAGAAAGTTACAGTTGTTCCAATTCTGCGTGCTGGTTTGGGCATGATGGATGGTGTTCTGGAACATATGCCAAGTGCTCGAATCAGTGTTGTTGGTATTTACCGCGATGAAGAAACACTAGAGCCAGTTCCATACTTCAATAAACTGGCATCAAACATTGATGAGCGTATTGCGATTGTCGTTGACCCAATGCTTGCAACGGGTGGTTCAATGATTGCCACTATCGATTTGTTGAAAGAAAAAGGCTGTCAGAACATTAAAGTGTTGGTTTTAGTGGCGGCTCCAGAAGGTATTGAAGCGTTGAAAAAGACCCATCCAGATATCGAACTGTATACCGCTGCAATTGACGAAAAGTTGAATGACAAAGGTTACATCGTACCGGGGCTTGGCGATGCTGGTGACAAGATTTTTGGCACCAAATAGCTGAAATTTATAGAATTTAAAAAGGGGCTTTCGCCCCTTTTTTGATCTTAAAGGTTACTTCTTTAACTTTAACGTCCCACCAACGCGGCTTTTGTCATTGCGCTGTTGTTGCTTTGGTTTAGAACTGGGTTTTGAACCAGGTGTTGCTGAAGAAGGTTTACGATTTTTAAAGTCACCAGATTGCTGAGCCGGTCGAGCTCCCTTGGACTTACTCTTGTTTGAGTTTCGGTTGAGAGAGTGACGGAACTTATCCGCATCATTGCCTTTGAAGGTTTTGAATTTTGCCTGTTTTTCCTGCTTGTCTTGCTCACGTGCATCGAAAAGCTTGGCATCCGTCGCTTTCTTTATTTTCTTGCCTTTCCCATCGACTTTTGAGGCTTCTTCGGTACCAGATGAACCTTCGCACAAAGAAAGAATCTCGTTTACCTCTTGTTCGTTGAGGTAACGCCAGCGCCCATTTGGGATGCCATCCAAAGAAATATTCATAATGCGAACACGACGAAGCTTGAAAACTTGGTAGCCCAGCGCCTCACACATTCTACGGATCTGGCGGTTTAAGCCCTGTGTTAACGTAATTCGAAAAGAGTACTGAGTTTCTTTAACCACTTTACATGGCAAAGTGACGGTATCAAGAATCTCAACACCAGACGCCATCTTGCGAATAAAGTGTTCTGAGATCGGCTTATCGACTCGAACTACGTATTCTTTTTCATGATTGTTGCCAGCGCGAAGGATCTTGTTGACGATGTCGCCATCGTTGGTCAGAAAAATTAGACCATCAGAAGCTTTGTCTAAGCGGCCGATAGGGAAAATGCGCTCTTTGTGACCAATGAAATCAACAATATTGCCAGCGACGTCTCTTTCTGTAGTACAGGTAATGCCCGTAGGCTTGTTGAGCGCGATGTAAAGCGTTTTACCGCGTTGTTGGATTGGAGTGCCATCGACACGAACATCATCACTATTAGTGACCTTAGTACCCATCTCGGCTTGGACGCCGTTAATGGTGACTCGGCCCTGTTCGACTAGTCGATCTGCTTCGCGGCGAGAGCAGAAGCCGGATTCACTGATAAATTTGTTTAAGCGCTTTGCGTTAACTTCTGACATGGTAGACGTTTCCCAACGGATAGAATCATATTTTCATTAGCGCGCGATATTAGCACATCACACGCCGATACACAGGATTAACCAAGGCGTTTTTGATGTCTTTCTCGGTCTTCTGTTTTTCGGTCGTCACTTTTTTTCAGCATCACGTATACCGCGCCAGTGCCACCGTGAAAACGTTGCGCACTGTGTACAGCTTGCACCTCTTTGATTTGTTTGAGCCATTCGGCTAAATAGCTTTTCATTAAGGCTGGTGGATTGGAACGCTCTCCGCGACCATGGACGATAAGAGCACTTCGAATGTCCATTCGTTGGCATTTTTTGAGAAAGTACAACACTTCATCTCGTGCCTCTTTCAATGTCTTTCGGTGTAAGTCTAACTTGGCTTGAACCGGGTATTTACCAAGGCGTAGTTTTCTATAAACCCCTTCTTGAATGCCATTCCCTTTATACTCAATAACGTCATCGGGTTTGAGCATTGGTGCATGGTCCAAAGACAAATACTCTGGGTCACCTTCAGAAAGTGACATGGCGGCCTCTCTTTTGGCGAGATGAGCTTCGGTTACTGTGTGCTCTTTTTTAAGGTCGGCGGTATCATTTTTTATGGGCTTAACGTCGCCCATCATTTCTTTGAATAGCGAAAAATCGTCGTTGGACATCTTGAACTCGTGGAAGGCTCGGGAACGATTAACTCAAGTATACCAACTAGAGGTAGGGTTGGATCAATAATGGGGTATAGAAGAATTCATTGGTGTGGAACCGACAAATAAAAAACCGGATTAGAAAGTGCGCTAATCCGGTGCAAAGCAAATCCTACTCAAATTTGTGTTTAACAGTGATTAGGAGCTGTGCGATTTAATGAGGAGATTTGTCATTCATAACTTTATAGACGAAGTAGCCGCCGTAAAACAGCATCAAACCTAAGGCGCCAAAGATGACTAACATGGAAGAAAGCCCTACCGCATTACCAAAAAGAAGGTCTAGCCAAAAGTCCATAAATACTCCGATGTAAAGTTATAAAGACATTGTTAAAAGTAAGGTTAATGACGTGCTTCATTACTGATCTGGATCAAGCGTGTCACCGAAGCAAAAGATTGATTAACATTGATGTGTTTTTAATCACATTTTGAATTGGGTATGCCGTGTCTTGCTGGTGTTTTGAGCGAATGGATTTATTTTCAATAAATTTGTGTCACAGAGGTTGCGTTTGAATCGAGAATCCGTAATATACGCCCACGTTGTCGCAAAGCGATACGACTCGGTGAATAGCGCAGCCTGGTAGCGCATCTGGTTTGGGACCAGAGGGTCGGGGGTTCGAATCCCTCTTCACCGACCACATTTAGAAAGCCCTAGTCGAAAGAATGGGGCTTTTGCTATTTTTACCTCATAGCATCTGAGGACGGGGGCTGGAATGCCAGTTCAATCGAATTCCTTTTCACCGACCACATTTAGAAAGCCCGCTCATTAGAGCGGGCTTTTGTGTTTTAGTGGTTGTCACTTGGCAGCAAAAAATTACAGTCAGCTTTGATTGATTTCGAAACTTGGGTGACAACAAAGCCGTTTTGTTCGAGATAATCGATCAAGCTTCTTTTACCTATCAAATGTAAACCGCCAACGACTACCAAATATTTACCTTGCTTGGGGTAAAAATTATTGTCTACTAACGTATCTGCCCAATCCTTATTTCGATTGTACAGCAGCTTATCTTCTGATTCTGTTGGCATCGTCGAGCCCATAAGGGCCGCTTCCCAATTCTCTATATCACCAGCGTTCCACGATTCCACCATACACTCGATGTTTTCTCGGCCGTGTTTTAGTTCATCTACTGTGCTGAGCAATAAGTCGTTACCATCACTACCCAGCGTAGAAATTAGGTCTAGCTGGAATTGTAATTGCTCCAAATGCAATACAGGTTTGTTGAGTATTTCGGCTTTGTCCAGCATGGCTAAATCGATTCCAGCTTCAAAATCAAACCCGGCTTGAATGAGTTGTACACTTTGTAAAGCAATCGCAGCTTGCCAAGGTGGTAAATTGGAAAATTGTTCAAACTGAATACCGACTTCAGAGGATTTCTGTATTAACTGCTTATATTGGTTAGGTGCTAATACACTTTTGGTCGACGGTTGATCGCTCGGAATCTTTAGTAAATGCTCATTCCAAATATCCGCCTCTAAAATAAGTCCATCAGAGGAATCTAAGTACTCGATGACCTGATTTGGTAGCGGGTACATGTCTTGACGACCCGCGTGGATCGAACCAAATATCATCAACTCTGTCAGTCCTTTCTTGGCGACAAAGGTTAGAGGCTCGCCCAAAGAACTGGATGAAAAAACGAATAGCCAGATAGCCAAAAAAATCCGCATTGTTGTTCCTATTGGTATTGAGTTAAAGCATGCTTTAACTTCCGGCAAAAACGTTATATTCCAGTGTTTTGACGTTTTTTACCACAGGCTTTTTTGTGATCAATTTAAAATTAAACAGCTAAAAGTTAGAGGGGATTGTTCGCATGTTATGCACTTTTCGGTGTTTTTAAGTGATCAAGTATACAAATGACTGTGTTTTTGTGATTTGTGTCACTCGAATATCGTTAAAACACGAGTGCAGAAAATGACGGTGTTTTATCTTATTGAATTTTAAAAGAAAAAATTGTCTGTGAATACAATTTGAGATATGTGTCACATTAGGTAGTGTGTGACTTAGAACAACAAGTTTTTGGCAGTATTGTAGAGATATTGGCAACGCCAATAGACTGTTCCCCCTCAGGTTGTTGTAGTGAGACCTGTAAAAGGAAGTGAAGATGTCGCTTTGTAGATATCGCTAGCAAATCACTCCCTATTTTTTGGCCCCCGTTTTGGGGGCTTCGTTTTTTCTAGATTACTTGCCCGATTTGAACAATCGTAATCTATTAGCGTTGGTGACAACGGTAATCGAAGAGAGTGCCATAGCTGCCCCTGCAACTACTGGGCTTAGTAGCCAACCTGTCCACGGAAACAGCACACCAGCCGCGATTGGTATCCCCAGAGTGTTGTAAATAAAAGCTCCAAATAGGTTTTGCTTCATGTTCTTCAGAGTGGCTTTGGAGATCTCCAGAGCTTTTACAACTGAATCCAAATTACTATTTAAAATCGTTAGCTGAGCACTTTCAATTGCCGCATCACTGCCTGAGCCCATTGCTAAGCTAAGATCCGCTTGAACAAGTGCGGGTGCATCGTTAACGCCATCGCCCACCATAGCAACGCAAAAACCTTGGTTTTGAAGTTCGGTGATCTTTTGGGCTTTTTGATCTGGCAACACTTGCGCAATGACTTCAATAATTCCCAACTGCTTGGCAATGTTTTTTGCGACATGCAGGTTATCACCGGTCAACAAGACGGGTTCAATATTGAGCTGTTTGAGTTTGGTGATGGTTTGTTTTGCTTCCGGCTTCAGTGAATCGGCGATAGAAAACGCGCCAGCAACTTGGTTATCAACTAGTACTATGACTGGTGTCCGAGCTTTGTTTTCTGATTGGTCCACAAAATCTCGGACCGCTTGTAATGAGTAGCCCTGTTCGATAGCCGCTGATTTAGATAGGATCTTTACATCACCAGATTCAGTCGACGCGCTAACCCCTTGACCTCGATTTGCCTGAAAGTTTGTTACTTCAACCATTTTTGCATTGTTTTGTTCGGTAAAGGCGACTAAAGCCTTTGCCAATGGATGTTCAGAATGTTTCTCAATCGAGTAGGTCAGGTTAAACAAGGTCTGCTGAGGCAATACGCTGACAAAGGACTGAACTTCCGGCTTGCCAACAGTAAGAGTTCCGGTTTTATCAAAGACAATCGTGTCAATTTTGGTCGCCATTTGCAGGGCATCGGCATCTTTTACAAGCACACCGTATTCAGCCGCTTTACCGACACCAACGGTAACTGAAAGAGGAGTAGCCAGTCCTAGAGCGCAAGGGCAGGCGATGATGAGTACCGTGGTAGTCACAATTAGCATGTAACTGATTTTGGGTTCAGGTCCAGTCGCAAACCAAACTAAGGCGCTAAATACCGCAATTGCGACAACAATAGGAACAAAAACTGCCGATATGCGATCGGCCAGCTTAGCGATTTCTGGTTTGCTGCTTTGAGCATCACGAACCATTCGAGTGATTTTGGCCAACATAGTTTGGCTGCCTACGCCGGTAACTTGTATGGTCAAGCTTCCATCTTGGTTGATGGTACCGGCTGATAAGGTTGAGCCAGTTTCTTTGTAAACGGGTATTGGCTCGCCGGTTAACATCGACTCATCAACAAAACTGGTGCCAGATATCACGATGCCATCAACAGGAATTTGCTCACCGGGTTTTACCAGAACGTTCATTCCCGACTGAATTCTCGCCACTTCAATAATTTGCGTTTGCTGATTTTCGATAACGGTTGCGGTTTTCGGTTGTAGGTTTAAAAGGCTTTGCAAAGAGGCATTGGTTTTCGCTTTTGCTTTCGCCTCTATGAAATGTCCAAGTGAGATTAAGCCGATGATCATGGCGCTGGCTTCAAAATAAACGTGTCGCGCTGCCATAGGGAAAAGATCGGGCGTTATCACAATAAGCATGGAATACAACCAGGCAGCACCAGTACCAAGCGCCACGAGTGTGTCCATGGTGGCTCTACGATGATTTATCGACTTCCAAGCGTTAGTGAAAAATGAACGCCCAGAGCTGGCAAGCAGTACCAAAGTGATTAAGCCAACGATTCCCCAGCCGAGTTGATCTGAGCTAGTACGAATCATCATGCTGCCACCGAGTACACCCCATAATATTAATGGAGCCCCCAATGCTAAGCCGAGTACCGCGCCTTTTTTGTGGTGTTGTATTTGCAAGTTAAAATGCGCTTGTTGCTCATTTTGCGCTTGTTCAGAATCTTTAAGCCAAGTAATGCCGTAGCCAGATTGCAACAATGCGTTTTCTATAGCAGATTCATCCAGCGCTTCCGAACTATGGATGGTTGCGGTTTGCTCTGCCAAATTAACTTTGGCATTTGCTATGGAAGGTAGGGCATTTAACACCTTCTCGACCGAACTGACACAACTGGCGCAAGTCATTCCGGAAATCAGCGCCGTCACAGTCTGGGAATTGGTTAGCTCAAGAGTTGCATTTCTATCATGGGTATCCGGCGCCGCTGAAACCCGTTTTGACTCAACCTCTGTTTTATTGGTTGGCTTAGCCTTTGGCTGAGTCGCTGATTCTGGACTTGCGGGCTCAATTGAATCTTGTGCAGTACCAAGGGCGGCAGCGTTATCAAGCTCTGTCACTGGAGTGGCTTCAAATCCCAAGTCTTGAATCAGGCCGATAATTTCTTCAGAGGTCATCAAGCTATCGATGGAAAGCGAAGTCTTGCTAATTTTTTTGATGAAAACTCGCCCCGTTTCGTCGAGTGCTGTTGTTAGCTTAGCGACACATTTTCCGCAATTGAGTCCAGACAAAGAGTAATGCTGTTCTTCGCCAGCAGTATAGCCGTATTGGGATATTTTAGGGTGCACAAGTGCAAAGCTGTGTGGAGACTCCAAGCTAATTGATTCTTTGCTTAAGTCATTAACGGTGACACCTTCAAGTTCACAAATGGCTTTTTCAACTTTTCTAGCGCACCCCATGCAGTTAAGGCCAGACATCGGAATGGTTAAACGATACATAATTACTCCCAACAACGAGATAGGTGTTCACTGTAAACCTTACCCTCAAGGTAAGGTCAAGCAACTTAATGATAATTTATCTCATTACCCTATATGCGAATAATGTTTGCCAACATCATAAATTATTGAGGAATTACCTTGGGGTGCTAGAATAACGCGCAAAATTTCTGGTAACTCTGGGTATTGAAGCTCACAATCCAGAATTACAGTGTACTGAAACATTCAAGGTAATCTTCATGACGGTAAAAACGCGTTTTGCTCCAAGCCCAACTGGCTATTTACACGTAGGTGGTGCTCGTACTGCTTTGTACTCTTGGCTTTATGCTAAAAACCAAGGCGGCGAATTTGTGCTTCGTATTGAAGACACTGATTTGGAAAGAAACTCGCAAGAAGCGGTAGATGCCATTCTAGAAGGTATGCAGTGGCTAGGGTTGGAGTGGAATGAAGGTCCTTACTTCCAATCTAAGCGTTTTGACCGTTACAACGAGATGGTCGATAAGCTTCTCGCAGAAGACAAAGCCTACAAGTGTTACGCATCTAAAGAGTTGTTGGACGAAATCCGCGAAGAGCAAGAAGCCAACAAAGAGATGGCGCGTTACAATGCAAACCATCCTAAAATTGTTGCTGCAAACGCTGCTGCCAATGAAGATGACCCATGCGTGATTCGTTTCCGCAACCCGAAAGAAGGCAGCGTGGTATTTGAAGACCAAATCCGCGGCCGCATCGAAATAGCTAACAGCCAACTTGATGATTTGATCATTCGCCGTACTGACGGTTCCCCAACCTACAACTTCGTGGTGGTGGTTGATGATTGGGATATGGGAATTACTCACGTTGTGCGCGGTGAAGACCATATCAACAACACCCCTCGTCAAATCAACATCTATGAAGCATTAGGTGCACCAGTGCCAACATTTGCTCACTGCGCCATGATTTTGGGTGACGATGGTGCCAAGCTTTCCAAGCGCCACGGTGCGGTTTCTGTGATGCAATACCGTGACGAAGGTTACCTTCCGAATGCTCTAAACAACTACCTAGTTCGTTTAGGTTGGTCTAATGGTGATCAAGAAGTCTTCTCTGAACAAGAAATGATTGAGTTGTTTAGCTTGAATGCTGTGTCTAAATCCGCCTCGGCATTTAACACAGAGAAACTATTGTGGCTTAACAACCACTACATCAAAACCTCTGATCCAGCCTATGTTGCACAATACCTACAATGGCACCTAGACAACCAGAAGCTAGATGTGACTAACGGCCCAGCTATCAACGATGTGATCACACTGGTTGGTGAGCGTTGCAACACCTTGGTTGAATTGGCAGAACAGATTCGCTACTTCTACGAAGACTTTGCTGAGTTTGAAGCCGGAGCGGCAAAAAAACACCTGCGCGGCGTGGCTAAAGGCCCACTACAGCTAGCACTTGAAAAAGTTGAAGCACTAACCGATTGGTCTACTGAAGCAATCAAAGATGGCGTAATCAAAGCGGTATGTGAAGAGCTGGAAATTGGCATGGGTAAAATTGGTATGCCACTTCGCGTTGCGGTAACTGGTGGTGGTCAATCCCCATCTGTTGATGAAGTGATCAAGCTAATTGGTAAAGAGCGCGTTGTTGCTCGCATCAAGATGGCGATTGCCTTTATTGAAGAGCGTGAAGCCAACGCGTAAATAGCGATAACCAGCTAGCAAAAAGCCGCGAATTTTCGCGGCTTTTTAGTTTCTATCATTTGATACTAATTGGCTTACAAAAGAACTCGATTACTTCAAATCAATACTATTGATTCTGCCCATGTACTCAAGGATTTCGATGTTGTCCTTGTTGGCTTCTAACAGGGCTTTTTTGGTCTTTGAATACGCACCGAGTTTGCCGTGTTTATTGACTGAGCACACCACGCTTTTGTATCTCAACTTGCCATCGCCATCATAGGTTCGCCATGCGGCAATGTAGCACTCGTCTTTTGCTTCTGGGTCTTCTTTTGTTGGCCTTGGCTTGTAGATGATTTTAGGTTCAAGTGAGTGGGGGAGCCGAGTCATAAGGAAAGGGTCTTTTAGAAGACGGCGCCAAAATTTTCCCCAAAGCTCTTTTCCTAACTCATTTCTGAGTTTGATGGCTTTTTTCAGTCCGCGCTTTTCACCAATACGAACAAAGCCGACAGAGCGATGCATCACCGTATCATCTGGCGTATGTATATGAATTTTATACGCGGTTTTCGCTTTTGAGATAAAGCGATGACCGGTGTTTGTAACTAGATTGCTCTTGGGCATATGTTTATTGATAATTTATTTAATTATTCAACAGCTCCTCTAATTAAAGATGCTGTTTACATATTTGCCAATAATTTTATCAATAACTGCCTGAGAGTCTAGCGCGGATAGTAGCTAAGAAGCAGGATAGGGCTAAGGTGAGAGCAGAATTCGAGCTCTGAGTCCGGGATTGTTATCTTTTAATACTAACTCTGCATTGTGTCTTTTGACTACTGCTGCCACGAGTGAAAGACCAAGACCGTTGCCATACTCGGTCCGACTTTTGTCTGCTCGATACATGGGTTTAGTCACATGTAATTTGTCTTGCTGACTAATGCCAATACCTGAGTCAGCGACAACAATACCGTATTGATCACATATCACTTCAATTGAGCCGTGTTTAGGGGTGTATTTAACTGCATTTTCCACCAAGTTAAAAATAGCTCTAAACATCAATGATTTATCACCATTGAGGATACATTCTTGGTCTATTCTCAATGTTAGACTCTGCTGTTTTTGTTCAGCGATGGGGTGTAAGAACTCGATGGCATCTCTGGCTATTAAACCCAGCTCAATCTGGTCAGCTCCAATCAACTGATGGCCGCTGTTTAACTTGGCGATTTCTAACATACTGTTGAATAGTGATAGCAATAATTCAAGCTCTTCATAGCACGCATTAAATTGCTTTTCTGATTCTGGATCTAGATTTGGTTTTGAGAGCACATCTTCGAGCCGAAGCTTTAAGCGAGCCATAGGCGTTCGCATGTCATGCGCCAAGCCTGTGGTTAAGGATTGTAGGGATTTTTCATTTTTATTCATTTCCTCAATCATGTAATTGAGGTGTATGGCCAGAATATCAAACTCGTCATCTTGGGTAGACACAGGCAGTTTTACGTCGCGTTCTCCGCAAAGTACGCGGTTCATCGCTTGGTTTACCCGTTCCAATTTTCTCAAGACGGCAATGGTAAACAATAATGTGACCATTAACAGAACCATGCTAGGAAAAATCACGCCTGAAAACACGATCGGGAAAATTGACTTACGATAGGCTTGCAGCATTTCATCGCTAATCTGAATTTCGAGTTCTTGAGTTGAAGTCACCGTTAATCGATTCCACTGACGTGGCCGATTTAATGCTGGATAAGTTTGGCTCGTCGCGACTTCTGGTAACTCGGTAAGTAAGTAGGTAAAGGGCGTATTGGCTGCTTGTTTGGTCCTTAGCAATTGCTGAACGTCATAAGGGCTCATCGATGCGGCGTATCGAAATTCCATCAGTTCATCATTGAGCTGCTCTTCAAGTTGTTGGCGATGGAAATCTTCTGAGTCCACAAACACTTGGCCAATAAAAACAATATTGACCAAGGTGATGACTAAAACTAATGAAAGCAGAGTTCGAAATACTGACGAGCGAGTCAGGCCATAGTTATCGGCGAAGAACATAACCTGCCCCACGCACAGTATGAAGTAGTTGGGTACAGCCTACCTCTTCAAGTTTTCTGCGCAGGTTTGCAACATGTACATCAATCACGTTGGTCTTGGGATCAAAGTGATAACTCCAGATAGCCTCGAACAGACGCATACGAGAGACAACTTGCTCACAGTGTTCGATAAAGTACTGTAAAAGTTGAAATTCTTTAGGCTGCAGGGTGAGCTCTTTGCCGTTACAGGTAACGCGGTGCGCTTTTAAGTCTAAGTCCAAGCAGTCATAGCTCATTTGCGTCTGTGAGGGGCTGACTTTTTTTGAACGATTGATGATGATATCAACTCGCGCGATCAGTTCTGCAAGGGCAAAAGGTTTGATCAAGTAGTCATCACTACCAGCTTGAAGACCATCTACTCTGTCACTGACACTGTCCATTGCACTCAGGATAAGAACAGGAAGAGATTCATCACTGGCTTTTATGGCCGCGAGCACTTTCATACCATCTAGATAGGGAAGCATTCGGTCAAGTATCACCAGTTCATACTCAGAACTCAGCGCCATCATCAGTCCGGTTTTGCCGTCTTCTGCTTCATCTACAGCGTAACCGTGCTCTTTAAGACCTTTGGCTACAAATTCTCTTGTGGTTGTGTCGTCTTCTATGATGAGAATTTTCATATTCATACCCTAACGCTTTGTAACGCATGGAATAGTAACCAAAAGTGCTAGGGAGTTCTCTGTTTTAAAGCAAATTCGCGGGATTAGAAGATTAAGGTTACTTAATGTTTGGTTTTTTCTCTGGCTAACAACGCAGATCAAGGTGAAATAAAGGCTCGCTTGACTAGGGCGAGCCTTCCACATGAGTTAGGGGGTAACCCGATGCGTACTGTTGGATTCCAAACTTAAGGGGAGTTGGTTTCGTTCAGTAAAACAACTCTAGCTCAACTCAGATTAATAACAATTATACAAAGGGTTAAGATTGGTTAATGAATAACCGTTACCTAAGGGTACTAACGATTTTCATCAAGGATTTTTCTAACGCTCTGTAAAGCAGGAATGGTCTCAACAACACTGTTTACATCCATGTCTTTGGCTATTTTTGACATGTGCTCAACCACAATAACAATGGCTGAGTTGCGGTAATTTATGCCTTCTTCGGTTAAATAGACCAACTTCGAACGCGCATCTTTTGGATTAGGGCTTAACGTGACGTAACCTTTTTTCGACAAAACCTGCAAGGTATGCGTCATTGTCGGCTTGGTGACTTGAAAAGCTCTTGCCAAATCTAACGGTGTTGAACCATCTCCCAGCCTTACCATATGATTTAAGACACTGAAGTGAGAGGCTGACAATCCATCAGGTAATATTCGGTTCATTAAGTTGGTGCTTAATTGAGAAATAATGCCAACTTCGTTAAAGAACTGAAATAGTTGAATATCTTGTGGTTGTTCACTCATGAGCGGATAATTTTACTTTCTAATGGCCAACGTGGACTTCTAGGAATGACTTTACCATAGCCAATACGCCCTAGCATCTGTACCGTTCCACCATTGGGAGCGAGACGGCTATGAACATCTTGATAAAGCGAAGCCATTTCTTGGTATTCTTGCAGTGCTTGACTTAATGGATGTAACCCTAATCCAAGCTGGGTTGTAGTTAAGTTCAGTCTTAACCAATCACGACCGGCATTAATTTGATCGACTCGACTGTTACCTGGACTAACCAACCACACGTGTCCCATTGCCGTATCTGGACCTTGTAGGGCGAATGACAGTCCTTGAGCGTAAGCACTTGAGGTCGGGTCTAACATCTGCTTGCGATCCAGTTGTCCCAATAATGCCAAGCTTTCTAGGAAAGGGCCGCCAAGGTGAATACCATCTGGGTTGGCTTCAATTTCTTTCTTTCCAATTCGCATCAGGTCGACACTTTCTTTGTGTGTTCGAGGTGTTTCGGTTTCAACTATTAGCGCTTGGTTAGTGAGTACTCGCAGAGCTTCAACTTCCTGTGGGTTGTTGGTGGCATCAATAGCGGTTCCATGAGTTGTTATGTTTTTAAGTGTTGTGATGGCCTCTGCCGAAACGGGTTTGCTCATATCAAAGGCTTGTTTGTTTGAACGACGTTGCATGGCCCAATTAAACAGCGGATCAGCGGGTTTTGTGGTGGGTACAAAACGCACATGAGCAATGGGGTCTGTTGTTAGCTGTTTGGTATTTGAACCATTGGGGAACATAGTCACTTCGGTTTTAAAGCCACGCTGCTGCGCAGCGAGATCTAGCAACTCAAGGAAACAACCGTATCCGATAGTGATTTGGCGACTAAAGGGGTCCGTGTTTGGCAGTAGTCGATCAAGGTCCGCATATAAGGTGATTTCATCGGATGAGTGGATATCAACAAGCCAAGCTTGTCGGTTATGTGGGTTTGGAGCCAAGATTGCGTATGACAATGCAAACTTAATAGTTTCTCGGTAATCATTTCCTGCTTGTTCCCATGGCTGTAAAGCGGCGGTTGGCGTGCGAGTTGATAAAAATGTTCCAACGGAAGCGGCTGCAGCAACAACTACTCCACCGCCAAGAATCTTTATGAATTTGCGCCTTTCCATTGTCTTTTCCCTAAGTTAGTTAACCTTCGAACTAAAATGTAATTCAACACCTAACTATTGGTCAATAGTTAGATTTCGAACTAAGTTTGTTTTGGTACGGTTTTGCGATAAAAATCACAAAGAGAAGTGTGTGATTAAACGAGTGAAAAAGTGAAAGAAATGGCGCTCCCAGTAGGATTCGAACCTACGACCTGCCCCTTAGGAGGGGGCCGCGCTATCCAGCTGTGCCATGGGAGCGTTTTAGATGCGTTAATTTGGAAAGTGATTTGTATAGTAACTTGGTATCACTTGAGATTAGTCTAAGCCCATATTGATAGTCAATTGGTAACTTATTGAAACTTAGACTGAATCTCAGTGAGTCTAGAAAAATTGGTTACCTAACCATGAGTTTATGCATCACATCACCAATTTGAATACTGTTGGCGAGCTCCACTTGGTCTGGTTTTAGTTCTGCTTCGTTTTCGTAGACGCGAGTGACTGTCATGGTGATTGCCGATTCAGTCACTTTATTACGCGGTAACCCTTTTTGATCAATAAACGAGCCTGTGTGCCATAGCTTTAATTTGTCACCTTCTTGCACCCCATGCATTCGCCCTAGATCCATGGTGTAAACGTTGTTCCATTTGGCGACAATTTCCGGCAGGGTGATTTTGCAAGACACTTGAGATTCGAGGTCTAG
Source organism: Vibrio sp. ABH4_348 (assembly GCF_056159765.1). Classification (NCBI taxonomy): domain Bacteria; kingdom Pseudomonadati; phylum Pseudomonadota; class Gammaproteobacteria; order Vibrionales; family Vibrionaceae; genus Vibrio; species Vibrio sp. ABH4_348. The sequence goes on along the minus strand of NZ_JBSWVW010000001.1, from coordinate 2,131,748 downwards.
CATAACATCTCGGCTAACACGCAGTAGCATTTCTCCATAGGTCGACGCCCAAAAACGCGCACTGCGAGTATCCACTTTACTGGTTTTTGGGAACGGCCATTTCGCAACTTCACGGTAGTTCTCGTTATAGACTTCGTTACCTGTTTTACCATCGTATACCGACAGCTCCATGGCGAACTGTCGATTAATTATGTCATCAGAAAGAAAGCCTTGCTCAAGTGTTGCCGTAAGATCAGTGATTTTGCCGCCCAGGATGTATTGCGCGCCAGTATCGCTGGCAATCATTTTTAAGCGCTCTGGGTAATCTTTACTGATTTCATAGTCGGTTGTTCCCACTGAGACAAAGCTGGTGGATTCTTCATCTAACTGTCGGTTAATGACCTCTGAGAAGTCATCTCCAAGTTTGTAGATTTGTCCCATTACCGCTTGTTGCGGAGAATCTAACTCAATATTGCCGATCAAAAATGTCTTTTTATACTGGTCAACGTGGCAACCCCTTGCCGAAGGGTAAATATCAATTCGTGCTTTGACCACGATAGCGCCATCGTATTCGTCCATTTCATCGACGATAAGATAACGAACTTCATGATTGGTGAACTGATATTCGGCGCGTTCCGCTTCGAGATAAGGTTTTAAGTTGCTAATGCTACCGATATCTGCGCCAGAAAATTGAATCGCCTTATATAAGGCATCTTCAAGAGCATGTACTCTGGCCACCTTTTCAGAAGAGACAATGGCCGCTCGACCCATGACTTCATACCATTGAGCTGAAACGCTGGTCGATACAGCGATTAGCAACAATCCAAACAGTTTCCATAGCCATGTTTTTTTCATCGTTTTCACCAAGTGGGTATGCTTTTTGCTTCGTTTTTACTTAGTTGATTTCGGCAAAGCTTTTGAATGTGACAATTCTACTAAAGCAAAGACCGTTCCAATATATGTAAAAACGCGGAATGGTTTAACTGCCAAGCGTGTTGGGAGATTGAGAGATGAAACGATGGCTTTCCCTAGTGCCTGCCTTACTTTTGACGGCATGTACCTATTCGCCGATATACAACGGTAAAGAACCTTATAGCGGTTCTCAGTTTATGTTAATAGAGAACCCGCGTCATACTCTTGACTTTTTTGTTGAGAGCATGACGGAAGAGTTGATGGTATCAAACACCAGTGTGTCAGCTCGAACTCCAATTGCGGTAACGTCGTTTGTTGACCTGCAGAATATGGATGCGACTAATTGGTTGGGTAACTCGGTATCGGAAGGGTTTATTCACCAGTTTCAACGTCGTGGGTTCAAGGTGGTGGATTTCAAAACCACGGGTACTATTCAGGTAACTCAGCAAGGTGACTTTGCGTATAGTCGAGATTGGAAAGATCTGGCTCAAGAGCAAGACATCCAATATGTATTAACCGGAACCATGTTACGCCAAGAGGGCGGGGTGCTCGTTAACGCGAGAGTTGTCGGAATGCAAACTCGTGTCGTCGTGGCATCTGCTCAAGCCTTCTTGCCAGCAGATCGAATTGGTCGTGACTTGGATACACTCAATAACATGCGCACTGAGGATGGCGTTCTGATTCGTTCGGACCCAAGTATTTCTCAACCTTACACTGTCATTTTAAGACCTTAGGAGCTCGCTATGAAAACTTGGATTTTAATCGCAGTGGCGTTTGTGATGGTGGGGTGTCAGCCTCTTCATACGATGAAGACGAATGAGTGGTTAACGGCCGTTGGTTACGCAAATATCAGTGAACAAAAAGGCCGTGACGAAGAAGAGAAGCAAGTTCGCGCTATGCGAGCATCAAAAATTGACGCGTACAGAGAATTGGCCGAGCAAATCTACGGGATGCGTGTGAGTGGACGTGCTGAGCTTGAAGATCAGCGTTTGGGAACGGAACTTACAACTGGTGCAGTTGATGGTGTTATTCGCGGAGCACAAGTGGTTCGTAGCTATAAAGTGGGAGACAGCTATGTGACTGAACTGCGACTCGATTTGGACAAAATGTACCGTCTGCGTGATTACGGTGAGATTCAACAAGTACCGGAAAAGCGTCAGCGTACCTTGTTTTAAGAAACGCGCTACCTCTAGAAATCAAGCTCTCATCTCTTAAAGAAAAAGCGACCAAAATCGGTCGCTTTTTGCTTCATGCAGCTTTTTAATCTGGTGAGGTATTAGTCTGGTGAAAAGCTTACGCAAACCGGGTTGCCGGTTTCTACAGAGAAACCTGAATAAGTACATTTGCCAGAAACGCGATCTAAACGATAGCTAGATACACTATGAGAGTCTTGATGGGCGACGACCAACCAACTCCCGCAAGGACTCAATGCAAAATCTCGTGGGTTTTTGTCATCTAGCGCAATTGTTTGAACCACTGACATCTTGTTCTCTAGTGATACACACACAATTTCCGAATGGCCACGTCCGCTAACGTATAGCATGTTACCTTCATTATTGAGACGAATTGCCGCTGCGGCTTCACTCGAATGTTGTCCAGAATATGGGCTAACACTGTCTATCAATTGCCATTCGTTGTTGATGTAACTCAGGTGCAGAATCTGCTCAGTTAGCTCACACAAGACAAACAATTGAGTTTCATCTTTACTAAATACCAAATGTCTGGGACCTGAACCTTCTGGAAGCGTTAAGTGGTAAGCATTGTCCTTAGAGAGTTGATTTTGCGTTATATGGTAAAAGCTGATCGTATCAGTACCGAGATCGACGGTGATTAGTTGGTTTGATTTTTTATTGAATTGAACAAAATGTGCATGCGGGCCATCCTGTCTTGGGTGCAAGCTTTGTGGCGAAGCATTCTTGATCTGACAAACATGTTCAAGCGATGAATCAGGATTCACACGATATAAATCAAATCCACCGCACCCATAACTGGCCGTGGCTATCCATTGCCCGTCGGGTGATATTGCGAGGTGACACGGATAGCTTCCACCAATATCGGCAACATCCAATTGAGATAACGAATGGTCATCATGACGCTTAAACAGATGCAGTCCTGGTTTATCGATTTGGTCAACTTCATTTATCGTCACTAAGACTTTATCTTGTTGGACTAGGTAAGACGGGTTGGCTAGTGGTAAATCGTAAAGATGAGGAGTAATTTTTCCATCATTGAGGTCGAGTTGAAAACTGCTAAGTCCGATTCCTTTGCCTTCAATAGCCCCAAGCGGCCTTGAATAACTTCCTGTATAAAAATGAGCAACAGCCATAACGTTTGTTGTGTTTTGTTATTGTTAATACAATCAAACTTTAGTTCTATTAAGGTTGCAAGATAGTTAACCTTTGTTGGTTCATTTTTGAGAAATGGTTCGAATCACGATGTTTTGGTTGGAGGGTTATGCTTTGAGATTGGTACCCAAAGTAGTCACATTTCGAGTATTGCCGTCAGCACCATAGGTCATGCCTAGTTTACCTTGGCTTTGTTGCATCATGTTTTTAAGTTTGTTGAGGCTTAGCTGAGCGCGTTCTAGCGCTTCACCATTAGCTTGGTTGGCCAGCTGACAATCAGAAATCTTGTCTTGAATAGAAAGGGTTAGCTCAGCAAGTTCAGAGCTGGAAGTGAGCAGTTCAACATCTGGGTGCTGCTTGATTTCGTTATCGGTAGACTGAATTTGAACGATGATCTGGACTTTTTCGTTAGCAACTTGCTCGATGTCTTTCGCGACTCGTTGAGTGATGGCAGACTTTTCTCGTTCGAGAATAGACATCAGCGAGTGAGCTGCTTTCAATTGGGCTTCAAGTAAAGACTTCAGATCAGCCATTCGTTACCTCAGAAAAAATGACTAGATACCGCCGAGGTCTTTTTCGAATTTGATCATATTGTCAGCCAGTTTTTCAGGATCAACGGTGTAAGAGCCGTTAGCGATAGCGGCTTTTATAGCGTCCACTTTTGCTTGATCAAAACTGGGTTGAGTTGCCATTTGAGAGTGCATTTCACCGATTGCCTTACCTTGCGAGCTCAGAGAAACGGCGTCTTGTTGAACGCTAGCATTACTCTGTGAGCTGGTCGCCTTACTGGCTTCTTGGGTGTCTCTTCGAGCAGAGCTTTTGGTCGATGTGGTCATCGTTTGCCCTGAACGAATGTTATCTATGCCTGCCATGATTGCCTTATCTAGCTTAATTGGGTTCTTGTACTGAACGTATCGACTGGCTTGTGATTTTCTTTAGCTGTTTTTTGTACAATTTCATTTAGAAAAACACGGTAACTTCAGATATTCCAGATACACGTCCTTCAATTATACGATTGGATTTACTATTTTTCACTCTTATTTGCTCACCATGTGACCCGTCTGAAAGGGCTTCACCTTTGGTCGAGATAACCATTCCTTGTTTCACAGCCTTAATGATGACCGATTCACCTCGGCAAACCACGCAAATATCGCGTGTTTCAATGATTTCACCTTCTCTCAAATTTCTTTTGGCTTTGGCACCAATAACAGAATTTATTGTGGAAAAGCCTTGCCGCCTTGAACGATGCAAGTCTACCATACTAATAGTAATGTCCTGTTCGGTAACGATTTGTCCACGGTTTAATGGTCGAGCTAGTGTCACTTGAGGGCCGGTACGAGTAATACGCACTGGTACGTAAAGTCTCCAGTTGTCAGCTTGGCAACGCACTAATACCGTCATACTGCTTGCATTTAAGCTGCTAGAATTTGATGAAGTTTCTAAGTTTTCTGGGCAATCTGTGACGAAAACTCGTGAATCAATATTGGCCGCATTGACTTCAAGCGTACCGCCTTCCGGGGCGGGAATTACCGTCAAAACGTATTGTTCAGCGGCATTCTGGACTACAGAAATTTGCTCTGCACTGGCTGAAAGAGCGTGCTGGCTAAAGAAAAACAAGAAAAAACCGATACATTTAAAAAAAAGTAACCAGATAGCTCTACAATTAATGATGGAAAACAGTCCTAAGATTGATTGACGACTCTTCATTCTTTGACCTTGTTTTTTGATTGCCTGAAGTAGACTACCATTTTTATAAAAAAAAGTTTGAATGGAGATAAGCATATGACGGGTATCCTTGATTCTGTGAATCAGCGTACACAACTCGTCGGTCAAAACCGATTGGAACTGTTGACTTTCCGCCTAATGGGACGCCAACGATACGGCATTAACGTATTTAAAGTTAAAGAGGTACTGCAGTGCCCGACGCTTACATCCATGCCAAATTTACACCGACTAGTAAAAGGTGTTGCCCACATACGTGGCCATACCGTGTCAGTGATCGATTTGAGTTTGGCGATTGGCGGTCGACCAACAACAGACGTTGAAAAGTGTTTTGTGGTTATCGCTGAGTTTAACCGAACCATTCAAGCTTTCCTCGTGACGTCTGTCGAACGAATCATCAATATGCATTGGGAAGCAATTTTGCCGCCACCAGAGGGTTCAGGCAAAGCGAACTACCTCACTGCTGTTACCAATATCGACAACGAACTGGTTGAGATTCTCGACGTTGAAAAGATCCTTGCAGAAATCGCGCCGCTTGATGAAACCATGGATGACTCTATCGGCGAAGAAATTCGCAAGGTGGAAGAAGAGAAAGAAATTGTTCGTCGTATTTTGATTGCCGACGACTCGACGGTTGCGAGAAAACAGATCGAAAGAGCCATCACCAACTTAGGCTTTGAAGTTATTTCAGTGAAAGACGGCAAAGAAGCTTATGACAAGTTGGTGGAAATGCAGCAAGAAGGCAGCATTTACGAGCAAATTTCTCTGGTGATTTCAGATATCGAAATGCCCGAGATGGATGGGTACACCCTAACGGCGGAAATTCGCCGCCATGCAGATTTGAAAGATCTTTATGTTATTCTTCACTCTTCATTGAGTGGTGTGTTTAACCAAGCAATGGTTGAGCGTGTTGGAGCAAACTCCTTCATCGCCAAGTTCAATCCAGATGAGCTTGGTAATGCGGTAAAAGCGGCGTTAGTAGAATAAGAGAAGTCGATGACAACAATATCGATCAGCGATCAAGAATATAAAGATTTTTGCCGCTTCCTGGAATCTCAGTGTGGGATTGTTTTGGGTGACAGTAAGCAATACTTAGTGCGAAGTCGCTTGAGTCCTTTGGTGACTAAATTTAAGCAAAATTCCTTATCGGATTTGCTTAGAACTGTGTCATCAGGACGAGACCGAGAGCTGCGTGTTGCTGCGGTTGATGCCATGACCACTAACGAAACCTTGTGGTTTCGTGACACCTATCCGTTTACTGTTCTTGCCGAACGCCTATTGCCAGAATTGGCGGCGAACAAACGTCCAATAAAAATTTGGTCAGCTGCCAGCTCTTCTGGCCAAGAACCGTATTCGATGGCCATGACCATTCTTGAGTTACAGCAGAAGAAGCCTGGAATGCTGCCAAGTGTGTCAATCACTGCGACTGACATTTCTGCCAGCATGCTCGACATGTGTAAACAAGGCATCTACGACAACTTAGCTCTAGGACGTGGTTTATCTCCGGAGCGTCGTCGTGCTTTTTTTGAGGATGTCGGTGACGGCAGAATGAAAATCAAAGACACGGCAAAGCGCTTGGTCAATTTCAGGCCGCAAAACTTAATGGAGAGCTATGCCTTGTTGGGCAAGTTCGACATTATATTTTGTCGAAACGTGTTGATTTACTTTTCTCCAGATATGAAATCGCAAGTACTTAATCAAATGGCCAACTCACTAAATCCTGGCGGCTATTTGCTACTTGGTGCGTCGGAGTCTTTAACTGGGCTGACGGATCGCTTTGAAATGGTACGCTGTAATCCCGGTATTATTTACAAACTTAAATAACACCGCCCCTCAATATAAAGTAGTTTTAGGCCCGAGCATTCGGGTCTTTTTGCGTTTGGTTAACGCTGCTCTATACTGTTGGCTCACCTTCGCAGAATATCTGTCCCGTCCTGATATAGGTTGACACTTTTGGTTAAAACGCTCGGTGAACTTCATCGGGCGTTTTGTAATTTAAAGCTGTATGTGGTCTCTGTTCATTATAGAGTTTTACCGACTCGGCAACCATTTTCTTTGCTTCATTCAAGTCATTCGGCTTACTCAGTAAGTACTCCATCTTTAAGATGCCGTTCACTCTTTCTGCTAGAGCGTTTTGATAACAATCATATCCATCTGTCATAGAGCACCTCACATGATATTTTCTGTGTAATGACTGATATTCCTCAGCGCAGTATTGAATACCTCTATCAGAGTGATGAATAAGCTCACCCTCGTAGCGTCGATTTTTCAAGGCCTTCAGGAACGCGCGCTTCACTGTTTGTGTCTTCATATTGTCATCGAGATGATACCCAACTATCTTCCTTGAGTAGGCATCGGTGATTAAACTGAGATAGGTATTTCCTGTTTGCGTTGCCAAGTAAGTAATATCAGCGACCCACAGCTGCTCCGGTTTCGTTGGAACCATGCCTTCTTTGATGCAGTTTGGATGGCAGTGAAACCGATGATGGCTGTTGGTTGTTCGATGATAAGCCCTACGATTGGGGACCAATAGACGGTGTTGTTTTAGCAAACAGAACAAATGGTCCCGTCCTACATCAATGTTATGTTGACTGAGTAAGTGTTTGAGCTTGCGAGTTCCCAAGCGAGGATGTTGAATCCGTTGCTCTTTGACGAACCCAATGACAGACTGCTCTTTCCGAATTCGCTGACGCTCTGACGTACAACGTTTATAAAATGCCTGCCGAGTAATGCCAATAAACTGACAAGCTTTCGTCACTGTGAGTCTTTTGAGCGTTTTTTCCTTAATAACTCGGCTTTGCGCTTCTTTGAGATTCGAACTCCAAAATCTCTATCCATGACTTTTACGACCGCTTCAAAGAAGTCCGCTTTCAGTTGAGTTTCCTCAAGTTGTTGTTCGAGTTCTTTTATTCGTTGTTCAGGAGTATGAGCAGAAGGAGAATCAGACATATCATTACCTACTGTGTTTGGTTTCTCTATTCCTTTAGACCAATTTAGACGACCGTGCTTACGAAGCCAAACCAAGACCGTGGACCGACCTTGGATTCCATATCGCTCTTGGGCTTGTATATAGGTCATTTCTCCTTTTTCTACTTGGTCAACAACCGCCAATTTAAAGGCAAGAGAATAATCTCGCTGGGTTCGTTTACTTGTTGATTTCATGACACTCTCCAATTTCATGTTGGGAATGTGTCAACCTTATTTAGGACGGTACAATCCGCTGACTTAAGAGTTACTCCTATCTCTCTTTTGTCTGCTTAATTCTTTTTAGGTGATTGGTACGTTTGTTGCTGAACCTTTTATGAGATCGAATTAAGAATCAAATAAAAGCGGCAACTAAAACTTGGTACACATATTGCTTTTATATTTTACAAGCGGTCATTTCTTTCAGTATTGAGGTTCACATGGCTATTTCTTTTGACAAAGCGTTAGGTATTCATCAGCACACAGTAGGGCTGCGTGAGCGCAATGCTGAGGTGATATCCACCAATATCGCACAAGCAAATACACCAGGCTTTAAATCAAAAGGAATGGACTTTCAAAGAGCTCTGCAGATGGCAACCACGAATGCTTCGTTTGGTCTTAACAGAACCAATGAACGGCACATTCCTGCCACGGCAAATGCGACGGGAGAAATGCAATATCGTTTGCCAACTCAACCGGATACCGGTGATGGCAACACGGTTGACGTAGATCTTGAGCGTAACTTGTTTATGCAAAATCAACTGCGTCATCAAGCGTCGTTAGATTTTTTGGGTAGTAAATTCAAGAATTTAACCAAAGCGCTAAAAGGGCAATAAGTAGAATAATCAAGCTGTTGAGCGAGTAGGAGTAAGTTAGATGAGCTTATTTAATGTATTTAATGTAACCGGTTCTGCGATGAGTGCGGAATCCGTTCGTCTAAACACGACTTCTAGTAACCTAGCGAATGCCGACAGTATTTCAAGTTCTGCCAAAGATACTTATAAAGCGCGCCACGCAGTATTTGGTGCTGAGCTAAGTAAAGCCAAATATAACCGTGACCACACTGTTCCAGTGAAAGTTTTAGGGATTGTTGAAAGCGATAAGCCACTAACGGCTGAGTTCAACCCAGATCATCCCTTGGCGAATGATGAAGGTTACATCTACAAACCGAATGTGAATGTTATGGAAGAAATGGCAAACATGATTTCTGCATCACGCTCATACCAAACAAACGTACAGGTGGCCGACGCAAGTAAGCAAATGCTGATGCGCACCTTACAAATGGGTAAGTAGGATAAGGAGTTAACACATGGCCGGTATCGATAATGTTGGTCAAAATGGCTTGTCCTACATTGAGCAGCTAAAGCAGCTCCAAGACAAAGCCAAACCCAACGAGACCACGGGTAAGCAGGACTTGAAACAGGAAGACTTTTTGTCTTTGCTGACCAAGCAGCTTTCTCAACAGGATCCGTTTAAACCTGTCAGTAATGACCAGATGATCGCTCAGATGGCATCTTTCGCCACTGTAGATGGCATCGGAAAAATGAACACTCAGTTTGAATCGTTGAATTCGTCAATGACATCAAACCAAGCACTTCAAGCTTCGTCGCTAGTAGGTAGAGATGTTCTTGTTCCGGGCGCCGCTGGCATTAAAGCGGAAGGTAAGGGTATGGCCGCCATGGTTAAGCTTCCTCAGCAGCTCGATAACCTTATGGTTCGCATCGAAACCGCGGCAGGGCAATTAGTGCGCACTTTTGATATGGGTGCAACACCAGCCGGCGATAACCGAATCCAGTGGGACGGTAAAGACGCAAACGGTAACCCATTGCCGGGTGGCAAATACAAGGTTAGAGCCTCTGGTTTGCTCAATGGTGAAAACAAAGAATTTGAAGTCTCAACTTACGCAAACGTAAACAGCGTATTGCTCGGTAAGGGAGACGGTAATGTACTGCTCAATCTGGCTGGTTTTGAATCACCGGTTCGACTAGCGGAAGTACTTGAAGTTGGCAAAGCATAAGTTGGCAAAGTCCAGTGTGACGCTAGCTAGATAGGAGATATAGGTATGTCATATATAGCTCTCAGCGGATTGTCCGCAGCTCAGTTAGATCTGAATACAACCAGTAACAATATTGCGAACGCCAATACCTTTGGTTTCAAAGAGTCGCGTGCAGAGTTTGGCGATGTTTACTCGAACTCGCTCTTTACACAAGCCAAAACGACTCCAGGACAAGGTGTTCAAGCATCGCAAGTCGCGCAACAGTTCCACGAAGGTTCCAGTATTTATACCAATAACCCAATGGACTTGCGTATCGCTGGTACTGGTTTCTTTGCTGTTGCTAAAGACAGACTCATACCACAGACCAGTGAGTTGACGCGTAATGGTGCGTTCCACCTAAACAAAGACAACTACATGGTTACTGCGAGCGATGAGTTCCTATTGGGTTACGCCGTTAATGCTGACACCGGAGATGTTTTGTCTTATGAACCTCAGCCAATTCAAATTCCTGCTGAGTTTGGTAAGCCAAAGCAAACGGCCAACATTGAAGTTGGGGTGAACCTTCCAGCGAATGGCGATCTAAAAGATCCAAACTTGTTTGATTTCTCAGACCCAGAGACTTACAACCGCTCGACGTCATCGACGATATATGACTCCATGGGGCAGTCATATAAGCTGACAACGTACTACTTGAAAGATCAAACCCAAGCGAACACGTGGCAAACTTACTACACGGTAACTGACCGTGATGGTGAAAAACCGCTGAATATCACTGGCGGTGACGCGATTTCTAATAACCCGAATGCGCCAGCACCTCAGGTTGGTCATACCATGCGCTTCAACAATGACGGTACTTTGGCAAGCCTTAACTCTGGCAACCCAATTTTGTCTGATACTTTGGGTGTCGCAGGGATTGACCTTAACGGTGCAGATGCAAACCAGACATTGAATTTCAACCTAAACTCAGCAACCCAGTTTGCCGCTCCATTTGAATTGACCAAGTTTGATGAAGATGGTGCAACCACAGGTTTCTTGACCAAAGTTGACTTCGACGAAAACGGGTCAGTATTGGGTACCTACTCAAATGGTGAAAATATCCAATTAGGCCGAATTGCTCTGGTTCGTGTATACAATGAACAAGGTTTGGATAAAAAAGGCGGAACCCAGTGGGATGCAACTCAGCACTCGGGTGACAAGATCTGGGGTGAATCTAACAAAGGTTCTTTCGGTAGTATCAGCAGTGGTACGTTAGAGCAGTCCAACATCGATATGACCCAAGAGCTGGTGGACTTGATTACCGCTCAGCGAAACTTCCAAGCGAACTCTCGTTCACTTGAAGTACATAACCAAACACAACAAAACATCCTGCAAATCCGCTAATTCCTGTCTTAGCGGTTCGAATTGGCCATCGGCAAGCGGCAACACTATGCAGCTCCGGTGGCCACTTCCATTCTATTTAAAGACTTCATTTCCTTACCTGAATTTAGTTTTAACCCATAAAATCAAAAATATAGACACTTGGCACGTCAATTGCTTATAACCCCTTATGCGATTGTCAGGAGTCAGTTATGGATCGTGCATTATTTCTCGCAATGAGCGGCGCTAAGCAAAACATGCAAGCAATGCAGCTCAGAGCCAACAACCTAGCTAACGTCTCAACCACAGGTTTTAGAGCCGACCTAGAGCACGCCCGCTCGATGCAGGCTTATGGTCAAGGGTTGCCTAGCCGTGTGTTTAGCATGACTGAGCGCCCAGGGCACAGCTTTGCTCAAGGTAATGTGATTACTACAGGACGAGATCTTGATGTCACGATTCAAGGCGATGGTTGGATTTCGGTACTTGATCAGTCCGGTACAGAAGGCTTAACACGAAACGGCAATTTGAAAGTCAATGCCAATGGACTGCTGGTAAATGGTAAAGACCAACTTGTACTAGGTGAGGCGAACGCCCCAATTACTTTGCCAATACCGCTTAGCAAAATCGAAATTGGTAATGACGGCACGATTTCAGTTGTGCCACAGGGCGCCCCAGCTGACGCCATTGAAGTGGTAGACCGGATAAAACTGACTCGAGTCGACAATCAAGAATTGTACAAAGACGTGAACGGACTATTTCGTTCGAAAAACCCCAATACTGAATTTGAAGCCGTCGGCGATGTGAAGTTGCTTACTGGTGCTATCGAAGGCAGTAACGTGAATGCGATTGGGGAAATGACCAGTTTAATCGACTTGCAACGCCAGTTTGAAATGCAGGTCAAAATGATGAGTACAGCAGAAGAAATGGACAAATCGTCCGATTCGCTGCTGCGAATGAGCTAATGGTTGGAGGTAACTAGATATGCATCCTGCTCTATGGGTTAGTAAAACCGGGTTAGACGCCCAACAAACCAACATTTCGACCATATCTAACAACTTGGCGAACGCCTCTACGGTTGGCTTTAAAAAGAGTCGTGCAGTATTTGAAGACTTGTTCTATCAAAATATTAATCAGCCTGGTGGCCAATCTTCTCAGAATACTGAATTACCGAGTGGCTTGATGCTTGGTGCCGGTTCCAAAGTGGTGGCAACCCAAAAAGTCCACACTAACGGTAACGTGCAAACCACAACCAACAGTCTAGATATGATGATTGAAGGCGACGGTTTTTTCCAAGTCCTAATGCCGGATGGCAACATTGGTTATACACGTAACGGCCAGTTCACCATTAACTCTGAGGGGGCTATTGTTACCTCTGGTGCTGGCTACTTGCTTGAACCAGAAATCGTGATCCCTGAAAACGCGACCAGCATTACTGTCGGAACCGATGGCGAAGTGTCAGTGCGAATTCCAGGACAAGTGGAAAACCAAGTGGTTGGACAAATCACCACCACCAACTTTATCAATCCAGGCGGTTTAGAACCGATTGGGCAAAACCTCTACTTGCCAACTGGCGCTAGTGGTGACCCTCAAGAGGGGGTACCTGGTTTGGATGGCTTTGGCGATGTTCGTCAATCTATGCTCGAAACCTCTAACGTGAATGTGACGGAAGAGTTGGTCAACATGATTGAAGCGCAGCGTGTCTATGAGATGAACTCGAAAGTCATATCCGCTGTCGACAAAATGATGAGCTTTGTCAATCAACAGCTTTAGGCTGGGTAGGAGTCTGATGATGAAATGGTTAGTAGTATTAGTTGTATCGCTCTTAGCTTCTGGCTGCAGTATGTTTCCGTCTCCGGTAGATACCCCGGAAGAAACAGCAGGGACGACGACGGTTGATGCCGTTGAAGGAGACCGCGAGGAAGCCGAAGATCAAGGCATCACAGACTTGTTGCGCAGTCGCACCGATCCAATTGCCGGAGACCCTGCATGGGCTCCGGTCCATCCGCAAGATCAGCCTGAGCATTATGCGGCAGAAACTGGTTCCTTGTTTAGTAACGCGACAGTCAGTATGTACGATGATTCTCGTCCACGTGGTATCGGCGATATCATTACTGTCACCTTGGAAGAAAGCACTAAAGCGGCAAAAAGCTCAGATGCTGACCTATCTAAAAACAACGCGGCTTCCATGGACCCACTAGAAGTCGGCGGTCAGCAATTAGACATTGGTGATTACAACTTCTCATACAACTTGAGCAACAATAACGCGTTTAACGGTAGCGCTGCGGCAAACCAAAGTAACAGTATTACCGGCTCTATCTCAGTAGAGGTGATTGATGTCCTTGCAAACGGCAATCTAGTGATACGTGGCGAAAAATGGCTCACCCTAAATACAGGTGACGAATACATCCGCCTTAGCGGCACGATTCGTCCTGATGACATTACCTACGAAAACACCATTGAATCCACACGTATTTCTAATGCTCGAATCCAATATTCAGGGACGGGTACCAATCAAGATATGCAAGAACCAGGATTCTTGGCACGATTCTTTAATGTAGCTCTATAAAGTTTCTCTGTGTCGAAGTTTTGGCATCAATTGGAGTCGAGCATGAAAAAACTCTTGTTACTAATAATGGCGTTTGTCGTTACCGCAACCAGCGCGCACGCTGCAAGAATCAAAGATGTCGCGCAAGTAGCAGGAGTGAGAAGCAACCAATTGGTCGGTTACGGTTTGGTGACTGGCTTGCCGGGAACAGGTGAATCAACACCGTTCACCGATCAAAGCTTTAATGCCATGCTGCAAAACTTCGGCATTCAATTGCCACCGGGAACCAATCCCAAATCCAAAAACGTGGCCGCTGTGATTGTCACCGCCGAACTCCCTCCGTTTTCTAAGCAAGGTCAGACTATCGATGTTACGGTATCGTCAATTGGCTCAGCAAAGAGTCTGCGAGGCGGTACCTTGATGCAAACCATGTTGAAAGGTCTGGACGGCCAAATTTACGCTGTCGCTCAGGGCAATTTAGTGGTTAGCGGCTTTAGTGCCGAAGGAGCCGATGGTTCTAAACTGGTTGGTAACAATCCAACCGCAGGTATGATTTCGAGTGGTGCTATCGTTGAGCGAGAAATTCCGACTCCGTTCTCTCGTGGTAATCACATTACCTTTAACTTGTACGAATCTGACTTCACGACCGCGCAGCGTATGGCCGATGCCATCAACAACTTTCTTGGGCCGCAAATGGCCTCTCCAGTCGATGCAACATCAGTCAAAGTTCGTGCACCGCGTGACGTGACTCAGCGTGTGGCCTTTTTGTCTGCCGTAGAAAACTTAGAATTTAACCCAGCCGATGGTTCGGCAAAAATCATCGTCAATTCTCGAACGGGAACCATTGTCGTTGGTAAACATGTTCGTTTGAAACCAGCAGCTGTCACTCATGGCGGTATGACTGTGGCGATTAAAGAGAACATGTCAGTCAGCCAACCCAATGCGTTTGGTGGCGGTGAGACCGTTGTTGTGCCTGATACTGATATTGCAGTCACAGAAGAGCAGGGCAAGATGTTTAAGTTTGAACCTGGCTTAACACTTGATGATCTCGTACGCGCCGTTAACGAAGTGGGTGCGGCTCCTTCTGATCTTATGGCTATTCTTCAAGCGCTCAAACAAGCAGGCGCGATTGAAGGTCAATTGATCATCATCTAGTTGGAGCACGCCATGATTAACGACAGCAAAGACATTGGCTTTATTCACGACATTGCCGGTCTAGATAGACTTCGTCAAGAAGCGGTGAGCAGCAACTCCGGTGAGCAGGACGCGGCGCTAAAAGCAGCGGCCAAGCAATTTGAAGCTTTGTTTACCTCTATGTTGTTCAAGTCAATGCGCGATGCCAACTCGCACTTTGAATCGGGGCTGATGGATAGTCAAAATCAGCAGTTTTATCGACAAATGATGGATGAGCAGATGGCCTCCGAAATGAGTGCTTCTGGCTCATTGGGCTTGGCCGATATGATTGTTGCGCAGCTTACGTCTGGGCGAGTTGATAATACTAATGCGGCCAATCGCAGTGATGACTTTTCCGCAGTAATGGAAAAAGTAAACCGCACTCGTCGCGCCCAAGCTGAACAGCCTTACTATCAACAACGTATAAACGAACAGACAGGCCCTAAGCTCTATGAAGTTCAAAATATAGAGCAAGTCGCTAGGACTAATGGGGTTAATGGGGTTAACAATACAGATAAAGTTCGATTCGACTCGCCGCAAGAGTTTGTTCGTTCATTGAAACCTTATGCGGAAAAAGCAGCGAAACTGCTTGGTGTAGATAGTGCGGTACTGTTGGCGCAAGCCGCGTTAGAAACCGGATGGGGCAAGAAGATTATCCATAATTCGGCTGACCACAGTAACAATCTGTTTAATATTAAAGCCGATAAAAGCTGGGGTGGAGATAAAGTCGCCAAGCAAACCTTGGAGTACCATCAAGGTGTTCCTGTTCAGGAGCTAGCAGCGTTCCGCTCATACAATAGCTACCAAGAAAGCTTTGATGACTATGTTCGTTTTTTACAGCGAAATCCTAGATACCACGATGCATTGCAACACGAAGGCAACTCTGAGCAATTCATTCGAGGTATTCACCAAGCGGGATATGCAACAGATCCTAACTACGCAGACAAAGTACTGCGAGTTCGAGCTCAGATTGAGCAAATGTAAGTTTCTTTTCTAAAGGCCGATCTCTTCGGCCTTTCTTTTGCCCTAAAACTCAATTTCTATTCACCTTCAGTCTCCATTTATCTTTAACTGGCATATTAATTGCAAAATCTAGGATAACAGCCGATTTTGGTTAGTTTTTTCGCAGTAACTCGTTAGGTTTTGGGGGCAATATGTCGTCTGATCTTCTGAATGTAGGTACCCAGAGTGTTCTTACAGCTCAGAGACAATTGAACACCACAGGTCACAACATTTCGAATGTGAATACCGATGGTTACAGCCGTCAGTCTGTCATTCAAGGCACCAACATGCCTAGACAGTATGGTGGTCAAACCTACGGTATGGGCGTGCATGTGGAAAAAGTTCGCCGCTCATGGGATCAGTTTGCCGTCAATGAACTCAACCTATCGACCACCAACTATGCCTTTAAGCGTGATGTTGAAGAGAACTTGGAAATGTTATCCAACATGCTCTCTTCCGTTGCCTCGAAAAAAATCCCAGAGAACATGAACGAATGGTTCGATGCGGTGAAATCATTGGCTGATAGCCCGAATGATATGGGTTCACGCAAAGTGGTATTGGAAAAAGCAGATCTAGTAGTTCAAAACCTTAATGACTTTCATAAAACGGTAAAAATGCAGTATGACGTCGCGAACCGGAAATTGGATTTAGGCATCGAGCGCATCAACCAACTGGCGTTGGAAATTCGAGACTTACATCGCCTGATGATGCGTACTCCCGGTCCGCACAACGATTTGATGGACCAGCACGAAAAGCTGGTGGCTGAACTGTCGGAATACACTAAAGTGACGGTGACCCAACGGAAAAATTCTGAAGGGTTTAACGTTCATATCGGCAACGGTCATACCTTGGTTTCGGGCACGGAATCCAGCGAGCTGAAAATGATTGATGGCTACCCTGACGTTCATCAACGTCGCTTGGCCATGATTGAAGGTAAGGGTATCAAAGCGATCACCAGTAAAGACATCGACGGTAAAATTGGCGCGATGTTGGACATGCGCGACGAGCAAATTCCGTATCTGTTGGATGAACTTGGCAAAATGAGTACTGCCTTTGCTTACGAGGTGAACTGGTTACAGACCCAAGGTTTGGATTTACGCGGCAATATCGGTGCCCTGTTATTTACCGATATGAATTCAGATTTAGTGGCGCGTTCTCGTGTTGTGGCTGAATCTAATTCTCAGGCCGAAGTTGGTGTGTATATAGAAGATATTAGTCAACTTGTGGGTGGAGAGTATTCGCTGCAGTTTGATGGCGAAGGATACACCATTACCCGCCCATCAGGAGAAACCACGCGCATTGTCCCAGAGCAGCCAGAGCAAGGTGAGCCTAAGCAACTGTTTATCGATGGCCTTCGCATTGATGTCAGCAAGGATCTCAACCCAGGAGAGCGAGTTTTGCTTCGTCCCACTCGTGAAGGCGCAGGACAAATTCAAGTTGAAACCAACGACCCAGCAGAGATTGCTGCACAAAGTTATGAAGCCTCTACGACCTTTGCCCAAGGCAGTGCCGAGTTCGCCATAGCGCGCGCGGGTCAGGTGCGTGAATTTGAAGTGCACATTTCGCCGATGGGCAACAGTTATATGGTGACCGATACCAGTGGCAATCGTTTAGAGGTCACCGATCTGGAAGGCAATGTTATTCCGCCTGAACAACAATTGTATCCACCTAATAAGCCTCTAACGGTTGGAGGCACCACATTTGTTCTTACTGGTGGCGCACTGCCAAATGATAAGTTTACGGCAAACCTTGTCCCATCCGAGGGTGACAACGGTAACCTACGTAAAATGCAAAGCATCCAAACCAATAAAGATTTGAACAACGGCGAATCAACGGTTTTGGATGTCTACCAAGATTTAAATACCAATGTGGGACTTAAAATGTCGACCGCTTCGCGCTTGACCGACGTCTCTCGATTGGAAAAAGAAGCCGCGCAAGAGCGCATTGCTTCGATATCTGGGGTCAACCTAGATGAAGAAGCGGCAAACATGATGAAGTTTCAACAGGCATATATGGCCTCATCCAGAATCATGCAAGCCGCCAACGATACCTTCAACACAATTCTGCAACTGCGTTAAGGGGGCTTTGAATGTTTAATCGTATCTCTAGCTTCCATAACTACCAGTCGGTGCAAAACGATTTGCGTCGTCAAGAGCACAAGGTTCATCACAACCAAGCTCAGTTGGCATCAGGTAAAAAACTGATGCGAGCCAGTGACGATCCACTTGCCACGCACTACATCCAGAACATTGCTCAGCAATCTGAACAGTTACGCCAATATATGGACGCGATTGTTTTAACGCGAAACCGTCTTGAGCACCACGAAGTCATCATTTCCAATACAGAAAAGTTTACCGATGAAGCCAAGCGCACTGTGATGGAAATGATCAATGGCTCATTGTCGTATGAAGACAGGGAAGCACACGCAAGAGAGATTCAAGAGCTCAGTAATAACTTCTTGAATCTGGTCAATGTGCAAGATGAATCGGGAAACTATGTGTTTGCGGGTACAAAGCCCAAGAACCAACCCTTCTTCCGAGACAATGATAATAATGTTGTTTACGCCGGTGATAACTATCAGCGTAAGATGCGAATCTCTAACACGCTTGAGATGCCTATCAATGACCCCGGCAGCAAGCTGTTTATGGAAATTGATAACCCATTTGGGGATTATCGCCCAGCCTATGAATTGAAAGGTGCATCTGAGTTGCTTTTAGAGCGAGCAACGAACACTAACCCTGATGATCAGTCCGCGTATGCGATTACCTTTGTGGAACTTCCTGGGGCAGAGTATGGTTATCAGCTGGAGCGTGACGGGGAAGTGGTCAAGGCCGATATCTTTGATCCCAATCGCGGCATTCAGTTTGAAGGTCTGTCGATTCAAATCAAAGGGCAAATCACTAAAGGGGACAGCATTAGTCTGGAACCAAGAAAGACCTACAGTATTTTCGAAACCTTTAAAGATGCCGCAGAGTATTCAAAGGAGTCGGTCTCTGATGTGTCGGCCAGTGCCGAGCTGCACAGAGTCACCGAAGAGTTTCATGCCGCTTTTATTCATTTGAATAAAGCGCGCACCGATGTTGGTGCTCGATTAGGTACGTTAGATATCCAAGAGCAGCAACACCAAGATTTTGAAATGACTTTGGCAAAGTCCAAAAGTAATTTTGAAGATCTTGATTACGCGGAAGCCATCATTGAGTTCAATGAGAACTCCCGTGCTTTACAAGCATCCCAACAGGCATTTGGTAAAACTAAAGACCTGACCTTATTCAATTACATCTAAGACAATGTTTGCCGTATGTGCCATGCCATACGTGCCTATTGTCGACGATGAAAACAAGTAAGGTGGACAGCGGCAAGCTAGCGGCAAGTTCATTGCCGTTGCCACTGGAGTTGGGAAGTCAAGTAAAGAGATAACGTATAGAAGTTACTTAAGTGTCTAAAAAATAAGATAAAAATATTTTTTAATTTTCGTTTATTTTGTTGGCACACATATTGAATATACCTAAGCAGAGTGAAATATAAGAATCGGCACGTGCCGGTTGAGCAAGTCATTTACGGTCAGTGCTTCCAACTGAGATTAAGCTGGCCGCTTCGCAAGAACTTGCGAACTCAATAGGAGAGCAAACTATGACCATTACAGTAAATACTAACGTGTCGGCGATGACCGCTCAGCGTTACCTAAACAAGGCAACGAGTGATCTCAACACGTCTATGGAAAGACTGTCTTCCGGTGCAAAAATTAACAGTGCAAAAGACGACGCGGCAGGTCTACAAATTTCCAATCGATTGACGGCTCAGTCTCGAGGTTTGGATGTTGCCATGCGTAACGCGAATGATGGTATCTCTATCGCGCAAACCGCAGAAGGTGCGATGAATGAGTCAACCAACATACTGCAACGTATGCGTGACTTGGCCCTACAATCGGCAAACGGCACTAACTCTTTGTCAGAGCGTCAAGCTTTGAACGAAGAGACTATGGCACTGCAAGACGAACTCAACCGTATCGCTGAAACTACCTCATTTGGTGGACGTAAGCTACTTAATGGCTCATTTGGTGAGGCTTCTTTCCAGATTGGTGCCAGCTCAGGTGAAGCTATCATCATGGGTTTGACCAGCGTACGTGCTGATGATTATCGAATGGGCGGTCAGTCATTCATTTCAAACGAAATGAAAAACAAAGACTGGGGCGTGCCTGAAGATGCCAACGATATCCAATTGCAGCTGGTAACGAAAGCGGGCGAAGAGATCAAAGTTAACATTAATGCCAAAGCGGGCGATGACATCGAAGAAGTTGCCACTTACATTAATGGTCAAAACGATTACGTTACGGCTTCGGTCGATGAAAATGGCCGCTTGCAACTCTTTGTCGCCGAACCTGATATATCCAGTGACATGGTAGTAACAGGCGGATTGGCTAGAGAGCTAGGTCTACCCAACTTCCTTGCTCAGAATTCTGTTGATGAGAATTGGACAGTCACACCAACAAACAACTCATTTACTGCAACTTTTACCGATGAAGCAGGCGTACAACAAGTCTTTACTGCGACCGGAACCGATGGTCAGACTATGGGTGAGTTTGTTGATACCATCAATGCGCAAGGTGGCTTAGTAACGGCTAAAGCGGATGACCGCGGCCAATTGATGCTGTTTGTTGATGACTCAGTGGCAACTCAACAAGTTGAGTTTAGCGGACCGTTAGCAAATGAACTGTCTCTAGTGGGTAACCCAGGTGTACCAACGACGGTTCAAGATATTGATATTACCTCCGCTGGTGGTGCTCAAAACGCGGTAGGTATTATTGATGCGGCTTTGAAGTATGTTGACTCACAACGTGCTGACCTCGGTGCGAAACAAAACCGACTCAGCCACAGTATTAACAACTTGGCGAATATCCAAGAAAACGTTGAGGCGTCGAACAGTCGAATTCGCGATACCGATTTTGCGAAGGAAACGACGGCGATGACCAAAGCGCAAATATTGCAACAAGCTGGTACCTCAATACTGGCTCAAGCAAAACAGTTGCCAAACTCTGCGATGTCATTATTGCAGTAGTAGCAATACCCTTCATTGACGTTAACTCAGACGTGAGGTCTTTAGAGGGTTATTGGCAAACGTGGTACTTAAAAGTTGAAAAGTTCTCTCTCAAAACCTGCTTTTTGATTTTGAAGTCACCACACCTAGGCAGCCAAAATGTGTGTTCATTTCTCTCGATCTCCACATTGGCATTGGCTCCGGATAGCCCCGGTTCTCTCAAAGCAGGGGCTTTTTCTTTCCAAGGCACGCTTTAGCATTTGTTGAAGCGTGCCTTATCTTTTCTAGATACCAAAGATTTGCATAAAAACGCTCTAGTAAGTGATTGCGAATTTGTTTTTAGCTCCATATGGCACCTCTACTGCTATTTGATGGCAATCCAACCAAAATTAGTACAATCGTTATCTATAGTACTGTCATTTAAAAGCGGCGTGTTGTCGGCATCATGCCGCTAAACTTTAATAAAAAATGGCAATAATGCAGAAAAACTCAATTAAATCGCTATAAAACGATGAATTCCTAAATTGGTCAAAAAAAAGCCTAAAGGTTCAATCTCCAGTGTCGCTAATAAGGGTACTTTGAGAGGACTAATTGGTTTACCGAGACGTCGGAAACCTTGGAAGAATCCGCTTCGACGGAAAATCAATAGGAGAAACCACTATGGCGGTTAATGTTAACACCAACGTATCTGCGATGACGGCTCAGCGTTACTTAAACAGCGCTAACCAAGCTCAGCAGACTTCGATGGAGCGTCTATCTTCGGGGTTCAAAATTAACAGTGCAAAAGATGATGCTGCTGGTCTACAAATCTCGAACCGATTGAACGTTCAAAGTCGTGGCCTTGGCGTTGCGGTACGAAATGCCAATGACGGTATTTCAATGGCGCAAACAGCTGAAGGTGCCATGAATGAAACCACCAATATCTTACAACGTATGCGTGACTTAGCACTGCAATCCGCTAACGGTTCAAACTCTAAGTCTGAACGTGTTGCGATTCAGGAAGAGATCACCGCACTTAATGATGAGCTTAACCGTATTGCTGAAACCACATCATTCGGTGGTAATAAGCTGCTTAACGGCACGTTCGCTACCAAGTCATTCCAGATTGGTTCGGACAACGGTGAGGCTGTTATGTTGACACTAAATAACATGCGCAGTGACAACGAAATGATGGGCGGTGCTAGCTATCAAGCCATGCTTGGTAAAGACAAAGACTGGGTTGTTTCTGACACCAATAACAAAATTGGTATCAAACTGACCGATATCGACGGCGAAGAGCACAATATCAGTATCTCGGCCAAGGCGGGAGATGATATAGAAGAAGTCGCGACTTACATCAATGGTCAAACCGATATGGTAAAAGCGTCGGTTGATGAAAAAGGGCGTCTACAAATCTTCGCTGATAAGAATAAAGTCGACGGCACTCTTGCTATCAGCGGTACATTGGCTGAAGAGCTAGGTTTTGCTTCACATGTAGCGGGTAATGCTAAAGACGCAGACTGGACTGTCGGGGCTAACCGCAACATGACGTTTGAATACACTGACACGCAAGGGCAGCTTCAACAATTTGCGGTAAACCCAACCGAAGGTCAAAATATCAATGATATTGCGGCTGCGATTACTGCAGCGTCTCCAGCGGTAGAAGCGAAAGTCGACGATGAAGGCCGTCTTCATATGTTTGCCGATGCCGAACAAATGCAAGGTCCTCTTGCGGTTGGTGGTAACCTAGCCGTTGAAGACTTCAATATGCGCGGTAGCCAAAAAGTGACGGTTGATACCATTGATGTCCGTTCTGTCGGTGGTGCGCAAGAAGCTGTGGCGATTGTTGACTCAGCGTTGAAGTTTGTGGATAGCCATCGTGCGGAGCTCGGTGCATTCCAAAACCGATTCAGCCATGCGATCAGCAACTTAGATAACATTAACGAAAACGTGAATGCATCTAAGAGTCGTATCAAAGATACTGACTTTGCCAAGGAAACTACGGCTCTTACCAAGTCGCAGATCCTTACTCAGGCTTCAAGTTCGGTACTTGCACAGGCCAAACAAGCACCAAACTCGGCATTGGGACTATTGGGCTAACCTCAGTCTTAAAATTCTTAATAAGCAAAAATCCAGCTTCGGCTGGATTTTTTTATGTTCGGCTTTTTGAAGTAATTTTCAGCAGTTATATCTTCGGAAATAATGTCTGAGGAAGTTTTGTTGTGAAGTGACAGATTATTTGCGAAAAGACGAAAAGACGAAAAGACGAAAAGACGAAAAGACGAAAAGACGAAAAGACGAAAAGACGAAAAAACAAAACCCAGCGTAAGCTGGGCTTTAAATAATGGTGCGGAAGGAGAGACTTGAACTCTCACACCTTGCGGCGCCAGAACCTAAATCTGGTGCGTCTACCAATTCCGCCACTTCCGCAACTTATTCTGTAGTTGAGTAGAGAATTGGAGACTCTAATTCAACGTTGTGTGAGACTCGCGTTAGCCAATCTCAAATGTAATGGCAGGGCTACCTGGATTCGAACCAGGGAATGGCGGCATCAAAAGCCGCTGCCTTACCGCTTGGCGATAGCCCTACAGCGTTCTTGCGAACTGGGATAATGGTGGCTACGACGGGATTCGAACCTGTGACCCCATCATTATGAGTGATGTGCTCTAACCAGCTGAGCTACGTAGCCACTAATAATGGTGCGGAAGGAGAGACTTGAACTCTCACACCTTGCGGCGCCAGAACCTAAATCTGGTGCGTCTACCAATTCCGCCACTTCCGCAACTTATTCTGTAGTTGAATAGAGAATTGGAGACTCTATTTCAACGTTGTGTGAGACTCGCGTTAGCCAATCTCAAATGTAATGGCAGGGCTACCTGGATTCGAACCAGGGAATGGCGGCATCAAAAGCCGCTGCCTTACCGCTTGGCGATAGCCCTGCAGGCTTGACTGAAATTAATCAATCAAAAGAAATAATGGTGCGGAAGGAGAGACTTGAACTCTCACACCTTGCGGCGCCAGAACCTAAATCTGGTGCGTCTACCAATTCCGCCACTTCCGCAACTTATTCTGTAGTTGAATAGAGAATTGGAGACTCTATTTCAACGTTGTGTGAGACTCGCGTTAGCCAATCTCAAATGTAATGGCAGGGCTACCTGGATTCGAACCAGGGAATGGCGGCATCAAAAGCCGCTGCCTTACCGCTTGGCGATAGCCCTGCAGGCTTGACTGAAATTAATCAATCAAAAGAAATAATGGTGCGGAAGGAGAGACTTGAACTCTCACACCTTGCGGCGCCAGAACCTAAATCTGGTGCGTCTACCAATTCCGCCACTTCCGCAACTTATTCTGTAGTTGAATAGAGAATTGGAGACTCTATTTCAACGTTGTGTGAGACTCGCGTTAGCCAATCTCAAATGTAATGGCAGGGCTACCTGGATTCGAACCAGGGAATGGCGGCATCAAA
This sequence comes from Vibrio sp. ABH4_348, assembly GCF_056159765.1. Classification (NCBI taxonomy): domain Bacteria; kingdom Pseudomonadati; phylum Pseudomonadota; class Gammaproteobacteria; order Vibrionales; family Vibrionaceae; genus Vibrio; species Vibrio sp. ABH4_348. Next base: position 2,107,275 of record NZ_JBSWVW010000001.1, on the reverse strand, counting down.
AGCCGCTGCCTTACCGCTTGGCGATAGCCCTGCAGGCTTGACTGAAATTAATCAATCAAAAGAAATAATGGTGCGGAAGGAGAGACTTGAACTCTCACACCTTGCGGCGCCAGAACCTAAATCTGGTGCGTCTACCAATTCCGCCACTTCCGCAACTTATTTTGTAGTTGAATAGAGAATTGGAGACCCTAATTCAACGTTGTAATATCCAAGATGGTGCGGAAGGAGAGACTTGAACTCTCACACCTTGCGGCGCCAGAACCTAAATCTGGTGCGTCTACCAATTCCGCCACTTCCGCAGCTTGGATATGTACTCTTACTAAAAATTACTGTAGCAAGATCAAATTTAATGGTGGCTACGACGGGATTCGAACCTGTGACCCCATCATTATGAGTGATGTGCTCTAACCAGCTGAGCTACGTAGCCACTAAATGAGCGAGACAATATAACGATTCCCACTCTGGGAAACAAGCCCTTTAAAGCTGTAACCCATAAAAAATGGCAGGGCTACCTGGATTCGAACCAGGGAATGGCGGCATCAAAAGCCGCTGCCTTACCGCTTGGCGATAGCCCTACAGTAGACTTGCGTCTAAACAATATGGTGCGGAAGGAGAGACTTGAACTCTCACACCTTGCGGCGCCAGAACCTAAATCTGGTGCGTCTACCAATTCCGCCACTTCCGCATCTATTCCTAAATACACAATATGTATTTAGGAATGGTGGCTACGACGGGATTCGAACCTGTGACCCCATCATTATGAGTGATGTGCTCTAACCAGCTGAGCTACGTAGCCATTCCATATTGTTGTTTCCGAGTCAGGCGTCTTCGTCGGGAACGGGGCGCATTATGCGGATCTCGACAAACAGCGTCAATAGTTTTTTGGGATAAATCTGGATAAACGAGCCGTTCGGTTTCTTTTTAAACAAAGCGCCGTATGAATCCACAAAAAATGCAGAAAAAAACGCAAACTTCGCTGAGTTTAATTTTCGAGTTTTTGCATGCTGGAAATAAAAAGAGCCGGAAAAATCCGACTCTTAATTCAATACTTTGATTCAGTTTAGACGTTGAAACGGAAATGGATTACGTCGCCGTCTTTAACGATGTAATCTTTACCTTCAAGACGCCACTTACCAGCTTCTTTAGCACCGCTTTCACCATTAAATTCGATGTAGTGGTCGTAGCCAACAATTTCAGCGCGAATAAAGCCTTTTTCAAAATCGGTATGAATTTTACCTGCTGCTTTTGGTGCGGTAGAGCCAACAGGAATTGTCCATGCACGAACTTCTTTTGGCCCTGCTGTGAAATAGGTATGCAAGTTCAATAGTTCGTATCCAGCGCGAATCACGCGATTTAGACCGGGTTCTTCGATACCCATGTCGGCTAGGAACTCATCTTTGTCTTCGTCTTCTAATTCAGACAATTCAGATTCGATTTCGGCACAAACGGCCACAACCACGTTGTTTTCTTTCTCTGCGTATTCACGAACCGCGTCGAGATATGGGTTGTTTTCAAAACCGTCGTCATTAACGTTGGCGATGTACATGGTTGGTTTCAGCGTTAGGAAGTTCAGGTAGTTAACAGCAGCCAACTCTTCTTTGCTTAACTCAACAGTACGCGCCATTCCGCCTTCGGTAAGTACGGGTAGCAGTTTCTCTAGTACAGTGATTTCAAACTTAGCATCTTTATCACCGCCTTTGGCTTTCTTTGCTTGGCGCTGTAGCGCGCGTTCACATGAGTCTAAGTCAGCTAAAGCAAGCTCTAGATTGATGACTTCGATATCTTCTAGCGGTGAAACCTTACCTGCTACGTGCACGATATTGTCGTTTTCAAAACAACGGACAACGTGACCAATGGCATCAGTTTCTCGGATGTTAGCCAAGAACTTGTTACCTAGACCTTCACCACGAGACGCACCCGCAACCAAACCAGCAATATCAACAAACTCCATGGTCGTTGGCAGGATTTTTTGTGGGTTGACGATAGATGCCAGTGCGTCAAGACGTAGATCCGGCACAGGTACGACACCTGTGTTTGGTTCAATGGTACAGAACGGGAAGTTTGCCGCCTCAATACCTGCTTTAGTCAGTGCGTTGAAAAGGGTTGATTTACCTACGTTAGGTAGACCAACGATGCCACATTTAAAACCCATGATGTAAACCTTATTCTGCTTTGAACGTATGGAGGCGATTCTGAGCTTTGCTCAAGCCGTCCTTCAATAATATATCTAAACTGCGAACTGACTCGTCGACGACGGCATCCAGTTGCTCTTGTTCTTTAGCCGGTGCTTTGCCTAATACAAAGCCGGCAACTCTGTCTTTGTGGCCCGGGTGACCAATTCCGATTCTCAATCGGTAAAACTCTTTGCTATTTGCCAGTTTGCTAATGGTATCTTTGAGACCATTGTGGCCACCGTGTCCGCCTCCTTTTTTAAACTTGGCAACACCTGGGGGCAGGTCAAGTTCGTCATGAGCCACCATAATGTTTTCTGGCTTCAGCTGATAAAACTTAGCCATCGCGGCAATAGCTTTGCCAGAGAGGTTCATGAAGGTTGTTGGTATCAGCAGACGCAAATCATGACCATTGGATTGAATTCTGCCAGTTAAACCGAAGAACTTTGCTTCGTTTTTTAGCATTACCTGGTGGGAGCGAGCCAACTCTTCAACCACCCATGCTCCAGCATTGTGGCGAGTTTTTGCGTACTCCGGCCCTGGGTTTGCTAATCCGACCAACAGTTTAATTTCTTGACTCACGGTGAATTCTCTACGGACTACAAAAAGCGCCGTATAGTATCACAAAAATTTTCTACTAGGCGAGTTTGACTGAGTGGATAAAGAGGACAAACAAAAAAGCACCTCGGATGAGGTGCTTTATAGAATTTGAGTTCACAAACTTAGTTGAACATCGCCGAGATTGACTCTTCGTTGCTGATACGACGAATCGCTTCAGCAAGCATGCGAGATAGGCTGAGACAGGTTACTTTGCCTGTTGCACGCATTTCTTCAGGAAGGGTGATCGAATCAGTAACGATTACTTGGTCAAGTACTGAGTTGCCGATGTTCTCGGCCGCGTTGCCTGAGAATACCGCGTGAGTGGCGTAAGCAAATACACGTTTTGCACCGCGGTTCTTTAGCGCTTCTGCCGCTTTACATAGTGTGCCACCAGTATCGATCATGTCATCAACAATCACACAATCGCGACCTTCAACATCACCGATAAGGTTCATCACTTCTGATACGTTTGCGCGTGGGCGACGCTTATCAACAATCGCAATGTCGATATCGCCAAGCGCTTTAGCCGTTGCGCGAGCGCGAACTACACCACCTAGGTCAGGTGATACAACAACTGGGTTTTCAAGACCACGAGTCTCCATGTCTTCTAGCAGAACAGGAGTACCAAAAATGTTGTCTACAGGAACGTCGAAGAAGCCTTGGATTTGTTCAGCGTGCAAGTCGATAGTCAATACGCGGTCTACACCAACGTTAGACAAAAAGTCTGCAACAACTTTTGCTGTGATTGGCACACGAGCAGAGCGTACACGACGATCTTGACGTGCGTAGCCAAAGTATGGAATCACCGCAGTGATACGACCAGCAGACGCACGGCGCATCGCGTCGATCATCACGACCAGTTCCATCAAGTTATCATTGGTAGGTGCACAGGTGGATTGGATGATAAATACATCGCTACCACGAACGTTTTCATTGATTTGAACGGCGACTTCGCCATCAGAAAAACGGTCTACATTAGCGTCACCAAGTGAGATGTACAGACGGTCGGCAATACGTTGTGCTAGTTCAGGGGTTGCGTTGCCAGCAAATAGCTTCATATCAGGCACGGTGGAAACCTCAGGGTTGCGTCCAGTTTTAAAAGGTTGGTTAGTGTCCAATTAATTGGTAGTTAGCCAACGTTTCATTGAGTGGTGAAAGGTTTTTACCCTGCGCCACAAACGCTGAAACGGTGTCAGGCACTTTATTTAGAATAGAGTATGCGTGGTCTTTGCTCGAAAACTCAGCAAATATGCACGAGCCTGTTCCAGTCAATTTTGACGGCGCGTATTGTATCAGCCATGAAAGTTGCTTATCAACCTTTGGGTACAGTAATCGTACGGTTTTTTCGCAATCGTTTTCGTACGGTAAAGTTAACAGCTCAGATAACTCGCGTTTTGCTGTGTTTCTCGGCAAATCAGGGTGATTAAAAATTTCTGCCGTCGAGATTGCTACATCAGGACGAATCACCAAGTACCATTTTTCTTCGGGTTCAACCGGATGGAACTTTTCTCCCACACCTTCCGCAAAAGCGGAAAAACCACGCACAAAAATGGGTACATCAGCACCAAGCGTGACGCCGATTTCAGCCAGCTCATCGTTGGAAAGGTTTAATTGCCAGAGGTAATTGAGCGCAACCAAGGTTGTCGCGGCATTCGAAGAACCGCCTCCGATACCACCGCCCATAGGCAAAATCTTTTCAAGATGAATATGAGCACCAAGCGGTTCGGTAGATTTGGCTTTTAGTGCCATCGCTGCGCGGTAAATTAGGTTGGATTCAACCGGCACTCCAGCGAGCTCTGGAGCGATGGTAATCGTGTTCGATGTGTTGGCTTGAATCCCTAATGTGTCGCAGCGATCGATGAATTGAAACAAGGTTTGCAGTTCATGATAGCCATCGTCGCGACGATTGTTGATGTACAAAAACAGATTAAGTTTGGCAGGCGAGGGCCAGCTGGTTTTTTCCGTGATCATAATAGTGCTACTTATAAACTCGCTTGTTTGATTTGCCATTTATTAATCGAGATTTTGATGCGGGTTTGCTGCTGAATAAGGTTTAACATTTTTGGTAATGGTAACGCGGCGCCATTGACCATCACATCTTGGTAGCTTTGGTAGTTCAGTTGCCAAGGTTGTTGGTTGGTTGTGACATCTAAACTCGCCAGCGTATTGGTTGTATTTAGCGTGTACGAATCTGATTGTGTGGGTTTGCCCAAAAGCCAAACTGGAAAATGAGCGATTGGTACAGAAAGTCCGGTCAACTGGGCGAGAAGCTTTTCCGCGTTGCTATCGACGTAGCGCTCACCTTCTGCAGTGATAACTTCGGCAAAGCTGGGAGTAATATTCATCGTTAATACCGATTGGCCCAGAAAGGTATTGAGTTTCAGCGTGCTTGAGCTTTGGTTGTGTTGCCAAACAAAGCTTAGCGACTGCTTTTCTTCGGGCGAAATGTAAGCGAGTTTGCCAATGGCTTTGTAGTCCGTGATGGCATCTAATCTCGCTTGGTGGCTTTGCCATTCCACGTTCATTTGGCTATTCGGGGTTGTGGTACAGGCAGATAGTGTGGCTACTGCAATCAAAATCCACAGATGTTGTTTGATTTTTTGTAGACTAAATAAGGGCATAGTATACAGGTCAACTTGACTCGATGTGGGGACCCTACTATATCATCGATATCACGAACTGAGGAAAACAAAAGTGGAATACCCTTTCATTCATTCAGTGCTTACAGTAAAATTCCGTCCCTATTTTGAGTTTGTCTAAGTTTAGAGAACCCTCCCTGCATGGCTTTGCTCGCAATTGGCATAAATCACAATACAGCATCGGTTGAGCTGCGCGAGAAAGTCGCTTTTGGACCAGATAAGTTACCGGTTGCCCTTGAGCAACTCGGCGAACACCCCTTGGTGAATGGCAGCGTTATTCTGTCTACCTGTAATCGAACCGAAATCTATTGCGACGTTAAGGCTTCCGGCAAAGGTAAAGTGATCGATTGGCTTTGTCAGTTTCACGGTGTTAGCCCTGAAGAGCTTAAACCGAGCATTTATGTTCATGAAGAGCAGGCCGCTATTCGCCATTTGATGCGTGTTTCTTGTGGTTTAGATTCCCTTGTACTGGGTGAGCCGCAGATTTTGGGGCAGGTTAAACAGGCGTTCTCTGATTCAAGAGATCATTTAACCGTTGATACCTCAATGGATAAGTGGTTTCAAAAGACATTCTCGGTTGCGAAACGAGTTCGAACTGAAACCGACATTGGCAGTAGTGCGGTATCGGTAGCCTATGCCGCTTGTACGCTGGCAAAACATATCTTTGAGTCTTTAGAAAAAGCCAAAGTGTTGCTTGTGGGAGCAGGGGAAACCATAGAGTTGGTGGCCAAACACCTCTCTGCCAATGGATGCAGCCAGATGATAGTTGCGAACCGCACAGTCGAGCGCGCCCAAGGTTTGGCGGAGCAATTTGATGCTCAAGTTATCGCGCTCCCTGAAATACCGGACGTGCTACCGCAGGCCGATATCGTAATTAGTTCAACGGCTAGTCCATTGCCGATTATAGGCAAAGGCATGGTCGAGACTGCGTTAAAGAAAAGGAAATACCAACCCGTTTTGTTAGTAGATATTGCCGTTCCGAGAGATATCGAATCACAAGTTAGCGAACTCAACGACGCCTACTTGTACACTGTCGATGATTTGCAATCCATTGTAGATAGCAACATTGAGCAACGAAAAGTTGAAGCGATACAGGCGGAATCCATCGTCAGTGAAGAAAGTGCGGCGTTCATGTCGTGGTTGCGTTCTTTGCAAGCAGTCGATAGCATTCGCCAATATCGACAATCTGCTAATGACATTCGAGAAGACCTCGTTCAAAAAAGCCTTCAAGCGATTGGCTCTGGAGCGGATCCAGAAAAAGTGTTGCAGGAGCTAAGTACTAAGCTGACTAATAAGCTAATCCATGCTCCTACGCGTGCGATGCAACAAGCCGCTGAACAAGGTGAACCCGCTAAACTGAATGTGATTAGACAGAGTTTAGGGTTAGATGACCCACAATAAATTTGAGAATATAGTATGAAGCCTTCCATTCTAGCCAAACTAGAATCTCTTGTAGAACGTTACGAAGAGGTTCAACACTTATTGGGTGATCCTGATGTTATTGGTGATCAAGATAAGTTCCGTGCCCTTTCCAAAGAATATTCTCAACTTGAAGAAGTGACCAAGTGCTTCCAGTCCTATCAGCAGGCTCAAGAAGACTTGGTGGCGGCGGAAGACATGGCCAACGAAGATGACGCAGAAATGCGTGAGATGGCACAAGAAGAAATTAAAGACGCCAAGCAAACTATCGAACAGCTTACTGACGAGCTGCAAATCTTGCTTTTGCCGCGCGATCCAAATGATGACAGAAACTGCTTCTTAGAAATTCGCGCCGGTGCGGGTGGTGATGAAGCGGGTATCTTTGCCGGCGATCTGTTCCGGATGTACAGCAAGTTTGCTGAGAAGCAAGGTTGGCGTATTGAAGTGATGTCAGCCAGTGATTCAGAGCACGGCGGTTACAAAGAAATGATCGCCAAAGTCAGCGGCGATGGTACCTACGGTAAACTCAAGTTTGAATCTGGTGGTCACCGTGTACAGCGCGTGCCAGAAACCGAATCTCAAGGTCGCGTGCATACCTCGGCTTGTACCGTAGCGATTATGCCGGAAATTCCAGAAACCGAGATTCCTGAAATCAAAGCCTCTGATTTGAAAATCGATACCTTCCGTGCATCAGGAGCGGGTGGTCAGCACGTTAACACCACGGACTCGGCCATTCGAATTACTCACTTGCCAACGGGCACAGTGGTTGAATGTCAGGATGAACGCTCACAACACAAGAACAAAGCTAAAGCCATGTCAGTGCTGGCAGCTCGTATTGCGCAAGCTGAAGAAGCAAAACGAGCAGCAGAAGTCTCTGATACACGCCGTAATTTGCTAGGTTCTGGTGACCGCAGTGACCGTATTCGTACCTACAATTACCCACAAAGCCGAGTGTCTGATCACCGTATTAACCTTACTTTGTATCGACTAAACGAAGTGATGGAAGGGGATTTAGATAGCTTGATTGATCCTGTAATTCAAGAGCACCAAGCCGACCAATTGGCAGCCCTGTCTGAGAATGGTTAATACCTGCTATCAACGCTTTTCCGGTCAAACCGTTGACGCTGTAACAAAACTTGCCGCTGAAGACTTTGCTGTCAGCGGCAGTGAATCACCTTCTTTAGATGCGGCGGTTTTGCTTTGTCATGTCATACAAAAACCAAGAAGTTACTTATTCACTTGGCCGGACGCGATTCTGGAAGATGACCAACTAAAAGCGTTTCTTGAGGTTTATCAGAGGCGACTATCCGGTGAGCCCATCGCTTATATCGTTGGTGAGCGTGAATTTTGGTCGCTGCCTCTCAAGGTGTCTCCGGAAACGTTAATTCCTAGACCGGATACGGAGCGATTGGTCGAGCTAGCTTTGGACAAAGCGCAACTGATTTCAGGGCCTATCTTAGATTTAGGCACAGGTACTGGTGCAATTGCACTGGCGCTGGCATCTGAGTTGCCTGATAGGGCTATTTTAGGTGTAGACCTTAAACCAGAAGCTCAGCAACTAGCGCAAGAAAACGCGGCTAACTTATCTTTACCCAATGCCAAATTTCTATCTGGCTCATGGTTTTCACCGATTGATTCAGGTACAAAGTTTGCTTTGATAGTTTCAAATCCACCTTATATCGATGAAAACGATCCTCATCTGGTTGAAGGTGACGTTCGTTTTGAACCCAAAAGTGCATTGGTTGCGGATGAAAATGGCCTGGCAGACATCACCCAAATCATCCAAGCATCTCAGGCATTTTTGCTAGATCAAGGTTGGCTAATGTTCGAGCACGGTTTCCAACAAGGAAAAGCGGTTCGAGACATATTTGCAAAATATAATTTTACATCCATTCACACTGAGCAAGATTACACTGGGTTGGATCGAGTGACTATGGGACAGTTTCACGTCCAATAAGAACGGTCGATACCAGCGACACATAAATAAAAAGAGTTGAGCTATGTACGAAGGCTTAAAGCATTTTCACCTACTAACCGTGGGTATCAGCGCTCTGATGTTATCAATCCGCTATGGGTTGATGATGATGGAGTCTGACAAACTGAACCTTAAATTTTTTAAGGTGTTTCCTCATATCAATGACACCTTCCTGCTGGCATCGGGCATCTGGTTGGTTGTGATTACGGGTTTTGTACCATTTACTCCTGCCGCGCCTTGGTTAACGGAAAAAATCACCTGTTTGCTGGCCTATATCGCCTTGGGCTTTTTTGCTCTTAAACTTGGTCGCAATAAGTTACTGCGAACCTTTGCATTTTTCGGTGCACTAGGCTGGTTGATGATGGCAGGATCGCTTGCGGTTCGAAAAATTCCGCTCTTCATGTAACGAGGTTGTCGAGTGAAGTTAGAATTTTTTGACGAAGACTTTGATGAAATTGAATTGGTTGAAGGAGCTTTGCTACTCAATCAAGCGGTCGACCCTGATACAAAAACGCATTGGGCTAAAGCAGAACTCGCTAGGTTACTGACTGAAGCGGAAATGTTTATTGCTCATGAAGTAAATGAAGAACAGCGATTTGAAGCACTACTTCGAGTGTTTTATAACCATTGGGGCTTTGAAGGCGATCGAGATGCGTATTTTGATGTAGCAAACGCCTTCATTGACAAAGTGCTTGAGCGCCGTCGAGGTATACCGGTTAGCTTGGGAGCTTTGTTGCTGTACTTTGCTCGCAAGCTGGGTTTTCCTCTTGAAGGTGTAACATTTCCATCGCAATTTCTGTTGAAATTGACTTGGTATGGCGAAGCACCGGTTTACATCAATCCATTCAATGGCGAGCGCGTTTCTCAGCACGAATTACAAGCTTGGTTAATTGGGCACAGTGGGGCATTTGCTAAGCTAAAAGGCAAACATCTTGAATCGGCAGACAATCCGACCATTATTGGACGCTGGTTAGCCTTGTTGAAAAGTGCCATGTTACGTGAAGAGCGCTATACCATGGCATTGCGTTGTACCGACTTAGCGTTGACCTTTGTGCCAGATGATCCATATGAAATTAGAGATCGCGGATTTATTTATCAGCAGCTAGATTGTCATCAGATTGCGCTCAATGACTACCAGTTCTTTATTGAACAGTGCCCTGATGATCCGGCGGCTGAGCTATTGAAAAAACAAGTCAGTGCGATGAGCGACGCTGCCGTCACTTTACACTAAATTAGAGATTACAAAATGGAACAGAAAATCGTACACGTTGGTGATATTCCAGTAGCCAACGACAAGCCATTTACCTTATTTGGCGGAATGAACGTACTAGAGTCACGAGATCTGGCCATGTCGATCTGTGAACACTATGTCAAAGTGACTGACAAGTTAGGCATTCCTTATGTATTCAAAGCTTCTTTTGACAAAGCAAACCGCAGCTCTGTTCATTCCTATCGCGGCCCGGGTCTTGAAGAAGGGATGCGTATTTTTGAAGACTTAAAATCTGAGTTTGGTGTCAAGGTTATTACCGACGTTCACACCGAGCAGCAAGCTCAGCCAGTAGCAGATGTGGTGGATGTAATTCAGCTTCCTGCGTTTTTGGCTCGTCAAACCGATTTGGTTGAAGCGATGGCCAAAACAGGCGCCGTGATTAACGTCAAGAAGCCACAATTTATGAGCCCAAGTCAGGTTGGTAATATTGTCGAAAAGTTTGCCGAGTGTGGTAACGACAAAATTATCCTATGTGAACGCGGCAGTTGCTTTGGTTACGATAACCTAGTTGTTGATGCGCTCGGCTTCGGTGTAATGAAAAAATCGTCAAACGGCAGTCCGGTTATCTTTGATGTAACTCACGCGTTGCAAATGCGTGACCCATCTGGTGCTGCGTCTGGTGGACGTCGTGAACAAACTGTTGAGTTGGCTAAAGCCGGTTTGGCAACGGGGATTGCTGGCTTGTTTATCGAAGCCCATCCAAGCCCTGACTCTGCAAAATGTGATGGCCCATCGGCATTACCGCTGGATAAACTAGAGCCATTTTTGGCGCAAATGAAAGCGTTGGATGATTTGATTAAAGGCTTCGAAGATATCGATATTCGTTAAGTTTAACAACAGCATGAGTTTGTAATTGAACTCAAAGGCTTAGTTGGATTAAGGTAAAACGTCGCAACCGCGGCGTTTTTTTATGTCTGAAGAGATCTCATACCATGACACCAGCGATTAATTTGGCAAAAAAGCAAAAAGTTTCTCACAAAGTTCATAAGTATCAGCACGATCCCCGGGCTGAAAGCTTTGGTTTGGAAGCGGCACAAGCACTAGGACAAAATCCAGAAACGGTGTTTAAAACGCTATTGTTTGCGTTGGATGGCAATGAAAAATCGTTGGCGGTGGCGATTATTCCAGTTGAACACAAGTTGAATCTAAAACTTGCGGCAAAAGCAGCGGGAGCGAAAAAAGCCGAAATGGCGAACCCCATGATAGCGCAATCTGTTACTGGCTATGTGGTCGGCGGCATTAGCCCATTGGGGCAAAAAAAGCGCCTACCGACGTTTCTCAACCTGTCGGCTCAAGAGCTAAGTTCGATTTGTGTTAGCGCGGGCAAGCGTGGATTGGAAATTGAGCTGGCGCCTCAAGATTTACTGACATTAACCTCTGGTCGTTTTGCATCTTTGGTTTAGAGGTTGAAATCAAAAGGGAACCTCGTTAGGTTCCCATAAATTGTTTATTCAGATAGCGTCGTTACAGCGCTTCGTCTTCCATTTGTGCGTTATCAACCACGTGCGATTCACCTAAATCATTCGGCAATACAAGGTTCAGAACTATAGCCACGATGCCGCATAAGCTCACACCTTGTAGGCTAAAGTCACCGACACCAAATGCCATACCGCCTATACCAAATACCAGTGTTACCGCCACAATGACCAAGTTGCGAGCTTTTTGCAGGTCAACGTTGTTTTTGATCAAGGTGTTAAGTCCCACTGCGGCGATTGAACCAAACAGCAAAATCATGATGCCGCCCATCACCGGTACAGGAATCGTTTGCAGTAGCGAACCAAGTTTACCCACTAACGCCAGAACAATGGCTGTTACTGCAGCCCAAGTCATAATCACGGGGTTGAATGCTTTGGTTAGCATAACCGCACCGGTAACTTCGCTATACGTTGTATTTGGTGGAGCTCCGACCAATGAAGCTGCCATTGTAGCCACACCGTCGCCAGCGATGGTGCGATGCAAGCCTGGCTTTTTAACGTAGTTTTTACCGGTCACGTTTGAGATAGCCAGCATGTCGCCCACGTGTTCTACCGCTGGGGCAATGGCAACAGGAATCAAGAACAGGATGGCGTTGATATTAAACTCAGGGAAAACAAAGTTAGGCACCGCCACCCAGCTCGCTTGTGAAACTGGCGAAAAGTCCACGGCACCAAAAAATAAGCTGGTGGCGTAACCGGCAAGAATACCTGCAAAGATTGGAACCAGCTTGAAGAAACCTTTGGCAAATACGCTGACCGCGATAGTCGTAAGTAGAGAAATGGCTGAGATCCACAAGGCGGCATTCGCATCGATGAGCTGAACGGCACCGTCACCGGTTTTACCTAAGGCCATGTTGACTGCAACTGGTGCAAGACCCAATCCAATGACCATGATTACTGGACCTACGACAACAGGTGGTAACAAGCGATGGATGAAGTCAGGGCCACGCAACTTAATCAAAATACCCAGTAACACATAGACAAAACCTGCTGCCATTAGGCCACCCATCGTTGCCGCGACACCCCATTGCTGGACACCGAACATGATTGGAGCAATAAACGCAAAAGAGGAAGCTAAAAAAATGGGAACGCTACGTTTAGTGATGAATTGAAAAATAAGAGTGCCGACACCAGCACCAAATAGTGCCACACTAGGGTCAAGCCCCGTTAAAAGAGGAACCAATACGAGTGCGCCAAATGCGACGAACAACATTTGCATTCCTTGAATTGCAGTTTTCATAAATTAACCCGTCAAACAGAAAAATCGGCAAATTCTAGCATGTCGCAAACGATTGCTTTGGTGGGAAGATCAAATTCGCTTTCAACCGATTAAAATTGCGACGGTTTTTGAGAAACAAGTCAATTAGTGGACCGCTGTGATCGTCAAATTTAGGTGAAACTTGCTGGATAGGGTGTCTAGACTTATTGCGGTTCCTTGCTAGTTTGTAGTGTCTTGCTTATCATCTAGTCTCTTTCGAATCTAATAGGTTGAAATGGAATGCGTTGTTTAGCCATTGCAATTACCGCTGTCGCTGCTTTTGTCTCTAATCCATTGCTGGCTTTGACCCATGTCGAGCTTTATCAAACTGAAGTCGTCTTGGATGACACGCAAGATAATGCTGTGAATCATGCCAGAAAAATCGGGATGCAAGAGGTGCTAATCAGAGCATCTGGTGATCCTGATATTGTAAACAATGAGGCAATTGCTAAGGCTATCTCGCAAAATACCAAATACCTAAACCAAGTGAGCTACGGCCAGCGTGATGAGCTCACCACGTTAAAAATGCGTTTTAGCTCAGAGCATATTCGCGATTTACTGACTCAAGCTAAGCAACCTTATTGGCACTCTGCTCGACCGAACGTGCTGGTTTGGTTAGTCGAGGAACAAGAGTTTGATCGCCAAATCGTCTGGGAAAGAACAGACTCTGAGGTGAAAAGTCGTTTATTGGCAACTGCGCAATCTCGTGGACTCCCGCTTACCTTACCGCTTGGTGATTTTGACGACATCACGAATGTGTCGATTTCAGATTTATGGGGTGGTTTTCTAAATCCGATTGGACAAGCCAGTCAACGATATCCTGTTGATGCAGTACTAATTATTAAACAACAAGGTAATACATTGCGCTGGAGCTTGTATGATCAAAAGCCCAACACAATAGGTAGAGAGCGCCGTTCACCGTTATCTGGTACTCAAATTGGAGAAGATGCCGCTGACTTCGTAGTAAACCAAATCACTAACTATTACGCCAAAAACAATGCCGTTCTCATTGCTAGTGAGTCATCACAATCAACGTTAATGCAAATTAGTGGTGTAAAAAATGCCAAGGACTTCTTCACCTTAGAAAACCAATTGAAAGGTCTCAGCTCCGTGGCGCGTATGGACATCTTAAAAATTCAAGGAGATGTCGTCACACTTGAGTTGGCACTGCTGGCATCAAAAGAGGCGTTTTTGAGCGAGTTGTCTCGAGTTCAAAGATTGACGCAAAAAATACCGATGGTGAATAGCACAACCGAAGATACGTTCGATAATACTCTACAGCTAGAGCGAGCAGATACGATTGACTCTAGTCTTCTTGAGTACCAGTGGCGTCATATTGCAGTCGAGATGGAATCACCAATACCAACTTCGTTGAAACAAGATACTGAACAACCTTTAGTGATTAGTGCTGACAACATTCAGAGTGAAAGCCAATCGACTTCACAAAGCGAATTCGTGACCTCTGATGCAGAGGCACCGCAAATCCAATTTACTGAATAATTGTTCTACATGATTTGAAAAAACAAAAAGCCAGATGCGAGTCTGGCTTTTTTCGTTTTTGTGTTAGTTGTTTACAATTACACCGAAAAGGTTATCCCTAAAAAAGTTCTATTTTTGAAATCTGGCTTGTTCTTGCTTCTCAATCTCAGAAAGTTTTGGCAATCTTGAACCCAACTCTCGGCCACGGCTGCGGGTGTAGAGAATGTTGCCAGCAAAGGCAGCAATAGTCAGGCTCAGTTCAACCACAGCTAACCAACGCTCGCCACCATCGATGTAGACGAGGGTAAAGGCGTGTAAAAAATACAGCATTAAAACGAAGTTTGCCCAAGCATGTGTGTAGGGCTTACCCGCCAAAATCCCGGGCAGTGGCAGTAACAATGGGATGCTCCAAGCGATGGCCAGTGCCAAAGGGTTAAGGTGAGGATGCGGTGACAACATAGCCTGCCACAACACGACCCAAGCTAAGAGACCAAGATTCGCTGACAGCGCCAACCATCGAAACTTCAGCGTGTTAGTGCTCATCTCCACACTCATATCAGATTCCTTTTAACTTTATTGCCGCTTTTGCCAATCTCGCCCCTAGCGATTTTGCCAGTGACTGTTCTTCTACTGATAAGCTTTCACCGTGTTGAGAGACCGCAGAAGCACCATAGGGTGAGCCACCAGATTGAGTAGTGTGCAGTTCAGGTTCAGAATAGGGAATGCCCATCACTAGCATCCCGTGGTGAAATAACGGCAGTTGCATGGAAAGCACCGTACTTTCTTGGCCACCGTGCATACTGGACGAGGAGGTAAATACACAAGCCGGCTTGTCGATAAGCGAGCCAGAAATCCATTCCTTACTAGTTTGGTCCCAAAAATGCTTGAGGGGGGCTGCCATGTTTCCGAACCAGACTGGGCTGCCCATCGCAAGTCCATCACAGTGTTTTAAATCATCCAGTGTCACTATTGGATCGGATGGGGACTGCTTTTCTGGGGCGATGTCCTCAACGGTACGGATGATGGCTTGGCAACCTTGGACACTTTCCACACCGCGGGCAATTTGCCTTGCCAGTGAGAGTGTTGAGCCATGTCGGCTGTAATAGAGAACGAGAATCGAGGTCATTATAAAATTTCGAGTACTTGCTCTGGTGGGCGGCCGAGTCGAGCTTGGTCACCGTTTACCACAATCGGGCGCTCAATCAATTTTGGATGCGATTGCATGGCAGCGAACAGAGATTCATCATCGGCGGTAGCTAACTGAAGCGCTTTGTAGTCTGCCTCTTTGACTCTCATCATATCTCTTACTTCAGATAAACCTAGTTGTTGAAATAGAGCTTTTAACGCTTCCACAGACGGTGTTTGTTCCAAGTATTTTACTACTTGCGGTTCAATGCCTTGTTGTTGGAGAAGTGCCAAAGTTTCACGGCTCTTGGAGCATCTAGGGTTGTGATAAATCGTAACGGACATAGGTTTACCTCGTGTAAAACAAATCGGATTATTGCAGTGCGAGAAACCGCTCTCTCGCAACGATTAGTTGGTCAATCCTAGCATCAAATCGTGCTTGTTCTAAGCTTCCAAGTTTGGCTTGGTCACTGGCTTGACTGTAATAACGAATGGCTTTGTCCCATTGAGCGGACAGCGCGAGAATTTCTGCGCGCGCGGCTAATGCGTGGTAGTCATTACCCAGTTTACTTTCTGTTTCTGCGAGCAATTGCCAGCCAACAGGGTCATTGGGGTTTTGTCGTGTGGCTGAGATGAGATGCTGACGGGCCTTTTCCAGTTCGCCACCTTGCAGCAAAATATTGGCTAAATTAATCACGATGACGCGATTGTCTGGTTTCGACTCCAGTGCCAGAGTGAGGAGTTGTGCTGCCTGCTGATAATTTTTTTGAATAATCTCTAAGTCACTCCACGCGTCCAGATAAAAGGTATTATCTGGGCTCTTGTCAATCAAAGGCTTGAGCAGCTTGACCGCTTGATCAATGTGCTTCGGTGATTCGGTCGCTTGTTCCAAATGCACTAACGCTTTGCCGTATTGCATTGCCTCTTGTTCTACGCGCGAGCCTTTGCTTTCTCTGCGTTGAAACCAATCCATTGCGGACTCTTTGGTGATTCCGGCATAGCGAGCCACAATTCTGGCTTTGGCAAGATGAAAACTCAGCGAGGGTTGCAATTCTTTCTCGGGAAGCTGACGTGCTCGTTCGCGAGTGTCCGTGATTCGGTCTTGTGGCAGTGGGTGAGTCAGCAACATGGGGGGCGGGGTACTGGCATAACGAAACTCGTCGGCTAGTCTGCCAAAGAAACGCGGCATTGCATTTACGTCAAAGCCCGCTTTTGCCAAGGTGACTAATCCAAAACGGTCGGCTTCTTTTTCATTACTACGGGTATAGTTGATTTGGCTTTGCACGTTACCAGCAGTGGTGGCTGTAATTGCTGCAATGCCTGCTTCCGGTGCAACCACCGCAAGCAGCAAGGAGCCAGCAAGTGCGGCAATGGTCGCGGGGGATCGGCGTGCTTGTTCTTCCATCGAGCGCGCAAGGTGGCGCTGGGTCACGTGAGCAATCTCGTGCGCTATCACGGATGCGACTTCACTTTCCGACTGAGAATGTAAAAATAGACCCGAATGCAACGCTATGTAGCCGCCAAAAAACGCGTAGGCATTAATTTGGCGATTTCTTACCATAAAAAAGGTGAACGGCGTTTTTACGTCATTGGCATTGGCAACGAGTCTTGCGCCGAGGTTATCGAGGTATTCATTGATGACCGGGTCGTTAACGATAGGCTGCCTTGCTCGTAGCATGCGCATGTAGGCATCACCATAGACTTGCTCTTGGGCGACAGTCAGCGTCGCTGCTGCTGCAGTACCAATATCGGGGAGCTCTTGTTGCGCGCTCAACGACGTCGAAACAATGCTGCAGGAAAGAACGCTCGACAATAAAAGGGTTTTGAATTTCAATCTCATTCTAGAAAAAGTTTGCCTGTTGTCTGACTTTGAATTTTGAAACGCTAGAACAACGCTACTCAATATAGACTCTGGTGCCCTTGAATAGTTTCGTGTGTTTTGACTAACACTGGGTTGCTGATTCAGCAGCGCTGGATTGATTTTTATGCGTCTAAGTTATCACACTGACGACAATAGTAAAAAAAGATACAATATTAGTGTGATTGGTCGATAGTCGAAGCTGAGAAATCCTGAATTGAGGGTGAAAGTTGCATAGTCGAGAAATAGATTTACGCGAGCTGCGCTGCCCGATGAGTTTGCTGGTGGCAAAAAGAGAAACAGCAAATATGACAGAAAATGAGGTAATTTCGTTGCTTTTAGTCGATAGCTCATCGATAGTCGACGTCGAAAAATATTTGTTCAGTAATGGGTATTCAGTGTCAACACAACACATATCGAATAGTGAGCAACCCGCATTTAGCCGTTTAACGGTGACAAAAGGAAGAGAAAAACATGTTAGAAATGATTAGTCATTGGTACAAAAGACGTTTTTCTGATCCCCACGCGGTGAGCTTAGTGGCAATACTGCTGTTTGGCTTTGTGATCATTTACTTTTTTGGGAACCTGATAGCGCCTCTTCTGGTTGCGATTGTGCTGGCGTATTTGCTCGAATGGCCAGTAACCAAACTGGTTAACCTTGGCGTTCCAAGAATTCTTGCTGTCGTTGGTATTATCCTATTTTTTATGGGCTTTATGTTGTTGGCGGTGTTCGGGCTGGTGCCGACGATGTGGCAGCAAATCGCGAACTTCGTTAACGATATTCCCGCAATGTGGGGCAGTTTACAGCGGTTTATTGAAGAGCTTCCCAATCAATACCCAGAACTTGCCAATTTCCAGATTATGGAGTCCATTGTTGCCAATACCAAAAATCAAGTAGTGTCACTCGGAGAATCCGTGGTCAAGGGCTCGTTAGAGTCTTTGGTGTCACTAGCAACTTTGGCCATTTACCTGATTTTGGTGCCGCTTCTGATGTTCTTTTTGTTGAAAGACAAAGAGGAAATGATGGAAATGGCGCAGGGGTTAATGCCTCGTAATCGAAAGCTTGCCAATAAAGTTTGGATAGAAATGAACGAGCAAATCTCAAACTATATTCGCGGTAAGGTATTGGAAATATTTATCGTCGGTGGCGTTAGCTATATCACTTTTGTGATGTTTGATTTGCGATATTCCCTGTTGTTAGCCGTAGCCGTTGGTTTGTCGGTATTAATTCCATTTATTGGCGCTGCGATTGTGACTTTACCTGTTGCTATGGTCGGTCTTTTCCAATGGGGCTTAGCTTCTGAGTTTTATTGGCTGTTGTTGGCTTACGGAATCATTCAAGTACTGGATGGCAATGTATTAGTGCCGTTTCTGTTTTCAGAAGCGGTCAACCTTCATCCAGTGTCTATTATCGTAGCTGTACTGGTATTTGGAGGATTGTGGGGCTTCTGGGGCGTCTTTTTTGCGATTCCTTTGGCTACGTTAGTTAAGGCTGTCTGGAATGCACTGCCCAGTCATGATGACGAGCCACACAAAGCTGCTTAACGTTAAGTGATTTGAACGGAAAAGCCCGCGGCAGCGGGCTTTTCTATTTTTAAGAATCTTGCTTTAGTTACTTGCTATTTAGGTAGTCTAAAACCACTTCATGGTGAGTTTTTGTTTTGAATTTGTCGAATACGTGCTCAATCACGCCATTTTCATCAATCAAAAAGCTAATGCGATGTAGACCATCGTAAACCTTGCCCATAAATTTCTTTTCGCCCCAAACTCCAAATTGATCGGCAACCGCATGGTCTTCATCGGAAAGCAATGAGAAGTTTAAGTTATCGCGCTCAATAAACTTACCGAGACGTTTTACCGGATCGATACTAACGCCTAGTACTACCACATTGTGTTCTTCAAGCTGACTGTTTACGTCACGCAGTCCTTGAGCTTGAACGGTACAGCCTGGTGTCATCGCTTTTGGGTAAAAGTAAAAAAGGATCTTCTTACCTTTGAAATCTCCTAGAGTGACTGTGTTTCCATCTTGATCAAGCAATGAAAAGTTTGGCGCTTGAGCGCCAGCTTGCAGCGTATTCATTTGTCTTCCTTTTTCGATACTTTTGGGCGATAACACCCTAGTTATTTTTTAAAAAGTTGAGTGAGCCTTGCACATTAAGCTCATGACATAAGGCGTCGAATGACTCCTGTAACTCCATCAAATTACATTCACTGTCCACAGTTGCTTTCAGTGCGATGTGGAACTGGTCTTGAAGTTGGTTGAGCTTTTCTTTGGGTACAGTTTGCGCACTGAATGACGACAAATCGACACCGTTAGCGGCAAAGAACTGAGTGAATTGCTCAGTGAGTCCGACTTTGTCATCCGCTTCGACAAACACTTCAACAACATAAGCTTGGTCTTTCAGTGCGTGTTGGGATGTACGCTTCATCATGGTGATTAGATCATGCTCTTGAGCAACCAATGGCAAGGTAGTTTCAACGCGTGTAGTACTTGAGTTGTTTCCTGAAAGCAACATGATCAGTGTGAATTCATTGCCAAACAGTGCGATTCGACTATCAACAATATTGCAGCCCGCGTCAGTCACATGGTGCACTATGGTATTACTGATGCCCGGTCTATCGGTGCCGATCGCTGTTATCACCAAGAATTGATTCATAAGCGTTTTGAAGGAGTTGAGTAAAGTGAAGATAGCTTAGCATATTTACAGGTACTCGAAAGTTGCACCTGTCATTGGTTTACTTTAATGGTGTGTTTGGTGAGCGTAATTTATTGGGTGTTTTTCGGTGAGAAATTGCCGGAAACTGGAACAGCTCAAACAACTGCAAAATAATCACAATTTCTGCGTGCTTTAACTGTGTTCCTCTCTTGTCTTCCCTGTTGTGCTTAAAGTACCATGCAGAAAGAAATGATAAGGGAGTTAGACATGTTTTCAGGAAGTATTGTAGCGCTTATTACACCGTTTACTCGAGATGGCGAAGTTGATTACGTCAGCTTGAAGAAACTGGTCGACTTCCATGTAGAGGCGGGAACCAGCGGCATTGTAGCAGTTGGCACGACAGGTGAATCCGCCACATTAACGTTTGAAGAACACGTAAAAGTTGTGTCCAAAACGGTTGAGTTTTCTGATGGTCGTATCCCTGTTATCGCAGGTACGGGTGCAAACGCGACTCACGAGGCGGTTATGTTTAGCCGTTTGTTGGGTAAATCTGGTATCGCCGGATGCTTGAGCGTCACTCCATACTACAACAAACCTACGCAAGAAGGTTTGTTCCTACATTACAAAGCAATTTCTGAAGAGAGTGATGTGCCTATCATTCTTTACAATGTTCCAGGCCGCACAGCAGTGGATATGTTGCCAGAAACGGTTGCTCGTTTGGCAGAGCTAGACAACATTGTTGCGCTAAAAGACGCGACGGGTGATTTGAGCCGAATTGAAAAACATCGTGAACTTTGCGGCGAAGAGTTTGTCTTGTTAAGTGGTGATGATTCAACGGGCTTGGAGTTCTGCCAACGCGGTGGTAAAGGTGTTATCTCTGTGACTAATAACCTTGCTGCGAAAGACATGGCAGATATGATGAGATTAGTGTCTGAAGGCAAAAACGAAGAAGCTGAGATCATTAACCAACGATTGACGTCACTGCACAAAGACCTCTTTGTAGAAGCGAGCCCAATTCCGGTTAAGTGGGCTGCTCACCAGATGGGGCTAATTTCCGAGGGAAATATTCGCCTCCCTCTGACTCCGCTTTCTGAAAATGCTCAGCCAATCGTGGCGCAAGCGTTGAAGTCAGCTGGATTGATTAAGTAATAACGTTGCCTTGAGTGTCTCAGGGCAATTAGGAGTTTTAATGAAAAGCATTCACCAGCTAGCCGTCGGTTCGCTAGCTGTTTTAGTTTTATCTGCGTGTTCAGGCGGTGCTGCAGAACGTCGTCAGTCTCAGGAAGAGTTTGATTACTTAAATCGAGCTAACACCTACGACTGGAATTCGCCGGATGGGATTGAGCGTCAAGAATATCCAACGTTTAAGATTCCTCAAGGTCAATTCTCAGGTGGTGTTGGAGCGGATGTTGATATACGGCCACCACAGCAAGTATTTGACTTGGTTACTGGCGCACGAGTAGAGCAGAAAGACACTAACGTGGTGTTCTGGTTTAGCCGTGAAGCACAACGCGATGAGCTCTGGACGCAACTGCAGCATGCTGCGAAAGATAAAGGCATTCAGCTTCAATCTTCTTCTACTAGGCTGGATACCGAGTGGGTAGGTTGGCGTTTCGCTAATGAGGATAGTGAAATTCGCGCTCAATACTTGATTGAGAAGAGCAAACGAAATGGGCGTTTTGGCGTCACCATTAGTTTGACCGATTGGCAGGCTTCTCAAGCACTCAATCGTCAATATCAAGAACGCTATACTGCGCAGTTTGCCAATACGCTAACCATGCAAATTGATGAAACCAAACGCAAAGCCGCTGAGCAACAAGCGCTTGGGCGTGGCGAAGCAATTCAATTCACCATGGGCACTGATCGAACGGGTTTACCAGTCGTGATTGCTCGTGCTCCTTATGCGCAGCTTTGGCCACAGCTTCCGGTGATGTTGGATGAATTTGGCTTTGACGTAACAGAGCGCAACCAAACGCAAGGTACTATTAAGGCCAAATTTGAAGGAACTAACAGTGACTTGTGGGAAGAAATGGCACAAGAACCCGTTCGTTTGTCGCTACTTGACCACACCATTTTGGTTGGCGATTTAGGTAACCGTACGTCTATTAACTTAACGGACAACAAGGGTAAGCCAGTCGATGAAGAAGTGTTAAATGGTCTGGCGCAAGCACTGGCTCATATTTCATCTCGTAACTAATCGCGTTTAAAAAACAAAAATGGGCACTGATTTAGTGCCCATTTTTTTGTTTCAAAATCAGTCGTCTGAGGAGGTTTTTTGTTTGTCTATCGCAGATTGGTTTTTCTTATCTAATTCAATCAACTTATCTAAGTCGCTTTTGTTGTTCATCTTCGACATTTGATGCTTAGTGGTAAATTTGGTCGCGTATTTCAACGCTGCGATATTACCGCCAATAAAGCCCATCACTATGATTGCTATTACCCAAGGGTTAGTCAGAAAATCAATCATGTCGCTTACTCCGCGTTAACATTCAGCACAAACTGTTTGAACAGTTGGTCGAGTATATTCAGAATACTCTCTTTGTAGACAATGTCTTCATGTATGAGCACATTGTGTAACAGATTTTCTGAGAGCTGAAGCAATAACTGATTAGCAACGGGAAAGTAGGAGATGTGCCAAGGTTCGCGGGCGACTCCACCTTGATTCTGAGAGTAGGGCTGATAAAAGCCATATTTGGCCATTTTTTCAATTAGCCATTGAGAAAATTCAGTCTGATGACCAGAATCGTATTCCCAAGGCTCTAACTTTAATTGAGTATTTTTTGGTAGAGACCGTCGACAATAGACATCGATATCCGTGCCCCAGTGATGGCGACTGGCACCCGGCAATGCAGACCAACGCATAACTTGTAAGATCGCTGACTGCGGCGAGCAGGAAGCAATATCGACAGGCTGACTATTTGAATCAAGAACGGGGAGTTGGCCAAGTAGTTTTTTGTTCCAAATAGTTTGTTGTCGGCTAAATGAACGAAATCCACTGGCGATACAAAGCTCATAACCTTGCGATTGTGCTTCTTTCGCCAGTGATTGAATTGCCCGACCTGCTTCCGGTAACAACCAAAACCGTTTGGTCCCTAACCAGAAGGGACGCAAGTGAGATGTAGTATTACCCGTGAGTTGGTCGGGGGTCATGGTTAACTCAACGCGTTTTCTAGCGTTTTTTGGTACATGTCGGTGAGTTTTTCAAGGTCAGGCACGCTTACACATTCATTGACCTTGTGGATCGTAGCGTTGATTGGGCCGAGTTCTACAACTTGCGCACCCATTTGAGCGATAAATCGACCATCGGATGTGCCACCAGTAGTAAGAAGTTCAGGTTCTTTATGATTAACATCCGATACTGCTTTTACTACTGCATCCAATAAAGTGCCAGCATCGGTTAAGAATGGATGGCCGCTTAGTGTCCATTTGAGGTCGTAATCCAAACCATGGGCATCTAAGGTTGAATGCACGCGGCGCTTGATTTCTTCATCGGTAAGCTCAGTCGAGAAACGGAAGTTAAACTGAACATTGAACTCACCTGGAATAACATTAGAAGCACCGGTACCTGAATGCAGGTTAGGGATTTGAAAACTGGTCGGTGGGAAGTAGTCGTTGCCGTTGTCCCACGTTGTTGCGGCCAATTCGGCAAGTGCAGGTAACGCCTGATGAACAGGGTTATTTGCTAAATGTGGGTAAGCCACGTGTCCTTGAGTGCCTTTCACGGTCAAATCACCAGTAATTGAGCCACGACGTCCGTTCTTGACAACGTCACCGACAAAGTGAGTACTGGACGGCTCTCCAACGAGACACATGTCAATCAGTTCATTGCGTTCCATTAAAGTATCTACGACGCGGGTGGTACCGTTAATGAATGGGCCTTCCTCATCGGATGTAATCAAAAAAGCAATCGAGCCTTTGTGGTCAGGGTGTTCCGCAATAAACCGTTCCACGGCTACTACCATCGCTGCAAGCGACCCTTTCATATCTGCGGCGCCACGGCCATGCAAATGGTTGTCAATGACGGTAGGCTCAAAGGGTGGGGTGTGCCATTGTTCTAGGGGGCCAGCGGGCACGACATCTGTATGACCAGCAAAGGCAAATAATGGTGCGCTAGTGCCGCGACGCGCCCAGAAATTGGTGGTGTCTTCAAATACCATGATTTCAATTTCAAAACCCAGAGCCTTCAAGCGATCGATCATGACGGTTTGGCAACCCGCATCTTCTGGTGTCACCGATTGACGGCTAATTAAGTCTTTTGCTAGCGCCAATACAGGGCTGTCACTCATTGTTAATATCCTTCTTAACTTACTTGGGTCTAAATTTAGGCAAATAATTCTTGGTACTGTGCGGCTTTGAAGCCAAGGTGAAGCTTGGCTTCTACCTTCAGAATCGGTCGTTTGATCATCGCTGGGTTCTCTACTAATAGGGCGATAGCTGTTTCAGCGTTTAAACTGGCTTTCTGCTCGTCTGATAATTGACGGTAGGTGGTTCCACGTTTATTGACAACGTTTTCCCAACCTAGCTCTTGGCAAAAAGATTCAACCAACGATGGGTCGATTCCTTGCTTTCGATAGTCATGAAACTCAAATTCAATTGCATTTTCTAGAAGCCACTTTTTGGCTTTTTTTATGGTATCGCAATTGGGTATACCGTACATGATGACTGGCATAAAAGACTCATACTTCCATTTTTGTTTTTGGCATCCTATCAGGAACCCGTTTGCGACACAAAGCTCACGGTATTCAGTCAAATTTGGGCAAAGATTTTTGAAGCGATCCCAGCAAGTAACCTATTTGATTGTAGGGTTATTGATCAAACGCAACACTCTTTAGTTGAAAACAGAAATAATGAAATCATTATCTTTCAGGAGGTACCGATGGAACTTAGCCCTGTTTTTGCTCGGCGACTATATCTAGCGTTGTTGGTGGAAAGCTTAGAGCGCCCGAATGTACCCAAGCTTATCGAGCAGACTGGATGGCCCAGACGAACCATTCAAGACGTGATTAAAGCGCTACCAGGAATTGGGATAGAACTGATGTTCGTTCAGGATGGCCGCCGACATAACGATGGTTATTATCAGTTGTCTGATTGGGGGCCGTTTGATAGTCAATGGCTAGTGGATCGAGAACCTGATATTGCGGCGACGTTAGGCTTCGATTAATCAGGTGCTTTTATCGACATCCCGATGTAGAGCTACTAGATCTTCAAATCGAAGCCTTGTCTGAAGGTCAGAGAATTCTCGTTGAACCCAGCATCTAGGGTTTGCATTGATAATTAACAAAACCGCTGTTGAGAATCAGCGGTTTTGTTGTACTTGTTATTTTTCATTCAAGTCTTTATATGGCGTGCAGATTTAATTATTTCGTCGAAACCAAAAGATAAGCAGCAAACGCTGCCCAACTCAACACTAACAGAAGCCAAGGTACGTGATTAGATTGAGTGTTAACCGAGCCTGTTGATACTTCGGTTTGATGCGAAGATTGAGTATCTGAACCTTGAGACGGCATTTGTTGGTTTTTTTGCTTCAGTTTTTGTTCTTTTTTCTTGGCCTTATCCGCTTCTCTCGCTTTAATTTTTTGTTGCTTTTTATACTGAGCGATTCCCTTTTCAATCCCCTGTGCAATTAGACGAGTCTGCTCTTTGGTTTGTCCGGGTTTTTGAGTAGCTTTTGCAATGGCCATTGCCGCTTGCTGAGTTTCTGGAGAGGTCACTTGTTTGATAGCCATTGTTGTATCTCTTTCACTTCATTACAGGTTTTACTGTATCACGGCTAAAATTGTGAGTAACCTAGCGACTAACAAAATATCTTTGCTTTAATCGCCATGCGCTATCAACTCGATCAATATGACAAACACGGATTTATCAGGCTACCAATATGGCTGTGGTTATCTTGGTTTGTACTTGCGAAACCTTGGGTCGTGTTTGTAATGGCTGGAGCTAGCCGCCAACAGGGTAGCGAGATATTGAGTCTTCTTTATCCCAGCTCTCACTTTTTGTATCTGTCTATGCTAATTACAAGCCCTGTCATTGCTTTAATTTGGCTAGTGGCCTGGCGCACACAAGAGCGAGTCGTTGTCGCTAAAATTGTAGGCTGGGGAAGGTCCATTAGTTTGATGGTCGCAATAACCCAGTTGGTTATGTTGATACAACAAATACTCAATACACATGGTGCAGTTTCAATGCTTCAAGGAATCAACTGTACCTTGTTGCTTTGGGTGATCATTTATCTTTATAAGAGCAAAACCGTCAGAGATGCACTCAAAGCGGAATTTGTACGCTAGTCAAATCAGCATATTTATTAACCTTCCTTGTTTGGCGCTATTAGTGAAAAACTTCTAATTATCCAGAACCTTACCTGTATAAACTAAAGTACTATTTTGAATCGAGCTCTCAGATTGTGCTAAAGATGGGTGATTTTTGTCCGATATAGGGTCAAGTCGTAGTTTTAGCGAGTAAGCGTATGGCAGTTACCGTCAATACAAATGTCTCTGCAATGACCGCAGGACGTTATGTTGGTCAAGCGACCGACATGCTTCAGCAATCGTTAGAACGCCTATCTTCAGGAAATCGAATCAATAGCGCAAAAGATGATGCCGCCGGATTACAGATTTCCAATCGTCTAGAGACACAGATGCGTGGTTTAGACGTAGCAATGCGCAACGCCAATGATGGTATATCCATCATGCAAACCGCAGAAGGGGCAATGAACGAAACCACCAATCTTTTACAAAGGATGAGGGATTTGTCACTGCAGTCTGCTAACGGTTCAAACAGCAAAGCTGAGAGACGAGCGCTTCAAGAAGAAATGGCGGCACTAAACGATGAAGTCAATCGAATAGCCGAAACCACTTCTTTTGGTGGTCGGAAATTACTCAATGGCGCATTTGGACAAGCTGCTTTTCAAATGGGAGCAAGTTCAGGTGAAGCCGTGTTAGTGACTCTGAGAAACATGCGTTCGGATTCCTTGAAAATGGGAGGATTTAGTTACGTTTCAGAAATCAAAACATCGCCTAATTGGCAGGTAAATGAGGCAAACAACAAACTTATCATGAGTTATATGACTTCTCGTGGTGAGGAACAGACGATTGATATTTCTCTCAAGCATGGCGATGACATCGAGGAAGTTGCCACCTATATCAATGGTCAAACCGATGCGGTCTCGGCATCGGTGAATCAAGATGGTCAATTACAGATCTTTATGGCGGGTGAGAAAACTGCGGGAACGATAGAGTTTAGTGGAAGTCTATCTGAGCAACTGCAGTTATCTGAATCAGTATATGAATCTGTGAATGAGATTGATATTTCGAATGTGGGTGGTGCTCAACGAGCTGTGAGCATACTAGATACTGCAATGAAGTATGTCGATAGCCACAGAGCAGAGCTAGGGGCTTATCAGAATCGCTTCCAACATGCGATCAGCAACCTAGGAAATATCAATGAAAATCTCGCGGCTTCTAATAGTCGAATAAAAGACAGCGATTACGCCAAAGAAACCACACAAATGGTGAAACAGCAGATTTTGCAAAGAGTTAGTACTTCGGTCCTAGCGCAAGCAAAACGCCAACCTCATATAGCACTTAAGCTACTAGGTTCATGATTTTGTGTGTTTTATAACCTTTTGCGAGATATCGGCAATCTTTGCAAAAACTTTATTCCTTTTTTTAAAAAGATTGCCTTTTTCTCACTTTAGTCACGATTACCCCTTCTAAAGACCAAAAAAACACATTTTCTCTATTTTTTAATTAAAGGTTTCGCGAGCCACGTCGTTATAGATAGTAACTTTGAGAAAATATGGTTTTCCGAGACGTCGGAAGCCGCACCACGGAAAATCATTTGGAGAATTAACCATGGCAGTAAATGTAAATACCAATGTTTCAGCGATGACAGCTCAGCGTTACCTAAACAGTGCAACTAACGCTCAGCAAGGTTCGATGGAGCGTTTGTCTTCTGGTTTCAAAATCAACAGTGCAAAAGACGACGCAGCGGGTTTACAAATCTCTAACCGTTTGAACGTACAAAGCCGCGGTCTTGACGTCGCCGTGCGCAACGCAAATGACGGTATCTCAATTGCACAAACTGCTGAAGGGGCAATGAACGAAACGACTAACATCCTGCAACGTATGCGTGACTTGTCATTGCAATCTGCTAACGGTTCAAACTCTAAATCAGAGCGAGTGGCGATTCAGGAAGAAATTACAGCGTTGAATGATGAGCTTAACCGAATTGCAGAAACCACGTCATTTGGTGGTAACAAGCTACTTAACGGTACCTTCTCTACCAAGTCGTTCCAAATCGGTTCCGATAATGGTGAAGCGGTGATGTTGACGCTAAACAACATGCGTAGCGATAACGAAAAAATGGGTGGTGCGAGCTACCAAGCGATGAATGGCCAAGATAAAGATTGGGCAGTGTCATCAGACAACAACGATCTAAAAATCAGCCTAACCGAAGTTGATGGCACTAACCACGAGATTTCGATTTCTGCTAAAGCGGGTGATGACATTGAAGAGCTGGCGACTTACATCAATGGTCAAAATGACATGGTGAAAGCATCAGTAAATGAAGATGGCAAACTGCAAATTTTCGCTGGCAACAACAAAGTAGAAGGCGAAATCAAACTGGAAGGCGGTCTAGCCAAAGAGCTTGGTTTTGCAGACTACAAAGCTCAAAATGCAAAAGGCGACGATTGGACAGTACAAACTGGCAACAACGCAATTAGCATGAGTTTTACTGATTCAACGGGTGCGGCGCAAACTGTGAATGTCAACGCGGCTGACGGCAGCAGCATTCAAGATGTGGCAGCAGCAATTAATGGTGCAACAACTGCAGTAGAAGCAAAAGTTGATGACAAAGGCCAACTGCAAATTTTTGCTGATAAGAGCCAAGTTAACGGTGCGATGAAGTTTGATGGCGCGTTAGCAAAAGACTTAGACATCGGTGGTGCAGGCACTAAAGTGACGGTGGATACCATTGATGTGACGAGTGTCGGTGGCGCACAAGAATCGGTGGCAATTATTGACTCGGCGTTAAAGCACGTAGATAGCCACCGAGCAGAACTGGGTGCATTCCAAAACCGATTCAGCCATGCGATCAGTAACTTAGACAATATCAACGAAAACGTGAATGCGTCTAAGAGCCGAATTAAAGATACCGACTTTGCGAAGGAAACGACGGCACTAACAAAATCGCAAATTCTATCTCAAGCTTCAAGTTCAGTATTGGCACAGGCAAAACAAGCGCCAAACTCAGCACTAAGTTTGCTTGGCTAATCCACAAGGCTTCTTCAAGCACTAACAAAAATCCAGCTTCGGCTGGATTTTTTCGTTTCCGGCACGGGCATTGATCTCCCGCTATATTTGTTAGGTTGGTCACAAAAAATATCTCAATCGAAATTTTTTTTAAAAAAGTGCGATTTTTTTCTAAAGCTATTTTGCCGATCGCCGTTAACAGATTGAGAGAAATGAGATGCGTCAATGTGAGGTGAGAGACACGGCGATGCATCAGCCTTAAATGCCAAAGGAGATCGAATATGGCACTAAACGTAAACACGAACGTGTCGGCGATGACCGCTCAGCGCTATTTAAATAGTGCGTCGGACGGTATGCAAAAGTCGATGGAGCGTTTGTCTTCAGGGTACAAAATAAACAGTGCTCGGGACGATGCAGCCGGGCTGCAAATATCTAACCGATTAACGGCGCAAAGCCGTGGCTTGGATGTTGCGGTGAAAAACGCCAATGATGGTATTTCCATTGCCCAAACTGCAGAAGGGGCAATGAACGAAACCACCAACATCTTGCAACGTATGCGTGACCTCGCGTTGCAATCCTCAAACGGTTCTAACTCCCGTTCAGAACGTGTCGCGATTCAAGAAGAAGTTGCGGCATTGAACGATGAGCTAAATCGAATTGCTGAGACCACTTCATTCGGTGGTAATAAGCTGCTTAACGGTACTTACGGTAGCCAGTCTTTCCAAATTGGTGCCGGTTCTGGTGAAGCCGTATCGCTAACCATGAATAGTGTTCGTTCTGACACTGCAGGAATGGGTGGTAATACTTACCGTGCTGCTAGTGGTAAGTCTCCTGACTGGCAAGTTACCGATGGTAAAAATGACCTGAAATTCACCTACACCAACATTGATGGTGACGAGCAGGTTGTTAATATCAGCGCAAAAGCGGGCGATGATGTTGAAGAATTGGCGACATACATCAATGGTCAGAACCCAGATATCAAAGCATCAGTAGGTGATGAAGGCCAGCTTCAACTATTTGCGGCAAATAAAAATGTCGTAGGTGAAGTGCATGTTGAAGGTGGTTTAGCTGAGGAGCTAGGCTTCCCAAGCTTTGCTGCTCAAACCACAAAAAATGATGACTGGGTTGTCGGTGAGGGTGACAACGAATTCATTATTCAATTTACCGATAACGAAGGTAACACCAGCGAAGAAAACATTGCTTTGCAAGAAGGCGACAGCATTCATGGTGTAGCGGATCGTATTAATCAAGGCTCATCAAGAGTTGACGCTGCAGTGAGTGATGAAGGTCGTTTGTTACTGTATCGCAATGGCGAACGCTCGGAAGGCAATTTGTCTTTTGATGGCAATATCGCTAAGCATCTTGATATGCGTAACGGTCAAGAAAAAACCGTGTCTGATATTGATGTCTCGACCGTCGCTGGTTCGCAAATGGCTATATCTGTCATTGATGGTGCGTTAAAAGCGGTAGATAGTCAGCGCGCAGAATTAGGTGCGTTCCAAAACCGCTTTGGTCATGCGATCAGTAACTTGGATAACATTAACGAAAACGTAAACGCTTCGAGAAGCCGAATTCGCGATACGGATTTTGCTAAAGAAACGACGCAGATGACAAAATCGCAGATTTTGCAGCAAGCCGGTACGTCCGTTTTGGCGCAAGCGAAGCAATCACCATCGGCGGCTCTAAGCTTATTAGGTTGATTGGTTGAGTTTTTGAAAACCCGACTGATAAAGCAATGTTTATGTTGCTGACCTAAAAGGTGGAAGGGAGATTGTTATGGAAATACCATCTAACACATCGAACGTCCAGCCTTATGGCTCAAATAGTGGCATTAAATTTGCTTCAGAAAACGATGGTGCTCAGCGTACCTCCCCTGACATAGAGAGGAGCCAAGTAACCAACGTCGACCAAAAGCCGAAAAAATCGCTTAAACTTGAACAAGCGATGGAATTGGCGAGAGAGCGTGAAAAGCTTAATAAGCTTGAGCGAGAGCGTATGATGGAACATATGCAGGAGTTTATAACTTCCATCAATACGGGGTTGTCCTTCCGAGTGGATGAAGAAGCTGGAAGGGACGTGGTGACTATCTATGAGGCAAGTACTGGTGACATAATTCGCCAGATACCTGATGAGGAGATGTTAGAAATACTGCGCCGCCTTAGAGAACAAACCGCCCGATATTCTTCGGGGTTGGTTGATGCTAAGGTTTAATCGTGATGATTTTTGAGGTGATTTAATGAGTTTTGGCCCGATAGGGATGAACACTGGCATGGATATCAATGCCATGGTCAGCAAAATTGTTGATGCGGAGCGTGCCCCAAAGCAGCAACGTATTGACAATGAGCAGATCAAAATTGATACCAGTATCAGTGCCTATGGCCGACTCAGAGAGTCGTTGGATACCATGAAAGATCTCATGACGAGTTTTAGGCAGGAAAAAGCGTTCGCCGCTCGAACTGTCCAAACTACCGATGAGAATGTGGTGGCCGCGACCGCAACAACGGAAGCTATCGCTGGTCGATATGCAATCGATGTGTTGCAGCTTGCACAAAGTCATAAAATAGCGTCCGACGTATTTACGAAGGACGCTAAGTTCGACCAAGGTAAGTTGCAGATCGCATTAGGCGATCAAGAATTTAACCTAGAGGTGAAAGACAATTCACGTCTAGTAGATATTGTTCGTGGTATAAACGAACACAAAGACAATCCGGGTGTTCGAGCGTCTATCATCAATGATGCTCGTGGTCCAAGAATGATTGTCGCCTCTACTTTGTCTGGTGAAGAAAACCAAGTTTCGATACTCGCCGATGCTCAGCCGAGCAATAATCTCAAAAAATTGGAATACAAAACGCTAGAACAACGTGTTCGCGACCTCGAAGCGGCGCGCGCGGCTGCTCAAGATCTGATCGCACCTCTGAATCCTGAAGAGCAGAAGGTCGCCGACAAGATTGCCGAGCGTAATATCCAAGCGGCAAAACAAGTCGATGCTGAGATGGCGGCTGGCGCGGTAAAGGCTGCGCAAACGGCTGACCCTAGCGTTGATCTCGCAAAAGCGGGCACAGAATTAACCAATACCGCTGCGAACGCTGCAGCGCAAGCAGCGGTAGAAGCGGCCAGTGCTCTTAAACCAGAAGACAGAATCCCCGGCTGGACAGAAACTGCCTCTGGTACCTTACTAGATTCTTATTGGGAACCAGAGCCAGAGCTCGATGCAAAAGCCAAAGAAAAAGCCCCTGATATTCCGGGTTGGAGTCCAACCGCTTCAGGTACGCTAACAGACAGCTATGTTACTCCAAAAGAGGCGCAACAGGCACTAGAAGCTAAGCGTGCTGAACAGCAAGCTGTAATTGACAACAAACTGGCCGAGCAGAAAGCCGCGATTAACGAAGCGCTGCAGCGCGGTGAAATTTCTCCAGAGCAAGCTCAGCAACAAGAGCGAGCATTGCTTCCTAAAGCGGAACAAGAGTATTTAAATCGTGTGGATGATGCTTATGAGAAGCTGAGCAAAGCGCAAGAAGCGTTTGATACTTATCGCGGCATGATTCAGGTGCAAGAAGGCCAAGATGCCAAAGTGTTACTTGATGGTGTTGCTCAGTTGGCGAGTGAAAATAACATTATCCAAGACGCCATCGAAGGTGTCGATTTAACTCTTCAAGGAAAAAACGAAGAGAACAAGCCTCCAGCAGAAATTGCAATTGAATACGACCGTCCTGGTGTTCGAGAAGACATTGAAACCTTTGTGATGGCGTACAACCAGTTTTACCAAGTTTCACAAGAATTAGGAACGGTAGACCCGCGTACTGGTGTTGCCGGGCCGCTAGCTGGTGATAGCGTCATACGCAGTGCTGACTCTCGATTAAAGTCGGTGTTTTCAACCGCGATTGATCCCGCGCCTGAAGAGCTCAAAACCTTGACTGAGTTTGGTATCACGACCACACGTCAAGGTACGCTGGAAATCAACTACAGCATGCTGGACAAACAGTTAAACAACAACTTCAATAAGCTAGCTGACTTTTTTGGTGGCAACGACGGCTTTGCCAAAAAGGTGGAAGATGCTATCCACAGCCTCACCGGAGTCACGGGTTCGATCCGTACTCGCGAAAATAGTTTGGTCGAGCAAAGGTACCGTCTTGGCGATGAACAGGCGAATTTGGACCGCCGTATCGACAGCATAGAAAAACGTACTCATGCCAAGTTTACGGCAATGCAGGATGCAACCAGTAAAATGCAAACCCAGTTAGCGAGCATGATGAATGCACTTGGCTAATTCATTTGATGAACAACTCCATTTTTTAAGTGATGTAGATCACGAAATTGAGGTGATACTCAATTCTGATGAGACAGATGATAAAGAATTAGCGCGTTTGGTCGATACAAGGGAACAAATATTGCAAAGCTTGCTCGGTCTGATTTCGACTGACAAAGAACTGGCAAAACACGCCGAATGGCAACAGGCCGTTCAACGTACTCAAGCTATATGTGCAATAATGAGTGAACTGACATCTGGTCTTTCCCAATCAGTGAGAAAGCTGCAATACGGCAAAAAGTCAGTTCAACAATACAAGAAATTTTTATAAAGAGGTTAGTTATGCGCGGATCGTTACAGGCTTATAAAAAAGTCTCCGTTGACAGCCAGCTAAGTGCGGCCTCCCCGCATAAAATCGTTCAGATGCTAATGGCTGGTGCCATTGAACGTTTGATTCAAGGCAAAGCGGCCATGGAGCAAGGAAATGTCGCTGTGAAAGGTGAAAGATTGGGCAAAGCGCTCGATATCATCATCAGC
Source organism: Vibrio sp. ABH4_348 (assembly GCF_056159765.1). NCBI lineage: Bacteria > Pseudomonadati > Pseudomonadota > Gammaproteobacteria > Vibrionales > Vibrionaceae > Vibrio > Vibrio sp. ABH4_348. The sequence goes on along the minus strand of NZ_JBSWVW010000001.1, from coordinate 2,073,318 downwards.
CTACGCAGTTGCTTGTCGATGGAAGAAGGTGGAGAGATTGCTCAGAACCTAGACCAATTGTATGAGTTTATGATCACTCAAATCACGACAGCTAATCATGAAAATACCGCACAGCCTATTGATGATGTTATTGATATTATTAGAGAAATAAAATCAGCGTGGGACCAGATTCCCAACGAGTACCACAACTTAACCGCAAATGAAGTGGGCCTATAACAGGCTGGGCCCAACTTCAAGGTCTCCTATCTTACACTCGCAAGGTTTGGGTAAAAGCTCACATCCGTCAACGTGCCAGTTGCCTTCGGCTTATAATTAAATAGAATACTAGCCAATAACGTGGTTGATTCCCTTAGATTTTTGGTCAATGAGTTGTAAACCAAATTGGTTTTGGCAGGGAATAGACCTTGTCTGTAACACATTAAATGCGGCCTTCGGGAATGCTAATCGTTAAAAAATTGACATAGTCAATTGTCTAACGTCCTTCTGCTGCTTATAGTTAGTGAGGATGTAATATCACTGAGTGACTTGATTTTTCAGTGATATCAGAAGGCAAATTGGGCCATTGGTTTTTTAAAAGGCATTTATTCTCACCTATGCAAGGCTTATCTAAACTGCTTGTTATTGAAGACGATACTCAAGCACGTATCAATTTGAGCAACATTTTCGAATTTGTTGGAGAACAATGCGAATGCATAGGCTCCGATGAGATTGAAGCCATTAATTGGAAAACCAATTGGTCGGGTTGTATTTTGGGCTCGTTCAACGATAACCAAATCCCTAGCCAACTCGTTTCTCAGCTCAGTCTAGCCAGTCACATACCCGTGTTGGTCGCTGGTAAGCATCCTTATTCTCTTGATACCTGCACAAATTATGTAGGTGAATTGGAGTATCCGCTTAATTACCCGCAACTCAGTGATGCCTTGCGTCATTGCAAAGAGTTTCTCGGCCATAAAAGCCTAAATGTTATCTCCGCTGCTCGCAAAAATACTCTGTTTCGCAGCTTGGTAGGGCAAAGTCGCAGCGTAAAAGAAGTCAGGCATCTAATAGAGCAAGTGGCGGGCACTGAAGCCAATGTCTTGATTTTGGGTGAATCCGGTACGGGTAAAGAAGTCGTGGCGAGGAATATTCACTACCATTCTGAACGCAGTAAAGGTCCATTTGTACCGATCAACTGTGGTGCTATTCCTGCTGATCTGCTAGAGAGTGAGTTGTTCGGCCATGAGAAAGGTGCGTTTACCGGAGCGATTACCGCCCGTAAGGGACGCTTTGAATTGGCTCAAGGTGGGACACTTTTCTTGGACGAAATTGGTGATATGCCAATGCCTATGCAAGTTAAGCTATTACGTGTATTGCAAGAACGTACCTTTGAGCGCGTGGGCGGTAACACCACGATTAAAGTCGATGTTCGTGTCGTGGCGGCCACACACCGCAACTTAGAAACCATGATCAGCGATCAGTCGTTCCGAGAAGATCTGTACTATCGTCTAAACGTATTTCCGATTGAAATGCCCGCGCTGCGCGAGCGAAAAGATGACATTCCTTTGTTGATTCAAGAGTTGATGACTCGTATGGAATCGGAAGGTGCGCAGCCAATTTGCTTTACTCCAAGAGCAATAAACTCACTGGCGGAACACGATTGGCCAGGCAACGTCCGTGAGTTGGCTAATCTGGTCGAGCGTATGATCATCTTGTATCCAAACGCTTTGGTGGATGTAAACCACTTGCCCACCAAGTACCGTTATAGTGACATTCCGGAATTTCATCCAGAAAATCATTCGGTTATGGATGTGGAAGAACAAGAAAGAGAAGTGCTACAAGACCTTTTCTCCGAGGACTTCAACGTCAATGATCTTGATATGATGCATCAGGAAAATGTTGCTCCTCAATCGCTTCCACCAGAGGGGGTAAACTTAAAAGAGCTGCTAGCTGAGTTGGAAGTGAATATGATCAATCAAGCATTGGATGCGCAAGAAGGGGTCGTAGCAAGAGCAGCAGATATGTTGGGTATGCGACGTACTACCTTGGTTGAGAAAATGCGTAAGTACAATCTCAATCGCTAAGATTGAGATTGTGAGTATATCGGAGCCAAATGTAGGCTCCGTTTTTGATCTTATCTTCAAAAATTGGCTGATTTTATTCCCGTCAAATTTACGTCTTTATCTTAAGTTGTTGTTAAATAAAGTAAATTAACTGGTTCACTTTTTGCATCTGTCAAATCATCGTTTTATTGGCAGAATTTCGACATGCAGGCAGCGACTTCTATTGCAAATACGCCGATTGGCACTCTTGAAGAGCAAGTAGCTCAATACCAACAGGTTATTGAAGTGATGCCAGCGGGAGTGATTTTGTTAGACACCCAAGGTGTGATTCGCGAAGCCAATCCGGAAGCGATAAAGCTACTGGAAATAGAGTTAGTGGGACAACGCTGGTTCAACGTCATTCAGCAAGTATTTGCACCGAGAGAAGATGATGGCCACGAAATTTCCCTTATCAATGGTCGCAAAGTACGGCTGGCGATATCGGCCTCCGCAACTGGTCAGCTGATATTAGTCACTGACCTAACTGAAACTCGCCTTTTGCAGTCGCGTGTTAGTGATTTGCAGCGTCTGTCTTCATTGGGACGAATGGTAGCGTCACTGGCGCATCAAGTACGCACGCCTTTGTCTTCCGCCATGCTGTATGCCTCAAATCTAGCTGCACCCAATCTACCGCCTTCAACCAAAGATAGATTTCAGTCTAAGTTGATGGACCGGCTGCATGATTTGGAAAAACAAGTCAATGACATGCTGTTGTTTGCCAAAGGTGGAGACAACAAAGTGATCAAACCGTTTACGCTTGAGGGGTTGATTACCGAGTTGACACCCATGGTGGAAACAGCAGTGAAACACAACCAGGTTGACCTTGCAGTCGAAGTCGAAAACCCTGAAACCGAACTGCTAGGTAACTCAAACGCGATAGCGTCAGCACTGAGCAACCTGATCATGAATGCAATTCAGATTTGCGGCAAAGAAGCGCAAATCGATGTGTTTGCCCGGACCGTGAATGGCGAAGTAAAAATATCCGTTCAAGACAACGGTCCGGGAATTCCCAAAGATATTCAAAACAAAATAATGGAGCCGTTTTTTACCACACGTTCTCAAGGAACCGGTCTAGGTTTGGCTGTGGTACAGATGGTTGGCCGTGCACACGATGGTCGATTAGAGCTCTTTTCTGAAGAAGGCGATGGTGCCTGCTTCACTTTATGCTTGCCGTTGGAGCGACAGTTGCCCAACGAAACAGAATCAATAGCTGGAGAATAAACATGGCACAAAGCAAAGTCTTAATCGTAGAGGATGATGAAGGCCTACGTGAAGCGTTAGTAGACACGCTCGCTTTGGCCGGATACGAATGGATAGAAGCTGATAGTGCAGAAGATGCGCTAGTAAAGCTGAAAACCCAACCTGTCGATATTGTGGTTTCGGACGTGCAAATGGCCGGAATGGGTGGCTTAGCATTGTTAAGAAGCATCAAGCAGCATTGGCCGAACTTGCCGGTTCTTTTAATGACCGCCTACGCCAATATTGAAGACGCTGTTTCCGCTATGAAGGACGGCGCTATCGATTACATGGCCAAACCCTTTGCGCCAGAAGTATTACTGAACATGGTCAGCCGCTATGCACCGGTTAAATCGGATGACAATGGTGACGCCGTCGTCGCTGATGCAAAGAGCTTACAGCTGCTAGCTTTGGCAGACAAAGTCGCCAAAACCGATGCAAACGTAATGGTGTTAGGGCCTAGTGGCTCGGGTAAAGAAGTCATGTCGCGCTACATTCACAACGCGTCCAATCGCAAAGATGGCCCTTTTGTTGCGATTAACTGCGCCGCAATTCCAGATAACATGCTGGAAGCGACATTATTTGGTTATGAAAAAGGTGCGTTTACTGGCGCTGTGCAAGCTTGTCCGGGTAAATTTGAGCAAGCACAAGGTGGCACTATTTTACTTGATGAGATCAGTGAAATGGACCTGAACCTACAAGCCAAACTGCTGCGAGTATTGCAAGAGCGTGAAGTCGAGCGCTTGGGCAGCCGCAAGAGCATTCAATTGGACGTAAGAGTACTGGCGACCAGTAACCGCGATCTTAAACAATACGTACAAGAAGGTAATTTCCGTGAGGATTTATATTACCGACTCAATGTATTCCCAATTGTTTGGCCAGCACTAAAAGACCGCCAAGGCGATATCGCGCCCTTGGCCACACACTTGGCTGAACGTCATTGCAAGAAGCTGGGACTACCCGTGCCGAAAATTGAGGGGAGTGCGCTGGCTAAGCTGGTTGCGTATCCTTGGCCAGGTAATGTGCGAGAGCTCGACAATGTTGTGCAACGCGCGTTAATTCTGAGTGACAATGGCACCATTCAATCCGATCACATCCTGCTAGAAGGTGTTGATTGGCAAGACGCTGGTGGCTTGCAATCAGCGGTACAAAATCATTCGTCGAATGATGGAATGACAACACCTACTACTAGTGATTGGGAAAGTCCAAGCCAAGCTGTCACAGAGCCTTTAGAACCAACAATTGAACCTGTCGCGCGCGCTACTGCCAGTCCACTCAATGGACTATCCGGTGCGGGCTTGGGTAATGAGCTAAGAGATCAAGAGTTCTCTATCATTTTGGAGACCTTGCAACAGTGCCAAGGTCGCCGCAAAGAAATGGCGGAAAAACTCGGTATCAGTCCGCGCACACTGCGTTACAAACTCGCTAAGATGCGCGACGCAGGCATTGAAATTCCAGGGTAACTGACCGCAAAATCAGCATTTTTTGCTGGCACGTAAATTGCTCTATTACAAGTAGAGTCAAGGATTTGTCAAAGTGTTGACGAGAGAGGTTACCCATGAAAATTGACGGTTTTCAAAGTGAAATGCGCGCCATGATGTTTGATGCGCAAAATACACGTCCTACGGCGACTGGCCAGCAAGTCGGCGCGGACTTCGGCAATATGCTGAACAAAGCCATCAATAACGTCAACGCCTTGTCCAAATCTTCCAGTGATCTGCAAACGCGCTTTGACCGCGGTGATGAAAACGTCTCACTATCCGATGTAATGATTGCTCGAAACAAATCGAGTGTGGCTTTCGAAGCGACAATTCAGGTTCGAAATAAGCTGGTAGAAGCTTATAAAGAACTGATGAATATGCCGGTATAAGTTAGGTAAATCCCGTGGCTGAACAATCTCAATCGACTGATCTTGCAGTTGCCGGTGGCGACTCTCCAGATACCATGATGAGCTCAACGGAATTGAGCTCAGATGTTCAAAATCCTGATGAAGGTGAAAAAAGCTCCAGTAAATTTGATATGGCGGTGGGTGATTTAGACCTGCTGCGTCAAGTGGTTTTGGTGCTTTCCATTTCTATCTGTGTTGCGCTAATCGTGATGCTTTTCTTTTGGGTCAAAGAACCTGACATGAGACCGCTTGGGGCTTATGAGACTGAAGAGCTGATTCCCGTATTGGATTATCTTGACCAGCAAAAACAAGATTACAAACTCGATGGCAACACCATACTGGTTCCGGTAAGCGAATTTGATAGCTTAAAGCTCGATATGGTGCGTGCCGGATTAAACAACGAACGCCAGCCCGGAGATGAAATCCTCCTACAAGATATGGGGTTTGGCGTTTCTCAGCGTTTAGAGCAAGAGCGTTTAAAACTCAGTCGTGAACGTCAGCTTTCTAAAGCCATCGAGCAGATGAAACAAGTTCGAAAGGCGCGAGTATTGCTGGCGCTTCCCAAACAAAGTGTATTTGTACGACACAATCAAGAAGCCTCTGCTTCGGTATTTTTGACCTTGAGAACAGGCACATCACTCAAACAAGAAGAAGTGGACTCGGTTGTCGATATGGTGGCAAGTGCGGTTCCGGGAATGAAGCCAACACGAATTACCGTGACCGACCAACATGGCCGATTGTTGAGCTCAGGTTCGCAAGATCCTGCATCGGCAGCGCGCCGCAAAGAACATGAATTAGAGCGCAAGCAAGAACAAGCGCTACGCGAAAAAATTGACTCTGTATTGATTCCTGTTTTGGGCTTGGGCAATTATACCGCGCAAGTGGATATCGAACTGGATTTCAGCGCTGTAGAGCAAACTCGTAAACAGTTTGACCCTAACACTCCATCCACTCGCAGCGAATACACGCTGGAAGACTACAACAACAGTAACGTGGTTGCGGGCGTGCCGGGCGCATTGAGCAATCAGCCTCCTGCAGATGCGTCGATTCCGCAAGATGTAGCGCAGATGAAAGATGGTTCTTTGTTGGGGCAAGGTTCAGTCCACAAAGAAGCGACTCGTAACTTTGAGCTTGATACCACCATCTCACACGAACGTCGTCAGACCGGAGTCGTCGCGCGTCAAACTGTTGCTGTGGCAGTCAAAAATAAAGCGATGACCAATGCTGAAACCGGTGAAACCACTTATCAGGCGTTAACTGATTCTGAGCTGAACGCCATCCGCCAACTTTTAGTCGGTGCGGTTGGCTTTAGTGAAGGACGTGGTGACTTACTGAATGTATTGTCGATGCAATTTGCCGAACCTGAAATGGAAGTGGCGGTAGATGCTCCAATTTGGGAGCACCCGAACTTCAACGACTGGGTACGCTGGTTTGCGAGTGCGTTGGTTATCATCATCGTGGTTATTGTATTGGTTCGTCCTGCGCTTAAGAAACTGCTCAACCCTGCTTCGGATGACGATGACGGCCTATACGGACCGGATGGATTGCCAATTGGTGCCGACGGCGAAACCAGCCTAATTGGCTCAGACATTGATGGTGGCGAACTGTTTGAATTTGGGTCTACCATAGATCTACCAAACCTTCACAAAGATGAAGACGTACTAAAAGCGGTGAGAGCCTTGGTTGCGAATGAACCTGAGTTGGCCGCTCAAGTTGTGAAAAATTGGATGGTGGAAGAATAATGGCAAACGACATCGTACCTCAAAATGAAGAAAATGGTGGCGAACTAGCTGAGTCGACTTTTGACATCAACATGATTGCCGGCGAGGAAAAGGCCGCCATTCTTTTGCTCAGTCTGAATGAAGAAGATGCAGCCGGGATTATCCGCCATCTTGAACCCAAACAAGTGCAACGTGTGGGTAGTGCTATGGCACGCGCCACTGACCTTAGCCAAGACAAAGTAGGTGCGGTGCACCGCGCGTTCTTAGAAGACATTCAGAAATATACCAACATCGGTATGGGCAGTGAAGACTTCATGCGTAATGCCTTGGTTGCGGCATTGGGTGAAGACAAAGCGAACAACTTGGTTGACCAAATCTTGTTGGGTACCGGCTCGAAAGGTTTGGATTCATTGAAATGGATGGACCCAAGACAAGTGGCCAGCATCATCATCAATGAACACCCTCAGATTCAGACCATTGTTTTGTCCTATTTGGAGCCGGACCAGTCAGCGGAAATTTTGTCGCAGTTTGCCGAACGCGACCGTCTCGATTTAATGATGCGTATTGCCAATTTGGAAGAAGTTCAACCATCGGCATTGGCAGAGCTGAACGAAATCATGGAGAAGCAGTTCGCAGGTCAAGCGGGCGCGCAAGCAGCCAAAATTGGCGGCCTGAAGGCAGCGGCAGAGATCATGAACTACATGGACAACAACATCGAAGGCATCTTGATGGAGCAGATGCGCGATCAAGACGAAGATATGGCGACGCAAATCCAAGACCTTATGTTTGTGTTTGAGAACTTGGCCGAAGTCGACGATCAAGGTATTCAGAAGCTGCTTAGAGATGTTCCACAAGATGTTCTACAGCGTGCGCTTAAAGGTGCAGATGACGCCCTACAAGAGAAAATCTTCAAGAACATGTCGAAACGTGCTGCTGATATGATGCGCGATGATCTTGAAGCCATGCCACCTATCAAGGTATCCGATGTGGAAGCGGCTCAGAAAGAAATCTTGGCGATTGCTCGACGTATGGCAGACAACGGCGAAATCATGTTGTCTGGTGGCGCGGACGAGTTCTTGTAAACCGTCGTTAAGTGAATCAATTTTCCGGTAAATAGCAGTAACAAGGGGGAGGTTCTGTGGACAGAAAACGCGGTTTTCTAAGACTTGAAGGTGAACAAGCCGAGCAAGCAACCAAATGGGGGTTGCCAAAGTACGCTGGCCAAGAACAAGCTCAAGAAACGGCGATGAACTATGACCCAAGCTGGATGCCGAGTATCGAAGAGCCTGAACCTGAGGAACCCAAGCCGCCAACCGCTGAAGAAATAGAGCAAGTTCGCCAACAAGCCTATCAAGAGGGCATGTTGCAAGGTCAAGAAGCTGGCTTCAAACAAGGTTACGAAAAAGGCAAGCAACAAGGACTTGAAGAAGGCCTGCAAGAAGGCCGAGAAACCGGTAAAGAAGAAGGGCTGACCGCTGGTGAGGAAGTGATTCAAGAGCACGTGAAAACCTTTGTCGAGCTTGCTAATCAATTCGCTCAACCGCTTGAGTTAATGAACGCTCAGGTTGAAAAGCAGTTAGTGGATATGGTGCTTTGTTTGGTGAAAGAAGTCGTTCACGTCGAAGTACAAACCAATCCGCAAATTATTCTCGATACAATTAAGCAATCAGCGGAATCTCTGCCGATTGCGGGCCATCAGATCACCCTCAAACTCAACCCGGAAGATGTCGACATTGTGAAACAAGCGTATGGCGACCAAGAACTCAACTTCAGAAACTGGACGCTGGTATCCGAGCCTGCGTTAGGTCGTGGTGACGTCCAAATTGAAGCGGGAGAGTCCAGCGTGAGCTATCGTATGGAAGATCGTATTCGCAGTGTTATTCAAAGTTTCACTGGTGTAAATCGTCATCAAGGAAGTCTGTAATGCTAGCGCTTGCTGATCGCCTCGAACAGTACAAAACGCAAGGTCATGGCTCAAGGCCAGTGGCTTCGGGAAGGTTGGTTCGCGTTGTGGGCCTAACACTTGAGGCGACCGGGTGTCGCGCACCAATAGGTAGCCTGTGCCGAGTTGAAACCATGCAAGGTGATATGGAAGCTGAGGTGGTTGGTTTCTCGGGAGAAAGTTTATTTCTGATGCCAAGTGAGCAAATCACAGGCGTGCTTCCCGGAGCCAAAGTTACACCGATCGCCGGTGAAGCGGGGCTGTCGGTAGGAATGGAATTGCTGGGTCGTGTTATCGATGGCGTCGGCAATCCTATTGATGGTTTGGGCCCGATTTATACCGAAAATAAAGCGGCATTTACTGGTCAAGCCATTAACCCTTTGAGCCGTAAACCTATCTCCGAGCCCTTGGATGTGGGTATCAAAGCCATCAACGGATTATTGACAGTTGGCAAAGGGCAGCGTATCGGTCTGTTTGCCGGCTCCGGTGTCGGTAAATCGGTCACTTTGGGTATGATGACGCGCGGTACCACTGCTCAAGTGGTAGTCGTTGGTTTAATCGGTGAGCGTGGCCGAGAAGTTAAAGAATTTATTGAAGAAATCCTGGGTGAAGATGGTCGTCAGCGCTCGGTAGTGGTGGCGGCCCCTGCTGATTCATCACCTCTGATGCGACTCAAAGGCTGTCAAACCGCGTTGGCCGTCGCAGAATATTTTCGAGACCAAGGGTTAGATGTTTTGCTTCTAATGGATTCGCTGACGCGATTTGCACAAGCTCAACGTGAAATTGCCCTTTCAGTAGGTGAACCGCCAGCGACTAAAGGTTATCCACCTTCGGTGTTTGCAAAGTTGCCAGCCTTGGTCGAGCGAGCTGGTAACGGTGATCAAAACCAAGGTTCTATAACGGCGTTTTTTACCGTGTTGACCGAAGGCGATGATTTACAAGACCCAATTGCAGATGCGTCGCGAGCAATTCTCGATGGTCATATTGTGCTATCACGTGAAATGGCAGATGCGGGACATTATCCAGCCATCGATGTTGAAAAATCGGTGAGCCGCGTCATGCCTCAAGTGACTTCTGACGAACATGTCATGATGTCGAAAGCGGTGAGACAGGTACTATCAACATGTCGCAAAAATCAAGATTTGGTGTCTATCGGTGCCTATAAACCAGGTAGTGATCCGGCAATCGATGCTGCTTTCACATTGAAACCTAAGTTGGACCAATACCTACAACAGGGCATGAAAGAAAGTGTGCCTTATGCTATGTGCGTCAACATGTTATCTGGCATGCTGCAGGGTGAAGGTTAACGGTTATGGAAAACGCGCTCGAGTTCTTAGTGGAACAGGCTCAAGATAGAGAGCACAAAGCGGTATTGGCTTTGGGTGCGGCGCGCAGTGAACTGGAAAACTATTACCAACAGTTGGCTCAAATCGAAAAGTATCGTCTTGATTATTGTGAACAGCTGGTGGCTCGTGGTCAATCCGGATTAACTGCCAGTCAATACGCTCATCTCAATCGCTTCCTTACTTCGCTTGATGAAACCTTAGCCAAGCAGAAGCAGGCGGAAGGTCACTTTGTCGACCAAGTTAATCAATGTGAGCAAAACTGGCTCGCAGCCCGCAAAGACAAGCGTTCCTATGAATGGTTGATTGAAAAACGTCAAAACGAAAAAGCTCAACTCGAGGCTAAAAAAGATCAAAAGCTAATGGATGAGTTTGCAAGCCTGCAATTTTCAAGAACCAAGATTGGTTTAACGTAACTGGCGCAGTTATTGCAGTTATTACTCAAGCCCTGTGTGGGCAGGTTGTATCGCTCCAACCCTATTTGAGAGTAACCCTATGAATATCAACTTATTATCATCGTCAGATTCAGTTAAAACGAGTCAATCAAACTCGCCGGTAGACGGCAAAGAATCAGAGTCTAATTCTGAAGAAGGTTTTTTCTCTAAACTGACCGCGCTGATTAAAGGTGAATCTAGCTCTGATGCTGGAGAATCTGAAGCCGGGTCATCTGAAGTAAGCGAGACAAAGGCAAACGCGACCCAAGAAGGCACCGACGAAAAAACTGTCGATGGTAAAGTTGTTGAGGACGGTGAAAGTGAATCAGGCGCTGACACTAAGTTAGTTAAAGTAGAGGAAGAGGCTGAATTAGGCAAACTAGCCAGTTCGTCATCCGAAGCTGAGCTGCAATCAAAGCTAACTGAAAACGGAGAAAAGGTTAGCCAAGACTCTGACACTAAGCATGTGGTGAGCACTCAGGAAGACAAGAGTGCCAGTGCAAGCCATAAAGCGAGCGAGCAGCCAAATTCCGAGCTGACGAGAGTTAATCAAGGTGTTAATACTGATTCTGAATCTCAAGCCAAGCCAGCCCAGGCAAAAAATATAGTCGAAGAAAACGAACAGGTTCTAAAACGCCTACAACAATCTAGCGATGCATTGACCGACAAAGGCGGCAAGGTTTTGCCAGAGTCAAATAGCGACACTCTCATTTCGCAACAGACTAATACCTCTAATCTGGCTAAGGAAATTGGAGCCTCCGACGGTTCTTTGAATCAAACATCAGAGAACGCAAAATTATCGGATTTAGGCAATAACTCTGAGGCGTTGCTCAGCGAGTCTTACCAACGATTACCGTCTGAAACGATGAATGATGAGATCCAGCAAAAAGTAAATGCGGCTGAATTACTGGCTGAAACACGTACATTGTCTGAAGAAGAAAAGGCTCTCGAACAGCTACCGGAGTCAGTAAAACGCTTTGTTGAGAATGCTCAACATACAGAGCAAAGTCATTCTTCGCATTCTATCCCTTCAGCTAGTGTTGCTGATGTTCCCGTTGTGTTGTCAGCTGAAGAGTTGGTTCGAGGTGAGGCACTGTTAACTCAGATGCAAATGGGTGAGATCACTGACATCGCTCAACTAGCAGAGCGTGATCAGGCTTTGGTTGCAGCCGTTGTCCGAGACAAGCAGCTTAATCTTACTGTTGCTCAGCAGGCAAATAATTTGACTGGCAGCACATTGGTGGGCGGCTCTGGCGGTGAACCAGTTAACAATCTAGTGTCATCTGGCTCGATACAGCCGACAATGGCACAAACCAATCAGATGTCAAGCAATTTACCGAGCTCGGCGTCACTGAATGGTATTCCCGTCGAAATGACAGAAGCTATGAATGATGCTGAACTTCAAAAGCTGCGCGGTGCAAACTCATCAATGGCTCAATCTGTTCAACAAGCTTTGCAAACGAATAGCACGCCGCTTCAGTCAAACATACAGCTCAATGTAAGCAATTCAGCGAGTCTGGTTCAGTCGCCTATTGATGCGGCCATGCTGAGTACCCAAGCTGCGCAAATCGCACCAGCGGTGAATGTAGCAGTTGATAATCAGTTGGCTTCGAAAGCGTTAATGGCTGGCAAATTTGCTGGAAAAATAGCGAAAAGTGAAATCAACGCCACAAGCTCTCAAGGCCAAGCGTCTGAATCACAGTTTGCTCAGCAATTATCTCAAGTCGCGGGCCAACAAGGGTTAAGTAATATCAATCAGGCAGGCCGAGTTGATAATGCTCAGCCACCCTTGCAACTGTCGCGGGATATGGCCGGTGAGCAACTTGCCGAGCGCGTTCAGATGATGCTGTCAAAAAATCTCAAAAATATTGATATTCGCTTAGATCCACCAGAACTCGGACGTTTGCAGATCAGAATGAACATAGGTGCAGACGGCACCAGCGTGCATTTTGTTGTAGCTAACCAACAAGCTCGAGATGTGGTGGAACAAGCCATGCCAAGATTGAGGGAGATGCTTTCTCAACAAGGCATTCAAATGAACGAAAGTTCGGTACAGCAACAAAATCAAGGTAGACAGAGTGGTCAATATGCCGCCGAACAAGACGGTTCTGGTCAAGGAAACAACAGTTCGCTAGCGACAAACGCAGAAAACCTTGAACCAGACATCAATCTTGATTTGAATGTGCTTTCAAAGCGTGATGGAATCAGTTATTACGCTTAAACTTGAAAAAAAGAACTGTTAACAGAGGCGGTTATGGCCGGAGAAGAACAAGAACAACAGGATGCGCCGAAAGGCAAAAGTAAACTACTGATTATTATCATCGCGGCAGTGGTATTAATTGCGGGCGGTGGTGGTGCGGCGTTTTTCTTGTTGGGTTCAAGTGGTGAAGAAAGCCAAGAAAGTGCAGAGCAGCAAGAAATGGTTGCCGAGACTGAACCCGTTGCTTACGTCAATATTCCTCAGCCATTTATTTTTAATGTAACAGGAGACAAGCGCGATCGATTAGTGCAGATAAAAGTGCAGTTAATGGTTCGCGGTAGCGAAAACGAAAATCTAGCGCGCTACCACTCTCCATTGGTAGAGAGTTCACTACTTGGCACTTTTGCCTCTGCGACTGTTGAGCAGCTCAGAACGGCTAATGGTCGAGTTGAACTAAGAGATAAGGCAACTGCTGACATCAAAGCCAGTATGAACCGCGCGGTGGGACAACCGGTTATTGAACGGGTACTGTTCACCGACTTTGTAATTCAATAAGGGTTATCGTGACCGATTTATTAAGCCAAGACGAAATTGATGCGCTACTCCATGGAGTGGATGATGTCGATGAGGTAGACGAACAGGTTGAAGACAGCCCCGATACGGTCGACTTTGATTTCTCCTCGCAAGACCGCATAGTTCGTGGTCGGATGCCAACGCTCGAATTGATAAACGAGCGTTTTGCCCGTCATATGCGCATTAGTCTGTTCAACATGTTGAGAAAAACGGCAGAAGTGTCGATCAACGGCGTTCAGATGATGAAGTTTGGTGAATATCAAAACACGCTTTATGTACCAACCAGTTTGAATATGGTGCGATTCAGACCGTTAAAAGGAACGGCTTTGATCACTATGGAAGCCAGACTGGTCTTTATCTTGGTAGAGAACTTCTTTGGTGGTGATGGACGTTATCACGCGCGAATAGAGGGGCGAGAGTTTACCCCGACCGAACGCCGTATCGTTCAACTTCTGCTTAAGATAGTGTTCGAGGATTACAAAGAAGCTTGGTCGCCAGTCATGGGGGTTGAGTTTGAATATCTTGACTCAGAAGTTAACCCGAGCATGGCAAACATTGTTAGCCCAACCGAAGTTATCGTCGTCAGCTCTTTCCACATTGAAGTAGATGGTGGTGGCGGTGATTTCCACGTGGTTATGCCGTACTCCATGGTTGAGCCAATTCGTGAGCTCTTGGATGCGGGTGTTCAGTCTGACAAGATGGAAACCGACGTTCGTTGGAGCACAGCACTTAGAGAAGAAATCATGGATGTACCGGTTAACTTCCGGGTTAACTTACTTGAGCATGATATCTCGCTGCGTGATCTAATGGAGCTTCAACCCGGTGACATTATCCCAATCGAAATGCCTGAACACGCATTAATGTACATCGAAGATTTACCGACCTACCGAGTTAAAATGGGTCGGACGAGCGAAAAACTCGCGGTGCAGGTATCGGAAGAAATTAAGCGCCCTGATGTAGTGAAAACCGATATCGCTTTCTTGGGTAAAGATGTTATTTCTGAGCTCGAAGACGAAGAACCGGAAGAAATTGAAGATTAAGCCAATTATCACTTGTGATAAGTCGATAAATACAATAAATCAATACACACAAACTGTTTTGTGTAGAGGTGGTAAAGAATGGAACCAAGTGACGACCAGAAACTAGCTGACGAATGGGCCGCAGCACTCGGCGAGGACCCAGATGCGCCTGAAGTAGACGTTGATGAAGTCATGGCAGCGCAATTGGACGAGTTGGAAGACACCTCGTCACCAATTTCTGAAGATGAAAGACGCAAGCTGGATACGATTTTAGATATTCCTGTGACCATTTCCATGGAAGTTGGGCGTTCTCAAATCAGTATTCGTAACTTGCTGCAATTAAACCAAGGCTCAGTGGTTGAGCTCGAGAGACTGGCGGGTGAATCGCTCGATGTATTGGTCAACGGAACCTTGATCGCACACGGCGAAGTGGTTGTGGTCAATGACAAGTTTGGTATTCGTTTGACCGACGTAATCAGTCAAACCGAACGTATTAAAAAGCTTAGGTAACCTATGTTGCGTTTGGGTATTTTTCTGCTGCTTGTTACCAGTGTTCCGTTACAAGCTGCGACCACAACGCCGAACCTAGATTTAGCGACCACCTTTGGGTCGCTTTTGTTCGTTATCGTCATTATTTTGTGTTTTGCTTGGCTCCTCAAGCGCATGCGAATTCCGACTATGGTTAATCAAAAAGGCTTGTCTGTGGTCAAGCAGATCCCGGTTGGCACACGTGAAAGAATCATGGTGGTGAAAGCCGGTGATGAGCAATTTTTGGTTGGTGTCACCAGTCAATCAATCAATCTGATTTCAAAGCTCGATAAACCTTTACCAGAAGATGCGCCACTCGCGACGCCATTTGCGTCTCAACTTGCTAACTTTATGAAAAAAAATGAAAAATAACGGACTGTTTTTTCGACTCTTTATCCTAACGTCATTGGCGTTGTTCAGCCTGACGTCAGCGTATGCTCAAGAGTTAGCAACCGAACTTCCAGATAATCTGGCGGCGGGCGATTCGGTAACCGCTAGTGCGCTAGTTTCCGAAACTCAAAATGCCCGCACTATCGCGACTGGGACCGTTGTTGGCAGTTCCGGCGGTATCCCAGCACTAACCGTGACCACTAACCCCAATGGTGGTGAAGACTATTCAATCAATTTGCAAGTATTAGCGCTTATGACCATGCTCGGTTTTTTGCCGGCCATGGTTATATTGATGACGTCGTTTACCCGGATTGTGGTGGTGATGTCGATACTGCGTCAGGCGATGGGCTTGCAACAAACGCCGTCCAATCAGGTCATTATCGGTATTGCCCTGTTCTTGACGTTTTTCATCATGTCTCCGGTATTTAGCAAGATAAACGATATTGCTGTTCAGCCCTACATCAATGAGCAAATAAGCGCGCGTCAGGCATTCGACTTGGCGCAAGGCCCCATGAAAGACTTTATGCTCAAACAGACTCGCGTCAAAGATTTGGAAACCTTCGTCAATATTGCCGGAGCGGAAGTGACTAATCCTGAAGATGTGTCGATGGCGGTGTTGATCCCGGCATTTATTACTTCTGAGCTAAAAACAGCTTTCCAAATTGGCTTTATGTTGTTCCTGCCATTTTTGATTATTGACCTGGTTGTGGCCTCGGTATTGATGGCCATGGGTATGATGATGTTGTCGCCCATGATCGTATCGCTGCCATTTAAACTCATGCTATTTGTGCTGGTGGATGGTTGGAACTTAATCCTCGCCACTTTGGCCGGTAGTTTTGCGGTTTAGCGAGAGGTGACACCATGACTCCTGAGTTATTTGTCGAACTGTTCAGAGAAGCCCTTTGGATAGTTTTGATCATGGTGTGTGCAGCGATCATTCCCAGTCTTTTGGTCGGTTTGATTGTCGCAATTTTCCAAGCAGCCACCTCAATTAACGAGCAAACGTTAAGTTTTTTACCCCGTTTGATTATCACGCTGTTGGCACTGATGTTGTTTGGGCACTGGATGACGACCTTGCTGACTGAGTATTTCATCTCCATGGTAGAGCGCTTACCGCAAGTACTGTATTAAGTGGTGTTATGGAATATCCCGCCAGCGTCATTTTAGATTGGATCGCTAACTATTTTTGGCCCTACATTCGTATTGGCGCCATGTTGATGGTTATGTCTGTCACGGGCGCGCGCTTTGTGTCTACGCGTATTCGATTGTACTTAGGTCTCGCCATCACACTGGCAGTAATGCCGGCTATTCCTGCCGTTCCGCAAGAAATTGAACTCTTGTCACTGCAAGGCTTTATGGTGATTCTGGAACAAATTATCATCGGGGTTGCCATGGGTACTGTGACCCAGTTTATGATTCAAACCTTTATCATCTTGGGTCAGATATTGGGTATGCAATCGAGCTTGGGTTTTGCCTCTATGGTGGATCCAGCTAATGGTCAAAACACTCCTTTGCTTGGTCAGCTATTTATGTTCCTCGCGACCATGTTTTTCTTGGCGACTGACGGCCATCTGAAAATGATTCAATTAGTGGTTCTGAGTTTTCATTCACTGCCAATTGGTACTGGGTCATTAAACGCCATCGACTTCCGAGAGCTTGCCTTGTGGTTGGGAATCATGTTTCAGGTCGCGTTAGGTATGTCTTTATCTGGCATTATTGCTTTGCTGACGATCAACCTGTCGTTTGGTGTGATGACACGAGCTGCACCTCAGCTGAATATTTTCTCTTTGGGTTTTGCCTTTGCGCTAATTGTGGGCTTGTTGCTGTGCTGGTATATCATCGCCGGATTGTTCGATCACTATGAGCTATTCTGGTTACAAGGAGAGCAACAGGTATGTCGCTTTATCCGACTCAATTGTTAGTCTCATTGAACACTAAACGAAATGACCTAGCTGTTGGTCGTCGATTAGGAGGAGCGGATGGCTGAATCTGACGGTCAGGAACGCACCGAACAGGCCACCCCTAAACGGTTACAAGAAGCACGTAACAAGGGGCAGGTGGCCAGATCGAAAGAACTCGCATCGGTATCGGTTTTGGTGATCGGCGCGGTTTCTTTGATGATGTTTGGAGAAACCCTAGCTCGAAGTCTTTTCGCCATGATGTCTCGCCTTTTCTCGTTAAGTCGCGAAGAAATCTTTGATCAAGCCAAGTTGGTTGATATTGCCCTTGGAGGTTCTTCCAGCCTAATTTGGCCTTTGATGCTGGTGCTGATTACCTTGTTCGTAGCGGCTTTTATTGGCGCGGCTGGTGTCGGAGGCTTAGGTTTTTCGTGGGAAGCTGCCAGACCTAAGTGGTCGAAAATGAATCCGCTAAGTGGCCTAAAACGCATGGTCGGCATGCAGAGTTGGGTCGAGCTGCTGAAATCAATTTTAAAAGTCGTATTGGTATCGGGAACTGCGTTTTACCTCATTGAAGCGGCCAAAGAAGATCTCTTTCAATTGAGTATGGATGTGTATCCGCAGAACATTTTCCACGCGCTAGATATCTTGCTCAATTTTATTTTGCTTATCAGTTGTACCTTGTTGATAGTGGTCGCCATCGATATTCCGTTTCAGATTTGGCAGCACGCCGAACAATTGAAAATGACCAAGCAAGAAGTCAAAGACGAATACAAAGAAACCGAGGGTAAGCCTGAGGTGAAAGGTCGGATTCGAATGCTGCAAAGAGAAGCCGCCCAACGTCGGATGATGGCTGAAGTCCCTTCTGCAGATGTTATTGTTACTAACCCTGAGCATTTCTCGGTCGCGCTTAGGTACAACCAAACCACAGACAAAGCACCAATCGTGGTTGCCAAAGGTACCGATCACATGGCACTAAAAATACGAGAAGTGGCAAGGGAACACGATATCTATATCGTACCTGCACCACCTTTGGCCCGTAGTTTGTACTTTTCGACTGAACTTGAACAAGAAATCCCCGATGGCCTATTTACCGCGGTTGCTCAGGTACTGGCTTACGTATTTCAGCTTAAGCAATATCGTAAACGCGGAGGGCAACGGCCTAAACTTGATTCGTCGCAATTGCCGATTCCACCGGATTTACGTCAGTAGCGCTATTTCTCTGGAATCGAGAGCAGTACTAGTAATGCGCCGTCACCACCAAACTCCAGTGGCGCTTGGTGAAACGCCATCACATCAGGGTGTTGGGCAAGCCAGAGCGGCGCTTTTTGTTTCAATATGTGTTTGCCAATACCATGTTGCACACAGGCGCAGTTAACGCTGTTTTTGACGCAATAAGCAATCATTGCCCCAAGCTCTCGTTTGGCTTCCTTTTGCGTCATGCCGTGCATATCGAGAAAGACATCAGGCACGTACACACCGCGTCTCAGCCGTTTCACTTCATATTGGGAAACATCATCACGTGAATAGCGAGTAGGGCCTTGTTCATTGAGGAGCGGGACGAACTCGTCGGAAAAATAAAATTCGTTGTCTAACCCGTCTCGCTCCTTGAGTTGACTAAACTGTTTGCTGATGTTTCTTTTTGGTCGCTGGATTATGGTATCCTGTTGCAACTTTTTTACGCCCTGCATCGCATCGCGGAAGAGCGCGAACTCGTCTTCTGAGTCCTTATCATCGTGGCTCATAACTTGATTGTATTTCGTGAACTATAACTTCTGGCGACATTGTAGCGTTTTTCGGAGGCAAATTTGGATAAGATTTTTGTGGATGAAGCGGTTTCTGAGCTTCATACCTTACAGGACATGATTCGCTGGACAGTGAGTCGATTTAACGCAGCTAACTTGTTTTATGGTCACGGAACCGACAATGCTTGGGATGAAGCGCTGCAATTAGTTTTGCCGACCTTATACCTGCCTATCGATGTGCCTTCTCATGTTCTCAACTCGCGATTAACCAGTAGTGAGCGTCTACGTGTTGTAGAACGAGTGGTGAAGCGCATCAATGAGCGAACTCCGACTGCTTATCTTATCAACAAAGCTTGGTTTTGTGGATTGGAATTCTATGTTGATGAACGTGTGTTAGTTCCGCGTTCTCCAATTGGTGAATTAATTCAAAGCCATTTTGCTCCTTGGTTGGTGGAAGAGCCAACGCGCATTATGGATATGTGTACTGGCAGTGGCTGTATTGCTATTGCGTGTGCTCACGCTTTTCCAGATGCGGAAGTGGATGCTATCGATATTTCTGCCGATGCGTTGGAAGTCACTGAGCAAAATGTCCAAGATCACGGACTAGAACAACAAGTATTCCCAATTCGTTCTGACTTGTTTAGGGATTTAACCAAAGACAAATACAACGTTATCGTGACTAATCCACCGTATGTGGACGAAGAAGACATGAGCACATTACCTGATGAATTCACTCACGAGCCGGAACTTGGTTTAGCAGCGGGTAGTGATGGCTTGAAGTTGGTTCGACGCATCCTTGCGAATGCGCCAGACTTTTTGACTGACAACGGTATTTTGATTTGTGAGGTTGGCAACTCCATGGTGCACATGATGGAGCAATACCCAAACATTCCATTTACTTGGATTGAGTTTGAGCACGGCGGTCACGGCGTATTTATGATGACTCGCGATCAGCTTGTTGAATGCGCTGAAGAGTTTGCGCTTTACAAAGACTAAATCTGACTTGTTGGTTTTTTAACTCGTATAAGCCAAGCTCTGAGCTTGGCTTTTTTGTATTTGAAAGACGGATTTCCACGATGAAAATTTCCCTTTTTGGGCTTTACATCGATTGTTAATCAAGCGAGTATGAAAATACTAACAATTGTTGGCTGCAAGTTACGGATAACCACGCAGCAAATTTGAGGAAAACATGGCAGGAAATAGCATAGGACAACACTTTCGAGTCACGACTTTTGGAGAAAGTCATGGTTTGGCGCTTGGATGTATCGTAGATGGTTGCCCACCGGGTTTAACGATAAGCGAAGAAGATTTACAAACGGATTTAGACCGTCGTCGTCCTGGCACGTCTCGTTATACTACGCAGCGTCGTGAACCTGACCAAGTTAAGATTTTATCTGGCGTATTTGAAGGGCAAACCACAGGGACTTCTATTGGCTTGCTTATTGAAAACACCGACCAGCGTTCGAAAGACTACTCAGACATCAAAGACAAATTTCGTCCTGGGCACGCAGACTATACCTACCATCAAAAGTATGGAGTGCGCGATTATCGTGGAGGCGGTCGTTCATCCGCACGTGAGACAGCAATGCGCGTTGCAGCAGGTGCGATAGCTAAGAAATACCTCAAACAAGAATTTGGCATCGAAGTTCGTGCTTACTTGTCGCAAATGGGCGACGTATCTATTGATAAAGTGGACTGGAACGAAATTGAAAACAATCCGTTTTTCTGTCCTGATGTCGACAAACTAGAAGCTTTTGATGAACTGATTCGCGGGCTCAAAAAAGAAGGTGATTCGATTGGTGCAAAAATCCAAGTTGTGGCGACAAAAGTCCCAGTAGGATTGGGAGAGCCAGTCTTTGATCGCTTAGACGCTGACATTGCCCATGCTTTGATGAGCATTAACGCAGTTAAAGGTGTGGAAATCGGCGATGGCTTTGACGTGGTTTCTCAGCGCGGCAGTGAACACCGAGATAGCCTAACGCCCGATGGATTTACTAGTAACCATTCAGGTGGGGTATTGGGGGGTATTTCAACGGGGCAAGATATTGTTGCTAATATTGCTCTCAAGCCGACGTCCAGTATTACCGTCCCTGGTGAAACCATTGACAGACAAGGTGAAAAAACCGAGCTGATTACTAAAGGCCGTCATGATCCTTGTGTTGGTATCCGCGCGGTTCCGATCGCTGAAGCAATGTTGGCAATCGTGGTGATGGATCATCTACTGCGCCATCGCGGTCAAAACCACGGTGTGGTGACTGAAACACCAAAGATTTAGTCACTGATATGCCTCATCACTTGGTGGGGCATTTACCTCTTGCTGATTTTTCGAGACAATGACATCGAAATTCGCTTTTTCGCAGTTCTTTTTCCATGCCACAGCACAACATCTCCGATCTTATCGATTTATTTGATAGCGCCTTTTTCGTCGATTTTAATACCCGGCTCATTTGTGGCGACGATGAACCTGTTTATTTACCCGTTGATGAAGAGACTAATTACCATCGCATCATCTTTGCACATGGTTACTATGCTTCAGCGTTACATGAAATCGCGCACTGGATGGTGGCGGGACCAGAAAGACGTTTGTTGGAAGATTTTGGCTATTGGTATGAGCCTGACGGTCGAACCGAAACGACTCAAAAAGCCTTTGAACAAGTTGAAGTGAGGCCACAGGCTTATGAATGGATTCTCTCTATGAGTGCGGGTTTTCCGTTCACAGTGAGCTGCGATAACCTCAATGGCGATTTTGAGCCAGATCGGTTAGCCTTTATGACCCAAGTTCATCACGAAGTTCTGGTTATTCTTGCTAACGGGTTGTCTGCGCGGATGCAGTTACTCAGCGATACCCTGAGACGTTTTTATCAAGTGCCACCATTGGCAATCGAACAATTTATAGTGAAGTAAACCATGATAATAGATTTTGAAGAGAACATGTTGACCTTGATTGACAATAGAATTGCCAGCGCCTCTGACGACGAGCTGTTTGCTGGTGGCTATTTACGCGGTCATATTTCACTATCAGCTGCATCGTGTGAGGATGAAGGCATCAGCGAAATTTCGGTGTTGATCGAGCGTATCGAACAAAGCCTAGAAGATGCTCGCTCTGAGCTGAACCCAACCGATCGCACTATCGTCAATGAACTTTGGCATACGCTGCTTAAAGAAGTTGGCTAGCTTTTAAATTTAGAAGTTCATAATTTAAAAGGGCACATGTTTCCATGTGTCCTTTTTGCAACCCGCTGCCCCGTTCTAAATATGGTGTTGCATCACCAGCTTACTTGCTTACCCTTTCGTAGTTTCCGGGTCCACATTCTGCTTGGTTCAAGCGCTTCTAGTATGTCCAATGGTAACGGAAGTGGTTCACCACATATTTGTGAGGCAAGAACTTCTGCAAGTAGTGGAGCGGAACTGAGTCCTCTCGAACCTAAGCCCAAAAAGCAGAACAAGTTAGGCTGAACCGGTAACTGGGCAGCTTGGTCAGCTTTTACGGACTGTAGATTTTGATACTCGCTTGCGATAGCTTCTGTATCGCCAACATTGCCGACAAAGGGTAAGTGATCTCGGCTTACACAACGAATACCTTGTCGTGATTCGCCACTACTTCCATCTGCCTCTTTTGGCCAATCTTGATCTGGAATGCAGGTTCTTAATTTATCGACATTATCTTGCTGAGCACCGGCATCGAATAAGGTATCGATGTTGTTTCTGTCATAACTGGCACCAATGCAGTGGTGGTTGTTATTGGGGTTGTTAGGCGTTAGGTAACCATCGTAACACAATACGGTGTTGAGTTTTTTTAAGGAATCCGAAGTTGGAATGTGGCTGACTTGGCCTTTGACCGCGCCCAATGGTATCTGCCTTGTTTGTGACAGTTTTGAAAACTCATGGCCATTGGCAATGACTACGGTATCGAAGTGCTGCGAATCGCCAGAGTTGTTCGTTACCTGCCATTGTTTTTTTTCAGAAAGCCACTTCAATTCAGTTACTTCGCAATCGTAATGTGCTGTGAAGCCGGAGTGTTTGATAAGCGAGTTAAAAATGCCGGCTGTAAGTTCAGCAGGGCAGAGCCATCCAGCTAGTGGGTAGTAAAGACTTTCAAAAGACGAGGGCAAGCCCATCACCTTGGATGTTTCTTTTGCAGACAACTTGCGAACTAGATCTGAAGGCAGGTCTGATGCTGCAACCGCTGAAAGTTTTTTTTCTGCTTTTTCATTCCACATCAATTGGATGACACCAGACCACTCATGGTCAAAGTGAAATTGTTGGGCTTGCTGATCGACAAAACGTCTTGCGTAGGTAAAGGCATTCGAGAAAAAACGGCCGAGAATAGAATGGTCAGCGGTCAATAATGGGTAAACAGCACCTTGTCGATTACCAGACGCTCCTTGCGCAGGCTGCTTGTCTTTACAATACAGTGTCACTTTTTTGGCGCGGCTGACTAGTTGTTGGGCTAACGTCGCACTGGCAATACCACCACCGATAATGGCAATAGATTCAGATTGAGTGGGACTTTGGCGCTTGAACCAAGGTTTGAAGCCTGTTTGATTAGTCGCTTCTAGCGTTGAACTGTTTAACGGAAAGTGACCGGCCAACATATCCCTTTTGGTTCCAAAACCTTTCACTTTTTGCATTTCGAAACCAGATTCGATTAATCCGCGTCTGACAAAGCCCGCGGCGGTAAATGTCGCAATGGTCGAGTTTTCTTTGGCCAAACGAGCTAAACCATCAAACAGATCTTGAGTCCACATGTCTGGGTTTTTACTCGGAGCAAAACCATCTAAAAACCAAGCATCGACAATACCCTTGTCCCAATTGGGAACTTGCGGTAGTGTGTGGTGGATATCGCCATACCACAAGTCCAGTGTTATTGAGTTCGAGCCCAGCTTAAACCTGTGGCAATCGGGGGTAGGCAGAGGATAGTTTATTTGAAGCTGCTCAGCGTAGGGTTTGAGCTCCTCCCAAGACTGATGGGCTTTTTTCAAGTCTTCAAGCGCAAGTGGAAATTTCTCAAAACTAATAAAATGCAATTCTTTGAGTGGTGATTGAGGGTTGTCTTGCAGAAACTTCTCAAATAATTGCCACGTGGCCAGGAAGTTTAGACCCGTGCCAAACCCTGTTTCTGCTACAACAAAGCGGCGTTCTTGCCACTGATGCCAACGTTCGATGAGTTTGTTCTGACCGATGAATACGTATCGAGTTTCTTCCAAGCCGTCGACATTGGAAAAATACACATCATCAAAATGTTCGGAAACGGGTGTACCAGAAGAATTCCAGTCTAATTGGGCGTGGGTCACGCGGCTCATAAAGATTACTTTCTATTTTATTGCTAAACTGTTTCGAATTGTACGGACTTATGGGAAAGCTGACCACTTTTGTCCTTGTTCTCGGCTATTATCTAGCTGATTTTTGAATGATAGGAAGGTCTCATGAAACGAGTCGTCATCACCGGTATGGGTATTGTGTCGAGTATCGGTAACAATGTCGAAGAAGTGTTAGCATCATTGCAAGCGGGTAAATCAGGCATCACAGCTTCAGAGCAGTTCAAAGAGAACGGTTTGCGCTCTCAGGTTTGGGGTGATTTGAAAATTAACCCAGCCGAACACATTGATCGCAAGCAAATGCGTTTCATGGGTGATGCGGCTGCGTATGCTTACCTTTCTATGCAACAAGCAATTGAAGACTCAGGTCTAACTGATGAGCAAGTTTCTAACGAGCGTACCGGTATTGTCGCAGGTTCTGGTGGCGCATCGTCGTTAAACCAAGTGGCCGCTGTCGACATTCTTCGCAACAAAGGTGTTAAGCGAGTTGGTCCTTACATGGTGCCGCGTACGATGGCTTCAACGGTATCGGCGTGTCTGGCTACTCCATTTAAGATTCGTGGTGTGAACTACTCAATGAGCTCAGCGTGTGCAACGTCGGCTCACTGTATTGGTCATGCTATGGAACTAATCCAACTTGGCAAACAAGATGTAGTTTTTGCAGGTGGTGGTGAAGAGCTAGATTGGTCTTTGACCATGATGTTTGATGCTATGGGTGCGCTTTCGACTAAGTACAATGAAACTCCTGACCAAGCATCAAGAACTTACGACGCTGACCGAGATGGTTTCGTTATTTCTGGTGGCGGCGGCATGCTAGTTATTGAAGAACTTGATCATGCGTTAGCACGTGGTGCAAAAATCTACGGTGAAATCGTGGGTTACGGTGCAACTTCAGACGGTTATGACATGGTTGCTCCATCGGGTGAAGGTGCAATTCGCTGTATGAAGATGGCAATGCAAGACGTTGAGTCTGTCGATTACATCAATACACACGGTACATCAACACCAGTAGGTGACGTGAAAGAGTTAGGTGCAATTCAAGAAGTGTTTGGTGGTAATAGCCCTGCAATTTCTGCAACGAAAGCAATGACTGGTCACGCATTGGGTGCGGCAGGTGTTCATGAGGCGATTTACTCAACGCTGATGCTACATCACGGTTTCGTAGCGCCAAGCATCAACGTTGAAAATCTTGACGAAGCAGCAGAAGGCCTAGACATTGTGACTGAAAAGCGCGATGCAGAACTAAATACAGTAATGTCTAACAGCTTTGGTTTTGGTGGTACTAACGCCACGCTTGTAATCAAGAAGTATCAAGCTTAATTGATCAGAATTGAATCAGAAATTTAAAGTAGGCCATGTGAGTACACATGGCCTTTTTTTATGCTTGTTCAGTCAACATATATCCTCTGCCTCTTGACGTAACAATGTATTGAGGCATTTTGGGGTCATCCAGAATTTTTTTCCGAAGTCTTCCGATTAACATATCGATTGATCGACTTTCATTGCTATGAAAACGTCTACCCAGTGCTTGTGAAAGTTCCTGGCGGGTATTGAATTTTCCTCGATTGCCAATTAAATGTAACAACACCTGATGTTCGCCATCGGTTAACTGGCTCTGATTTTCCCCCACAGTCAACAAACGAGTTTCTGGATCAAGTTTGAAGTGCCTGCACACTATGCAGTACTGATCGTTATAAAACTCCGAGTGTTCAATGTATCTCGACAATAATCTTCGCGCTCTATAAGCGATTTCATCTATATCTGTTGATTGACAAATAACGTCGTCGAATCCTAATGAAAGCAGGTGAAGTCTTTCCCTTTTATTTAAATTGGGCGAAAAGATGAGCTTAATAGGTTCTTTGGTTTTACTAATAATAGAAATTAAACTTTCCGGTATATTGTTAGATATATATTGATTGTCAATAACTACTAATTGGTATTTGGTGATTTTTTCTATTTTCTCATTTTTGATTTCTTTTTCTTTAAAGTTGGAAATATCCCATTTTGTTACTGTCATATTTTGATACGTAAAGGGTAGTAATTCGTAGTGGCTGACTATATCCCCTCCTATATACAGGATGTTATGTTTTATTTCTTTGGTTTTACTTTGCATGTTACTAACCTCCTAATTTTTAAAATCAATATTTAGTAGGCGCGTTAAAGGTTCAACGAATACGGGTAACACAATGTAAATATAACCAACTGTTTCGCAGTATTTATTGCAACTTTCAATGGCGGTAACGAAAAGTAAATACTGAAAAATTTATTTTTCCCTCTTATTTAAAGTAACAAAGCCAATAAATTTATTCGGCATGTGTACGTTTAAAAAAGAGAGATTATTTATGAACGGAAAAAGAACATTTTATTATGTGTACATAATGTTGTTCTCATTTCTCGCTGTTGCTTGTAATGGTGGCGGGGGAGGGGAAACCTCACAATCTAAACCGGCTCCTTCGGTACAAAAAGGCAGTCTACAGATTGTTCTGCAGGATGAAACTAACTCATCTCAGTTTGATTCAACACCTGTTAATTTACGCTCAGCTTCAGTGAATATTTCTGGCGGTGAACAAAACGTGTCAGTGTATTCTTCAGGGGTTGCAGTGCCGCAAAATACTAACTTATCACCCAGAGAAAATACGACGAATGAACCATCGCTGGATTTAACAGCCGATAAGTTTCGAGTCATCGGTAGGGGGCCGGGAAGTGAAAGTTTTGATCTAACCTTCAATGACCGCGGTGCCAAAACCATTCAAGGTGTTGCCGTTGGCCCATGGGAAATCACAATAAACGCAATCGATAAAGATGGTGTGGTATTTGCTCAAGGTACTCAAAACCTGTCTGTGCGACCAGAGGAAACAACTCCCGCTATCATCGAAGTTAAAATGGACGAAGGACTAGGTAGTCTTCGTTTTGTTGCTAGTTGGCCAGCAGACATTGCTCTACAACCTTTTGCACATTTGCAACTCAAAGACAGCAGCGGGGATTTAGTACCTGGCGTAGAAGTCCAGCGGACGTTAGTTGACGGCAAGTGGCAAGCGACGGTTAATTTAACTAACTCGATACCCTCAGGTTACTACTCTTTAGTTTTTACGGTTCACGATGGAAACTCGTCAAACCCTAAAGTTCATTTAGCAACGGGTTTTGCAGAAACTGTACGTATCATTAAAGGTAAAACCACTGATGTGACTCAGGCCTTGAGAGGTGTTCAAGGGACTGGTTCGATTGACTTAAATATTGACTTCCAAATAAATAATAAACTTCCGGTAGAGATTGTTAATCGACAAGCTTTGCCATCTCAGTTTGAATTTAGTGACACCGTTGATTTTGAGATTGATGCTGATGTGCCGACAGGTGATGAAGCAAAAGGTAATTTAATCAAAACGTGGTATATCAACGGCTACCTAGTCGACATCGGACCTAAGCTGAATCTTACGTCTATGGCCTCACCAATGATAAATACCTTTAACGGGAAGTTCATAAAAGGTTTTTACCGAGTGGATGTAGTTGCCTTTACTACGACAGGCGAACGCAGCGGTTCAGATAGCTTTGAATTTGAAGTCACAGATAATTTCAATCAACAAATAGTGGCCGTTGAAGAAGGTCAACTTCACGGCAGAGTAATGCGAGGTTTTACAAATAACCATATTTCAGATTACAACTTATCTCTTTATCGAAAGGGTGAGAATGACAAAAAAGGTACTTTGATTCAGGCTTTGGTAGACATAGATCCTAGTACTGGTGAATTCCAAGTCAGTAATGTGGAATCAGGAGAGCACGTTCTAGAAGTCAGCCATACTGGTAGCTATGCTGCCTACCATACACCAGTAACAGTCAACACAGGACAGATTACTGACTTAGGCTTAATTCGTTTGGCCCAAGTTGACCAAACTTCGCCATTCGATACTACAGTTTCAAATGCGGTGCAGATTGGCCCCAAAGCCTCAATTGCGTTTCCTGCAAATTCCATTGTTGATGAAACTGGCAATCAATACTCAGGAAATGCAACTGTTAACTTTGCGGTAGCTAATCCCGCTGATGAGGCATTTATAGATGCATTTCCAGGTGATTTTACTGGGGTTGTCAACCAAGGCACTGCAAATGAGGAAGAAGTTGACATCATATCTTACGGGGTAATCTATGCAAAAATTCAAGATAGTGTAGGTAACCCTCTAAATATTGCATCAGGTAGTCAAGCCACAATATCAATTGATGTAGAGAGTGCTGCAAATGCACCTTCTGAGATGCCACTTTGGCACTTAGATACGACGACTGGTAAATGGGTTCACCAAGGTAATGCGAAACTGGAAGGTGATAAGTACGTTGGTGCAGTCGGTCACTTTAGCTATTGGAATTTCGACTATTCGTGTGGCGTTTCAGATAGCGGGCGTTGTCCTTGGATTCGTGTTCAGTTTGATGTGGTGGATTCAGAAGGAAACCCAGTTCCATTTGCCAAAGTTAAACTCAAAGGTGCGAGTAACTTTGCATATGCGAAGACAGTGACAACTGACAAATTGGGTAGGGTCCAAACCAAGCTACCATTTTCGCCCGCAGCGACGGCGGACGAATGGGAATTCATTGAATATGAAGTGATAGCACACCAAAGCAAACAAAATCCTGATGGAACCTTATGGGCAAGTTCGCCCGAAGTGATGAAGTTTTATCTTGATCATACCCAAGGTCGTGCCGGTTATTCTAAGCGTTATGCAAGAGAAATAATGATTGGCGCCGATGCTCCAATATTAAAAGTTCGAGCATGGAGTGATGTCGACCACCAATTCGTCACAATGGAGAGCAACAGTACACCAATCAAGGTACGTGAACCGCAAAATCCTACATCTGATGTCAGCGTGCAGTTTAGGCTTTACAATGCGGGTAAAAGCCTTTTGACCAGTAACCCCGTTACATTTAAAACAGAAACGGGCTCTGACGCGTCCTCGGATTGGAATGCGACTCGTAATTGGCACTTACACCTAGATCCAGATAAATATCATGAGCTAGAAGCGACTCATAGAGGTGCTGATTGGAACTTAAAACGATTTGCTATGAAGGTCGAGACTAATGAAGTAACAGGAGGGAAGTCGATTCCAATGATTACTGTTGCAAAAGGGCAGCAAGCTATTTTAGATACTGTTAATTTGCAACCAATGCAGACCTTTAGCGGAGAAATCGGTTTCTACACGATTGTTGACCCGTATTCGCCATATTCTCCCTATGCGCCGGATCCTTATGCACCAGTCGATCCATATTCTCCTTACTCACCGTATTCGCCATATTCACCGCCTCAACTGACTTCCAGCTACTATGCCTACAATAACCATTGGGGCGCGAGTGCTGGGCGTTATCAATATGAGTGGGAATTGGGTCCACGCGAAAGTCGAGCATTCTTTGCCTTTGATTTAAGTGAGGTGCCAAAAGGTGTGCGAGTGACGTCGGCCAAATTAGTTCAAAAGTCACCGAATCCACAATACAACTACAACCTTGCCGAAGACATCTCAGTATATGAAGGACGACAGTCTGAATCGTTAAACAGCGATAATGCAGAACTTGAGTTCTCATCTTTCTGTCAGCAAGGTCAGGCTCTTTGTGAATTAGGTGTTATGAATAAAGGCGATCTACCGGTTGAAATGGTATTCACTGATGTTGGCTTAGATGAAATACGAGAAACGGTATTGTCCGGTGGTATTTTGAAGCTAATGGCTAAAGACAACGACCATAGTAACAACCAAAGTGCTTATCTAAATTTCAAAAATCTAGAACTGCAAATCGAGTACGGCTACTAGTACTTATCGAGGGAAGCTTGGCTTCCCTCTTTATTATCAACATTGTTTAGTGATTCTTTATGATTCCTTTGTTTCAGTTAACGAAAACCAAGCCACTTTGGGTTTTCATTCCGGTAGCTATCGCCATCATTACTAACCTTCATTGGAGCGGTTATTTTTACAGTCATGATGTACCTAAGTGGCTGTTTATCGATATATTGCTATCGACGTTTATCTGGAGCCATCGCAAGCAGGCTCTTGGTGGTTTAAGTCAAGTTGGTCAGGTATATGTGTTACTTGGTTACTGGATGTTGGTGAGTTTTCTCTGGAGTAGTCACCAGTTTGCTGCGATAGAGTTTTTGCTGCGATATGCCTTATTTGGCACAGCGGTGCTGGTTTTAGTGCGTTGCTATTCTCATCAAAGGCGCGTTGACCTTGTGCTTTTGGCTTGTGTGCTGTCTGCGATGAGTTTTAGTGTTGTCTATTGGGTTGAGCGATGGCTGGAGGTCCCTGTTAACAATGGTGCGTTTACCCCAATTGGTTTTACCAACAATGCCGGGCATATTTTTAATATCTGGATTCCAGCTTTAGCAGTATTTTTGTTTAGGTATCGAAATAAAGTTTTGATTTGTATGCCGGTATTAGTGGTTCTATCAATGATTCTCTATATTTTGGGAATATCAGGTATCAGGACTACGGTGTTTGCCTTAGGCATTGGAATGGGGCTGCTATTTGTACTGTTTAGTTTTTTACCAAAGAAGCATAAAACAAAGAGACTCGGCTTAACGATTACATTTAGCTTGTTGGTCGCTTTATTGTATTTTGGTGGCAGTCAGTTAATGCAAAACTCGGGCGAGATACCTGAATCTAACCGTTTTACTTCAGTCACTGCTGAGATATCTCAAGCGACAACCCATCCCCTACAAGCTTATTTGCCTCGATGGCATTTGGTAAAAAATAGTTGGGATATGTTGTTGGATAATCCTTTTGGTGTTGGTGCGGGTAACTTCGAATATTTGCATCCCAAGTACGCTAAAGCAGGTACAGAACAAGCCTCGGTATTTGTCAGCGAAAAATTGATCTTAAGAACCCCCCACAACTTTTTAGCCAAAGTGTTTACCGAACTGGGTTGGATCGGCGGATTACTCTTTGCTGGCTTGTATTGTTGGGCGTTTTGGAAAGGTGTGCAGTTAGTATGGAAGCAACCTAAACATGGCTGGGTGTTGGTCGCACTCACCGCTTTCCTTATCCATTCGTTACTGAGCCAAGTTTTCTTGTCTCCAATGAGTTACATATTTGGTGTCTTGCTGTTTTCTTGTTTGGTCACAGACTCTTCCCCCAAAAAACAAGAGTTTGCCAAAGAGAGTTGTAACTGGTTTATTGATGAAGAGCGGGGAAACAAGGTTTGGCTAGGTTATTCGCTTTGCCTTGTTCTCGTTGTGCCAGCACTTAGTTTTGCTAATGTCGTTTCACACCGTTACCACCATCAAGGTGTGTATCAGCAAGATATTTGGAGCCTTAATAAAGCGATTCAAATCAATCCAGGAAATGATGCTGCTTGGCTGTCTTTGTCGCGGAGCTATTTTGCTGGACCTCAAGATCTTGAGCGCGCAACAACTGCCGCTGAACGCTTCCTCAAATTGAACCCAAATCATATATTTGGTCGTTATTTCTATGCCAAGTTGCTCACTTATAGTCGAGACTGCTCAGAAGCTGTGAATACCTTAGATGGGTTGTTAAGGCATTATCCGAGTTACTCAGCGGCGCAAGCGTTAATGCAAAAGTCACTGGATTGTCGGGCAAGAGAGCAACATAAGCTTTTATCTCAACCTTGAATCGGGCAGAATCACGGTATTCAAAACCGTGACTTAGCCCAATGAAAATACTTGTAGATGAAAATATGCCTTATGCTGAACAATTGTTCAGTCAACTTGGGCATGTGGAACTGAAAGCCGGACGTGGTCTCACCGCTGACGATTTAGTAGATGTTGATGCCTTGATGATTCGCTCTGTTACGCAAGTGAACAAGGCACTGCTGGAAAAAGCCAATAAACTCAAGTTTGTTGGGACCGCCACCGCGGGTATGGATCACGTTGACCAAGCACTTCTCATTGAACGTGGTATTCATTTTACTGCTGCGCCAGGGTGTAACAAAGTCGGCGTCACTGAGTACGTTTTAAGTGCGTTGTCGATTTTGTCCCAACAACAAGGCTTTTCAATTTTTGATAAAACGATTGGTGTCATTGGGGCTGG
Organism: Vibrio sp. ABH4_348; assembly: GCF_056159765.1. Taxonomy (NCBI): domain Bacteria; kingdom Pseudomonadati; phylum Pseudomonadota; class Gammaproteobacteria; order Vibrionales; family Vibrionaceae; genus Vibrio; species Vibrio sp. ABH4_348. The sequence continues at coordinate 2,040,993 of NZ_JBSWVW010000001.1, read as the reverse complement.
TCAAGTAGGCAGTTACCTACAGCAATGTCTGCAAGGCTTAGGTATTAAAGTATTGATTAATGATCCACCTAAGAAAGCAGAAGGCGACACTCGCACCTTTACCGATTTAGAAGAGCTGCTAGTGAAAGCGGATGTAATTACCGTTCATACACCTATCACCAAATCCGGTGAGCATTCTACCCATCACTTATTTGATTCTGCTCGATTGGCATCGTTGCGTTCGGATCAAATTTTGATAAATGCGGCTCGCGGACCTATCGTTGATAATTCGGCGCTTAAGGCGCGTTTACAAAAAGCGGATGGATTCACTGCCGTTCTTGATGTATTTGAGTTTGAGCCTGAAGTTGATTTTGAGTTACTACCTTTGTTGGCATTTGCCACACCGCATGTTGCTGGGTATGGCTTAGAAGGAAAAGCTCGCGGAACGACGATGATCTATAACAGCTACTGCGAGTTTCTTGGTCTTGATAATAAGGCCGATGCTTCAGACTTGTTACCCGTTGCACCTGTTCCAACTATGTCTCTATCAAGAGCGTGGGATGAAGCAACTTTGCACAATTTAACGCAGGTTGTGTATGACATTCGTCGCGATGATGCACTGTTTCGTCGAGAAATAGCTAAACCGGGTGCATTTGATGCAATGCGAAAAAATTACTGGGATCGCCGAGAATACAGTGCGGTAACAATCAAAGGTCAGAAAGAATTTGGATTACCACAGCTCAGCGCTCTGGGTTTTAAAGTAGAGGAAATATAATGAGCCAAGAATTTAACGTAGCGATCTTAGGTGCGACGGGCGCAGTAGGTGAAACATTGATTGAAGTGCTTCAAGAGCGTAAATTCCCAGTGGGAGAGCTTTATTTACTGGCGAGTGAACGAAGCGCTGGGAAAGTCGTTCGCTTCAACGGCAAATCTGTCTCAGTGCAAGATGTAGAGGAGTTTGATTGGTCTCAAGCTCATATCGGACTTTTCTCTGCAGGCGGGGAGCTCTCAGAAAAGTGGGCGCCAATTGCCGCTGATGCTGGTGTGGTTGTTATCGACAACACCTCACATTTTCGTTACGACTACGACATTCCTCTCGTCGTCCCTGAAGTTAACCCAGAAGCGATTGCAGAGTTTCGCAACCGCAACATTATTGCCAACCCAAATTGTTCAACCATCCAAATGCTAGTTGCGTTGAAACCGATTCAAGATGCCGTAGGTATTGAGCGAATTAATGTTTCAACTTACCAGTCAGTATCTGGTGCGGGTAAGTCTGGCGTCGATGAACTAGCGGGTCAAACTGCACATTTGCTTAATGGTAGACCGGCGGAAAACAAAGTGTTCAGCAAACAAATTGCGTTTAACTGTATCCCGCAAATCGATTCGTTTATGGATAACGGTTACACCAAAGAAGAAATGAAGATGGTCTGGGAAACCCAAAAAATCTTCAACGATTCGTCAATTACGGTTAACCCAACTTGTGTTCGGGTTCCAGTTTTCTATGGTCACGCTGAAGCAGTGCATGTCGAAACTCGCGCACCAATCGATGCTCAAGAAGTCGCACAACTGCTTGAACAAACGCAAGGAATTGAAGTTTTCCACGGAGAAGATTTCCCTACCCAAGTGGGTGATGCAGGTGGAAAAGACGACGTCTTTGTTGGTCGAATTCGCAACGACATTAGTCATCCAATGGGCATTAACTTGTGGGTGGTTGCTGATAATGTTCGCAAAGGCGCAGCAACCAATGCGGTACAAATTGCAGAAGTTTTGATTCGAGATTACTACTAGCAAAACTGACGTTAGTTCGTTTTTAGTTTGAATACGGATTAGATACAGGCAGGCTTTCGAGTCTGCTTGTTCTTCTTTGTATGAGTGTCTAAATCGAACAGAAAAGGAGGTTACTGACAAATTCTGTGAGATTACTGCGACTGCCCCACATTTTTAGGCTACCAAGCTACAGTTTTACTGGTGACATCCGATATATTTAACAGATCATCGGATAATCTTCGTTAACTTACAGCTGAGCTTTTTATGAGTTATTTTTTCCAGCGACTAATTGTTCCATCTCTTCTTGTTGTCGCTAGCTTATCATTTGCATCGCAAGCTCAAACCATTCGCTTGCTTGGACCTGATGGCCAAGTCCAGAGTGGACCTCAATTTTCTGATCCTGAAATCCGAAATGGAAACCAGCCTTCGCAGTTTGTTGGCCCTACAAGTGAAACCGACACTTTGTGGCGAATTGCCACGCAGATTAGGCCAAATAACCAAGTTACGGTACAACAAACGTTACTCGCCATTTTTAAACTCAACCCCCAGGCTTTTGAAGATGGCAACATTCACAGCTTAATTCCGGGCAGTATTCTAAGAGTGCCTTCATTGGCACAAATAAGTGGATTTAGTACGCAAGAAGCAGCCAATATCATTCGTGCCCATGAGGCCAAATTGGCAGGTAATACACCTGTTATCTCGCAGTCTAACACTTCCAATAACGTGTCTTCCGTTCCCACTCCTGCGGTATCCCAGCCGTCACCGGATGTAGCTGCCAATGAAACGACACCAGCAACCACGCCTCAAGTTGTCGTCGAACAGCCACCAATGACCGCACCGTCTGACGACAAGCCTGTGGATAGCATGGCGATGGAAAAGCAAGTTGCAGAACAAGAAAAAACGCAACAAGTTAACAGCTTGCAAAAGCAATTGGTGTCTTCAGAAACCGAGCTCACCGCGCTGGAAGAAAAAAATCACAAATTACGTCTGATGCTGGCGGAAGTGCAGTCTGAGGTTGACGTTTTAAAGGATGAACTCAGTGATGAAGACCGAATCCGTAATGAAGTTGAGAAACTCCTCGCTGAAGAGAAAGCAAAGTTAGAAAAAGAGCAGCGTCTTGCACCCACTGATCTCGACAAGCTCCTCTCAAATTGGTGGGTGGTTGCAGCGTTAGCAATTATTCCGGGTCTACTGATTGTTCTTATCATAGTCTCGTTGTTGGGTAGACGTTCGAAAGAAGAGGAATCAGCTAAAGAGCCAGAACTTCAAGAAGCTCCACCTGTTGCAGCAACTGCGCCAACGGTGAATGAAGAAGTCGATGATGATTTAGTTCTTGATGATGATTTGTTTGGCAGCTCAGACGACGAAGAACAGTTATTTGGCGATGAAGTTGATATTGATGATGGCGGTGACGACAAAGACATCTTTGCCGATCTGGATGACAGCGACTTAGACTTTAACCTAGAAGGTGAAGATGGCGACGATCCATTTGCTGGTATTGGTGAAGACGATGGCAACTTAGCAGGTGACCTCGATGATCTAGATGGCAGCAGCAATGGCATTAGTGTCAATGCAGAAGACAAAGCGCTAGGTCTAGAGGAAATGGAAAAAGCTCTAGACGAGGTTGCTGGAGACGATAGTGAAGATACTTCTGATATCGATCTTTCAGCAGAAAACGCACTTTCAGCTGACGATATCGATGAGCTTCTGGCCAGCGAAACAGAGAGCGAAGATTTAGATGGTGAGCTTGACCAGTCTTTACTGGATGATTTGTTGTCTGCCTCGGATGACGAAGATGATGACTTTGATTTAAGTGACGACGATGCCATCAATTCAGTTGCTGGTGGTGATGAAAACCTCGCCAGCGATGATGTTTTAGACGACTTATTTGCTCAAGCCGAAGCTCAAGCAGATTTAGAGCAATTAGAGGCCAATTCACTTGACGCAGATTCCTTCGACTTAAGCGAAGAAGCTGGCAATGAAGACGGCACCGAGCTGCTGAGCGACCTAGTTGGTGAAGATTTCGATTTAAGTGACTCTGATGAACTGCTTGATGAGTTGTTAGAGAGTGAATCGACACCTGATCTGGAAACCTCGACTGATTTACTTGACGAGTTAATTGAGTCACCCGATGAAAGCATCGAGCTTGGTGATGACGAGTTACTTGACGATGTCCTAAACATGGAAGACTCCAGTTTAGATTTGTCTGAGGATGATCTAGGCGATGACAGTACCGCGCTCTTTGATGAGTTACTGGAAATCGACAGTCAAGCTGACGAACCTGCTAACCCGCCTGAGCCTGAAATTTCAGAAACAGATAATGACACCGAGCTGCTAGAGCCACAAGAAGAACTGATTGATTTGGTTGCTGAGCAAGAGCAGCAAGAGGATACTCCTAAAGAGCCAGAGCCAGAGCCAGAGCCAGAGCCAGAGCCAGAGCCAGAGCCAGAGCCAGAGCCAGAGCCAGAGCCAGAGCCAGAGCCAGAGCCAGAGCCAGAGCCAGAGCCAGAGCCAGTTGAAGATTTTAATAGCGACGATTTTGTCGATGATTTGCTGAGTGTTGCGCCAGACTCAGATCCGTTACTCGAAGAACTAGACTTTGATGAACCGGCACAAGCACCTGAAATGGAAGAAGTCGAAAGTGACACTTCGCGTGCAGACGACGTTGATGTGCCGGACACAGAATCTGTGTCGGATAGCGATGAAATTAGAGAAGCTGTTACAGACAGTTCCGAATCTGAATTAGAGCAAATAACTTCCGAAGATACCGACGATGTTCCACTAGAGGTCAATACTGAACCTGAATCAATAGCTGCTGAAGCAGATCTTTCTCCAGAAGAAAACGCTGAATCTGACGAAGAATGGTTAGACTCTGCAATTAGCGAGGTGGAGGGAGCTAAAGAATCCAACGAGCCGGAACTCTCTAGCTTTACCGAAGAAAATGATTTGCCACTGTCATCTCAAGACTCTGCAGCCACTGACGCGGAGCTAGAAAGCGAAGAGGAAGATTGGTTAGCCAGTCAAAATGTCGATGATGGCGAAGCTTTGTCTGATAGCGATTTTGACTTTGAACCTCAAATCGAAAGTGCGTTAGAAGCGGAAAGCGAAGAACCCATCTCTGATGAGGCGAAAGAGCTTGAATCTCTTCTCGATGACGGAATAAGCTCCTTGCCAGAGCCAGAGCCAGAGCCAGAGCCAGAGCCAGAGCCAGAGCCAGAGCCAGAGCCAGAGCCAGAGCCAGAGCCAGAGCCAGAGCCAGAGCCAGAGCCAGAGCCAGAGCCAGAGCCAGAGCCAGAGCCAGAGCCAGAGCCAGAGCCAGAGCCAGAGCCAGAGCCAGAGCCAGAGCCAGAGCCAGAGCCAGAGCCAGAGCCAGAGCCACAAGCGATCCAAGCGCCTGCCAATGAATTCGGTACACCATCAGATGATGATTGGGCTTTCGATGACATTGCTGATGATCTACTCGATGTCGCTCCAATTGATATCGAGGAACCAGTGGCCTCAGATGAATTCGAGTTGCCAGTTGCCGATCAAGAAGCTCCAGTCTCGGAAGATTCTCCAGAACTAGCTGAATTTGGTGAAGAAGAATTAGCTGATTCTGAAGCTGAACCAAAAGTTGATTCCCAGCTTGATGAGGAGTTCGATACTTCCGAAGAAGTCAATGTCAGTGAAGATGTAGCAGCTGAGCCTGATGACGAGTTAGTCGGAGAGCCAGCTACGTTAGACGATCTGGAGCTTCCAGAGTTTGGAGAAGAGGAAGCGTTAGCTGATTTTGAAGCTGAGGTGGAACCAACAACTGAGTCACAGCCTGATGAGGAGTTCGATACTTCTGAAGAAGCTATTGCTAGCGAAGATGTGCCAGTTGAGACTGATGCAGATGAGTTAGTTGACGAGTCAGTCAGTTTAGACGATGTAGAACTGCCGGAGTTTCGCGAAGAAGAAGCAATAGCCGAATCAAAATCTGAAGGTGAACCGACAGCTGAGTCACAGCTTGACGAGGAATTCGATACTGCTGCAGAAGCTGTTGATAGCGAAGATGTGCCAGTTGAGCCTGAGACAGACGAGTTAGTTGAAGAGCCACTTACGATAGACGACTTAGAACTTCCAGAATTTGGCGAAGAAGAAGCATTGGCTGATTTTGAAGCTGAGGTGGAACCAACAGCTGAGTCACAGCTTGATGAGGAATTCGATAGTACTGCAGAAGCTGTTGATAGCGAAGATGTGTCAGCTGAGCCTAAGGTAGACGAGTTAGCCGAAGAGCCTGTCAGCTTAGACGATATAGAATTGCCTGAGTTTGGCAAAGAAGAAGCTTTAGCTGAATCAGAATCTGAATTTGAGAGTGAACCAACAGCTGAGTCAACTTCTGATGAGGAGTTCGATACTTCTGGAGAAGTCATCGTTAGTGAAGAAACGCCATCTGCGAACATCGCTAACGAGTTAGTCGAAGAGCCAGCTGCGTTAGACGATCTGGAGCTTCCAGAGTTTGGAGAAGAGGAAGCGTTAGCTGATTTTGAAGCTGAGGTGGAACCAACAACTGAGTCACAGCCTGATGAGGAGTTCGATACTTCTGAAGAAGCTATTGCTAGCGAAGATGTGCCATTGGACGACATCGCTAACGAGTTAGTCGAAAAGCCAGTTACGTTATACGACCTAGAACTTCCAGGGTTTGGAGAAGAAGCGTTAGCCGATTTCGAAGCTGAGATTGAACCAGCAGCTGAATCTGAGCCTAGTGAAGAATCCGAGACTGCTGAAGAAGCTGTTGCTAGTGAAGATACTCAAGTTGAGGACATCGCTAACGAGTTAGTTGAAGAACCAGTTACGTTAGACGATCAAGAACTACCTGAGTTTGGTGAAGAAGAAGCGTTAGCTGATTTTGAAGCAGAAGTTGAACAAACGGCAGAACCACAGCCTGACGAAGAATTCGATACTGCTGCAGAAGCTGTTGTTAGTGAAGATGTGCCATTGGACGATATCGCTAACGAATTAGTCGAAGAGCCAGATACGTTAGACGACCTAGAACTTCCAGAATTTGGGGAAGAAGAAGCTTTAGCCGATTTTGAAGCAGAAGTTGAACAAACTGCAGAGCCAAAGCCTGATGAAGGATTCGATACTGCTGCGGAAGTTGTTGCTAGCGAAGAAGTGCCAGTTGAGCATGAGGCAGACGAGTTAGTCGACCAGCCAGTCACGTTAGATGAATTAGAACTCCCAGAATTTGGTGAGGAAGAAGCGTTAGCCGATTTTGAAGCTGAAGGTGGAGCAACAGCTGAGTCACAGGCTATCGAAGATCTGGACCTAACCACTGAGCCTGACGCTAGCATAGTTGAAGAACTCGCAGGTGAATCGTCAACTGTATCCGATACTGAAACAACTGAGCAAAACGATGATGTCGTTCAGAACACGTCAAATTTGAGTAGTGGATATGAGCAGGTCAGTGGATATCAGGAATCCGAGTTAGCGAGCTTATTGGACGAGACTGACCCGCACCAAGGTTTCGATTTTTCCTCGTCATTAAATCAGGACATGACTGATAGTGCCGGTATGGATTTAGATACCATGCTGCAAAGTGGCGAAGACTGGAATGGTTTTACTCTGTCAGATGAGCATAAAGCACAAATTTCAGATGAGATACCAACAGAAGAACAAGAAGTTTGGCATCCCTCAAATACCCCTGAACAAGCCAATATTCTGGAAGAAGATTGGGAAAAGCAAGATACTGAATCTCTGGATACATCGGGCTTCAAATCTATAGATGAGTTGATGGCAGAAGTAGACGAGACCGAATTGCCGACGTTATCGCCAGATGAAGAAGAACTGAACTTAGATGTGGGTTTAAGTGATTTTCCTGATGTTATAGGTGATATAGGCTCTCTGGATGTGGATGCCAACGCTGAGGCAGCCGGAAAATTGGATTTAGCCAAAATCTACATAGAGATGAGTGATCCACAAGGTGCGGTTAAGTTACTTGAAGAAGCGATTGTTGACGGTGATGACAATATACGTCAGGAAGCGAAAGCATTGATTGACTCAATCAACAGTCAGTAACTTGATTCGTCCAAACTAGATTATAAAACAGGAGGCGTGCCCTCCTGTTTTTGTTTTCTAATCTTAAACCACCTTCTTTAGAAGGTGGTGATCGTTCCTTTGGGCTATGCCCGAAGAACGCTCATGTTCAAGATGTCCTCGTTTGTAACCAGCAAATTAAGGAAATAAAGAACATGAGCAGATATGAATCCGCTTCACACGTTTATTACAGGTGCCAGTACCACATAGTCTGGACACCCAAATACCGCCTGAAAATCTTGAAAGGAAATTTAGGTAAAGAGCTTTACCGCAGTATCTACATCTACAGCAACATGAAGAACTGTAAGGTTGTAGAGTTGAATGTTCAAGTAGACCATGTACACCTTGTCGTGAGATTGCCACCTAGTTTAAGTGTTTCGACATATATGGGCTTTGTAAAAGGACGAACCGCGATTCGCATGTTTAACAAATTTCCGTATTTAAGAAAGAAGAAATTATGGGGTAACAAATTCTGGCAAAGAGGCTACTTCGTTGATTCGGTAGGGATGAACGAGGAAATTATACGCAGGTATGTCCGGCACCAAGATCGTGTTGGAAAGGAAGAAGAAGAGCGTCAAATGCGTTTAGGGTTAGAAAACTAACAGTGAGCCCCCTTTTAGGGGGCCTTTCAAAGCCACCTGCTATGCAGGTGGATTTTTACATCAGTGCAGATGTTCACTGGCACCGACATGGGAAATACGTATATAATTCCGCCCTTTTGAATAGCTTAGGTAAGGCCATGAGAATCGCTTTAGGTGTTGAATATGACGGAACCAAATACTTTGGTTGGCAGCGTCAAAAAGAAGTCGTGTCTGTTCAAGAGAAACTTGAAAAAGCGCTAAGTAAGGTGGCAAACCACTCGATAGAAGTTCAATGCGCTGGACGTACCGATGCGGGCGTTCATGGAACTGGACAAGTGGTTCATTTTGATACTGAAGCAATTCGCAAACCTGTGGCGTGGACCATGGGAGCTAATGCCAATTTACCTAAGGATATTGCCGTTCGTTGGGCTACAGAAGTTAATGACGAATTTCATGCTCGCTTTTCTGCTACGGCTAGACGTTATCGTTATGTCATCTTTAATAGTGCCTTACGGCCAGGGATTTTGAACTCAGGCTTAAGCCATTATCATGGCGAACTGGACGTGGAAAAAATGCATCAGGCAGGGCAATTTCTACTCGGTGAAAATGACTTTACTTCATTTAGAGCAGTCCATTGTCAATCGAGAAGTCCGTGGCGTAATGTGATGCATTTGAACGTCAGTCGGTTAGGGCAGTTTGTGGTCGTTGACATTAAAGCGAACGCTTTTGTACACCATATGGTGCGCAATATCGTTGGCAGCTTAATTGTGGTTGGCCGAGGTGAGCAACCTATTGAATGGATTGCGGAGCTATTGCAAGTGAAAGACCGAACTTTAGCTGGCGCAACAGCAAAAGCGGAAGGACTGTATTTGGTTGATGTAGATTACCCAGAGCAATTTAATTTACCACAAGTATCACTTGGACCAATATTTCTGCCAGATCAATTGAACTAACTTGTTGAAATATGTCTAAATGGTTAGGGCGTATTGACCTTTTATGGTTGAATTTTGTTCGAGATAAAAGCGTTTTAATCGCGGCGAGAGGTTTTTAGCCTAGTCATTCTAAGCAAAACACCTCTCAACAAAGAGTACAACGCTTTTAGCCGAACCCTACGGGCAGCGTTTGTGGCCCCTTTCTACGGCGTTATCGGCTTATCGAGTAGAATAACTACGCATCAAAGCCTCTGCCTTGTATAAAGAACCCACAAACTGCTGCAAAAACAAGCTTAAAAGGTCAACACACCCTTGGTTTGAACGGCATTATTTGCTTGACTACATAAGTAGGTAAGCAATTGGTTGATTACTGCCGGAACGGTCCGTTTGAGGCATCATAAATAGGTACAACCAGTTTTTTATCTACAGCAATTACGGAATGTGGTTTAATCCAGTCGCGTAAATTCAGAATTTGTATCTTTCGCCATGCTGGCGGGAGAAAAGAGTAAAAGGTCTTCCATGAGTTGGCTTGAAAAGATTTTAGAAAAAAGTAACAAGATTGTAAGTTCTCGTAAGGTTTCCATCCCTGAAGGTGTATGGACCAAATGTACCTCATGTGAACAGGTACTGTATTACGCAGAACTTGAGCGTAACCTACAAGTATGTCCAAAATGTGATCATCACATGACGCTAAAAGCGCGTAAGCGTCTGGAAACGTTTTTAGACGAAGGGACAGCGGTTGAGCTTGGCGCGGAAATTGAGCCTCAAGACAAGCTTAAGTTCAAGGATTCAAAGCGTTACAAAGATCGTATTACTGCAGCGCAAAAGAGCAGTGGTGAAACTGAAGCTCTGATTGTGATGAAAGGCGAACTTTTGGGTTTACCTATGGTGGCAAGCGCATTCGAATTCTCCTATCTGGGCGGTTCGATGGGTTCGGTAGTAGGCGCTCGTTTTGTTAAAGCGGTTGAAGCGGCGATTGAGAATAACTGCGGTTTGGTGTGTTTTTCTGCCAGTGGTGGTGCTCGTATGCAAGAAGCGCTTATGTCGCTAATGCAGATGGCGAAAACCAGTGCAGCGCTAGAGAAGCTATCTCAGAAAGGATTGCCATTTATTTCAGTAATGACAGACCCGACGTACGGCGGTGTATCAGCAAGTTTAGCTATGCTAGGTGATATCAATATCGGTGAGCCAAAAGCGCGCATTGGTTTTGCGGGTCGCCGTGTTATTGAGCAAACGGTTCGCGAAGAGTTGCCAGAAGGGTTCCAAACAAGTGAATTCCTACTTGATCACGGTGCCATTGACATGATTGTCGACCGTCGTGAAATGCGCCAACGTATCGCAAGTTTGGTTGCTAAACTAACCAATCAAGCCTCGCCTTTAGTGGTTTCTGTGAACGATAAGCCAGAAGAGCCAGAATACACAGTACCAGAAGCGGACGAAAAAAGTTAAAGTAAGGTCAGACCTAATAAACCCAGTTAATTAGATGACTCAACACTCAATTCCACAAGCCACATCACCTCTTTCGATGTGGCTTGATTATTTAGAATCCATCCACACCTCTGCAATCGACCTAGGTTTAGATCGCGTTGCAAAAGTTGCAGAAATCGCACAGCTTACCAAACCCGCTCCGACAGTAATAACGGTTGCCGGAACGAATGGCAAAGGCTCAGCTTGTGCATTGCTAGAAGCCATTTTGCTTGATGCTGGATATAGCGTTGGTGTCTACAGTTCTCCTCACCTTATTCACTACAATGAACGCGTCAGAATAAATGGTGACGTATTGGCAGATGAAGAACACTCTGATGTCTTTGCTTATCTCAATCAAGTGCGTGGTGAGGTTAGCCTTAGCTTTTTTGAATTTGGAACATTAGCGGCACTAGAGCTGTTTAAACGCCATCAAGTACAAGTCGTACTTTTGGAGGTGGGACTAGGCGGTCGGTTGGATGCCACCAATGTCGTCGACCACGATGTGTCACTGATCACGAGTCTAGCTCTTGACCATGTCGATTGGCTTGGGGATGACATCAATGTTATCGGATTTGAAAAGGCGGGTATCTTCCGTAGCGGCCGCCCGGCGATTTGCGGTCAACCTATGGCTCCACACACAGTCGCTGCTCATGCAGATGATATTAACGCTGACTTCCATCAAGTCGGAATTCAATTTGACTATCAGCAAGAATCAAATTATGTATGGAGCTGGTGGAGTGGGCCATATCGATTAGAAAACCTGCCGGTACCTTCGTTACCCTTGCCTAATGCAGCGACGGCCTTAATGGCATTGGGTAAAAGTGGGCTAGACGTGTCCGATGTAAACATTGTGAACGGCTTAGAAAATGCAAAACTACCGGGCAGGATGCAGATTTTAAGTCAGCAGCCTACCGTTATTTTGGATGTAGCTCATAACCCGCATTCCGCTGAATACTTTGTTTCTCGCATTCAACGTGATTACCCAGGAATGACTACTCATGTCGTGATAGCGATGTTGCACGACAAAGATATCAAGGAAACCATTCAAGTTCTTAAAACTTTGAGCAACAATTGGTATCCGGCGTCGTTATCTGGTCCGCGAGCCGCAAGTTATGACGAGCTTCTAACACACTTACCACCAGACACGGTAGGATATGACCATCCCGTTGAGGCGTATAGGCAAGCGGTAAAAAATGCATCGGAAAATGATTTGATTATCGTTTTAGGGTCATTTCATACCGTAGGTCAGGTATTAGAGCATTGGCATAAGGAACAAAAATAGTGGCAAGTCAGTTTCAAAATCGATTACTCGGAACTGTGATTTTGGCCTCCATTGGCGTTATTGTCTTGCCGGATTTACTGGATGGCGAAAAGGTTCATTACCAAAACGACACGGCAGCAATACCTATTCGTCCCAATATCGCCGAGCAGCAAGAAAGCTTTGAGATATTGGAGCCTATTGAAGATGTCGCTGTATTGCCAGAATCTCCAGTTATGGTAACGCAAGAACAAAATCCAGAATCGGACTCCTTGACTGTGGTTGAACGTCAAGTGCCTGAGCCGAACGACTATCAAGACAGCGCTTGGATTATTCAGCTTATGGCGTTAAAGAATGCCAATAATGCGGAAAAACTGGTCGCTGACTTACGCAAACGCGGTTATCAAGCACATACCAAACAAGAAAATGGTTTTACACGTGTGATTGTTGGGCCTGATGTATCCAAAAGTAAACTTGAAACTCAAATTACTGAGTTGAAAGCGATCACAGGCTCAAAAGGTCAATTGCTGAAATTTAAACCACTCAACCCTTAAGAAAACGTTTGCGTCGCGTTTTTTTCTGTTAAAATGCGCGCCAACTTAAGATGTAGATTCAATGAATACGTTAGACATAATCATTTTAAGTGTGATCGGCTTGTCAGCTTTGATCAGTGTAGTTAGAGGCTTCGCGAAAGAAGCATTGTCTTTAGTGATATGGGTAGGGGCTTTTTTTATCGCCAGCCAGTACTACGCCAAATTGGCGGTGTACTTTACCAATATTCAAGACGAGTTATTCCGCAATGCAGCGGCTATCGCGGCTTTATTTGTGGCAACTCTAATTGTTGGAGCACTGATCAACTACTTGGTCGCTCAATTAGTGGAAAAAACGGGCTTGTCCGGTACCGACCGAATGTTAGGTGTGGTGTTTGGAGCGGTACGTGGTGTGTTGATTGTGTCAGCTGGTTTATTTTTCCTCGAGGCGTTTACCGCTTTCGATGATTCTGATTGGTGGCAGGGTTCGCAACTTGTACCTGAGTTTAGTCGGATAATTTCTCCATTTTTTGAGCATTTACAAGCAACCTCCAGTTTTTTAACTAGCTCAATAAAGAGCTAGAGATTGTCGCAAATCGAGGATTAGGACATGTGTGGTATTGTTGGAATCGTTGGCTCTACGCCTGTAAATCAGTCAATTTATGACGCTTTGACTGTGTTGCAGCACCGTGGCCAAGATGCCGCTGGTATTTGTACCATAGAAAGCAATCGTTTCCGTCTGCGTAAGGCGAACGGTTTAGTGAAAGATGTATTTGAAGCAAAACACATGCAGCGTTTGGGCGGCACCGTCGGTATCGGCCATGCTCGTTACCCGACTGCAGGTAGTTCTAGTGCTTCAGAGGCTCAACCTTTCTATGTGAACTCACCATTTGGTATTTCACTTGCTCACAACGGTAATTTGACTAATGCTCAGTCAATCCGCGAAAAGCTTTTTGAAAAAGATCGCCGTCACCTAAACACCACATCGGACTCAGAAGTATTACTCAACGTACTTGCGCACGAGATTGATACCGTAAAAGGTAATGTGAACGCGGAAGACGTATTCAGAGCAGTAACTAACGTACATCGCACAATTCGCGGTGCTTATGCGGTTGTCGCGATGATTATCGGCCATGGTTTAGTTGCGTTCCGTGACCCGCATGGAATTCGACCACTGTGTTTGGGTAAACGTGAAGAGAATGGAAAAACGGAATACATGGTTGCATCTGAATCCGTTGCACTAGACGCCGTAGGCTTTGATTTTGTGCGCGATGTTGCGCCAGGTGAAGCGGTCTACATGACGTTTGATGGTGAATTGCACACCAAGCAATGTGCTGACAACCCATCATTAAACCCATGTATCTTTGAATTCGTTTACTTTGCTCGCCCAGACTCGTTCATTGACAAGATTTCAGTCTATAGCGCACGTGTGGAAATGGGTAAAAAGCTAGGTGAGCGCATTAAAGACGAATACGCTCATCTGGACATTGACGTCGTTATTCCAATTCCGGAAACCTCATGTGATATCGCATTGCAAATTGCTCAAGCGATTGACAAACCTTACCGTCAGGGTTTCGTAAAGAACCGCTATGTAGGTCGTACCTTTATCATGCCGGGCCAGCAGCAACGCAAGAAGTCTGTGCGTCGTAAGCTAAACGCGATTCGCTCAGAGTTCAAAGGTAAGAATGTACTCTTAGTTGATGATTCTATTGTACGCGGCACAACTTCTGAGCAAATTATTGAAATGGCTCGAGAGTCAGGGGCAAACAAGGTGTTTATGGTGTCAGCAGCACCAGAAATTCGTTTCCCGAATGTATATGGTATCGATATGCCAAGTGCTAATGAGTTGATTGCACATGGCCGAGACAATGAAGCAATTTGTAAACACATCGGTGCCGATGAGCTGATTTTCCAAAGATTAGACGATTTGGTTGAAGCAGTTGGCTTAGGTAATGACGAAATTAAAGTATTTGAAACATCGGTATTCAATGGCGAATACGTGACCGGTGATATCAATCAAGAATACTTAGACTTCTTGGATTCATTACGCAACGATGACGCCAAAGTCCAGCGTGAAATTCAACAAGAGCTAGCTAACTTAGAGCTTCATAACGAAGGTTAGGCTCTGACAATTTTAAAAAGGCTTCCATGTGGAAGCCTTTTTTGATCTTGGGTTTACTGTTGAGTGAGCTAAGCGCGTTTTGGCACCAAATAGCCAAACAAAAATAGGCTGGTTGCTGCAAGAACAACGGATGGGCCTGCTGGAGTATCCCAGTGCCATGAAGCACTTAATCCAAGCAGAATTGAGCAAGAACCTATCACGGTCGCAAGTGCCGCCATTTGAACAGGAGATTGGGCAAAGCGACGCGCAGCTGCGGCAGGGATAATCAGTAATGAAGTCATAATTAATGCGCCAACAAATTTCATTCCCATCGCAATAACCACGCCGACCAGCATCATTAGCAATAGTCGCATTAAGTCAACATTGTGTCCTTCTACTTGGGCGAGATCTTCGTTGATGGTGGTAACCAACAGCGCATTCCAACACTTGATGATCAGCAGTAACACAGCGACACAACCTGATGCAATTATCAATAAATCGTCCATAGAAACTGCCAGCAGGTCGCCAAATAGATAACTCATAAGGTCGACGCGAACATTGTCCATAAAGCTCAACGAAACCAATCCGACAGATAGAGAACTGTGCGCCAGAATACCAAGCAGCGTGTCGGTGGCAACAAGTTGTTGTTTTTGAAGTGCGACTAAAATAGCGGCTAAACACAAGCAGCAAATGAGTAGAGCAAGGTATAAATTCACTTCCAGTAAAAAGCCTAACGCAATTCCCATTAAAGAGGCATGAGCTAAGGTATCACCAAAGTAGGCCATCTTACGCCAAACAACAAAAGAGCCCAAAGGGCCAGCAACGAAGGCAATAGCTAAACCAGCCAAAATGGATGGCAGTAAAAAATCAATCACAGCTTAGGGTGTCCATGTTGGTGAGAGGAACAGGTGTGAGCATCACCATCAACAGGTTCGCCGGCGAGGTCATGATGATGCTCATGGTGATGATGATAAACGGCGAGCGTGTCAGCAGAGGCTTGCCCAAACAGCTCAATATAGCTCGGATGTTGCGTGATATGTTCAGGTGCTCCAGAACAACAAATATGGTGGTGTAGACAGATCACATCATCGGTTTTCGCCATGACTAAGTGTAAATCGTGTGAAACCATAAGCACGCCACATTGAAAACGTTCTCTCAATGACTGTATTAATTCATACAACTCAATTTGACCTTGAATATCCACGCCTTGTGCTGGTTCATCCAAGACTAATAGTTCCGGTCGTCGCAATAGCGCTCTCGCGAGCAGGATTCGCTGAGTCTCGCCACCGGATAAGGTGTGCATGTTGCTTTTGAGTAAATGCTCTGCACCTACCAATCGCATCGCGTCTTGAATTTCTTGCTGGCTGTATTTGCCCGCCAACTTTAAGAAGTGATGGACATTTAAAGGAAGTGTGTCGTTGAGTTTTAGCTTTTGAGGTACGTAGCCAATGCGAAGCCCTTTGTTTACAGAGCGTGTTCCTTGACTGGGTTTTACCAACCCTAAGACGACCTTCACTAACGTTGATTTACCGGCACCATTGGGCCCGATTAAGGTGGTGATTTTCCCTTTTTTGAGAGCAAGATTGATGTTGTCTAACGCGATTTTGTTTCTGAAGTGAACACTTACATTATTAAGTTCAACTAAGTGGGAAGACATGGTTTTGATAGTTTGCAAGCTTTGAATGTTATAATGTAACATTGCGTTCCAATTACCGCCAAATAAGTTTGATTGTTATTCCCATGCGACAATTTTCGATTCTATTTTTCTGTGCACTGTTTTTTAGCCAAGTAGCGCACTCCACGACTGTGTTGACCAGTATTAAACCAATTCAACTCATAGCACTCGAGTTGACTAAAGGCGTCTCTAAACCAGAAGCCTTAATTGCGGCCAATGCGTCACCACACGACTATGCCCTCAAGCCATCTGATATACAGCGTTTGTCTCAAGCAGATCTGTTTGTTTGGTTTGGCCCGGGTTTAGAACCTTATTTGGCAAAAACTTCGAGTAAAGCGGATGACGTGCTGACAATATCTAATCTAAAAAATATTGAATTGCTCGATTTCTCTGAAGGCCATGACCATGATCACGGGCACGACCATGGCCATGACCACGGGCAATACGATCCGCATTTTTGGCTTGGCTATGCGAGCACTTTACAAGTAGCAAAATCTGTTTCAGAAAAATTGGCTGAAATAGATTCCGTTAATGCCGAGGTGTATGAAAAGAACTTTCGAGAGTTTAAATCAAACTTGGACAATGTGCAGGCTGAGATTTCAGGGTTGTTGGCGCCATACAAAAATCATGGATACTTTGTTTTTCATGATGCTTACCGTTACTTTGAACAAGATTTCCCACTCAATAGATTGGGACACTTTACTGTTAGCCCAGAAAGAAAACCTGGGGCTAAGACGCTAATCAAAATAAAACGTACTCTAATGAGTCAGGAAAATGTGTGTGTCTTTTCCGAGCCTCAATTTATCCCTGCGGTTATTGAGACTGCGACACGAGGCACAACGGCAAAGTCAGGGGTATTAGACCCATTGGGTACGGATATTAAAGTGGAAGAGGGCGCTTATTTTAATTTCAAACGCCAGTTAGCCAATCAATATCTAGCTTGTTTTTCTCAAGGTCAATCCTAAATTTATGAGAGCCTAGCAATTTTGCGTTGTTAGGCTCTTTGCTTTTCGTAATTCCACGTGAGCGTCTCACATTGACATAAACCCCAGTTTGAACCGATACCGCTTTTTTAACTAAGTCTTTAATACTCAGTTCTTAGACTTTTTACCAACTAGCCTTAAGATTCTCTTAAAACAACGTCGATCTCTCTTTTTTAACACGATATATTAATTAGAATTCATATCATTTTTTGTTGATGTTCCCCTTACCTGACAACGTCTTATGGTGTAACTGTTGCGTTTTATAACTTTGTTGCTGACATTGATACCTTGCCTAGCATTTTCAATGAATAGCGTGCCCTCTGTTTTCTACCCTTTGCCTACGGCATTACAGGGGCAGTTTGTTGCGGCTAAACAAATGTTTACCAACGAAGATGGGGGTGTTTGGGTTCATAATGTACATGGTCAAGTTCGTTTATTCGATGGCGCGGCATTGTTGCCACATGATAGTTCCGCACTCGATAAAGCTTATGATGAGTTAACCTACAATCAGAAGCATTTCTGGACGTTTTCAAATAACCAAGTCTTTAAAACTAAACCCGGTAAAGAAACACAATTGGCCTTCGAATTGGAGCCTGGGGTTGAGATTGAAAAGATTGGCTCATCAGCGAATTTCGTATGGGTGGCCGATTCGACCCATTTTTACTATTTCAATACCATTTCTAACGAATTGACACCGCTTTCGTTAATTGAATTGTTTAGGTATAGCCAAAAAAGTGCTCTGACGGTCAATGATGCGGTGATGGCAAATAGCCGGTGGGTGATTGCAACAGACGCTGGGGTTTACCTGTCAACGCCTAACGGCTTCAAGCATGTGGCGTATTCGAAAAAAGAAGTGGCCTCTAAGCTGTATTTCTCTCGTGCGCGCAAAGAGCTCATCATAGGTACCAACATTGGCGCCTTGATTGTCAACGTGGTGAACTTCCAACAAGACTTTAAGTGGATTTTTTCTGGCCCAGTTCAAGACATTATCGAGACCGAAAGTGAATACTGGATTGGCTCGAAAACAGGTTTGTATATCTACTCGTTTCTTGAAGACAAAACACGGCTTGAAAAGAACGATTATTCAAATCGGTATTTGTTGCAGAGCAACAATATTAAATCTCTGCTAAATGACCAGCGCGGTGGCATTTGGTTGGCGACCGAAAAGGGCGTTCAATACTATTCGTTGTACAGTAGTAAGTTTACTCGTTCAGAAGAAAGTTTTATTTCTTCTGATGAATTTCCGCATACCGTCAAACCAGCACAATCTTTTGATGGTCAGTGGATTATTTCTAGTAGAGCTCTCTATCGCTACCAATTGGGAAAAACGCCACAGACTTACTACTCAGGTAAGGTCAATGACATGGTCGAGCGAGACGGTAAACTTTGGCTTGCCACAGACCAAGGATTAGTTTGCTTAGATGTCGTGACCAGCAAAATGCTATCTGCAAAGATGCCCGCTTCACTCGATACTCGTCGAGTTGACCGCATATCTCTTACATCGAACAATGAGATATGGGGTATCGCTGAAGACGAAATTTGGTGGTATTCGCCTAGTACAGAAAGGTTTGAATCTTATACTGCGCCATGGCTTGTTCAAGGATACTCGACTCGCGTCACCGATATTTCGGTTTCTTTCGATGAAAGTCTCTGGGTCGGCACCGATCAGGGTCTGTATGTCTTCGCAAATGAACAAGTTACATACATAGAAGACACTTTTCGATATGGTGAAGTCGTCGATATTTTGCCGACAGACAAACAAATTTATGTCGCTGCGAGTTACGGGGTATATCAAGTCAATATGACCGACCGCAGTATGACGGTCATTGACATGGTCAGCCCCGGTGCCAGCCCAAAATGCTGGGTTAAGGTTAACGATGACCTTTGGTTGGCAAGTTCACTTGGCTTGTCTAGATACAATACTTATAACCAGATGATGGGACATTTTGGAGAACCGAATGGTTTGTTAAACAACGAACTGTTACCCAGAATGTGTGCGATCTCCAATAATGTCAGCCTGTTGCTGGGCTCTCGCTATTCCATGATCGAAGTCGATACCGACTTGCTGACAGCGAGCCCTTCCCAAGCCCCTAAAATCATCGTCAGTCAAATAACAGTGGATAACGAGCAGCTATTACTTGGTAGCTTGCCTGAACACGACTTAGAGTTCGATAACAACAATTCGATTACGTTTCAGTTTGGAGTGTTACCCAACGTCTTGGACGCCCATTTAGATTATCGTCTAGGGGACCACGGTGATTGGTTACCGTTGGATAGTGCAACCTTGACTTTCGGTGACCTAAAGCCAGGTAGTTATCAACTGAATGTTCGTTTGTCTCGGAGCCATTACTTTGATTCGTCTGTAAGTACGATACGATTCAAGGTAGATAAACCTTGGTATGTGACCACGCCTGTTATTCTAATTTACGTCGTGTTTTTGGCGGTCGTGACAACAATCGGTTTGTCTTGGCGCGCCCATTTAGTCGCACAAAGCAATAGGCGTTTGCGTGCGCAGGTTGCTCTGAGAACGGATCAATTGCGTCATCAGAGTCGGGTTTTACTATCTAGTAACCAGCAACTCAACAAACAGCTAAAAGTACGACAAGCTCTTGAGAAGCAAAAGATACAAGAGCTTAAAAAACGTTTATCGGACATTCCTATTGCCGATGAACACAGTAAAAAGCTATCGACTTGGCTAAAAAGTACCGTCAGTGAATTATGGCGCGCAGATAGTGAAGGGGCTTTGTCAAAGCAGACTGCTGAAAATTTATCAGTTGTCCTAGAGTCGACACGAGATGCATGGGTAGATGAATTTAGTCGAATTGGTATCGAGCTTGAGTGGCATGATACGACCGATGGCAACGGTTTTGTCACCGTAGATAAGTACCCGCTAGAGGACTTGTTTGGCACTTTATTTGAATCCTTGACTAAACGTTGCTTCCGCGGGCAGAGGGTAGAGGTCATCATCGAGTTTGAGCATAACTATGTGGTAGCCAGTATTCTTGACCAAGGGATGCCAATTGCCGCTCACCAAGAGCAGAAGTTGTTGTTTGATGAGCTTCAATCGAAGATAGAGCTTTCCGGTGGTGAGATCGAATCTAAAAGAGTCGCGTTGAATAACTCAGTCAAAGTGCGATGGCCTAAGCACCAGTTACCAGAGTTGGCTACCTATCAGAATGATAACCACCCGCCACAGATTATTGTCAACGACGACCCATGGCTACGAAAAATTGAGGACTTAGTATCTGAGCACTTTGCTGACCCCGAATTTGGTACGTCAGCCATGGCGAAACTACTGCACATGTCAGATCGCAGTTTCCAGCGAAGGTTCAAATCTTTGTCTGAACGTACGTTTAAAGAGTACCTAACCGAATATCGCTTGGAGAGCGCTTGTCAACGTCTGCTGTCCGGTGACAAAATCTCTGACATTGCTTTTGAAAGTGGCTTTAACGATCCTTCTTACTTCAGTCAGCGATTTAGACAGCATTTTGGTGTGTCACCGACTCAGTTTATTGACAGCCAATCGCTATAGTCAATTCAGCTCGTTTTCTTAAGTTGCTTGATTACGTGTCTTGTGGAATATCGGACACGGCAAGTTAATCACACGGGTAAGTTTTGCTTCTCATACACAACGTCAACTTCAGTACTTTTCAACAACTAAGTAGCCGCTTGGCACTAGTCTTAGTCGTGCCCTAATGCCCATTAACACCTGACATTGGATTGTAGTAATGCCCCTAGTTGAATAAAACGCTTACAGCTAATTCAATTCAATAACTTAATAAATGAACAACGTGACATCAGATACGTGTGAATTAGAGAAAACGGCGATAATTGAACAGGGTAATTCGGGGAAAGAAAAAAATGTCGTGGTACGGCCGGGGGGACCATACCACGGGTGCCAACGACACCTTCGCTTGCTGCCGGAGTGGTGCTTGCACACCACCTCTGGAATACAGAATCAAGACTATCGCCTTGATGGGTTTACTATAGGTATATGCACTTAATTTATTTATAAAATAAACGCCATCTTGTTATGAAAAATGCGACTCGAATTTAAGTTAATGAAAAATAAGAAAATAAATGTTCACTATTTTGAGTTAATCTAAAAAAGTGTGATATGCATCCAATGATAGAGTGCTCACTAATTCTATTTTGACGAATTTGACGTCGAGTTGTTTTGACGTTATTGACGAGGGTGAAGGCATGAATTGGGAGAATTAGAGTCAAGTGGTTGAGTTACATCAAAATAAAAATGCAAAGATCACTATGTGTTGCATGAGAATCTTCCCAATTGTCTCTTCAGGAAATCTGCCTTTATTATTTATGAAAAATAAGATCAGCAAACTAAAGATGTATTTTCGTATCTACAGTGGCGCGAATACTGATACGCAGACATACCTATAATGGAACTTACCAATCGGTTGGCGGTTACGGGACTAAATCGAAGACAATTAGGGTGATGTCTACAGCGTTTTTCAGACCTACTGATATTATTTTGTAGCGACGAACTGAGAAGACCTAGCCAAAACGTTCTGAATACGTGAGCACAAATCTGATTGTGCTTGTTGGTCACGAAATAGGCCTTGAGTATTGCCCCAAATAGGAGCGGGCCAACAAGAATCAGATTTGTAACGACAAACATGATGGAAATGCAGTTGAGCAACGACATTGCCAATCAGAGCTAGATTTAGTTTGTCTGGCGTGAAGAGTGCCTCCAACGTTTGACTCACAATACGAGATTCGGTGAGTAGTTGCTGCTGTTGTTTGATTGATAAGTGATGCAACTCGGTAATGCCTGCAACTCTTGGTACCAAGATAATCCAAGGCGAAATGTCATCACGGTGCAGCAGTACGTCACAAAGAGGAAGTTGCCCTAAGCAAGTCGTGTCATTTTTCAGTCTTTCATCGAGTTGGTACATGGAAAATATAATCTCTTGGAGGTAAAAATGGGGCTAAAAAGCCCCATATATCAAAGGAAAATCAGTTTGAACTTACATACGCTCAAGGGTTTCAATACCTAGTAATGACAGGCCTTGCTTAATCGTTTTTGCAGTTAGAGCGGCCAACTGTAGACGGCTAGTTCTAACATGTTCGTCTTCAGCAGTAAGAATCGGGCACGCTTCATAAAAGCTTGAGAACTGACCAGCCAACTCGAACAAGTAAGTACACATTAGATGTGGTGTACCTTCTTTTGCAACAGACAAGACCGCTTCTTCAAACTGGAGTAACTTACTCACTAGCGCTTTTTCTTTTTCTTCGTTTAGGACAATGTTACCACTCTGGGAATCCATGGCGATGCCTGCTTTAGCGAAGATTGAAGCAACGCGAGTGTAAGCATATTGCATATAGGGTGCTGTATTACCTTCAAATGCTAACATGTTATCCCAATCGAATACGTAGTCCGTAGTTCGGTTCTTTGAAAGGTCGGCGTACTTAACTGCAGCCATGGCGACAGTTTTAGAGATTTTTGATTTAGCTTCGTTATCTAAGTCTGGATTCTTAGATTCGATCAAAGCTGCGGCACGAGTTTCCGCTTCATCAAGCAAGTCGCTAAGACGAACAGTACCACCAGCGCGTGTTTTAAATGGTTTACCGTCTTTGCCAAGCATCATGCCAAACGCGTGGTGTTCAAGAGAAACGCTTTCAGGTACATAACCAGCCTTACGAACGATTGTCCATGCTTGCTGCAGATGTTGATGTTGGCGAGAGTCTATAAAGTAAAGTACGCGATCGGCACCAAGTTCTGTGTAACGGAATTTTGCACACGCAATGTCCGTCGTCGTATACAAGAATCCACCATCGCGCTTTTGAATGATAACGCCCATAGGCTCACTATCTTTATTTTTAAACTCGTCCAAGAAAACGACTTGCGCTCCATCGTCTTCCTGCGCTAAGCCTTGTGCTTTAAGATCAGCGACGATGTCTTTTAATAATGGGTTATACATACTCTCACCCATTACGTGTTCACGCGTTAGTGAAACACCCAGGCGGTCGTAGTTGAACTGGTTTTGCTCCATAGTGATATCGACGAGTTTTGCCCACATCTCACGACAATACTCGTCACCACTTTGTAGTTTCACAACGTAGCCGCGCGCGCGTTCTGCAAACGCCTCGTCCTCGTCATAAAGCTTTTTAGATTCGCGATAGAAGGCTTCAAGATCGGACAGCTTCATCGACACTTGATCATTTTCTTGCTGAACGCGTTCTAAGTTGGCAATCAACATGCCAAACTGCGTACCCCAGTCACCGATGTGGTTTGCGCGAACCACGTTGTGGCCAAGAAATTCAAGTGTGCGGACGACGGCATCACCAATTATGGTTGAACGAAGATGGCCAACGTGCATTTCTTTGGCGACATTTGGCGCCGAGTAGTCAGCAACTACGGTTTGTGCTTTTTGTTGGGCGACACCTAAACGCGGGTCTGCCAATGCAGCCTTAGCTTGTTTCGCCAAAAACTCGTCATTAAGAAAGATATTAATAAAACCCGGACCTGCGATCTCAGCTTTTGACGCCACTTCACCTAAATCAAGTTGATCAATCACTTTTTGAGCCAATTCGCGCGGGTTCATACCCAAGCGCTTAGCTGCGCCCATGACACCGTTGGCTTGGTAATCACCAAATTGTGGCTTGGAAGATTGACGAACTGCAGCTTCGCTGCCTTCTGGCGCACCGGCTTTGACAAGTGCTGCTTTAACTTGATCATTGATGAAATTTAATATGTTCACACGGTTTCCTTTGTAGAGGTATACGTAAAACAGGAGTCTTACGCAAAGTCAGCCTACAAGTGATGGTACTGACAAAAAATGAGACGAAATTGCCCAAGATTATAACAAGGATACATACCAAAGTAACCTCAAGATACAGGATTCAAAGCTTAATACTTTGGAGCGGTGCAAGAAAGAACGCACCGTGATATGACGAACCTTTTCTAAATTTTATGACGCGGAATTTAGCAAAGTATATGCTCCAACTGCTAACCCAAATCGCAATCCTTTGGTCGCAATTGAAACTCTTTAACCGAGCCAATCTCTTGGCCTAAAGACAAGGGTTTACTGTTCAAGTGACTTTCGCCATGAGCATGCATGATTAGACGATTGGCAGTGCGAGGTTTGAGCTCATTGACCACAAACCGAATCATGTCAGAACGGCTAAGCGCTTTAAGATCGGCTAGCACTTGCTCGCGATGACTAAAATCGAAGTCACGATTGCCTATCGCAATCCATAGGCGTTGTGCTTTGCCCCTTAGTGTTGTGTCTGGCGTTGCTATTTGATTCCACAAACCGCGTTTACTGCTGTGCCATTGATATTCATTGAGTTCAAGAAGCACCATATAGAAGGCATTGAGAAACTCATCGATAGATTGAATCAGCTCGCTAGGGGAGGCATTAGGCGATTGCACATAGAGCACCATACCAGGGTGACGGTTGAGTGGTAGATTGCCAGTACCCACCATATAACCAAGCTGTTGCTTGGTTCGAATTTCGTGAAAGAAGGTTGCTGACATCAGATGGTTGGCCAAGGAATACAAAGCAATATTCTTGGTCGATGTGTCTTCACTCTGATGGTAGATGACGACGGCCGAGTCGGGTTGCTTGCAAAACACCTCACGTTGAAACGTTCCCTGTTCGCCTAACATCACTAAAGGTCGCAGTGACTCTTCGTAGCGCTGGTCTTTTACTCGTAACGCATTTTTGACTGTATCACCCAGCTTAAGGGATTCACTCTCTATCCAATCGCCATAAACAAACATGTCGACATGCAATTCATCCAAGATAGCATCGACAAAAGGAGCCAAGTCTTTTACTTCTATGGTGTTTAGCGCTTTGAGCAACACCGAGTAAGGGGGGTTATTAGGTTGCAGTAAACCCGTTAAGGCGTTGAATAACTGAGAAACAGGCCTATCTTGGGCGGCGTTTTGCCAGTGTCTTGTTAATTGCTCACAGATGGCGTCAAAGCGTTCGGCCTTAAAACTTCGCTGGGCGAAGCGCGACAATATGACTTTTAGTAACTCTGGTTGTCGATGACTAAAACCGGAAAGCGTCAATGTGACCCCACCCTGATGGGTGTACAGATTGTACCCAATTCCTGCAATTTCCGCTTGATAGGTTTCTGTTGCCAAGTTATCGAGAAACATCTCTACACAGAGGCGAGTCATCACGATATTACGTTCGTTGGCCACGGCGTGGGGACTATCAATGGCGATGTACACCATGCCCTTCGGCAAATGGAATTGACTATCCTGTTGATGCCAAAGTGTGAAGCCTGGAAGCCGTTCTAAAACAGTAGGTTGATCTTTGTGAGTTTGCAGCGGTTTAGGGGTTAGGTCAAACACCACGTAAGGGTTTTGAAGTGGCAGCGAAAAACTCAGTTCACTTGTTTGTGTCGTGAGGTTCTCAAGTAGCTCATCGGATATCGACGTGACTTTGTAGGGCGCGTCGTACCAGTTGGCTATTTTGTCCGTTTCAACATTTTGACTAATAATAGTGCGACGCAAGTTATCAGGAACCAATTTAGCGGCGATTTCCTTGAGCAAGGCTTCGTCGTAATGACTCATTAAATAATCGCCACAAATAATATCTTCCGGCTCATAGCTCTGAATGTTCATCACTAAATGACTAACAAGATCGATGGGCCGAGCCGGCTCGTGAAACTGAAAGGCCGCTTGCATCACCGCCTGCTTTTCCAAGTAGCGCCATTCATCAAAGCCTTGCTCAGTTATCAGTCGGATATAGCTAAATACTGCGAGCGTAATATCATCTATATATTCGAGCCCTTCCTCGGTCAGCCCAAGACTAACCGTAAACTCTCTAAAGTTGCTGCCGCTGGTTCCACCTCCCGCAGATAAACTGGTGATCCAACCATTATCCTTCAATGCCAGCATCAAACTGTTTGGGCCTTCATAACCGATCAAATGGGCAAAGTAAGATAGTGGTTTAGTTCGATAATGTTTATCCATGCCCTCAAACGGGAAAGATAAAATCAGCTTACGAATTTCCTTAAGCGGTTTGACGTTGACGTCTACGGCGAGGTGTTCGTTCTCTACATAAGCTGTGGTGACTTGTTTTGGAAAACGTTGGTTGTTTTCAATGTCAGAAAAATACTGCTCCGCAAGTTGTTGAAGCTCATCGAGATATTGAGGTCCGAGCAGGGCTAGTGACATCAAATCCGCGGAATACTGAGTTTGGTGAAAGTGAACAATTTCATCGCGTAGGTTGGTATCCGGTCGGTCAGCCAAGGTCTGTTCGTTGCCCACGGAAAATTTTGAAAATGGGTGCGCTTGGTTTATGCACTCTTTATGAACCTGATACAAACGACGTGAATCATCTTTGTATTTGAGCTGGAACTCAGACTCTACGGCTTGGCGCTCTTTTTCTAACAACTCTTGATTAAACAACGGAGCGATAAAAAATTGGCTGAATCGCTCAAGGCCTTGAGCGAGGTATTTCGGTGTAATGTCGAAGAAAAAACAGGTGTGCTCTGTGCCAGTCCAGGCGTTATTCACCCCCCCGTGTTGCGCGACAAATTGTTGAAATTCGCCAGCTTTGGGAAACTTTTCTGTCCCAAGAAACAACATGTGTTCCAGGTAATGTGCCATGCCTTGGCGATCATCAGGATCGTCGAAATGACCAACATTGACGGCGAGCGCTGCGGCGCTTTTTGTCGCAGTTTTATCACTGACTAGCAAGACTCGAAGCCCGTTTTTCAGCTCAACATATTGATAATCATTGCTGTCGTTAGGGCTTATGTGCACAATACGCCTCCTCAAGGTTTACTATACTCAGTATGAACTTGAATTTTGCTTGTGGAAAGCTCGATCGAGTTAAATGTCAATAACTGCATAAAATATCTGAAATATTTAGAGTTATTTTTCAATATCGATACGCAAAACAAGGCGTTTTTACACAAGAGCAAGCATGGGTAGTTGGTTTTGTGTCGAGTTGCTCGAGGTTTTCAACACCGGAATAAGCTAGCTTGAATGTTATCAGTGCTAGTGACTAGTACGAGACAACCACCTCTATTTACGTGGAATTTAGGAGATTGGCGATGAAGATTTACATTATGCGCCATGGTGAAGCCCAACATTTTGCAAGTTCAGACCCCGAAAGAGAACTGACTCAAAGGGGAGTTGAGGCATCGGTTTCCGTCGCGAAAAACTGCACGCAACAAGGTATAGTTCGCTTCGATAAAGTGCTGGTGAGTCCGTACATAAGAGCCCAGCAAACGTGGCAAGCGATATCTTCTTGTTTTCATTCCGATTCCGTGGAAACCAATTCAGACATCACCCCGTACGGGGAATCCAGTTCACTGTTCGACTACTTGCTCGCGCTGGCAGAAGTTGAAAACCTAGAGAGCTTATTGATTGTGTCTCACCTTCCTTTGGTGGGTTATTTAACTGCCGAGTTTGTCTCCTCCATTGCACCGCCAATGTTCCCGACCTCTGGACTAGTGTGCATCGATTACGATAGATCATCCAACCAAGGTTCTATCGTTTGGAAAATCCATCCTTAACCGACCAACTAGTTAAGTAGTTGCAAACTGAATAAAAGCAACTGAGGGTGTGTTGCTTGGTTAAGTCTGTTTGGCTTTCTGCCTAGTCGATATTTTGACTGTTTAGGTGGACTGCTTTTTGCATTATTCCTTACAGTACTCAAATTGTAACGAATATTCAGTGGCTTACAGGCTATGAAGCTAACCCTTCCTTTCGCAGATAAACTACCAAACATTCCAAAACGTGCGATGCCGGCGATTGGCGCGCCAGTAATGGTCTTGGCGACATTAGCCATGGTGGTGTTGCCGATACCACCATTTTTATTGGACTTATTTTTTACTTTTAACATCGCTCTGGCCATGGTGGTGTTACTGGTTACGGTTTATACCAGACGTCCACTGGATTTTGCAGCGTTCCCAACCGTATTGCTTATTGCAACCTTACTTCGTTTGGCGTTAAACGTGGCATCAACGCGAGTAGTCTTACTGTACGGTCATGAAGGCCCGGAAGCAGCCGGTAGTGTGATTGAAGCGTTTGGTAGTGTGGTTATTGGTGGTAACTATGCTGTGGGTTTGGTGGTCTTCCTGATTCTCATGATCATCAACTTTATGGTAGTAACGAAAGGTGCAGGACGTATTTCCGAGGTAAGTGCTCGCTTTACGTTAGATGCCTTACCCGGTAAGCAAATGGCAATTGATGCTGACCTCAATGCTGGCTTAATTGATCAAGAACAAGCCAGAACACGTCGCAGCGAAGTGACCAAAGAAGCCGATTTCTATGGTTCGATGGATGGTGCATCTAAGTTTGTGAAAGGCGATGCCATCGCGGGTATTTTGATTCTGTTTATCAACATCATCGGCGGCTTGTCTATTGGGATGATCCAATATGATTTGGGCTTTGGTGAAGCCATAGAAATCTATACCTTGCTAACTATTGGTGATGGCTTGGTGGCGCAAATTCCTTCTTTGATTCTGTCAATTGGCGCCGCGATCATGGTCACGCGTCAAAATACAGACGAAGACATGGGACAACAAGTCGTGTTCCAGATGTTCGATAACCCCAAAGCCTTGATGATCACGGCGGGCATTTTGGGTGTAATGGGGCTAGTACCGGGGATGCCCCACTTTGCGTTTTTGCTGCTTGCTTTAATCGCGGGTGGCGCAGCGTATTTGATTCACAAAAAGCAGCTTAAAAAGCAAGAAGAAGCGGCCTTACCGGCAACTCAAGAAACAGAATCCCCAACGCCAAAAGAACTGAGTTGGGATGATGTTCAGCCAGTCGACGTGATTGGTTTGGAGGTTGGCTACCGATTGATTCCTTTGGTCGACCGAGATCAAGGTGGTGAGCTGCTTGAACGTGTGAAAGGGGTGCGAAAAAAACTCTCTCAAGACTTCGGTTTTTTGATACCTGCTGTGCACATACGCGACAACTTGGAGCTGACTCCAAACTCTTACCGAATTACCCTGATGGGGGTGGCTGTAGGCGAAGCGGAAATACGGCCGGATCAAGAACTCGCCATCAATCCGGGACAAGTCTATGGCTTGATTGAAGGTGAACAAACCATTGACCCTGCGTTTGGCTTGGAAGCAGTTTGGATTCAACCGGAGCAGCGAGAACACGCTCAGGCACTGGGTTACACTGTAGTCGATTCCGCTACGGTACTCGCCACTCATTTGAGTCAACTACTTACCAACAACGCCTCTCAACTGCTTGGACATGAAGAAGTACAAAACCTTCTTGAGATGCTTGGACGCTCCGCACCTAAGCTTATTGAGAACTTCGTTCCTGACCAATTAGCATTGGGTGTGGTGGTGAAAGTGCTACAGAACCTGCTCAATGAAGGGGTGCCAATTCGAGACATCCGAACCATAGTCCAAACACTGTCGGAATACGCCAGTAAGAGTCAAGAACCTGACATTCTCACCGCCGCCGCTCGTATTTCCCTTAAGCGACTAATTGTCCAAGAAATCAATGGTATAGAGCCTGAGCTACCTGTTATTACGCTTATTCCTGAGCTGGAACAAATATTGCATCAGACAATGCAGGCTTCAGGTGGAGAATCTGCCGGAATTGAGCCAGGATTGGCGGAGCGATTGCAATCCTCGTTGAGTCAAGCAACACAAGAACAGGAGCTGAAAGGTGAACCAGCTGTGTTGCTGACATCAGGAGTACTGCGTTCGACCCTAGCGAAGTTTGTTAAAAATACCATACCGTCGCTGCGAGTACTGTCTTACCAAGAAGTACCTGATGAAAAGCAAATACGCATAGTACAGGCGGTGGGAAATTAGCGACAAACAGACTGTTGTAGCAGGTAACCAAATTGAAAATTAAACGTTTTTTTGCAAAAGACATGCGCTCAGCGCTGCTCCAAGTGAAGGAGGAGTTGGGTGATGATGCGGTTATCATGTCGAACAAAAAAGTGGCGGGTGGCGTTGAGATTGTTGCTGCGGTTGATGCTGATGCTCAGGCCAACCGTGCTCCAGCCACTCAATACAGTTCGACGCCGCGCTCTCGTCCGAGTCAACAGCCGTTAGGTAACCCGCAATCTCGAAGCCAACAGGCTTCTGCCCAACGCGCCTCAACGAGTGTCGGCCGAAGTCAATCAGACAGACAATTAGCCGATGACAGAGTGAGCTTAGGTGGCGTAGGAAACCCCAGAACCAAAGCGCATTTTGCCAACATGCTAAAACAGTATTCAGGCGGCCATCACCAAGACAGTGATGAAAGCGAGGCGGATTCTCTGGAATCACTGCTGCAACGTCAAAGCTCAAATCGCCAACAAGACAATCGATTCCCTGAGTCGTCCGTGAAAGTCAGAGAAGACTCGCCTTTGGCACGTTTGATCGCAGAAGAACGCGATACGGGTAAGCGCGACAATGGTCCAAAGTTAGATCCGAGTCGATACGATAAAAAAGCTCCTCAACCACAGCAAGTTGCCAACCAAGAGTTGGAAGATATGCGCGATGAAATGACGTCGATTCGCAGACTTTTGGAGCACCAAGTATCGGGATTAATGTGGCAAGAGGTTGAGCGTCGCGAGCCGCTAAGAGCTATGCTTATAAAGCGTCTTCAACGCATGGGGGTATCGGAAGACCTCGCGGACCAGCTAGCGTGTTATATCCCTGAAGACACACCGCCAACGAAAGCGTGGCATGCATTATTACGCCTTGTGGCTGACCAAATTCCAGTATCCAAACAAGACATCCTTAAGCGCGGGGGCGTGGTGGCTTTGTTAGGACCGACTGGAGTAGGAAAAACCACAACGGTAGCAAAACTGGCAGCGCGAGCTGCAATGGAATATGGCGCGGATAACGTCGCGCTTGTGACCACGGACACATTTCGTATCGGTGCCCATGAGCAACTCGCCATTTATGGCAGAATTATGGGATGCCCCGTAAAAGTTGCTAAAGATTCCAAAGAGTTAGCCGATGTAATCTATCAGTTAAGAAATAGAAAGCTAATTCTCGTTGATACCGCAGGTATGGGACAACGAGATGTCAGGTTGTCTGAGCAGTTAGATACCTTGATGCATGAGAGTGGTGAAATCATTCATAGCTACCTTGTGCTTCCAGCAACAGCTCAGCGCCGAGTATTACAAGAAACAATCGACCATTTTAGACGTATTCCGCTGTCGGGCTGCATTATGACCAAGCTAGATGAATCTCTAAGTTTGGGTGAGTTTTTGAGTGTGGTTGTTCAAAATTCGTTACCGGTGGCTTACATCGCTAACGGACAACGCGTTCCAGAAGATATTGTATTAGCGCAACCGAAATACATGGTAGCGAAAGCAAATGACCTTTTGGAAAAGTCGGCAGAGAACGAACCCCATTACTGGACTAGTGAGTCCTAAGGTTCTGAGCGGCGAATAGTTATGACAGGTAATATGATTCAAGATCAAGCAAGCGGCTTACGCAGGCTAACTCAGCCCTCAATGACCAAAGTTATTACGGTAACAGGTGGTAAAGGTGGCGTTGGCAAAACTAACGTTACATTGGGCTTGGCTATTTGTATGGCGCGCCAAGGCAAAAAGGTTATGGTACTGGATGCAGATCTCGGCCTCGCAAATGTCGATGTAATGCTCGGAATCCGGCCAAAACGTAATTTAGGTCATGTACTTGCTGGAGAATGTGACTTAAAAGATGCTATTGTTGAAGGACCACATGGTATAAAGATAATACCGGCGACCTCGGGCACGCAATCCATGACAGAGCTAAGTCACGCTCAGCATGTAGGTTTGATTCGCGCCTTTGGTACGTTGGAAGATGAAATGGACGTGTTGCTGGTGGATACCGCCGCGGGCATTTCGGACATGGTAGTGAGTTTTTCGCGTGCTGCACAAGACGTAGTAGTCGTTGTTTGTGACGAACCAACATCGATTACCGACGCTTATGCTTTAATTAAACTATTGAGTAAAGAGCACCAAGTTCAGCGTTTTAAGATCGTTGCGAATATGGTTCGCAGTTATCGAGAAGGGCGTGAGCTATTTGCAAAATTGACTTTGGTTACCGAAAGGTTCTTAAGTGTCAGTTTGGAATTGGTGGCTTGTATCCCTCTTGACGATAAAGTTCGCCAAGCGGTGAAAAAACAAAAAATAGTGGTTGATGCATTTCCGCGCTCTCCAGCAGCACTTGCCATTGGCTCTCTAGCTACTAAAGCACTCACTTGGCCGATTCCAAAAACACCAAGTGGTCATTTAGAATTTTTTGTAGAACGATTGCTAAATCGAACAGAATCACTAGAGGAACCGTTTGGTGAATAAGGCTTTGACCTACGAACAATACGCAAACCAAGATAGCCAGAGAGCATTTTTAGAAAAATACTCTGTTCTGGTGAAAAGAATTGCGCACCATTTGTTAGGTCGATTACCACCAAGTGTTCAAGTTGAAGACTTAATTCAAGCCGGCATGATTGGTCTGCTTGAAGCGCAAAAAAATTATGACGGTAGTAAAGGTGCCAGTTTTGACACCTATGCGGGTATCCGAATTCGAGGAGCAATGCTCGATGATATTCGCAAAGGAGATTGGGTACCTCGCTCAGTTCACAAGCACAACCGTGAAATTGGTCAAGCAATCTCAGTATTAGAAGGTCAACTCAATCGAGATCCTACCGATGCCGAAGTGGCCAAGCATTTAGAACTTACGTTAGACGAATACCACTCAATTTTGGCAGATATTAACTGCTCAAAGTTAGTTGGAATTGAAGATTTGGGCGTATCTGCCGATGTAATATCGTCTGCTGATGATGAAGAATCGGATAGTCCATTTAAAGGCGTTGTGGATGAAAATTTCCGCAAAGCTTTGATTGAATCGATAAAATCGCTACCAGAACGTGAAGCTTTGGTACTTTCGCTCTATTATGATGAAGAGCTTAACTTAAAAGAAATCGGTGAAGTAATTGGCGTTAGTGAATCTCGCGTAAGCCAAATACTGAGCCAGTCGATGCAACGTTTGCGCACTAAACTCAATGCGTGGACAGGAAATGATTAAACACTGAAATCTCAATCAGTGGAGGCAATTTTGAATAAAAACATGAAGATCCTTATTGTTGACGACTTTTCAACAATGCGACGTATCGTTAAAAATCTGCTGCGAGATTTAGGATTTAACAACACACAAGAAGCAGATGATGGTTTGACTGCGCTTCCGATGTTAAAGCAGGGTGGATTCGACTTCGTAGTGACGGATTGGAACATGCCAGGCATGCAGGGTATCGACTTGTTGAAACACATTCGCCAAGACGATGAACTCAAACATCTTCCTGTATTGATGATCACGGCAGAAGCCAAGCGTGAACAGATCATCGAAGCGGCCCAAGCGGGTGTGAATGGCTACATTGTTAAGCCTTTTACAGCGGCAACGCTTAAAGAAAAACTCGACAAAATATTCGAACGTTTATAAGTCGTTTCATCGAGTGATAACCAGCGTGGGGAAGGCCAATTTAGTATGATTTCACTAGAACAAGCCAAACAACTGGTTGACTTGCTAGAGCAAGGCAACCAAGAAGACGCAGACGCTCTCGTTAGACAAGCCTATGAGAACGCTTCGAATCCAATGGTACAGGAAATTGGTGAATTGACTCGGGATTTGCACGAGTCAATTAAGCAGTTTTCCGCAGACGATCGCATTACAGAGATCGCCACGGACGAAATACCTGATGCACGAGACCGTTTGCAGTACGTCATCGAAAAAACGGAACTGGCGGCGAACAAAACCATGGATGCCGTTGACCGTTGTATGCCAATCGCAGACAACTTACATGAGGGGCTACTTCAAGTGCGCCCTAAGTGGAATGAGTTAATGCATGGCCGATTGGAGTTGGCGGAATTCAAAGCGTTATGTCATCGAATTGACGATTTGCTTGGTCAGGTTGAAGGCAATAGCTCTGAATTGCGAGGTCAATTGACCGATATTCTTATGGCACAAGACTTCCAAGATCTTACGGGACAAATCATACGCCGCGTTATCACCCTAGTTAATGAAGTGGAAGGGAGATTGGTTGAGATTCTTACCGTGTTCACGGCAAATCAATTAGGCCAAGATTCTGATAACAAAAATAAAAGTAAGTCGACCGAAGCTGAAGGTCCAATTCTTAATCCTCATGAGCGCGAAGATGCGGTTGCATCTCAAGATGAGGTTGACGACTTACTCTCCAGCCTTGGATTTTAGGGGTAACGTATGAGCTACGATTTAGACGAAGATATTCTACAGGACTTCTTGGTCGAAGCAGGCGAAATACTAGAGCTGCTTTCTGAACAATTGGTTGAACTGGAAAATAATCCAGACGACAAAGATCTCCTTAATGCCATCTTCCGAGGTTTCCACACGGTAAAAGGCGGTGCGGGTTTCCTAGCACTCACTGAACTAGTCGACACCTGTCATGGTGCCGAAAACGTGTTTGATATTTTGCGAAACGGTCAGCGTGAAGTGACGTCATCTTTGATGGATACCATGTTGAAGGCGTTGGACACGGTAAACGAGCAATTTTCTGCGGTCCAAGATCGCAGTGATATGCCTAAGGCCGAGCAATCATTACTTGATGAACTACATCGTTTGAGCAAACCTCAAACGGAAGATGAAGCCGCAGAACCAGCAGCACCAGTTGTTGAAGAACCAGTAGTAGAAGCTCCACCAGAGCCTGTGGTAGAGGCACCCGTGGTTGAGCCAACACCTACAGTTAATCAATCTGAAGTCACTAGCGGTCAGTCTATCGACGAAATTACGCAAGACGAATTTGAAAAGTTGCTTGATGAGCTTCATGGTAAAGGCTCTGCACCTGGTACTGATACGCCTGCACCAGCCGCACCTGTGTCTCCAGCTCCTGCAGCTAGTGCAGACATGAGTGGTGACATCACTGATGACGAATTCGAAAAACTGCTAGATGAGCTTCACGGCTCAGGTAAAGGCCCTTCAGCCGAAGATGCGCAGAAACCGGCTGCAACGGCTACGCCGCCACCTCCACCGCCTAAATCGAGTGAGCCGATGCCGTCGACGCAAGCGATTGCTGGTGGCGATGACTTAATGACGGACGACGAGTTCGAAAAACTTCTCGATCAGCTACACGGTTCAGGTAAAGGTCCTTCGATCGAAGAACTAGAGCAAGCAACTAAGCCAGCTGAGACCCCGGCACCTGCAGCGAAACCGGCAACATCAACGCCGGCAGCGGCTCCAGCAGCTCCAGCAGCGGCCAAGCCTGCTCCGACTGCCGCACCTAAAGCGGCGCCAGCTACAGAAAAACAGGTGCCAGCGAAAAAAGAAGCGGCAGCACCAGCGGTGAAAAAACCTCAAGCCGAAGCTACAGTACGTGTTGATACTTCAACGCTCGATATCATTATGAACATGGTGGGTGAGTTGGTATTGGTTCGTAACCGACTTCTCAGCTTAGGTCTAAAGAGTGCCGATGAAGAGATGTCCAAAGCAGTAGCTAATTTGGACGTAGTGACTGCTGATTTGCAGGGTGCGGTAATGAAAACCCGCATGCAGCCAATCAAGAAGGTATTTGGTCGTTTCCCTCGAGTAGTACGCGACTTGGCACGAAGCTTAAACAAAGACATTGCGCTAGAAATGCGCGGTGAAGAAACTGACCTAGATAAAAACCTGGTAGAGGCGCTAGCCGATCCATTGATTCACTTGGTTCGTAACTCCGTTGACCATGGTATTGAAATGCCAGATGCGCGCGAAGCGTCTGGAAAACCACGTCAAGGTAAAGTGATTCTGTCCGCTGCCCAGGAGGGCGATCATATCCAACTTGCTATCGTTGATGACGGTGGCGGTATGGATCCAGACAAACTTCGTGGCATTGCGGTTAACCGCGGCATGATGGATGAAGATGCGGCGTCACGCCTGACAGACAAAGAATGCTACAACCTAATCTTTATGCCAGGTTTCTCGAGTAAAGAGAAAATTACCGATATCTCAGGTCGTGGTGTTGGTATGGATGTGGTGAAAACTGCCATCAATACGCTGAACGGTTCGATTGATATTGATTCTGAGTTAGGTAAAGGCACCAAAATTACCATCAAAGTGCCACTGACATTGGCTATCTTGCCAACTCTAATGGTCGGAGTCTCGGGCAATCCATTTGCATTGCCGCTGGCAAGTGTTAACGAAATCTTCCATTTGGATTTAAGCAAAACTAACGTCGTAGACGGTCAGCTAACCATTATTGTTCGCGAAAAATCGATACCACTGTTCTATTTGCAAGAGTGGTTGATGCCAAGAAGCGCTTCAAGCGACAAGCGCAATGGCCATGGGCATGTGGTTATCGTTCAATTGGGAAGCCAGCGTGTCGGATTTGTGGTTGATACCTTGATAGGACAAGAAGAAGTGGTTATCAAACCGCTTGATAACCTACTACAAGGAACACCGGGTATGGCTGGTGCGACTATCACTAGTGATGGTCATATCGCATTGATTCTTGATGTGCCTGATTTGCTAAAACAGTACGCGGCTGCATCGCGTATCTAAACCGCCAGCGTTAGAAGGATATTTATGGCGATTAAAGTACTGGTTGTTGATGATTCAAGTTTTTTCCGTCGTAGGGTGAGTGAAATCATCAACTCTGAGCCGCGTCTAGAAGTCATGGACGTGGCAACCAATGGCAAAGAGGCCGTCGAAAAAGCTATATCGCTTAAGCCAGATGTCATCACAATGGACATCGAAATGCCAGTTATGGATGGCATTACAGCCGTGAAAGAGATCATGGCGAAAAGCCCCGTTCCTATTTTGATGTTTTCCTCGCTGACTCACGAAGGCGCCAGAGCCACGCTCGACGCACTTGAAGCCGGCGCATTGGATTTTCTACCTAAAAAATTTGAAGATATCGCGCGTAATCGAGATGAAGCAGTAACACTGCTTCAGCAGCGTGTCATTCAAATATCGGCGCGCCGAAGCCGAATGAGAAGACCTTCTCCGGCTATAACTCGCCCGTCAACCACTACCACATCAACGCGTTCGACAACCAGTTCTTTACGCAATACTGCGGAACCAAGAACCGCTGCCAAGCCAACACAAACGGCTGCAACCCGCTTTAAAGCCAGTGGCAAAAAGTATCAATTAACAGCGATTGGTTGCTCGACTGGCGGTCCAGTTGCACTGCAAAAAATCTTAACCAAGCTACCAGCGAACTATCCGCATCCGATTGTTCTAATTCAACACATGCCAGCTACGTTTACCGCCGCTTTTGCTAGCCGACTGAATGGGTTGTGCAAAATTGAAGTTCGCGAGGCGGCAGACGGTGACATATTGCGCCCAGGCGTGGCTTATTTGGCTCCAGGTGGTAAACAGATGATGATTGAAGGTCGCCCCGGAGCCAGCAAATTAAAGATTTTGGATGGTGGTGAGCGCATGAATTATAAGCCGAGTGTCGATGTGACATTTGGCAGTGCGGCAAAGATCTATTCCGACAAGGTTATGTCCATGATCTTGACTGGAATGGGTGCTGATGGCCGAGAAGGCTCACGCATGTTGAAAAATGTTGGGTCTTCAATTTGGGCACAAGATGAAGAAAGCTGCGTGGTATACGGTATGCCACAAGCCGTAGCGAAAGCGGGAATTTCTAGCGAAGATTTACCCTTAGATAGAATTGCAGAGCGTATGCTAGTTGAAGTAGGGATGGCATAGAACAAGTCATGATCGTTTGGAGTGTTGCCAATCAAAAAGGTGGTGTCGGCAAAACAACCACAACCATTACCCTTGCAGGTCTATTGAGCCAGCAGGGAAAACGAGTATTGCTTGTTGATACTGACCCACATGGCTCACTAACGACATATCTTGGTTATGACTCGGACGGCCCACAAGGTAATTTGTTTGATTTATTTCAACTGAAAGAGTTCGATGAATCCACAGTAATGCCGCTGGTCATGAACAGTGACGTGGAAGGGATTGATCTTATTCCGGCTCATATGTCATTGGCGACGCTCGACCGCGTTATGGGTAATCGCAGTGGAATGGGGTTGATTCTTAAGCGGGCGTTACTTGCGCTTAAACACCGCTACGATTACGTGCTGATTGATTGCCCACCGATACTAGGCGTTATGATGGTCAATGCATTGGCAGCCAGCGATCGTATTCTGATTCCAGTTCAGACCGAATTTTTGGCGATGAAAGGTCTTGAGCGCATGGTTCGCACCTTGGCAATCATGCAAAAGTCTCGTCAACGCGCATTTAAAGTCACCATTATTCCAACCATGTACGACAAGCGTACCCGCGCTTCATTGCAGACGCTGCAGCAACTGAAAAAAAACTACCCAGAGCAGGTTTGGAAATCCGCCGTTCCCATCGATACCAAATTTAGAGACGCGAGTTTAAAAAACTTGCCGGTTTCGCATTTTGCACCAGGTAGTCGCGGAGTATTCGCCTATAAACAACTACTCTTGTTTTTAGAGAGGTTGGCGATAGATGAGTAACTCAGCGTTGCGCTCCAGTGAGCAAGCTCTTGAAGATTATTTCTCAGCGTTGCTTGATGAAGAAGAAACACAGGTGACGCTTGACAGTTCAGTTGCGGTAGATATGGTCTTGCCAGAGCCAGAGCCAGAGCCAGAGCCAGAGCCAGAGCCAGAGCCAGAGCCAGAGCCAGAGCCAGAGCCAGAGCCAGAGCCAGAGCCAGAGCCAGAGCCAGAGCCAGAGCCAGAGCCAGAGCCAGAGCCAGAGCCAGAGCCAGAGCCAGAGCCAGAGCCAGAGCCAGAGCCAGAGCCA
The DNA here is from genome assembly GCF_056159765.1 of Vibrio sp. ABH4_348. Lineage (NCBI taxonomy): Bacteria > Pseudomonadati > Pseudomonadota > Gammaproteobacteria > Vibrionales > Vibrionaceae > Vibrio > Vibrio sp. ABH4_348. Next base: position 2,001,982 of record NZ_JBSWVW010000001.1, on the reverse strand, counting down.
GAGCCAGAGCCAGAGCCAGAGCCAGAGCCAGAGCCAGAGCCAGAGCCAGAGCCAGAGCCAGAGCCAGAGCCAGAGCCAGAGCCAGAGCCAGAGCCAGAGCCAGAGCCAGAGCCAGAGCCAGAGCCAGAGCCAGAGCCAATGCGCCAATCTGTCCCGGAAAAAAGTTATTATCAAACTCGAACAGCAGAAATCACTCTTCCAAATTTGGAAGATGTTGAGCGGTTGTTGTCAGAGTTAGAAACTCGCAACCCTGTTGAAGAGTTACAGCTGGAAAAAGTTCTTGAAGAGAACACCGTTAAGATTGCGCAAGAGCAAGTCGCCGCGACTCAAGTTCAACCTGAAATCAAGGTTGAAACTGAGGTTGTGACTGAAAGCGAACCGACTCCGGTTGTCGAAGAAGTTCAAGATTGGCCTGTTGACGATGCCGTTTTAGACGTTGACGTTAAAGAGGTTGAAGAAGTTGCGACGCCGGTTGATGAGCCTTCAATTGACGTTGAAGAAACCATCGAGGTGGCTGAGCAAACCGAGCTGAACAGCCAAGCTGGTCACAAAGGTATCGATGAATGGCAAAGTACTGAGAGACAAGAAGACTTTCAGGTGCTTTACTTTGAAGTACACAGTGTGACTTTTGCTGTGCCACTCGTTGAATTGGGTGGTATCCACCAGATGGGAACCCTAAACCATCTGATTGGGCGACCTAAGTGGTATCTCGGACTTCAATCCAGTCGTGACACCCAGGTTGACGTCGTAGACAGTGCCAAATGGGTGATGTCTGACAAACTAACAGACGAAGACTACAAAGAAAGTTACCAGTACATTGTTATGCTTGACGAAAGCAACTGGGGCTTAGCAAGCTCGGAACTGAAAGGTACCGAGTGGCTTAATCCTGCTAAAGTGAATTGGCGTAAAACGCCGGGCAAACGCCCTTGGTTAGCAGGTATGGTTAAAGAAAAAATGTGTGCCTTGATACATGTTCGTGCATTGATAGCTATGCTTAATGCAGGACTTGATGTGAAAGCGCTCGAACAGTAACAGTTTGTGCCTAAACGGCTTAGAGAGGAAAAGGTATGTCTCAAACTAGTGAAGTAGAAGTAAGAAAAGACGCGTCGAACGACGAAGTACTTCAGTGGGTGACGTTCCAACTAGATGATGAAACCTATGGTATTAACGTAATGCAAGTTCGTGAAGTGTTGCGTCATACTGAAATTGCTCCGGTTCCAGGTGCTCCTGAATACGTTCTAGGTATCATTAACCTGCGTGGTAACGTTGTCACAGTAATCGATACACGCTCTCGCTTTGGTTTGATGGAAGGCGAAATCTCAGACAATACTCGTATCATCGTTATCGAATCTGAGCAGCAGGTCGTTGGTATTCTTGTCGATAGTGTTGCTGAAGTGGTTTACCTTCGTGCATCTGAAATTGACACGACACCAAGTGTTGGTACTGACGAAAGCTCCAAGTTTATCCAAGGTGTAAGCAACCGCGACGGTAAGCTGCTAATTCTTGTCGATCTGAATAAACTACTCACAGACGATGAGTGGGACGAAGTAGCGCACCTGTAATGACGATCGAGTGGTTGATGTCGCCTCCGGCTATTTTGGGAGGTGTTGGTTTTGCAGTATTGGTGCTCTTGGTTGCGTGGTTATCGCTACGTAAACGCATTCGCGTATTAACTCAGCACAATCGTCAACAGGCCCGTTCGTGGGAAAAAGAGCTACAGAAAGCCAACAACCAATTGATGGAGGTTCGTTCTGTTGTGGTTGGTTTGGGGCAGAAAGTTTCTGAGCAACAAGACATCATTCAGCATCTAAGCGAACGAATTCTAGAGCTAGAACAAGAAGATGGTGATGGAAGGCTGTATTCGAGAGCCAGTAAATTGGTGCAGTTGGGCGCCGATGTCGATGAACTGATTCAGGAATGTGAATTACCCAAAGCGGAAGCTGAGCTAATGCTGTCATTGCAGAAAAAGATAGCGGGTAAAGAGCAAATTCCTCCACTTTCTCGTGCACCTGAACGCCGAAAAACCGCCAACAAAAATCGTTAGTGCTTAGCGATGGTTTATCCAACTAACAAGACGCCACATGGCGTCTTGTTTATTTTATCTAGCGTAAAAAAACGCCCATCCCTTTTACCGAGTTAATCTCGACTACGCTTTATGTTAATGGCTGGTTAACGTAGCACGTAAAAATCGCATTGGAGTTCAAAAACGTGAATTAAAGTGTGGTTATTGTATTTTGCCTGAAAACGGCTGTGGTAAACTGGACTCCCTTGTTTTTCTGGTCATTTTCATGCTTGAAGTACAGCAACTTACCGCGATTCGAGACGAACGAACCTTATTTGACGAACTCTCGTTTACCCTAAACAAGGGAGATCTAATGCAGATCGAGGGGCGAAATGGAACCGGCAAGACCACACTACTTCGAATCATTGCAGGGCTAGGGGATAAAGAATCAGGCTCCGTTAAATGGAATCAGGTATCTACCGAAAAAGATCGCGAGGGTTTTCACCAAGATTTGCTGTTTTTGGGGCACCAAACAGGTGTTAAACGCGAACTGACCGTTTATGAAAATTTACGTTTTTATCAAACCGTTCACAGTGACCAACCAGTAAATCAAGAAACGCTATTCCACGCACTTATGAAAGTGGGACTCGCTGGGCGCGAAGATGTGCCAGCGGCGTCGTTGTCCGCAGGGCAACAACGTAGAGTCGCACTTGCACGGTTATGGTTGAGCAACAAACCGCTATGGATTTTGGACGAGCCGTTAACTGCCATAGATAAGCAAGGTGTGAAAGTGTTGGAAGCGTTGTTTGAATCTCATGTAAACGCTGGTGGAATGGTGTTGTTAACCACGCACCAAGATATGTTTAAAGACAGCGCCTTGCTGCGCAAGATTAAGTTAGGTGAATAACGTGATTTCCAGTATGACCAGCATTATTCGCCGCGAACTACTGATCGCTTTTCGACGTCAAGCGGATGTGCTTAATCCACTTTGGTTTTTTGTCATCGTTATCACCCTGTTTCCACTCAGCATTGGGCCTGAACCAGAATTACTAAGACGAATTGCATCCGGTATTGTTTGGGTCGCGGCACTGCTGTCCGCTTTATTATCACTGGAACGACTGTTCAGAGATGACTTTCAAGATGGTGCGCTGGAACAGTTGATGTTGCTGCCAACACCGTTATCTGTAGTCGTGATTGCAAAAGTGATTGCCCACTGGATGTTAACGGGCATTCCTTTGATTTTAATGAGCCCACTGCTCGCCATATTGTTGTCCATGGATATGAATACCTGGCTTGCTGTGGTGACTACTTTAGTTATTGGCACTCCGACGCTGAGCTTCATTGGTGCTATCGGTGTGGCATTAACGGTAGGGCTGCAAAAAGGTGGGGTATTACTGAGCCTGCTGATTTTGCCCTTGTACATCCCGATACTGATTTTTGCCACGTCCGCGATAGAAGCGGCTTCATTGGGTATGCCCTACAGTGGGCAGCTAGCGATTCTGGGTGCGATGCTCGCAGGGTCAATAACACTGACTCCCATAGCCATTGCGGCTTCATTGCGAGTGAGCGTGAACTAACGCTGTGATGCGCACAGCTTTACAAACCGTAACGGTTTTTCAATAACAACTGAATACAAAACACTTCATGATCGGTCTAAAACCCTAAATTAAGTGTTGAATTAAAACAACTAAGCGAAACACGCGAAAAAATGATGTGTCCCATGACGTGATAAACACGCAGGGTATAAGCTTAGAAAACGGAAGTAAGAGTGAGAACAAACAATGTGGAAATGGCTCCATCCATACGCTAAGCCTGAAACCACCTACCAGCTATGTGGTTCATTGTTGCCTTGGTTCAGCGTATTGGCAGTTCTGTGTTTGGCGATTGGTACCACCTGGGGGCTAGCCTTTGCTCCATCAGACTACCAGCAAGGTGATAGTTTCCGAATCATCTATATCCATGTTCCTTCGGCCATTTGGTCAATGGGTGTCTACAGCTCAATGGCTATCGCGGCCTTTATTGGCTTAGTCTGGCAAGTTCGCCTTTCTAGTATGGCTGCGGCGGCAATGGCGCCAATAGGCGCAACTTACACCTTTATTGCACTGGTTACCGGCGCGGTATGGGGCAAACCAATGTGGGGCACTTGGTGGGTGTGGGATGCACGTTTGACTTCCGAGCTGATTCTGTTGTTCTTATATCTAGGCGTGATCGCGCTTTATCACGCGTTTGATGATCAAAAAACCGCGGCCAAAGCGGCGGGAATCCTGGCCATTGTAGGTGTGGTTAACTTGCCGATCATCCACTTTTCGGTGGAGTGGTGGAACACACTGCACCAAGGCGCAACCATCACCAAGTTTGAAAAACCTTCCATTGCTAACGACATGTTGTGGCCGCTACTGACCAACTTAGCCGGTTTTGCTTTCCTATTTGGCGCTCTAACCATGGTGCGCTTGCGCAATGAAATTATCCGCAAAGAATCACATCGGCCTTGGGTTATCGAGCTCGCCGAACAAGCAACATCGGGAGGTCGATAACTATGCACTTTGAAACTCTATCGGACTTTTTTGCCATGGGTGGTTACGCTGCCTATGTGTGGGGCGCATTTGGCATTACATTTGGTGCTTTGCTGGTATTAACAATTGTGAGCATTGGCCAGGGTAAAACCCTGATCAAGCAAGTCAGAGACAAACAAGCGCGCCAAGCTCGCATTAAAGCGGCACAGCAAATGGAGAACACACTATGAACCCAAGACGTAAAAAGCGGCTCAGTATTGTATTAGCCATTTTTGTTGGTGCGTCGATTACCATAGGTTTAGTGCTCTACGCGTTAAACCAAAACATGGACTTGTTTTACACGCCGAGTGAAATTGTGAACGGCAAACCAGATGGTACGAAACCACAAGTTGGACAGCGATTGCGTATTGGCGGCATGGTGCTTCCCGGTACCGTGAAACGTGACCCAGAATCACTCAAAGTATCGTTCGATCTGCACGATGTTGGTCCAGTAGTGACCGTCGTGTATGAAGGCATTTTGCCGGATTTGTTCCGAGAAGGTCAGGGCATTGTGGCGCAAGGGGTTCTTAAAAATGCCACAACGATTGAAGCGTTTGAAGTGTTGGCAAAACACGATGAAGAATACATGCCACCAGAAGTTGCGGAAGCACTGAAAAAAACGCATGAGCCGCTGATGTATACCGACGAGCAAAAGCAGGGTAGCGGACAATGATTGTTGAACTCGGTCACTTCGCTATGGTTATCGCATTGCCGATCGCCATATTATTAGGCATCTTGCCGCTAGTCGGCGCGTTAACTAACAACTCCACGCTTATTCAAACTGCTAGGCCACTTTCATGGGCTATGTTCAGTTTGTTACTGGCCTCCTTTGTTGTGCTGTGTTGGGCGTTTTACGTTAATGACTTTACCGTGTTGTATGTGGCTAGCAACTCTAACAGTGACTTACCTTGGTACTACCGCATTACCGCTGTGTGGGGCGCGCACGAGGGTTCCTTTCTACTCTGGGCATTAATTCAAGCGGGCTGGACAGTTGCTGTTGCCACCTTTAGCCGAGGTATGCCAAGAGAATCGGTTGCACGCGTATTAGCGGTGATGGGATTGATTAACGTAGGCTTCCTAGTCACTATCATCATCAGCTCGAATCCATTTGAGCGCACCTTACCTTATTTCCCAATCGATGGTCGAGACCTCAACCCACTTCTGCAAGACCCAGGATTAATCATTCACCCGCCATTGCTTTATATGGGCTATGTGGGCTTCTCTGTGGCGTTTGCATTTGCCATCGCATCACTGATGACAGGTCGTTTAGATACCGCGTGGGCAAGATGGTCAAGACCGTGGACCACTGCCGCTTGGCTGTCTTTAACACTAGGGATCGCGCTAGGATCGTGGTGGGCGTATTACGAGTTAGGCTGGGGTGGCTGGTGGTTCTGGGATCCAGTTGAAAATGCCTCCTTCATGCCATGGCTTGCCGGTACAGCGCTAATGCATTCACTAGCGGTGACTGAAAAACGCGGCACCTTCAAATCGTGGACGGTACTACTCGCCTTATCCGCATTTTCGCTTAGTTTGATGGGTACCTTCTTGGTGCGTTCTGGTGTGTTGGTATCGGTACATGCCTTTGCGTCAGATCCAGAGCGAGGCATGTTTATTTTAACCTTCTTAGGTCTGGTTATTGGTGGTTCTTTACTGCTTTACGCTATTAAAGGCGCGTCGGTTAAATCCAGCGGTCGGTTTGAATTGGTGTCTCGTGAAAACGCTCTGCTGGTCAATAACATTTTATTGATCACCGCCTTAGTCGTGGTGTTAGTGGGTACCTTGCTACCGTTAGTGCACAAACAGTTTGGATTGGGCTCAGTGTCGATTGGGGCCCCTTTCTTCAATACTTTGTTTGCTTGGTTGATGATTCCATTCTCGTTCTTCTTAGGCATTGGTCCTTTACTGCGCTGGAAGCGTGACCAGCTGGGCACATTGGCCAAACCTATGCTGATTAGTGGTGTCGCATCGCTGATTTTGGCGGTTAGCTCGGTCTGGTTATTGGCGGATTTCTTCCAGCCAATGGCGTTTCTTGGCTGGGTGATGGCGTGGTGGATTATCTTACTGCACGGTTACGAGCTTCATCAGCGTGCGACCCATCGCCACAGTTTTTGGCGCGGAGTCACTAAACTAAGTCGCAGCCATTGGGCGATGATGTTAGGTCACTTGGGCTTGGCTGTTGCTGTTATTGGTATTGCCATGGTGCAAAACTATAGCGTTGAGCGAGATGTCCGACTGGCGCCGGGTGAGCATGTGCAAATCGAAGGCTACGATTTTTACTTCAAACGCTTAAGAGATCACGCAGGGCCAAACTACGATGCGTATATTGCCGATTTTGAAATTCAACACAATGGAAAATACCTCAACACTCTACACACAGAAAAACGCTTCTACCGCGCTGCGCGCAACATGATGACAGAAGCAGCACTGGATCGTGGTATTACCCGAGATCTCTATATTGCGCTAGGTGAACGTCTAGATGACCAAGGCGCGTGGGCAGTGCGTATTCACAAGAAGCCATTTGTACGTTGGATTTGGGTAGGTTCGCTCATTATGTCTATAGGCGGCGCACTGGCGATTGCAGACCGACGTTACCGGTACCGCAAACCCAGTAACAATGCCGAGCCCAAAAAGGCAGACGAACAAAAGTCGCAAGCGGAACTGGCCACTCAATCACAAACTAATTCGGGAGCTTAATCAATGAACAAAAAGATACTGTTTTTGCCATTGGTCGCGTTCTTAGCGCTAGTTGTGGTGTTTGCAATTCAGCTATCGAAAAATGCCGATGGTGACGACCCAACAAAGCTTGAATCAGTTCTGGTGGGGAAAACTGTGCCGACCTTCCGGTTGGAAGATTTGGCCGAGCCGGGCAAGCTTTACGACCAAAGCATATTTAAAGGCGAACCTTTGCTGCTTAATGTGTGGGCGACTTGGTGTCCGACCTGTTACGCCGAGCATCAGTACCTAAATGAGCTGGCCGCCAACGATGTCAAAATCATCGGTTTGAACTACAAAGACGACCGACAAAAAGCCACCCAGTGGCTCGTGAATCTCGGTAACCCATACTTGATTAGCCTGTTTGACGGCGATGGTATGTTGGGGCTGGATCTGGGCGTTTACGGCGCGCCGGAAACCTACCTCATTGATGCCAATGGCGTGATTCGCTACCGACACGTTGGCGACGTTAACGCGCAAAACTGGACCGAAAAACTCGAGCCTATCTATCAGCAGATGCTGGCGGAGGCAAAATTATGACTAGCCTAAAACACAGTGTGAATCTGGCTCGAATTGGGTTATTAGTATTGGCGTGTGCATGGTTCTGGGCAATGCAATCAGCACCCGTTAACGCAGCTATCGAAGTGTATGAATTTGATACCCCTGAACAAGAGCAGCAATTCAAATCTCTTGGTCACACGTTGCGCTGCCCTAAGTGTCAGAACAATTCCATTGCTGATTCGAATGCCGAGCTTGCTCAAGATCTTCGGCAAAAAGTTTATGAAATGACTAAAAATGGTCACAATGAGCAGGAAATTGTCGATTACATGATTGCTCGTTACGGCAACTTTGTAACTTACGAGCCACCCCTCACCTTGTCGACTGCAATTCTGTGGTTTGCACCACTGAGCGTGCTACTAATTGGCGTAACCGTCATTGTGTGGCGTGCCAAGCAAAGCAAAAGTGCCGAGTGGGATGAAAAAAAAGAGGCCCAACTTGCGGCGTTGTTAGAAGAAGACCAACCTGACGCTGCAGCATCAACGAAAACCCAACAAGACACATCGGCGGCGAGCAGTGAGGAGCAACAATGATTGAATTTTGGAGTGCTTCTATAGCCCTAATGTTAACCACCGCATTGCTAATTGCGTGGCCACTACTGAAAAAGAAGAAATCAGAAGACGAATTATTGCGCGATGAGCTCAACAAAGCGCTCTACAAAGATCGCCTAGCCGAGTTGGAATCGGAGCAGCAAGCCGGATTGGTTAATGAGCAATCTGATCTCATTGCTGATCTCAAGCAATCACTGCTTAATGATGTACCCAATCCGCAGCGCACCGGCTCAAAACATAGTAAGGGCGCACTGGCGTGGATTGTTATCTCCGTTTTGTTTACTGCAGTGACCAGCTATGGAGTCTATTCGTGGATGGGTGGCATTAAACAAGTGGAGAGCTGGCATGAGGTGAGCTCTCGTCTTCCGGAGCTTTCTAAAAAACTCATGGGACCAGAAGACGTCACACTCAGTGATAAAGACATGGAAGAGCTGACGCTAGCGTTGCGAACCCGCTTACACCACAATCCAGATGACGCCACAGGCTGGCTATTACTAGGCCGAATTTCACTGGCAAGTCGCGACGTGGAAATGGCGATAGGGGCCATGAAAAACGCCCATCGATTGGCGAGTGATAACTCGCAAGTACAGTTTGGTTACGCCCAAGCCTTGATGATGTCACAAGATAGCTTCAATATGCGTCAAGCCAAAGACTTGCTCGATACGCTTGTCGCCAATGGTTACGGTAACTTACGAGTTCGATCCTTGTTGGCGCTTGAAGCCTATGAGCGCAAAGACTATCTTGCAGCCATCAAACAATGGCAACTAATGCAAAGTATGGTGGGCGAGCAAGACCAGCGCTACGCCATGCTCACAGACAGTATTGCAGAAGCGCGCAGCCAAATGGGGGAGTTGCCGATTGACTCTGGTTTAGTTGATATCGTTGTCTCACTGAAGGTGCCACTGCCAACGTCTGAGCAATCAAGCTTAATTGTCTCTATTCATACAGCAGATGGTGCACCGATGCCCGTTGCGGCCAAACGCTTTGGTACTCAGCAATTTCCGCTGACATTGTCCATCGATGACAGCAACGCTATGCTTGAAGGACGACGCATTTCTGACCTGCCTGAATTCATTGTTCGCGCCCGTTTGGATTACGACGGCAATGTCGCAACCAAACAAGGGGACTGGTTTGGAGAGAGCGAAGTGGTTAAACTAGGCGAAACTGTGCGCGTAAATATCGACACGCAATACTGAGAAACCTCAAGCACTTAGCAATAAAGGCCGGGTTTCCGGTCTTTTTTATGTGTCTTCTCAAATAGGAATAGTGAATGGTTAACACTCTGCGTTATGGATACCTAGTCGCTCTCTGTCTTTTGACATTGGGCTGTGCGCAGTCTCCTAAAGAAACCGCAATAGCAGATGAAGTGTACGACCCATTGGAAGGCTTTAATCGCACCATGTGGGCACTAAACTACGAAGTTCTCGACCCGTATCTATTGCGTCCAGCTGCAGTGGGCTACACCACGTACACGCCTTCCCCTCTGAGACGCGGTCTATCCAATTTCGCCAATAACCTTGATGAACCCGCCTCTATGGTCAACAACCTGATGATGGGCAATGCAGGGCGCGCGTTTGACCACTTTAACCGATTTTGGATTAACAGCACCTTTGGGTTGCTGGGCTTGTTAGATATTGCCAGTGAAGCGGGTATTACCAAACACGATGATAAAGAATTTGGTGACGCGGTAGGTTACTACGGCGTCGGCAACGGCCCCTTCTTAATGGTGCCCGGAGTGGGCCCGATGACACTGCGTGACTCTACAGATGTAGTAGACAGTCTATACGTGCCATTATCGTTACTCACAGGTTGGGTGGGGATTGGCAAATTTGCGGTTGAAGGGCTAGAAGGTCGCGCGGCGCTGATTTCTCAAGAGGCGATGTTAGAAAACTCACCTGACCCGTATTCACTAGTGCGCGATGTGTACCTACAACGCCAAGATTTTAAAGCGGAAATTGAAGTGGATACCTCTGAACAAGACGAAGCAGAGCTGGAAGAATTAGACGCATTTTTAGAAGAGTTTTAAAGTGGTATAACTATAGACAGAAGCGGAGTGGTAGTTCACTCCGTTTTTTATTGACGATAAATTGTCGAAATAACTATCTAACCTGACATTGAAAATTTTGGAAACTTTAAAACAAAAGCACGAGTGAAACTAAGCTGACCAAGAACATTACTGCAGCAATGACTTTTATGATTCGTTCATCCAATTCTTTTTGAAAGTGTGGGAATAAAAAGAAGAAAAAACTGATGGATGGAACGGTTAGGTAGATACCCGCTAACCAAGAGCTTGATGGAATAGTGGTTGAAGTTAATAGTGCCGCATAGCAAGCAAAGACTATCGCGATGGCTAACGTGGAAATATTGAGCTCATGGCGTTTAAAATAGAGCAGTAATAAGGGAAGCCAAATAATAAAGCTCAAACGAATCTCCTTTTAATTTCCTACGACACTAAATTACTTGGAACTATGATGACACAAGCGACATACAAAACAAAAAAAGGGCAGAGAATTCTCTGCCCTTTTCATTTCTAACTGATTGAATTAGAACGTGTAGCTGTACTGCAGACCCCAAAGGATAGCGTTGGCACGTGTTGTAGCAGTTATACTACTCGCGATAGCAGTAACACTCTCTGATACTTGTACGTCTTTGCCCATTAAGTAAGTAAAGCCAAAATCTAAGCTTGAGTTGTCATCAATGTGGTAGGTAGTACCTAAGGAGAACCAATGGCGGTCAGAGTCTGGTACAGAAACAGAAGTAACTTGGTCTTGTGCACTAGTATCAAACATATAACCAGTGCGGAATTCCCAGTCGCTGCCCATGTAGTAAGTGGCACCTAGCGCATAGTGCATACCATTTTGCCACTTGTACTCTTTTAGCAAACCTGCTTTTTCAGCTTCCAACTTTTCAAATTCATCCCAACCAATCCATTGCACGCTGTAGTGGAGTGCAAACTCTTGGTTTAAACGGTGGTAGCCAGACACTTCCCACATGTCTGGAAGAGCTATAGTCAAAGTGTCATTTGAGAAAGTTTGACCGCTTTTTACAATGTCGCCTTCTACGTCTAAATCAGGCGAGTAACGATATGAAAAACCAAAACGGTTATCTTCGTCGAGTTCGAATACCGTACCAAGGTTAAATCCTATTGCCCAACCGTCACCGTCAACCTTAGTTGCTTGTACACCACCAAGAGTAGCGGCTAGTTTTCGATCAAGTACGCCTTCACCGTGAATCAAGTCAATACCAGCACCCAAACTAAGTTGCTCATTTACGCGAAAAGCAGAGGAAACACCAAAGTTAATGGTTTTAACATCAGTAGTTCCACCAAACTCCGGGCCTACAAAGTTAGAGTCGAACTCAGTTTTAGTACCGAAGTTTGAGTGTGCAGTGAAACCGACTGAAAACTGGTCACCTACTGGGAAAATAACGTGGAAATTAGGAGCTATCGAAGTTCCACCAATATCAGGTTCACTAGTGTTAGTCGTGGGATTTGCACCTTGGGTATACTTACCATCTTTAACTTCAATATCAGTTGTTAAGCTTTCAAAGCCCAACGAGAAGGTCGCTGAATCAAACAGCGCCATAGCCGCTGGGTTACGAGCCATAACCGACGCGTTGTCGGCGATCACGGCATCACCTGCGAAGGCACGGCCAATACCCGTAGCCGATTGTGCGTTAAGTTGGAAACCGGCTGCCATTACTTGGCCTGAAGCCGCAACCAGTGATACTGCTATCAGTGACTTTTTGAAAAGACGCGTCTTATTCATCATGTTTTACCTTTATTTAATTTCGCCTCTTTGGACGATGATTTGAGTAAATACTCAATTACCGGCTGATACTAGTGACAAGTATATAGGATAGAAATCCGACCATTGGCGAAAATGCAGATAAAATTGCCGAAATAAAGCGCATTTGGCACGATATTGTCATTTAGGTGCAATAATTAGAGCTTTTACTCTATTTATTTAAGTGCTGTGAATAGGGAAGGAAATAGCCGAGGTAGGGCTCAAATCGCGTCAAGATAGACAAGTTACTGACGGAAACGGTTGGTATTGTAACCAAATTTTTCACTGTGTAAACGTTATCATGGGAAATACCCCCTCCAGCTCCCCCTAAAAGGGGGAGAGCCAATTGGGGCTCGGCTTTTCTAAAGTGGCGAGCTATTCCGCGAATACTTAGTTCTCTAGTAGAGGTAGTGCTAATCCACGAACGCTCCTCCCCTTTGAGGAGAGGCTGGGAGGGGTAGCCAGTGTTGAACTGGTGCACAGAATTACCCCCTCCAGCTCCCCCTAAAAGGGGGAGAGCTAATTGGGCTCATTTACCCTGAAAGGGCAGAGCTAATCCACCAATACTCATCTCCCTAGAAGTGCTAGAGCTATTCCTCGACTTAGTCGGGGTAGAGTCAATCCACGAATACTCCTCCCCTTTGAGGGGAGGCTGGGAGGGGTAATCAATACGCGAATTTCAAACAAAAAAAAGGGCTCATCAACTAGGATTGAGCCCGTATTACCCCAAGTAAACTGGTTTCGGTAAATCGAATATCTAAACCGGAAAATTATGCGTCCGTTTCAATCACTTCGATTACCGCTTTGGTGATGGATTCCATATCTTCATCCATCTCACCCACTAATATTAAACTCGACTCACCAACTGGTGTGATGGTGCCGTGTAAATGACCATCCTTAAACTTGCTAGTTTCTGTGGTCGGTATATTAGTTAAGAATAGCGTGACTTTTCCGCTTTTGCCGGAAAAAACGATATGAACTGCATTTGTTTCGCCAAAGCCACAGTGATTCAAGTAGTAAACGTGGTATGGGAAATCCTTCACCATGATTTTCGAGAAGGGTTTCATCTTGGCGTTGATCTGCTGGGTATCGACTTGTTCGTCAATACGAGCAACAAATGGCTGTTCCATTCTCACTAATTCAACGGCCGTGTCTGCCATGCTGGCTTGCGCGGTCGGCACAATTAGGTTGCCCCAGTTGAGTTGACCAAGCAGTAAACCAAACACAAATGTAACGCTGGCAGCCATTGCCAACCACTGACGGCTCATTTGTACTTGCGGCTTTTTCGGTGCGTGATTCGCCGTTTGTTGATACAAAATTTTGTCGGCTAAGTCATCCGGCACTGGCACGTTCATCGCTGCAGCGATTTTGCTATCTAGATCCAACAAGTCTTCGGCGAACTTGTTGTTTTTCTCGCTGCTTGCTAGTGCATCTTGGATTTCACTGTCTCGCGCCTTGGGATCCGACAATAGGCGGCGACGAAATTCTAAATCATCCATTACAATGCCCCCCTTAATTTTTGTTCTGACTCCATCATATCTTTTATCTGGTTTCGCGCTCTAAATAGGCGAGTCATAACGGTGTTCTTGTTCAAATCCAAAATGTCTGAAATTTCTTCACCGCTGAATCCGCCGACAACTTGTAAGAACAACGGCTCGCGGTATTCCACATCCAGCTTCATAATTTGCTGCTGAATCCACTCAGATTGGTGGTGTGCGTCATCGCTGTATTTTGCGTCATTGCCGTGATCGTCAATGTCGACTAAATCCAGTTGTTTGCGTTCAAATCGCCTCGCGTTCTCACGGCGCAAAATGGTGATTAACCACGATTTTGCAGCCTTTTGGTCAAGCAAGCTATCGAGCGATTTCCAAGCCCTTAAAAAGGTCTCTTGCACTAAATCTTCGGCAACCGTTGGGTCTTTGCTTAGCCAATAAGCGTAGCGATACAAATCCCTGTGATATGCACGAACCAGTGCTTCGTATTGTCTTTGTCTGTCCATGTCTTTATTGACCGTGGCACCCGACTTTTTATTTCCAAAAAGTTTTATCAACGAGTCGCTCCATGATGACTGTTGAGCTAAGTGTACTAAGACTCAAGACTTTTTGCTTTGCAATTATTTGTATAGTCGACGTGAAAAAATTGCGTTAAATCAAATCTGGGTGGGTTGGCTTTTTCAAGTTGAGCAAACTTGATCTAAACCAATATATGAGATGAACAGAGCGTTATAGTTACTTACGTCATCTAGTCGGTTTGGCCGACAGTTGAGCAAGATGACACTTCCTTTTGAAGGCTGACTTTACTTTCTCCTAATCAGGTAACTGATTATTTCAATTGGCGTAAGTTAATTGCTTTATCATTCCAACCACACCACAAGGTGTGGTTTTTTTTATCTGATAAATCTATGTGTTGTAGAAAATCTCAGTTATTCAATTCCTTGTTTGATCTTCACTAACATCCCATTTACATTTAACAGGTCAGACCACGAAAGGGAATGTCAGGGTATGAGTCAAGCTTCTCCATTTATTTCAGATACCAACGCCAATCAGCGACAATCATTGCAAACATCAAACGGCGATAGAGTGGCGATTGTGGCGGGAATCCGTACTCCCTTTGCTAGGCAAGCGACAGCATTTAAAGAGGTGCCAGCGGTTGATCTCGGCAAGATGGCGGTTTCAGAATTGTTGCAGCGCAATGAAGTCGATCCAAAATGGATTCAACAAGTGGTGTTTGGCCAAGTGGTACAAATGCCGGCTGCGCCCAATATTGCGCGTGAAATCGTGTTAGGTACGGGCATGAACATTCATACTGACGCCTACAGTGTCACGCGTGCCTGCGCGACGAGCTTTCAGTCTGTGGTCAACATCGCCCAAAGCATCATAGTAGGAGATATTGATGTGGGTATTGCCGGTGGTGCTGATTCCACGTCGGTGCTGCCTATTGGTGTCAGCCGAAATCTGGCTTCGATCTTATTGTCCCTTTCTAAAGCCAAAACATTAAGTCAAAAATTAACGTTACTGAAAAAGCTGCGTGCCAAAGATGCCATTCCGGTTCCTCCTGCCATTGCAGAGTACTCGACAGGCCTAACCATGGGGCAAACTGCCGAGCAAATGGCAAAAACGCATGGTATTTCTCGCAATGACCAAGATGAGTTTGCTCATCGCTCTCATCAACTCGCCGCCGCCGCTTGGCAAAGTGGACATCTTGCCCAAGAGGTCATGACGGCGTATCCCGAGCCGTTTAAAAGCTGGATAGACCAAGACAACAATGTGAGGTTTGACTCAGAGCTAGCCAGCTATCAAAAACTGCGACCAGCGTTTGACAGAAAACATGGCTCAGTGACGGCAGCTAACAGTACGCCATTAACCGATGGCGCCGCGGCAATATTACTGATGAGTGAAAGTCGGGCGCGTTCGTTGGGTTATCAACCACTTGGCTTTATTAAGTCGTATGCCTTTGCTGCTTTGCCTGCTGAGCGCGATATGTTGATGGGGCCGGCATACGCCACGCCAGTTGCCTTAGATAGAGCTGGAGTGAGCTTGTCAGACCTAACGTTAGTCGATATGCATGAGGCATTTGCGGCGCAAAGCTTGGCAAATGTGAAAATGTGGTCCAGCCAACGGTTTGCCAACGATAAGTTAGGGCGTAGCCAAGCCATTGGCGATCTTGATATGGATAAGTTTAATGTGCAAGGGGGCTCAATTGCCTACGGCCATCCATTTGCCGCAACGGGCGCGCGCATGATAGTACAAACCTTGCATGAGTTGAAACGACGAGGGGGCGGGCTGGCGTTAAATACCGCCTGTGCGGCGGGTGGTTTAGGTTCGGCCATGGTGTTGGAGGTGGAATCATGAAAGGTGAAGTGTTAACGCTCAATATTGATGACAACCACATCGCTTGGGTCAGTATCGACGTGAAATCGGCATCAATGAACGTGTTGGGGCCTGAGTCAATGCAAGAGCTGGCAACGGTACTTGACGAAATAGAATCACAGCACGACTTGACTGGTGTGGTGTTTGTATCTGGTAAAGAAGACAGCTTTATCGCAGGTGCTGATGTGAACATGTTAGCTGCTTGCCAAAGCGCAGAAGAAGCGCAGCACTTAGCGCAAACCGGTCAGACATTATTCCAACGAATTGAAGATCTCAATGTCACCACGGTTGTTGCCATTCACGGCTTGTGTCTCGGTGGCGGCTTGGAAATGGCGCTGGCTTGCGATTATCGAATCATTTCAAATGATGCGAGCACGCGCCTTGGGCTGCCTGAAGTTCAGCTTGGGTTATTGCCGGGCTCAAGTGGTACTCAGCGATTGCCCAAGCTGGTGGGCTTGGTTACAGCGCTCGATATGATTTTGACGGGCAAGCAAGTTCGCGCGAGACCTGCAGTGAAAAAAGGGCTGGCCGATGAAGCCGTTGATGTTGAAATACTCCATCAAGTCGCTGCCGATTATGTGAATAAGCCTAAGCCCAAACGCCGTTTGCCAATTACGCAGCGTATTTTGATGCAACCAGAATGGGTGAGGCAGCAAGTCTTTACCAAGGCGAAAAAAACGGCCGAGCAAAAGGCGCGTGGCAATTACCCTGCGATTGATTTGATTCTTAAGGCTATCGACGCGGGCTTTGGCAGTCACCGCGCTACTGGGTATCAAACCGAAGCGGAGTTATTTGCGCAGCTGGTTATGACGCCGCAATCACACGCTTTGCGTTCCATCTTTTTTGCGTCAACCGAGTTGAAGAAAGACTCCGTAGTGGAAACACCTGCTCAACCTATTGAGAAAGTGGCGGTGCTTGGTGCGGGCCTAATGGGTTCAGGCATTGCTATGGTGAGTGCCAGCAAAGCGGGATTGGATACGCGCATCAAAGATCTCAGCCAAGATGCATTACTTGGCGCTCACGCATATTTGTATAAGAGACTCAACAAGCAACGCCGTCGCCGGTTTATTCGCTACGCCGGCATGCAAAAGCAACTGAACAACTTATCAGCTACTCAAGATAATTCAGGGTTAAAGCGTGCGGATATTGTTGTCGAAGCCGTGTTTGAAGATTTAGCGCTTAAGCAATCCATGTTGGCTGACATTGAAGCTTTGGGGAATAAAAATACAGTGTTTGCCAGTAACACATCGTCGATTCCGATCGCTAAAATTGCCGAGGGTGCGGCGCGACCAGAGCAAGTCATCGGTTTGCACTATTTTAGCCCGGTCGAAAAAATGCCTTTGGTGGAGATTATTCCCCACCATACGACCAATGACCAAACCATCGCTAACACACTAGCTCTGGCGAAAAAGCAGGGCAAAACCGCCATCGTGGTCAAAGACAGCGCAGGGTTTTACGTGAATCGCATTCTTACGCCGTATTTGAGTGAGGCCATGCATACCTTACTGCAAGGTGCAGCAATTGAACGTATCGATGATGCGTTACTCGATGCTGGTTTTCCAGTTGGGCCGTTTACCTTGTTGGACGAGGTCGGGATTGATGTTGGCTCAAAAATTCTGCCTATTATGATTGATGAACTCGGAGAGCGATTTAAAGCTCCTGAAGTGAAGCAAAAAGATGTGTTTGAGGTTTTGCTAAAGGACGGGCGAAAAGGTCGCAAGTCGAGTAAAGGGTTTTACCACTACAAAAACGCCAAAAAGTCGCAAGCCGATAGTGCCGTTTATACCTTATTAAATTGCAAAAGTGACCGCGAATTCGACAGCGCTGATATCTCTGAGCCTTGTTTGTTGACCATGTTAAATGAAGCTGTGCGCTGTTTAGATGAGCAGGTGATTCGTTCCCCCCGTGATGGCGATATTGGCGCCATATTCGGCATTGGTTTTCCGCCGTTTCTTGGCGGGCCATTCCGTTATATGGATAGCATGGGCATTGACCATGTTGTTGAGCGACTGCGTCACTTGCAGCAAAAACGGGGTGACAGGTTTGCACCATGCGATGGGCTGCTAAAACGCGCAGAGCAGGGAGGGTCGTTTTACGGTTAAACGGGTCATCTAGTGAGTCGCTATAACGGGCTAAATCCTTAAAAAATTTGGGTTCGTAATTTGTTGCACTGAGAGCTATTATCATTGCCAAAACTATAATCTCTAAATTAATCACTAGGACATGTTATGGACGCGTTAGAACTTTTACTTAATCGTCGCTCAATCGCAAAGCTATCGGCCCCAGCGCCGGAAGGCAAAGTCTTGGAAAATATCATTCGCGCCGGATTGCGCGCGCCCGATCACGCTGGTTTAACGCCTTGGCGCTTTGTGATTTCTCAAGGATCTGGCTTAGGTAAGCTGGCGGATGTATTGGTTGCGGCTGCGAAATCTGAGAACGCCGACGAGGCGACCATCGAGAAACTCGCCAATGCACCATTTCGTGCGCCCATGGTGATCACTGTGATAGCAAAAGTCACTGAACACGAGAAAGTGCCGGCGATAGAGCAACACCTCTCAGCAGCCTGTGCCGCGCAAGCGATGCAAATGGCTGCTGTGGCGCAAGGATTTCAAGGCTTTTGGCGTTCCGGTAAGTGGATGTTCCACCAACAGGTAAAACAAGCATTTGGTTTGCAAGGCGAGGACGAAATTGTTGGCTTTTTGTACTTGGGTACACCAGGTTGCACGCCGATGAAGGCGCCAGAAAGAAACTTAGCTGATTTTGTTGAGTTTATGTAGCGATCTCTAGCTAGGAATACTGATTTTTAAGGAAAAACGCCAACACAGTGTTGCTGGCGTCTTTTGTGTTTTGCCAAGGTCACCACGCCCTTGAGATTAAAGCTCTTCAAAGCTTTGTTTTACAAAATCGATGAACAAGCGGACTTTTTCAGGCTGCTTTTCTCTGTGGCTATACAGCATGTAAATATCTCGCTGGTTGGCGCACCAATTGTCGAGTACTCGCATTAACTGGCCACCTTGTAAATATTCAGCAACCATAACATCTGGCATCAGCGCAATACCAAGCCCATCAGAGCATGCACGTCGAACTACATTCAGCGCGTTTGCCTCCAATCGCCCCTTGTCTGTGTTAACCAAGGCATCGCCTTCAGGGTTGACCAGTTGCCAGCGCATTAATGGATGACCTTTTAGTAACGCGTGTTTTTTTAAGTCCTCGGCGTGAGTCAGTTTGGGATGTTGTTCTAGATAGTCAGGGCTCGCAACCAAGACATCTTGAATTGAATGTAGTTTGCGAGCAATTAAGCTGGAATCTCTTTGTGGACCTACTTTAAAAATGACGTCCCACTCTTGTGGGTCTAGTTGGTCTAACTGATTGGTGGTGGTCAGATCGATCGAAATATCCGGGTAGGCATGCATAAAGCGGTTAAACACCGGCATCATCATGCGTTTGGTCAGATTCTCAGGTGCGGCGATATGAATTCTGCCAGCAGCTCCACGAGATTCATCGGCAATGTGTTCGGTTTTCTTAAGCAACTGCACCAAAAGGGGACCACATTCTTGGTGGAACTTTTCTCCCGCTTCAGTCAGTGACAATTTACGCGCATGTCGGTTCATTAAACGTATATTTAATGAGTCTTCAAGAGCTTGCATTCGTCGCGTAATTGTTGCGACCGGAATCCCAGTTTTCTTGGAAGTTGCGGTGTAGCTTCCATTTTTTACAACGAGTCGGAAAAGGTTTAAATCATCGAGTTTCATGGCTTAAGAAACAAAGTTTTACCAAACTATCGAATTTATCCTCATTAATGACGCAAAATTTTGCGTTTCGTCAACAAGCATTGAAATATATGCAGTTTCATACATATTGTGCCTACAAAGTGTAGGGACACCTATATTTGTATAAATATAGGTTCGAGACTACTTTTAAGGGGTGGTTATAAAAACAACAATAATATGCACTGATTTTGGTGAGGCAGAGGCTTATGCAAAAAACAACAAATACGGTGGTGAGTATGGCTCCACACCGAGAAATAGCTTCGCAATTGGTTTTAGTAGTTGATGATGATCCTATTTTCAGAAAAATGACTAAAAGCTGCTTGCAAGCACAAGGTTATGAAGTGGTTGAGGCCGACAATGGCGTGAAAGGGTTAGCAGCGTTGAAAGAGCACGAGCCCGATATCGTTGTCTGCGATCTTGCTATGCCTGTACACGGCAACATTGAATTTGTTGAAGAAGTGAGCCTTGAATACCCGTCACTGCCAATCGTGGTGGTGTCTGATACCGACGAGATGTCTGATGTGGCGCGCGCGCTGCGATTTGGTATCAAGGATTTCTTACCCAAACCTTTGAATAATCATGCGCATTTATTACAGGCAATTGAAAGCACACTCGATGAATCCATGAATCACCTGTGTGATCAACGCGATTTTACTACTCAGTGGTTTAGAGTCGACAGTGGCGCATTGCCGGAAGAAGAAGAACTTCACTGGCACCTGCAATATCTGCGTGATAACCCCAATGCCGCCCGCGATTTGTTGCATGCTCTACTGCCAGAGAAAGATACAAAGCAAGGCGATTGGAAATGTGCCTACCGGCTTTTACAGTCTGCCGATACCATGCCACTCGTCTTTGACTATGCGTGGCTAATGAATGGCCAATTTGCGTTTTATTTAGTGGATGCAGAGAGCGGCAGTAGCACTGGGCCAGCGACAACATTACTGGTGCGTGCCTTATTCCACGACTATCTACGTAATTTGAAATCGCACAATGCTGATTTGAAAGACCTCGCGTTTCTGCTGGAAAATGGCCTCAAATGCTCAACCTGCAGTGGTCCAATCAACGCTCTGTTTGGTGTGGCCGATCTCACTGATGGCACAGTGTCTATTTTGCCGGCAGGGGTTGAAGCTCAGTGGTCAAATGGTGTGACTCAACAACACATTTCTGCAGGTTCCAGTTTGGGTAATAACTGCGTGAAGAACTTTGTTGTTGTCGATTTACCGATTCATTCTGCCTGTCAGCTTTCTCTTAGTCGAGTGGGCAGCAGTAGTTTTAGCCTCGATATCTATCAGGGTGGAACCGCCTAAACATTCCTAGTCAATTATCTAAAGCGCTTACTCGATTAAGCGCTTTTTCTTTTCTATACCCAAGTGACCTCAAGATGCGAGGTTCAGCGAGAATTAACTAGTCTTCAGACAAGGCATTGATTTGCAGATCTAGTCGCTTTACATCAAGAATCAATAACGCAGTATGAAGCCTAGTTAAACTCGCCCTTGGGAGCTCATATTCTGACTCATTTCTTCGTCAAAGAACTTGGAAAGGACTCGTCATTCCGCTGCGTTCTCTTCCTTGAACTGAACCAGAATATGTAGCTCTGAATCCTGTATCTTGAAGTTACTTGGGTATATTTCCAAGTAATAAAACCCCTCTAACTCAATGGTTTACATATAACCACAATTTCTATGCTTGTTTTGCTTTATACCCGTGGGGTATATTGTCGCGCCTTCACTATACTGTTTAGGTGATTCTGATAACTACATGCTCAGTAGTTAATGAGATAACTCATGGCCAATGTAGCCATGGTGAGAAAGTTAACAAAAAGGAAGTAATTATGGCTGACCAAGATTACCAAGAACCGTTTAATGTTTGGTACTTTTTAGGGTTTGTTGCTGCTTTGCTTATCCCAACGCTGCCAGCGACATTAACTTGGATTCGAGTGGCAAATGGATACGCCGTTTTCTAATTGAAAAATGAGTTGTAGCGCTCATGTTGTGGCTTTTTGTCGAGCGCTAAATTTGATTTTTCGACCTACTTCCCAGTAAGACCTTCATCTAGCCAAACTAAGACGCTTGTGAGTGACATTGACTCACTTTAGACTAGCCACTTCTCTCTGTTACCAATTGCCTGATTATGCTGACAGTATGAAGCACAAAATTAAAACCTGGGCATACAATGTTGCAGGTGGCCTCGCTCTCGTCGTTGGGTTTATTGGTATTTTTTTACCTGTCTTGCCGACGACACCATTGGTTCTACTCGCTAGTGCGTGCTTTATGAGAGGGAGCCCAAAATTTCATCGTTGGTTATCATCACACCCTACCTTTGGCCCCGTTTTGTCGAACTGGCAACAACATCGATCTGTGTCAGCCAAGGTGAAGCGTCGAGCCAACATTTTAATTGTTTGTAGTTTTTCATTATCAATCTGGATTGTCCCAATTATATGGGTCAAGTTGGGTCTTTTTGTTGGTTTTCTCTACTTGTTGTTTTGGTTTAATCGTTTGCCTACAAGAGACATTGAGTAGAATCAAAATATCCTTACAGAATTGCGGTTGTCGTCGCTTGCTGACTGATCCGAAAATCACTAAGATTGCAGAGAAGTGTGCCCATTCTTCGAGTGGGCATTAATTTTTTGTCGTCAGAAAAGTATTGGACGACGTAACTATCATCGAATTGGATGAGTGATTCTATTTATGGACACACTCTTCTTGAGATGATTTGGTAAAAGATTCGTAATATGACTACTGAAAAAATCGCCCAGATTAAAGCAAGCATCAAATCCATTCCTGATTACCCGAAAGCGGGCATTTTGTTCCGTGACGTAACCAGTTTGATGGAAGACCCTGCAGCGTATCAGGCGACGATTCAAATCTTGGTCGAAAAGTACCAAGCGATGGGCTTCACCAAAATTGTTGGTACAGAGGCTCGCGGTTTTTTATTTGGTGCACCACTTGCACTTGAACTTGGTGTTGGTTTTGTTCCAGTGCGTAAGCCCGGCAAACTCCCACGCAATACGATTGCGCAAACCTATGAATTGGAATACGGCACAGATACGCTGGAAATTCATACAGACGCAATTTCTGAAGGCGATAAAGTACTGGTTGTAGATGATCTTCTTGCGACAGGCGGTACAATTGAAGCCACAACCCAATTGATTCGCCAACTTGGTGGTGAAGTAGAACATGCGGCTTTTGTTATCAACCTACCTGAAATTGGTGGTGACAAGCGCCTAGAAGCTCTTGGCTTAAATGTCTACAGCATTGTCGAGTTTGAAGGACACTAATCGAGAATACTAATGAGTTACCTTGCCTTAGCGCGTAAATGGAGACCCAAGCATTTTTCTGAAGTGGCGGGCCAGCAACATGTGCTGACAGCCCTAGAAAATGCACTTAATCAAGACCGACTGCATCACGCCTATTTGTTTAGCGGTACGCGCGGTGTTGGTAAAACAACGATCGCTCGTTTGTTTGCCAAAGGCTTGAATTGTGAAACTGGGATAACCTCTACGCCTTGCGGTCAGTGTGCGACTTGCCAAGAAATTGACCAAGGTCGATTTGTTGATTTGTTGGAAATTGACGCTGCATCACGTACTAAGGTTGAGGACACTCGTGATCTGCTCGATAACGTTCAATACAAGCCCGCGCGTGGTCGATTCAAAGTTTATTTGATCGATGAAGTGCATATGCTGTCACGCCACAGCTTTAATGCACTTCTTAAAACACTGGAAGAGCCGCCTGAGTACGTTAAGTTCTTACTGGCGACTACTGACCCGCAAAAACTTCCTGTTACCGTGTTATCCCGCTGCTTACAGTTTCATTTGAAACCGATGTCGGCCGATACCATACATCAGCATTTGGACAAAATACTGGATGCTGAGCAAGTGGGTTTCGATAATAAGGCATTAGGACTTATCTCGCATGCTGCGGAAGGCAGTATGCGAGATGCATTAAGCTTGACCGATCAAGCGATTGCATTGGGCAATGGACAAGTTGATCTGCCTCATGTGGTCAACATGTTAGGCACCTTAGATACTGATCAAGCGCTGCATTTGTTAGAAGCTATCAGCAGTAAAAATGCTGAATTGGTGATCAACAAAATCGCTGAATTGGCCAATGTTGGTGTTGAGTGGGACGGACTGCTAAAACAGTTAGTTGAGCAACTGCATCGCGTTGCCATGTATCAATTTCTTCCATCCACGCTTGATCAAGCTGAGCCCGATGCTGAGCATTTGACTCTGTTGGCGGGAAGCTTGAGCCCTGAAGAAGTGCAGCTGTTTTATCAGATTGCGTTAAAAGCCCGTCAGGATTTGCCTTTGGCGCCAAACGGCCGCATTGGTATTGAAATGGCGGCGCTAAGAATGTTGGCATTTAGGCCTGTTGCCCCGACTGTTAAACCCCTATCTACGTTATCGTCAACGGATGTTTCAGCTAACGCCGGTTCGAGTGGCGCTCCGGTTGCTCAATTACAGCAACAAATTCAGCCAAACTCATCCGCACCTAATCAGTCAGTCGCTGAAACAAGCAATGGGCAAATCGACAAAGCAGTTCAGAGCGTTCAGGCACAACAGCAAAACACGCTGAGTGAACAACCAGCTCGTAAGGCTGTGAGTGAAAATGTGTCGGACAGCAATTCTCCTATTACTAATGTGCCTTCAACGGGTGAACACTCGCAAACACAGTCTGGGCCTGATTACAGCGATTTACCACAATACGATGAGTCGGACTATTCGGAGGCTCACGGTGAATATGGTTTGCCAGAGCCCAACCAATCTGTTGTTAGTCAAGCGAAAATAGAACTGCGCGCAACAAACACCGTTGAGCCAGCCCCCAACAAACCTAGTTTGGCTGGTTTGCGGCATCAACTGCGCTCTCAACGTAAGAATTTGCAAAAGAGTGAGCCCCAAGCTCAAGGGGCTAACTTTCCTCGAACTCCTCAAACTGGAAAAAAGTCTGACGCCGCTGATTTGGCGGCGAACCATGCTGAGCGAAATACGGCTCGGTCAGAATCAGCTCAGCCAAATCCAGTTCAGGCAGGAGTCGTTCAGCGTCAGTCTAAGTCGAGTTCCAAGTCAAAATCCAAGCAATCATCGGTTTTAGATAGGATTGCTCAGCGACAATTTGTACCCGCGACCAAAAGTTTGGTTGAAGATGCGCAAGCTGGATCGCCTGAGCCAGATCAGCCTTACCAGTGGAAACCATCTCAGGTTATAGAAACTCCCGTTTCTAAAGAGCTCACGCCCAGTGAGTTGAAAAAGGCGTTAGAGCACGAGAAAACACCAGAAATGACCGAGCAACTGGCCGCACAAGCTGTGAAACAAGATTCGTGGTCAGGCTTGATAAAGTCGCTCGAGATTCCAAAAATGGTTGAGCAACTAGCCTTGAATGCCCACTTCCAGCAGGTGGAGAATACGGTGACCTTAGTATTGCGCGACCATCAGCAGCACCTGGCAACTGATAACGCAATTCAGGCACTGCGAAGCGCACTGAATCACGCAATGGAATCCGACGTAGAACTCAATGTCGAGATTGGGTCTAGTGGCGAAACGCCGTTGGAATTAAGAGAGCGTTTGTATCAAGGGAAATTGCAGCAAGCACATGCGTCTTTGGCTCAAGATGATGTGGTTCAGTTTATAGAAAACCGTTTTGCTGCCACACTGGATAAAGATAGTGTGAGACCGATTTAAAGTGATTCGATTTGGAAGTTGAAACTCATGGTTGCAACCCCAAGATCTAATTAATCCATAACCTAGATATTAGCTAGAGAGAAAAACATGTTTGGAAAAGGCGGTATGGGCAATCTAATGAAGCAAGCCCAGCAAATGCAAGAGCGTATGCAAAAGCTTCAAGAAGAAATTGCCAATATGGAAGTCACCGGTGAGTCAGGTGCTGGCTTAGTTAAAATTACTATCACTGGCAGTCACAGTGTTCGTCGCGTTGATATTGACGAAAGCCTAATGGAAGATGACAAAGACATGCTGGAAGATTTGATTGCAGCAGCGTTTAACGATGCGGCGCGTCGAGTTGAAGAGACGCAAAAAGAAAAAATGGCGGGTATCACTGGTGGAATGCAAATGCCACCAGGTATGAAGATGCCATTCTAAGTCAGGCGTTAGTCGATGAAAACCAGCCAAATGCTGGAACAGCTGATGGAGGCGTTGCGCTGCTTGCCTGGCGTTGGCCCAAAATCAGCACAACGTATGGCCTTCCATCTGTTGCAGCGCGATCGCAGTGGGGGAATGAAGCTTGCGGATGCGTTGACAAAAGCCATGTCTGAAATTGGCCATTGCCAAGAGTGCCGGACGTTTACTGAGCAAGATGTATGTCATATCTGCTCGAACCCCAAACGTCAGGAAAACGGTCAGCTGTGTGTAGTCGAGAGCCCCGCCGACATTGCTGCGGTAGAAGCTACCGGTCAGTATTCAGGGCGTTATTTTGTGTTGATGGGGCACTTGTCGCCGTTAGATGGAATTGGGCCGAGTGATATTGGACTGGATGTGCTGGACTATCGTTTGCGAGCTGGTGGAATCAGTGAAGTAATCCTGGCGACCAACCCGACGGTAGAAGGCGAAGCCACGGCGAGTTATATTGCCGATTTGTGTCATCACAATAACATTCAAGCTAGCCGAATTGCCCATGGTGTACCAGTGGGTGGAGAACTTGAGTTGGTTGATGGTACAACCTTGTCTCATTCGCTGTTAGGCAGGCATAAAATTTAAGCCGTAGTTCAAATAAGTAAGAGCCGCGGATGCGGCTCTTTTTTTAAGTTCGTTTCTTTGGCGAGTTACTTTTTCAAAGCCACCTCAACGGAAGAACTAAAGTTTGCTGTCTGATTTGCCTGGTCAGGTGTAAAACCGGTAAGTCTTGCGCCTAGAGCATTAGTATATAGAGCACCTTGCAACTCTAAGAAATTAGAGATTTTGCCTGAAGTTTGCTGTCCGATCACTGTTGCTTGATTACCGTCTGTTGTCAGTAAGTGAATCAAGAGTTCAGCCATCGCTCCTGTGTTATTAGATGTCAACACTACCAACTTAGTTGGAGCAGTGAAATTCGTCAGCGGTTCAACAGTTTCTACATTCTTGCCATTGTTAGCGCTAAAGCGGCTCGATAAACTAATCAAACGTTGGGCTAGTGCTTTGGTTGTCGCTTCATCACCAGTTCGGGTTTGTGTTAGGTCTAGAATCAGTTGATTCTTGTTACTGAAATCAGGCAGCTTGCTAGTCCAATCAAAGTTCTCTTCTGCACTTAGTGCGTTCAAAGTAAGCCAATTGGTGTCTAAACCATCTTCTCCCCAAATCCACTTATGGTTATTGTCGATAGCGGTTTGGTCAAAGGTAAAGCCATTGACTGAATCTAGCCTAGTTAGGTCGTTGTTTTGCTCTAAGACGAATGTCGCCGAAGTCGCTGCAATCGCTGCTCCAACAGTAATTGAAATCTCTTTTGTGGCCTTTTTGTTTGCGATACTAGATTGAGCAACCAGTTTGATTTTGTAATCACCTGCAGTGGAGAATGTTACAGTCGGATCATCTGTGGTCGTGCTGCTAAAGGTGACATTTCCGGGCCCACTTACTTTTGTCCATGAATATGATTGAATTTTGGCATAATCAACTCGTGTTTCGGCTGTTGTGAATATCTGGGCGGCCGCGTTGGCGGTAAATGCAGGTACTTGGTCGACTCGAATTATTGGTGTCCAGTCGTGTTCCAAATCTTTTTTCGATTTACAACCAGTAAGGACAATAGCCAGTCCAAGAAGTACGAGTGCTGAGGCGGTCTTAATTTTCATTATTCGAATCCTTTGCGTGACTCACGCGAATCAAAAATTGGGGAATAAAAGTGCAGGGGTAGAATATGAAAATGGGCCAAGACTTACTGTCTCAGACTGTGTGATAAATGTGACCAAATTAGTCGAAAGTGTCGAAATTTATGACTATTTATCAATGGTTTATGTTCTAATTTAATAAAAAAGGCTCCGAAATCAGCCTAGGGGAACTGAAGTCGGAGCCGGACCAAAATTGGACAAGTTAGTGTATTACAGGGAATGTAATTCGCTTAGAAGTTGTATGACATACCAACAGTGGCAAACATTGCGTTGGAGTCATAGAACGTAATTTCTGAATCAGCTTGTGTATAGCCAATAAACGCTTGCACATCAGTGTTTGCTAAACCAAACGGTTCAGCATAAACATAACCTGTGTAGACGCTCATCTCGGTTGTATCTTGCTTCTTATTAAATACTGGGTTTGCCTGATCGTAGCTGGACGCCTCAGCCCCAAAACCCAGTTGGAATGTGTGTTTGTCTGCCATGGCAATAAAGGTCAACCCACCACCAAAACTGCTGTAGCTGTTCGCCTTGCCTTTAGCATCGTTGCTTGAAAACTCGATGGAAGGAGACACTAAGATTTGTTGCGTTAAAGGTAGCGTGGTCGATAACGAGAAGCTGAGGAAATCTGCATTTCGGTCAAGCTGACTTTGTTCTGCAGCCGTAAGGTCAGTCGTTCCGTCAACTTTTTTGCCACCAACTTTACCTGACTGTTCATCACTGGCTGAGATTTCACTATTAGCCATTACAACTTGAGTGCTAAAAAAGTCGTGGTCGTAGCCTACTAAAACCCCTTGTGAATCCATTGTCGCGGTCGTACGTTTTGCATTAGTGACAAATGGGTCTTTCCACACTTCGCCACCGCGTACACCGGGAAGGTAGGCTAGGGTAAGTGCACCAGCGCCACCAAATTGTTGACGAACACCGACCTGGAACCCTTCATCTGCGGCGCTTAAAAACAGTGTTGTACTATCCATGGTGTAAAACAATTCGCCACCAGGTAGTGCAGTTCCACCGCTGATAGACTTGCCCTTTTTATCTAGGCTCGTAGTTGTTGCATTGTCGTCGTCGGTATTGAGTTGGGACTCTTCTGAGCCGAAAAACGCGAACAAACCGACTGAACCGCTAAGACCTTGAGGTAGATCTTCTGCAAAGACGGAAAATGGAGCTAATAACGAGGCTCCGGACAATAACAATGTGGTTTTACGTAAACTCATCTAAAAATTCCTTTCTCGGTAAGTGCTGACTATGGGTACTAAGTTATCACTCAATTTTTAGGGGATATACAGACTTTTATGGACGATCTAGTCACATTTAGTCACACAGCAACGGAAGTTGGACAGTGAGTCGTGTCCCCTTTAGATTTGGACATTGTGAGACGGATACGGAACCTTCGTGCCAGTGAGCGATAGCTTTAGCAATGGCGAGATCCATCCCTTGAATTAGCGAATCGGATTTGCTCGCAAGTTCTGATTCTTGATGGACCACAGGTTCAAAAATGGATTCTCGTGACTTGTCAAAGTAGCCGTCGCTGGACACATGTATATTAAGAGAGTCTTTATCGAGTGCAGTCAACACTTGTACTTCTTGTTTGGCGCTACGGCAAGAATAGGTTAGGAGGCCGTTCAATGCTCTTTGAATGCCTTTGTCATCGAGTAATAGTTCTGTGTCTTGGGTTAAGTTTTCGACCTTGAGTACGATGTCTATTTTTGGATACTGCTCTATGGACTTTTCTATCTGTGAGCACACTTTACTCAGTATATTAACTTGCTTTTTTTGGCTGCGATCAGCAACCCGATTGTAACGAGAAAGCAGTAATGTTTGGTCAATGATCCTGTCTAACTCATCAATATTTTTTTCAATAACAGCGACGTATTTCTCTTTGTCTTGACGAAAGTTTTTTTCAGCAGAAAACATTTGGTAGGCAAACTGAAGACGATGGAGCGGATTCCGTAGGTCCTGCGAAATAGCATGGGTGAGTTGCTGCTGAGTCTTGACCGATTTTTCGATGCCGTTTGACATGAGATTGAATGTTTTGGCCAGTTTATTTACCGCAGATATAAAGGATACCTTTGCTTTGACATCAAAATTCCCCTCGCCGAATTTCTCTGCTGTGGTCGCTAGTTTCCTTAAGTCACGAATAAGAGGGTAAAACCAAGCGGCCAAACTCAAAGCCATTCCGACGACTATGTATATCACGCTTCCAATAATCACATGGTTATCAACTTTGCCGATATAGTGGTCTTCAACGGTTAGCCAATTGTTATTGGCTAAGGGAACGGCATACGTACTGTTAATTGCAAAGTCTTGTGAATACCAAATGTCATTAAATTTGGTTTTACTAAAGTTGGCCTTGTTAAAGGCGACAGGATCAATTATTTGATAATTTTGCTGATACTCGGACGCGATGGATTCAACGAGAAGCAGTTGCTCTGATGGGTTCAGATTGTCCAGCTTATTTTTGAATAGTATCAATGGGCCGTAAAATAAGTCGGCAAAGTCTTGAGCGGAACCATGATCAATTGCAAGCTTAAGTGCTTGCTTTCCATTCTTAAATCGATAGTAAAAAACACCTGGATCACCAAAGACAAAGCTGAAATCGCGATCTGGAATAACTTCGTCGCTTGCCTTTAAGTTTGTTATATCAATTAATTCAATGTCATGGGCAAACTGGGGTTTAACATCAGACATGAGAGCCTGTTGCTCTTTGGGTGACAGTTCAACAAGTTGGCTTTCCAAAAGTTGAAGCGGAGGTCGATAAGACGAATCGTAAAATTCTTCACTCAGGTAGATACCATAATAGGCAAGTGGGTTAACCGATGGCGGCATCATGAGCAACACCAAGGGTCCAATTAGCATGATGACAAAGACGATGATACTTCTGAGCATTATTTGGCAGCCTTACGCTGAAGTATCCGTTACAACGGGTTTTGCATTTTTGGCAGGCTGGACATGTGGCCACTCGACCAAGAATTTCGCACCACCTAACACACTTCGACCAACACGAACGTCACCATCGTGCCAACGTGCAATACTTTTCACAATGGCCAGACCCAGACCGTGCCCTTTGTTAGCTTTGCGTTCTTCATTGTTGAGCTGAGCAAAAGGTTCAAATACTTTGTCAAATAGGGACTCATCAATTCCTGGTCCATCGTCTTCGATAATCATCTGCAGGTTATTGCCTGTTTGCATAAAGGTGACGCGCAATTGCGTTTCTGCAAACTTGGCCGCGTTACTGGTTAGGTTACGGAAAACTCGAATCATACCTTTTGAGTCAAGAGAAAATGACTGTGTCATCAAAGTAGGGTGGCACAAGAAATCGATTTTCAGGTGGGCATTTTCCATGCGGAAATGCTCCACTTCTGTTTTTAACTCGGAGCCAAACTGACAAATCATTCTTTGACTCATGTCGGATACACGATTGTAGCGAGACAAGATAAGCGTTTGATTGATCAAGTGATCAAGATCTTCAATACTGGAGTTGACAATACGCTCGTACTTTTCTTTTTGCTCTTGCTCTATTTCGTCATCTTTCAACATTTCAAAGGCAAAACGCAGGCGGTAGAGTGGAGTTCGTAAGTCGTGCGCGATAGCATTGGTTAATTCACGCTGAGTTGCCATTGATTTTTCAATGTTGTCGGCCATTTTGTTGAAGGCCGTGGCAAGACGAGCAATGACCGAGCGTTTGTAAATTTTTGAACGTGTATGCAGTACACCTCTACCAAATTCATCGGCAGTTTTTGACAGTCGTTTTAGGTCTCGTAAGAATGGAATTGACCAGACGGTGATGGCAAACACAATAGTGAAAAGCACATAGGCAATCGCTGCCGTCATCAACTGGATATTAATTTTGTAGGCTTCGAAGTCTAGGATTTCTATCCATGTATCTTCATCGAGCTTTAGTAAGATGTGCGAGTCAATTTCTTCGGTTTCTTTATTGTAGACATTTCCGTTATTGGCAAACTCATGCAAGTTTTCAGGAAGATCGTCTTTTGAGATCAACGACACTTGCATTGGGTGTTCGGAATTCAGCTCTTTTATTAATTCAGGCCACTGCTCTTTGGGGTAACGTTTGAGGTCTTGTTCGAGTATGTAAAGAGGGCCGCGAGCGAGATCAACAATCATGGACTCTTCGGTGGGTTCAAGAGCAAACATGATGACGCGGTGTGACCCTTTGACTTGGTGATAGATTGCTCCGGGCTCTCCATAAGCAAGCGCCATTTTTTGATTTAATAGCTTATCGAAAAGCTCTTGCCTGTCTTTGAGATCTTCAATATACAGTAGGTTTAGTTGCAAACTGAAGTGAGGTTGCAGTTCAGCAATATATTCATCCCATTCGGATTGGGGACGAGAAAGTAACTGCTCTTCAATCGACTTTAACGTGAATCTAAAGGTCGAGACCATGTATTTTTCAGTTAACGACGTTGCAAATAAGTTGACTGGGTTAATGCCTGAAGGAAAGACAATTGCCAACATCGGGATGGTCAGCGCCACCAACAAAATCAAAAAACTACGAACCATAATCTAACCTACAACCCAATCTTTCTATTAGTGATGGTGTACATCACTGCACAACTGATAGCCTTTACCGCGTACCGTAATGATCAACTGTGGCTCGTGTGGGTCATCGTTTAGTGAACGGCGCAGTCGAGAAATTCGTCTGTCGATAGAGCGATCCAAACCGTCGTATTCAAAGCCGCGAATACTTTGTGCAATCATGTCCCTTGAAACCACACTACCGGCATTTTGTGCAAGTAGATATAAGAGCTCAAATTCAGCCGTGGTGAGTTTGATATGGTTGTCATTGAGTGTGACGAGTCTGCGTTGCAAATCGATATGGAGCGCACCTACGTGCAAAGACTGGCTGTCAGATTGTGTCTCAGAGCGACCTTGGCGTCGTAATAGTGCCCGAATACGAGATAAAAGCAGTCTAGGTTGAACTTGTTTCACGACGTAATCATCAGCGCCTAGCTCCAGTCCCATTACTTGATCGATATCGTCGTCAAGTGCAGTTTGCATTAGGATCATACCTGGGTATTGATCGCGGACTTGTTTACATACTTCCATACCGCTTTGTCCAGGTAGCATGATGTCTAAAATGACCAACTCTGGCTTTTGCGTGAGGATTTGCTCGACGGCACTTATGCCATCGCCCACGACTAAGACTTCAAACTCATAGTTTTCTAGAAAACTTTTAATGAGATCGGCTAGATCGGCATCATCCTCAACTAAGATAATTTGATGTTTGTGTTTAGTTGAATCTAGACTGGTCATGGTTTCTGACTCACTTTATTTGGGCTGCAAGAAAAATTTAACAATACCAAATATAGCGATTTGCCTGCGTGCTAGCTGTGACCAATTGTGACGGGGTGACCAAATTTTGTGTCGAGTCTAGCAAAGACGAATTTTGCCTTCGTAACCTATTGGATTGTAATCACTTCAAGCTCATTGAGGGTGGCCATGGCTTGGTCATTGGTTGCGCCACAAACGATTTCGCAGGGTGCAAACTGTAAGCAGACTTGAGGGCGCGAATCGTCACCAAACAGCTTGCAAAGATTTTCATCATTGAGCTGAATACAGCGAACACCTGCGGGCTTGCCATCAGGCATGCCGGGAATGGCTGAGCTAATACTTGGTGCGATGCAGCACGCACCACAACCTAATCTGCAATCCATAATTCACCGTTTGGTTGGGGAAAAAACAAGGCAGCGAGTCTAGTGTGCCGTTGACGATGAGTCAAACGTTACAAGTTTGGTGCCTGCTTGGAAAGTATACTGACTTGCATTAACTATCCTAGAGGAGTATAAAGCCGAACCTAATTATTGCTTGTATCGACCGCTGAGATTTCCATGGCTTTTTGGCAAGAAAAAACACTAGAACAAATGAGTGAAACCGAGTGGGAGTCTCTTTGTGACGGTTGTGGTAAATGTTGTTTGCACAAGTTGATGGACGACGAGACGGAAGAAGTCTTTTACACCAACGTTGCCTGTAGTTGGCTGAACCAAGAAACCTGCTCTTGTAAAGATTACCCCAACCGGTTTGAATCAGGAGAGGCGTGTTTGAAGCTGACACGAGACAAAATATCAGAGTTTCACTGGCTACCTCGTACTTGCGCTTATCGTCGTTTGGCCGAAGGGGATGAACTGCCTGGTTGGCACCCTTTAATCACAGGTTCAAAGACAGCAATGCACAGAGCAGGAGAAAGTGTTCGAGGGCAGGTGGTGTATGAGATTGACGTAGTAGATTGGGAAGACCATGTGATTGATCTTCCCGATAAGTTTTAGCGCAACTGGTTACTTGGTCCTATGTCGCTGAATCCTGTGAAGACGTCTCCTGAGGCATTACAGTAAACGAACCCACTTCCACACCTTTTACAATCACAGTTTCGCCAGCACTGACGATGTCACGTGTGCACTCGTGAGATAGAAGTAATTCCCAGCGAATACCTGAATACATGACATATGCTCTCCCTCGTTTCGGCAAATCTTGCTCAAGCACAAATTTTAATCCGATGAAGTCGCTGTGAATATTCAGCTCTCTGCGAGGACGGTTCTGTAGCCGCTTAAGTGGAAACCACAACAAAACGGTTAACGCACCAGCGCCAATGCCCGTACCCGATGCTAACGTGGCTATATCCGTAGTAATGATGCCAAAGTAAGCCAAAGAACCAGTGACAATGGCTGATAGTCCAATGGCAAGTAGGACTATTGTGGATAGCCCGAGCAACCAAGCTTCGATAACTAGCAAGACCAAACCGATTACTATGGTGGTTTCCGCCATGTGTGTTTGCAGATACTCCAACATAACTTGTTCCTATTTCGCTACTTTGTTGAGAGTGCCGATAATACTCATTGCTTCTGCAACTACGTTAGCTGCGCTATTGTTGCTATCGGGTAGCAATACAACAGAAGACTCTTTGGCAATGGCTTGTTTGGCGTTGATAGCTTTTTCAGCCAAATCCAGCTGAATTGCTTTTTGACCTTCATCGGTAGCCGCAGTTTCACCGACAACGCGAAGTGCTTCTGCTTGGGCTTCCGCAACTGCCAAAATGGCTTGTGCTTCACCTTGCGCTTTCAAAATTTGCTCTGATTTTTCTGCTTCTGCTGCTAACACTCGTGCTTGCTTTTCACCTTCGGCAACGTTAATTGATGATTGTCGTTCACCTTCGGACTCTAAAATAGCTGCACGTTTTTCACGTTCGGCCTTCATTTGACGTTCCATGGCGTCGAGCACCGAGCGCGGCGGATCTATGTCTTTTATTTCGTAACGTAATACCTGAACACCCCAAGGTGCGGCAGCTTCATTGATAGCAGAGACGATGGCGGTATTTAGGCTTTCTCTTTCTTCGAAAGTCTTATCCAGTTCCATTTTACCCACTTCGCTACGCATTGTAGTTTGTGCCAATTGCGTAATTGCGTAGATGTAGTCATCTACACCGTAACAAGCCTTGAATGGGTCTAGGACTTTTATGTAAAGAACACCGTCGACAACTAAAGAGATGTTGTCGCGGGTAATAGCTGATTGGCTAGGAACATCAAATGCTTGCTCTTTTAATGTTCTTTTGTAGGCGATACGGTCTATAAATGGAACGATGAAATTTAGACCCGCTTCCATAGTCTTGCTATAACGCCCAAAACGTTCGACAACATGAGCGGTATTTTGCGGAACTAAGCGTACGGTACTTTTCAGAATAACAACAATAAGTACGGCCAAGGCTACCCAACCGTTTAGAATAATGCCAAGAACTTCAGAGATTTCCATAGGGACGACTACACCAGTTAAATTGAACGCGATAGTTCAATTTAACTGATTTGTCATATTAACTCTGTGGTAGAGAATGGAATTTCGATCAAAATCTACATTCTGTCGAGCAGATATGCGACTTCGATGGAGTTTGCTGAGGGCTAACACCATCGAACTTCAGGCAGGCCAACCGGATGACTTACTCTTGTCTAAGCTGACTCAATTCAAATTAGAGTATTGCCAGCAATATGCCACCTACGGTTGCCGCAGCGGAAAGGTATTGCCCAGCTGAGTATGAACCGTCCTCTTTTTGCTCTATTTCTTCAGGGTGGTCCATACCTAAAGCACCGTGTGCAAACGATTCGACTTTTTCACCTACGCTTTTTTTGCCATCCATATTGGCTTGAGACTCTTTATCTATTTCCTGAAGAGCGGCAAGCAAGGCTTTTCCCTCTTCAGAAAGTGTCACCTTATTTTGCTCTACTTTTAGTGGAGCAGGCGCTGATTGTGTTGTAACAGGGCCCGCTTGAGTTTTGACATTTTGAGTCGAGGGAAGTGGCGTTTGCCCTGTTCCTACTGGTGTCATACTCATCTCCTATTAACATCTTCATAAATTTGTATCGGCAGAACCGAGACGAACTTTGATAATTCTTTTGGGTTGAACGCAACAAAATGTTGCTGACGACGATTTCGTCTTTGGTTGTATGGAAAGCGAAAAGTATGCCAACCCCAATAGGATCGCTTGAAGTCAAATGTAACCAAAAAAGACTCAAAACGTATACTTTGCAAAAACAGCGGGTTACGGTCTGAATTAGGGGTTCTCAGTGAATTCCAAGATGAAACTACTGAAATTTTAATGTTATCGAAGAGTCAGAAACACAGTGTTAAAGAGGTGATTCATTGCCGCTAGGTGTTATCGCGCTGATACAAACTGATCACAAAGCTAGCGTCGCAGAGGTAGTGATCTCGTTTGAATAACTCCGTTTTAAAGTCAGGTTTGGCTTTCCAGGCAAATGGGGTCATTTCCAATAGATCATGCGCCAGTGGACCGGTTAACTCCATTGAATAGTTAAGTTTGTCTTGTTTGACAAGTGTAAAGCCTTTGAGATCTTCAGCTTGCTCATCATGTAAACGCACATCTCCATAGATGGCTTCTCTAAGTTGAAATAGGTGCCTTGACCCCGGGGTGACAGTAATAATGACCCCTCCAGGTTTAACCACTCTTCGCAGCTCTTCTTCTTTACAAGGCGCGTAGATTCTTACCAAGGCATCAATTGAAGCGTCGTTGAATGGCAAACGATAACTAGAGGCAACACTAAACTGACAATCTGCATAGCGTTTAGACGCGTATCTAACGGCAACTTTTGAAATATCTAATCCAAATACCTTACTGTGTTTGCTCATCAGCTGTGTTTGAATTCGACTGGTGTAGTAACCTTCACCGCAACCAATATCGAGCAAAGTACCGGCTTCTGGGGTATGGCAATCAGCCAGCTCGGCAACCAGTGTTGCTAACGGTGAGTAGTGGTCAGCCTCTAGAAATCGCCTTCTTGCTTGCATCATTTCCTTATTATCACCTGGTTGTTTAGAGCGTTTATGGTGAGGAGGAATGAGGTTGACATAGCCCTCTTTAGCAATATCAAACTGATGATTGCTGGCGCATTGGAATCGATTTTCAACCTGATTTAGCGGCTGATGACATAAGGGGCATTGGTAGGTCATAACTGGGTGTCTTAGGCAAGAAGGCAGCGCGAAGTCTACCAAGTGCTGAGATTAAAATCCAAATATCGGTGTGTTGCCCCAAAATGCGACTTATATGTAGCGATTGGACAACACACCAATTAGCTTATTTAAGCTTAGGTAAACATCTCGACATTTTTTCTCAAAGTGTCGGATTCGTTGATCAACTGCTTGGACTGAGCAGCAGCTTCTACGGTTTTTTCATGATTACTCATTGTAATGTTGTGAAGCTCTGTTGCGCTCTGGGCGATGTCTTTGGAAACCAAAGCTTGTTGCTCAGATGTGGCGGCAATGGTTTCAGCTTGAAGGGTGATGTTGTTAACGCTTTGGGTGATTTCTTCCAATGAACGATCGGCATCTTGAACCCGTTGTAAAGCGGAGTGGGCATTAGTCTTACTGTTAGTGACCAGATTTACAGCTTGCTGCGCCGATTGATTAAGTGTATCGATAATATTTACCACATCTTCAACTGATTGTTGGGTGCGTTGCGCCAAGCTTCTTACTTCATCGGCAACCACTGCGAAACCGCGCCCATGTTCACCGGCTCTAGCTGCTTCAATAGCTGCATTTAACGCCAATAGGTTCGTTTGTTCCGCAATTTCATCAATGATATTAGTAACAGATTGGATGTTTCGGCTATCACTACATACTTGATTGATGGCACTTGAGGATTGGTCAAGCATGTCGTTCAGCAACGCTACTTCTTGGGTCACTTGCCCAACTTGGGTACGGCCAGAGAGACTTTGTTGGTTGGCATCGTTGACATCCGACGCAATCGCTTCAACTTGATTGGCAACCGTACTGGCAGACGCCGACATTTCTTCAATCGCTGCTACCATCTGTGACAGGTGTTGCTGCTGAAGTTCAGAACCAGTGAGGTTTTGGGTTGCATCTTCACTAAGCTGTTGAGCCGTGTTATTAACAAGATCGCTGGAGGCACGAATTTGAGTAACCATGGAATTTAACTCCTTTGCCATCGAGGCAACGGAGTTTTGCAGTTTTAGAATCTGATTCTGAGTGCTGCGGTTGCAAACCGGTATATTGGCAGAAATCTCTCCATCAGACAGACGTGCCATAGACTTTTCCAATGTCGTTAATGGGACTAGAATTTTTCGTAGCGCTAAGGAGATAGTGGCAAAGGTGATGACTGCAATGACCAAAGAAGTCATTACTATTATCTTCAGCAGTGACTGGCTGCCTTTGGTAACTTCAGAGAGATGGGTTCCACCCAGTATCTTCCAGTCCCAACCTTCGATGTTTGTGTACACCAAGTATTTATCCGAGATACCATCTTGCCCCTGCCACGGAAATACAATTTGCCCAGTTTGTTCGTTAAAAATTTTGTTAAAAGGCTGGTTGCCTGCTGCATCCGTGATGTCGAGAATCGATTTTCCAGAATTTCCAAACGTCGGGTGCAAAAGGTACTGGCCTCGGCTGTTGTCTTGATTGTCCAATATGATGGTGTAACCCGTATCACCCCATCCGATGGTCTTAAGAGACTGGAAAATTTCTTCTCTTACGTCACTGAGGTTTAAACCAACAAAAGATAGGCCGACGACGTCGCCTTTTCTGTTCGTGATAGGGTGGTAGTAGGTCAGATAGTCCTGACCGAAAAGTTTGGACTTGGCATGAAAAGCTTGCCCAGCAAGTAGTGCTTGGTAACCGGGATGAGTACTGCCTAGAGTCGTACCTAACACGCGCTCGCCTTGTGCATTTTTAAGCGAAGTTGCAACCCGAATAAAGTCATTGTTATGTTTGACGAACACGGTGGCCACTGCACCAGTATCGTTAGTGAAACTATCCACATGTCGGTCATTACCAATGACACTGAGATAACCAATTCGAAGATCTCGCAAATCTAGACCGTGAAATGTTTTCAATTGAGAAGATGTTTGTAACCCTTTCAAATATTGGGTTCTAAACATGGTTTCCAACATCTTAGCGTTTTCTAAATAGGCGCTGTATTGTCCCTCAACCGTCCTGGCTATCGATTCAATTCGCGTTTCATGCTCTTGAAGTGTCTTGCTAGTGAACAGCTGGTTGGCATTATTAAAAACTAAAAACGCGATTGTAGAAAAAGCCGTAAGCAAACTAAAAGAAAGTAGTAGCTTAAGCTGAAAGCCCACGGACTTGTTTTGATAGTTGGCCATTGAATGGTTCCTGATTAGATTCTTGTGGCGTCAATTAACGTTGACGTTAACAACAACCAAAAGTACAACACTAAAAAGTACGGTCTTTAAGGTTGGTCTTTATCGCATTGGCGTCACTTATAATGCAAGCGATAAACGAGGATGAATGGTTGATTGATGATAAAAGAATCAGTAGGGAATTGAGTGACCTAGAACAAGGCCACTCGATTTTTTCGCTATTTACTCGAGATAACAGTTGATAGCGTATGCGACTCGCCGGGTTGTAGAGTAATTCCGTCTTCGATCGTCGGGGCGTGAATGGTGGATTCGACACAAACCATGGTTTGGTATCCGTTGTCATCCATATCAGCCATACTTTGGGCGACTTCCAACCAAGGGTTCCAAATCACAGCGCTATTGTGACCAGAGTTGGTAATCTCAATAGTACGGTCAAGTGACTTATCTTTAATTGAAACGGTATCTTGTGGTTGAGTATAGACACGGTCAAATGACTCGTGAATCTCAAGTGTTTCGCCACCTTGACCAATTTGGTTTTCTTTCAAACCGTCGATGAATTCAGGACCCATTCCAGAAATCTCAATTTGGTCAATATCACCAATGTTAAGGTAACTGTGCAGCGCACCAGAGAAATGCCATGGCTTGGTATCTACGTTGTTAACAATTAGGCGAGTGATCAGTTGTTCACCCACTTCAACTTGCAGACGCAGTTCGAATTGATTAGGCCAAATGGCTAGGCTTTCTTCAGAGGCATTTAACCCGATCTCAACAATAACGCCTTTGTCGCTTTCTCTGTGTTCAAGGAATTTCCATGTTTGGCTACGGGCAAAACCATGAGCAGGCGCTGCGATTCGACCAAACCAAGGCCAACAAACCGGAATGCCGCCTCTCAATGCTGCTTTGCCATCGTAATTTGCTTTGTCACTCATCCAAATCAGGTCTGGTTTACCTTCAGGTTGAAATGAAATGACATGTCCGCCGTGCAGAGAAATTGCCGCTTTAGCGAGAGGATGTTGGATACGAACTAGAGAGACGCCATCAAGGGTCGCGATAGTGACATAATCTGAAAGGGCTTGAGTTGCAGTAAGTGCGTAGTAATCCATAAAACAAATGCTCCAAATGCAAAAAACAAAAAAGGCGACTCAACGTCGCCTTTTATCTTCATAGCCTAAAGCTTACATTACTTAGAGATGTGAGCGATTAGGTCTAGAACTTTGTTTGAGTAACCGATTTCGTTGTCGTACCAAGATACAACTTTAACGAAGTTATCAGTTAGTGCGATACCTGCTTTAGCATCGAATACTGAAGTTTGAACTTCGCCGATGAAGTCTTGAGAAACAACTTGGTCTTCAGTGTAACCTAGAACACCTTTAAGAGCGCCTTCAGAAGCTGACTTCATCGCTGCACAGATAGCTTCGTAAGAAGCACCTTTCTTAAGGTTAACAGTTAGGTCAACTACAGAAACGTTAGCAGTTGGTACGCGGAAAGCCATACCAGTTAGTTTGCCGTTTAGCTCTGGAAGAACAACGCCTACTGCTTTAGCTGCACCAGTTGAAGATGGGATGATGTTCTGAGAAGCACCACGACCACCACGCCAGTCTTTAGCTGAAGGACCATCTACAGTTTTTTGAGTCGCTGTAGTAGCGTGAACTGTTGTCATCAGACCAGATTCGATGCCGAACTCGTCGTTAAGAACTTTTGCGATAGGAGCAAGACAGTTAGTAGTACAAGAAGCGTTAGAAACGATGTCTTGACCAGCGTAAGTATCTTGGTTAACGCCCATTACGAACATTGGAGTAGCGTCTTTAGAAGGACCAGTTAGAACAACTTTCTTCGCGCCAGCTTCGATGTGCTTACGAGCAGTTTCGTCTGTTAGGAAAAGACCAGTAGCTTCAGCAACAACGTCTACACCGATTGCGTCCCACTTAAGGTCTGAAGGGTTACGCTCAGCTGTAACGCGAACAGTTTTGCCGTTAACGATTAGGTTACCGCCTTCAACTTCTACAGTACCGTTGAAACGGCCGTGAGTTGAGTCGTACTTCAGCATGTATGCCATGTATTCTACGTCGATAAGGTCGTTAATACCTACAACTTCGATGTCGTTGCGCTCTTGCGCTGCACGGAATACGAAACGACCGATACGGCCAAAACCGTTAATACCTACTTTAATAGTCATTATAGTTGCTCCACAACTTAATTTCTGATGAAAGATAACTGGTAGTAAAATTACAGAATTCGTAACAGGTCTGCAACCAAAAAACGGATTTAACTTGTTTAAAGTCAAAAAAAAGCGTCGCTTTTTTTCATGTCGCACAAAAATTGCCCGATCCGACCGTTGGAATCTGTACTTTTACCTCACCCATTATCGTAAAATAAGGGAAATGCCTGATTGCGGTATAATCCGTCTAGCGCAAAAAGGCAGGTAAAAAAGTATGTGCTACAAAGGCCCGAATTAGCAAGTTTTTCAAAATTACAGGGTCAATTTTTTCAGCCAATGTACGAGGTATGCCTCAGTGAAACAAGAATCAAAAAAAGTCGAGAAGCCAGATGAATACTGGCGTGAGAAGCTAAGTGAAGAAGAATATCGGGTGTGTAGACTGCAAGGCACCGAAGCCCCTTATTCGGGCAAACTACTGCATAATAAAGAGACGGGCATATATCACTGCGTATGCTGCGACGCCCCATTATTTTCATCGGAAAATAAGTACGACTCTGGCTGTGGTTGGCCGAGTTTTGACGCGCCAATAGCAGAAGATTCGATTCGATACTTGAGTGATACAAGTCACGGAATGGTAAGAACTGAGATCCGTTGCAACCAATGTGACAGCCATTTAGGGCATGTTTTTCCGGATGGACCGGCGACAACCGGTGAACGCTTTTGTGTAAATTCAGTGTCGTTAATTTTCAACAAATAATTAAAAAGTGGCGCATACAGCGCCACTTTTATTTGCTTTACTTTCAACCAATTTGATTTTATTGGGATAAACTCAGATCACTTTAGCTGAGGGACGAGTTTGGGATCGTAATTTCCGCCACCCAATGCGTCATATACCTGCTCAGCCAATTGATTCAATGCGTCGTATTGTACGTCATTAAACCCGTAGAGGAGCTGCATTTCTTTTTTTGATATCAGAGGTATATCGTACTCTTCTGCTACTTTACCCCATAAATACGCCGCCTCTTTGTTACCCAATTGATAATGGATACTGGCCAAGGATTTTATAATTTCCGGGTTAACATTTTTATTTTTGGATAGTGACAAAGCGCGATCAAGCAAGTCGATAGTTTTGTGTTGATCGCGACTGGTATAGAAAGTTGCTAAAGCGTATTGCATTTCTGGCGTATCTAAAACTGGCTTTCCTTCCATTTGTAAAAAGGCACGTTTGGCCTGCTCGCTACCCGTTTGGCTCCACAAAAAGTAAAGCGCTTCGGGACGTTTGGATTGAGCAAGTTCCATTTCTAGTCGTTCTAATTCTTTACCGGAATGTACCAGTGCTTTAAAACGATTCTGTTTTAGCTCAGTCTGGTCAATGGCTTGGATTTGTGAAGCCAGTTCAAGACATTTTTTGTATTCACTAACCAGGTAGTATTCTTGAATTTTATTTTCATCACTCGGATTTTTGTGCACTTCAAATCGATGCCAAATTAAATCTGTTCTGGGAACACGACATTGACCATCGTTGAGATTGAGCATTTCACATCGCAATTCCGGGGTGTTGTTACAGAGTTGCTCCGTATTCCGGTTCATTTCAAAACAGCCAGTAAGCACTGACACAAGACATAAGATTCCGAACGTTTTTATTGGGTTTATCATTCTTAACTAGCCTTAGTTTTAATTGGAAATCACGAGCCTGTTCAGCGCAGAATTGCGAACTTTCGTCGTTGTCGTGAAATTCAAATCTTTGTTTACTGAATCTCTTTTGGTTTGCGTATAATAAATCCGATAACTATTCCAATAAGTATAAGGATACACCATGGATGTAGACCAACTTGTAAATTCAATTACTCCTGAAGCCTATGAGAGACTTTTGTATGCTGTGGAAACAGGTAAATGGCCTGAGGGAACGGAATTGTCCCAACAGCAACGCGATTCCTGTATGCAAGCTGTAATGCTGTACCAAGCGAAACACAATGCCGATGCTCAACATATGACGGTTGCACAAGGCGGTGAAATTAGCTTTAAATCTAAAGCGGAATTGAAAAAGCAATTTCAATCAGATCAACAAGATATCGTTCGTGTTAATCCAAACGAAGAGTAACTAAAAACTGACTGTTGTCGCAATATTGAAACAGCTCACATGTCTAAAAATGGCACTTCAAAGTGCCATTTTTTGGTTTGTTGCATTTTGAGGTGACGTTCTTGTGAACCAAGATCACATGCTCATTTCACCGCGCAGTACCATCTGCATTTGCTCCTGAATTTCAGCATAGCTTAGGTTTTGACTGAGTAAAAAGTGCAATTTGGCCAATGCGGCTTCATGTGTCATATCGTAACCACTGATCACGCCTGAATCTGCTAGAGCACAACCCGTTGCGTAACCACCCATGTTCACTTTTCCTGCCAAGCACTGAGTTAAATTAACCACAATCACTCCACGCTCTGAGGCCTCTTGTAAGTGGGCGAGAAGTTCGGGATTTTGTGGTGCGTTACCAACACCAAAAGTCAATAAAATCATAGCATTGACTGGCTGGCGCAAAGTATTGCGAATCACCTCATGCGAAATACCTGGGTACATGGTGATAACACCTACGGGCTGGGGAGTGATGGTGTGGACCTTAAACTCTCCATCTGGCTGATGATTCACCACCGCGTGATTGCCAACTTGGATATTGATCCCGGCTTCTAATAGAGGGGGCAGGTTGGGAGAAGTGAAGGCATTGAAGCCGTCGGCATGAGATTTGGTGCTTCGATTGCCACGCATCAGTTTGTTGTTGAAAAACAGCGTGACTTCATTGATAGGGTAATTAGCGGCGATGTGCAGCGCATTTAATAAGTTAGCTTGTCCATCGGAACGCAATTCCGCCAGCGGAATTTGAGAACCAGTAACGATCACTGGCTTTGACAGGTTTTCAAACATGAATGACAGTGCCGAGGCGGTGTACGCCATGGTATCGGTACCGTGTAAAATCACAAATCCATCGTATTTTTCGTAGTTATCACGAATATCGTTGGCGATTTGTTGCCAATCTTTAGGCGCCATATCTGAAGAGTCAATCAGCGGCTCGTATTCATGAATGGTATACTGTGGCATTTCTGGTCGGTGAAACTCGGGCATACTGGCAAGCTGCTTTTCCATAAAACCGGCGACAGGCACGTAGCCGTGCGAAGATTTTTGCATGCCGATGGTGCCACCCGTGTAGGCAATATAAATGTGCTTTCTATTCATACCAATATCGAAAATACCAAAGTCTATTGGTTGATTATATCAGCGTGTGAGTTGAACCCAATGTTTATTACTGATTTAAGAATAAAAATCAGTGAAATAAAAAAGCGGACTCTGAGGCCCGCTTGAAGAGACTGAGTGTAAAACTTGTCGCTAGTTCACGCTACATGACAAGCACAAGGAGTAATGTCCTTTAGGGTCGTTTAGCTGGTCGAGCAATGACAAATCAGCTGATACTTGAGATACCACAGGTAACAAAGACTGAGGAATCAGACTTGATAGATCTAAACCCAAACTGACACGTACTTCTCCTAAGAAATCTTTCAGGAATTG
This sequence comes from Vibrio sp. ABH4_348, assembly GCF_056159765.1. Lineage (NCBI taxonomy): Bacteria > Pseudomonadati > Pseudomonadota > Gammaproteobacteria > Vibrionales > Vibrionaceae > Vibrio > Vibrio sp. ABH4_348. Next base: position 1,957,027 of record NZ_JBSWVW010000001.1, on the reverse strand, counting down.
TTGTGCAGGGCTCAACGGCTCTTCAACCCAGTAAAGATTAAAGCTGTCTAACTCGGCCAACTCAGCTGCCAGCATGATGGCGTCGTCAAAATCGCCTAACTTATCGACCAGACCGTTGGCGAGTGCATCTTGGCCAGTCCAGACACGCCCCTGAGCGACATCATCCATTTGGTTAGCCGGCAAACTACGTGCTTCGCTCACTAAGTTAACAAAGCGACTATAGCCGTGTTCAATACCCATTTGTAGAAGTTGTGTCGCGCCGTCTGATAAGCCTGTGGTAAAGCCAACCCCTGATAAAGGAGATGTACCGACACCATCGGTATAAACACCAATCTTGTTGAGACCTTTTTCAAATGTCGTTAACACAGAGAAAATGCCAATAGAGCCGGTTAGAGTCGTTGGTTGAGCGACGATTTTATCTGCGTTCATTGAAATCCAGTAACCACCGGAAGCAGCAAGACTCGACATCGAAGCGACCACTGGCTTACCAGCAGCTTTCAGTGCCTCAATTTCATTGCGAATTACCTCCGATGCAAACGCGCTGCCCCCTGGACTATCAACGCGAAGTACCACAGCTTTTACTTGATCGTCATTGCGCGCATCACGCAACAGACCGGCGATAGTGTCACCGCCAATGGTGCCGCGAGGTTGTGAGCCATCCATTATGGTGCCGCTTGCCACAACAATAGCGATGTCATCGGTAGTGGGCTCAAGGGTAGGAGAGACGGAGCGCTTGTATTCGTAGTAGGTAATCGCTTTGTAACTATCGACACCATTACTACCAAATTCTTCGGCGAAGGTGGTTCTAAATTGCTGACGCGTCGCAAGTTCGTCTACCAAGCCTAGATTCAATGCAAGTTGAGCAAGGTCGCCATTGGCAGCTTCCATTCGTTCAATTAAATCTTCCATGTTTGGAGACAAAACTGCCGGGTCGATTTGACGATTTGCCGCTACATCGTCGACATATGCGCCCCAAAGTTGCCCTAACCAGTTGGACGCAGATTCTTTGGCTTCGTCCGACATATCATCACGAATAAACGGCTCAATTGCTGTTTTGTAAGAGCCAACTCTGAATACGTGTGTGGTGACATCCAATTTTTCAAGCAGGGTTTTGTAGTACATGGAGTACGCGCTGTATCCGCGCAGCAACACAGCACCATCAGGCGCCATGTAAATTTTGTCAGCATAACTTGCCAGATAGTATTGGCTTTGCGAGAAGAAAGCACCTACTGCGTACACAGGTTTGCCAGACGTCTTAAATTCATTAAGCGCTTTTGCGATGTAACGAAGTTTAGTGAGGTTGGCTTCCTGCATTTCACTTAAACCAAGCACAATACCCGTGATATTCGGGTCGTGTTGCGCGTGTCGAATGGTTTCCACGACATCGTAAAGCACGTTTTCGGTCGGTAACTCGGCGCCCAACATAGCCCCAGTAATTGAGTCCATAGGGTTGACATAAGTAGCTTGTTCAACGATCGGGCCGGTTAAATTGAGTATCAGCGCCGAAGGCTCGGGCGCTTGTTTATTGCCGCCATCCGCTTGCGTATAGGCAAAGTAAATGATGCCAATGGATACCAAAAAGAGCACATTCACTAGCGCAAGACGTATAAAAGTTATGAGTTTCCAAAAGCCTTTGAAAATCATACCTATAAATTTGAAGATAGATTTCATTCTTATTCCAACAAGATCTGTAGGGCAGCCAACATCCTACTTAAAAACCACAGAAAAACCAAAGGGCTCTAGCCATTGGCACTCGGCTTTATGACATTTCCTGACCGAGTTACAAGCACAATTTTGCCTAACTTGGCCTCTGAGTACCTTTGGTATAAAGCATAACGCCTTTTGACCTGTTTGACTGAATTGATAGTACTGAGTTTTGTGACTATTCTGGTCAAAGAGCGACCGACGATGCACTTACCACTTTGAGGTATCTGATGCTCAGCAGCTTACAACCTCTGGATCTTGGCTTCACCACAATCAAAAATCGCTATCTGATGGGCTCGATGCATGTCGGTTTAGAGGAGCAATTTGGTTCCTTAAACAAGTTGGGGGAGTTTTATCGAGCTAGGGCTGCTGGCGGAGTCGGGCTGATAATAACAGGGGGCTTTTCTCCCAACTTTAGGGGGCGGCTCAGTCCGTTTAGTGCCGAGTTTAGTCATGCTTGGCATGTTCACAAACATCGCATCATAACCAAGACTGTACATGAGTATGATTGCAAGATTGTCCTGCAATTGCTGCATGCCGGGCGTTATGCTTATCATCCTTGGTGCCAATCGGCGAGCGCAATTAAGGCGCCAATCAATCGCTTTGCCCCTTCAGAAATGTCGAATTCAGAGATTGAAAATACACTAAACCAGTTTGCGCACAGTGCCGAATTGGCGAAGCAGGCAGGGTATGATGGTGTCGAGTTGATGGGATCAGAGGGGTATTTGATCAATCAGTTCTTGTCCCCGAGAACCAATCAAAGGCAAGATCATTGGGGTGGTTGCAGCGAAAATCGTTTTCGATTTGCAACCGAGGTGGTCAAGCGAGTAAAAGGTCACGTCGGGCAAGACTTCATCGTGATTTTTCGTCTTTCTTTGGTTGATTTGGTAGAGCAGGGCAGTCATTGGCAAGAGGTCATTCAATTAGCAGCATTACTAGAAAATATCGGTGTTTCTTTGTTCAACTCTGGTATTGGTTGGCATGAGGCGCGAATTCCCACCATTGCCACTCAAGTTCCTCGCGCTCAGTTTGCTTGGTTAACAGGCAAACTAAAACAGGCGACGAGTATTCCTGTTGTCGCTTGCAATCGAATCAATACCCCAGAAATCGCGGAGCATCTTATCCAAACGGGGCAGGCGGATATGGTATCTATGGCTCGGCCGTATCTTGCCGACCCTGAGTTTGTGAATAAAGTTCAGTCGGAACAAACGAAGCGGATCAACACGTGTATTGGTTGCAATCAATCTTGTCTGGATAAGGTATTTAAGGGCAAAAAAGCCAGTTGTTTGGTGAACCCCATGGCATTGCCTGATAAAAAATGGCAGCTAAAACCCGCTCAGTCAGTTAAGAAAGTCGCCGTTGTTGGCGCAGGACCCGCTGGGCTGTCTTGCGCCAAACGACTGCTAGAGCGCGGCCACCTAGTATGGCTATTTGATACCAACCAACAGATTGGTGGCCAGCTTAATTACGCTCGAAAGATTCCCGGTAAACAAGAATTTGATGAAACTCTAAGATATTTCCACCATGAGCTTGAACGGATGGGTGTGAATTGGTGCTTAGGGCAAAGTTATCAATCCGGTGACCAAAATATCGAATTTGATCGCGTGGTTTGGGCTACAGGAGTTAGGCCAAAAATGCCCAATATCAAAGCAGATCTTGATGCGATACCTGTACTCGATTACCAACAGGCCATTTTGCAACATCAACAACTAGGTGATGAAGTTGCGATAATTGGTGCTGGTGGCGTGGGTGTCGATGTCGCGACTTTGCTAACAGAACCTCTGTCAGAAAAAGAAATAAACAGTGAACATCTATCCGACTTGCACCATAAGTTCGAGCAAGAATGGGGAATTAGTCGGGATGAAAAGGTGAGAGGTGGACTTGGTCCAGCCGCAGGCGTTACTACAAATTCCTTCAAGACTCGAAAAGTGTTCTTGTTAAAACGCAGCGCAGGTAAAGTCGGGCGTGGTCCGGGCAAGACAACGGGATGGATTCATCAAGCAACGTTAAACCGGCGTGGCGTCATCATGCTCAGCGGCGTTCAAGTATTATCGCTAACTCCTGAGGGTGTGATGATTCAGCATCAAGACCAAACTGAGCTTATTAAAGTGAAGCAAGTGATTGTGTGTACTGGTCAGGAGTCGATACCAATTGAGGGAAATGACAGTGATGAGCAACTTGTCATTGGAGGAGCAAAACGCGCAACGGAGCTAGACGCGGCTCGCGCTATTTGTGAAGGGATAGAACTGGCAGATAAAATATAGCTGCCAGTTCTTTAAGTCTTACAAAATAACCGTTTTATTGCCGTACACAAACACGTGGTCGTTAACCACTTTATTTAGCGCTTTGCTGAGCACATTCTTTTCCACATCTCGGCCAGCTTGTGCCATATCTGACGCGCTAAAGTTATGGTCAACGGGTATTACATCTTGTTTGATGATAGGACCTTCATCTAAGTCGTCAGTCACAAAGTGGGCTGTCGCACCTATGATCTTAACGCCACGCTCGTAGGCTTGATGATAAGGTTTGGCGCCAATGAAGGCAGGCAGGAAGCTGTGATGGATGTTTATGATTTTGTGGTGATACTTCTGCACAAAGTCTGGTGTTAATACACGCATGTACTTGGCGAGCACTAAGAAATCTGCCTGATATGGGTCGACGACTTTTAACACTTCACGTTCATGCTCTTCACGATTAAGACCCTCGTGACTGACGTAGTGGAATGGGATATCAAACTTCTCTGTTAAGTCTTGCAACTTATCGTAGTTTCCGACTACCGCTGCAATTTCCACATCTAAACTGCCATCGAAATTTTTCATCAAAATATCACCCAAGCAATGGGCTTCTTTGGTGACCAAGATAACGATACGTTTTCTTGAGGAATCAATGAGCTTCTTTTTTGCTTTTTCAGGCAACGCGCTGTCTAGGTCGGCAAGGAAGGTTTGGTCATTGAAATAGCCTTCAAGCTCAGTGCGCATAAAAAAGTGACCACTGGTGTTATCCACAAACTCGTTGTTATGGATGATATTCAGTTGATGTTTGTAACAGATATTGGTGATTTTCGATATTAAACCAGGTGCATCTGTGCAGTGTGTTAGCAGCGTTTTCTTTTCCATTTAGAACATACTTCCGAATTAAATTTTTTTTGATCTGTGAATTATTCTTTGGAGAACGAACAGTGAACTAGTCCTCAATTTGATAGCTACAATTAACTTAATATCGTACGGGTTGCAACCAGATTTGCTGGACAATCGATTGCAGCAGAGCTAGAGGCGAGGTAGAGCGTTTTACTTGTCTTGAAAATGCGATGGATAGCGTGGCAAACAGCCGACTCAAATGTCTAAGGTGGTCGAAATGGACAAAGAACTACTCGCGAAAAAGTTGTACTCCGAACGCGTCAGCTCGTTACTTGGAGAGCAAGAGCTGGATCCTGAAATCTTAGCAGAAATGTGGGAAAACCGAGCATCGCCAGCAGAAGCTGCGGATGCCATTCGACACGCTCATGATGACTTTACCGGACCTAACTGGTTATCTCGTTATTTGCGAAGGTAGTTAATCTTCAAGCCCTCCACTAATCAAAACCTTGGCTTCGCAGCTAAGGGAAAACCTGACATAATCATGCCAAGATACACAAGATGTTGATTGGCATGATTTCAAAGACTTTCTCCTCTACTGGTGCTCTGGGTAAAGCTATACCCGGCTTTCAAGCCCGGCAGCCACAAGTTGATATGGCAGAAGCGGTCGATCGAGCAATCAAACATCAAACCCAACTCATCGTAGAAGCTGGAACTGGAACAGGCAAAACCTTTGCTTATCTAGTTCCGGCGCTGCTCAGCGCTAAAAAAGTCATTATTAGCACCGGCTCAAAAAACCTACAGGAACAGCTTTACCATAGAGATCTCCCTTTAATGGTTGACGCATTGGGTTATCAAGGTCGCGTTGCGCTGCTAAAAGGTCGTTCAAACTATCTGTGCTTAGATCGACTTAGCCGGCAAATGGTCGAGAGCCACAGTCCTCATTCGGACCCCAATTTGTTATCTCAGTTAGTCAAAGTTCGGGGTTGGAGTTCGTCGACTAAAACCGGAGACTTAGGGGAATGTGATGAAATTGCCGAAGACAGCCCTGTTATTCCAACCATCACCTCGACAAACGACAACTGCTTAGGCAAAGATTGCCCGAGTTACCAAGATTGTTATGTCAATAAAGCGCGGCAAAAAGCCTTAGAAGCCGATGTTGTGGTGGTCAATCACCATTTGTTTTTGGCGGATCTGGCAATTAAAGAGACAGGTTTTGGTGAGTTGATCCCCGAAGCCGATGTGTTTGTGTTTGATGAGGCGCATCAAATTCCAGACATAGCCAGTCAATATTTTGGTCAATCGCTATCCAGCAGACAGATACAGGAACTAGCCAAAGACATCGAAATTGGTTATCGCACTGAAGCCAAAGACATGCGCCAGTTGCAAAAAAGTGCTGAAAAACTGGTTCAAACCAGCTCTGACTTGCGCATTGCTTTGGGTGAACCGGGTTTTCGCGGCAATTGGCGAGAGGTAATGAAATCGCCAGATTTAGTGCGCGACATAGAGAGACTGAAAGAGAGTTTAGAGTTTGCGCTTGAAGTACTAAAACTTTGCGTGGGGCGAAGCCAACTACTTGACACAGCCTTCGAGCGTACTAGTCAGATTTTGGCTAGGCTTGATCGAGTGTGTGACACGGGAATAACTGGCTATTCTTATTGGTTTGACACAACACCGCGCCACTTTAGTTTACACATTACACCTTTGTCGGTGGCCGATAAGTTTCATGAACACATCGAAGAGAAACAAGGGGCGTGGATTTTTACTTCGGCAACGTTAACGGTGAATGAAGAATTTGGCCATTTTACCTCTCGGTTAGGACTGGCACCCACTCAACAAATGACCTTACCTAGTCCTTTTGATTATTCTAAACAAGCTCGGTTGTGCGTTCCTAAATATCTGCCTGAACCCAATACACCGGGTATGGCAGACAAACTTGTTCGTTTGTTAGGCCCTGTCATTGAAGAAAATGAGGGGCGCTGCTTTTTTCTTTGTACGTCCCACTCAATGATGAAAGAGTTAGGCGAACAATTTCGCGAACAGCTCTCGATACCTGTGTTAATGCAAGGTGAAACGACCAAACAAAAGACACTGAATGAGTTTATGGAACTTGGCAATGCCTTGCTGGTAGCCACGGGAGCCTTCTGGGAAGGAATTGATGTTCGAGGTGATGCGTTGAGCTGTGTGATTATCGACAAGCTACCCTTTACCGCTCCTGATGACCCATTGCTGAAAGCGAGAATAGAAGATTGTCAGTTAAAAGGGGGCGACCCGTTTTCTCAAGTCCAGCTACCGGAAGCGGTCATTACTCTCAAACAAGGGGTTGGACGCTTGATTCGGGATACCAAAGACAGCGGTGCTTTAATTATCTGCGATAACCGAATGGTAACTCGCGATTACGGTGGCGTATTCCTTTCTAGTTTGCCACCTATTCCTCGAACTCGAGATTTAGGTACAATACGTGACTTTCTAAAACAAGCTTGCACAGTGAGAGACTTATGACAACTAGAATCCTAGCCTTGGATACATCAACAGAAAACTGTTCGGTGGCGTTATGGATTGATGGCAAGATAACCAGTCGAAGTGAAGTCGCTCCGCGAGACCACGCAAAAAAAATCTTGCCGATGGTTGATAGCGTGCTAAAAGAAGCAGGCTTAACGCTGCAAGATCTAGATGCGTTGGCATTTGGACGCGGTCCCGGTAGCTTTACCGGAGTAAGAATTGGCATTGGTATTGCACAAGGTTTAGCGTTTGGTGCAGATTTACCCATGATTCAGATTTCAAGCTTGAAAGCGATGGCGCAACAAGTCTACCGCAAGTTTGAAGAAACGCAGGTTGCATGTGCGATTGATGCGCGCATGAGCGAAGTGTATTGGGCTCGATTTGAGCGTCAAGAAGATGGCACATGGCAAGAGACTGATGCCGAATGTGTCATACCACCGAGTGAATTGAACTGGCAAGCCAGCTCAGACGACAAGTGGCAACAAGCTGGCACTGGATGGGCTGCATACCAAGAAGAGCTGTTAGCCGTGAGTCAGCAGTCTTCTCCAACGGAAGTAACTTTACCTGAAGCCATTGATATGGTTGAACTAGCAGTAGCAGAGTTACAAAAAGGTAACACAGTGTCAGCAGAAGAATCGTCTCCAGTTTATTTAAGGGACACGGTGGCGTGGAAAAAGTTGCCAGGCAGAGAGTAGATTAACCCTAGTTGTAAAGCAGGTTGTTGTTTCAAGATCAGCTTTCAACGTGTAAATAAACGCAGGAGTTTTAATGGTCTCCATTAATGGTCTTCCTCCCTCGCAGATTCCCGGCTCGGGAAAGGCAAGAAAAACAGGGAAAACAGACAAAAAAACGTCGGTGTCGAAACAGACGCCCGCGACTCCTGCTACGCAAACAACACCCGTTGCGAATGCCGTGTCCAACGGCATTCGAAAAATGGATGAGGCTGATATACAGCGCAACCAAATCCAATACGATCTCCCTGATGGACACAATCGCAAGGCGCTTCAAGAATATTTCAACGTGATCAATCAAGCTAAACGAGAAGAGCTTCAAGCTATGCTTGGCGTGGATCTTTACGTGTAATGAAAACGCCTACCTTGTCAGAGCTGCGAATACCACTTAACTCGCACCCTCTAAATAGTCAAAATCCTCTTAAGCAAACCCAGAGCAGTCAAAATCAGCTAGCAGGTCTGCAGAGCGAACCTAACAGTGAAGGTCCAAAGGTACTGTTTGTTCACGGTTGGCTGGATAACGCCGCAAGTTTTGCTTCTGTCCTGCAAGTTTTGCAATCAGAAACGAACACTCTAGATTGTGTCGCAATTGATTTACCGGGGCATGGTCACTCTTGTCACTTTGAAGGCTTTTACCCATTTCACGAACACCTACACGCAATAAACCAAGTTCTAACGCATCTAGGTTGGCAAACTTGTCATTTGGTCGGTCACTCAATGGGCGCGTATCTGTCGGCATGTTATGCGGCCGCGTTCCCGGAAAGAGTAACTAGCCTGACGCTTATCGAAGGTATTTGTCCTCTCGGTGAAAATCCCAATGAAACTGTGGCTAGACTGAGAAACGGATTGCTAGAACGTCAGGAATCTAGAAACCCGCATTTTGTTCCTGCGCAATTACAAAAACCACGCAAGTTAGCCACACTGGTAAAACGCCGTGCCCAGCTTAATCAAATCGACGATGAGCTTATTGAGCCTATTGTTTTACGTGGTACTCAAGAATCAGAACAAGGCTTTCGTTGGCGACATGATAGCAAGCTAATGGCAAGTTCACTGTACCGAATGACCATAGAACAAAGCCAAAACATTGTCGCTGCTATCAAGTCTCCAACCCAAGTGATACTGGGTAAAGCCGGGTTTGCTCACCTACCTGAGCAAGTTAAATTTTTGGTTCCTGCAGCAGATGTTACCTATCTTGAGGGTGGGCATCACTGTCATATGCAAAAGCCAATCGATTGCGCACAAAAGATCCTCGAATGGGTTAACAAAAACACCTAAATTCGTTCCTTGATAGATGATGTACTCCCTCAGCTATGGTCTAATTAGGCCCATACTAGTCTGGTTTGCACCTTGAGTTCTTTCAATACTTTGACCTTTCATTGCAAAGTTTCGACACCTTAGTCTTGTTGAACCACACTTTGCATTTGGATGTTTTAATTGTGTAAATAGTTACTAGTGAGGCAAAGACGATATGTCTTACGAATAATGGACAAAAACAGCGACCAGACCCTCAAAATAGAATGATTGACTACCATTTAGTAACAAAACGTAAAACCCTTGAAGCGACTTTTACTAAATTGAGTCATAAGTATAGCGACCTTAATAACTGTTTCGCATGTAATTGCGGTTTCGTATTAAGGTTGTTTGCTTAGAAAATCCGCGAAGAATTAGGAGAATAACAGTGGAAAAACCTTGGCTTTCACGTTACCCAGAAAAAGTGCCTGAAACGATTAATCCGGACCAATACCCATCTTTGGTGGAGTTGTTTGAACAAAGTGTTCAGAAGTATGCGGATCAACCTGCGTTTGTAAACATGGGTGCGGTGATGACATTCCGTAAGCTGGAAGAGCGCAGTCGAGCGTTTGCAGCCTACTTGCAGAATGATCTTAAGCTAGAAAAGGGTGACCGTGTCGCCATCATGATGCCCAACCTACTGCAATATCCAGTGGCCCTCTTTGGTGTGCTGCGTGCAGGCTTGGTGGCAGTCAATGTTAATCCACTTTACACGCCAAGAGAGCTTGAGCACCAGTTGAATGATTCGGGCGCCAAAGCGATCGTCATTGTGTCCAATTTTGCCAATACGCTAGAGCAAGTTGTAGAACGCACAGAAGTGAAACATGTGGTGCTGACGAGCTTGGGTCAAATGCTGCCTAGAGCTAAAGGCACGTTAGTCGATTTCGTCGTTAAGTACGTCAAAGGCATGGTGCCGAAATACAACTTGCCGGGCGCGATTTCAATGCGTAAAGCAATCCAAAACGGCCGACGCTTGCAATATGTTAAGCCATCCATGAACGGTGATGATATTGCATTCTTGCAATACACCGGTGGTACAACCGGGGTGGCAAAAGGCGCTATTCTTACGCACCGCAACATGATTGCCAACGTAATGCAGGCGAAAGGCGCGTATGGTCCAGTGCTTTCTCAGGGTAAAGAGTTGGTCGTTACCGCGTTACCTATGTATCACATCTTTGCGTTAACCGTTAACTGCCTATTGTTTATCGAGATTGGTGGTCATAACTTGCTGATCACGAACCCGAGAGATATACCAAACTTCATTAAAGAACTATCGAAAGTACCGTTTACCGCAATTACCGGTGTGAATACTTTGTTCAACGCGCTCGTCAACAAAGAAGATTTCCGCGAACTCGATTTTAGTAACTTAAAACTGTCCGTTGGTGGCGGCATGGCGGTGCAACAAGCCGTGGCGGATAAGTGGAAAAAGGTCACCGGAGTTCACCTTCTGGAAGGTTACGGGCTGACCGAATGTTCACCATTGGTGGCGGGTAATCCGTATGATCTTGAAGATTATACGGGTGCGATTGGTGTACCAGTGCCTTCTACTGACGTTCGAATTGTTGATGACGAAGGTAACCCACTACCTCTAACAGAAGTCGGCGAGTTACAAGTACGCGGCCCTCAGGTGATGCGAGGCTATTGGCAACGTCCAGAGGCAACGAAAGACACCATCACTGAAGACGGTTGGTTGTTTACCGGCGATATCGTACGTTTCGATGAGCAAGGCTTGCTGCATATCGTTGATCGCAAGAAAGATATGATTTTGGTATCAGGCTTTAACGTGTATCCAAACGAAATTGAAGATGTGGTTGCGCTGCATGACAAGGTGCTAGAGGTAGCGGCAATTGGCCAGCCTCACGAAGCCAGTGGCGAAGTCGTTAAGATTTACGTGGTGAAAAGTGACGAAGGATTAAGCAAAGAAGAAATCATTGAACACTGTCGCGAACATCTCACAGGTTACAAGGTACCTAAGCTGGTGGAGTTTAGAGAAGAGTTGCCTAAGACCAACGTTGGTAAAATTTTGCGTCGTGTCCTTCGCGAAGAAAATGATGCCAGACATTCGGCGTAGCCGATTTTATTGAGCAATTGATATATACTATGCCGACAGTTCTGTCGGCATTTTTTCTTTCTAAGACGTTTTTGAAAGGGTGAGTTCCGAAAGTCATCTCAGTAAACAAATAGGATTTGCGTGAATTATCAAGTCATCACTTCAAGCTCTCAACTAGAGTCCGTTTGCCGCGCTGCTCGTTTATGTGAACGCGTAGCTCTAGACACCGAATTTGTGCGAGTGCGCAGTTTCCATCCTCACCTTGGCTTGATTCAGTTATACGATGGCACCAACCTGTCTTTAATCGATCCACTGGAAATTGAAGACATGACCCCCTTTATTGAGTTACTCGCAGATCAGAGTGTATTAAAAATCCTGCACGCCTGTAGCGAAGACATGGAAGTATTCCTGCAACAGTTCGGGCAATTGCCGACGCCTTACGTTGATACCCAAATACTGGCTGCGTTTATTGGCCACGGCATATCCGCCGGCTTTGCTGCCATGGTTAAGCATTACCTGTCTGTTGAGCTAGATAAAAGCGAATCAAGAACCGATTGGATGGCGCGCCCGCTATCGAGTAAACAACTTGATTATGCGGCTGCAGACGTTTACTACTTAATCCCTCTATACGACCTTATTTTGAGTGATGTCGACAAATCCGGGTGGCTAGACGCAGCACTTGAAGAGTGCACGCTCAAGTTGGACAAATACAACAAGCAGCCAAACCCTGATTTGGCCTATTTAGATGTCAAGGGTGCTTGGCAGTTGGATGAACAGCAATTGGCCATTCTAAAGCCTTTGGCGACATGGCGTTATCAAGAAGCCGTCAAACGCGATTTGGCGTTGAATTTTGTCTTCAGAGACGGAGACTTGTTGACGGTGGCGAAGTATTCTCTCAAGACCAAAAAAGCGATGGATAAGCACGATATAGATGAACGTTCAGCTCAGCGCCATGCACATAAGATTGGTCCGATTGTTCATCAAGCACAACAAACGTCAGAGTTTGATTGCCCTGAAAAGATAATTCGTTTGATGGATCGACCCGGTTATAAAGCCTTGTTTAAATTACTAAAAGATGAAGTGAAAAAGGTCTCAAAACAAACCGGTCTTGCTCCCGAATTATTGGCTTCTAAGAAACAACTTAATCAAGTATTCACTTGGTTCTGGGTCAAGGAACAATCTGGGAAAAAGCCCGATGCGCTGCAAGGATGGCGAAAAAAGCTATTCGGTTCTCAGCTGACGAAAGCTTTTGATAAGAGCTAATTACATAGCCCCAGATTTTTGCTCTTTAACTCTAACTTCTCACTATCAAAAACCGCCAACGTTTGTTTGGCGGTTTTTTTCTTTGATAAATGGTCAATTCAGGAAATTGTTTAACCTGAGTCTATTTACTCGTTGAATTTCATATTCAAGTCGCTAATATGTTCGGCAAATTAAAGCTAATGATTCTCATTAGTATTTTAGGTGTCTGAAACCACGGCGTTTAACCAAATGACAATTCTTAAGTACTCCATTCCTGTCCCTGCAATATTAGCGTTATTCCTCTCCAATTCCGCATTTGCAATTGAACAGGCTCAATCAGTGATAGAAAAAACCAATGTTGATACAGCTGCTAGCCAAAAGAGAATTGATAAGTCCTCTGAAAGAGCGTTAGAGCTTCAGTCTGACTTGGAGCTTCTCCAGCGTGAAGTTGAGAATATGACTATCTACAAGAACCATCTAGCATCTATGGTTGAGAATCAAAATGGAGAATTAGCTTCGTTACAAAAACAAATTGATGAGGTGAATGATACGCGCAAAGGTGTGGTGCCTCTGATGTATACCATGCTGGATTCGTTGAAGTTATTCATTGAACAAGACAAACCTTTGAAAAAAAACCAACGCTTGGACCGTGTGGTTGACCTTGAGTTTATGATGACTCGCGCGGACGTAAGTGAGGCTGAGAAATTCCGAAGAATCTTAGAAGCGTTCCAAATTGAAATTGACTACGGCAATAAAATTGCTCGCTTTGATGACACCTTAAACATTGATGGTTCAACTCGCTCTGTTGAAGTGTTTCACCTTGGTGGGGTTTCTTTGCTTGCGAGAAGTTTCGAACGCACCAATTACTGGGCTTGGAACGATAAATCTCGCGCTTGGGTTGCTGTAGACCCAGCGCAACACCGTGAGTTAGAAAAAGCCTACGACATTGCCGCTAACAAAGCCGCGCCATCTCTTCTGTCATTGCCTATCTCTGCACAACAAGGAGGCAAGTGATCATGCGACCTTACAAATTTCTAATCGTCACCTTTATTTTTGCTATCTCTTTGGTTTCATCGATTCAAGCAGATGTATTAAGCGATGCCAAGAGCATTCAAGCTAAAGAAAATGCCCACGATCAGTCTCGTGAACAAGGTTTTGCTCAAACTGAAGCGGCACTTAAAAAGAAAATTGCTCAGCTACAGGCTAAGCGTAAGTCGCTGCAAAGTGAAACGGATAAGTTGACGGACACCTTTTCTGACAACGAGGAAAAGCTGGCTGGTTTGGAAGAAAAACTCAGGCTGGAAACAGGTAGCCTGGGCGAAGTCTTCGGAGTGGTTAGACAAAATGCCAAAGAGTTGCAAAGCCATTTGGCTTCATCGATTACTAGCCCAGAACTTAGCGATGAAAATGGTTCAGTCGACCAAATTGTCGCTGAAAGCGAATTACCTTCCATTGAACAGTTAACGGGGCTTTGGAAAGCGTTCGAAGGTCAAATCATTGCGAGTAGACAAATTGCAGACGTAACGATTCCACTCGTTAACAGTGAAGGCCAGTCCGAACAAGTTAATGCAAAGCGAGTGGGCCTTTTTGCTCTGATAGGAAAAGACGGATATTACAGTTGGGATTCAGACCGTCAGGTTGCGCGTACTTATCTATCACTGCCGGATTCGGTGCCGACTTTAGTCTCAGTCTCTCCTTTGGTTGATTCTGGTTTGCAACAGCTTGAAATTGACCCTTCTAAAGGTGAAATCCTTTCGCAGTTGGCTCAGTCACCAACCTTGCAAGACCGCTTTGAAGCGGGTGGCATTATCGGAAAAATCATTGTCGGTTTATTAGCCATAGGACTGATTATTGCGTTGGTTCGTGGGGTGAGCTTGTTCTGGAGTAGTGTCGCGATAAATCGTCAACTTAAGACACCAAACAATATAAAGAACAACGCACTAGGTCGCATTCTATCTGTTTACCAATCTGACAAAGCTCGCAGTGTTGAAGCATTAGAACTACGTCTTCTGGAATGTGTTGTCGATGAGCAAGCCAAATTGGAGCGAGGGCTATCAATGCTCAAGCTATTTGCTGCTCTGGCTCCTATGTTGGGACTACTGGGTACCGTCACCGGTATGATAGAAACCTTCCAAGTCATTACTCAGTTTGGCAACGGTGATCCAAAAGTCATGGCAGATGGAATCTCAATGGCTCTTGTCACCACAGTGCTAGGATTGGTGGCGGCGATGCCACTGTTGTTTGCTCACAATGTGTTAAGCAGCAAAGCAGAATCCGTTCGAACCATCCTGGAGAAGCAGGGTATTGGGCTTGTTGCTCAACAAGCTGAGCGCGATTCAAAACAATCAGCTAATCCTGAGTTGATCGCGAGTGCAGCTTAATGAGCGTTGTCGATCTACTTTATCAATGGGTTTTCAGTAGTGAGTCGCTTTGGTGGCTTAGGGATCTCCCTCTCTTCCTTGAGCAAGGCGGCCCTGTCCTACTGGCTTTGGCGAGTGTGGTATTGCTTTTTTGGCTGTTAACCTTTGAGAGAATTGCATTTCTATTGATTTCATTTCCGTCACTCAAAAAGCAATGGCACAAAAAGTGGTTGGCGCGCACCGATCATGAATCTTGGTACGCCACATCATTAAGAGATGCGTGGTTGTCTGAAGCCAGTTTGAGTCTGAAAAGAAACCTGTCGTTAATGAAGTTATTGGTGGCGGTCTGTCCAATGTTGGGGCTACTAGGAACCGTCACTGGCATGATTAGCGTATTCGACATCATGGCGCAGCAGGGCAGTAGTGACCCCAAGCTAATGGCATCCGGTATATCGATGGCAACGTTGCCAACGATGGCTGGAATGGTGGCGGCGTTGGCTGGCATGTTTGCTCACGCACGAGTAGTAAAAGCTTGTCAGAAAAAAGAACAAGCACTTGAAAAGTTGTTAAGAGGTCAATCATGAGACTTGGACGCAGAAACACCAACAACGATGAAGCGCAAGTAGATTTAACATCTATGCTCGATATCGTATTCATAATGTTGATCTTTTTCATTGTTACCAGCTCATTTGTAAGAGAATCTGGCGTGGATGTAAACCGACCTCAAGCCTCACATTCGACGGTTAAAAAGGATGCAGGCGTATTTATTGCCATCACCGCTTCGAATGATGTCTACATTGATAAACGCATTGTTGATGTTGAACGGGTTCAAGCCACTCTCGAAACCTTGGTGATTGATAACCCAGATGCCTCACTTGTTATTCAAGCTGATGAACACGCTTACAACGGAACTGTGGTTAAGGTTATGGATGCGGCTAAAGGGGCGGGAATTCAAAATATTGCATTGGCGACGGAGTCGGCGCAGTGATTCGGCTTATGATCTCAATACCCATTGCTATTGCGGTTACTATCGCATTGTTTTTATTTATGGCGTTTATGGTCGATAGGGGTGAAGTTCAAACACAACCCAAACAAGAGAACCTCAGTTTCAACTTGGTCATGGTAGAACAAGAGTCGACGTTGCAACGCCGAAAGCGCAGTGTCCCTGAACCACCGCCAACTCCGGAGATGCCAACGCCCACTCCACAATCTAATCCACTCGTTAATCCAACTCCGACTCAGGTCAACATGAATCCCGTTGCAACCAACGTAGAGTTGGGAAATGTTGGGATTGAAGTACCTAGTTTGGGTAAGTTTAGTGTGACCAAAGTGGCGGCTCCGCCTGCTCCTAAAGCAGCTCCGGTGTCTGTAGAAACTGTCAAACTCAGTCCACTAAAGCCGGTGACACCGAATTACCCACCTCGAGCACTGAAAAGACGAATTCAAGGCGAAGTAACGCTTAAATTTGATGTCGATACCAACGGCTCGCCAATTAATATCGAGATAGTCGATGCCAATCCGCAACGAATTTTTAACCGGGAAGCGACTCGGGCACTTAAGCGAGCAAAATACCCAACTGATGGCGCCAATGTGGTAGTCGGACAAACATTAACTATTGAGTTCAAATTGTGAAGTCGATGAGCATGATGAAAACTAAAATAGTAAAACACAGTTTTTCGCTGTTAGTGGCGTTTGCCGCTATTGGTGCTCAAGCAAATGAGCTTAAGCCCAGCACAGCTAAAATAGTACAAAAATCTCAAGAGTTCGCGGCTCTAGAGCAATACAAACAAGCAATTCAAGTTTTAAATGATGCCAGTCCATCGAGTGACTTTGCACGATCGTATCTTGCGAATATGAGAGGGATTTATTCCTGGCAATTAGGAGATGCAGACAGTGCGATCAAATTCTTGACTCAAGTGGTCGAGTTAGCCGTGTTTGACCAAAAGGAAATCTGGAAGACGACTAAAATGGTTGCTGACCTCCATTTGACTGAGGGTCATTACCAGAAAGCCATTTCATACTATCGAAAATTGGTAGATGACCCACTTTCGACCAAAGATCAAAAACAGTTGCTTCATTACCGTCTGGCTCAGAGCTACTACCAATTGGAGAAATGGCAACCCTCTCTGGTGGCACTCAACATGGCGGAGAAGCTTGGAAAAATCGTAGACAAGTCGTTTTTGACCATGCGCTATGGAGCTCAAATGCAACTAGAGCGATGGAAAGAGGCGATTCCAACCGTGAAAAGCCTACTGGCATTGGAGCCAAAAAACTATGCCTGGTGGAAGCAGCTAACACAGCTTTATTTACAGACTCAAAACAACACAAAAGCCTTGGCAACTTTGACACTTGCAGACAGCCAAAATATTGAACTATCTCGATCAGATAACGTGCTGATGGCCCAACTTGCAAGCCAACAAAAGATGCCTGAGCGGTCTGCTCGCCTGTTTGCTGAGATTGAGGGGGTTGAGCAAGACCAGCAACTGGTCATACAAATGGCGTCTAATTGGCAGCAGGCGAAAGAGTGGGACCTCGCCGCGCAAGCGTGGTTATCGGCAGCAAAGTTTGATAAGAAGTATTTTTGGAATGCCGCACAGGTACAAATGCAGTCGGCTGACTATAAAAATGCTATTGCTACATTAAACCAAGTGGGTGATCGCAAGTTGCAATTTAAGGTAAAGTTGGCGAAAACTCGCGCTTACTACAAACTTGACCGATTAGATGATGCGCTCGCTAGCGCAAAGCAGGCTAACGAGCTGAAAAATGATAAACAAGCAGAAAACTGGGTTAAGTATCTAACTCAGCTCAAGAACCGCAATACAGCCGCAACAACGTCCAAATCTGGCTAATCATTTTAACAGTGTATGAAAACCACCTTCCGAGGAAGGTGGTTTTTTTTAGTATTTACCGTTAGAAAAGACGGTATGGATATGACTTAAAATCTTTACCGCACTGAATCTATCGATTCTGAATGAATTTTTACCTAATCCATACACTTGGTCGTTCACCACCGAAGGTACGTTAACCAATATAGGCTCAGCTTTAAATTTCTCAGCTCTTGTGTTGTCGTCTTCAAGTATGAATGTGGTGTCTGCTTTTAGCAGAGTGAGGGTTTCAAATTGAACTCTTAAAAAGTCTTTAAGTCGGATTGGTGCTGCTTGCCATTCTGCGTTTGGTGCTTCTAATTCAAAACCCAGCTGCTTTAGCAGTGTTGCGTGTGCACCAAATGGTTGGGCAATGTAGTTTAAAGCGCCGGCACCTTCATAACTGATAACGTTAATCTTACCTTCTGGGATAGTGATTTCTCTTTTTACCTTCGCAACAAAGCGA
Organism: Vibrio sp. ABH4_348; assembly: GCF_056159765.1. Lineage (NCBI taxonomy): Bacteria > Pseudomonadati > Pseudomonadota > Gammaproteobacteria > Vibrionales > Vibrionaceae > Vibrio > Vibrio sp. ABH4_348. The sequence goes on along the minus strand of NZ_JBSWVW010000001.1, from coordinate 1,938,744 downwards.
TTAAATTCATCAATACTTTGAACAGCCTTATTCTCTGTACCCAGTGCTTGGCCAAGTTGAATGGCCATCGACTGCCAAGATTGATTGCTGTAATCGAGCACTATCGTTGGCGCGATTTTTTGTAGTTTTGGAAGAATGTCGATAACTGCGTCACCTCCGGTCGCTGCGACGACGATGAGATCTGGAGCCTCCGAGTAAACCATTTCCAAATCATGGGTACCAGCAGGCCACAATGGCTTGAGCTTTTGCAATTTGGCAAAATTCGCCCATTGCTCAAAAAACTTACCGTTCATCGCAGTTGCAGTTGCGGTCACTGGCGCGTCGATCGCGAGTAAAGTCCCTGTGATAGTAACCGAGGTAGAGAGGATTCTTTTGGGCTGTGACTCGATTTTGGTAAACGAACCGTCAGCATTTTCGAATAGCCTTGGCCATTCAGAAGAAGCAAAGACAGATTGAGAAAACAAGGCTAAGGCTATGACTATAAAAGACTGTAGAATTTTCATAAAAATAATTTGTTTAATTGAGTTTTTAATAAATATTTGAAGCGCTAATTGTTTGGCTGAAGTTATTCTATTTTTTGCTAATCAATAGCGTTTCGACTGTGTTTGCTCAGTTCACTTTCTGTGTAATAAATTGATAAATCTGGATTTTCATATGACTGCCAATCAGCGTCACTTAGCACTGACTGGGATCACCATTGGTGTGTTTGTCACTGGGTCAGGAATGATTTTACTGTGGATACCAAAGACCTGTTGAATTAACTCCTTATTGATAATCTGGTCTGGCGTGCCTTTTGCGGTAAGTTGACCACCCTTTAGGAAAATCAAATGGTCGGCGTATCGGCATGCGTGGTTTAGATCGTGAAGAACCGCAACCACGGTCTTGCCGTGTTTTTTATTGAGCATCTGAAACAAATCCAACAGTTCTAACTGATGGCTGACATCAAGATAGGTGGTGGGTTCATCGAGTAGTAAGGTATCGGTTTCTTGCGCTAACAACATGGCCACCCAGACGCGTTGGCGCTGTCCGCCTGAAAGCTCTGAAACATCTCTGCTTGCCAACGGCTGGATATCGGTCAAATCCATTGCATTTTGAACGGCTAATTCGTCCTCCTCACTCCACTGTCTTAACATCGATAAATAGGGGTAACGCCCCCGCGATACCAGTTCTTGCACACTCAGAGAGTCAGGCGCTTGCGAAGACTGAGCCAATAACCCAACCGATTGTGCATAGCGTTTAGCGGGGATGGTGTTTATGTCGTTGCCTTGAAACAAGACGTTTCCTTTTTGTGGTTGAATCACTTTACATAAGCTTTTAAGTAAAGTGGATTTTCCACAGCCATTGGGGCCAATAATGACAGTAAATTTACCTTGTGGGATCTCTACCTCTAGGTTTTCACATACCCTGTGGTTGTCGTAGGCCAAGGTGACGTTTTTTGCACAAAGGTGTCCTTGTGCGTTTTTGTTATGGGTGTTTTGACTATGCATTTTTATTTTTTTGACCGGATTAGGTAGAGAAGGTAAACGCCACCCAGGATTCCGGTGACACGTCCAATAGGCAGAACAAACGAGGTGGACACAATTTGGGTAACAACATCAGCGCACAAAATCAAAAGTGCACCAATTAGCCCGCTGCCAACGATGGTAACGTTGGATGAGCCAAGAACTCGTTTAGCCAAGTGCGGCGCTGCCAATGCAATGAACGCGATTGGGCCGGCAGCACCCGTTGCCAGCGAGGCGAGCACAACGGATGAAAAGATAGCAATGCGTCGTGTGTTCTTTGTCGATATACCCAGTGCGCGAGAGCAGTCTTCACCCATTTCCATGTAGGTTAATGAGCGTGAGATTCTTAGCGCTATCGGAGTCAGTATTAGCACACCTACTAGTGTTGGTATCGCATGCCACCAGGTTCGTGAATGAAGTGAACCAGACAACCAAAGATTGGCCGTTGCCGCTAAATCGATATCACCGATCACAATCAACAAGTTATTAATTGCTGTCAGTAACGTGCCAATGCCAATACCAATTAACACTAAACGCTGCGTCCCAATCTGACCGTCACGATGGGCCATTAGATAGACCAATAAGGATGTAATTAGACCGCCAAATACTGCTGCAATGGAGACCTCTAACGTATTGCCTTGGAAAATGATAATTTGGGTTAGCGCACCTGTTGCCGCCCCCGATGTGAAGCCGACAATATCTGGCGAGCCCAAAGGGTTGCGAGCGATCGATTGAAATAAGGCACCAGAAATTCCTAGAGCCATACCAGCAAACACCGCTGTAACAATTCGGGGAGTGCGTATATCAAACAATATCTTGTGCTGAACAGGTGTGAGTACCGATTCGCTACTCAGCCAATTAGTAAGGATCAGCTCGGTGGAAATAGGAAATCGACCGACGGTGAGTGCAAACACACATAAGCATACAAGCGCTACTGTGGCAAAGCTAAGTGTGAATGCGGTGCGCCAGTAAAGACGAGTCGATAACGGGCCTAGCTGCCACATTACCCAAGATTTGGATGACATCATATGCGAAACTTCCATCGTCGAACTAACAAGACAAATACTGGGGAGCCAATCACAGCCACCATGATGCCAGCACTTACCTCTCCTGGATGGTGAATGACGCGACCGACAACATCAGCAAATAGAAGCAGCATGGCAGAGAATAGGGCTGAAAATGGCAACAGTTTCTTAAGGTCATTACCGACCAATAGTCTCGCCAAATGAGGGCCGATGAGTCCCAAAAAACTTATTGGCCCTGCGGCAGCAGTCGCGACACCTGAGAGAAAGGTAATGATAAGTAGGCTTAACAGCCACACTTTAACCACATTGACACCCATGCTCACACTATGTTCTTGCCCCAAGATGATTTGGTTCAGGTCAGGTAAGATAAATGCCGTCACTATCAGACAAATCGAGCAAATGATGGCTGTTGGTAGCAAGACGTCAAACCCACGACCTTGCAAGGAGCCAATCACCCAGTGACGAAATAAATCAAAGACTTCTTGCTCGCTATTGATGGTTATCAGTTTAGTCAGTGACAAAAAGACAACAGTTATTGCAGAGCCGGCCAACAGCAGCCTGACTGGGTCCACGCCTTGTTTACCTAGTGATAAAAAGTAAACCAGAGCTCCTCCACCAGCTGCGCCGAATAAGCCAAATATCATGTATTGCGAAAAACTGATCAGCTCTAAAGTGGCAATAGCTGCCACTACCGCCAACATTGCCCCTGCATTGACGCCCAAAATTCCCGGCTCAGCGAGCGGATTGCGGGTTAACGTTTGCATCACAATGCCAGCGACGCCCAATGCAACCCCGATCAATATCGCTAATAAGGTGCGCGGTAGCCGAAGGTTTTGCACAATGAGATGCTGGCTATTGGATGAATCAAATGAGACAAAAGTGTTGATCACCTCGTTGGGACTAATCATTTGTGAGCCAAGAGAAAGACTTAGCCCTGCAAGAAAGACTATCCAAATAGTGATAAACACGAACACTCTGAACATGTTGTTGATTTCAATCTTTTATTGTGGAGAAGTTTTCGTGAATTTGGCTCAGAATTTCTACCGCGCTAAATCTATCAATGCGAAACGATGATCTACCCAGACCGTACACTTGCTGATTCACAACAGAAGGCACATTCGCAAGAACTGGATCTGCAATAAACTCGATAGCTCTAGATTGGTCAGCAGCAAGTAAGAAAGTGGTCTCGGCGTTGAGTTGGGTAATGGCCTCAAAATGAACGCGCAAAAAGTCCTTATGACGTGATGGTGCCGCTGACCATTCGTCTTTCGGTGCTTCAACTTCAAATCCAAGCTGACTTAGTAAAGTGGCATGAGCGCCATAAGGTTGTGCAATGGCATTAATTGCACCAGCACCTTGGTAGCTAACGATATTGATCTTTTTGCTAGGTAGAGTGATGTTTTGCTTAACTTTCGCTAAGAAACTATTGAATTCATTAATACTTTTTGTCGCATTCTCTTCGATTCCAAGCGCTCCGCCCAATTGAATAGCAAGTGATTGCCAAGACTGATTACTGTAATCAATGATGATGGTCGGTGCTATTTGATTGAGTTCGGCAACAAGATCTTTAACTGAGTCAGCCCCAGTCGCCGATACCACGATTAGGTCAGGTGCTTCGCCGTAGACCATCTCCAAATCTGGGCTACCGGCCGCCCAGAGAGCATTCACTTTCTTAAGTTTTGCCATGTTGTCCCACTGAGAGAAAAACTTACCATTGGCCGCTGCAGAGCTGGCAACCACGGGAGCATCAATCGCCAACAAAGTGCCTGTTGTGGTTACTGTTGTTGACACTATGCGTTCAGGTTTAGCGGGAATATTCGTGATGGTTCCATCAGCATTTTTGAACTGTCTTGGCCAATCATCACTGGCCTGTACATTGAAAATGACAGTGAAAAGTAAAACGGTGAAAAGGGAAATAATCTTGTTCATAACAAACTCATAGATAAAGATAAAATACGGCTAAATTTCTATTGGACTTTTCTATTGCGCTAAGCGTAATGCTCGTCCATCACTACGTGGCGTTCATCGTGATATTGGTCTTCGTGCTCACCTCGTTTCCAGTAGGGAATGGCATACAGGGATTTACTGTTTAAACTGTATTGTTTTTTTAGCCAGTTTCGACATTCGATAACGGTTGTGTTTTCGCCAGCGACAAACGCTGAGACCGTCTTAGCATGGGTTGGAACATTGTGGTTTTTGACAGCGTTAACTAAAGGATGCTTATTTTGTTTTGGATCGCGGATTAACCAATCAATACCGATATTTGAGGGCTTTTCGAAATCGTGAATATCATCTGGATGGTCAATCTCTACAAATATATGTCCAGCTGCATCAGTGCTTAGTTGAGACACGATGGCAGAAATAGCAGGTAACGCGGTTAGGTCACCTACTAAAAGGTGCCAATCACTTGGCGCCAGCAGAGGATCTGGACCTGCGGGACCAACCATACCAATTTGGTCACCTTGTTGAGCATGAACAGCCCATCCAGATGCCGGGCTTTTATCACCGTGAATAACAAAATCGACGTCAATTTCGTTTAGCTCATGTCGAACATCTCTCACGGTATAAGCACGAGTAACCGGCTTGTTTTGTGGCCAGGTGATTTTTCCATCTTCTAAGACTGGCAGCTCGAGTGTCTGACTGGTTTGATTGGGAAAAAACAGTTTGATGTGTGCGCCCAAACGAGACTTGGAAAATGCTGTGGCAGCGTCGCAAGAAAACGTCACTCTCATCAGGTGGGGAACAATAAGCCGTTTACGTAGACAGGTAATCACTTCTGGAGTGATACGAGAGGGTTTTTCGGTAGTCATAATAAGTACTTACTTGCCAAATTTTCGCTAATGTAATTACTTCTCATTTGTAATTGCATCGATAATTTTCAGCAAAATATTGGAATGAGATATATGTCACTTTTGATAAAATGGTTGCATTAAAATTACATTAATATTGGATGTGTTTTGTCCAGCTATCAGTTTTGTAGATTTCTGATATGACAACCAAAGCTCTCCAATTCTTCCCTTGGAGAGCTTCAGTATTAAGCTGGATTTAATCCACTCAGTTTCTGGTCATCGATGACTAGAAGTTCAGCTCAAGTGACGCACCAACCAAACGGGGCTCTTGAACTAGTGGTTGGTCAGGAATTCTTATGCTGAAGTAGTTAGTTTCTTTGTTGCTATCAAATACGTTGGTTGCAAATAACGACACCTTGCCACTTTCAAATGCATAGCTGAGTTGAACATTGGTTGTCGAATAGCTGTCGATTTTAATCTGCTCTGTATTTGATAAATCAGTGAAGTAATCACCACTAAATGACGTGTTAAAGCTAGAGAATAGATTCTCAGTGATGTAGTACGAAGCACCTAGGTTTGCGGTAACACTTGGCGAACGCGGTAGTTCACGCTCTTTACCACCCTGAGCTGCGGTTTCCTTAAACTCAGTTTTTAATAAACCTATATTAGAAAACACCTCGATATCGTCAGTTAGGTAGTACTGAATACCTAGTTCAGCACCAAATGTTCGAGCGTCATCTACATTGGCAATAAAGACGTAACCGTCGTCCGCGTTTTGTTGCAGCTGTATGTTGTCATAGTCGTTGAAGAATAGATTGGCAGTAAACAACCCGGTGTTATCAGCAAAACCAACTTTACTGTACAACTCGTAGTTGATGACGGATTCTTCATCGAATTGGTACGCGCGATGTGGTCTGCGTGCTTGAGTAGTATCAAAGCTTACACCGGCTGCACCAGCGTTATACCCTTTAGCGATTTTGAATCCAAAGGTCGATGTATCTGAAAACCTGTAACCTAAATCTAACTTTGGAAGAAATACCGATTCTTTGTTGTTGTAATCTAGATCTACGACATCAAGCTTTGCAATTCGGGTTTTTTCTTCCTGTTCAAACCTTAAACCCAATGTGGAGAAAAATGCCCCTGAATCATAAGTACCCTCAGTGAACAGTGAGTAGGTTTCCGATTCATCTTTCATCGGTTGGGATGTCGTCGGATTGTAGTACAGTCGCTCGTCTTGATCATAAGCTGAATATCTTCCACCAAATAGACCTTTGAAACTTCCCGACGTATTTTGGAATCTAAGTAATGGCTCAATGGTAATCTCGTCGGTTTCAACGTCATATGCGTAGTCGCTATCTGGGCTACTACGAACGTACCCAGATTGGGTATAGATCAGTGAATTTTCGAGAGAAACGTTTGAATTTAGAGTAATGGATGTAAACCAGTTAAAACTATCGGATGTCGTTTCATAGGAGGGGCGCTCAGCGGTGAACATCCGCGGTCCTATAAGGTTTTCCGATTGTGGTGCCTTTGTATCCATAAAGGTGTAAGACAAAATAGACTTAAAACCCGCCCATTTCTCTGGCGTGATTAACAGTTTTGCTCTGGCTGTGGTGGCGCTAATCTCTCGTGGATCACCTGCTTCTGGATATCCCTCAAGTGCTAAATGACTGAGTTTCTTTTGCTGATCAGCGCTTAAGCGAAACGCAACTTGGTCAGCGATTATCGGAGCTGAGATCATTGCAGAGTTTTGCGAGTATCCACGTTGTCCGATAGCCGTTTTGGCCGAAGACTCAAAATGATAGGTTGGGTCATTGGATTTCAATACAATGGCCCCCGCTGACGAGTTACGGCCTTGAATCAAGCTTTGTGGCCCGACGTAGATTTCAGCCTGTTGCATGTCCCATAGTGATCGTGCTCCGAACGCCATTTCTGTATAGCTAAGCGATCGACCGTCAATACTCAGATTTAGCCGTGATGCAGTTCCTGAAAAACTTGCAAGTCCACCTACTGCGGGGCCAGAACCATCTATACCCCTTAGTGCTGGTAGAAAGTTGTCATTACCGGTATCTGACAAGTTGGGAGTCAGTTTCGCGAGGTCGCGCCAATCTGTTGCGTTTGGTAGTGACTCAATGGTGTCTTGGTCAAAAACTTGAACACTAGAGCTAGTATCGAAGATAGACTTTTCCGTTTTCTCACCAAAAACAACTATGGTCTGGTCGGAGTCTGCAATTACCTGATTGGCAAACAAGGATGAGGCCAATGCTAGATAGATGGGAGATAGATTGAACTTAGAACAACTCTTGGGGTTCGTTAACTTAATCATTTACAACAGTCCTTAACCATAAATCTGCTCTACAGCTCAACATCAACCTGAGCTGTACCACTTTTTTACGGCCATGATTTATTTGATTTTTTTAGGCAGGCGAAATATATGGAGCCGTTTATTTAATGTAAAGAATTCTCATTATCATTTAGGATTAAAAATAATTAATGGAAAATTAATAATCACTGAAGTTTGTCGAGCCGCTAGCCCAATTTGAGAAAGAAAAATGGGTAAGAGTCTCAAGTAAATAAAGGTCTGAGAGGGAAAGCGATGAAACTGGAAGATGTGAGATAAAGATTAACGTGCTTATGATTATATTGTTAGATTCATCAGGAACTTTTAGGTGGGTGTTGACGTGCCACTTAAACTTTATTAGACAATTATTGGACCAAAGATAAAAAAATAGCGACTCTTCGGAGTCGCTATTTTACTCAATAAATTTGTGTGTCCACTTATCCTGCTAGCACATCCGTTGCTACCTTGTAACTCGGATCTTCTTTGACATTGATTTCCACTAGGCTGCCCGCTTTGTGAAGCAATGCGCGACAATCAGGACTCAAATGACGCATGTGTAGAGTTTTACCTGCAGCAGAGTAACGTTCGGCGATAGTTTCAATTGCTTCGATTGCAGAATGATCAGCAACGCGTGAGTTAGCAAAATCGACAATCACGTCTTGTGGGTCATTTGGCGCGTCAAACAGTTCCAAGAAGTTGGCCGCTGAACCAAAGAAGATTGGACCATTTACATGGTACTCTTTGGAACCTTCCGCGTTAACAGAGCTGGTCGCATAGATGTGCTTCGCGTGTTCCCATGCAAACATAAGTGCCGAAGCAATGACACCAACGGCTACCGCTACTGCTAGGTCAGTAAAGACTGTCACCACCGTTACTAGAACAATCACAAAGAAGTCCTGCTTAGGTACGCGACGTGCCAACTTGAATGTTGCCCATTCAAAAGTCCCGATAACCACCATAAACATGACGCCAACCAAAGCTGCTAATGGGATCATTTCAATCAGTGAGGAGGCAAACAGAATGAAGAAAAGCAACATGCCTGCCGCCACAATGCCAGATAAGCGACCACGACCACCCGAATTTACGTTGATCATGGATTGACCAATCATGGCACAGCCGCCCATGGCACCGAACATAGAACAGGTTACGTTCGCCATGCCTTGACCAACACATTCACGGTTAGATTGACCACGAGTATTTGTCATCTCGTCAATAACTGTCAATGTTAACAAGGATTCAATTAGACCAATTGCAGCCAGAATAATGGCATATGGCAAGATGATGCGCAGTGTTTCAAGACTGAAAGGCACTTCTGGAATGGCAAATGTCGGAAGCGAACCTGCTAAGGTGGCTGATTCATCACCTGACATGGTTCGCAGGAAATCTACCACAGTGCGCGTATCTAGATCCAAACCAACGACTAATAGCGTGACGGTGACAATTGCAACCAGAGATGAGGGCACTGCCGTCGTAAGCTTAGGAAGAAAGTGGATAATCGCCATGGTAAGCAACACTAAGCCCATCATAAGGGTTAGATCACCGGAAGGTAACCAAGCCAAGCCACCGTCTTCAGCTGGACCTTTAAATTGTCCAAGTTGAGCGAGGAAAATGACAATCGCCAAGCCATTAACGAAACCAATCATTACTGGGTGTGGAACCATGCGAATAAACTTACCGAGTTTGAATAGACCCGCGGAGATTTGCAGGGCGCCAGCAAGCAAAATGGCAGCAAACAGGTATTGCACACCATGTGTTACGACTAGGCTGGTCATTACGACTGCCATGGCTCCGGTTGCACCGGAAATCATGCCTGGACGACCGCCAAAAATAGAGGTGATTAAACCAACGATAAAGGCGGCATAAAGACCGACCATAGGATCAACATTTGCGACAAAGGCAAATGCAACGGCTTCAGGAACAAGAGCGAGCGCGACAGTTAAGCCGGATAGAATGTCATTTTTTACGGAATGACGGGAAAACTGAGGGAATTCAAACATTGTCGTAGGTTTCAGCTTGTTGTGGGTTCATGAATGCTGTTACCTAAAACTATCCAAAAGGGTAGTGCGCTGTTAATAGCGCCAAACAGTTGGTGGACATTGGAGTCACATTGATAGTGTTGAGGTTTCAGCTTGAGTCGGCGCATCCTACCGAAAAGTGTGATTAAGTTCAATTATAAACCAAGCTTAGCTTATAAATCAGACAGCGGTAGAAGCAAAAAAATGGCTCGCCGAGGCGAGCCATTTTTGTAAACACGAATCTTAGAAATTCGGTTTGGTCATTTCAGCAGACGCTCTGTTAGAGGCCACTTGACTGCCCGCACCACGACCAGCGTAACGTTCAGTTTTTAGCGGTGCTGCAGAAATGATGATCTCATTCAGCGTTGATGTGCCTGGCGCCTTAGCCATAGGTGCAGCTGCATGACCTTTGAATGGCGGCGCGACAGTATCTGCTGTTTCGACAATAGGTGCGCTTACAGTAGGCTCTTCTTGAGTTACGATTGGTTCTACCTCAGCTTGCGCCTCAGCAGTTGTTTCAATCGTGACCTCAACTTGGCTATTTTGAGCCACCACGTCTTCAACCACTTCTTCCACAACTTGTTGTACTGGAGCGGTTTCAACCTCTGCAACCGGAGCTTCTGTCTGAGTTGGCTTTTGTACTGGATTCTCCGCGACCACCTCTGCTAGGTTTTCACGACGAACAATCACTTTACCCATTGCCATTTCAGGCATAGCTACACCAGTAAGCGCAACAACCGTTGCCTCTGTTGCTTCAGCAACCGCGGCTTCGTTGCGAACAGGTTTTTTAGTGATGCCATAGCTTGGCATTACTTTGCCCATTGCCATCTCTGGTGATGCAACACCACCACGGCGCAAACGGAACGGGTTTGGCTTGCGATCACGACCGCGACGACGACGCTGACCGTTGGCTCTCAGGTGACGTGGAGAACGACGGTTACGGCGTTGTTTCCCTTCACCTTTATTCTCTTGCGACTGTTCGTTACGAGCTTGGTTTTCAGATGAAGACTTTTCAACAGTTTCAGCTACCACCGTTGCTTCAGGTGCAACAGCATTCTCTAGTTTAGCTTCTTCAACCGATTGATCCGCGACGCGTACTTTCTTGCTCAGCTTACGACGTTGACGACGCTCTTTTACCTTCTCTGTTTTACGCGATTCAGATTTAGGTTCTTGAGCTTCGGCTGCAATTTGCAATCCTTCTTCTTTTACTTTTGAAGGTTTCGCTGCTTTTTTGCGGTCGTCGTTGCGATCATTTCTCGGTTTGCGGTTAGGCTTACGCTTGTTGCCGTCTTCTAAACGTTCTTCCTTATTGTCGCGTTTATCGCGGTTCTGATCACGGCGTCCATCGCGAGAGCGGTTTCTGCGGCGATCGTTGTTACGACGACGGTGATTGCGGTTTTCACGTTCCTCTTTCTTAGCTGGAGCAGTTTCTTCTTGCTGAGGTTTTTCATCCGCTGCAAAGAATTGACTGATAGCCTTGAAGATTCGAGAGAATAGACCTGGTTTAGCGTCTACAGGTTTTTCTTGCTTGACCTCAGCTTTTGGTGCTGGCGCAGGAGCCGGTGCCGATTGTGCAGGTGCAGCAAAACCTTTCAGAGCGGGTTCTTCAATCTTCTTAGGTTTGACGTCTTCTACAACACTTTCACGTGATTCTGTTTCTTTAATCGAATCTAGCTTCTTAGGAAGTAAGTATGAGAGCAGGTCAAGCTCTTCGCCTTCTCGAACACGAAGCACTTCAAAATGAGGTGTCTCCATGTCTGAGTTAGGAACGATGGTGATCTTCACTTCTTGAATTCGTTCAATGTGATTAATTGAACGACGCTTCTCATTGAGAAGGTAAGATGCAATTGGAACTGGAACCACCGCTAACACTTGAGACGTGTTGTCTTTTAGCGCTTCTTCTTCGATCAATCGCAGTACAGACAGTGCTAACGATTCGTTATCGCGAATGACACCAGTACCGTTACAACGAGGACAAATGTGGCTGCTTGCCTCTGCTAGAGATGGGCTCAAGCGTTGACGAGACATTTCCAAAAGGCCAAAACGAGAGATTCTGCCTATCTGAACGCGTGCACGGTCTAAGCGAACTGCTTCGCGTAGGCGACTTTCTACCTCGCGCTGGTGGCGAACAGGTGTCATGTCGATAAAGTCGATCACAACCAAACCACCCAAATCACGCAGTCTTAGTTGGCGAGCAATTTCGTCCGCAGCTTCTAAGTTAGTGTTGAGTGCGGTTTCTTCGATGTCGCCGCCTTTAGTCGCACGTGCCGAGTTGATATCGATTGATGTCAATGCTTCTGTTGGGTCGATAACAATAGAGCCACCAGATGGTAAGCGAACTTCGCGTTGGAACGCTGACTCAATTTGGCTTTCTATTTGATAGTGACTAAACAGCGGCACTTCACCGTCGTATTTCTTAACGCGGTTTACAAAATCAGGACGCACCAGCTGAATGTGTTGCAGCGCGCGCTCGTGAATCGTGTTGCTATCAATCAGGATTTCACCAATATCACGACGCAAGTAATCACGAATAGCTCGGACAATTACGTTACTTTCTTGGTGAATTAGGAAAGGAGCTTCATTGGAGTCAGAGGCTTCTTTAATCGCATTCCAATGGTTGAGTAGTACGTTTAGGTCCCACTCAAGTTCTTCAGCTGATTTACCGACACCCGCCGTACGAACGATTAGACCCATACCTTGAGGCAATTCTAATGTGCTTAGCGCGGCTTTAAGTTGGGTGCGTTCATCCCCTTCGATTCGGCGTGAAATACCACCGGCACGAGGGTTGTTTGGCATAAGAACTAGGTAACTACCTGCTAGAGAAATAAAGGTGGTCAGTGCCGCCCCTTTGCTGCCGCGTTCTTCTTTTTCAACTTGAACAATAACTTCTTGGCCTTCTTTAAGCACTTCTTTGATGCTTGGACGGCCTTGTTTGTTGTAATCAGAAGGGAAATATTCGCGAGCAATTTCTTTAAGAGGAAGGAAACCGTGTCTTTCTGCGCCATAATCGACAAAAGCAGCTTCTAAACTTGGTTCGATTCGTGTGATTCGACCTTTGTAAATGTTTGCTTTCTTAGATTCGTGTCCAGGACTCTCTATATCGAGATCGAACAGCTTCTGGCCATCAACCAGTGCTACACGCAACTCTTCTTTTTGAGTTGCGTTGATCAACATTCTTTTCATTTTTTAAAAATCTCGTGTCTTTATCTTTTTCGTTTTATTTCTTGTTGCTGGCAGTCGCCATCACGGTGTCAGATCCCATGGCTTAGTTGCAGCCTCCCGGCTGGAGGGATGCTCTTGGACACTTAGTTGCACAAATCCACAATTTTCGGACTCGTGAGCTGATAAAGCAATAACTCTGTAACATGAAGCAGCGACGAGTAAGGCAACAAGGTGAATATCCAGTCTGCGTCTTACGCCGTATGCCGCACTGACTTAGCTATTCGTCTACTCATTACTGACCGCTTTAGAAGGTGTATGTGGATAAATCCTAGCCATTGCCCTCTATAGCAGCTGTGAACTATAGCAGCACGCAATAAACACGGCAATCTGCTTTGTGGATTAGTTCTGAATAATTCGACTTTTGAAAGCAATAACTGACTGATTAATAGATGGTTTAGTTAATAACAATGAAACTGAATTAAATTGTGCTTAAATCTTGTGCGAATCTAGATTGAGAAAAGAACAAGTTAGAGGATTTCGCGAGGATTACACAAGAAAGTGTGATTCAAAACGAATAGCAAGATACAATACCTCCATGAACGAAATTAGAACCTCAGTCCAGTTCGTCGAAATAGACGAAGATATGGCCGGACAACGAATCGATAACTTTTTGCGTAATCAGTTAAAAAATGTGCCCAAGAGCATGATTTATCGAATATTGCGTAAAGGGGAAGTCCGCGTTAACAAAAAACGTATCAAAGCCGAGTACAAGCTCGCGGCTGGCGACAGTGTACGAATTCCTCCAGTGACGGTTTCGGTCAAAGACGAGGCGGTCGCGCCGAGTACAAAGTTGGATCGCGTTGCCGAGTTAGAACACCGGATTATCTATGAAGATGACCATTTATTGGTATTGGATAAACCGTCCGGTACCGCCGTGCACGGTGGATCTGGCTTAAAGTTTGGCGCCATTGAAGCACTTAGAGCATTGCGACCTGAAGCGCGTTTTTTGGAGCTAGTCCATCGGATTGATAGAGATACTTCCGGGATCTTGTTGGTTGCTAAAAAACGCTCTGCACTTCGGTTTTTGCAAACCCAATTTCGCGAAAAAACAGTTAAAAAGTTCTACTTTGCACTGGTAATGGGACGGTGGAACAAGGCAAAAAACGTAGTCAAAGCACCGTTACTAAAGAATGAAGTTAACAGTATTGTTCGTGTCAACCCAAAGGGCAAACCGTCTGAAACTCGTATTAAGGTAATCGAATCGTTTAAAGAAGCGACGTTGATCCAAGCGAGTCCTGTAACTGGTAGAACTCATCAAATTCGTGTTCATACCCAATACAGCGGCCATCCAATTGCTTGGGATGACCGCTATGGGGATGCTCGCTTTGATGCCTATACCGGCAAAGTTGGCCTAGATAGACTGTTTTTGCACGCCGCCAATATCCGTTTTGTTCATCCAAAAACCGAACAATGGATGGAGCTATCAGCGCCTTTAGATAAGCAGATGGAAAACGTGCTGACTGGTTTGAGGAAGCAAGGCTAACTTAATAGATCGATATCAAATTCCAATAGCAATTTGGTCAATTTAATTAGCGGCAATCCGACTAGGGTATTGGGATCTTCAGCGTCTATTTTGTCGAAGAGCGCAATACCCAATCCTTCCGACTTAAAACTGCCAGCGCAATACAAGGGCTGCTCGCGTTCTACATAGTTGCGTATTTGCGCTTGAGTAAGCTGTCGAAAATGAACCTCTACCGTGTCTGTGGTAACGCGATGTGTGCCATCGCTATGCATTAATGCGAGGCCTGTCATAAAGGTAATGGACTTACCACTTTGCTTTGAAAGTTGCTCAATGGCTTTTTCAGTCGTGTAAGGTTTGCCGACGATTTGACCATCAATAATACATACTTGGTCACTGCCGATAATGACGTAGTCGTTTTTTTCCGTCAGCTGAGAGACACAAGCTTTTGCTTTTTCAAGAGATAGTCTCTCTACTAATTGCTTAGGCGTTTCTTGTGCAATCGGGCTTTCATCAATATTCGGAGAAAGTGTGCTAAAGTCTGATGTCAGCTTTTCAAGAAGCACTTTTCTGTAGGGAGAAGTAGAAGCTAGGACCAGCTGAATATCTTGTGTCATATGTAATTAAATCAAAAGAGTCAGGTTGATTACAGGGTACTGACACTCGCGGTAAAAAAGTACTTTTTTTTCACCGTTTTCTTTGACTCGTTGTAAATGAAAGGATAGAATTCGCGCCCTATGCAAAAGGTAAAGATACCGCGAACGGTTGATCCTGGTAAAGCTGCTCAGAAGCGTCTTGATTATAATGGTATTATTCAAGAAAGCCTGCTGAAGCGTCTTAAGGATTCGGTCGAATGCGTTAAACGCGACGCTCAAGTGCAAGTTTCATTTGGGTTAGATGAACAGCGACTTGTTGTTATCTCTGGTAAAGCTAACATCGATGTCGATTTAGAGTGTCAACGTTGCAATGAGGATTTCACACACAGTTGTGAAGTAACCTTTACTTACACGCCGAATTCGGCGAAAAGTGAAGAAGAAGCACCGGAAGAGTACGATTTGGTAGATCTGAACGAGTACGGTGAACTGGACCTGATTGCATTAGTTGAAGACGAGTTCATTCTAAATTTGCCCCAAGTACCTATGCACGATGATGCGGATTGTAGCGTTGATTCAGAAAATATGGTTTTTGGCGAACTTCCAGAAGAAGTAGTGGAAGAAAAACCAAATCCGTTCGATGTTTTAAAAAACTTAAAGAAGTAATTCTTTAAGACCTCACATAGGAGTAGGGTCAATGGCCGTACAAAAAAGCAAGAAAACACGTTCTAAGCGTGGCATGCGTCGTTCACACGATGCGCTATCTGCAGCAGCTCTTTCTGTAGACGCAACTTCAGGTGAAACTCACCTACGTCACAACGTGACTGCTGAAGGTTACTACCGCGGCAAAAAGGTTATCAACAAGTAAGGTTGACCTTTGCAAACTATTACTATTGCACTTGATGCAATGGGCGGAGACTTTGGTCCCCGTGTCACAGTGCCTGCCGCCGTGCAGGCACTGTCGTATTTCCCAGAGCTCAATATTCTTCTGATCGGCGATCAACAAGCCATTCAGTCTCAACTTCAATCTCTCGGTCACGATACCGTTGAGCGCTTGCGCATCCAACACAGTGACAAAGTGATTTCCAACTCTGAAAAACCTTCTCTCGCGCTTCGCAACAGTCAGGGTAGCTCTATGGCCATGGCGATAGATGCGGTCTCAGATGCGAAAGCCAATGCTTGTGTCAGCGGTGGTAACACCGGTGCCCTAATGGCGTTATCCCGTTTCCGTCTAAAGTTACTACCTGGAATAGAGCGTCCAGCTTTGATTTCTGCCATGCCCACTGCGGGCAGTAATAAAACCTGGATGTTAGATTTAGGCGCTAATGTGTCTAGTGATGCGGATTCATTATTCCAATTTGCACTTATGGGCAGTGCTCTTGCAGAGCAGTATCTAAACAGAGCGCCTCGCGTGGCGATTTTAAATATCGGCGCCGAAGAAATTAAAGGTAATGACTTGGTTAAACGATGTGCAGAAATGCTCTCGCAAACCAAAGCCGTTAATTACATTGGATATATTGAAGGTAATCAGTTGCTGCATGATGTCGCAGATGTGGTAGTGTGTGATGGCTTTGTTGGCAATGTCTGTTTAAAAGCCAGTGAAGGTACGGCTCAGCTTTTTCTCGACAGAATTCGAACACATATCACTGGGTCTGGTTGGCGCTCTTGGGTTGCTAAATGGGTGTTTTCTGGTTTGATTGATGAGTTGAAAACCTTGAACCCCGACCAGTATAACGGCGCAAGTTTGTTAGGATTGCGCGGCATTGTTATAAAGAGCCACGGAAGTGCAGATGTTAACGCGGTTATCAATGCAATAAGTGAAGCGTTACACGAAGTTAAACGACAAGTACCCAGCCGTATTAGCGATCGTTTAGAAGCAGTTTTACTCGAGAGGCACTATTAGTCTTCATGTTCAGCAAAATTTTAGGTACCGGCAGCTACCTGCCATCTCAAGTGCGTACTAACGCCGATTTAGAAAAAATGGTAGAGACCAGTGACGAGTGGATCGTTACCCGTACTGGTATACGCGAACGTCGTATTGCAGCGGAAAACGAAACTGTTGCTGATATGGGCTACCAAGCGGCAGTAAATGCCATTGATATGGCCGGTATCGATAAAAACGATATCGACATGATCATTGTGGCGACAACCAGTAGCAGCCACACTTTCCCTTCTTCTGCATGCCAAGTGCAGTCCAAACTCGGTATCAAAAACTGCCCAGCATTTGACTTGGCGGCGGCGTGCTCGGGTTTTGTTTACGCATTGTCGGCTGCAGATCAATATATTAAGTCGGGTATGTGTAAAAATGTGCTCGTTATTGGCGCTGATATTCTGTCTAAAACCTGTGACCCAACGGATCGCTCAACCATCATCTTATTTGGCGATGGTGCTGGTGCGATGGTAGTTGGTGCCAGTGACGAACCAGGTATTTTGTCGACGCACCTATACGCGGATGGCAATTTTGGTGATTTGCTTAGCCTTGCAGTTCCAGAAAGGGGCAGTGAAGCAGACAAATGGCTTCACATGGCGGGTAATGATGTATTCAAAGTAGCGGTGACTCAGTTGTCGAAGTTGGTAAAAGACACGCTTGCTGCTAATGACATGCACAAACACGACCTTGATTGGTTAGTGCCGCACCAAGCGAATTACCGCATTATTTCGGCCACAGCGAAAAAATTATCTATGTCGATGGATCAGGTGGTCATCACCTTAGATCGACATGGAAACACCTCGGCGGCAACCGTTCCAACTGCAATGGATGAAGCTGTTCGAGATGGACGAATCAAACGCGGCCAAACGTGCTTGTTAGAAGCATTTGGTGGCGGCTTTACTTGGGGCTCAGCTCTAGTTAAGTTTTAGTCAAAACACGATTAAGTAGGATGCACTTTGGTGCATCTTTTCTTTGTTACTGAGGTAAAAGGAAAATTTATGAGCAAGTTTGCTATCGTATTTCCAGGCCAAGGCTCACAAACAGTTGGAATGTTGGCTGAGTTGGGCGAGCAATACGCAATTGTAAAACAAACTTTTGCAGAAGCGTCTGAGGTATTGGGTTACGACTTATGGGCACTCGTTCAAGAGGGTCCAGCGGAAGACTTGAATCAAACATTCCGTACTCAACCAGCTTTATTAGCATCTTCAGTTGCGATTTGGCGAGTATGGCAAGAGCAAGGTTTGGCGCAGCCAGAAGTATTGGCAGGTCATAGCCTAGGTGAATACTCTGCGTTAGTGTGCGCTGGCGTTATCGACTTTAAAGAAGCGATCAAACTCGTTGAACTACGCGGCCAAGCGATGCAAGAAGCTGTGCCAGCTGGGACCGGTGCAATGTACGCCATTATTGGTCTAGCTGACGATGCCATTGCCAAAGCGTGTGAAGAAGCCGCACAAGGTGATGTTGTTTCTCCAGTAAACTTCAACTCTCCAGGTCAAGTGGTTATCGCAGGTTCGAAAGAAGCGGTGGAACGTGCTGGCGCTCTATGTAAAGAAGCCGGTGCAAAACGCGCATTGCCACTGCCAGTTTCTGTACCTTCTCACTGTGCACTTATGAAGCCTGCGGCTGAACGTTTGGCAGAAGCGATGCAAGAGCTAGAATTCAATGCTCCATCGATTCCAGTCATAAACAACGTTGACGTTGCTGCAGAAACCGATCCAGCTCGTATTAAAGACGCCCTCGTTCGTCAGCTATACAGCCCAGTACGTTGGACTGAGTCTGTACAGAAAATGCACGAGCAAGGCGCAGAAAAACTATTCGAATTAGGCCCAGGCAAAGTACTAACGGGTCTGACTAAACGTATTGTAAAAGCACTAGATGCAGCTGCTGTGAATGATGTCGCATCTCTTGATGCTGCAAAGTGATAAAAGGGAATTCAAATGAATCTTGAAGGTAAAGTAGCACTAGTAACAGGCGCGAGTCGTGGTATCGGTCGTGCGATTGCGGAACTTCTTGTTGAACGCGGTGCCAAAGTGGTTGGTACGGCAACAACCGAAAATGGTGCAGCATCAATCAGTGAATATCTGGGCGAGAACGGAACGGGTCTTGCGTTAAATGTGACTGATGTTGAATCAATTGACGCAGTGCTAAAGCAAATTACTGCTGACTTCGGTGGTATTGACATCCTAGTGAACAACGCAGGTATCACGCGTGACAACTTGTTGATGCGCATGAAAGACGACGAGTGGACAGATATCATGGACACTAACTTAACGTCGATTTTCCGTTTATCAAAAGCGGTACTGCGCGGCATGATGAAAAAGCGTCACGGTCGAATCGTTAACGTAGGTTCAGTTGTTGGCACTATGGGTAACGCAGGTCAAACCAACTACGCGGCAGCAAAAGCGGGTGTAATTGGTTTCACTAAATCGATGGCTCGTGAAGTAGCGTCTCGCGGTGTAACAGTCAACACTGTGGCACCGGGCTTTATTGAAACAGACATGACTAAAGCGCTAAACGATGAACAACGTGCAGCAACTTTAGGTCAAGTACCCGCTGGTCGTTTAGGCGACCCGAAAGAAATTGCATCTGCAGTGGCTTTCTTGGCTTCTGATGAAGCTGGCTATATTACGGGCGAAACTTTGCACGTAAATGGTGGTATGTACATGGTTTAATCGTGAAATGTCGTCATGATGATGACATTTCGCTGCATTAAGCTGTTAGATATTTGTAATTCTTTGTGGGCAACTGAATAACATTTGTGCATGATTTAAGTCATAAATGTGCTGAAAATCGGTTAAATTCGCTAAATTTGTGGTTTGACCAGCAAGGACCCTCTTGCAACTTTCAGAAGTTCGCATAAACTACCGGAACATCGCATTAAGCGAAATCTGTAAAGGAAAAGAAAAATGAGCAACATCGAAGAACGCGTAAAGAAAATCATCGTTGAACAGCTAGGTGTAGACGAAGCAGAAGTTAAAAACGAAGCTTCTTTCGTTGATGACCTAGGTGCTGATTCTCTAGACACCGTTGAGCTTGTTATGGCTCTTGAAGAAGAATTCGACACTGAGATTCCAGACGAAGAAGCTGAGAAGATCACTACTGTTCAAGCTGCTATCGACTACGTGAACAGCGCTCAGTAATATCCTCCCAGGCGGCCTTCTGGCCGCCTGAGTTTTTATAGAACCTCTTCTATTACCTTTCATAGAATTTTTTATCTATCCGGAGAATTGTATCGTGTCCAAGCGTCGTGTTGTTGTCACTGGCATGGGTATGTTGTCACCGGTCGGCAACACAGTTGAATCTTCATGGAAAGCTTTACTCGCTGGTCAAAGCGGAATCGTCAATATCGATCACTTCGATACTGAAAATTTCTCTACTCGCTTTGCTGGTCTAGTAAAAGGTTTCGATTGCACAGAGTACATGTCGAAAAAAGATGCTCGTAAAATGGATTTGTTTATCCAGTACGGTATCGCTGCAGGCATTCAGGCCCTAGATGACTCTGGCTTACAAATTACAGACGAAAATGCGGCTCGCGTGGGTGTAGCAATTGGTTCAGGCATTGGTGGCCTTGATCTGATTGAAACCGGACACTCAGCGTTGGTAAACAAAGGCCCACGTAAAGTGAGTCCGTTTTTCGTACCTTCTACTATCGTAAACATGGTAGCGGGTAACCTTTCAATCATGCGTGGATTGAGAGGCCCTAACATCGCGATTTCTACCGCGTGTACAACTGGCTTACACAACATTGGCCATGCCGCTCGTATGATTGCTTACGGTGACGCAGATGCAATGGTTGCCGGCGGTGCAGAAAAAGCGTCTACACCGCTTGGTATGGCTGGTTTTGGCGCAGCTAAAGCTCTGTCTACTCGCAACGATGAGCCTCAAAAAGCGTCTCGCCCATGGGATAAAGACCGCGACGGTTTTGTTCTGGGTGACGGTGCTGGCATCATGGTTCTAGAAGAATACGAAGCAGCAAAAGCTCGTGGCGCTAAGATTTACGCTGAGCTAGTTGGTTTTGGCATGTCTGGCGATGCTTACCATATGACCTCTCCAAGTGAAGATGGTTCTGGTGGTGCATTGGCTATGGAAGCGGCAATGCGTGATGCAGGCGTGACTGGTGAGCAAATCGGTTACGTGAACGCGCACGGTACTTCAACTCCTGCTGGTGACGTTGCTGAAGTAAAAGGCATTAAGCGTGCACTTGGCGAAGCGGGTGCTAAGCAAGTAAAAGTATCATCAACTAAGTCCATGACAGGTCACCTATTGGGTGCTGCTGGCTCTGTTGAAGCGATTATTACCGTGATGTCTTTGGTTGACCAAGAAGTCCCACCAACGATTAACTTGGATAACCCAGAAGACGATTTGGATATCGATTTGGTGCCAAATCAATCAGCGAAAGTTGATATGGAGTACGCTCTGTGTAACTCATTCGGCTTTGGCGGTACGAACGGTTCGTTGATCTTCAAGAAGATCTAAACCGCCAGTCGCGCAAATATGTCGCGCAAATATACAAACGGCTTGATGCTTTCAGTATCAAGCCGTTTTATTATATTCAGAATCTGACATTTAAAGGGGAAGGGCGTTGCAGCACCGAGTTTGGATAGATGGAAAACAAGCCTCTGAAGTCTCCGTTTCTGACCGAAGTTTTCAATATGGCGATGGCTGCTTTACCACCATTCTTGTGAAACAAGGGCTTCCCGTTTTTTGGCAAGACCATTTGCAGCGTTTGCAAAAAACGCTCGCGGCATTGTGTATTGAGCAGCCGGACTGGCAGCAGGTCGAAGCTTGGGTAAAACATGCATGCCTTCCTGATGAGCTTTCCGGAATTAAAATACACATTAGCCGTGGCTCAGGTGGCCGTGGTTACAGCCCAAAGGTGAGTTCTGGTCCGCAAGTCACCATTAGCCACTTTGATTATCCAGCACATTATCCTCGCTGGCAGCAAGAAGGTTTAACTTTAGGTATTGCTAAACCTAGGTTAGGGCTGAACCCCATGTTATCTGGGCTCAAGCACAATAATCGGCTTGAACAAGTGCTAGTGAAGTCGGATTTGGAGCTGCAAGGCCAAGCTGATGGGCTTGTGTTAGACATTCACGATAACGTAATTGAAACCAGTTGTGCCAACGTTTTTTGGGTAAAAGACCAGACTCTCTTTACCCCGGATTTGGCACAAAGTGGTGTGACAGGTATCATGCGCAATCGAGTTTTAGATTGGGCTGAGCAATTGTCTTTGAATGTGGAAATAGGCGATTATCGCCTGCCATTACTAGACAGCGCGGATGAAGTATTTGTCAGTAACTGTTTGTTAGGAATAGCTCCGGTTACCCAAATTGCCGACAAACAATTTGCGATTGGTTCGGTATGCCGTCAACTTCAACATCGTTATCAATCTGCTATTTCGGCAGCGAAAAGTTAGTTTAATGAAAAAAATTCTTCTGATTATCGGCCTCTGTGTGGCCGCTTTGATATCCGGTCTTTATTTTACTAAAGGTCAGATCGATCAATTTGTGGTTCAACCTTTGTCCTTGTCTGAACCAACTCTATTTACGGTTAAGCCCGGTACCAGTTTCCCACGTGTGCTTTCACAGTTAGAGCAGCAAGGGGCTATTTCGAACTCTCCATTTAGTGATTATATCCGCTTTTTACACCCAGACTTACTTGCCATCAAAGCTGGTACGTATCAATTGCAACCTGAGTGGACGCTGCGACAAGCACTAAAACATCTCATTGCAGGCCGTGAACATCAGTTTGCCATCACTTTTGTCGAAGGCAGTATCTATCAAGAATGGCTTGAGGTTCTTAAGCAAGCGCCGCATTTGGACCAGACTATTGCAGATAAAACGGAACAGCAAATCGCGGGCCTGATTAATGCTGAACACGAAAAGCTCGAAGGCTTGTTGCTTGCAGAAACCTACTATTACACTGCGGGAACCAGCGATTTAGATATTTTAAAGCGCGCCAATCGCAAGCTGACAAAGACGTTAGAAAAACACTGGCAGCAGCGCCAAGACAAGCTGCCTTTAAAATCTGCATATGAAGCGCTAATTTTGGCCTCAATTATTGAGAAAGAAACGGCAGTGGCTGAAGAGCGTGCTAAAGTCTCGTCGGTATTTGTAAACCGACTAAATAAAAGGATGCGCTTACAAACAGACCCTACGGTTATATATGGCATGGGTGATAAGTTTGACGGCAATATCCGCAAACGAGATTTAAGAACGCCAACGCCTTACAATACATATGTCATTAAAGGCTTACCACCGACGCCAATAGCCATGGTTGGCGAAGATGCGATTCGCGCTTCAGTTAACCCAGATGACACATCTTACTTGTACTTTGTAGCGAGTGGTCACGGAGATCATATTTTTTCCAAAACACTCAAAGAGCACAATCGCGCCGTACAAGCCTATTTAAAAGTTTTAAGAAGTAGAAAGTGATGACAGGTAAATTCATCGTAGTAGAAGGGTTGGAAGGAGCAGGTAAAAGCACTGCCATTCAATCTATTGTTGAGCAGCTCAAATCAGCCGGTATCGAACAGGTTACACATACTCGTGAGCCAGGTGGCACACCATTGGCCGAAAAGCTTCGTACCTTAGTCAAAGAAGAGCACCAAAACGAACAGATTCAAGATATCAGCGAGCTTTTGATGATTTACGCGGCACGAGTTCAATTGGTTGAAAACGTTATTAAACCTGCGCTGGCAAAAGGGCAGTGGGTGGTTGGAGACCGTCACGATTTGTCTTCACAAGCGTATCAAGGCGGTGGACGTCAAATCCCTAGCGACACGATGAATGCGCTTAAGCAAGTTGCGTTAGGTGATTTTAAGCCTGATCTTACCTTGTATATGGATATTGACCCTAAAGTTGGTCTACAACGCGCAAGAGGGCGCGGCGAGCTAGATCGTATCGAAAAAATGGACATCAGCTTTTTTGAACGCACACGAGCACGCTACCTCGAACTGGCGAACAGTGATAGCAGTGTGTTGGTTGTTAATGCAGAGCAAGATATCGACGCCGTTCAACAAGACTTGAAAGCAGCACTATTGACTTGGTTAGAGACACAACAATGAGTCCCCTATACCCTTGGCTTGAGCCAGTTTGGCAACAACTACAGAATAACTTGAGACTGAGCCGTTTCAGCAACTCTGTACTTGTCACTGGACAAGCCGGACTGGGTATTGACACTCTGCTTAAACGACTATCTGATACTTTGCTGTGCCAACAGCAAAGTGATGAGCCTTGTGGCTTGTGCCACAGCTGCGAGCTCGCAACTGCCAATACCCATCCAGATTTCCATATGATCGAACCTGAGAAAGCAGGGAAGTCGATTTCTGTTGATCAAATCCGTCAGGCAAATCGTTGGGCATTAGAGTCGTCTCAATTGTCTGGTCGTCGAGTCATTTTGGTAAAACCAGCGCAAGCGATGACGGAAGCCGCGGCCAATGCGTTACTCAAAACGTTAGAAGAACCACCTGAGCAGTGTTTTTTCATCTTATCCAGCGTTAATACTCAGCGGTTATTGCCGACTATTGTGAGCCGCTGCCAACAATGGGCGGTGGTACCGCCTGATTATCAAAGTGCCAGTGATTGGCTAAATAGTCAGGATAGCAAAAGTCAAGTTGCTCCCCATTTATTGCATATTCATCGCGGCGCGCCGCTACAAACCCAAGAGTTTATTGAATCAGGTGAGTTAGAAGCGTATCAAAAGTTGGCCAACCATTTTTCTCAATACATTCAGGGATCACTCGCGCAGCTGGTTGAGGTATCTAAACTGGTAGCCAAACACCCTTCGGGACTGAACTGGATGTGGTATTGGCTAACCGATGCGCAAAAACGCTGTTTTGGACTTCAAGAATCCTATTTCACACCTGAGAGTGCGTTACTTTCAGAAGGCTTATCGTACGATAAGCTCTATACACTGAGTCAGTCACTACTAAAATTACAACAAGAATGGGTTCGTTTCCCTGGGCTAAACCTTGAGCTCTTGGTGATGGACTGGTTAACCGAAATTAATGAGGAAGCATGTTCGTAGATTCACACTGCCATTTGGATAAACTGGATTATCAAGATGTGCATGAAGGCATAGAAGATGTCATAGACAAAGCGTTAGCGGCTAACGTTACTGAAATGTTGTCCGTAGGAGTAACGCTTAAAGCCTTCCCCAAAATGATGGAATTGATTGGACCTTACAAATTTATTCACGCGTCTTGTGGCGTGCATCCACTCGATGTAGAAAGTGAATTTGCCCTTGATGAGTTGCACGAATACGCCAAGCACCCGCGAGTGGTTGCGGTGGGTGAAACCGGGTTAGATTATCACTACAAACCCGAAACCTCTGCGTTGCAGCGATTGCGCTTTGAACAACAAGTCGATTTAGCAGTCGACATAAATAAGCCGCTTATCATCCATACCAGAAATGCGCGTGAAGACACCTTGTCTATCCTCAAAAATGGTAATGCAGAAAAGTGTGGTGGCGTGATTCATTGTTTTACCGAAGACCTACCTTTCGCTGAAGCCGCGATGGATCTTGGTTTCTATATCTCGATATCTGGCATCGTGACCTTTAGGCAAGCCAAAGAGCTAAAAGAAGTGGTTCGCGCTCTGCCATTAGAACGCCTGTTGATTGAAACGGATTCGCCATATTTAGCACCTGTTCCACACCGTGGTAAAGAAAACCACCCAGCGTATGTGGTGGAAGTCGCTGCCTATATTGCTCAGTTAAAGGGTTGCAGTATTCAAGAAGTGGCGGAGAAAACCACACAGAACTTTCGAGATCTGTTTATTCGATAATCTGGTTCTACCGTAGGGATTAGTAGTATTGAACTAGCGTAAAGCTTCCCAACTGCTAGATACAAAAATGCCGGCTACTGCCGGCATTTATCATTAACAGAGTAGACTCTATTCTTTGTCCATTGCTCGCTTGATACAGATAGCTGCGCCACCCCAAGTGATACCAAGACCAAGAACCATCATGATGATTGCACCTGTTGTCATAATTAGGCCTCCTTGCGGCTCATTACGTTAATCAATACACCGTATACAAACAGCGCAGCAATAATTACCCAACCGATAGTTAGGTCGTAGCCACCGTAGCCTTCTGTAATAAGACTCGATAATTTAAAGTATAACGTGTAAGCCAAAATTGCTGGAGTAATGGCGATAATACAGATGTTAAACCAAAGGCCAATCTTAAAGTCTGATACATCATTAACGTATTTGCGGACCTCTGGGATTTTCCAGCAAATCCAAGCTACTAGTACGATTTCAACAAGACCACCAACAACGATACCTACGTTATTTGCGAAGTGGTCAACAAGGTCAAGAAGCAGTAGACCACCGTTAGTTGCGAACAACATTGAAACGACAACACCAACGCCAATTACCACGTTTGCAGTCTTCTTACGGCTCCACTTCAGCTTATCCATGATGGCAGAAACTACCGCTTCCATAATAGAAATGTGCGAGCTCAAACCTGCAACAACGAGTGCCAAGAATAGCAGCGGACCAGTTACACCAGGAGCTGGTAGTAGGTTAATAGCGGCTGGTAGCGTAACGAATGCTAGACCAACACCTGCTGAAACAACTTCAGTTAGCGGTTTGCCTTGTTCTTGAGCCATGTAGCCCAGAACAGAGAAGATCATGATACCGGCTAGGATTGAGAAACCACAGTTAATCAATACCGTCATGAAAGCGTTGTTGGTTACGTCAGACTTCTCTGGCAAGTAGCTTGAGTAAGCCAGCATGATGGCAAAACCCAGACTTAGAGAGAAGAAGATCTGACCGTAAGCAGCCGCCCATACTTTTACATCCCAAATCTTGCTGAAATCAGGTTCGAACATGAAGTTCACACCATCAACCGCACCTGGTAGGAATACCATGCGACCAATCAATACAAGAACCATGATGAAGAGTAGAGGCATCATGACTTTAGAAATACGTTCGATACCGGACTTAACGCCGCCAACAATGGCTGCATAAGTGATTGCCCATGCTAGTAGCATTGCGCCAGCAATCTTCCATTGAATGCTACCAAGGTTAGTTGGTGAGTTGTCACCTAGACCTAGATACTCACTGAAGAAGAATGCGTTCGGATCTGAACCCCAGCTTTGGTTAAACGCGTAGCCAAAGTAAGAGATTGCCCAACCGATAACGGCGACGTAATAAACCGCGATAACGGCTGCTACGCCTACTTGGAACCAGCCTAGCCATTCAAACTTAGGGCTGATTTTTTTGAGGGTCGCTGGTGCTGAACCACGGTATTTTTTACCCATACTGAACTCAAGGATCATGAATGGAATACCCGCAGTTAGCATTGCGAATAGATAAGGAACGAAGAAGGCACCACCGCCGTTTTCGTATGCCATGTAAGGGAAACGCCAAATGTTACCCAATCCGATTGCAGATCCTACAGCGGCTAAGATAAAGCCGGCGCGGGAACCCCATTGTTCTCGCTTCATAAAATAACTCCTGTTACGACGCTCTGAGGCACGAAGCTATACCCAAGAATAGTCAACAGGTTTGCAATTTTGCAGGCCTGTGGCGGGCTTCTTGGGATTTTCCAAATCCTATCTAAAGTGGCTAACTTGTCATGAGAATGGCTATTGCTCTATTTCTCAATCAAAAACTGCAACAAGTCAGCAATATATAGTTTTTTATTTTATAGTTATTTGGAAAACTCAGAATATTGTTCTTAGTTTAACGATGTGTGTTTGCGAAAACTGAAATTTTCAGCTACGCGTGGCATTGAGACTACCGACTATCTTAGTTAATCGCAACAGGATATAAATTGGTAAAAATGGTAATGAAATAGTTAATCAACCCATTTCTGTGCTTTTCACTGGTGCTATCGGGAGGTGGGGTGTTTTGATTTGAACGAATAAACCGATTTACCTTATGTTTTTAGATGAAAACACTTTATAAAAAATCTTGCCCATGTGTTTGTTTTTTCGCCAAGCTGAAGAATAAGTATATAAATCTGATGTCTTATCATATGTTTTAAGCAATATTTTACAAGATTTTGGGTATTATTCGGATGAATAGGTCAAAAAGAGATGGTTCTCTTGTTGATGGAAACAATATAAACAGCTGGCAGATTTGACTTTTGCATTAAAAGACAGGGTTACGCACACGGTAACCCCAGATTAACAGAGCCTAAACGAGCTTCTCTTTGAAAAAGGACATAGTGCGCTGCCATGCTAAATCTGCATTTTCAGGGTTGAAGCGTCCAGTCGAATCATTGTGGAAACCGTGGTTGGTTTGTGGGTAGATATAAGCTTGATAATCTTTGTTCAATCGCTTCAAATCCGCTTCATACTCTGGCCATGTCGCATTGACGCGTTTGTCGAGTTCAGCAAAGTGTAGTTGGAGCGGTGCGGAGATTTTTTCTCTCAAGCTTGGATCGCCGGGAGTTCCATAAAAGGGCGCACCTGCGTTGAGTTCGTCTCCGAGCACTCCGGCCAGCATGTTTACCACGTAGCCACCAAAACAAAAGCCAACCGCACCCAATTTTCCGTTACTCAGTGAATGGTTTTTTAGAAATTGTGCGGCGGCAATAAAGTCTTGTTCAATCTTCGGTCTTTCCAAAGATTTTTGCATGGACCGGCCTTCATCGTCATTACCTGGGTAGCCACCTAGCGGGTGTAGGGCATCTGGGGCAAACGCAATAAATCCCGCTTTCGCGGCGCGTCTAGCTACATCTTTTATGTAAGGGTTTAACCCTCTGTTCTCGTGGACGACCAGTACAACCGGAAGAGGCCCTTCACCTTGGTTGGTCGGTACAACCAAATAACCGCGGCCTTCTCCATGTCCTTTCGGAGACGGAAAGGTTTCAAAACTGGCTTTGATGTCTGGATCGTTAAAGGAGATTTGCTCGGCATTGGCGTAATTTGGTATTAGCGCACCAGTGAGCGTAGTCATGGTGAATCCTAATGCTGTCAGTCCAGCGAGGCGCGACAGGAATTCTCGTCGATCTATTACGCCGTGGGCATATTCGTCGTACCAATCGAATGCTTCTTGAGGAATGCGATGAGAAGGTTCGTTAGAGCTCATATTGTTGTCTCCAGCTTTGCCTTTGGTAATACTGCTTGCGGTGCGCGATGTGGCAACAGCGTTTCCATCGGCAATCCATAGCCAAAGCGGGACGACTCGAGTGATTCTGGCTACAAGAACCATTCTCCCAGACCAACGTGTTTTACGTCGATTTAGAATCTAAGGTTCAGGATAGTTGATTATTTTAACGATGCTAAAACGAAACTCGAATTCCCGTACTGATATAGGCTTGGTTTAACCAATCGGTTTCAAATTTGATTTGGCAAGGATTGGCGCTCGGCAACACACATTGGCCGCTAGTGTCGTTGTCGACGGCGGTTCCCAACCAGCGCAACGCACCCGTAACTGCAAAATGGTCATTCATTTTATAATCCACACCAGTGAAGATACTGGTGGCAAATTGCGTATTTTGGTCAACCCAAGATGCATCGTAATGCGAGATGCCCAAGCCAATGCCTAAGTAACTTTGCCAGTCATTACTGAGTTCGTAGTCGGCACGACTTTGAAATAGGAAGTACTTGGCATTAAGTGATTGATTGATATCGTCTACGTCTTGAGTGTGTTGATTGTAAAAAAATCCAGCATGTCCATTTAGTACGGGAAGCTCAACAGCAATAGACCATGATGGAGCACTGTCGAGTGATAGTGTTTCTTGGGAGTTGGTGATGACTTTTCCTCCCACCGCAACTCCACCTTGTGCGGTAATTACAGCTTGTGCCATGACCTGACCAGAAAATAAACCAAGTAAAACCATTAAAACTCTTGGCTGAAATCGCATAATTTACATCTCCTAAACCTAAGTTTTATAAGTGTGAACATGACTTGTTTACCTATACTAACAAAACGGTAACATAAAAATGTTCACAGTATTTATGAGGTTAATATGGAAACTGAACTCAAAATGTCACTTTTGGTGGTTGGAATTACCTTTGCTGCCTTGATTGGTTTTGGTGTCGTCGCGGTTTTAGCCTAGCTCTAACTTATTACTGCATAACCACATCACTCATCAACGCCAATTTATTTGATTGCCACTAACTGACAATAGCCTATGGACAACAAAGGGCGAGTCTCAGATATTGCAACAAGCGTTGACCTAGATAGATTAGCCTTGTTTGTAAGTGGACAACAAGCGCTTGTGGCTCAGGGGGGAGGGCAGCGAGGAATATTCACTGCTGGCGTGCTTGATGCCTTGTTATTGGCCAACTTTGATTCGTTCGACCAGTTTTACGGCACCAGTGCTGGTGCGCTTAATCTTTGCGCGTATCTGTGCCGCCAACCCAAACTGGGTCATCAATTTCTGCTGGATATCACTACTCAACCAGAGTTCTTTTCACTATTTGGTTACGTTCGCAATCGGCAAATGCTCGATATGGATTGGGCGCTGGAACAAATTTGCCATTACCCACATCAGCTTGATCTCGATATGGGGCGACGCGTTCTGGGCGAGCGTAAAGCTGTGGCTGCCGTTACCAATCGAGACAGTTTAGTTGATCAGTATTTACCCATGTTGCAAGACAACTGGCGGCAGGTTCTGCTTGCTTCGTGTGCCATCCCTCGTTTGTACGACAAAGAAATACAAATCAATGACCAATGGTTTATTGATGGCGGTGTATCGGCTGCGATTCCCGTTCAAGAAGCATGGCGTCACAATAATCGCTGTATTGTGGTGATTCGCACCGAAACCTTGGACAACGAACAAGCCATAGAATCTGAATTGGTTCATCACCCCTCCAGTACGCAAAAGCTTGAGTGGTATCGAGAGTCTCTTAATCAACTTCAAGTTGGCTGGGATACGCAATTGAATCAGTGGAAACAAGACTGGCAGGAATTTATCCGGACTCGATTATCAAAGAGCCAAGAAACGCTGAACAACTCACAGCTTATCAACGGTGGTCGTTGGCTATTTGGGGCAGACGATGTTTATCGTCTCAGTCATTTACTGGGAATGGAAATTGATTCTTCATTGGCAGATTTATTGATGGTTCACTTGCAGACTTACTCACTGACGGCCGATTTTTTAAACCGCCCACCCGACGATTGCTTTGTGATAGAAATACACCCAAGTGTTCCGCTTTGCTCATCTTCATTGATGAGCAGCAAAGCCGATCTCGAATACGACTATCAGTTGGGACTAAAGGCGGGCGAAAACTTTTTGTTGAGTTTTGCGCCCTTAAACTCTTCTCGCCATTAAGCCCTAGGCTTCTAATACTCTTAAGCAGTTGGTTGAGCCTACCACGTCCATCACATCACCCTGGGTGATCAGCACTAGGTCGCCTTCTTTTAGGAGTCGCTCTTGTTTGAGGTGCTGGCAAGCACTCTTGGCAACACTGACTCCATGCATATCTTGAGTGTCAAAATAGACAGGATAGACACCGCGATACAAGGCCATGCGGTTGAGCGTATCTTCATTTCGTGACAGCGCATAGATAGGAATACCAGAGCGAATTCGCGACATCATAAGCGCGGTTCTACCGGATTCAGTGAGCGTTAAAATCGCACGGACATTTGGAATGTGGTTGGCGGCGAACATAGTCGACATAGCAATCGCTTCTTCGCCATTTTCAAAGACCGCGTCAGTTGAAAATCCTGTGCGGTTGATTGCGGCCATTTTCTCTGCGCCTAAACACACCTCCGCCATAGATTTCACGGTTTCGACAGGGTATTTACCGGCGGCGGTTTCTCCAGAAAGCATTACCGCATCGGTGCCATCTAGCACTGCGTTAGCCACATCCATCACTTCTGCGCGAGTCGGCATTGGATTATCCATCATGGATTCCATCATCTGGGTTGCAGTGATCACCGCGCGATTAAGTGCTCTTGCACGTTTGATCAATTGTTTTTGAACGCCAATCAGCTCAGGGTCACCAATTTCCACCCCCAAATCACCCCTTGCCACCATGACCGCATCTGAGGCTTCGATGATGTCGTCTATGTTTTCAATACAAGAGACGGTTTCTGCCCGTTCAACTTTAGCAACTAGCTTGGCAGAAAGACCTGCATCAGTGGCAAGGCGTCGTGCATACTTCATATCCTCGCCATTACGAGGGAAAGAAACGGCTAGGTAATCTACGCCAATTTTTGCCGCGTGCAGAATATCGTTTTTGTCTTTTTCAGTTAAGGCATCGGCAGAAAGGCCGCCGCCTTTTTTGTTAATGCCCTTGTTATTCGACAGTTTGCCACCAATCAATACCTTGGTTAACACTCGGT
The DNA here is from genome assembly GCF_056159765.1 of Vibrio sp. ABH4_348. Classification (NCBI taxonomy): domain Bacteria; kingdom Pseudomonadati; phylum Pseudomonadota; class Gammaproteobacteria; order Vibrionales; family Vibrionaceae; genus Vibrio; species Vibrio sp. ABH4_348. The sequence goes on along the minus strand of NZ_JBSWVW010000001.1, from coordinate 1,906,617 downwards.
TGCTTTCAACTCCGGTCACCGTGAGTTGGATGCGTCCGTCATCCAGCAGCAGAACATCACCCGCCGACACATCGTTGGGCAGCGCTTTATAGTCCAAACCAACTTGGTTGGCGTCCCCGTCATCGTCAGCTAGTTGGCAATCAAGGATAAAAGGTTGCCCCGGTTTGAGTTGTTCGCTGCCATTTTTAAAACGGGCAACGCGGATTTTCGGACCTTGCAAGTCACCCAATATCGCCACTTGACGTTTGTGCTTGGCCGCCAGAGTGCGAACTTGAGATGCTCTACGTTGATGATCTTCGGGTGTTCCGTGGGAGAAATTCATTCTGACAACATTGGCACCAGCTTCAATAATGGCCTCTAAGATGCCTTCTTTATCCGTGGATGGCCCCAGAGTGGTAACGATTTTGGTGCGTCTTGGTTTTGCTGTCATAAACAATCTCCTAAATGCATAAATGGTGTGCTGTATCTGAATCTAAATGTGATCGTGCCTTTTAGTTTGGTTCTTTTCAGTAAGCTAGTAGTGCTATGTGTAAAGTTTTTGCGTGTTTTGTTTCAGTATATGCCGCGCGAAGCAAAAATGATGGAACACAGATAAGTTGATTACTTAACCTACTAATATCTCGCGGGAAATAAAAACTTCTTGTTAAGTGAAACTCTGGTTTTGTGAACAACGGCTTTGTTGAGATTTTCGTCACTATGGATGCAGCGCCCATTTCTTTGGAAATTCCCGTGATGGTTGTCACGGGTAAAGTTCAAAAGACTTCACAATTACTTCGCAAAGTAAAAAAATTAATTGTTAAGTTTTTATGGAACCTCTCATGTACATGGCTCAACCTGGTCACATTGACCACATCAAGCAAGTCAACGCAGGCCGAGTCTACAAACTCATCGACAAGCGCGGGCCGATTTCGCGTATCGATTTATCAAAAGAAAGTGAACTTGCGCCAGCCAGTATCACCAAGATAACTCGTGAATTGATCGATGCTCATCTAATACATGAAACCACGGTTCAAGAAGCGACAACTCGTGGTCGCCCGGCCGTGGGTTTACAGGTTAACCACCAAGGCTGGCAATTCCTCTCTATGCGTCTTGGACGCGGCTATCTGACGATTGCGTTGCACGAGCTAGGCGGCGACGTTCTGATTGATACCAAAATCGACATTCATGAAATTGATCAGGAAGACGTCTTAGCTCGTTTACTGCATGAAATTGATGAGTTTTTCCAAACTTATGCTGAGCAGCTCGACCGTGTCACCAGTATTGCGATTACGCTTCCAGGTCTAGTGAATTCTGAAAAAGGTGTGGTATTAAAAATGCCACACTACAACGTTGAGAACCTAGCATTAGGCCCTGAAATTTTTAAAGCGACAGGTCTGCCCGTTTTTGTGGCCAACGATACCCGCGCATGGGCCTTGGCGGAACGTTTGTTCGGTCACTCGCAGGATTGTGATAATTCTATCTTGATGTCGATTCACCACGGATTAGGCGCAGGTATTATCATTGATGGTCGAGTGTTATTGGGCCGAAATGGCAATATCGGTGAGATGGGACACGTACAAGTCGATCCAAACGGCCACCCTTGCCACGATGACAAACCTTGCACGCTAGAGTCTCTAGCGAGCTCTCAAGCGGTGCGCAACGAAGTGGCACATCGCATTGCTCAAGGCGAAGATTGTATTTTGTCTGACAGCGAAGAGTTTTCAATCGAAGATGTGTGTGACGCCGCGGTAAATGGAGACCATGTCTGTGTAGAAGCCATTGAGCGCTTAGGTGTCCACCTCGGCTCAGCAATCGCTATGATTACCAATATCTTTAACCCAGAAAAGGTATTGATTGGTGGCGTTATCAATCAGGCTAAAGATATTCTCTACCCCGTCGTTAAAGAACAAGTTAAGAAACAATGTCTTCCCTTTTACCAACAAGATTTGGAAATTGGGGAATCGCGCTTTTATAAACAGGCAACCATGCCTGGTGCGGCATTGATCAAACAGGCACTTTACGATGGCTCATTGTTAATGAAAGTTGTGGAAGGCTAACACAAGGCTTTCGCCACTTTTGGCTCACAGTTTGCTATCTCGATGTGAACTGGATCATTATTTTATCGTTTAATGTGCTTGGCACTTTTTAAGTGTTTTAACATGCTAATTTGTTGTTTATAGATAGATTAATTGATTAGTTACCGTGGAGTTTACAGTGTTTCTGCTGGTTTCTAGTTTGGGTATAGCCGAATAGAGTTAGAGTTTTTCTGTCCTAGTTTACTCCCATAGGCTATTTTTTATAAAAACCAATAAATTCGAGAACATCTATGTCCGGAGTGTTGAGCACGGTTGATCAGCGTACAAACTTGGTCGGTGAGAATCGACTCGAGCTGCTGTTGTTTTCACTAAACAGCCGCCAAGTTTTTGCCATCAACGTCTTTAAAGTTCGAGAAGTCATTAAAGTCCCACCGCTTACTAAGCTCCCAGGTGCTCACTATCATATTGTTGGCGTTGCCTCCCTTCGTGGGCAATCAGTGCCGGTAATTGACCTGCGCCAAGCCATTGGATTTCCGCCAACGCGGTTGGAAGAGCCGGAAGAGAACCTGATTATTACTGAGTACAATCGCTCCGTTCAGGGTTTTTTGGTCGGTCATGTCAATAATATCGTCAACACGGCATGGACCGAGATTCAACCACCCCCTAAAACAGCAGGTAGAGCGAACTACTTGACCGCCATCACTGAGCTCAAAGACAGTGAAGGTAGCCGCATCGTTGAGATCATTGATGTAGAGAAAGTCTTGGCAGAAATTGTCGAGTACGATGTGAGTATTTCAGAAGAAGTACTGGACCACGATTTGATGAACGAGATGGTGGGACGTAATGTCTTGATTGTCGATGACTCATCAACAGCGCGTAACCAAGTGAAGGGAACCTTGTCTCAACTCGGACTCAATATTATTGAATGTCGCGATGGCCTTGAAGCTTTGAATTTACTGAAATCGTGGGCCGATGAAGGCAAAGACATCCATAAAGAGCTGTTACAAGTAATCACGGATGCGGAAATGCCGGAAATGGACGGCTATAAGCTCACCTATGAAATCCGTAATGATCCCCGTATGGCTAAATTGCACATTACCCTGAACACCTCATTGAGTGGCAACTTTAACGAAGCCATGGTGAAGAAAGTAGGTTGTGACCGATTTATCTCCAAGTTCCAACCGGATTTGCTGGTGGAAGTGGCGCAGGACAGATTGCGTGAAGTGCTAGGCCACAAATAACCTTTGCGGAATTCTATTATCAAGCCTCGTTAACACGAGGCTTTTTTGTACAATGGCGGTTGCTGTTTGTGGACCAATGCCTCTGCCTTTCATAATACAAATATCGTGTCCTAACTTATCGAGTGTTCTAGCTCAATAAATTGCACCGCCACACGCTTCGAGTCCTATACGCATGGCTGGCATATTTGCTATTGTGTTCAGTAGTTTAGAGTGAGTGACAGATTTATGCAGCGCCACTTTCCCTTTAGAGTCAACGACATGAATACTAAAGTGTTTTTTAGCTAAGTCGATACCGCCAAAAAATGAATAATCAGACATGGTGCCGCCAGTGCTAATAAGTACCACTTGAGTGTGGTAGAACCTCGGGAGGGGGAATCCATGTCATTCGTTAGTGCCCTTGCGGCTAAAGAGTATCAATGGAAAAGTCATATCCATTTAAATTTATAGATCATTTATTGCAAACTTATAATTTGGCCTCCGAAAAAGAGCTAATTAACGCACTAAATAATCATCATGAAATTAAGGTTGAGCTTCTTGATTACCTAGTAACAATACGACAGTTTAAAATAGTAGAGTCTTTTGATGATGGTATTTTTTGTATTAAACATAATGCTGCTAGCGGTGAAAGCACCTACAAATACCAAGAAAATGGAAAGATATACGATAAGAATATTTTCAAATCTTATGGAGAATGCCTTATTTATGCGGAGAGGACATCGAAAAACCCTTATTACAACCCATTTCTATCGCATGTAATTGAAAAGTACTCCTTAAAAAACCAAGATGATTTTGTTTTCTTGCTAAAGAATGATGATTACCTTAAGAAAGACATAATTAATCATTTGCACAAGGTCAAGCATATTTATACAGAGCTTAAAACTTATGATGGAGATTACTGTCTTTCCAATTATCCAACTAAAGGCTTTTATTCGTTTGTTAATCAAGAACGTGGCATAATTTATCCTGGTTACGTTAAATTTCCTAGTCAAGAAGAGTGCCTAGTTTATGCTCTTATCGGAGATAATGAGCTTAATTGTTGGCGGCATAATAAAAAACACTAACAAATGTACCAGCCGATATGAGGACAGCCACTCCAATGTGATGTCCACTTTGTTTTGAAATGTGTAGCGATTTTGCGACTACACTCTAACGTGAGTGAATGATAACTTTATGTATTTCATGGTCTTATATGCTAGTCTGAGGGAGGTATCCACAAGCCCAAAACGATGCCTGTGGACGGATTAGTTGGAAATTTCGTCTTTGAATAATTGTTATTTGTGTTAATGGAATATCATTCGAGAATGATAAAGTTAATTAATAAAACTCCCCTTAGGGCAGTCACATTCCTGTTTTTAACAACCTTATTCATGGTCGTATTTATTACATCATGCTGGGAGTTTGTTAGTGGCAATATTTTCCCCGATACTACGTTAGGTATATATAACAAAGATTTCTGGGAAAATGTTCTAGTCGAAGCTCACGGGATGGTTTTTGATATTCTAATTATCGGTGTTATCGTTGTTTGGCTAGATACAAGACGAACAACCTACAATGAAAAAAAGTCTATGCTCAATGAGTTGAGTGATATGTCTTACCTAGATTTACCAGAAGTTAATCATCGAAAAGTTGGTATGATTCACCGGCTGAATAATTTAGGTGTAATGACTTTCAATGTGGAAGAGTTGATAATCACCAAAGTAAGAATTAAAGGTTTGCACTCAGATGGTTCTAACTTAAATCATCTTAAAACTGTCGGTTCTTCGATTAGCGGTACAGACTTTATTGGAACTTCACTCTTTCGAGCGGATTTTTCTGAAGCAGAGATTAAATCAACAAAGTTTATAAGTTGTGAAATGAAAAAGGCTGTATTTATCAACTCCAAGGTTCAGGGAGTTGATTTCTCCAACTCGAACCTAGAGAGAGCGCGCTTTATGAACACAGACCTACAAAATGCAATTTTTAAAGGCTGTAATCTACGAGAGGCAAACTTTGAAAACGCAAATCTCAGAAATGCAAATTTAAAGGGTGCTTTGTATGTTAAAGCAGAGAATCTCTTAAAGGCAAAAAATTTAGATTACATCGTAGTCGACGCTGATATGAAAACAAAACTAAGGGATTTGGGCGCTAAAGCTAAGGGAATCTAGTGGGAGGCAAGAGGGGAATTGAACCCCATCACTACAACGACTTTTTCGAGGTAGCTGACCAACATCGCGCCACTGATACGAGCAATATAACATGGTTTTTTTTATAGTCAACAAAACACACATGAAAACAATATGAGGACAGCCACTCCAATGTGAGCGTTTGCAATATCTCCACATCCAACGTCAGTTTGGGAATTGTTGAGAATCGGCTTAGATTTGCAGCGATTTAGTTGCCTTCATCAGCCGAAGCAATGTGAGGACAGCCACTCCAATGTGCTCCAATGCGTGCGTTTGCAAAATCTCCACACACTAACGTCAGTTTGGGGTTTGTTGAGAATCGGCTTAGATTTGCAGTGATTTAGTTGCCTAGTGAGTATCGTATGTTCAACTAACTGTACAAGTTGAAGTCGCTAGATTATACTTGTTCAATTAAATGAACATGTGGAGGTTCTTATGAGAATCGTATCTTTTACTGAAGCTAGAAATAGTCTCAAAGCGGTTTTAGATGGTGTCGTGAATGATGCTGACACAACTATAATTACTCGCCGTGACTCTGAAGATGCAGTTGTTATGTCCCTAGACTATTACAATAGCCTAATGGAAACAGTTCACTTACTTCGCTCGCCTCAAAATGCGGAGCATTTAAATCGTTCAATAGCGCAGTATCGTGCTGGTAAGGCAACAGCACGAGAGTTAATTGATGAGTAGTAGTCAACGTTTACTATCTTGGACTGACGATGCTTGGGATGATTACCTGTACTGGCAAACTCAAGATAAGAAAACCCTAAAACGCATTAATAAGCTTATTAACGATGTTAAACGCTCTCCATTTGAGGGCATTGGTAAACCTGAGCCACTAAAAGAAAACCTATCTGGTTTTTGGTCTCGTCGTATTGATGACACAAATAGGCTTGTTTATGCCGTAGATGATCAAGCAATCACAATAATTTCGTGTCGTTACCACTACTAAATGGCTTCGTCGTCAGGCAACTAACAAATAAGGATTAAGCGCTGCGCAGCCAGCGTTAAATCCCGAGTCCGGTTGGAGAAGCCAGTCATACCTGTCTTATCAATGTTTTATCGATACTCTAACGTCTTTTTTTCCGTCTTCTCCTCTTCGTGACATGATGGCCACTCTCTTTATTTTGTTCGCCTTTCGGCTAGCTCGGTCGACTTGTAGTAAAAATCGCATTGGCTTTAGCTCTTTCTAAACTAAATCGAAAGCGCAATGTCGGACTAATCCTCTAATTTCAGCCTACTAATGAAATTCCCTCGAGTCTGTTTTTAAGCCTTCTAGCTCATGAGTGAGGTCAATCATTTTGCCTGCAATTACATGTGTGACTTTTCCTTCGCGTTCCAAGATTCCTTTTACTTTTAGCACCTTGGCGGTCAGATACGCTTTTTTTTGCGCCCGTGCTGTTGCCCCCCATACCACCACGTTAATATTCCCAGTGTCGTCCTCTAAAGTAAAAAACGTTACGCCTGCAGCGGTACCCGGTGATTGTTTTCCGGTGACAACGCCAATCACGGTAATAAGAGACTGATGGGGCACAGTATGCAAATCTTGATGGCGGGTAAATCGTCCTAATCGGCCCGCTTTATCTAATAGGCCAATAGGGTGATGCCCCAGTGATACCCCGGTGGAAGTATAATCTTCCAACATGTCTTGTATGTTGGAAGGCTGAGTAATCACCGACGTATGACTGGATGAAGGTAGCGGTTCATTGAGTGATTGGGTTGCGGTTGAATCTTGCTCGTGTTGCTGAAATAAAGGCAAATCATCTAGGTTATCCATCATCTGCCATCTTGTTTGAAAGCGGTTATGGCTCAAAGTACGCATCGCATTAGCCGAAGCGAGCGCTTCCAAATCCTTGCGATTTAAACCGATATGTTTGAGTGATTGAGTGTTGGAGAAGCCCGCTTTTGGTCTGGCATGCAGCAAGTGCTTAATTCCGTCTTTAGAAAGCCCTTTGACAATGCGAAGCCCAAGCTGAACAGCCAGCTTATTACTGTGACTTACGATGATGTGATCGTACTGAGACTGATTAACGCAGACGGGGAGGATACACAAACCGTGGCGCTGTGCATCTTGCAATAACTGAGAGGGACTGTAAAAGCCCATGGGTAAGCTATTAAGCAAGGACGTATAAAACGCTTCGGGATAATAGTACTTCAGCCATGCGGAACAATAGGCCAGAACAGCAAATGATGCTGAATGACTTTCAGGAAAACCGTATTCACCAAAACCACAAATTTGATCAAATAGCTGTTTGGCAAAACTTTCTGGGTAGCCGCGCTGGGTCATGCCATCAATGAGTTTGTGACGAAACTTGGCTAGGTCGCCATTTTTTTTCCATGCGGCCATTGCGCGGCGTAATTGGTCGGCTTCACCACCTGTAAAACCTGCTGCGACCATGGCGAGTTTAATCACTTGTTCTTGAAAAATAGGGACGCCCATGGTGCGAGACAAGACATCTTTCACTTCTTCAGAGGGATAACTGACAGGTTCTATGCCATTACGCCGTTTAAGAAAGGGGTGCACCATATCGCCTTGAATCGGACCGGGGCGCACAATGGCAATCTGAATCACCAGATCGTAATAACAAGCCGGTTTTAGCCGCGGTAACATGCTCATTTGTGCTCGTGATTCAATTTGAAACACTCCCACTGTATCGGCATTTTGTAGCATGGCGTAGACGTTTGGGTCATCTTGCATTCGCGTGATTTGAGCAATGGATAGCTCTCGCTGATGCCACTGTTTGACTAGCGAAAAACATTTGCGAATGGCGGTCAGCATTCCCAGTGCTAAGACATCTACCTTCAATAATCCAAGACTTTCTAGATCGTCTTTGTCCCACTGAATCACGGTTCTATCAGGCATGGTGGCATTCTCAACGGGCACAAGCTCGTAAAGCGGACCAGAAGAAATAACAAAACCACCGACGTGTTGAGACAAGTGACGAGGAAAGCCCAGAATCTCGTTAACTAAGTCAATAAATTGCTGTCCTTTGAGCGAATTAGGTTGCAGCCCCAATTCTACAATTTGAGCTTGCCAACCAAGAGAGCGATCGCGTCGATTAACATTTTTAATGAAGTAATCGAGCTGAGTTTCTTCTATGCCTAACGCTTTACCTACATCGCGTACCGCACTTTTAAAACGGTAGCTGATGACAGTAGCGGCCAGTGCGGCACGCTCTCGACCGTATTTTTGGTAAATGTATTGGATAACTTCTTCACGCCGTTCGTGTTCAAAATCGACGTCGATATCGGGCGGCTCATCGCGCTCTTTGCTAATGAAACGTTCAAACAATACAGAGATTTGTCTTGGATCGACTGCGGTGATCTCTAAGCAATAACACACCACAGAATTGGCAGCGGAGCCGCGACCTTGATACAAAATACCTTGCTGCTTGGCAAACATCACGATGTCGTGGATGGTTAAAAAGAAGAAGGGATAATTGAGCTCTTCAATCAATGCCAGCTCTTTTTCTATGGTGTCATTGATAGTACTAGGCACACCTGTAGGGAAGCGGCGCTTTTTGCCAATTTCGACCAGCTTACGCAAGTAACTATTTGGTGTTTCTCCATTAGGAATCAATTCGCTGGGGTATTCGTATTGCAGCTTACTCAAGCAAAACTCACACAAGTTCGCGATATGAACGCTTTCTTCTAACCATTTTTGAGGAAATACTTTGTTCAGCTTGGGTAAACTGCGCAACGTGCGCTCGGTATTATTAAGTAGATGATGACCAAGTTGATGAACAGGCTTGCCCTGATTAATGGCAGTCAGTACATGTTGCAAAGGTTGGCGAGTCGCGGTGTGCATTAACACCCCACCACAAGCGGTAATAGGTAAGGTCAGTTCTCGTGCTAAAAGCTTACAATGATCTAGAAAATCTTGGTCGTTCGCTTGTAAGTGTCGTTGAACACCAATCCAGAGTCGACCGTGGTGATTTTTTGTCAGCCATGCTCCCCAGTGTTGGTCGGATTTTTGATAGCTGGGCAACCAAATGACCAAACAGTGTTTTAGTGACCAAATATCCCACTCTGAGACTTTGTACTCACCTTTATCGGCGCGTCTTCTTGCATTGGTGATGACGCGACACAGTTCGCCATAGGCTTGACGAGTGGGGCACAGCAACACCAATTGGCACTCGCTATTGAGGTGCATCATGCTGCCGACAATCAGCTTGGTATTGAGCTTTTGCGATTTTTTCGCTGTGTAAGCACGCACTACGCCCGCAACAGAGCACTCATCTGTGATGGCGAGTGCATCATAACGAAGAAAGTTGGCTTGAGTTATTAACTCCTCGGCGTGAGACGCGCCGGTGAGAAATGAGAAATTACTTTGGCAAAACAGCTCGGCATAGCTCATGGCGATCACACCGTCACCGCAGGCTTAGCAGAACTGGCCATGCAGGAACCACTTTTTAGCTTGATTGCGAAAGATCCATAACCATTCGCCATTTTGTGCGCGGGCAATATAGTAGTCACGAGTCATGTCTTTACCATCCCACCAGCCGGTGCTGATGCGTTCTGGCCCTCGAATAATCGACACCTTGTGCTGCAATGGTTGTGGCTCATTGAGCAACATGCTTGGGCGCAGTCGAGTGGATAGCGTGCAAGAGTGGGGGGATTGCTGAAGCTCAATAGCAGGATTGGCGGCAATTGACCCGAGTTCAGGTCTGGGGTCGTTTGCCATTAAAGTTTGGCTGACTCGTTCTGTGCCCATTTTAGCTTGCAGTAAACCAATTAACTCGAGTGGTGTTTGTTGTCCTTGTCGACCTGAAAACATATCTAGGCTGGTGGACTCTAAAGGACCACTGCGAGTTAGAGTTAAGGTCAAGCTTTGTACGGCTGCTTTGAGGGTGAGTGATTCCATAGTGAGTTGGCATAACGTCATCCAGCGCTGGGCCAAATAGTCACCACTGGCAGAAGTGAAGACGACGCCATCATCTTGCTCACGTAAATGCAGAGTTAACGTAAATTCATAGGCGACTTGGTTACGCAGAGTGAGAAAGGCCTCGGCTTTTTTCAGTAACTTAGATAACGGCTTTTCCAGCCATTGCACGTTATCGAGTTCATACAATAGAGGCAAATGGCTTTGGAACTGCTCTGGGGGGCGTGAAAATATCAGTGGATGTTTAAATTGCCCCATTAACCGACCAATATAGTTCACTAGGTCAATATCAAAGCGCCTTGCGATATCTTGCATCGGCAGTGCGAGCAGCTCATTTAACGTATTAATCCCTACACGGGTTAAGGCATCTTGGTGTTTTTTGCTTAGTTCGGTTGCTTGAATCGGGTAATTGCCTAGCCATGTTTTGAGCTGGTCTTTATCTTCACATAAAACATCGCGCCCTGACTTGGCAAGTAACATGGCGCAGTAAGGGGAAAATCCAGTCGAGAAGTGATAACGCACTTCGCGGTGAGCAAGATGAGCTTGCAAAGTCTGCCAGTAATCGGCCAACCCTCCGTATAGGGTTAGCATATCTGAAACTTTTAAAATCAAGCCATTGGGTGGCTCAAGGCAAATATCAGACGTGACCAAATACAGCCATTGGGCGATTTCTTGTAGTGCGTGTAATTCATGTTGTTCATCGTAGGCATGCACTTGTAGTTCAGTACATAAAGCGGAGGCGCTGCCTAGCCCCATACCAAGTTGAATTCCTTGCTGTTGAGCTGGGCTATTCATTTGCTTAACTTGATGCGCTTTGCCATCAATAATCACAAGCGGGTGTTCTTTAGCGGTATCTTCTGACTGCGTATGTACTTGTGGATCTGTACTGGTTGTATCGAGTTGATCTTGAGAACCACACTTGGGCTCAGCTCGAAAGTAAGTATCAAGCTGTAAATAAGGAAAGTGAAGATACAACCACAGCGCCATACGCTAGCCCTGCTTTCTCATGGGGAAAGACACCACATTGCTAAACCCGGCGTGAATAGGCGTGGAGTGGTCAAGCTCAAGATCAGGCTCAATGGTTTTAGGCTCTAGGCATAAGCTTGGCCAGAGTGAACGCATGTCTATGGTGAATTGACCTCGTTTCCAGCCGCCTTTGCGTTTGCGAATCTGTGCCTGCAAACCGAACTGATGAGGTTGTAACGACAAGCTCAGACTAACTGGCAGAGAAAACAGTGATTGGCTCTGGCTAGCAAATACAAAGTGCAGTGCTTGCCCAGTCTCACTGGCTACTTGTAAACGTCGGGCCTGGTGAATCTCCAATTCAGAATTCCACAATAGTACGTGACTACATGCGCCACTTTTTAAGCATTGCTCAGCGGCCCATAGTGCTTGCTGCTCATTTTCAGGATGAAGGATTAAGGTGAGTCTTGGGTTGAGTTTGTGGTGGACTAAAAACTCCGCGCAAACTTGTCCCGGCGGTTGGATAAACACCATAAGGCGCTCGCCTTGATTATGCTGAATATGGGGCAGCAGTAAGCGCAGTTCTCCAATGCCAATAGGAGAATGTATCTCAACCACACCGAATTCGGGAAAACCGCCAGTAAGGTGTTCATCCAGCTCGTGATATCCAGTACTGGAAGAGGATCCTTTTGCTTCGCATTGGGATCCTTGCCATAGCCATTGCTTGTTTTTTAAGTGCTCTATCAGTTCATACATAACAAATATCCTGTATATATATACAGTATATTTAAAACCTATCGAGCTGCAAGAGGGAAAAACAAATCACCATAAAAAACGCCTTGCTGTGTTAGCAAGGCGTTGAATTAAAATATGAAAAAATAATCGCGAGTAATTATTTAGGCTGGGCGTTGATACACTGGCCGTTCACATCAATTCCTTCTGGTGCCATCAAATACAGGTATAAGGGAATGATATCTTTCGGTGTTTTCAAAAGATCCGCATTTTCGGCAGGGAAAGCAGAAGCGCGCATCGAAGTGCGAGTACCACCGGGGTTAATCGCATTGACTTTGACATTGGTGTCGCTGAGCTCATCGGCAAGGATTTCCATCATACCTTCAGTGGCAAACTTAGACATAGAGTAAGCGCCCCAGAAAGCGCGGCCTTTGTTACCAACACCGGAAGAGGTAAAGACTAAACGGGCATCGTCGGATTTTTTCAACAATGGTAGTACCGCTTGAGTCAGTAAAAACTGGGCTTTGACGTTGACTTGCATGACATCGTCATAAACGTCTTCTTCAATTTGATCAAAGGGACTGATCACACCAAGAATACTGGCGTTGTGTAGTACGCCATCCAAACGACCAAATTGATCTTCAATGGTTTCTACCATATCGATATAGTTCTGCTTGGTTGCACCTTTCATGTCGAGTGGAATGATGGCTGGTTGAGGGTATCCAGCAGATTCGATCTCGTCGTAGACCGCTTCTAGCTTGGAAACGGTTCGTCCCAAAAGAACAACGGTGGCTCCGTGCTCTGCGTAGCTAAGTGCTGCTTGCTTACCAATGCCATCACCGGCACCTGTGACCAAAATAACCTTATCTTTCAAGGCATCAGATGAAACAGAATAATCCACCCTAGTATCCTTTGTAATGCTTTAATTCTTCGTGACAAGATGGTTACAATACACCAATTCAAACGTCAGGGGATAAGACATTGGAATTTTTATGGGAATACGGCCTGTTTTTGGCCAAGATTGTGACTTTTGTGATCGCAATAATTGCGGTGCTAGTCATTGTTAAAGGCTTAAGTGGTAAAGGGGCTGGTGGTGCAAAAGGCCAGTTAGAAATTACCGATTTAACCGAACAACACAAAGACACAGTTCACCATCTTGAAAGTCATCTACACGATGAATCTTTCCTCAAAGCCCGTGATAAGGCAGAGAAAAAAAGCGAAAAAGAAAAACGTAAAGCCACAGAAAAAGAAACCAAAAAAGCGGCAAAATCAGGCGAACTTGATGATAAGCGTGAACCTCACGTATTTGTGCTGGACTTTAATGGCAGTATTGATGCAAAAGAAGTGGCATCACTTCGTGAAGAAGTTACGGCCGTTTTGGCGGTTGCGAAAGAAGGTGATGAAGTTCTGCTGCGTTTGGAATCTGGTGGCGGCATGGTTCATGGTTACGGATTGGCGTCTTCACAACTTGACCGCATTAAAGCCGCTGGACTGCCACTAACGATCTCCGTTGATAAGGTAGCCGCGAGCGGTGGTTACATGATGGCCTGTATTGCTGACAAAATTGTCTCAGCACCGTTTGCAATCGTAGGGTCAATTGGTGTGATTGCTCAGCTTCCTAACTTCAATAAACTACTCAAGAAAAATGATATTGAATTTGAGCAGTTAACGGCAGGTGAATACAAACGTACGTTAACCATGTTTGGTGAAAATACCGATAAGGCACGTGAAAAGTTCAAAGAAGAACTGGAAGAAACGCATACCTTGTTCAAGACGTTTGTTGCCGAGCATCGTCCTGATTTAGATCTCAGTAAAGTCGCGACAGGTGAACATTGGTTTGGTACCCAAGCGAAAGAGCTAGGTCTTGTTGACGAAATCAAAACCTCAGATGATTTAGTCGTAGAAGCGTGTAAAGAGAAAACCGTGCTGTCTATTCGTTACGTTGAGAAGAAGAAAATCACCGATAAGTTAGCAGGTGTTGCTGGTGACGCTGCTGATAATGTGTTGATGAAACTGATTAATCGTGGTCAACGTCCGATAGTATAAAGCTTTGCTGTTAAGCCGAACAAACAAGACGCCACCTAATTTCAGGTGGCGTTTTTTTGCGACATAACTCTTGCTCAATAAATAGAAATGTATTTGTTTTGTATTGTTATGTTTTAATCGGTTCGAAAGTCTTTCGCTTAACAACCCGTATTAACAAATGGCTATTAATTTGAATATGACAATCAAGGATGAAAAGTGGTCTACGCGTTGATTATTGCTTTAGGGTTAGTTGCCGCTTTTCTACTATTGCCTGTATTTATTTATTCAATCACATCAGGTGAGAGCAAAAAAGGTCACTGGTCGTGGTACATTCAGAAAGAGAATATCATTCCATTAATTAGTCCAGTAATGATGTATTTGAGTTCTGAAAACTATATTTCAAACTCTATAATTGGAGGTGATTGGTTCACACCTGGTGTGTCTGGAGTGGCTTTTTGTTTACTTTTGATAAATTTTATAATTAACACTGTAAGTAAATCATTACTTTATAAGAACAAGTTTGCACTTAAACTGGCAGGGACTGTACTACCAGTTCTTCTCTTAAATGTTCTCTATTTCATGGGTTGGATGAATTTTTGGATTGTGTTCTTTGTTTCTATTGTGCTGATGATGTTTCTTGGAGGGTATTATATAAGTACTCTTGCACAGGCTGAATGTGACTCAGATTAGGTGTTACTTTCCAAGCATTCTAAATGGTAATACTTAATTTTCAGTAGTTCCAACTTCCCCTTAATGAGGAAATTGGAGTGCTACTTAAATACATCTTCTTATTAGAACTGCGGATCAAAACCGAGCTCGATAAAGGCTTCTCTTGGCTTGTGGACCACAATCGCTCTTTCAGATAGAGGGCGTGCTTCAAATTCTAATCCTAATATTTCTAGTGAAATCATGCCTGTAGTGGCATTGACGATAAAGTTCACTACATGCCCGCGCTGTACCACTCCAGTCTTAGTAATATCCATATTGTGCCAATCAAGAGTTTCACCAGTTACGCCAACAAATGGTGCTTCATAGCCACCTTCCGTTTCATCCATGGCTTGGATATCTAAAAACATGCCGTATGAAAAAAGAAGTAAAGACGCCAAGCCAACTACAGCAAAAAAACGGGTAAGAAAAGTCATAATGTTCTCCCAAAAAACGTGTTTAGTTTAATCAGTCAGTTAGATTGAATACTCAATGGCAAATAATGTAGTTAGATTTCTAACCATGGTCAATGGTTAAATTTCTAACTAATTTGGGTTTAATGAGTAATTTCCTATAAGTGATTGTTATGTGGTAAGTATTTTATCTTGGTTGAATACCATTTTTTAGGTAGGCTGCGGCTTAGTTTGGCATTTTAATTGGAAAGGTATCTTGAAGAATTTCGTATGCATTTCCTACTACTTTGATTCAAGGATTAGATTAGATACATGGTGAACAATCAGAATAATGAGCCACAACTTCTGCTGCTAGTTTGACAACTCTACTACGGAGCTCTTTGGGTGTTAGGCGATTAACTAATTCTAAACTCGGGGTATTTGTGTATAAACGAGCAATTTTAACTCAAGTATGCTACGTGGATGACATTGCTTATAAATTCGATGAAGATTTATAGTGATGTGTTGTATTGATTTAAAATACATTATGGGTTTATCGTGGAAATAGAACTAAAGAAATTAGTAAAACGCACTCCAGAGTTAATAGAAACTGCTATTGCCTGTAACGAAGTTGGCCTCCCCAACTATTTCATCGCTGGTGGTTCAGTCACACAGTTGATTTGGAATACACTGACAGGAGAACCTGCTCTGAATAATATCAAAGACATTGATATTGTTTACTTTGATAAAGATACTATAAAAAGTGAAGAGTCCTTTAGGGGACAAATACAAAGGTTGGTGACACACCCAATCCCAATTGATGTTGTCAATCAAGCAACAGTACATGAGTGGTTCCCCAAGAAATTTGGTCGAGAGATTTCCCCATATTCACGAGTAGAGCAAGGAATCGACTCTTGGCTTTCGGCATTTGCTATTGGTTTCCGACTCAATGAAAATCAACAAATCGAGATTTACGCTCCTTATGGATTGGAAGATGCATTTGATAAAAAGGTTAAGCCAAATCGTCAAGTCATGAGCAAGGAAAACTATTGCAATATGGTCAAGAGTTACCAAAAACGCTGGCCAGATATAACGGTTGAAACATGGGTTTGAACTCCCAATCAGAATAAACACGAGTCTTGTTTGAATGAAAGAACTACGCCATGACCTTGGCCAATGGGATGGTAAATCGGTTGCGGACATCTCAAAAATTTACGAAAATTACAGTACTGAACCTAGCTTTGTCTCTGATTTACTCATCTTATGTATGGATGAAGCATTAAGTGCAGGCAGTTCCTGGTTAATCAAACATCATATTGAAAATGGTGGTCAACTTACCAATCAACAAGGGAATACTTTGTTAACTCAGTTACCACATTCTCAAGACTGGGAAACAAAGCTACATATACTACAAATATTGTCTAGATTTGATATTTCTCCCGAATTACGCCAGATCATTGAACCATTTTTACGAGATGGAATGTCGGATACTAATAAGTTGGTTAAAGCATGGTGTTATAACGGCTTATATGAACTTTCTGTTCGGAATCCTGAATTACAAATTGAAGTTCTCGAATTATTAAAACAAGCACTTTTAACAGAACCTGCTTCAGTCAAAGCTAGAGTGAGAAACCTTTTAAAAAAGGGTTTTTAGCTATTTTAATCTCTGATTTAAATTATCAATTTTTAGTAGTAAAAACTTAATGTTAGGTATTCGATGGAGAAAAAATGAAACTCTCATTACTTGTTCTACGTTGTCAGAATATCGAGGTCAGCAAACAGTTTTACACTGACTTAGGCTTAGACTTTATAGAAGAAAAACACGGTGAAGGGCCAAGACATTATTCTAGCGAGTTTAATGGAATGGTGTTAGAGCTGTATCCTAATCAAGGGCAAGCACCGCAAGACAACAACCGTCTTGGTTTTTCAATAGCGGATATTGAATCTGTCACTCAGAAAGTCGGTATTCAAAGTACCTATCAATATGATGGCTCAACCATTTATGTCACCGTCGACCCAGATGGACGAAAAATAGAGTTGAGCTGACTTTCAAGAGTCTGTCACTCTTAATCTGGTGTACTTGTTGGAATACACCCAATAGCGTCTTGCAAAAATTGAATTAACGCTCGTGTTGCAGGTGACAGCAGTGGCCATGCTTCGAAAACCAAAAACATATTGAGATTGAGTTCATCTTCAGCTTCTGTAGGAATAATGGCTAACTTTTCGTCTTCGATATAAGGTTGAACGAGTGGCTTAGGTAACAACGCAATGTCATTTCCTGACAAACAAAGTTGAAGAGTGGTCAACATATCACGTGAGAAAAGGTTCGGCTGTCTCTTAGGTTTTGGTAATAGATTAAGAGGGTCCAATATTGGTTGGGTTTGAATACTGGGCTGTTTGTTAACCTTGTTAGAGGATACAAATAACATAGGTATTGTTCTCCACGGGCGACTGACTAAATCTTGCGACTCAACAACGTTTCCTCGGATGGCAATATCAATATTATCGTGGATGAAATTATTAACGTCATCTGAGGCAAGAATTTCCATGCTGACATCAGGATGTAGGCTAGCAAACTCTTGTAACCAAAGGGTCAAGGAATTGTCGGGCATCAAAGCTGGCACAGATATTCGAATATGCCCTTGTAACGCTCGTTTATTTTGAATTTCATCGATTGAACTATCCAATAACTCGAGTGCTTTTTGACTCGCTTGGTAGAAAGCACTTCCTTCATAAGTAAGCTCGATTTTACGTGTACTTCGTTTAAACAAACGTGTTTGAACAGATTCTTCTAGTTGAGCAATCCTATTACTTACCGTCGCTCTAGGCACATTCAGTTGTCTTGCGCATGCCGAAAAACTGCTGAGTTCAGCGGATAGGCAGAAAGTACGTAACGTATCTAAATGAGTCATATTGTCAAAAAATACTAAACAGTTTGTTTTATTTTGACCATCTAGTTTAACAGTAACCAATCGGTATTCTAGCCCTCGTAGACAAAATCATTGAGAGGAAAAATCATGAATACTAAATTAAAACAAACATTTTCAGCGGGTTTATTGTCACTGGCGGCGGTAAGTGGTGTGAAAGCAGATACTTTGAATGTTCAGTGGTTAGGTGCATCAACGCTATTATTTGAGTTTGGAGACATCCAACTGATAACGGACCCAGCATTTGGAGAAGGGGAAAAGGCGTACAAAATGGCGGACCCTAATGAGAACTTTGACGTCAACGTTGGGCCACAAGTTAAGTATCACAAGCGCCTCCAGTCTTTACCAGAAATGAACCCAGAGCACTGGGATGCCATTTTGTTAAGCCATAGCCATGAAGATCATTTCGACCAAGTAGCGCAAAAAGAGTTAGACAAGTCACTGCCGATTGTAGCGCCGAGAGCTGACCAAGAATTATTGAACAATTTGGGGTTCCAGAAGCAGCACTTAGTCGATTGGAGCGAAACGTGGAGCTATCAAGAGAATGGCTACAAAGTAACGCTGACGGCGTTGCCCGCATTCCACACAGAAAACCCAGATTTATTACCTCTCTTGGGGGATGGAAATGGCTATTGGTTAGAGTTTGAAAAAGGAGAATATTCGAGAACAGTATATTGGACAGGGGATTCGTTTGTAACAGATGACGTTCTCAAGGCGCTTAAACCATTCGGCAAAGTTGATTTGTTTATTCCGCATATTGGTGGTGTTGGGGTTACTGGGCCTCTTGGCAAAATAGCGATGGATGCCAATGATACTATGGTAGCCATTGACGCCATTAAACCTTCAAGAACACTACCAATTCATCACTCTACTTATGAGTTGTTTCTAGAGCCCGTCTCAGTGTTGATGGATAAAGCCGTCGAATCAGACGTTCGTGTCGATGTAACATCGCCCGGTGCTTGGTTAATGGTTCGATAGGAATACAAAGCGACATCATAGTAAAAGCTCACCGCTAATCTTTCGTTAAACACATTCTCGGTCGTTCAATATCAGTGATATTGCGCGGCCGAGTTATTTGGGTATTGCTCTCAAGTTTTCACATGAAACTGTTAATGAATTTTTGTAATCGATACATTATTCGTCAGAGATTAATCTCCAGAATCTCTATACTGCGGTAACTCAATACCTTGACTATCAAGTCAAAAATATCGGTAACGCAGAATTTTATTAACGTTTGTCCTCATCAAAAGTAGAAAGTCTATGACAGTATCTCTTCGTACTATTAAAAACTCAGACCTTAGTGTTTTCTTTGAGCAACAACTGGATCCAGAAGCCAATCGATTGGCGGCGTTTGTTAGTGATGACCCAAGTGATAAATCTCAATTTGATAAGCGATGGCAGCATATTTTGGGTGATGATCAGATCGTCAAAAAGGCCGTTATCGTGGATGGAGAAATTGCAGGCAATGTCATGTGTTACCCACAAGATGGTGAGTTAGAAGTGACGTATTGGATTGGCAAAGAGTTTTGGGGTAGAGGCGTTGCCACTGAAGCTCTTAAGCTGTTTTTGCAAGCAGTAGATAAACGTCCAATGTATGCGCGTGTTGTAATTGATAATCATGGGTCAGTGAAGGTACTGAAAAAATGCAATTTTACCGTCATCGATAGCAACAAGGATTTCGCAAATGGTCGTGGTGAAGAAGTCGAAGAGTATGTTATGCGATTGGACAACGACGTTGCACGTTAGATAAACGCAAACCTGATTCAGATCTTATTGTGCAGAACTCATTGTGAAATTTTCAAAGCCATCTTCCTGTCTAGATATATTCAAGTGACCTCAAGATACAGGAATCAAAATGAGTGTAGCGAATAAAACTTTAATGGTTTTCTTTTTGTGGTTGGGAGTGGCGTTTTCGAGTTTTGCGTTGGAACCGGTCTACAGTGATTTTTTTGGTAAAGCGATTAAGGGTTATGATCCCGTAGCGTATTTTACTGATGCTAAACCTACTAAAGGTGACAGCGACTATGTTTACCATTGGAATGATGCTAAATGGTATTTTTCATCTCAAGAAAACTTAAACGCTTTTATAGCCGAACCTGAAAAATATGCGCCTCAATACGGTGGTTACTGTGCTTGGGCGGTGGCAGAAGGCTACACAGCAAGTATTGATCCTGATGCTTGGCGAATTCACGACGGGAAACTGTACCTAAATTACAACAAAGCAGTGCAGCAAACATGGCAAGCGGATATCGCAGGAAATGTAATTCGCGCAGACAACAACTGGCCAAAATTGCTAAAAAATTAGTTCTAATTCAATTTATACCCAAGTGACTTCAGGGCAGTATATTCGCTCTCTAGGGCGAGATTAGCCCTACAGAAACTCGTATCTTGAAGTTATATGAGTCTTACGGCTAGAGATCGTATTTGCGCTTTAGCTGTTCATACTCTCGGGTAAGCTTGAATTTGCGCATTGATTCGGTAAACACTTCGAATAACGCTTGATTGGCGTGCTTTTTAGTAAAACCCAGATAGACGGTGGTGGAGTAGATCGGTGTATCTAGAAACGCCACTTCTGACATCAGAGTTTTATCTTCTATGCCATCTAGGTCAGTCAAGCTTACAATTCCGAAGTCATAGCGGTTCTTGGCAACAAGTTCTACTACTTGTGCTGCATTCTCGACCCCATTCTTTTCGATAAGTAAGTTGTTGTCGAAATTGTCCCCAAAGGTATAGCCTGCAATGTGTACCACAGAAAGGTTATCGAGATCTTGGATATTGCCTTTAAATTCTAGATCAAATCGCTCAGCATTTTTTATCAGCAGGTGGTCGGTACCAGATAATATATTGTGTTCTGAGAAATGAATGGTCTTCTCGCGCTCAGCGTTCTTGGCAATGTAAGTAACAGCATCGGCTCTGCCTACTTGAACCGTTTTAACGGCGCGTTGCCACGGCAGGGTAACAAAAATAACGTCTATGCCACTGGTATTGGAAACCGCTTTAATTAACTCAATGTGAAAACCGGTGAGCCCACCATTTTGTTGAACCTCATAAGGAGGCCAGCTACCTTCTCCTCTTGTAATGACTAAGGTCTCTTTGGCAATGCTGCTGGTGGATAGGGATAACAAAACCAAGAATATTATTGCCGTGATAAAGCGCTTAGGCAGCAAACACGCCTTTGTCATCTCAGTGCCATCCATTATTAACTTTCCAAAAGTGCCGATCAAAAATGTGTATATACCAAATTTGTTAATCGTTTGCGTCAGTTAAATGCGATTACTGACTTTTGTCTTAGTTATATATGAGACTAGCTTAACGTTGTCGCATTGAAACTCAAATTAGAGTAAAGCGATGTTAGACTACTTGACTAGTGTAACGCAGTACTCAAGGAGAAAAGGTTGGAACTGGATATTTATCAGGTAGATGCTTTTACCTCCGAGCCTTTTAAAGGTAACCCTGCGGGGGTATGTATTACCGACTCACCGCTATCCGAAGACGTCATGCGTGCCATAGCAAAAGAAATGGCATTATCAGAAACCGCATTTCTTTGTCGCTCTGATATGAACTTGCGTTGGTTTACCCCAGATGTGGAAGTGAAGTTGTGTGGGCATGGGACGTTGTCCGTTGTGCATATCTTGCTTGAGAGAAAAGAAGTTAAACTGGGACAATCTATTTGTTTCAATACCTTATCTGGGCGGTTAGAAGCCAAAGTCATCGGTGAAGATATTGAGTTAGTTTTTCCCAATCCCGAGCTCATTACTCAGCAAGATGTCGATCAGCATTTACTGTGTGGGCTAGGTTTAACTCGCGAGCAAATTTGTTACGCAGCGCAGTTTGACGAAAAAATCTTGTTAGAAGTCGCAACTGAAAAAGAGGTGCTCGAACTGGAACCTAACTTCGATAGCTTAGCCGCCAAACCGGGGCGGGGTGTGGTTGTAACGGCACAATCAAACCAGCTCAACGTGGATATGGTTTCGCGCTATTTTGCCCCTTGGGTGGGGGTGAATGAAGACCCGGTTACTGGCTCGGCACATTGTGCCTTGGCAGTGCATTGGTCTAAACGGTTAGACAAAACTTCCCTCAAAGCTTATCAAGCCTCGCAACGTGGTGGTTATCTGACTATCGATTTAATCCCCGGAAATCAAAGCAAACTGAAAGGTCAGGCGGTAACGGTTCTCAAAGGACGTTTTATTATCTAAATCTAAAAACGTAATCGCCGAAACAATTGCATAAAATCTTAATATTGATTTAAGAATATATTGCTTTTATTTCATTAACTTATGTGTTTTTTCATAGTAGACTTGTGCATTCCCATTTTGTGTATGAGTCTGCTTGGAGATTGTTGAATGGAATACATAGGCTATGTGGCTGCGGTATTAACGACGTTGAGCTTTTTACCACAGGTCCTTCATACGATTCGCGTAAAGGATACCAAAAGTATCTCGTTGTCCATGTACAGCATGTTTTTTGTTGGCACTATGTGCTGGTTAGCGTACGGGATTGTTTTAGGTTCCATTCCAATTATTGCGGCCAATGGAATTACGGTTACTTTGTCAGGAATCATCTTCGCGATTAAGCTGAGAAATGTGTTGAAAGGCGAAGGCTAAACCTAAACCCAAACCGTAATTAGCTGCTAAACGGTGACGTCAAAAATGCTTGGGCTTTCACATCAATACTAAATTTGCGTTGCAATAGGGCCACTAATTGGTCGAGCGAGGTGATTTTTTCTTTTTGGTAAAACCCTTGCCCAATCGAGACAAACTGCTTGTTGCGAATCATGTGTCCACCAGTCAGTGTGGGCATACTCACGACCAAGTTTTTGGTAAATGTAGAATCTTCAGAGAGCGTATTTTGGTAGTTGATCGGCTCGAAATGCTCGAGTGAGTAGGTTAGTTTATCAAATACATAGAGCCTGCGCCAAAACCCACGTGTTTGCGTTTCCAGCGCAAAATCTTGCTGGTTAAGCTTCACAACTCTGAACTCGTGGCAGCCCTGTGGTTGACTCTTTCTGGTGTCTAAAGATATTGGATACACTGGCCCATACAACCCGTAACCAACATCGCACAACCAATCTGTGTTGTTCCAATGGACAAATAAAATCATGTGCGATCTCGGGCCAAAGGTTCCATCTTCTTTTGGAACACTCGCTAATCCAAAATGACATTCGAAACCATACTGGCGCAGTACTTCAGCGAACAAAGTATTGTGTTGAGAGCAGCCCCCGCCGCGAGACTCCACTAAAAATTTTTCGCAGATTTTAGTGACATTAATAGTCGGTACTGCACCTAAGAAGTAGTCGAGCATGTCAAAGGGAAAGGTTCGGATATGAGCGAGCGTTAGCTCACCCAGTTCTATCTTGCTTTTCCCTGGCATCGAGTCAATACCAACCCGCTTTGCGTAGCGAGGCAGCCATGGTTCATAGCGAACGGTTGGTCGCGTAACGTCTAATGTACTGTCAGCAAAATCCATGATGTTTAGACGATTTGGTCGCCATTGCCCAAAGCAAAAACAGACCCGGTGTTTTTCACTCGGCGCAGTGCAATGTCTGCAACAAACTGAGCAACTTCTTCCGGCTTCAAAATGTCTCGAGTCGGGATTGATTTAAGCAGTTCTTTACGTTTTTGGCCGACATATTCCTTGAACATATCCGTTTCGACCCAACCGGGTGCGACGCAGTTAACTAGAATGTCGAAACGTCCCGCTTCTTTAGCAAGACCTTTAGAAAAACGCTCAATGGCTGCTTTTGAGCACCCGTACGCGGTATTTCCCGGCATAATTTTGTTCGCGGCACTAGACGAAATATTAACGATGTTACCGTGTCGTTGCGCCATCATACCTGGCAAAAAGGTCAGCGAAAAATTGACCGCACCCATAAAGTTAACCGACATGGTTTGTTGAATTTTTGCCAAGGCGTTATCGAGCAGTAAGCCATCTCCGACAATACCAGCATTATTAATCAACACGTCAATCTTGGTCTCTTGCAACAGTTGTTCTCTAAATTGCTCTACCGCTTGAAGATTGGAGCCATCGACTTGGTAAGTCTTCACCTTGCCTTCAGATTCTGCTTCTAATGCAGCCGCAGCGTCAGAATTACTTTTGTAAGTCGCGAAGACCTGATGGCCGGCACGAGCAAAGGTAAGAGAAATTTCTCGTCCTATACCGCGCACACCACCTGTCACTATGACACTTTTGGAGTCGTGATTGTTTTCCATGTTTAGCTATTTCTCATGTAGTTGAACCGCAAATAGAGCTTGCGCTTTGAGCTCTCCTTCCGACAAAAATCGACAATCGACTTTGGTTTTGGACGAGCGATGCGCACCGATTTTTATCTCCAATCGAAGTTGCTGATCAGGCAACACAGGTTGATTAAACACTGCGCGATTTAATACCGGAGAGGATGAAGGGGCGACATTTATAGATTGTTTAAGCATTTCCAATGCAAATCCGACTAAACAGGCCCCAGGAACAATGGGCATTTCGGGAAAATGAATGTCGAATAGTGCGTCATTGGCGTTAATCGTTGTTTCAACGACATAGGTTTGCCCGTGTTGCTCGCGATGGGTGATGCGAAAAAGGTTATGTAATGCGTTCATAGTAAGCTCTTAAAAACACTTAATGTTTGGGAGCGACGACCGCGACATTGACGGTCGCTAACGTACCAAGCTCATGACCGGTTTTATCTAACCCAACAATCGTCACGGTATAAAAGTCACCGAGCTTTTGTACATTGCCTCGAAAGCATTTGGTGTCTGGGAGAGCTTCCATTTGCAGATCTTTGAGTCTTGCCGGAATCATGCGTTGCGAGCTTTCTTGGTTATTAGACGCTTTTGTTACAGCTTTAACGGCAAATTGGTGCAGTACTTCGATTGCGACTGTGACGTCTCCGTATTGTTCACGAAAGGGGTGGGTTTTACCCCAACAGAAAAAAGACTGCGGTTCATTTTGTGGGGATTCGCTGACTACCCAAGAGCAAAGATCGAGATAATCTTTGCAAGGCTGATTTTGGAACTCTTCGTAAGTCACTGTAGATTACTTCCTTGTGTGAGTTTTATTGCCGATCAATCAAGGTTTAACAACTCAAATTCAGATCGCTCAGCAGGAGCGATATACGATACTGGCTGCTAAGCCGCCCATGCCAAATGAGTTTTTCAAGACCGTTTGCTGCGACATGTCCAAGGTTTCTTTCACTACATTCACCTGACAATCCGGATCTTGCTGAACCAGATTAATCGTTTTTGGTACAAACCCTTCCTGAGACGAAATTAGCGTGTTGAGTGTTTCCATTGCACCGGCAGCTGCAATCAAATGTCCATGTAAAGACTTGTTTGCAGTAACAGGAAGAGGGCGACCAAACACTTGGTTTATAGCCTGAGATTCTTGGAGATCATTGAGTTTTGTTGAAGTGCCGTGGGCATTCACAACATCGATATCATCTGCGGTCAGTCCAGAGTCTTTAATCGCTCGTTGCATGGTCAAAATCATCTCAATTGATGATTCATCCGGCTTAACAATGTGTGATGCATTGAGACTGGACCCATAGCCCAAGATTTCTAACAGCGGCTGCGCACTGCGTTTTTCAACGGCAGATTTGCGTTCTAAAGTGAATAAAATAGCGCCTTCACTTGGTATGTAGCCCGAGCGTCTTTGGTCAAATGGACGTGAACGTTGTTGAGGCTCAATGGCAGAGTCCGTGCAAATTACGTCAGCAGCTTCTAAGCCAATGTAATGCTCTGGTCCGATTTTGGCAGAAATACCGCCAACAACGACAGCGTCAACTCGATCATCCCTAATTGCCTGAAAGCCTGTGCCAATCGCTTGTAGAGAAGCAGAGCACAAACCGATGTGGCAAAAAGAAGGGCCAGTAAATGAGGTTGCTTCATGTACAAGCTTTAATGAATGACAAGGACTATACCGTAGAAAGTCATTGACTCTAAAATAACGTTCCGCAATGCGATGATCTTCTTTTTGGCCGTTGTGAATATAGTCTTCGTCCATTACGCACTTGGCTTTCTGGACCGGATCGACAACTGGCTCATCCACACCTAAAAAACACCCGATTCGGTCTGGATCGTAGCTATCTAGACCGTAACCAGAGTGCGATAGCAAATTTTCGATGGCATGCTGAGCATAGAGAATGTCAGTTACAACTGGCGCACCCTTGTGAGGCCAACGAACCTTTTCGTTGCCAATGGAAGGTAGGCCAGCAAATTTACTTTTGAAGGTATCGGTGTTGTATTTCTTGATTTCTCGAATACCGGAAAGCCCCATTCGCAAAGACTGTTCAATCTCTTGGTAACTAGAGCCTAATGGCGTCACAGCTCCAAACGCGCTGATTACGATGGGATCATAGTTCTCACTCATTATCGCTAACCTTAAACATATCGGTATTTGTGTGTTGAGTTTTTTCAAACAGGAGGGCACCCATTCCGGTAGAGATACCAACACCGTTCAATACAATCGGCTGTCCTGAGGGTATGGCTGGGTCGGAAATTGCGAAGACAAGGTCAATCAAGTTATTGGGTTGGCCGGTATAGCCGGTGAACTTCTTATAGCCATGCACTTGTGATGAGCCAAAGAATTTGTTGATCGCCGAACGTTCGTGATCGCCGGAATCCAGCGCGCCATTATCGTACAGAATCACAATCGGCGCCTTCCCAGATAAATCGGAGAAGTAACGGTCGTAGAAGCGCAACCAATCTCGTTCGCTGGCATACATTTCACTGTGAAAAGTGGTGCAGACTCGCTGTATATGAGCGAGAGGTTTAGCGCCTCTTGCGAGCGCTTGTTCAGTTTGTTCCACCAATATAGAGGCAGCGCCGTTGGCAGGAACAATACCCGGCTGGTCATCTTGTTCAGACACCAAACCCATTTTGCGAAATGCAATTTGGTTGTCCGTGCTTTTCATATTGCCGTAAGCACTCAAAATTGCACCTGAAAGTTGCCTGCTACGGATCTTGTAGAAGGCTTCTTCCAACATACTCAAACCACTTAGAGACATGCGATTGATAGGGTAGCCACCACCTCGGCACTGAAAGAGCTTTGAAATATGATAAAGCGAATTGGTGGGGAGTTTGCGAAACAAACCTAGTGGGTGAGTTTTGCTGGTTAACTGCCCGAGGTTTTCGACGATAGATTCAACGGTAACTGCTCCTTCGCTGCGTCGAGCTTGGATGAAGTTCCACAGTTCGATTGGGAATTCGGCGTCACGTTCGGTGCTGGTGAACACCCCAAAATTCTGCCTTGATTCAAGAGGAAGCTCATTTTCAGACTCGGCTTGATTGAAGCAATCTATCGCTGAAAGTAAACACTGGACGGTTGAACTATTTAAAAGAGTGCGATCTTCTCGTGCAAGCTGAGTTGCGACTTGTTTTTGCCGTTGCTTCGCTTCTTTGTCAGAGGCGTGTGTTTCACTCGTTTTTGTCCGGTTTTCAGCTATGACATTACGAACGTTATTGACTCGAATCTCGTCCAATAACAATCCAAGGCCTGTAATCGATAGCGTTGGCATTATTCTTGGCCTTTTACGATCTGCTCTATTCGATTTGAAATAACTTGCGGAGTGAAATATTTAACCAGTTCATTCGGAGGAAGTTGCTCATGGTTTTCGTCGAGATCTAAAATAGTACGAATTTTTCCCCATCCTTTGTCTGTCCACTGGTTTCCATCGTAATACTCAGGCGCATTGGTCATATGGTTAAAAGGCCACAGGTTTTCCATTTCCACTTTGTCGCTAATATTACTTTTTACTTCAAAACAAAAATCAATGTAGTCAATCGAGCTGAAACCATGTTCGTGAAGTGGCTGATTATCTTTAAGCTCTGAAGCGTCATCTAAATAAAGGATATCAACAACAATTTCTTTAATAGGGTCGAGGTACATATTTTTCTCCAATGACCATAGTGGACGGGACGTTATTCCGTAACTCATGCTAAAGAAGGAGAGTTTATATTGTCAACAAATCTAGATGAAATTTAAGACAAATAATTTCTATTTTAAGTAACTGATAAATATGCCAGTTGCATTAAAGTTTGACATTAATGTGTATTGTGTCACTAGCCGTTAAATATCATTAAAATTCAATGCCAATATAATTAGTGTGTAGCGGGATTTATTTTTCAGATTGTATTTGTGAAATATACTGAAATTTTTCACGGTTATGTTGTGTTATTAATACATGAACACATTATTTAGTATTTAGAGATACGTGGGTATATAAAAGGATAGTTAAGTAGAATGAAGTACTTCAAATTTTGGGTTAAAGATAATTTCACCATTCAAATTGGCGAAAAATCAGAAAATATCTCTGTTCTTGCTGGTTCAAACCTATCAGTTGAAGATGCATCTCGCCAAGCACAGCAACAATCTCGAGAAATCGAATCCAGAATCGCTAAAGGAGAGTCGAAAGACTCGTATCAAGTTGCTATTCGGGAGCACGTAAAAGAAGAAATCAATAACAAGAATGTAGTTACCGTATGCCGATATGGTGCCAACGTTCTGAATACCACTGAATACACCATTTTGGATTTAGACTCATGCGTTCTGGGTTTTTGGGATAGGTTTCGTTCCATCAGTAAACTGCCCCCTAAAGAGCAGATCGTTGCCAAGTTTGAGCAGAACATTAAAAAATTTCCGGAATTAGGGAAGGACTTCAGAGTTTATGAAACGATGAAAGGCATTCGCGTCATTGGAAAGACCTATATCGACCCTTCACAAACGAGTTATTCCAATTTAATGAGAAAATTAGGTGTGGATTGGTTGTATATCGCTATTTCGCGAAAACAGCAGTGTTATAGAGCTCGGCTTACCCCAAAGCCTTATCGTATTAAACACAAAACCATCAAGATTAAGAGCCCATTAGATTGCATGAATAACAACTACGAAGCTTGGGCACAGTCATATGTACAAGCGTCGCAGAGGTATAGTGTCGTTAAATTAGTAAAAACACTAGGTACAGATTTCTCAAATGATAAGGTAGTTCGATATCACGATGATGTATGCAATCTAACAGCAAAGCGTACGCTAGCTTAAGTTAAGCAACTGAATAGCTGATAACAAAGCAGGTAATACATGAAATTCAACCATCTTGGTATACCCACAACAGAGCGGTTTGAAGGTGAAATCGATCTGCCACATCTAAAGATGACCGTATCTGATCATCAAAATAATCCTTATGGGATTCAGTGGCAGAGATACTGGAAAGATGCTCCGTATCCAGAGTTAGTGAAAACAGTCCCGCATGTGGCATTTGAAGTAGATGATTTACAGCAAGCTATTCTTGGAAAAAAGATAATTATTGAACCCAACTCACCAAGTGAAGGCTTGATTGTGGCTTTCATCGAAGAAAATGGGGCACCGGTTGAGCTCATGCAATACCTGACGAATAGTTAGATGAATAGATTGATGTGAATGCTGCTTTTCGCTCCAAATTGGGCTGACGCCATATATTTTCCCTAATCAAACCAAGGTATATTAATTTTTGCATTAGATTTTAGGGAGCAAGTTATGTTGATAAAAACACTATTTGGTCTGATTGCGAACAAGCATTCTTTGCTCACTATGTGGCTACCTACCGGTCTTTATCTTGCTACCTTTAAACTGTTTGGATTGGCGGTCGCTGTGGTGGTGACTGCAATATATGGTGTGTTTATCAGTATTACCGACAGAGAGCGAGGTTTGATTCCTCTCGCTTTCTGCGCGATCGGTATCATTGAAATCATCATTGTTGCTTTGGTTTCAACTGACTCATTAGTGTCGGCATTGGTGTTGAAATCGACTTTGTCTGCATTGGGCACCAGTTTGGTGTTTCTTTGTTTTACTTTGATTGGTAAACCAATACCTATGATTGCGGCGGAAGCGTCGTCTCCCTCTCTAAAAACCAGTCGGCAAAAGCAAGGCGTTCCCAGTATGAAGCATTGGTACCTTGTGTCAGTGATTTGGGTTGTGGGATATTTATGTAAAGGTCTTTTTTGGGTGTTCTATCCGGTTCGGCTAGAAAGTGAAGTGGTTTTTTTTACTGCGCTACTTGGTTGGCCTACCTATGTGGGGCTACTCATTTTATCGATTCTTTATATTCAAACTCGATTTGAGCAGCCCACAGGCCAGACGGGTTAATTGGGTATATCAATTAGACGGTTGGCACGGTACGTTTGAGGTCGAGTAGCAGTCGATAGACACTTTCGGCCGACATGGTGTAGGGGTTGAGTTCCTTGGCTGCTGAGTATTTATAAATGATATTCTCAGTC
This sequence comes from Vibrio sp. ABH4_348, assembly GCF_056159765.1. NCBI lineage: Bacteria > Pseudomonadati > Pseudomonadota > Gammaproteobacteria > Vibrionales > Vibrionaceae > Vibrio > Vibrio sp. ABH4_348. Next base: position 1,876,334 of record NZ_JBSWVW010000001.1, on the reverse strand, counting down.
ACGCTGATATTGGGTACATATCCCATAGACCAATCGTAAAATTCGCGTTGCGCTATTTCTTTGAGCTCAAGAATTTGGACATTCTCGTGCCTAGGATCGGCAATTATGTGGTTATAGAGACGATTTACTTCTGAACCAGATCCCTCTAAACACTGCACAAAAAAGCTCTTATTAAACATTAAGAGACCAGTAATACCCAACTTACTGTTGTTTTCTCTGGCAATGGAAAGAATATTTTCTAACTCAGCATCACTGCATTGGTCGGTTTTAATACTGACGTAGATAAGACGAACTAAAGACATTTAACTATCCTTTTTTGGCTGTCTGTCTACTAAATATAAGCCAGTATGTGGATTTTGCTATCCGGATTCAGAGGATTTCAGCAAACCTCTACTCTTTTGAAATCTAAAAAAAATTAACGCAAATACACTACCAATAATCGCACCGATAAAATGAGCTTCAACCGCCACATTGGCTTGAATTGCGATTGACATGGCGATACTTCCGCCTTGCCATAAATCCCAAGAGGCTTTGCCCATGACGGCACAATATAACAAGGCACTTAGCCGCTGACCTTTCAGTACTTCCAATAATGAGCAACTAGCTACTAGACAATATAGGAAAGGGGAAAGGCCGAGGTAGTTACCTGACTCAAAAAGTAAGATAGCGATACCAGTCAGCAAAGATTGGCACAACAACAAAATCACAAAGCGTCGAGTTGGTGGTTGAAAGACAAAGCAACACAGCCAAAGAATACTGATGTTAAGCAGCCAATGTGTCCAGTTGGTATGAACAAAAAATCCTGATAGGATTCGCCACCATTGTCCTTGGTTGATTAAAGAATAGTTCCACACCAACCAATGATGAATCGCATCGTGTTGCGCTACGTACATAACTGCAGTCAACACAACGAGTAAAAAAGGTAGCGAAGTTAAATGTCTCGATATTGTGGTCAATGTGGTAAGGCGCTGAAAGCGTGTATTTGTCAGTGGATTAAAACCATACCATCGAATACTGAATTGATCATCCTACAGCACCCAAGTGAGAGTAAAAGGCCACTTGGCACCGCAAAGATTCTTCAACTTTCACTGCCCAATTGTCGGCTATTAGTTGGAGAAGTCTTTGACGCTACTAAGACCATTGGAGCTGACCCAAGCAACTCAGATATGGATACATGGGTGTTGTACCCTGACGACAAGGCAGTTGAGCTACCGCAGGCCGTGATTGGTTGCTTGAATCAAAATCGCAAACATTCAACGAGACTGATCGTCATCGATGGCACCTGGAAAAAAGCCTACAAAATGTGGCAACTCAACCCTTGGCTGCATCAGTTTACTAGTGTGACTTTACCCAACACGATCAAGGGCAACTACCGAATTCGCAAAGCACCGTCGGATAGCCATTTATCTACTGTGGAAGCGGGATACTACGCATTGCAGTTGCTGGAACCCGAGACAGATTTTTCACCTATATTGTCTGCCTTTCAAGCCATGATTGAACAGCAGATTCGTCAATTACCTGATGGGGTATACGAGAAAAACTACAACAAGCAGTAGTCTCGTATTTTCATAATAGATTTAGAAATGCTTTAGTCTAAAAAATGACCGTTTTCAATTCTCTCTATAGCAGCATTGAGCACAGCGCAGCGTTCATGTAACGCTTGCGCTATTTCAGAGAGCTTTTGATGGTTTGAACTTAGTTGGGTGCGAACACGCTTTGATTGCTCAGAGTTGGTGACCAGCTTGCTGAGTTCTCTGCTTTGCTCTTGGCAAGTGATTAAAATACTTTGGATTACTGCGGCACTGTCTTCCATTAACGGCAGCATGGTATCGATGTGATTTTGTGCATCTTGAGCTTTGATTTGAGTTTGTTCAGACAAGTTTTTTATCTTATCGGAGCCAATGCTCGATCGTTTTGCTAGCTTACCAATTTCTTGAGAAACCACGGAAAAACCTTGTCCGTTTGTTCCGGCTCTTGCCGCTTCGATCGCTGCGTTAAGAGATAACATGTTAGTTTTATTTGCAATTTCACCAATCGATTTGGTTTGTTCGACTATGGTGCTCATTGAAGACGTGGTTCTAGACACAGCTTGATGAGTCATTTTCGCAACATCAGCAGTGAGGTTAGCCGTGACTTTTCCTTCTTCCACGGTTTCGACGATGGCGTCGGCCGACTCAATTAAATCCTGAATATAGGCAATGATTTCTCGATGATGATTGGCTACCCATTGGCAATCTTTGGTGATCAAGGTGTGGGATTGACGAAGTACCTCAACTTCGTGTTCGAACGCCGCAACTTGTGTCTTTAAATCTTCAATCTCCTTTCTTAAACACGAAAAATAGTTGTTCAGATGCTGCGTAGTTTGTCTGAGAGTCGGGTTACTGGAATTGGAAAAACGATGATGCAACCCAAACTGACCATGCTCCATTTTTTGCAAAACTTGATTTACAGAGACAAAGGGAAGAATTACATTCCTTAACGCATAAACCATTGTGACCAGTATAAAAGCACCCAGTAACCAAGCTAGTGACTGAATAGCCTGTAAATTGTGCTGGTGTTCGATTTCGGCTTGCTCAAGGTTGCGTTTGGTGGTTTTTTCCAAAGCCTCAATAAAGCTATCTACTGGTCGCATAATGGCGGCTTTAGTTTGGTGATAAATGTCGTCGTGCAACATGCCCGTGGCGGTCTGAACGGCTTGTTGCACTAGTTCTAGTTTGCCGCTGAGTTTCGCCTGACTCACGAGGTCCATCGCTTCAAGCTCGATTACCGCCAGTTGCTTGGATAAGTTTTCCGCTTCTTTGAGCCAAACTGTAACGTCTGATGGCATATTTAAATCGCTGAGCCTCGACTCCAGGCTTTGTGTCAAACCATCAGTTTTGGGTCTTTGGTTGGCTTCCAATACTAGATCCCAGTATATGCGGTGATAGTTTTCTGGTCTGGCTACGGTGCCATTTCGAATCGCCAATACCCGGTCGAACATAGTGCGATATTTAGGGTCACCTGTGACGACAAAGGTTCTGGCCAATCGAGTAAGGTCATCGGAGCTTTGCCTGAGTTCGTCAGCAGTCAGATAAGCCTCATGTAGATGATTTTGCGCGGTTTTGATTTGCTTGGCTGAGTGGTCCAGTTGAACGAGCTTAAGTACGATTGCAATCGATATCGCACAACAGGTTGCTCCGAGCAAAGTAAACCATATGTGTGATGAGAGAGCTTTCATTCTAAACCGCAAAAACTAGAGTATTATTCTTCAGTTTAGAACGCTTTATGAGTTGTATATAAAAAACCTATTATCAAGCGGCAAACATACGATGGTGCATACGTTGAGCGTGACCATCTGTCATCGAGGAAATGTAATCGGCAATAACGCGGTATTGTTCCTCTTCCCCCACAGCACTTGCCCATGTTTCTCTCACGGTTGTTGGCAGTAGTCTTTCCGGATCAGCGCTTAATGCTTCAAACAAGTCGATGATGATCTGTTGCCCTTTGTACTCCAACATCTGAACTTCTGGAATTTGTATAACATATTGGCTGACAAAAGATTTAAGTATGTTTAAAGCGATTTCCATAGTTGGTTGAAGGTAGGCATTAAATGCCAGTAAGTCATTATGGAAGTCTTCTTGGACCGATTTCACTTCAATACTGGTCAAAAGGGCATTGACCATACCGCCAATGGCATCTTTACGTTGGTGATGAACACCCGAGAACAGCATGTCGCTTATCTTGGTTGTGTGTGCTTCGAACCAAGGTTCACCGCAATCAACTAGCTTGCTTGCCGCCGCTTCTTGCCACTGATTTCGGGTAACCAAACCCATTACGATGGCGTCTTCTAAGTCATGAACCCCATAGGCGATGTCATCTGCCAGCTCCATTATTGAGCAATCTAAGGATTTGTATTTGGTTTTAGAATGTTGCTGGTCATCTTGTTGAAGTCGCATTGTCGGTAGCAATTCGCGTTCGCGATCCGAAAGCGGTGACACGACCCAGTCAAACAATTCTTGGTCACAATCGTAAATCCCCTTGGCAGGTAACCAGTCTTTGGCCTTTAGGCGTCGATTGTTGGTTACGGGTTTTGCAATGTTTGGTTTGGCAGTTTGACTTAAAAAAGCGGGGTATTTAACTAAACCGAGTAGTGTACGCCGGGTTAAATTCATACCGTGATGTTCGGTATAAGGCTCAAGTTTAGTAACAATCCGGAACGTTTGGGCATTGCCTTCAAAGCCACCATGGTTGCGCATCAAATAGTTTAGTGCGGTTTCTCCGCCGTGCCCAAATGGTGGGTGGCCAATGTCATGGGCCAAGCACAATGAATCAATTAAGCTGTCACTAGGCAACAAGGGTTTATATTGCGGTTGTTTCTTTTTAATCTGAGCGACGATACCGGTACCAAGCTGGGCCGCTTCAAGAGAGTGGGTGAGACGCGTGCGATGGAAGTCATCCATACTCGTTCCGTGTACTTGAGTTTTGGCTTGCAGGCGACGAAACGCAGCGGAATGAAGAATTCGGGCGCGGTCTCGCTGGAAAGGGCTGCGATGGTCATCACGGCGAATTTTGTGTTCATCATCGTGTCTTTGAATCCATGCGGAATGGTCTAAGCTCATGGCCCGGTATCCTTTAGCTAATCTCGTCTAGCGACAGTTCAAAACTTGGTGCAAATGAATTGAGGAAATACTCCATTTCATCAGTCCAGCGCTCTTTTAAGGTAATGTCGAGGCGCTTTTTGGCTAACGCATACTCATGGTTGCCGGCACTTAACTCTTCTAAACATTTCAGGTAGGCGCAGATGGTATCGGCTTGTTTTACGATTGCCCAATCTTCTGCATTAACGCGATCGGACAGCAGAAACGGCGCAAAATCTTCCTGAAACTCTTCCGGCAACATGCCAAGTAATTTTTGTTCAGCCGCGGCTTCAATTTTTTTGTACTCTTTGGCAATTTCTGGGCTGTAATACTTAACTGGTGTCGGCAAGTCGCCCGTTAGCACCTCACTGGTGTCGTGGTACATACCCAAAATTGCAATGCGCTCTGGGTTTAAACTGCCTGAAAACTTTTTGTTTTTTATGACGGCCAAAGCATGAGCAACAAACGCGACTTGCAAGCTGTGTTCGGACACGTTTTCAGGGGAAACCGAACGCATGAGTGGCCAGCGTTGGATCAGCTTCATACGGGCGAGGTGGGCGAAAAAATGGCTTTCTTCAAATTCCGGTTCTGAATTGGGATGCACTAACTTCGGCATGGTTTACTTCCTGTTATCTACTGCCCATAAAAAAAGCACTGGTCGGTGAACAGTGCTTTAGATTTCCGTTGAACAAGTTTATTGGCTATAGCCAGATAAGAATCGCTCAAATCGGCCGATGGCCATTTCTAGGTCATCAACACGAGGTAAAGTCACTATCCTAAAGTGGTCTGGTTTTGGCCAGTTAAAGCCAGTCCCCTGAACTAACAATACTTTTTCCTGCTTTAGGAAGTCTAACACCATTTTTTGGTCATCGTGGATGTTGTATTTTTTTGTGTCGATTTTTGGGAACAGGTACATGGCTCCTTTGGGTTTGACACAAGACACTCCTGGGATCTGGTTGATCAACTCCCACGCTTTATCTCTTTGCTCAAGCAAACGACCTCCAGGTAGTATCAGCTCATTGATGCTCTGATACCCGCCCAACGCTGTTTGGATGGCGTGTTGCATTGCGTGGTTTGAGCACAAACGCATTGATGCGAGCATATCAATTCCCGCGATGTAACCTTGCGCCAGCTTCTTGGGACCGGTCAAGAACATCCAACCGCTTCTGAATCCACAAACGCGGTACGCTTTTGATAGGCCGTTAAACGTTGCCACCAAGACATCATCTGCTAGGGTCGACACGGGTGTGTGCGTCGCACCATCAAACAGGATTTTGTCGTAAATCTCATCGGCGAAAATGATCAAATTGTGCTGTCTGGCAAGTTCAATGAACTTAAGCAAAAAATCACGGCTGTAAACCGCACCTGTCGGATTGTTCGGGTTGATTAGTACAATACCGCGGGTATTTGGCGTGATTTTTCTTTTGATATCATCAAGATCAGGATACCAGTCGGATTCTTCATCACATAAATAATGCACGGGTTTACCACCAGACAGCGCCGCCGCCGCCGTCCACAGTGGGTAATCTGGCGCGGGAATCAGTAACTCATCACCATTGTTTAATAGCGCTTGCAGTGACATGACAATCAGTTCAGAGACACCATTACCAATATACACATCTTCTACATCTAGGCTGCGCAAGCCTTTCTTTTGATAATGTTGTACGACTGCCTTGCGGGCTGAGTAAATGCCTTTGGAGTCGGTATAACCTTGCGATGTAGGTAGGTTACGAATTACATCGACCAATATTTCATCAGGGGCGTCGAATCCAAAAGGGGCCGGGTTGCCAATATTTAGCTTCAGTATTTTATGCCCTTCTTCTTCCATGCGCTTAGCATGTTTCAATACAGGACCTCGTATGTCATAGCAGACATTCTCGAGTTTTGACGACATCCCAATATTTTCCATTGTATTCAACCTTTTTTTTACACCCTTTCTTTATTAAGTTACATCATAATTGCCTTTCAAAGAATAAAAATCTACAAAAAATAAAAATTCATGATTTGTTGGATTTTTACTCTGGAGCCAAGCGTGCTCAAAATCAGTTAGGTAAGAGGGCGGACCAAACTGGTGAACTAGGAGATTTTTGCTCCGATATTTGACCTAGATCTTGGAATGTTCAAATTGCTAATCGAGTCATTAGATAACCTTGGTCTGAAATCAGACAAACAGGTACATTAATTACGTGTTAGTAAAAAGGATAAAGTGATCTTGTTGTTGGAACGGCATGTTGTTGATCAGCTAATTGAAAAGATACGCACTGCAGATTCGAATGTGGCTGTAGTTAAACAGTCTGTTCCTTACCAAAAGTCCTCTCATCATTTATCGTGGCTCGACAATCAACCTCACTTTCCAAAATTTTACTGGCAAGACCGCACTGGAAACGACGAAGTTCTCGCACTTGGCCAATTAGCCACATTCCGAGAACTTGAACCTGCCTATGCCTTGTTGCAATCCGACCAACGAATTTGGGGCGGTCGCTCTTTTGATGGTAACTCGAGCAAAACGCCGAGATGCAGTCAGGCTTTTTTCTTTTTGCCGAGATTAGAAATACGGATCGGCAGTTCGAGCGCGGAGCTACGAGTCAACCTAGTGACTGACAGTCAAAAAACGGTTGCGGTTAAAGAAGACAGAGCAAAAGCCATCTCCTCGTTAGCCAAGATTAAACCAACAACTTCAAATCACTCTAATCGACAGAGCAAACCTCAAGTCGAGAGCCTTGAACATCTTCCAGTAAATAAACAGTGGAACCAGCTTGTTGAACACGCGTTAACAGAGATACAACGCAGCGAGCTTGAAAAAGTGGTGTTGGCTCGGCAAACCACATTAAAACTGGCCAATGCGATCAGCGGCCTTCAGCTGATGGCGCATAGTATTGAAGTCAATCCAAACAGCTTTCACTTCATGTTGGCGTTGGACAAACAGCACTGCTTTGTCGGTTCAACACCCGAGCAGCTATACCGACGTGAGGGGCGAGAGTTGTCGACCGAGGCTTTAGCGGGAACGATTGAGCGCGGTGATTCCGCCGAACAAGATTTGCAGTTGGCGAACTGGTTGTCGACAGATCGAAAAAATTTGGCTGAAAACCAATTGGTTGTTGATGATATTGAGCAGCGTCTAGCCCCGCTTTGTCATCAATTACACACGGATCAGCAGCCCCATCTGGTTAAACTGCGTCAAGTACAACATCTGCGCCGTCATATTCATGCCGATTTGAAGAACGAAGTTCATGGTGCCCATTTACTGGATGCTTTGCAGCCAACTGCCGCTGTATCGGGTTTACCGCGAGCATCAGCAGCTCAGTTTATTCATAATAATGAACCATTTTCGCGAGGTTGGTATTCAGGCTCGATTGGCTATATCAGTCACGAGCAGGCTCAGTTTTGCGTGGCGATTCGCAGTGCATTGATGAGTGGTAACGTGGTCAAAATCTTTGCTGGAGCAGGTATTGTCCCTGGCTCAAACCCACAGGTTGAGTGGCACGAAGTCGAGCGTAAAGCCGCCACATTACTTTCTTTGTTTGAGTTACCAATGGATGGTTCACCGCTTGGAGTGGTCTCAAATGCCTGATCAGGCAACGCTAAATCGTATTTGGAGTAGAACTGTACTCGAAGAACTGCACCGCTTGGGCGTTGAGCACGTTTGCGCGGCCCCCGGTTCGCGTTCAACGCCTTTGGTCCTCGAAGCGCAGTTAAATGCAAAGTTAACGCTACATCAGCATTTTGATGAAAGAGGTTTAGGGTTTCTGGCACTTGGTATGGCGAAAGCGTCACAGCAGCCGGTTGCGGTTATCGTAACCTCTGGAACCGCAGTCGCCAATCTGCTTCCTGCGGTGGTTGAGGCTAATTTAACTGGCGTGCCATTGGTTTTACTGACCGCAGATAGACCAGCAGAGCTGGTTGGCTGCGGTGCGAATCAAGCCATCGACCAGATTGGCATCTTTTCTCAGCACGTTAGTGCTTGTCTCAACCTACCTAACTCAAGTAAAGAGCATTCTTTACGTTGGCTACTGACCAGTGTGGATGAGGTTGCTCGTCATCTGCGAAATGGGCCAGTTCATATTAATTGTCCATACAAAGAGCCTTTGTACGGTGAGCCCAATGACAGCGTGTATCAAGATTACCTAGTCCCCATCGCTGGCTGGAAAAATGACAGCAGTCCCTATACGAAGCAGTATGACACCAAAGTAGTAAGTGATGAAAACTTGGTAGAGCAGTGGATTGATTCGTCATCCAACAGCGTTGGTACCGGTGTGCTGATTGCTGGAGATATTCCCGTTGAGGTAACCAAGCAACTCAGTGTGTTAGCAAAACGCTTGGGCTGGCCGCTGCTTTGTGACCCGCAGTCAGGTGGGGTGAAGGCGACGGACGACTTTAGCCTGAGCTGCCCAATAAAGCACTTCGATTTGTGGTTAGCCAGTGATTCGGCAAACAGTAAAACGCAACCTATCGAGCATATCGTTCAGTTCGGTGGACGTTTGGTATCTAAACGTCTAAATCAATGGTTGAAAGACCAAGTGGTGAAACATGGGACTCAATATTGGCTGGTGGATAGCCAATCAAGGTGCAATAACCCCAATCACTTGCCGCAATCGGTGATACATGGCGATTACCAAGCCATTCTGCAGACTTGGTTTGACGCACTAGCTAACCATCAACGAGAGCCAAATTCGCTAGTATCGCGTTGGCGAAAATTCGAGAAACACTGCCGTGATAGTTTGGATAAGCAACCACTGGCAAGTCAGCTATTGTCCGAGATTAGCGTTGCAAAAAGTGTGGAACAACTTACTGATTCCACGCAGTTATTTATCGGCAACAGCCTAATTGTTCGCTGGATAGACATGTACGCCACGCTACCCGGTATCTCGACTTACTCGAATCGAGGCGCATCAGGTATCGATGGTTTAATAGCCACGGCCGCAGGCGTTCACTCGCTTTCTGATCGTTCAACGGTAGTGATGCTCGGGGACACTTCTTTGTTATACGATTTGAACTCGCTAGCGCTGTTCACGGCTCAAAAAGCTTCGCGGCCCAGCGTTATTGTGGTGATTAACAATGATGGTGGTGCCATCTTCGACATGTTGCCGGTACCGGACCAGCAGAAAACACAACTGTATCAGATGCCTCATGGTCTCAAGTTTGAACATGCTGCCCTTCAATTTGGCTTGCAATACCTTGCTCCGACTACGTTGCAGCAATACCAACAAGCCCTTAGCCAACATTTAGATACAGGGTCGGGTACTTTGCTGATAGAAGCGTGTGTGCCTTCTAATCAAGCCACGACATTCGCTAAGTCGTTTAATCGTGAACTCATCGAAAGCTTATGTTGAGTATTCAAATGTTAGCGGCTCAAACCTTAAACCATCAATTCGTCCCTTCAAATCAATCGACTCATGCTCCGCTGATGGTGTTTTTACATGGTTTTTTAGGCAGCAAGTCCGACTGGCTGCCAGTGCCAATCGAATTAGAAACATATAGTCAGCTCTATGTTGATTGGCCGGGCCATGGCGACAGTGTCGATCTCATTGACAGCTTTGAACAAATACAAGGTCTTGATTCAAAGTCAAACTTAACCGCCTTTGATTGGTGTGGTCAGTGGTTGGTTAACACCATCAAACCTTATGTTTTAGACAATCAACCCGTCTTACTAATTGGTTACTCAATGGGGGGGCGAATTGCTTTAAGTAATTATGCTAATGGGTATCTGAATGAACTTAATATCGCTGGCCTGATCTTAGAAGGTGTTCACTTTGGATTGGCATCTGATAGCGAAAAGCAGGCGCGCTACATTCATGACCAAGCTTGGGCGGATCGCTTTGCTTCGGAGCCAATCGAGCAAGTTTTAAACGACTGGTATTTGCAGCCCGTATTTTCCGCGCTTAAACATGAGCAAAGACAAGAATTGATCCAACGTCGAAGTGATAACCTTGGAGACAAGGTCAGCAAAATGCTATTGGCAACGTCGTTGTCTAAGCAAGCGCGAGTGAGCAAACTACAAGGCTTACCATTGCTGTATGTAGTCGGCGAAGACGACGGCAAGTTTTGCAACATTGCCCATGAGCTGAGTACAGACACCTTTTGCGATGTCATTGTGATTGCCAATGCAGGTCACAATTGCCACTGCGAACAGCCTGACCGGTATTGGCATCACGTTGTTGAATGGGTAAACCATCAAACCAGATTAGAGGAATAGAGGGTAATTATATGGCACAAACAGTCGGTATTTCAGAGCAAGAGCTATACGCACCAGTTGAATGGCAAGACTGCAGTGCACCGTATGAAGACATTCAATTCCATAAGTCGCTTGATGGCATTGCCAAAATCACTATCGCTCGTCCGCAGGTTCGCAATGCTTTTCGGCCACAAACCGTGAAAGAAATGATCAATGCATTGGCCGATGCACGTTATGACGAAAAAGTGGGCGTCATCATCCTAACTGGATTGGGAGAAGACGCCTTTTGTTCCGGTGGCGATCAAAAGATTCGCGGCGACTATGGCGGTTATCAAGATGAAAGCGGCACCCATCACTTAAATGTGCTCGATTTTCAACGTCAAATTCGCACCTGCCCTAAACCAGTTATCGCGTCTGTCGCAGGTTGGGCCGTTGGTGGAGGCCATGTTCTACATATGATGTGCGACCTGACGATTGCAGCGGACAACGCCAAGTTTGGTCAGACAGGGCCAAAAGTTGGTTCATTCGATGGTGGTTGGGGCGCGTCTTACATGGCTCGTATCGTTGGCCAGAAGAAAGCACGTGAGATTTGGTTCTTGTGTCGCTTTTACGATGCGCAAGAAGCGGAAGATATGGGGTTGGTTAACACTGTCGTGCCTCTGGAGCAGTTAGAGCGAGAAACCGTTCGCTGGTGTCGAGAAACTCTACAGCACAGTCCGATGGCATTGAGATGCTTAAAAGCGGCACTTAATGCAGATTGTGATGGACAGGCTGGACTGCAAGAGTTGGCGGGTAACGCCACCATGATGTTCTATATGACAGAAGAGGGACAAGAAGGGCGTAATGCGTTTAATGAAAAGCGTCGTCCAGACTTCAATAAGTTTCCGCGAAACCCTTAATTCGCATATACCCATATATGGGTATACAGATAGCTGAATATAGTCCGACACCCAGCGCCAATATAGTGTATATTGGCGCTTCTTATGCTCAATAGGGCATAACTGATTGAAGTTGTTTCAATTTTTAACTCTTTGAAATTATGGAATGAACCCATAATTGAAAATGATGTCCTACGATTACCCGAGAGGTAATGACCTAACAGTGGGAACCGAATGAGAACTGCTAAACTTTTCCGCTATCAATTGCCGATGGATAGTGGCGTTATTCTACGAGATGCCAGGCTCGAGCAGCGAATCGGCTATATCGTTCAATTAGAACAAAATGGAAAAATCGGTTTTGGTGAAGTCGCACCGCTACACGGCTTCAGTGTCGAAAGTCATCAAGAAGCGGGAATGCAGGCTCAGCAGTGCATTGAATCATGGCTGCAAGGGCACGAGTTTGACTACAACTCTCTTTTTCCATCCGTCGCCTTTGGTCTTTCTATGGCAAACTTGGAGCTGACTGACGCAATGCCTCAACAAGGTCAGTATCAATGTGCACCCCTATGCACCGGAGACCCTGACGCACTAATTCCACTCCTCGCCAATCTTGAAGGCGAAAAAATCGCAAAAGTAAAAGTGGGTAACTATGAGCCGAGTCGCGATGGCCTTATAGTTACCTTATTGCTACAAGCCATACCTGATCTTAAATTGCGCCTAGATGCTAACCGAGTGTGGACCGCGGACATTGCCAGACAATTTGCCAAACACGTTCCACCGTCGCTGCGCCAGCGAATCGAATTCGTTGAAGAACCTTGTCTTAATCCGGGTGATAGCCTTGCATTTGCTATCGATACCGGGATAGCAATTGCGTGGGATGAGACCTTGCAACAAGCAGTCCGAGAAGATGATTTCTCGTTATCTAGCTTAAACGGTGGTAAAGCCATCATCATCAAGCCTACTTTGATTGGTTCCGTTGACCGTTGTATTGCCTTGATTAAACGAGCGGATGAGCTGGGAATTAAACCTGTAATCAGCTCCAGCTTGGAATCCAGCCTAGGTCTGAATCAATTAGCGCGTTTTTCGCGTTGGTTAATTCCCGATTCGCTGCCCGGTCTCGACACAGTCAACTTGTTTCAATCACAACTGGAAGTTGCATGGCCAGGATGTGAGTTGCCGGTTGAATCACTCATGTCTCAGGAACTGGTGTGGCAGTCTTAACGCCATATCAGATTATTTGTCGCCAAGCCAAACTCGACCCGTCGGGTTTGGCTATTAAAAATCACTCAAACGCTGTGAGTTGGCGTGACCTATTAGAGCAAGTGACGCTCTGTGCCAATCAACTCTCGCAGCAAGCACAATTACATGGTTTTTCTACGCAACATCCCATTTGTCTGATCGGTAAAAACAGCTATCAGCAGTTAGTTATCTATCTTGCGTGTTCAGCCTTGGCGAGGCCCTGCGCATTGCTAATGCCTCAGCCATGGGTTCAAATTGAACAAAAACTCTCTGCCATTTATCCAAACACTCAAGATAAAACTCGGGCTGCATGGGTCTACATCGACTCAAGTGCCAAGTTGGCTGGAGAACCTTCAATGCCGCTGTGTCTTTTGGATTTATCAGCCAGCGAATCAAGCGACGAAGAGCAATTGGGATTTATCGCGTCCGCGCTTGCATCGAGTGATATTAAAAACCAAATAGCTTCGGTCATTTTTACCTCAGGCAGTTCTGGCAATCCAAAAGCCGTGGCACACAGCCATTATGCTCATATACGCTCAGCTGAGGGCATCAACCAAGCAGTCGAGTTTAGCAAACCGCACAGCTGGCATTTATCGCTACCAATGTTTCACGTTTCTGGTCTCGCGATTGTTTACCGTTGGCTAGTGGCAGGTGCAACATTGATACTCTCAGAACCAAGTGAGGCAAAGCATCTGGCCACTCATACTTCAATGGTTCCGGTGCAATTAGAGCGAATGCTTGCCACGGGTGACAGCGGAGCACTGCAAACCGTATTGTTGGGCGGAAGCGCGATATCGGTCGATCTTGCTCAGCAGGCTGAAACGCAAGGTATCACCACATGGATTGGCTACGGCTTAACCGAAGCGGCGTCTACGGTATGTGTTAAAAGAGCAGATGGCATTTCAGGTGTGGGGGGCGTTTTAGCCCACCGAAAGATTGAATCCATCAGTGGGGAACTCGCTGTAGGTGGGGAAACCATTGCATTGGGTTATTTTATTCACGGCGTGTTACATCCCTTGCCGAAAACCCATGATAGGTATTTAACCGGTGATCTTGGCTACTTTGATGGTGTTCAATGGCAGGTTTCTGGGCGCAAGGACAATATGTTTATCAGCGGTGGGGAAAATATACATTGTGAAGAAATAGAGCGAGCGCTCTTATCGCACCCTCAGATTACGCAGGCCATAGTCATTCCGGTAGCTGACACCACTTACGGTTATCGCCCCATTGCGCTACTCGATTTTACTGCTCCACTGGTCAGTACGGAGCTTCGCAACTATCTAATCAGTAGAATTGAAAAGTTTAAGATTCCAGACCAGTTTTATCCGTTCCCTATCGACTTGCCGCAAACGGGCATTAAAGTCTCCAGAGCCGAGATTAAGTCTTGGTTTGAAGCACAGTCCGATCTAGAGCCAGTGCAAAAACAATACAAATAAAACCTTGTTTGTTGTGGTTATCTTTGATACTTCTAAAAGAATGAAACTAAACGAATATATTGCATCGAACCAAACCACCACCTCGATATCTCTCGGGGGGTAGTGTAGTTCGTTGTGTAAGCCCTCTGAGCGAAATCTCAGAGGGCTTTTTGATCCTACCAATGATTTTTCGCTCAGAGTTTTCACAAGGAGATAAAAATGAAAACTCATCGCGAAATTGCAGAACAACTTGATCTATTCCACTCAGAACCACACGCACCGGGGATGATCTTTTGGCACCCCAACGGTTGGCGACTGTTCCAAACCGTACAAGACCATATGCGAAGGATGTACCGCTGTGCTGGCTTTGAAGAGGTCAATTCCCCTGTTTTTATGAAGCGCGACCTTTGGCAGCAATCCGGTCACCTTGCAATGTTTGCAGAAAATATGTTCTTTGGCGGAGCAAGTAGCGCATACGAGAAAAAGGCCTTGCCAAGTTACGTGCTTAAACCTATGTCATGCCCAGCTCATATCTTGATGTTTAAACGAGGTGTTCATAGTGAAAGAGACCTACCAGTCCGCCTGTTTGAATTTGGCTTAGTGCATCGCAATGAAGCGTCCGGTTCTCTCAATGGTTGTTTACGGGCACGGCAATTTACTCAAGATGACGCTCATGTGTTTTGTACATGGTCGCAAGCGGTTACAGAAATTCAGGGCTTTCTTCAAAGAGCAAAGTTGGTATATCAACAATATGGATTTGAGCAGCTTGAAGTAAAGCTTTCGACACAGCCAGAGAAGGCATTAGGCGACTCAGAAGATTGGAATAAAGCCCAAGAAATTTTGAACCAAGCATGTCTTTTGGAAGGTGTAGAATCCGAAATCCAAGTTGGAGAAGGCGCCTTTTATGGCCCCAAAATTGAACTCGCGCTTCAGGATTCCGTCGGTCGTCGTTGGCAATGCGGAACCATACAATTTGATTTTAACTTAGCGGAGCGATTCCAACTCAAATACATAGCAGGAGAGGGTGAAACTCGTCGCCCTGTTATTCTTCACCAAGCCATGTATGGCTCTTTGGAGCGCTGGGTTGGAATATTACTCGAGGTGTCGCAAGGTAACCTTCCAGATTGGTTACATCCAAGGCCCTTTGCTTTAACTGTGGTTAGTAAGCGCCATCAAGAATACGCAACAAGTATTTTAGCTGAAGGTTTGCAGTGGGGGATCAGAATGGCTTCGGATCTATCTGACAGCTCATTAGCGAGAAAGATGAAACGATTCCATAAGCAGAAAATTCCATACTTGATCACGATAGGCGATCAAGAAATAGAATCAAATACGGTAGCCATCAAAATACGAAAAACGGGAGACATTGTTAACGTAAAGCGAAGTGAGTTAACCAAGTTTATGTCTGATAAAGTCCGTTTTGGATCTCCTATTAGTCCCGTACAACTTGAATAAACGTCACCCATTGTATTTGGGACTTTTTAGCGCACGTTTGATTCACGGCGCTACTTTCTCAACAGCTCGATAAGCGACAGAACTTTTTTCATCATTTGCTTCTTCGATGATCAGATTTTATATGCCTTAGAATGCTATTTTGACCCCTAGAATTGGCGATTTTAGGGGTTTTTAAGTTCATGATTTATATGGCTTTTAATTTGATGTTTTTCAACGACTTAGGTGATAGCCTGCAAATCAAGATAACAAGACAGGAAGAGAAGTATGAATAAGCAAAACGAAATCTTTTACGACACCGATTTTAGTGGAGATGACCTCAGCTACTCCCAGTTCATCAAGTGTAAATTTATTCGTTGCGACTTTAGCCGAGCCGATTTACGAGATGCGACTTTCGAGGCGTGCAGTTTCATCGAAAGCAATGACCTTGCTGGATGTTATTTTGACTACGCGGATCTTCGAGATTGCAGCTTCAAAGATTGCCAACTTGCGATGAGTAGCTTTAAGGGGATTCAAGGTTTTGGCGCTGAATTTCGCAACTGTGACCTAAAAGGCACCATTTTTAGCAATGCAAAGTTTGCCAACTACGTAAACCACAAAGTCTTTTTTTGCTCTTTGTATATGACAGGCTGTAATTTGTCCTACGCCAGTTTTGAACAGCTGCATTTGGAAAAGTGTGAACTATTTGAAAACCGCTGGATAGACGCAAATTTAACTGGCACGTCTTTTCAAGGTTCAGACTTAAGCCGGGGCGTTTTCTCACCGAGTGTTTGGAGGCAGATCAACATTCAGAACTGTGACTTATCACATTGCGATTTGGAAGGCGTGGACATCAGGAGAACGGATCTAACCGGAGTTAAGATCTGTCAATGGCAAGTCGAGCAACTGCTTTCACCGATTGGTTTGGTATTGGTGCCGGATTAAAAATACATACTGAACATTTGATTTCGTGTTGTAATGTCTTCTTTTATAGGAGTTTTTATGGCTAACGTATTTTTGTATGTCTTAGTTGCATCAATGATCTTGAGCTTTTTTGTATCCTTTAGATGTTTGTCTAGAATAGTCTCTGCACGTTTTAGCCAAATTTCTAGACTAAGGTATCTAAAACGTTTGGTTTTGAGTACTACCTATGTTTTTGTGAGTGGTTTGCTACTTATGGCAATTGTCGAGAGTACTTGTGATGACCAGCTCAGTGTTTTCGATATTGAGTGTTCGATTGAAAATGAACACGGCGAAGAAGTGTTGAAATCTGAGAATCCAGAAGAGTGGAAAAGGCTAAGGTATGGAAGTGCTTAGAAATAGACACAATAGCTTTGTCAAATCTGTAAACTGAAACGTATTTTTTGACCTATTGATAAGTTTTGTATTGGGGCGTATAGCTTTTTAAATGAAAAAATCAGTCATTGTTTTCATCACTTTTATTTTGAGTGGCTGCCTTGGCATGCCACAAAACGTTGAACCTGTCAGTCCATTTGAATTGGAAAGATACCTTGGTAAATGGTACGAAATTGCAAGGCTTGATCACTCTTTTGAACGCGGTTTAACTTCAGTCACGGCTGAATATTCTCTGCGAGAAGACGGCGGTGTTGAGGTGGTCAACCGAGGATATTCAATTCAAGACCAAGAATGGACAGAAGCCGTAGGTAAGGCATATTTTGTGGATGACTCCAATCAGGGGTACTTGAAGGTTTCCTTCTTTGGTCCTTTCTATGGCTCGTACGTCATATTTGAATTGGAGCAAAGTGAATACAACTACGCGTTTGTTTCCGGCCCAAACAATGATTATCTATGGCTGCTAGCGCGGACACCTCAAGTCTCAGCAGAAGTGATCAGCAAATTTGAAGCTCAAGCTGCAACATTAGGCTTCGATATTGAGCAGTTGATCTACGTCGAGCAGTAAAGAAATTCGATCACTTACAACCCAATTAATACTCTTAAGCCTCATAGCCGCGATAACCTTTCGCGGCTAAAACCTCGCAAAAACCAGGTCTTTAATAACAAAAACAGTCTCTTATCTTACAAACTGAAAAACTAATCGGAACAAATGTTTCAAATGGTGATTAAATAATGCGCAATGTGAACCGAGCCAGCAAAGTCCATTTTTTTGAGCTAGCGTAAAAGAATGTGACGTTTGTCAAATGGTTCGAGGTCGCGATTGCAGCAACTCCATCAGTCTAATCCGCAGAAAGTTATGCGCACCAGGATATTAATGGTGCCATTTCTGGTTTTGCCTTTGGCTCTATTCGGTTTTTTTATGATACATGCTGAGCCAAGTGGCGTGAGCTGGTATGCCAATTGGGTGCCGAGTTTAGGCATCAATTTTAGTTTCCGTTTAGATGGCTTGTCGCTGTTGTTTGTAAGTTTGATAACGGGAATCGGCTTTTTTATCCAGATTTATGCTTTTTCCTATCTAAAAAAACATATTAGCCGTTTTTCTTTCCACCTGTACTTAACCCTGTTCATGCTTGCAATGGTTGGGGTAGTACTCAGTGACAATATACTTCTGCTGTTTGTCTTTTGGGAGCTGACAACCGTTACCTCCTACCTATTAATTGGCTTTGACCATGAAAAAGACAAGGCGAGGAAAAATGCACTGCAAAGTCTTCTGGTAACTGGGGCAGGGGGCTTGAGCCTTTTGGCTGGGTTAATCATCTTAGGCAATTTGGCTTCCAGTTATCAGCTAAGTGTGATTTTGGAGCGGGCCCATAGCTTTAACCATCTCGCTATTTTTGATGTTGCAGTGGTGTTGGTACTTTTGGGTGCATCTACCAAATCTGCGCAATTTCCATTTCATTTTTGGCTACCCAACGCGATGGCCGCGCCTACTCCGGTCAGTGCTTATTTGCATTCAGCCACTATGGTCAAGGTTGGTGTGTATTTGCTGGCTCGGATGTCTCCAGTTTTCTCTGACGTGAGTTTTTGGTCTTCAACATTGATTTGGGTTGGTGGCTTTACAGCTATTTGGTGTGCGGTTTTAGCACTAAAACAAACAGACTTAAAACTCATGCTCGCCTACAGCACCAACGTGGCATTGGGTAAATTGGTGTTGTTGATTGGTATTGGCAGTGAACTGGCGTTAGCAGCGGCGTTGATGTTTATCTTGGCGCATTCACTTTATAAAGCTTCGTTGTTTATGGTGATTGGCAACATAGATAAATCAACTGGAACGCGTGATATTCGGGTGTTATCGGGCTTGAGCGGTGTTCTTATACTGAGTCTCGTGGCGGCAACGATTGCGGCACTGTCAAAGTCTGGCTTGCCACCAATGATGGGTTTCCTGGCAAAGGAGTATATGTACAAAGCGGGCCTTGAATTCGGAGGGCTTGAAGTTCTGTTACTGCTGGTGGTGAACGCGACCATGGTTGCCTTAGCCATTTTGCTGATCTCTAAACCTTTTTTGAAAGCTAACAAGTTCAGTACTAGCAAGGAACAAGCTACCGAAAATATGGATGAAGGTGCTGGCTGGATTGCAAAACCGATAGAAAAAGATATCGGCCTGTGGGGACCCGCACTCATTTTAGCCATTATGAGCTTGGCGTTGCCAACTGTGGGGTTAGGCTGGGTGCAGCTTTACATAATTTCACCTGCATCTCAGGTTTGGTTTGGGGCCGGAGAGGGTGTAACCATCAAGCTCTGGCAAGGTTTTAACTTACCACTGCTTCTTAGCGTTGTGACATTGGCTCTGGGCCTAGTCTTGGCCCGCAGCTTGCCAATCATGTTAAAAATAAGTCAACCGATTCTCGAACGTTTGCCAGTGGCGGACCAAGTTTTTGAAAAAGGTCTTCAGTCTTTAGTTGTTCTAGCAAAGTGGCAAACCGACAAATTGCAATCCAAGCAACTGAGTATCTACTTGCTGATTTCACTTTTGGTTTTAGCCGTTTTAGTTTCAATGCCGTTAGTGGGTCTTCTCCAAATTCTATCTATAAATAGTGAGTGGTTAACACAGGTCAACTTCTATGAAGGGCTTATTGCAGTATTTATGCTGGCTTCTGCGTTGGTTTGTGTGTTGACTTCATCAAGAATGCTCGCGGTTGCCGCGTTGGGCGTGGTTGGGTTCGCGACAACCTTAGTGTTTATGATTTACAGCGCTCCAGATGTTGCCAAAACCATGTTGTTAGTGGAGACACTGATGGTGATGTTTGTGGTGTTGGTGATGCGTTATCTGCCGAGTTTGAAAAACGCCGTCAGGCACTCTAAATCCAGAAGGGCACTCCAATTTACGGTCTCTGTGGTGATAGGCGTTGCAGTAACCGCTGGCCTGATTGTGATTACGGCATCACCTATTGATGACAGTATTTCTCAATTCTTCGCAGAGAATAGTGTGCCCGGTGGTTATGGACGAAATATCGTCAATGTAATTTTGGTGGATTTCCGAGCGTTCGACACTTTGGGCGAGGTCTTAGTCGTTGTTGCAGCTGGTGTGGCGGCGGTTAACTTGCTTGATACGCGCTCTCGAAACACGGCTAAAAACCAAACCATAATATTCAGAACCGCTGCGCACATCGTCGCGGCCTTGATGTTGGTGTTTTCGCTCTATCTTTTACTGCGTGGTCACAACGAACCGGGCGGAGGGTTCATCGGTGCTTTGATTGCAGTAATCGGCTTTGCCTTGCTGATGTTCGCCGAATCTGCCGAGTATGTGCGGGGCAGGATGCAATACGAGCCGTTCAACATTGCCATCCTTGGTGTGCTGTTAAGTATCTCGGCCGGTGCCATGAGTTTTGTGTTCAATCTTCCTTATCTAACGGGTCTGTGGTGGAAAGACGTGTTGCCGCTTGGCACACCCCTTTTATTCGATGTTGGTATCTATTTGGCGGTGATCGGTGGCGTGATGGGCATGCTGTTGCGAGTTAATGAGGAGCTGGATTAATGGAAGTGTTATGGAGCTTGGTCACTGGTTTTTTTGTTGCCTGTGGCATCTATTTAGTCCTCGAAAAACACGCATTACGAGTACTGTTTGGACTCATATTGCTAAGTAGTGCCGTGAACTTGGCTATTTTTACTTCCGGCAGACTGACTCAAGGCAACCCTCCCTTGATTGATGAAGGCGCGATTTTGCCAGCAGCAGATGCCGCTAACCCACTGCCTCAAGCTTTGATTTTGACGGCCATAGTGATTGGGTTTGGATTGTTGGTGTTTGCGCTTTTGCTGTTCTATCGCGCATATGCGAATTCTGGAACAGCCAATATAGATGAGTATCGCCGTTCGGAGGAGGAGCAATGATCTCGACCTTGATGACGATACCCGTTGTTCTGTCAATGACGCTCGCCGTGTTGATTGCCATTGTACGCAAGCAGCATAGTCTGGTGAATGTGATCAGTATTTCCGGCGCCCTTGTGATTTTGCTTGGTAGCGGTTCTGTTTTGCTACAAGTAATGGAAGGCGGTGCATATTCGGTCGCGTTTGGTCAATGGGCTGCGCCATTTAGAATAGTGTTTGTTGTCGACTATCTAAGTGCTGCCATGGTGCTGATCACGTCTGTGATTGGGTTAGCCGTTGTCATTTATGCAATTGGAGACCTGCAAGATAAGCCCTCATACGGACTTTTTCACGCTCTCATTCACGTTTTGCTTACCGGGGTATATGGAGCATTCCTAACGGGTGACATTTTTAACCTCTATGTATGGTTTGAGGTGATGTTGATTGCCTCATTTGGTCTCATGATTTTGGATGGCAACAAAACTCGAGTCGATGGTGCGGTCAAATATGTCATTCTCAACCTCGTATCCACGTTAATTTTTCTGTTGGCGATAGGGTTAGTTTACGGCGCGACCGGGACACTGAATTTTGCTGACCTCAACGGAAAAATGGCACAGGTGTCGAGTGAGATTCAATACCTACTCGCGGCAATGTTGCTGTTTGCCTTTGCGATAAAATCTGCGTTGTTTCCTGTGTTTGCCTGGCTTCCTGCCTCTTACCACACCTTGCCTAGTGCTGTGGTTGCTCTATTTGCTGCGCTACTGACTAAGGTTGGGGTTTATGCTCTGCTACGGGTATTTACTCTTCTGTTTCCATTATCAGACAGTGGTTGGCAAGAGACCTTGTTATGGGTTGCTGGCCTAACCATGTTGACCGGAGTACTGGGGGCCGCCAGTCAATACGACGTGAAAAAAATTCTCAGCTTCCACATCATTAGCCAGATTGGTTACATGATCATGGGGTTAGCAATTTATACCCCGTTGGCGATTGCCGGCGCCGTACTCTACATCATTCACCATATTATCGTTAAAGCGAACTTATTCTTAATTGGCGGTTACGTAGAGACGTTGCAGGGCAGTAGCCAATTACGGCGGTTAGGCGGAGTGTATAAAGTCTCTCCGTTTCTTGCTTTGATGTTTTTAATACCGGCATTTTCATTGGCAGGATTTCCACCGCTATCCGGATTTTGGGGCAAGTTTGTTGTGATAAAGAGCAGCTTACAAACGGAGCATTTCCTGCTTGCCGGAGTTGCATTGTTAGTTGGGCTTCTAACCGTCTTTTCCATGACCAAAATTTGGAATGAAGTATTTTGGAAACCCAAGCCAACTAATAAGACTGATCGGCAGTTGCCCACTATGGTCAAAGCAAGTTATCTAGTGCCAATTGTGTCGCTAACGTCAATGAGTGTAGTCATTGGACTGTGGGCCGAACCGTTCTTTAGTTTTGCTGAAACCACCGCTGGGCAGTTATTGAATCCAGATGCTTATCTTGAGGCGGTATTGGGTTCGCAATCTCCGGGAGGTAATCAATGAATTATTTCTTCCTCAATCTATTTCTCGCCGTATCGTGGATGTTATTGAACGGAAATTACGATGCGGTGGATTTTGTCATTGGTTTTGGCGTTGGTTTCTTTGCCCTGAGATTAAGCCAACCCTTTGGGTTAGAGTCCAACTACTTCCAGCGTTTTAAAGCGAGCATCATTCTGATCGGCTTCTTTGTTTATGAGATGGTAGTTTCTGTAGCGAGAGTCGTCTGGGATGTGATGACACCAACGCACCATAGCGCACCAGACATTGTGTATGTGCCGCTTGATGTAAACACAGATCTTGAAATAACCCTGTTGGCCAATATGTTGTCACTGACACCTGGGAGCTTGAGCTTGGAGGTTACTAGTGACCGGCAATTCTTGATGGTACACGCCATGTTTGCTGTCGATCACGAGCAAGTCATTAACGACATTAAAAATGGTCTAGAGAAACGAATTTTGGAGGTCACACGTGGCTGACATATTAACGATTGCAATCAATGTGGCCTATTTGGGCTTACTCAGCAGTTTTGCAATGGGTCTAGTGAGACTAATCAAAGGTCCGACATTGGCAGATAGGGTTGTGGCGCTCGATTTAATTGCCTTCATCACTATTGGATTTATTGCGGTTTACGCCTTAGATAGTGGTCAAACGGCCTTCTTAGACGTGGCGATTACTCTAGGTTTGGTAGCTTTTTTGGGCACGGTTGTGTTTGCTCGCTACATTGCCAAGCGCAATCAAGCGTCTATTTAAGTAGGAGAGCGATATGGATTATTTGATTGCAGTATTTTTGCTTCTCGGTACGTTCTTTACGGTTGTTGCCAGTATAGGTATTTTGCGCCTGCCGGATTTGTTTACTCGTATGCATGCGGCGACCAAAGCAGGAACGGTTGGGCTTAGCGCACTATTACTTGCGGTGGCCGTTGCTATTCCTGAAGTGAGTGTGGTTTCGAGGGTTCTTGGCACTATGCTTTTCATCTTTCTAACCGCGCCGATCGCCGCGCAATTATTGGGGAAAGCCATGCTGCAAAGCGGTTATTCCATTTGGAAAAATACCAATCAATAGGCAAAAAGAACCCTCTGCCTTGATTAGGCAGAGGGGAAAATACTTGTTTTTATGCGATTGGAGACACAAATCCTTGCGGCTTGAGCGCGACCAATGAGCACGAGACAGATTGCAATACATTTTCGGCGGTATTGCCGATAACAAATCCCGGAATTCCAGCCCTCGCCAAGGTACCCATGACTAGAACATCAATGTCGAGCGTTTTCACTGATTGCGGGATCTTCTCATCGGGCATGCCGTGGATATGATGGATTTTGTAGTTGTCGCTAATACCGGATTCGCGAACCATAAACTCCAACGCATTGAAGTGATGCTTGCGCGCCTGTTCAAGCTCGTGGTTTAGTTCGTCATCATCAATCTTTATCCATACGTGGTTGGATAAATAGCGTTCCAGTTGATACTCCCAACAGGAGATAATGTTCAACTGACAACCGTAGCTCGAAGCTATTGAATCCGCCAGTTCTAACAGCCTTAAGCTCAACTGTTGGTGTTCAGGAGTGGACACGCTTGGGTCTATGGCAACCGCAACTCGCCGTTCATTCGCATTGTGTTTGGATACACGGTTAAGCCACACGGCACTTGGGCATTTGCGCAGCAAGGTCATGTCCAAGGCTTTAAACCCTTCACTGCCGTCATTAAGTGGCTCGGCATCTTTGATAACCACGTCATAGTTAAACTGATTCACATGGCGGATAACGCTGACGGCAGGTTGCTCGCTGCTTATTAGGTCTATTGGGAAATCGACCTGAGAGTGATCAACGTTAAGTTCTCGTCGGTTGATTTCAACTTGGGTTTGCACTGTTTGATGCAGCGATTTTTCGTAGCCTTCGCGATATTGGCTCATATTATCGGGAAGGGCAGGACACACAATGATACCGCGCAGGGATGCTTGATATAAGTTAGATAACTTAAGCGCCTGGGCAATGGAATCCGATTGCGATTCTAAACCCTGACTTACGTAAAGTACTTTCTGGAACTTCTCCATTTTAACCCCCTCGCTGCGATTGGCAGCGAACAACTCACTTGGTTTGTTCGAAAGCTTTTTCTTCGCAGTTTAAATACACCATATTGGCTGTATTTTTCGCAATGACGGCTTCCGTCAAAACATCTCTATTGGTTAATTAATGACCAGTTTTGAGTGGTAAGCAAGGGCTAGATGTAAAGGGCTGTTTCTGGAGTTGAAATCTGAAATACTTTCATTATTCAACTTGTTTCAAATGGCTTGAGCTTGATGAGTTGTTACGGTGTTCAGGAAGCGATTTAAAAAGCTCGACGCAATTTGCAAATGTTTCGTTGAGACACAACTCATTACAAAGTGATCGAGCTTAATTTGTGTTGACTACTTCACCGAGGTACAAAAACTCACATCGGCATGCTGAGTTTGTGGATCAAAAGAATGATAGTACTCGAAACAAGGACGAACATCGGGCTCAAGTCCTTGTTGAACCACACCATCCATTAACACATCCCAGTTCGAACCATATTGAGATTTGTCGCTGATGTTGCTGCGTAGTGTGGCGTATTTTCCACCCTCAAAAGGGCAAAGCTCAATGCCTTTAGGTGTCTCTACCGGTTCATCTAAGATTAAGCAAATGTCGGTGCGGCACTTATCGGCGGGGGTGACTTCCGGGTTATCGTGATAGATAAAGATACAGGGCTTGTCGGCCAATCCATTGGGTACCGCCCAGCCAAACAGCATACCGCTTACTGGCTCATAGTTTTCTCCATAGGGCCCAGTGACTCTGACATAGGCGAGATGTCCGGACTTGAACGTTTCAGTTTTCATGTTGAATCTCCAGTTGTGGTTTACAGGAGAATCATATTGCGTTGGATTGTTTGGTGAGTGTCCGTCCTTGCGAAGCACGTGTCCTATCTTGCTGTTTTGCATCATATGAGTGAATTCAGCAACGTTTGGGCAATCTCTAATTTGAGTTGGGGTGAGATCAAAGTGCTGTCGAAACGCTTTCGCTAGGCTTTGCGAGCTAGAAAAACCGTAACAGAGCGCAACATCCAAAATCGGTTTTTTCTGATAAAACAAATCATCCGCCGCGTGCTGAAGCCTTAACCGACGTAAAAATTCGTTAACGGTCTCTCCAGTAACTGATTTAAAGATGCGATGAAAATGAAACGGGGATAAACAAGCCAGTTTGGCAACGTCATCCAAGACAAAAGCTTGGTTGAAATTGGATTCTAAATAACGAATGACAGGTAGTAGCTTTTGTTGATAGTCCGTTTTCATAGGTAGGCAAATGGTACTTAAGGCAGTGGTTACTTGGGTATAAGTTAATGGAGTCACCAATGAAAAACTCTGCCCAAGCCCTCATCAACACAAATTGTCAAAAAAATTAATTATCTGCGAACCTTTTACCATTTTGCCACGTCCTTTAGATAAACAAGGAACAATTTAGGCGAATCAATGACTCAAGCGTATTCCAATACCCAGTTAAGTTTATGGGTGTTGAAGGCACAACAAGGCGACAAGCAAACACTCGAATTGCTGTACCGCGCCATCACCCCAAAACTGACCAGCTACGCTTGTAAACTTGCTGGCGACCAAGCTTTGGGTGAAGACTGTTGTCAAAATGCGTGGTTAAAAGTCATTAAACATTTGCCAAAGATTTCCGAACCCAAGGCGTTTCGTGGATTGCTGTATCAAGCGGTGCGTTGGCAACTGACCGACATTGGTCGGATGCAAACGGTAGATTCTATCGATGATGTCGCCGATGAAGTTGCTAAAGCTGAATCAACAAGTAACGAGCAAGCGATTGAGCTGCTGGATTTGATTAATCAACTTCCCAGTGTCGAGCGCGAGGTCATTGAGTTGTTTTATCTGCATGAATTGACCATTGATGAGGTGAGTCGAGTCTTAGCACTCGCCAAGGGGACGGTAAAATCAAGATTGTTTCGCGCCAGAAAGAGCCTATCTCAACAGTTAGAGGACATTGAAAATGGATGACTTAGACAAAAAAATCCGTCAGCAGTTAAGAAGTGAACAAAACACCTTTGTCGATCAAATCAAAATGAAACCGGGTTTGTTCGCTGACTTGGCCGCGGTTTACACTGGGCAATATCGAATTTGGGTCATTATGTCTACGTTGGTCGCCACCATCTTGGGAGGGATGATGTTGTGGACCGGGTTTCGCTTCTACACCGCTAGCAGTGTTGAAGAACAACTCACTTTCGGAGTCTCGCTCCTGCTCGTGGTTGTTATGCAAGGCATCATTAAATTGTGGGTATTTTCGCAAACCAACCGACAGGCTCTATTGCTGGAAATAAAACGCTTAGAGTTAAAAATTGAGCAGCTCGAAAAAGACGAATAAATGTCAGTGATAGGCGAGTGGAATACTCGCCTTATCAAAACTTCGATGCTAACACCTACAAAAATACTAAACGCTACCATCATTAACGGATTGCTTTGCTACAAACCCTTAGCTATTTGTTAGAGCGAAACGGACTTAGTGAGATTACGTGAAACGATTAGACTAAGGCGAATTATGCTTAGTTTGACGTTTTTATGCTTAAAGCCATTTTATTAATAGCCATAATCTTGCAGATTGTCGTAGCTGTAGTCAGTGACGGTTTAGGACGTGCTTTAGCGGAATTGTGCGCGTTTATGCTGGCGGTTGGCTTTATCGCGGTAGTAAGGAAAGAGCGCAAAGCGCTCAAACAAACCTTAGAACGTTAAATCAGTACATTCTGACAATCCATATCAACGACAATGTCGAGATGACTAGCCATAATGAAGCGGCAAAGGCTAACGGTTTCCGCCCAGATTTAAACAGCTGCTTAAACGACAAGCTACACCCTACCAAAAACAAGCTCACGACTAACCCTTGCTTAGCGACTGAAAAAATCGATTGATAAACCAGCTGGTATTCCGGAAGCGCGTCGCTTAACCAAACCACCGCTAAATAGAAAACAATGAACAGTGGGATTGTGAGTTTTTTCGAATCGCCACGAAACAAAAATGCACTAATGAATACAACAGGCAATATCCATAACGCCCGAGCCAGTTTGAGCGTCGTTGCGGTAGTCAGCGCCTCTTGGCCGTATGCAGATGCCGCTCCAACCACGGAAGAAGTATCGTGAATAGCGATGGCCGCCCAAATACCAAACTCAAGTTGGCTCAGAGATAACGCATGTCCCACAACGGGGAAAACAAATAGGGCGACTGAGTTCATTAAGAAAACACAGCCAAGTGCTATCGCAATGCTGGTATCTTTAGCGCGGATACTCGGGGAAACGGCAGCAATGGCACTACCACCACAAATCGCCGTGCCGACGGAAATCAAATACCCGGTTTCTTTTTGCAGCCGAAACGTTTTAGCCAATATCCAACCCAACGCCATGGTCAGAAAAATCGAGCCAATAATTAGGCCAGCGCTGTTTTTTGTTAGTTGAATAGCTTGCTCTAACTGAACCCCAAATCCCAATCCTACAACACAAAATGCGAGTAAGTGTTTGGTGAGTTTGGTTACCGGCATTTGGCTTGGAATAGCGCCCATACTTGCCAAAATAACACCCATGATTAATGCGACCGCCGAGGAAACGAACGGCGTTAGACACAGTAGTAAAGCAATCGCAAACAGTAGGTATTTTGGCATTGATATCTTGGATAAACAGAGCCCACCATCGCGGTGGGCTCTTCAGTTTGAAACTTGGGTTAGATTATACCCAAGTGACCTCAAGATGCGAGGTTCAGCGAGAATTAACTAGTCTTCAGGCAAGGCATTGATTTGCGGGTCTAGTCGCTCTACATCAAGAATCAATAACGCAGTATGAAGACTAGTTAAACTCGCCCTTGGGAGCTCATATTCTGTTTCATTTCTTCATCAAAGAACTTGGAAAGGACTCGTCATTCCGCTGCGTTACTGTTCTTTGGGTAGAGAAGCTTGAACTGAACCAGAATATGTAGCTCTGAATCCGGCATTTTGATGTTATTTGGGTATATAACGCCTACGCCCAATCGCCACGTAGCTCAGCAACCTTTTTGTGGAGATTTTCTGGCGTGGCTTGGTCGGCGGGTATGGCTTCACCAGCCTCAATCTCTAGCTTCGACCAAAAACGTTTTGGAAGTCCGTTGAAGGCTTTGCCACCACTACGGCTAAAGTAACTTCCCCATAGCCCCTTAAGTGCCAGCGGGATGACAGGGACAGGACTATTTTTGAGAATGATGTCAGTGCCGCGCATAAAGGGATTCATATTGCCGTCTCGGGTCAATGTACCTTCGGGAAAAATGCACACGAGCTCTCCGTCCGCTAATGCTTTTTCTACCTCGCGAAATGCTTTTAATGTCGAGCGTCGATTAGTGCCATCGATAGGAATGACACCCGCACGTTTCAAAAAGCGCTTTAGCGGAGGCAAGTTGGCGTAATCTTCTTCCATCACAAAGCGAATTAGTCGCGGGCATATTGCGCTTAGTAGTAATGCATCCATGTAGCTGACATGATTACACACCAGAAGCGCTCCACCCTCTTCAGGGATGTGCTTAAGATTTTTGTGCTTCACGCGGTAGATGGAGTGAGTAAGCATCCAAACGACAAATCGAATAGCAAACATTGGCACTTGTTTGAAGATGTAGAGCATCACCACGGCATTCAGAACCGCCAATAGTAAGAACAGATCGGGGATACTCATGCCAATAACGGTGAGACAAACAATGCCAAGAACCGCACTGCCAACCATGAATAAGGAATTGACGATGTTAACCGCAGCAAAGACTTGTGCGCGTTGGTTCTTTTTAGAACGTTGTTGTAACAAGGCATAAAGTGGAACAATAAACACGCCACCGGAAGCACCAAGTAGCAATAGCGAAGCAAACAAAGGCCACAGCGGTGCATGAGAGATAAATTGAACAAAGCTGGTGAACTGAGGCAACTCGTCTGGAATGGTTGTCGCCATCAAAACGCCAAATAGTGTAATGCCTAAGCTGCCAATCGGTACGATACCGACATCAATGCGATGGTTGGACATTTTGTCACAAGCAAGAGACCCAAGCGCAATACCTACTGAGAACAATGCCAACAAGAAGGAAACCGAACTTTCAATGCCATTAAGGTGAATTTTGGTAAAGTTGGGAAATTGAGTCAGGTACGCCGCACCTAAGAACCAAAACCAACTGATTGCCATGATGGATTGCAAAATCACGCGATCAGATTTGGCAATACCCAAAGTGATTTTGGTTTGCTTTATGGGGCGCCATTTAAACTCAAGATCCGGAGCGAGAGCATCGGCTTTAGGCATAGCTCGGGCTGAGAAATAACCCAGTATTGCAAACAATACGACTGAACCAGCGGCGACATATTTGGCGTATTCCACCGAAGCAATGACCCCAGCCCCTAAGGTGCCCAGCAATATAGCCAAGAAGGTTCCCATCTCAACTAGCGCGTTACCTGAGACCAGTTCATCAGATTTTAATTGTTGCGGCAGCAGCGCGTATTTAACCGGGCCAAAAAACGCCGATTGGGTACCCATTAAAAACAGCAGTGCCAGCAGCAACAAATAGCTTTCGGTGATGAAACCAATAGCACCGAGCAACATGATGCCGACTTCTGCCATTTTCACTTTGCGGATATAGCCAGATTTTTCGTATTTGTCAGCCAGTACACCAGCGCTGGCAGAGAATAAGAAAAACGGCAGAATAAACAATCCTGCTGCCAAGTTAATAAACAAGTTACTCGACACAGGTAAAGCCTGTGCACCCGCAAAAGCGACCAACAGCAACAGCACATTTTTAAAAATGTTGTCGTTAAATGCCCCTAAAAATTGGGTAATAAAGTAGGGAAGAAAGCGTCGCTCTCTAAGCAACTGAGATTGATGGCTGGACATACGTTTTCCTTAACGTTACCAGTTGGCAAGATGAGTGGAAATCAGATTTTCTATCAGCACTTTGCCATCAATACTCTGATTGGCAAAGAACTTGTCATCCACACTGAGTAGAGTAATTCCATGTACCCCAGACCATAACACGCGGCTGGTAGTGAGGATCTCGTCTTGAGATTTATTTGGTGCAAGCTGGGTCAGCAGGCCTTCAAGCATGCTGGTCATTCCTTGAATGCGCGAACTTTGCCATTCAGGTAGTTGCTCTCCATTCATCTTATGTTCAAAAATGAGCTGCCAGCGGTATCTGTGCCGATGTGCAAAATCGAGATAACAATAGGCCAGATTATACAAAGCTTCTTTTTCATTCTGGCTTCCAGCAACCGCTTGTTTCGATTGTTCAGCCAAGTCATCTAAGGCCTCGGCCACAACATGAAGCAAAAGTAAGTTGTAGTTGCCGAACACGTTGACCAAAGTGCTTGGCACATAGCCAATCATGGTGGCTATTTTTCTTAGGCTTAAATCGTGGTGGGGTTTATCGGCCAAAAACTCACGCACTTTTTCCAGTGTCATGACTTTGAGTTCTTCACGGGTATGATCGTTTCTACGAGCCATTGGAATTCGTCATTTTTACTATTATTGAACAACGTTCATTATAGTAAAGTTCGAGTCTTGCTGGCGTCAACCTTGTTTATGTGCGACAGCGCAATATCTTGATACATGTATTCCTTTTTCTGGCTTTGCAACTTCTGTAGCACGCAGTAAACTGATGTGACTGATATTTTAGGTTGAATATCGGCATCGACTTAATGACAGTTTGCTGTCTTGAGTTGTTGGGCTCTATGGGCCGAAGTCTCGACAGTGTGAAAGGATAATTATGAAACGTCTGTTATCTATCGTTGCACTTCTGATGGTTTCTGTAACGGCAGCGCCGATTGCAGAAGCGAAGAAGTTCGGTGGCGGTAAATCGTTAGGTAAAAGTCATAAAACGGCGCCAGCGCCAAAACAACAACAGCAAAATACCAATACTATCGGTAAAAATGACCAGGCTGGTGCAAAGCAATCATCGAAAAAAGGTTTGATGGGTGGTTTGCTAGGTGGTCTGTTGGCCGGTGGTCTGCTTGCCGCCTTCTTCGGCGGTGCATTTGAAGGTATTCAATTTATGGATATCTTGATCATGGGTCTTATCGCCTTTGTGATCTTTAAATTCGCCAAAAAGATGCTGGGAGCCAAAAACGCCAGCATGAACCAGCATCGTCAGCAGCCAGCTTATGGTGGCCCTCAAAACCACAACTTTGAGCGTCAGCAGCCGCAAAACTTCCAAGCACAGCCTAATCAAGGCGGTTTTGGTTTTGCTGCGCAAAGCGATGTACCACACAACTACCCACCGGGTTTTGACCAAGCGGCTTTCATTAATGGCGCTCGTGAGCATTACCGTACTATTCAAGGTGCATGGAACCACAACCAGCTAGACAAAATTGAAGAGTACGTGTCACCGAGCTTGTTTGAAGACCTAAAATCAGAGCGTGCTCGCCTAGATGGCGATCAGCACACCAACGTGATGTTTGTTGATGCTGAAATCGTTCGTGCTGATTTTGATGCAAACAAAGCGCAACTTAGCCTTCAGTTCAGTGGTCGCTACCGCGATGACGTGGAAGGTGTGGAAGAAGACATTGCAGATGTTTGGCACTTGGAACGCGATTTGACTCAAGACAATGCGCCTTGGTTGATTGTCGGTATTCAAGGTTAAACCTAATTTGATAGTGTAAAAGCCCGAGCGAAAGCTCGGGCTTTTTTATTTCAGGTAACCGAATAGTGATAACTAATTGAATACTAATATCGCAGCTAGATACAGGCCTAAACCAAATGACAGGTGAGCCACCATACTTCTGAACCTAGCGACCCAAGGAGCAGGTGTTTTACTTGCGGCGAATCCAAACCCAAAGGCGGGCTGCATTAAATAAAACGGGTAGATTACGGTAACCAAACCAAACAGCAGCGCATAGGTCAGAGACATTGGTGAAATCGTTAATACTTGTCCGATGTAGAGGTAAGCAATAGAAAAAACTACGCCAATTAGATAGTGCATAAACCAGCCTAAAATGACTTCTCCCTTTTCGGGTTTCGATTGGATTATGTTCTTGTGTACGAACTTTCCATCCTTCATTGCGATTAACCAGCGACCGACCCACGCATAATTTAGAGAAGGGATTGCCAGCAATTTAAATTGTATCCATGCCCAAATGTCCATCACTAACGTTGCCAAAACACCTACGGCTATGGCTTGTAAAAACCAATCTTGTGTCATCGATTTACTCCTTCGTTTATGGAGTAGTATGCAACTTCAAGTCAACTTTAGGTCAAGCTCTAAAACTTCGATTTAAGCGTTGAGTAATTGCG
Source organism: Vibrio sp. ABH4_348 (assembly GCF_056159765.1). Taxonomy (NCBI): domain Bacteria; kingdom Pseudomonadati; phylum Pseudomonadota; class Gammaproteobacteria; order Vibrionales; family Vibrionaceae; genus Vibrio; species Vibrio sp. ABH4_348. The sequence goes on along the minus strand of NZ_JBSWVW010000001.1, from coordinate 1,843,552 downwards.
TTAACAGTGAGCTATCCGCGGTACCGATGTGCTCTTCAACCCAATCTTGGTTGAAATAGGTATCGGCATAACGTTCACCGCTGTCGCAGAGTAACGTGACCAATGAACCACTTTCTCCTTTGGATTTCATTTCGCTAGCCAGCTTTAGAATTCCAATCATATTCGTGCCAGTTGAAGCTCCGACTTTTCTACCTAACGTTTTGCTTAGCCAGTGGGCGCAGGCAATCGAGTCGCTGTCATTCACCGTGAGCATTTGGTCAATGACTCCCGGAATAAAACTTGGCTCGACTCTCGGTCTACCAATACCTTCGATTCGACTGGCATTTGTAGAGGAGAGCTTGCGATTGCCCGTTTGATAGTACTGGTGAAATACCGAGTTTTCAGGGTCGACCACGCACAGTTGAGTATCGTGCTTTTGGTAGTTGATATACCTGCCAATAGTTGCAGACGTTCCGCCTGTACCAGCACTCATCACGATCCACTTTGGAATGGGAAAGCGCTCACGGGACATTTGCTCGAAGATGGAGTTGGCGATGTTGTTGTTGCCACGCCAATCGGTAGCACGCTCAGCATAAGTGAATTGGTCCATATAGTGGCCATTGAGCGACCGAGCCAGCGTTGCGGAGGTCGCATAAATTTGGTCACAGCGATCAACCAGATGCGCCTCGCCACCATAAAACTCGATTTGTTCGATTTTTTGCTTTGAGGTACTGCGTGGCATGACAGCAATAAAGCGCAAACCGAGTAAACGAGCGAAATAGGCTTCTGAAATTGCGGTACTGCCTGATGAGGCTTCAATAATTGGCGTGTCTTGTCGAATCCAACCATTTGAAAGGCCATACAAAAATAGAGAACGAGCTAGTCTGTGTTTTAGTGAACCAGTTGGATGGGTACTTTCATCTTTAAGATAGATATCTATGTCTGGGAATTGGGGACAATCAAGCTTGATTAAGTGTGTATCCGCCGAACGTTGAAAATCAGACTCGATAACTTGAATAGCCTGCTTAACCCATTGTTTATTATTTTTAGTGGTGGTGGTTTGAATGTGATTCACGGTCTTTACCTAATGCGACTTTTAATCACTAAATGGTAAATTTCTCCTAGGAGAAAAGCTTTGCTATATTTTTCTAAATTTCACCAAAACTAAGAAAAATTTTCTATGAAAATGGATTTAGATAAAACAGATTTCCAACTTCTTGCGCTAATTCAGCAAGACAGTACATTGTCTCTGCAAGAGCTGGCCGATGCGGTCAACCTCACCACCACACCGTGTTGGAAGAGGATCAAGCAGATGGAAGAGCAGGGTGTAATAGACAAACGCGTCACTTTGCTTAACCCAGAAAAAATTGGCTGTGACTTTACCGCGTTTGTGATGATCAAAACCATCGATCACTCAGATACTTGGTATCGGGAGTTTGTATCTACGGTGAGTGAATTTCCACAAGTAATGGAGTTTTACCGCATGGCAGGCGAGTACGATTATATGATGAAGGTGATGGTGGCGGACATGAAGCAGTTTGATGCCTTTTATAAACAGATGGTCAATACGGTCAAAGGATTGTCGGATGTCACCTCTTCGTTTGCCATGGAATCATTAAAGTACACGACAGCATTTCCAGTGGGAGAATAAGAGCGCTCGAAGCCGAAGCGAAACGAGAGGGAACCACAGCTCCGAGCGCATGTTTTAGGTCTATAGACCCTTGTAGACAATATTTTTCCTCCTCTTATTGGCCTCGGCCATCAACCATGACCTTCAAGGTTTTCCACATGATGAAGATGTCCATGGCAATCATGCTACGTACAGAGCGCATAGAGAGGGCGTAGCTATGGTCAAATGCAACTTTGCGTCGAACATCATCCAAACAAGTGTCGTAACCTTGGTTGATTTGAATAGTTGAAGGCCTTGAGCAAAAAAATCTGCACTAACGTCTGCCTGCGCTAGATTATCGTAATCAGACAGGTCAATCCTGAAAATTTGCCCATCACTGTTTCTTGATAGGTAGTAGTAGCCATCGACATCAAAGTAACCCGCGCCAAAGGTACCGGTGACACCAGTATCTCCGATGTAGGTTTCTACACCGGTTTCGGTGCTGATTTGATACAAATAACCGGTTCGGTTATCGACAGCATACAGTTCTCCATTTCCGGGATGAAAGGCCATGTCGGTGAGCTGTATTGTCGTTGAAGTAGAAATCTGAACAAACTCAAGAGTGGCATTAGGGTCTGAATCTAAGGGACTTAAATCTGTTTTGAATAACCCTTTTCCAGAGCGGTATAGATAGTAAACATGCTCAAAAACATCACCGACATAGAATGTATGGTCGGTTGGTAGACCATTGACGTTCAGTTTCTGAGCTTGGAAATCACCGCCGACTCTTACAAGTTGTTTGTTTGTCGTGTCGTAGCCATAAATGTACCTGTCGTCGAAATCAAAACCGACAGCGTTAATATTGGCATCGAGTCCGGTATCTGACTCGAGTAGACTGGTTCCACCCGTCACAAGGTTTACTCCGTAAACTTGGACTGGGCTGGATTGAAATAAGTAAGCCTTACTAGGACAAGTCTCAAAAGGCACGGCTTGAGCTTGTCGAACAGCGAATAGGCAAAGAAGCGTTAATACTACTGAAAATTGGGTAATGAATCTGGACATGGTATGCCTCCCGGTCAACTAGACACTAGGAGGCAATTTCTGAACCAATTTTAATAATTTGATTTTTAAAGGTATTTTTATTATTTTCAATTTGATAAGCGAAACAATAAATCAAATTGAGAAATGATGATTCGTACCGAGTAACTTATTAATTATTCGGTAGAACGCATGACCCCTTCTTGAACTGCGCTAGCGACTAATTCACCTTTTTGATTAAAAATTTCCCCTCGGACCAAACCTCGTCCATTGCTCGCGCTTGGACTGTCGATAGCAAACAGTAACCATTCATCCATTTTAAACGGACGGTGATACCACATAGAGTGGTCTATGGTGGCAACTTGAAGATTAGGGGTCATCAAGGTTACACCATGAGGGTGAAGAGCTGTGACGAGGAAACCCCAATCCGACGCGTAACCCAATAAATATTGATGGATAAGTTGGTTGTCGGGCACTTTACCATCAGCCTTAATCCATAAATATTGCTTAGGTTCTTCGACATGTGGTTTTAACGGGTTAACTAACTTAACGGGGCGCATTTCAATTGGTCTATCGCCACAGAAGGTGTCTCGAAGCTTCTTAGGGAGCTGATCCGCAATGGCACTGACTAATTCTTTCTCAGATTGAAAATTCTCTGGCCCCGGAATGTCGGGCATAGCAGATTGGTGTTCAAACCCTTGTTGTTGGCCTTGGTAAGACGCGGTGAGATAAAAGATGGGTCGACCATTTTGAATGGCTTTAACGCGGCGTGTACTAAGGCTACGGCCGTCTCTTAGATTTTCTACATCATAAATAATGGGCAGTTCAGGATCGCCAGGGTGCAAAAAATAGCTGTGAAATGAATGCACAGTGCGCTCGTGATCTACGGTGTAATGCGCCGCAGACAACGCCTGACCAATAACTTGCCCGCCGTACACCTGTGGCAACCCTAAATGCTCGCTTTGCCCTCGAAATAGTCCTTGCTCAATACGCTCTAGCTCTAGCAATTCCAGCAGTTCTTTCAATGGCTTATTCATGTTACATCCCATTTAGAGTATTTATTCAAACGCGATCACATTAACTTAGTTACTTTGCGGATTCCAGCGATAGCGACGAAGATTCACTCTACCAGTATCAGATACTTCAATACCATCAGCCACTAGTGCACTGCGCTGGCGATTGAAGCAGTCACCCTTGAGAGAAATCTTGCCCTGGCTATTGATAATGCGAAACCAAGGTAACTGGCTACCTTCAGGCAAATTTCCTAACGCCTTTCCGACATGCCTTGCATATCCGGGGTAGCCCGCCATTTTGGCAATTTCGCCATAGGTCGAGACTTTTCCCTTAGGAACTTTGTGAATCACAGTAAAAATTTGAGCTAAAAAGGCGTCCATTAATCCGTATCCATGCAATGTGTTTATAGACGGTATGCACTTGAAAGCGCGCAATTCTTCGGCATTCAATCGCTAATAGCCTAATTTATCATTGTGTTCACTTGCAATGGGGGGAGGGATGTTTAATAATCCCCGCACGTTATCGCTTTAGCGCATAACAACCAAATTATGGAGGCTCTGGTCCTCTCGCAACGATAGCTCGTGAACTCGGTCAGGTCCGGAAGGAAGCAGCCGCAGCGTGTGACTCGTGTGCCGGGATGTGGCTGGAGCTTCCACCCTTATGTAGCCCGTCGCGTGAAATGGGATAAGAATTCGGATAGTTTGAAATGAAAGGACTGTTTCAAACTAAGCGTATTCTGTCAATTCGAATGTTATAGCCTCACTCACCATTGTGCTCTGTCCAGAAATCAATTAGCTTACTTTTAGCATTTATCTGAATTCCATAGACTAGAGTCTATATTGTTAATTTGTAAACCCCAGCTAGAGTTCTTTCTTACTTGTTTCTGGTCAAAATCGGCTAGCTTTCTATCTGACTGCGCCAAATGTTCAGCAAACAACCCCAGTACAAAATTTCAGGGTCAGGAGCTTTTACAAAGTCCAGATCTCGTTAGTTTCTTTATCCATTTGTTAACTATTATGAGAAGGTTCCAACTTATGCCTTATAACTACGATTACGATCTACCAAAGCCAAAAAACGACGTGAGTTTTGAAAATTTGGTAAAAGACGTGTTGAACGACGGAAACACTGATGGCGAAAGGTATGTTATTTTCGGTAGGAAAGGGCAAAGCCAATTTGGAGTCGATGTTAAAAACAATACGGCAAAAATTGCAGTTCAATGCAAGTGCAAAACCGAATCAGGCAGACTTTTAACTATAAAAGAAGTTGATGAAGAAATAGAGAAGTTTGAAAACGGTCCGTTTCGGAAGCCCCCTGGTGAACTTAAGCAATATGAAGAGTATATGATAGCTACAACTTCTCCAGTATGTGCATCATTGCAGTTACATGTAGATGAGCTTCAGGACAAAAAACCTTACAATATTTCGGTTCTCTTTTGGCCTGATATTGTTTCAAGAATACTCGATAGCAGCACTTTAATGAAGACGTACTATCCCGAGATGGGTCTATCCGAAAAGAGTTTGTGTGAAGACAACGAGTTTTGCGATGAAGATATTAAAATAGCTGATGAGATTTTGGATTGTTTTATCGGACCTCAACAACAACATCACTCGGGTTTCTTTCTAGGTTCCTTTGCATATGTACCAACATCTTTTCCGACTCTTTATATAGAAGGTGTGGAGGGTTTCTTAACGCGAAAATTTCGATTTGATAATAAGGATTTGAACAATATAGTTCAAAATCTTAAAAGAAATGTCCGAAAGTTCTTGGACCAATTTCATTGTTTGTTTGAACGTGACGACTCAAATTTCAAAGTTATGAAACCTACGGACCCAACAGATTTTCATCAAAATAGCGTTTATGAAAAAAAATTGCAGCAATTACTATTTTTGGCTGAGCAAGTGCGACCAGTTCTCCTGAAATTTTTAGAGGACAATCGATACAAAAGCGATAAACGCCAAGCAGTAGTGGACTACTTTCTCTGTGATGAGTAATCAAACTTCCTCGAGTTTTACTGAGTCTCTTCAATTTCTATTTTGAATAATGAATATTCAATGATTTAAGACGAAGTTCAGCCTTAGTTGGGATACTTTGTCTTAAACACCCATTTAAACAGGTTTAAACAGTCTTTGTTATCTCTCTCGGTGGTGAGTCTGATTTCAATGTTGGTGACTGTTGCTGGTGCTATGGTTTCGGTGATCTCGAAGTTTGTGTTGGTTTGGTTGGCCGTGTGCAGTAGCTCATTTGTGTCTGCGTTGTAGACGTCAACTTTGGTGATTGTTCCTGGCTCGGCGACTCCGTTGCTATACCAGCTTTGCAACGTATCTTCGCTGGTGGTTTGGTTTAAACGATTTCTGTGTGACCATGTCACGTTGATGGGTAACGTTAGTTCGGCTGGCCAATATAGACCGTTAAATTTCACGTTGCATGCGTTGAGGGGTTTAAACGCTCTGGCTTTAACAGTTTCAGATACTTCTACTGCCTGATTAACTGGTAGCTCACCGCGAGCTGTTACGGTTATCGCTCGCGCTTTTACCGTCTCGCCTTCGACAAACTGCTCGTTGATTGCACTGCCATCTAACATCAACAATGGTGTACCACTGGTGTGCTCTTGTGGCTCTGTATCAAGTACCGCTCGAATGAGATTGACCGAGTTTGCTGTGAGACTGGTCAGCACGACTAGCTCGTTGCCAATTAGAGCCAGTTTAGGCAGCTTCCCATTGAGTAATTCAGGCGTCTGAATCTCGACCTGGGTGGTCTGTTTATTTAGCGAACCAACCAAAATACTTGCGGTGGTAAATCCTGAGCTTTCTACGAAGCGCCAAGCGTTAGAGTTATTGACATAGAGTTGTGCGTTAAAGCTGTCACCCGTGGGTTTTTTCCCAAGCCACGCTAAGTATCCTACATAGTCGGGCAAGTTAGCCAGTTCACCTACATCAAGGCCTGTGGCGAGTAAGTAGTAGGGAAGCTCAAACAAGTCTTGTGTGAGGACAGGCTGTGGCTCTGATATTGGGCTCGTCCAATCACTCGGTGGTGGTGGGGCGTAATTGCCAGCGGCTGCGACGAATACATCTTGCATAAGTTCGAGCCTAACTTCTGGGTTTACCATACTTCCACGGCGTTTCTTTTGAACGCGCATGATGTGGTTAATCCCCGCGTTCTCGAAGACCACGCGAATCACATCACCAGGTTGATATTGAGCGAGTGTCGTATCGCCGTACACCTCGCAAGTGAGCATTTGAGCGGATAATACCTTTAGCTCTCGCATTGCAATTTTATAGGCGAGCTGACCATCTGTGATTAGCGGCATGTTGGTACTTTCGCCAACCGTTCGACGAGTTGCGTTTACCAGAGCTGAATTTATGGCAGTGACAGAGGCTTTGTCGTAGTTACTTGGGTTGGTGTAGTTGAGTGTTAATGTGTTGATGATGTCTGCATTACTTCGTCTGCGAACGTTGCGTACTTTTGAAATATGGCGACCATCGAGCACAGGTAAGGTTGTTGAATTGTAGTCGTCACGCGCCAATTTAATGGTTACTTTTCCGCTGGCTTCGTCGGTAAAAACATAACCGTTGATGTAGCGGCACAAGTCTTTGATGACATCATTCACTTCGCGTTGTTGATTCCAAAAGAAATTAAGCCCAAAACCTTCAGAGTAAAGCGTATCGGCAGCGCGTTTAAATCCCGCGTCATCAATGTCTGAATTGCCCACGCCCCATTCAGGACACTCTATAAGTTCGTGAATAATGTGTGCGGGGTTGATGCCGTTAGCCAACTTGGCTTTGCCCGCATACCAAATCGTTTGGCCGTCCCAGCCAGTTAAAAAACGTTCAGCCTCAACCGAGACCGGTGCGGGGTAGGGAGAATTGCCCATGTACACTTTACGCCACACTAGGCTTGCAATATGGCGATAGGCGCTGACCACACGCTGCCCGTTGATTACTTGCCCACACCGGCTTGCTAGATAATCATTAACTCCCTGGTTTTGTGCTCCGAGCATTACGTCAACATGGCCAACCACGCCACCGGTTTTATCCTCTGGGCCAAATAGATTTGGCTGGGATATGTGAATACGAGCATTGCTGTTCGCATTGCCGCTCCATGCCACTTTCTCGCCACACCAAATTCGTCGAATGGCGTCAATTGGTCCGTGGCAGAGTGAAAGGTGCTGGCCCCAATACCATTTGCGGGCGACGACTTGTGGTGAACTTTTAGGCTTACCCATGTTTGTGTTGCTCCATAAAGCGCTGAACGTTGGCGGTGATAATAGGGTCGTTTAAAGCCAATAAAGTGTGGCAACTGAGACCGTGTTTAACAAACTCAGTCCAATCTAATTGATAACTGAGCGCGAGCACCCGAGAGCCCGAGCAACATAGTCCAAGGTCTGCCAGATCGCTTGCTTTGATTTTCAGATCATCGTTTGACTTCGACATAGTCCAAATCTCCCCACCAATAAAGAGTTGGATCTTTGATTTGCACACGGCCAAAGACAACCCCGAGGGGCTTGCCCTCTTCAACTACTGGCGATTTTGGCGTTTGAAATTGTTGCTCAGTTGGCTCAGCTCGATTCATGGCGCGATAGGCCAAAAAGATACTCAGTCCAAATGTAATCGTGGCTAACCAAATCATGAGAACTCCTAGCGGTCGATGGGGTCGCCCTGGTATGGGTTTTTTGTGGGAAGATTAACCGCACCACCAAAGTTTGCAGCATTGTTGAAACGCTTGTGGCAGGTCGCAAGCGTCCTATCGCAACCTTTTGCTAAATAGACTACGTCACCAATCGCAAATTGGGCTGGATGCAGCAACCTAAGCTGAGTTGTGCTGAGTTGCTCGGCAATAAAGTAATGGTCAAGGTCTTTGCGTAGACGTCCAAATTCATACTCTAAAGACAAAGCAACGTTTAGTGTGATGACATCTGCAAAGACATCGGTCACTTCAGCGGCTTGCTCAGTGATTACCTTTCCGCATTTTCGGCTGCCTAAGTTATAGCGACACAAACGCGTAATGGTTTCATTGAGCCCTGTGACTTGCAGCTCAGTATGTAGTGGCTCCAATTCCACCACCACAAAGCCATCATCCCACTTCCCAGCCATTATTCGGCCAGTAAATACCGTGGCATAGTCGCGAGCATTTTCGGAGCGATAAATCGTAATTTTCGGCGCAATGTTGAGCGGCGGGTTAAGCGCCAAATTTGCCAGTTCAGAGCCCGCAACAACGCGAAAGCTGGTACTGGACTTTAACGGGTCTTCGCTTTGCTCAATGGCGGCCTGCCTATCGATGGCCAGTGGCTTGTATATCGCATTTTCAAATAGCACGTCCAAGTTTGAACTGGTAAAGCGATATTGAGTGTTGTGGACTTCAACTTTATAAAGCTCAATCACTGCCATGAGGGATCTCAACTAGGTTTAAGCTCACTGTGAGCCGGTCTTTGTGATACACCATCGATACGTTGTCTGTACTGGCCCTCATCTTAACTAAAAGTGCACTGCTGATAAGCGCGTCAGGTTCAACGGGAGTGGTATTAGTTGTATTTAGTTCTAAGATTTCATGGCCACTTTCCTCAAGTCCTTGGCTTTTTGCGTGTACATACACTGTCCCATCATCCCAAACCAACCGTAATTCACCGCCGTTGATATAGCTTTCAAAATTCAGGTTATGGATTTTCAAACGATTCCGAGAACATGAGTCTGCTAAACGAATTTCGTTGTGAAATGTCGGCCACCAAAGCGCATTTAAACGCCCGTTTAAATGCCATAAAAATTGCTTTAGTTGCTGAATCTGAGTTTGGCCCTGGGCTATGAGCTCTACTTTAGCCGTCCGTCTTGAATAAGACTGATTAGCAAGGTGCTGGACTATCCCAGACTCAGTGGTTTTTTCAGTGATATTAAATTGAATCCTATCGGCAACACCTGCATTTTTCCCGAGTCGTTGAGTCAACACCGGCAAGCCTAGATGGCGCTCTAACCAAGGAAATGTCGTCCAATCACCCGCTGAAAAATGAGGCGGGTTGATGTCGGTAAACTCAATACTGGAGCTCATCTGTGCCCCTTGCCTTGTACTTTTCAGCCCGTTTTTTGAAATGCCGTAACTAGTTGGCATCACCTGCGCATTCTGAAATGCAATAGATAACGGTTTTTCCAAACCAATCTGGGTGGGTGATACGCTCGCAATTTGATGCACTTCGAAATGCAAATCCGACTGATAAATCAGCACATACCCACCAACAAAGTAACTCTTATTGTTTGTGCTGAGTTCGAGTGTGTTAGAACCCTTATTAGCGTTGATATTTGACGTACTTTCGAGCCAATGTGGGAGCGCAATTGGGTAACGACCACCACCGCTGAAGGTTGCCAAGGCGCGGCTTAGTTCGGGCGCTGGATCTTGGTGGCGATAGCTTAAACGTTGGATAGGGTATTGACTGTTTTTAAGGCGCTGCTCGCCATCAAAGGTTTCAATAATGGCAGTAGAAAATGCCCATGATTGCTGCACCGGATAAGTTGGCCGGAAGTGCCAAAGCACAATGCGAGTGCCTTCAACACTGACTGAGGCCCGTGCGCCACCAAATTGCCAATCAAACAGCGCATCAACATTAAAATCTACGTTACGCGAAACATGCAACGTGTAGTCCCAATGTCCACCATAGGCCGCTAGGCTGTCTCCAGCTGTAGCGCCGTCCAATGTTAACCCGTTGTCTTTCTGTTTTACGATCCGATTCAAAGGTAACGGAGTCTCAAACGTTGACCATATTTCAATAGCGTGGGAAGACTCGCCAGTAATAAAGCCTAGGTCGATATGTTTTGGGTTTACAATGAGTGAGTTTTTGAAGTCCCGCTCCCAAAAACCCGTACCTGCGACTTTCCCTGTTTTTGTTGGTAACACTTCGATACTGCTGCTGAAGTGAGAAGCTACACTCGCGATTGTAGTTTGAGCGTAAGTACCAACTCTAGCGGGAGTCGGAAATGGCGGCTCTGGATAAAGCCCGGCAAAAAATCGGGCAGGTAAGGCGTAAGCAACCATCAATCACCTACGCTGCCGCGAAATGCTAGCCCATAACCGTTAACGTCTCGGTGATTAAAAACAAACCATTTTCTGCCTTGGTAGTTTTGGGTATCACCGGGACCATAAAATTTTGTTGAACATATTCTAATAGAATCAGATGCAGCCATTGGGACGTGCCGACCATCACCGCGGTCGCATGTTAAAATTAAGGGATAGAAAACAGCCGTTGCACTTGAATCAAAAAAAGACTGACGAACAGCGTTCCTATCTGTGCTAAATCTACCAGCATTCGAGCTCGGCGCAGAAAAAACCTCCGATATCTCTGTTGAACCAACAGCCTTCCAGGTTGCTGTTCCACTCTCGAGTATTGCCCCACCGCACCAATCTGGATAATCCCCCGCTCGGTGGGTGACTGACTCAAATGGATAAGTGGGGTAGCTTAAATGACCTTTTGTTGTTGTGTAATAGCAATACTCCTTGGCGGAAAAATCACCAACCCCTCTGAGAATAGCTGTCCCAAAAGGAAGACAACGTGATGTTGACTGATTTACAGAACATACGATGAAATAATCAGCCGAACATATTATATGTAGCTTGCAGGGGAAAATACGTCCATATGAGCTGTGTCTTCCTGGTCGTGGGAATAGAAAACCTTCCACATTCTCAAATGTAACTTGAATTGAGCTTTGGGGACTGCCATATGCGTTGGCGTAAGAAAAACTGAATTTTGCTACCCAGCTACGAGCTTTATGAGCGACTTGAAACGAGCCTGGTTCATTATTGCTATCAAGCGTCCATTCTGCGTTCGGAAAAGAGTCTATGAACGTGGATATTGCTGTGTTGTAGTCTTCAATGTTATTTACTTCATAAGATCCATAAGCCATTAAGCCAACTCCCATGCCATATAATCATTAAAGCCATTTCTGTATATATTTTGGATAGCAAGCCAGTTTTTCGCATTGGCCAAATCTTGCAACAAAGTACCGTTACTTACTCTGTCTCCACACATATAGAAACACCCGATAAATTCGCCAATCGCACCTTTTGAAGGGTCAAGAATACTTAATTGCTCTAACCATGAACCGCCGTTATTGTAGTTCCCCCCATATCCAATAGTTGACATTGCTGAGTATTGGGTCGGAAAAGTTGCACCGCTATTGTTCCACCAAGAACCATCAAGCCAATAAATGGACCGAGGATTATTCCGCATACATTGAAAACTTGAATATGAGTTACCTTGGTCTGACCATCTTCCGCTCTGATTTGTACCCTCACCAAAGACTGCTAACTGTCTTGGCCAATGCCCCAAAGAGCAATACGAACGCAACTTACCAATGTACCCAACGTGCGAAGTGTTACCTGCCCCGACGTTGAGCCAAAATTTGATATGGTCTTTATCAAGGCAAATCAGATAGTCCATTGGGTTTTGCCACGCATATACAACGTGAATAGGAGACATTTCAGGCTGAGTTTCGAAGGTGGCACCGGCAGAAAATAATGGTGATGCATACATCAAAATGTTGTAAGTATCATTGGTCGCGTTGAAGTTGGTTTTAAAGCCAACGACTATCGATTCTTGCCCACTTTGCCCAGTTGATTTGAGAATCAGCTCATCAACACCTTCGGCGGGTTTGTGAGCATCAATAGGTGCTTGTGTCCAGCGTTGTACCGTCCACCCGTTTGCAACGGCGAAACCCCGCAGTTTATCTATAAAGTCTCGGTGATTGGCTACGGCATTGCCGTCTGCAACTTTGCCTATTTGAAAAGCCATTGTCTCTCCTAAAAACTGTTTTGATTGCGTTTGACGATCTCAACCACTCGCTGCTCACCGGCATCGGTTTGCAAGTACGCATCGAGTTGAGATTCGTTATCTAAGAAGGCGACATGCACCGGTGATGCGGCCACATTGACGGCCGGTTGGCCACCGTACTGCATCGCTAATTGTTGTTGCTGGCTTTGCTTCATTTGTTGCATAACGCCGACCATCCAGCGGAAATTGTCCGATTGCTGAGTATTGAGCACCATTTCATCTTTCTTAAGTAAATAGGTGCCTTCGTTGTTGGTGGGTACGCGCCATAGGCCATCGTGCGCCTGACCGGCAATGGCTTGGCCTGCGACAATACCGATACTCGAATAACCCATGGTTCGAACAGCCGCTGATAAGGCCAAGTTGGCTGGGTACGGAGCCGCAGCCATCGCTTTAACCGCAGCTTCTTCGGTAGAGACGATCATTGCTGGAATGGCCGCTAGCTTTTGCGCGGCAAAAAGCGCACGATACAGCCCCGAATTTTCTTTGCCGGTTTGTTTTAGAAAGTTCGTAGTGATTGAGGCTTGAGCAACGGTAAAGTCTAAAACATGTTTAACCGCGGCCTCTTGTTGATTCCGGCGTTCTTCTTGCGCTTTTCTTTCGATTTCGCTGAGTCGCGCCTCATGCTCAAATTGAAGCATTTCACGGTTTGCAAAATACTCCTGCATTAACGCGTCTTGCTGCTCTTGATTACCGGTAGCTTGCTCGAAGGCTTCTTCAAACTGACGAGCGTGGCGCTCTAATCGCTCTTGGTGAGCAAACTCTTCACGGGTTCGCTCTTCTTGCTCTGCATTGGCGGCAATAGCCGAACGCAGCAAATAGGCGTGGGCAATGGCGTCGGACTCTTCATAAAACGCATCAATCTTGCTGGTGTCGGTTTCCTTTTTATTGAGGGCATCAAGGCGCTGCGCTTCCAAAATGAGGTTTTTGGCGAGCTCTTCGTTTACCCCTTTCAGCGCGCCGTTCTCCAGCTGCCAACGAATCTTGGCCGCTTCACCGGTTACGTTAAACAAGGCGACTTGTTCACGCAGAGAATCTAAGCGGTCTTGCGCTTTTTCGTTCATCTGCTGCTCGGATTCTTGCTGTTTTAGTCGAGTGCGCACCAGATCTATCTCGCGTGCCTTGTGTTTGAGTTTGTCGGCCAATAGTGGGGTGATGTCAGTCAGTGCGCCGTGCTCTAACTCGAAGTTGATTTTGTTAAGCTCAGACTGATTGCCCATCAGGGCCAACTGTCGCTCAAGCTGCTGCAAGCGCTGCTCACCCAAGTCTAACATTTTGGGATCTAAGGACTCTGATTCATTTTTGTTAGAGTCTGGCTTCGTCTGGGTCTGTTTTAACTTCGATTGCAAAGCAACTAAGTCTCGCTCAGCTTGTGCAAGCTCTCGTTGGATTTCGGTTGTTTGCTCCGCCGTTTCTCTTGCTTCTTTGATTTGGCGTTCACGCATTTCACTATTACTTTCGGTAAGCCGTTGGAATAGCGAACGTTCAGGCGCAGGGGCGAGAGCAACTTTGCGGTACTCTTCGCGCAACTCTGCAATCTTTGTTTTTTGCTTTTCTATTGCCGATTCGATACGAGTTGCACTGAGTGCATTCATTCTGCCAAGTAGCGCATCAACTTCTTGTTTCAGTCCTTCAGTATCTTGTTGGGAATCACGGGCTTTCAAACTAAAGTAAGCCAAAGCACCTGCGGCCAGCATCACCACACCCGCAGGGCCACCCATTAACGCCATAGCACCGGCACCGGCGCGCGCGACAACGTTCAAACGCGCTTGTGCAGCGGCGAGTGTGTTGGTGGCAGCGGTGTGCCTGGCTTTGGCGGCGCTGAGTTGGTCTTCAATACGGGTAGCGGTAACTGCGCCAATCGCCTGCTGGCGCTGAATTGTGAGTTTGTGTATTTCGGCTTGGGTTTGCGCCAAGGTCGCTTTCGTGCCATTGATGGTGGCTAACATACGTTGGCGCTCGGCTAGGACATCCGCCATTTTGCTAGCAGTTAAAGACGTAATCGCAGTGACACCGCGCGCAGCAGCTAAGGTAAGCGATAAGCCAATCACCGTTGAAACGGTATCAGCATTCTCGGCGAACAAAAGCAACGCACCGTTGGCGGCACCGAGCACGGGGGTGAGGCTGTCATTGATGGGCTGCTCGTAGGCCAGCACGGTTTGCTGATAACTGTTTCTCAGCCCAGCGTAGCGAGCATTGATGTTACTTGCGGTGCGCTCAGCGGCTCCGTCGTAGTCATCAAGCGCGGTGATTAAGGTGTCTTTGAAAAAGTCAGCGGTGATTTGGCCATCGAGCATTAAGCGCCGAAATCCACCGGCTTGCAGTCCTGCGGCTTTATCGAGTTTGTTGAGCAGACCTGGCAAGGGCTCAACCACTTGGTTGAGTTCTTCAGCACGCACTATGGGTGAGGCAAGGGCTTGGCTTAAACCATACAAGCTCTGTTCAAGTTGCGCGCTGCTGGCACCGGTTTGGCTTTGTGCGTCGCTCATGCCCTCAAAAATCGCGCGCGTTTCAGATAGCGATAACAAGCCACTTTCTTGCAAAGAGGCCAATCGCGCGTAATTGCCCGCCATACTGGTGAGTACTTTGTTGTGCTCGGTGGAGGTTTGAATCAGGTATTGCTCAGTTTCGGCCCAGGCTTGGCCATCACCCACTAAACCAGAGATTTGAGTGCGCATGTCTTGGTATTGGGCTAGGGTACGCGTGGCATCGCCTGCGGCGGCCATGGCAGAAAAACCACCCACGACGGCAATGGCTTGATTGCGCAGGCTAATGAGTTGGTTATCGAGCTGGGCGGTTTCGCGTTGTAACCGGCCAATCTGCTGACCACTGGCGTTCGACGTGTGGCCCAAGTTGCCCACGGCTTTCGACGCTGCGCCCACGTCCGAAACAAAACGGCCGGTTTTGGCATCAAATCTGAGTGAAAACTGTAGGCTTTGATTCATGCTTAACCTTGCTTTTCGTTTAACGGTTGTTGTTTAGCTCTTCGGTAGCCACTTGGGCGATCAGTTTGAGCTGCTGATACTCACTTGGAATAACTTCACGTCCGCTCATCTCGGCATCGGCTTTCACCGCTTGGACATCCATGCCCATACACACGCCGTTTTGCCATTTCAAAAAACCTGGGATAGACAACCACCACTCAAAAGCGTTGTGGTTTTCTTGCCACAGTTCGATGAGCTCAGGCACTCGCTCCGTGTCTGGCAGCGTCGCGCCCCAACTGGCCAATTGGGCTTGAAACTCTTGCTCATCACTGGGTGAGCTGGCGTTACTGTTGATGGCCGCGCGCACGGCCTCGGTTAGTTTTTTTGAGCAGCCTGCCCTGAGCTGGCTTGCATGTAGGCATTAAGTACCGCAGTAAAGAAAAACTGGTTATCCGCAGCGAGTGCTTTGTTGGCGTCGCTGTATTCGAATGGTTGGCCGTCTTCGTCAGCAATATCACTCCATCCAGTCACCACGCGTTTGAATAGTTCGGCATCACCGGCGCGTGACAGCTGGGTGAACTCGCTGGATGAAATCAGCTCTAAATCGACGGTAATGGGGTGCTCGATAATCTTGCCGTTATCAGTTGGCAATTTGATCACCGTGGGCCAGTTCTTAACATTTCGGACTTTGGTAATTTTGAACATGTGCTAACGCTCCAATTGAGGGAGTAAACCCGCGTTTAAACGCGGATTTAACCCCGTGTTTAAACCGAGTTACTGATTGAAAAAGGCGTCGCTTTCGCCAAGCAGGCGCAGCGGAATCGAGTAGGTTTGCGTGCCGTCCTGGTCGCCGTAGCTCGGGCGGCCAAATTGCACGCGAGTCGAGCCCCAACCGACTTGGTTGTTTTTGGCTCCGTTGCTAAAGCTAATGGCGTGCTCGCTGCCAGCCTTAGCCAACGCAAACGGGTCAAACGTGGCTTGTGCGGGCGCTTCAATCACTAGGGTGGCCGTTGGCGCAAAGTCACCAATTTGCACCTCTTCATGGCCCACGTATTCTTGGTGCGCGACTTGGTTAGCTTGGTCGTACTCAAGCGAGATCATTTTGTAAGCGCTGCCATCGATAGTGAATGCGGAATTCTCCACCCCCACTTTGAGAGGCGTCACCCAGTCGGTGTAATCTGGCGTTGGGTGGGCGCTGGCCTCTGGCATGGTGAGTAGGCCCGTGAACTTGAATTTCAGGCTTGGGAAGCTCTTAGCACTGAGCGCCATCGAGAGTGAACCACGCGCACCCGATACTTTGTGCAGCGTTCCCGACTGATAGAAATACAAGGTCAAACTGCCAGTGGAATCGGATTTAATTGAGTACGTGGTTTTGCCTGCGGTGCCATCGTGGCTGGCGTCTCGTAAGCAGGATTTCATTAAGTCCGACCAAGGCGCGGGCGCGCCAGGTGTTTTGCCTGGTGCAAAATCCACCCCGAATTCAACCTCAACATAGGCTTCGGTCATGATTTCAGGTGAGTTACCCAGTTCGCCGGTGTCATAATCGAGCGTTTGGGATTCCCCCGCTTGTGGCGTGATGGTGAACTCGCGGCCCAGGATAAACTTGAGCGGGTTTTGCGCGGTAACGGGGTCAACGCCGTAGGTGGCTTCAGGCAAAAAGCCGATCAACATCTTCTTTGATTTACGTGCCATCGTATTTTCCTCTAATAGCTGAGCTGGTCTTCGGTGTGCTCAGTGACGTAATGTTCAAGCCAGCTTGCGCGGCCAGTAGAGACAGATAAAAGCCGGCCACTGCCAAGCCAAAACGGCTCGTGTTTTGGAGTGGGGGAACGGCCAAAAAGACGCGCGCGAATCGCTGTACGCAGCGCATCAAAATCTTGGTGCTTGCCATTGCGGGCATCGGCAACGATCACAATGCCTATGGTGTCAGTCACGGCCTGCAAATAAGGCCCAGTGCCACGCACATCGGGTTGTGGGTTACTGGCCATTTCAATCACAAATACAGCTGGTGTATTGATGGTGCTTTTACTGTCGAGCTCTGAGAGCGCGATTAGCTTTTTCACACTGCGAAACGGGCTTTTAGTGCCTTGGTGGTCAGCGCGAATCATATCCACGGTCGCATCAAGCACACTCATCAGATAAACCCTTTGCTTTTATCGCGAGCAAACACACTGCCTGCACTGCTGAATTCGGCGGTGTTGTTACTGCTCGGCGCTTGGTGCTCGGGCAGCCCCAAACTCAGCTTGCCGGTGCCGACATTCTCCAGGTACTTAATGGCGGCTTGGTAACGTCGCGCCGCTTGGTGTTCACTGTCGAGCACTTCGTCATATAAGTGATAACGGGCCATGTCGGCACACAGACGGACTAGAACAGCGGGCGAGCTTGACAAAGGCAAGCGATAGCGGCCAGCGAGATAGCCATTGATTTGCGCGGTTGCATCTTCAATGGCCTGACTAATTTTGGTGGCGTTAGGAGCGCCGTCATCCATAGTCAGCTCGATTAGCTCGTCAATGCCAAAGCGCGTCTCTAAATCTGTTTGCGTGCAATACATGGTTTGTGACCTATTCTTGCTCGTTTAGCGCATTGGCGGCTTGGTACTCTTCCCACAAAGTGTCGCGCTCGGCAGCTGACAGGGGTTTACCCATCAGTCCTTCTAGCGCAGAGACTTGTGGTTTGCCGCTACCGGTGAAGTGGTCTTTGTTACTCGGGTCAAGCTGGGCCAGCGCCGCTGCAAAGGTTAGATCGCCAGATGTACTTGACGAAACCAGCACCCCTTGCGAGTCGTTACTTGAATTTGTTTCCGGTGCGTCGGCTTCGGCTGCTGCCACCACCAGACGCGGGTCGGCTGCAAGCTGGGCCAATTGGGTGTCTGAAATGCTGCTCGCGTCAAACAGGTTTTCCCCGTTATCCAGCGCCAAGCCTGCGCGGCGGTAGCCAGAATGTGCAGCACTAATGATGAGAATTTGCGTACTAGGCATAACATACTTTCTCCTGAAGAAGATAGGGTCCTGAAAATAAGGCTCTGAAGACAGGGCGAGCGGGTCGCCCTGGCATTCGAACGATGAATCGTGTGGTTTGGGTTAGGTTAGTGTCTTAAGGCAACGACTACGCTAACCAGGGCACCACATCGACTTCGACGGCTTTGTAATTCGGGTTGCTGCCACCATTCGCTAGGCGCTCGACTTCAATTAGCGCTTTAGCAGCGGCGCGATTGCTTGGGCCAACCACTAAGCGCACCGGCTTAATACCTAACGGACGGCCTTCGTCGCTTTTCAGCTCCATCATGGCTTGCACGGCTTTATCAAAGTTCACCGCGTTCAGCTCCGCTTTAGATGCAAACGCTTGTTGCCAGAATGCAAAGCCCCATTCCCCTCGACCGTCTACGCCGTAGAGGTATTCATCGGCCATAAATACATGATCCGACTCGCCAGAATTGGTTTTGGCTTGGATGTCGTAGTCTTTGCGTTTTTGGTAAATGAACGGCTTAAGTGGTCGGCTTGTATCCATCAAGTACCAAGCGGCACCCGCACCGGTTTGCATGTTGGAGACGCTTTCCATCTCGCCCGTTTCTGGGTTTTTGACTGGGTGGTCAGTATCAAAGAAATTTTGGCCATCAAAACACTTAGTGGTGAACCCTTTCGAGAACAGTTCAAACAGCATTTCGTCAGGGTGCGTAGCCGCAGCATGGCCCATTTCTTCGTACAAAGGCATAAACACGCCGTATTGATCATCTTCAATATGATCACTTGGAATGCCGACTGTGCTTTCGTACTTCTTGTTTTTAAGCGAGTAGTCGTGGCCGCTGAGTTGCTTGATTTGGCGCTCGCCAATCCACTCGCGCAGTTTTGGAAATTCGCCAAGCCAGGCATAGGTTTCCGTACCTGTCGTCGATTGAACCATGGTGGCGTAGTTGCTCCACAACGGAGTGTAACCACTGCGACCTTGAATGAACGCGGTGCGAACGGCTGTATAAAGGGAACGCAATGCGGAAGGTGAGATATTCATCTAACTAGACTCCTGCCTTGACCCAAACGCCATCTTCATCCACTTGAGTGATGATACCGGCTGGCGCGCGAGTATTAGTTGAACTGCTCACAGACAAGGTACGGGCACTGGCGAAATACGCTTGGCTGCCGACATGGCTGTGATTGATGTCGCCAGCGTTGGCGAACTTAACTTCGGTGGCATCGACTTCGATTTTTACCTCGCCATCGGCCAAGTTTGGTGACTCGGTAAACTGGGGTGCAATGCCCACATAAGTGGCGGCGTTGGTCGCAGCGCTAAACCCAACCGCCAAACCAGCTAATAAGAAGACAGCGTGACCAGCTTCAATCAGTTGATTGGCTTTTAGCGGGTAGCCGCGATGGGTGCCGATTCGTTTTGCAATTGAGCTCATTATTTCGCTCCTTTTGCTGCCAAAAACGCGTCTTTGTCTAGACCACAGGCGCTAAGCACGGCGAGGTCTTCGTCAGACAAATCGGTGTTTTCAGTTTTGGGTGGTTGCTCTTTGGTTTGCTGAGAAGATAGAGCCGCGATAGCAGGGCGCTTTTCCAGCATGGCGGATAACGCAGCCACACCTTGTTTTTTACCCAAGTTCGTTAAGTAGCTGACTTCGGCTTCTACAATTTTGCCTTCTGCTTTGGCTTGGCTCACCAAACCATCAATCTGCGAGCCTTGCGATTCCGCAGACAGGGTTGCCACGCGCTCTGTTACTCCACTGTAAGCTTGAGTTAAGTCGGCGTTTTCAGCTGATAGCGTGGCGACTTGCATCTCCAGCTCGGCAGATTTATCCGCTTTGGTCTGGAGCGCATCCAGAGCGGACAGCGCGGCGGTGGATTGCGCCTCGCTGAGTTCGCTGCCGTCGCCAAGCTCAATACCGAGCTTACCTAGCAGCTGTTTGAGTAGGTCATTCACAAGGGAATCCTCCGTTTGACCGTTGATAGAAATGGATTTGTCGTGAGCGTAAAGACTGAGATTGAAGTCAGCGGCCAGCTTGGCCAGTGGCTCCATACCGAGCACCCCAGGGTCATTAGTGAGTGCTGCCATGCGCAATGAAAGCGGGCGGCCTTTGGCGTCATAGGGGAAAACGGCAGACAAAAAGCCGTACTCTTTGTTACTGATAAGTGTTTGTGCCTGCTCGGTAAACTCGGGCTTGATGTATAAGCCTTGGCCTTCGCGCCATTCAATGTCGGTGGCGTTTAACCAAGCCGCTGCTGGAACGGGGCCATTTTGCTCGCGGGCGGTGAGGGCTTGGTGGTCGTAATCAATGAGAATTTTGCCAGCTTGTTGCTGGGTAGCCGTAATCATGTCGGCAGCAATGTCGGCGTTTAAATGCCAATAGCCGGTTTCGGTATCGTGTGGGCGACCGTCTCGCGCTTTAAATGCGCCAGCTGGCAGCAGCTGATACCAGCCGTCTGTGTCGGTGGCCAATTCTGCACTGAGGATGGCAACGGATCCCGTTGCAGCAGAGAGAATGGCTAAATTGATGGGGTTTAAACGTTTCATGCCCACCATAATGGCGGGCATGAAGGATTGAGCAGATTAACCTGGGTTGGTGTTCGAAATTTCTTTTAAACAGGCGGAATATTTTTGGGTATGTTTCTGCAAGCAAAATTCATGAGAGTTGTTTGGGATAGGGGTAAACGAAAACAGTTCAGTCAGTATTTGCTCCGTAACGAAGAGCTGTTCTTGGATTGACATACGTTTTCCATCATCGCGTTCACGTTTTTTATTGATGGCCATATAGCCTGTCGAATCAGTTAGTTGAAGTTCCTTAAACAAGTCTGCAATTTCAAGTTCGATACCCATGTTGATAGCCTCTACTTTCCGTTCATGATGGATATTTTCATCTATGGCATCCAGATGTCGTTCAACAATTTTGATACTTTCTTTAGAGTATCGATAGTCGCCTTCAACGCATTTTGGGAAAAAGAGCTTATGCATTTTTAACGCATCAGTTTCTTTTAGCCCGTATTCTTCCCACTTATGTAGTTTCAAGTACTTTAAGAACTCTTCCTGATGCTTGTAATAATTAGCAAATTGATTCTGAGATTCAGCTACTGAAATTTGCCTCGCGGTTTGTTGAGAACGATGTTGAATAGCCATTAAACCAACAACAGGTAAGACAAAGGCTGCAAAACCAAATGGAACTCTCAGGATTTCAAAAATGAGATAATTAAGCCCTGTTACTGAAAGGTCCCAACTAGTTGAGGTCGAGGCAAGGCCAATTGCTAGCAGTATTAGAGTGAAGAAAATACGATATGACCATATCAGCACTTTCTGCACATGGGGTAAATTGAAGAAACTTTTTTCTGGGGAATTTGTGTTCATTATAAATTATCTTTATTGGGAAATATATTAACTCGATTTTCAATTCTGTTTTTTCAGTACACCTCCTTTTGAGATCTAGACCTTTCGCCAAGGTAGGCTTGATAGTGAATGACTAACTTGTCTAAATCAAATGAAGGAGGGTTGGATGCGTATGAAAAAGAAAAAAGATCTTCAATTAACCTAGAAGCACCATGCAAGTATTCTTTTGTTGTAACAGCATCCTTTGTTTGAATATCTCTAAATGAAACAACTGCACGATTGAATTCTTGCTGTTCAACACCCAGTTCCTCGAAAAAGTCTTTTAGTCGACCAACTACATTGGTGTCAGTTTCGCTCTTCTCATACCTAGTGTTAATTACTGAGAGAATCGACCTAATTTCGGTGTTCACCATATCGATCGCATGTTGCGAGTATGTGTAGATACCTTTGTCACTCTCAGGAAAACAAAATCTATGTAGCGTCGCAAAGGTTGAGGGGCTTATTCCATGTCTATCCCAACCACTGTCCTTCAGATGTTTACAGAACTCCTCTCGATGTTTGTAGTAGTTGGCAAATGTATTTTGCTCTTTGGTCAGTTCCATCTGAAGGCTGGTTTGTATAGAACGATGTTGGACTGCGCATAGGCCGAGGATTGGTACAAACGCTGCAATTATCCTCCAAGATAATTCATGAACGAAAAAATAATACTTATGCATATCGACCAAGTCTTTAAACGGGCGCTCTATCGGCTCTGCAAGCTCAATGCTCCTAAACATCGCCACTACAACTAACCAAATCATAGTGAAAAATGGTATGTAAAAAAGTGGATGACCAAAGAAGCTCGAACCATAAGTAATGGTAAAGAGCCGCAAAATTTTGCTTCGAAGTACATCTAACTTTTTGAGCATTAATCTAGCCTCATATTTTCAAAGAGATAGCAAACAAGATTCTACTTAACATGCCAAAGGTGTTTAAACCCTGTTTAAATCTTTCTGAGAGGTGTTTAAACATTTTCAAACGTGCAATGGCACTCTTTGAACAGTTAAACGCGTTAGAGGACGATACAGCGCGTTAACCTTCCATAAGATGGTCTGACAGAATATGAGCGATTTCTTCCATATCTGAATCACTCACTCCCAACCAGGGGCGCGCCGGTATCGCCGCGTTCGATGGCTTCATATTCGGTGAACCGCCAAAGTGATGAATGGCACCGTATTCAGAGTTAGTGCCAAACGTTAAGCCTTGTGGCTCGACTTGATAGTTGAGTGAGCGCGACAAGTGCCGGTTTAGTACTAAGACAAGATCCGCATGTTTCTTTTTTCGCTTTTGGTATTGGGGGGAGAGCGGTGTCCATGGAGTACCGTCTGGGGACTGTTGTTTGTCCCAACGCTCGTCATGGCTTAACAACAGATGCTCGCCAATGTCTCTCAATGCGGGCATGAGGTTTTGGCCACGGTTGGCAAACTCTTCTATATGGGCTTGGATGGCTTCGATTTCGCTGGCACGAATCGAAAGCTTAACGCCTGCCATTAGTTGTTATCTCCCAATCGTTCTGCCAGTGGTCGCTTCCTTGATAACACTTTGCGAGTGTGTTCTGTCAGCTCTGCACTGGTGGTGGGCACATAATCAAAGCCTGGGTCGATGCCCTTTGGTACTTGATGCACTTCGCCGGTTACTTTGTCTACCCAGTCATAACGCTCAATGACTGGGGCTTTACTCACGGTTAAACCTTTACGCTTTAGGTCTCGTTCACTCAGCGAGAATTTTTTACAGCCGCATCCATAGCCGTTGGTTGGGGTGTGGGTCTTCCACCACGGATCATCAATCGGCAATACTAAATTATGCCAGGATAAGTGATCGAGCCTTGGATGCTCAGAGCCGCTGTGTTTGTAGATGGCATAAGGCCGCGTGGCTTTGGTGGCTTGCATTTGCTGCTCACGGCCTGCGGTGTAGCTTTGTCTTAAGTTGGTTTCGTAAATGACTTGGGCGCGCCAACTCGGCGTGCCGTTGTATTCCCAACCGTGTTTGTTAACGATGCTATTAAACGACTGTTTAAACCAGCTTAAACTTTTGCCTTCCGATATGGCTTTATCTACCGCAGCGCGAAAGTCGGCGAGTAAATCTGTCTTCATGGCTCCTGCAACCATAAACCCACGGTCATGGGCGTGCTGCCATAAATCGGCCCAACGCTCAGTGGGCACATTGTGCTTTTGCCTTAAGTACGCAATTTGCTGTTTAAACGGCAGGCTGCCGTATTCGACTTTCATTATCTGCCCTTAAACTCTTAGCTGTCCTTAAGCTCGGCTTCGTCTAGCCCTGCCAGCTCGGCGGCGGCCATGGCCAGTGCCATCACGTTGCCCAAATCAGCAAACTCGATTTCTTTGTCGAGTGCCAAAATATCTTGGCTTAATTGCTCCAGGCTTGTGGCGTTCTCGACCAACTCGCGCACACGGTCGGTCATTAAGTCCATCAAGCCACCCGCTTCTTGTTGCAGCCGCTCGGCTTGGGTTTTGGGTGTGTCGCGCTCGGCGGTTACTTTGTTTGGGTTGCTGGCATCACTTGCGCTGAGTTCTGCTGTGGCGTGCTCTGGGTTGTTTGGTTTAGGCTGTTCTTTGCTGGCTTGCCCGTTAGACAGTACTGCTTCGCCTTCTTTGGCTTGCGGTATTTGGGTTTTCTCGTGCGCCCACTCCAACGGAATTCGCATCCCTAACCCAACCAAAGATGGTAGGGAGGTGGCGAGTTGCTTGAGATCTTCCGGCTCGGTTAAATCAAACTCAAAGCGCGGGTGGCGGTGTGGGCTTCGATAACTTGCACCGTTAAGGACATAAAGAGGGTAAACGAGATCACGGGTTAACGTGGCCGCGATACGCTTTAAATCAAAGTCTCGAATTTCTTCGCGTACTTCATTGTGCACCGTGCCCAGTGCATTGGTTGAGGTTTTGCCATCCGCTTGGCTGGTGAGCGTACCGCCTAGAATCGCTTTGCTCTGCGATTTTTCACACCACGACATCATGGCCATAAATGGATCACTGGCCCCGTCGGCCGCTTTTTCAAACTCGATTTCCATGCCCTTGGGAATGATGCCACCGGCATTGTGGCCAATGCTCATCACGGCTTTGAGCAGCGTGTATTTCTCGCGTTCGGTGGCTCCGTCAGGGTATTTACCAATGCGCAGTGGCAAGCCGTAAATTTCTAAAAACTCGGCTAAGTCGCGCACGCTGTAGTTCTTAAACAGGAATGGCCACGCGAGCACACGTACTAAACCACGTCTATCCAGATAGCCTGATTTGGCTTTGCCGTAGTGGGTTATCCAGCCGAACGGTTGAAGCGCTGCGCCTTCATGGCTGTTGTCTCTGAGCCTTAATTCATTTCGATTCTCAGGGTGGGTTTTAAACCAGGATGGATCGCGAAAATCGTACCCTGTGATGATGTGGTGTTTCTCTTGGAACTGCCACTTTAGCTCTAATGCAGCAAAGCCCTTGAGCAAAGAATCACTCATATCAAAGATGGCATCGTCAAGCCAGGTAGCATCTTCAATCAGCTCTTGCAGCATATCGGCATCACGCTTTTCTTGGGCGGTGGCGTTGCGCGGTGGGGTAATCACCCAGTCCTGACCAAGCAGCGCCATTTTGCGCTTTGCCAATTCGCTTTGGATGTGCGCGTCTTTTTCTTCCATGTCTTCGGCAAGCTCACATTGACTCACTAAATCATGGTGCTCGGCATTTTGTAAAATGCCTGCTAGCTTACGTGGATTCAGCCCGCTTGAGGGATGGTCGGCGTAATGGCGGCGCAGCTGGGCGAGTTTGGCGTCATCCGTTTGCTGCTCTTTTAAATCGTTGGTGCCGATTGGGTTGCCGTTGATGTCTACAATCATGGTGGTTTCCTTTTCGCGGGTTTAGTAGCAACCGCTTTCTATACCGCTGAGTAAGTCGTCGTCTTCGTCCAGTTTGCTGGCTTTAGGCAGTGCGGTGAACTCAATGGCGCTGCCGCTCATCCAGCTGGCACGCACGGCCATCACTAAACCAATGGCAAAATCACCGTGGCGCTGCTTGCCGTCTTCACCCTTGTTTTTGCCTTTGTCGATTTTGGGAATGCCGTTGATGACTTGAATTTGGTGCAGGTCGTCTTTGCAGTCTTCGGTGCGCGGTATGGTTAAGTTCTGGTCTTCAAATTCCGCTTTAAGCTTGGGCATCCACTCTCGATACCAAGGGTCATTGAGCATGACCTGGTCAACCATGTCAGTACCGTAGCGAAGGGCAGCCGATTCGGCCAAGAATCCGCCGTTACCGGTAGCATCAAACGCTAGGCCGCGTTTACGGGGCAGGGCATCACACAAGGCGATCATGATTTGGCGCTGGGCCTCATAGGTAAGGTTGCGCAGCTCCACCACGAACGGCACAAATTTGGATAGGTCTTTGCGAATGGCCAGCGGTACAAAGATGGACAAATCGCCTTTGCGGGCGAAGTCTTCCCCAAATGCGTGAGACAGGCTTTTGTCGAGTGTGTCTAAATGCGGGCTGAGTACGTGATCAATCCAGCCCTGGATATGCACTTTTCTTTTATGCTCTGGCCATTCCATAAAGCCTTGCGGCGCTTCGCACGTAAGTACGGGTATGCCTTGTTGCATGGCGGCATCAATTAACACACTCTGAATGTATTGGCCTGCGCTGGCCTTGGGCACGCAGTAATATTCTTCTAGCGCATCATCTTCAGTGGCGGTGTCTTTGAGTAGATTGGCTTTCCATTCGTCTTCTTTTTCCTGTGTCCATTCTTCTTTGGCGCGCTGGCAAATGCGTTTGTAAAGCCCCATGCGGCAGGCATCGTCTAGGGTAATGGTGTGAATGGAATATCGCTTTTTTCCTTGACGGCTGTCGTTTATCAGCTGGTTAAACAGGTTTTGAACGCCGTTGTGGGTGCTGATTAAACGCACCTTTGCGCCCCACATGGTTAGGGCCAACGCAGCTTTGAGGACTTCGGCGAGCCTGTCATGGAAAGCCGCTTCATCAATAATAACGTTGCCCTGCATACCACGCAGGTTCGATGGGTTGGAGCTAAGCGCCTGCACCTTGTAGCCCGAGGCGAAGTAAACGACAAAGGTTAAAATGTCTTTGTCTTCATCGTTTAATACTTCTTCTTGAATTTCACCTGCGGCTTTATCAAAGGCTTTGGCCCACATGGCGACGGCATCGATAAACTCGCGCGCCATTTCTTTGTTCGAGCCAACATAAAATACATTGGTGCCGCCTGCGGTTTTGCTGGCACCTGCGGTTAATGCACTGTCTGCTGCTTCGGCCCAAGTGATACCGGTTCGACGGCTTTTCTCTGCAATCTTGAGCGGGCTTTTATCGGCTATCCAGTATCGCTGGTAAGGTAACAGCAGCTCATCAGAGCTGTATTCGTAACAAAGGTGGCGAATGGCCTTGGCTAGTGGTGAGGGTTCGAAGGTTCTCATGCCACACCTAAGATTTCGTTTTTAATTGATTGGATGCCCTCGGCCGTCATGCCTGCGGCTTTGGCGGCTTTCTCTGCTACGTCGGCCGCTTCTTCCGCAAACTGCTTTCTCAGCTCTTTTTCTAACTTCACGCTGCCGCTTTGCGCTTCTTGTAAGCGTTTAATCGCCAGCGATAAAACGGAGAGCGTTTTTGGATCGAGCGGTTTGTCGGCTTCCAGCGCGTTCATTTGAATTTCAAATATTTGGCTTTTACCAATTTCAATTAACGAGCGAGCAATATCGGTTTGCGGGACTTCACCAAACTCTTGCACCCATTGCTTGGTCAGGGTTTGCGCTTGTTGGTAGCGCTCCATGCCTTTTCTGAACTGCTGCGCATATCGGCTCATGCCATTGCGTTTAATGTATTCGCCATCGTCAGTCACACCGTGCTCAACAATGATTTCGTTTATCTGCTTGCGGATGTCTTCTTGCGACATCTTCTTTTCACGTAGCAAGATGTGCAGCTGCGCTTTGAGCTCTTCTGGTAACTTATCAATTTTGCTGAGCCGGTGTTTAGTGTGCGGTTTGCTCATATTGAATCCTTAGCCTTTTGGAAAGCACACGCGATGCCACACCTTAATGCGCAGTTTTAAGCGATGAAGAGCAGGGCGAAGCACGGGGCGGCAGATGAAAAAGTAACGGGCAATCAGGCATGTGATGACGACTGAGAGCACACACCACGCGAGCAGAAACAATAAAAATTCAATCATGCGGCCTCCTATGGGCGAGGGCGTTTTACACCAGGGTGAGTGGCTTGGCCTTCGCCGACATCGCTGCCGCGTTGGGTCAGTTTGGCTACCTGAGTACCGGCAATATCACGCAGGGTAATGAGGTTTTGCTCAGCCAACCACGCCAGCTCGCTGTGCACTAAATCGCGGCTCACTTTGTGGCCGTAGGCATCCAGCGCGGAATCGATAATCGAGTCATTGGCCTCATAGCTGGGCATTTCGGACAAAACGCGAAGAATCACTAGGCGTCGGTCTTGTTGCAGTAATTCGTTAAGCGCCATCAGTTCTTTTCCTTTATTTCGTTTTCTAATAGCAGGCTGCTAATGCGGTCCAAGCCATCGAGCTTGGGCCTGATCTCTTTGATGTCACCGCGCAGTTTTTCGATGCTTATTTTGAGATCAGAGATTTCGTTGTGATCGGGCATTTGGTCTACTCGCTCGGCGAGCCGTTTGTGACTGGCTTGCAGCGCTTGAAACTCTTCTTTTTTGGCGAAGGTTTTAACCAAGGCCCAAATCAGTAACCCAAACACAACGTTGAAGACGGTGGCGACCACGGGCCACCAGGTACGCACCATTTCTAAGGTGTTCATTGGCGCTCCTTAGCTTGTTGGCACGTAATGCAAAAAGCGGCGGTAGGCTTGGCGGCAAGCCTGGCGGCGGGTATGGGCTCATCACAGGCCAGGCAAAACACTTGGCCACCTTCGATGCGTTGGGGCGGTTCGGCCATGGTGCTTAGGGCTTGGCTGACAGAGCTTTGGGTAAAGCGCTGCTCAGCCAGCTGAGCTTTGTCTAATAAATCGGTCACTGAGGGGTTCCTAACAGTTTGCTGGCAAAGGCTTTGATGCCGTTGCCAGCGTTGGCCATTCCTGTATTAAGGGTGAGTGGTTGGCCGTGTTTGTTTTCGTGGCGTTTATCTACCGTGCGCCAGCCTAGATAGGTAAGAAATGGGGCAAAGAGAAACGAGATGATTTGCCAATCTGCGCCGGTTCCATAGTTAATGGCTTCAAGCAATTCAAAAATGAAGATGTAAGCAATGCCCCACAGCAAGGCTTTGCGACAACCCCATGGACGGGTGCGACGCACGTATTCGTCTTGGGCTCGGTCTCCCGCGCGAATCGTTTGCTGGGTTTGACCGTGCTCGGCTTGGCGGTCATCAGCGTAGATGCGTTGGCGCTCGGTGATTTCGCGCTGCATTTCGACTTCAAGCCGTTCAAGTTCAACGTGGCACTCTGGCGGCATGTTTTGCAGTACTTCGACGATGGCGGCTTGTTTGTCTTTGGGCGAGCTGAACGCCTTGTCTGCTTGCTCGACTGCATCGGCCACTTTGTTGGCGGTATCGCTACCCCCAAACAAACTGGAGATCCCGCGTATGGCCATGGGGCCGACTTTAAGCGCGAGCGCGCCGAGGGAGAGTAAATCCATGGCTATTGGCTCCGTGTATATGACGATAGATTTGGCTGGGCGACACACTGCACCAGCCTTTGTTGAAGTAGCTTTGCATGGTGGGGCAGTGGCTGTGGAATGGCGCTAGCTTGGCAAGCGAGACGGGCGCACCGTCATGATAGGCTTGCAGTTCGGCTTCTAGCCGTTTTTGCTTACCGTGTTGATATGACCAATCCCAGTTTCTGCCCATGTTGCTAGTGGCTCATGTGGGCGTTGGTGATAACCAGTTTTGCGACCTTGCCATTAAGCGCTTTCATCAGCTGGTCGAAGGCGACTTTCGACTCTAAAACACCCCATACTTGGTTAACGGTGCCAAAGCGCAAACCTGGCGCGATGCAGCCTTCCAGTTGCTCTGGGGTGTTGGCCGAGTGAATGAGAATGTGGGTGCGAAGCGATGGGCCAGAGTGAGTCACACCAAGGCTTGGTGCTTCTAACAGGTAGCACTCGCCAAACTTAGGGCTAACGTGGGGTTTTAAAAGGTATTCGCCTTCTGGAATGCAGGACTTGCCACGGGCATTGTTGAGCCAAGCGCGCTCAACGGTTTTGCAGAGCTCATCGCCAGCTTGGGTGGTGATAGCGCCAAAGGTGCCAAAATCGAAATAACGACGGTAGAGAAAGTAGGTTTCCATCACTAAACCTCGGTTATAAAAACTAAGGTTTAGTGTCTGATTTTATTGGGAGGTGGGCGGATTAACCTGGGTTGGTGTGTTCTTTCGAAAGAAAACCTACATTTAATTGATTAATAGCTAAATTGGTGTTTCTGAGGTCGTCAACTTCTGGGCCAAGTAAGCTTTCTAATTGTTTTCTGAAATTTTTAATAGTGTCGCGAAGTGAATATGAGTGGGTGCTCGCGTCACAGTAGTCGCCCAATTTTTCGATGAAACCAAGGTACATGTTAAAAGTCGCAATATATGCATAATAGTCAGTTAGTATGGGGATAATTTTCTCTGTGTTATAAACAGACCGGTGCTTAGAATCGATTTTTAAGCAAAAAATTGCAGACAAAGCTGCTAAGTGATTTGCCAGATATGTGGCATGTCCATCTTTGTCTCTGTTAGGGTTGCGGGTATTAATACCTTCGATCAAATGACTGAAATGGTGGGCAGCTGATTTCAACTCCAGCATAGCATCATCAAAAAACTTCCAGTTAAGTTCACCAGGCCCATTTGCCAACCCTGCATTAGGGAAAAGATAATAATAAAGCTGCTCAACATCTGCTGTTGTCGCATCATTAATCGAAACAACAGTGGTTAGCTTTTTATCCATAAACTTGGAAAAATGGGTAGTAAGAAAATCGTAGTGATCTAAAAAGAGCTTAGATTTGTTCTGCTGTTCGGTGTTTTCAATTTGTTTGGCCGTTTGAGCAGATGAGAATAGCCTAGAAACCATTGCGACTAGAGGGATAGTTAGAGCCGCCATACCCAGAGGCAACGTTGCTTTCTCTAGAAAGAAGTTAAAGCTGTCAGCAGAAAAACAAAAGTCGTATTTTGCCAAAGGTATTGAAAACACCCCCGCGATCGTTAATGGTGTTAAAATGGCTAACCGGAATGCTAATTGGTCGCTTAGCCCTTTTCCATCAGAAACATCGAACTTCAATTTACTGAGTAATCCCATACCTAACCCCATGATTTTATTTGGCTAGATAATATCTTGGCTTAAAACCTTGGGCAACTTTCTACAGGTATGAAAAAGCCCTCTTTCGAGGGCTTGCAAACGGAGGTGCCGATATGTTCTGCGAGGAACTAGGCGAGGTTTAGAGTAGCGAATCAACAAAACTACGTTGTATGAATTGCTGCGACTCAGTTGGCATTTACTCAAACAAATCTGGCTGGCGGCGTTTGGATTCTATCTTGCGCATTTTGGCGATGATTTCATAAATGGCTTTTTCGGTGAGGTGGTAGCGATAAGCCAATTGGCGAATGTTCGAACCATTAAACTCGTTGTAAATCTTCATGTCTCGAATTTGTTGTTTAAGCCTATCGCCACGGGGCAAATAGATTTGCACTCCACCCATGTATTCGCCTAAATCCAGTACCACTTTGAGCGCAGTTTCAATGTCTTCAATACCGGATTGTTTAAGTGATTTGTGGGTAACGCCAAGCAGCTCATGAAGTAGCGTAGGCCACTCACGCGAATCATAGGGTAGGGATGAGATGTTATCGAGCACGCGCGGGTCGATAGATTCTTGCTCTAACATGTCGATTTGCTGCTCTGCCATGGCCTTTTCCCGTATTGTTTCCCACTTGATATAGGAAAGAATAAACGACCCCAAAGGATCGTCTATCGGTTTTTAGGATCATTTAAGCTAGGGTGTTTGCAGCCATGTTTTGAGAGTTTGCCTCGCCGTTCTGATGGCTTCAGGCAGGGTTAAACTGGGGTTTAAACTCTGGTTAAACGCGCTTTGGTAATCGGCTTGAAGCGCTTCGACTTCTTCATAGTTACCACACCATATTCGGTGGTGAGCAGTAGCAAAAAGCTGATCGAGTAGATGTTTCTCAAGCAGAATCAAAGCATCAGAGCCTTTTAATAGCTCACGGCCGATTCGTTTAATCACACCCTCAAAAGGTTCTGGTTCTACCAGTTCGTTGAGTGTTTGAGTGTTCTCAATCGTATTGGACTCAGCGAGAATTTTCGCAGGCGGCAGCTCGATAACAACTCGGTTAACTCCATCGTGGGATGTGCCGGGTAATGAGGTATTTGGGTTTTCTCGAATCCAGATCAACGCTGGTTTTAAACTTGTTTCTAATTGGTGGATGTTGACTAGGGCAATCTTCATCGTAAAACTCTCCGAACGCTGATATTTTCAACCGTGGTGCCAGGTTCTCTGCTATCTAACCAAGTTTGTAAGTAAGAATTTTTAAAGAAAGAGAACTCACCTAATTCCAATGGAATCGCCGGATTATTAGTCGTTTCAGACCTTGTGTAAAACGCTGCTGTGTAGCTTGTTGATAAACAGTTCCCTGTTATGAGCAAGTTACCTGAAACAGCCATACTGTCTGGGCGAATACCGCTCCAACCTGTATCTATTTTGGATATTTTGTTACCGTTTACAGACCACATTGATGGATTTGCAGAACTGGAGTTCCATAGCTCTGGCCCCAACCAATATCCGGCTTTTGAAGATTCATAAAGATCGGTTTGTTCGGTGGGAAGGTTTACTTTTCTAGCGGTATATCCACCGACTCTAGATTTAAATTCAGTTGCCTCCGGTGGTTCATCCAGAGGAAAGTCAAAAATGGGATTCTCATTTATCTCTAATTTTAAGTCATACAAAATCCCATCGAATCTAGAGTTTATTGACCCAAAGTCATCACCAATGTGCATCAGCACTTCTTGGGCGATTCTGGCAATATCTACGTTCACACTACCTTGAATCACCTCATTTACGAGCAACGTATATGTACCAGCTACAGCATCAATGTCTATACATACCTTTGTAATGGAGCCGCTAGTTAGATCGTTAGTTTGGTTTGGTATGCTCCAATTCTTACCGTTATTCCAAACGGTTTGTTTGTTACTTGCCTGATTGAAGTACCAATCCTGAGTGTGAATACCCCCGAGCACAATTTGATTTGATGCGTAGTTTGATATCTGATTCCAACTTAATCTGAGTGTATCAATAGTAGGTAGCTTTACTGCCGGTTGAATCACCGCGTAACTGCCAATTGACCGACTAAATTCGGTAAACCACCGCTTTTCAACACTCTCCGTAAACCTTGGCGAGCCTCGCATGGCTTGCCACACTTGGCTGTGCCGTAGGACTCTTGGTGAGCCTTTTAGTGATGCCACCATATTAACCTCGACAAACAAACAGCTTGATTGAGTGAGCGCCTGTGATGGTTACTGGCATGGAGACTTGAAGATAACGAGCGGCACCCGCCCAATGTGGCTGAGCGTAGTTGGCCGCTTGGGTTTTGATATCAATAGCGTTGACTGTGCCGTTTAAGACTTCGCGAAAGTGGGTGCGTGTTGGACTAATCGCCAGCTTGAGTTCGCCTGCGGTGGCATTGATGGGTTGTTCATTAACACCAATCAGCTGCAAGGTGATATCGCCCTCGATGTGTCTGAATGGGTTAGTATCAATCTCGACGATTTGTGGCTCAGCTTGTAGCTGAGCGATGGTGAGTTGGTGCGTGTAAGTGGTCATAGGAATCTCCTGTTTTGCCCATATTGGCAAACAGGCAACGGGCTAGGAGATTCACGGGGGTTACTGTCTACAAAAGAAAAACCGCTCGTTGTGAGCGGCTTTGTATTAAACGACTAGATATGTATCTCTCTCTAAATCTTCTCGCGTGACTTCCCAGCCAAGCCAGTCATCTTGTATTTCCTTCATCAACTTAGCGCCCTGGTAGTTGATTTCAACAACATTAGCTTCAAACCTTCTGGAGTAATTTTCGAGGCCAAATTCAGTGGCGAGTGCCTTACTATAGGACTGTTTTGTTGTAGGTTTCTGAGCGTTGCGAATGACAACAAAGAAACCCATTTTTATTGGAACTAAAATCTTTCTATTTCCAGCGTTGGCTATCTCTAAAGCCTCTTTAAATTTCATTTGGATGCCTCCAATTTAACTCTCTCAGCTTGTCACCAATGGTGCTTTGCAGCGGGTCTTGTCCTGTCTTTAGGATTCGTTCAGCTTGCTCGAAGTACCAGTCGGTGTTGTCTTGTTTAACAACATGCTGCGCGTCACCGTTTGGCTTACTGCTTGAACTGGACGAA
Organism: Vibrio sp. ABH4_348; assembly: GCF_056159765.1. Taxonomy (NCBI): domain Bacteria; kingdom Pseudomonadati; phylum Pseudomonadota; class Gammaproteobacteria; order Vibrionales; family Vibrionaceae; genus Vibrio; species Vibrio sp. ABH4_348. The sequence continues at coordinate 1,809,499 of NZ_JBSWVW010000001.1, read as the reverse complement.
TGTGAAACACTGCCACCTAATTTGTTGGCGGCGGTTTGGTAAACCTGCTTGAGATAGTTGTGATTTGTTAAGGGTTTGGTGTCGTGGTATTGCACTCGCTTTTCGCGAATTTTAGACACGGTTTCAGTAAGGGCTGCCGCGAGTATGTGGTCGGCTCGGTACTCGTCTAGTACTTGTTGAGCAATTTTTAACGCGCGACTGTTCGTTAAATCTTGTTTGGCTGGCCGAAACAGCGCCAAATAGCTTACCAAAGGCTTAGCCACAAAATCGGGAAGCTTAGCGACAAGAGCAAGCAAGGCTTGACCGGACTCGTCTTGTATTAAGGCATCCAAATGGATGTGGCTATGGCAAATTGGACAGCGGCCTAGTTTCATTCGCTTTCTCCTGTTCCTAACATGGTTAAGCGCTTGGCTTTGGGGAGTGGAGTGCCGCGCCAGTCACCGCAGTATCTGTCTAGATAAGCGATGGCTTCGGCTTCACTCTTTCGGCCGAACTCTTGAACGTGTTTAATCAAGGCTTTGTCTCGCTTGTTGAATACTGTCTTTTGACGCATTGTTACTGCCGCTCCGTTGGGACTCGAACATATTGTTAAATGCATTGGCGATAGAGTCATAACCCATGGGTTTACCCGTTCGCTCATTCATAGGCACTGTCCAGCCTGCTTCTTTGAGCGCATCTATCATGACCCGACGGTGCCAACTTTTGAGTGCTTCAATAATTTGGTAAGCCTGGGCAGCGCTGCACCATGCCACATGATCCACGCCTTCATTGCTGCGTCGATTGGTCATGCGGCGTACGTAGGCATCTAGCGCAGCCTCGCTTTTGTCTTTGATAAATCCATGGCGGGCCATCTCTAACCAAAGCGCCCGAATTTTATCGATTTCAGCGAGCTTGCTTTTGCCTGATTTGGGAATCTGCCTACGTTTAAACTTTTTAGGATCACCGTTTAAACGCGGTTTAAACCCTTTGTCTTGCATAATGTTAAACACGAGTTCTAATTGCTTGTTGCTCATGTCTGCACAGGTTGTTTTGTTGACACTGTTACTGAGCAACTGACGATAGGTATCGTCATCAAGGCCCAGCTCGCGTTTGCCGATGTGGATGAGTTTAATCAGAGCGTTGCGGTTCATGCGCTCACCTCGTTCCATAAACAAACCACCAATGCCCCACCGGCTAAACCGCGTGCAATATGAAGTCGAAGTTCATCATCATCGACAAAACTCATAAGGGTGCTGCATACAAGCACAAACCACACATAATAAATGCTGACCATGATGCTGCTCCTAGTCTTGTCTTAACCCGATGTACAACACATAAGGCTTGCCATTAATTTCACAGAGGCTTAAATCCGTTTCATTGACGGCATAATCAGAAAGTTGAGTTTCTTGTACCAAGTCATCCAGCTCTTGTGCGACGGTTTCGATCACTTGTTGCTTGGAAATTGGCGAAGGTTCATCAGCTACGAGTTCAAATCCAAATTGCGTATCTAAAGCGCCCGTAATTACTTGGCCGTTTTCAGTGCGTAAAAGCCCAAACTTTTCGGCAGTTTGTATGGCTTCGCGTAGTTTGATTAGTGCGTCTTGCCTTTGCATCATTCACTCCTAAATCTCAAATTTTGGGTGTAAAAAAGCCCGCGCAAGGCGGGCTAGGGCTTGCTTGATGGTTCTAGAAGGTTAGGGAATCAAGCGGCGAGTGCGTGATAATCACAACGGCCTGCCCACTGTAAACACCAGTCTGCACGGGCTTGTGCCCAACGGCGGTTGGCACCTCGGCGGGCTTTTTCTGCGGCTGCTTGCCAGGCGAACGCGGCATCACTTAAAAAGCCATTGCGCTCTAAATCACGGGCGTGCTCTGCAAACTTTGGGTAATCGCTTGGTTGTTTTTTCATGGTTAAATCCTTAATCCTTTAAGTGTTTACAACTTAGAAATATCAAGGGCGAACTGCTTATACTGCCCGTTATCTTGGCGCTCGTAGATGCGCAAATATTGACTGGTGCCAGTGACTTGCACGGAATCGGCAATTGCGTCCATGGCTTCTAGCCAGTCAGGGTCTTGAATGTTGAGCTGGCGAAGACTCAACACTTGGCCCAAATCGATATGGCCTTGTTTGTTCACGCGAAAAGCGTGGTCAACTAGGGCTTTGATTTCGTCTTTGGAGCCTTCAGACCAACGCTGAATGCACTCGTCAATTTTGGCTTTGGCCGCTTGGATACGCTCATCAAATACTTTGTGCTCACCCACGGCGCGCATCAGCTTGTATTTGCCATCAAAACTTACAAGTGACACATTGCCTTTGGTGCCGCCGTATTTGACGTCATACTCTTCGGCGCTGAGGTCAACAAAGTCTTTGATTTGCCCCATGGCCATCAGCTTGAACTCAAGCAGGGCTTGTTGTGCAGCTTTGGCTTTTTCTACAACCAGCGTGACGACATCATCACGCAGCTTGTCGATGGGTTTGATTTGGCTTTCAGGGACTAAGCTGCCATTCGCAGCTTGGCGATAACCTTCTGGTACTGCTGTATTCATTGGATTTCTCCTTGTCTCCAACTGACTAAGCAACCGTCTAAATGCTTGGTGTAGACAATGCTTGGCTGGCCCTTGTGTTTCTCGCGAATTTCTAGTGCATTGCGTGCCAGCTCTGGTGTTGGATTTTTGATTTTAATAATGACGCCGCGCGGAGTGCGTACTGCTGATATAAAATCACAGCCACGTTGGCGAAGTTGTTTGATTACGTGGGAAGCGTGCTTGTCCACTTGTGTGTGTTGGCTTTCCATGTTTCACCTTCCTTGTTGAATCCAGTTTCCCACTAAGAGTGGGAAACCGAGATTCACCTGGGTCATTGATTTAAGGTTGTTTTATTGCTCGGTTATAGCGTGCGCCAAGGGCTTTGATTTCACGCTGCAATAGTTCGATATAGATACGTTGATAACTGCCGCCCATTTTCTCTGCTGAGTCCGTTCTTGCTTGGCGCTCTAACCGATTTATTGCGGTTTGCGCGTCATAAGGACGGGTTTGAGTTTGCACCTCTTTGCGCTTGGTAATTGCGGTTGGTGCTCGCTCTTGTACAGATATTCGAACGGGGTTGTTTAAACGCTCTTCTAACTCACTATGTGGGCAACCGCTGCGGCACGCCTTATATAGCCTTATCGCTTGAGGTGAGCTGCCAACATGCTTGGTAACTTGTTGGGCAGCGCATTTGTGCTTGGGAATTTCCCCCAGTATTGGGCACATGACGGTGTGCCCAAGGTAGATGCTCTCCACTTTTTTCTGGATAGCATCTGTACTGGCTTGGTATTTCCCATTCAAAACAAGCGATACCGTTGCTTTACTAATACCGAGTGTTTGGGCGACTTCAGACATCGAACTTGAAGCAACTTGTTTTCGAAGTTCATCAAGCCACGTCATCTCTTGTCTCCTGCTCTTTTCCTAGCGTTTTAAAAGGATAAAAACGTTGCTCGTTTTGGTCCCAGACTCCGTTAGCTCGCACAATTGGCGCGAGTCGACCAGAATCTCTGACTAACAGCCAAACAATTTCTTTCCCATTCATGGCGCTATTACGTTTATGTTTTGGTAATCGGGAACGTTCGACGACATACCCAGATTTGAGTAAGTATGTGACGTAGTTTCTCGCAGTAGATTCACCAATTGAAATGGTCGAAAGAAGTTCTGAAACTGTGAATTTCCGGCTGATCTTCATGTTGTTCCAGAGCTTTTGACGATTCGTTTTGTTGAACCTTTTCCGGCTCTTCTTCCCTTTGTGATTACCTTTGCCAAACGTGGGCTCTACATCAGTGGTGGAGTAAAGATATGGTCTAGAAACGTGACCAGTACCTTTTACTTTTTTAACCAACTTATTTGTGAGCAAACCGTTAATGGCATCTCTGACCTGGGTGATGGACAGCCCCAAGCTATTAGCAATAAATCTTGCATGGCAACGTGGGTTGCCATGAACAAATCGCCAAACTGCTTTTCGAATGTTCATGGCTTGCCCCTTATGATCTGAAAACAGTCATAAATAGGTCTAGACCTTGTATGTCATGCATTGTAACGACGCCATCCTCCGGTGGAGCGGCGTTAACGGAGCGTTCGATTTTTGAAAGTGCAGAAAGAATAGTACGAACAACACCACGGGATTTAGCGCGAATATGATCTAAAACTTCATCATCAATAATGATGTGTTCATCGATCTCCATTAGCTCTTGCGCGAAGATAGAAACGTCTTCTAGATCCGCAGGTTTGAACTCAACCCACTCGCTGATGCGGTTATAGAGCTGTTTACGTTGCGAGATGCGGCGGGCAATTTCTTCCATACCTACCAAAACAACGGGCTGCTCTGTGTTGTCGTATATATCACGGAAAGATTCCATGATCTTTTTGTTGCCAACCACATAGTCTGCTTCATCTACGAAGATAGAAAACTCGTTGCGGCGAACGCATTCGATGATCTCTTCAAGTGTTTGGTAAGCTCGGCCAGCAGGAACCAGCCCACACTCTTTGGCAATGCGATTCATCACACTGGTTGGCGTGTCGTTGGCGTTGCAACGTAAGTACACACCATTGGTAGACTCTAGGTTAAACATGTACTGCAATGCTGTTGTTTTTCCTCTACCTGAACCGCCGTGAATCAGTCCCATTCCTGGTACGATTTGTGAGCGATTGTTCAAGTTTTCCAACATTGCACAGGCGTTACTGACGTTTTTTACATCGACAATCATATTTTTCATGTCTATTATTACTCCTGTTACTTTACGAAGTACTCTAAAAAGAGCGTTGTACTGACCCGAATCCCGCATAGATTCGGGTTTTTTATTGCCCCGTTACAGCCTTGGGGCATCCTAGCCACGGTACTGCTTTACCCGTGTTTTACTTTGCGACTTGACGGCGTGTTTTGCCGCCAGAGGCAATGTATTTTTTAATACTTGGTGCGGTGAGTTGGTGACTCATTAAGTAGTCATCGAACCATTTCTGTTGGCGTGGCTCTAATTCACCGCCGTTAACCAAAATATCTGCCATGTCCCACGCTATTTCTCTTTCTGTTTTTAATGCGCGAGATTTCTGCTCAGCCTTGGCCTGCTCGGCTTCTTCTCTTTTTTTGCGTTGCTCTGCAATGGCATCCAGCTCGGCTTGGCTCCATTCGTCGCTGTCTTTAATGCCAGCCTGTTCTAGTGCCTTGAGCACAGAGTTGGAGTGCTCTTCACTCCCTTTCGGGAATGCCAACATGTTGTTTTTTGCCTTGGCTTGAGCGATCTGCTCTGCGGCTAAATCATCAATGCCAAATTCCTCAGCCAGTTTTTTGGTTTCACGTTTAAATCGACGCAGTGCTTTTTCGGTCTTTCTGCGTGCAGCAATAAAGGCATCTGGGCTGATTTCTCGGCCAATTAGGTCGGCGTTTACTGCTTCAATACAGACTTTATTTCCATCTTCGTCAGTAATGTCGACGGGGTAGAGATATGCTTTTGAAACGTCGCACGGGTCTAAATACACGTTAACGCGCTGACGCATATAGATGTCTTCTTGAAGCTCTGGTGCACGATAAATGAGCTTGTTGACTTGCACACCGCCACGACGCACGGACTTTTCACCCACATAATTGAGCATGGTGTCTAGTGCTCTCGGGTCAGAAACGATCAGCGGCGTGTATTGGGTGTTTAAGTACTTTTCATAAGGTGACGCATTATCCAAACCACTGTGCGGCTTTTGGTGGTAGAAGTGCTCTAGCCAGTCATCCATGAAGGTTTGGAATTCGTCTGGCGTCATACCGATATCAAGCGCATCTTGGTAGCGTTTTTTCCTGCCAGCGCCGATGCGTGCCGCGAACTCATGGCGTGCTTCGATAAGCTCTCTATCTTGCACACTGTGGCCGATGTAGTTGGGCATAACCTCAACGATGCCACCTTGGAACGTGCCAAAGAACCTTTCTATATAGCGCTTTTCCCAGCCCGAGAACGGGGTAGCCTTGACTTGTTTCACACCAAGACTGTTGATGATGAACATGGTCTTTTTAGAGACGTAATCTGAGCCGTTATCGGTTTTGATTTCACCACCATCATTGGGCAAACCCCAATCGAGAATAGCTTTACGTAAGCACAAACCAACCGCTTCAGAGGTTGAAGTAGGGGCCAATAACATTTTCACGCGGCGAGTGAATACGTCGATACAACCTACGATTGAATAGCGAGTAAGTTTGTCGCCGACACGCAGCATGATGTCAGTAGGTGTGGAGTCGAGCTCCCACAAATCATTGGGCTTAGAGACCCAAGTTTCATGCTCATGAATCAGGCCACGTTCTTTGCCATAGAATTTTTTATGATCCGTCGCGAAGGTGTATTTTCCCTCGTTTTTACTCACCCACTGCTCAACCCAACGTCGAAAGCTACTTGTGCTGGGTATTTCGAAAGCAGCACCAAGCTTTTCAGAGTGAACCTGGGCATAGTCACGCAGCTTGGCCGACTGGTTTCTAAAATGCGGCCTTTCTACCAACAGGGACGTCAAAAACTTTTCTAGTTCTGGCTGGCGGGCAATTACGCTATCACCACGGCGCGGGCTTTTCTTTTTGACCAGTCCGACTACTCCTTGCTCAGTTAAAGCTTTTTGCCAACGGTCAACTGAGGCGCGACTAATGTTGGGGATCTGCTCATAGATTCGGGCATCGATAGCAAACCCACGCTCGTTGTATTTTTCGCAAAATTCGCGGTGGCCGTGGCTAATTTTGCCAGCAAACTCGTTTAGATACGTGTCTCTTAGTTGAACTACTTCTAAACGGGCTTTGGCCAATCGACGGTCTTTTTCTTCCATGCTGTTCAACTGAATCAAAGCGCCTTTTGAGACCTCCAGAACAATACGGCGCTGTCTGGCTTCTTCAGCTCTAAGCTCGGCAATCACTTGCTCAGCTGCAACCTCGCCAGGTGACTTTAGCTGGATAAAGTTCTTCGTGAGCTCTGCAATAGCTTCGGAAGGTAACGAGCGAATATGATATTCAAAGCCTTTACCAGTAGAGCGTGCGCGCTTTTCCCAGTTTTCTTTTTCGGCTCTAAAACGAATGTTCTTTACAGCGTTAGGCAGACCAGGAAGACCGACTAACTCCGATATCAAATACCATTCTTTATTCATTGTTATCTCCTATGAGGTTGACGCCGATAGTTACGCCAAGAGCGCTCATGATTGATTTGGCCAATCTCCTGGATGGCCTTTTTTGGTTAATGGGTGCAAACGTATTGATGCAGTAGTGAACTGTTCGAGGGTGAAAGCCCTTCTCTACTGACCAAGAAGCAACGCTATAGCCCTTAGACTTCAATGCCCCGCATATTTCGTGGGCTGTTTCTACCTTCATGGTTTTACTCCGTGCTAAGATGCTAATCTTCCGATTTGGTAACTTACCGAAACGGCTAAAAAGACTTTAAGTGATCTAATTAGACTTAACAAGAGTCCAATCGGGCTTTTTGTGATGTATTTCTATACATTTAGAGAAAGTGTTTATTTATCAATTGGTTAAAAAATGAATAAAAAAACGGAAGTTTTGCTGTATCCAGAGGAAGGTATCGCAGGGTTCCCCGAAAGATTGAAAGAGTTGATTGGAAACGAAACCCTTAAGGACTTCGCTGAGTCTGTTTCTATATCAACTGGTGGGCTGAGAAAGTATTTGCCACCTGCAAAATCTTCACCCTCTTTTGACAAGGTTGTGAGAGTTGCTTCGGCCAGGGGTGTCTCCTTGGAGTGGCTTTGTACCGGAACAGGCCAAAAGTATGTTTCTGAGTCTAATAAGGACAGCGTGCTTGGTGATGACTTTGTATTGATAGATGGCTATCACACCGAGGTAGAAGATCTAGAAACTGATAAAAGCCTTGGAGAAGTAAGACGGCAACTAGCGTTCAGAAAAAAGTGGCTTAAGTGGCGTGGGCTAAACCCTGACAACTTGAAAATCTTTTTTGTTCGTGGCGGGCTTGACGGTGGTTTGATTAGTAATAGTGATACCGTCATGATTGATTTTTCGGACAAAACTATTTCAGACGGCTCTTTTGCTATCAAACTAAAAAGCTCTACTGTTATTCGTCATTTTTCTGCTCGTCTAGATGGCAGCTTTGAGGTCAAGGTTGATAAATTCGGAGATTCAGTCGAAAGGTTGGCTAGTGAAGATGTGGATAATGTAGAGGTTATAGGTAGAGCTGTCTGGATTGGAAAAGATATTTCTTAGTTAACCTAGCGTACTTTTCTTTTCCTTTTGGGTTTTTATTGTTTTTCAATGAAATTTTATTATCTATTTGTTTTTAAAGGCTTTTGTCTGATTTCTGAGAAAAGTACGTAGCGTACTTTTCTCACTTCGTTTAAGTTGAAATAATCAAAGTACGAAAACGGGGTTAAACCCTTATTGAATAAGGCTTTAAACGCTGTTTAAACAAGTAGGGTATTTCAACTTATCCGTTTCGTATTTTTCTTCAAATGGCCAAAACCACTCAAAAACCCATTTCAAACCAAACGAACGTACTTTTCTAATCCTCGACCGAATTTTCGGCCCAATCCCTTGTCTAGCCTAGTTTCCTCACTTTTATTCCGCCCAAATCCTATCTATTCCTTATATTTCATTTTATGTGGTGGGTTACACTTGTGGCGAATCCTAGATGGGTTGATTACCTTACTTCAATCACCTGTCTATACAGTCTGACTCGAATCGTTATGAAATTCTGCAATGAAGCCTTAGGTCCGCCAATTCTTGCCTATGCTCACAATTATGCTCATGGAGAGGTAGAGCCAGCACACACTCATCAATGTGCTCAGTTTTTACATGCAATTAGCGGTGTGATTCGAGTGGATACACTATCCGACTGTTGGGTAGTGACAGCAAATCGAGGTTTATGGATACCTGCTGGTGTGTCACATAGCCTCAGAATTACAGGCGAAACCCGAGTTCGCACGCTATTTGTGGATCCAATGGCGAGAGCAGATTTACCTAATACTTGCCTGTTGTCTAAAGTTTCTACATTACTTACAAGTCTGATTGTCGAAGCCGTATCTTTGCCTGATCTTCGAGTTTCCGGTACGCGAGAAGACCGAATATTCGAGTTGATCCTAGATGAATTACGCTTGTTAGACTCAATTGATTTTAGCGTTCCCAAACCGCGTTCAGAAGCGTTAACTATGCTTTGTGAGGATGTATCCGAGCGCATTTCACATCCTTGGACAGCATCAGATGCCGCCAAGTATTTGAATCAAAGTGAAAGAACGGTCTCTCGTCGTTTTCAACAAGAATTAGGCCTTACTTTTACGGAATGGCTTCGGCAGAAGAGGTTACTCCATTCCTTTGAGTTGTTGACAAGCGGAACCAGCGTGCTCGATACAGCGTTGTCAGTTGGGTACGACAGCCCTAGCGCATTTAGCGCCATGTTTAAAAGTCGTACGGGGCTGTCTCCTACCGATTTGAGTACAATTGCTAGTTCTGTCTCGCAATCACATGCGTAGGTTGCTGACAAGCGCGTTAGAATAAGCGTTTAGCAAAGCCTGCAAAGAGGCTTTGGTCGCGTCTTCATCGATAGCGACACCATAAAAACTTGCATCGGACAATTCAGTTTGTAGTTGAACATAACAAGCAGCTTTACTTTGAGTTCGACAACCAAGGGTGTGCTCGTGATAATCAACGATATTCGCTTGAAACGTGTTTTGCTCAATCAATCCATTGAGCAATGCTGACATTAGACCATTGCCGCTACCCATACATGAAATTTTCTCATCGTTGTAAACAATAACAGCGTCTATTCTCTGGCCTGTTTCTATTGTCTGGCTTTGGTAGCTTTGCAGTTTGATAAAGGGCTTTTCGACCAAACCATAAGAATGCCGAAACAATTGCCATAGTTCGCTAAGGCTGACTTCAGATTCAGTATGAGTAGAGTGATTTTTCACCTTTTTACGTAGGTCGGCTTGCAGCATCTTAGGTAGTAATAGACCGTGGTTTTGTTGTAGTAACCAAGCAGCCCCGCTTTTTCCCGATTGGCTATTTACCCTAATCACCTCTTCATAATTGCAACCTATATCCATAGGATCTATTGGTAAATAAGGTACATTCCAGCGACTACTTGCTTGCGACTTATAATGGCTAAACCCTTTTTTAATAGCATCTTGATGAGAGCCAGAAAATGCAGTGAAAACTAGTCTCCCAGCATATGGGTGACGAGGGTGGACAGAGATCTCATTGCAATACTCAACAAGCTCAACGGTCTTTTGAATCTCAGGGAAGCGTAATTGAGGGTTTATGCCTTGGGAGTAGAGGTTTAGTGCTAATGTCACTAAGTCTACATTTCCCGTACGCTCGCCATTTCCAAACAAGCAACCCTCGACACGATTTGCACCGGCTAACATGGCAAGTTCAGCGCTAGCCACGCCCGTGCCTCTATCATTGTGGGGATGAACACTAATTGTGACGTGTTTTGTCATGCTGAATGACGTTATAAAGTGTTCAATTTGGTCAGCAAAAACGTTGGGTGTGTTGCACTCTACTGTAGTCGGTAGGTTGATGATTAATGGTCTTGCTCTGCTTGGCTGCCATACTGCGGTGACAGCTTTACAGATATCTAGCGCAAATTCGGGTTCGGTAAAGTTAAATGTTTCGGGTGAATACTGAAGTGTCCATTCAGTTTCCGGATGCTTTGCACATAGCGCTTTGATCTTTTTCACGCCATTGATAGCGAGTTGGATTATTGATTCTTTATCTTGGCTGAAGACAACGTTTCTAAAAGTAGGAGCGGTTGCATTGTAAAGGTGGACAATTGCGCTGCGTGCACCGATCAAGCTGTCTATTGTCCGTTCAATCAAGTCAGGTCTTGATTGGGTAATCACCTGAATAGTCACATCATCCGGAATTTGCTTTTCCTCAACTAACCCTCGAACAAAGTCAAAATCGGTTTGTGATGCCGACGGAAATGCAACCTCAATCTCTTTAAATCCGCATTCGACTAAGTGCTTAAATAACTTCTTTTTTTTATCAATATTCATTGGGTTTGAAAGAGATTGGTTACCGTCGCGCAAGTCTGTTGAGCACCAGCGTGGTGCTTTATCTAACACCTTGGATGGCCAAGTTCTTTGCGGGAAAAAAAGGACAGGAGCAATTTGGTATTTTTCAGATGGGTTGTCTAGCATCGATATCTTCTCTCATATGTAGTGGCCTGAGTTAATGCTAAAAAACGGAATCAAGGAGATCTTAAGAGCAATTGACGAAAATCGTCGAGATTTGGACAAAAGCACTTTAATTTTCGATGGCTATCGAAAATTAAAACGATTGAAATCTGTTCAAAGAGTTTGTTAGTTTGATGACATAGCCGCTAGCCAACAGAGGTAACCAATGCCAACGAAGATCTTTCTCGTCAGACACGGTCAAACTGAATTCAACAAAGTAAGACAACTACAAGGGCAGTGTAACTCTCCTTTGACAGAGCTTGGACAAAAACAAGCCAAATCCATAGGCCGTGCTTTGGCTGAAGAACTAAAGAATGAAAGTTTCACAATTTACTCCAGCCCGTTAGGCAGAACCAAACAAACCACCTCGTTTATTTGCAATGCAACCGCTTATTCAGAATCGGATGTACTAGTAGATGAACGCTTGATGGAATGCGCATTTGGCGACTGGGAAGAAGTATTATTTAGTGAACTGCAGCGAACTTGCCCAGAAGAGTTATCTCATAAAGACTGGTATCTACGAGCGCCCAAAGGCGAGCGGTACGATGATTTGATACAACGACTTGAATCTTGGCTCAATGACTTGCCAGAGTCAGGCAACATAGTTGCTGTGTCCCATGGGTTGTTGGGTTTAATCTTACGCGGTCATCTATCTCAAATGCCTTATGAAGATCTTTGGCATCAAGATATTCCCCAAGACGCTTACTTTGTGATTGAAGATGGGAAGGTAACTCGTGTTAATGTTGAAGTGGGTTAACTGCAAAAAATTATAGCATTATTTTTCCCATTTATATCGATTTTATTATTCTATGAATTTGATTGGTAAAGAATGAAGAAGATTGTATATAAGGCAAAATTAAAATATATATTTGAGCATATTAAGCCGCTAATTTGGCATGGGTCTTATTTGTCTGGTCTTTATTTTTATATTGTTTCAGTTGAAAGTCATCAGTTTTTTGTAGAGAATGGCGGTTATTATTTTTGGTTATTTGGGGTGATTATTATACCTGCAATGATAACTTCGTTTTCATTCCTAATTTTCTTTAATAACGTAGTGTTAGTGAAATGTGGAACTAAGTTTAAATACTCATGTGGGAAAAACTCGATTGAGTTTCACAAAAATGACATTCTTTCAATTCAAGATTATGTATCACGTGCTCGGTACAGAAATAACCCATTAGTCGCCCCGTGGGAATATTATCGGTATCTAATAGTCAAGTTGAATAACGGGAGTGTTCTACGGATCCCGTATACCATAACAGATAGATTTGATTCGATTTTCCCTAGAGTGAAAATCACTCGACTTCAGTGCTTTTTAGTACCCATTGCCCGTTACCCCATTAGACGTAGACGAGAGCGAGAAAACATATAAAACGGTCCAGAGCTATTTTGCCTTCGCAGAAATTTATCAGTGCACTTTGCGGTCTAATTAAGGAGTAGTGATAGCAAAAGGTACTGCGGCCATGCTCGATACAATAAAACGACTATACAATTTTTGGTTTGCGTTAACGATTTGGTTCGCACTCACCATTGCGGCTTTTACTTCTTTTCACGCTAACGCATTAAATGGTTTTGAGTTCGAAAATTTAACCATTGATGCCAACGATATCTTCCGGGGTGGACCACCAAGAGATGGCATTCCTGCTATCGACAATCCTAAATTTGTCTCTGTTGAACAAGTCAATTACCTAAGTGACTTCGACATCATCCTCGGCATTGAAATCAATGGGGAACAAAGAGCTTACCCAAACCGCATATTGGTTTGGCACGAAATCGTTAACGATAAAATTGGGGAAACTCCGATTACTGTTACCTACTGCCAACTGTGCGGGACAGGGATGATATTTGATGCCAGAGTTGAAGGAACCGCATTAAATATCGGTGTGAGTGGTTTGTTGTATCAAAGTGATGTGTTGATGTATGACAGAGAAACCGAATCACTCTGGACGCAATTGGGCAGACAAGCGGTATCGGGCGTTTATTCAGGAAAACAACTAACTTGGCTACCTTCCAAACACATGAAGTGGGCTAAGTGGAAACAGACTTACCCGCAGAGCCAAGTACTGTCTTTGGATACCGGATTTCGCAGAAATTATCAGACACAGGCCTATAAAAACTATTTTGAGTCTGACCGCACTATGTTCCCAGTACCCAAACACCGAGATGAGCTGAAAGTGAAATCTTGGGTGATTGGAGTGATACACAATGGTAAGGCCAAAGCCTACCCAATTGACCAGTTACAAGAGTCACCCGATTTTGTTGACGAATTAGGGGGCAGCAAGCTACATATTCAATATGATAACAGTGCGCGCCACCCCACAATCACTGATGAAGCTGGTAATCTTATCCCGTCAGTAGCGGTCTTTTGGTTCGCGTGGCAAGCGTTTTATCCCGAAACAGAGCTTTGGGCAGTGGAGTAAATTTGGAGTGTCTAAAAGGCAATGGAGTGGCGACTATTAATTAGTTTTTCTTCCCCAGATGAAGTAGTTTCTCACGCCATGCTTCGTTGCCATCTCGCTTGCTGACATTGTATTCAGAACAAAACTGAGAAATGGACATGTTGTTGTCTCCCGTCGCGAGTTTCAGTGCCAATTCGACTTGTTGCAACTTGCCTTGTAGGCGCAAAATCTGCCCCGCGTTCGGGCTTTTTTCTTTGGCGTATTTCATTGCCGCGTGTTTTCTCTCAGCGGCACCTGCTCTGCGATCCGCTTCCGCCAATAAAAATCTAAGCTGAGCAACGCTTTTCCCTTTTTTAAAGGCCGGGCTAATTAGCTCCACACACTCTTCAAATGACGGCTCCTCGACATAAGGTGCAATTTTACTGGCTTGTTGGCGCATCCATTCAAGCGCTAATTCTTCATCTGACATAGTGACATCTTGGTTGAGAGCTCGGGTTGTATAATATCGTTTAATCGCAAAGCGCTGCAATACCAGAAGATCGGCGATTTAGGTGAGTAGAAAATACAGCCAAAGCAGTTTTTATTTTGCGCACGGATTGAAATGTCAGAGTGTGCATCACGGTCTTTAGAGGGCATGAGAATACAAAATTCAAATCAAGCCAAAACTTGGCTTTACACAACACTCGCATTGCTAGCGTTTGCTGGTAATTCGGTATTGTGTCGATTGGCACTAGAGCAAGGTGTAATTGACGCAGGAAGCTTTACCACTATTCGCCTGATATCTGGCGTTTTTGCATTGTGGCTGATTGTATTGTTTAGAGGGGTTCTGAGGCATGGCGAAGCTGATGTTTGGATGCAGTTTAAAGGCGGAAGTTGGTTGGGCGCTTTTTACTTGTTTACTTATGCGGCATGCTTTTCGTATGGGTACGTATCCCTCGATACGGGCACGGGTGCCTTAATTTTGTTTGGTGCAGTTCAGTTCACTATGATTGTGGTGAGTTCATTGCAAGGGCAACGTCTTGGCTGGTTTGACTGGATAGGGTTGATGTTAGCTTTGACCGGCTTTGTCTATTTGATGGCACCACAAGTTCAAACACCAACACTTTGGGGTTTTGTATTAATGACCGTGTCGGGTGCCGCGTGGGGGCTATACACTCTGCAAGGCAAAGGGGCTGCAAGTCCGTTGTCAGATACAACCGGCAATTTTACTCGTACCTTGCCTTTAATTTTTTTGTTGGCGATTTTGACATTGAGCTCGGCGCAGATTTCGCTAACGGGTGTTGTTTTGGCCGTGGCTTCCGGAGCGCTCGCCTCAGCCTGTGGATACGCCATTTGGTTTCTTGCTTTACAAGGGCTTAAATCGATACAAGCCTCGATTCTTCAACTGCTAGTCCCTGTTTTGGCTGCGGTTGGCGGTGTTGTTTTCGCCGGTGAAACCCTCGAAATTCGCCTAGTGATTGCATCGATAACGGTTCTTGGCGGTGTGATGATCGTCATTGTGGGTAAGCATTTTCCTTTCCTTTTGAAGAAGCAATAATGCAATTGAGTAATAAGTTTTTAACGGCGAAACAAAGTTGTAGGAAATGTCGATTGCGCTAACTGGCGAGTGTTTTTGTGGCGAGGTTCAGTATTCGATTAGTGGCAAAGTTTATGACGGTCGGTCTTGTCATTGTTCGCGATGTCGCAAAGCGTTCAGTTCCCAAGCTTCTGCCTATGCTTTGGTTGATGCTAAAGAGTTTCAATGGGTTACTGGTGAGGAAAAACTCACGTCTTATGTTGGTCAACATGGGTTTGGCATCCAGTTTTGCAGTCAATGTGGCTCGACTTTAACTGGAGTATTCAATGGAGAAGTGCACGGGATTACATTGGGCTGTCTAAATGAAGACCCCGAGATTGAACTTATCCATCATCAATTTGTTGGTTCAAAAGCGTCGTGGGAACATATTCCTGATACTGGCGTTCCTTTGTATGAGGAAGCACCAAAAATTGGCTAACCCTGATGCTTAAAATCCGTAACTTGAATTATTAAAAAGGCTGAATGTGAGCCCCTTCTATTGGTGGGCAAGTAATTCTAATGCGAGAAAAAGTGCGATAAGTTTTACTCGTGATTTTGAAGCTAGATGTACTTCTTAAGTGTTGTTGACGGCGTTTCGCCAAAAAGCTTTTTGTATTCTCCAGAAAATCGGCCCAATTCAAAAAATCCTAGGTCCATGGCCACATCCATGACCCGCGTTAAGGCTGGGTCACATTCAATCAGCTTCTTTCTTACCAGATTGAGCCTGAGTATTTTTGAGTATTGCTGCGGTGACACATTCAAATGGTCACGAAAGCCATATTGTAAGTTACGCTCACTTAAACCAGATACATTGCATAGTTCTGTATTTGTCGGCATCTTGTGGGCGTGTTGATGAAGGTAATCTATTGCTTTCCTAACTCCACCTGATCGGATTTGTTGTATTCGCACATGCTTGCTTGTATCAACAGTAGGCTCTAGCGCAGCTAGGGTAAGGTGAAACATCTGGTTGGATAGATATTTGGCGCGTAATTCGCTTTCTAATAAATCAGGTTTCTGATTAAGACGCTCTGTAAAATTAAACGTAGTAGATCTAAGGTTGTTCAAGTAGTCATTGATGGTTGATACAACTTTTGTTTCAACCCAGTCTTTGGGGATTTCGAAGTGTCTGAGATCAACTAACGCCTGGTTGAACTGGTTTTTGTCAAAGATGACACACACGTACTCCATACCATTTCTAAGATTCATCTCCCATGCATTCCCAGATGCTAGCAGTAGACGGCTGTGAAAAGACGTTTCACCCATTACATTACCTTCGGTAGCAGGGTTTACCATTGTAGCAATAGGTAAAAAGTTGTCTGGTGGTATGCCTTCAATTCTGCAGCCAAGATTAGTTTTTTCGCGAAGCACACGAATGCCACCAAATGCGTAGTCTGAGTATTGAAAATCCATAACTCCAGATTTTAGCTGTGTGTAATTACGATACCTATGGGTGACAAAATTTGTGTATTCCACAACGTTATCGGTACGAATTGAACGCATGGTTGCCTTGGGTATGGCCAGCTCAATTTCGTGAACTGTTTTATGACGAACTGTTAGCTCCGGTTTAGTTTCATTGACACACATAAGTCCATTTATCAGTTTGATTCATCCACTACTCAAATGATCGCTTTCCTGCAATCAATCTTTATGCGCTTTTTTTGAAGGGCTGGAGTCCATTCATATACGCTTTTTGTTTGGTTCGGAATTTAACTGAACGGAATATCATAATCACAATCTATGAGTGAGAATCACGGGTTGCTTCTCGCTAATAACTTTATTGTTACTAGCTGTTCGGTTTTTGCATAGAACTTAACATTTACTTCTGTTAATGCAGTCTGGCGCTCTGTTTTCGGCTTTATCTAAGTGTGATTAATACGGTTTTTTAGCTGGATTGTTGGTAGTCAAATGGTTTGGAGTAAGGTGAATTCGAGTAAATTCGGATAGACTTTTGAGTAATGAATTTCTGTTTGGTATTTGTTCAATAAGTGGGATTTGTTTCATATCTTTCAGGATTTGTTCTGATGCCACTGCAAAGCTATCGCAATCCTCGCACTATTTCGGTTTATGCATAGTTCACGCTAACTGATTCGATATATAGGTATTAAGTACTTTAAGGATCGAATAAACCAACTAGGAGAGGGTGAATGAACATTTCAACGACCAAAATCTATAGAGCATTCTTGCCAATCGTTATGAGCATAATGCTTTTCTCAAGTCCACTTGCATTAGCAAGTACTGATGAAGAAAACTATGTTCGGTTGCGAATCTTTTTTGGGTTATCTCAACCAGATGGTGGCGCGGTTTCTTTAAAGGACTGGCAAAACTTTGAGATCGGTACGATTGCTAAAGAGTTTCCCGGATTTAATGTGGTCGATTCGGTTGGTTACTATTTGGGTGAGCCGGAACGCTCAAAAGTGGTGACGGTAATTCTTAAAGAAAGCGAAATGGCTAAAGCCAAAAAGGTTGCTAAAGAATACGCTAAAGAGTTCAAGCAAAACTCGGTGATGATTGTGAAAATCCCCGTGGAAGAATGGATTTTTGTTGGCGCTGATTGATACGGTTATAGATAGCCATTGCTAAGCCAAAACAGATGAATGGCTTCGAACCCGTTGAGCAATGGAATCCCAAATACCCAACAGCTTGCGCCAAGTAGTATTAAATAATGGCAAACTGGTATTAGTCTATTGTGGTTAATCAAAGCGAGGCTAAGTGAGTAGGGGGTCCTTGTATTAAGCGTTTGGAGATAACTTTCGATTTGTCTTGCGACTTGATGGACTCTAAACAAAACATAGCCCGTTCCAAAAACTAACATGGCTCCCGTTCTTTCTAACCAAGAACCTGTGGTTTCACCTATTGGCCTTAAGAAATCTAGAGTATTTATCAATAGAAAAGTTGAAATAAAAAACAGCAATAGGAATAGGCAAGAGTCTCGATGTTTCTGGAACGACACCAGCCCGAATTCGACGTCCTCTTCAAGGAATGACGCCTGTGATCTAATCCATTCATTTTCTGCTTTATAAGTCATGTGATAAATGTCTCTTATATTTTGTATACAGAGGTTGTTCTCAATTGGTGATGCTTTGAGCAAATTATCAAAATTTACCTAAGTCAAATATGCAGATAACGAATTAGGTTTTAGTCAACAGTGCTTAGATACTCCTCATATAAACCAATCTGAGTAAGGTAATGGTGGGACGAATTTGGCAGGGAAAATCGTGGTCAAATATTGGTAATCGGACATACTGACTACATTTTGTTTTATATCAGCTAACGGGTTGTGATTAACTTAAGCACTTCCGAAAAAGGTACTTTCTCAAGCTTGCCAAACCCTTCCATTTTCTTCGCTTTTAATTTGGTAGATTCCGGAGTGGTGATACCACATAAGAATCGCGCTAGTGCCTTTGGTTTGGATTGCCCTTGTTTTGCCTTGAGATATGGAGCCAACCACGCAGTAACTTGCTCATTGTTAATGCTCAAGGATTTTGAGGCTGGTAGTACTGCAATATTACCGTTGCAGACGGAACAGTGATTACAGTGTTGTGGTGCATTTTGATCAGCAAAATAGCCAGCCAGTCTATGGCTAAGGCAACGTGTTTCTTCAAAAAAGGTGACCATGTTTTTGATTCGTGTTATTTCGCTGGCTTCTTTTTGTTCGAAAAGCTGATAAATCTCAGCCGCCAGCTCACGTGGGGGTCGGGAAGTCTTCAGTACCTGATAAACATCGGTGATTTGTTTGCTCTCGAGCTCTATCCAGCCGTTTTCATTAAAGTAGTCGAGTGCAGCAACCACACGACTGCGTTCTGCTGCGTAGTTGTGCCATAAGGAGTCAAAATCTAACGTATGCCACGTTTTGGCTTTTTGTGAACATTGGAAAATGGCATCAACAAATGTTTTTCGCTCGCCTTGAAAGCGTTCTGTGATAGCCGTTTGGCTTTGATTTAGTTTGAAGCGGTAATCCGCGAAGTAGGAGTACTTTGGCTCAATTACGCCTTTTAATTCCAAGTAAACTAACAGAGTTTTGAGTGGGAGCAATCGAATATTTGTCTCTTGAGAAAGCCGATTAAGCATAATGCTCCATTCATTATCGGCGTCGTAAATTGTCTCTATAAGATGTTGAATTGCCTCTTCGTCAGGAGTATCACCGTAGACAAAGTTTTCCAACACGGTGAGCCCCGATTTATCTCCAAGTAGGACACACTGGGAGTCTTCACCATCTCGCCCGGCACGACCAATCTCTTGCGAATAGTTTTCGATAGATTTAGGTAAATCAAAATGAATCACTCGGCGAATATCAGATTTATCTACGCCCATGCCAAAAGCAATGGTCGCCACAATACAAGGGACAGCTCCTTGCATAAACGCTTGTTGGATTTGCTCTCGAACGTCGCTTTTTAGGCCTGCATGATAAGCCACTGCGTTGATGCCATTTTGTTTTAACTGCTGAGCAACTTGCTCGGCAGTGTGCTGCAAAGTGACGTACACAATGGTTGGCTCAGTTGGACCTTGCTGAACGATATGACTTAACTTAGAAAGCCTCTCTTCTGCCAAGCTGGGTCTGATGTCGAGTGTCAAATTAGCACGGTAAAAACCCGTCACCGTAATGTGCTCGGGTTTGATTGAAAATTTGCTCTGCATATCCGCGATAACTTGCGGGGTGGCGGTAGCGGTAAGTAATAGAACTTGTGGAATGTTTAATGCTTTTTGGTAGTTAGGTAGTTTTAGATAGTCCGGTCGGAAATTGTGCCCCCATTCTGAGATACAGTGTGCCTCGTCAACTACCATCATTGAAATTGGAACTTGCGAAATGAACTGTCGGAAACGCTCATTGTTGAGTCGTTCTACCGAAATCATCAGAATCTTAGTCGAGCCATTGCGCACAGATTGCATGATTTTTTGCGTGGTGGCTCGGTCTTGGGTTGAATCGATTGATTCTGCGTTGATGCCTTTACTTTTTAGAAATTGAATTTGATCTTTAATCAGCGCAAGCAACGGAGAAATGACCAGAGTTAAATGGGGGAGGTGTAGTGCGGGAAGCTGATAGCACAAAGATTTGCCTGAACCCGTTGGAAAAATCGCTGCACTTGAATGACCTTGTAATACATTACTCACGACCGCCTCTTGGCCTTTGCGAAGTTCATTAAATCCGAACGTTTGTTGCAAACTGTGTTGAATCGCCTGACCGAGCATGTAAAACCTTCCCTTTTCTCTAGCTGAGCGGCTATTCTAACAGCCTCAAAATTGAAAGAAGCATAAATATGAATAAGTCTGATGTCCGACAGGCGTTTTTAGAAGAGTTGCACCGAGTCCATAAGACTGCACTAAGCGCCGCTCAGACTGCCATCGAATCAGCTACGGATGAAGAAACCGTCCCAGAACATAAATACGATACTTTGGCACTAGAAGCGGCCTATTTGGCACACGGGCAGGCGCAGCGAGTGGCTGAATGTGAAGAGAACATTCGATTGTACAACGAGCTAGTGTTAAGAGAATTTACAGAAGATACGCCTATCGGTTTGTCGGCTTTGGTTAAGCTCGAACCTGTGGTGTTAGATTCAAGTGGTGATTCCGTCCAACAGTCTTGGTATTTTTTGGCACCAATTGCGGGTGGCGTGCAAGTGACGGTAGCTGGGATCTCAGTGCGTAGTGTGACCCTGCAAGCGCCGCTCGGACAAGAATTAAAAGGAAAATACTTAGGTGATGAAGTGCAAATAGGTGGGGGTAGAGACAGTCGGGCTTTTGAAATCACAGCAGTGATTTAGTTACTGTATCTACCCTTTAGGTTTGATGGTAAGCACTGGAAAATGACTATTTGTGAAGACGTAGCAATCAAACCCAGCTTAAAACTGTGAATTGGTCATGATATTGCCTCAACTGTTCGCATGGATTGACCAAATAGGCGTGGTC
This sequence comes from Vibrio sp. ABH4_348, assembly GCF_056159765.1. NCBI lineage: Bacteria > Pseudomonadati > Pseudomonadota > Gammaproteobacteria > Vibrionales > Vibrionaceae > Vibrio > Vibrio sp. ABH4_348. The sequence continues at coordinate 1,788,481 of NZ_JBSWVW010000001.1, read as the reverse complement.
GGCGTATTGGCACATAGGCAGGTCATTAATTGAATCGGTGTAGAAATGTATTTCAGAGTATGGTTTATCTTGTGCTTCCATCCACTGTTGTAACCTTGTGACTTTGCCTTCTCGATAACTGGGTACACCTGCGATTTCGGTAGAGAACTTTCCGTGATGCTCGACTAAATCCACGCCAAGTGCGTGCTCAACGCCTAGATGCTTGGCCGTGGCTTCTACCAGGAAGCTAACGCTCGCAGATATGATCACCATATCGATGTTGTCACGAGTTAACTGTTCGATAAGCGCTTTGGCTTGCGCAAAGTGTGTTGGAAGCACATGTTCTAATACGCATTGTTCGGCAAGTCGACGGACCTCCTCAACAGGTATGTTTAGTAATGGGCCCATTGCAAAATTCAGGTAGTCATCGAGGTTCATTTTGCCTTCGGCGTAGAGGTCCATTAAACGTCGGTCTTCTTCCAAAAATCCGGGCTGAGTAGCAATTCGCTGATCGACTAAAAATTGAGCCCACAATATTGAGCAATCTTCTTTGATTAGCGTTTCATCCAAATCAAACACATACAACGGCTGTGACATGTTTAAGCTCCCACGGGTTGGATTTCGTTAAGGTTGAATAACAGCTCAAGTTGATTGCCGTCCTCAAGCAAACGTTCTGATGAACGGTTGAGTAGGTCAACGGTTAACTCACAGTTTTCGACATCCACTTGATAGCGAATCACGTTCCCCAGTACTTGATGGCTTTTAATCGTGCCAGTACGCGGTTTGGAAATATGCTCTCCGTAATGGTGACCATCTTCTTTGACATAGATAGACTCGGGCCGTACCGCGACTTTGTGATTGGTTTGGATATCAAAGAGCTGTTTGGCTTGGTGAGAATCGACCAAATTGTAGTGGCCCATAAAGCCGGCGACAAACTCGTTAGCAGGATTGGTATAGATTTGCTCTGGTGAACCGGACTGAACAATTTCTCCCTGATTCATCAAAAATATTCGATCCGACATGATCATGGCTTCTTCCTGATCATGGGTGACAAATATCGTCGTTAGATTCATCTCTTTTTGTATTTCCCGAATCTGCTGACGCAAGTGTTTTCGAATCTTGGCATCAAGCGCAGAGAGCGGTTCATCAAGCAGCAAAATTCTGGGCTTAACTACTAATGCTCTAGCAAGTGCGACCCGTTGACGTTGGCCGCCAGAAAGTTGATGAGGGTAGTGGTGTTCTTTGCCTGCTAGCTCGACCAATTCGACGACCTTTTTGACTTGGTGCGCGATGTTATCAGGAGCAACTTTCTGCATCTTTAGGCCAAAGGCAATGTTGTTTTGTACCGTCATATTGGGAAACAAGGCATATGATTGGAACACCATGCCTATTTCCCGCTTCTGTGGGGCGAGGTGGGTGATGTCTTCACCGCCTACTGCTATTGTCCCTTGGTCGACAGATTCCAATCCTGCCAAGCTACGCAGCAAGGTCGATTTTCCGCAGCCACTGGGGCCAAGTAGGGTGATGAATTCACCTTGTTCAATCTGAAAACCAATGTTTTCAAATACGGTATTTTGGTCAAATGCCTTACTTAACTGATTCACGGTTACGTAGCTCATTGTTTGGCTCCTTGGCTAAATCGACTGGCAAGCCAAGTCATTAGAAAAACGAAAATAAAGTAAGTCATCACTAACGCAGATGTGAAATGGCCGCTAGTCTGGCGCATGTTGTAGAGATAGATTTGCAGGGTCTCAAAGCGGGTTCCTACCAAGATATTGGCAAACACAAACTCGCCTAACAAAAAAGAGAAAGACAAAAACAGTGAGGCCATTAAGCCTTTTTTGAGGTTAGGTAAAATGATTAACCAAAACGCCTTAGCGGTACTAGCACCAAGCAGATGGGCAGCATCCATCAGATCTCTTAGGTTAATGGCTTGAAAGCTATTTGCGATCGCTCGGTACATAAAGGGTAGGGCAATGGTGAAATAGGTGCCTATGAGGATCCACGGCGTGCCAACAATAGGGATATCACTGTCTGCATAAAGCTGCAAAAGTCCAACGGATGATACGACAGGTGGTACGGCAAAGGGCAACAGAATTGCGATATTCATGAGTTTGTCGAGTTTTGGGAAATAGTAAAACACCACAAAGATGGCCGGTAAAATCAAAATGACACTCAGCAGCAAAGCTGAAATGCAAACCACTAAAGAGCGGAGAAATGCCTCTACAAATCTTGGGTCTGTTAACAACTCGCGATACCAGTTTATTGTGAAACCGTCTGGCAATATGGTCGCTCCCCAACTCGACGAAAACGAATAGACAAGGGTGGCCAGTATTGGAATCAGCATGATGCCAACTACGGAATACACCACGGTTTTATGAAATAAGAGATTGGGTTTCATACTGTTTACTTGTGATTTCTTTTTTGGGTGTAGCTTTTGGCGATTAGCCACTGATTGATGACGGTAATCAGAGCCAGTAACGCCATGAGAATGACGGAAATTGCCGCGGCGAGGTTGGGCTCTAGGAATAAGTCTCCCGATACCAAGCTGGCAATTCTTACCGTGATAACGTTGTAATTACCGGATGTGAGCGCATATACACTTGCATAAGCGCCAATGGCATTGGCGATGAGAATAATGAACGTACCGAGCAAGGCTGGAGAAAGTACAGGTATTGCTACTCGTTGCCAAAACTGCCAGTGTTTTGCGCCCAATAATGCAGCGGCGGCTTGCCAATCATCGTCAATGGCATCAAAAGCTGGGTAAAGCAATAACACGGCCAATGGAATTTGGAAGTAGACATAAAGCGCTAGCAATCCCCACTTGCCATACAAATCAAAATCACCTAGTAGCCCATATTGCTTCAGCAATAGGGTCACGGCACCGTTTGTCCCTAAGATTATGATGAAGGCAAATGCCAAAGGCACACCGGCAAAGTTACTACTCATATTGGTAAAGGCGATCACCGCATCGCGAATCTTGGAATCTATACGCCTCAGTGAGGCGACCAGCAACATCGCGATCATTAGTCCCAAAATACTTGACCAAAACGAGAGCCATAAGCTGTTGTACAAAGCTTGCAGCATAAAAGGAGAGTCGAGGACCTCTAGGTAGTTTTCCAGCGAAAGTTCACCGTCATAAATGAAACTATTCAAAAGCACCCAAAGCATTGGCGCGAGCTGAAACAAATAAAAAAAGGCGACCAGCGGTAAAAGAAAAAGAAGGGGCTTTTTGGCACTTAACCAACTAAATTGGCTTTTTTGACTGATCTTTTCAGCCGACGTTTGCGTGATGGTTGAGCTACTCATAAGACTAACATGGCTCCGTAATACGGCTTTTGATGATCCAATCGCAGTAGCTCACAGACAGAGCCACAAATTTGGGTTTGTTTGATTGAGCTGGACTCCGCTGAACTGGGCTGGTGGTTGAACTTATCACCAATAACAAATAATGGGACTTCTCGTTCTTCCGGTAAGGTTCCACCATGGGATTTATCGTTGTTCATACCATGATCGCTTGTGACCATGATTTGATACCCCATTGAAAGCCATTGAGGTAAAAAGCTCGACAGAATAACGTCAGCGTGGCGCGCGGTATTACGATACTGGCAAGAATCCAGTCCATGTTGATGGCCCGCATCGTCTATGTTCATTGGGTGAATAAGCAAAAAGTCAGGCTGATGTGTTTGTCTTAGATTCTCTGCATCAAGAAACAATGCTTCATCAGGGTAATGATCCCATTGGTAAAAGCAGCCATGTTGAATGGCTAGGGTAGGGTCATTGGTGAACCTATCTCGCACGGGCTCATACGGAGCCCGATTGTATAGCTCGCTCACCCAATGATAGGCCGCCGCCGCAGTAACTTTGTTTTGCGAACTCGCCAAACTAAAAATGGACTCTTGATTGGATAATCTCACCACCTGATTGCTTACAATTCCACTTTCAATAGGCGTCGTGCCAGTAAGTAGGCATTCATAAAGTGGACGTGACAAAGACGGGAGTTCACTTTGCACTTTGTATAACGAGGCTTTTTGCTGCTCTATAAGACCATTCAGGTAGCCCATACATTGTTGGGCCACCTGAAAGTTGAGTCCGTCTAGAACAACAAGGATGACCTTATTGCTCATAGTGTGACGCTCTCTTATTGTTGATGGATAAGGACACTTTCCTGCCACTGGCGCGGTAGTTTGCGTGCGGACTTTTCCCAAGCGGAGAAGTCTGTAACAGGGTGAACGTTGCTGTACTGGTCGTTGGCAATCAACTTGTCTTGAACCGATTTAGGCAACGTAATGTTGGTGCGGATAGGGCGTGCGTAGCCTTCAGCTAGGTTGATTTGACCTTGGTCACTGAAGATGTATTCACGTGCAAGTTTTGCCGCATTAGGGTTTTTCGCATACTTGTTGATGATGGTGGTGTAACCTGAAATCACAGAACCATCTTGTGGGATATTGACTGAAAAACGCTCACGGTCGATTTTGTCGCGATAGTTAAGCGCGTTGAAGTCCCACAAAATAGCGACTTCCACTTCACCTTTTTCTAAGTTAGCGATACTTGGGTCAGTAAAGGATAAACGACCTTGTTTGGCTAGTTCTCCAAAGAACTTAAGCGCTGGTTTGAGGTTTGTTTCATCGCCACCGTTAGCAAAAGCTGCTGCAAGAACGGCGTTGTTAGCTTGCGCTGCAACACCCACATCACCAACGGTAACTTTGTAGTCGCCTTTTAGTAAGTCATCCCAAGACTTAGGGGGATTTTTAACCAAGTTGTTGTTAGAGATGAAAGAAATGGTACCTGTGTAAGCTAATGCCCAATGGCCATCATTGTCTTTCGCCCAGTTTGGAATGTCTGCCCAAGTAGAGGGTTTGTATGGCTGTGTTACCCCTTTTTTCACGGCTACTCGTGCAAATGCAAAGCCAACATCACCAATATCAGCAGTGGCGTTTTTCTTCTCTGCTTCAAACTTTGCAATTTCTTGAGCCGAGCTCATGTCAGTGTCTTGGTGCTTTAGGCCATAGTCGTTGCTTAGGTCGGCCCAAGTGTCTTTCCAGTTCGCCCAGCTATCAGGCATCCCCACACTATAAACTTGGCCTTCTTTTTGAGCGGCGGCAATCAGTGATTCCAAATCTGATGCTGAGCTTAATGGTGAAAAAGTCGTGGCAATCAGTGCAGCAGGCACTAACGTTTTACGGCTTAGTAGAGTTTTCATTGTCGCTATCCTTCTGGACTAGGTCAGTAAATTCGAAATTTATGCTAGGCCTGAAATGTGACGATTTCGCGTTAGAAAGTTGACACTTTTTAATCACTTAGGTGTCAGTTTTGTTTCAAGGGTTAAGTCTTAGCTTCTGTCATCAATTTGTTATTTTGCGCGATTAAGGTGTGTCGATTAACCCTTGGACTAGGTCAGGTCATTCCTCAAAGATGAATCAACGTCAGTCTTTTCAAAGCCAAGTATTTCAACAACGAGCCTTGCAGAAACAAGTGCAACAAAAAGCGCAAAATCAGCCAATTACACAAACTGGGCGAATCAGGCAGCTTATTAGAGACCAAATTCATTCGGGATTGTTGGTGAAACGCCAGAAACTGCCTTCTGAGCGCGAGCTGAGTGAGCTGTTTTCAACCACCCGAATTACTGTTAAAGAGGCGCTGGTTTCTTTGGAAAACGAAGGGGTGATATATCGAGAAGAACGGCGAGGTTGGTATGTGTCTCCAGATCGAATTCGTTACAATCCATTGTCACGGTGTCACTTTCATCAAATGATCACAGATCAAAATAGAAAAGCACGAACGCAACTAGTAGGTGTGACCAGCGAAATTGCGACGGGTGATTGCGCCACAGCGCTTGAATTATCCTCTATGAGTTCGGTTTATGTCATTCAAAGGCTGAGATTTATAGATGAAAGGCCGGTATTGTTTGTGGAAAATGTTCTCAAACAATCGCTGTTTAACGGAATTTTGCGTGAAGATCTTTCTCAATCTTTAACGTCAATTTACAAGAATAAGTTTGGTTACCAAACGCAACGATCTAAGTTTGACGTGATTCCTACCGCCGCGCCTCAAAACGTGGCGAAAGCGCTTAATCTCGTTGAAGGTCAGCCAGTGCTTAAGATTTGTCGCGTGAACTACAATCAACACGGTGTATTGATGGACTGCGAATTTGAATACTGGCGACCCGATTCCGTTATGTTGTCTATCGATAGTATTGGTTGAAAGAAACCAATTTAAGTTGAGATGTTGACGCTGTTACATTTTGCTAACCCAGTTAATCAATGCTTTGCGTGGCCAAATCATTAGGTACTCTTTGGGCACATATTCGCCTTGAGAGTAAAGTTTCATTCTCTTTTTATTATCTAAGGCAACGTGACTTGAGTCGTCACAGGTTTTTGCAAAGTAAAACTTAGCGCCTCCCTGTCGAGGGAGTTCAGTCAGGTAGGCCATTTTGGGAGAAATTTTGGCTAACGAAGGGTCCCAGAACCAACTTTGAGTATAGATACCCGAAATTTGAGGTTCATGCTCAAGTCGGGTTGCCATCTCTTTGAAAAAACGCTGCCAACCAGGTTTCAAAAAGTGGGGTGAACGTCTTCTGTCTTCCATGTGAAACTCATACATGGCTTGGGTATGGTTACTGAGTTTTCGAAGCAACATGTCTAATCCAGAAGCGAATTGTTTTGCGCCACTGTTTACGATGAATCGACGAGGAAGGGCTCTTAATTCATAGTGACCAATAGTGCTAGTGGGCCACAGGCTCAGATTGGCAATGGCACAGTCTTTGGCAAAGTAATCGTCGCCATAAACACTATGGTAGTTTCCCGATTCAATTTCGCTCACCAAAAAATCAAACCAATCTTATACTGACATCTGGTTTGTTTCAGGTAGGTGGCTAAATGATGATTGCTTTAATGAGCGCTGCATTAACAACAAGAGTAAACAATGGCTTGTGATGACTTGTTGTGGATGGGCCAAGCTTTGAGTTTGTTCAAATAGAGTTCTTAGCTCAGGTGAATAGTGGTCATAGCCACTGCCAACGATCACCTTGTTAAACTGGTCTGCCATGTCGCTTGCTAGTGAGACCACACTTTCATTAGCTTTTAGCTGGCGTAGTTTAAGAGTAAGTGAATTGATACGGGTGAGCAAAGAGCTGATGCTTAAACCTATTTCTGAGCCGCTTTGCTCTTCTTTTTCTGCCTGATTACTTATGGTTTCCTGTGCCAACATGGTCATGCTCCCATATACCTTTTCTAAGCTTATTTGTTAGTTGTGTGCGAGCTTATGTTCTACAAATCGCGCAGTATCACCTACGGTTACTAGTTGGTTGAGCTGCTCGATTTCTTGCAAACTAAATTTGGTTGAAAACTCGTTTTCGATGGCTTCGATAATTTGTATCTGCGCCATTGAATCCCATTCGTCAGAATCTTCAGGAGAGGTGGCTTCGGTTACCGTGAGATCTTCTTCGTCCAAGATATCAGTGACTATTTCGGTCAGTGTATGCAATATATTCATGTTCAGCCCTCTCGATTTTCTTTGTTGTGTTATTAGTTTGTACAAATTTCAATTGGAGAATTAAACCTTGATTTTTGGTCTGATAATTCGAGACGCCAATGAGTTTCCCCATCTTCAAACTGAGTGATTTTTTCAAAGCCCAATTGCTGGTAGAACTCTGACACTAGGCCATTTTTCTTCGTCGGCTTGTAGATGCCGACAATACTCTTGATACCCGCCAATATTGACTGTCTTTTTACTTCTTCGAAGATTGAAAATTCGAGAGTTCGTTTAAAAACACGGCAACTCATTAACCACATATCTAGGGTTAGTGTAGAACCCTCCGTCTTTCCAGACACAAATGAAACAATGCCGTTGTCACCAAACTTGTCGTTTAGTGACGCCACTATATTTAGATAGCTGCCAGCTTCTGTACGGGTTTGCAGTTGGTCTTGGTTAAGACGCAGCGTGGTGAGATTGAACTGATTGGTTTTATTCACGAGCTGCGTAACACGTGACATGTTGGAATCGTCTAATGGACCAATTTGGGCGGACATCTGTAACGATGCCAAATAATCATCGTAATTGGCGTAAGAGTTTGCGGCATGTTGTCTCTGCGTATTGTCTGCGTACATTTTGCTGCGGCTTAAATCGTCAGCATTGATGGTTTGAGTTTCGAAACAACCGGATTTATCGAGAATGCTAATGTACTGAGTGACGTCATCCCCAAGATTTGGGACAAAAACAGAAGGTAAACCGTGAGTGACCAACTCTCGTTCAGCTGGGTTGTCGTCAACAAAAGCAAATGAATCAACGCCAAGGTTCAGTCGATTCGCGGATTCGATAATGTTGTTATCTTTGTTGTTCCAGTTGGCAACAAAATCAGAGAAGTCACTTATATCGAGCACACTTTCTGAGTGCTCTAGGCCTTTAAGGGCAATGGCGCGTTCGTTTTTACTGCAAACAGTTAGCAGTACCCCTTTTTGTTTTAGCTGTTTTAGATAGGCTTGCCATTCGGTGTAGGCTTGGGCTTGAGCACTACTTTCCCCAATTGCGATGTTGTCTGCCCCATCATCACCGATGATACCGCCCCAAAGGGTATTGTCTAAGTCGCAAACCAAGACTTTTTTGCTAAAGCCTAAAGTGCTTAGCATTTGTGAAGCAATACTGTGTGCCAGTTCTGGAAAAGCATCACTCGACATGGCGTATTTGTAGTTGTACCACTGATTTTTGTCGTACCATTTTTGTAAACCAAACCAAGATGATAGGTAGTTTAAGTCGTGCAAAATGAAGTTAGTTTGTTTTTGAGCGTAATCAGACAGGCGTTGATTGAGTGCATTAACAAAGCGGGTTTTACCTTGTTCAACAGTTGAGTCTAAGTTGCCCATAGGCCGTGAAAATGGAAGTTCAAAGTTGTTTTGAATAATGGTCGCCGAATACTTTTGTTGTAGGGAAGTCCACATTTCTTCGAGCCTTTGAAACTCTAAATTCACTTTCTCTTGCACAACGTTTTTACTGTCAGCAATCTCTGGCCAGTTGCAAATATTTAGGCTTGATGTGTGTAGATAAATAAAATCGGGCGAAAATGCCTGTAAAGTTGGGTTGTCAAACACGGCTTCTTCATAAAAGCGATTGAAATCAGATTGATAAATGTCGGCCTGCAGCCCAGCGTGCAACAAAAAGAGTTCGATGAATTCAGCAATAGGTTGTGTGGTAGAGCCTCCGAGGATAGCAACTCGCACTTTACGCCCGCTGACCTGTTGGCGCAGCTGACGTCTAAGACGCTTTTGAGTTCTTTGGAGTTTTGCTATTTCCAGTGGGTAAGCAATTCTAATTTGACTCTCATTTTGCGACGTTTCCATTGGCTTCCCCCGAAGTAAATAAATTCAGTTATTTCCTTGGTTTACTATTTCCAAAGAGTGCTCTTGAAACATCTGCAAGACCACTAATTGAAAACAGGAGGTGGTTGAGCGAACGGTTATCCATCACTAAGTTGCGTTTCAATTTGAGCAGGTCACAACCGACCTCGTTCAATCCCTCATCAAGGGTAGTTGCAGTTTCTATGCCCAGATTTTTAAGGGTAGGCAGATGGTTTTCATTCCAAATTCCACTCGGGTAGCAAAAATGAGTTAATTTGCTGTTTTCTATAGTTTTTGAACGTAGTCGTTCTCGGTTGGTTTCGATTTGGTGTTTTATCAAATCGGCTTTTTCGGGTAGTCGATGGGTATGAGTATGCAGCTGAAAATCGTGCATCTCATTTTGAGAAAGGTTGGCTATTTCTGTATATGTCGCGTTGTGAAAACGCCTAGAAGCGATATCAGTTTTAGGCATTCCGAGTGCGTCGGCAATACCCTCTAAAAAGGCGAGCTTATCGACATCGTCAAATTCAGCGATAAAGCTTTCTATCTGAGAGACGATCGAGCTGGTATCACCAGAAAATGCACATTTCTTACCTCGAAAATCAACAACCAAATCAGTGTTTGGCGATTTCCATAGCCAGTATTGAAGCAAGACATTGATGACAGGTATTTGGTGGTCACAGTAGTAAGTCGTGATATAAGTGGTGGATGGAAACTGATACGCTTCAAAGCGAGGCAATAGGCCATCAAGACTTGTTTTCCAGCCATCATCGACCGTGAGCACTAAAGGATAATCGTAGCTCACTTCTCCCGCTAAATGCCTTTTGGCCTCCTGCAAACTAATCACATTGAAATGGGAGCGTTTGAGGTAGTCCAGTAGATTCTCAAGTTGAGAATCAGAAATAAAAACGCCCGGCCAAAACTCATGTTCATCCAACTCCGATTTGGAGTGGAAACACAAAATGATGACTTTTTTTCTATTGAACCACGACGCAAGCCTCACTAGACCAAAGCTTCTACACAATAAATAGACAGTTTTTTTTAGCTCACTCATCTCCAGACCAAGTGATCACTCGTGATTTTTAAAGTCTAGGACGTTATGCGGTTAGTTGCATTTTAAGAAGGGAGTTTAGTTGACGTGTTAGGTGAGGTCGATTTGAACAGCTAAGTGACCTATTAGAACAAGTCACGTTGTTATCCAATATGAATAAACTACCACAACAAAAACAAAGTCAGTTCGCTGATTTCAGAAATTAAAGAGGTATTAATGGAGAAGGTTGAGACAAACCAGTAGAAGACTGCGTCAAACATACCAATATCACAACTGACGTCTAGCCACAGGCCGATATTAATCAGGCCGAAGACCACAGATGTTGTGATTAGATATTTGATCATGTTCTTCTCACTTGAGATTAATGGCCGATACACAAAATGTATTGTGACAGGAGGGCGAAGAAAAAAATTGTCTCAAATTGCTGTGTTTGCGATTAACTTTAAGTTAAGCCGTAATTGATAGAATACATAGATTGTGTAATTATCACAAGCACAGCCATTAATTGTAATGATGGTTTGATGTTTCACTCACTCAAGGACAAGAGTAGTAGCAATTTGGAACAATCGAAAATCTGGTCGAATCCGACATTTGAAGGTGTTCAGCTATTATCTGCTCACTACAAAAAATTTGAGTTCACAAAACATTGGCACGATGAATTGGCAATAGGGGTCATTGAGAGCGGTGCCGAAGGTTTGTTCTACCGAGGTCAAAATGTTTTGGTGCCTGAAAACCATATCGTTGCTATCAATCCAGGTGAGATTCATACTGGGTTCGCAGGTCATTCGGATGGATGGCGCTACCGAATGTTCTATTTTGACGCAGCGACACTCTCTAGTTACTTTGACAATCAAGTCAGCCACCTAGACATTTCTATTGATGGCCCAATTCTTAACAACCCAGAACTGTTTACGAGTTTGTTGAAACTCCATGTTTCTTTGGAGTTAAACAGTTTGGACCTGTCTAAACAAAGTCTGTTTACCTTAGCCATCGAACAGCTTTTTCGAAGCTATGGTCAGGTCGAACATAATCAATCTCAGACACTATGTACGCGCGGGGCAATGCTCGCGCGGGATTATTTGACGGAAAATTTTGCAGAAAACCCTTCACTTGATGAATTAGAAATACTCACCAACCTAACCAAGTTTCAGATTATTCGAGACTTTAAGTCCTTGTTTGGTGTAACACCTCATCAGTTTTTGTTGCTCACCAAAGTGAACAAAGCAAAAGGTATGCTCGCTCTTGGCAATACTTGTGTTGATGTTTCTTTGGCATGTGGCTTCTATGACCAAAGCCATTTCACCCGGAACTTTAAGAAAGCATTTGGCGTAAGTCCGTCAAACTACAGGGTCAATAGGTCACACTAAAAAGTTGATTCGTTTTCAATTTTGTACAAGACCCAAATCTAAGTAAAACCTAGCATTACCGCCAGTTCATCATTGTATTGAGGAGGTAGTAGTGAGCTTTTTTATCATCTGGTTAGGGGTTATGTTTCCACTTGTTTTTAGTCCGGGTCCAGCCAACATCGTCTTTGCTGCGTCGGGAGCACAAGTAGGATTGAAACGGTCAATGCCTTTAGTTGCGGGAGTTGACACGGTTTTTGTCATTAAATCTCTATTGATTGGATATGGCTTGGCTGAATTTGTTCAGTCTTATCAAAGTACAATGCACTTTATTCAACTGTTTGGGCTTGGATATTTGTTGTATTTGTCGTACACATTTTTAGTGGCCGAAGTAGGAAAAAAAGACTCGCAGAAACCTAAGCTTGGCTTTGTAAACGGCCTTGTGATTCAGTTGTTGAACAGCAAAGGTTGGTTGATGGTTTTTCTGATGTTTACTCTGTTTTCCGAACAAGCGGAAGCTACCTTTGATTCATACAGCACCTTAGTTCTTGTTACTTGGCTCGCAATACTTAATGTCTCGACCCATATTATATGGGTGGCCTTAGGCGACTTGTTATCCAAGGTCTCAGACCATGCAAACTACGAACGAGCGTTGAATATTATCTACTCACTGTCGCTATGTGGGGTATGTGTGTGGTTGGCTGCGGAAAACCCTCTTTTAGTCCAGCTGTTTGTTGATAAATAAATATTTCATATAGCTGCTGACACAACGTTGTCAGCAGCACCGAATTAAAGTGCTTCTCGAGTTCAATCAAGGAGAATCACATGAACATTTTAGAAATCGTAAACTACAAATCGACAACCGACACTCAGTCTCTATTAACTATGGCGAAAACCATGCAAGCCTTTGTTAAAGCCCAACCGGGTTTTGTGCGTCGCGAACTGGCACAAAGTGGAGACACATGGACAGATTTGGTTTGGTGGACAGATCTCGAGAGTGCACAAAATGCGTCAGAAAGCTTGATGCAGCAATCATTTGCGGGTGAGTTTATGGCAATGGTTGATGCAGAATCGGTTAAAATGGAGCACAAAGAACTACATCAGCTTTAAACTTAGGTAGGTATACAGTGCGCAAGGCCGAAAGACTTTTTCAACTGCTGACTTATTTACAAGGTCGTCGCGTTGCCGTGACGGGAGAGCAAATTAGTCAGCATCTCGAGGTTAGCAAGCGCACTGTATATCGAGACATTGCAGCATTGCAACAATCAGGGATACCTATTGATGGTGAAGCGGGTGTCGGGTATCAACTTGATCGGCGCTTTCAAATGGCGCCAATTATGTTCGATTACAATGAATTGGCAACCATTCGATTGGGCATGAGCCTGATTCGCGGCAGTGCTGATGATGAACTAAAAAAGGCGGCTGAGCAGGTTTTAAATAAAGTAGCAGCCCAATTACCGGAACGTGGCAAGGAGAGTTTTGACACATCAACGCTTGTCGTGCCTAAACACAGTTTGACTGAACTGCAGAACCGTACTCTTACTAATTTACGTAAATGTATCCGTGACCAATACGTGGTTTGTCTCAGTTATCGAGATGAGGCCGGTAATACTAGTGAAAGAGCAATCGAGCCGCTGGGTTTGATGTGTTACGTGAGGCACTGGACATTAGTGGCGTTCTGCCATTTACGACAAGATTATCGAGCCTTTCGAATCGACAGAATTGATCAAATTCAACTAACCGACCAACAGTTTGAGACGTCAAATAATAAGAGTCTGCTCGACTATATGGAAAGAGAAAAACAATCTTACGAGTTAACTTGGTACTACTAATATGGCTGAACCTTTTAAAAATGTTTTTAACGAAGAAATGATTGGTTTGATGGCTGGTCATTTTTTACGGCACGACTCAGACTTTGACGCGACAGCTTTTGAAACTTATGTTTTGAATGGCTTTGAACTGCTTGAATTTAAACAAAGAAGTAATCGAATTTGCGAGGCAATGATTGAGTTTTTACCCGATGACTTTGAACAATCTGCTCAGGTACTCGAAGCATCATTAGGGGAAAAAATTGTCGACGATTGGGATGCGGTCCATATCAATGCGAGTGGTATATCGGGCTGGGCGATTATTCCAATGGCCGACTATGTCGCTGCGCAAGGAAAAACGCATTTTGATCTATCAATGCACTTGCTTAAAGAATTGACGAAACGCAGCTCATCAGAATTTGCCATTCGCCCATTTTTAGATTCCGAACCAGAAAAAACGATCAAAGTTCTTGAAGGTTGGGCGCGAGATGAAAACGAACACGTTAGACGACTTGCCAGTGAAGGGTGTAGACCAAGACTACCTTGGGGATTGCGATTAAAAGGGTTTGTCGAAAACCCGCAGCCTGTATTGCGAGTTTTAGAGCTGCTAAAAGATGATTCCAGCGAATATGTCAGACGGTCTGTAGCTAACAATCTAAATGACATTGCCAAAGATCACCCAGACTTAGTTGCCGATATCGCAGAAGATTGGCTTTTAGGTGCAAGTCTCGAACGAGTAAAACTGGTCAAACATGCGTGCCGAACCTTGGTTAAAAGCGGACATCCAAAAACTTTAACGGTACTTGGTTTTGGGCCGGCTAAATTGAGAGCGGTAACCTTAGCAGTGTCAGAACCGATACTCGAATTTGGTGGTGCGGTTGAGTTATCTTTGAAGCTTGAGAGTGATAGTAATCAGGTACAAGAGTTGATGATTGATTACATCGTTCATCATCAAAAGGCAAATGGCTCTACATCGCCCAAAGTGTTCAAGTGGAAAGTCGCCACTCTAAAAGCAGGGCAGTCACTTAAGCTTAGCAAAAAACACAGCGTTAAGCCCATCACCACACGGGTTTATTACCCCGGGGTCCACAAAGTTGATCTGCAGATTAATGGTAAAATTGTTGCGGATACTGAGTTTGAACTGGTTATGTAAGCCAAAGGCATAAAATAAAAACTAAAAAGGAGCATCAGGTGCTCCTTTTTAAATTCATGCTTCGTGTTACAAGCGTTCTAACACGTATTCTGCTTTGCTCACTTCAAAGCCTTTTGCTTCTTCAACGTATAGTGCCGAAACTACACCGTTGTCAACGACCATAGCGTAGCGCTGTGAACGTACACCGCCAAAACCTGCGGTATCCATTTCTAGACCCAATGCTTTGGTAAAGCTCGCATCGCCATCTGCCAGCATTACTAATTCAGAAGCGTTTTGAGCTTCTCCCCAAGCCTTCATGACAAATGCATCGTTAACGGAGATACATGCAATTGTGTCTACGCCTTTCGCTTTTAGGTTGTCAGCGTTGACAACGTAACCAGGTAAGTGCGCTTCAGAGCAGGTTGGAGTGAAGGCGCCAGGAACGGCAAACAACACGACCTTTTTATTTGCAAAAAACGCTGATACGTCATGGTTGTTCATGCCGTCAGCGGTGAGTTCACTAACTGAGGCGTTCGGTAGTGTTTGACCAACTTCAATCATCTATTTATTCCTTTTGTGTTCTGTTTTCTATGAGGGTTTTACTGACTTCAGATTCTTAAGATCAGTGTATGGGGAAATAGGTGGTTAATAAACTAGCGTGTTGTAGGGATATTATTTCGTAAATAGTATGGGGTAAGTATGGAGTTGTGCGATTTAAATCTTTAATCGGGTTACACTGTTACTTATATTGAACAACAGAATTGTTGCCATGCGCTTATCTCAATCAATTTCCATGCTGTTTCTTTTCATATCAACTCTGTCTATGGCGAAAACTAATTCAGAAAAATGGCATGAAGATGACTATGTGGATCACTATTGTCGTGGTGAGATTGAACATGTATTGCCAGATCGCACTCGAGTTGATTGTTTAACGGATACCCATGCCATTGAGTACGACTACGGCAATAAGTGGGCACAATCCATTGGCCAAGCGTTATTTTACAGCGCTAAGACCGGTAGACAGGCTGGAATTGTATTGATAGTTAACCCAAGGACTAAAGATAGGTATCTCACTCGCTTAAATGAGGCCATTGCCTATCATGGCCTAAATATTGACGTGTGGACGGTTAACAAACGTTAACCGTTATAGAAATCGTCCTAGCGTATTGTTGGATATATATAGCTTTCTTACAGGGACTTAGTCATGATAAAGGGTGTTTTTTTGTCATGAATATCATGAGGCTGCAGAACAAATCCACACCTTTGATAGAAGCGAACTGCATCTAGGTTTAGCTTACTGACTCCCAAGTGTAGCCCCGGCAAGTCAACACTTCGCAGCTTTTCCTCGACCGTTTCGATAAGCTTGGCCCCAATTCCTTTACCACGACAAGCTTCAGTCATGTTGATATGTAGATGCGCGGGAAATTCAGGAAGCAGTGATTCTACTTCTTCACCAATATCGCCGACTTTAGTGTAGTGATGAAAGCTGGGGTGATCAGGTGGAACAATTTGTTTTATTTCGGGAAGCACCTTTGAGACGAAACCGGACTCTTGAGATTTGGTATCCGGTGTGGCCAACACATATCCAATCACGGTTTGATTTTGCTCGGCTACGAAACAAAAGTCTGTTTGATGACGCAGATAATAAAGCGCCCAGCGTAGCGCAAAGACGTACTTTTCATCTTCTGGCAGCTCGGGCAACGAACGAGTTTCGTAGCAGATATCGATAATAGCAGCTTCATCTGATAGCTCTGCGGTGCGGATGGTTACGTCAGGCGATAAGTTCATAAGACTTCCTTTAACTTTATGGTTTTTTGCCAAACAAGTGTTTTAAAAATAGCAGGTTGCCAGTAAAAAACGGCGAGATAAATCATGATCTTTCAAAAAGTCGGGATTTCTATTAACAGTTGAATGAAAAACGTTAGCTACAGGTTACTTGTAATTGAGCGTAAAAAAAGGGCGAGACATGCTCACCCTTTGCTTTGAGGTTTAAATTACTTAGGCTGGAAGTTTTTCCATGGCCGTTGCAACTAGCTCTGCTTGAGCACCGATGATGACCTGTAGGTTCTTCTCTCCTACTCGGACAACACCCATGGCACCAAGGTTTTTAAGCTCTTTCTCATCGACAATAGACACATCTTTTAGCGTCAAGCGCAGACGAGTGATACATGCGTCAATGCTTACGATGTTCTCACGGCCACCTAGCGCCGCCATGTATTGTACCGCTGCGCCACTGATGTCGTTGTTTGAACTTGATTTAGCACTGCTTTCTTCATCTTTTTCGTCTTCACGACCTGGAGTTTTCAGGTCAAATTTCACAATGGCAAAGCGGAATACAGAGTAGTAAAGCGCTGCGAAGAATAAGCCTTGAACTATTAGCATGTAAGGTTTGTTAGCTAGCGGTGTTGTCATCGACAATACAAAGTCAATCATACCGCCACTGAAGCCAAAGCCTGCAATCCAGCCCATGCTTGCAGCAATGAACAGTGATAGAGCAGTTAGGGCTGCGTGAATCACAAACAGTACTGGTGCAGCGAACATGAAGGCAAATTCAATCGGTTCTGTTACACCTGTAATGAACGCTGTACCGCCGGCCGCCAGCATAAGCGAGCCAACTTTTGCTTTGTTTTCTGGTTTTGCAGCGTGGTAGATCGCAAGAGCTGCAGCTGGTAGGCCATAACCCATTACTGGGAAGAAGCCAGCCATGTACATACCTGTTTGACCTAAGACACCGTTGTTAGCCCAGAAGTTACCCAAATCATTGATGCCCGCTAGGTCAAACCAGAAAATTTGGTTAAGAGCGTGGTGTAGACCGGTTGGAATTAGTAGTCGGTTAAAGAAGCCGTATAAACCAGCACCTGCAGGACCTAAGTCAATGAAGCTCTTACCAAATGTTACCAAAGCGCCGTAAACGGTTGGCCAAACGAATAGTAGGAACAAGCTCAATAGTAGTGCCGCTACACAGGTTACGATTGGCACAAAACGCTTGCCGCCAAAGAACGCGAATACTGGTGGGAACTGAATGTTTGAGTAACGGTTGTAAAGCTCACCTGTAATGACACCCATCATGATACCGATGAATGGATTGGCACGTTGGCTGAATGCGAGTGCATCTTCAGTAGACATAATGTCCGCTGTCACACCAGTAAACAAACCGCTTACCGCTGGGTCGAGTAGTTTGTCGATAATGCTTAGACCAACGAACGCGGCCAAAGCTGCTGAACCGTTGTTATCTTTGGCGATACCGTAAGCCACACCTATCGCGAACAACCAACCTTGTGCACCTAATATAGCGTCACCAGCTTGTCCTAAAAATATACTAATGGGATGGCTGCCACCTGTAGCGTAGTTTAAACCAATTAGCAGTGCCGCTGCCGGCATCACTGCTATGGGCACCATTAATGCCTTACCGATTTTTTGTAGATATCCGAGTATGTTCACTTGATAGATCCTCTTCGACTGTTTGCCCCCCGGCAAACGTGTGAACCACGCTTAGCGTTCGTTCACAAACCAAGAATTAGATGAAAGTCCAATTCAAACTTGGCGCTTTTACCCCAAAACACATGGAGTCCTGAACTAGTTGAAAACGAGTGTAGTTTTAGTCAGACAACTTAGTTCGCGCTCTGAAATAAATACTATTAAGGTGAGGATTAACCACTTGTTTAGACAGTATTAACTTTCTTTAATAAAAGGGGTTTTTGAGGAGGTTCTATCAAGAGATGTGGAAGCAATCACAGTCTCCTAGAGAAATGAGCGCTCGGGCACATATTTCCTTAGTTCGACGGCGAAATGGAAGTTTGAACCGGGTAACAAATGATGTTCTGAAACCGAGCATTCTTGGTGACTGCTCGATAGCCATGAGGCTGGTCGGCATTAAACTGGCAAGTCTCTCCCGATTCAAGTTGATGCCAAATACCATCGAACTGCACCTGAATTGAGCCCTCTAAGACCCAAATATGTTCAACAACTCCAAACTGGTGAGCTTGTGAAGTCTGTTCATGGTGATGAACTAAAGTCACAATAAAGCTTTCCATCTGAGTCAGAGGGTTGAAGGGGAACTGGCTTTCCACTTGCATATTTAGATCGTTGGGAAATGTTTGCCTATGAGCAGAATTCAGGTCTTGCATGTCTGCAAAAAAGCTCGAGAAAGACAGTTCCAAGCCGGTTGCGATTTGCCACAGCTTTTGAATAGTCGGGCTCGATTCCTCGCGCTCGATTTGACCTAACATGGCTTTTGACACACCAGTTAGTTTTGCTGTCTTGTCGAGACTCAATCCTTTCTGTTTTCGTGCTTGTCGAAGTGTCAATGCAATGGTTTGTTTGAAATCTAAAGAGTTTGTCATTTTCTCTACCACTTAAAAAATACTCACTTTGAATTACACTTCGATGCATTGTACGTTATAACGCACGGTGTTAAACTGATTTGTACGCAATAACGCACATAATAGTAACAGAAAAGATTCACCGAACAATAAGGAAGAGAGATGACGCAACAAACGTTAAAGCAGAGCGCTCAAAAAGTTCAAACGCAAATCGACCAACTAGGCTGGGACTTGAAAGTAAAGACTTACCCAAGCTCAACGAGGAGTGCAAGAGATGCGGCAAAGTCGATTGGATGTGAGGTGGCTCAAATTGGAAAATCCATTGTATTTCACGATCAATTATCCGATTCACCAGTCTTAGTCATAGCTAGTGGCGTAAATCAAATAGATACCAAGCTTTTGGATACCAATTACGGCTTATCATTGATTTCAGTTGATGCAAAATACGTTAAGAAAAAAACGGGCTTCACAATTGGTGGCATTCCACCTTTAGGACACCAAACCACTCTTAAAACCTTTCTCGATTCTGACCTAAAGAACATGACTGAAATATGGGTAGCAGCAGGCACACCGAATACAGTGTTTTCGATGACCCCTGACCACTTAAGTTCTCTTGGTGATTGGGTGGATGTAATCCCCAGGTAAGCTCTAGGTGCGAGTTTCAGTGGGCGTTAACTGGTCTTCAGGCATGGCATCGAATTGAATCTGTGTTCATTTAAAATCGAGAATCGATGACACAAGATCAAGGTCAGTTATTTTTACCCTTGGGAGCTCATCTTCTGTCCCATTTCTTTTTAAAAAAATGGAAAGGATTTGTGATTCGAATGCGTTCAAGTTCTTAAAGTAGAGAGGCACGAAATGCATCCTCTGAATCCGATATCTTGAAGTCACTTGAGTATATGCTATAACCGAGTGACGCTTCTTATCCTCTGGATTCCATGAAAAACAAACTACTCAGATACGAGCATATTGACGTCGCTAATGCGTTTGAAAAAGAGCAAGACCTTATCGAACAGATTAAACGAGGCAAACTTGAGAAGGGGTTAATGATTTGGCAGCCGAAAAATCGTGTATTGGTTTTGCCTTCGGGTGCCAAGTGGCCGAAATCAGAACGGTTAACTCAAGCTCTATTTGATGATGGCTGGTTCGTTGAGCAACGTAAAACCGGCGGCGCACCCGTTCCACAGTGCCCAGGAATTATCAACTGCAGTTTTTTGTACAAACTAAGCAAGTTCGAACCTTTCAAAATAGAGGAAAGCTATACGGCTTTCTGTCAGCTTATTCAGAAAAGTTTACAAGAATTTAATATTGAATCGGAGATTCACGCAACCCCCGGCTCTTATTGTGATGGTGACTACAACCTCAATGTTAACGGTAAAAAAGTGGTTGGTACTGCTCAACGAGTGATTCAGTTATCGGGTGGAGAAAAACTGATCTTGGCGCAAGCTTGCATACTGTATGCGGGGAACGTTCACGACCTTGTCAAACCGGTAAATATTACCAATAACATCACTGGCGTGGGCGGCGTCATAAAGGCTGAAGTACACGATACACTGAGCGATAGTATCGAGCTTGAAGGAGGAGTTAACCAATACATGACATCGTTGGTTAATGCATTTTTAAACAGCAAAAGTGCATAGAATAAAATAACGTGTTTTGATTAATTATTAGACATAACCATCGATAATTGTGGTTATTTGACCGACGAATGTTAATAAAACCCTGACAGGATTGGTTGCTTATTGTTCAAAAACTTCCATCTGGTAGTGACGCTTCTCACACATTTACCACGTTCAATAAATTAATCTCACTAAATGTTAAATATGTAGCAAATTGGAAAACGTTTTTCCCGCAGGATACTGAACCCAAGCGGCTACAAACTCAGTATTTTATTGGGCTTATCAGCCGAATTTATTATGTAAATATCTCGTTAAATCTAATCCACTGCGCGAGGGGGATAGATTAGATTTATTTACTATTAATGCCATAAAATATCAGATTATTACGTTTTAGTAAGACATTTTTATGGCAAATTCCTTTGATGGTTGCTAATGTGTGCCGCAGTCTTTTTTTGGGCTACGACCCGCTGTTTTTCAGGATGTTCAGCTTGTTGTATATGGCTAACCGTTCTAGCAACCAGAAGAAGGTGACATGGATGCATTTAGAAAACTTGGAGTTTTGATCATGTATAAAAACAAAATTACACAAGCGCTACTATTAGGCGCAGGTATGGCAATGGCGTCTACGGCGGCATTTGCAGCAGACGTTCCAGCTGGCACTAAACTGGCTGACGTACAAGAAGTTGTTCGTGGTAACGGTTCAGAAATCGAATCCGTTGACCCACACAAAGTATCTGGTGTTCCAGAATCACACGTAATCCGCGACCTATTTGAAGGTCTGTTGAACCAAGACGCATCGGGTTCCCTTGTACCGGGTGTTGCTGAAAGCTGGACTACAGAAGACAACCAACACTACACGTTTAACATCCGCAAAGATGGTCTTTGGTCAAACGGTGACAAAATCACTGCACACGACATCGTTTACAGCTGGCAGCGTCTTGTAGACCCAGCAACGGCTTCTCCTTACGCAACGTACTTAGGCGATGCTGGTGTTGTCAATGCGAAAGAAATCCTAGAAGGCAAAGTAGCACCATCTGAGCTAGGTATTGTGGCTGAAGATGATTACACGCTGAAAGTGTCTCTAACGGCTCCAATCCCATACTTCTTGAAAATGCTTGCGCACACTTCTGTTAAGCCTGTTCACAAAGCAACAGTTGAGAAGTACGGTGATGCATGGACTAAGCCTGAAAACTTCGTAGGTAACGGTGCTTATGTACTTTCTGAGCGTATCATCAACGAAAAAACGGTTCTGACTCGTAACGCTAACTACTGGGATAACGACAAAACGGTTATCGAAAAAGTAAGCTTTATGCCAATTGAAAGCCAAGTAGCGGAAATGAACCGTTTCTTGTCTGGCGAGCTTCACATCACAGATTCAGTGCCAAACGAGCAGTTCAAGCGTCTAGAAAAAGAATACCCAGAGTCAGTACTGATTTCTCCACTGTTTTGTACTTACTACTATGGCTTCAACAACCAACAGCCTCCATTTGACGACAAGCGCGTTCGTCAAGCGTTGAGCTACGCAATTGACCGTGACGTAATTACAAAAGCGATTTGGGGCCAAGGCCAGCAACCAGCTTATGCCTTCACGCCACCAATCACTGCTGACTTCACACAAATTACTCCTGAGTACGCGACTTGGACTCAAAAAGAACGTGAAGCGAAAGCGCGTGAGTTGCTAGCAGAAGCCGGTTACGACAAGTCTAACCCGTTAAAAGTTAACCTTCTTTACAACACAAACGAGAACCACAAGAAGACAGCTGCGGCTATCCAATCTATGTGGAAAAAATCGTTGGGTGTAGACATTACGCTAGAAAACCAAGAGTGGAAAACGTATGTAGACAACTCTGAGCAGCACAACTTCGAAGTTCGTCGTGCTGGCTGGTGTGGTGACTACAATGAAGCGTCTACTTTCTTGACTACTATGCGTTCAACAGCAAGCTACAACTACCAGGACTTCCAAAGTGCTGAGTACGACAAGCTTCTTGATGATGCATTCCTAGCAGTTAGCGATGCTGAGCGTGAGAAGATTTACCACAAGGCTGAGTACTTGCTTGCTGACGAGATGCCTATCGCACCTATCTTCTTCTACACCAAGCCACGTCTATTGAACCCACTTGTTGGTGGTTTCCCTTACGAAAACGCTGAAGAAATGATCTACACGAAAGATCTATACATGAAAGCGAAGTAATAATTAAAATTATAGAAGTAAAAAAATACTGCACGGAGCGATCCGTGCAGTCTTCTTTTGTCTAAAAGTCACAGACTGAAGAGAACGAATATGTTTAAGTTCATCTTGAAACGAGCAGTGGAAGCAATCCCAACCTTGTTGGTGTTGATTACTGTTTCTTTCTTCCTAATGCGATTTGCTCCAGGTAACCCGTTTTCAACAGAACGTGGTATCCCGCCTGAAGTTATGGAGAACATTAACGCCAAATACGGTCTGGATAAGCCTGTTCACGAACAGTACTTGACATACCTTGGCAACATTTTGACTGGCGACTTCGGTCCGTCTTTCAAATTCAAGGACCTAACGGTAAACGAGCTTGTGGAACAAGCCCTGCCAGTATCAGCAAAAGTTGGTGTGGTAGCCTTTATATTTACCGTTCTAATGGGTGTCACGGTTGGCACTATCGCAGCATTAAAACAGAATACCTGGATTGATTACTCCATCATGTCGACAGCCATGCTCGGGGTGGTTCTTCCTTCCTTTGTACTCGCCCCGGCACTGATTTACATCTTTGCTATCTATTTAGACGTTTCGCCTGCTGGTGGTTGGAACGGTGGTGCGTGGCAGTACATGGTCCTACCGGTTATCGCTATGTCTCTCCTATACGTTGCAACTTTTGCACGTATAACTCGTGGCTCCATGATTGAAACGTTAAACAGTAATTTCATTCGAACAGCACGCGCAAAAGGTCTGAGCTACCGTTACATCATCATCAAACACGCTTTGAAACCGGCACTATTGCCTGTGGTTTCTTACATGGGTCCTGCGTTTGTAGGTATTATCACCGGTTCGGTGGTAGTTGAGACCATCTTTGGTTTACCGGGCATTGGCAAACTCTTTGTTAACGCCGCCTTCAACCGTGACTATTCTCTAGTACTAGGTATCACTATTTTGATTGGTTTGTTGTTCATTGTGTTCAATGCCATCGTGGATATCTTACTAGCGGTCATCGACCCGAAAATTCGTTACTAACAGAGGTATTGAGTTATGTTGACGAAAAAAGAAAACCTCGAAGCAGTTGAGAAGTTTGCTGAGAACTTGGAAATTGAAGGTCGTAGTCTTTGGCAAGATGCGCGGATTCGTTTCTTCAGAAATAAAGCGGCAATGGTGAGCTTGTTCATCTTGTTTGTGATGACACTAGCGGTCATTTTCTTACCAATGATTGCACCTTACGCCTACGATGATACTGACTGGTATGCGATGCACGTAGGACCAAACGCCGAACACTGGTTTGGTACTGACAGCCTAGGACGTGATTTGTATGTCCGTACCTTAATTGGTGGCCGCATCTCGCTGATGGTTGGTGTTATGGGCGCGGTAGTTGCCGTGGTAATAGGTACCATTTATGGTGCAGCATCTGGCTTCATTGGAGGCCGTACTGACCGCGTAATGATGCGTATTTTGGAGATCCTTTACGCAGTACCATTCATGTTTTTGGTTATTGTATTGGTCACCTTCTTCGGCCGTAATATCTTCCTAATCTTTGTGGCGATTGGTGCCATTGCTTGGCTAGACATGGCGCGTATTGTACGTGGCCAAACGTTAAGCCTGCGTAACAAGGAATTTATTGAAGCGGCGCATGTTTGTGGCGTGAGTAAATGGAAAATCATTACTCGTCACATTGTGCCTAACGTATTGGGTATAGTTGCGGTTTACTCGACGCTTCTTATCCCAAGTATGATCTTGACGGAATCTTTCCTATCTTTCCTAGGATTGGGTACGCAAGAGCCGATGACCAGTTGGGGTGCCTTGCTTCAAGAAGGTTCGCAAACGATGGAAATTGCAATCTGGCAGTTAGCGTTTCCAGCGCTGTTTATGGTTGTAACCTTGTTCTGCTTTAACTACGTAGGCGATGGTTTGCGCGATGCACTAGACCCGAAAGACCGCTAAGTAACGTATAATCGGTCTAATAACGGATGTGAACGGCACAACAAAAACGATGCCAAATTAAAAAACTATAAGTTCACATCCGAACACTGAGCAATAAAGAATTACACAGGAAAGCAATGATGAGCTTGTTAGATGTAAAAGATCTGCGAGTCGAATTCACCACACAAGATGGTATTGTGACTGCAGTAAACGATCTTAACTTCTCACTAAAACAAGGTGAGACGCTAGGCATTGTAGGTGAATCGGGTTCGGGTAAATCCCAAACCGTATTCGCACTGATGGGCCTATTGGCCAAAAACGGTAAGATTTCTGGTAGTGCCAAATTTGAAGGCAAAGAAATCTTAAACTTGCCTGAAAAAGAATTGAACCGCGTGCGCGCTGAGCAAATCGCGATGATTTTCCAAGACCCAATGACTTCCCTCAATCCATACATGAAAGTTAGCGATCAGCTAATGGAAGTGTTAATGCTGCACAAAGGCATGGGTAAAGCGGAAGCGTTTGAAGAGTCAGTACGCATGCTTGAGGCGGTAAAAATACCTGAAGCGCGCAAGCGTATAACTATGTATCCGCATGAGTTCTCAGGCGGTATGCGTCAGCGTGTGATGATTGCTATGGCGTTGCTATGTCGACCAAAACTGCTGATTGCTGATGAGCCAACGACTGCACTGGATGTAACGGTTCAAGCGCAGATCATGGATTTGTTGAATGAGCTAAAAGACGAGTTCAACACTGCCATCATCATGATTACCCACGATTTAGGTGTAGTTGCAGGTTCTTGTGACAAGGTCTTGGTAATGTACGCCGGACGTACTATGGAGTACGGTACGGTAGACGAGATCTTCTACAACCCAAGTCACCCGTACGCAGAAGGCTTGCTAAAGGCAATTCCTCGCTTGGATACTGAAGGTGAAATTTTGCCAACTATCCCGGGTAACCCGCCAAACCTTCTCAAATTGCCACCGGGCTGTCCTTACCAAGAGCGTTGTCATCGAGTCACAGACCGTTGCAAGTCTGAAACTCCGATTTTGACTAACTTTGCTGATGGTCGCCAGCGCGCGTGTTTCTCAGATTGGGAGGCTTGGAAACGATGAGTCAAGAGAAAAAATTACTACTAGATGTTAAAGATCTGAAAGTTCATTTTAGTATTGCCAATAAAAATGGATGGTTTTTCTCCAAGCCAACACCGTTGAAAGCGGTTGATGGCGTAAACATTCGCCTGTATGAAGGTGAAACACTGGGTGTAGTAGGCGAGTCAGGTTGTGGTAAGTCTACGTTTGCTCGCGCTATTATCGGTTTGGTTGAGTCAACAGATGGTGAAGTCGTTTGGTTGGGGCAAGATGTCACCAAAATGAACGAAGTGAGTCGTCGTGATACGCGCAAAGAAATGCAGATGATTTTCCAAGATCCGCTTGCATCTCTAAACCCGCGTATGACCGTTGGAGACATCATTGCAGAGCCTTTGGAGACCTTCTATCCTGAGCTTTCTAAACAGGAAGTAAAAGACCGTGTTAAAGAGATGATGACTAAGGTTGGTTTGTTACCTAACGTTATCAACCGTTACCCACACGAGTTCTCAGGTGGTCAGTGTCAGCGTATTGGTATAGCTCGAGCATTGATCCTTAAGCCAAAAATGATCATCTGCGATGAGCCTGTATCTGCTCTAGATGTATCGATTCAAGCTCAGGTAGTGAACCTGCTAAAAGAGCTGCAAAAAGAGCTTGGATTGAGCTTGGTGTTCATCGCTCACGACTTATCTGTGGTGAAACACATTTCAGACCGCGTGTTGGTGATGTACTTAGGAAATGCTGTTGAGCTTGGTGAATCAGAAGCCTTGTTTGCTGATCCTAAGCACCCGTACACTCGCGCATTGATGTCTGCAGTTCCAATCCCAGATCCTAAATTGGAACGAAACAAAAAGATTCAGATGTTGGAAGGCGACTTGCCGTCTCCAATGAATCCGCCTTCAGGTTGTGTTTTCAGAACGCGTTGTCCTCAAGCAACTGATGCTTGTGCGCAAGAAAAGCCGACAATTCAAGGTAACGATGTTCACGCGGTATCTTGCCTTCACGTAGAAGTGTAAGTAGCAGTAGAACGAACAAAACGCGGTCAATTGACCGCGTTTTTTTATAATAGACGAAATGGTAAACGCTGGAGTTAATCTGTGATTCGATGGCCATGTATTGTGAAAATGGATGGAAGTGACGAGCTGATTTTTGTGGCAGATAGTGAGAGTCTACACTTAGAGTGTGAAGGCCTAATTGTTACCGCAAATGACTATTTGATTGACTCGGATGGCCAACAATCCAATTTGGAGCAAGTTGTTTCGGGTAATGATTCTAACGAAGTTGTAAAGGTTCTAAGTATAGAGGATGTTACTGAATTGGTTCGTCGCCACGAATTTAGCAAACATGAAGCCTGTTTAACTAAGATAGGGTTTTCGAGCATTGAACAGGCTATTCAGTCTGTTGATTTTGAACAATAACTCACACCCACCAGTTTGCTTCAGTCAACCTACTTATAATGTCCAAAATGTTATGATATAACATATCAATTATTGGTTGTTTAACGAACTTAAATTATGTCTTCACCTGCTATACCGAGAAATTATTCAGAATGGGAACACTGTATTACCGTCGAATGTGGGTTGGAACTTACACCCGAATTCATTGAGCAGCGACTTAGTGCACTGCTATCTGAAAAAGATGAACATACTAGGCAGTTTATTAAAGCCTATGGCCAACCATATCACCAACAAGTCGTGGCTTGGTTTAAGCAAGCGCAGTCTGTTTATTCAGCGTAGGACCTGCTCGTTTAAAGATTGATTTTAATGAGATTTTAATCTATCGTCATCGAACCTGTGTTTGGGTTGTTTCTCTTACACAGGCACACAGTTATCTAAAAAAAGCTATCTAAATAAAAAGTTATCTAAGTAAAAAGTCATCTTAGAAATCAGTTTTGATTGGAACCCCTTTAGCTCTTGGTTTTATATGTTCCAACGTCAAAGGTGAGTACTTTATGAAAGATAAAAATGTGTGGGTTGAATCAGGTGCCATACACAGTAGAAAAAGCCCAGAACCCTTAGCAATAGACAAAATAGAGCAGATCTTTGTAAAAAAGCACGATACAAAAAGTCGGGTTAAAAAATCGGCTCTGATTGGCGCTGTTTTGGCGTTCCCTTTCTTTATTTGGCATCCGCTAGGTGGTCTGGCTGCGTTGATAGCCATATTCAGCTATGTATATGTTACAACTAAACAATACGAGTTGTTAGTGACTGTATTTAACAACTCGGAGATTGGTTCGGTAGAATCGACATTAGCATCATCCAATTCTCGAAAAGAGTTTGATGAGCTCATCAATCAGGTTTTCTCGACCGATTCCTAACAAAAGAGCGCATTAGCGCTCTTTTTCATTCTTAGTCTACACACCCCCTTCATCTACCCCTTTCGGGTAGTTTAAAAACGCATTTGATTTGAATCATGACTGCGACCGTGGTCAAAACTAACAATGCACTCAGTTATAAAAATACTGGATAGCATAATGAGCAAGGTCAAACTCGTCGTGATAGGTAACGGGATGGTAGGTCACCGTTACATCGAAGACTTGGTGGAAAAAGCCGATATTGAGCAGTATGAAGTGACAGTGTTCTGTGAAGAACCACGAGTTGCTTATGATCGGGTCCATCTTTCTTCTTACTTTTCCCATCATACTGCCGACGAACTGTCGTTAGTAAAAACAGGTTTTTACCTAAAACACGGAATCAACGTGCTCATTGGAGAGCGCGCAATAAATGTAAATCGCGAAAACAAAGTAGTTTACTCAAGTACCGGCCGAGAAATTACTTACGACAAGCTTGTCCTTGCGACTGGCTCATACCCCTTTGTCCCACCTATTAAAGGAAACGAGAGTAAGGACTGCTTTGTCTACCGCACTATCGAAGATTTAAAAGCTATTGAAGCGTGCGCAAAGACAAGCCAATCGGGAGTTGTTATTGGAGGTGGTCTGCTTGGTTTGGAAGCTGCAGGGGCTCTTAAGGCATTAGGTGTAGAAACACACGTTGTCGAGTTTGCGCCCAAGCTGATGGCTGAACAATTAGACTTGGCTGGTGGTAACCAACTGCGACAAAAGATCGAACGTTTAGGCGTTCATGTTCACACCAGTAAAAACACGTTAGAAATTGCAGCGGAAGGAACAGATACAAGAAATGTAATGCGCTTTGCTGACGGTTCTGAGTTGGAAACTGACTTCATTGTGTTCTCCGCTGGAATACGACCTCAAGATAAGTTGGCGCGTCAAATGGCTTTAGCTCTTGGTGCAAGAGGTGGTATAGCGATTAATGATTTCTGCCAAACATCAGATAAAGACATCTATGCGATAGGTGAGTGTGCCTCATGGAATGATATGTTCTACGGGTTAGTTGCACCGGGCTACAAAATGGCGACCGTAGCCGTTGATCACCTACTTGATCAAACCGAGAGCGCGTTTACTGGCGCAGACATGTCAGCAAAGCTCAAATTATTAGGTGTGAAAGTAGGCTCAATTGGCGACGCAAATGGTCGTACTCCTGGGTGCAAAAGCTACGTTTACCAGAATGAAGAGCAAGAGGTTTACAAGCGACTAATCGTCTCATCAGACAATAAAAAGTTGTTGGGAGCGGTTATGGTTGGCGATACCGCTGACTATGGCGACTTACTGCAGCTGATGCTTAACGAGATAGAGTTACCTGAACATCCTGATAGCCTGATTTTACCGGCGCATGCGGGCGCGGAGAAGCCAACTCTAGGAGCTGACTCCCTGCCTGATAGCGCAGTTATCTGTTCTTGTTTTGATGTCACAAAAGGCAAGGTGGCACAAGCCGTAGCCGATGGCTATCACACCATAGGTGAGATTAAAGAGGTAACCGGTGCAGGTACAGGATGTGGCGGTTGTGTACCGCTAGTCACATCAGTGCTTAATGCTGAACTGGCGAAAGCAGGCGTTGAAGTGAAAAACCACGTTTGTGAACATTTTGCTTACAGCAGACAAGAATTACTGCACCTAGTAAAAATTGAAGAAATTAAGAGCTTCGAAGACTTGTTAGCCAAATACGGTAGTGGCTATGGGTGTGAAGTGTGTAAACCGTTAGTGGGCTCTATTTTAGCGTCTTGCTGGGGTGAACATATTCTCCAGCCAAAGTTAGTAAAACTGCACGATACTAATGACAACTTCTTAGGCAATATCCAGAAAGACGGTACTTACTCAGTGATTCCTCGCATGGCCGGCGGTGAAGTCACTCCAGTGGCTTTAGGCGTACTTGCTAGCGTAGCTGAACAATACAAACTCTACACCAAAGTAACAGGTGCTCAGCGAATCGGTTTGTTTGGTGCTCAAAAAGATGACCTACCGGATATTTGGCGTCAGCTAATTGATGCTGGTTTTGAAACTGGTCAAGCGTATGCCAAGGCGCTGCGCATGGCAAAAACCTGTGTCGGCTCAACGTGGTGTCGTTACGGTGTTCAAGATTCAGTGGGATTAGGCGTCTTACTTGAGAATCGCTACAAAGGAATTCGAACGCCGCACAAGATGAAGTTCGGAGTTTCAGGTTGCACTCGAGAATGTGCCGAAGCCCAAGGTAAAGACCTAGGTATTATCGCCACGGATGCCGGTTGGAACCTATACGTATGTGGTAACGGTGGCATGAAACCTCGCCACGGCGACCTGCTCGCTACTGATCTAGACCAAGCCACTCTTCTGCAATACATCGATAGATTTATGATGTTTTATATTCGAACAGCAGCACCATTACAGCGCACATCCGTTTGGTTGGAAAATATGGAAGGCGGAGTGGATTATCTGCGCAGTGTTATCGTTGAAGATAAGCTTGGTATCAACTCGCAGCTAGAAAGCGAGCTGAATAGGCTGATTGAAGAGTTTGAATGTGAATGGAGCGCAACAGTCTCTGATGAAGAGCAGTTAACTCGTTTCAGCCACTTCATAAACTCTGATTCACGTGACGATAACGTCGTATTTGTACAGGAGCGTGCACAACATAGACCTGCAACCCAAGCCGAAAAAAGCTCTCACACGCAGGGCGACATCATCCACGTTTCTCTAGCAGAAGTTTAAGGTAGGTTTGATATGACATTTCAACATGTATGCGACATAGAAAAAATCGTACCGGGCACCGGTGTTTGCGCACTGGTCGACGACAAGCAAATTGCGATTTTTAGGCCTACTTCTGAACATAAGGTTTATGCGCTCAGCAACACTGACCCATTTTACCAGTCAAACGTGCTTTCACGCGGGTTAGTTTGTGAACATCAGGGTGAATTGTGGATTGCAAGCCCCCTAAAAAAACAAAGATTTAACCTAGCGTCGGGTAAATGCATGGAGGACGAGCGTTTTAGTATTGCAAGCTTCCCTGCACAGGTGGTCGACGGCCAAGTGTCTGTGAGCGGAAAACCGAAGTAATTGTTTAACCGGATATATATTTGCGCTCGGGTGTATTGGTGCCTCCTCAATCGCCAATACATCTGAGCCTCCCATTTTTTATCTTTTATTTTCAACTTTTTGATAAGGACGATTATGTCTTACGTGAAACCTGCCGAGTTTGTGAAAAACATGATAGATGCTGGCGAAAGCAAAGTATTTATGTCGACCAGAGACACTTTAATCCGCGGTATTATGGCTGGTGCCATACTTGCGATTGCCGTAGCAGTAGCGATTACTACAATTGTGCAAACGGGAATTGGAATCGTTGGTGCGTTGGTATTTCCAGTGGGCTTTTGTATTCTGAACTTAATGGGATTTGATTTGCTGACCGGCGTGTTTGGTTTGGCACCACTTGCTAAGTTTGAGAACCGCAAAGGGGTGACTTGGAGCGGTATATTCCGTAACTGGGGTTTGGTAGCAACGGGTAACCTAATTGGCTCATTAAGTGTGGCATTTTTAGTGGCGCTGAGCTTTACCATGAATTTTAGTGTTGAGCCGGGCGCAGTGGGTCAAAAATTTATCGCTGCAGCAACAGGAAGAACACTGGGTTTCGCTGAACATGGTCTCGATGGCTGGATTACCGTTTTTGTACGAGGCATCTTGTGTAACTGGATGGTTTGCCTAGGTGTGATTGGTGCAATGGTGTCCAAAAATGTTGCGGGCAAAGTTTTGGCTATGTGGTTCCCAATTTTTATCTTCTTTGGGCTTGTGTTTGAGCATGCTGTAGTTAACATGTTCCTCTTTCCATTGGGCATGATGTTGGGTGCTGAGTTTACGATTGCGGATTGGTTAGGTTGGAACTTAATTCCGACAATTTTAGGTAATCTAGTAGGTGGTCTTATGGTGACTTGTATGAGCTTATACGTGACTCACGGCCGCACAAAACCAGCTCGTAATGTGGGCTAATGTTTTGGTTGGGCTAGACTGTTGAGGTCTGGCCCATTTGTTGTTTAAGTGGTTAAACTCAATCCTATTAGCAGGATTAAGTAGTGTTGAGTTTAAGTTCTGTTTTAAGGCAGTTTTATGAATACAGATACGTTAAATACGCCTCCAACTGGCTGTTTTGTTTCTCTAGTTGGTGCGGGTCCTGGAGACCCAGAGCTATTGACTGTCAAGGGACTAAAAGTCATTGAATCCGCTGATGTTGTGGTGTTTGACCGATTGGTTTCGCAGCAGATCATTGATTTAGCTCCAAGCTCAGCAGAGATGATCTATGTTGGTAAGCGGCTTAATTTTCACTGTGTACCGCAGGATGAGATCAACCAGTTATTGGCGGATAAAGCGCTTGAAGGTAAACACGTCGTCAGACTTAAAGGAGGAGATTCCTTTATCTTTGGGCGTGGTGGTGAAGAACTTGAAACACTGGCCGAACAAAACATTCCTTACCAAGTGGTTCCGGGTATCACTGCTGCTGCAGGTGCGACCGCATATGCAGGAATTCCGTTGACACACAGAGAACATGCGCAAAGTGTTCAGTTCATTACCGGTCACGTACAGCAAGATGGTCGAGAAATTGAGTGGACCTCATTGGCACAATCCAACAACACTCTCGTTTTTTATATGGGACTCAAACAGAGTGGCTATATTATGAAACGCTTGATCGAACATGGACTGGATTCAGATATGTCTTGTGCAATCATTGAAAATGGTACACGACCCGAGCAGAGAGTCTTTACCGGAAGACTGGAGCAATTATCCGACCTTGCTAGCCAAGCTGTGAGCCCAGCACTAATAGTGGTAGGAAGTGTTACGCAGCTTCATCAAAAGCTGGATTGGTTTCGAAAACATCCTACTGTGTTACATCTCGCTAGCTAAAAAAAGTAAGGGACCAATCTGGTCCCTTTTTACATTCTACAGAGCTAAGAATGTTGGGCTCAAATAGTGCCATCTTGATGTTCAAGGTAAAGAACCGTAGCTGCGGTGCGAGACGAAACATTTAGCTTCTTAAATAGACTCTTCATGTGCACTTTGACCGTGGACTCAGTAATGAACAACTTGTCAGCGATTTGTTTGTTTCTCAGGCCAATGGCGACTAACTTTAAAATTTGTTCTTCACGCTCAGTGAGCTGTTGCAACACATTTTGCTGAGAGTCACTTTTAGCAAGGTAGTCAGCAACTGCTTTGCTGAAAATAGGGTTACCGTTTTTACATTGGTGTAAAAGCTCAAGGATGTCATCGGGCTCTGTGTCTTTTAACAAGTAGCCGTCTGCGCCTGCTACCATGATGTTTTCAATGTCAGCCGGGCTATCTGATACAGTGAGAATCACGACTCGAGTCGTGAGTCCTCGCCCTCTAATTTCCTTTAAAGTTTCCAACCCAGACATACCTTTCATGTTTAAGTCTAGTAAAACAAGGTCAGGGTCGATAGTTTTGAGTAACTCTAGAGCTTCACTGCCGTTGCTGGCTTGCGCAATGATGTTTAAATCAGGCTCTAGGCCAATCAACTGGCTCATCCCAGTCCGAATAAGAGGGTGGTCATCCACCAGCATGATATTAAAAGGTGTCATGGCTACGGCCTAAAACTTAATTGTGACATGGCATCCGACATTGGGTTTGCTGTCAATTGAAAAGTCAGCATTGAGTCGCTCCGCTCGCTCATTCATTATACCTATCCCAAAGTGGTTTGCTTTTTTATTCTCCACGTCAAAGCCGATACCGTCGTCAATGATTTCGATGCAATGAAGGTGGTCTTCAGCTCTGCACACAACTCTGATCTGGTCGGCTTTGGCGTGCTTAATAGCATTGAGAATTGCCTCTCGAATCAACTGTAACAAGTGAACCTGTTGCTCAGAAGTAAATTGAAACGAGGAAAGACGATTGTCGAGTGTTATTTTGGCACTAGACTGCTCCAAAAAGCTATCGACCAGTTCTTGCAGGGCTTTGGCAAATTGAGCTTCTTTAATTGATAGCCGGAAGGTAGAAATTAGCTCTCGGAGTTGTGTGTAGGCGTCATTCAATCCAGAGTTGATTTCATCTGCCACGCTTTGTATTTCATCACTTGCATCGTTTTTGGGTAGTGTTTTTAAGCGCCTATTCAAAATACTCACTTGGATTTTTAGGTAAGACAAGGATTGAGCTAACGAGTCATGAAGCTCTCTTGCGATGGTAGCGCGCTCTTCCACCAGCATCATTTGTTCGGAGTGTTTTTGCGCTTGTTTAAAATGAATTGCGCGCGACAGAATTTGCGCAAAACTGTCCATTAAATTCTCGTTTGGTGAGAGGGCAGTTGTTTTCCAGTACAAGGTTCCCAAGTGTTCACCTTCCATATCCAATACTCGCGAGTGACATTGTTCAGTACACTGATTTGGACATTGATTGCCTTCAAACAACACCAAGTCGGGCTCTCCTGATCTGGCAACTTGAAGTTTGACGGTTTGGATTCCGTCCATTGCGATAATAAGCTTTAAGATATGTTGAAAGTGTTCTTGATTGATTCGCGAAGCGGTTAAGGTTTGCGAGGATTGATATAAAACTTCAAGTGACTGGTTAGCTTGTTTGAGCTTAGCCGTTTGTTCTTCTACCTCTTTTTCCAAGTCAAAGTAGAGTTTACCCAATTCCCTAGTCATCTGATTGAAGGTCTTAGATAAGATACCTAACTCATTGTCTTTATTATGACTTAAGTGAACAGAGAAATTGTGTTGTTCAATGCTCTTGCTCGCCTTCACTAGTGCATTAAGTGGTTTGACGATTTCTAGGTTTACGAACAGTACCACAATGATGCTGACCACCAATATGCCACCTAGGCCTAAGGTACCCGTGATGGTGAGCTTGTATAGCTTTTGCTCTGAATTGGCTTGAAGTTTATAGACAAAGCCATCTATTTGTTTAACAAAATCCGCTAAATGATTGAGATAAGGCTCTGGATTATCGCTACGAATAATGTCTTTGAGTTTATTCCAACGCAGTACCAGTTGTTGGTAGTCGTATTGAATATGATTTGGCACTGACCAGTGCTGAACGAGCTGCATCGACTGGGAATGGATGGTGTTGTCGAACTCTGAAACTAACCCTTGTAAATCATCACTTTGTTTTTGGATTGAATAACCTAATCGATAGCTTTGCATTCGTAGAGAACCTGCAACATTAACGCCTTCAGCATCATATTGGCTTGAGACAAATATAAGAATTGCGAAACTGGTCGTAGCTACCGAAAGTAGCAAAATAATGGTTAAGGCGAAAACGATCGGACGAGTAACGGATTCTTTAATTGAACTATACAAGGACAAAAAACTTACAATTGCTAGAGGTTGTTCAGTTTAGCAATGGGAGATGTAAGTTTCTTTGATCAGGGCACCGCAATGGGCACCCAAAAACCATAGCCTAGCTCTAGTCATCTAATTGACACGCTTGGTTCGAAATTTAGCACTTTGTTTATCTCGAAATAGCCGAATCATGCCCAAAGCGGAAACCAATCCTATTACAAAGAAACTAACCCAAGGTGTCCAACTTGGCACAACAGAGCCAGCTTTATCGATGTAAGTGATGTCAAATAGCCAACCACCCGCTACATTACCTAAGCCACCACCTATGGCCAGACTTAGCGCACTAATTCCCATTAGGCTTGCCGTTGCTTTGTTTTGGGTAAAGAGGGCGGTTAAGCTTTGTTGAGTGGGGCGAGTCAATATTGCGCCAATTGAAAATGTCGCCACTAACAGTAAAAACACTGAATAGCTTTGTTCAAGTAGCCCGATTGCCAAGCAGGACAGCGACATAACAAAAATGCCTAAGATAAGAATATCGGAGTCGTTAAGACGCTTTTGAAGCCACTTAACAAGAGAGTATTGGAGCGCGATCGTTAGGATCGAACTTATCGCAAACATAATCCCAACACTACGAATGTCATTGGTAAGCAGCTCTATGAAAAGTGGAAATGAAATATTAATTTGCATTGAAACAAACCAATAGCCTGTCATGAATACCAAAAATAGTAAAAATGGCTTTTCATTACTCAATACCAAACGTTCTTTCTGCTCTGCAGTTTTGCTTGGCTTTCCTATATCACGTGGAACTTGAAATATTGCGACGAGTAAATTCACTAAAAAACACAGACCGGCAATTAAACAAACGGTTTCAAAGCCAAACCCGATTAAGGTGGCGCCAAGCAATGGACCAAGTGTGGTGGCAACACCAACAACCCAATTGCTGACCAAATAGAACTGAGAGCGATCTTTTTCGCTGGTGAGATGAATGATTGCCGCTTGGTATGGCGTTTCAAACAATGCCCCTCCAACGGCGGCTAGAATAAGCCCAGCAAATAATTGCCAAGGTTCATGCGCTACCGCTAGGTAGATAAAACCTAGCGCTCGTACTAATAAGCCAAGTAGGATTAGCGGCCGCATGCCTACCTTATCAGCAAGAAACCCGCTTACCACACTTAAACCCTGTTGAGTAAATTGCCGAACCGCAAGGGCAGTGCCCACTAGTGTCGCGGCCATACCTAAGTTAGAGACATAGTGGACTGACACCAAGGGCATCAGCATAGTAAACCCAAGCACCATGAAAAAGGTGTACACCAGTAACGCAATCAAAGTGGGGTTTAATCTATGTTTTGTCACGTGCGGTTACCAATACATTGAAAAATAGGCGTTTCGTCAGCACTAAATTGAGAAAATGGAAATGTCTCGACCAATAGATTTTCCACACCTTTACTAAAAAAGAAGCGCGCAATATTTGCTCCTGTTTGTGCGTAGATGGTGAGTTTTTTGCCAGTTGTCTGTGACCAGTTTAACAGGTGGTCGAAACTACCATTAGAGAGCGTCATACCGGTTGCAATAATCTGGTCAGCGTTGTTTAACAATTCAGTCATATCCTTGGTGACGTGCAGCCCCGTAGAGGTTTTTTGCATATTGAAATCGCAAGGCAGACATTGAGCGCCTTTATTTTCAATCGCTTCCACTAGCGGGTTTACAACCCCTATCAAACCAACTTTCTCTTTTTCTTTGCAATCCAACATTTCAACAATACTTTGATCTCGAACGATGGCGCGTTCTATTGGGGTACCTTTTGGTAAGGTTACTTTGTTTGCATATTCGAACGAATCTATAGAGGCAACAAAACCTAGATAAGCATCGAGTGCGGCAACACGAATAACTAATGACTCATGTTGAAGCAATTGACTAATACTTGAGCCGGATAGTTGAGCGACCTCGCTGCGTTCGACTTGCTCGGGCTCAATACAACACGCACCAAAACTGGCACCAACACGAAAGACAATATAACGGTTGAAGTATCGATGTGTTGTATTGGGAAACTGTGTCGTTTGAACAATATCAAAAGCACCCGTCGCGGTAATTTCCTTTGGAGAAGGTCCCAATTCTCCCTTTAAAGCAGACTCTAGTACTTGGTTTACTGATGAAAAAGATTTAGATGTGCTCATGCTGACACCTCAAACTGTAACGTTGCCGAAAGCTGTTCGGCGAGTTGCCGGGCATTTTTGCCTTTCGAATCTTTCGTTATCAAATGGCCCAGATAGGTAGCATTATCGATGGCAGGTTCAATATGTCTGCCAATCAGGTTCTGATACTGTACTCGATGAACGTCTGGGTGGCTCTCCAACTGCTCGAGTCCTTGGATTGCCGTAATTTGGCCCGTTTTTTCGGGTACGGTGAAGTAAACGGCCGCGCTTTGATAGTTAGTATTGTGTTTGGTTGTATCGGGCTTGATGTTCAAGGCTAACTCTATATGGGCTTTTAACACGTCAAAGTTGGTGACGATTTCCATGAGTTCGGCGATATAGTTGCCACCGGGCCTAGAGTTTATTTCAACTATTCTCGGACCTCTATCGGTTACCTTGACCTCTGTATGAGATAAGCCGTGATCATGGCCAACCGCCACTAAGGTGTCGCGCACTAGTTGGCAGATTTCATGTTCTAGTTCTGAGGGGATATCAGCGGGGAACATGTGGCCGTTTTCGATAAAGTAAGGATGACCAGTCAGGCTTTTGTCAGTAACACCGAGGATATGAGTCTCTCCATTGAAAGTACAGGCTTCAACACTGAATTCAGGACCTTCCATGTATTCTTCTAACAACCAGAGTTTCTCGCGAGGCTGGTTGCGGAAGTTGACCTCCATCTTGTCATTTTCATCAAAGGCGAGTCGCAACTCATTTTCGTTATGCACTAGTTTAACTAAGGCACTGGACGCTAAATCGGAAGGTTTAATGACTAATGGGTAACCTAGATCTTTCGCACCGAGTTGTACTTCCTCCCAGTTTCGACATGCATGGTAACGGCAGTTTGCTATTCCAGCATTGTCGATCAGTTCTCGAACTTTATGTTTTCTTCGGATATCTGAAATTTTACAGGAAAAAGCTTGTGGTAAGTTTAAGGCACTCGCTACCGCGCTAATGGCATCTACGTAGTAGTCGCAAACAGTAAGGATTCCGTCGAACTTTAGGGTTTTATGATGCTCTTGTAGAAATGGAATGATTAGCAGCGGGTCATTTGTTTCGCAGACGAGTACTTTTTCCGCGAGGTCTAGAACTGGGTGTGAACCATTTAGACTTGGATCGAGGTAGTGATCAGGATTGCGTGTGACGAAGGTAAACGTATGCCCCAGCTCTTTAATTTTTTTAGGTAAAAGTATGCCTGTGCCAAATACCCAGTTTTCCATAACAAGTAAATGTGCCATGTGTATTTTGTCCTATGCGATGTGTTTCTTTCGATTATTTTTGAATGTGGTTGGTTTGAACTCTTGTTCAAGTTGCTGCCAAGAAATCTTGCTCCAAGGCATCGCCAGTTCAGATAACTGAGCGAGATCTTTTGGAACAAGTGTGTCTATGGGTTCTGCTAACTCTGGCCGCTTAAATACCGCATCTAGATAGCGGTGCCCTGTGTCTGGAGCGATAAATAGAATCGGATTTTTGTCTCCTGAACGGCGCAGCCAATTTGAGACTAAGTATCCAGCTCCAGAAGACAATCCAGCAAACAAGGCATGAGTTTTCATAAGGGCGATACTGCCACTTAAGCAAGTTTGAAAACTCATCCAGTGAATATCTTGATAGATAGAGTGAGAGACGTTGTTGAATGGTATTGCACTGCCAATTCCTGCAATAACTGCTTCGGGGTCATCAATGAATTCACCGCCAAAGGTTACGCTTCCAAATGGTTGAACGCCTTGTACGTTGAGCTTAATACCACTCGCACGCAAAAAATGGCTAGTGCCTCCAGTTGAACATCCAGTGCCTACACCACCAATTAGGGTCATTGGCATGTTTTTGGATAACTTCAATGCGCTAATAATTCGGTCAGAGAATCTTTTGTAGCCCAAGTAATGGATATCATCATGGTATTGCTGCATCCAATGGAGTCGCGGATTTTCTTTCTGAAGTTCTAGAATTCTTTTCACTCGAAATTCCTGATCGAGTTTTAATGATTGACCAGCTGGTGCGGGCTCGTACGTTGCCCCGAGTAGTGACAACTGCGCTTTAAAGCTGTCGTCAACCGTTTTGGAGGCAATGATGTGACATTTTAGTCCATAGCGGTGACACGATAGCGCCAGCGCATGGGCGTAGATTCCACTTGAACTATCGACAACCGTATCTCCCGGCTGGATTTTTCCTTGTTTCAAAAGATATTCGAGGGCAAATAAGGTAGAGTAAATCTTCATACATTCGAATTTGGCAACATAGACGTTGTCGCCTAAAT
Source organism: Vibrio sp. ABH4_348 (assembly GCF_056159765.1). Classification (NCBI taxonomy): domain Bacteria; kingdom Pseudomonadati; phylum Pseudomonadota; class Gammaproteobacteria; order Vibrionales; family Vibrionaceae; genus Vibrio; species Vibrio sp. ABH4_348. Next base: position 1,748,662 of record NZ_JBSWVW010000001.1, on the reverse strand, counting down.
CAACAATGAATGGGTGTTGAATGGCTTCGGTAATGTGATTGACGGTGTTCATAGTCTAACCGGGTGTTATTTGTTGTTAATGATAATTAATATCATTTGATACATTATAACAATTGATTTTTTGCCGGTGTCTCAAATTAGAGATGTGGCCCCCATATAACGGCTTAGCTAGTGATTAAATTGAAAGTTCTTAAGCCTTACTAGTTTCTGTCTGAACAGCGAAGCATTGTCCTTCAAGTTTCAGTCGATCAAATAAGTGCGACTTTAGCGAACTGGTTTGGAGCCAACGAATTAGAGACCATTTTTCCGATTCTAGGGGATTTTAAGGTAGAAAACTTAGGTTTCGTGAGTTAATACGTAATATTAACAACAGGTTGCGCGCTGAACAGTTCACCGTCGATTAAGATGCCGTTACTCATCACTAAATCTTTGATAAGGTGCTTAGGTACTTTTAATAGCAGGCTGTTCTTATTAAAAACATTTGCTCAATGTGGCGCAGAGGCGGGGATGTATCAACCGACATTGTCAGAAAAAATGCTGAAAAAGCTTGGGTTACTTGTTGAACACCGTAGGCCACACTTTAAGTTATCGCATTTAGTGCACTCGTATATTCGAGTCAGAGTATCAAAACCTTGCGCGTATCCTGTACTACCTGACGGTTCCAACGCCATTTTTATCACTCCCTCTCATTCTTTTGTTTCAACGTCGGTTAGCCAAGTCATTCCGCTGTATTTTCAAAATGCAGGAATTTATTACGGAACTCGTTTTCAACCGGGCGCATTTAGCCAGTTTACGACTCATGGCCTGAGTTCGACGAAAGGCCTGACTACTCCTTCTGAAGCGTTCTTTGGAGAGTCGGAGAATCGGTTACGAGATTCGCTGTATTCGGTCATAGATATCGGTTCGGAGAGTAATACTCACTTTGACCATTATTTGGAGCGTTGGCTAGTGCAACATTTTAAGAGAGATCATAGTAGCCCATTTAACAAACTGATTCGCTCAGTTAGTAATTTTGAACAGTCTTTTGAACCTTCAGAGCAAGAAGGAAAAAGACAATTGAGTGCGCTTGGCCGTCAAATTATTAGCCACCAAATTACCAAACGCATTAATGGTGACTTTAAAAAAAATCTTGGCTGTAGTGTTAGTCAGTTTGTTAAAAGTAAACGGTTTTATTTAAGCTGCTGCGAACGAATAAGCAATCAAGTATCCCTAACTTCAATTGCTTACAACTATGGCTACAGCGATCAATCACACATGATTCGCGACCACAAACAACGCGGTTTTTCAGCCATCCAAGACGTATTCGGATAAGTGCCCAGAGCTTGGATGTTTAAATATTAACCAAAAATGGTCGATTTTATTCTATTGCCTCACCTTCTCTAGGTTCAATATCTCTCATCAGCAATTGGTTCACGATGATTAGGAGATTCAATGAACTTTAGTTCAACTCAGATACAGCAACTTACCAAAGGTGACTTTTTTGGTGTGGGTAATGCTCAATTACCCAGTGATCAAATGTTGATGATTGACGAAATAGAAACACTCAGTTTTGAAGGAGGCAAATACGACCGAGGTTATCTAGAAGCTCGCTTTGCAATAAATCCCCACCAATGGTTTTTTGCTTGCCATTTTGAAGGGGATCCAGTGATGCCGGGCTGCTTAGGTTTAGATGCATTATGGCAGTTGGCAGGGGTGTTTCTAGGTGCAAAAGGTTTACCTGGGAAAGGACGAGCTTTGGGGGTAGGCAAAGTCACGTTTCGTGGGCAAATCTATCCGTCGACTCGTGAAATCCGATATCGTCTTGATATCAAACGAGTGATTGCCAAGCCATTAGCCATGGTTATCGCTGATGGACTAGTGATTGATTCTGATACACCGATCTACTCAGCGGAAAACCTAAAAGTCGGCTTACTTAATCCATAGGGTGGCTAAAGCGGATGGTCAGTTTGGAAGGCGCCAAGAAGCGGTAGGTGTTTCCTTTTTTTGTAGGTTAGAGCGATTAACAAACAGTGTCGTAGCACCTCCCTGTCCCAGTTTTTCTCTAACGGCAAAACCATTGCGCGATTGCCTTCGAACTGAAATTCGTCGGAGTATATTTCTCGAAATGTTTCGACGAGTTTGGTTTGGCAGTGAAAATAAAGACGAATAGTGTCTGGCGATTTTTCCTTCCAGTCGAATCGGAACGGACTACCGCCAGCGACGGCTGCTGAGGGTTCTCCCCATTTTAATGAATAATTGAGTTCTTTTAGCTTATGTTCTTTGACCAAGGACTCAATCTCAACTATTAACTCAAACAGAGCTGTCTGTGCTTGTGTTGGGTAGCTATGTATTCTTTTATTTATTTCCGTTTTATCCAAGGTGAATTCCTTTTTCTATAGCCCATCAACTTGCCATTACTCGTCCAGCAAGTGTTCAAAAATCTTGAACAAGATTACCAGCCGCTTTGACTTCATATTCTTAGGACGGTTTCTATAATACATGGAAATCAAGAGGATCAAATTAACACGAGTGGGTAGGAGAAGGTTATGGGTAAGTTAGTTGAGGGTGTGTGGCATGATGTGTGGTATGACACTAAAGCGAGCGGCGGAAAATTCGTTCGTGAAGATGCGGGGTTTCGAAACTGGGTGGAAGATAAGCCTGACGCCCAATTTCAACCAGAGTCGGGCCGTTACCATTTATACGTCTCGTTAGCTTGCCCGTGGGCTCATAGAACTCTGATCTTCCGGGAGTTGAAAGGCTTAGTTCCTCATATCGATGTTAGTGTGGTAAGCCCAGATATGTTGAGTGAAGGTTGGGTGTTTGCAACGCCAGAACCTTTGTTTGGTCACACCCACATGCATCAAATTTACACCCAGTCTAAATCAGACTATACAGGCAGAGTAACGGTTCCAGTCCTGTGGGATAAGAAGACCAATCAAATCGTGAGTAACGAATCGTCTGAAATCATTCGAATGTTCAATTCCGCATTTAACTCTTTGACGGGTAATACACAAGACTACTATCCAGATTCGATTCGGACTGAAATCGACCATTGGAACGATTATATCTATCCGAATATTAACAATGGGGTGTATAGATGTGGATTTGCGACTACTCAAGAAGCGTATGAAGAAGCGTTTGATGGTTTGTTTATGGCTTTAGATAAAGTCGATGAGCATTTGGCAACTCACCGATACTTAGCTGGAAATCAAATAACGGAAGCTGATTGGCGATTGTTCACGACGCTAATTCGCTTTGATGCGGTCTACGTGGGCCACTTTAAGTGTAATAAACAGCGAATTTCGGACTACAAGCACATTCAAGGATATGTCAAAGAACTATTCCAAGTAGGCGGCGTTAAAGAGACAACCGATTTTTATCACATTAAGCGTCATTACTACTTTAGCCATAGCGGCATCAACCCAACGCAGGTTGTGCCGAAAGGTCCTACGTTAGATTTGGAAAGCGCTCACGGACGCGAATCACTTTCTTAGTCCAGATATCGTTGCAGCTTGATTGCGCCCTTGTGACTTAGCGATATACAGGGCGCGGTCGCTCAATCTCAACGCCTCATCGATGTCAGTAAGCAAGCTGGGGATACAACGAGCAGTACCCACGCTTACTGAAACACTGACATGTTCACTGCTGCTTTTAAAAGGGTAGCTGGCTACTCGCCCAACAATTCGATTTGCCAATTCAAGGTGGTCATCTGTCTCGTCATTCGGCAGCATAGCAAAAAGTTCATCGCCACCAATTCGGTAAACGTGTTGCGCTCCCAATAAATCCTGCATTTGCTTGACTACTACCACCAGAACCTTGTCACCAAATCCGTGTCCGTACGAATCATTGAGAGTTTTAAAGTGGTCGATATCAACATGAAACAATTTGACTTGGTTTCTTTGTCGTGAAAAAGCGTCAAAATCGCTTTTTAAGGCCAATCTATTTTTGGCAAGAGTCAGAGGATCTTCATGTGCGGCTTGATGTAAACGTCGGTGCATCTTGCGTCTTTGGTCATCATGAAACCCAATTAACATCCAGACACTTAGGTAAAACAGCGATGAGTTCAGTAAATCAAACGAGTGAAAAATTTGCTGGCTATTGATCAGTGCGGCGAGCATCACTAGGTAAGTTACACCAGAGGCGCCGTTGGCAATTTTGCGTTGCAGAAAGGTGTGATAAACCGCAGGTAAGCAATACAGCCAAATAAAGGTGCCAAAGCTGTCTGGATAGACAAACAAACAAGAAATGACAATCAATGCCACCCATGCCACATAAACCCATAGCTCGAAGCGGGTGACGAAGCGGTATTGGGTAGTTTTAAACAGGTGCCAAGAAAACCAAGAGAATCCGATCTCAATGGCAAACAAGACCAAACTGCCATAAAACACATTTATGACGGCAAACACAAAGGTGACGGTACCAAATGTCAAGCACGTACGTTTGAGCACCTCAGTGTGCAATCGCTGAGTTTCAAATCGAATATCCACACAACTCCCTGATATTCATTTGTCATTTCTGTCTGAAAACGTTGATAACCACAATCGTTTTATTTCAGTGTTTAGCGCCGTTGAAACGAAAAAATCCATTTATTTCGTATGGTATTCAAACACTTGTCTGAAATTTCGGTAGCGCATAGCTCAATCTAGCACTTTGGTTTGAATAAGATACAAAAAAGCCCTCAATATGAGGGCTCAATCAGACTATTGTCAGAAGACAAAGGTTTTATTGTGCGTCTTGTCCTGCTTGGATTGCAGTCAGTGCAATTGTGTAGACAATATCGTCAACCAATGCGCCGCGAGACAAGTCGTTTACTGGCTTTCTCATGCCTTGCAGCATTGGACCAATTGAAACCAGATCAGCAGACCGTTGCACCGCTTTGTAGGTGGTGTTACCAGTATTGAGATCAGGGAAAACAAATACTGTTGCCTTACCTGCAACCGGAGAATTCGGTGCTTTAGACTTAGCGACGTTTTCCATAATCGCGGCATCGTATTGAAGAGGACCGTCGATAATCAGGTCTGGACGTTTCTCTTGCGCTAAACGCGTCGCTTCTCTCACTTTCTCCACATCTGCACCAGCGCCAGAGGTACCGGTTGAGTATGAAATCATCGCCACGCGAGGTTCAATACCAAAGGCCGTTGCAGAATCTGCAGATTGGATAGCGATTTCCGCTAACTGCTCCGCATTAGGATCTGGGTTGATGGCACAGTCACCGTAAACTAATACTTGATCAGGCAGTAACATGAAGAAGATTGAAGAAACAATCGATGCACTTGGTGCTGTTTTAATGATTTGCAGAGGTGGACGAATAGTGTTCGCAGTTGTGTGAACTGCACCAGACACTAGGCCGTCAACTTCATTGCGCTCTAGCATCATAGTACCCAGTACTACGGTGTCTTCTAGCTGCTCACGAGCGACAACTTCCGTCATGCCTTTGTTCTTACGAAGGTCAACCAAGCGTGAAACATAGCGCTCTTTCACATCCGCTGGATCGATAATCTCGATACCAACACCCAAGGTTACACCTTGCTGCTCTGCAACGCGTTTGATCTCTGCTGGGTTACCAAGTAGTACACAGGTCGCAATCCCGCGCTCAGCACAGATAGCGGCCGCTTTAACGGTACGCGGCTCATCACCTTCTGGTAAAACAATTCGCTTGCTAGCAGCACGCGCAAGTTCAGTTAACTGGTAACGGAACGCTGGTGGGCTCAAACGACGGCTCACTTTATTGCCTTCCGTCAGAGAGTTCACCCAAGTACCGTCAATATGGCTAGCGACGTGCTCGTTGATGTATTCGATACGCTCTTTGTCATCCGCTGGTACTTCTAGGCTAAAGCTTTGCAGGTTCAAAGACGTTTGCCAGGTATTGCCTTGCGCTTTGAAAATCGGCAGGCCGGTTTCAAATGCTGGCTTACATAGATTTTCAATTTCTTTCGGGATGTCGTAGCCACCCGTTAGCAAAATTGCACCAATCTCGACACCATTCATTGCCGCGAGTGAAGCCGCGACAATTACGTCAGGACGGTCAGCAGAAGTTACCAGCAGTGAACCTGGCTTAAAGTGCTCAATCATGTGTGGCAGTGAACGGGCACAGAAGGTGATGCTGCGAATACGACGAGTATCAATATCACCGGCATTAACCACTTCTGCATTCAAGTGCTTCGCCATATCGGTAGCACGAGTTGCGATAAGATCGATGCTCCAAGGCACGCAACCCAATACGCGAATAGGGCTGGAGTTGAAGATTTGCATCACTTCCAGCTGGTTTTGCTGCGCACTGTCCGCGTCATCAAAAATTTCAGATAGGTCAGGTCGTGTGCGGCCTGCTTCATCTACTGGTGCGTTCAACTTGTTGATGATAACACCTGAGATGTTTTTGTTTTTGGTGCCGCCAAAGTTAGAACAAGCAACTTCAATACGTTCTTTTAGCTGAGACGGGTTGTCTGTACCAGGGGTAGCAACAAGCACAATCTCGGCACCTAGTGTGGTCGCGATTTCGGCGTTGACCTTATTCGCAAACGGGTGTTTGCGAGTTGGCACAAGACCCTCGATAAGGGTAACGTCTGCATCTTTGTTGATCTGGTTGTAACGCTCAACGATGATTTCAAGCAGCTCGTCCATGTTGTCGTTGCCGATCAAGCTGTCGGCGATTGACATGGTCAGCGGCTCACCAATACGGGTATCGCTATTCGTGCCCACGATGGTAGTGGTTAGATCAGGTTGGTCTTCACCGCTACGTGGCTGTGCAATTGGCTTGTAGAATGAAACCTTAACACCTTTGCGCTCCATAGCGCGAAGGACACCCATACTCACGCTGGTGAGACCAACACCGGCACTGGCAGGGATAAGCATGATAGTTCTAGACATAGAGTCTTAACCTCAGAAACTGGATGTATTCAGCAAAAACTTTGCTTAATTATCACTTGGGTAGAGTAATAATAAAGCAGGCTAACCAAAGTTAGCCTGCTTTTAATCAAATTATAGATTGGCTAGACGCGCAGTATCTTCTGCAATTACCAATTCTTCATTGGTTGAGATAACCATTGCCGGGATGCGGCTGTCTTCTGTGGTGATAACACCTTCGCCGCCAAAGCGCGCTTTTAGGTTGGCTTCACCATCCACTGTGATACCAAAGATACCTAGACGGTTTAGAACCAACTCGCGAATTGGTGCGCCGTTTTCACCGATACCACCGGTGAATACGATAGCGTCTAAGCGGCCATCAAGTGTTGCCGTGTAGCCTGCAATGTATTTGGCTAGGCGGTGGCACATCACGTCCATAGCGCGAGTTGCGGCATCTTCTTTACCGTAGTTGTCTTCAACGTAGCGACAATCTGGAGTGATCTCAGTTAGACCAGCTAAACCAGACTCTTTGGTCAGAAGGTTGTTAATCTCTTCAACAGAGTAGCCTAGAGAATCATGCAAATGGAAGATGATTGCAGGGTCGATGTCTCCTGAGCGAGTACCCATTACTAGACCTTCAAGAGGTGTTAAGCCCATAGAAGTATCAACTGACTGGCCATTTTTAATCGCACAAACTGATGCACCGTTGCCTAGGTGACAGTTAATGATGTTCACTTCGTCAGCCGGTTTGCCTAGACGCTCAGCGGCTTCGCGAGCAATAAATAGGTGTGAAGTACCGTGCATGCCGTAGCGACGGATGCCGTGCTCTTTGTACAAGTTGTACGGTAGCGCGTATAAGTAAGACTCTTCAGGCATAGTCTGGTGGAACGCCGTATCAAATACTGCAGCCATTGGAAGCGTTGGGAACGCTGCTTGAGCCGCTTTGATACCAATAATCGCTGCTGGGTTGTGCAGTGGCGCAAGTGCCGCGCAATCTTCGATACCTTTCAATACGGCTTCGTCGATTAGGGCAGAGCTCGTGAATTTTTCACCACCGTGAACAACACGGTGACCTACAGCTGCCAGCTTGTCTGCTAGTTCAGGTTTCGAAGCTAGGATGGTTTCTACGATAAACTGCAGTGCTTCGTTATGCGCTGCGCCATTGCCTAGTTGAGCTTCGTGTTTACCGTCAAGTTTCCACTTGATTCGAGCTTCAGGAAGGTGAAGGCACTCCGCAAGACCAGAAAGGTGTTCATCACCATTGTTGGCATCAACAATCGCGAATTTTAAAGAAGAGCTACCGCAGTTTAATACTAAAACTAGCTTGGACATGTGTACTACCCGTTGTTATCTGATTCACATCAGTAAGTATAAAAATGATTCACAAGAATGATGGATTCTTTTTCATTGCATCATTCTCGGTCAATAAACCGTATACATCCCTATAGGTTGTCGGTTTAAAAACAACCAGTGCAATCCTTGCGGTAGAGTTTCAAAGTTGCGGAAATTGTAAATAACAGCAACAATGAAATTGAAAGCGCGCAAAGGATAGCGATAATCGACAAATATAACAAAAAAATTTGAATTCATTTTAATTTTTGTCAATTTTTTACGCCAATTGTTGAATTCTTCAACTCGATTTTAGAGTTATAGTAATGTGAGTAGTGCCATAAATTGGTGTTTTGGAGAAAGTGAGACAGAGTTATGACAAATCGGACCGGTTTTTTGCACAGTCTTAAAGATGGCCAGAAGTACATTGATGTTTGGCCAATGAGGAAGGAACTCAATCCTCTTTTTCCTGAGCAACGAATTATAAAAGCGACTAAGTTTGGCATGAAGGTGATGCCAGCAATCGCTGCGATTAGCATTTTGACGCAAATGGCGTTTGATAATCATCAAGCATTACCGCAAGCGGCAGTCATGGCGATTTTTGCTTTGAGTCTTCCAGTGCAGGGTATGTGGTGGTTAGGCAACCGTGCAAACACCCAGCTACCTCCAGCGCTTGCAGGCTGGTATCGAGAAATTCACAATAAAATCACGGAAAGTGGCTTTGCTCTAGAACCTGCTAAAACTAAACCTAGATACAAAGAGCTGGCGTTCATTCTGAATAGAGCGTTTAGACAGCTCGACAAATCATCGTTAGAACGTTGGTTCTAAAAGAAAAGCGCCATGAGGCGCTTTTTAATACTTAACGATCGATATGGCTTGTTAAGTTATCAGCTAATGTAGGCTAGGCGACGTACTCAGCCAGCTTTGGCGTAATACCAAAATTGTTTTTTAACGTTTCATAGCTTTGATTCGCAGTATTCGAAACCTGCCCCGTTCTTCGCGCGCGCAACATAATGTTTTTTTCGGTGGAGCGCGCACTGACAAACTCAATCAGATGTGTCTGGTAGCCATTGGTTTCCAGAATCAAGCTGCGCATCGTATCCCCAATGTAAGCACAAAATTTCTGCTTAATCGCTTGGTGCTGGCTGACTCCAGGCATGACTCCGTTGGCGGAGAATGCTTTTATAATAGAGTGCTGGCAACAGGAGACCGACAAAACTCGTCGTGCTTTGTGTAAAATGGCGAATGATAACGTTTGGTCGGTCGCAAGGTCACACGCGTGCAGAGAATACACGACATCAACAGGATCTGACGGACAAAACGATTGCACTTCACCAGAGTGGAAGTTCATATTGACGATTTCAAGTTCTTTCACTCGTTGGCTGTGTTTGTTCATCAGGTCGATATTTTTGTCGATGCAAGTGATCACAACGGGTCTAGGAAAAATCTCGCTATATACGTATTGAATTGCGTAGCTTAGGTAGCAGTTACCCGCGCCACACTCATAAAGATACAGCGTCTTTTTGGTCGATAGCTTGTTGATTTCTGCGTGCAGAATTTCCAAGTAAGCAAGGATTTGTTCGACTTTTTTGTGTTTGTCCGCATTACTCTGGCTACTGGCGGTTAAGCCAACTGATGTAAGATAGCCGGTGATCTGGGTTTGTTGTCGTTTATTGATCAACATAATTGGTCTCTCAAAGTTGAGAGGTAGGCGAGGGAGGTTAACTAATCAGAGGGGACGATTGGAATGAGATCTAAGTGCCTGACTGACAATCAACATCCGCAACATTTCCTACCTAATAAAAAGGTATAGATAAAGGTGGTTACGGGGTATTTGATTGAATTTCAGTCTTTTCCAGTTTTGCCGCTTACTAAGCTTGTCACATCACCGGATGGCATTTCCTAATTTTGTAAAACGGCGCAATGGTATATCACTGGAGTAGGTGCCGTTTTGATTTCGCTCAAAACAAAACAGCCCGCATAAGCAGGCTGTTAAAAGTACATCTTTTAGAACCAGCGGGAAGTTAGTGCGCTGCATCCAATGCGATGATTGGGTCGACGTATTCTAGATTAAATGCTTCCGCCACTTCTCGACAGGTAACTTTACCTTCAATAACGTTTAAGCCTTCTAAGAAACCTTTGTCTTCACGCAGTGCTGCTTGGTAACCTTTGTTTGCTAGCTTCACAATGTATGGAAGTGTTGCATTGTTTAGTGCAAAGGTAGAGGTACGTGCAACAGCACCTGGCATATTGGCCACACAGTAGTGAACTACTTCATCAACAATGTAAGTTGGATCTGCGTGTGTCGTTGCTTTTGAGGTTTCAAAACAACCGCCTTGGTCAATTGCCACGTCGACAACGGCCGCGCCAGGCTTCATTTTAGCGATGTGCTCTTTAGTGACCAGTTTTGGAGCCGCAGCACCCGGGATAAGTACCGCACCGATCACAAGATCGGCTTCAAGAACGTGTTTTTCAATTGCATCTTCAGTTGAGTAGACAACTTTAGCACGACCTTGGAACTCTTCATCTAAACGACGTAGAGTGTCGATGTTACGGTCCAAAATCGTCACGTCAGCTCTTAGACCGACAGCCATACGTGCAGCATTGGCACCCACGACACCGCCACCCACGACAACAACTTTTGCAGGTTCAACACCAGGTACACCGCCTAGTAGCAAACCTCGCCCACCGTGAGATTTCTCTAAAGTTTGAGCACCAGCTTGGATAGACATGCGACCTGCTACCTCAGACATTGGTGCTAATAGTGGCAAGCGACCCATATTATCTGTTACAGTCTCGTAAGCTATGCAGACAGCTTTGCTCTTGATTAGGTCTTCAGTTTGTGGAAAATCTGGTGCTAGGTGCAAATACGTAAATAATATTTGCCCTTCGCGGAGCATAGCGCGCTCAACGGCTTGAGGTTCTTTAACCTTTACAATCATGTCTGCTTGCGCGAAAACGTCAGCAGCAGTAGGAAGAATGGATGCGCCTACGGTGATGTAATCATCATCAGAAAAACCGATGCCGGCACCCGCATTGGTTTCAACAACAACTTGGTGTCCTTGAGAGATGAGTTCACGTACGCTCGCCGGGATCATGCCGACGCGGTACTCATGGTTCTTAATTTCTTTAGGTACGCCAATGATCATCCTGAATCCTCTTTATATTATGGTTGTATTGACTAGTTGTAGGGTTTATTAATCGAATTAACAACTAGTATAGAAGTTGTCTGGTAAAATTAGATGCTGAATATTAAGAAGTTGTAGTATATATTTTTGCAAGGAAGTAATAAGGTGGAATAAAAAATGGCTGAGAATAACAAGAAGCCGTCTAAGGATTTGGACCGAATTGACCGTAACATTCTGAACGAACTTCAAAAGGATGGACGGATCTCGAACGTTGAATTGTCTAAGCGTGTGGGCTTGTCACCAACTCCATGTCTGGAACGTGTACGTCGATTGGAACGCCAAGGATACATCACGGGTTACACAGCGTTGCTTAACCCGCAATATCTAGACGCATCACTGTTGGTGTTTGTTGAAATTACGTTAAATCGCGGTGCACCAGATGTATTTGAACAATTTAACACTGCAGTGCAAAAACTGGATGATATCCAAGAATGTCATCTAGTCTCAGGCGATTTTGATTACCTTCTCAAAACACGTGTTTCGGATATGAGTGCATACCGTAAGCTGTTGGGTGATACTTTGTTGCGACTTCCTGGTGTAAATGACACCCGTACTTATGTGGTGATGGAAGAAGTGAAACAAACCAATCAGTTGGTGATCAAAACCCGTTAATCCTCGGTGAATACTCAAGTTTGACGAGAATCTGACTCGATAAAATTGGGTTTTAGTACCGAGTGTGTTTAAATCGATAGTCCGAGCACAATAGTGCTGCGGGCTATTTTTTTGCCTTCAAACTCTCAGTTACGTCAATGTGGTTTATGTTCAAAAAGAACAACAATAAAATTGAAACCGTGGTCAAAACCGGTGTTCCAGAATCGTCTTCTCGCTTGTTTGGATTACAGCGTATCAGAGAAGTGCTCTATATTGTCTCTTTCGGGGCATCAGTATTCCTGTTACTCGCTTTGGCGACATTTAGCCCAGCCGACCCTTCGTGGTCACAAACAGCAACCGGTGTGGAAGTTGTCAATCACCTAGGTCCAACAGGTGCTTGGATTGCAGACACTTTATTTTTCGCCCTTGGCTCCCTCGCGTATGTTGTCCCTCCTATATGCCTTTTAGTGGGCTATTTGGGATTTGCTAATCGTCATCTATATCGAGAGCTGGACCTATTTGCATGGGGAGCGAAGCTGCTGGGACTGATCACTTTGGTCCTAACTAGCTGTGGTTTGGCCGACGTGAACTTCGACGATATTTGGTATTTTTCATCCGGTGGTGTGGTTGGCGATGTCATTAGCAGTTTATTGCTACCACAACTGAATACCCTAGGTACAACACTTGTCTTGCTGTTTCTATGGGGAGCGGGCTTCACTTTGTTAACTGGGATATCTTGGCTTTATGTAGTGGAAAAGCTGGGACAGATGGGCTTCTGGGTTGTACAAATTGTGATTGATGCCGCGCGTGGTGACAGCAAGCAAATCGTGACTGCCAATGTGCAAGAACCGCGGCTGCCTGAGCAGAAATTAAGCGAGAGCGAATATATCAAAACTGGTGACGTCAACGAACTCGATGAGGAACCGAAATTTAGCTCGCTACAAGAAAATGGTACCGGCGAGAAATCCCAATACAACATTCATATCCCTAATGGTGCTCAAGAAAAGTCCCACGAAAGGGAGACTTCTGAGTCAACAAGCTTAGAAATAAATTCGGTATCTGAGTCAGTTGAATTTGATCGAGATATATCACTTGAGAAAACCATCGAAGAGCTTGAGAGTGAATCTGACTCAGTAGACACCGGTTTCACTGATGATCGCCAAGACTACAACGACACTCATTCCGAACTACCCGCTGAAACCGAGATTAACGAAGAACCTGAACCTTTGTTAACAGAGAGCAGTTTGGATGCTGTTTCACTAGAAGCCTCAGAGTTCGATAAAGTTGCGCCAACCATTTCTACTCTTGATATCGATATAGATGAAGAGATGCTAGAAGATTGCTCAGAAGGGCAATCAGAAACTGTTACTAACGGCTCTGAAGACCCGGATGTTGAGGCTTTTCAAACGTTAGTCGCCGATGCGCAAAAAAATGCCGCAGGTAAAGAAAACCCATTCTTGATGCAAAAGACCATCGACTTACCCGTGCCTGACGAACCGATGCCAACACTCGAGCTTCTTTATCACCCTGAAAAACGTGAAAACTTCATTGATACAGAAGCGCTAGAAAACATAGCTAGATTGGTCGAATCTAAATTGGCGGACTACAAAATCGCGGCTAAAGTTGTCGGCATTTTCCCAGGGCCAGTCATTACCCGCTTTGAGTTGGATTTGGCTCCTGGGGTGAAAGTCAGCCGTATTTCTGGCCTGTCTACCGATTTAGCTCGCTCTTTATCAGCTATGGCCGTGCGGGTCGTTGAGGTAATACCCGGTAAACCTTACGTCGGGTTAGAACTTCCCAATATCAGCCGCCAAACCGTTTTCTTATCTGATGTGGTTAGCAGCCCGCAATTTGAGCAGGCTAAATCACCCACAACCGTTGTATTAGGACAAGATATTGCCGGTGAAGCTGTAGTGGCCGATTTATCGAAAATGCCTCACGTGTTAGTTGCTGGTACGACTGGCTCGGGTAAATCAGTCGGGGTTAACGTCATGATTCTGAGCATGCTTTATAAAGCAACGCCGGAAGAAGTGCGGTTTATCATGATTGACCCGAAAATGCTGGAGCTCTCGGTCTACGAAGGTATCCCTCATTTGTTGTCTGAAGTTGTGACCGATATGAAAGACGCTTCCAATGCCTTGAGATGGTGTGTAGGCGAGATGGAGCGACGCTACAAGTTGATGTCGGCTTTGGGTGTCCGAAATATCAAAGGTTACAATGACAAACTGAAAATGGCGGCCGAAGCGGGCCATCCTATTCATGATCCACTGTGGCAAGCAGGTGACAGTATGGATCAAGAGCCACCGTTGTTAGAGAAGCTGCCTTATATCGTCGTCATTGTCGACGAGTTTGCGGACCTGATGATGGTCGTTGGCAAAAAAGTCGAAGAATTGATTGCTCGTTTAGCGCAAAAGGCACGTGCCGCAGGTATTCACTTGATACTGGCTACGCAAAGACCTTCTGTGGATGTTATCACGGGCCTTATTAAAGCGAATATTCCAACGCGAGTCGCGTTTACTGTGTCGACTAAGACGGATTCGCGTACCATTTTGGATCAAGGTGGTGCTGAATCGCTATTGGGAATGGGTGACATGTTATATCTACCACCGGGCTCGAGTCATACGATTCGTGTTCATGGTGCGTTTGCATCGGATGATGATGTACATGCGGTAGTAAACAATTGGAAAGCGCGTGGTAAACCGAATTACATTTCTGAAATAACCGACGGTGACCAAGGTCCAGAATCACTATTACCTGGTGAAACTGCTGAAGCAGATGAAGATACCGACCCATTGTTTGACCAAGTGGTTGAACACGTGATTCAGACCCAGCGTGGCTCAGTATCGGGTGTTCAGCGCAAGTTTAAAATTGGTTACAACCGTGCGGCAAGAATAGTTGAGCAACTCGAAGCTCAAGGAATTGTTAGCGCTCCCGGACATAACGGAAACCGTGAAGTATTGGCTCCAAAGCCAGATCGTGAGTTCAATTAGTCAGTATCGCAATTTGAAAATAAAAACGCCGGCGGTTCTCGCCGGCGTTTTTACATCCAATTCAGCTTCTTGAAAGCTATAAAACTGAGTGATTTGTCTCTTCTTGAGCTTTAACTAGCCCCACCAATTGGATCAACATAAACAATACTCCAACAATTAAGTATCCAGCGAAAATTACCACTAGCCACTGGGGCATGGAATAGTCCAAAAACTGCCATACGACTTTACTGCAATCACCATAAGCCTCAAACAGCCAAGGTGCCCACTCATTTAGCGGTGCCCAACTTGGGAAAGACACAAATACATCGCAGGTGGCGAAAGGAGATGGGTTAAATTGATAATCGACATGCTGAAGTGACAGTGCCAATCCTTTGTAAGCTGAGCCAATCCATAAAGCTAAGCCAAGTGAACGAAAAACTAGTAAATCAGGTTTGGCTAATCCAACCAGAGCACCTGCACTAATTCCAAACAAGGCAACACGTTCGTAAATACACATCACACACGGTGCAAGTAACATCACATGTTGAAAATACAACGCTACCAGCTCAAATATGGCGACACTTGCTAGTAACAGTATCCAAGATAAACGACGTGCGGAAAAATCATATAACCCTGATAGTAACGACACACTACACTCCAAACATTTACGTAACAGCAAATAGACCCATTTCAATCAAAGAAAATTTCCTGTTGCAGATAGATAACAAAAAAGCCCTGATCACTCAGAGCTTTTTTAACGTGGTTATGGCCTTTATTCAAGCAAAATTAGTGGCCTGAGCTCACAGCACCCATGGCCTCTTCTGCGGTGTGATGGGCAATCCAACCCATCTCGTAGAAGTATGCTGTCATAGGCTCTACCAAGAAAATGATTCCCATCAGACCAACCGTCGCCAGTACTATGGTGTATGGGAACGCCATAATTACCATTCGACCGTAGGACAACCGAATCAACGGGGCAATTGCTGAGGTCAATAAGAACAAGAAGGCAGCTTGACCATTTGGTGTTGCAACCGATGGTAAGTTAGTACCGGTATTTATCGCAACCGCCAATAAGTCGAATTGGTCGCGAGTGATCACACCTTCAATAAGGGCTGTTTTGACCTCGTTGATGTAAACCGTACCAACAAACACATTGTCTGACACCATGGATAACAGTCCGTTGGCGATATAGAACAGAACGAGTTGTAGACCTTTATCTTCAACGTGAAGCACTAGATCAATCACTGGCTTAAACAAACCTTGATCGATAATAACGGCAACAACGGCAAAGAAAACAGCGAGTAGCGCTGTAAAGGGTAGGGCCTCTTCAAATGCTTTGCCAAGAGAATGCTCTTCAATCACGCCAGTAAACGCAGTGGCTAAAATAATGACCGACAAACCAATCAAACCCACTTCCGCTAAGTGCAGGGCAAGAGCGATGATCAGCCAAACACCAATGAAACCTTGGACGATTAGCTTGGCGATGTCTTGCTTAGTACGCTTGGTTTTATCTTCGTCGTTAAAATCGGTCAGGATTTTACGAACGTTAGTTGGCAACTGGGAACCGTAGCCAAATATCTTGAACTTTTCGACAAACACACAGGTTGCCAAGCCACAGAATAGAACTGGCAGCGTAACTGGCAACATGCGGACCACGAACTCACCAAAATTCCAGCTAGCTTGGTCTGCAATAATTAGGTTTTGCGGCTCACCGACCATGGTCATTACACCACCTAGTGCCGTACCCACACCCGCGTGCATTAGTAACGAACGTAAAAAGGCACGGTAGTTTTCCAAATCATCACGAGTCAAATCTCCGATGCTGTCGTCACTGGTGTGGTCATGTGCAGAGTTTGAACCCTGACCAGATGCAACTTTGTGGTATATCGAATAGAAACCGACTGCGACACTAATCACAACCGCAATTACGGTTAGCGCATCGAGAAATGCAGACAAGAAAGCAGCCGCAAAACAAAATGATAGCGACAACATGGTCTTAGATCGAACGCCAAGCAGTATCTTAGTGAAGATATATAGCAGCAGTTCTTTCATAAAGTAGATGCCTGCAACCATAAACACCAAAAGTAAAAGTACAGGCAGGTTAAGTTCTAATTCATGGAGGACTTGGTCTGGGCTAGTCATACCTATCGCGACAGCTTCAATAGCCAGAAGACCACCAGGTTGCAATGGGTAGCACTTTAGCGCCATGGCGAGAGTAAAAATAAATTGACCAACTAACATCCAACCCGCGACAAACGGATCGACATAGAAGAAGACAATCGGGTTTATGACCAGAAAAGATATGATGGCAACTTTGTACCAATCAGGTGCTTTACCAAGAAAATTCCTTAGAAAGGCACTTCCAAGCGACTTAGGCATGGGACGACACTCTTAAATAAATATTGTTTTTTGGGGATAAAAACAGCGCTTACCCGAGCAGAATCAAAATAGTGATTCCAAATTCATTAACAGTGACTTAGAAAAACAACAATCTTGGTGTGGTCTTGCCAAGTCACTCCCTGATGAGAGCAAGCACTTTTCACTCGGGCGCAACTCTACTCTTCGCATTTTTAGAGTCAATCATAAACTCGCGCACAATTAGATTACCTACCGATTTTTATTGAAAAACGAGATCTAGGTGGCGTATTTATCAATCAATAAACGCAAAAAAACGCCGATTCGTGCTTCGAGGAGGTGGTTTTAAATTGAGAGGGGTATAAAAGCGTTCATTTTAGCGATTGCATGAATAGATAATTAGATAATTCGCATTAAAAAATATTGGCCTACTTTGTTGTAATTACTGGGCTTGTTGCATGTTACAAGGTGTTAAGTTGTTGAAAAATTGGGTTTGATAGTCGAGCGCTATGTTATTTATTTCAGTTTAAAAAAACTCTGTTTTATTTTCCAGGGTTGCTGTTAAGCTCACAGTCCTTGGTTTGTAAGTGTTTGAACTAGTGGTATGATGAGTTCCAATTTTTATATGTAAGACACGACTGGATTCCGAGCTAGATGGTTATAAAAGCAAAAAGCCCTGCAGGATTTGCCGAAAAGTATATTATCGAAAGTATTTGGAAGGGGCGTTTCCCTCCAGGTTCAATTCTGCCTGCCGAGCGAGAGCTTTCTGAGCTTATTGGCGTGACACGCACCACGCTGCGTGAAGTATTACAACGTTTAGCTCGAGATGGTTGGTTGACCATACAGCACGGCAAACCAACTAAAGTGAATGAGTTTATGGAAACGTCGGGTTTACATATTCTCGACACCTTGATGACCCTTGATACGGGTAACGCAAGCTCTATCGTTGAAGATTTGTTAGCGGCTCGCAGTAACATCAGCCCTATCTTTATGAGATACGCATTTAAAGCGAATAAAGAAGCGGCAGAGAAAACTATAACCAATGTTATAGAGTCATGTGAGTCATTATTGGCGGCGGATTCTTGGGATGCATTTGTCGAGTCTTCTCCGTACGCTGAAAAAATTAAAGCACACGTAAAGGAAGACGCCGAGAAGACAGCAGAACAGCGCCAGATTGATTTAGTAGCGCAGACATTTAACTTCTACGATTACATGCTGTTCCAACGCTTAGCATTTCATTCCGGGAACCAAATTTACGGATTGATTTTCAACGGGTTGAAAAAATTGTATGCCCGAGTCGGAAGCTACTATTTCTCAAATGAAAAAGCGCGAACGCTTGCTTTGAATTTCTACAAAGAGTTATTGGAAGTGTGTCAATCTGGTAATCGCGATCAAATTTCCATCGCGGTGCGCCACTACGGTATGGAAAGTGCCCAAATTTGGAACCAAATGAAAACGACTTTACCGAGCAACTTCACACAAGATGATAATTGCTGATTTAGGTTGCAGAATCGATTGAATTGTATAAAAAAGGCCTGAACATTTGTTCAGGCCTTTTTTCATAACACTTATTCGCCCCCAGCTTCAACCAGCCAGTTGGTGAGGTGAGTTTTTAAGTCTTTCAATTCATCGGGGCCAATCAATGCTAGGCCGAGGTCTTCAGCGCGGGTAATATCATTGTGGCGCAGTGGGCGGAAGCTAACCAGCATGGCACGGGCTTGAAGTCCGCCGAGCAAATCGCGAAGAGATTCCAACTTGTAGAGGGTATCGTCGCCATCGTCGCGCATGCCTTTGGTTTTACATTCGATGATATGGAGCTTGTTGTTTACCACAGAAGCGACGTCCAGCTCATTGCGAACCTCTCTATCACCTAACTTGCGGTAAACTTGCACGTTTAGTGAATGGTCTTGAATGGTCGGCAAATCATTTTGTATTTGTCGCACAGTGCTGTGAACCAATGTTTCTAACCATTCACCATTGGAGAAGCGTCTGGCATCTTCGTCGATAAATTCCAGTATGCCGTCTTGATATTTGGCTATTTGGGCATCGACTAGATCAGAGATCAGCATTGAGAGCTCTCGGTAGCCCTGCTGCTTTTCGGTCAGTGCGACGTCTAACTTTCCTTCTTTGCGGCAGGTAGTGGCAAGGTAGTTTAGGGTTGCTAGTCCCGGTCCAAGTTCCAAGGCATTACTTGCCCAACGTTCTCCGAGTTTGTAAAGCGTTTCGTCGAGTGTTGCAGGTAATTGGACATCGGTAAACTCGCCACGAGCTCCAAAGATGGTCAAGTAATCTTGAATGGTAATATGGTCTTGAACTTGAGTGTCTTCCAATCCATCCGGATATAGCCAACACAAACGGTCTGAATTTGGTTCTACAACGAAAATCGGCCAATGATAGGTTCTAAACACCTCATACACAGAAAGTAATCTATGCCTTAAGCCACAACTGGCGTTGAGTTTGATCTCTACATTTCTTTCTTTTAAATCGTTGGCGAGAGTGTAGATGGCTTGCTTGATTTTGGAGGTATTTGAATCAGAGGGGATTTCAAAAAATTCGGTGGTGATGTTTCGCTGGCTGAGGACCTGTTCCAATCGGTGGTAATTTGGAATTTGGCTATGTTCACCAATGAGAACAATGTGTGAGCCTGTCATCCGCTTATCTAAAAGGGGAGTGACCAATCGTATAGGATCTGAATCAATAATGCCTACATGTACGGCCATATGAAGTCCTCATTAACATGCCTTTTGTATGACGTTATATAAAGATATGTAGACTAAGCAAATAAAAAACAAGGGTGTTTTCGAAAAAACACCCTTGTGTGGATTTTACTCAAGTTGGAAGGTTACAGTTTAAACTGGTGAACGAGCTCGCTTTGTTCGGTTGCTAGCGATGTTAATGCAGTACTGGTTCCTGCAATATCGGCCATCGCTTGGTAGCTCTCATCGGCGATCACATTGATTTCTTCAATATTCTTCGCGATGTCTGCGGTTGTGGAGCTCTGCTCAGAAGCGGCTGCTGATATTAAACTACTCATTTGACTGATCTCAATGATTAGCGCTTGAATTTCCTCCATTGCACCGTTGGCTTGTGAGGCTTGATCAACTGAGCGCGTCATTTCAGTTACACAGCTTTCGATTACCTCACTTGCTGACAGCGAACTTGACTGAAGATTACTGATCATGGATTCAATTTCTTGCGTTGAATTAGTCGTTTTCTGCGCCAGAACTCGAACCTCATCAGCGACCACGGCAAACCCTCGGCCTTGTTCTCCCGCTCGAGCGGCTTCGATAGCGGCATTTAGCGCAAGCAAGTTAGTTTGCTCAGCAATCCCTCTAATCACATCGAGAATACCGCCGATTTTTCCACTCATTTGGCGTAACTCCGCAACGGCGTCTACCGATTGATTGAGCTGAGTTTCTAGTTGGTTGATGGTCGAAATATTACTACTCATGATTTGACGACCAGTTTCAGAGGCCACTTCGACTTGCTCTACCATCTTTTGCGAGCTTTGAGCATTTTGCGCTACTTCTTCCACCGAATGCGCCATTTCCGTCATTGCCGTGGCCACACCAGCGGTTTGCTCGCGTTGTGAGTTAAGCTGCGATTGCGCATGACTCGACGTCGTTTGGTTGGTGGTCGCTGTAGCGGTAAGGTTATCGGACGCCTGATTTAAGCGGACCAGTACATTGTGCAGACTATCAGCTAGCTCATTGATATGGTTGCTTACACGACTGAACTCATTGTTGTATCGTATTTCAATGCGTTGAGTCATATCGCCGTCAGTGAGGCTTTCCAACGTTTTCAGAATACGCGTCAAAGGTTCACGAACGCTGTGCGCAATGTGATAGCCAATGCCGCCAGCGATCAATAGCACAACAAAGCCAATGATCACCGCTTTGGTTACACCGTCTTCATAGACAGTACCCGCTTCGGTAAGTGATTGGTTCAATCCACTTTGGGCGATATCTGCAAAGGTTTTCAGAATAAGCATCGCATTGTCGACTTCGACGGTAAGAACCGCAATGTTGTCGTACAGAGCGTTTTTTGATGCCAAGTAGGTGCCATGTTGGTCAAGCACGCCACCTTTTTTACCAATATCAGTACTAAACTGTTCAACCGATTTTTCAAAACGCTCTCTGAGCTCAGGTAACTGAGTCGCTAGGCCACGAAAAGCGAAATTGAGATGGTTGACCGCTTTTTTGTTTTTCTTGATGGACTGTTCGACAAAAGCTAAATCTGAGCTAGCCAGAGCATCAGAGGTGATGGTCTCGGCGTCTTTTAATTTTGAGAAATAGCTTTTGGACATAACCTTAACGGCGATTTTGTCTGAATCAAAAATCAGCTGCCGCATGCCAAGAGTCAGGTCACCGTGCAAGCGTTGGAAGTCTCGAGATGACTTTTGTACCTGAGCTTGAGCTTCAAACATCGCTTGGTAATTATCCATCGCGGTAAACGCTTCATTAAAGTAACGCTGCTCTACTTGAATAAGCGCTTCTATTTGCGACGCGAGTTGTGGGTAATCCTGGCTAGCTTGCCCGAGCTTAGTCATGGTCTCGGAAAACTGAACTTTAGAACTAGAAAACTGCTCGCGCATAGCTTGCATGCGTTCCGGACTTTGTGTGGTCAAAAAGTCTTTAAAGTATTTGTCCGCTGAAAGCAGACTTACACTGGTTTCATTTGATAACGAAACCAGCGGCAATGAAGTGCGAGATACCGTCTCAAAATTGTCGTGTATCTGCTCCATTCCCCGCATCATCATTAATGTTGTTGCAATAAACATGATGATGATTAGCGTGAAGCCAGCATACATGCGGCGTATCACGGAACCCTTCATATTTCTCCCCCTTACCCAAATGGACTAACTAGTCCCAAAAAATTAACAACGACGTCACCATTGTATGGAACTAAAGTTAATTATTTTATGATATGAGCACGACTTTTGAGCGAATTCACTCAGAAATGACTCAATGTGTTAACTTACTAGCATTTTTAGTAATTCAACTGAAACTAGGTGTATTTACCTGCAAGATGGCGACTTTTTGCGACAAGTTCTCAACAAAAAACATCTAAACCCGACAGTTATTTGTCAGGCGAATGTTCAATTTTGTGACGTTTCTGGTCATTGTATTGTGGTTTGTCAGCAGTTATCGCATACTCTTTTTTTGCCCGCTATGTTGCTGCTGAACTTGCATATTTTGGGTAGATTTGTGAATTTTTTGACCGTATTGATGTCTGATCATCAACAAGGAGCTCAAATGGCTGAAGAAACCATATTTAGTAAAATCCTCTCCAAAGAAATTCCGGCAGATATCGTTTACCAAGACGAACTTGTGACGGCGTTTCGTGATATCAACCCGAGAGCTAAGACTCACATTTTGATCATTCCAAACAAACTGATTCCTACTGTTAATGACGTAACGGCTGAAGACGAACAAGTTTTAGGACGTTTGTTTATTGCTGCCAAGGAGATCGCAAAAAAAGAGGGAATTGACCAAAATGGCTACCGACTGATCATGAATTGCAATACACACGGTGGGCAAGAGGTATATCACATACATATGCATTTGGTGGGCGGCCAGCCATTGGGACCGATACTAGACCCGAATCTCTAGGGTTAACGATTCAAATTTATAGAAGTAGGTATCGAATTGAGTAAATGGCTTAAAACCACGGGCATCGTATGTGCCTCCTCTTTGTTGTTTGGCTGCGCCAATTTCACAACGGGTAACCTGTTCAGTCACTATAGTGTACAAACGCAAAATTCCTATCAGGCATTATCATCAGGCTTGTATCAACAAGCACTCGAAATTCGTCCTGAATATGCGGCAGGAGAAATACTCGACAACCTGGAAAAAGGGCGTTTGAGTTATTTGGCAGAAGATTACCAAGCCAGTCTAGATTATTTAGACCGCAGCTCAATGGCAGTTCGTCGTCAGCAAGACAGGGCGACCCTGTCAATAAGTGAAGTTGCAACCAGTGTTGGCGTGCTGGCGTTAAATGACAACCTCAACGAATATTACCCCGCTGACTATGAGCTTGGTTTTTTGCACTTGTACTCCAGTTTAAACTACCTGAAATCCAACGATTTATCGTCTGCTTTGGTCGAAGTGCGCAAAGCCAACCAAGTCCAAGAGCAAGCGAAAAAAACGCGAGAGTCAGAGCTTGATCAACGAGAAAGACAGCTTTCCGAACAAGGTGTTCAAGCTAACTTGGGCGAGTTGTTAGCAAGTCTACCTTCCGTTGGCGATAAGCTATCTAGTGTTCAAAACGGCTATTTGTTTTTCCTTTCCGGTTTGTTGTATGAAACGGATGGTGACTTAAACAGCGCCTATGTTGATTACCGCCGTGCGTTGGCCGTTGCAGGCGACAACCAATCGGTGATTCAGTCCACGCTCCGAGTTGCGCGTCGTTTGGGTATGTCTGAAGATGTAAAACTATTGCAATCTGAGTACGGCGATGTACCAACTCGTTCAACTGAACAAGGGCAGGTCATCGTAATTGAAGAACAAGGGGTGGTGAGCTCTCTAAGTTCGGCTGAGTTTGCCTTACCGGTGACTCGTAGTAATGGGGATTTTACTTGGTATAACATCGCGTTGCCGGTTTATCCAAGTGCAGCCGGCATCCAATATTCCAGTCCGAAAATATCCGAAAACAGTATCAAGCTCGATCAACTTGCCAATATTGAAAACATGGCGAGATACCATTTACTCGAGCAAATGCCGAGCATGGTGTTTAGACAGCTTTTGAGAATTATTGCCAAAGAGCAATTGAGGCGCGGAGCAACTGAGGAAGCCGAAGACGTAGGAAATTTAATTCTGAACGTTTGGAATACGTTAACTGAGCAACCTGATACGCGCAGTTGGCAAAGTTTACCCTCTGTGGTGGCTAGTGGCTCTAAATGGCTGTCTCCGGGGATGCATACACTATCTATAAGTGAACAAACTTACCAATTTGAAGTCAAACAAGGTGGTACAACACTAGTTTGGATTTCTAGACAGGGTCAATCGGCTAAAATCTGGCATAAGCAGTTAGGACGGTTGTAACTTAAGTTCATCTTTTGGCTTGTTATTACGAGCCATAGAGAACGAGAAAAAGAGTTAGGAGAAATGGGATGAAAATTTGGCTAGCACTGTTTGCGAGCTTGTTGATTGTTGCTTGCTCCAGTAATACTGCAGGGCTCAGAATTGATGGGCAAAGTCAAACCGTGTTGTTTGGAGACAAAGTTTTAAGCGGTCAGTTAGACATTGTTGATATCTCAACAGCTCAGGTCGACGATCGCGCCAGAGCTGTGGTGCAACTTGCCAATACCACCACGAGTGATTTAAACATCGAGTATCGCTTTTATTGGTATGATTCAGAAGGGTTAGAAGTGAATACCCGCCTTGCACCATGGAAGCAAAAGATTATTGCGGGACAAGAAACCGTATCCATCTCTGAAGTGACGGTCAATCCAAATGGAGAACAGTTCAGAGTACAAATTCGCCGCGCGCAATAGCGTGTTTAATTTTCTTAAGATGGGATAAAAACACCCGGTTCGAGTTAAGGAACGAAGAATGAAAAAAACAACGTTAGCAGCGTTAATTGGCTTAACTGCTGTTCTTGCTGGCTGTTCTAATCAAGTCAGCTATGGTGATGCTCAAGCAGTCGAGACCACAACTATTGATTTTGGCTCAACCGATTTGCAGACAATCGCTGGAGAGATGGTCGACAGCATGATGATGTCTGGTTCAGTTGCCGCAATCACCAGAGATGCTCGTCCAATCGTATTTGTTGAAAACATTAAAAATAAAACCTCAGAGCATATTGATACCGAATCCATTACAGATTCAATTTCAACCAAGATGCTTAACTCCGGCAAGTTCCGTTTTGTCGACATGAATCGAGTGGAATCGGTGCGAGAGCAACTCAATTTCCAAAACAATGATGAATTGGTCAACCAATCTACTGCGATTCAGTTCGGCAAGATGGTAGGGGCGCAATACATGCTTTACGGCAACCTAGCGAGTATTAATAAGAGCGATGGTAGCGACAAAGACGTGTATTACAAAATGACAATGCGCTTAATGGACTTAGAAACTGGTTTGATTGAGTGGGCGGATGAAACCGAAATTCGCAAACAGCAATCGAAGAGCTTGTTAGGCTTGTAAAAAGAGAGGGGCGTATGGCTAGATTGTCGTGGAGAGAAGCGAAGCAGCTAGATAGCTCGTTGGCATCTCTGGACGGATTTTTCGCATCGCCCCCTGAATACGCCCAAACCCTCACCGGTGGACTAACCAATCGTTGCTGGAAAGTAGTATTGCCCACTCAGCAAGCTTTTGTGTGGAGGCCCGTCACGCCCATCACTCAAGCATTTTCCATTTCCCGACATCAAGAATTTCAAATCTTAAAAGCTATCGAGCACTCAGGTATTGCGCCAAAGCCAGTATATCTTTGTGATCAAGGTTTGTTAGTGGAGTGGGTTGAAGGCCAGAGCCTTACCGATCAACTCGATACGCCTAACCTCTTAAAATGCCTTTCTCAAATTCACGGTTTGGATGCCGAAAGGGTCGCGGTCGCCCCTTTTAATTATACGGCACGAGTGGATAACTACTGGATTCAAATTGAATCCAAATTAAAGACCGAGTTAGTGACGGGTTTGTATCAACAATGGCGCGTGGCCCCCAATATAGCCGAGTTACCACATGCTCTATGCCATTTTGATCTAGCCGGTTATAACATGGTGCAGACACCTTCCAACAAAAAAGTCATCGATTGGGAATATGCCACAATAGCGGACCCAAGACTTGACCTCGCGATATCACTCAACATTGTAGGTGAGGCAGAACTCACCCCAATATTTGAGTACTGTAAATTGCGCCAATTAGACGGTGTAGATGACTGGGTGGAAGGGGTTAAAGCCTGGTTACCGAGGATCAAATTGATGTCTTTGCTCTGGTATTTATTGGCTTATCAGCTTTGGGGTGAAAACTACTATCACCAGCAAGCCGAATCACTTTTATCTGAGTTTTTTGAACCGGTTGAATAAACCCATACAAAATGTGTTAGTTTAGGTATTCCTCTCGATACTGCAGAGGTGACGAGTGCAAATTCGACTGGCTTTAAGGAATTAAGATGATCATATATCTACATGGATTTGATAGCACCAGCCCAGGTAACCATGAAAAAGTACTTCAGCTTCAGTTCATTGACCAGGATGTACGTTTTATCAACTACAGTACTCTGCATCCCAAACACGACATGCAACACCTGCTGAAAGAGGTGCATAAGGCGATTGAGCAATCCGAGGATTCAGATCCAATAATCTGTGGGGTTGGTTTAGGTGGGTACTGGTCGGAACGCATAGGATTTTTGTGTGGAATTCGTCAGGTTATTTTTAACCCCAATCTGTTCCCGTATGAAAATATGGAATGTCGAATTGATCGACCTGAAGAATATCAAGATATCGCCACCAAGTGTGTTGAAGATTTTCGCAATAAAAACCGTGGACGTTGTTTGGTTTATCTGTCCAAAAATGATGATGTATTGGACAACCAGCGCGCTGAACAAACATTAGCTCCATTCTACAAAGTTACGTGGGATGAGACCCAGCCCCATAAGTTTAAAAAAATCTCACATCACCTATCAGAAATTAAAGCCTTCAAGGAAAGCGCATCCACTTAAGCTACGACAGCCTGATTAGTTCGGATTGGCTTGCTAACGTCCTGGCACATTGCCAATGTGTCAGGGCTAAAGTTAATCAGTTGAACGTAAAAAGTGTGATCTATAGCAATTTCATCTTTTAACCTGTTACTTCCACCTATATAATTTACACCGCAAATAAAATATTGAAAAAATGAAGAGCAAGTTCAACTTGCCCGCAACATTCCTACCAAAAGTGAAACAAAACCTGATTGAAAAAACCGTTAGCGACAATGATCAATAAAATACGTTAACACTCAGCCTCAACACTCATAGCGGCGCAATGTAAGCACTCTTGTCATTGCCCAATGATTTTATCGCGTTGCCTGTGGCGGCGCGTTGTTAGCTTTTTATTTTTGAGGATAGAACTTTGAAACGTATTGTCGTTGTCGGTGGAGGCGCGGGTGGCTTAGAGCTCGCTACTAAACTAGGTCGAAAATTTGGCCGAAAAGAAGAATTCAAGATTACTTTAGTCGATCGAAAACCCAGCCATTTATGGAAACCATTGCTGCATGAAGTAGCAACAGGCTCGTTGGATGAGGGGGTAGATGCGCTTAGTTATCGCGCTCACGCTAAGAACCACCATTTCGAGTTTCAGCTAGGCAGCTTGGTTGATATCGACCGCGACAACAAAACCATTCAACTCGATGAACTCAAAGACGAGGCGGGCGAGTGCTTGGTTCCAAGTCGAGAACTGAGTTACGACGTCTTAGTGCTGGCGATCGGCTCAAAATCTAACGACTTTAACACTCCAGGTGTGAGAGATAACTGCATCTTCCTAGATAGCCCTGAGCAAGCGCATCGTTTCCGAACTGAAATGAATAACGCGTTCTTGAAGTTGCATGCTCAAAATGGTGAAGGTTCAGTTGATATTGCGATTGTTGGCGCAGGGGCGACTGGTGTCGAGCTATCAGCAGAGCTGCACAATGCGATTAAAGAACTACGAGCGTATGGATTCAAAGATCTAGACTCAAGTAAGCTTAATGTGAGCTTGGTTGAGGCTGGTGAGCGTATTCTTCCGGCACTTCCACCTCGCATATCCGGCGCTGCTCACCAAGAGTTAACCAAGTTGGGCGTTCAGGTTCGCACCCAAACCATGGTGACTGAGGCGAGCAAAGATGGCCTGACGACAAAAGATGGCGAGCTCATTCCTGCTCAAATTATGGTTTGGGCTGCAGGTATTAAAGCACCAGACTTTATCAAGGACATTGGTGGTCTAGAAACTAACCGTATCAACCAGATTGTGGTCAAAGACACGCTTCAATCGACACGCGATGACGATATTTTTGTACTAGGTGACCTAGCGCAATGTACCCAACAAGACGGAAGCTTTGTACCGCCTCGCGCGCAAGCGGCGCACCAAATGGCGAGCTGTGCCTACCAAAACATCGTGGCAAAGGTAACGGGCAAAACGTTGAGACCGTTCATATTTAAAGACAAAGGGTCTTTGGTTTCACTCAGTCGTTTCTCTACCGTCGGTTCACTGATGGGTAACTTAACCAAAGGGTCAATGATGATTGAAGGTAGAATTGCTCGAATTGTTTACATTTCGCTATACCGAATGCATCAGATGGCGCTACATGGCGTGTTTAAAACCGCGTTGATCGTATTAATGGGTCGTATTAACCGAGTGTTAAGACCTAACTTGAAACTGCACTAATTAAGAAGGGCTTCCATTGGGAAGCCCTTTTTTCTGAAGTCAAGTTGTCATCACTGCACGGTTAACTCGAGGAGTTTGGTGTAACTGAGTAAACGGCACCTTGTCTGGGAACGCGATTGTACAAGTATCGGTTCTCTGCTAAGGCTTCAAACGTTGCGCCACAAGAAAGCGCAAGTTGTTGACTTGGTTTGTTTTGCGGATCACACACGATTTCTAGTCTAGTTAATTTGAGTTGTTCAAAGCTGAAATTGATGAGAGCCGATACCGCTTCTTTTCCATAGCCTTGATTTTGGTACTCATCCGCCAACCAGTATCCGATACTGGCCATATTAAAGGTATGATAAAGCTCGTTGATTGCGACCATGCCCATTAACTGATTGGTCGATCTTGTGAAAACGCCAAAGCCGTATGCCTCTGACTTTACCCAATTTACCTTGGTTGCCAATAAAAAATCTTTGGCTTGCTCTTCAGTGAAATCGGGTTGGCACCAATCAATCCAACGGTGCAAAGTAGGGGAGTTGGAAACCAATCTTTGCAAGTCAGTGGCCTGCTGAGGATCAATCAGAGCTAGCCGCAATCTAGAAGTGTAAATACTGTATTCTGGAACCATCGGATTATTGATTGGCTTCCGATTGAGCGACGCGTCTAACCTGAATAATGACTCCGAGCAAAGGGTGGTCCAGATAATGAGTTTCCGTACTACGCATGCGACGTTTCTGATTCATTCGGTGCGATTTTAAGAAGGTCACCGTTTGATTGGTCGTAATAGCTTGCTCAACTTCACTCATGAATCCAGGTTGAACAGACTCAGACGTGTTGGTGCTTGCTGAGTCATTGCCCTGAAAGACGGTCTGTTGCACACCGCCCGCTTTACCTTGTTCCGTTGTGCTCTCGGTAGCTGAGTTATCGATAACTTCCACTTGTTTAATAGTTGGGATTTTTAAATCGAGTTGAACGTCGGCATATAGGTAATGTTCAACGTAAATTTGAAGCTTACCGTCTAACTCAGAAATTTTTTCTGGCATGGATACTTCAGTAATCCCAGAAAGTACTTCATCCCCAACTAGCTCAGTGAGCTCTGAACCATCAGGATTAAAGCTATTCGAGTAATCAAAACCGCCTTGAAAACGAAATTTAGGCGCGCGACGGCGAGCTTCATCACCTTGTCGCCACGCGGTATGGACAAGTACTTGGTAGCTGGCGTGGTTGTTGAGACGTTTCACTTCATCGAGCAAGTAATATTCACTCAGCGGAAGCAAGGTGACACCTTTATTACTGGTGTAGAGCTCATCGTCAAACGAGCCAACCGTTTCAAAACTAATTGGTGCCAGTTGTTCTGGCCAAGCTTCGCTTGTCTGCTCAGGGGTAATATTCCTTTTGAACACAATGACCTCAATATCAAATTGACGTTGTGCCCACGTAGGAAATGCCATCATGACTAATAATGGAAAAATCAGTTTTTTCATTAACGCTCCAGCTTAATTCATCGGCTATTGGCTGCACGAAGAATTAGGGTAGTAAATTTTGCTTAAACTCGTTCAGCATGCTTTTGACAAAATCTAAGCGTTGCCTTCTATCTGCCAATGGTATCGTAAACTTGAGCTTAGTAGGTCCGTCCATTGCAAATTTTTGCGGTTGCGATTGTAAGAGTTTGACCAAATAAGCGGGATTGACCTTAGCATCTGGATAAAATTCAATGTAACCACCCTTATCGTGCGCTTCCATTTTTTTTACTTTGATGGCCGCAGCTTCGATCTTAAATTCGGCGATCAGTAGCAAGTGCTTGGCGGCATCTGGCAACAAACCAAATCGGTCAATCAATTCTATTTTCAGCTCAGAAAGTTGTTGGCTATCGGTAACACTAGCGATCTGTTTGTACATGGATAGACGAGTGTTTATATCCGGGATGTAATCTTCAGGCAGCAGCGCTGGGATACGCAGTTCGACTTCGGTTTGCTCGCGCAGCAGCTCTTCGAGTGACGGCTCTTTTCCTTCTTTCAGGGCTTCCACCGCTTGCTCCAACATTTCCATGTACAAGGTGAAACCCACCGATTGAATTTGTCCGCTTTGCTCATCACCCAGTAGTTCACCGGCTCCACGTATTTCCAAATCGTGGGTCGCGAGGGTAAAGCCTGCACCCAGATCTTCCAAAGACGCGATTGCATCAAGTCGCTTAATGGCGTCTTTGGTCATAGCCTTTGGATGAGGGGTCAGCAAATAGGCATAAGCTTGGTGGTGTGATCGTCCGACACGGCCTCGCAATTGATGCAATTGAGCCAAACCTAAGTTGTCTGCTCGATCCATAATAATGGTGTTGGCGGTTGGTACGTCGATGCCAGTTTCAATGATGGTAGTACAAACCAACAGATTAAAACGCTGGTGGTAGAAATCATTCATCACTCGCTCAAGCTCTCGCTCACGCATCTGACCATGTGCAACGGTAACTCGAGCCTCAGGAATGAGTTTCTCTAGGTCTTCAGCCACCTTTTCAATGGTTTCGACTTGATTGTGCAAAAAGTACACTTGTCCACCGCGCATCACTTCACGCAATACCGCTTCGCGAATCACAGCTTCGTCTTTTTGGCGTACAAAGGTCTTGATCGCCAAGCGGCGTGCTGGTGGGGTGGCAATAATGGATAAGTCGCGCATACCACTCATCGCCATGTTTAACGTTCTCGGGATTGGCGTCGCGGTTAATGTGAGGATATCGACATCGGCACGCATCGACTTCACTTTTTCTTTTTGGCGCACACCAAAGCGATGTTCTTCATCAACAATCAGTAACCCAAGATCTTTAAAACCAATGTCACTCGTAATCAACTTGTGAGTACCGACAACAATGTCGACTTTGCCTTCTTTTACGTCTTCGATGATTTGCTTTTGTTCTTTAGCCGATTTAAAGCGAGATAGCACTTCGACGCGAATTGGCAGATTGGCAAAACGATCCCTAAAGTTCTCAAAGTGTTGTTGCGCTAGGAGGGTGGTTGGGACCAGCACGGCGACTTGTTTTCCATTGTCGGTTGCGACAAACGCAGCGCGCATCGCGACTTCTGTTTTACCAAAACCAACGTCACCACATACAAGGCGATCCATAGCCTTGTTTTGACACATGTCTGATAAAACGGCGTTGATAGCTTGCGCTTGGTCATCGGTTTCTTCAAATGGGAAACCAGTTTTAAACGTCGCGTATTGGTCGCGATCGAGCGCGAAGGTATGTCCCGGTTTCAACTCGCGCTTGGCGTAGACATCCAATAGCTCTGCCGCCACATCGCGCACTTTTTCAGCTGCGCGTTTTCTGGCTTTTGCCCACGCTTCGCCACCGAGTTTATGAAGGGGAGCGGATTCTTCCGCACCGCCTGAATAACGGGATATGAGATTCAACGAGGCAACGGGTACGTACAACTTGGCGTCATTCTGGTATTCCAGCGTCACGTATTCAGTGGTGAGTCCACCTGCCTCGAGAGTTTGTAACCCAATGTAGCGTCCAATACCGTGATCGATATGAACGACAGGTTGACCTGGTTTGAGTTCAGCAAGGTTTCGAATGACCGCGTCACTGTTGGTCGCTTTGCGATCTTTCTTGCGCTTTTGAATTACTCTCGCACCAAGTGTGTCGCTTTCACAGATCAGGGCGAAGTCGAGGTCTTGGTGAATAAACCCAGTTTCTGCTGAACCAATGATGAGCGTGCATTTTTCATCACGCGCCAACGCTTGTTGCAGGTCGTCAGCGGCTTGAGGGCGCAGTTTGATACGATTTAGCAGCTCAAGTAACGCCTCTCGTCGACCTTCTGATTCAACGGAGAAGACCACTTTGCCAGAGTATTGTTCGATGAATTGTCTCAGCGCAGCCAAAGGTTCTTTGTTCTGATGAGCAACAGACAGGTCTGGCAGCTTCTCAAGAGAGCAATTGCTGCGGCCTGCTTTTTTGTCTACCAGTGCTTCACTGAGCGACACTCGAGCCAAAGACTTGAAGTTGGAGAACAGTTCGTCCTTTTTAAGCCACAGTTCGTCCGGTGGCAACAAAGGTCGAAGCGGATCGACTTTTCGCTGATCGTATCGAAAGTCTACGTCCGTCAAAAACTGGTCGATAGCGTGTTCCAAATCCCCCACGGTCAAAAGTTGTGTCGCTTCAGGCAAGTAATCGAATAAGGTTTCGGTTTTGTCAAAAAACAGCGGTTGCCAATATTCGATTCCTGAAGGCCACGTGCCTTTGCTTACCTGCATGTATACAGACTCAGGTTCTCTTCTAGCATCGAAGCGTTGGCGCCACCGAATTCTAAAGTCTTCTATTGCGGTTTCGTTAGTCGGAAATTCATGGGCTGGCAGCAAGCGAATTGACGACATGTCTTCGATCGAACGCTGAGTTTCAGGGTCAAAGGTGCGAATCGTATCAATTTCATCATCAAAAAAATCGATTCGAAACGGGTCCTGACTGCCCATTGGAAAGAGGTCAAGAATAGATCCTCGGCTCGCGTATTCACCAGGACCAAATACTTGGTCAACATGACGATAGCCAGAATGCTCTAACTTGATTCGAAGTTTCTCTAGCGAGTAATTGTCGCCAACGTTGACCAGCAGTGTGTGTTGCAGCAAAAAGTCTCTTGGCGACTGCCTTTGTAGCAAGGTGCTGATGGGGACTATGGTGATCCCGGATTGCGACGTAGGTAATTGATACAGCTTGGCAATGCGGTCTGAAATAATGTCTTGATGTGGTGAAAAACTGTCATAGGGCAGCGTTTCCCAATCGGGAAATAGTGACACATCAGCGTCTGTAAACTGTTCAATTTCTTGCAGTAGCTTTAGCGCGGTTTGAGGATCTGCTACCGCTAATAAGGTGTGACCTGAATATTGATTGGCGTAATCAGCGATAGCCAATGCCAAGCTTGAGCCAACTAAATTACCGACGTACTTATGGTCGCCAGCGCCTTTGGGCGTGGCCAGCTGTAAAAAATGGGTATTACTCATGATGATTTAGGATTGGTCTCGATTTAACGAACGCTGTCTTAGCAGCTTCTGTTGTTGATGCAGCGCGGCGCGGATTAACAAGTCTTGGTCTTCGTCTCTCAGCAGCAAATATTTTAATGTGATTTCGAATTCATTGGCATTTGAACTGCTGGAATCGTCTTGACTCACGGGCTGCGATTTAACGACTTCTGCATAGCAATAAATAGCCGCGGCTGGATGTTCAAGAAATAGCTTTACTCGTGCTGTAGCACCTTGTTCTGGTTGTCTTGAACTAAGGTAAGTAATTTGGCTCGCGCCAAAGGTTTGAGTTTTGGTTCTAAACTTCTCGTCATCTTGTTGAGCCAACATAAAGGTGAGCAATAGATTTAACTTGGAATTTTGACTGTCTAACAAGCGGATAACTTGCTGAAAATCTGAATTTCCCAATTCTTTACGAGCTTCTTCCGCGGTGCGATCCAATTGACTGAATTCACTTGCAACAATAAAGGGAGCTGGGATTTCTGCTTCAAACTGAGTTTGAGTGGGCAGGCTCTGAACCGAATCAAGGTACTCAATATTCATCGTCAGATTTTGGTGGACCGTAAAATACTCTTGTTCGCTCATAAGTGACGTCTCGTTGTTTACCAACTTGTTGAATCAAGTGGCTCTTTAATGATTATCGTCATCACAAGACAGGAATCAAGCCAATTACTCATTCGATTAGAATCTCATGGACCGATGACGAAACCTGTCAGTAGTCTGCAAAATGCAACAATAAACACTACACCTCGGTGGTTGAAGTCGGTAGAGTAGGCAACAATCTGTTTTTAGAGAGAGAATAATGCAGCTACCTGTATCGTTGTTCATAGGCCTCCGCTATTTACGCGGACGTTCTGGGGACAGGTTTAGCCGATTCGTGTCATTGATGTCGACTTGCGGTATTACCATAGGTGTAATGTCGCTGATCACCGTTTTATCGGTGATGAATGGATTTGAAAATGAACTGAAAAGTCGAATTCTCGGAGTGTTGCCGCAAGCGACAATTACCCCCACCGATGCCAAGTCTACCCAGCAATCATTGCCAGATAGCTATTTGTCTCAGTTGCCTCTCGTCGCCAAACCCCAACCTATCTCTCAAACTGAAACTATAGTGCAAAGCCGAACTCAATTGGCGGCAGGGCATCTAGTGGGGCTGGGTAATGACGAAATAGCGGCTTTGTCTGGTTCTATGATTGCGGGCCGAGTGAGTTATGTGTCGGAAGGTGAATATCGTGTGATTTTGGGACATAGTTTAGCGCGTCAGCTTAATGTACGCATTGGCGATCAGGTTCGATTGATGGTCACTAGCGCGAGCCAGTTTACTCCACTAGGCCGCATGCCAAGTCAGCGGCTGTTTACAGTTGCAGCCATTTTTAATACAGGCTCAGACATAGACGCCCAGTTGATGTTTGGCCATTTAAGAGATGTATCTAAACTAACCAAATACAAAAAAGATTCCTTTGGCGGTTGGCGCCTGCATTTTCAAGATCCTTTTGTGGTCAGTGAATTGGCTCAAATCCCAATTCCATCAGGTTGGCAATGGAACGATTGGCGCGATCAGCGAGGAGAGCTGTTTCAAGCGGTTCGAATGGAAAAAAACATGATGGGGCTGATGTTGGGTCTTATTGTCGCCGTTGCGGGCTTCAATATTATTTCTGCGTTGATCATGGTAGTGGTAGAAAAGCGCGCAGAGGTGGCGATTCTAAAAACCCAAGGCATGAGAGATGGACAAATTGTCAGTGTATTTGTTGTTCAGGGTGCAACAAGCGGAACCTTAGGGGCATTAGCCGGGAGCTTGCTTGGGGTGGCGCTGTCACTTAATTTAAACAGTATTCTTGATTTACTTGGCGTTGCTTTGTTTGCTGCAGGAAGCAGCTTACCGATCGTCATCAATCCACAACAAATCGCTTTTGTTACAGTAGCCGCGATTTTAATGAGCCTTCTTGCCACCCTTTATCCATCTTATCGAGCAGCGCAAGTTCAACCTGCTGAGGCATTACGTTATGAGTAGTTTGTTATCCTGTAAACAGGTCAATAAATCCTATCTGGAAGGGGAGGTCGCCACCCAAGTTTTGAACGGTGTGACCTTTGAAATGCAAACGGGAGAACTGGCCGCCATTATTGGTACGTCTGGCTCTGGGAAAAGTACGCTATTGCATATTTTGGGTACGTTAGATAAGCCGTGTAGCGGCGAGGTATTTTTCAAAACTCAGAATATTTCTGAACTGTCGAGCAAACAAAAGGCGGATTTGAGAAACCAAGAGTTGGGTTTTATCTATCAGTTTCACCATCTACTGTCTGACTTTTCCGCCAGAGAAAATGTCGCCATGCCATTGTTGATTGCCGGTAAACCCAAACAGCAAGCTTTAGAGGCGGCTGATCAGCTGCTAGAAAAAGTAGGATTAAGTCATAGATTGACTCATCGCCCATCGGAAATTTCAGGCGGGGAGCGTCAGCGTGTTGCCATTGCAAGGGCGCTAGTCAATAGACCGGCTTTGGTACTTGCCGATGAGCCAACCGGCAATTTGGACCACAAAACCGCACTGACGATTTATGAGTTGATGCGCGAACTCAATCAAGAGTTTGGCACTGCTTTTTTGGTGGTGACACACGATACTGAATTGGCGTCTAAAATGGATACTCAATTTCACATGCGCGACGGCCTTCTTGCTCGCAATAGCGAGGATCTAATCGATGACTCCCGAGACTTGGCGCCCGAGGTTAACGCGTGAGTTCTTTAGCCATAGAAATTGCCAAGCGTTTTAGCAAAGGTCGCAAACGAAACGGACTTTTATCCTTTATTTCACTGTCGTCGATTGTAGGCATTGCGGTTGGTGTCGCCGTGATTCTAGTGGGATTGTCGGCCATGAATGGTTTTGAAAGAGAGTTGAATCAGCGTGTGCTTTCCGTTATTCCGCACGGTGAATTTGAAGGTGTGCGGGGGCCAATTACGCGCTGGCAAAGCGTGGTCGAAACGAGTGAAAGCGATCCACGAGTCATCGCTGCTGCTCCCTATGTCAAATTAACCGCATTGGCTGAAAAAGGCTCGGTAATGAAAGCACTTCAGGTCAAAGGCATTGATACTGAACTGGAAAAAAAGGTATCCGACCTGCATCATTTTTTAGTGGGTGGCAGTCTGGACAAGCTAGTCCCGGGACAAAATCAAATCATTTTGGGTAAAGGAATCGCCGATTTACTGGGAGTGGGTATTGGAGAACGCATTACCTTGATGTTGCCTAAAAGTGGTGATGCAAACAAAGTTCAAGCACCAAAACGTATTCGAGTGACCATAGTTGCGCTACTAGAATTAAGTGGTCAAATCGACCACCAATTGGCGCTAGTGCCTTTGGTTGATGCTCAGCAATACGGTGATTTGGACCAAGGTGTCTCTGGTGTTTCAGTTCGAGTAAATGATGTATTGATGGCAGAGCAAATTGTTAAACACGTTGGCAACCAGTTAGACGAGTATGTGTATCTGAAGAACTGGCGTCAGGAATTTGGTTACCTATACCGAGATATTCAAATGGTGAGAACTATCATGTATTTGGTGATGGTTCTGGTTATCGGGGTCGCTTGTTTTAATATTGTCTCAACCTTAGTCATGGCGGTGAAAGACAGGGCCGGAGAGGTAGCCATTTTAAGAACCATGGGCGCGTCTGATGATTTGGTCCGACGAATTTTTATCTATCAGGGTTTGTTTTCGGGGCTGATAGGTAGCCTAATTGGCTCCGGGGTAGGGGTGTTACTTGCGTTAAATCTGACACATCTGATTCGATTGTTGGAAACGGCCATTGGCCATCAGTTTTTGTCTGGTGATATCTACTTCGTTGACTTTTTGCCCTCTGAGCTGCATTGGCAAGATGTGTTTTTAGTCGTAGCGACTTCGGTGATATTGAGTGCTTTAGCGACTTTATATCCAGCGTCCAGAGCGGTGAAACTTGACCCTGCAACTGTGTTAAGT
Source organism: Vibrio sp. ABH4_348 (assembly GCF_056159765.1). Taxonomy (NCBI): domain Bacteria; kingdom Pseudomonadati; phylum Pseudomonadota; class Gammaproteobacteria; order Vibrionales; family Vibrionaceae; genus Vibrio; species Vibrio sp. ABH4_348. The sequence goes on along the minus strand of NZ_JBSWVW010000001.1, from coordinate 1,711,126 downwards.
AGCCAGTCTTAATTGAATTATGTCTTAGTTGAATGTTAGAGGAGTTTTGTATGAAGTCACCTGCAATAACTCATACTCCTGACTAATACATTTTTCAGATAAACAAAAAGCAGACTGGAAAGTCTGCTTTTTTTGTTTTCTCGTGACCATTGTCATGACAGTTTAGAGCTTATTGTTGGCTCGCTTTTGCCAACTACGGACAACGGAATAGCGCCAAAGCCCCTTTATCGCAAAGTATCCGGCCATTGCTGAACCCAAGCCACATATCAAGCACCCTAACAAAAATGGCGGGCCTATCGTGCTCATTTGGTCAATCAGAAATGCCCATGAGAGTTCAAATTGAAATACAACGGGTGGAGTGTGCATTACCCAAGCGCCCACTTTGTAAGCAAAGTAAAAAAGCAAAGGCATTGTGATGGGGTTACTTACCCAGACTAAAGCGACAGACAAAGGCAAATTGACACCACAAAGGATAGCGAGTCCGGCAGACATGATCATTTGGCTAGGTAAAGGGACAAATGCCATAAACAAGCCAACCGCGAATGCCCCAGAAGCAGAGCGTCGGTTAAGGCACCACAAATTTGGGTTGTAAAGCACCTTACCAAATACCTTCAGCGCTTTTTGATCCTTAATGCGTTTGTGGTCAGGCATTAAGCGTTTAATGAACTTTCTCGCCATGGATAACGATGACTCTTAATTGGTACTACTGGACTCTTGCTTCATTTATCGGATCTATTATCGCTTTGCTTCACAGTCCAATCTTGCCCCAGTGGCATTGGATTTTGGTTTTTATACCGCTGATTATACTCAGAATCTGCTTGCCGTGCCGAAAATGGTGCTTGGGCCTTTGTTTCGGGATGTTAACCGTAATTTTTCATGCTCAAATTATTCAACATCAAAGCCAGAGCGTTTTTTCAGCCGACTTGGATAGTACCATAATTGCTGAAGTTGACAGCTACTTTACTAAAAATAGTACTGGTTTTAGCGGTCAGGTGAAAGTTCATTGGTTAAATGGACAAAAGTTACCCATTTATCAAAGGGGTAGAATTGCAGTCACCTTGCCATTCAAACCGTTTCCAGGTGACTTAGTTTCCGGTAAGTTCAGATTTTCTCGGGTAAAAGGGATAAAAAATCAAGGCGGTTTTGATGCAGAAAAATACTACTTTTCTATCGGTGTGGTTGCCAAAGCCTATGTGGAACACAACCAGCACTGGTATTGGATCGCTAAACCTTCTATAAAGCAGTCTTGGCATCAGTCCTTATCAGCCATTTCTGAAAACTTTGAACATCACGGACTGATACTCGCGTTAGCATTTGCCGACCGAAGTGAACTACCCCCAGAGCAAAAAGAGCAACTGAAGCAAAGTGGATTAAGTCACTTAATCGCGATTTCAGGCCTTCATGTTGGAGTCTCATTTACCCTTGGTTTGTTACTGGGTAATGCCTTAGTTAGATTGACCCCAAGTTGGTTTTGGCTGCCAATGATCACTGGTTTGTGTTTTGCGTTGGTTTATTCGTATTTGGCTGGGTTTACCATTCCAACGCAGCGCGCAGTCATGATGGTCGTACTGTTTTTAGCACTGTTGAAAATACGGCTACATTGCTCTGTGTGGCTGAAAGTAATGCTTGCCATGGCGGTAATTCTTGTGATCGATCCGTTCTCAGTGCTTTCTATGAGTTTTTGGTTAAGCTTTGGCGCGGTCACCTGTGTGTTGCTTTCGTTACAGAGTATGGGCACTCGCTACCATTGGTTTTCGAAATTGCTTGTGATTCAAATTTGGCTCACTGTGTTAATGATGCCAATCATTGCACTGTTGTTTTCAGGAATTTCAGTGGGCAGCATTGTTTACAATCTGATTTTCGTCCCTGTCTTTAGTGTCTTGATCATTCCCGGGGTTCTCGTATCGCTGCTGATGGTGCCACTTCTCCCCGAGCTCTCCACTTCGTTATTACAACTGATTGACTCTGCTTTGTATCCACTAGAGTGGGCGCTGCGATTCTCTGCGTGGTCTTGGATATATGTTCAAACGGCTGAGAAAGAGTTGTTAGTGTCGTTAATCGTAATGGTCTTGTTGCATCGAATACTTAATCGACGAGCGGTCGCGATAATATTAGCGATGGTGGGCATTTATTATTCTGCATCCTTGTACATTAAGCCCATCTGGAAACTACATGTACTTGATGTGGGGCACGGTCTGGCAGTGTTAGTTGAACATGATAATCGCTGGATTCTCTATGACACAGGCAGCGCTTGGGACTCGGGCAGCCACGCTCGTTCGACTATATTGCCTTGGCTTAGCCAACACGGTGTTGATAGTTTAGAAGGATTTATCGTCAGTCATGGAGATCTCGACCACGCAGGTGGAATGAACGAAATTCTAACCCAGCTTAAACCTACTTGGTTTCGCGCCTCCCAAAGAATTCCCTCCGCGCAGCCTTGTATTGCTGGCGAACATTGGAAAGTAAATGGTCTGGCTTTTCAAGCAATGTGGCCTCCAAAGCAAGTCAAACGTGCTTATAACCCACATTCCTGTGTTATACGCATAACTGACGGTCAATTTTCGGCTCTGCTAGCAGGTGACATCACCAAAATCGGAGAGTGGATCCTTATTCGGCAAGATTATGAATTGGATAGCGATGTGGTTTTGGTTCCTCATCACGGAAGTAAAACCTCATCGATTGATGCTTTTGTCGAGCGGGTGGCGCCTGATGTTGCGATTGCGTCAGTCGCGTATTCAGGTCGCTGGAACTTGCCGCACCCAGATGTGGCACAGCGCTATCGAGAAATCGGTGCCCGTTGGTTCGATACCGGAGTCAATGGGCAAGTGAGTGTGTCATTTTACCATGACTCAATCAAAGTAACCGTTCAGAGAGAGCCGAGTTTTGAACCCTGGTATAGGCAGATGCTTAGATACGGAGTAGAATGAGCGCAACCTTTTAGATACTGCGGTTAATATGTCCTCAACGAACACTTCCCCGATTGGCTCAGACGATAAATCAACTTGGCACACTTTTAAGCGACTTTGGACTTACATACGTCTCTACAAAGCTGGTCTTGCTGTTGCTGTTGTCGCACTTATTATTAATGCCGCCGCAGATACCTATATGGTTTCGTTACTCAAGCCACTTCTTGATGAAGGCTTTGGTGATGCGGAATCCAACTTTCTGAAAATTCTTCCTGCTATTATTTTTGGCATGATGCTGGTTCGCGGGCTGAGCGGGTTTGTATCCTCGTATTGTATGAGTTGGGTATCGGGCAATGTGGTGATGCAAATACGCCGCAATATTTTTAACCAGTTTATGCACATGCCGGTGGCGTATTTTGATAAAGAGTCGACGGGGGGACTGTTATCAAGAATTACCTATGATTCTGAACAAGTAGCCGGTGCGACCAGTCGTGCCTTGGTGAGTATCGTCCGTGAAGGGGCGAGTATTATCGGTCTATTGGTTTTGATGTTCTGGAACAGTTGGCAGTTGTCACTGGTGTTGTTTGTTGTCGCACCACTTGTAGCTTGGGGTATCAGTGTTGTTTCAAAACGGTTCAGGAAGATATCGAAAAACATGCAAGAAGCCATGGGTCAAGTGACTTCTTCGGCGGAACAAATGTTAAAAGGCCACAAGGTTGTGCTGAGCTACGGCGGTCATGAGGTAGAACGAAAGCGCTTTGACTCAGTCAGCAATCAAATGCGTCAGCAATCCATGAAGTTGGTCGCGGCTCAGTCTATCGCTAACCCCGTTATTCAGATGATCGCCTCTGTTGCGTTGGTGACCGTTTTATTTTTGGCCAGTTTTGATGATATTCGTGAGCAGCTGACGCCAGGGACGTTTACTGTTGTGTTTTCAGCGATGTTTGGTTTGATGAGACCCCTTAAAGCTCTGACCAACGTGACTTCAGAATTTCAGCGCGGTATGGCGGCCAGCCAGACTTTGTTTGAGTTAATGGACCTTGAGACTGAAAAAGATACTGGTACTCAAGTGGTTGACAAGGTCAGCGGCAAAGTAGATGTGAAAAACGTCACCTTTACCTATCAAGGTAAAGAAAAACCGGCGCTGGATAATGTGTCGTTCTCGATTCCACAAGGCAAAACGTTGGCACTGGTTGGTCGGTCTGGCTCAGGCAAAAGCACTATCGCCAACCTGTTTACTCGCTTTTACGATGTCGATAGTGGTCAAATTGAATTGGATGGCCAAGACATTCGCGACTACAAGTTAACTAATCTGCGTAGTCATTTCGCTTTAGTGTCGCAAAATGTGCACTTATTCAATGATACCATTGCCAACAATATAGCTTACGCCGCGACCGAGAAATACAGCCGAGAGCAAATCGAACATGCAGCGCGCCTAGCTCACGCCATGGACTTTATTGAGCCTATGGAAAATGGTCTAGATACAGTTATCGGTGAAAACGGTGCCAGTTTGTCTGGCGGTCAACGACAGCGTATCGCCATTGCTCGCGCTTTGTTAAGAGATGCCCCAGTGCTGATTTTGGATGAAGCAACATCGGCGCTAGATACCGAATCAGAAAAAGCGATTCAAGCTGCATTGGATGAACTCCAGAAGAACAAAACGGTATTAGTGATTGCTCATCGACTTTCTACTATAGAGAAAGCAGATGAAATCCTTGTGGTGGATGAAGGTGAAATTGTCGAACGCGGTAACCACCAAACTTTGATTGAAAAAGATGGCGCATATGCGCAGTTACACCGAATTCAGTTTGGAGACTAAGCTTGATTGAAAAGATTTGGTTCAGGCAATCACTGGCTTATTGGCTAGCCTGGCCACTGCTTAAACCACTCAGCCTGCTTTTTGGTTTGCTCAGCGCCAAAAGGCGAAACCAATTTGAATCTGGAACTAAACCATCTTATCGCCCTCCGGTTGTTGTTGTGGTGGTGGGTAACATAACCGTTGGCGGCAATGGTAAAACGCCAGTAGTGATTTGGCTGGTGGAATTACTCAAACAGTCCGGTTTTCGCCCTGCGGTGGTTTCGCGCGGTTACGGCGCTAAAACAAAAAACTTCCCGAGATTGGTGACGGATAGTTGCCAAGCGACTGATGTCGGAGATGAGCCAGCATTAATTAAACAACGCACCGGAGTCCCGGTTGCCATTGACCCCAATCGCTCGAACGCTGTCAAAGCCGTATTGTCCGAAAATCCTGACGCTAATGTCATTGTCACCGATGACGGTTTGCAGCACTATGCCTTGCAGCGAGATGTGGAACTGGTGGTGGTTGATGGTAAACGTCGTTTTGGCAATCAGCACTTAATGCCCTTAGGACCTCTGCGCGAACCCGTGACTCGTCTAGAAGAGGTAGATTTTGTAATTAACAATGGTGGGCCTTGTCATGGTAACGAATGGCAAATGACGCTCAAGCCAGATATGGCCGTTAATCTGGTTAGTGGCGAAAAACGCAAGGTTCAAGATTTTTCATCGGTTCATGCAATGGCCGGTATCGGTTATCCACAGCGCTTTTTTGACACGCTAACGTCATTATCGGTTGAGCTGATTTCGACCCATGCATTTGCCGATCATAAAGACTATGATTCAAATGCTATCGCTCAATTGGCAGCGAAAGATGCCACATTGTTCATGACTGAAAAAGATGCAGTAAAATGCAAGGCATTCGCCCAAGACAACTGGTGGTATTTACCAGTTACGGCTGACGTTGACACACTATTAGAAGATAAACTCGTGACAAAAATACGAGAGGAAAATCAGAAGTATGGATCACAGACTACTTGAAATTCTGGCTTGCCCTGTCTGCAAAGGTAAGCTGATTTACGACAAAGACAAACAAGAACTGATTAGCAAGGCGGTTAGGCTGGCTTATCCAATTCGCGATGGCATTCCTGTATTGTTGGAATCTGAAGCGCGTCAGATGTCGATGGATGAGGGACGTTAATGGGTTTTTCAGTCATCATTCCTGCGCGTTACCAATCCACTCGTCTACCGGGTAAGCCGTTAGCAGACATCAATGGTAAGCCGATGATCGAGCGCGTCTATGAGCAAGCCAAGCTTGCTGGTGCCGACCGCGTGATTATTGCTACAGATGACTCGAGAGTTGAAAGCGTTGTCACTGGCTTTGGTGGCGAGGTGTGCATGACCAGTGCAGAGCATGAGTCTGGTACTGAACGATTGGCCGAAGTAGTTGATAAGCTCGGACTTCCTGCTGACCACATTGTTGTGAATGTGCAAGGTGATGAGCCACTAATCCCGCCGGTGATTATTAGCCAAGTTGCGAATAACTTATCGTCGAGCCAAGCACCAATGGCAACACTCGCAGTCAACATTGATGACGAGGACGATGTTCGTAACCCAAATGTGGTCAAAGTGGTCACTGACGAGTCAGGTTACGCGCTGTATTTCAGCCGAGCGACGATTCCATGGGATAGAGACGCCTACCAAGCTGGAGAGCCTTCAGAAAATCCATTAAAGCGTCACATTGGTATTTATGCGTACCGAGCTGGTTTTATTCAAACTTATGTTAATTGGCAACCGAGTCAGCTTGAAAAAATTGAAAGCTTGGAGCAATTGCGAGTGCTTTGGTATGGTGAAAAAATCCATGTCGATATTGCCAAACAAGCACCTGAAGCCGGTGTCGATACCCCTGAAGACCTTGAAAAAGTTAGGCAAGTCTTTGCGAGCAAAGGGAACTAACAGCTGATCTGGTTGATTAAATCGTAAAGAGCGCCAATTTGGCGCTCTTTACGTTTTCAACGCTAGCGAACAACACTTAGTTAGATGGTGTGATCATAGTCTTGGCGTTTGGGGCACGCGCCAATGATTTCTCTGTGTCCGCTCTCGTTTTTTTGCTCCAGAATGACATCGAATCCCCAAAGCCTATAAAGGTGTTTGAGTACGTGTTGGTAACTGTCATCCAAAGGTATACGGTTATGCGGCACATACTGTAACGTCAGGGACCGGTCTCCTCGTACGTCTACATTATAGACTTGAATATTAGGCTCTAAATTACTCAAATTGTACTGAGCGGCTAATCTATCGCGCACTTGTCGGTAACCGAGCTCATCGTGAATCGCACTAACTTCGATGTAATTTTTGCGGTCATCATCCACAACAGAAAACAATTTAAAATCGCGCATCACTTTGGGTGACAAGTATTGGCTGATAAAGCTCTCGTCTTTGAAATTGCGCATGGCGAAGTGAAGCGCCTCTAACCAATCAGACCCTGCTAAATCAGGGAACCACTGCTTGTCCTCCTCGGTTGGGTTCTCGCAAATTCGACGGATATCTTGAAACATGGCAAACCCAAGCGCATAGGGGTTAATACCGCTGTAATACGGACTGTTGTAAGACGGTTGGGCTACGACACTTGTGTGGCTATGCAAAAATTCGAGAATGAATTTTTCGCTGACCTTACCTTCATCATAGAGGTGATTGAGAATGGTGTAGTGCCAAAACGTTGCCCAGCCTTCGTTCATCACTTGGGTTTGTTTTTGTGGATAGAAATACTGGCTAATTTTGCGAACGATTCGAACGGTTTCTCGTTGCCATGGTTCCAACAAAGGTGCGTTTTTCTCTATAAAGTAAAGAATGTTCTCTTGTGGTTCAGTGGGGAAGCGCACTTTGGATTTTTCGGATTTCACATCGGACTTGGGCACCGTGCGCCATAAATCATTTACTTGCGACTGCAGGTAAGCCTCTCGCTCTTCTTGGCGCGCTTTCTCTTCTGTTATGGAAATTTTTTCGGGCCGTTTGTATCGGTCGACGCCAAAGTTCATTAAGGCATGACAGGAATCCAATAGGTCTTCAACTTCTTGTGTCCCGTATTTTTCTTCACATTCAGAAATGTAATTTTTGGCGAATAGTAGATAATCGATAATTGAGCTGGCGTCGGTCCAGGCTTGGAATAAGTAGTTTCCTTTAAAAAAGGAATTATGGCCGTAACAGGCATGAGCCATAACAAGGGCTTGCATCGTTACCGTGTTTTCTTCCATCAGATATGCGATACACGGGTCTGAGTTGATAACAATTTCATAGGCGAGCCCCATTTGCCCATGTTTGTAGCCTTGCTCGGTTTGAATAAACTTTTTGCCAAAAGACCAATGGTTGTAGTTAATAGGCATACCAATACTGGAGTACGCATCCATCATTTGTTCGGAGGTGATGACTTCAATTTGGTTAGGATAAGTGTCTAATCGGTATTGGGCGGCAACCCTTTTTATTTCCGTGTGGTATCGCTCAAGCATATCGAAGGTCCAATCTGGACCATCGGGTAAATGATTTTTCTTCTTAGTGCGGCGCTGAGTTTTTGTTGCCATAGCCGGCCTCCCTAAGCGGTTTCCTTTTTAAACAAATCCCGAAAAACGGGGAATATGTCTTCGACATCCTTAATGTTTTTCATTGCAAAATTGTCGAAGGTGTCTTCAAGCTTTTCATACTCGTGCCATAAAGTTTGATGAGAGCGACGAGTGATTTCGATGTACGAGTAGTACTGACAAGCCGGCAATAGCTTTTTCACTAAAAGTTCACGACACCTTGGCGAATCATCCGCCCAGTTGTCACCATCCGAAGCTTGAGCGGCGTAGATATTCCATTGTGCTTCGGGGTAGCGGTCGGCCACAATTTCGTGCATGAGCTTCAGAGCGCTGGAGACGATGGTTCCCCCTGTTTCCTGAGAGTAAAAAAACTCGTGTTCATCGACTTCTTTTGCTTGGGTGTGATGTCGAATGAAAACCACTTCTACATTTTCGTAGGTCCGAGTTAAGAACAAATACAGCAAGACATAAAAGCGCTTGGCGATGTCTTTGGTGGCTTGGTCCATCGAGCCAGACACGTCCATTAGACAGAACATAACCGCTTGGCTCGATGGAATAGGGCGGCGCTCGTAGTTTTTGAAGCGCAGGTCAAAGGTATCAATAAAAGGCACCGCATCGATTTTTCTCTGCAATACTTCGATTTCGTCGTTTAACTTCTGAACTTCAAGTGGTTGTGCGGGTTCCGATTTCTTAAGAAGCTCAAGCTCTTCCATTAACTCTTTCAGTTTTCTTTTTTTACCTGCGGTCATTGCCGTTCTGCGCGCGAATGACTGTTGCAGCGACTTTACGATGGCAATATTGGCAGGTACCCCTGCAGTCTGATAACCGGCTCTTGTGGTTTTCCACTCAGTGATTTTGTTGATTTGGGTTTTATCAAGATTTGGCAGCGCGAGGTCTTCAAACAAGATGTCTAGATACTCGTCTTTAGAGATCTGGAAGACAAACTCGTCTTGGCCTTCTCCATCAGCACTTGCTTCACCTTCTCCAGAACCACCACCTTGACCACCACCGCGAGGTCGTTCAATTTTGTCACCGCGCGTAAATTGGTCATTACCCGGGTGAACCCGTTCTTTAAAACCACCTTTACCTTGGTGAAAAATCGGCTCGGTAATGTCTTTCGATGGAATAGAAACGTCTTCACCCGTTTCGGTGTTGGTAATTGAACGTCGATTGACCGCATCTGCGACGGAATCTTTAATCTGCTCTTTATGGCGCTTCAAAAAGCGCTGGCGATTGACGGCGCTTTTGTTCTTGCCGTTCAAACGCCTATCGATAAATTGGGCCATATGCTCCTCCCCAGTGCAGCGGAATTCAAAGGGTTGGGCCAGAAGTCCTTGGCCCAACGTATTGATTGTCCACTATGAAGATTTGCGAACGCGCAGGTACCATTCAGACAACAAGCGCACCTGTTTCTCCGTGTAGCCTTTTTCCATCATGCGATTGACAAAGTCGTCATGCTTCTTCTGATCTTCAGAAGATGTTTTGGCATTGAAGGAGATAACGGGTAGCAGCTCTTCGGTATTCGAGAACATTTTCTTCTCGATGACAGTGCGAAGTTTTTCGTAACTGGTCCAAACTGGGTTTTCACCGTTATTGTTTGCTTTGGCACGTAGGACAAAGTTGACGATTTCGTTGCGGAAATCTTTTGGATTACTAATACCCGCGGTTTTTTCAATTTTTTCCAGCTCAGCGTTAAGCGCACTGCGGTCAAATAGCTGACCAGTCTCAGGGTCTCGATATTCTTGATCTTGAATCCAGAAGTCCGCATAAGTGACGTAGCGGTCGAAAATATTCTGACCGTACTCGGAGTAGGACTCTAAGTATGCGGTTTGAATTTCCTTGCCAATAAATTCGACGTATCGCGGTACTAGATAGCCTTTGAGGAATTCTAAATACCGTTCGGCCATTTCTTGAGGAAACTGTTCGCGCTCGATTTGTTGCTCTATTACATAGAACAGGTGTACCGGGTTGGCGGCGACTTCAGTTTGGTCAAAGTTGAACACGCGTGACAAGATTTTGAAGGCAAATCGAGTTGAAAGGCCAGACATACCCTCATCAACACCAGCGTAATCTCGGTACTCTTGGTAGCTTTTCGCTTTTGGATCTGTGTCTTTCAGAGTTTCACCGTCGTACACTCTCATCTTGGAAAAAATGGAAGAGTTTTCAGGATCTTTTAGCCTAGACAGGATACTAAACTGCGATAGAAGTTCGAGCGTGCTTGGTGAGCACGGGGCTTGAGAGAGCTCAGAATGATCGAGTAGTTTTTGGTAAATTTTGACTTCTTCAGATACGCGCAAGCAATACGGTACCTTGACGATATAAACACGGTCTAAGAACGCTTCGTTGTTTTTGTTATTTCTAAAGCTTTGCCATTCGGATTCATTAGAGTGAGCGAGAATCATGCCGTCAAATGGCAGTGCAGAAAGCCCTTCAGTTCCGTTGTAGTTGCCTTCTTGAGTTGCGGTTAACAGAGGATGCAGCACCTTAATCGGCGCTTTAAACATTTCGACAAACTCCATCAAACCTTGGTTAGCTTTACACAGGGCACCAGAGTAGCTGTATGCATCGGGGTCGTCTTGAGAAAAGTGTTCAAGTTGTCGAATATCCACTTTACCTACCAAGGATGAGATGTCCTGGTTGTTTTCATCCCCCGGTTCTGTTTTTGCTACTGCAAGCTGATCAAGAATAGATGGTCGAACTTTCACGACTTTAAATTTCGTTATGTCCCCACCAAATTCATGCAGTCGTTTTGCCGCCCACGGTGACATGATAGAACGTAAGTAACGGTTATCGATACCATAGTCTTTTTTGAGCACGTCGCCATCTTCATTTACATCAAACAAGCAGAACGGATGGTCGTTAACCGGGCTTCTATGACCATCAGCAGATAAAACATATATAGGTACTTGCTGCATCAATGCTTTAAGTTTCTCGGCGAGCGATGACTTACCACCACCAACAGGCCCAAGTAGGTACAAGATTTGTTTGCGTTCTTCCAGACCTTGTGCCGCGTGTTTTAGGTAAGACACAATCTGCTCTATAGCTTCTTCCATGCCATAGAAATCTTTGAAAGTTTGATAGCGCGCAATGACGCGGTTTGAAAAAATTCGACTGAGTCTTGGGTCTTGCGCGGTATCGACGAGCTCGGGCTCACCAATCGCCATTAATAACCGCTCTGCGGCATTGGCATAAGCGCTTTTGTCGTCTTTGCACAGCTGCAAAAACTCTTGGATAGACATTTCTTCGTCTTTCGCCGCTTCGTAGCGGGCCTGATAATGGTCAAAAATACTCATGCTCGATTCCCTCTCAATTTGTCATTTGGACAAACGATGACGTTTGATAACCAATCCGTCCTAACTTAAGACTAGTTGGCTTTAGCAATTCTGCTTAAAAAATATGTGTTTAATTGCTAATACGTGATGATTGAGAGGGGGCATAAAGCATGGCTAAAAAAGTACAAAACGGCTCAAAATACCAAATTTGAGCGACAAAAAAGGCCAATCTGAACAGATTGACCCAATAACATGTTGCTTATATTCGGCTGGCTTAAAACATTACGCGTTGAAAATTTTGTTTAGTTCAGCCGGAGAAAGGTGATACTGCCGAGGGCAACTCTGCCAAACCGTGAGCATGCGGCGGTATTTCTCTAACATAGGCACTTGGCTGTTAAAGTGATGTTCGTCTTTTTCAAATTGTGGGTATAGTCCCTCTGACTCGGTAAGGAAACGCACGTAGTTAACTAGGTTGGATTCGGTTGCCGCATCGAACCCCAAAAATCGTAGTCTACGTTGGTCGACACACTCGCGGTCATCAGCCGCTAGCATGCGATTGGATTCCTGCATCGCATGGTGCATTTCCATGGTGTTGAGTACTTCTTGGCAAACGTGCTCGGTGATGCAGCCAAAGTCGCTTGAAAGTTCTTTAATTTGAAGTGCGTAGCCGCGTTCAACAATGGTTTGCATGCGTTGATACTTATCTGAGTTCTCTGGGTCCAGTTGAGACATTAAGTAATATTGATTGGACAGGATCAAACGTTGTGCGTTTGTCATTTCCATAGGAACCTCACTCTTTACTAATTCAGCGTTTCATTAACGTTAGAGTAACGTTGCTACTCGTCTTTCAATTTGATCTGATCACAGGTTTTAGTGGATATCGTCAAAAAAGACACAGCAAAGACGTGCTACTTGTTTCTGGAGCGATTGCTTATCAGGAATCGTCGTTTTGATTGGGATATAAGTAAGCTCTGTCGGAGAAAACTCGCAGCCATTCTGGTTTAAACACTGCCATCATAGCAAGTGCCATACCGTTAAGCAGTCCTTCAGGAAGTGCCATCAGCGGGATGAAAATAAGATAATGGTCGATGATGGTGTCGAGGGTGTGGTGGTTCATCAATAGTTGCGTACTCGCATTAACAATTAAATGCAAACTTGCTGTTAGCGTCGCATTGAAAAATCCAGCGACAAAAATGAATACAAAGATGTTTCGCGGGAGATACTGATAGCTCTTGGCAAACGTGAAGTAACTGATCCCAATTGGTAGTGCGACGGAGATGATAAAAAAGTGGGCAAGCTGAGTGACGGGTAACTGTTGAAATAGGACCAACAATGAGGACACGATAAAGCCAACCAACAGTGCGACTCGCCATCCATACATCAGAGATAACGCGGTGAGACCTAAAAAATGTAAGTCTAAATCCGATTTGATTCCCGCCTTGGTAATCCACAACAGGTAGAGGATGAAGATAGTGGCAAAGGTCAGGTGTTGAAAACGCCTTTCTGCAATAAGTTTAGGAAGGAATACCTGTCGAACATCACTTACTGTGAGTAACAGTAGCATCGGAGTTAATATCCAAAACAGTATTCCCAGCATAGTTATGGCAACCTTCTGGCTGATTGAGCGTTGAATTTCATCACAACATTGATTTTGTTGTAGTTCAATTCACCCTAATACTTAACGTTATCGTGGTACTCGCTTAGGATCGCAACCACTTGCTCCATGGTTTCTTTGCTTGGTGGATCTACACCCTCTAACGGGTAATCAAAGCCAAGGGCTTCCCATTTATGAGCACCCAATTTGTGGTACGGAAGTAGCTCAATTTTTTCGATATTGTCCATATCTTTGATAAAGTCACCGAGCATGTGAGCCGCCTCTATGTCGTCAGTGTAACCAGGAACTACGACATAACGAATCCAAGTTTTTTGGCCGATTTTATGTAGGTAACGAGCAAAGTCCAAAGTACGCTTGTTAGAAACACCGATAAAATCGTGGTGAATTTCGTCTTTCATATGTTTCAAATCGAGCATCACTAGGTCTGTGTTATCTAATACTTCATCGATAACGTCAGTATGACGGCGAATGTAACCATTGGTATCGAGGCAAGTGTGAATACCTTCCTCTCTAGCGGCTTTGAAAAAATCACGTACAAACTCTGGTTGCAACATGGCTTCCCCACCTGAGCAGGTTACGCCACCGCCAGAGGCGTTCATAAAGTGCCGGTAGGATCTCGCTTCTTTAATGATTTCACTTACCGTGACTTCACGTCCACCGTGAGTATCCCAGGTATCGCGGTTATGGCAGTATTTACAGCGCATCAAACAACCCTGCAGGAAAACAATGAAACGGATACCCGGTCCATCAACTGTTCCACAAGATTCAAAAGAATGAATTCGACCCAGTGTTGACATTGTTTACTTCCACTAACCTAAACACAGCTTATATTATGACAATTAGTAGGGGTAATACAGCATTCAAATCAAATTTAGTTTAATTATTACAAATATTTTTGATTTTAAGATGTGCGCTACCGCTGAAATGATCACCAAAGCTAACCTTTGAATGAGCAAATGTTATTGAAATTTGACGCAAAAGTCGTGGTATTTTGAGTCGTGCTCTCAGAGCGTTTGTGATTCTAGTTCAAGTTTATACCAAGACAATAACAAGCAACTGATAATTTAATAAAAAAGGGTGACCTAGTCTTCTGCTATTATTAATTTAGTTATTAATAAACTTTAGGGCGATCTATGCCTGACACCCTGAGCCATGCCGCGGCGACTTTGCAACAGCTGAATGCTTTTCACTCATCACCATTGAGTTTCGCATCCAATTTTTGCGAGCAATTGCATTCGATTTTGCCTGTTCAGGGAGTACAAGTTTGCCGACCAGCGGAAAATGAGATTTGCCACGCCTCTAGTGGGAAAGTCTTAACCTCTGACATGTTGTCTAAAGGCGAGGGTGACCTTTGGCAATGGTTTTCATTAATGACACGTCAAACTGGGTTCAAGCTATTGCCAGCAGATATGTTGACTCAAGCTGGCTCCAAAATTTTCGCTTGTCGACTCGCAAACAGCAAAGACGATTCTGCATCTTTACTCTTGTATTGCGACCCAGACTCTCCGATGACGCATCGTGATTCTGAGCTGCGTATGTTCTCAGCGGTTCTGCAGAATTTTTGGCGTCTGCAACATGCGGAAATGTCGGCCAAACAGGCAAGAAAAACCATAGATAAGCAATACGGTAAAGTACTGCGCCAATTGCAAGACGAAACACAAAAACACCAAGCGATGGAGAGAGTCGCCACCGGGCTTGCGGAGTTGGCTGCATGCCGAACAGAATTTGAGCTTCTAAAGAAAAGCGTAGAGTTGATTCACGGTGAACTCGGTATTGATCGCGCGGCGGCATTTATTATCGACAATCGAGACGAATGTTATCACGGCGTCTATGGGATTGACCCAACGGGCAGTTTTATCGATGAGAGGCGCGATGCCTATGGATACGACCAACTGGCGGATCCATTTATCGAGGCACTCTCGAACACATCTACCATTATTCATGTCGAAAAAGACATCACCCTATATCACAAGGAGCAGCCTGCCGGATTTGGTTGGAATGCAATGGTGGTACTCAGACATGAAGACCAAGCGCTGGGCTGGTTTGCTATGGATAACCTGATAAGCCATGAAGCGTACCAAGAGCATCTGAACGAAGCACTAACGATTTTTGCTAAAACGATTGCTAGGTTCTTGGTGGAAATCCGTCATAACTCTCGAGTACGTTTGCTCAGCAAAGCATTAGGGCTAATGTCGAGTGCCCGAACCACAATCGAGGTATGCAAAATTGCGGTTGAATTCACCGTTGAACATTTAGATATCGATAGAGTCGGTATCTTTCTCCAAGATGGGGATTTACTCAGAGGAACTTATGGCGTCGATACTGACGGGAACGTTATCGATGAAACGGGTTTTTCGATGCCCAAACCGAATACTCAGTTAGCCGACATGGCGTTTCTTAACCCTAACGAACTAATTGTCCTAGACAGTGTTCCCTTGTATCAAGAGCGGCGAAAGGTCGGCATAGGTTGGAATGCTTGTATTGTGGTTGCGATAAACGGGGAAGTGGTGGTCATGATTTGCGCCGATAATTTGGTTCGTCACCGCCTTCTTACCAATCAGCAAAAAGAATTGTTTCAGCTGTTTTGTTACAACGTCGGTGAAGTGGTATCGCGTATTGCTAGCCAAGAAAGCTTGTTGCAGGTGAACGCGTCGTTGGAAGAGAGAATCGCCGAGCGAACTCGTGAGCTCGAATTACTCAATCAACAACTTGAATTGACCGCACGACAGGACATGCTAACCGGATTGAAAAACCGACGAGCCTATGAGGAAGCAATTGAAGAGGAGTGGTATCGCCACAAGCGCAATCAAACTTTTCTGACATTAGCGCTGTTTGATCTCGATGGTTTTAAAGAAGTAAACGATGTGTATGGCCATCTTGCGGGTGATGAGGTATTGCAAACCTTTTCTGGCCGATTAAAAGAGAGCTTCGGACGAAGCAGTGACATTGTTGCGCGTTTAGGCGGCGATGAATTTGCTGTGATTATTGGTCAACAAAACCCAGACGAAAGTCATCGCCTACTGCGCAAATTTTGCAGTGATTTTCCGCAATACTTAGATAGAAAATTTGCCATGGTGACGGTATCAATCGGAATAGTCAGTACTATTCCGAATGATAACCAAAATCCAGACTCAATCTTTAGCTTAGCGGATGATTGGCTTTACAAAGCTAAAGAGAATGGGAAAAACCAAGCGCTAGGCGAGGTTCTAGTAAAAGGCGAATAGATTCAAACTCGCAGAACTGTAGACAGTGCTTTGCGCTTCTTTGTACTCAGGTAATTGGGTGCTTGAAGTTACTGCAGCGCCAAAGTGGTTGTTGTACCACGCAAATCCCAGAACAGATGACGCTTGCAGCGGTTCTAAAGTGACCGGATACGCTGACGGGTTAGCAATACCAGGTCTAGGTCCTTCGAGCAAATAGTCGTTAAAACGGTAGCGACCTTCAATTCCAGCAAAGACAAACCAAGCGCCTTGATTGTCGCTGATCATACTTGGTCTAAATGGATTCTCTGACGAGATAGTTGCCGCGCCTAAGTTACCTTCAAGGTTGTGTCCGTAACGAAACATAAAGCCAGTGGAAACATCACTTCGGGCATTGCCCAAATTAATCTTAGAGATATTAGAAATTTCAAAGCCACTCGAGCGCGTCATTGCAAATTGACCCTCGTAGCCAACATTGCCGAGCCACTTCTCTTCAATCTGATATTTCCAACCCATCGGATCATCTGAGCCAACAATCGCGTGCACGATATCTTGAGCAAAGTCTGCTTGCGAACGGTCACCAGTTGTTCCTAAGGTAAGGTTGAACTTTTGCGCTAGGCTAGGGCTCAGGCTCAGATAATTAAGTTCACCAAACAAGTAGCCAGCGTAAGGTCTGTCGTTGACCTCAGGCGTGGTGGTGGAAATATCGTTGGGTGTATACATCTTATGTCCCAACACAAACTCTGCTTTGTCTAGAGATTGGATTCCCCAAGCCTGAAGGCTGAATGGTTTGGTGTAATATCCCGGACTGAAACCGCCGGTTGCGTAACTTAGAAAGATACCGCTGGTGTAATCTCTATCTGTTCCATAAATACCATCGTTTTCAACTGACAAATACACAGTAGAAGGTGTGTTGGCATATAAACTTGAGCTAAAGGCTAAACAAAGGGCTGGTAACAACTTGCGCATAAAACTTGCTGATGGCGACTGGAAATTAGGCATGCCATATTACTGTAATTGCAGTAGTTGTTGGCAACTTGTCTTCAAATAAACAAAAAATTGTGCGGTGGGTCTCAGTAAGCTGGTGTGGGAGATTTCGCTAAACAAAAAAAGCCCCGCATCCGCGGGGCCAGTAACTAACACTATCTCTTATAGTGATTCAGTAAACGTACGTGCGATGACGTCTTTTTGCTGTTCTGTGGTTAGCGAGTTGAAACGTACTGCGTAGCCAGAGACACGAATGGTCAATTGTGGGTACTTGTCAGGGTTCTTGACCGCATCTTCAAGTGTTTCGCGATTTAGAACATTAACATTCAAGTGTTGTCCACCTTCGATATCAGACTCGTGGTGGAAGTAACCATCCATCAGACCCGCTAGGTTAGCGCGCTGTGAACCCTCGTCTTTACCTAGTGCGTTTGGCACGATAGAGAAGGTGTATGAGATACCATCTTTAGCGTGAGCAAACGGCAGTTTACCTACTGAAGTTAGAGAGGCTACCGCGCCTTTCTCATCGCGGCCGTGCATTGGGTTCGCACCTGGTGCAAATGGAGCACCTGCTGGGCGACCGTCAGGCGTGTTACCTGTTTTCTTCCCGTATACCACGTTTGAAGTGATAGTTAGGATAGACTGAGTAGGTACAGCATTGCGGTAAGTGCTTAGCTGACGAATCTTGTTCATGAACACTTCAACCAACTCACATGCGATGTCATCAACACGTGCGTCGTTGTTACCAAATTTCGGGTAATCACCGTCGATTTCAAAATCTACCGCTACACCGTCTTCGTCGCGAATTGGTTTCACTTTTGCGTACTTGATAGCAGCAAGTGAGTCAGCAGCTACAGACAGACCAGCAATACCACACGCCATAGTACGGCGAACATCGCGGTCATGGAGTGCCATTAGCGCCGCTTCATAGCTGTATTTATCGTGCATGAAGTGGATAGCGTTCAATGCAGTAACGTATTGTTTTGCCAACCAGTCCATGAAGTTGTCTAGGCCAGACCACACTTTGTCGAAATCCAGAACTTCGTCAGTCATTGGTTCAGTTTTCGGTCCAACTTGCATCTTCAATTTCTCATCAACACCGCCGTTGATAACGTAAAGAAGTGTTTTAGCAAGGTTGGCACGAGCGCCGAAGAACTGCATGTGTTTACCGATGATCATCGGAGATACACAACACGCAATTGCGTAGTCATCAGAGTCGAAATCTGGACGCATCAAATCGTCGTTTTCGTACTGGATAGAAGATGTGTCGATCGATACTTTTGCACAGAACTTCTTGAAGCCTTCCGGTAGTTGCTCAGACCAAAGAACCGTGATGTTTGGCTCTGGAGAAGGACCCATAGTGTATAGAGAGTTCAAGAAACGGAAGTTTGAACGCGTAACTAGCGTACGTCCGTCAAGACCCATACCACCCATAGATTCGGTTGCCCAGATTGGGTCGCCAGAGAACAGATCATCGTATTCAGGTGTGCGTAGGAAACGAACCATACGCAGTTTCATTACGAAGTGGTCGATCATTTCTTGAGCGTCAACTTCAGTGATTTTGCCCGCTGCAATATCACGCTCAATGTAGACGTCTAGGAATGTAGAAGTACGACCCAAAGACATTGCCGCACCGTTTTGCGACTTAACAGCTGCTAGGTAGCCGAAGTAAGTCCATTGAATTGCTTCTTGTGCAGTTTCAGCTGGGCGAGAAATGTCGTAGCCGTATTTCGCCGCCATTTCTTTCATTTGACCTAGTGCACGATGCTGCTCTGCGATTTCTTCGCGAAGCTGCATGGTCATTTGCAAGTCTTCACCGTTCTCAAACTTCTCTTGTAGTGAAGTGAACTGTGCAAGCTTGTCTTTCATTAAGAAATCGATACCGTAAAGTGCTACGCGACGGTAGTCACCGATGATACGACCACGGCCGTAGGCATCTGGAAGACCAGTTAGAACACCAGATTTACGACACTTAAGAATGTCAGGTGTGTAGATGTCAAACACACCAGCGTTGTGTGTTTTGCGGTACTCTGAATAGATTTTAGAAACCTGTGGGTCCAGCTCACGGTCATAAGCCTTGCAAGAACCTTCAACCATGCGGATACCACCGTTAGGGATGATGGCGCGCTTAAGAGGAGCGTCGGTTTGCAAACCAACAATCGTCTCTAGATCTTTTTCGATGTAGCCCGCATCGTGAGCTGTGATGGTAGAAATAACAGACGTATCGAAGTCAACAGGAGCGTGTGTAGAGTTTTCCTGCTTGATACCTTCCATTACCTTAGCCCAAAGCTTGTTTGTTGCTTCAGTACCTTCAGAAACTAGGAAAGACTCGTCGCCTTCATATGGCGTGTAGTTCTTCTGAATGAAGTCGCGAACGTTAACCTCGTTTTGCCAATTACCTTCAGCAAAACCTTCCCAAGCTTTAGCAAATTGCTCTGCCATGACATACCTACCTTTCTTAGTAGAAAAAACACGTACCTATCAAACCGTTGAGCCAGTTGATTCGCCGAAGCGAGCGGTACACTCTTTATGAATAACAATATGTATCGTCTTGAACTACCCGAACAAAACTATAGATATTGTCATTGTAAGTTGGTGTGTTCTTCTAATTACTCAGACTATCTGTTGTTCCTTGAGTTCTACAGTAAGATAAAAATAATCTGCAAAACTTAAACTAAATCAATAAAAGTTAAAAAATCCAAATAAAAACGGGTGACATAGTTGTCACCCGTTGAGTCTAGTCGACTTATAGGAAGGCAGGGATACCGTATTGCCCTTCAAGCATGCCGACTGCCAGCATGGCGATTAAACAGATAACGAACACACCGCCAGGGATAACCACTTTATCGACGAAAGACAGTTTCGCTGCGCGCTCTTTGTCACCGATTAAACCGTTGTTATCGAGCAGCATAGTGATTGCCCATGCCAACACTGGGTTAACGACAGCGGAACCAAAGATACAGATACCAGCAGCTTGAGAGTCTTTGGTGTTTTTCACCATCTGCATACCAGCTTCAAGCAAAGGCAGGAATACACCTACAAGTAGCGCAACACGCATGACTGGAGGCCAAACTGCAACGTCCATTGGGAAACCAAGAATGGCAATGGCCATGACTAGTACACCAAGGATAATTGCACCGCCTGGAATAGGGCGTTTTGCAATGGCCGCAGGAATCATGTAAGTACCCCAAGAAGAGGTGATGTTACCGCCACCAAGTGCCGTACCTACCATTTGGCGAACTGAACACATGGTCATGGTGTCATCAACGTCCATGAGTACTTTTTCAGTTTTTGCTGGGTAGTTCAGTTCTTGGAAGATTCGGTGACCAAGGAAGTCTGGTGACCACATTGCTACGGCTAAGATCGCGAACGGCAGTGATGCAATGAAGTGCTCTATTGTTGGTAGACCTAATTGCCAACCTGACTCTGTGCTGCCCCACCAGTAAACAGGGTTCAAGTTAGGAAGACCCATTTGAGTTTCGAATTGAAGGTCAAAACCAGCGCCAAACGCGAGTGCAAGAAGTAAACCGGTGAATGCACACACAGGGATGGCTAGCCAACGCATATTGATTTTTGCAAGGAAAGCGTAAAGAACAATATTGACGCCTAACACCACTAATCCGATATAGCCAAGACTACCGGCGGCACTGTCTGCAGTTTGTAGCCCAGTCGCCCAATCTTGAATCGCGCCAATTTGGCTCATGGTTCCGGTAAAGCCAAGGAATATTAACAATCCGCCAGCAGTTCCTTCCGAGGTGAGGTTGACGAGTTTTGAGCCGCCTTTTAGGTAGCTTAAAATCAATCCGAATACGCCAAGAAGAATCGCAAGTGCTAGTGGGTGAGCGCCCGCTAGTGCGATTGCTCCAATAAGCGGGATCATTGGACCGTGGTTACCGGCCAAGTTCGCTCTTGGGTTGATAAAGCCAGAGGCGATAACACAGAAGAAAAGGGCAGGGAACAGCATCTCGACACGTGCGACTTCAATGGCAAACTCTTTACCTAGGTTCACGTGGTCCCAAGCTTGGGTGAGGCCATCAGCCCAAGACATCATTACTGCTGAATACATCGCAATAATGCCGATTGTTCCAGCAAGTGCCGGTACCAAGTCTTCAAGTTCAAATCTAAAGTCGCGCCCAGGCAAGTTAAGACCATAGCGACGCGGCTTCATTATTTGCAGTTCATGATTCAGGTAATCTGCTCGATTAGCAAACTCGGAGGCAGGGCGGTGTTTGGCAGCGTAGCTATCGTTGTCAACATCTGAGCCCGCTGAGTTTGATTTGACGGCTTCTGACATAGATTCCTCGTAAAAACAATTATTTATTCTTCGAGTATGGTTAGCAAAATGAAATGTAAGGGTGAAAACAAAGCCCTTGAAATGGAGATAAAAGCCAACTCATACCACTATGACTGGGAGTTTAACGTGCTTGTTTTGGCCTATGATTGATTTAGATCACCAAAGTGAGACTTGTGTAATTTTGCTACGTAATTTCGGGTGAACTTTGAAATGGGTTGGTCTTTATATGAAAATTTATTTCACTTTAGTGGGCTAGTTTCCGACTAAAAGTTCTGCCTAATTATGTGTTTATAGAGAATAAAGTTGTTAATGAATGACAATGATAACAGGTTGTTCGATTAACAAAGATATGAACCTTGGTAAATATTCTTTTTGAATAAAATAGTGCAATATTAAGCTGTAGAACGCATTTTTAGTCATACAATGTAACTGATTAGTCGAATAATTTAGGTTAATAATTTGTTGCATGTTATTGGTCTCAGTGCTAATTTGTACTGCATAAACTCAATATAAGCAGTGATAAATCAGGGAGAAACAAGCGCATGAATCAAGTGGTACCCGCGCTGAGTATCAAGGAACTGCATAAAACTTACGGCAATAACGAGGTGTTGAAAGGCATTTCGTTGGACGCTCACAAAGGTGATGTGATTTCCATTATCGGATCGTCAGGATCGGGTAAAAGTACATTTCTTCGTTGTATCAACCTGCTGGAAACCCCTACGGACGGTGAGATTTGGGTTAATGGTGAATTGATCAAGATGAAGCCAAACCGCAAAGGTGAGGCTATGCCCGTTGATGAAAAGCAAGTTCAGCGTATTCGCTCTCGCCTAGCCATGGTGTTTCAAGGCTTCAATCTGTGGTCTCACTTAACTGTATTAGAGAATGTCATTGAAGCGCCTATCCACGTACTTGGCGTACCTCGCGCTCAGGCAATAGAAAATGCAAAGCACCTACTTGATAAAGTTGGTTTGTTAGAACGTCAAGACTATTACCCTGGGCATTTGTCCGGCGGTCAACAACAGCGTGCCGCCATAGCCAGAGCGCTAGCCATGGACCCTGAAGTTATGCTGTTTGATGAGCCAACATCTGCATTAGATCCTGAGCTCGTCGGTGAAGTTCTGGGCGTAATGAAAGATTTGGCGTCTGAGGGCCGTACTATGCTGGTGGTAACCCACGAGATGGCATTTGCCCGTGATGTATCCAACCACGTTATGTTTTTACATCAAGGGTTGGTGGAAGAGCAGGGTGATCCTGCACAATTATTTACTCAGCCTAAATCGGAGAGATTAAAGCAATTTATCTCTTCTATTTACTAGGCTTTGAATACCTCAATAAGAAAAATCCAAAAAGGAGTTAGGAAATGAAAAAATGGTTTATTGCTGCAGCGTTAGCAGCAACCGCAGTTTCAGGCGTAGCACAAGCAAAAGAATGGAAGCAAGTACGTTTCGGTATTGAAGGTGCTTACCCTCCATTTAACTACACAGATAACCAAGGTAACTTGCAAGGTTTTGATGTAGACATTGCAAACGCGCTTTGTAAAGAGATGGCGGTCAAATGTAAGCTGGTTCAGCAAGATTGGGATGGCATCATACCAGCGCTGCTTGCTCGTAAATACGATGCAATCATTGCAGGCATGTCTATCACTGAAGAACGCAAAAAGAAAATCGACTTCACCAACAAATACGCTCTTATTCCTAACAAGTTTGTTGCGAAAAAAGGCGCGGATATCGATTTCAACAATCTAGATGGTGTGAAGATTGGTGTTCAAATCTCAACGACTCACGACAGTTACGTGACAGATAACTACAAGTCAGCAGAAGTAGTACGTTACAGTACATTTGATGACGCGTATCTTGACTTGAAAGAAGGTCGTATCGCTACTGTGTTGGGTGATGCTTCAGCACTAGAATCTGGTCTTCTTGATGCAGAAGGCGGCGACGCATATGAGTTTGTTGGTCCGTCACTAACCGATCCTAAGTGGTTTGGCGACGGCTTTGGTATTGCAACTCGTAAGCAAGACAAAGACCTGACTTCAGCGCTTGATAAAGCTATCTTGGCACTACGCGAAAAAGGTATCTACCAAGAAATCGCAGCTAAGTACTTTAAGTACGACGTTTACGGCGAGTAATCGCTAATGCAATGGTCATCAACCGTGTTCCACGCTGTCGTTGATGACCATTGTTTTGTTTTTGGGTTAGGAACAAACCAATGTTAGATCTAAAAGGTTACGAAAATCTCTTATTCCAAGGGGCCTTGGTAACCATTCAAGTCGCAGTACTTTCTCTGCTTGTTGCTGTGGTATTGGGTATTCTTGGTGCACTGGCAAAAATGTCGTCCTCAAGAATAGGCAATGGTATCGCAACGCTCTATACGACCATTATTCGCGGTATCCCAGACCTCGTCCTTATGATGCTGATTTTTTTCGGTGGTCAGATCCTTCTAAACAACAGTCTCTACGGAATCAATGAATGGTTGAACGAGTGGTTTACTTCTCGTAACCCTGACCATGAGTGGACTTCCTATCTTCCTGATTACATCGATGTCAGCCCGTTCTTTGCCGGTGTGCTTACCATAGGATTTATCTTCGGTGCTTACATGGCAGAAACTTTTCGCGGAGCCATTATGGCGGTTGACCGAGGCGAGCTCGAGGCCGCAACAGCATACGGGATGAGTAAATCATTGGCGTTTGGACGAATTCTTTTCCCGCAGATGATTCGTCATGCATTGCCGGGCTTTGGTAATAACTGGCTGGTATTGCTGAAAACCACTGCATTAGTATCAATTATTGGCTTGGAAGATATGGTAAGGGTTGGTGCTTTAGCTGCCGGCTCAACTAAAATGCCATTTACCTTTTATATGGTAGTCGCCATCGTTTTCTTGTTCTTTACCAGCGTGTCGACGGGCTTACTCAAGCTTGCTGAACGCAAATACAGTATTCATACGAGGTAGGACATGGATTTTTCGATCATTTGGGACAACCTACCTATCTATTTTGATGGCCTTTGGACTACAGCTTGGTTAGTTACCGTGTCTTTGTTTATTGGCTTATTTGTTGCGATTCCAATGGGTATTGCTCGCAATAGTAAAAACCCTATTTTGTGGATGCCGTCTTGGCTGTTTATCTACTTTTTCCGTGGTACTCCATTGTTGGTTCAGCTGTACTTGATCTACTACGGAATCGCTCAGTTTATTGAAGTACCGGGAACACTTTGGGAACACGCCTGGTTTTGTGCACTCGTTGCTTTTGTCCTAAATACCGGTGCTTACACAGCTGAAATAGTTCGCGGTGCCATAAATGGTCTTCCAAAAGGAGAAGTTGAGGCTGCGAAAGCTTACGGTATGAGTAAGTTTCTAACGTATCGCCGCATTATTTTGCCTAGTGCGCTGCGCCGAGCATTGCCAGCATACAGTAATGAAGTCATTTTCATGTTGCACGGCAGTGCGATAGCTGGGATTGTGACAATATTAGATCTGACGGGAGCCGCGCGATTGGTTAATAGCCGTACTTATGCACCGTTTGAGGCGTTCTTGGCAGCGGGTATGTTCTATATGGCTCTTACCTTTGTAATTCTGTTCTGTTTTAAACAAGCAGAGAAACGATTCTTAGCCTATATGAAGCCAAGACAAAGTTAACCGTATTCGTACATCTTGAATATGTCCCGTCCTGATATAGGTTGACACTTTTGGTTAAAACGCTCGGTGAACTTCATCGGGCGTTTTGTAATTTAAAGCTGTATGTGGTCTCTGTTCATTATAGAGTTTTACCGACTCGGCAACCATTTTCTTTGCTTCATTCAAGTCATTCGGCTTACTCAGTAAGTACTCCATCTTTAAGATGCCGTTCACTCTTTCTGCTAGAGCGTTTTGATAACAATCATATCCATCTGTCATAGAGCACCTCACATGATATTTTCTGTGTAATGACTGATATTCCTCAGCGCAGTATTGAATACCTCTATCAGAGTGATGAATAAGCTCACCCTCGTAGCGTCGATTTTTCAAGGCCTTCAGGAACGCGCGCTTCACTGTTTGTGTCTTCATATTGTCATCGAGATGATACCCAACTATCTTCCTTGAGTAGGCATCGGTGATTAAACTGAGATAGGTATTTCCTGTTTGCGTTGCCAAGTAAGTAATATCAGCGACCCACAGCTGCTCCGGTTTCGTTGGAACCATGCCTTCTTTGATGCAGTTTGGATGGCAGTGAAACCGATGATGGCTGTTGGTTGTTCGATGATAAGCCCTACGATTGGGGACCAATAGACGGTGTTGTTTTAGCAAACAGAACAAATGGTCCCGTCCTACATCAATGTTATGTTGACTGAGTAAGTGTTTGAGCTTGCGAGTTCCCAAGCGAGGATGTTGAATCCGTTGCTCTTTGACGAACCCAATGACAGACTGCTCTTTCCGAATTCGCTGACGCTCTGACGTACAACGTTTATAAAATGCCTGCCGAGTAATGCCAATAAACTGACAAGCTTTCGTCACTGTGAGTCTTTTGAGCGTTTTTTCCTTAATAACTCGGCTTTGCGCTTCTTTGAGATTCGAACTCCAAAATCTCTATCCATGACTTTTACGACCGCTTCAAAGAAGTCCGCTTTCAGTTGAGTTTCCTCAAGTTGTTGTTCGAGTTCTTTTATTCGTTGTTCAGGAGTATGAGCAGAAGGAGAATCAGACATATCATTACCTACTGTGTTTGGTTTCTCTATTCCTTTAGACCAATTTAGACGACCGTGCTTACGAAGCCAAACCAAGACCGTGGACCGACCTTGGATTCCATATCGCTCTTGGGCTTGTATATAGGTCATTTCTCCTTTTTCTACTTGGTCAACAACCGCCAATTTAAAGGCAAGAGAATAATCTCGCTGGGTTCGTTTACTTGTTGATTTCATGACACTCTCCAATTTCATGTTGGGAATGTGTCAACCTTATTTAGGACGGTACAATACAAACAAAAAAGAGGCGATTAACGCCTCTTTTTGATTTGTATAAGCCAAAACTAAGAGAATGTTGACCAAATTGGAGCGTGATCAGAGGGTTTTTCAATGCCACGCAATTCGTAATCAATATCGGATTCAACACATTTTTTCGCTAAGCTAGGTGTTGCGAGCACGACGTCAATTCGAAGACCACGGTTGTCGTCAAAGCCGCGAGAGCGATAGTCAAACCATGAGAACTTATCGTCTACTTCTGGGTGAAGTTGACGGAACGTATCTACCAAACCCCAATCAAGCAATGTCGCCAACCATTCTCTTTCTTCTGGCTGGAATGAACATTTACCGGTTTTTAACCAACGCTTGCGATTCGGCTCACCAATGCCAATGTCAGCATCAATCGGACTGATGTTGATATCGCCCATAACCACTACCTGTTCTTCGTTAGTGTGGTATTCATTTAGATAGGTCATTAAATCAGTGTAGAACTGACGTTTGTACGGGTACTTGGTTTCGTGTTCGATGTTGTCGCCTTGCGGGAAATAGCCATTAAGTACTGTTATTTCCTCTCCATTCTCATCAAGGAACTTACCGATAATCATACGTTTCTGGTGGTCTTCGTTATCGGTTGGAAAACCTTTCTGAACCGACAAAGGCTTTTGCTTACTGAGCATTGCAACGCCGTAGTGGGCTTTTTGCCCGTGAAACTCCACGTGGTAACCCATGGCTTCAACATCTGCTAGAGGGAAGGCGTCGTCGTGTACTTTTATTTCTTGCAAGCCAATTACGTCTGGCTGGTGTTTGTCAATTAACGCTTGAAGTTGGTGTAGTCGAGCTCTTAGCCCATTGATGTTGAACGAAATTATCTTCATTTCAGGTCCTTAACTGTGACGAACTCGAATTTGGTTGATGTCGCTTTACGGATTTTCAGTAGTTTTAGGGAGAAGTTGAGCTAGGTTCAATAATTCCCCATGTATAAGAAAAACCTACGATTTAGAGTTAAAGATAATCCTAACATAGGTCGATACAAGTAGGTCAATTTGGGATTGAAATTGTCTTGTTTCACTAATCCGTATGAATATTCAGCTACTGTTAAATTATTGTGATAAACGAGACGCCATGCCATTGATATCTAGAGTCAATGTGCTGTAATGGCTAAGAGGCAGTGGCCTATATTTACAACTGGTGTTTGCGGAAAAGGAAGTACTATGCGAACTCTCTCTGTTCAATGGAAAATTACCCTGTTAGCGGGTTTATGTTTATTAGTTACCTCTATGTCGCTAATCGGATTTTCGATTTTCAACGCGTCGAATAATCAACAGGTCATCCGCGATTTAAGCAACGAATCAGTGACTAGCAAATCTGAAGATTTGCTCAAAACGCGTGCCTTGTACAATGCCACCGAAGTGAGCAAGTACATTGAAGAGGCATTACATCGTGCTGAAATGTTAGCGTCTAGTGCACTATTTTTAAAAACCAACAGCGAAGAAAATTTTGGAGATAGTGAGGAGCTGCGTACCGCATTGGATCAAATGGCACGTAAAGCGGTTCTCGATTTTGATGCCATTCACGGGGCATACCTGGTGTTTGAACCAAACATGCTCGATAGTGAAGATACTAACTATGAAGGTGCAGAATACGTTGGTTCTAACGAAATTGGTCGTTTCGCACCATATTGGGTGACAGCTTCGAATGGTGAGAATGTTGTCTCCGCCTTACTTAGTGAAAAAGCGATAAAAAGCGACAGCGATAGTGAACGCTTCTTTTGCCCGATTGCCAGCGCCTCTACCTGTATTACCACCCCTCGCATAACCCAAGATGACAATGGTAGCTTCTTGGTTTCGTCAATTTCAGTACCAATTATCGTCGATACAGTTGCTATTGGTTATTTTGGCATTGATTTACGTTTAGATGCTATGAACGAGTTTATTCGTCAGTCGGACCAAGCGCTATTTAATGGAGAAGGGCACGTCAATCTAGTTTCTATGAATGGTGCTTTGATCGCGAGCGATGAAACTGAGCGTCAGATCGGTACTGCTTTTACTAGTGAAACGACCACAGCGGATCAGCTTACCAACGATTTGTTTAGCGGCTCAGTGCAAACTCACTGGAATGACAACTGGCTTACTGTTTTTGCCCCGATTCCTGTCGCGAATCAGACTTGGGGTATTCAATTTGATATGCCAAAAACTAAAGTGGTAGAAGATGCCACTAACCTCGATATTGTTATTAGTGCCAAAGTGGAAGCTGGCATTATGTCGGAACTAGTTACTGGCCTGATTTTAGTTGTGGTTGGCTTATTGGCAATTTGGTTAACCGCCACTCGTTTGGTGAAACCGATCAGGGAAGTAGTGACACGTCTTGACGATATTGCTTCAGGTGAAGGCGATCTAACACAACGTCTCGATGTCAAAAACAAAGATGAAATAGGGCAGCTCGCGACAGGCTTTAATACTTTCTTAGACAAGCTGCAAGGCACGATTTCTCAGGTAATCACTGCAACGGATGACATTGTATCTGTTACTCAAGACTCCGCCAAAGCGGTCCAACACACCAGAGGCAGCAGCGAAGCGCAGTTTAAAGAGGTGGATCTCGTCGCTACCGCGTCAGAAGAAATGACACAAACGGCTGGCTTAGTGGTTCAGAATGCTGAAGTTGCGGTACAGGCTGCTACACAAGCAAGTGAATCTGCGCAGGCTGGTCGCTCAGTGATAGAGCTTTCTGAAGAAGAAATGCGCATGCTGGTTGAAAAAATGAACAATGCGGTTCCTGTGGTTGAAGAACTCGCGACTAACAATGCCAACATTACTGAAATCTTGGGCGTTATTGAGGGCATCTCAGAGCAAACTAATTTGTTGGCGCTTAATGCTGCTATCGAAGCGGCTCGTGCCGGTGAGCAAGGTCGTGGTTTTGCGGTGGTTGCCGATGAAGTAAGAAACCTTGCTAGCCGAACTCAAGAGTCAGTAGAAGAAATCCGTACTGTTATCGAAAATGTTCAAAAAGGGACACAAGATGTGGTTTCTGCTATCCAAGACGGTAATGCATCGGCCAGTCAAGCTGCAGAAAAAGTGAAACTTGCGTCGACCGAACTGCAACATATTCATGATGCTATTGCTTCTATCAATGACATGAACAGTCAAATTGTAAGAGCAGCGGAAGAGCAGCAGTCGGTTTCTGGTGAAGTGAATCAAAGTGTCAGCAATATTCGAGACTTGAGCGCGCAGATATTAAGCCAAGCTGAAGAATCTGAAGGGTTCAGCCAACAAATCAGTAGGTTGTCCTCGGAGCAGCAGAAATTGGTCGGCCAATTTAAAGTGTAAAGCTCTTTGTAAAAAACGCAGCGTTATCGCTGCGTTTTTTATGTAACTCACTTAGTACTGCAGATACCAATACCCTTCGTTAACCCAAGATTCTAATGCTTGTTGATCTTCTGAGCATAGCCCAACCAGTTGTTCCACTTTTAGTTCATAGTGTTCTACAAAGGATTTCAGTTCGGAATCTGGAGCAAGAGCGTAGGCCTCACCGTTGATGAATACTGAGTCTTGATTTTTTGGAAGAGTGAGAACTCTAAGGCCAGCGGTTTTTACAAGACTAGCACCTTGCGCAAGCGCTTCTGACAGTTCTTGCCATGTAAAAGGCTGTTCAGGTTGAATCAAATCAACATGGTGGCGCGATTCACTTAGACCAAGTGCGATTGCTTGGTTTAACTTAGTTTCATCTTCTACTAGGTTCAATAGCATGGCTTTTAAATCTGACAAATGGTCGGATGCTATTGCTGTAGTAGTTTGTGAGCTAACGTCTCCCGGCCTGTGCCAGTGAACATCGCCTGCGTTTTCAGAGATTAAGTAATCAGCGAGTTTGGAAAACAACTCTTGCGCTTTGGGAGAACGGTAGCCAACGGAATAGCTGAGACTGGGTTCTAACGTGTCGCCTTCATGAGGGAAACCGGGTGGAATGTATAAAATGTCGCCGGGTTCTAGAACTTCATCAATAATTGGCTCAAAGCCAGTGATTTGTCTTAGTGCGCCACCACTGACTTTTTCTTGGTATTGGCCGATATCTTTTGCGCCCACTTTCCAGTGACGTTTACCCATACCTTGAACAATAAATACGTCATACTGGTCAATGTGCGGTCCGACACCGCCTTTGGGGGCGGAGAAACAGACCATAACGTCATCAAATAACCATTTAGGTAGCTCGTCGAATGCTTTTTCAAATTCGTGAACGTCTGGATGCCAGTGGTTGGCTGCCTGCACAACCAACTGAAAGTGCGACTCTGGTAGCGATTCGAAATGAGATTCGTCAAAAGGACCATGCTCAACCTGCCACTGGTTATTAGCGTTGTTGATAAATCGTGAATCTACATCTTGTTCAAGCGCAAGTCCTGCGACTTCGTCTGGTGAAATAGGATCAATAAAGTTGGCAAATCCACCACGAATAATGGTCGGCGATTGGTGCCAGTGTTTAGCGAGAAAGTCTTGCCAAGAAAAAGTAACGGAATACATAGCTAGCTCTGGGTTTTTAGCTTTTGGTGAGTTTATTCGTGAGGTCTTGTTTCACGATATCTATTGCTTGCAAGGCGGTTGCAGGGTCGATTTGGTTTTGCTCAAGTAACATAATCAAATCCACAGCGAGTTTGACGTGCTCAGGCGCATTTTCCAAACCATTTGCTGAGTCATTAGCCATCATTGATTCCTCTCGCGATAGGTGATTTGTTTTTCTATTCTGAGTTTAGATTCTTGGCAGCGCTTTAATCTTTGTTCCGTCTGTAGCACAGCTTGTTGAGCCGAGGCTTGCATACTCAAGGATGCAGTTTGCAATGCTCGTTGTTTTTCATCTAATAGTTGAACCAGTCTACGTTCCCACTCTTGATGTTGCGCCATCTCTTGATAAAGCTCGTTTATTGGCTTTCGATAGTAGTGGCTATGCTTGGGCTCTTTTTTGCGAAGTTCAGATGTAGCAAGCTCTCGCTGTAATGCCGCTGTTTGCGCCAGTAACTTCTCCGTTAGAAATTCGGCTCTTGGCCCAGTTAGCAAACCGCTGTCTTTTTCTCGCATTAACGTTTTCAGCGTTGACAGAGTCTCGTCGACGCAAGGTGTCATTAGGCGAGATAAACAACGAAATAAACGTTCATCAAATAGCGGTAAGCGGTGCTCACCTCGCATTCTATCGAGCTGAGCAGCTTGAGTTTTCATCTGTTGAAGCTGAGCTTCTAACTGGCTGAAATCACTCATCTAAATGATCCAAGCGTCATATGCCAATTTCACTGCAAGAATAGATACGACGGTGACAAACACGGGTCGAATAAACTTGGCACCAAATCGAATGGCAGAATGCGCGCCTACATAGGCACCAAGCATGACACACACACCCATGGTCAAACCTAACATCCAGTCAATATGGCCTAATATGGCAAAAGTGATCAGCGAGGTAAAATTACTGGTGAAGTTCATCGCTTTCGCGACACCAGAAGAGAGCAATATGTTTAAACGGTAGAGCGCCATGGTACTGACTGTCCAAAATGCGCCTGTTCCCGGCCCGGCTACACCGTCGTAAAAGCCCAGTGTTGCACCTTGTATGTATTGTCTACGGAACAGTTTTGCACCCACTTTAGGAAGGGTGGTGCCTTCACCCTGCGGAGTTTTGTGCCAGACCGAATAAATTGTGGCAATCAAAATGACAAGAGGCAGTGCTTTTTCCAACCATTCAGTACTAATGGCGTCGACCACTAAGGTACCGATTACCGCGCCAATAAACGTGGCGATAAAAGACCGTTTCCAAAATTCGGGGCTAAATAGCTTTTGTCTGTAGTAGGTGAACGCCGCCGTAGATGAAGCAAAGGTTGCAGCCAGCTTGTTGGTACCAAGGGCGACATGAGGCGGTAAGCCGAGAGATAGCAATGCGGGTACGGTTAACATACCGCCGCCACCGGCAACGGCATCAATAAACCCAGCAATAAACGCGACGAGAGCAATCACGACAAAAATTGTCGGGTCAAGCATTTCCATAAACAATTATTCTTCTAGTTATATTGAGAAACTCAATTAATAGTGAATTTCTCTTTTAAATGGGGGTAGTGAGTCGAGCAATGCCTTCCCATAGCGTTTTGAGACTAACCGCCGATCGAGTATGTAGACTGTACCAGAGTCTTGCTCTTTACGCATCAAGCGACCTACAGATTGAATCAACTTCTTACTCGCTTCTGGGACTGAGATATGCATAAACGGGTTTCCACCGCGTTGCTCCACGTATTCGGCATGAGCTTGCTCAATAGGCGAGGTAGGAACAGAAAAAGGTAATTTAGTAATGATAAGGTTTTCCAGGAGCTTGCCGGGTAAATCCAGGCCTTCTGAAAAACTGCCCGTTCCAAATAGCACAGAGGTTTTTCCAAACTGCAAAATAGACTTGTGCGTAGCGAGGATTTCTTCGCGTGACTTATTTCCTTGAACTTGAAGCCCCCACGTTTTGTTTTTGAACAGTTTCTCTAACTGTTCGGCGACCTTGTTCATTTGCCAATAGGATGAGAAGAGTACCAAATTGCCGCTGTTTTCCTTGATCAAATCAGGAATGGTTTCTACTAACAAGTCATTAAAATCTGGGTGTTGCGGTTCGTGCTTCATTTTAGGAACCACTAGGGTCGCTCGTCCTGGGTAGTCAAAAGGGGAGGCGAGCGCCAAAAATTGTGTGCCATCTTCTGGCTTAGTACTAATGCCAGATTGGATACAAAAGCTGGTAAATGAATTGAGTGCTCTCATGGTCGCTGAAACCAACACTGCGCCCACACAGCGGCTCCAGATTTGACGATCAAGCTCCCAACCGATTTCGATTGGAGATACATGAACCATGTGGTCATCATTTTGATCTGGAACTTGTTCTATCCAACGGGCAAGGGGGGCTGAGCTGGTTTCGTGTTTCTCTGCCATCAAAAGCCAAACGGCATGAAGGTTATCGACGCGTTGCAAGAAAAAACCGATTTCAGCCAACGCAGGTTCGCCAAGGTGTTTGCCAATTTCCCCTTGGCGTAATCGCTCGCCTATTAAATCCGCGATCTTTCCTGATGCTTGAGCGAGTTTTTGCGTGCTGTTTTTGAGTTCAAGTGACTTGTTTTCAAACCATTCTGGAAGCTCACCATTTTCAAATCGGTTAGTCCCTTCTGTGTATTCAAAACCAATGAGCACTCTTTGAAGCTCTGATAGGCTAGGAATGATGTCTTGAATACACTCGCGAACGGTATCTTTATAGCGATATACGCGTTTTTCTTCAGCGAGCCCACACAACTTGTCTAGGGCTTTGTTGTAGCGTTCTAACCAAGACATACTACCTTTGACACTCGCCGCTGCAGCAGAGTGTTCACGGGCAACGGTTGGCAAGTGATGTGCTTCATCGAACACGTAAATCGTATTTTCAGGCTCGGGCAAAATAACACCACCGCCAAGTGCAGCATCCGCCATGACCAAGCTGTGGTTGGCGATGATGACGTCACATTTGTCTATTCGAGAGCGTGCTTGATGGAAAGGACAGTCGCGATGGGCTGGAAAGCTGGCACTGCATGTCATTCTATCGCTGACAATAGTTTGCCAGATATTGTCATCAATGGGCGTGGGCCATGAGTCTCGTTCGCCATCCCATTTACCTCTCGATAGAGCATCGTAGAGCTCTTTTAAAAGTTCTCCCGTTTGTGCACTCGGTTTTTGCTCAAACATCGCAATTTGAGCCGCGTCCATGCCGTTGGCTTGAGCCAGTTTTTCTCGGCAACAATAGCGGTGACGTCCTTTGGCCAACACAAACTGACAGTCGGATTCAGAAATTCGTTTAAAGAGGGGAAGGTCTTTAGCAATTAGTTGCTCTTGCAGTGCGACTGTTGCTGTTGAGATCACTACTTTGCGATTATTTTGCATCGCAACTGGAATTGCTGCCATTAGGTAGGACAGTGATTTTCCGATTCCTGTTCCAGCCTCGGCAACAATCATGCGCTGTGACTTGTGGTATTCGCCGGATAACGTTTTAGCGATTTCAGCAACGAGATAGTTTTGTGCTCGTCTTGGTACAAAGTTGTCCAGTTGATGTTGAAGGTTCTGGTAGCTTTTTTTAATCGCTTTTTGGACGTTAGGATTGATCATGCGGCGCCTCTTTCAAATCGGCGCCGATGATAGCAGATTAATCAGGTTAAGTGGGCATAGAGGTTCACTGATTAAAGTGCTTTTGGTCGGAAACTATGGCCTCAACGGCTTTGGCAAGCTTCTCTATATGATGCTTTTCACTGATGTACGGTGGCATCATATATATCAAGTTTCTAAACGGGCGTACCCATACGCCATGCTTAACAAAAGTTTGCTGTACTGCGACAGGATCAACAGGAAAATGGGTTTCAACCACGCCAATGGCACCAAACGCTCTGACATTTCTAACCAAATCAAAATGTTGTAGCGGGGTTAGACACTCAGTAAACCAATCTTGAATGTTGTTTACTTGTTGTTGCCATTTATTTTGCAACAAGATCTCTAGGCTGGCATTGGCGACAGCACAAGCCAGAGGGTTGGCCATAAATGTCGGTCCGTGCATAAAACATTTTGCCTCGCCACCACATACGGTATGAGCGACATTTGATGTGGTTAAGGTTGCAGCTAACGACATGTAGCCTCCCGTTAACCCTTTGCCAAGACATAGAATATCAGGCTGAATGTCAGCATGTTCAACTGCAAACATTTTACCGGTACGACCAAAACCCGTCGCGATTTCGTCCGCAATTAGCAAAATTCCATGTTGGTCACAAAGAGCGCGAATACCAGCAAGATACTGTGGGTGATAAAAACGCATGCCGCCAACGCCTTGAACGATTGGCTCCAAAATAACCGCAGCAACTTCTCTTCGATTGTTTTCTAGAACTTGTGTGAACTGGTCTAAATCTGCTGGATCCCATTCCTCATAAAATAGGCAAGTTGGGGAATCAACAAAAATGTGCTCAGGGAGAAAACCTTTGTAAAGTTTATGCATTGAGTTATCAGGGTCTGTAACGGACATTGCTGCGAAAGTATCACCGTGATAACCGTGGCGTAACGTCAAAAACTTGCTGCGCTTTTCTCCTTTGGCTTGCCAGTATTGCAGTGCCATTTTTAATGACACTTCGACAGCCACAGATCCTGAATCACACATGAATACATGCTGCATGTTATCGGGTGCAAGCTGCAGAAGTTTTTTGCCGAGATCTATAACAGGCTGGTGGGTGAGTCCTCCAAACATCACATGGGAGAAAGCATCGGCTTGCTGATGAAGCGCCTGATTTAGTTTGGGATGATTGTAGCCATGTATCACTGACCACCATGACGACATACCATCGATGAGTTTTTCACCTGTTTCCAGTTCAATGTAGACACCTTCTGCACCAACCACTGGCAGGCAAGGTTGAGGTTCAAGGGTAGAAGTGTAGGGATGCCACAGATGCTTCTTGTCGAACTCAATATCAACTTTCATTTAATTGCTCAAAAAATAACCAAATGTAAACTTTGTGATTTTCTTTAGGTTGACAGTGTAATGGCTATGGGTAGACTAGCCAAGCTATAATAACGATACAAAGGAATTAGTGTGGAAGTGCGTCATAACTGGACTCATCAAGAAGTTCGCGAGCTAATGGATAAGCCTTTTATGGACCTAGTGTTTGAAGCGCAGCAGGTTCATCGTCAATACCAACAACACAATTACGTGCAGGTTAGTACCTTGTTGTCTATCAAAACGGGCGCGTGTCCTGAAGACTGTAAGTACTGTCCGCAAAGTGCCCGCTACACTACCGATGTTGAAAAAGAGCGTTTGATGGAAGTGGAACGTGTGCTTGACGCTGCGCAAAAAGCAAAAGCCGCTGGCTCAACGCGTTTTTGTATGGGCGCGGCTTGGAAAAATCCAAAAGCTCGAGACATGCCGCACTTAAGAGAAATGATTCAAGGCGTAAAGGGCATGGGGTTAGAGACCTGCATGACTTTGGGTATGTTAACGCCAGAGCAAGCAAAAGAACTCTCTGATGCAGGCTTAGATTATTACAACCACAACTTGGATACGTCACCGGAGTTCTACGGCAGCATCATCACCACTCGTACTTATCAAGACCGGCTAGACACGCTTTCTCACGTTCGTGATGCTGGAATGAAAATCTGCTCCGGTGGCATTATTGGGATGGGCGAGAGCGTAAATGACCGCGCCGGTCTATTTGTCGAGCTCGCAAACTTGCCGACTCACCCAGAAAGTGTGCCTATCAACATGTTAGTTAAAGTGAAGGGTACGCCGCTTGAAAACGTTGATGATGTTGACCCATTTGATTTTATTCGTCTAATCGCAGTGGCGCGTATTATGATGCCTGAATCAGCAGTGCGACTTTCTGCGGGTCGTGAAAACATGAACGAGCAAATGCAGGCACTGTGTTTTATGGCCGGTGCTAACTCCGTGTTTTATGGTTGCAAACTTCTCACCACACCAAACCCTTCTGAAGATAAAGATATGCAGCTGTTTGCCAAGTTGGGAATTAATAGCCAGCAAGTATCACAAAAGCCAGACGAGATTGAAGAAAACGAATTATTAGATCGAGTGGTAGAACGTGTTGCTGCTCGTCCAACCAAAGACGATCTGTTTTACGATGCGAGCGTTTGAGGCAAGAATTAGCCAAGCACTCAATGAACGTCAAGAAACTGGATTAACCAGAACAGTTGTTCCGCTCGAGCAGAATACCGGCCGTTTCTTAATTCAGGACGGCCAACGTTGGCTCAATTTCTCGAGCAACGACTATTTGGGCTTGGCAAATAACAGTGACATCAATCGCGCTTGGCAGAAAGGCATCGATGAATACGGTAGTGGCAGTGGCGCTTCTCCTTTAGTAACAGGTCAAAGCTATGCTCACCAAGTGCTTGAAAATACGTTGTGTGAGTGGCTAGATTACCCTGCCGCCTTGTTATTTGGCTCGGGTTTTTCAGCTAACCAAGCGCTCTTGTTTAGCTTATTGAGCAAGCAAGATTACCTATTGCAAGACAAGTTTAATCACGCGTCTTTAATAGAAGCCGGAACTCTTTCGCCTGCTACTATGAAGCGCTTTAAGCACAACGATCTCACTCATTTGGCTTCGCAGTTAAATAAGCAAACCGCTGAAGGTGAAACCCTTGTGGTCACCGAAGGCGTGTTTAGTATGGACGGTGACCAAGCACCTCTATCGTGTATAGAGACCTTGGTCAAACAACATGAGGCGGCTTGGGTTATCGATGATGCCCATGGCATCGGGGTATTGGGTCACGAAGGTAGAGGAAGTATCGATGCATTCGGTGTAAAGCCCGATATGCTAGTGGTTACCTTTGGCAAAGCGCTGGGGATTTCCGGTGCGGCGATATTGGCGAGTGAAGATACCGTCGAGTACTTACAACAGTTTGCTCGTCATTTCGTTTATTCAACGGCCATTCCGCCTTCTCAGGCCGTAGCACTAACCAAAGCTATCGATATTGTTCGAAATGAACAATGGCGCCGCGATAAGTTATTGGAACTCAGCCATTTCTATCACGATCAATGCGGTGATATAGCGGGAGTTGCGGAAACCAATACTCCAATTAAACCAATTATTACTGGTGACAGCGAAGTAACTTGTCAGTTAGCACAAGAGTTAAAGTCTGCTGGTGTATGGGCAACGGCGATCAGACCGCCTACCGTGCCAAAAGGTACGTCTCGCATCCGGTTTACCTTATCTGCTAATCATGAAAAAGAAGACATCATGTTATTAGCCAAGCACTTATCTGAAAGGATAGGGTTTTAAATATGCAGTTAGAATTAGAACCTTTGCAGGATGTGAGTCAGCAGCCTTTACACACCTTCAACCTAACACAACAAAAACGAGCTATAGCCCGGTCATTTGGAAAAGCGGCGCAAAGTTACGACAATCATGCCGAACTACAAAGGCAGGTAGGGCGCGAGCTCATCTCAAAACTACCTGCAAATCTACAAGGTAAAAAGGTGCTAGACCTTGGTTGTGGGACGGGGTACTTCTCGGAAGTCCTTATTGGATTAGGCGCACAGGTAGTGTGTGCGGATTTGTCTGAGGAAATGTTACAGCAGGCAAAGATCCGCTGTGGTGGTCGAGCAGACTATCGATTGGCCGACGCCGAATGTTTGCCCTTTGAAGATAATGAGTTCGACTTTGTCTTTTCGAGCTTGGCATTGCAGTGGTGTGAAGACCTATCTCAGCCACTAAGTGAGGCTCGCCGAGTGACAAAAGCTGGTGGCATGGTGGCGGTTGCGACTTTAGCCGATCGCTCACTTTATGAATTAAACTCGTCTTGGCAAAATGTTGATAATCAAAGACATGTCAATCGTTTTAAAACAGCAGATTTAATTCAAGCTGAAATCGAACAGTGCGAGTTTTCTAAACGAAATGTTGGGCTGCAGCAACACGTCACTTTCTATTCGAGCGCAGTGTCACTAATGAGAGACCTTAAAGGAATCGGCGCGAACTTGGTGGTTGATCGTACCGGAGGTAGTTGTCAATTAACTAAATCCGATTTGATTCAATTGGAGTCCTGCTATAAGGCGTTTCGCCATGAAAATGGATTATTACCCGCTACCTATCACGTTGCCTATGGAGTATTAACAAAATGAGTAAGGCATTTTTTATCGCTGGTACCGACACTGATGTGGGAAAAACGGTTGTCTCTAAAGCGATTCTTCAGGGACTAGTGAAAGGAGGGCATAAGACCGTAGGCTTTAAGCCAATTGCTGCAGGTTGTGAAACGACACCAGAAGGCAATCGAAATGACGATGCTTTGCACTTGCAAACAGACTCTTCGGTCGAAGTGCCCTATGAATTGGTCAATCCAATTGCGTTGACGGCGCCCGCTTCGCCGCACATCGCGGCAGACATCGATGACGTTGCTATCGATGTGAGTGTATTAGATGAGTCGCTGGCAAAGCTCAAAAGCAAAGCTGACTACGTTCTCGTTGAAGGCGCGGGTGGTTGGCGAGTTCCGATGACTTTAGAGCAAAG
The DNA here is from genome assembly GCF_056159765.1 of Vibrio sp. ABH4_348. Classification (NCBI taxonomy): domain Bacteria; kingdom Pseudomonadati; phylum Pseudomonadota; class Gammaproteobacteria; order Vibrionales; family Vibrionaceae; genus Vibrio; species Vibrio sp. ABH4_348. Next base: position 1,671,549 of record NZ_JBSWVW010000001.1, on the reverse strand, counting down.
CTTGTCAACTTGGGTTGAAAAGCATCAACTGCCTGTTGTGCTAGTGGTTGGCGTCAAACTCGGTTGTCTAAATCATGCTTTGCTGACGGCAGAAGCCATTAGCAACGATGGAGTAAAACTAATCGGTTGGGTCGCGAATTGCGTTGATGCTGACATGCCACACTATCAAGAGAACATAGCCTTCTTGAAGGCAAACCTTCCAGCCCCATTATTAGGTGAGATCCCACGTTTAATTGACCCGAATAGTGTCGATTTGTCGGGTTTTATCGACATTTCATCAATAGTGAAGCTCTAGTATTTACCGCGATCAAAAAAAGCTGCCAAGGCAGCTTTTTTTGTTTGGGTGATGATTTGGGTCACTAATTTTAGCTATAGCAAGTTGGTAGTTACCCGAAACAAAGCATAGATTAGTGCTCGGCAGTCAGTCCCATTAGGGCTTGTTGTGTTTCCGCGATGTGTTGCTCTGCTTTGTTTTGATCAGCAATGCCTAGTTGCTTCCTAGCTTCTTCTTCCGACAAGCCAAGGTGGCAGCAAAGTAAATCAATAGCCATTTGATAGTTGCTAGTTTCTACCATGATGTTGTCCTTTTGTCCCATGGAAGTCATTTCGAACTAAATATAGTTCATTTCCAAGATGTAACAATAAGACCAAAGTCTAATGGGTCGAATGCGGCGGCTGACATTAAATGTTGCAATTTAGCTGTCACAGAAGCCATTTATAACTTGGCGTATCGTGCGTCAGCGCCAACAATATAAAGGTAGCTGAGACTTACGCTAGAAAGGCGACAAGCCACACCTTAGTTAAACAAACTCAACATCACGCACATTGGAGAAAATGAATGAAGCGCGCAATGCTTTTTATTGCAACTAACCTTGCCGTAATACTGGTTTTAAGTATTGCGTTAAATATTGTTTATGCAGTGACGGGTATGCAACCCGGCAGTTTGTCAGGTCTGCTTGTGATGGCTGCGGTATTTGGTTTTGGTGGTGCGTTCATCTCTTTATTGATGTCAAAAAAGGTGGCTTTAGCCTCTGTTGGCGGTGTGGTTATCGAAAGTCCACGCAACGAAACTGAGCATTGGCTTCTGGAAACGGTTTCAAGACAAGCGCAGCAAGCTGGAATTGGAATGCCAAGTGTCGCCATTTATGACTCATCTGATATCAACGCTTTTGCGACCGGAGCGAAGAAGAACGAGTCGCTAGTTGCCGTGTCAACAGGCCTATTACACAACATGACACGTGACGAAGCTGAAGCTGTGTTAGCTCACGAGGTGAGTCATATTGCCAATGGCGATATGGTGACCATGACCTTAATGCAAGGTGTGATAAATACCTTTGTAATTTTCTTGTCGCGATTGATTGCTAACGCAGTTGCGTCCAATGATGAGGAAGAAGGTGAAGGCACCAACTTCATGGTGTATTTTGCGGTATCCATTGTGCTCGAGTTAATCTTTGGCTTCTTAGCAAGCTTTATTACTCGTTGGTATTCACGTCACCGCGAGTTTCACGCCGACGCGGGTGCAGCACATTTAGTTGGTAAGGAAAAAATGATTGCCGCCTTAGAGCGCCTTAAAGTTAGTCATGATTCCAAGCTTGAAGGAAGCATGATGGCATTTGGGATAAATGGTAAACAGACCATGTCTGAACTGCTAATGACGCACCCACCATTGGATAAACGTATTCATGCACTAAGAAATTTGTAATACGCTCAATAAAACAATGCGTTAAATTGGTCTATACTTTTGAAAAGGCTTGGTTTTATACCAAGCCTTTTTTTGATCTTATTTAAAATTCGCTACGTAAACAGTCCCATAGTTAAGAGAGACAATCGTTCTCAACTAGAGAGCGTGTCAAAAACACAATCTAACAGGACAAGTAATTATGGACGTTCAATCGGTGGCCAATGTCTATGCCAATTTGCAAAAAAGCAATTTGGATTCCTTGACGACGATATACCACCAAGATGTTGTTTTCGAGGACGCTGCACATCGACTTGAAGGATGGCCTGCACTGGAAAAGTATTTCGATAGCCTCTATACCAACGTCAAAACCTGCAGCTTCGAGATAGAGCATCAGCAGCAAGTAGAAGATACTGCATTTTTGGCTTGGACCATGACGCTAGAGCACCCAAAACTTAAAGGTGGTCGAGCTGTTTCGGTAAAAGGGGTCAGTCAACTCAAGTTCGAAAATGGCTTAGTGATTTACCACAGAGATTATTTCGACCTCGGTGAAATGCTCTACGAGAACTTACCAATATTAGGCAATGTCATTTCGGCAATCAAAAAGAGGTTAGGGCAATGAGCGCGGTATTGATCACCGGAGCGACATCAGGTATTGGCAAGCAGTTGGCGTTAGATTACGCCAACAACGGCACACAAGTTATTGCATGTGGTCGCAATTTAAGTGTCCTCAAAGAACTATCAGAATCCAGCAATAACATTCACACCATAGCATGTGACCTAACAGATTTAGCTGAAACCAAAAAGGCGTTTGCTTCACTGCCAGTGCAACCAAGCACGTGGATTTTTAATGCTGGTAATTGTGAGTACATCGAAAAGGGTGAGTTAGACTCGGCACTTTTTAAGCGAGTCTTCGACATCAATGTGATGGGAGTTGTGCATTCAATCGAAGCTACTCAGTCTCAGTACAAGCAGCAAGATAGAGTGGTAATTGTCGGCTCTATCGCCAGCGCCTTGCCTTTGCCACGAGCAGAAGCTTATGGCGCATCCAAAGCAGCGATTGATTACTTAGCTAAGACCCTGAAGGTTGATTTACAACACAAAGGAATTGACGTCAGTGTGGTTTATCCAGGATTTGTCGACACACCACTAACTCAAAAAAACACCTTTGCCATGCCCATGATTGTCACCGCACAACAAGCTTCGAAAGCGATTCGCGATGCATTACGGAAAGGCAAAAGCTTTATTTATTTCCCTGCAGGGTTCACTTGGACATTAAGAATGTTAAGGCTTCTTCCGAGCTCTTGGCAGATCGCTTTAGGTCGAAAACTCATTAACGGTTAAATCGAGAAAACATTATGAAAATAGCAATTATCGGCAGCGGAATTTCTGGTTTAACCTGTGGCTACTACCTACATAAAGAACACGACGTCACGGTCTTCGAAGCCAACGACTACATTGGTGGCCATACGGCGACCGTAGACGTTGAAGTCGATGGCAGAGACTACTCAGTAGATACAGGCTTCATTGTCTACAACGACCGGACTTATCCTAACTTCATCAAAATGATGAACGAAATAGGCATTGAAGGTCTACCAACTCAGATGAGCTTCAGTGTATGTAACGAATCGAATGGCCTTGAGTACAACGGTCACAAATTGTCTACCCTGTTTGCCCAAAAACGCAACTGGCTAAATCCGAAGTTTTATCGATTTATTCAAGAAATACTGAGATTTAATCAATTGGCAAAAGAGGCAGCGCAGAGTGAAATCCAAGACAACTTAACTCTTGGCGACTTCTTGCGTACACACGGGTTCAGTGATTACTTCAACGACAATTATATTCTTCCTATGGGGGCGGCAATTTGGTCTTCCACATTGGCAGATATGCGGGCTTTTCCGCTACGATTCTTCACTCGCTTCTTTTTGAATCACGGTCTATTAGACATTAAGAACCGTCCGCAGTGGTATGTCGTCAAAGGTGGTTCCAGAGCTTACATTCCAAATTTAACCAAAGGATTTGCCGACAACATCAGACTCAATTCTCCGGTGGACAGCGTTGTTCGCAATGGTGCGAAGGTAGTCGTAGCGTTCAACGGTAGGACTGAAGAGTTTGACCATGTCATCTTTGCCTGCCATAGCGACCAAGCGAAAAACATGATCGCAGATTTAAATCAGGTTGAGTCAGAAATTCTCGGCGATTTGGAATATCAATCCAATCAGGTTGTGTTGCACACCGATGAAACCTTGCTACCTCAGCGTCGTAAGGCTTGGGCTTCTTGGAACTACCGTTTGACGGGCAAAGCCGATGAAGAGCAGCAAAAACCAACGCTGACTTACAATATGAACATTCTCCAACATATTGAATCCGAGAAAACGTTTTGTGTATCGCTGAACAGCCCGGATTATATCAACAAGGACAAGATTTTAAGGGAATTTGTTTACGACCACCCAGTGTTCACCAAAAAGACAATTGCCGCACAGCAGCGCAAAGCTGAAATCTATTCAAGTAGTTTCTCGTTCTGCGGAGCATACTGGTACAACGGCTTCCACGAAGATGGGGTAAAAAGTGCTTTAGATGCGGTTGAACACGTCAAGTCTTTGAGTGACAGCCGTATTCAGGGAGCAGCTTAGTGAACAAAGGTTACGAAGGTGAGCTCTCTAGCCGCATCATGGTTGGTGATGTCAGACATCGTCGACATTCACCTGTTAAACACGAACTGAAATACCCCATGTTCATGCCTTGCATCGATTTGGATGAATGGTCAACGTTGCAAAAAAAAGTGTGGGGGTTAGGTGAAAAGTGGTGGCATTGGGCGCGTTTTAAGCGAAGCGACTACTTTGGATCTGGCGACCTGAAAACCGCGGTCCAAGATAAAGTTTTTGAACTCACAGGCCATAGATTTACTGGCAAAGTAAAAGCTGTGCTTCACCTCAGATACCTAGGACTTTATTTTAGTCCGGTTAACTTCTACTACTTATATGATGAACAGGGAAACTGGCAGTATTTACTAGCGGAAGTGACTAATACGCCATGGAATCAAACGCATTGTTACGCTGTGCCAGCGGGAAAAGAGCATACTGCAGACAAAGAGTTTCATGTATCTCCCTTTAATCCAATTGAACAGACTTACAAATGGAAACTTAGACCGCTCACTGAGCGATTGTTTGTTCATCTTGAATGTCATCGAGATGACCGAGAGTTTGACGCGACATTGGCGATGTCTTCGCAACCATTTGATACAAAAACATTTTTATCAAATTTGATCACTACCCCTGCAATGGCAGTAAAAGTGAGTGTAGGTATTTATTGGCATGCGTTGAGGCTGTGGCTTAAGAAGGCACCTTTCTATCCGCATCCAGACAAATTAGCAAAAACGAGTGAAGCTTTAACCAGCTCGGCAATGAATGCGTCCGACGATCGTTATTTGCATCCAGATAATAAAAAGGAAAAACAGAATGGTTGAGTCAGAATTAACAATTTCCCAACCGGTTGGTCTTAGTCACTTTCAAAATTTGGCGAGAAAATTCATTCTCGAGGCACTATCAAAAATTCAGTTTGGTCAGGTAATGGTGACCGAGCGATTTGGGTCTCAGGATTTTAAACAGGTATTTGGCAGCGACAATTCTTTGTTCGCGGAGGTTGATATTCACGACCCGGATTTTTACAAAACGTTTATTTCCGGAGGCAGTATTGCTGCAGGTGAAGCTTATATGGACGGCATGTGGTCCAGTCCAGACTTGTCAAAAGTAATGCAACTGATGGCAAAAAACCTCAATACTCTTGATGCAATGAATAAAAGACGCAACCCACTCACTACTATTGCATTTAAATTAGGGCACTGGCTAAATCGAAACACGCTAGGAAATTCGAAAAAAAATATTGAGGCTCACTACGACTTAGGTAATGACCTTTATAAAACTTTCTTAGATACCAATATGCTCTACTCATCGGCTATTTATAAAGCGGATGACGAGTCTTTACACCAAGCTCAAATAAACAAAATGGAGCGTTTGTGCCAGCAGCTAAATATCACTGAAAAAGACCACGTAGTAGAAATTGGTACCGGTTGGGGAGCTATGGCGATTTATATGGCCAAGCAATACGACTGTCGTGTCACGACAACCACTATTTCAGAAGAGCAGTACAACTGGGCACAAGAGAGAATTGCGCAAGAAGGATTAGAGGATAAAATCACCTTACTGAAACGCGATTACCGAGACCTAGAAGGCCGTTTTGACAAGCTAGTGTCAATCGAAATGATCGAGGCGGTGGGTAAGCAATTTCTTCCTAACTTCCTGAAAAAATGTGAAAGTTTGTTAAAGCCGGGTGGTTTAATGGCGATACAAGCTATCACCATCGCAGACCAACGATATGACTATTACAGTCAAAATGTCGATTTTATCCAAAAGTACATTTTCCCGGGTGGTTTCCTACCTTCGGTATCTGCGCTGGCGCAAACCAGTGCCAAAAATACCAGCTTAGTAGTAAAAGACTTGTTCGACATTGGGATCGATTACGCCAGAACACTTGCAGATTGGCGAGAACAATTTGAACTGGCCAAGCACCATTTATCACAACTGGGTTACGACGAACGGTTCGTTCGTATGTGGCGCTACTACCTGTGTTATTGCGAAGGTGGTTTTCGAGCACAGTCAATCAGTACTGTCCAAATGACCTTTAGGCGTGGTGAATAATGGGTACCTTGTTGTTCGTATCAATTTGGTTTCAGTCATTGTGGTTTTTGGCCGTTATTGGGCAGAACAACTGGGCATGGCTCTTAGCTCCTTTGGTCTTGGCAACTTTGATTTTGAATCAAATCAAGTCGCCTTTGCCAGTGGCCCGACTTACTGCGTTAATGATAATCGGGATAGCAATAGATTCGCTGAACACAGTGATTGGCTTGTTTGACTTTGGGTCGACCTTTATGCCGGTATGGCTCATCATGTTATGGGTCATATTCAGCTGGTATACCTATTATCTCTATCCCACGCTGAAAAAATTTGCAGCGAAGTATGTGATTACTGCTTTCGCTATCTCTGGACCATTTTCTTATTTCGCAGGATATACGTTTAACGCGGTAAGTCTTCCATACGGTACCGGAATGACAATGGCGATTCTCGCTCTTCAATGGGCCGCCGTTGGCTATTTCGTTCACAAGGTGATGTTCCGTTCACGTGAGGTGGTGTACTCATGAACAAATTACTATCTCAGAAGAAGAGTAATCCCTGGGCTTTGGCAAAGCGTAAGTTCCTAGCTTTGCTGACTTGTGCTGTCTCTTTTAGTGTTTTGGCAAACACGGTAGATGATTCTAGCGCTAATGTATCGGTTGATTGGCAGGCTTGGCCGGTAGTAGGAGAAGCAAAGCTGAAAGTTCTCTTTTTCAATGTGTATCAATCGACTCTGCTAACGCCTGATGGACGTTATAAGGAAGGGGAAGACGTGTCTCCTCACCCTTTAACGCTCAGTATTCAGTACCAAAGAGATATTACCGGTGAACAACTGCTCAATGCGACCGCAGAACAATGGCAGAAGCTCGGTTTCAGCGACACCGATGATTGGATAACCACTTTGGCTAAAGTTTTTCCAGATGTTCGTGACGGGGATGTTTTGGCCTATCGAACCACCGGCTCAAATGGTTACTTCTACTTCCGGCCGACGGGCGAAGAATTTCAGCGAATTGCTGAAGTTAACGATGAACAATTGAATGATGCGTTTCTCTCTATATGGCTTGCTCAGAATAGCCAGTATCCAAAGTTAAGACGTCAACTAATAGGCAATTAAGCCACCTCTCTTTAATTGGAAATTATTATGTTTAAATTTCACAGAATATGGATTCTGGGGATCGCTTTGTCTTTTATTGCAGGGTGTTCCGCTGATTTATCGGATTACCAGGAGAGCAGTCCAGACTTTGAACTGTTTGAATATTTTGAAGGTGACAGCACTGCATGGGGCATGGTGCAAGACTATTCGGGCAAGCAAACACGACGCTTTGAAGTTATTCTCAAAGGCACAGTAGAGGGAAATGTTCTTACGTTGGAAGAAGACTTTGTTTTTGATGATGACGAAGAAGACCGAAGAGTGTGGGTGATCACCCGTCAATCGGATGGTCAATACACGGGCACTGCGGGAGACATAATTGGTGAGGCCACAGGACAGGTGGTTGGTAATGCACTTCGTTGGAAATACGATCTTGAATTACAACTTGATAGCGGCCCGATTGTGGTCACGCTAGATGATTGGCTTTATCGACAAGATCAAAATCATGTGTTTAATTTAACCAGCATCAAGAAGTTTGGGGTTGAAGTAGGCACCATTACTATCTTTTTTCAAAAACAAAAGGCCTCGGAATGAGGCCTTTTGGTGCAAACTTTAACTCTTCAAATTAAAGAGAGTCAGTCAGTTCAATCGCCTGACCGATGTAGTTGGCTGGAGTCATTTGCTTGAGACGAGCTTTTTCATCTTCAGGCAACTCTAGTCCATCGATGAAGTTACGCATTGCTTCACCATCTACACGTTTACCGCGAGTTAACTCTTTCAGTTTCTCATATGGCTTCTCGATACCGTAACGACGCATAACCGTTTGTACAGGCTCAGCAAGTACTTCCCAGTTTTGGTCAAGTTCAGCAAGAAGAGCTTCACGGTTTACTTCTAGCTTACTAATACCTTTTAGTGTTGAAGTATAAGCAATAATTGCGTAGCCGACACCAACACCAAGATTACGGAGTACTGTTGAGTCAGTCAGGTCACGCTGCCAGCGTGAAACTGGTAATTTCTGCGCTAGGTGCGCAAGTACTGCGTTAGAAAGACCCAGGTTACCTTCCGAGTTTTCAAAGTCGATTGGGTTAACCTTGTGCGGCATAGTTGAAGAGCCGATTTCACCAGCAATGGTTTTTTGCTTGAAATGACCTAGGGCGATATAACCCCAAACGTCGCGGTCGAAGTCGATTAAGATCGTATTGAATCGTGCAATCGCATCGAATAGTTCAGCAATGTAATCGTGTGGTTCGATTTGAGTCGTGAACGGGTTCCAAGTAACACCCAAAGATTCAGTGATAAATTCTTCACTGAATTTGTGCCAATCTAGAGTAGGGTAGGCAGATAAGTGGGCATTGTAGTTACCGACTGCACCATTGATCTTGCCTAGAATTTCAACGTTTTCGATCTGCTTGTATTGACGTTCCATGCGGTACGCCACGTTTGCCATTTCTTTACCCATAGTAGATGGAGAAGCTGGCTGACCGTGAGTACGTGATAGCAATGGAATATCACGGTATTCTTTTGCAAGTTCACTGACGGCATCAATGATGTTGCGAATTTCAGGCAGAATCACGTTGTCACGTGCATCTTTTAACATTAACGCATGAGACGTATTGTTGATGTCTTCTGAAGTACATGCGAAATGGATAAACTCATTAACCGCATCAAGTTCAGCTACGCCTGCCACTTTTTCTTTCAGGAAATACTCGACAGCTTTTACGTCGTGGTTGGTGGTGCGTTCAATTTCTTTGATTCGCGCCGCATCTTCTTCAGAGAAGTTAGCAGCAAGTTCATCAAGGAATTGGTTAGCTTCAGCACTGAATGCAGGAACTTCTGCGATCTCAGGTGTAGCTGAAAGCTTCTGTAACCAACGGATTTCAACGATTGTGCGGTACTTAAGCAAACCGTACTCACTGAAGATATCGCGCAACGCAATCGTTTTACTGCCGTAGCGGCCATCTACTGGTGAAACAGCAGTCAAAGCTGACAGTTCCATGTTTTTCTCCTGAATAGTGTTTCTGAAATGGGTGTGATTAATGAGAAAGAGCCCATGTCAAACATGAGCTCATTTTTCTTAAAGTCGGGCTAGTAATAGTTTCGCTTGTTCAGTCATGCCTTTACGACCGAAAACCAAGTGGCGTCGTTTGCCGCCCACTTGTCGCCAAAGCACCGCGCAACGCATACCAGAAAGAAGTAATGCGCGAACTTTCTGCTGAACGCTAGATTGTTGAAGAACGGTTGGAGTACCTGTGACCTGGATCCTTGGTCCAATCGGACTGATTACGTCGAGATACACGCTAGCGATATTACTGAGCATTTGTTCGTCTAGTAGTTCGAAATGGTCAGTTTGTCTCGACAACATTTGAATGCGATCACCGAGTTGTGACATAGCATCCGGGCGACCCGCGAGTTTTCGTTCTAACGCCATCAAACTGATAATGTAACGAGTCAATTCACTCCCGTTTGCACTGCCGTCAATTCCATCGACCAAGCATTGCAATCCGTGTTTGATGTTCTCTTCAGAGCCAAACACGTCTACGGTGCTAGCAGGTTGGATATTCAATATGGCTTTTAGTGAAGTTTCTAATAGTTGCTCATCGCAAGTTCCATTTTTGGCCACTTGCTGAACTAAAGAAACCGCTTGGCAAATTCCTGCAAAAGCTATCGTACGATCATATTGAGTGTGCGCCACTTAAGTCTTCCTCTACTAAATACGCTTTTCAATGATACCGCCACCAAGGCAAACTTCGCCTTGATAGAATACAGCTGACTGACCCGGTGTCACTGCCACTTGAGGTTCGTCGAAGACCACTTTGATTGTGCTGTCGTTTTCAGGAATGATGGTACAAGGTACATCTTGCTGACGATAGCGAGTTTTCACGGTGCATTTAATCGTTTCTGTGACTGTTTCTCGATCTACCCAATGTAACTGGGAGGCGACCAATCCATTTGATTTGAGTAATGGGTGGTCGGCACCTTGCACCGCAATAAGGACATTGCGTTTCAAATCTTTATCGGCCACGTACCAAGGTTGCTCATTACCACCGCCGCCTTTTTGGCCACCAATGTGTAGACCTTTGCGTTGGCCTAGGGTGTGATACATCAGACCTTGATGTTGTCCTAGAACTTCACCTTCCGGGGTTTCAATGTTACCAGGTTGAGCGGGAAGGTAGCGAGAAAGGAAATCAGTGAATTTACGCTCACCAATAAAACAGATACCCGTGGAATCTTTCTTCTTCGCGGTTATCAACCCTTGTTCTTCGGCAATCTTTCGTACTTCAGGTTTTTCTAGTTCACCAACAGGAAACAGACTACGAGCCACTTGGTCATGACTTAACGTATATAAGAAGTAGCTTTGATCTTTGTTTCCGTCCAAGCCGCGTAACATCTCAGGCTTTTCACCATTGGCTGGGAATGAACGACGCACGTAGTGGCCCATGGCGATGTAGTCTGCTTCGAGCACTTCATCTGCAAACTCTAAGAACGCTTTAAACTTGATTTCTTTGTTGCAAAGAATATCGGGGTTGGGCGTTCTTCCCGATTTATATTCAGCAAGGAAATATTCGAACACGTTATCCCAATATTCCGCGGCAAAGTTGATGGTATGAAGATGAATACCGAGTTTATCGCACACAGCTTGCGCATCGGCTAAATCCTCTGCTGCAGTGCAGTATTCTTCATTGTCGTCCTCTTCCCAGTTTTTCATAAACAAGCCTTCTACTTGATAGCCTTGTTGTTGTAACAAGTAAGCAGATACAGAAGAGTCGACGCCACCGGACATACCTACAATGACTTTCTTAGTGCTGTTTATTGAATGGTTTTCAGACATCTCATTTACCACGAAGTTTAACTGGTCGCAGATTCTAGCAGAAAGCAATGAGGTTAGACAGGTCTCACAGAATGAATCCTGCTCAATTAATCCGCCTTTTGTTTTGTTGTTCCCACTCAAGAAATTATTAGGGCAAACGTTTGCTATAATTTTAGCCATTGATGCTCGATTTGGGTCAAGCTACAATCGCGCGCTTTGTCATACACAACTCCGTACTGCTGATGAAATTTCCGGGTAAACGCAAGTCCAAACACTACTTTCCAGTTGATTCTCGTGACCCCTTGGTCACCGCACAGAATGAAATGGGAGAACGAGAAACCATACACGTGATTGGTATCGATCAAACTTTGGTGGACATTGAAGCTAAAGTAGAAAACTCGGTCATCGAGCAATACCAGTTAAGTCGCGGACACTCTTTGGAAATCAGTGACGATCAAGCTGAGGCCCTATACAACCAATTAAAGAAAGAAGACTTAGTTCATGAAGAGCATGCCGGCGGAACTATTGGTAATACGCTTCACAACTATTCTGTGTTGGCAGACGACAAATCCATCTTATTAGGTGTGATGAATCAACAAATTAAGATTGGTAGTTATGGTTACCGCTATTTGTGTAATACCTCAAGCCGTGTCGATCTGGACTATTTGCAGGCAGTAGATGGTGCGATAGGTCGCTGCTTTGCACTTATTTCGGAAGACGGCGAGCGAACAATGGCGATCAACGCCGGTCACATGAACCAACTGAGACCGAATAGTATTCCAGAGTCTATTTTTGAAAATGCATCAGCATTAGTTCTGTCTTCTTACTTGGTTCGTTGCAAAGAATCAGATCCGATGCCGCAAGCCGTATATCAAGCCATAGAGTACGCGAAAGCCGCGGATGTACCGGTTGTGTTGACCACAGGTACTAAGTTTGTAATTGAGCAAGACCCTGAGTTTTGGAAAAACTTCATTCGCGACCATGTGTCTGTACTTGCTATGAATGAAGAAGAAGCATGTGCTTTGACTGGAGAAGATGATCCACTTACCGCTGCCGATATTGCCCTTGAATGGACCGATTTGGTCTTGTGTACCGCCGGGCCTGCAGGTTTATTTATCGCTGGTTACACCGAGGAAAGTGGTAAGCGAGAAACATCGAGACCTTTACTACCGGGTAAAATTGCAGAATTTAATCGCTTTGAGTTTAGCCGTCCGATGTTGAAAGACAAATGTCTAACCCCAATGAAAGTGTATTCTCATATTGCTCCGTATATGGGTGGTCCAGAAAAAATTAAAAATACTATCGGTGCTGGAGATGCTGCTTTATCTGCATTGCTGCACGATATGTCCGCCAATAAATATCACAAAGTGAAAGTACCAAATTCGAGCAAGCATAAGTTCGAATACTTAACTTATTCCTCGTTCTCGCAGGTTTGTAAATACGCAAACAGAGTGAGTTACGAAGTATTGGTACAGCATTCTCCACGTTTGTCTGGCGCTTTACCTGAACGGGAAGATAGCCTGGAAGAAGCCTATTGGGAAAGATAAAAAAAGCCCTTCATTTGAAGGGCTTTTTTTTAACTATTTTGAGATTAAATCAAAAAGTCTTCCAGAGATTTGCCTGAGTCAAGCTGAGTTTGGATCGCTGATGGGGTACGGCCTTGGCCAGTCCAAGTTTTCTCGTTGCCGTTTTGATCTTGGTATTTGTATTTAGCAGGGCGTGGAGCGCGCTTAGATTTTGTCTTAGTTTTAGTTTCACCGCTTAATGCAGTAATTAATGCATCTACGTCGATACCTTCTGCAGAAATTTGCTCAGCAATTTCTGCTAATTTGGCTTCTTGTGCTGCACGAGCTTCACGTTCAGCTTCTTCTGCTTCTTTTCTTTCTGCTACAACAGTACTGAATTTATCTAGCGCTTCTTCTAGTTGCTCTAAGGTTAATTCACGTGCTAGTGCGCGCAGGCTACGAATATTCAAAAGGGTTTTAGTCAGATCCGACATGCTGCTTCCTTAAATTTAAATGGCGACTAATTAATAATATTGAAAACAATATAAATCAATATCTTGTCAATGTGCAAACAAATTCCAAATAATAATAGCCATTGAAATTAGATTGTCCAATTAATTCTGTCACTAAATATCAAAATATATCGATTAGATTGAATATATAAAGAATACTGGCTGTTCGAATTATTTGTTTAGGCTAAGTCTATTTTCCGAAGTTGCGTATTTCATTGGTGGCATATGTTCTCAAACTATAGATTGAGATTATATGGTAGATACTGGCTGTCGTGACGGTTTATCTGTTGATGATAGTTTTGTTGATGGTATAATTCACTGACTTTATGCGTAAATGTTGAGATATTGTTTCAATTTTAACGAGTTGTACATGTTTCAATGTCACGCGGTAGAGGTGCAATGTAGAAGAGTCGCTTACATTGGGGTGATGCCAATGAATGTAAGTAAAAGGCTGCTTTGCCGAAGTTAATGAGCTGATATCAAGGCCGTTAGCTGGGGTTAGTTCGAATAGGGCTAACACTGCCATAGTTTATTAATACTATGGAGCGCTACTGTGGGCAGTAGGGAAAACATTCGTTTTCCTTTCACTAGCTTTTTGCTTTCTGATTTAAACTTCAGTTTCTACAGTAGATCTCCAATAACACATAAAATGGTTTTTGAAGATCATGAATTTACTTGATTTTGCGGCATCGCCGCTGTCGGTGTTACCACCGATTATTGCTTTAGCCCTGGCGATTTTGACACGGAAAGTTTTGTTGTCTTTGGGTGTAGGTGTGGTTTTAGGCGCCTTGTTACTAAACGATTTCCAACTTCTTAACAGTGCGAGTTATATCGGTAGCAAAGTGAAAGGGGTGGTTTTTGAAGACGGCGGCCTAAATAGCTGGAACATGAGCATTGTCGGCTTCTTATTGCTACTCGGTATGATGACAGCATTGTTATCGTTGTCTGGCGGCACTAGGGCATTTGCCAACTGGGCTCAGTCTAGAGTGAAGAGCAAACGTGGTTCTAAGCTCCTTGCAGCTTTTCTAGGTGTGTTCATTTTTGTCGATGATTATTTCAACAGCCTAGCGGTCGGTGCTATCTCACGTCCGGTTACCGATCGATTCTATGTATCTCGTTCTAAGCTGTCATACATTCTTGACTCAACTGCCGCACCAATGTGCGTAATGATGCCGGCATCGAGCTGGGGTGCGTACATCATGACGATCATTGTCGGTATTCTAACTGCACACGGTATTGAAGAATACTCAGCATTAGGCGCTTATATAAACTTAGTTCCGATGAACTTCTATGCGTTATTTGCCGTTTTGATGGTGTTTGCGGTTATTTGGTTCGGACTAGATGTGGGCAAAATGCGTGAGCACGAAATTAAAGCTTCACAAGGTCTAACAAACGAAACCGACTCTGTTCATAACTTGCAAGATGACTTGGGCGTCGTAGAAAGCGAAAAAGGCAAGGTAATAGACCTTATTCTGCCTATACTGTCGCTTGTTGTGTCTACGGTTGGCTTCATGATGATGACGGGTGCTCAAGCACTATCGAGTGATGGTCAGGCATTTAGCGTATTGGGTGCGTTTGAAAACACGGATGTGGGTAAGTCACTCATATACGGTGGTCTCGTCGGTGTCGCATTTGCTCTGTTAGCTAACGTAAGACAGTCAATTCCAAGCAAACAAATTGCACATGCCCTTTGGGTGGGCGCAAAGTCTATGTTTGGTGCTATTGCGATATTGTTCTTTGCGTGGAGTATCGGCTCAGTCATTGGTGATATGAATACAGGTAAGTACTTGTCAACATTAGCGCAAGGTAATATTTCCCCTCAATGGTTACCTGTGATTCTGTTTTTATTAGCTGGTGCAATGGCATTTTCAACAGGCACGTCTTGGGGTACCTTTGGAATTATGCTACCAGTTGCAGGTGATATGGCGGCTGCAACTGATGTTGTACTAATGCTTCCTATGCTTGCGGCTGTGTTGGCAGGCTCTGTGTTTGGCGACCATTGTTCGCCAATTTCCGACACTACCATCCTATCCTCGACTGGTGCAAAGTGTGATCATATAGATCACGTGGCGACTCAGCTTCCATATGCGCTGTCTGTGGCGGCCATAGCTTGTGTTGGATTTGTGGTACTTGGCTGGACAGGTTCGACAGTTATATCGTTCATGGCGGCCACCATCGTATTTGGTGTGGTTTGTGCGGTACTATCAAAGCTGTCGAAGGCGAAAATTTCGGTGGCTCAGCATAGCTAAGTGAAATGCATGTTTAGTAATAAACGGGAGGCTTTGGCCTCCCGTTTTTATTTGTCTAATACAAAAATGAAAAAAACAGAAATTTCAGTTGCAATCACACACATCCTTAGTTAGTGTGATCACAAGTTTGCAGTTATGATTTAAATAAGTATGCGTTTTTCTTTGAATAATATTCATCGTCACCATCATCACCCAGTTTAGTCTTTCGGGAGATGCACGCATACCCGGGAGGCAGGAAACTCCCGGAGGTCATTGGCATTAAGATTCAATACGAAACCCTCGGGAGACCAAACTTCCGAGGGTTTTTTCGTTTTTGCTTAGAATTTGAACTTTAGAATCGACAGGTAGGGATAGAGTAATGTCACAAAATCGTCTAAGAATCGCCATTCAAAAGAAAGGTCGTTTGAGTAAAGAGTGTCAAACACTACTCAAAAAGTGCGGTGTTAAATTTAACTTAATGGGGGAGCGCCTAGTTGTTCACTCCCTCAACATGCCAATCGATTTGCTACTCGTTCGTGATGACGACATTCCGGGTTTAATTATGGATGGGGTCGTTGACCTAGGCTTTATTGGTGAAAACGAACTGGAAGAGGTTCGTCTAGACCGTAAAGCGGTCGGTGAGCCAAACGAATTTGTTTCACTGCGTCGTCTTGATTTTGGTGGTTGTCGTTTGTCAATCGCAATAGATAAAGACGTAGAGTACAACGGCCCACAAGATTTGGCTGGCAAGAGAATCGCCACTACTTACCCACAACTGCTTAAGGCATACATGGACGAAGTTGGCGTACCTTTCTCTACCTGTGTATTAACAGGCTCTGTTGAAGTTGCCCCTCGAGCTGGGTTAGCCGACGCCATTGCTGATTTGGTATCGACAGGCGCAACGCTAGAAGCAAATGGTTTAAAAGAAGCGGAAGTCATTTTCCAATCAAAAGCGACATTGATTCAACGTGTTGGCGAGTTTGATGCAGAAAAAACTGCGCTGATTGAAAAGCTTTTGACGCGTATGCAGGGCGTACAGCAAGCGAAAGAGTCTAAATACATCATGCTTCACGCACCGACTGAAAAACTGGACCAAATTAAAGCTTTGCTACCAGGTGCGGAAGATCCAACTGTTTTGCCTTTATCTGCCGAAAAAAATCGCGTGGCTGTACATCTAGTCAGTTCGGAAAACTTGTTCTGGGAAACCATGGAGCAACTCAAAGAGCTTGGTGCGAGCTCTATTCTTGTCCTTCCAATTGAGAAGATGATGGGGTAAAGCAAATGAGAACGGTAGTTTGGCAATCGTTGAGCGAATCTCAGCAAAACAATGTTCTTGAGAGGCCTGCTATTTTAGAAGGGGCTAACATTACTGCAGCCGTTAGCTCGGTGATCGACCAAGTAAAGAAAGATGGCGACCAGGCACTCAAGGCGCTAACTAAGAAGTTTGATGGCGTTGACGTCGACAATATCCGAATTTCAAATGACGAAATTGAAGCGGCTTCTTCGCGTTTGACCACTGAGATGAAGCAAGCGCTCGAACAGGCTTACAGCAATATTTCTAAGTTTCACAAGGCACAAAAACCAACACCCATCAAAGTTGAAACTCAGCCTGGCGTAGTTTGCGAGCAGATTACACGTGCGATTCAAAAAGTAGGTTTGTATATCCCTGGAGGGAGTGCACCACTTCCATCAACCGTACTTATGCTGGGCGTGCCAGCGCAAATCGCGGGCTGTCGAAAAGTGGTGTTATGTTCACCGCCACCGATTGCTGACGAAATTCTGTATGTCGCTAAGCTTTGTAAAATCGATGAAGTCTACCAAGTTGGTGGTGGTCAAGCGGTTGCAGCCATGGCGTATGGAACTGAGACTGTTGCCAAGGTTGATAAGATATTCGGCCCAGGCAACGCTTATGTCACCGAAGCAAAACGTCAGGTCAGCAATGACTTTAGAGGCGCGGCCATCGACATGCCTGCTGGACCTTCAGAAGTTTTAGTTATCGCAGATGAAACAGCAGACGCTGACTTTATTGCGGCAGACTTGCTCTCTCAAGCGGAGCACGGACCCGATTCGCAAGTTGTCTTGGTGACGCCTTCTCCAGTTCTTGCCGATCAGGTTACGGATGCGGTTCAAAAACAGCTTAAAGAGCTAAGTCGAGCTGATATCGCTCAGCAAGCTTTGGCATCGAGTTTGATTGTGATTGCTGAATCCATCCCTCAGTCAGTTGCCATTTCGAACTTTTACGGCCCCGAGCACTTGATTGTACAAACTAAAAACTCACGTGAACTGCTGCCTCTATTAGATAATGCGGGCTCCGTCTTCTTGGGTAACTGGTCGCCAGAGTCTGCGGGTGATTATGCCTCGGGAACGAACCACGTTCTTCCAACATACGGTTACACTCGTACATACTCGAGCTTGGGTTTGGCTGATTTCAGCAAGCGTATGACGGTACAAGAGCTGTCGTCTGATGGCTTATTGGAACTTGCGCCTACAGTAGTCACTATGGCGGAAGCCGAAGGGCTGGATGCACATAAAAGAGCAGTGACCATTCGAGTTGAAAAGCTTCTTGTCAAAGGGGAGCGAGCATGAACCGATTAGCAAGAAAACAAGTTCAAGCACTCACGCCTTACCTGTCGGCAAGAAGAATCGGTGGCACCGGTGATGTGTGGTTGAATGCCAACGAATCACCATATAAGAATGAGTATTCTCTTTCTCTCGACAATCTCAATCGCTATAGCGAGTGCCAGCCGAAAGAAATGGTGGAAGCCTATGCACAATATGCCGGCCTTAAGTCTAACCAGGTTCTAACTACTCGAGGTGCAGATGAAGGTATTGAGCTGCTCATCCGAGCGTATTGCGAGCCGGGTGAAGATGCTGTTCTATTTTGTCCACCAACCTATGGCATGTATGGAATTAGTGCCGAAACAATAGGTGTTGAGCGCGTAACTGTACCACTGACTGATGACTGGCAACTGGATATGAAAAATATCGAAGCCAACTTAGATTCAGTAAAACTGATATTTGTGTGCAGTCCAAACAACCCGACCGGTAACTTAGTCAATCGGGAAGACATCGTTCGTCTATTGGACGTTACCAAAGATAAAGCGATTGTGGTGATGGATGAAGCGTACATTGATTTCTGCCCGGAAGCGTCGACTGTTGATTTGTTGGCAAAATATGAGAATTTGGCGATTTTGCGTACCATGTCCAAAGCGTTTGCGCTAGCAGGACTTCGCTGTGGGTATACGCTAGCAAACGATAGTGTGATTCAGGTATTGCTTAAAGTTATCGCACCTTACCCAGTGCCAATCCCAGTAGCAGAGATTGCAACTCAAGCACTTTCTGCTGAAGGCATAAAAAGAACCAAAACTCAGGTCCAGCAGTTAAACGAAAACCGCTTGTGGCTAGAGGGTGAACTTGCACGATTTGGGCAAGCGACCGTTTTCAAGGGCTGGGGTAATTACGTATTAACGCAGTTCGAAAACGGTGAAGAATTGTTTGATTCGGCTTGGAATCAAGGCGTAATTTGGCGACGTTCACCAGTGAAAAATGGTATCCGTATTAGCGTCGGTAGTATCGAAGAGTGTCAGCGCTCAATTGCGTTGATTCAAGAATTTTATGCAGAGCAGAAGCTCAACGTAGTTAGTTAAAAAGGAATTTTCTGTGAGCAATCAACAAAAGATTTTATTCATTGACCGTGATGGCACTTTGATTGAAGAGCCGCCCGTAGACTTTCAAGTCGATAAACTAGAAAAGCTTAAACTGGAGCCAAACGTTATTCCAGCGTTGTTGAAGTTACAAGATTTTGGTTATCGGTTAGTGATGGTGACCAATCAAGATGGGCTTGGGACAGATAGTTTTCCGCAAGCGGATTTTGATGCGCCACATAATATGATGATGGAAATATTTGCATCTCAAGGCGTTAAGTTTGACGAAGTCTTGATCAGCCCAGCCTTTGAGTCAGATAACAGCCCTTGCCGTAAGCCAAACTTAGGACTGGTTAAACACTATCTGCAAGAAGGTCGAATCGACTTTAAACATTCAGCTGTGATAGGCGATCGCGCCACAGATGTACAAATGGCTGAAAATATGGCGATTGCAGGTATTCAATACCATCGTGATACTAAAAACTGGAACGATATTGTTACTGCGTTAACAGTTAAACAGCGTACCTCACAAGTGGTGAGAACGACTAAAGAAACGGACATTAAAGTCTCAGTGAACTTGGACGTTGCGGGTGGTAATACAATCGCAACTGGCTTGGGCTTCTTTGACCACATGCTAGATCAGATCGCGACGCATGGTGGCTTCCAGCTTAAGTGTGAAGTTGAAGGCGATTTGCATATCGACGATCACCACACGATAGAAGATACCGCGTTGGCTCTTGGCCAAGCACTGAAAGAAGCATTAGGTGACAAGCGAGGCATTGGCCGCTTTGGCTTTAGCCTGCCAATGGATGAGTGTCTTGCTCAGTGTGCATTAGATTTGTCTGGTCGCCCGTACTTGAAATTTGATGCTGAATTTAGTCGTGATCAAGTTGGTGATTTGTCGACGGAAATGGTTGTTCACTTCTTCCGCTCACTGACTGATACCTTGGCTTGTACCCTGCATTTATCTTCAAGTGGTGATAACGATCACCACATCATTGAAAGCCTCTTTAAAGCGTTTGGTCGCACTTTACGTCAATCGATCAAGGTCGAGGGCAACGAATTGCCAAGCAGTAAAGGGGTATTGTGATGACTCAGCAAACCGTAGTTATCATTGATACTGGCTGTGCTAATGTTTCATCCGTGAAATTTGCCGTTGAGCGTCTGGGTTATAGGGTGACGGTGTCACGTGATGCAGAAGTGGTTTTGGCCGCAGATAAACTGTTTCTACCGGGCGTTGGCTCAGCACGAGAGGCAATGAAAAACCTGCAAGAGCGCGACCTAGTTTCGTTAGTTAAGCAGGTCAAACAACCGTTACTAGGTATTTGTTTAGGAATGCAATTGTTGTCGCTACGCTCACAAGAAAAGCCGCTAGCGGAGCAAGACTCTAGCGATAGCGTTGATTGTATTGGTCTATGCAATGGTGAAGTTAAGCTAATGCAAACGGGCGATTTGCCTCTGCCTCATATGGGTTGGAATACGGTTAATGCTCAACCAGAACATCCACTTTTCAAAGACATAGATAGTGACGAGTACTTTTACTTTGTTCACAGCTATGCCATGCCGGTTGGCGACTATACCGTTGCCTCGTGTGAATATGGCAACGCGTTTAGCGCGGTCATTCAAAGTGGCAATTTTTACGGTGTTCAGTTTCACCCAGAGCGTTCGAGCAAAGCGGGTGCAAAACTAATTCGTAACTTCTTGGAATTATAAGGAAATCGCAGTGATCATACCTGCATTAGATTTAATCGAAGGCCAAGTGGTTCGTCTTTACCAAGGCGATTACGGTCAAGTAACGGAATACAAGGTCAATCCCGCGGAGCAGTTCAATTTGTACCACTCAGCTGGCGCTGACTGGTTGCATTTAGTCGATTTGACCGGAGCAAAAAATACCCAAGCAAGACAGTTAACACTGATTGCTGAGCTACTAGCTTCGACACCAGCAAACATCCAAATTGGCGGTGGCGTGCGAACCGAGCAAGACGTTGTGGATCTGCTAGAGGCGGGTGCTCAGCGTGTCGTGGTGGGTTCGACGGCAGTTAAACAACCTGAACAAGTTAAAGGTTGGATGGAAAAATACGGCGCCGAGAAAATTGTCCTGGCGCTCGATATTAATATTGATGACAACGGTCAACGGCGTGTGGCTATTTCTGGTTGGCAAGAAGACTCAGGTGTCACAATTGAAGCTCTGATCGATGATTATTTGACTGTTGGCCTTCAGCATGTTTTGTGCACAGATATCTCACGAGATGGCACATTAGCAGGCTCTAACGTTGAACTGTATCGCGACCTTTGCGCCCAGTACCCTCAAGTGGCGTTTCAATCTTCTGGCGGTATCGGCAGCTTAGCGGACATTGAAGCACTTAATGGAACTGGTGTAAAAGGCGTTATCGTTGGACGAGCATTGTTAGACGGTAAGTTTACTGCAGAGGAGGCATTTGCATGTTGGCAAGGCGAATAATCCCATGTCTGGATGTAAGAGACGGCCAAGTAGTAAAGGGCGTTCAATTCCGCAACCACGAAATCATCGGTGACATAGTTCCGCTTGCACAGCGTTATGCTGAAGAAGGTGCAGACGAGCTGGTTTTCTATGATATTACCGCCTCGAGTGACGGACGTGTTGTCGATAAAAGCTGGGTTGCAAGAGTTGCAGAAGTCATTGATATTCCATTTTGCGTCGCAGGTGGAATTAAATCGGCCGATGATGCATCAAAAATTCTACAATTTGGCGCGGACAAAATTTCCATTAATTCTCCTGCGCTAGCTAACCCTGATTTGATTACTGAACTCTCAGACAAATTTGGTGTGCAATGCATTGTTGTTGGTATCGACTCGTACTTCGACAAAGACACAGGTAAATACCAGGTTTATCAATTCACAGGGGATGAGTCTCGAACCAAAGCGACTAAGTGGGAAACCCGAGATTGGGTACAGGAAGTCCAAAAACGTGGTGCAGGTGAAATCGTCCTTAACATGATGAACCAAGATGGTGTGCGCAACGGTTACGATCTTGAACAGCTCAACATGGTTAGAGAAGTCTGTAACGTTCCTCTTATCGCTTCAGGTGGAGCAGGAGAGATGGTTCATTTTGCAGAAGCATTCCAAAAATCCAATGTTGACGGTGCATTAGCCGCGTCAGTTTTCCACAAGCAAATTATTAATATTCAAGAGCTAAAAAGCTACTTGAAACAAGTCGGTGTTGAGGTGCGTAAATGAGCCAAGAGCAATTAAATTACTCAGAACTAGCGGAAAGGGTTGACTGGGAAAAATTGGGTGGCTTAGTACCAGCAATTGTTCAGGATTTTACATCCAGCCAAGTGTTAATGATGGGCTACATGAACAAAGACGCCATCAATCACACAATCGAAACGGGCAAAGTGACCTTTTTTTCACGTTCAAAACAGCGCTTATGGACAAAAGGGGAAAGCTCCGGCAACTTTTTGGGCTTAGATAACATCGCGCTTGATTGCGACCAAGACACATTGTTGGTAAAAGCGTCGCCAATTGGGCCAACATGTCATTTAGGTACGACTACTTGTTTTGATGGTGATGCACAAGATGAAACACAAATGGTGTGGCTTCACCAACTCGAACAACTGCTGGCGTCTAGAAAAGATGCCGACGCAGATTCCTCTTACACCGCGAGTCTTTATGCCCGTGGAACAAAGCGTATTTCGCAAAAAGTGGGTGAAGAAGGCGTTGAAGTCGCGCTTGCGGCGACATCAGGCGACAAGGAGGAGCTCGTTTCGGAGTCGGCGGACCTAATGTATCACTTGCTAGTACTTTTACAGGATCAAGGCTTAAGCTTCTCTGACGTTATCAATAAGCTGAGATCTCGACATAAATAGACTTGTCCCAATAAAGATAAAAACAAAATGCCAAGCACTTCGCTTGGCATTTTTGTTTTCACTTTTATCGTGGTGAATGTCTAAGAGTTAAATTACATTTCAAATAGATAGTAATATCCGTAGCCAACAATCAGAGCAGGAATAGCGGAATAGAAGGTTGCGGCTAGTGCGGCTTTGGGTGCAATTGCAATAGCAGGGAATAAAGCGTCACCATCGTTGGAAATTGCATTGGATATTTGGGCAGACAACGGCGCTAAGTCACTAATATAAAGGCTAGTCACTAATATTTGAGGACCACAGCCAGGAAGTAAGCCAACGACAACTCCCATCAATGGCATCCACACTCCCCAGCCAGTAAAGGTTTGTTCTAAATTAATTTCACCAAGACTTGCGGTGAGTTCAAACGCGAGAAACGCAACCACAACCCAAGCTGTGACAAAGTTAGTATCTTGCGCTGTTTTTTGAATTGGATGCGAAGCCACTAGCTTGTCGTCTTCAGAAACCGCAGATTGGTAGTCACTGATCTCTTGAGTTAGCGACCAAAGAAATAGACAGGTAATCACCAAGATCGTACCCGTCCATTCAATGGTCATGTCGGGCAAATTGAATAATTGGTTCTGGTCAATCTGAAACGAACCGAGCAACGCAATGATTGCGGCGGGAATCAGCATCCATTTCCACATCACACCTTGAAGGTTCAATGCTTTTTTATGAATGATACGAGATGAATCGCTACAAATAGAACCAAACGCTGTTTTGGCTTGAGGTCGTAAGAAATCATCCGCATGAAACAGATTGATTGTCAGACCTGTGATCACACCTGTGACGGCACCCAAAACAATAACACCGAGGCCAATTTTTGGCTCGCTTGCCAACAGTAGAAATGCAGCATCACCCATGGTTGAGGTTAACACTGCAACCACAGCGCCAAAGCCGACTTTGCCACGTACGAACTGCGTAGCGACTATGATTGCGCCACCGCAACCAGGCAAGGCACCGAGCAAAGACGCAAACAAGACTTGATAAGACCGAGAGGATTCGTAAAGAGTGACGATATGGCTTTTCTTATCAAAAAATCGAGAAGCGTAATGGTAAATTGCCAAGGTAAATGCGACATAACTCGATACAGCCCAAAACGCGTCAGATAAGGTTGCTACTGCAATTTCTCTTGTGCTGTCTGACACAACCAAACCTAGCAGTGCAATGGGGATGAACAGACGCTTGTGAGTTATTGTAAATTGTCGGGTACTCAACCAAGCTGGCAGTTTTTGAGACCATGAATGTAATTTTTCAGATTGATTAGCCAACGTGAATTTCCATAGCAGCGTAGATGGAAAGAGTATCATACAAATGAGAATCATTTGCAACTAAACTCGATGGAATTTATGGCTCATTTTGCCAATGGTTTTCTGGTATGCCATTTCTATCCACCTTGGCTTATCACAACACGATTCATATCACTCAGTTTATCGAGTGCTTATTCTGGTGTCGCGACGACCAGCAATGACAAACCAAATGGGAAATTGCCGTGTTTGAGCCAAAATCGCTCTAATGAAAATAGTCCAGTTAGTAGATCGTTTACCGGCTTTATGGGAAGTGTGTCAGCTATCGGCTTTTTTTTCTTCGAGAAGTACTTTGTAGGCCGATGTTTGCTGTATTGGCGGGAAAGCCATGCAATGGGAAATAGAAGACTATTAAAGTGAGAAATCTTTTCTATCTTGAATCCAGATTCTTGTAGCTTCAGAGTGATGCTGTTTGCTGAGTAACGTCGATAATGATGGTGTGCAATATCATGCTGACTGAAAAGGCTAGGGCAAGCGGGCAAAGTGAGAATCAAATGTCCGGTGGGTTGCAAACACTGCTTTATGTTCTTGAGCGCTAAACGATCATCTTCTATATGTTCTAATACGTCAAACAGGGTTACGAGGTTGAACTGGTTGTTGAATAGTTCACTTGTTTGCTGATTAACCTCAAAAACGGACTTTACAAGCTCAATATTTTTGTTGGTGACCAAATGGGGCAACGCTTCGTTACTGGGCTCCACACAAGTGAGTTGACCGAAGCGTTCGAGTACAGACAGGTTAGCACCAGTGCCGGTGCCAATATCAAGAATACGGAAATTACGATTGTGGAGAGAGTAGCGCTGCTCAAGTGTGGAGTTGATGATTTTTCGTCGCCCTTCGAACCACCAGTGTTTATCTTGAATCGCGCGCATGCTTTGGTATAGGTGCGTCTCCACGACTACTCTCCTTAATTAAATACAATGGGCGATGTTTAGTTTCTAGGTAGATTCTACCGATGTATTCGCCTAACACACCAATCCCAATAAGCTGGACTCCGCCAAAGAACACGACAGCAGTAAATAGAGAGGCGTAGCCCGGGATATCACCACCTGTAACAAAGGTGAACAGCAAAATGTATGCACCATAGACAAAACCAACCAGCGCAAAGAACATTCCAAGCACGCTCCAAAATCGCAATGGAATAACGCTAAAGCTCGTGATTCCATCCAAAGCATGTTGCAGTAAGCCGGGAAAGTTAAATTTGGTTTGACCGTTTTTCCTGGGTTGGCGATCAAACTCAACAATTGCAACGTCGTAGCCCACCCAAGAAAGCAGCCCTTGCATATAACGGGTGCGCTCCTTCAGGCGTAAAAATGCTGATACCACTTTGCGATCCATGAGTCTGAAATCACCCACATTTGATTCAAGTTGTTTGTCGGCTACTCGCTTCATTAAGCTGTAATATAGACTGGCGGTAAAGCGTTTGGGCCAGCTATCCGACAGTCGTGAACGGCGCTTTGCCAGTACGACTTCGTTACCGGCATACCATTGTCTGAGCATTTCTGGAATCAAGTCGGGCGGGTCTTGAAGATCGACATCCATTGGAATCACGGCATCTCCACGCGAAAATTCGATGCCAGCGGTAAGCGCCGCATCTTTACCAAAGTTGCGACTCAAGGAAACAAACTTAACCGCTGAAAATTCTTCAGCTAGGGCTTTAATGCACCCCAATGTCTCGTCGGTTGAACCATCGTCGACAAAAACGATTTCGTGTTTTTCTGTCAGTGGCGAAAAGCACGTTTCAATGGCGTCGACAAACCGGCCAAGGCTATGTTCTTCATTGAGCACTGGGCAAACAATTGAGACAAGTTTTGTACTTGTCATAGACCCTTCCTCGTGTACACACTAAATCCAGTATAGCTATATTGAATATAGTCAACGTATTGATAATCTTCGAAGAAATTGTCTTGTGGTAACTGAGTGGCAATCCACTCCTTAAACTGAAAATGCTCCGGATAACGATATAGAAATTCGGAACGCTCAATCACGATAATGTCAGGCTGGCGAGTTTTTACGTCTGCAACAATCCATTTGGCGACGGTTTGGGTAGGTAAGTTCTGCGCCAGTAAACTCGGAAGTGGCCAAACAACCGGAAAGCGACCACTCCAATGGTTTTGCAAATAAAATGTCATCGAATGCATCGGAAACAGAGTGGCAGTAATAGCATATAGCTTGTTTCCCGGTTTCGTGTATTTACTGAGAGAATCATATAGCGACGCAATTTCAGGTCGATGATTGTCTTGCAGCGTGGCTAATGGCCATTGTTGGTTTAGTGATTTCAAACTGAAGTTTGTCTGAAAAGATGCGGACGCTCCCCATAGCTTTTGATGGAATGTCATTGCTAACAAACCAGCGAGCAATACAAGACTGAATGCCGTATTACTCGATTTGGTCTTCATTAGCGCTTTGAGCTGTATTCCCGCGCCAGTGACCATCAAAAAAACGAGCACGGCGAAAAAAGGCATCATGTGATAGCTAAATGCTGTTCTGCCAAAGGCGAAAGCAAAAATACACGCTACACCAGTCAAAAAGCTGATGTCTGCAAACCACATGGGTAACGCTGAATCACGAATAATTCTGCAGGCGAGCCAGAGCATACCTAACATCAATGTGGCTTGTAGTGCCAGTCGCTCCAAAGGTGCAAAATACCCGTGGTAACTGGCATTGGCTAAAGGAACAATAGAGTCAAAATAAGTTGGAAAGAAAAACCAGCTGAACCCCAGATAAAGTAACCCGCATATGCCGGTTACCCAATTGGATAATCTGAATAGGCTTAAGATTTTCCGTAGACGAATCGCTAAATACAGTTCTCCGAAGAGCCAAACCACCAGGTATTGTGGCTTCAAACAAATGGCTAACGCTATTGCTAATGCAGAAATGGCTGATAACAATGAAAACTGTGCAGACTGCTTTGAACAAGCCAAGGCAAGCGAGCTCATGTACAGGAGCACCAGGCCCGCTATAAAATGCTCTCGCTGTAAAAAGCTCTCTGGCTGCAACCAAAATAGACTGATAAAAACTGCACTGCAAATAAGCGGACTAACGCCGGCTGCTTTCTTTCTAATGGCGAGACGGAAGTTGAGCGAACATATTGCGCTAACAACAAGTAACCACAGCACCATCCCGATCCGTAGGGCAAATACGGGGTTCCAGCCAAGTTCTTCTCCAAGCAGAAACGCTCGATAGATAAGAACAATCAATGGTGGGTTAATTTCAAAATACTGCTTGTAGAAATCAGAATGTTCAGCGTGTAGCGCAATTTGGGTAAGGAATGCAACATCTGCATTGACGACCAATTGCTGCTGGGTAATCCAAGTAGTGAGCACCACTAACCCGCACATAATCAACGTGATTACCCAGTTTAGAAGCCTTACCATTCCTTGCTGCTTCACGATATCGAAAATCCTTGTTCGAATAACTACTCAATATACTTATACCCAAGTGACCTCAAGATGCGAGGTTCAGCGAGAATTAACTAGACTTCAGACAAGGCATTGATTTGCAGATCTAGTCGCTCTAAATCAAGAATCAATAACGCAGTATGAAGCCTAGTTAAACTCGCCCTTGGGAGCTCATATTCTGTCTCATTTCTTCGTCAAAGAACTTGGAAAGGACTCGTCATTCCGCTGCGTTCTCTTCCTTGAACTGAACCAGAATATGTAGCTCTGAGTTCTGCATCTTGAAGTTACTTGGGTATATCGCCAACCGTTAACTACATTGGCTAAAAATGACGTTTACACGGAATGCGTCTAGGTACTGAACGCAAATTGAGATAAACGACATTTTCAAATATAGGCTAGTACATTGAGACTAAAGCGTCGGATAAGAGTTTGAATTTTAGAGGCCAAACATAGAAACAAGGGCTGATTTGCGCGCGATCTGTACTGCGTCGTCTAACCGACCTGATTTTTGGTACTGTTTGAGCAATGGCTTGAGCGCCTGTCGAACTTGGATGTCATTCATTCCGGGCTGAAGTGTGTCTTCATACAAGAGTCGGATTAATACTACGTCTAACGGAGACAGTAGGTTTTCCGGCGTATTGTCATTAAAGATCGACGGATAGGCGTTTAGTGAGTCATTTGGTAAGCCAAGAACTTGAGTGATTTCTTCAACAATACAGGCGACAAGTTTGCCTTTCTCTCGGGCAAGGTCGACTGGAATGATGATGGCAGCGTTATTCACGGCACCTGTGTTGTCCAATCTATAGCCCGCCTTACAAATTGCGCCGAACAGGTTATCTGACGCAGCTTGACCAAGTAGGCGTTTTACCTCACCCCCCCAGTTCTCTTGATTGGTAAACACCCAGCGAATATTGGCCTTGTCTTCCGAATCGACTAGTTGGATTGGAACTGGGATCAACTGACGGAGGTGAGACAAGTGCATCAAGGTCAGTTTTCGTTGCAATTTTGCATCGCCCGCTTTGTGACTTAGGTGAATACGCAGTGGTTTAGTCCACTTGGTTAAGGGCTTTTCACCTTTTTGATATTCATTGCGGAGCGCAACGGAAACAAACGCGTCTTCGACAAATTCAGTGTCGAGCCAAGTTTTTTGGAAGGCGACAGTGTTTTGTAAGGACTTGGCAAACGAGCCAGCACTGAGAATGCTGCAAACTAGCCCCAAAAATAGCGCTTTTAACGACATACCTTCGCTCGACTAAAATGACTTTCGACCATTCGTTGCGTCACTATGTGGCTAGGGGCGGTTAGAATGTCTTGGGTATCTCCGGTTTCCACCACATGCCCCTCATGCATTACCATGACTTTGTCGGTAATGTGTTTAATGATTCCAAGGTGCTGAGATACGTAAATAAACGCAACGCCCATTTCTTGCTGTAAATCGAGAAATAGATTGATGATTTGTGAACGCATCGCCATATCAAGTCCGTTCAAGGCTTCATCGGCAACAATAATTGAAGGCTGAAGAATCAAAGCTCTTGCTAAACATACCCGTTGTTTTTGGCCGGCAGCCAACATTTGTGGATAGAAATAAGCATGTTCTGGCAGCAGACCAACGCGAAGCAACGTTTCCTTTACTCGTTGCATACGTCTTTCGGGTGGCATTTCCGTATTTCGTTTAAGTGGCCCCTCTAATATTCTGCCGATTTGAATGCGCGGGTTTAACGATGTATTGGGATCTTGGAATATCATGCGGATTAATTTACACCGCGTGGAATAATCACCGTGAACCAGTGACTCGCCATTGACGCGCATGTCGCCAGAACTCGGCTCAACTACACCAGCCAGCATGCGCGCTAATGTTGACTTCCCGGACCCATTTTGACCGATAAACCCAATGGTTTGTCCGGGTTGTAAATCAAATGAAACCGGATGAACGGCGTGCTTTGTGGTCTTGGAAAACAAGCCGGAACGAGTAGTGAAGTGTTTACTCAGATCTCTGACTTCTAATAGCGCGCTCATGATGATTCCTTTGAAATGGGAGTGACATCAAGGGTCATTGCTTTGGGTGCGTCACTTTTACGTGATTTGGTATTCATAGGAAAATGGCAAGCAAACTTGTGATCTTTGATTTTCCGAGTCCTTGGCAGTTCCACACATTGCTTTTGAGCTTGTGGGCAACGTGGTCCTAACCGACAGCCTATCGGCAAATGCTGAAGGGGAGGGATGGAGCCAGGTAATGAGTGCAGTTTCTGCTTGTGCGAGACCTCGGTATTGAAATCCGGCATGGCTTTCAACAAAGCCAAGGTGTATGGGTGCTTAGGTTGGCACAAAATCTTTTGCGTATCTGCTGATTCAACCGATTGCCCACAATACATCACGGTAATTCGATGTGCCCACTGTGTGATCGACGCCAAATCATGACCAATCAACACAATGGAAGTGTTGTTAACCTGATTCATACGACTCAGTAAGCGCAGAATTTGCGATTGAGTAATGGGGTCAAGGTCATTGGTGGGTTCATCAGCAATAAGCAGTTTAGGTTTTGCGGCGATCGCCATCGCGATCATCACTTTTTGGCACTCGCCGTCAGTTAATTGGTACGGGTAGCTAGAAAGAATCCGTTTGTGGTCTTTAATACCAACCTTATGCAGCAGGGCAATAGCTTGCTTTTTGCGCCATTTGATTCGCTCCCACCATTTACCCTCAAACGCACTTGATGGAATCGATTCTGTTAACTGACTGCCGACTTGCTCAGACGGATCAAGACAGGTAGACGGTTCTTGGAAAATCATCGCAATGTCACGGGCAATCACACGTCGCCGTTCTTTGGCCGTCAGTTGCAACAAATCCAATTTGCCCAAGCGCATCCGGTCAGCAGTGACTTTCCAATTGTCCTTACAAACACCAAGAATGGCTTTCGCTACCAAGCTTTTACCCGAACCTGATTCCCCAACTAGACCACGGATTTCACCTTCATTGAGGGTCAAACTCATACGGTCAACCGCTTTCATCAAGCCTTGCGGGGTCTCGATTTCAATGGTTAGGTGTCGAATATCAAGTAATGGCATTATTCTATCCCCGCATTCAGAGAACGACGAATCCCTTCACCGACCAGGTTTACTGCAATAACGGTGAGAAGAATCGCGACACCAGGTAGTGCTACTGTCCATGGGGCCAAATAAATGAGTTCGGTCGAATCGCCAATTAGCGACCCCCATTCTGCGGTGCTACTGTCAGCGCCCAAGCCTAAAAAACCTAACGCTGAAATATCAAGAATTGCGATCGATAGGGCAAGAGTAAATTCAGCGGCCATCACCACTAACACATTGGGCAAGATAGAATTCCAAAGCAAATAGAAGTCATTGGCCCCGTCGAGTCGAGCGGCAATGATGTAATCTTTTTCCATTTCCGCGTGAATGGCCGTGTATACCGAGCGAACAAAGCGCGGCACTAGGGCTAAGGTAATCGCCATTAGAATGTTAAATTCACCAAATCCAAGAAAGGCCACAAAGATAATCGCCAATAACAAGGATGGAATAGACATAACGGTATCGAGAAAGTGATTTAATGTGCTCGATAGCAGTCCACGGGTCATACCAGCAAGAATACCAAGCAAACAACCCGCCAATGTCGCAATTAAAGTGACGACAAATGCAGACCCAACAGTATGTTGTGAGCCACTCAAAATTCGTGACAAAATGTCGCGACCTAAGTCATCAGTTCCAAAGAAGTAATCCACTCGACCAGCGTCATGCCATGAAGGTGGCAACAGCAATAGCTCACTTTGTTGAAGAGGGTCATGTGGAACAATCCAAGGCGATAGAATGACAAGTAAGCTGAGAATTGCCAAAAACCAAAGTCCTGTCATGGCTAAGGTGTTGGCACGAAAACTGCCCCCAAAGCGCTCCAATTGGGTAGGAATGCGTTCTTCTTGGTATACGTTATTGGTTAGCATCCCATTCCTTCCTCGCGAGTGGATTCATAAAGGCAGAGATGAACTCAGCTAACACGTTGGCCATCATCACCAATGCGCTGACGACAATAACACCAGCTTGAATCGAGACGTAGTCTTGTTCGAACAAGGCGTCGAGTAGCCATCGACCAATACCGGGCCAGTCAAATATGGCTTCCAAAACAATCGCTAAGGTAAGCATGGT
Organism: Vibrio sp. ABH4_348; assembly: GCF_056159765.1. Taxonomy (NCBI): domain Bacteria; kingdom Pseudomonadati; phylum Pseudomonadota; class Gammaproteobacteria; order Vibrionales; family Vibrionaceae; genus Vibrio; species Vibrio sp. ABH4_348. The sequence continues at coordinate 1,639,668 of NZ_JBSWVW010000001.1, read as the reverse complement.
GGAAAGCTGAGCGCCAATTTTGGGAATAATAGGTGGAAATGCGTTGCGCAGCACGTGTTGCACCACAATCTTATAGGTCGAAAGACCTTTAATTCTCGCCGCTCGAATGTAATTGGTCGCCATGACTTCACTGACCGACGTTCGCATCATACCAACTACCTGCGTTGTAGGCGTTAATGCCAAAACCATGCAAGGTAGCAGCAGGTGTTGCCACACACTGTGTATTACGTAGGGCTTCTTTGGATCGTCCATTAAGAATGCATCAATTAAGGCAAAGCCTGTGACGTAGGGGATTTCATAGAGTAAATCATAGCGGCCAGAAACTGGAAGCACTTCCCAATTCAAGGAGAATAGCATGATCATCAACAATGCAATCCAAAATATGGGCGCGGAGAATCCAGTCACTGACACAAATGAGATGACCGTATCGAGTGCTTTACCTTGCCTCATTCCTGCAATGGTACCCAAAGGAATACCGATCACAATGGAAAACAAAAAGGCGATAAAACATAGCTCCAACGTGGCGGGGAAAACCAGTTTAAGTTCTTCGACCACAGGGTTCCCGTCACTTGTAATCCCAAAGTCTAGTTGTAACAAACCTTGCGCGTATTGATACCAGCCTGCCCAAAATTCGATTTGTAACCAATGCGAGTTCGGTTCAAGACGCGCTAAATTAAAGCCCACAAAAGATAGAATCAGCAGAGTGATGAGCAGTAGATTGATTCTGCGAACTAAGTACACCAGCATTATTCTACCCTCTTAACCGTGTTTAGCGGTTGTACATCAAATGGGCTGCTGACAATGCCGACCAGCGACGTCGATTGTGCTCTGTGTTGGGTGCCATGCGTCAAAGGAATCAGCGGGAATTCAGCGTTCAAAATATTCTGTGCTTGTTGATAAAGATTTACACGGTATCGATGTCTATCTACTTCCAGCGCCAAATCGAGCAAAAAGTCGAAGTCACTATCGCACCAGTTGGTTTGATTCAATCCCGAGCGTTTAGCAAGGCATGACAGTAGAGGTCGATAAAAGTTGTCAGGATCGCCCGTATCAGCAATCCAGCCGCTTAAATACAAATCAGCGGCGAAGCCGTCTTGTTGTTCATCCATATTGATCAGTAATAACTCGACACCGATTTCGGCGAGTTGCGTTTGAACTAGCTCTGCAGTTTTTGTTGGGCTAGGGTTAAACGCTGTCGGCTGATTGGGCACTGCCAAAGTTAAACGCAGTCCATCTTCAATGCCTGCTTCCCGCAAAAGACCTTTTGCATAGCTTAAATCGTAGCGAATTTGAATGTTGTCTTGGGCGTAGGCCCATGAGGTAGGAGGTAATAGAGAGTAGGCATGAGTGCCTGCTCCGTAATACACGCTGTCCAATATCGCCTGACGATTGATGGCAAAGTTAAGAGCGCGCCTTAGATCTACGTTTTGTAATTCGGGCGATTCGGTATTAATAGCAATGAAAGAACTGTTCATTGCTTGAGTTTCGATAAGGCGCAATTTCGTTTGCGAGCGTATGGTTTGTAGTTGGCTAGAAATTGGCGCGTTTAACACATCGCATTCGTTACGCAGTGTTTTAGCAAGCGTACCTGTCCCTTGATTTGAGACATCGAAAACCACTTGTTGCATGTGCGCAAGACCATCCCAATAATCTGGGTGTCGTTTTAGGCGGACAAAATCGTTTTTGTAGAACTCAGATAACTGGAAAGGACCGGTTCCAATCGGAGTACTATCTATTTTCTCGGGTTTGTTCTGCACCAATAATTGTTCACTGTATTCCTGTGACAAGATCACCGCATATCGGGTGGCAATGTTAGACAAAAACGCGTTATTAGGTCGACTTAAAGTAAATTTGACGGTGTGCGGCCCGAGCGCCACCACATCGACCAACAAATTGTGGAAACCAATACTTTCAAACCAAGGGAAATCGCCGTCAACCGATTGATAGAAAGGATGACTAGGATCGATGATTCTGCGGAAACTAAATACCACATCATCACTGTTCATCGGGCGACTCGGTGTAAACCAAGCTGTGTTTTGGAACCAGACATCCCGTTTTAGCTCAAATGTATATTGAGTACCCGTTGAATCAACACTCCAATCTCTTACTAAGTTAGGAACAGGGCGGAAAGACAGTGGGTCTATAACAAGCAAAGTATCGTAGATTTGAGCGCTAAGGGCTTCAGCGGTAACGCCGCCGTGCACACGCTGTGGATTGAACGAATGTGGAGACGGATAACCGCAGTAGACAAATCCTTCTTGACGAACTTGATGATGGCTAATGGACGTATCGCAACCTGCCATAACTAACAGGCCGGTGAAAACAAGTGTTAAGCGGACGAGCCAACTCGTCTTGTTGTTCGAAGGACTATTTAGCACAGTCACTCGGGCCCATAATTCGCATTTCCATCTAATAAACGCCCTCTACACCTGACTACTGACATTTTATGACTGACGTGTTACCCACATTCAAGAATGCGGTTACTTCGCTTCGCAAATTTACCATTATTTAGTGCTACTACCAAAGCTAAGGCCATGGATTGCTAGTAGTATCTAACCTAGCTCATGTTTTTGCTGTTAGCGTATGGTATGACTCAATCTACTTGTATGTTGTATTTTCTTATCATCCCTCTTATTTGATGATAGCTAAGACCCAGCAACTCAGCGGCTTTACGCTGGTTAAATTTTCCTTGTTCTAATGCAGTATTGAGCAACGTTTTGTCTAACTCTTCTTGCCAATTTTTGTAGTTCATCGGCAAGGTGAACATGGAAGAAGCATTGGCATCGTTACCTGATGGAGTTGGTTCAGCTTGTTGGTTGGATTGCCAAGGGCGTTGGAAAGGGTCAAAAACAATGTTGTCGATGGGGTCCGGTTCTAGCCCATGCTGATACACGGCACGTTCGATAACATTTTTCAGTTCTCGCACATTTCCGGGCCAGTGATATTCGATCAATGCATTGCATGTGTTTTCTGAAAAGCCAACAAATAGCTCGAGATTTAGCTCTCGACACATTTTGATTGCATAATATTCCGCTAGTACAAGAATGTCTTCTTTGCGCTCTCTTAACGGCGGTAGCATGATGACATCAAAGGCCAATCTATCCAATAAATCGGCTCTAAAGTCGCCATCTGCAGCCATTTTTTGTAAGTCAGCATTTGTAGCGCAGACAAGTCGAACATTGGTATTCAGTGTTTTTTGCCCACCAACTCGTTCGTATTGTCCGTATTCGATAACACGTAGTAGCTTTTCTTGAACAGAAAGTGGGGCTGTGGCTAGCTCGTCTAAGAATAGGGTACCACCTTCAGCACGTTCAAAACGGCCTTTGTGCTGACCTTTGGCGCCAGTAAAGGCTCCTGACTCGTGACCAAATAATTCTGAATCAATTAGGCCTTCGCTTAAAGTAGAGCAATTCAGAGAGATTAAGGGTTGATCCCAACGTTTGGACAGATAATGCAATCTCTGAGCAATTAGCTCTTTACCGGTACCGCGTTCGCCGATAATAAGCACGGGACGTTCAATTGCGGCGAGCCGTGATACTTTGTCTAAGACCGCAAGAAAAGCAGGGCTCTCGCCAATTAGGTTTTGTTGCATTTGATTAGCCTTGGTGAAATTTACCAACTGTGAGTTAAATTGAACACTTATTACGTCGAAGTGCAAGTGGTTTTTAAATAAATCGTTATAAAACAATGATTAAAAAGTTGGCACGCTACTTGATTGTATCTAAGCAGGTTGAGTGAGAAACCGCTCACTCACAATTATGGCGGTGACGCTGACTTTGTATAGTAAGGAGATCGAAATGGGTATTTTTTCTCGTTTTGCAGATATTGTAAATTCAAACATCAGTGCGCTTCTCGACAAGGCTGAAGATCCTGAAAAAATGATTCGTCTAATCATCCAAGAGATGGAAGACACCTTAGTTGAAGTAAGAACAAACTCAGCAAAAGCCATTGCAGATAAAAAAGAGCTGCAACGCAAAGTAGAAGCCATTGAGTCACAGATTGTTGATTGGCAAGAAAAAGCAACACTCGCCATTAACAAAGAGCGCGAAGACTTGGCAAGAGCGGCGTTAATTGAAAAGAAAAAGCTGCAAGACGTAGTTAAAGGGCTAAGAACGGAGCAAACCTTAGTTGAAGAAACTATTGAAAAACTCACTGGCGAAATTACTAAGCTGGAAACCAAAATCACTGAAACGCGTGCAAAACAGCAGGCTTTGGCGATTCGTGGTCAAGCAGCATCCAACCGTCGTGATGTGCAAAAGCAGCTTCATACGTCTCGCACTAATGAAGCAATGGCTAAGTTCGACCAGTACTCACGAAAAATTGATGAGTTGGAAGCCGAAGCCGATCTATATGCCAAAACAGGTGAGGGCAAATCACTAGACCGCGAATTTGCTGAACTACAGGCTAACGATGAAATCGAACAAGAGTTGGCCAAGCTTAAGCAAGGTCTAGGCAAAGAAGACAAGTCGTCTTAATAGCAAAATAATCGGGACCATCAATCGTTAGTTGTGGGTACAATTCTGTACCCACGTAAAAGGAGTTAAAGCTTATGTCCACCGCCGTCATTATTGTGCCTTCAATATTGTTCTTAATATTTGTGGCACCCTTGTGGTTAATTCTTCACTACCGCAGTAAGAAAAAAACTGCTGGTGGCCTAACAAGTGAAGACCAAGACAGATTGCTGGCTTTGGCAGCCAAATCTGAACAAATGGGTGCGAGAATTGCCACGCTTGAAAAGATATTAGATTCAGAATCCCCTTCATGGAGACAACGTTATGAATAAGCGTCAACTTACACGCGATATGCACAACAGAAAGATCTCAGGTGTGTGTGCAGGTATCGCTAACTACTTCGATATCGAAACCTGGATCGTCCGCATAGCATTTGTCTCAGCGTTTCTACTTGGTGGTGGACCATTAGTGATATTTGGTTACTTTGGTTTGGCATTTATGCTTGAAAAAAAGCCCGTAGCGCGCGTTGGTCATAAAGCTGAACCAAAAACAGAGCCACCACGCCAGCCGCGCGAGCACAAGCTAAAAGAAAATGTATGGGAAAGAGGGCAGACTCCAGGTGAAATGCTGAGTACCTTAGAGCGTGAGTTTGACGGATTCGAACGGACATTGAGAAAAATGGAAGCGCACGTCACCTCCGACTCTTTCCAAGTAAATCGACAGTTCAAAGAGCTGTGATATAAGACTTAACTATCTGAATAGACGGACTAATTTATCAAGTTGATTAATTTGAGTGATTAGTCCGCAGTCAGTCTCCCAGCATTGGAATTCAATCTACTATTGGTCTAAGGTTTTGACAACAACAGTCATCGGACCATTAGTATGCTTCGAGAAACCCTTACCCTCACTCCATTAATTTTTGCGTTTTTGGTTAATTCCGAATACGTATATTCTGAACCCGCTAGACCCGCCAAATTTTATTCCGTTTCAGTAGGTGACTCCCAATTCCTGCGCACGTTTCCCGCTACTTCTGAAGCTGGAGAACATGCTGTTCTGTCATTTCGCGTTCCCGGACAAGTTGTCTCAATGGATGTTTTGGAAGGTCAAACAGTTTCCAAAGGACAAATTTTGGCGGAACTTGATATTAACGAATATAAATTGATTGAGAGAAAGGCTCGAGCACAGCTAACTTTGACTGAAGTTCAGCTCGACCGTGCTAAAAAACTCAAAAAAGACCAAGTAATCTCAGAGCAAGATTTTGATTCAAGTGAAGCAAATTACAACAGCGCTAAGGCTAGCTGGGAGCAGGCCAAGCTAAATCTCAGTTACGCGAGCTTAAAGGCTCCGTATGACGGACAAGTTTCGTTTATCGATGTCAATAACTTCGAGTTTGTTGGGGCAAACCAACCAGTTATTAGCATTCAAACCGACCAGGCGCTTAAAGTGGTGTTTCAGTTACCAGAGCACTTGCTCAATCGGTACTCCCAAACTGAAATGCCAACCGTGAATATGACATTCGATGCTTTTCCCGACAATGAATATCCGTTGGAGTTTTTGGAAATCGATACTGAAGCCGATAACAAAACTGGCTCTTATAAGGTAACCATGATCATGCAAAAACCAGATGATGTGGGTGTCCTGCCCGGGATGTCAGGAACGGTGAAGGTAAAAGCAATTTCAACCAAACCTACCCCAATTCCTGACAATGCGTTAGTTTTCCAGCAAAACAAGACGTTTGTGTGGCGAGTTACACCTAACCAAACGGTAGAAAAAGTGGAAGTTGTGCTGGACGACAATCAGCAAATTGTTAAAGGCCTGAAAAATGGTGATGAGATAATCTCAGCCGGAGTAGATTCTCTATCAGAAGGTATGAAAGTGAGACGTTGGGTTAAGGAGCGTGGATTATGATTCATTTTAAAAAAACGCTTACTGCTTTGGCGTTGATTTCCATGTTATCTGCTTGTAGCGAGACGGCAGAAGTGGTCGAGAGGAGTGCGCCCAATGTAAAGGTGGCGACGGTGGAAACTGAAAGCTCAACAGGGGATTTGTTTTACCCTGCTGTTGCCTCCGCTGCCAATAAAGCGCCACTTAGCTTTAAAGTTTCAGGCGAGTTGGTATCAATTTCCGTGAAAGAAGGCGATCTCATTCAAAAGGGGCAAGTGATTGCAGAGATAGATGCCAGCAATTACCAGCTAGAAGTCGACAACGCTAGGGCACGTTTCCAGGTTATTGATAATCAATATACACGTTCAAAGCCACTGGTTGAAAAGGGATTACTTGCCAAGTCCCAATTTGATGAGATAGCCGCTCAGAGACAAATAGCGCTAGCAGACCTTTCTCTCGCGGAGCTAAGACTTTCTTACACTAAGCTAAGAGCACCGTTTTCTGGTGTGGTTTCCAGAATTTTGGGTGCAAACTTTGAAAGTATCCAAGCGGGTCAAGCAATACTCAATATCAATAGTATTGATTCGGTAGAGGTCATTGTTCAGTTACCGGATCGTCTGTATGCGAATAAGCCATCAATGGAAACCTTCCAAGACATCGTTGTCACTGTAAAAACGGGTGGTGGAAATGAGTATGCTTCAAGAATTAAAGCGTTTACAACCGAGCCAGATCCAGACTTTGGTACTTATACGGTTACGTTAATCATGCCAATGCCTAGTGATGAACTGATTTTTGATGGTATGCCGCTAGAAGTGACCACTCGTGGCGAAAATGCAGGCGTGTCATTTGAACGCGGGTTGTCTGTTCCGATTGAAGCCGTATTCAATGGTGATGGTGATGGGTTGTCCCCAGAAAATAGTTTTGTGTGGGTAGTTGGCAGCGACAACAAAGTAACGAAAAAGCAGGTTAACGTGATTAAAGCAAGTCGAGATACTCTTCTTATTGATGAAGGTTTGAAAATAGGAGACCAAGTTGTTACCGCTGGTATGTCTCGTCTTTTTGAAGGCCATGAAGTAGTAATCGTGGCGAAGGAGGTAAATGATGAGTAATTCACCGGTTACTTCTGACAGCTCTGTAAAGGGAATCGCAGCTTACTTCATCCAGAACAAAGTTATCTCGTGGATGATGACGTTAGTGTTTTTGATTGGCGGAACAGTTTCGTTTTTTGAGCTAGGTCGACTAGAAGATCCAGCATTTACGCTAAAGGATGCACAAATTATCACTTCTTATCCAGGGGCCACGCCTCAACAAGTGGAAGAAGAAGTGACGTACCTTATAGAGAAAGAACTTCAACAATTGAAGTACTTAGACAAAATTACTTCGACGTCTAGTCGTGGGCTATCTCAGATTTCGGTGAGTATGAAGGCCAACTATGGACCGGATGACCTACCACAGATTTGGGATGAAGTTAGAAGAAAGGTCAATGACTTAGAAAGTCGCTTGCCGCCAGGTGTTAACCCACCCACAGTCGTTGATGACTTTGGCGACGTTTATGGCATTTTACTCGCGGTAACGGGTGAAGATTACACTTATAAAGAACTGTTGGATTATGTCGATTACCTGCGTCGTGAACTTGAGCTTATTGATGGTGTTAGCAAAGTAGGTGTCGCAGGTCAGCAACAAGAGCAGTTGTTCATAGAAATCTCGCAAAAGCGTCTGAGCAGCTTGGGTTTGTCTCCTGATACGGTTACTAACCTGCTTGCCAGTCAAAACATGGTCTCAAGTGCTGGCGCGGTGAAAATTGGTGAGGAATTGGTACGCATTCAGCCAACGGGTGAGTTTACCGATGTGGACCAGCTAGGTAATTTGATTATCACCGAACGAGGTACGTCACTAATTTATCTAAGAGATGTGGCTGAAATTACCCGTGGCTATATCGAAGTACCAAAAAACGTGATTACCTATAACGGCCAATTGGCGTTGCATTTGGGGATTTCATTTGCTGAAGGTGTCAACGTTGTTGAAATCGGTCAAAAATTCGAGAAAAGACTAGCAGAACTATCGGTACATCAACCTATTGGTATCGATATATCAGAAGTTTACAGCCAACCTAAAGAAGTTGATAAATCCGTTACTGGTTTCGTCACTAGCTTAGGTCAAGCGGTTGCCATTGTTATTGTCGTGCTGTTGTTCTTTATGGGCCTGCGCTCTGGACTTTTGATCGGTCTGATTCTACTTCTTACCGTTCTTGGCACCTTCATTTTCATGCAGTATTTCGCTATCGACTTACAAAGGGTTTCACTCGGTGCGCTAGTCATTGCATTAGGGATGCTGGTGGATAACGCGATAGTGGTGGTCGAGGGAATACTCGTTGGAACCCAACGAGGTAAGACCCGTTTGCAAGCCGCAAACGATGTGGTTACTCAAACCAAATGGCCATTATTGGGTGCGACTGTGATAGCAATTACCGCGTTTGCACCAATTGGTCTTTCAGATGATGCAACTGGTGAGTTTTGTGGTTCATTGTTCTTTGTACTGCTTATTTCATTGATGTTGAGCTGGGTAACAGCGATATCTCTTACTCCATTCTTTGCTGACTTGTTCTTAAAAGGGCAGAAAAATAACGGCGAGAATGAACAAGCAAAAGACCCATATAACGGGATTATCTTCACGGTTTACCGTAGCTTCCTCGTTGCTTGTATGAGCCGTGCTTGGCTAACGGTCGCGGTACTTATCGTAAGTTTAGTGGCAGCTGGTTACGGGTTTGGCAAAGTAAAGCAGGCGTTTTTCCCAGCTTCAAATACGCCAATGTTCTTAGTAGATATTTGGATGCCTGAAGGTACCGATATTAGAACGACGAACGAAAAGTTGGAGTCGATAGCGGGCTGGTTAAATGAACGCTCCGAAGTTGAACATATTACCACCACAGCTGGTAAAGGTTTGATGAGGTTCATGCTGACTTATGGTCCTCAGAAGAGCTACTCTTCTTATGGCGAAATTGTCACGCGTGTTACAGACCATTTACTGCTTCCGGAACTAATGGATGATTTCCGTAACCACTTAGCGCTAGAACATCCTGAAATTCAGTACAAGCTTAAGCTCATAGAGTTAGGCCCTGGTGGTGGAGCTAAAATAGAAGCTAAAATTACTGGTTCCGATCCAACAGAGCTTCGTCGTATAGCGGCTCAGGTGACTGAGGTTCTTTATAACGATCCGGGTGCAACCAATATTCGTCATGATTGGCGTGAACGAACCAAAGTACTTCAGCCTCAGTTTAATGAGAGTCAAGCTCGTCGCTACGGCATCACCAAAATGGACGTCGATGAACTTCTTAATATGGCGTACTCTGGTGACACAATTGGTATGTACCGCGATGGCACGACCTTAATGCCAATCGTTTCTCGCTTTGTTGAAGAGGAAAGAGTAGACATCAGAAACATTGAGGGCATGACGATTTGGAGCCCTGTTCTTTCTGATTACATTCCATTGCAACAAGTGCTTTTGGGATACCAGATGGTATGGGAAGATCCAATCATCGTTAGGAAAGACCGCAAACGCGTACTAACTGTAATGGCAGACCCAGATCTTCTCAGTGAAGAAACTGCAGCGACGTTACAAAAGCGGATCGAAGCAGACATTGAGGCCATAGAACTACCAGATGGTTATACCATTGCATGGGGTGGTGAGAAGTCGTCATCGTCAGATGCACAGTCTTCCCTGTTTGTGACAATGCCTTTGGGCTACTTATTCATGTTCATGGTAACAGTGTTTCTGTTTAACTCAGTTAAAGAGCCACTGATTGTTTGGCTAACTGTGCCTTTGGCGATTGTTGGTGTAGCGACAGGTTTACTGCTGCTTGATACCGCATTTGGCTTTATGGCATTGCTTGGTTTCTTGAGCTTGACGGGGATGTTGCTTAAAAATGGTATCGTTTTGCTCGACCAAATTCAGGTTGAAATAAACTCAGGTAAAGAAGGCTTTGATGCGGTTGTGGATGCTGCGTTAAGTCGTGTTCGCCCGGTTTGTATGGCGGCGATCACTACCATCTTGGGTATGATTCCGTTAATGCCAGATGCGTTCTTTAAACCAATGGCGGTAACCATCATGTTCGGTCTTGGGTTTGCGACTGTACTGACATTGATTGTTGTGCCCGTACTTTACAAACTATTCCATCGAATCGAAGTACCTCAATAAGCCTCAAGTAAGTTTAAAAAATCCACCCTAGCGGTGGATTTTTTTATTCATTGCACAAATGGTCAGTTTTCTATGCGATTTTGGCTTTAAGCTTTTGATACTTAATTAGTATTGTAGTGGGTGAGTTTTATTGTGTCGTTTCTAGTCAAATATTGTCTTATTCTCGCCGCAACGATCAGTGCGTTTTTAAGCGCATCAATTTTAGGTTCAGAAATGAAAACAATCTTATTGAAAAGTGACTCACTAAATGAGTCGAAGCTGAAAGTTAATCCTACTCGAGAGGTGCTGATTAGCCTACCACCATCATATCAATCAGAATCTGCTCGCCGATATCCTGTTGTGTATTTACTGCATGGGTTAGGGGGGCAAGGGAGTTCTTGGTTTCATGAAGATAGCGATGGACTGAATATACATAAGACCCTAGAAAATCTGTATAAAACGCAACAGATCGAAGAGATGATCGTGGTAGTCCCTGATGCTTATGAAGAACCTTTTCTTGGCGCTTGGTATGTAAACTCTGTCGTAACGGGTAACTGGGAAGATTTTATTCATGAAGAACTTGTTGGTTACATCGATCAGAACTTTAGAACGATTGCAGATCGAAGCGCGCGCGGTATTGCGGGGCATTCAATGGGTGGTTATGGCGCATTTCGAGCAGTGTTCACCAGACCAGATTTGTTTAGCGCGGCCTACCCAATGAGCACGGGAATGCCTCATGTTTCGTTGTTTGACTTTTTTTCCCAACCGGGTATGTCGTTTGAAGATTTAAATCTTGCGTTGAAACAAGAACCAGAATCTTGGCCGTTTGAGGTGTTGTTCTTTTACTCGCTTGCGGTCTCGTTTACTCCGAGCAATGAAGCTCCTGACTTTTATCGATTCCCGCTAACTCCCCAACATATTGAAGCGTTTAAAGCTCAGACATTAGATTCAATCCTTAGCCGTAACTTAGAAAAGATAAATCAGTACTCACCCATTATTAAATATGATGTCGGAAACCAAGATCTATACCTTGTCGAGCCGATAAACAACTTGCACAGAAGCTTGGTTAAAACTGGGTTACGTTTGGATTATCGTGTTTACGATGGAGATCATAGCAGTGATCTTCCGAGAATCGTGGAAGAACAGCTGTTCCAATTCTTCAGCCAAGTTTTCTACTGAGGACTATACTTAAATAACTTTACGATGAGCTGTTCAGGTTGAGTTTACTGGTCATCCTAGAGTTTATCGGTCTCGTGTTGGATTAAGAAGCAATAAGCTCACCGTAGGACGTGAGCTTATTGCTTGGAAGGAAACATCAGAATCTAAACATTCGATTCTTTTTCAAGAATTAACGAATTGTAGCGCGCAAAACCTCGTTCTAAATCGGCAATCAGATCTTCGACATCCTCTAGACCAATGTGGAGTCGAATCAGTGTCCCTTCAAAATTAGGATTAGCCACACTTCTCAAACGTTCAAATGACTTAGGTTCGTTAGCAAGGATAAGGCTTTCAAAACCGCCCCAAGAATAACCCATACTAAAATGTTCCATGCCATCAAGTAAGGCTGTCGTTGCCCTCGGGTAGCTGGTTTTGAGCACAAAAGAGAACAAGCCACAGCTGCCAGCGAAATCGCGTTGGTAAAATTCATGGCCGGGGCAGCTCTCAAGAGCTGGGTGTCGAACATGATCCACTTCTGGTCGAGATTCAAGCCACTTAGCGACCGCTAGACTGTTCTCATGGTGCTGTTTCAGTCTCACATCTAACGTGCGAAGCCCCCTTAAACCTAAGTAAGCATCGTCCGGTGACACACACTGACCCATCAAGTAGCTTTGTTCTCGTAGTTGTGGCCAGAGTTCCTCCCTAGCGACAGCCGTTCCCAGCATGACATCCGAATGCCCAACAATGTATTTGGTGGCGGCTTGTATGGATATGTCGACACCATGCTCAAAAGGAGAGAACAATACCCCCGCAGCCCAAGTGTTATCTAGCATCACAATGACATCATGTTCGTGCGCAATACGAGATAGCGTTGGAACGTCTTGAACTTCCATGGTGATAGAACCTGGAGACTCACAGAACAGAACCTTGGTGTTTGGCTGAATCAAGTCTTTAATATCCGCCCCAATTTCTGAAGGATAATAAGTAACCTCAACACCGAGCTTTTTAAGCATGACATCGCAAAAATCGCGAGTTGGTTCGTAACAGGTATCCACCATTAAGATATGGTCGCCTGTTTCCACAAAAGAAAGGATAGCGTTGGAAATAGCGGCCGTTCCGCATGGGTACAGTGCACAACCAAAACCACCTTCTACTTCAACCATGGCTTCTTGAAAAGCAAAGTGTGTCGTTGTGCCGCGACGTCCATAAAATAGGGTTTTATTAGCTCGATTAACTGTTGCGTGGTGCTTTTCGGCAACCGTATCAAACACGACCGTCGACGCTCTTTGAACAGGTGGGTTCACAACACCATTGGTCCATTTTTTACTGCGGCCCGCGGTGACGAGACGTGTTTTCTTTCCCTCTGACATATTGTTTCCTTTTGATACGGGTGTCGTTGACTTCTGGGCAGTATAACCAATTGAATACGGATTTGTTTACTGATTGATATAGCGAATTCAAATAGTTAATTTGCTTTGATTCTAGTTGGGTATGTCTGTACTAAAGTAGAGGGTTAAACAGGTAAAAAACTCGTTCCAAAAAGCGCCATTTTAAACTGCGCTTTTGCCAATCATGCTCTAGGACTTGTTTGGACTGTTCGATGTACCCAACTTGAAGTTTGGACATGGTTTGAGTGAACTCTAAATCATCAACGGCGAGGGTGAGTTCAAAATTGAGCCACAAACTTCGCATATCAAGATTAACAGTACCAACCAGACAAAACTCATCGTCTATGACAACAGATTTGGTGTGTAATAGCCCACCGTCAAATTCATAAATCTCAACGCCAGATTTAAGTAATTCACTATAAAAGCCGCGCGATGCCCATTGCACCATAGTTGAATCGTTTTGCATTGGGATAATCAGCTTAACTCGGATGCCGCGCTGAGCTGTCATCTTTAACGTTTCAAGAAGATCTGAGCTCGGGACAAAGTAGGGTGTAGTGATAGTTAAAGAATGCTTGGCCTGATGTATCGCCATAATCAATACTTGGTGTATCAGATAATCTGGCATACCAGGGCCTGAAGGAACGACTTGGATGGGGTTGCTGGCTTGTTCAAACTCAGTAGGTGCTTCTGGCACTTGAGGTAAAAACCTCTCTCCCGTTTCTACTTCCCAATCCCAACAATGGATAGCGCTAAGTACACTGACCGTAGGCCCGGTTACCCGAACCATGATATCGACCCATTCACCGAGTCCCGCATCTTGCTTAAAGTGTTTTGGATCAACTAGGTTAAGCGAGCCAGTATAGGCAATCGATTCGTCTATCACGACTATTTTGCGATGCTGACGTAAATCTAATCTGCGTAAGAATACTCGGTAAGCTTTGACTTGCAGAGCTTCAACCAACTCTATCCCGGAATCTCGCATCATCTTAGGCCAATGGCTGTTAAAGAATCTATGGCTACCAGCAGAATCTAGCAGTAGTTTCACTTGCACTCCTCGCCGGGCAGCTTGGATGAGCGCCGCTGCGATAGCATCTGCTTGTCCACCGGGGTGCCATATATAAAACGTCATACGTACCGACTGCTTGGCTGATTCAATATCTTGCAGGATGTGGTCTAGCGAATCGTGAGTATCAGTAAACAGCTGCAGGTGGTTGCCTGCTAGCGCTGGTAAACCAAGTCGATGGTTACAGAGTTGGTCGACTCGATATATTTGACGGCTAAAAGTCTCGGGCGCGTGCGCGTTGCAATCATTTAGTGATAAAAACCACTGTTTGAAAGGTGCAAACATGTCTTTGGCACGCTCTGCTCGCTTACGTCCGAGGTTGTGTTCACCAATCAAAAAATAGCCGATGACACCGAGTATGGGAACGATGTAGATGATCATTAGCCAAGCTAAAGAAACACTGACAGCACTGCGCTTTAACACCACACGTATCGTAACCCCAGCGACCAGTAGCCAATATAAAACGATCCCGGCAATAGTTAAGTAATGGTATAGCTGCTGCATAGCTGCGTTAGTCATCTCTTTTAGACACACTATCTGTAATTTACAACGAAACGAACACTGAGCAAATCAGAGATAGCAAGTTTTTCTTAGAGGATAAATGTTAAACGTAGAATCAGCCGATTTTACGGCTTAGGTTGGAGGTATATGTTAGTTTTTGGTTAAATTGACAGCGATTGACGAGGAACTATTTATTAGAATTAGTTAAATGCACGCATTGGGGTTCCAATTTTAGATTTAAACTGGTTTACTTGCCACCTACAGCATAATTGCTGATAAAACTATTAGGCGTAAAAAAGGATTTACGCTTTTTATCTTGTTTGTAAACATTTTTAGCTCTAGGGTGGAATTTAAACAATGGCAGGTCAATCACGAGGTCATTTTACAACAAGGATGGGGTTCATCATGGCCGCTGCAGGTTCTGCAGTTGGACTTGGCAATGTTTGGGGTTTCCCAACTAAAGCTGCCAGTAATGGCGGTGCCGCATTCCTTATCATTTACTTAGCTATGGTCGTTCTACTGGCATTCCCTATGCTGGTTGCTGAACTCACCATTGGTCGTTACGGACAATCAAACCCAATTTCATCACTGAAAAAAGTTTGGAAAAACAATCGCGCTGCGGCTGGCCTATTTGGCGTTATTGCCATGATCGCTGCATCTCTTATTCTAAGTTTCTACTCTATCCTAGCTGGATGGCTGATCGGCTTTGCAGGCGCGCCAACGCTAGAAGTGATTGGATTTGAAAGTGCGGCAAGTTGGTTAACCGAATTTAGCGGCAGCCGTAACCTTGTTCTGGCGGTTCTATTCTCTGTACTAACCATTCTTGTCGTTAAGAACGGCGTAGCTGACGGTATTGAAAAGTGGTCAACCCGTTTAATGCCAACGTTGTTCGCGTTGTTTGCGGTGATGATCGTCTACATCTTCACTCAAGACGGTGCGATGGAAGGCCTCAAAATGTACTTGGTACCTGACTTTAGCCAAGTGACACCAACGCTGGTCGTTGATGCAATGGGCCAGGCGTTCTTCTCACTATCTCTGGGCGTTGGCTCCATGATGGTGTACGGGTCATATTTGAAGAAAGACGTGAACCTACCAAAAACAGCAGGTCAAGTTGCTGCAATTGATACAGGTGTTGCACTAGGTGCCGGCTTGCTGATCATTCCAGCCATGTTTGTTGCTAAAAACAATGGTGTTCAAATCTTTAACGATGCTGGACAATTGATGAGTTCAGGCGACTTGGTGTTCGCAGTTCTTCCTTCTATGTTTGATACCATGGGCAGTATTGGCGTTCTGGTTGGAACGGGCTTCTTTGTTCTTATGGTCATTGCAGCATTAACGTCATCAATCTCGTTGCTAGAAGTACCCGTAGCTTGTGCGCAAGATGAGCTGAAAATGCAACGTAGCACAGCTGCGTGGGTGATTGGTGGTGCGATTTTGGTACTGAGCGCGGTTATTTCACTCAACTTTGGTGCACTGTTTGGCATCATTGCGGATATCTCTACCGTATACATGCAGCCGTTACTTGGCGTGGTATGGGCTATCGTTGTTGGATGGATTTGGCAGCGCAATCAAGTACTCAACGAGCTGAAGGAAGGCAATCCGGAAATTGAACAGACTCTGTTCTGGAAAATCTGGCCTTGGTACGTAAAGTTCATCTGTCCTGTTGCGATTCTAACTGTGTTTGTTGTTTCGATAATGTAAGAAAAACAATAACAAAAAGAGATATCGTACTCAGTTTTGTAAAAACCTCCTCTGGGAGGTTTTTTTACGCTCATGTCTTGCCGTTACCGGCCGCTATACTTACCGAAAGTTATAAAAACTATAAAAATCTCAAACCAATACCTATTGTAATGGTGGGTTTGTAAATCATTTGTTCGCAACAAGGGCACATCAAATGAAGTTATCTGTTCGCAAAAAGCTGTATTTAGCATTCGCCAGTGTATTGACGATCTTGGTCATTCTGGATGGAACTATCTGGTTAAAAGTAAAAGGGGCACATGACTTAGCCGAAGTGGTGAGACAAGATGACGTTCCATCGGCACTGGCTTACACAGGTTTAGTCGATGATGCCGGCGACGTCTACCGCGATGCACTAAGACTGATTCTAAAATCTCCTGGCGCTAGAGATGACATGTTAGCCAATCATAAGGAGTTCTTAGTTTTCCTTGAAAGAGTGAAGTCTCTAGAGGAGCCAGGCTCAGAAGATATGGCCGTGGTACTCAGAGCCGAGAAGCACATGGAGCAGTTTCTCTCCAAGCTAGACACACAAGTTGTTCCATTATTGGAAAAAGGGGAGAGTGAGGCAGCACTCTACAAGGTGTTGTCCAGTATCTATCAAGAGCACCTTGTGCCGATGGAAGACGAATTAGATGCTGCAACGACCGATGAGCGTCAAGACACCGAAGCGGCATTAATGACTATTCTTGAAACATTTTCGGAAATTGAGCTTAACATCGTTTACTTAACGGTATTTGCTGCTGTTCTTATGGTGATCATCGCCTACTTAATCTCATCATCAATAACCAATCGTTTAGAAAAACTGGAACAAGTCGCAAGTTTAGTGGCTAAAGGCGACCTAACAGCAGACACCATTGTCGATGAGTCGGGGGATGAGCTTTCGAAACTGGCTCGCGCTATCAATATGATGCAGAAAGAGCTAAGAGAGCTTATTGGTGCGATTGGCAGCGTATCAACCGAAGTCAAAGACGTCTCTAACACGTTAGCAAGCACCAGTGATGAAATGGAGCAGGGAGCCAATACCCAGGCCGATAAGGCAAATCTTATTGCAACGTCTGCTGAGCAGCTGAATATGACCATTGATGAGGTCGCCCAGCAAGGTGCAGCTACTCTTGAAGAAGCCAAACAATCTGGTGTGCATGCTGAGGACGGTCGTAAAGTCATCGTCGAAATGGTGAAAAGCATAGAAGATGTGTCTCAGAAGATGAAGGTAATGTCATCTGAAATGGGGGAACTCGGCGCGCAGGGTGAGCAAATTGGTAGTGTGATACGCGTGATCCAAGATATCGCCGAACAGACGAATTTATTGGCGTTAAACGCTGCGATCGAGGCGGCTCGAGCAGGTGAAATGGGCCGAGGCTTTGCTGTTGTTGCAGATGAAGTAAGAGCATTGGCTGAACGTACTTCGAAAGCGACTGCTGAAGTTTCAAGCATCGTAGAGGCCATTCAAAGTGGTACGCAAAATGCGGTAAGCGCCACGGAGTCGAATTATCTATCTGTTGAACGAAGTGTTGAGCACAGTAGTGGAGCTGTCGCAGCGTTAGAAAACATCGTGGCGGGAGCGGGCAACGTTCAAAACATGGTAAACGGCATTGCGACAGCAACAGAAGAGCAGGCCGCAGTAACCAAAGAAATATCCAGCGATATTACTTCTGTTAGTGATGTGGCAGCGCAGTCTCTCAATCTCGCCCAATCAAGTAATCAGTCAGCAAAAGGCTTATTGCAAAAGGTCGATGAATTAGAACTTTTGGTTCGTCGTTTTAGCTTGTAGGCAGAACTCTAAAACAAGAATAAGGGATAGCGAATTGATTTATCAAATCAGCTATACCCTTATTGCGGTCACTTCTATATACTCAGCGCGTCTAGCCTGCAGCCACGCCTTTTCCATCAATGTTTGATCTCTTTTACCAGCATTCCGACTTCGTTGTTGTCAACAAACACGCTAACGTCTCTGTTCACAAAGATGAGCAAGACACCGCCTTTGTCGGTTATGTCGAGCAGAGTTTGAATATCGAAAAGCTGTATCTTGTGCATAGATTGGACAAGATGACGTCTGGGTTACTCATTTTAGCGAAAAACTCACCAGCGGCTTCTTACCTGTCTAGCTTGTTTGCCAATCGTGAAATAGAAAAGTATTACGTTGCGATTGGCAACAAAAAGCCGAAAAAGAAACAAGGCTTAGTGAAAGGAGATATGGAACGGTCTCGCCGAGCATCTTGGAAACTCTGTTCGAGTCAGAACAATCCTGCAGTGACACAGTTCTTCTCTGCGCCTGCGGGCAGTGGTCATCGCCTGTTTTTGTGTAAACCTAAAACGGGCAAAACGCACCAAATCCGCGTTGCACTTAAATCCATTGGCTCTCCAATTTTAGGTGATCCTATTTATAGCCACGCCAATGAAGCAGACAGAGGTTATTTGCACGCGTATGCGCTGCGTTTTCATTATCAACAAGAGTCGATTGCTATCGTCTGCCCACCCGATAGCAATACGTCTGGTGAATATTGGCAAACAGCTGAAACCTCACAACAACTTATCGAGTGGCAACAGCCATGGAATCTAAACTGGCCCAAACTATGAATCTCTTGCAGTTACCCACACTTATCTCTCACCTGAATGAAAAAGCTGCCGAGTCCAATGGCGATCTACAGCGATGGTTTCATGGGCGAGGGCGTTGTTTTCAAGGGTTGGAACAAATCACGGTAGATTGGATTTCCCCAACTGTGTTAATTAGTTTGTTTAAGCCAGTAGAGCAAGACTTCTATCAAGAACTGACCGCACATGTATTGCAATGGCATTCGGAGTTGGATGCGAAAAGCAATGAACGATGGATTCATTCCATTGTGATTCAGCACCGCTATGACCAAGCACAAGAACTTGATGTGATTGTTGGCGAACTCCAAGCCGATATAGTAGGTGTAGAGAACCAGCTTATTTATCAGTTAAAGTTAGGCAGAAACCAAAATATTGGCCTGTTTTTGGATATGGCCAACGGCCGTAAATGGGTCGCGGATAACGCTGAAGATGCCAACGTGCTTAATCTATTTTCTTACACCTGCGGTTTTTCTGTGGCTGCGGTGTCTGGTGGCGCAAAACAAGTTGTCAACGTCGACATGGCGAAGTCTTCGTTATCGACAGGCCGGAAAAATCATCATCTAAATCAACACGATTTGCGCAAGGTGAAATTTTTGCCTTACGATATTTTAAAATCTTGGGGAAAAATTAAGAGAAGCGGTCCATATGATCTGATAATCATAGACCCACCGTCATTCCAGAAAGGCAGCTTTGCACTCACCAAAGATTACCAAAAGATCTTACGTCGCTTAGACGACATGTTAGCTGAAGGTGGGCAAGTATTAGCGTGTGTTAACTCTCCAGCGGTCAATAGCCAATACCTAATTGATCTCATGGCAGAACATGCGCCAAACATTCACTTCAACCGCCGATTAGACAACCCCGAGGTGTTCCAAGACAGCGATCCTGAAGCCTCGTTAAAGGTACTCCTATTTCGCAAGCAGTAATGCGTACTAAAAAGCAGCTGCGTTCATTAGAATTAACCCAAATGAACGCTCATCCCTTTAAGGTGTGAAAACCGGAGTAGATACGCGTCGCGGTAGTAAACCAACATGCGCTGCCGAATACCCATGCAATAACTGCAAACCAACTAGGAAACAAACACATCAGTATAAAACAGGCGATGGTTTCTGTACCTTCAGTCAGCCCACTCATGTAGTAGAGAGACTTGTTTTGGTAAACGGGGTTTTCGATATTCCGCTTACTTGCTAGGGTAGCAAAGGCCAAAAAACTGCTGCCGGTGCCAACAAAAGAAAAAATCAGAAATGCCCCGGCAATGGCATTGAGTTCAGGATTGGCAAGAACAAACCCAAACGGCACCGCCGAGTAAAAAAGAAAATCTAGGCTGATGTCTAAGAAGCCACCAGCATCTGTGGTGCCCTGAATCCTTGCGAGTGCACCGTCAACACCATCAGCGATTCGATTAATCACTATGGCGACCAACGCAAGCTCGTAAGATTGAAATGCTAGTGCGGGAAGTGACAATAGGCCAACTAAAAAACCGAAGACGGTCACTTGATTCGCTGACATACCCTTGCGATCGAGGTGCTGTGCACCCCATTCGAGCGGCTTTCGGATTACTTGAATACTGTATCTATCTAGCATGTTTTACTCTTTACCTAGATCTAGTGTCTACCAAGATGTTTAGAAACCTTGTGCCGAGCTCTCTGCAAATGAAGAATGGTCTAATCTATAGACCTTTCCACAGCTATCTTGAGGGTCATGAGTAACTAAAATGGTAGGGATATTGGCGTTTCTCAATTGTTCAAACACCCATTCTCGAAAGCGTGCTCTGAGAGCCATGTCTAGTTTACTAAAGGGTTCATCTAGCAAAGCGAGCTTAGGTTTGGCGAGCAGCATTCTAGTGAGACTGATTCTGGCCCGTTGGCCCCCAGAGATTTGCTCGGGATAAGACTCAGCTAATTCACTGAGTTCAATATTAGCCAGAGCCTGAAGTGCTGCTTGCTGTCTCTCGCTTTTTTTTATCTCATTAGGCAGAGCAAAAGCTAGGTTTTGCCAAACGTTTAGGTGTGGAAACAGCAAGTCATCTTGAAACAGAATACCGACACGTCGCTTATGTGGCGCTACGTTTTTCAGTGATTGGTCATTGAGAACAATATCACCAGAAAAATCGAACTCGTCTGCTAGGTGACCAGCAATGGCATTGAGTAATGTCGACTTTCCGCAGCCACTTGGGCCCATGATAGTCGCTATTTCACCTGCTTTAACTGTTAAAGTGACTGGCGAAAACAACCGTGCGCCATCAGCTTTAAAAAGGGTGATATTGTTGAGCTCAAAAGCCATTAAACGTTGAATCCTTTAGAAAAATTAGGTGATTGTATTCGCCTTTGCACTCTACCAATGGAGGTGAACTTTGCAATGAGTAGTGCACCAGCAAAGAAAACCAATGGCAATGCTGCTTGCCACAACGCGTAGATTGCGGTCACGCGTCTGTCAAAACCACTTGAAACCGCAACTGCCTCGGTGGTAATTGTGGAGACCCGACCCGCTCCTAACATTAACGTTGGTAGATACTGCGCCAAGCTCACACTGGCACCAATAGCAAAACCGTACAAAAGAGCCGGTGCAAGGAGCTTAGCCTTAACAGTGAAGAAAACCGATAAGGGGGAGTGTCCCAAACTCATCGCAACTTTGGTGTAGTGATTTTCATAGCTTTTCCATGGTCCATCTAATGCTAAGTAAACAAAAGGAAAAGCAAAAAACACATGAGACCAAATTACCCACAACATAAATTGGTCGGCAGCAAGCCAAAGTGTGGTGACTTGAATGCCGAATAGGAGAGATAACTGAGGAATCAGCATCGGCAAGGCAATCACGTAATCGGGTAAAGCCTTGGCATGACGTATCTTAAATTCGTGAGCAAAAATCGCCAGTATCAAGGCGATGGCAGCTGCAGTTATCGCAAGCGTCAAACTTTGATAAATAGTCGGCCACACGTTTATCCATTCGTTTTGCCAAAATCGTGTACTGAATTGACTGGGTAACAGATCGGGGAATCGCCAACGCTGCGCAAAAGACCACAACACAAACAATGGCACCATGAGGATAGCTAGCAAGGAAAGTAGTAAGAAAACAGTTTTACCTGGAAGGCCGCTTCCAGAGCGCCCACTGAACTGCCAAGAATTACCCCAAACCGTGATAGCTTTTTCAATAATTACTACTAGAAGTAGGAGGGAGCTAGTTAACAATAACAGGATCAGCGCACCAGAGGCGTTGCGCGGCAAAAATGACAAGTCAGGGTCTGCGAACCATTGCCATACCAACACCGAGAAAGTGGGTGGCAGAGAAGGACCAAGTATCAGCGCCAAATCAACCACGGATGCGCCATAAGCTATCACCGCGAACAAGGCAAAACGCATTTTTGATAGCCACTGGGGGAAAATGGTCTTCCACCAAGCTTGAGCGTTGGAATAACCAAGTGATTGGCTTACCTTAAGTTGCTGGTCAAGTTTGAGCTGTTTGAGTATCGGAATGCTCATCAATAGCAAAAAGGGCACTTCTTTCAGTGCCAATGCTAAGGTTAAACCCAGTCCCCATTGGTCTTTAATAAAGATAGGGGCGCCGGACGTATCCACTTCAACCCCAGTAAGGGAAGCCACGAGTCTCGCTCCAAATCCTGTAGGCGCAAAAAGAAACGCAAACCCAATGGCAAATGCCACGTGTGGCATTGAAAGCAGCGGGCTAAGCATGCCTTCTATTCGCTGCCAGGCTTTGTTTTGCCAAAGTGTCTGCAAAATAGAGAAGGTCAGCAACAGTGCGAGATAGGTGCTGAAAATAGAGGTAGAAATCGTATGCAGTAGAGAGGTCGATACACCTGGCCAGCGACTAACGGCTACAAATCCCGCAAAGTTCAATTGAGTTTGACCAACACTCGGTGCGTAGCCAAAGGCCGTTATTGCTGCGCCAATTAACCCAGGTATGGTGGGGGCAATACAAATTAGCAGCAGCAATAAGTAGGTGAATCTTAGTAGCATTAATTATTGGCCGTATCGCTTTTGCCACTCAGCTTCTAGCGCACCCTGCCAGCTCGGGTGAGGTTCGGCTATCGATTTAAACAAAGTTGTATTTTTTGCGCTTCCGGTTAAGGCTGAATTTTTCAACACAGATGGATCACCCCAAATGGTAACATCACCTTTACGAGACTGAGCTTTTGCACTTAACAAGAAGTTAATAGACACCAAAGCTCCTTCTTTTGCATTGGCATTCCACGGAATCGCTAAGAAGTGGATGTTAGAAAGTGCACCTGCGTCCATGGCATACGCCTTAGCGGATTGAGGCAAACTGCCTTCAATTTGTGCTGAGAACACGGCATTTGGATTAAACGTTAGCGCCAAATCTAGCTGACCATCATCAAGTAGCTGGATCATCTCAGCTGAATTGGCTGGGAACTGTTTTCCAGAGCGCCACGCCACTGGGTGTAACTCATCTAAGTATTTCCACAATGGTGCAGTAATGGTGGCGAATGTTGCATCATCAACTGGCTGGCTTAGCGCAACATCATTGTCAATAAGTTCAATCAGCACAGATTTTAAGAAACTGGTTCCGTGAAACGCTGGTGGCTTGGGATAGCTAATGCGGTTTGGATAAGCCTTTGCGTAGCTAAGTAGCTCGGCATAGGATTTTGGAGGGTTGTTGAGTTTGTTTTCGTCGTGAATGTAGACTAATTGGCCCACACCCCAAGGCGCCTCTAATCCTTCGGTTGGTTCAGAAAAATCGCTGTCTACTGGTAGAGATTTGTCAACAAATTGCCATGATGGAAGCTCTTCAACAAAAGGCCCGTGGAGCAGATCATTGGTCTTCATATATTTAAAGTTTTCACCATTGATCCAAACCATGTCAACGCTGCCACCGTCGTTCTTGCCAGCAGTTTTTTCAGCAAGTAAGCGCGCCGTCGTTTCAGCGATGTCAGTCACCTTAACGTGCTTAAACGTTACGCCATAACGTTGTTGTAACTCTTCACCTGCCCAACGCAGATAGTTGTTGATTTGCTGGCTTCCGCCCCATGCGTGGAAGTAAACGGTTTGGCCTTTGGCCTTCTCTGTTACATCGTGCCAATCTTGTGCAGCAGCACCAAATGAAACTAGTGCAGCTGTGGCAAAACTTAAGAGCCTTTTCATAATTGTCCTTAACTATTTCGGTTAAACCTTTGGGGTAAAAATTCGCGCACCACTTGAAATCGGTCATCACGAGCTCATTGCGCTAATAGACCGTGTTGCTACGTGTTTTTATTCATTGTAGCGAAGATATTTTTTCTTTTGTATTTAGTGGCTTACTTTATGAACAATTTACTGGGTTTTGTGACTTCTGGTCATAGGAGGTGGGATGGTATGCACGGAATATTATCAGAGAGTAGCGCAAGGTCTATTTGATGAGTGTCGCTTGCCTAGATTGAGCAGCGACACGTTACTCGGGTGTGAGAATATTTTTCTAATCAGAAACTGGTACTTGTTGGTATTCAAGAATGTGTCGGCTGTTGCGAAGGTATAGGGTGTCACCATCGAACTGCACTTCGCTCTCAAACGACAAGGTATCTGCGACGGCATTTTCCACAGTCATCGCTGCTGTGCCGCACATCATTCGTGTCATGGCAATGTGTTTGATGCTGATTGAGTCTTTACCGATTTCAATTGGGCCGAAGAAATGATTGCAACCCGCGTGGCCTGCTGCTGTCTCTTCATCACTAAATTCAATAGCAGGTCTTTCGCGTAATGCTGTCACATCGATAGACTGCCCATCAATTTTCTGCAGCTCCCAACGAGTATTAAACAGATGAGAGACGTCAAATTGAGTGGCGGGCTTTGGAGTCTGCCCACAAGCGGATAGAGTCATTGCGACAAGAATCAAAGCCAATTTTCCGCTATTCTTTTTGATGAGCGGTAGGGACTTGAAACACTTCATAATAGAGATCCTGATCCAACTGAATGCGTTAAAGAGATAATAGGTTAGCTATTCACTTTGTGTTGAATAGATTGATAGCCAGCAAGTATACGCCGTTTTTGATGCGCAATCACATGAGTATTTCTAAGTGACGTACGTGTCTCAAAAATGAGTGATAATCTGTTCATATGATTCGAGCCGCGGTTAAGTTGATGTAAACAAACGTGATGCTGAGATAAAGGAGGTAGGTTATGGAGCAACTAGAGTTCTTTGTTGTACCCAGCCCTTGTGTCGGCATTTGTACGGTAGACGACAAAGGCTATTGCCATGGCTGTATGAGAAAGCGAGAAGAAAGATTTCGCTGGTTAGAGATGTCGCCAAGTGAGCAACTTCATGTCATTAAGTTGTGTCGTCAGCGTTATCGTCGGAAAAAATTTGGAAAGCCCACGCCGAAGAACAAAGAACACGAGGAGCAGAACACTCAACCAGGGCTTTTTGATGATTCGGAATAAATGCCCAAGCTACTTCGAGGCAAACTGTCTTAGCAATAGTTGAAGCTAGAGCAAAGAGCTCTGCTGAAGTAACTTGGATTAGTAGGGGCACTATTTGGATTGACTATCGTACCAATCGTTGCTGACATACCCACCGGCACGCTCATCGTAATGTACACCTGCAAAACTGCGGAATTCGGTTTGCGGCTCTGATTCTTTATTCTGGTTATCGAGTAGAGATTGTATTCGTACAACCATTGGGTCTAGGCTTTGCCGCCTTTCTTGACTAACCGCCACTTCTTTTATCATTTGTAATCGGTAGGAATTGCTAGCACGTTTCATTCATTAGGACCTCCATGGTGTGAGACACTCCTAAAACTTAGACAGCATATTCTGCGAGATCAAAGTCACATTTGATTATTTTTTATTCAGATTGAAACGTTAGTGAAATTCTTTTGAAATACTAAGCGGTTAACGAATAATAAAGATTTATGAAATTTTCGCTTTACATGAATAGCCAAAAACAGCTGTAGAACTTGAACGACTTTCTGTGTGTTAAAGCTAGATAACACTCTTGCCTAGAAAAAACTGACTCAACGATGACCAATATTTTGAATTCAAAAACAACGACGCCGACCAAGCCAGAACACTTTCGGGTAACTTTGCGTCAATACACAAAGAGTGTGAGAGGGCATAGTCATGACTATCATCAATTGGTGCTGCCCTTGTCTGGCTCTATCTCAGTCACCCTTTCTGGAAACGCGCTACACACTCATACTGGCGAATGCCTGGTGATCAAATCAAATACTTACCATGAATTTTCTGCCGATGAACATTCGGTATTTGTGGTCGTAGATTTAGATGTTTTGCCACTAAACCTTTCTACATTGGAACAAAACAAAGTCTATCTTGAGAACAGCTTTGTTCGTTTTCTACAATTCATTGCGGAAGCTTTAAGCACAGGAACAACAAATCAAATACTCGATCAGCTAACGGGTTTGTTTTGGGGATTAGTGCAACAACAAACTCGTGCTGCGAGTTCGGATAAAAAAATTGACCCTGTATTAGCTCGTTTACATCACGACCTCTCACAAACTTGGACAATTGAGAAAATGGCCGAAATTGCTTGTCTTAGTCCGACTCAGTTTAAAACTCGTTTTAAGCAGCATGTCGGTCAGTCAGCATTGAATTATCTGACAACATTGAGAATGCAAAAAGCTGAGTCTCTATTGAGGTTTACCGATACCCCTTTGAGTCTAGTAGCTGAGCTGGTGGGTTATTCGGATATGAGTGCTTTCACGCGAAGATTTAAAGCGAGCTTTGGCATTACCCCAAGACAGCTAAGAGTTAAAAATTAAACGCCACATTTCAGTCCCTATTTTTTTGCGTTCAAAAGAGTTCAAACCTATTAAATTGGTACATTTAGCAAACTAAACCGTCCGATCTGCACAAATACTCTATTCGAAAACTTAGACACTATTGCTCAATTACCTAAGAGCGATAGAGGTGTTCGATGACTCAACTAATTGATAAACAAAAACGGCCAGACCTATTAACTGAGAAGCAGCGCTATACAGGATTAGGATTATTGGCGATAGCAATGTGGGGTGGTTTAGCAGCATTAAGTCAATGGACATTGGCATGGCCACCATTTCTATTGCTATCTGTTTGCTTCGCGATTTCTTTTGGTTTGATGTTGGTGAAACGAAAGTTTCAAAACGAGGTGTTATTGACCTTACCTAATATGCCGCTATCGACTTGGGTGGCAGGATTGATAGGACTGCTCGGCTTTCATCTCTGTTATTTCATAGCGATGAAAGGCTTACCAGTATTGCAAACCAGCTTAGTTGTCTACCTTTGGCCACTAATACTGGCGTGCTTGGTAGCGAAACCCGGTACTCGAAAACGGACTTTAATTTTTGGTGTTATTGGTTTTCTTTCCGTTGCTCAGCTATTGATACTACAAACTAATGATGAATTATCCATTAGTTGGTCTTCAAGCCGTGTTATCGCACTCGGATTTGCGATGAGTTGTGCCATGATTTGGTCTCTCTATTCTTGGTACTTGGCGAGAGTAGAAACTCAAGTTGATGATATTGGTTGGCTATCTTTAGCCGTGAGTGTGATTTGTTTTGCTATTCATTTATTGTTTGAAAAGACTTATGTGCCAAGCAATCAAGGTGAGATATTTGCTGCGATCTTGTTGGGATTAGGCCCTATTGGGGGGGCTTTTTATCTTTGGGATCTTGGACTTAAAAAAGGTAACACAGGCCTTATTGCTTCCTCCAGTTTCCTCTCACCAGTCCTCTCTACATTGACTTTAGTATTGCTAGGGTTTAGCGATTTTAATCCTTTAGTTCTCTTAGCCTTAGTTGGGGTGTTGTTGGCAGCGTGGCTTGGGCAAAGGCCTGCCACAAAAGTTAAATGAGACGCATATGGAAAACATTTCTAAACTTTGGACGAGAGCACAGAAAACCATGCAACACCCTACATACAAGGGTATCCGGTTAGTCCTTATGCTAAAGTTTTAGCTAACGTTGGCGATAACAAAAGTAAGCTATGCTGTCTGATTGCTCGTATGCAGTCAGGGCTTAACGAATAATAACGGAGCATTCAAATGCAAGCCTCTCAAGAATCCGGAATCCAAAAACGTCAGTACTATCGACTACGCTATCCGAGAAAAGCACGGCCTTACTTCAAAATGCAGGAAGAACAATTTCACGTCAGTGAAGTTTCTGAAAAAGGGATTCGAGTGGTGCTCAACCAGTTCTCGAATTTCTATCGTGGCCTGACTATAACGGGCGTGCTTAATCTGCACGATGGCCGAACCGTCATGGTTCAAGGCTCAATCTTGCGCTTTGATAGTGATGAAATGATCATCTATCTCGATAGGCAAGGCCTGTCGTTTAAGAATATGGTAGAAGAGCAGCGCTTTATCCGAGCTAAGTATCCGGTTTACTTTGCGCGTTTGCGTCAGCAAGAATCACTGCATTAACAGGTCGCTTTACCAAATACAGACTCGATTTATCTCACGCTCACCATATGGTGGGCGTTTTTGGTTTTAGGGCGTGAAAACTACTATGATCAAAAGTGCGGAAGGCTAGAAATATTGGCAACCAGAAATGACAAACCCCAGAGATGGTAAGGCTCTGGGGTTTTAAATTTTTTAGATATTCGGGTGGTAAAGCCGAGAATCTATTTTATGCAAAAGGGTTGGATTAAATCCGAATAATTCCTTGGTAAGGGGAATTAGATGCGGATGAAGTCCATGTGCTCAACTTTAGGCTTGTAAGCGTGACGTTGTACGTCTTGTGGCTTAACCTTAACTTCAGCACCGTCGATAACTAGAACTAGACCTTCGTAGAACTCAGGCTTGTCCATTTGGTTAACAACGTCATCGTGATTTAGAGCGATTGATACTGGCTCACCTTCACCACCGTAAACGATAGCAGGGAATTGACCTGCATGACGTAGGCGGCGGCTCGCACCTTTACCTAGTTCAGTACGTACTACTGCTTCAAATTTCATAGTATTACTCTCAAAATAAATATTAAACGTCACTTTGATAATGCGACCTTATCTAAAGTGGAAAAGCTCTGTGTAACACAAGTTACTAACAGAGCGCGCGGATACTAGCATTGTGAGCCACGCTGAGCAAGGAAATTCAGTGATTTCAAACCAAATACAACTTAGAAAACTCTAGCCGTTCAATTCGTCATCAAAAATCTTGTCGCGCAACTTCCAGAAACGGCCTGACTTACGGGCGACCACAAATTTTGGTGGCCTAAATCTGTGTTCATTATTAACCACTTTACTCGGTGACAACCCATCATAAGGTCGATGCCTGTCTGCTAAGTGTGGCCGAACAAACTGAAGCTCAAATCGTTCTTTTTGCTTGGGTGTACGCAGTGGCCAAAACTCGTGGACTTGAGCGCCATCTTCACTGAAATAGCTGACCTGAAGTTGCGCTTGTCCTTTGTCGTTTTCGTGGCGTTTGAACTGCATGTCGTGGCATTCAAACACTAAGGCATCTTTTAGATTTAGCGCTTCTTTTAGCTTTTTGTCTGGGTCAACTAAGGTGGCATCGCATTCGTGACAAATTCTCGCGGCGATATCATTATCTGCGCCGCACTCACTGCAATACTTCGCTCGGAAACGATACCCGCAATGAACGCGCTCACCAGCATTATCGCCTTCGTCTTCTACAAAATAGCCCTGGCATTTTCTACCGTAGTGTTCGATGAGGTAGCCATTGTTATCGAGCTTGCCCCAAAAATTGTTGTTGAAGCCACAAGCAGGGCAGGGAACGGTAATAATTTCGCTGGTGGGCTCGGGTTTGGGGTCGCCAACTTCTGGCTGGTAAAGGTCATATTGGTTACCGGCGTAATCCAGTACCAAACATTCCGTTTTGCCGTCAGACAAGCGCAGACCACGGCCAACAATTTGCTGATAAAGACTGACGGATTCCGTAGGGCGCAATATGGCAATCAAATCGACGTGTGGTGCGTCGAACCCCGTGGTTAATACCGATACATTGACCAAATACTTAATCTTTCGATTTTTGAAATCCTGAATGATTTGGTCGCGCTCGGTCAGAGGTGTATCACCAATTACCAAGGCGTGTTCGCCCACTGGTAATAAAGAGGCGATTTCTTCTGCGTGGCGCACTGTGGCAGCAAAAACCATAATGCCTGTAGAAGCTTGGGCATGGTGAATGATTTGCTCGACAATTTGTGGCGTTGCTCGTTTGTGCGAGTTAATGACCATGTTCAAGTCAGATTCTTTATATCGCCCCATATGTGTTGGGGATATCTGCGAAAAATCATAACTGAGCAGTGGTGCATCAACGATTCTTGCGGGCGTTAAAAAGTCTTCATCAAGCAAATAGCGAATCGGCAGTTCAAAAATACAATCCCGGAAAAATCTTGGTTCTTCGCTGCGCACTTGTCCACGTGTGTGATACTGATAAATCCATCCTAAACCGAGGCGATAGGGCGTTGCCGTTAGGCCCAAAATCTTAATATTCGGATTAAGCGTTTTGACGTGTTCAATGACTTTTTGATAGCTGCTGTTTATGTCTTCAGGTACTCGGTGACATTCATCTATCACTAACAGCGAAAATGCTTCTTTAAACTCATCGAGGTTGCGCACCACAGATTGCACTGAAGCAAATACGACTTGTGAGTCGGTCTCCTTACGCCCTAAACCCGCCGAAAAGATCGCGCCCTCAAGCCCATAACCTTCATATTTGGCGTGGTTTTGCTCTACCAGCTCTTTAACGTGTGCCAGTACTAATACTTTGCCCTTAGCTAAGCGCGCTAATTCAGCAATAACCAAGCTTTTACCGGCACCAGTTGGCAACACAATCACAGCGGGCGTGGAGTGTTTTCGAAAATAATGAACCACCGCTTTCACGGAATCAGCTTGGTAAGGGCGAAGAGTGTACATTGAGGCGGAAAACTAACCTGTAAGACAAACAAAGATTGAACACGCTATCTTGGCCTAGATATACTTGTGTCGCAAACAGTTTTGAGGTGTAAATGCGTTTAGATAAATACTTATGTGATGCGTTAGGAGCAACACGAAAAGAAGCAACCAAAATCATTAAAAGTGGTGAAGTCACGGTAGATGATGTGATGCAAAAATCAGGCTCTTTCAAAGTGAAAGAAGGCTCAGTGGTGGAATGGCAGGGAAGGGAGATAAACCAAGTCGGCCCTCGTTATATCATGCTGTTTAAACCCGATGGCTTTGTTTGTTCGCACGAAGACGGCTTCAACCACACTGCATTTACCTTGCTCGATGAAGTTCGCATGCAAGATCTGCATTTTGCCGGCAGACTTGATGTTGATACCACTGGCTTAGTTTTGATTACCGATGATGGCCAGTGGTCTCACCGCATTACCTCACCAAAACATAAATGTGAAAAAACCTACCGAGTTTGGCTTGCAGATCCAATTGAAGCGCACTATCAACAAGCCTTTGAAGCCGGCATTGAGCTAAGAAACGAGAAAGAGCTAACCAGACCAGCGCAGTTTGAAATTGTAGACGCTGACGAAAAAGAAGTGCTTCTCACTATTCACGAAGGTAAATACCACCAAGTAAAACGTATGTTTGCTGCTCTAGGCAATAAAGTTGAACACTTACATCGTGAAAGTATCGGTACGATAGAGCTTGATGAGGACCTAGAGCCCGGTGAATACCGTTATCTCACTCAAGAAGAAATTGATTCGATTTGGAAGTGAAGAACCAGCATTAAGGTTAATGGTACGTTGAGACAATGAATTGTCTTTATTCTTTTGGGGCTGCTCTTTTCAATTTAGAGTGTTTCTTTTGTATTTACAGTCTCAACATATCGTGAGGTTATTTCTTGGCCTATCCAGTTTACTTGTTAGCTTATAAAATATAGGCTGAATAAGCTTAATGTCTTGTAATAATTCGATAGTTCCTGTTGGTACTCGCAAAAGATGTTATCTCGTCCGAAACGATAAATTAATGTGATTCGAACGACTTTCGTTTATTCATTTAGTGTGTTTACAGAACCATTCAACAATTTGGTACCAGGGAGGCAGGTTGAAAAAAGATAACTCAGAGTCGCTAGCGCTCTTTATTGCGATAAACTGGTTGGTAGTTTGCATTTCACTTTTTTACTTTTCTAACGAGCTTCTCGACTTGTTTAGTAATTACAATGACTACGGGCGATCAGATGTTTTTATCTCAACGTCTGCAATTGTTGGCCAGTTAGCCTCTATAAGCGTTTCGCTAGTGATTGTGAGAAAACTCAAAAAATACCATCACGAGACTCCTCAGTTGGTTAGGGCTTGGCTTGGCTGTGACTTAACTATCCAAATGTCTATAGTCGCTTTTGGATATCTATATTTTCACTATGTATTCAAATCAGGTTTCGAGCTTCCTAGACCAGTTTCATACTCTTGGTTGTACTATGCGATCTGGGTCCAATACTTTACGCAATCTAAGAAGGTCGCGAGAATCTATGGTCAGAACTCATTGAGAAGCCCACTCCCTTAACTTTTCACGTTAGGGTATGGACAAATTTAATAGGGATACTCACTCAAGGTGAGTTAAATAACCACTAACCTGGAATGACACGAAATTGGATACTATCATCATTGCTTTTTGGGGGGTGGCCGCTCTGCTTCCGCTACTTGTAGTGATTGCCAGCGTCAAGTCTTCACGGCTTGACGCGATACTTGAGGTAGAGGAAGACAATATAAAAATTCGTAAACACGCTTTTGAGCGGCTGTTTCGATTAAAGGGCGAGACGATAAATTCGTCTGATGTGGTACGAATCCAGTTTGCGAGTAACCCAATTTTTGGCACCTGTGTGTCGCTATTTAATAGCGCTAATGGAGCACTCGATGTTTGGGTGCCTAGTGAGTTAGTTATGCCGATAAAAAGCAAGCTAGCAAGCGCGTGTGTAAATGCCGTAATTGTTGAAGTTTGATCTAACTGAACCGACAGAGGCAGTTACATAATCTCATCACATCTTTTGGTGCCTCAAATCGTTGAAGCGTCTTTCCCGCTTTCCTTTAGTAGTAAGTCTGAGTGAAAACATGAAGGTAGTCCTAGATCCAAACCCAAGCGAAGAAGACATCCAACAAGTCGTTGATGGGCTGATGCTCTTTGGGTTAAGCGAAGTAAATAACGAAAAGCCGAAAAAATGTTCGGTGGTGCTAAAAACAGACGATGAGGTAATCGGCGGCGCGATTTGCAAAGCCCATGTAAGGCAGTTTTATCTGGATTCGCTATGGGTTTCAGAAAAGCATAGAAGCAGTGGCTACGGTTCAATCTTGCATGAAAAAGTTGTCGAGATGGCGAAAGAGCAAAGAGCCTCATGCATCTGGGTTCAATCATTGAACGCGAAAGCTGTACTTTTCTACAAACGTCTTGGTTACCAAGAAATAGGGGTAATCCCAAACTATGTTGAAGGGTTTAATCTACATCATTTGCAGCTTAGGTTTTAGTAGAGGCCACATACAGGGTGAAAGACTTAGTAGTCGCAATGCTTACACTCTATTTTAGTTTCTTTCCCACAAATAACCACAAATTAAAAGTATGAATGTAATTCTCGTAACCGGAACGTCAAAGGGACTTGGCTATGAACTAGCTAGACAATATCTTTCATCTGGACATTTTGTGATCGGAGTCTCGCGTACCTCTAATGATATACAACACGATAGTTTTCGACATTTGTCAGCGGATATTAGGTCGAATAATTTTTCTAAGAAACTTCAAGATTATTTGGTCACGTTGAAGGTAAGTCAGATAGACGTACTCATTAATAATGCTGGTATGGGTAGCTTTGGAACAAACATATCCTCGGTCGATCCTGAAGAAGTTTTGAACCAAGTGAACTTGCATTGTGTATCGGCTTTAAGAGTCATTTCGGGGTGTCAGCAGTTTTTTAATAACACTAAAATAGTCAATATCACTTCAAGGTTGGGTTCAATTACGCAAACCCTGCGAGGCGATTTTGATAAACGCGACTTTTCATATAGCTACCGAATCGCCAAAGCTTCTCAAAATATGCTTTCTTTGTGTCTATCAAGTGATTCAGAGCTGTCAGAAAATATGGTTCTGTCTATTAACCCGGGATTGTTGCAAACCGATTCAGGCTCCAGTGATGCCAAGTATACTGCTGAAGAGGGCGCTGTGGCGGTTGTTGAAACTATAAAGGCGGCTACTGAAAACGGTATTTATCATGCATTTGGGCAAGAAGCGTTGTTTTGATTGAGTTAACTTGAAATTGTCAGCATCAAGTAGTCGATAGCATTCTCAGGAGACGTAATGGAGTTAGTTAAAGCTTCTAAAGATGAGCATTGGAGTATTGCATCCAATTTTTTGGTTCAAACCGTTGAGCGGTGTAATAAGAAAGGACTGCCTCTGTGGACTCACGAACAAGTTTCAGTAAAGGAATTAAAGAGCAGTTACGCTCTTGATAGTTTATTTCTATTAAAACATGCAGATAAGATCGTCGGCTGCGTTTTTATCAGTTTCGATAGTGATGACTTCTGGAAAGACATGGATACAAAGGGAAGCCTGTTTTTCCACAAATTTGCAATTGGTGATGCTTTTAATTCCCAAGGTTTGGGGTATCAAGCATTAAAGGCGATACGTTCGTTGGCAGAAGAGCATGGTTGCTCATGGGTTCGCTGTGACTGTCATGGTGCTAGAAAGCGCTTAAGAGCGTTCTATGAGAATTGTGGATTTGACTTTGTGGACAGAAAAGAAACATTGGGTTTCGATGTCGCCCGT
This sequence comes from Vibrio sp. ABH4_348, assembly GCF_056159765.1. Classification (NCBI taxonomy): domain Bacteria; kingdom Pseudomonadati; phylum Pseudomonadota; class Gammaproteobacteria; order Vibrionales; family Vibrionaceae; genus Vibrio; species Vibrio sp. ABH4_348. Next base: position 1,605,080 of record NZ_JBSWVW010000001.1, on the reverse strand, counting down.
TATCAAATGCCAATAAACGAGAGTCAACTACTCCATAGCCAGCATTAAGTTCCCAGCCTTTAATATTCCCGATGCCGTTTTATCCAGAATGTAGCTATTCTAAAAACACAATTTGATATAGCAAACAATGCCTCTATAGTTGTTTGTTATACTCTCGCTATCTCGTGTTTTCCCAATCGTATGCATAGATATGACTAAACGACATAAGACGTTTGAGCGCTATTTCTTGTTTGCTGAAGTCGCCAAGCATTTAAGCTTCGCTAAAGCGGCAGAGAAGCTTGATATTTCTCGTGGTTACTTGTCTAGCCAAATAACGGCATTAGAAAAAGATTTAGGTGTTGCGTTACTGGTTAGGTCAACGCGGTCCGTCAATTTGACGACCAATGGCAGTAAGCTTCTAGATAAAATGTTGCAAGTTGATTCCGAGCTTTTGACTGTTGAAAAAGATCTCAGTGAAGACGTAACTCAATTTGAAGGCACGATACGTATCACAGCGCCATCTATGTTTGGTGAGTCCTTTCTGCCAAAGGTGTGTCATGAGTTTAATCTAAAACATCCGGGGATTTTGTTCGAGATTGATCTTGGGTCAGAAGCGATTGCTCTTGACCAAAGCCAGTTTGATTTAGCGATTCGCTCAACAAACGAGCTTCCCGACAATATGATTGCTAAAGAGCTGACTCGTTACCGACATTTGTGTTGTGCGTCACCTAAGTTTATTGACCAGTTTGGGGTACCTGACGTGCCTAGTGAATTGTCGAACTTCGCGTGTCTTATGACATCTTGGGAAAAAAACTGGCGTTTCTTCGATGGTAACAATCTAATCGAAGCTTACCCCGAAGGCGCGATCCGGTCGGATAATCGAGTATTGTTATCCAAATTTGCTTTGCAAGGAGCAGGGATAGTTAAAGCTCCAGAGTACTTATTGTATGAATACATATCCGATGGGCGATTAGTACCAATCCTGCAAAACTATACTCAGGCGTTGAAGCCAGTATTTCTCATTTATCCTGAAAGAAATCGACGCAGCGTAAAAATCAATGCCTTTATTAAGCATTTAATCGACCGTTTTAACTAACTCAATTATCTGAACTGATTACAGGACATGTCCTGGGGCTCAGTCTGTCCAAAATTTACCAAATATAGAATTATGAACGTGTATAAAAAAATACTGATCTTGGCGGCACCAATAGCAATGCACAGTGTGTTGTTTTCAAGTTTAGGCTTTGTTGACGCCTACATGCTTGCTCAATTAGGTGGTCACAATGTGGCTGCAGGTAGTGTGGGAGCCAGAGTGCTTTGGCTATGTTTCAACATTATTATCGGTCTGTCGGGAGCGGTGGCAATCCTTGTTGCACAAGGTACAGGGGCTAAAAATGATAAATCTGTCGCGCACAGTGTTCATCTAGGAATCGCATTTTCGCTTGCTTTTAGCTTTGTCATGGTGCCTGTGTTGTATTTCGGCGCATCTATGTTTGCTGGATTAATAGCGGCAGATGAACATACGGTAGAACTCGCGGCATCCTATATTCAAATTGCTGCGTTTAGTTTTATTCCCGGCTCTTTTGCACTTATCTGGGGAGCCGGTCTTAGAGCGATTGGAAGGCCTCAACTAATTCTTCAACTATTTGTTGGCGAATTAGTGCTGAATATAATCCTAAATTATGCGCTAATTTTTGGGCAATTTGGACTCCCAGAGCTTGGAATCAAAGGTGCGGCTTTAGGAACCTTAATCGCGAGAAGTACAGCAACCGCGGTTTTGGCTTGGATTATCGTCAGTAGACTACCTATTTTGAGCCTAAGCTGGGCTGTCGCCAGAGAAGTGCTTGTGTCGAGTAAAGCAAGGCAGTACATCACTTTGGCTCTGCCTCTTATTGGTGGTGAACTAGTATGGAGCCTCGGGCTTTCTGTCTACCATTCTATCTATGGTCATATTGATAATACGGCGCTGGCAGCCATGGCGGTATTGGCTCCGTTAGAGATAGTTGCAGCTTCTTTTAGTTGGGGATGCGCTGCGGCAGTAGGTGTGCTAATTGGTCAAGCTATTGGTGAACATAACGACCATTTATTGGGCTCCTATATTAAGGCTGCGCTTGTAAGCTCTATGGTTGCGGCAATTACGTTGATCTCAATTCTATGGTTTATCCAACCTTTGCTTTGGAAAGGGCTGCACGGCTTAGAAAAAGAAGTGTTGGACGCAGTTAAACAGATATTTCCGTTTATTCTAGCCAGTATCGCACTGCGCTCTATAACAATGACAGCGATGTCTGGAATTCTAAAAAATGGCGGTGATACCAAGTTTACGTTCTGGTTAGATTTAATTGCGCAATGGCTGTTGGCTGTACCGATTTCTATCTTGGTTGCATTTTGGTTGAACTGGCCAGTACAAGCCGTTGTTGCCGTCGTACTTTTAGAAGAAGTCGCGAAGTTACTTCCGGCGTTTTATAGAATTCGCACAGGTCGCTGGATAAGCAGATTGGTCACTTAACCTAAAAGACACAAGTTCTTAAAAACATGACAACAGTCGGACATGCGGGATGGCATGGGCAGATTGGCTCAGTAACGAAAAAAGCCCCCTAATCTTTGTTTCCAATCATGACTGACTTTTCTTATTGCTATAAATTACCGATTTCCTTTTGGAACAACCAATGAGCAACGAACATTTTAAAGGTAAGTATGAGGTAGAACTTAAGTATCGCCTTGATTCAAAGAAACATTTTTTGAGTGTTTTAAATGAAATACCGTACGAAGTGATGATTGAAAACAATCTAGAGACCGATTGGTACTTTGATACTGCTGATAAGTCGCTAAGCCAGCAAAATAAGAGTGTTTGTATTCGAACTATGGAGCCATCCGGTATCCAACTTTGGATTGTAAAAGGTCCAGAAACAGATCGATGTGAAGCGACGGATATAACCGATGCCAAGAGCGCAAGGAGCATGCTTGCAACTATGGGCTATCAGGTTACTTTGAAAGCAACCAAAACTCGCAGTATTTACTTTGTGGGCAAATTTCATATTACGGTTGATTCGTTGGAAGGTATTGGTGATTTTGCTGAGTTCGCCATTATGACTGATGACGAATCGATGTTGGCGACTTACAAATCGGAGCTCGAAACTCTCGCTATTAAATTTGGTTTGTCAGACAAAGAGTTGCAAACCAAGTCCTATAAACAAATGTTTGAAGAAAGCGCTGTAAAGTAATTGAACACGAGTGAACTTGTCGTATTTCTTCGTTAGATTTCGCTGACTAGAATAATTTGGGTTACTCGTTACTATTATCAACGGTGACCTCATTTTTTAGATCAAGGATTGATATGATTGTCGGGATATATGCTGCTTTACTTGCGTTTTTGTTTGTTTGGCTTAGTGCCAGAACCATTGTTTTAAGACGCCGCTTAAAAATTGGAATTGGCCACGGCGAGAGTAACGTCATGCTTCGCGCCATGAGGGTGCATTCAAATTTTTGCGAATATGTTCCCATTGCGTTAGTGCTCGCCTTAATGGTCGAAGTTTCAAACGGTAGCACTTGGCTTATACATTTTGTATGTCTAACATTACTTGTTGGGCGTTGCGCTCATGCTTGGGGAGTTTCTCAAGAAAAAGAGAACTTTAAATTTAGAGTCAAAGGGATGGCTCTCACGTTTACCAGTATTTTAATCAGCGCAATAAGCTTGCTGCTCTTATCATTCTCAAATATCTAACAAAGCTGATTTTCTCGGATTTACAGCCTAGGCCTTTACGCGCAGATGGCGAGTTGTTGAAGCATCGACGGCTTATACAAGGTGGCTGAACCCAATATAAGTAACTTTTGAGAGCATGGAAAGAATCGTCGAACTAATCAAACAAGATGATTTGAGATTGAAAGCACTGAAATGTGTATCTCAACTAAATCTTCCACAATGTTATATTGCTGCTGGCTTTGTCCGAAATATGGTTTGGGATTGGCTACACGATTACAAGTCACCTACACCTCTGCACGATGCTGATGTGATTTATTTCGATCCCAGTGAATCTAATGACAACGCTTGTGCAGATTATGAAGTCTACTTAAGAGACAGGGTGCCTGAACTTAATTGGCAAGTTCGCAATCAAGCTAAAATGCACTTCGCTAATGGAGATAAGCCCTATCAAAGCACGATCGACGCAATGAGCTATTGGCCTGAAAAAGAAACCGCGGTCGCAATACGGCAAATAGAGCAAAACGAATATGAAATAGTTTCGGCGTTTGGTGTTGAGTCATTATTTAATTTCAGTATTACCCACAACCCCAAACGGTCACGCGAAATATTTGAGAGACGGGTTAGCACTAAAGAGTGGCTAGTTAAGTGGCCTCTGCTAAAGACTATACCAAGCAGACGGGACTAACCCGGATACACTACTTTTAGTTTTATTGAGGAACGCTATGCAGTTAGAGATTGACGGGTATTACCTGCGCCCAATAAATGTAGATGATGTGGATGCTTTCTACAGATGGTCGTTAGACCGCCAGGTCACGATTTATAGTCTCTCATCTTACGCTTACCCCCAGTCAAAAGCGGATATTGAAAAATGGCTAACGTCCATAAATTCGAACTCAAAGAATGTGTCTTTTGGAATCTGTGAGCAAGAAAGTCATCGATTGATAGGATACGCAGGTTTAGTTGGTATCAGTACGATTAATCGCTGCGGTGAGTTTTTTATCTTAATTGGTGAGAAGGAGTATTGGGGCAGGGGAATTGGTTCATCAATTACTCAAATAGTAACCGATTATGCATTCAAAACACTCGGATTACACCGAGTAGAGCTGACCGCCAGTGCCGCAAATAAAGGTGCGATCGCCGCATACTCCAAAGCAGGATTTCAGCATGAAGGAATAATGCGTCAGGCGAGCTATCGTAACGGAGAGTTTGTAGACAAGGTGTTCATGTCGGTGTTGTCTACCGAGTGGAAGGGATTGGATAACTACAATTTAGTCGTTACTCCAGCACGCTAACTGCAACATAAGACTATCTGCATAAAACAGTCTGGCTCCCCAGTCATGTCTAACTGGGGCGCCATTATCTTTATCTCATTTTTCACTAAGCGCTTTTATTTCTGCGTGCAGCTCTTCTGCCTCCGCAGTTAATAGCGAATATGTTTTGATATCGCCGCGTCTTTGCGCTTGCATCGCTTGTTCGAGAAGCATTGAATGACGCTTCGTTAACTTCTTTGCTGGATTTCGTTTAAACATTGAAAACATTGCTTTGACCCTCGGTTGTGTTGCTTCTTGGTACGGGGAATGGGGCATAAAGTTCAAACCGCAGCATTGAGTCTTCATACGCCCATCACTTTAAGTAGTCAGCAAACCTGTATTAAAAAGAATCTGTTAACAGGTATGTCAGTTCTTCGCAGTAAACGATTTTAAGAACTAAAATTTGACCTGTTATCTTTATTTAAATGAATTTGTTAAGTCGACTTTTAACTTTCATATAACATTATTAAAATAAATTTTAATAATTCAAAAATAGTTGAATTTGTCAAAAAGTAGGAGTAGGTTGAAACCAGATCAACAAATCCGATGGGGACGATAATTATGAGTGAGTTCAATTTGACACACCGTAAAGCCAGCAAGTTATCTGAACGTATTGCCTACCGAATTACCCAGCTTTTAAAATTCACCTTGAACATTTTTTATGGGAAAAAATACGCTAAACGCGCGGTTATTCTTGAAACGATAGCGGCGGTTCCTGGAATGGTCGCGGGAATGTTCAATCATCTTAAAGCACTCCGAAAAATGAAAGATGATGAAGGCTGGATTAGAGAACTTCTTGACGAAGCCGAAAACGAACGGATGCATTTAATGATTTTTCTCGATATCGCAAAACCAAGTTGGGTTGAACGTCTGCTGGTTTTGTTGGGGCAAGGTGCCTTCATTGTCGTTTACGGCTTAATCTACCTATTGTCTTCTAGAACGGCACACCGTGTGGTGGGTTACTTCGAGGAAGAAGCGTGCAAGAGCTACACTGAGTATTTAAGCAAAATTGATAGTGGCGAAGTTGAAAATACGCCTGCTCCTCAAATCGCTATCGATTATTACCAGTTGCCAAGTTACGCCATGCTAAGAGATGTAATTCTTCGAGTTCGTGAAGATGAAGCCGGTCATAGAGACCGTAACCATGGCTTCGCCGATGCTTATGCCAGCCAGCAGTTGCCTTCACATCAACAATAGTTTCTAATAAATTTTCGGAGCCCATACTTTGGGCTCCGTTTTTCGTTTTGAAGTTAAGGATCAAGAATGGACGCATTTTTACTTTCACAAGTTCTGGTGGGGATTGCGATCGTGTTTGATCTACTTTCCTTTCAATTCAAATCTAGAAAACACATGTTACTTGCTTATTTTTTGCGGGTACACTGATTTCAATCCACTTTGCTCTGCTAGAACAATGGACGGCGGCTACGTTGATGGCTATCGCCACAGTGCGATATCTACTCAGTATATTTTCAACAAATCCGAAGCTCATGTATCTATTCAGTGGGTTGTCGATTGTCGCGACTGCGGTTACTTTTTCTGGTCTTATAAGCGTATTAAGTTGCCTTGCTTCTATATTTCAAACAGTCGCGGCCTTTCAAGACAACGACAAGCGTTTGAGAGAATTGATGATTGTGGGTACCAGTTTGTGGCTTCTGCACAACTATCTTGTTGGCTCGCCAACTGCGGTGGTGATGGAAGTTCTGTTTATTGCCAGCAACTTGGTTGGATATTATCGATACTATTTTCACAATCCAAGTTCGGCTTGATTTAGCGGGTACTTTTCCTATAAGCGCTGGGTGTGAGACCAGTGTGACGTTTGAAAGCATTGTAAAATGCTGAGCGAGAGTTAAAGCCAACGCGAAGTGCAATTTCAAGGACATTATCGTTGCTTTCCGTTAGTTGTTGCTTTGCATCCTGTATACGGCATTCATTTACGTAGTTGTAAAACGTGGTGTCGAGGTGCTGAGTAAAGGCTTGCGACAGATAGTGTGCCGAGATATTTAGATGTTGGGCGAGTTCTGCCGCGGTTAAATTGGCGTTAAGGTACATTTTATTGGACTGAATGGACTCAGCAATTTTGGTTGCGATTCTAGTTAGTCGTTCGGTATCCAGGCCAGAATTTGAATATAGCTCCTTTGGATTCTCAGCTTTAACATCAATAGAAATCGGCTTGTGTCGGGTTGAGTTTAGGCTAAAGAACCAAACCAACAATAGTACAAGAAGGTTCACACCTGTCAGGTTAAAAATATGGTTTATTCCTTCACCCGGTGAAGTGAGTGTAATTAGGCTATATATCCAAGTGAAAATAATCAGTGCAATAAACCACGTGAACCAATTAATGGTTTTCCCTTTGAAGTTCGAAAAACTATAGCTTAGTCTCTGGTGGTATTTTTGACTGATTAATACCATATTTATGATATAAATTATGCTGAGTGCCACCCATAGTATTAATAGTGAGCCAAAAAAGATCGAATTGATATTAATCCATATTGATTCGCTCCCATATCCCCAAAACATCGATTTGAAATCAGAATATGGCATTAGTGATAAAGAAATCGTCAGAAAGGACGCGATGACACTAGGAAAGATATGAATAATAATTCTTTTTTTAGTCCAATTTTCTTCCTTCCCCACTAGTATTTGATAGTAGAAAAACATCAACAGTAGCAGTAGAAAAAAAGCCAATGGAATAAAGGCAATAAATATCTTTTCAGTGAGTGGGTTGATAGACATCCAAAAACTACCAAGACTCAGCCAAGTCAAAAGGATCAATATGGCTGAAATGGTGAAGGACAGCTTTTTGCGTTCACCAAACAACAGCTGATGCGACAAGCACAAAAGACACATGCCCAATGTTGCACCTTCAGCCATGTCTACCTCCAAAAAAATGTGTCCTTCTCGCTTGGACAGGACGAAAAATCTAGGTTAGCTCGTTAAAACTACAGTCATCTCAGAGCTTGAGTGCTCGCTTGTACACGATGATAGAGAACGAAACGAATGAACCAAAATGTTAACATGAAAACTCTAAACAAACTTGCCGCTATTTCACTTATGTTGATGGCAATTAGCTATGTGCTATTGATGGTTATTTACGGTGCGGTGTTAGTTGCACCTGCGGAACTTAAAGGTGCAGATAGAATCGGATTTATTGTTGAGAACTCAAGTCTAATTAAGTTTACTTATATCGTTGGCTACGTTTTCTTTGCGTGTTTTTTACTTGTATCAAATTTGGCTGTAAAGGAACTCATATACACAACATCGCAAATATTAGCCACAGTAGCGTATATATTTGGGCTGTTTTGGGTTGTATTGTTAGTGTCAACTGGGTTGATCGCAATAACCAGTACAAACCTGATTTCCAATTCCCCACTAGAATTATCAACGTCTCTAAACTACTACCAGACATCAAAACTCATGACGGATAGTTTGGGAGGTGGTATAGAATTTATTGGCGGCGTCTGGGTGATTATTATTGGAATGTTTGGTATTTATTCGAAAAGAATTAGCCGGTCGTTTTCAATATTTAGTGTGGTTAAAGGCATAATTGGTATTGCTACGCTATTTTCGACAGAGATGATGTTGCGAGTTGCATTTGGTATAAGCGGGGTGGTTTGGTTTATTTGGTTTGCGCTTGTACTTATAAAATACCCTCACACCAACTTAGATAAAATTCTATCAACAAAGGTTCATTGTCCCTAATAGGTTGTACGGTTTTAGATTAATATTTACTACTAAACGCTAAACAAAAGCCAATCGATTGATTGGCTTTTTGCATTCTAATGTTCGCTGTTTGCTACTGATTTTGTTGAAAAATTGTCACTCGCGCGTTTTACTATGAAAAACTTCAGTATAAGAGGTATGAAGTGAAGCAAAATCTAAGTGAGTTTTGGTCTGGAGAAGAGTATGACGCTCAATATGGCCACCTATATGAGAGTGAAATTGCATTTCTGACAAATCTGGCTCAGCAAACGCCCGGCAACGGATTTTTAGATTTGTGTTGTGGTACTGGAATCGTAACGATTCCATTATCAAAAAGATTCAAGCGCACGATTGGTTTAGATATCGCCGAGCCCATGTTGGCGCATGCTAGGCGTAAATCAATGGGCAAGGGTAACGTTGATTTTTTAAACCTTGATGCGACCCAATTCGACTTGAGCCAATCTTTCGATTTGGTTGCGATGACTGGTAACGCGTTTCAGGCGTTTTTGTTAGATAGTGACCTTGAATCTTTACTGAGCAACATTCGCAAACACCTAAGTGAGAACGGTCTTTTCGCTTTTGATACTCGTCTAAACGGCTTAACTCATTTTGAAACCTCAGAAGATTTTCAATATTGGCAAAGTTACCAAAGCTCAGATCAAACAACTGTTAAGGTTTATGGAAAATGCAGCCAACATGAATCCATTGATAACACAGTGATTTACCATACTAAGCGGGTGTTCGAGGACGAACGGTCCTACCAGAGTAGTATCGAGCTAAAGTATCGTTCACTCGAAGAAATAGAGCGATACTTAACCGCTGCGGGCTTGGAAATAATGGCACTTTATGCTGACTGGGATGAATCGCCATTTTCGCAACTGTCTAAGCGTTTAATTTGTGTCGCCAAAGCGAGTTAAGTTTTCATAATCAATACGATGTCAAACAGCGAACCCAGACCCCGTAATGTGATCTTGAATCAGTAACCTCATGATTGTATTGATCTAAGTTAGGCAACGGTTCAGCGGTTATGGTTACTCTAATCGCTCTTGGCTTCTTGCGCAGGTTTACCTCTATGAACGATAACAACTCTGAACATCTTGAATTAGCTGATCAAGTTGGTTCCACCTTAACGGTGTGCATTCACGGTCTTTCAAGCTCGAAACAAGAATGGCTTGAATTAGATGGCTATACCAAAGGTGGCAATTTCACTCGGGAACTCGCTAGGTATGGTTACGCATTCTGCGCTTTCGACTTGTATGGGCATGGCGAGTTTATTGCGGATGAACCGGAATTTGATCCGCATAATATCAGTGATGAGTTATGGCCTAAGTTTGTTGAGCGGTCAGTGGAACATATCGTCTCCCGAGTGAATCAGATCGTTGAACTGAATAGCTTTGAATCAATTCGGTTAGTGACGTTTTCAGCAGGTTCCATTATTGGGGTGAAAGTAGCATCTAAGCTGACATTTCCTGTAGAAAGCTTTGTTCTTGCATCACCCACTCCAGAGCGTGAATACGACGATGAGTATTCGCTTCATAATAACTTCTCGCACTTAAAGTACAGCGACGTGTACTTCTTTTGTGGTGAACAGGATGAAGATTCCAGTCGAGCGGATTTGCTGTGGTGCTTTGAACAATTAGATTGCCGCCAGTCAAAACAGTATTGGTATTCTTGCGGGCACTCATTACCGGCTATGTGGGTAGAGGACGCAATCAAAGAATTAGGGATAGATAAAGATGGAAATTTCAGCTCTCCCAAATGAGCCTGACCAAGACTCGAAAGCGGACGATATAGCTCGCATCACTCAATGGTATTTTGATGAATGGATTAGCAAAGTAGCGGATGTCACCTTAGACAAGGTTCAATCTAAAATCGAAAGCAATGCGGCTGATTGCGAGTTGCCATTTAATTTGGTTGCGCATATAGATGGTGAATTAGTAGCAACCTTGGAACTAAAATTGACAGAAAACAAAAGCTATCCAAGCTATGAACACTGGATAGGCGGTGTATTTGTATCAAATCAATATCGCGGGCAAGGCATCGCCAAATCACTGATCAGCCGAGCTCAGCAAATCGCAATAGCTAGATCGTTTCCTAAGCTCTACTTGCAGTGTGAAAAACACAATGTTGGATTTTATGTCTCTCAAGGCTTTGAACCGCTCCATCAAGCAACCTCTAATCAATTTGAAACCACAATTATGGTTTGGGAGTGTAAGTAACTTGGTTGCTGCTTTCGTGATTGTGTCTATTGAGTTTGACAGGTAGTCTAGTTTTCACGGCTTAGCTTTGAGTTTGAACTCGGGTTTGGCTTTGTCGTGATTTATTAGATCTAGAAAGGAGCCGAGCGATTGAATTCGATAATTGAACTAATAGGGTACTTACCTGCCATTATTTTTCCCGCTGCCACATTGCTTCAACTGGTGCATCTTTTAAAAACAAAGTCCTCCGCCGGGGTGTCAGCGTTGTCTTGGTCGGCGTTTATGGTCGGTAACTTGTCGTTATATATTTACACCGAAAAGTACTTTCAAATGCAGTCAATTTTGAGCTTTTTGCTAACCGCTTTTTTACAGCTCGTCATAGTAGGCTTGATTTTTAAGTATCGCACCCATGAATCGCGACCTAGCGCTGCGGGAGTTTAGCACTGCCCGTCATTTTCTTTGATTAACACATTATCACAGTAACATTTGATAACAGTCTACAATGACCAGAACAGCTCTTATCACTCACTCCATCTCGTATCTTGATGTTAGTTGGGTATATACTTCGAGGCTTTCGCTTTAGGGAAGTTTTAGATGTTAATTGCAAAGCGCATTTTAAAGTTGATTGTCATTACTGCTGTGTTTTTTACTATTTTTGATTTGATTGCCCATGGCCAAGTTGTCTGGTTTTGGCGCTGGTTTGGATAAAGGCAGATCCATTAGTAGCGCTACCGCTTTTTGGCGACCCTGTCTTTTATAAATGCGACGTTACCAGTTTTTCCAGTATGATCGGATTCAACTTCATTCGCTGGAGACATGGTTTCCAGGTCGAAACGCATTACTCTGTCTCTGCCAGTCGCTTTGGCAACATAAAGTGCTTGGTCGGCATTTTCAATAATGTCTCGCCAATTGGTTTCGCTCTCTAATGTCGCCACACCAATACTAATAGTGCATATATCGCTACGACTGGGCAGTATTTGACTTCGGCTAACCCGTTTTCTAAGTTTTTCCGCCACTATCATCGCTTGGTCTTCATCTGTTGCCGGTAGGGTGACCAAAAACTCTTCTCCTCCATATCGAAAACACGAATCTTCTTTCCGAGTTTCGTAATTTAGGATTCGAGCGATGGTCTTTAACACACTGTCACCAGTTTGATGACCGTAGGTGTCATTGATTTTCTTGAAGTTATCGATATCTAGCAACAGAAAAGACAAGTGCTCGCCATGCCTTTTTGCACGAGCGAGTTCTTTAGGTACAAATTCTTCCAACGCTCTGCGGTTGTACAAACGAGTCAGTGAGTCTTCGATAGACGCATGATAGACAGTATCCACCATTCTGGATGACACCATCCAAGTTACTGAAAAACCGATAAAGACAATGAGTAGCATTAAAGCGACGAAGGCAATTTGATGTACTGTTCCAGCTTGCATGAAATCGGGTATTCCCGGAGCGTTTGCCGTCCAAGCAATTCGGAACAACATGAAGAAACCGAACACTGTCAGCCCGGTTGTAAGCATCATTTTTGCAAATGGGTTGTCCTTTTTTTGTCCATAGATGTTAACCAATATGCTGAGCATCATACAAAGCCCCATGTGCGCGCTGATAATAATGATCCTCGCCTCGGTGGAAATATGAAAGAAGGTGAAATACACCAACGAGATGATGCATGTAGCCAGTGAGATATAGGCGATTTGATTGTAATGTGCAGCATAACCTCGAAATGTACCGAAACCGTGTACTAAGAAAACAGCGCCTGCGGCAATTAGGCTATTGGCAAGAACTTTTGATATCCAGTGCGTGACATCATTACCCAAAGAAATCAGCATAAACCCAGTGCCAATTGAAGCCAGAGCGAGTGACAATACAACCAGACCCTTATACTGCCTGTGCAAATGATTGAGCAGTAGCAAGCTTAATGAATAGGTAAAAGCCAGAAATACCGAAATAACGGAGAGGGTGACGATATCCATAATTGTGCTCTGATAGTTTTATCAACTAACAGGAACTATAGTTAGCCTCGAGTTACTTTGTGAATGAATCAGGTTGTATAACCACAACGAGTTTGGCACTACAAAAATAGATGAAACGCCTTTAAAATAGAGGCTTAGCTAGGTTCCTATCTTTACATGGAAAGTTAGGTTATGTTACCGCGTCTTAAGAACCACGGTTTTAACCAAACATGATTGACAAATTGCAACATTGCCAAAGCTCAGTAGCGGCAGACATCTATCAAGTATTCCAGAATAGTTACAAAATTGAAGCAGACCTTATTGAAGCTGAAGTTTTTCCACCTTTACTGCGTCGTGCTTCCGATATTCAAAGTTCAAGTGGTCTTTTTTATGGCTTTTTTGAACAAAATGAATTGGCAGCAGTAGTGGAGCTATCACAACAGTCCAACACCATAGAAATAGATAGCTTCACCGTTGAACCCGCGCACTTTCGCAAAGGCATTGGACGCAAGCTTTTGGAGCACGTGTTAAATGAGTTGGGTGCGGAATTTGTGACAGTAGAGACAGCAACTGCCAATCTGCCCGCTATCGCGCTTTATGAGAAATCAGGGTTCATAGAAACAAAGCGTTGGATGCCGTCTTACGGTATAGAGAAAGTCGCGTTTGAGTGGAAAAAGTAACCATTTCTTTTTGTCTAAACAAGAAGTATGAACGTAGCATTTTCTAGATTAAATTCTCGAAATGCTACGTTGCATTGCACACTAAACATCGGAAACAGATTGCCCTTCAAGCAGAGTGGGGGAGATTGAGATATTGCAATGGTCTATCCCTTTACTGAATTTTGATTGGATCCCCGATACTGCTTGAACGGCGATTTCATCGAGTGGCAACGTAACGGTTGTCAGTTTTGGGTAGCAGAGTTGCGAATGGAAGATTCCATCATAACCAATAACGGAAAGGTCTCCCGGTACATCGATTCCAAGTTCATGAGCTCTATTGATGGCACCAAGGGCCATCATGTCATTGAAACAGAATAACGCAGATGGAAGCGTTTCCAACTGACTAATACGTGTCATTCCTTCTTTGCCACCTTCAAAGGAAAAATCACTCTCAATACACACTGAAGAAGTCGCGTTACCATTTTCTGTTAACGCTTTACACAGACCTTGGTAGCGGCCAAATGTTGCATTGGTGTCAGCTTGTCCGGTAAGGCAGGCAATATTCATGTGACCTTTACTTAACAAATATTTACCCACTAAGTAACCGCCATCAAAGTCCTTGATATCTAAAGAAGTTCCACCGCAGTGGCTATTACAGAGTTTGCTATCAAAGTTCACGTAGACAATGGGTAAGCCAGATAATGTTTGAAGTCTGTCGATGCCAATGTCAGATGTTTTAGAAAGAATTATCAAAGCGTCAATCTGGGGGCGCATTGTCTCAAACTGCGACTCGATGGTGTCATTATCCCCATCGAGGAAACTCGACAACATAGTTAGCTTTTGCTGATTAATATGTTTTTGTACCGCGAGAAAAAGCTCAATAAAAAATGGATTGTCGTTACTCAAGGCAATAACACCAATGGTTTGTAGCTTTTTCTTACCCCGTTTTAATTGTGCAGCGCCAGTGTTGTATTGATAATTGAGTTCTTCAATCGCATTTTGAATGCGGACTTTGGTACTGTCTTTTAACTGCTTCTTATTGTTTAGGTAATAGGAGACGGTACTTACTGCCACCTCAGCTTTTGCCGCTACATCTTTTAGTGTTGCCATATCAAATTGGTCTCCGATTATTCAACTCAATCATATCGCGTTAACTTTTTAACTTGAAGTGAAACGTTTCACTAAATCTATTGATCCGTGGCTTTAAGTGTGTATTATTGGTGAAACGTTTCACCTAGACGTTTAAATGAAGCTCAGCGGAAAGCTCGATCCGTTAGAAGGTGATTAGACGGTAGTAATAAGCTTTGTGAGGGGATATGGCTGAACAAATCACAAAATTATCTTGGATTCTGATTCAAGATAACCAATTGCTGTGTGTTAAGAGTAAAGGTATTGACTGTTTTTATTTGCCCGGCGGTAAAGTAGAACAAGATGAAACCCACAAGGAGACCTTGATCAGGGAAATTCGAGAAGAGCTTTCGGTTCATCTACTGACTGACAGTATTGAATATCTCGAAACTGTTACTTGCCAAGCCGCAAATAGTTCTAATGACGTTGAAGTCGTATCTCATTGCTACCGAGCAGATTTCCTCGGTATTCTTAAACCCAGCAACGAAATCTCAGAATACAAATGGATTGGGTTAAATCAGTGCAGCCCAGTATCAAACTTGGTTAAACATGTTTTGGAAAACCAGTTAGAACGAGCATCGCAGGCCGCCTAGCTCGCTTTAATTTTTGAACACTCCTAAAGTAAAACTGCAGCTTAAAGCTGCAGTTTCTATTTGTCAGCATTTTGCTATTACAAATAGTCGCAAAGATAAGCAGTGTGCTTCTCAACTTTCAAATCAAAAGATGAATCACCCGGCACGTCAAATTCTGTCCCTGCTGGGAAGCTTTGCCATTGGTCAGATGCCGGTAACTTAACAATAAGCTCGCCGCTTACCACGGTCATTTTTTCTGGTGCCTCTGTACCAAATGTGTACTCGCCAGGCGCCATTACGCCAACACTTGAGTTACCAGAAGCCGTTGCAAAACCCAGCGACTTCACACCACCTTCAAAATAGCTATTTTCCTTAATCATTGTACTTCCTTGAATTGACACTAAGGTGTCGTTTTTATCGGTTTGGGTATCACGGGTCAAGTGAAACGGATTTTCAGAAGGTAGCGGATTTAGTTCGGTTAATCTGCCAAGTTTAAAGTTGGTAAAATCATCTGCTAAGATTTTGCATTTTTTGTAGGTTAGATTTTATTCAATTGCTTAAGATGAAGAATATAGTACTTTGTTGTTTAAGCGTATAAAGGTATAAATATAACGGCAGATTAGTTTATTTCAGCAACAGCACATATCGAAGCAACGCTTGCAATTTCAATCAGACAAACGTCAGTGCGAAACTTGGGATTTCGACGTCTCTCGTCTTGTTGACATTGCGTAACACCTCGCCAATGCGCCCATTATTTACATATTCTCGGGGCAAATGAGCATCTAAATCGGTCCGGCACATCGTCATTAAGGAGTATCATGACAGCAAAAATGGAGTTTTCACGTAAGTTCGGGTTACACCAAGGTTGGTCTAGGCTGAGTATGTTAATGATCGTGGCGCTTACGCCGATTATGATGCTCGACTGGGGGTTAACTACCGGGCAGATCGGTATTGTGTACGCTACCATGAGTACATCGGTGATTTTGTCTGAGCTACCGGGCGGGATTCTCTCGGATCGATTTGGCCGGAAAAACCTGTATCTGGTAAGTATTACGTTTTGCTGTATTTCAACCCTTACATTTTTGGTTTGGCAAAACTTCACTGGAGCGATGGTGGGGATGGGCTTGTGGGGCGTTGCTATTGCAATGAACTCGGGCACGTTGGAATCATGGTATGTCGAACGTTTTTCAACGCTATCCGGAGATTCAGACCTCCAAGTTGGGTTGGCGAAGGTAACTCAGGTCGCTGGTTTGTTTTCGAGTATAGGAATAGGGTTGCTATCAATATTGGCTTTGGTAACCAGTACGTTCTTCAGTGACTTAAACACGGATTCAATCATCATTGCTTCTTTAGTTAGTTATGTTGCCCACTTTGTTTTTTCTGTGTGGTGGATTGATGAACCAAAACCAGTCCGACAACCCGAAAATGATGGCGATCAAAATGTGAATCCGCTGGCCAAATTGTCTACTTGGAAGCTCGTTAAAAATCCTGTGGTCTTCAGGTTACTAATCGTGTCACTACTAATTGTGCCAGTGGGAAGTGCAATGGAAAAATACTGGCCGATATTGATTGAAAACGCGGCAACACTCTCTGGCGTGGCTTTATCGATGAAAGACTCGGGTCTTTGGGTTCTATATGCACTGTTTGCTTCTACTCAGCTGTTGATTGCGGTTGCGCAAAAGTTTTCAGTTAAGCTGGTTAAAGCCTTTGGCGGTCAATTGGGCAAAGCAGCCTTTGTCTCTTTGGTGTTACAGGTCATTTTTGTCATGATAATGGTCGCGAGCCCTAATCTTTGGGTATTTGTTGCCGCTTGGTTGGTTTATTTCGGCACGCTGGGGTTGAAGATAAGTATTACAGGCAAGCTGTTACACAACAATATTCCTGACTACGCTCGGTCAACCATGGTTTCTTTAAGTTCTCTATTTCAGAGAACGGGGGGGATGATGGGTTCATTATCCGCTGGCTTTGGTGTGCTCTATTCCTCATGGTTTTTTGTGTTCTTGGTCTTGTGTCTTTGGGCGCTACTATCGATCGTTGTCTATTTGAACAGTGAAATGAACCAGGTCGTAGTTAAGCCAGTAGCCGTTTAAAAGGATGGTTAATGGAATTAATTAAGTAATTTGGAAAAGCTTTAATTCCATTATGGAACTAGTAAATTGTAACTTCATCACTCAAACTATACTGACTTAAAAACACCACAGCCCCCTGCTGAGGTGACATTTCAATATTCTTTTTGACCATGCCAAAGGATCATACTGCCCGCAGTATCGAGGATTTGGCATCGGGTTTCTGTTAACTTGATTTAGGAAATATATGTCGGTAGACACCACTACTAATGCCAAAGCGCATTCGCTCGGTTTTTTTCTTTTTGCATTGCTTGGAGCAGTCTCAGCATTAACGCCGCTTGCGATTGATCTCTACTTGCCCGCGATGCCAGAAATTGCTCGTTCACTAAATGTAACCCCAGGCGATGTTCAGATGACGCTGACTGCATACACAATTGGATTTGCAGTTGGCCAAGTGATTTATGGACCACTATCAGATAGCTACGGTCGCAAGCCAATTTTAATCATCGGTATTGCACTGTTTGCGGTAATGGCAGCGGTGTGTGCGAGTGCTATTTCGATAGGTATGTTGACGTATGCCCGAGTAATTCAGGGGCTATTTGGCGCGGCTGCAGCGGTTGTCATTCAAGCTGTAGTTCGCGATATGTTCGAAAAAGAAGATTTCTCTCGAGCCATGTCGTTTGTTGTATTGGTGATGACCGTTGCACCTTTGATTGCCCCGTTTGTTGGAGGCTATTTATCAGTTTGGTGGTCTTGGCGCGCGATATTTTTGGTGCTCGCCGTCATCTCGGTTGTGTTGTTGATTAAGGTTTGGTGGTTTATTCCCGAGACCTTGCCGGCTGATCGCAGACAGCCAATTAGCTTCAGCACCGTGCTACGTAATTACATTTCAGTACTGAAAAATCCAATTTCGTTTGGGTTAATAATCTCAGGAGCTTTATCCGTTTCCGGTTTGTTTGCCTTCTTGACGTCCGGGGCGTTTGTCTACATCGACTTATTTGGTGTCAGACCGGAGCATTTTGGTTATTACTTCGGCCTTAATGTTGTAGCGCTATTCATTATGACCAGTGTAAATAGCCGTATTGTTAAACGTGTCGGTATGCATGGCATGCTTCGTTTAGGTATTGCGATTCAATTGGTAGCCGGCACATTTTTATTTCTTGCCGGATGGTTCGATTGGGGGCTTTGGGGCGTAGTACCGTTTGTATCTATGTTCTGTTCTACTATTGCTATTGTTGGCAGTAATACCATGGCACTGTTGCTTGCAGCTTATCCAGAGATTTCAGGTACGGTATCGTCTTTGTCAGGCTCTGTTCGCTTTGGTGTTGGTTCTCTAGTTGCTGTGGGGATTGCTTTGGTTCCAAGTGAAACTGTTTGGCCAATGATTGCAGCAATGGGTTTGTGTGCGGTAGGATCCGCGCTTTGTTATCTTATCTGGGGACGCAAAGCATAATGTTTCAGTATTCTGAAGAAATTCAAAAGGTCGTTGGATCTGCGCTCGACGAAATGGCGCAGTTACACAGTAGCGGCAAACTAATCAATGCGTCGGCAGCAAATAATGCGTTTTTGGCACGTTGGCTGGCTAAAACGATCAAGCAACAAGCTTTTGATAAGTGCGTAACCAAAAATTTAACGACGTGGCAAAAAGCCAGTCGTTCAAAGGGAAATCAGTCTGATTTAGTAACAACGTTTCGTCGAATTTCTCAGTTTTATCAGACGTTTTTCTCCGATG
Organism: Vibrio sp. ABH4_348; assembly: GCF_056159765.1. Taxonomy (NCBI): domain Bacteria; kingdom Pseudomonadati; phylum Pseudomonadota; class Gammaproteobacteria; order Vibrionales; family Vibrionaceae; genus Vibrio; species Vibrio sp. ABH4_348. Next base: position 1,586,088 of record NZ_JBSWVW010000001.1, on the reverse strand, counting down.
AAAAGCACCATTTGGTGACGGATGCGCAAATTGAAGCCTTTTTGGAATTGGTAGAAGAAAAAGGGTGGAGTGTTTCAACATCAGAACCATTGGTTAATGCGGGGAAAATTCAATTTTTTACCGATGGCAAAAACTCCTTGGCGCTGTGCGCAAATCAATGTGATGACTGTTTTGATGGTGCCGAATTAGTTCAGAAAATGAGTTGGTTTGTGCGTGGGAATCACAATGAGTTTGTCGAGTTGGCTACTAAAGCTGGCTTTCTGGTTCACAAAGTTACCGATTACAAATCTAACGTAAAATATCACGGTGAATATTGGATTTATCCGGCGAATCGCGGTGAGCAACTCGCCGAGATTCCTTTCGGATTTAAAACTGAAAATTAAACCCATAAAGTTGTTGAGGAGATAGTCACTTAGCAGTAGACTTTTCCTCAGTTCCTTTGCTCAACTCGTTGCTTCTTTTCGGTTTGAATTTGAACGACTTCGCGTACCTTTATGCTATTTCGTGTTGAGCTTTTATCTCGAATCGTTTTTTGACTTCTATTTCTTGCTCTGTGCCTACCTTGGGTTGTCGAGTTGATCCTACTTCTTGCTTTAGTGAAGTAATCGCTATCCTTGTATTGAGTCCAAAGACGTTGTTGTATCGTTGTTTTTTTAGAAGGTTGCTGCGTGTCACTAGTAAGTCAAGTTCTGTACCACTCCCGTGGAGATTTCATCAAGCGCCTGTTTAGCATAGCGTTTCCGATTACTTTGCAAAGCATGATGTTTTCAAGTCGTCCTTTGGTGGATGTGCTTATGCTGGGGCAGCTCGGAGAAGCTGAAATTGCGGCGGTGGGGGTTGCGGCTCGTGCCACGTTCGTTACCACGATCATGTTGGTTGGGGTGACGACGGGGGGCGCCATGTTAGCCGCTCAATACTGGGGAGCAGGCGACAAGCAGGGGCTTCGAGAAAGCACCGCATTAACCTGGGTCATTTCGACACTATTTGCACTCTTGTCTGTTGCGGCATACATGATTTTTCCTTCGCAAATCATGGGGCTGACTACCGATTCTCAATTGGTGAATCAATTAGGTACTGAATACCTGATGATATCTGCGGCGAGCATGTTAAATGTCGCGTTTGTCGCCAGTTTACTCGGCGGCCTGCGTGCAATGCACCAGCCAGGAATTAGTACGTTTTTCTCAGGGATCGGGATTCTGTCTAACTTCTTCTTAAACTGGTTATTGATTTTTGGTAACTGGGGTATGCCTGAACTTGGGATCAAAGGTGCTGCGCTCGCGACTGTTTTAAGTGGTGTTATCGAAGTATTGGCCTTGTTAGCCTACTTGAGATTTAAGCAGCATTTGTTGGCGTTTGGGGTGAAAGACATTATTGCCACCATTGAATGGCAGAATATCAAACGCTTTTTGTCGCTATCACTACCCACCACCTTTAACTTTTTGCTCTGGGCTGCTGGCTTGTTTGCATACCACGCGATTATGGGACAGGCAGGGGTTCAAGGGTTAACGGTTTTGTCTGTCATGGTGCCAGTTGAATCGCTGTCATTAGCGATGTTAATTGGCTTGGCCAATGCAGCCTCTGTTATCACGGGCAATCAACTCGGCGCTAAAAACTTTGAAGCGGTTTATTATCAAGCAATTGCTGTAGTGACTATCTGTTTGTTGGTTGGGATTCTGTTTGCGCTTGGGCTTTATAGTATTAATGGGTGGGTCCTTGACCAGTTTAGTGCGCTTACCTCGGAAACTCGTGAACTTGCTGAAAAGTTTATGTTGGTACTTAGTGTGAGTATAGCGATTCGTTCGGTTCCGCTAGCTCTGATTGTAGGCGTGCTTCGTCCGGGCGGCGATGTAAAGTTCTGTCTGTACCAAGATGTATTTGCCCAATGGATGGTGGGTATTCCTTTTACTGCCTTTGCGGCAATATTTCTTGGCTGGCCACCTGAGTGGGTGTACTTACTATTTTTGACTGAAGAATCAATCAAATGGTTTGGTGCTATCTATCGTTTACGCAGTCGCAAATGGATCAAAAATCTGATCGAAAATTAGACGCTAGTAGTTATTCGCATGCATATTGATGCTAGTAGTGTGATCAATCATGCAAAACACTTTCTCATCGAAAGGTTTTAGTGTAGATTCAACGTCCTTGTCAGAAATAGACGGTGTATCTCTGAATGCTTCAACTATCCAACCTATGCAAAGGCTATCTCGATGGCGGTGAATTTCATCCGGTATTGCAAGGTGCAGAGTTATCGTTGGAGCAGGGACAGCAAATCGCACTAATGGGCGAAAGTGGCTCGGGAAAGAGTACTTTGCTGAACCTAATCGCTGGTCTTGATAAAGCTGATTCCGGTGAAATTTCATTTTCTGATTTCGAAATGCACCAAAACTCCGAAGGTAAACGCACCCTTTATAGGCGTAACAATATCGGCTTGGTGTTTCAGCAATTTAATTTGATCCCAACTTTGAATATTGCTGACAATATTCGCTTCTGTCGCCAGCTAAAAGGGCTGCCGGAAAACGAATCTCTGTGGCGACAGATATTGTCAGCGTTGGATTTGATGCCGTTGCTTGGCCGATATCCAGAAGAGGCATCAGGTGGACAACAGCAACGTGCTGCGATAGCTCGAGCTCTTTATATGGAGCCCAAACTGCTACTAGCGGATGAGCCAACAGGTAGTTTGGATGAGCGTAATGCAGGTGCGGTCATGCGTCTCCTTACCTCGCTGACGCAACAGTTAAATTGTACCTTGTTGCTGGTCACTCACAGTGAAAAGGTTGCAGACCACATGCAAGGCTGTATTCGTCTTCAAGGAGGACTTTTGCATGTTGTGGCCCGTAACTAAAGCTTTACTGGGCCACTACCGGCGTTATCCGTTCCAGATCCTATTGGTCTGGCTCGGGCTTACCTTGGGTGTTTCTCTACTCGTTGGCGTTACGTCTATAAATAAACACGCACAAATGAGCTACGAGCACGGTGAAAAGCTGTTCTCCAATCCACTGCCATATCGCATTCGCCCTAAGCACGTTGTTGCCAAAATTCCGCAAGGTTTTTACATCCATCTTCGTCAGCAAGGTTTTAACCAGTGTGCACCGATAGATAGTATACGGGTGCCTGTGGTTGGTGGGCTTGATGTTCAATTGGTCGGAATCGACCCGGTGGCGATGATGCAAATTGAATCAGAGCAAGTTATCGCGGATTACCGCTCTTTGTCTCTGATGCGTCCGCCTCACCCAGTACTGATTAGCCGAGATTTAGCGTATCACCTCAAACTAAAAGACAACGATAAGTTGGTGTTGCAGAATGGTCGTGAAATTGGACCTGTCATCGTTGACCGTTATGGTCAAACTCATGGTACGCGCGCCATTATCGACTTATCTACTTTCCGAAGACTTGAACGCAGCGCAGGCGTGTCGGTTATTGCCTGTGGCGAAATGTCTCAAAGCGAGATAGACCGACTAGAACACATACTACCCAATGGTATGGTGCTCACTCGCAGCTCTAAAGCAGAGTTAGAAGGGTTGACGCAAGCGTTCCACACCAACTTAACCGCCATGGGCATGCTCGCTTTCGTTGTTGGCTTGTTTATCTTTTACCAAGCCATGTCGCTGTCTATGATTCAACGTCAACCTATGGTGGGCATTTTAAGGCAAACCGGTGTTTCCGCATGGATGCTAGCAGCTGGCTTGAGTATCGAATTATTTGTGTTGGTATTTGTTAGTTGGCTATGCGGAAATACGTTTGGTTTGATATTGGCAAATCAATTGATTCCTAAAGTGTCAGCAAGCTTGGCTGATTTGTATGGTGCAAATGTTGGTTTGGCCGTGGAGTGGAGTTGGCAAGCTGGTTTTTACAGCTTTGCAATGTGTTTGTTCGCGTCTGCACTGGCTTGTACCTGGCCTTTGATTCGGTTGTTGCGCTCGAAACCAATTCGTTTGACCCCAAGATTGTCATTGATGCGATTTGCTGGCCGTGAGTTCTTTTTGCAAGCGATGCTTGCTTGCGTTTTGTGTGTCTCGGCCATCGCGATTTATCAAGCGCCTCATACACAAGAGTCCGGTTTTACAATTATCACGCTGTTGCTTTTGAGCACGGCATTAATTACGCCATACGTCATTTGGAAGGTATTCCAATCGTTCTCATATAGCCTCAAGTGGATTAAAGCGCGTTGGTTCTTTGCTGATGCCGCGGCTAGTATGAGTTATCGCGGTGTGGCGACCATGGCCTTTATGTTGGCGATGGCCGCCAACATTGGCGTGGAAACCATGGTTGGCAGTTTTAGAGATACTACAGATAAATGGCTAAACCAACGCCTTGCAGCAGACTTATACATTTATCCAAACAACGACCACGCCTCAACCTTGAGTCGCTGGTTGGTGCAGCAGCCAGAAGTGGAGTCAATCTGGTGGCGGTGGGAGACGATTTTAAGTAGTGATTCAGGAAAGGTGGAAGTTGTTAGTACTGGACCTTCACAAACTGAATCGAGCGCGTTACCTGTAAAACTGGCGATACCTAACTATTGGCACTATCTCCACGAAGGTAAAGGCTTGATGATTAGCGAGTCGATGGCGCTAAAACGCGGCATTAGAACTGGCGACATTATTGATTTGCCCGGTGCGATGGGTAGTGGCTGGCAAGTCGTCGGGGTCTACTACGATTACGGCAACCCTTATCATCAAATTTTGGTATCACATCGCAATTGGCTATACGCCTTTGCGGGGTCAGGCAACGTCGCGCTTGGCACCATGCTCAAAAACAATGCCGACGCTACCTTGATCAAACGAAAGCTAAGAACCTTGTTTGGCCTCAGTGATGAACGAATCTTTAATAACAATGAAATTCATGGCCAGGCAATGAAACTGTTTGATAGAACCTTCTCTATCGCTAATACGCTCGGTCATATAACGTTGGTTATCGCAGTCTTTGGGATCTTCTTTGCCACTTTGGCAGGAGAGCTATCGAGACAACGACATAGTATGTTACTGCGCTGTCTGGGGGTTTCAGGTAAGGAAATGATCGTTACCAGTCTTCTACAGTTATTGGTGTTTGGTGTTGTGGCACTATTAATCGCAATGCCTTTGGGAATTATGCTTGCTCAGTTAGTGGTCGATATCATTATAAAAAACTCATTTGGTTGGACACTAGAAGTGAAGTTTTTGCCGATTGAATACTTAAAAACAGCACTATTAGCCTTGGGTAGTTTGGTATTGGCGGGTGCCATCCCAGTGGTGAGAATGGCTAGGCATCGACCAATGAAGTTATTGAGGGATGCACTATGAGTCGTTGGCTAGCTTTTAGCCGCGCTCGAGCGGTTGCCATTTTTGTAGTGATGTTTTTAACTGGCTTTAGTTGGGCGCTTTACGATCGCTTCTATAGTGCTGATGAGCCAATTCTGCCTTCCAGCTTTTCTCAAGTTTTCTATAACACACAATCAGACGCCTTTGCGAAGGTTGATCCGACCAATGGTGTTCAACTGCCAGCTGACTTTTCGTTCAACCCCAATTATCAGCATGGCTGGTGGCAAATGGCTGCGTGGCTTACCGATGATGCTGGAGAGTCGTACTATCTACAGTGGAACACCATGCGAGTGGGGTACGATAGTAGTAATCCTCGCAGCTGGGAAAATACGCAGTTGTTTGTCTCGCAGAAAATTCTCATCCACCAAGGTGAAGTCTATTCTGAACAAAGGCTGGCACGCGGGGGGATTGGTCAAGCGGGTATGATTGCCAACCCATTTCGACTTTGGTTAGACGATTGGCGTTGGGAGTCAATGAATTCGACACCTTTTCCCGGTGAGATCTATTTAAGTGGCCGAGATTTTTCTGTTGACCTCAATGCAAGATCTTATGGGCCGTATGTGCTGCCAGGAACTAATGGCTTTGTACAAAAGCATAATTTACTGCCAGTGGCGACTTACGGTTTCAACGCACCATTTGTAAGAGTAAACGGTGAGTTGATGTTCGAAGATAAAAGATTGCGAGTCTCCGGGCCAGCTTGGCTTGGAAAAGAATGGGGAAGCGGCCTATTTACTGATAGGCAGCAAGGCTGGGATTGGTTAGTGCTACGCTTAGAAAGCGGCCAAGTGTTGTCAATAAATCGCTTTCGATCGAATAAGCAACCTATCTACAACACGGGAACGTTGTCTGACGCAAGTGGCAAGCAGTTAACTTTAACTAACGAGCAAATCTCATTGACACCTTTGACCAGCCATCAGCTCGACAACGGCAAAGTAATTCCAACCTCTTGGCAGCTTAAGCTCGACGAGTTTGATCTAGACGTCACGATTGAAGTTCCTGTCAAAGATGCATGGCACGAATTTGCGGTTCCATATTGGCAGGGGCCAATCCAAGTTGATAACAACATCAACATCCAAGGCTTTATGCAATTGACTGGTTATTAGACAAGGTAGTCTCGACTAGATAATTGACTCTTGCCATCTTCCGTTTCCTCTCCTGACAGCTTGTAACAATTTTCAGCTATCATGTATGTGTTAACCAATTGTTTTAAAGTGTAACTTACTCGGGCAACGAAAGCGTTATCCTATAAAAAAGGAAGGGTTTGGCCGCCAAATCATCGGAAATACCGAATAATGATATCCGTACAAGCGATTTTTGTGCGCTAGATCAACAGGCTAGACTCAGGTGTATTGTTGCTTTGGAAACAATTTTAATAAAAGGAAACACTTAATGAGTGATATCGTTCGCGATTTTTTCAAGATGGAGTCGGCTGGTGGCATTCTACTAGTTATCGCGGCTGCTATCGCAATGCTGGTAGCAAACTCTTCGCTTAATGACATGTACCAAGCTGGTCTACATACCTACATTTTCGGCATGTCAGTTTCACACTGGATTAATGATGGCCTTATGGCTATTTTCTTCCTGCTTATCGGTTTAGAGGTGAAACGCGAACTACTTGAAGGTGCGCTAAAATCCCGTGAAACAGCAATTTTTCCTGCTATCGCAGCGGTTGGTGGTATGTTAGCCCCCGCGCTGGTTTACGTAGGCTTTAACTACCAAGACCCTGACGCAATTCAAGGTTGGGCTATTCCTGCTGCAACAGATATTGCCTTCGCTTTGGGTATCATGGCACTGCTTGGTAAACGCGTTCCTGTTAGCTTGAAAGTATTCTTACTTGCACTCGCCATCATTGATGACTTAGGTGTCGTGGTCATCATTGCGTTGTTCTACACGGGTGACTTGTCCACGATCGCTTTGACGGTTGGATTCATCATGACCGCGGTTCTGTTTATCTTAAATAGTCGAGAAGTGACAAGGTTAACCCCTTACATCATTGTTGGCGCTATTCTATGGTTCGCAGTTCTGAAATCCGGAGTTCATGCTACTTTGGCTGGTGTCGTTATCGGTTTCGCTATTCCATTAAAAGGCAAGCCGGGAGGCAAATCGCCACTGAAACACATGGAGCACGCACTGCACCCATATGTTGCTTTCCTAATTCTTCCTATATTTGCCTTTGCAAACGCAGGTATATCGCTAGAAGGGGTTTCTTTGTCAAGCCTGACTGCGACATTGCCAATGGGTATTGCGCTTGGTCTGTTAGTTGGTAAGCCATTGGGTATTTACAGCTTCAGTTGGGTTGCGGTGAAACTTGGAATCGCAAAATTACCAGAAGGTGTGCGCTTTATTCATATCTTTGCTGTGTCAGTACTGTGTGGAATAGGTTTTACCATGTCGATATTTATCTCTTCACTTGCGTTTGGCTTGGACCACGTAGTGTTTGATACTTATGCGAGATTGGGCATTCTGATGGGTTCAACGACCGCAGCTATTATTGGTTATACCTTGCTTCACATCTCGTTGCCTAAGAAAGCCAACGCCTAAAAAGCTCTACTAGAAATTACAAAATCCCCTCTCTTAAAAGAGGGGATTTTTTTAACTAATAAATTTGTCACATGTCGATTATTTGAACAAATATGTATTGCCTCGCAGGTTGGATTTGTTTATCATCGCGCGCAATCTCGGACGTGAACCAAATGGTCCTCTGGGGGATACGCGCAGCAACCATTCAGGCTGATTGTGATGCTGCGTAGGGTAGGTACTAACAACCCTTTTGTTAGTAGATGGGATACTTAACCGCGGAGACGCCGCAATGGGAAACCCAACGTTGAAACTTAACAAACGCACTGTAATCAGCTTCATTCCAAGAAAATGTCCTGTTCAACAGAATAGCGTCATTACGGAACCTTGATTCCCAACTAGAACTAGTCTTTCTGACTAATTGATACAGCATGACCAATTTTTGGTTAGGTGCTGGTATTCCTCGTGTTTTTTATCCAACGAAATTCGTTGACTGTCATTTAGGTTCAGGGTATCCGAATGAGTACAGCTTTTGATTTTGAAAGCGGTGAGCAAACCGTATTTTCTAAGCAAATTCCTATTGTCGATGGTGTTTATGATTTAACACCGGACCAAATTTTACTTGATCAACAACAGCATGAGTCTGAGGTGCGTTCTTATCCGCGCCGTTTACCGATTGCTATCAAACAAGCTTATGGAGTGTTGGTCGAAGATACCCGTGGCCAAGTCTTCTTAGACTGTCTTGCCGGAGCGGGTACGCTAGCGCTGGGTTACAACCATCCAGAGATCAATCAAGCGCTAAAATCACAGCTTGATACTGGTTTGCCATATCAAACTCTAGACATTACCACTCAAGCAAAAGACACCTTTGTAAAAGCCGTTAAAGGCTTTTTGCCACAGTCTTTTGCCGAGAACTCAGCCATACAATTTTGTGGTCCTTCTGGTGCGGACGCCGTAGAAGCAGCGATCAAATTGGCCAAGCAAACCACTGGTCGCAACACTATGTTTGCTTTCCGCGGCGCTTACCATGGTATGACAAACGGCACTATGGGAATGATGGGTAACTTGGGAACTAAAGCGCGCCGAACTGGCTTGATGTCAGATGTGCACTTTATGCCATTCCCATACGATTTACGTTGTCCATTTGGCCTTGGCGGTGAAGCAGGTGCCAAAGCGAGCATTCGCTACATAGAACGTCTACTCAATGACGACGAAGCGGGCATCATGAAACCTGCCGCCATGATTGTTGAGCCTGTTCAAGGCGAGGGTGGTGTGATTCCAGCGCCAGCCTCTTGGCTGCGTGAGCTTCGTCGTATTTGTGATGAGCACGGCATCTTGTTGATCTTTGATGAAATTCAATGTGGTGTTGGCAAAACTGGCTACCACTTTGCATTTGAAGAGTCAGGCATTAACCCAGATATTCTGTGTTTGTCGAAAGCCATTGGTGGCGGCTTGCCAATGTCATTATTGGTGTTTAACAAAAGCATAGATACGTGGAAGGCGGGTGAGCACACGGGAACATTCCGTGGTAACCAGCTTGCCATGGTTTCCGGTGCAAAAGCGTTGGAAATCATCGAGCGCGACAACCTTGTTGAACACGCCAATGTCGCGGGTCAATACCTAAGAATGGGCTTGGAAGCGATTCAAAAGCGCGTTAACTGTGTGGCTGACGTTCGCGGCAAAGGCCTAATGCTAGGCGTTGAAATCAAAAAACCGAACGGCGGTAACAACAAATTTGGCGAGCCAGTATCCGATGGCGAACTTACATTAAAAATCCAACGTGCTGCGCTAGAGCGCGGTCTTATGGTTGAAAAAGGTGGGCGCGATGGTTCCGTTATCCGCTTCTTGCCACCACTTATCATTTCTTTTGAACAAATTGACTTTGCACTTCGTGTGCTTGAAGAAGCCATGTTGGTGGCAGGCGCAAGCCTGACCGATAGCTCGTGCAAAGCCGATGAATGGAAAAAACACTTCATTCAAACGGGGCAAGCAGGCAGCCAGCAGTACGCGGCAGTGATGCATCACACTACCGAGGTGATGCGCGATGTGTTTGAGCAGACAAAAGCACCATATTCTGGGCTTGATCCAAAGCTATTAGAAAGCCAAATCAACGCGGTTGATTTAGACCAAGGTAATCATGCGTTGTCAGATGTGATTTCTGACACGGGCGAATTGGTCGCCAAAAATTCAATTATGGTGCAGCACCCAGACTGTATTGCTCACTTACATACCCCACCTTTGGTCTCTGCGGTCGCCGCAGAAGGTATGATTGCCGCGCTTAACCAATCGATGGATTCGTGGGATCAAGCGTCATCCGCGACCTACGTAGAGCAGCGCGTTGTTGACTGGATGTGTGAGCAATACAAGCTTGGTGAGCAAGCTGACGGCATCTTCACGAGTGGCGGTACACAAAGCAACCAAATGGGTTTGATGTTAGCTCGTGACTGGATTGCGGATAAGTTGTCGTCTCACTCGGTGCAAAAACTAGGTTTACCTGACTATGCGGACAAGCTGCGCATTGTATGCTCTGAGAATGCTCACTTCACGGTTCAGAAATCGGCATCTTGGATGGGACTGGGTGAGAAAGCGGTATTACCAGTCGCTGCTAATCAAGACGGAACCATGAAAGCGGGGCTGTTGGATGCAACCATTCAGTCTGCAAAAGACCAAGGTTTGATTCCATTCGCAGTAGTAGGTACCGCTGGTACAACCGATGCGGGTGCTATTGATAACCTGCAAACTGTGGCTGAGGTCGCGGCCAAGCATGACATTTGGATGCACGTTGATGCAGCGTATGGCGGTGCATTAATCCTAAGTGACAGCAAAGACCGTTTAAACGGCATTGAGTTAGCCGACTCAATTACTGTCGACTTCCACAAGTTGTTCTATCAAACCATCAGTTGTGGCGCATTGTTAGTTAAGGATAAAGCGAGCTTTAGATTTTTGCTTCACCATGCGGATTACTTAAACCGTGAACATGATGAGTTGCCAAACTTGGTGGACAAATCGATCGCGACCACCAAACGTTTTGATGCATTGAAAGTATACATGACGATGCAGAATGTGGGTCCAACCGCGCTTGGGGAAATGTACGATCATCTGCTTGAGCAAACCCAACAAGTCGCGTCCTTGGTTGCCAATAAAGCAAACTTTGAGTTGTTGACGAAACCGTCGCTCTCAACGGTACTATTCCGTTGCACTCATGGTGAAACCAATCTTGACCAGCTTAACCAAAATATTCGACTACAAGCGCTTGTGCGTGGCGAAGCAGTGTTAGGTGAAACCACATTTGCTGGGCAAACGGCGTTAAAATTTACCATATTGAATCCGACGTTATCTTTGACGGATTTTGAAAATCTACTGAACAAAATTGACACGTTAGCCACTGAGCTAGCGCAATAATAAGGAACCGAAATAATGGCAATTTTACAAATTGGTGCTGGCGGTGTTGGCTGGGTAGTCGCGCATAAAGCGGCTCAGAACAACGACGTTTTAGGTGATATCACCATTGCTTCACGTACTGTGGGGAAATGCGAAAAGATTATTGAGTCGATCCAGAAGAAAAACAATCTAAAGGACACCTCAAAAAAACTCGAAGCTCGCGCAGTGAATGCCGATGACGTAGAGGCGTTGGTTGCGCTGATCAATGAAGTCAAACCAGATTTAGTGATCAACGCGGGTCCTCCATGGGTCAACATGACCATTATGGAAGCGTGTTACCAAGCGAAAGTGTCTTACTTGGATACTTCAGTTGCTGTTGACCTGTGTTCGGAAGGTCAGCAAGTGCCACAAGCCTACGATTGGCAGTGGGGCTACCGCGAGAAATTTGCCGAAGCAGGAATCACTGGAATTCTAGGCGCGGGTTTCGATCCGGGTGTGGTATCAGTATTTGCTGCGTACGCGGTGAAACATTTGTTTGATGAAATCGACACTATCGATGTGATGGACGTTAACGCCGGTGACCACGGTAAGAAGTTTGCGACAAACTTTGATCCAGAAACCAACATGCTAGAAATTCAAGGCGACTCTTTCTACTGGGAAAACGGTGAGTGGAAACAGGTGGCTTGCCACTCTCGTATGCTTGAGTTTGATTTCCCATTGGTCGGCACGCACAAAGTGTATTCAATGGCACACGATGAAGTGCGTTCTATGCAAGAGTTCATTCCTGCAAAACGCATTGAGTTCTGGATGGGCTTTGGTGATCGTTACTTGAACTACTTTAACTGCATGCGTGATATTGGTTTGTTGAGCCCAGACCCGTTGACACTTCACGATGGTACTGTCGTTCAGCCGCTTCACGTGTTGAAAGCACTGTTACCAGATCCAACCTCTCTTGCACCTGGCTATACAGGTAAAACGTGTATTGGTACTTGGGTACAAGGCAAAAAAGACGGTAAAGAACGTAGCGTCTTCATTTACAACAATGCGGATCACGAAGTGGCTTACGAAGATGTTGAGCATCAAGCCATTTCTTACACCACAGGTGTTCCTGCCATTACTGCAGCGCTTCAGTATTTCCGTGGCAAGTGGGCTGATAAAGGCGTGTTCAATATGGAACAGCTAGACCCAGACCCGTTCCTAGAGACGATGCCTGAAATCGGTCTAGATTGGCATGTACAGGAACTGGAAGTTGGCCAGCCAGATATAAAGATTCTTAAGTAATTACTAAGGGTTTTTATAAAAAGCAACGTGATAAAAGCCAATGTTGATCATTGGCTTTTGTTTCATCTACTACTTCGAATGTTGGAGCCAGCACAGGCCATGCAAAAACAAGATTTGAAAACGCCTTACTTTATGATTGATGAAAGTAAGTTGATCGCTAATCTGGAAAAAGCCAAACAACTCAAAGAGATTTCCGGAGTAAAACTGGTGTTAGCCCTCAAGTGTTTTTCGACTTGGGGTGTGTTTGACATTATTAAACCTTATTTAGATGGCACCACAAGTTCAGGCCCATATGAAGTGAAGCTCGGCTATGAAACCTTTGGTGGTGAGACACATGCTTACAGCGTGGGTTACAGTGAAGACGATGTAAAAGAGGTCGCGGATATCTGCGACAAAATGATCTTTAACTCTCAAAACCAACTGGCTGCTTATCGTCATTTGGTTGAGGGTAAAGCATCACTTGGTTTGCGTTTAAATCCGGGTGTGAGTTACGCAGGACAAGACCTTGCCAACCCAGCGAGAAAATTTTCACGCTTAGGTGTTCAGTTTGATCATATCGACTCGCAAGTCTTTTATAGCATCGATGGTGTTATGTTCCACATGAATTGTGAAAATAAAGACGTGGATGCGTTTATTGGGCTTCTTGATTCTATCTCCGAAAAGTTTGGCCACCATCTAGATAAATTAGATTGGGTCAGTATGGGCGGCGGCGTGTTCTTCACTTGGCCAGGCTATGACATTGAAAAATTAGGCTTAGCCCTAAAGCGTTTTTCAGAAAAACACGGCGTGCAGATGTACTTAGAGCCAGGCGAAGCCATTATCACTAAAACTACGGATCTTGTAGTGACGGTGGTTGATGTCGTTGAGAACCAGAAAAAGACCGCAATCGTCGATTCTGCTACTGAAGCTCACCGTTTGGATACCTTGATTTACAATGAGCCGGCGTCAATATTAGAAGCATCAGATAATGGTGAACACGAATACGTGATTGGTTCATGTTCGTGTTTGGCTGGTGACCAATTCTGTGTGGCCAACTTTGATAAGCCGCTAGAGATTGGCCAAAAGCTTCACATCATGGACAGTGCGGGTTACACCATGGTGAAGCTTAATTGGTTCAACGGTTTAAAAATGCCATCGATCTACTGCGAGCGCAGTGATGGGCGCATTGAAAAACTGAACGAGTTTGATTATTCAGACTTTAAGCGCTCGCTATCTCAATGGAGTGTGAGTTAGGTAACTCTAGGGCGTGTTGACCTTACGTGCTGAATTTTGCAGCAGTTTGTGGGTTCTTTATACAAGGCAGAGGTTTTGATGTGTAGTTGCTCTACTCGATAAGCCGATAACGCAGTAGAAAGTGCCCACAAACGCTGCCCAAAGGGTTCGGCTAAAAGCGTTTTACTCATTGTTGAGAAGTGTTTTGCATAGATTGACTAGGCGGCAAACTTCTCGCCGTGATTAAAACGCTTTTGTCGCGAACAAAATTTAACCACGAAAGGTTAGCACGCCCTCGCTAGTCCATTGGGCTTTGCGCTCAATGGACTTTTACTTCTGATAAATGAGTCGATTCATACCTGCTCGACAATTACCTTGGTATCTTCACTCAAGGCTTCAATATCATTCATCAAATCGTTAATGTCGATCGACTCCGGTGCTTGAATCGCTATATCGGCGCTGAATAGGCTTGAGCTGATTCCGCCACCGTCGGCGACAAACACACGATGACAATCCATATCTAGAATACTTATTCCTTGTTCATCAAGAACGTGGGAGATGTCGTTAACGATTCCGGCTCTGTCATTGGCATCTACTCTGACTCGATGAATTTGCGATGGCTCATTATCTAAGATTCCGCTATCTGAAAATTCGATAGTGAGTTCAAACTCGGAATTAAAGGTATTTTGAAGTTCTGACTTACGGGCTTCAGGTAGTTCTATTTTGACTATACCCGCAACTCTGTCACCAATAAAGTTCACTTTACTATTTAGCCATTTACCTTCATGACTGTGTGTAATAGCGGCGAGCTCCTTAATGGTTGATGGCGTAGCAGTTCCAATAAAAGAAGCAATAAATGACGTATTCATAGTTCAATCTCCCTATAGGAAAAGACTTTGGGGTGATATCAATATGATTGTAGCGGGAATTTGTGGTTGTAAGTGCTTGCCAGTTAACGAACACAAAAGGTTTTTAGGGTACAGATAACAAAATAGCCACAAAAATTGTGGCTATTTCACACTGGTGCCGAAAGTGAGCTAGAAAGTTATTTTCAGTTCAACACCGTAAAATTCAGTGTCCTGAGCAGATTGGAACCCTGACTGGAAGCTGTCACTAGGCAAATTGAAGCTTGTATGGTAACTATTTGAATAAGACGATTGTGAAAACGGATTCGGGTCAAATGGTTGGTATCGGAAACTGACATCAGCACTGCCACCCCATAATCCGGAAATCCAACCGTGTATGTGTCCAACAGGGTTTAAGAAAAACAAGGAAACACTTCCTAGAGTTTCGGAACCTAGTACCGTACCACCGCGATTCAGGATTTCTTGCTCTTGATCCAGCATAACTTCACCAACCAACGCACCAAATACAGGAGTGACAATAATGTCCTGCCACGATGGAATTTCTGCAAATGATTCGACGCCGTATTCCCAGAAAAATGTCGACATTACACCCGAGTAGACGAAAGATTCGAATTCATTAAACCCAGCATGGCGAGCTGCTGTGTAGTAAACACCACCAAAATATGGGTGCATCACATAGTTGAGGAAGTGCTCATCTTTGTCCCAAACCGGGCCGTCAGTGACGTTGTCTTTCCATTTAGGTCCTAGGCGGCTTAAGTCTCGGTCTTCTTCGTCCCACTTTGTCACAGACTCTGGTAGTAAAGTCATTAAACCGACCGTAGCAACACTGAGGCCTAATATGGTATATGTTTGACCTGTTAAGTAATCCCAATCTTTTTCGTCTTGTATGACAAAATATTTCTTACGAGGCTTGTCATTAGCAAGTGATGCGGAAACACTAAACTGGCTGGAGAAGTGGAATCGACTTTCAGGTAAAACCGATGAAGTACTATTCTTTAGGGTTTCAGGTTGGTACGAAAATTGAAAACGATCATCGGCTAAGGCGTTGTGTTCTAGTGAAGAATCGTTAAAAGCGTAGGCTGAAGAAGAAAGCATCGCGGTCAACGCGACTGTCAGCGATAAAGAATGGGACACAAAACGCTCCGAGTTAGATAATAATTGATGATCAGAATCACAATTATCACTGAATAGTGAACAATTGCAAACCATAATACTGGGAATATGAGCCTTTCACGAGGAATTGGTTTTGAATTACTTAAAACTGACACAAAACTCAAGGTTTATGTGTCGGTTTGTGTCAATTTGTGTCACGAAAATTAAACACAGAAGGAAGCTAGGATGTTGAAACTCGCGATGTTGAGTACTGGAGAAGAAGTGTTATATGGCGATATTGTCGATACCAACGCTTCTTGGGCATCGGAAACACTATTCGAACAAGGTTTTGCGATGACAAAGCGGTCAACAGTAGGTGATCATCTGTCTTCGCTAGTCGAAGAACTTCACATGCTGAGTTTTAATTCAGATGTCGTGATTGTAAATGGTGGTTTGGGGCCTACATCGGATGACCTCAGTGCTGAGGCTGCCGCCATTGCAGCTGATGAACCATTGGTCATTTTTGAAGAATGGGTCGAAGCCTTACAAGCATTTTTTGCCGCACGTGGCAAAGGGATGCCAGAGAGCAACATTAAACAAGCCACACTGCCGGAAAATGCGGTTGTTATTCCTAATCCCATTGGAACTGCCTGTGGTTTTAAAATGCGTCTTAATGAGTGTTGGCTCTATTTTACCCCTGGGGTACCTCGAGAGTTTAAGCGAATGCTCACTGAACAAATTATTCCGGACTTGAAAGCGAATTTTCCAGAAGCACAAGCAAGGACCTGTCGTCGTCTTTACACCTTGGGTTCTTCCGAATCTGCTCTGTCTGATGTACTAGACAAAGTGACCTTGCCTGACGGTTACACTTTGGGTTATCGATCATATGTTCCTTATATTGAAGTAAAAATTTTTGCACCGCAGGACGACGTGAAAATAGAGGCAACCGTTAATCTAGTTCACCAGTTAATTAAAGATCATGTGGTTGGCATTGATAGACCGCTAAATGAATCGGTTGGTTTTTGGTTAGAAACGAAAAAACAAACTCTCGCGATATCGGAACAGGGTTCTAGAGGAGAATTGACCCATTGGCTACATCAAGCTGACATGGCGAGTAGCTGGTTAGGGCATTCTTGGGTTCTAAATCAGAACACGAGTGTTGGCGATGCCAACAATGACCGCTTAGCAGCGGCATTTGCATTAGCTGGCGCGACTAAGGAAAAATGCTTGAGTGATCTGGCGGTGGTTGTCGGGGAATTGCAAAATGAACAATACTCGATAGCGATTTCAACACCGGACGGAGAGTGGGGACAAACACTTGAGTTCATCAATACTCATTATGCAACGGCCACAAAACGACTTTGGATGGCGACAATTGCAGGGGACATGATTAGACGCTACTTATCCGGTGAGCCAGTTTTTGTTGATTATGCACCGATGCGAAAAATCAAAGACATGCATATTCCGAGCTCGATGTTAAATTAGTGATTGGTGATGGAGCAAAAGTGCATAGATGATCAAAAAGCTAATAAGTGAATGATGGTATTGCATATTCTTTTTAAGACTTAAAAGCTTTGTCAGATATAGATAAACGGTATAAAAGATAAGCAGATGAAAACAAAAGAAAGGCCGTTTTCGTCTCAAAATTGTCACTGCGAAATTTCAATATTCGACATAAACTCAGATTTCGTTGAATGTTATGTCAAAGGAGGCTGACATGTATCATCATTCTAAAATCCTAGTGTGCTACCAAATTGCTAGCCAAAAAATGGTTTTAGGTGAAGCACTTGCACAAGGTTCTTCTGACCCCGTATCCCAGTGGGTAAGCGCTCCGCAAGAAGGTGACGCAGGAAGTTGCCAAGGTTACAGTCTTGCTCTGTTTGATGATGGTGGGAGAGAGATTGGCCAGAAGCCAGTATCAATGCTGACAGCTGAAGCGTTTCTTGGTGGATTGGGCCTTCAAGAAGCGAGTATCTAATTCCACACGTGGCATTGAATAGTTATTCATTAATTTGACTGTGTAGTTTTTGTCATTTTGGTCTTCCTTGGAATTGAAGCATCAGAGCAACCTTTGCTCTGATGCTTTTTGTTTGTCTCCTTGTCAACTGATTCCTTGATGTCCTTCCCTGAGTGTATCGAGTAGCTGTGTGACTTCATTAGACACCAGTGTCGCTTCAGAATCGCCTGTGAACTGGACCAAGGTGACTTTACCCGTTTGGGTGATTTGTTTGAAAACCGCAGTAACCAGTTCTAAATTGAGAGCAAAGGGTGGTGAAAGCGTAATCCCTCGTACAATGGATTGCAGCTCGCAATGAATTGCAATTTCATCATGGCGCTCAAGGAACTGCGCCACCAGAACTGCATTACTTTGGTCAAGACTCTCACTATCCAAGACCTGTTTATTTATACTGAACTGCGCCCAATCCTCATCCAAGCTTTGCGATGAAGAACCGACCTCCAGTATTTGAATGCCAGGATTGCGCAGTTCAATCAATGGATAGCTGTGAACTGATGACAGAGTAGGGCCACTATTGGTCAGGCTGTGTTGCGATATATTGATAAGCCCAAGCGACTTATTTGCTGTGCTGACGCAGCTTTCCAAAAAGACATGATTAGTATTGGAAAACATCACAACGACTGTATTTTGGTCTCGCATCTCATTGATAGTTTTAACCAAGTGCTGAGTTTCTGCCGTCCTATCAATATCCAGCGTATAGAAACCCCCATTGTAGGTCGGTTTGCAATAGGGGACTCGACTATGTTGGTGCCAGTGGAACACATACTCAAGGCTGTATTCGGCTTCTTCGAGTCGATATTTACTCTGACTTAGAGAGTTGGACAATACCGATACGATCACCACGTCTTTTTTAGCGCCTGACTCTACAGAGAGGTAATCAATCAGGCTAGAGTAAAGCTCATGTAGCATTAAGCCGTTGTTTCTCAAGAACCGCTTTGTGGTACCAAATAGGTTTTTTAGGTTCATTGTCTAGTGCCTTAATTTAAGACGCGCAAACAATAAAGCCAAAGAAAGCCAAGGCTGCCGCTATTAAGGTATAGGGAAGTTGCGTAATCGCATGGTTCATCAAATTGCATTCAGAGCCTTGAGCGGCCAAAACGGTCGAATCCGAGTAAAAACAGGCTTGGCTGCCAAACGACGATGCGGACAACAGAGCGCCAATCACTAACGGCATATTTGCATCGATCGCGCTGGCCAAAGGTAACACTATCGGTAATGAAACTGCGAAAATACCCCAGCTAGAGCCAGTGACAAATGCCAATATGGCCATACTTAAAAATACCAGCGCCGGCAGCATTTCTTTCGACATATACGGACTGAGTGATTCAATCACATAATTAGGTAAGCCAATTTGATCACAGACTTCTTTGAAAACAAAGGCGGCAATAACAGTACCAATGGCTGGAAGCATGCATTTAAAACCATCTATCATGCACTCCATTCCCTGGGGTAATGTCATTGCGCGTTGCACCAGATACATAGCAAGCGTTAACGCAAGTGTTACGATCAATCCCTTCCAGATATCGATATCAAAATAAATGGTAAAGCCCACGAGCATAAGAATGGGAACCAAAAAGTTGTATAACTTCCCAGTTACTTCAGTTTTCTCAAATTCTTGTTCCAGCGCTTTGGCAGTATATTCATCCGGAGTTTGTAGTTCGTCTCTTGTATGATCGTCAAAACTCAGAGTGTGCCCACCTGCTTGGACACGTTCTTCTGCTTTTTTCATGGGGCCAATAAGTGGAATGACTCCAAAAATAACCAGCGGAACCATAACTACCGTGATCCACGCGTACAACATGTAGGGAATGGCTTGCAGATAGACGGCGATACCATCACCGTCGTGAGCCAGTCCATTGTCAACTAACAGCCCACCAAAAAACACGGCCCAAGTAGATAGAGGGACCAACACGCAAATTGGGGCAGCCGTTGAGTCGACGACGTAAGCCAACATCTCTCTCGATACTTTGTATTTGTCGGTGATGCGTCGCATCGTTTCTCCAACGGTCAACGCATTCAGGTAGTCATCGATAAAAATGGCAATACCCAATAGATAAGTCATCATCAGTGACGACTTCCGGCCTTTTACATGTTGCAAAGCGTATTGCCCAAATGCAGTGGCGCCACCAGTGTGTACCAGTAGCGTAATTAAAGCTCCAAAGCTCCCACAGACTAATATCAACCATCCGATAGTCTCATCACCCATTACATTTAGTGAAATACTCGAAAAATTACTGAGAATATTGGAGTAATCAAGTAAAGCCAATCCTGACAAAGAACCCAGAATTAATGCAAATATCGGCTTTCTAACGGTAATGGCGACAGCCAATACCACTAATACTGGAATGATAGAGAGGTAAGAGTTTTCTAACACTTTTAAATCCTGAAACAACACACGCGAATTTATAAGCTATGGTGTGGGAAGGTATAAGAGAGAAATGGGCATAAAATTGCCAAGTAGCAATATACCCAAATGACTTCAAGATGCGAGTTTCAGCGAGAATTAACTAGCCTTCAGGCAAGGCATTGATTTGAAGACATAGTTTCTCTACATCAAAAATCAATAACGCAGTATGGAGGCTAGTTAAACTCGCCCTCGGGAGCTCATATTCTGGCTCATTTCTTTGTCAAAGAACTTGGAAAGGACTCGTCATTCCACTTCGTTCTCTTCCTAGAACTGAGCCAGACTATGAAGCTCTGAATTCTGCATCTTGAAGTCGTTTGGGTATAATATGCCCATTTTGATTATTTTATTTGTTCGGTAGCTTTACCTATGGCTAGGCAACATCCACCAAATCATCTTGGTTCGTTTCATAGTCGTGTGACTTATCGAAGTGGACTTTTTTACCACCAGATAGTGTATGCAAACGTTTCTTGCCACGAGCAATTTTGATGTATTTTTGCCAAGTTTGTTCTATTTTGGTTTTCGCTTTTCCAGGTTGCTTTATTGTTTTTACGAAATGCTTTTCTTCGGCATTAATAGGCATTATTTCACCTGATTCTAATCCCAGCAGGGTATTTCCTAATGTCGTTAAGATTTCATCTTCAATAATAGTAAAGCAGCCAGATTTACGAAAACCGCGTGGAAATGCTTTAAAGTCAAAAAACGTTTTTCACCAAAGCGAATGTCACTGTCGAACATAATAACCTCAAAGAGAATGGCGTTAGCAAGTGAAAAATAGGCCTATAATCCCTGGCTGTCTAACCAAAAATTATTGTCGTGACGACAAAATATTTTATCGACAGAAAAATTTTTAATGACGCTTTGTGATCAATAACATTTAACCTTGCCAGTGCAACAAAAAAGCCCTAGACCATGGCCTAGGGCTCTTCGAATCAATACCTTGTAGATAGGTAAGTTAATACTCTTTGTCACTGGCACCTGAATTCAGGCGTTGTGATTTTGCGTGAGTTAACAGCACTTATATTAGTATTAGAGCGCCTAGTCCGAGGAAGACTAAAAACCCGACCACATCCGTCACTGTGGTTAATACCACCGAACCAGCGACTGCTGGGTCAATATTAAATTTTTTCAATGTAAACGGAATTAGTGTCCCTGAGAGTGCAGCGGCCAAGCTATTAATACTGATCGCGCAAAATATAATGGCGGAAAGGGCATAAGAGTTAAATACGAAATACACAATGACCGCAATCGCGAGGCCCATTATCACACCATTAAAGCAGGCAATTTTGAGCTCTTTATTAACTAAGAGCTTTAAATTGTCCTTGTGTAAGTGGTTTAACGCGATACCACGCAGCGCTACTGCCAGAGTTTGACTACCCGCTATGCCGCCCATACTGGCAACGACGGGCATTAAGATCGCCAGTGCAACCACTTGTTCCACTACGTTATCGAATACGCCAATAATGGCGGAAGCCGCCAACGCGGTGATCAAATTAATAACCAACCAAAGGGCACGCATTCTCGCCGCGACAGTCAGCGGAGTAAACAAGTCTTCCTCGCTTCGCACGTTTTCTTGAACAACGGCTTGCAAGCCAAGTTCGCGCAGCGTCAGTGCAATATTGGTCATAGAGAGCACACCCATCACCTTGCCATTGGACAAAACCGGGAACCATTGAGTGCCCCCATCGATGGCCACTTGCTTACTGATTTCACGTATGTCCTGTGAGTCTTCCAAGCAAGGGCAAGGTTTGACCAAGGTTTTTAGCTTTACCGAGTCGTCATTCATCAACAGCGTGTAGGGGTTCACCGTACCTAAAACGCCAGTGCTATCGGACACAATAATTAGTCGAACGGGATTTTCATTATTTTTGGCGATTTCACTCTTAATACGACCGACGCTATTTTTTGGGTTGGCAACGATAAACAGTGCTTCTGTGTAGCGGCCAACTTGATTTTCATCGTAAGAAAGCGCTTGTTGGATCTGAGAGAAGCGCTCAGCACTTTTCGAAAGCAGATACTCGTCAACAAAATCCGAATCCAAAAAATCAGCAAAGCCAATGACTTCATTGTCGGAAATAAAGCTTAGTCGTTCCGATTGGGCTTGAGCCGACAGCGCTTTGTGAATGTGCTTAGCGGTCTCGTATTGCACTAGATTAAGGATGTACCAGTAGCGATTTGCTGGCACAGTTTCCACAATCGTGCGGCGCTGCTGATTATCGACCGACTCGAGTAGGTGAGCGATTTCCGGATCTTGGTAGTCTAGTAGAAATTCGAAACTTTGCCCTTGAACTTGGGCGTTTAGAAATTCGGCTAGTAGGTTTGAGCTTCCGTCGATAACGGTTTGGTGATGGTTGTCTGCCATGACACTCCCTTAAAACTGAGTCGCAATTTAGTGATGGCCTAACAAAGGCCTTAAAACCTAATCATTAATGAGCGTAAAAGCGCGGCTGGGATCCACGTAAACACGATTTCCCATTCCCTCACGTCCAAGGAGCATACGATAGCTCATGTCTTTTCGATTTGTGAGTGTAATTTCGATTGGCCAACATTGACCGCCCAAACAAAATGTCGTTTGCACTACATACCGTTGCTCGATCTCCCCATTAGAAGACTTTATTTTTCGCGAGTCGATTATCGGCGATGAACATCTCTCGGTTTGTTCGAGATTGTAAACATCGGGATGTAAATCGAATTCGACAAACAATTGACCGGCTTTTTTAAAGCGACGAATATTATCGACATGCAAAGACGATGTTTTGGCTCCGGTATCTACTCGTACTTCAAGATCATGGATACCGAAGTCTGGCAGATTACAGAGCTCTAGGTTGCCAATAATAAGTCGTTGGTTGTCAATTTTCGACATGATAATTTCTCAAGTAGTGTTAAGACTGAAATGTTTCTTGCATTAGTTCAATATGTTCGGCAACGTCATCCTCGTCTTTGCCAAAGTAAGCAATGTGGAACATCGCGTCCCCTTCTTGCACCAGAGGAATGTTTTGCTTCCCTATAACGATCCCAGAACGCGTTGACTTGACTTTGCCAATCAGGGCACCCAGGGGAGAGTTAATTTCAGCAAGTAACTGTCCTTTTTCCACTCTCTCTCCCAGTTTGACGTATTCGTTCACAAACCCACTTCCAGCTGCGCGGATCCAATCGGAACGGTTGGCAATGTACGGCTCTAATTGACGCTTATTCGACCTTGCTTTACGCATCAAGCCGAGGTTTCTCAATACGTTAATCACGCCTTTTACACCCACTTGGATTGAAAGCTCATCGAATCGCAATGCTTCCCCAGCCTCGTACAACAATATCCGTGTTTGGTTCTTAGTGGCCGCTTCTCGTAACGATCCATCTCTCAAGTTTGAGTTCAGCAAAACCGGAACTCCAAAGGCTTTAGCGAGCGCTTGAGTCTCCTGGTCAGAGAGGTCGGCACGTATTTTTGGAAAATTAGTACGATGTATTGCCCCAGTGTGCAAATCAATCCCGTAATCACAATGAGTGACGATATTTTTCATAAAGGTATCGGCTAGCCTTGCCGCTAGTGAGCCTTTTACCGAGCCGGGAAAGCTGCGGTTGAGGTCACGGCGGTCTGGCATATACCGACTTTGGTTGAGCACACCATACACATTGACCATGGGTACAAGGATTAATGTGCCTCTGATTATCTCTATGTTTTTGTCAAGGAGGCGACGTATTACTTCGATTCCGTTGAGTTCATCACCGTGTATCGCCGCACTCACAAATACTGTTGGACCTTGCCGTTTGCCTCTAACAATATGAACAGGTATCGACAGTTCTGTGTCTGTGTAGAGTTTCGCCACTGGCAAATCGAGTTGGATGCACTCGCCTGGGGCAATATCTTTACCTGCAATTGTCAGTATGTTTGTCATTGTCCAGTTCCTAGTTAATTAACCTTTGCCACGAGTGCGATTTGCATTCGGTTTAGCGTTTTTCTCGATAAACTCAAATATCATCCCGGCAACGTCTTTGTTGGTGGCGGTTTCGATGCCTTCCAAACCAGGAGAGGAGTTGACTTCCATAACCACTGGTCCACGATTTGATTGTAAAATATCCACACCACACAAGTTCAATCCCATGGCTTTGGCAGCATCAACCGCAGTTTGTCGTTCTTCTTTGGTAAGTCGTACCAATTGAGCGCTGCCACCGCGGTGCAAATTAGAACGAAACTCACCGTCTTCCGCTTGCCTTTTCATGGCCGCAATCACTTTGTTACCCACTACAAAACAGCGAATATCGGCGCCACCAGCCTCCTTGATGAACTCTTGGACTAGGATGTTGGCTTTCAATCCCATGAACGCTTCGATCACGCTTTCCGCAGCTTTATTGGTTTCTGCTAGCACCACACCAATGCCTTGCGTACCTTCGAGTAACTTAATTACCAGTGGTGCGCCACCTACGTTTTTGATCAAATCCTGAATTTTGTCAGGCTTACTGGCAAACCCTGTGCGAGGTAGTCCAATACCTTTGCGAGACAATAGTTGCAGGGAACGCAGCTTGTCACGTGAGCGACTGATCGCGACAGACTCATTCACACAAAATGTTCCCATCATTTCGAACTGACGAACCACAGCAGTACCATAAAATGTAATGGAGGAACCAATCCTCGGAATTACGGCATCGTAGTGGGGCAGTTCTTCACCGTGATAGCGAACTTTTGGATTACTACTGGTGATGTCCATGTAGCAGTGCAGAGTGTCAATAATGTCGACGGTGTGTCCTCGAGCTTCTCCCGCTTCTTTAAGACGACGCGTTGAGTACAAATTTTCATTTCGGGATAAGATGGCAATGCGCATAGCGATATGTCCTTAATAACGTATATCGATTTTGGCGCGAATGTAGCGGGAAGACGCGCGGAACTATAGTGAAAAATATTTATCGTGACGATAGATATTTTTTTAGGCCAAATGTCAGTATAGTCGTTTTAATTCTGAGGCTTAGTGACTACACTCGCGAACGTAATACTAGGTCATTATTAAGGTAAATAAGGATACTCCACTATGGAATTGACGTGGGATAACCAATTAGTCCAGCAAATTTCTATTGGATTAGTGCTATTGATTGCTTTTGTGAGTTTTAAAAGACTTTCCTCGAAGTGGTTAATGACCTTAGCCCAGAAGAAAGGTGTCTCATTGCAAAGAAGGCAATTCATTGTTAAATCAATGAACGTCTCTTCCTTTTTAGTTTTTATTGCCGTTTTTACCATCGTTCTGGGCGTGGGATTTGGCGATATTTCTCTGTTTCTTTCCTCAATATTCGCGGTATTGGGTGTTGCGCTATTTGCTCAGTGGTCAATATTGAGTAATTTGACTGCCAGTGTCCTGATCTTCTTTGTATTTCCTTATCGCATCGGCGACAAGATCATGGTGGTTGACAAAGATGCGGATATTCGAGGAAAAATCATTGATATCACCATGTTCCACGTGCTTATAAAACATGAAGACGGTGACACCATTAGCTATCCCAATAATTTGATATTGCAGAAAGGGGTGGTTAAATTGTCGGATACTGGCAAAAGCAACATCATGGTCAAAAAAGTAGAAGAAATCGGCATAAAACCAGAATCAGCCAAAGAGGTGAGTTAACTCCCACCTCTTTTAATTAGATTAAAGCGTTGCTGATCAACTCCATTACGGGATCAGTAGCTGTGGTACTGTGAAATGCAGGTGTGATTCGACTTGGAGGTAACAACAAGCCTTTGTCGATTAATCGAGTCAATTCTGGTAAAAACTCTAATGATGTCTTTCCTGTCAGCAAATGATGAAAGTTCACTTCGTTTTCTTTGGCAAGTAATATCTGCCGCAAACCACTTAAGTACATAAAATCTTTGGTAAACCCGCCACCTCGGTAAATCCTCGCGGTAATGGTGAATACCACGTTAGCTTCGACGTGGTATTGCTCGACTAACATCGAATAGGTTTTTTTAAACGATTTATCAACCAACATTGAATTAACGGCTAGCACCCTTAGAGCCAATATTTTAAGACGTTTAATGGAAAGTTGACCTGCTAACATTTCGGCTAAAATTGCCAGACCTTCTTGAGTTTTGGTGTTAACCGGCAGTCCCATCGACAACAGCTTAAGTGGTTGTTCTCTCGCATTCAGTGTTGTCAGCAAATGGACCCCTAGTTCATGATGGGCCAGCGCTAACGTATCTTGCCGGCTTAGTTTGGCATTTTTGTTCAGTTTCACAGTAGTGCCGGATACCAAAGCATTGGCAATCATATTTTCTTCAATGCTTACGGTGTGGTAGTAATTGTGGGTATTGGCAAACTCAGTCAATACGTGGTGAATTTGAGTTGTATTGAGTAATTCGTCAGCTTTTTGCTCTGATGGTAGATGCAGAATAAATTGAGCGTTCTGTATGTCTTTGCGACTTGGCTCGCCATAATACCGCAGCGAGTTATATAAAAACTCAGGAGTACCCACTGTTTCAATCTGGTCAACCTTATCGACGTAGGACAGAATAGTCGCTCGATATAGACGACATAGGTCGTCGTCTTGGATCTCTTCAACAGGAAGGTTTAACAACGCTCTTTTGATTGAATAGCTATTAATTTCTCTCGGAACGTAACAAAAATTCGGCTCGACCGAACAGTTTGAATCGAAAAATCGTTGTTTTTCGTCGCTAAAATTTGACGGGTTAACCGCATTGAGGATTTCAATATCACGAACTAGGTTAAACAGTGCCTGATCGACTTTTAAGGTCTTTTCACACCGAAATTCCGGTGGAATATGAGTGTTGGTGTTCAATAACATTACTCTGGGGAAAGGGTTAACGACAAATCTTTAAATAGTCACTTTGCAAAATGTACATCCGCTTCGCGTCTCTATATTGCCCATTGGTAAAAAACTCTTGTTTTAGATGTCCTTCTTCAATGAAACCACTGGTCTTGTATAAATGAATGGCCTTGTGATTATCTTCGGCGACAATCAGGTATACCTTATTGAGATTCAAAATGCTAAACGAGTATTCAAGTGCCTTATTGAGAACAGACCGGGCATATCCTTGCCCCTGAAAACTCGGTGAAATAATGATTTGAAATTCCGCTTTGCGATGAATGTAGTCAATTTCGATCAGTTCGACTAATCCTACAACTTCACCATTTGCAGATTCGACAATAAATCGACGTTCGTCATCATCATGAATGTGTTGTTGATAGAGTTCTTCTAATTCATCAAACGACTCATAGGGCTCTTCAAACCAATAAGCCATGATATTACGATTGTTATTAAGACCGTGAACAAAGCGAAGATCGGAGCGTTCCAGCGCTCTGAGTTTAATTTCAACCGACATGAAAAGTGTCTGCAAAGGGTAAGAGAAAACCAATATCTGCCTAGTTCTAATAAAAGGCAAGATATATTTGTGATGGGATGGCGAATTTTAATTTTTAGGAGGTAAACATCTGTGTCCGAACTATTGAGCAGAGATAATTCTGCCCAAATAGCAATAGATAAAGTTAGGCCAGCTTTTCTAGAGGCCGGTAGTCTACATTATTCAGTTCGACATCAGACTTTGCTCGGCTTATACAGGGTAATATCTCATTACCCTGCATATAAGCCATAGCGAAGCCGACATACTCGACTTCACCACTGATCAAACTACACTTGCACGCTCCACAGTGGCCATCACGGCAATTGTATTCTGGAGCCAATCCAGCACGCTCCATTGTTTCCAATAGAGTATCGGCTGGATTGCTTTCGACAACAGTCGCGTTATTGATCTGAACTCGAGCCATTACAATTCGAAGTCTTCAAAATCGTCTGCGCTGACTTCGTTGTCAATTTGACCAACAAGGTAAGAGCTAATTTCTGCTTCTTGAGGGGCAACTTGCACGTTATCAGACGTCAACCAAGCGTTGATCCATGGAATTGGGTTTGATGTTGCTTCTGGATAAGCTGGAGCTAGACCCACTGCTTGCATACGTATGTTGGTAATGTATTCGACATACTGACACAAGATGTCTTTGTTAAGCCCGATCATGGAGCCATCTTTGAATAGGTATTCTGCCCACTCTTTTTCTTGCTCTGCGGCATCTTTGAAGAGATCGAAACACTCTTGCTTACATTCTTCTGCTACTTGCATGAAGGTGAAGTCGTCTTGACCGTTGCGCAGCAAGTTAATCATGTGCTGAGTACCAGTAAGGTGTAGTGCTTCATCACGAGCGATTAGCTTGATGATTTTGGCATTACCTTCCATTAGTTCACGCTCTGCAAAAGCGAACGAACAAGCAAAACTCACGTAGAATCGAATGGCTTCCAACGCGTTCACTGACATCAGACACACGTAAAGCTTTTTCTTCAACTCGTACAGGTTAACGTCGACGGTTTCACCGTTGATTTCATGTTTACCTTCACCGTACTTGTGGTAGTCAGAGGTTGCTTCAATCAAGTCATCGTAGTAGCGAGAAATATCTTCTGCACGTTTTAGGATGTGTTCGTTCTCCACAATGTCATCAAACACCAAACCAGGGTCTGTAACGATGTTACGGATGATGTGAGTGTAAGAACGGGAATGAATTGTCTCAGAGAAAGACCAAGTTTCGATCCAAGTTTCGACTTCTGGCAATGACACCAAAGGCAGGAGTGCAACGTTAGGACTGCGCCCTTGAATTGAATCCAGTAGAGTCTGATATTTCAGGTTAGAGATGAAGATGTGTTTTTCATGCTCTGGTAGTTTGTTGTAGTCAATGCGATCAGAAGAGACATCGACTTCTTCGGGACGCCAGAAGAAGGACAATTGCTTTTCGATTAGCTTTTCAAAAATTTCAAACTTTTGTTGGTCATAACGAGCCACGTTAACCGATTGACCCAAAAACATTGGTTCTTTGAGTTGGTCGTTTTTAGTCTGGTTAAAAGTACTGTAAGCCATGTTCTATTTCCTCAAAAGCCCTTTGAATCTGCAAAGGGCTTGTCATTGTTCTCTGTCGCTTAGTTAGATTTTGCAACCGCCGCCGGCACAATCGTCATCTTGTTGCTCGACTTTTCCGTCTTGCTCGTCTTTCGCTCCATCACGCGTATTGTGGTAGTACAGCGTTTTTACGCCAAACTTGTACGCAGTCAAAAGATCTTGCAGCAGCTTTTTCATCGGTACTTTACCGCTTTCGAACAAGGTTGGATCATAGTTGGTGTTGGCAGAAATCGCTTGGTCAACGAACTTCTGCATGATGCCAACGAGGTGCAGGTAACCATCATTTTGGCCGATGTCCCAAAGCAGCTCATAGTTCTCTTTTAAGCGAGTAAACTCTGGAACCACTTGCTTCAGGATACCGTCTTTTGATGCTTTTACTGAAACGTAGCCGCGAGGCGGCTCAATTCCGTTAGTCGCATTTGAAATCTGTGATGATGTTTCCGATGGCATTAACGCTGTTAGCGTTGAGTTACGCAAACCGTACTCCATGATTTCTTCACGAAGTGCGTCCCAATCGTAATGCAGTGGTTCGTCACAAATCTTGTCTACCGCATCTTTGTAGGTGTCAGTAGGTAGCAAGCCTTTTGCGTAATTGGTTTCGTGGAATGACGGACAACGCCCTTGTTCTTTTGCTAACGCAACAGAAGCTTTTAACAAGTAGTACTGCATGGCTTCAAACGTGCGGTGTGTTAGGCCATTGGCACTACCATCCGAATACTTGACCCCATTTTTCGCTAGATAGTACGCATAGTTGATCACGCCAACACCTAGAGTGCGTCGGTTCATTGTCGAGCGACGCGCAGCTGGAAGCGGGTAGTCTTGGTAATCAAGCAGAGCGTCTAGAGCACGAACTACAAGATCAGACAGTTCTTCAAAATCATCCAAAGATTCAATCGCACCCAAGTTAAATGCAGATAGAGTACATAGAGCAATTTCACCTGACTCGTCTTCAACATTGTTAAGCGGCTTAGTTGGTAGCGCTATCTCTAGACAAAGGTTAGATTGACGCACTGGCGCAACGCTTGGGTCAAATGGACTGTGCGTATTACAGTGGTCGACGTTTTGAATGTAAATACGTCCAGTAGAAGCACGTTCTTGCATTAGCAAGGTGAACATCTCTAGCGCTTTGATAGTATCTTTTTTGATTGAAGGGTCTTGTTCGTATTTAACGTACAGCTCTTCGAACTTATCTTGATCTTCAAAGAAAGCGTCATATAGGCCCGGAACATCTGAAGGCGAGAACAGAGTAATGTTGCCGCCTTCAATTAAACGTTGGTACATCAGGCGGTTTAACTGAACACCATAATCCATATGACGGACGCGGTTTTCTTCAACACCACGGTTGTTTTTCAGTACCAATAATGAGCGCGCTTCGCCGTGCCAAAGTGGGTAGAAAACCGTTGCCGCACCGCCACGCACACCACCTTGAGAACAACATTTCACAGAAGTTTGGAAGTATTTGTAAAACGGAATACAGCCAGTGTGGAAAGCTTCCCCACCGCGAATTTCTGATCCTAATGCACGAATTCGACCTGCATTAATACCGATACCCGCACGCTGAGATACGTAACGAACGATCGAACTCGCAGTCGCATTGATTGAATCTAGACTGTCACCACACTCAATCAGGACACATGAACTGAACTGACGTGTAGGAGTACGTACACCAGACATAATTGGCGTAGGTAAAGAAATCTTAAAGGTAGAAGCGGCGTCATAGAAACGCTTTACATAATCTAAACGCGTGGCTTTTGGGTATTTGGAGAACAGACAAGCTGATACCAAAATGTATAGGAACTGAGCACTTTCGTAGATCTGACCAGAAACTCGGTTTTGAACGAAGTATTTACCTTCTAGCTGTTTAACCGCAGCGTAAGAAAAATCTAGGTCGCGTTTGTGGTCGATGTAGTCGTTCAACTCATCTAATTCAGCACGGGTGTAGTCTTCCAGAATATGACCATCGTATTTACCCATTTCCACCATTTTAGATACATGGTCAAAAAGCGCTGGTGGCTCATATTGGCCGTAGGCTTTTTTACGCAGGTGGAACACCGCCAAGCGAGCGGCCAAATATTGATAATCTGGAGTTTCTTCAGAAATCAAATCAGCAGCAGATTTGATAATGGTTTCATGAATATCTGAAGTGGTAATTCCGTCGTAGAATTGAATATGAGCACGCAATTCAACTTGCGAGACAGAGACGTTGTCCAATCCTTCGGCAGCCCATGTGATCACGCGATGGATCTTTTCGAGATCTATATTCTCTTTGCGTCCATTACGCTTTGTGACGGTGAGTTGTTGGTTCATTCTGCTTCATTTCCCTAACAAAACTGATTAAAGCTCTATTTTGTGCAATTTATGCAAGCTAGTAAGCTGGCTTTGTGATCGTTGTTGTATGTTTTGATTATAGCGTAAACACAACATATAGGGGTGTTTGGCTATTCGGGTTACAAGATAGAGCTATGAGGGGGTGATTTCAAGTAACAGATCTTGGAAGAGTTGTGGATAAGTAGCAAAATAAAAAAAAAACAGTAAGTAAACACTAACCGAATGAAAACAGACGTCACGGGGACTGAGAAAACTTATGTTTTTGGATCGTTGAATTCATAACCACAAACAAAAAAAAATTCCTTGATCTTTTAGGAAAATTTGGGTGCAGAGCGTGTTGATTTAAAATGGAACAAAGTGCACAAATTTGAGTCAGGGCAATAAGTTAATTCTTTTGATTGAGAGGGATGTCAAAGCAATTAGTACGAGCAGCAAAACGGCTACTCATACTAACTGTGTAACTTGATTAAAACGCTGAAAGTTTAGTGTGCACTATGTAGTTGACGTCGACGTTATGTCCTAGCTTATAACTGTCCGTCAAAGGGTTGTACAAAAGGCCAGTGATACCTTGTTCTTTGAGCTCAGTTTGGTCAACCATCCCGATTAACTCGGAAGGGCGGATAAACTTTTGATGATCATGAGTACCATCAGGAACGATCTTGAGCAGCTTTTCTGCGCCGACAATCGCAAATAGATAGGATTTGAAATTGCGGTTTAGAGTAGAGAAAAATACATGCCCACCAGGTTTGACCAACTTAGCGCAAGATTGGATTACAGAAAGCGGGTCGGGCACGTGCTCCAGCATTTCCATACAGGTTACAACATCGTAAAACTGCGGTCGCTCAGCTGCATGGTCTTCGACGGTGTTTTGAATGTAATCTAGTTTAGTATCGGTTTCTAACGCGTGTAACCTCGCCACTTCAAGCGGCTCTTTACCCATATCTAAACCAGTAACATTGGCGCCCTGACGTGCCATGCTTTCTGCAAGGATACCGCCACCGCATCCTACGTCGAGAATAGTCTTGCCAAAAATACCGTCTGCACAATCCATTACATATTTGAGCCTGAGAGGATTAATTTGATGCAGTGGTTTGAATTCGCCTTGCAAATCCCACCAACGAGATGCCATGTCTTCAAACTTCTTGATTTCTGCCGGGTCAACATTTTGCTGAGCGCTCATCGCTGCTCCTTACTGATTACAACGGTTTCTCGGCATTATACTCCGTCAGAGACATATAGGAAGATTTGTCAATTTGTGGTGATTTATTGTACAAAAATCAGTCTGGTAGCCACAATGCGTTTGATTTCTCGGCACTTGGTTCACAACTAAGCTCACAACCTTGTAAAACAAGGGGGAAAGAGATGCCTAGCCAGTATTTTGTGTGTTATATTTCTCGGTCTTCAACGTATTCGAAATACGAAACTATAGAGGGATATTGGCTCTATGAGCGATCTAGCTAAAGAGATCACGCCCGTTAACATCGAAGATGAGCTAAGAGGTTCATACCTAGACTACGCGATGTCAGTCATCGTAGGTCGTGCTCTTCCAGACGTGCGTGATGGTCTAAAGCCGGTTCACCGTCGTGTGCTTTACGCGATGAATGTACTGGGCAATGATTGGAACAAACCATATAAGAAATCAGCCCGTGTCGTGGGCGACGTAATTGGTAAATATCACCCACATGGTGATAGTGCGGTATACGACACCATAGTTCGTATGGCACAGCCTTTCTCGCTGCGTTACATGCTTGTAGACGGCCAAGGTAACTTCGGCTCCATCGACGGTGACTCTGCGGCGGCAATGCGTTATACCGAAGTCCGCATGGCAAAAATCTCTCACGAGCTGCTTGCTGACCTCGATAAAGAAACCGTGGATTACGTACCTAACTACGATGGTACTGAGCAAATCCCTGCGGTTCTTCCTACAAAAATTCCAAACCTGTTGGTTAACGGTGCGTCCGGTATTGCGGTTGGTATGGCAACCAATATCCCGCCACATAACCTAACAGAAGTCATCAATGGCTGTTTGGCGTACATTGATGATGAGAGCATTACCATTGATCAGCTGATGGACCATATTCCGGGTCCAGACTTTCCGACTGCCGCACTAATCAGTGGTCGCAAAGGAATTGTGGATGCCTACAAAACGGGTCGCGGTAAAGTTTATATGCGCTCAAAAGCGGATATTGAAACGGATAAAAATGGTCGAGAAACCATTATTGTTACCGAGATCCCTTACCAAGTTAACAAAGCTCGTTTGATTGAAAAGATCGCTGATCTGGTTAAAGAAAAACGTGTTGAGGGCATCAGTGCTCTGCGCGACGAGTCTGACAAGGACGGTATGCGCATCGTTATCGAATGTAAGCGCGATGCTGTGGGTGAAGTGGTTCTGAACAACCTATACGCCAACACGCAATTGCAGACTACATTCGGCATCAACATGGTTGCGTTGAACAACGGTCAACCACAGCTGTTTAACTTAAAAGACATGCTGAAATGCTTCGTTGACCACCGTCGCGAAGTTGTCACTCGTCGTACTATCTACGAATTGAGAAAAGCACGTGACCGCGCCCATATCCTTGAAGGTTTAGCTCTCGCGTTAGCCAATATCGATGAAATCATTGATCTAATTCGTAACGCGCCAACACCAGCTGAAGCAAAAGCTGGCTTGGTTGCTCGCGGTTGGGATTTGGGCAATGTGGCTGCAATGCTTGAACGTGCAGGTACTGATGCTGCTCGTCCTGACTGGTTAGAAGAGCAATACGGTATTCGCGATGGCCAGTATTTCCTGACTGAACAGCAAGCTCAGGCTATCTTGGATCTACGTCTTCATAAACTGACAGGCCTAGAGCACGAGAAAATTCTAGACGAATACAAAGCGCTTCTAGAAGAAATTGCTGAACTAATGCACATTTTGGCAAGTACAGAACGTTTGATGGAAGTGATTCGCGAAGAGTTAGAAACGGTTCGTGATGCATTTGGTGATGAACGTCGTACAGAAATCACCGCTGCTATTCACGATATCGACATGGAAGAGCTAATCGCTCGTGAAGATGTCGTAGTTACCTTGTCACATGAAGGTTACGCGAAATACCAGCTGTTGAGTGAGTACGAAGCGCAACGTCGTGGCGGTAAAGGTAAGAGTGCCACGCGAATGAAAGACGAAGATTATATCGAGCGTCTACTGGTTGCCAACACTCACGACAACATTCTGTGTTTCTCTACACGTGGTAAAACCTACCGATTGAAAGTGTATCAATTGCCACAAGCGTCTCGAACTGCACGTGGTAAGCCAATTGTTAACTTGTTGCCTCTTGAAGATGGCGAACGCATTACAGCCATTTTGCCAGTGACTGAGTTCAGCGATGACAAGTACATCTTTATGGCAACCGGTGACGGTACCGTTAAGAAGACGTCATTGGATCAGTTTGCTAATGTACGTGCCAATGGTTTGATTGCGGTTAACCTTCGTGATGATGACTCGCTAATTGGTGTCGATATCACTGATGGTGACAGTGATATCATGCTGTTCTCTAAAGCAGGTAAAGTGGTTCGATTCAACGAGCAAGCTGTACGTGCAATGGGTCGAACGGCTGCAGGTGTTCGCGGTATTAAACTTGCTGAAAATGACCAAGTGGTTTCTTTGATTGTACCTAAGTCAGACGGCGATGTTCTAACCGTTACCGAAAATGGTTACGGCAAGCGTACAGACCTTGCGGAATACCCAGCTAAGAGCCGTGCCACTCAGGGTGTTGTATCTATTAAGGTTTCTGAACGTAACGGTAGCGTAGTAGGTGCAGTACAAGTGGAAGAAGGCGATGAGATCATGATGATCACAGACGCTGGAACACTAGTGAGAACTCGCGTTTCTGAAGTCAGCCAAGTTGGACGTAATACTCAAGGTGTGACACTAATTCGTACCGCTGAAGATGAGCATGTAGTAGGGCTGCAGCGCATTGATGAAGTTGAAGAAGACTTGATTGAAGACGGTTCAGAGGATGCTGAAGTGCCAGAATCTGCTGAAGCGACGCAAGACTCCGAAGCTCCAAGCCAAGATAGCGAAGAATCATCTGAAGATTAATCTTTGTGATTGCTAATTAAGCTGCTATGTTAAAGCCGAGTCTGATGACTCGGCTTTTTTATTGTCTCGTCTAATTAATTGGTGAACAAAAGGTTTCAAGCTACACGCATAACCTATCGAGATATTGCTCTCAAGAAGAGAGCTATCAAATGAATTTAAGGATGAATTCTATGTCAATTGAAATGTGGCTCGCGTATTGCGCGGCTGTGCTCGTGCTTACTGCTTCCCCCGGACCTAGTTCTCTTTTATGTGTTACCAAAGGAGCGACTCAAGGTTTTCATGCTGCAGTACTGACAGCACTTGGCAGTCTAACGGCAATCACTGGAATTTTGAGCTTATCTTTTACTGGTCTAGGGCTAGTCATTGCCTCATCTGATTTGGTTTTTACCGCCATCAAGTACATCGGTGCGGCTTACCTAATTTACCTTGGTGTTCAGGCTTTTCGTTCGAATCAGAACTCATTTGAAATTGATGAGACGAGAATTGATGTACCACAACAAAAGTGGTACCAGCATTACTTTTCTGGTTTTGTTGTCGGTGCAAGTAACCCTAAGGCCATTTTGTTTTTCACGGCTCTTTTTCCCCAGTTCATCAACCCTGAAGTCGCTATGTGGAGCCAATACTTAACGCTCGCTTCAACCTTTGTTGTGATGGAGCTGAGTTGGTTACTTATCTATGGACGCATTGGAGCCGTGTCGACTCGCTGGTTATTGAGTGAAGGTAGGGCAAAGCTGTTTAACCGTCTAACTGGCTCCGTGTTTGTTGGTGCAGGTGTGTTAATGACCTCGGTAAATCGATAGCGCTCAAATATAGATAATGCAAAAACATCGAGAGCACTAGAAAACCGATTGTAATTAGATATAGAGCAGCCATTGGCTGCTTTATTGGTTAATAGCTTTTGAAATAAAGTCGAGCAAGGCGATGAGGCGTGCTGGTGGCACGGCAGACTTTCTACGCAAAGCATAGAGGTTAAGGTGTCTTTTGGGAACATCTGGTAAAACTTCGGTCACCTTTTTGCTACGCAGCAGTTCATGGCAGAGAAAACTAGGTAAGTGTGCAACGCCAAGATCCTTAAGCACCAAATTTAATAAATGCTGACTATTGTTGGACGTTACATGCGGAGTTGGTCGAACTCGATGTTCCTTGCCTTTATCAGTCAAAATCCACTCTGTTGATACTTGATTTAGCTGCTGATAGACCAAGAGGTGATGGTCAGCAAGATCGGATGTTTTTCTAATAGCCACTTTAGTTTGTAGGTAATCTTCCGTCGCAACCAAGTGATAAGAATACTGAGTCAAGTTTCGGCATATAAGACTACTATCTTCTAGCTGGTGAGCCAGTCGTAAGATTACGTCGAACTCAGTGGTACCTGCGTTAACAAATTCATCGTCGAACACCGTATTAACTTGTATCTCAGGATGCTGTGCTTGGAAAGCCGACAAAATCGGTGATAGGACTGACAGCCCCCACGATAGAGGTGCGGCTAGTGTAATTGTTCCGGATAAGTCATCCCGCTTATTAGACAAATCATCCAGCGCATCTTGCCAGTTTTGTAAAAGTTTCACTGCATGCCGGTACAGTTTTTCTCCCTCGATAGTCGGTTTGATGCTTCGTGTTGAGCGCTTGAATAAAGTGACGTTTAGATTGTCCTCAAGATCATCCACGACCTTGGATACTCGGGCATTTGATAGATTTAAATGTTGTGCGGCGCGTGTAAAGTTTCCCTTCTCAAATATGGCAATCACGACCTTTAGATTTTCTAAGTAGTTAATGTCACGCATATTTAACTTTTGGTTAACTGTATTTCAATTTTACTGAGTATTATAAATATTTAGTAAATTATATAAAGTGCTCCTATCAGATTGATTCAGATGTAAGCCAATTTAAGGCTTGATGGAGAGAACAATGAAGCACAACACATTCAATAAACCAGCGACGATTTCGAAAACAGAATTTAAGAACTCTTTGGCTGTGGCACCGATGACTCGGGTAAGCTCAGACCCTTACGGTATGATTACTAAGCAAGTAGAAGACTATTACATGTCTTATGCGAACGGTGGTTTTGGTCTTGTAATTACAGAAGGACTTTACACCGATAAGGCATTTAGCCAGACCTACAGAAACCAACCCGGTTTAACTAGTCCAGAACAGGCGAACTCTTGGCGAGGACTTATCAAACGCAGTGAAACAGTAGGGACAAAGATTATTGCCCAACTGATGCATGGGGGAGCATTAAGCCAATTTAATAAGTACAAGCCAATTTCGATTGCACCCTCTGCGGTCAAACCCAAAGGCCAACAAATGACATTTTATTATGGGGAAGGGGACTATAGCGTTCCACGTGAAATAACTAAAAAAGAAATCGAGCAAGTTATTTATGGTTACGTCCACGCAGCGACATTAGCACAGAAAGCCGGCTTTTCTGGAGTGGAAATTCATGGAGCGAATGGCTATTTACTCGATCAGTTTTTGACTAAATATACTAACCAAAGACAAGATGAGTACGGCGGTAGTGTAGAGAATCGATTGAAGCTCATCATTCAGATCCTCGAGGGAATTAAAACTGTCACCTCTCCAGGTTTTATTGTTGGAGTGCGTTTTTCTCAGAGTAAGGTAAATGATTACGAATACCGATGGGATAGCGAGGACGAAGCGGAGTACATTTTTGAACAGGTTAAAAAATGTGGCGCCGATTATCTTCATATCACCGAATATGATGTCACTAGACCAATGATTGAAGGCAGGGAGAGAACGATGGGAGAAATCGCTGCTAAAGCCACTAACTTGCCAATCATTGTTAACGGCGGAGCACATACAGCTGAGCAGGTGGAAAAAGCGTTCAATGTGACTGGTGCCGATCTTATCTCATTAGGTAAAACAGCACTCGCCAATCCAGATTGGCCAAACCGAGTCCTAAATCAACAGAAGTTGTCAGACTTTAATTTCGCTATGTTTGAGCCATTAGCGGACCTAAATTCTCAACAAGCGTATTTAGATAACTCGGCTGGCTAGAAGATAAAAAAAGGCCGGCTGTTGGTCAGCCGGCTAAGTTCAGGGGTTACCCAAGATACCGTGTCGGGTATCAATCACTTGGATAAACTCAGTCTAGTTGTTTGTCACCCTTCTTTGTCAATCCACTGTAAGATTTACCGAGCCATTTGTCAGGGATTCTTAAACTCTATTCCTGTTCGTTCTTAGTAATGCTGCCAATCTCCAGCACCGGGGCAACTTCGATATCTTCGGCGTTCATCATAGAAGAAATGCGTTGAATCGAAGAGAGCAACAAAGTTTGTTCCCACTCTTCTAGCTTTTGAAATTTGTCTACAAAGTGCTGTTGCAAAGGTAGAGGAGCCGTGGCGAGGGCTTCTTTCCCTTTAGGAGTTAAATGAGCATGAACCTTACGTTTGTCTGTTTGGCTGCGAACTCTTTCAACCAAAGAGTTTCGTTCCAACCTATCGAGGATGGTAGTCGCAGTGGCCTGACTCATGTTGGTATGATCAGAAAGCTGCTTAATGGTAACTTCGCCTAGATCTCGAATAGATCGCATTAACAGTAACTGGGGTGCGGTCAACCCAGCTTCTTTACTCAATTTTTTTGAGTGTAAATCTATCGCTCTGATTATTTGTCTCAATGAGACTAAAACTTCTTCGTGTTTTTCCAAGAGTCTTTCCAAAAAAGTGCTGAATTACTGCTAAATGTTGCAAGCTGCCTTGTTTAATGGAACCGCAACGCAACTAGTTTACCACCATAAAAGATTAGATACTCGCTGATTGTTTCAACCATTTGATTTGCTTATCACTTGCGTAGTAGGTGGCTAAAGAGGCAATGAGTGAAAAGCCTAGTTCAATTACGCTACGTATGTTTAGTATACGAATGTTAAGGTTCGGGTAATAGATGTTATGGCTTTGATTTCGACATTGTAACGTTTAGATCAATAAAGTATTTGTGATTGTTTTGTTTTTATAAGTTTCTGTTTTTAAGCGGTTATAACTGTTTTTACATGGAGAACTGGATAAATATTGCTTCGTGTACTGATATTTATAGTAAAAGTTGTTAGGATCCTGCGCCTGCAATGTCTGCACCTCGGTTTATTGTGGTGTAAGGAATGACTCCATTGGAGTAACACAACTCAGGATTGATTTATGAGTGAAGTAAACGATAAGTACAGTATCGAAAGTACCGACTATGAAGTGGGTCAAGACAATGTTCAAAAGTGGGGCTTTGATGTCCACAATCCAGTATTTGCAGTAAGTGCAAGCCTTATCCTGCTATTCTTGGCCATTACTTTGCTAATGGATGCAGAGCTTATAAAAAGTAAGTTAGATGGACTCAAATGGCAGATTATTGGTTCATTTGATTGGCTTTTCATTTGGTCTGGCAACATCTTTGTTCTATTTTGTTTGATTTTAGCTCTATCACCTTTTGGGCGAATTCGCCTTGGTGGTAAAGAAGCTAAGGCAGAATATTCGGGTCTATCATGGCTGGCCATGCTATTCGCTGCGGGCATGGGCATTGGTTTGATGTTTTGGAGTGTCGCTGAGCCAGTCGCGTATTTCACAGCATGGTATGAGACTCCTTTAGGTGTAGAAGCTAACACACCTGAAGCGGCAAAAATGGCGCTGGGTGCAACCATGTACCATTGGGGCATTCACCCGTGGGCAATGTACGGAGTTGTTGCACTATCGCTCGCGTTTTTTTCCTTTAACAAAGGTTTACCTCTGTCTATCCGTTCTATCTTCTACCCTATTTTGGGTGATAGAACCTGGGGTATAGCCGGACACATTATTGACATTTTGGCAGTATTAGCCACTTTATTTGGATTGGCTACCTCGCTAGGTTTGGGTGCGCAACAAGCGGCGAGTGGGTTACAACATGTGCTTGGCTTAGAATCGGGTTTGACGATTCAGCTGGTGGTGATTGTTGTCGTGACTCTTCTCGCTGTGGTTTCTGTGGTAAGAGGAATCGATGGCGGGGTCAAAGTTATTAGTAACATTAATATGTTACTTGCCTTTGCTTTGTTGATATTTGTCGGATTAATGTCGTTTTCGACTACGCTTTCAGCAATACCAATGACCTTGATGGCTTATTTTGAAAACATCATCCCATTAAGTAACCCACACGACAGACAAGATGAAGCTTGGTTCCAAGGTTGGACTGTTTTCTATTGGGCCTGGTGGGTATCTTGGTCACCATTTGTTGGAATGTTTATTGCGCGGATTTCTAAAGGAAGAACCGTCAGAGAATTCCTATTTGCCGTCCTGATTGTCCCAACTGTCATTACTCTGATTTGGATGTCAGTATTCGGTGGTTTGGCCATAGACCAAGTTGCAAACCAAGTTGGTGCTTTGGGTACTCAAGGTCTTAAAGATGTCTCGCTAGCGATGTTCCAGGCTTTTGATGAGTTGCCGCTGAGTGAATTGCTCTCAGGCTTAGCCATTATTCTGGTTTTGGTCTTTTTTATCACTTCGTCTGATTCTGGTTCACTAGTGATCGACAGTATTACATCGGGTGGCAAAGTCGATGCTCCAGTCCCGCAGCGTGTGTTCTGGGCAGTGATGGAAGGTGCGATTGCTGCCGCCTTGCTATGGATAGGTGGTACTCAGGCCATTCAAGCCTTACAAGCTGGTGCGATTTCGACTGCGCTGCCATTCACATTTGTGTTATTGCTAATGTGCGTCAGTTTAATAAAAGCCATGCGTACGGAAGAGTTCTAAGCGAACAAAAATGGAGGGGTAACCCTCCATTTTTCCATCTGTACTTTATTTGCGTTTGCGGAATCTCTACACTATCGAGATTCATCAAAACTGCTGTGCATTGCACGATATCCAATAAGCAAAGAGAACTTCATGGCAAAATTAACTCTCCAAGAGCAGATGCTCAAAGCCGGCTTAGTGAATGAAAAGAAGCTGAAAAAAGCAAAAAAAGGCTCGAAAAAATCCAGGGTCCAAAATCGAGAAGTAAAAGCGGCAGTTGAAGAGCAAAAGCGAGCTCAACTGGAGCGAGACAAAGCGCTGAGTGATCAGCAAAATGCTGAGCGTTTAAATAAAGAAATTCAAGCGCAAATTAAGCAACTGATTGAAATGAATAAAATTACTAGCTCAGATGGCGAAATTAAGTATAACTTTACTGACGGTACGCTAGTAAAATCCCTTTATGTGGATGAGATGATGCGTACGCAACTAAGCAAAGGGGTGTTAAGTATTGTTAAATCAGACGAGAGCTACTCAGTTATCCCAAGCAGTGTTGCAAACAAAATTGCACAACGTGATAGTAGCATCATAATCGATCAGAAAGAGCCAGAAACAATCACGGCTGACGAAGATGATCCATATGCGCATTTTGTCGTTCCAGACGACCTTATGTGGTAAAGACAGATTCGAGTTTTCTCTTGGCACCCACGGGTGCCATTTTTATCGTTAAGCCAAAAAACAAATACTGAGTGAAACTCCAGCGGATATGAAAAGCCGATAGCAGAGTTGGTCGTATAAGCGAGTATGATTTTGGTTATTAGATGGGGCAGCCATTCTTGCAACGATTCGTGTCGATCTGACCGGACTGTGTTTGAGTTTTTCAAGTGAGCTTTTGTCACTACCTAAAAGAAGGAATCCGGCGACGAGTTGCAAGCAAAAACTGTAGAAGAAGGCATCACTGGCAAAATTTACTAGATTCAAATCAAGTAACCAGGAACCAAAGGTGATGGCAGAAGGAAAGGTGAAGTTGCAAAGTGCGACGAAGCCCATAAGTAACAAATAGCTTTGCAGGTTATCCTTCAATGTTGTCTTCCTTTTCAACTTCGTTCTACGAAAAAAGCCGCGATGGACGCGGCTTTTTGGATAGTGTTATTGTGCGTTTCTACGCAACCAAGCGTAGATTGACAATCAGCCAACTTAATCAATCAGTTGGTATTCTGCTCTGAGTACTTCAATGATTTCTTGTTTTGGATCAGAACTTATCTCAATAGCTTTACCGGTGATTTTTTCGGCTAAGCCCACATACACATTGGACAAATCTTCAAAAGCTTGCACCGGCAAAAGATTGTTTTTCGCCAAAGCAGAACGCTCATCCATACGGTCTTTGTTGAGTAAAATATCGGGATCTTCGAAGTGATTTAGCAAGAACTGACGGAAACCTTCTTTAGAGTTCTCAACGATTTTACCTTGGCTGTATGCATTTGTGTCCCACATACGCGATGAGTCAGGTGTGCCAACCTCATCCATGTAGATCAATTTCTCTTTACCTGAAGCATCATTTACATAGCCAAATTCAAATTTGGTATCGACAAAAAGCTGTCCAACTTCAGAGAGTGCACCGCTAATAACGGCAAAGCCTTCTTTTAGCAATCTTTCGTAAACGTCGATATCAGACGCCGAGCTAAAGTTAAACGCTTGGAAATTGTCTTCGATGTTTTTGCGGGTGATATTAACATCATCAACTTCAGGAACACCTGGAATGCCTTTTAGTATTCCCTTGGTCGATGGGGTCAATAATAGATCGTTGAATGGCTTATCTTTCTCAAGGCCTTCTTCTACTTCAATACCACAGAACTCGCGTTCGCCATTTTGATAGGCGCGCCACATTGAACCTGTTAAATACTTGCGGCAAATCGCTTCAATCATAACTGGTTTAGCTTTTTGAACTATCCAAACAAATGGATGAGGGATGTCCAGAATATGGCTATCTGCTAATCCTTTGTCTTTGAATAGTTTAAACCAATGATTTGATATCGCGTTTAGGGCTGCGCCTTTACCAGGT
The DNA here is from genome assembly GCF_056159765.1 of Vibrio sp. ABH4_348. Taxonomy (NCBI): domain Bacteria; kingdom Pseudomonadati; phylum Pseudomonadota; class Gammaproteobacteria; order Vibrionales; family Vibrionaceae; genus Vibrio; species Vibrio sp. ABH4_348. The sequence continues at coordinate 1,542,934 of NZ_JBSWVW010000001.1, read as the reverse complement.
ACGCCAGCTAATCCACCTTCTGCTTGCCAGATACAGTCAAATGCAGATATGCGATCGCTGATGACCATAATTGCTAGTGGTGCATCTTCTGGTACATCATAGCCTTTTTCTTTAATTAGCCTGCGGCTGTCTTCTTCTGTTAACCAATAGACAGATCGAACTTTGCCACTGTGAACAGGTAGGTGAGTGCGGATTGGAAGATCATCATTAACTGCTAACACTTGAGAAGCGAGGCTCATTGGGCAACCCTTATTACATTAAAAGCCAAAAAATCGAGAGAATAATACCAGAACAACACAACACTTCCAGACAAAAAGCAAACGTTTGCTTTTTGTGGTCGGGAAATGACCCGAAGACGAGTTAAACATGGGTTTGGTATCTAATGTAGGCGCTTTAACAGTTCGCAAATCTTAAAGCCTGCTGTCGCATAAAATCGCAAAGAAAAAAGCCCCTCGGGAGAGGGGCAAACATGGACGTTCACATAAAATCTTTGTTGAGCTTGGGGATATTCAGGACAGACACTGAAATCCTTAGTGATACTGTATTGCTCTGCCCTCAACAAAAAAGACTTCGCATTGGTGTTTCTGACCTAACTCAATCAAGAGCTTTTGACTGACGACATCAATATTAGAAGAAGCGACCACCGCACTCGCGTTTCCAGACCTAATCACTTTAATTACAGTTGCTACTTCGTCACTAGTTCGAGAAGGTTTCATTTGTAGCACTTTCTTGTATTCAATGTCGTTTGTGTATAGCTGCACATAATCTGGACGTGGACACTCAGCTGTAAAAATGATCCATTGTCTTTGTTGAGACAATCTCGCCAACGCTGCCATTGTGTTTCCAGAGAAGCGGCAAGGCCTAGTCGGCTGCGCTAGAACATTAGCGGATGAGTAGTGACCTTCATTTGTTGATTTAAATCCATTTGATTGAATCATAATAACTGTCCATTTGTACATGCTGTATGTGTATACAGTACTTTTGGTTTGGACAAAGATCAAGCAAGAAAATGCTATAAACGAGTAAAAAAGAGATCTAGATCGAATTTGAATGTGGGCTTGGTGTAACTTGAATTTCTTTGGTCGAATACAAAAACACCCGCTGACGGTCAGCGGGTGTGAATGGGGTAGGAAAGGTATTAACTATTACATCTGGACAGCAGCAGTTAAGCGGCTCTGCTTTGAGAAGAATTTGCTTCGCGCTCTCTTTGCGCGATTTCACCTTGGTTATAACTTCTAACGTCTATTTTCGCCAGCTCGTTGCAGTCTTCACAAGAGTAGTGGCATTGGCCGTCAATGTATTCGTGCTTAGTTAATAGCCCGGGTTTTTTGCACCAATCGCAGGTGCCTTCAATTGTAAACATCTATCCTCCAAGTCTCAGGACATTCGTTGCTTCTCAGCAATTGTCGCCAGCCATTATGACACAGTAAGGGATTTTTGGTTACATAAATGTTAATCAAAATTGTAACCAATGCTCTTGAAAGCATTATATTTCGAGGGGTGAAATAAAAGAAAGTGCCAAAAATGCCCGAAATTAACAAAATAATAACAGTTGGCCATTCAGTTTCTTTTGATAAGTGGGACAAGGGTTTTGACCGCGGCGTTGAGGCGTTTCATCTCTTCTTCAGAACCATAGGTGTCTGGATGGTAGATTTTACTCAGCTGCTTAAACCTAAGCTTTAGTGTTTTTTCATTGGGAAGATTGTTTTCGGTGAAGCCGAGCAGGGCACAGGCTAAGGCAACTTTTTGGTCTGGTTTGGCTACAGGCTTTGAGGGTGTGCCGTTTTGAGACTGCACCTTTTTAAACTGCCTAAATAGCGTCTCAAGCTGCTTTTTTTGTTTTGAGATGACTTGATTTTGGTCTTGAAGCTGTTTTTCGAGCATCTGATTTCGTTCATCACCCTTGCTTGCTTTAACTGGCTTGAGACTTTTGCGTTCGAGCTCATTTATCGATTGCTTAAACCGATTGGCACGAAAGAGAAAGTGCAGGGTTGTAACAGCGAACAGACCAGCGACTGCAATACTAAGATACAACCAATTTAGGTTAACCGCATTATGTTGCTGAGGTTGAGTGGGCACAAACTCAGTTGTTTGCTGTATTATTGGCTGATTTGCTTGAGCCTCAAATTCATCGAATGACGCCAGTTGCTTCGCTTTACGATTGTTGAATTCCTGTTCAAGCAATCTCTCATAAGCCAATTCTGCATCTGTATTATTAGGTGACGCTAAACGGTACCAAATTTTGGCAAGCTGCTCCGGTTCTGGTGAGTCTGACAAGGTTTCTAGGGCAGCCCCAAGAGCAAATTTGGCTGAACTATCTCCTTCAAGCGCTAATTTCGTTAGCCAAAACAAAGCAGTTTCTGGTGAAGGATTGGGTGCAAAGCCATTTAAGTGATATTGCGCGAGCTGATAAGCTCCTCGTTTTGAACCATTGACAGCAGACTGTTCATACCAATACAAGGCATCGGTATCGGAGCGTGCAACGCCATTTCCTATTCGGTAGCGTTCCGCTAATTCAAATTGGGCTCGTGGGTCTTTGTCGTTAGCACGTTGAGTTATCTGTTCGATTGACTGAGAAAAGGCGAGTGGAGAAACAAGAAGAAGCAAACAGAGTCTTAACGTCAACATATAGGTCTCAAGGTTTGAACTATGTGAATATATCTGGATTAGCTGAGAAAACACTCATCACGCCATAGGGTTAGTATAATCAAATATCTGTAGGTGAGTCTAAGAAGATTAACGCAATGAAGTTGCGAGAAAGATACGTTGCGATTTGCAAGGCGAAGAATCAGTCAGGGTTTTCGTTTAAAACCCCAACTGAGAAGAGGAGTGGTACGATCTATTTTAATGGTAAAATTTGGATTTCCACTCTTCGATTACAGGTTCTCCCGGCTGAAGTTTGATTGCTACAGATTGGAAAGCGTTCCCCTAAACCACGGGCAATAGCTCTACCCGGAACGACACCCTGAGAAATAAGTTGCGCTCGCACTGATTCGGCACGACGCTCAGAGAGCACTTGGTTTGTTTCATGGCTGCCAGTGCTGTCGGTATGTCCTTCGACAACTAGACTAGTGTCAGGGTACTCAACAAGAATTTTCGCAACACCCGCTAAGGTTCTTTCAATTGTGGCGTTGAGTTGATAAGAATTTGTGGCAAAGCCAATGCCATTTTCTAATCTCAATAACAGTTCATTTTCGCTTACTCGCTCAACTTGTACACCGGAATTGAGCAACTCTTCTCTTAGTGCGGCTTCTTGTTGGTCCATGTAATAACCAATACCGCCACCCACAGCAGCGCCACCTGCGGCACCAATTAGTGCTCGCTTGCGGCGCTCTTTGGCATTGTCACCCGTTGCTACACCAGCCACGACACCGGATATCGCACCAATTATCGCGCCTTTGGTAGCCGAGTTTGTTTCAGTTTCGCCAGTTGTTGCACTTTGACGTTGGGTTATTTGACAACCACTTAGTGTCGCCAATATTGCAATTGCTAAAGCTAATTTTTTCAAGGTCAGTCCTATTTTTTTAACAGAGGCAAGATAGGGCCTTACCCACCCGGATTACTCGTTAGTTGCTGAAATAAATAACTCATGCGTAAAGTAGAGGTCAATACAATGCAATGGCTCTTTACACTATCTTGACGTTAAGTGAACACTTTGTGGACAAAGAGACCAAAACGCCACCATTAAGTGACGTACAGTATGAGTAGTTATGTATTTGAGAAGATGTTGTAGCGTGTTGTTGAAGTGACTATTCAAGAAGATTTATCAGTTAGAGCTGATAGCTTTGCGCGCCTGCGCTCCGTCGATAGGGCGACTAACTGATATTTTTCTGCCTTTTTTGAGACCTTTTTCGTAGTCATCCGTCAGGTTTTTCATCGCTTCTTTTAGCTGTTTTTTGAAGGTCTCACGGTCAATGTTTTTGAACTCTTTATCGATGTAATCTTCAATTTTGCCATTGGACTCGTCATCAGGGGTAATGATCGGCAATTTTTCTAATGCCCCTTCTACCCAGCCTGAAACAAACGAGTTAACGCGTCTGGTGACTTCGGTCGCCGCCGTCCCGGTGCCCGCAAAGCTATTGCGAAACTTGCCAGTGTGTTCGTTCATTTCACGATAAATGATGTCAAACGCAAAGGCGGCAAAAATAGCACGATCCGCTTCGCCAATGAACTCGGCGCGTTTCAACCCCTTGTGATTTATGAGAACGGCTTCAACGCCAAAGCGTGTGTTTATACCGCGAATAATGCGCAAAATCGCTGAGCCGATACTTGCAGGAAGCAGATGAGTGGACTGAGTTTTACCAAGCTTGATGAACTCAATATCGTCTTTATCAAGACCATATTTGAGCATAAGGCGATGAGCCATTTTTATGGCATTTGCCGCTTCGTTTACGTTGGCGGAGTTACCCAACTCTAAACATTTAGCAATTTTTTTAAGGGCTTTTTGCTTGTCCATTAAAAACACGACCACTCAAGATTAGCAAAGTCGGCCATTTTAACGTGTTCTGGAGAAGATTGAAATCGAAAGGTGAAAGGAGCGTGCCAGATAAGATAAAGTGACCAGGACTATTCTGGCCACTCTATAGCAATTGTCTACTGGCTGAATTAAATACCTAATTCATCTAACAAATCGTCGGCAGCAGGTCCAGATGATTTAGCAGCGCTGCCTTGCTCTTGTTTAACTTGGTGCTCGGCAATTGCGCGTTCTAAGATGTCATCGGTTGACTCTTCGTCTTCTTGCTCTATATCACCAAGTTGGATGAACTCGGTTTTGTCCATCGCCAGTTCCAAGTAAAAAATGTTGTTGTTAGCTGTCGAGAAGGTCACACGTCTCGCTTGAGGGCGATCTAAGTTAGTGTCGACAGATAGATTAACTTGTTTGTTCAGCGCCAACATTTTAGGTTGGTTCTGCGTGATGTGGGTTTTCAGTTCTTTGCGAACCTTGTTGGTAAAATCGCCAACCAACTGATTCATTAATTCACCCAATACATCGCCAACCTCGTCGGAGGTGTGCAACACAGCAAGCTCTTCTTCTGGCATCCCCATGTTACGCATGTAGTTGGTATAAACTTCCAATGCTGCTTTAGACGTGAAGTTGATGACCACCAGACCAGAAAAACCACCATCAAAAAGAACAAAACAACCGAAGTCCGGTTTTAGGCTGGTTTTGGTGATTTTTTGCACCATAGCAGAGTAGGTAACAGGAGAAGCAGTTGCAGACGTCAAAACGTTAGAAACGGATTGGCAGAGCTTAAGAAGAATATCTTCGGTTGTAACAATACGATTTTTTTTCATTTTATTCACTCAACGATTACAGCGACTAGGCGAACAATACGACCTAGTTTTCAAGGTTTTCATATAATTCATGTAGTTATGTCTACATGTTTCATTAGTTCTTTGCGATTGTTGTGTTTTGGTAAACACTTTGCCGTTTTACTTACGGCAAGTGCCTCATTCAATTGTGGTTAATAATGGCCTCAGATGCCATTTTTGCCTGTGATTTGTCATTTGATCACCAAAATAAATAAGGTAAAGTGACAGAACTCAAAACTTTGGAAAATAGACCCCAGTGAACAGGACGTCGCCAATCTTGCCAATTTCGTTTTTTGGCAGATTTGAGAGGGGCAGGAAGCACAACGAGCAATGTTACCAAAATTAGATTCAATTCCTGGAGTAGACGCAAACGTTTGCTCTTACTTAGACGAGCTTCGTCGTCTCGGATTCAGCGGAGATATCGAAACTCAGTATTCCAGTCGACTCGCCGTCGCGACCGACAACAGCGTTTACCAACAGCTACCACAAGCCGTTGTTCATCCCAAAACAACAGATGACGTATCACTGATTGGCCAAGTAGCTACATTACCGCAATTTAAGTCAGTACGATTTTCGCCGCGAGGTGGCGGTACGGGCACCAATGGTCAGTCATTAACGCAAGATATCGTGGTTGACTTATCAAGGCACATGAACCGTGTGCTTGAAATCAACGAGGCGGAAGGTTGGGTCCGGGTTCAAACTGGTGTTGTCAAAGACCAACTCAATGATGCCGTCCGACCTTATGGATATTTCTTCTCTCCTGATTTGTCGACCAGCAATCGCGCTACCTTAGGTGGAATGATAAACACGGATGCATCCGGTCAAGGTTCGCTTAAATACGGTAAAACGTCGGATCATGTGCTGTCACTGCAAGCTGTGTTTGCGGATGGCTCGATTCTTGAATCTGACTTAAGTGGCGATGACCCAAAACAGGACAGCTATGCGTCTAAGGCGCTGCAAGTTACTGAGTCCGTTTGTCGCGAAAATCGTTCTCTGATCAATGAAAAGTTCCCGCCGTTAAACCGTTTTTTAACTGGGTATGATCTAAAAAATGCGCTTTCCGATGAAGGCGAGTTCAACTTTACCCGCGTTCTGTGTGGTGCCGAGGGTTCACTGGCTTTTATTACTGAAGCCAAATTGAATCTGACGCCAATTCCTAAAGCTCGAACTTTGGTTAACGTCAAGTACAACAGTTTCGATTCTGCTCTTCGAAATGCCCCCTTTATGGTGGAAGCAAACGCGCTATCGGTTGAAACGATTGACTCCAAAGTACTGAACCTGGCGAAAGCTGACATCGTTTGGCACACCGTGAGTGACTTACTTACCGATGTCCCCGGTAAAGAAATGCTGGGCATCAACATGGTCGAGTACGCTGGGCAAGATATTGAAGAAGTAAACGAACAAGTGGCGGCTTTGAGCAGTCAGTTGGATCAAATGATGTCGCGGGGCGAAGCGGGCATTATTGGTTACCAGATTTGTAATGATGTTGCAGGCATTGGCAAGATCTACAACATGCGCAAAAAAGCAGTGGGACTACTTGGGGCAGCGAAAGGCCGAGCCAAACCGGTTGCCTTTGCTGAAGATACCTGTGTTCCACCAGAGAACTTAGCAGACTTCATTGCTGAATTTCGCACACTGTTGGATGAAAAAGGCCTGAATTACGGTATGTTTGGCCACGTCGACGCGGGTGTGCTTCACGTTCGTCCTGCGTTGGATCTATGCGATCCAAACCAAGAAGCCATGATGCACCAGATATCCGATCAAGTGGTGGCATTGGTTGCCAAATATGGCGGACTTATGTGGGGCGAGCACGGTAAGGGCTTCCGATCGGAATACGGACCAGAGTTTTTTGGTGAAGAGCTGTTTTTCGAGCTGAGGCGAGTGAAAGCAGCCTTTGACCCAGATAACAAAATGAATCCGGGTAAAATTTGTACACCGCTCGATAGTGAAGACCAATTAGTTAAAGTTAGTGACACTAAACGTGGCTTTTACGATCGCCAGATCCCGATAACCATTCGCGATAGTTTCAAACAAGCGATGGAGTGCAACGGTAATGGCCTTTGTTTCAACTACGACACGGCCTCTCCGATGTGTCCTTCAATGAAAGTGACGGCGGATCGTCGACATTCGCCTAAAGGTAGAGCTGGTTTGGTAAGAGAGTGGCTGCGCCAACTGACCGAACAAGGTGTCGACATTCTAGATGTCGAAAAACAAGTCTTGAAGGGTTCGGCTCCAGTTAAAGCCCTTGTTGATCGAGTAAAAAACTCGCTGAGCAAGCAAAGTAAAAATGACTTCTCTCACGAAGTGTTTGAGGCGATGAACGGCTGTTTAGCCTGTAAAGCGTGTGCCAGTCAATGCCCAATTAAAGTCGATGTGCCGAGCTTCCGATCGCGTTTTCTCAATTTGTATTACACGCGCTATCAACGTCCTGCAAAAGACTATTTGGTCGCTAATATTGAGACCTTGTTACCACTGATGGCAAAAGCGCCTCGTTTGGTTAATGCGGTGGTCAAGCAACCGATCACTCAGAGCCTGACTAGAAAATCGATTGGTTACATAGATACGCCACTGTTGTCTGTACCAACGTTAAAATCGCGAGTGCAATCATTAAAAGGCTTTGATCTAGATGCATTGGCTCAATTAGACGATCATCAACGCCAGCAGCACGTATTGATTGTTCAAGACCCATTTACCAGTTACTACGATGCACAAGTGGTCGAAGATTTTGCCCAATTGGCAATCAAATTAGGTAAAACCCCCGTGGTGCTGCCGTTTAAACCAAATGGCAAGGCACAACACATTAAAGGGTTCTTGAAAAAATTCTCAAATACGGCGCAGTCGACCGCTGAATTCTTAAATCAGGTTGCCGATTTAAACATTCCGATGGTTGGGGTTGATCCCGCTTTGGTACTGTGTTATCGCGATGAATATCAAGAAATTTTAAATGACTCTCGGGGTGATTTTCAGGTACTGACTGCTCACGAGTGGTTGCACCCTAGATTGAATGAGTTCAACGCTCAGTCACAAAATTCAGTAGCAGATGACGCTTGGTATTTGTTATCTCACTGTACTGAAAAAACTAAGTTGCCGAATAGCGAAAAAGAATGGTCCACCATTTTCAATCATTTTGGCGCTACCCTGAAGTCAGTCGCAGTAGGGTGTTGTGGCATGGCGGGAACCTTTGGTCACGAGGCCGATAAGCTACAAATGTCGAAAGACATATATGGCTTAAGTTGGAAACCGAATCTGGAGAAATTGCCGAAGGATAGGTGTCTAGTGACGGGGTATTCGTGTCGGAGTCAAGTGAAGCGATTTGAGCAGGTTCAGCCTTTGCATCCGGTTCAAGCGCTGTTGCAGGCTCTAAATCAATAACAATTACCAAAAATAATTACCTAAACCAATCTAGAGGCGGTGCGTGATGAGTTTTAACCTAGACAACAAAATCCCACCGCCGATTGTCATGCTGATATTGGCGAGTTTCGCCTATGCAATTGATACTTGGAATCTATTCGCTACTGGTTGGCAATTACCTTGGAACACTCAAGTACCTTGGCTGCTAGCGGGCTTAGCTTTAGTCATTGATATATCCGCCTTAATCAGTTTCAGACGTGCTCGTACGACGGTGAATCCGATGAAGGTTTCGACTGCTTCAAATATGGTGACATCAGGTATATATCGAATGAGCCGCAATCCTATGTATTTAGGACTTCTACTTTGGTTTCTCGCGTGGATTTACTGGCTCGCGAATCCCTTGAGCTTACTTTTGTGTGTGGTTTTTGTTTGGTATATCAATCGCTTTCAAATTGCGCCTGAAGAAAAGGCTCTCCAAAATCTATTTGGAGAGCCTTATCAGCAATACTTACGTGATGTTAGACGTTGGATCTAATTGAGCAGCACTTCTGGAGTTTCAACAACATTAATCATCACACCAGATTCGTCCTGCAATACGAAGTGAATATGTCCCCACACCTCTTCTTTTAGGTCTTCCAGAATCGAAAGCCCCATATCTTGCGCCGTCAAATAAGCCGCATGTACATCATCAACTTGTAATGTTAGAGATTCTGCATTGGAGATCAATTTCTGAAGCACCACATCATGTTCAGTGGTCGTTTGAGAATTATTAATGTTGAAATGGACAGTCTCATCATATGAGGTCAAGCAAAGTTTGTGGTTGCTATCGAAAAGTTTGGCGCCGAAACCGAATGTTTTTTTGTAGAAATTCTGTAACTCAGGCAAATCAGTAGAAGATTGAGCTTGGGGAAGAGCATTAGTTTGAATCATGGCTGACCTCGTTAGTTATGATTATAACGACTTTCAACCACTATATTACCGATTTATATCACTAAGAATTGTACAAAACGGTCATGTTACAAATTATTTTTTGAATTGTAACATGCGAAGCAGAATTACAAGGTTATTAAACTAAGGAGAACAAAGGTTATAGCGTGATGTTCTCGACTGAGGTTTGGCAATCGTTTGCGCCTTTAATGTGCTAATTTGACATGTTAGGTACTTGTTAATGTTGGATTAACTGCAGTCGAACATGGATAAGCGTACCAACCGCATAGCCCTCTGGATCCGGATACCAACGCTTGAATGCAGCTTCCAATTCTCGGATAGCAGTGATCAGTCTTTGTTTATCCCACCAATCCCAACCAGTGTACTCAAAATCTAAAGTGAGATAGATAAAAGCTTTCGCCGCGGCAAACACATCTTTGCCTAAGTGATGACAGCGTTGCATAAACCTCTCATCATGCTGAACTTTTTCAGCCATGTCGATGGCATAGTGGCATAGGTCGTTAACGGTATCGGGTAGCTGACGAAACATAACACTCTCCACATGTGTATTGATTCAACATCCATGTTGTACGCACTTTTTCAGTCAGAGCTCATCGCGATAACAGCTCTTTATGTGACATTGAGATAATTATGGGTCAAAAATTGCGCAACACATGTAATACTTTAGTCGTCTATTTTGAGGTTTGTCTAATTCAATCTGATGAACACAAAAAAACCTGTCAAATGACAGGTTTAAATTCACGAGCTGATAATGAGCGACGTTTAGAGCTAAACACTCACCATAATGTGTTGCGGCACCAAGTGATTGTGAACCGCCATTTTTAGCAGCGTATTGGCTTTTTCAATGTCAGGCGCAAAATATCTGTCTTTGTCATAGAACGTCACTTTTTCTCGCAAGATTTGTTTAGCCTCTTCAACTTTCGGCGAAGAGAGGAGTGGGCTCCTAAAATCCAGACCTTGTGCCGCAGCTAAATACTCGACGGCCAAAATACCTCTGGTGTTTTCAGACATGTCTCGCAATCGACGGCCTGCAAAGGTTGCCATGGATACATGGTCTTCTTGGTTTGCCGACGTCGGTAAGCTATCAACCGATGCAGGGTGAGCGAGTGTTTTATTTTCACTTGCTAGAGCTGCAGAAGTCACTTGAGCGATCATGAAGCCCGAATTAACGCCACCATTGTCCACGAGGAACGGCGGTAGTTTGCTTAATGCGCTGTCAATGAGGAGGGCCATTCGACGCTCAGACAAGCTGCCAATCTCAGCAATCGCCAGAGCTAAGTTGTCTGCTGCCATCGCAACAGGCTCCGCATGGAAGTTACCACCTGAAATGATGTCACCATCATCGGCAAATACCAGAGGGTTGTCGGAGACTGAATTCGATTCCGTCTCCAAGATTGCAGACGCATTGCGAATTTGCTGAAGACAAGCCCCCATGACTTGAGGTTGGCAACGCAAAGAATAGGGGTCTTGGACTTTTTCACAGTTTGTGTGTGAATCCCCCATTTCACTAGAGCTATCTAGCAAATAACGAAATGCTTCCGCTGCATCCATTTGTGAACGATGGCCTCTAACTCTGTGGATGCGTGGATCAAACGGACGGCGACTGCCCAAGGCAGCTTCAACGGACATGGCACCACATACAGTTGCTGAAGCGAACAAATCTTCGGCAGCGAATAGCCCTTCTAATGCATACGCAGTCGAGGCTTGAGTACCATTAAGCAGCGCCAGGCCTTCTTTTGGTGCCAGCGTGATTGGGGCCAATCCAGCTATTTTAAGCGCTTCCGCCCCGGAGATGATTTTTCCGTTGTGTCGCGCTTCACCTTCACCCAGTAATACCGTACTCATGTGCGCCAGTGGTGCTAAATCTCCGGAAGCACCAACGGAGCCTTTTTGAGGTACACATGGGTAGACTTGAGCATTGACTAAATCGATAAGAGCTTGAATAACCGACACTCGAATACCGGAAAACCCGCGCGATAGACTATTGATTTTCAACACCATCATTAGTCTTACGGTTTCATCCGCCATCCACTCGCCAATACCCGCGGCGTGGGAAAGCACAATACTTTTTTGCAAGGTCTCTAAGTCTTGAGGGGCGATTTTGGTATTCGCCAGAAGTCCGAACCCAGTGTTGATGCCGTAAACAGTGCGATCTTCGGCAATAACTTGCTCAACTACCTGCATGCTTTCTTCAATTGCCGGGATCGCGCTCGGATCCAATGAAAGGTTGACTGGAGAACGGCTGACTTTACGCAGCTCATGCAAGCTCAATTGTCCGGGCTTAAGAATAAGATTCATCATGGAAAGCTCCTACTTCAATGCTTTCAATTCTTCATTTAACATCGGCAAGTCTAAGCCTTGCTCTGCGGCGCACTGTTTGGCGATTTCATAACCTGCGTCAGCATGACGCATCACACCTGTCGCCGGATCGTTATGAAGTACTCGAGAAATACGTTCAGATGCGTCATCACTACCGTCACAGCAGATCACCACACCAGAGTGTTGTGAAAAGCCCATACCAACACCACCACCATGATGGAGAGATACCCAAGTCGCCCCCCCAGCTGTGTTAAGCAGTGCATTGAGCAGTGGCCAATCCGATACAGCATCTGAACCATCCAACATGCCCTCCGTTTCACGGTTTGGACTGGCGACGGAACCTGAATCTAAGTGGTCACGACCGATGACTACTGGGGCTTTTAGTTCGCCATTTTTTACCATTTCATTAAACGCTAAACCTAAACGCATTCTGTCTTTTAGACCAACCCAACAAATCCGCGCTGGTAGACCTTGGAACTGGATTCGCTCCTTAGCCATGTCTAGCCAGTTATGTAAGTGAGGGTTATCAGGAATTAGCTCTTTTACTTTCTGGTCGGTTTTGTAGATGTCTTCCGGGTCACCAGACAGTGCTGCCCAACGGAATGGACCGATGCCTTCACAAAATAGTGGCCTGATGTAAGCTGGGACAAAGCCAGGGAAATCAAACGCGTTTTCCACCCCTTCTTCTAACGCCATCTGTCTGATGTTATTACCATAGTCTAAGGTGGCAGCTCCGCGATTTTGTAGCTCCAACATGGCTTTCACTTGAACTGCCATGGATGCTTTAGCAGCTTTAACTACGCCTGCTTCATCATTTGTTCTGCGCTCAGCGGCCTGCTGCATAGTCCACCCCTGCGGCAAATAACCATTGAGCGGATCATGCGCTGAGGTTTGGTCGGTTACTACGTCAGGAGTGATATCTTTCTCTACCAACTCGGCAAAAATATCGGCAGCGTTACCTAGAAGACCAACCGATACAGGCTTATCTGAGTGGTTTATGATCTCAAGCGCTTGTTCAAGGCTGGTGGCTTTCACGTCCACATAGCCAGTACGAAGACGATAATCGATTCGGCTCTCATCGCATTCAACTGCGATCATTGAAAAACCAGCCATTGTTGCAGCTAGGGGCTGAGCACCACCCATACCGCCAAGTCCCCCCGTCAATACCCACTTGCCGGAGGCATCGCCGTCAAAGTGTTTTTTGGCAACCGAAACAAAGGTTTCATATGTGCCTTGAACTATGCCTTGCGAACCAATGTAAATCCAACTGCCTGCAGTCATTTGCCCGTACATCATTAGGCCTTCACGATCGAGCTCATTGAAGTGTTCCCAATTTGCCCAATGAGGAACTAGGTTAGAGTTTGCAATCAGTACTCTCGGCGCGTTTTTGTGGGTCGGAAATACACCAACAGGTTTGCCAGACTGAACTAGCAGTGTCTGATCATCTTCAAGGCGCTCGAGGACTTCGACGATTTTGTCGAAGCATTCCCAGTTTCTTGCCGCTCGACCAATTCCACCGTACACCACTAGAGAGTGAGGGTGTTCCGCTACATCTGGGTGTAAATTATTCATTAGCATGCGAAGCGGCGCTTCGGTAAGCCATGATTTTGCATTGAGTTTTGTACCCGTGGGCGCTTTTATAATACGGCTAGTATCAAGACGCGTACCTTGTGATGGGCGATCCGTCATCATGAGACTCCTTTATTCACGTTATTGTTTTTCTGAAAATGCGTTGACGATATCCCAAGTCAATCGCGCCGCTAAACGAGCAGTTTGATTGTCGATATCGAAGTTGGGGTTGTATTCGGCAATATCTGCCAATATGAGTTTGTTTTTGTAGTGCAGTATCCGCTCTAGAAAGGGTGCAAGCATGTCGATGCTGACACCACGCGCTGCTGGCGCGCTAACACCCGGAGCGGTGGCTGCTGGAAAGACGTCAAGATCAATGGTCAGATATAGGTAATCACAACCATCAATGAAGTGTTGCAGTTGAGTTAACTGGTAAACATGGTTAAGAGAAGTCATCTCTTTGTCTTCTATGTACCAAACACCGAGTTCATCCGCTGTTTTGAACAGAGCAGGGGTGTTGCTGGCACGACTTACACCAAGACAAGCGTAATGGAACGGCCATTCATTCTTCTGGCAAAAGTCTGCAATTTGGTGAAAGGGTGTGCCAGAACTTGGTTGGATTACTGTTGAGTTCGACTCGGTTTCATCTTGTTTAAATGCGCGTAGATCAAAATGCGCGTCGAGGTTAATGATTCCAACTTTGGGTTTTGGCTCTTTTATCTGACTGTTTAGGTAGTTTGCTAATCCTTGAAATGAAGCCCACGCAATTTCATGGCCTCCACCCAGGGTAAGTACTGGCGAATGCTTTAGCGCCTTGGCAATCATTTGGCCGCAAGCTTCTTGGCTTAACTCGAGATCATCTTTCTGACAATGAATCGTGCCAAGATCATACAATGGACTTGATTGATGCCACGCCATATTCGCTAATGCGCCGCGAATACGATCAGGAGCTCGCTCTGCGCCAATACGGCCTTTGTTTCTAGCCACGCCTGCATCACAGGCAAATCCTAAAATGGCGATACCTTGTTGGTGGGTAACTAAGTCGTCAACGTGAACATTGTTTATCGTGTGATGGACCCGCGTTCTTAAATCACCATCTTCTTTGTCATCACGCCCCGTCCACTGATAATCATTAGTGTGGTCAACAGAATTGGAACTAGACATAGATTACCTCGCCGTTGATTATGCGTGCAGCAACACGCCTATAACCTTGCTGATAGCTCAAATCTGCGGGGTGTGAAACATCCCAGAGCGTAAAGTCAGCGCGTTTTCCAACTTCAATAGAACCAATTATTTGCTCTAAGCCGAGCGCTTTAGCGGCATGGCAAGTGACGCCTCTTAACGCTTCTTCTGGGGTGAGTCTGAACAAGGTACATGCCATGTTGAGCATCATGGTGAGATCAGCAAAGGGTGAAGTGCCCGGATTTAAATCTGTCGCGACTGCCATTGGAACCTTGTATTGCCGTAATAGTTCGATTGGAGGGAGCTGAGTTTCTCGCAAGAAATAGAATGCGCCTGGCAATAGCGTTGCTACCGTGCCTGATTGGGACAGTGCTTGGACACCAATTTCGTCCAAGTATTCTAAATGGTCTACTGACAGTCCTTGATACTTTGCGGTAAGAGCACTGCCACCTAGATTAGACAGTTGCTCTGTATGGCCTTTTACGTTTAGGCCGAGACGCTTTGCGGTTTCAAATACACGCTCTGTTTGTGAAAGGTTAAAACCAATGCCCTCACAAAAGACATCTACTGCTGATGCAAGTTTTTCTTGGGCGACGATAGGCATCACCTGCTCACATAGATGGGTTATATAGCCATCAGCGTTGTCTTGATACTCGGGGGGAAGTGCATGCGCACCTAAAAATGTGGTTTCTATGTTGACCTTGGCATACTGCTCAAGCGCTTTGGCGGCACGAAGCATTTTCAGTTCATCTTCTAGCGTTAAACCGTAGCCGGACTTCACTTCGACGGTAGTCACTCCGCTGTCTAACAAACCTTGTAGTCTTGGCAGAGCAAGTTCGGTGAGGTCCAGTTGGCTTGCCTTGCGAGTGGCTTGAACCGTGGACAAAATCCCACCACCTTGTTTGGCTATGTTTTCGTAGGGTACGCCATTGAGTCGCATTTCAAATTCATTGGCGCGATTGCCAGCAAAGATCAGATGCGTGTGACAATCAATAAGTCCCGGAGTAAGTAACGAACCTTGGCAATCGATAATTTCCGAATCTTCGCTTTGGTTGATGCCATCCAAAGAAGTACTCTTAACAGATTCAGGTGATGTGAGAATACGAGTGATTACGCCATTTTCCACCGTTACGGTTGCAGCTTCGCTAGGCTGATAACCCTTTGGTCCAGCCTGCATAGAGACGAGTTTGGCATTGATAAAGTGCTTGATACTACCCAAAATTGTCACTCAAACATTAAATGTATATACAAATTATTAGCTTTGGATAGTCATTTGTTCAAGTGAGATGTTACAAAACTGTGATCTATTCAGTTTTACCGAGTTTGCTCAGTATACTAAGCTAGCAAATTCAACTTGATGAGTGGGTTTTTATATTATTGATTTATAATTATTTTTGAGCTTAATTTGTATTTGGTGCCGGGATGGTAAAGCAATGCGGAACTGACCAGTTTGTCGTTGCTCCAAGTGCGTCTACTAAGCAACAAGCAAGGCTCATTATTACCGAGCTTAAGCGATGCACGAATAGTAGTATCTGGTGCGATGGCTTCGACACTGTGCTCAATGGCGCTCAAGGGACAGTTTTCTGATAGGAATTGGTTGGGCGTTTGCTGAGTAAAATCTTGGTTTAAATAGTCTGGTGCAAAATCCGGATTGATCCAACGTTGCTCGAGTTGGATTGGCTGATTGTCTTCAAAATGTATGATCTCGCTATAAAATACATTCGAGTCAATCATTACCCCCAAACGTGTGGCCACCGTTTCATCTGCGACAATAGCAGTCAGTTTAATCACTCTGCAGGAATGCGCTTTACCACGTTGCTCAACTTCGAGCGCGATATTTCGGATATCAAGCAGGGGCGATTCCGCTTTATCTGCTTTTGAACAAACAAACGTACCCAGTCTAGGTCTTCTTTGCAGTTGGCCTTCCGCGACGAGGTCACGAATTGCTTTGTTTACGGTCATTCGGCTGACTTCGAACTGTTTTGTAAGCTCTAACTCTGTTGGAATACGTTGACCTAGGTTCCATTCACCTTGCTCAATTTTATCTTGAATGTAGGTTTTAATTTGTAAATAACGCGGAGCAGGGGGCATATTGTATTGACCGACTAGTTTATTGACTATACAAATGATGAATGCAACGCCGCGTATTGGCAACTATCAATGACCAATTCTTCGGCGAATTGGTGCTGAATTTACAAAAATGTGGTTTTGGTTAATGGATTTATCTCGATTTAAAACGATGAAATGATAGTCTGATAGCGCTTTAACGTTATTAAAGGAACAACCATGCTCAACAAGCTAAAAGCATCACTGGGAATCGGTGCTGCAAAAGTCGATACTATTTTGGATTCAATGTCGGTTACTCAGGGCGATACCCTGACCGGACGCGTTGAAATCTTTGGTGGTAATGTTGAACAGCGCATTGACGCTATCCATCTGAAACTGTGTACGGAAGTAAAAGTAGATTCCGATAACGGTGCCTCTTATCAGAATTTCATTTTGGCTAAGATTGCCGCGGTTGAACCGTTTGATATTGGTCCAGGTGAACAAAAGAGTGTTCCTTTTCATCTTCAACTGGACGATGAGACACCCGTCACAGCGTTAAACGCGCATCATAACCAATGCCACGTCTGGGTTGAGACTTCACTGGATATTGAGTTTGCGATAGATCCAAGAGACAGGGATTTTATCGAAGTTCATCCGTTACCCGTCGTCGCTAAAATTATCCGGCAGATAGAATCGTCAGGCTTTTCTTTGATGAAAGCGGATGTGGAAAAAGGATACCTACGTGGCAACGGATTTAGCTCTAACTCTGGCTGTTATCAAGAAATTGAGTTTCGTGGCGGCGGCCTAATCAATAATAAAGAAATCGAGTTGAGCTTTATTTTGGCGGGTGACTCCGTTCATTGTTTAGCCGAGGTTGACCGATCGCTGAGCTTGAGTGGTGATCAGTACATTTCGTTTACGCTATCGCGCGACGCATCAGACAGTGAAGTGGATTATCAGGTTAAACGCATTCTGGCTGTGTAAAAGTTAGTACCGATACCGATAAGTAAAGTTAAATGCAATATCGGTACTGTTATCAGCATTGAACATATTTTCCATCACGCTCAGCTCAATGGCTGAGCGTTTTTGTGTGTAGCGATAACCCGCTGCAAACTCTACCGATGGTTCGCTAAAGTCATCGCTGCCAGCAGATAGGCCTTCGTGCACAGAGAGTTGCATTAGCCAATGATGATTCGGCTTATAGTAGAATGTATAGCCAGTGTTTATTCCTAAGTTGTGATTTTTATAGGCCAAGCTAGGGAAAATCTCAGGTTCTGAGCGATGTGTATCACTGATGCTTAAATCAAACTGGTTAGCTTGTTGACGAAAGCTGTAGTTAAGCTGAAGGCTCACTTCTAACTTACTTGAACTAAACACACCTTTATTCACCTCGTTGTAGTAAGCACTGCCGCCTAAAGAAATGGCATGATGTTTGGTTTCAAGCCATTGGTATTGTGAATAGAGACTGATCGCACTGCTTAAGGTTCGACCACGGAAGTCTCTAAGTTCGATATCGTATTCCGGAATTGAGATTTCGAACTTGTCGTTATCGACTTGATCTCGACCGTTTTGGTCAATATCAAAAACATCATGAAACCAAATGGTCAGCCCATCTAGGTAGTTGTTTCCCGCGTAATTCCATTTGTATCCACCTTCGAATAACCACTTTTCATTTATCTGTTTTTGCAATGCTACGGCAATTTGGTTTTGGTAGTAATCAAGCTGGTAGTCATTTGTATTGGCCCAAATACTCGCGACACTGCCTCTAATACTAATTTCTTTTTGGTTGATCTCATTTGCAAAACTGGACCTTAACTGTGGCGTTAAGCTGTTGACGTGAAGCGGGGCTTGAGTGTGGATTTGCAGCGGGCCCCAATAGGTGTTTCTCGAATAGTTTTCAATTGTGCTTGCGCGCGCCACGGATGTGACCAAGGCAAAAATACTGATATTTGCCCAAAATATAACTAACAAAAAATGTCGAAGCTTTTCAGACAATAGATGCTCCTCATAGAGCTAACTATTACTTCTTTAACTATAGGTTATGAAAATTGTGACATACAACTCGTTTTTTCGCTCAAAACGAGAGCTAATACTTAGACTTAGTCGGGTTAATTCGAACAGAATGGAGTAGCAAACTCTTTGTAAATATTGGATTTTTCCGTACAAAGTACGAGCAAGGCTCGAGGTTAAATACGGAAAAGCGCCATATTGGAGGTCTCTATGAAAAACGGCAGTTTAATTGGCGGGTTGCTTGCCGCCTGTGTTGCAATTTCAATGTTCCAACCAGTGTGGGCTGAAGTTACACCAAGCGATAGTTTTGTCCTTGGTGTGGTTTCTAAAAAGGCAAAAAAGCGAATTGAGTCATCGCAACCCTTGGCAGATTGGATGGCAAAACGATTAACAAAATTCGGCTACCAACATGGTACTGTGGTTGTAGCGCAAGATATGCCAGAAATGAAGCAACTATTAAGAACTGGTAAAGTCGATTTGATCAGTGCAAGTGTCTACAGTGCGTTGATGTTCGAAAAGTATACCAATGCAAAAATTGTCGCAAAGCGTTGGAAAAAGCGTCAGTCTCATTATCATTCGGTCTTTTTTACTCACGTTGAAAACGACGATTTTGCCGTAAGCGATCTCGCGGGTAAAACCATCTTGTTCGAGCGTCCAAGCTCACATAGTGGTTACTTTGCACCAGCGGTAACCTTGTTAGAATATGGTTATCGACTCGAACATCTAGAGCAACCGGACCAACAGCCAAAAGACGGTAACATTGGATTTTTATTTATCGACGATGTTTTGCCAGATTCAAATGAAGTGAATATGACGGCTTGGACCTATGGTAAGCGTGTCGATGCCGCAGTGTTTAGTAGTGACAATTGGAACTCAAACAAAGATACGCCCGCATCCATGAAAGATAAATTAAAAATTTTCTATCAAACCGACAACTATCCGAGAGAATTAATGTTAGTGTCTGAACACGTTAGCGACGAAATGACTCACGCTATCAAAGCGGCATTGCTCGATGTTGAGAATGATGAAGCAGGTCGATTGGCTCTAGAAGAGTATCAAAAAACCACCAAGTTTGAAGAATTGCCGGCTAGCGCGCTCGCAACACTTGATGTTGCGAGAGTTTGGTTACAAGAAGTGGAGAACTTATCCGTCAAATGAGAATTGCACGGTTAACCTTAAGGACAAGGTATATGATAGCAACAGCTGGGATTTTGCTGATGCTGTCGCTAGTACATTTTTTCTTTCAGAATCACCTTTATCAACAACACAGCAGTGCAGTTACTGAAGCGTTAACACAGCACACTCAGCTTACTCTTAAAGAGCAACTCAAACTCAGAGGAAAAGCACTTGGTAGTTATCTCTCTGAGCGCCTTTTCGATCCTCTGTATAATTACGATTTGGAATCTGCCTACCGAGTAATAGAGCCTGCTCTTTCACAGGAAGAGGTGTTGGTTGTCAACGTCGTGGACACGGAAGGACGCCTGTTTCACGATGGTAGTAAAAATGTGGACAGCTTCGGATTGCTGCATCCAAACCAGTTAGTGATTTCTCATGCACTAATTAGTAACGGCTACTACTTACATCAATTGAGTGACAAACTGGTTTACGCTGCACCAATTGAGCAATCTGGTGTAAAAGTCGGCGTTGTTTACCTAGAAATGGGGTTAAAGCGTCTTAGCGAGGATATTGATGCCAATCGCCGCGTTATTGAATCAGTCTATCGGAACGACCTAAAAGAGCTGTCCGCCAATCATCTAACCATCACTTTGATCAGTTTTATCATCGCTTTAATTCTGGTCGGCCTAGTCGCTCGTTCACTCACAGCCCCAATTATTCACTTGATTTCTAATTTACAAAAATCGGGTTTAGATCGCTTTAAGCGTATGCCGACACAAGATCGTCAAGATGAAATTGGTGAGCTAATCAACGCATACAACGCAATGGGTGCTCGTATCGATGATAACGCAAGAGAAATACGTTTTTTGGCTTATCACGACAGTCTAACCCAGTTGCCCAATCGACTGCGCTTTGTCCAGCTCATCGATGAGTTGCTTCTTGCCGGCGACACTCATAGTTACAGTGTCATGTTTATTGATTTGGACGACTTTAAACAAGTTAATGACCATTTTGGCCATGCGCGAGGAGACACCTTGTTGTCTAAAGTTGGCCAACGTTTGACTGCGGCAGCCAACGACGTTACCCCTTCTTCAAAAAACTGTGTTGCCAGAATTGGCGGCGATGAGTTTCTGGTTGGCTTTGCGGGCTTAACTCGTAAACAAGAAAGAATGGCTGCTTCAGCAATATTAAATGCGCTACAAACACCGATTGAACTGCAAAACGAGTCTTCGGTTGTGGTTGGCGGTAGCTTGGGCATCGCGGCGTTTCCTGAGCATGGAAACGATGCAGAAACCCTGATCAAATTTGCTGATATTGCGATGTACCAAGCCAAAAATGATGGTAAGAATACATT
Source organism: Vibrio sp. ABH4_348 (assembly GCF_056159765.1). Lineage (NCBI taxonomy): Bacteria > Pseudomonadati > Pseudomonadota > Gammaproteobacteria > Vibrionales > Vibrionaceae > Vibrio > Vibrio sp. ABH4_348. The sequence continues at coordinate 1,521,726 of NZ_JBSWVW010000001.1, read as the reverse complement.
TTGTCGCTTTGATTTGGCGATGAACAAAGCCATTCAACAACGAATTGATATGGAGCGTGAATTACGTAATGCGCTAAGTGATTTGTCTCAATTTGAACTTTGGTATCAGCCTAAAATCTGTATGACAACAGAGAAAACGATGGGAGCGGAAGCGTTAGTGCGCTGGCGTCATCCTGAGCGGGGTATTATTTCACCTGCAGAATTTATCGAAATCGCAGAAAACACTGACATGATTTTGCCCATTGGTCGTCATCTGATTGAATTGGCTTGCAAACAGCTTTCTGTTTGGCAACACAGTTACAGTAGTGATTTTCATGTCGCAATCAATTTATCTGCCAAGCAATTGTATCGTCAGAACATTACCTCAATTGTTGCCAATGACTTAAATCGATATCAGTTAACTCCACAGTCACTCAAAATTGAAGTGACCGAAAGTCAGTTAATCTACGATATTGATGCCGCTAATCGAGTGCTTTCTCAGTTGAGATCGCTTGGTGTGTCGGTTCTATTAGATGATTTTGGGACGGGCTATGCCTCTCTCAGCTACTTACAACGACTTCAGTTTGATGGGGTAAAAATAGACCGCTCGTTTGTCTCCGGTGGTGGTGATCAAGTCCATAGTCAATCTCTGGTTGAAGCTATTGTATCTCTTGCAGATAGCCTGAATATGCTTTGTATTGCTGAAGGTATTGAAACACAGCAGCAAGCACATCAGATAAGAGATTTGGGGTGTAACTTGGGACAAGGTTACTATTACTCAAAGCCGATACCGGCAGACGAGTTCGAACAGAAATGGCTCAAAGAGTGCGATAAGCAAGAACAACCAGCTAAATCTGCCATAACATGAGTGCTAAACTCATGCGATAACGTTCAATGAAGATAAGGTCAGCAGACCTCAATGATAGTATGAAAGAACACGAATTTTGGCATCAAAAGTGGGCAAGCCAAGATATTGGTTTTCACGAGCTGGATGTGAATCCAAGTTTAACCGCACACTGGAACAAACTCGAACCAAAATATGATGAGGTTGTTTTTGTACCCCTCTGCGGTAAGTCAGAAGATCTCGTATGGCTTGCACAAAAACACGCTAACGTGGTCGGCGTGGAACTCAGTCAAATTGCCATTCGCAGTTTCTTTTCCGAGCATTTTTATACACCTACCGTAACCACAATTCCGCCTGCGGTGGAGCTTTATCAGTTTGATGAACTCGAGTTATATGTAGGCGACTTGTTTACTGCTCCTTTACCAAAGTGTGATCTGATCTATGACAGAGCAGCCTTGGTAGCGATGAAGTCTGAAGATAGAAAAGAGTACGTCGATCGTTTGCTCGCTCTACTTAATCCCAATGGCAGAATGTTATTGATTGGAATAGAAAGACACGAAGCCCAGCAAGCCGGCCCCCCGTTTCATCTGACCTCTAATGAAGTAGACACTCTATTCTCAGGACTAAAGGTGACCATCTTGTCAAATTCGGACAAACGCACAGATAATCCTAATTGGGATGAAGTGGTCTATTTGATCGAGAAATGAAACTTAGCATAACGCAAAAAAGCAGAGCAAAAATGCTCTGCTTTTTCGGTTAATTTACTTTAGTTAGTAGTGAATCTTAACGCTGGTGGCGGCTTTAATGGCAGCCTGTATTGCTTGTTCAGTATTTTCCGCGGTTGAAATCGCGACACCAAGGCGTCTGCGTCCATCGATATCGGGTTTAGCAAATAGCTTGATATCGGTGTTGGCTTGCTCAAGAGCTTGAGCAAGGTTAGAAAACTGTAGATCGTTTGAAGTACCTTGACCCAAAATAACCGCAGAGGCTGCAGGACCGTATTGAGTGATGTTTCGGATAGGAAGTCCGGTGAATGCTCTAACGTGCAGGGCAAACTCAGATTTGTCTTGTGACGCCAGTGTTACCAACCCAGTATCGTGTGGACGAGGAGAAACTTCATTAAAAATGACGTCATCTCCTTTGATAAACAACTCGACACCAAAAATTCCGTATCCACCAAGCGCATTAACAACTTTCTCCGCTGCTTCTTGTGCTTTCGCTTTTGCTGCAACAGACATGATTTGTGGCTGCCAGGATTCTCTGTAGTCACCATCTTCTTGACGGTGACCAATGGGCTCACAGAAATGTACGCCGTCAGAAGCGCGTACAGTAAGTTGCGTGATTTCGTAATCGAAGTCGATAAAGCCTTCGACAATGACTCGGCCAGCACCTGCTCGGCCACCTTGTTGCGCATAGTTCCAAGCAGTTTCAATGTCCGCTTCAGTTTTTAACACGCTTTGTCCTTTACCCGATGAGCTCATCACAGGTTTACAGACGCACGGCAGACCCACAGTTTTCACAGCGCTTTGGAATTCCTCAAAGTCACTGGCAAATTGGTACGGGGAGGTGGTTAAGCCAAGTTCCTCTGCGGCCAATCGGCGAATACCTTCACGGTTCATGGTCAATTTGGTCGCTCTTGCCGTTGGTACAACATTGATACCTTCTTGTTCAAGTGCAACTAAAGTGTCGGTCGCAATCGCTTCAACTTCAGGTACGACAAAAGCAGGTTGCTCTTTAGCGATGATAGTCTGCAAAGCTTCACCATCTAACATGTCCAAGGTGTAACTACGATGAGCTACTTGCATTGCGGGTGCGTCTTCATAACGGTCGCAAGCAATGACTTCTAAGCCTAGGCGTTGACATTCGATAGCGACTTCTTTCCCAAGTTCACCAGACCCTAGTAACAAGACTTTTGTGGCGCTTTTGCTCGTTGCAGAACCAAACATACTCAACCTTTTTTAACTATTCATGAATTACATTGTCAGCATGTTACTCTGCGGAACCTCAAAAGCAAACGTTTGCTTGCTGAGTTACGAAATAAGTTAAGAGTTTTTTGTTGTGGCTCAAAAATATTTGAGTTATTACGAGCAAATTTGATCTGACTCTAAATGTTACAAACTAAAACGGCGCACACTTTGTCAACTGTTTGGTTTTTCCATCCTCCAACGCCTGACTAGCGAGAAGCTTTGATGCGCCACTATCTCAAGTACATTATTCCTATTTTTGTCCCTCTGTTGGTTCTGTTGTTACCGGTTAGTGCTTTTCCATTTGAGGGCTTGACCATTGTCCAGCAAAGGGTGATTGCTATCTTTTTGTTGGCGGCGTTATGTTGGGTTTTTGAACCAATACCAATTTATGCAACTTCCGTGGTGATCATCGTACTGGAACTACTGATGCTGTCCGACAAAGGATTTATCTTATTTAAACTCGGCGAGGACAAACCAGAATTTGGTGAGTTATTGAGTCACAAGGCGATAATGGCTACGTTTGCTAGTCCAATTATAATGCTGTTTCTGGGTGGTTTTTTCCTAGCGATGGCCGCCACCAAGTATCGACTAGATGTCAACTTAGCTCGAGTGTTGTTAAAGCCCTTCGGTCAACAGCCTAAGTACGTGATGTTGGGACTAATGTTGATTACCGCGATTTTTTCCATGTTCATGTCAAATACCGCCACAACAGCCATGATGTTGTCGATATTAACCCCGGTCATTGCGGTGTTCGGTTTAAAAGATCCTGGCCGAGTTGCTTTTGCTCTAAGTATTCCTGTCGCTGCAAATATTGGTGGTATTGGCACTCCAATTGGTACACCTCCGAACGCGATCGCCCTAAAATATCTCGTGGGTGAAAGTGCAATTAGCTTTGGTGAATGGATGGCGTTTGGCGTGCCGTTTGTCGTCATTATGTTGGCACTAGCTTGGGTATTGATAAATCGCCTTTTCCGCGCGCAGCAACAATCTATAGAGCTCACCATTAAAGGTAAATTTTTAAAGACTAGGCAGGCGATCGTTGTTTACATTACCTTTGGTGTCACCATACTGCTGTGGCTGATGGGGTCGGCCCACGGTATGAATAGCTATACCGTCGCTCTGATACCGGTAGCTGTATTTTCGTTAACAGGTATTATCAACAAAGAAGATCTCAAACGTATCTCTTGGGATGTACTGTGGCTTGTTTCTGGTGGTATCGCCTTAGGACTGGCCCTTGATCAAACTGGCTTGGCCAAGCTATTGGTAGACAGTATCCCCTTTGGAAACTTTTCGCCTTACGTAATATTAGGTGGCGCGGCGCTATTGTGTTTGCTGATGGCAAACTTTATGTCTCATACCGCAACAGCTAACTTGTTGATGCCGATTATGGCCGCTATGGGTGCATCTATGGTTTCTCTAGAACCACTGGGTGGTGAGATGACGTTAATCCTAGTGGTTACTTTTGCCGCCTCACTAGGTATGTCTTTACCTATAAGCACTCCGCCGAACGCCTTGGCACATGCCACGGGTAATGTTGAAAGCAATCAGATGGCCAAAGTTGGCGTGATTTTAGGTGTAGTGGGCGTGTTACTCAGCTTTGTGATGGTTTGGATTCTAAATTTAGTCGGTTACATCCAATAGACACGGGTTGGCAGAGAGCAGAAATAAGATTGATGACAAAAGAAACCCAACTGCAACAAGTAATTCAGCGTTATTTTTCCAATGAAGAACGACAAATTGAGCTTTCTCCCGGAGACGTTTTACTGAGGCAAGGTCAGGTTAATCAGCGTTTGTATTTGGTGCTGTCAGGCAGCTTAACTGCGCACTATCAACTAGATTCGGGTGATGGACTATCTGCAAAGGTTTTTAGCGCGCAAGCGGGCGCTTTTCTTGGCGTACACAGCTTTTTTTCGGGGACCGATGAAGCATCACTGACGATTGTCGCTGAACAAGAAAGTCGATTGGCGTGGATCGATAAAAAGACGCCGGTTCTTGATGCGGAGTTAAATGGTCCGCTTAGCCAACAGTTTATGCCAGTCATTTTGAAAGAGTTGCAGCGTCGCCAGACCCGGGCCAGTGAAGAAGCATTAGCCAAAGAAGCCGCCTTGACTCAACTCCATGCTGCTGAACAAATGACGACTTTAGGCCAACTAGCCGCCGGGCTTGCTCATGAGTTAAACAACGCGATTGGAGTTGTTAGTGCCAAAACTGAGAACATTGAATCGGAAGTGATTACTTTGTTGGAACAGATCAATCCAGAAGCCAGCCAGTTCTTTGATACTGGATTAATCAACGGTCAAAGCGTCTCGTCATCAGAGGCTAGGCTAAGACGCAGTGTGCTGATAGATAGATTTGGTTGCGAAAAACATCTCGCCAAGGGTTTGGCCAAAGCAATACCAGCAGATGAAAATTGCCAAGCGTGGCTTGATGATCCGCAGCAAGCACTGAGATTTTGGTCTCTGGGCCGCGATCTTCATGATTTACGTTTGGCGTCAAAGCACACAGTTGGCATTGTGCGCTCGGTTAAGCAACTCGGACGCAGTGAAGTGTCGCCGGCTGAATCCTTAGACATTAACGATACATTGAATAAATCAATGACGTTAATAAAAGGCGAGTTACGTCATGTCGAAGTTCGATTCCGGCAATCTGAGGTACCAAATTTTTTAGGGTCTATGACCGAATGGGTACAGGTGTGGACCAACTTACTGAAAAATGCCTGTGATGCTGTGAGTGGTACGGAGAATCCACTTATCGAAATTCAGTCTAGAGTCGACAACAATCGGATTCATGTCATGATCAGCAATAATGGGCCTGAAATCCCGGAAGCGATCAGACGGCAAATATTTCAGCCCAATTTTACTACTAAAAAAACGGGCTTAAATTTCGGACTTGGGCTGGGTCTTTCAATAGTAAAACGTATTGTGTTGACTTACGGTGGCAGTATTGCTGTCAAAAGTACTAAAGAGAAAACGATTTTCCGCATTAAATTGCCTCTCGATACTCTCCAAGAGGCTCAAGAACAGGACGGCTTGCATGCAAACGCTTAACGTTATTTGTGTTGATGATCAGAGGGAAGTGCTTAGCGCTGTAGTTGCAGACTTAGACTCATTGTCGCATTGGGTGAACATAGAAGACTGTGAGTCTGCAGCAGAGGCTTGGGGACTAATCGATGAGTTGGACTCAGAGGGAGAAAGTGTCGCGGTGGTGATTTCAGATCATGTGATGCCGGGGCAAACGGGCGTGGAGTTTCTATCTGAATTAAACCGTGATGATAGATTTACTCACACCAAAAAAGTGTTGCTTACCGGTCAAGCCACCCATGGCGATACAATTAGTGCGATTAATGGCGCTGGTATTCAACACTACTTTGAGAAGCCATGGAATTCGGACGATTTAGTGATTGCAGTGCGCAAACTGCTCACCCAATTTGTGTTTGATTCAGGAATCGATCCCGCTCAATTTCAAAACGAGTTAGATCAACAAGAACTGTATCAACGTTTGCGTTAGGCTATTGGTGAGCCCGATGAAAAAAGCAAACCGATTAAGGTTTGCTTTGTTGTGCCTTAGATAGGGTAGATATACCCAAGTGACCTCAAGATGCGAGGTTCAGCGAGAATTAACTAGGCTTCAGACAAGGCATTGATTTGCAGATCTAGTCGCTCTAAATCAAGAATCAATAACGCAGTATGAAGCCTAGTTAAACTCGCCCTTGGGAGCTCATATTCTGTCTCATTTCTTCGTCAAAGAACTTGGAAAGGACTCGTCATTCCGCTGCGTTCTCTTCCTTGAACTGAACCAGAATATGTAGCTCTGAATTCTGCATCTTGAAGTTACTTGGGTATATTAGCTTTGGCAAGCATCTATTCCCTGATAATACGCCTGTTGCTTGACTTTGATGTCGGAAAAGTCAGTCAGTTTGAATGATTTGAGTCTGTCTAACATTTTGGGGTGTAGCCAAGCATCGTAGTCCGCCCGTCTTAGCTTAATATCCGAAATGTCTTGTAACGACTGGTCGGTAACCCAACCTGGGTGAATGGCAATATGGTGAAAACCTGCAGGAAGCTCATCGACAAGGTTCAGGTATTGCTGATACAGCTTGTCAGGGTGGTTGGTTGCGATGTCTAAGTCATAGATAATGGAGTAGGAATCCTCGACCAATAATCCATTCGCCTTGTATACCTTGCTTTGCTTAAGTTGCTCTGGTTTGGTTTTCCATGATTGCTCAACCAGAGGCAAATCGTATTCTTTTGCAAGGCTGCGTACAATTTTGATCAGTTCAGGATTGTAGTACCAAAAAAACATATGCGCGTCGATATGAGTCACGGGCACATCGTAAGCCAGTATCGCTTCAATTTGCGCCCTAAGTTCTTTTTCCGCTTCTTCAGGTTTGGCTAATTTCCCCACCAAGTCGCTAGTCGGGTATAGGTAACCGTCTTTATTGTGTAGAGAAGGAGTTTGCTCTTTTGGAAGGACTCCGCCCCAAGGATGAGCGCTTTGCCACTCGTTAGTCATAGTAAGGTGCACGCCCACCTTAAAGCCTTTTTCTTTCACTTGAGCCATGGCTTGATGAAAACTTGGCGCAGGTGCCATTACCGACATCGATGTGATCGCGCCTTTTTCGTACATATCTAATATTGCCGCATCAAGATCGGGGTGCATGCCGAGGTCATCCGCATTGATGACTAGCACTTTATCGGTTGCTTGGTATCCCAAACACTCGGCAGTTGAGGGCGTTGATGCTCTGACGTAATAGGTATAACTAAGAGGTGCAAGGACTGCACAAGACAAGACGAGTAATGTTGACTTTTTCATTGGGCCACACCATAGCTAGTTGAGTGATTTTTAGTCTATGGCGTGGCAAACGCCAGAACAAGTTAAGGTTAGTTAATCTGTTGGTAATCTAATGTCAGATTAGGATTCATGACGGTTAATAGGCTTTCGGTGCCCGCTTTTTGTTGAATATGAGCGTTTCTAGATTCGACTAAGGCTACCTGATTGATGTCCTCAAACGATTTGGCGTGCATACGCATGACACACAACGCAACTTGAAGAGGAGGCAAGCTTGGGTTAAAAGCCGCATTTTCAGCATAGGCACCGCAAAAGTGTTCTTCATTTTTGGTAGTTAAACAAAGGCCACTTGGCGACTTACTATAGGGTGCATGACTGAGTTGAAGAGCTTGCAAGGCTCTTTGCACTGTGTTCGACTGCTCCAAAGTTTGGCTTTCAGTCGCCGACTCTATTAACAATGAAGAAGCACCCATTAAGCGGTCAGTAATATCCAAATCATTAGGACCAAAGGCATCTGGAAGCAACTCAGTGAGCGTTTGTGTTTCTCTTCCTGGCAAAGAGATTTCCAACTCATTGGCGAGGGGAAGCTCATTCATAAATTGTCGGCAATGACCACATGGCGAGTAATTAACCGTCATATTCGCGAGCCCACTTTCACCACTCATCCAAGCGTGACTAATTGCGCATTGCTCCGCATGAACCGTTTGGCCAATTTGCGAACCGGAAAACTCTAAGTTAGTACCAAAATACAGGTTTCCGCTGACTCCGGTTGCAATGGCTCCGACGTGAAAATCTGAAATCGGTACATAGGCGTAAGCGGCGGCTACGGGCAACAGAGCTAAACGCAGTTCATGGATGGACAATTCCGATTCAGCGAGAAGGGCGTCAACATCTTTTTTGCTTAGGAAACCACGGTAATAGTTACGTTCAAAAATGGGAATTAAATGAGACTTTAGAGGTTCGCTGAGCGCATTAAGCGCAGAGTGTATGTGCTCGATCATTATTTCACCTGCAATGGTACCTTCAGGGTTTATGGTCTTTTAGTTTACCCATTGGTTACATAATTAATGTGATATAAATCACCATATAATGAAATTTGGTTTTTCTTGTTACACATTTAGAGTGAAGTCACGAATGCAATGGATTTCATTGTTAGAAGTAGGATTTACAGCCCAACACTAGCTTGATAACCAAACCGCAAACGCAAACAAACTGGGTGCCAAAATAGAGGTAATGACGCCACATACAACCAGTGCAAGCGAACTGAATGCCGCATCACCGGGTTGTTTTTCCACACAAGTGGCTGTGCCTAATGCATGAGAAACCGTGCCCATGGTTAGCCCACGTGCAATTGGATGTGTGATGTTGAGCCATTGATAAATGGGGTAGGCGAGGATAGCGCCAAACAGCCCAACCAGAAGGACCAAAATCGCCGCGATGGCTGCTTCCCCACCCAGCACAGTTGAAACTTCCATTGCGATTGGCGTCGTCACGGATTTACCCATTAAACTCGCGATTAACGTTAAGTCTGTACCCAACAATACGGCAATCAAGATCGAACTCAACATAGACATCACACTGCCTACGCCACAGGCAAGCGCTATGATTCTCCAATTGGCGCGAATTTGCGGAAACTGTTCGTACAGTGGGTAGGCAAGGGCTACAACTGCAGGCTGTAGCAGAGCGTTAATCCAACTATTCCCTGCGTAGTACTCTTCGTATGGTACGTGTAAAAGAATTAACGCGGGGATAATGACGCTTAAACTAATTATGAGTGGATTGCACAGTGGGTGTTTGAACTTTTGACTCAGCCAACGAGCACTGACAAAGGTAATGACGGTAAAAGCTAACCAAATACTCATCGTTTATTTTCACCTAGTACTTTTTGCAGTGACCAAGAAAGAGAGACAAGAACGATAAAACTGGCACCTAATGCGCTTGCAATGATACTCATGGCATTGTTCATTAATAACTCAAAATGTTGCATTAAGCCGACACTAATCGGCACGAACAGCAAAATCATGTATCGAATAAAGAGGTTAGCGCCCGGTTTAATCCATGGAGCAGGTATAAGACGAAATACCAGTAATAAGAAGAGCAATAACATTCCAAAAATGCTACCCGGTATTGGCACGTCAAGCCATGATTGAACAAAGTTGCCTACAAAAAGACATGCATAAATGCAAACAATGGAGACCAGGTACTGAATTACCAAAATCAATCGCGGCTTAATTAGGTTTTTGCTCAACTGGCTAGTCCTTCCACGTATTGATAAACCGCTTTTAAAACAGCCAATTTCTTTTCCTCATCCTGATATTGATGCACCAAGACTTCTAAGTTAGCCATATAGTTTGGGAGATTGACTTCAAAATATTCACGGCAGTGTGACGCCCATTTAAGTTGCTCATCGGCGGTGAGGGTCCAAGGGAAATTTCTGGCTCGATAGCGAAACAGTAATGGTTCTACACGTGAATCATCAAACTGCAAATCTAGAGAGGCTAAACTCTCTGGGCTGCGTTCACGGATAATTTCCATATTGGATTTATCGGCAGCCGAGAAGAAACCGTTGTACAGCTTTTCATCGACATTGTTGCTTTCTGGGTAGTTAGGCTCTGAAGAATATATTTGAACCAATTTCTCTCGAATTGAAGGATCGGCTTTAATTCGACTTAGGTTGTCTAAACACTGTTGACGATCAATGCCAATCCGCTGTGCATTTTCCGCAGTTAAAGTTTTTGCGGGAGCAAGAATTGGACACTTGTTTAAATGAACCAGCTTGATTGGAATGGGTAGTTGGTCTTCTTGTAGATCGCTTCGTTTGGTGTACAACCTATCTTGAATTTCGAGCGCGGAAAGTTCCAACAGCGGGGTTGGATCTTTTGCTAAGTCGGCAACAATGACCGCGTTTTGATTTGTCGGGTGCCAAGCGATAGGCACAATCCAACTTGTGTATTGACACTCTCTACCGAGCATTCCTGACACGTGCATCAGAGGTGTCATATTTACGATATCGATTAACTCATTGAGTTTGCGTTTAGTGCGCATCGACAAGAAGTAATCAAATAACTTTGGCTGAGCAGCTTTGACTTTTTTTGCCATTTCAATCGTGGCAATGACATCGGACATCGCATCATGTGCATTACTGTGTTCAATACCGTTAGCAACGGACAAATGTTCCAGTCTAAAGCTAGTAAACCCCTCGTCATTTTCAGGCCATTCGATCCCTTCTGGCCTAAGTGCGTGACAAGCGCGCAATACGTCTAGCAAATCCCAACGGGAATTTCCGTTTTGCCAGCTCCACGCGTAAGGATCGATGAAATTGCGGTAGCAGGTATAACGGGTAACCTCATCATCAAAACGAATGCTGTTGTAGCCAAAGCTGGTGGTATTGGGCTTTGATAATTCGGCATGAATTCGATTGATAAACTCATGTTCCGGCAAACCGTCCTTCAGTGCTTTTTGCGGCGTAATTCCGGTAACTAACGCTGCCTCTGGCGAAGGCAGATAGTCATTCGGCGGCTGGCAATAAATAACCAAAGGATCACCAATGATATTAAAATCTTGGTCGGTCCTGACCCCGGCAAATTGACTCGGTCTGTCTTTAGCAGGGCTAACACCCCATGTTTCGTAGTCAAAAACGAAAAAAGTAGGATCTGTAGTTGGCATCGTGAATTGCTAAGAAGGTAAAACGTAAATTCAGGTTGTTATGATAGAGGAATCTTTGCCGAGTGTCTGTGTTTTGGTAGGAATTGAGTCGATTATTCACTTTAGACTGACTTTTAATAGTGTGTGTGAACACAATTCCCTAAATTTAGCATTCTTAAGCTACGCTTTTATTATGTGCATTTGATTTTATATCCGGTTGATTGAGCTTGCGAATACAAGGATTTACTTTAATTGAGTTGATAGTAGCGATTGTAGTGATTGGTGTTCTAGCAGCGATTGCAGCACCAAAATTTACTAACTTAACTGAGGAAACACACAGAGCTAGAGTGTTGGGAGTCAAAGCTCAGTTTCAAGAGGCGGTGAGATTCTCGCATACGAGATGGGCTTTAAACGGAACTTCGAGTGCTGAGATTAATGACATGCCTGGCTATGGGTTGGATGCTAACGGGAACCCTCAATTAGATATGAACGATGAAGGTTACCCTTTAGGAATCGATAAAAATAATCCTATGGGAGCTCCTTACAATATAGGGCGAGGCCATGATGGATGTATAGGTATATGGGAGGCAATTGTCGACACTGATCTTTCTGTGACCACAAGCTCGCCTCCTGCAGTTGAATTTGAGTTTTACGCGCGAAGAGAACAACTGACGTTTTTAACCAAAGAAGGCACTAGTGTGACGTCGTGGGCCCTTTGTTATTACATCTATACGGGTTCTGGCTTCTCAACTGATCCCAATTCCGCTAAATACGTTATCTGGTACAACTCACGAACTGGTTCGGTAACAACGAGCTTAAATTAATGGCCCTATTCGTTCTCATAATGAACTTCAATTTGAAACGAATATAGGCATTCTTTTTTTTGAAGATTGATGAGTTGGCTTTTTGTTGTTTCGATTTTTAAGTCCGCGGCTGTTTAAATGCATGTTAAGCCTCACATAATATGTCAGTTTGAATTTGAGTCGTAGCAACTCACTGTTTTATTCTCGAATCTCTCGTTTAGAGAAGCATTTTTTATACCGTGTTGGACAAGCAATGGTTTGAGATCTTGAGCTTACTCTGACATAGGCGCTACAATCTGCATCGCACGAGTTTACACAACGCTTAAGGATGGCCGGGCAAGATGCAAATCAATTTTAGTGAGCAAGACGCTTCTTCAATTTATCACTTGATGACGCAAACTATCATTCCTAGACCGATAGCCTGGGTACTAACCGATTCAGGAAGTGAAAACTACAATCTTGCGCCTTTTTCATACTTCACTCCTATCGCCAGTCAGCCACCGATCATGATGTTTTCGGTGGGTAAAAAACCAACTGGCGAGCTTAAAGACACCGCGGCCAACGCCAAGCTAACCGAAAAAATGGTTATTCATATTGCGGCAAGCTCTGATGCGGAAGTTATGACTAACACTGCAGCTACACTACCTCATGGTAGATCAGAGGTGGTTGAAAATAAGATTGAGCTGGTTGAGTTTGAAGGATTTTCTTTACCTAGAGTAAAGTCTTGCCCCATCGCCTTTGCCTGCAAGCTTTACGAAATCAAAGAAGTGGGTTCGGTACCTCAGACCTTAGTTTTTGCAGAAATAGAGCAGGTGTACATTGACGACACGGTACTGGATTCGCGAACCGACCGAATCAAAGTAGACGCTATTAAAGTGGACCCTATCGCGCGACTTGGCGGTGGTGAATACGCAATATTAAAAGATGCCTTTAGTGTCAATCGACCAAAATAATTTTTAACTTCAGGAATCCATGAATGGACACTCAAATTTTATCCCAACAAATCTGGGAGATTATCAATCAAAAAACCAAGCCTCCAGGTTCGCTCGGACAATTGGAAACACTGGCCCACGATTTGGCGCTAAACGAGAGTATTAAAGCGGGCTCACTGTCTACAAACATCACGGTTGGTGATGCACAAGTTATTGTATTTGCTGCTGACCATGGGATTGCAGCGGAAGGAGTGAGCATCGCGCCAAGCGAAGTCACTCAGCAGATGGTCCACAATTTTGTTGGTGGCGGTGCTGCAATCAATTGTTTTAGTCGTGCGAACCAAATCGACTTTAAAGTGGTGGATGCAGGAATGCTGGCTTCTATAGAAAGCGAATCCGTTACCGAGCAACGTTTAGGGGCTGGAACCGCGAACATTGCCAACGAGCCCGCAATGAGTCTAGAGCAAATGGAGCAAGGATTGAGCTTTGGTGCGGAGTCAGTAAAACAAGCGGTCGAGTCGGGTAAAAACTTATTGCTGTTTGGTGAAATGGGAATTGGCAACACCAGTCCGGCTGCGGCGCTACTCGCATATTGTTCAGGCCGCGATGTCCCGCAGTGTGTGGGTTTAGGTACCGGAATCAGTAATGAGCAATACATTCGAAAAGTGGCATTAATAACCAAAGCAGTACAGCGCTGTGAAGCAACAGGCGCGAAAGAAATTCTAGCCGATTTGGGCGGCTTTGAGATTGTACAAATGGTCGGTGGGTTCATCGAGTGTGGACGTCAGCGCGTTCCGGTGATCGTCGATGGCTTTATTGCAACCTCAGCCGCTTACCTCGCGACTTTAATTGAGCCAAGTTGCCGCGAAGTGATGATTTTTGCTCACCAAAGTCATGAAGCCGGGCATAAATATTTGCTGGAAGAACTGAACGCCAAGCCTTTACTGGATCTTGAGCTTCGCCTTGGCGAGGGAACTGGCGCTGCACTTGCGGTTCCGTTGGTTCGTTCGGCGGCTGAGTTTTACAATAATATGGCCAGTTTTGCCGATGCTGGAGTGACAGTGTAGTGAACCGGCTGAAGTATCAGTTAGAGTTATTTTGGTTGGCCGTGAGTTTCTTCTCTCGGCTACCCATTCCCAGTAAAACACCCTACAGCGAGACCAGAATGCAGCAATCCGCTCGCTATCTCTCGCTGGTGGGCCTGCTGCTCGGCGGAATTTGCGCGACCGTTTGGCTTGGGCTAGCTCAACTAATACCTGTTAATTCAGCGATTGCGATTACCATGACTGTCAGCCTGTTGTTAACCGGTGCTTTCCACGAAGATGGCTTGGCCGATATGTCCGACGGCATGGGTGGTGGGATGACGGTCGAGCGTCGTCTAGAAATCATGAAGGACAGTCGAATCGGCAGCTATGGTGCCGTGGCAATTGTTATGGCGTTGATTGTCAAATTTTCGCTACTTTCGGATTTAGTTAGCACCACTAATTTGTTTTGGGTGTGGATAGCAGGTTACAGTGTCAGCCGAGCATTTGCTGCAAGCCTAATGTACCAACTGCCTTATGTATCCAATTCAGACAATTCGAAAAGTAAATCACTTGCAGACAATCAGTCTGATAAACCAATCAACAAACAAACTGTGTTTGAAATGGTTTGTTTATGGGGTATTGGAATACTACCGCTCTTTATGTTTGAACCCATACTTATAGCCACGGTACTAGCAGTATTGTTTGTCACTCGTGCAGTGTTTAAACGTTGGCTGTTGACCAAAATCGGTGGCTTTACTGGCGATTGCTTGGGTGGTGCGCAGCAAGTGTTCGAGCTTTTGTTTAATTTAGTTGTTCTAGTCGGGGTTGGCTTGTCATGACAGTGCACCTAGTGTTAGGCGGCGCGCGTTCCGGTAAATCGCGACATGCGGAACAGCTGGTGCTCAGTGCCACTCAAGATCGTGCTCACTACATTGCAACGGCGGTTGCTTTCGATTCAGAGATGAAAGACAGAATTGATTTGCACCAGCAACGCAGAGACAAACGTTGGATCAATCACGAGTCGCAACTCGAGTTAGCGGATTACCTTTGCCAGTTCACTCGTCAAGATGTGGTATTAGTAGATTGTCTCACGGTATGGTTAAACAACGTCTTGTTTGAAATATCAAAAGGTGAAGACGATAACTTGGACCAGCATTGTGCTAATGAAGTTAGTCGATATGTCGATGCCTTGGCTGCTTCACTCGACAAGTGTCCCGCTAGAGTAGTTGTGGTGTCCAATGAAGTCGGAATGGGTGTGGTGCCCATGGGTAAACTGACTCGATTTTATGTAGACCACGCTGGTTGGATGAATCAAAAAGTTGCCGCAATCGCCGATCATGTCACGCTAGTTTCTGCTGGACTCCCACTGACTCTGAAATAGAGGCTATTAAGATGACTCCCATTAATATCTATTTGGTTCGCCATGGCAAAACCATCGGTCCGGCGGCGCTAAATGGTCGCACTGATGTCGCGGTATGCTCAGATATTCAACAAGCGATTTGTGATAGTCTGCAATCACTCAATGCTAATTCCGTTATCACTTCGCCTTTGACGCGCTGCGCTGAATTAGCGCGGTTAGTGGCAAGTCGGCGCAACCTAGCAACTTCGTGTATGAACGACCTACAAGAAATGAGTTTCGGTGATTTGGACGGCGTCGAATTTGATTCGATTGAACAAGGCAGCGAGAACTGGACGCACCTTGAAAAGTTTTGGGCGGACTCTTTTAACAATCCATTGCCGGGCGCAGAAAGTCTTATCGAGTTCCATCAAAGGGTGATTGGAGTGTGGGACAGGATATCGTCATCCGTTAATGAAGATACCTTGGTTGTCACACATGCAGGGGTGATTCGCAGTATCTTGGCATCCATTTTAGATATAGAACCAAGTAACCCCAATTGGCATACCCATTTGTCAATTGGCAACGCGTCGCTTACCCATATTCAAGTTTTTAAAGGTGACCAAATGTTCCAATCTATCAAAGTGATAGGTCAACCACTGTTGGAAAAGTGACATGTCACATTCTCTCTTAATTAATGCCGTCTAGATCAAAGTTCAACGCCGTTGCGGTGTGAAGCCCACACTTGCTTGAGTAAAGTGATCAGGTGCAACGCCAACAGGGCCTTTTTTCAGCGCTCAATTTTCGTAAAAGTTAAGAAGTGAGACAATCACTGTATATTTTGAGCCACCATTTTCTTACCATGCCCGCGGTGCAACAAAGGAGTAGCGCATGACGACGTCTTATTTTCGTCAATCATTTTTAGTCGATACCTTGGATATGGACCAAGTGGTTGAGAAGACTGAGCATATCTTAACCGAAGGTCACAAACTCATTCTTCATGAGCGCGGCGTGCTGGAAGTCATCCCACGTGACTACAACGAAGACACAAAAAATCTGGTTGTATCTTGTGGTATTCATGGTGATGAAACGGCGCCAATGGAGATTGTCGACAAGATCATTAGTGACATTACTTCAGGCTTTCAGCCAGTTAATGAGCGCTGTCTATTCATTGTCGCACACCCAGAAGCGACGCTAAAACACGTACGTTTTATCGATGAGAACATGAATCGCTTGTTCTCAAACAAAGATCATGACGAATCAACCGAGACCAAAATTGCCGCACATCTGTGTGAATTAGTGGCGCAATTCTACGAGGGCACACAGAAACACACTCGCTGGCATATGGACCTGCATTGTGCAATTCGCTTGTCGAAACACTATTCTTTTGCAGTAAGTCCTCGTGTTCGCCATAAAGTTCGTTCACGCGCGCTTATGAGCTTCTTAGAAAGCGCCCACGTTGAAGCCATCTTGTTGTCTAACGCACCATCGGGCACATTTACTTGGTTTAGTGCAGAGGAATTTGCCGCGCAAGCGATCACCATCGAACTGGGTAGAGTTGCACCGTTTGGTGAAAATGATTTAGACAAATTGGTCGCTTTCGATTTGTCTTTGCGCGATTTGATTGCCCGCAGTGACTCGGAACATCTACCTAAGCGTGCTCGTATGTATCGAGTAAGCCGAACGCTAGTCAGGTTGCATGAGGACTTCGACTTTATCTTCGATGACGATGTTCAAAACTTCACCTCATTTAAACACGGGGAAGTCTTTGGTCATGATGGCGACAAACCTCTGATGGCCAAAAACGAAGACGAAGCCATCGTGTTTCCCAATCGACATGTTGAAGTTGGACAACGGGCTGCATTGATGGTCTGTCCGGTTAAAGTTCGATTTGAAAATGACGAGCTGGTTTACGATTAAACATAGTCGAATTTAGTCCATCAAAACCCAAGCCCAGGCTTGGGTTTTGTGCTTTTTGTTGTTTCAATTCATGGTTAGAGCTAACGTAGAAAGCTAAGATCGTGGTTTTTGGGGTAGGTGCAGTTACATGCAATTCAGTGAGCGACTTGCTCAACGACGCAACAAGTGGCGGGTTTCAATAGCCATTGCCTGTGTGATGACAATCGTCATCGCCGTGTTCTATTTGTTGGTTGGCTCCGTCATGATCTCTCCGTTTGAGCCATTATCTGGCTTGGAGCAAAAGCTAATTTTTGAGCTGCGTTTACCGCGATTACTGGCCGCGTTAGCAATTGGTGCCGCACTCGCGGTTTCTGGAGCAGTCCTGCAAGTTTTACTGAGCAATGTTCTCGCTGAACCAAGCGTGTTAGGTATATCCGGTGGCGCCAGTGTAGCCATGGTCATTCTTATTTTCACTTTCCCTCTACTGGTATCGCCATTTGCGATGATGGCAGCGGCAATGATGGGAGCTTTGGTGTTCACTTTTTTGCTGGTTACCATCGCTAAGACCATGCATCTCTCAACCACAAAGCTTTTATTGGTCGGTGTTGCGCTAGGCATTTTGTCTGGTGCAGTCGTCACTTGGGCATTCTATTATAGTGACGATTTGGGAATGCGGTTACTCATGTATTGGTTAATGGGCAGCGTAAGCGGGGTCAATTGGTCACAGATTTTAATCTTGCTTGTCATGGTTTTGCCACTGCTTTGGCTGTTAGTTCAAGGCAATGTATTGGACAAACTTATGCTAGGCGCCATGCATGCTCGGCAACTTGGTGTAGACGCAAACAAAATCCGCTGGAAGCTTATCTTGGCAGTGTCGATTTTGATTGGAGGAACCGTTGCTCTGGGAGGTGTCATTAGCTTTGTTGGTCTGGTGGTGCCGCACATCTTACGTCTCGGGCTTGGTTCTGAAAATCGATACCTGCTGCCGTTAAGCGCGTTGACTGGAGCTTGTGTCCTGGCCTTAGCCGATACAATTGCAAGAGTTGGCTTTGGTGCAACGGAATTACCACTAGGTGTGGTAACGACAACTATCGGTGCGCCTATCTTTATTTGGATGCTGGTGAAAAACCATGATGTATGTTAATCAGCTTACGGTCGATACCAGGCTTGCCCGCATATCCTTTTCAATAGATGCTGGAGAAGTGATTCACATCATTGGGCCAAATGGCAGCGGTAAATCGACCTTGCTATCTGCTTTGGCTGGCATGATTGGCTTTGATGGTGAGGTGAGCTGTAATGGAGCTGATTGGACCAAACTCTCTGTTGAGGAACAAACAAATGTTCGGTCTTTTCTGTCACAATCGGAGCGACCAGCGTTTAATGTATCCGTTGTTCAGTATTTAGCCTTGTCCTTGCCGAAAGCTATTTCAGCAGAATCGGAACGTGCAAATGACGCTATTCACCAACTTTGCTCACGGTTAAAAATCGACGATAAGTTACACTGTAATATATTTGAGCTGTCTGGTGGGGAATGGCAACGTGTGAGGTTGGTGGGCGCGTTTATTCAGATCTGGCCAACTTTGAACTCTGGCCCGCAAGTCCTTTTGTTGGATGAACCTGCTGCGCCACTAGATGTTGGCCAGCAAGGTTTATTGTATCAACTGATTCACGAAGTCGCGGCCCGCGGCGTGACTGTTATTATCGCCAATCACGATCTTAACCGAACGCTTCACCATTCAGATAAAGCGCTGCTGTTAAACGAAGGTCAAATGGTTGCTTACGACGTGTCGTCTAATGTGTTAAACGGCGAGTTGTTGTCAGAGGTCTATCAAACTCAAATTCGCAAGGTGATGGTTGAGGGCGAGTCAGTGTTGCTATTTGACTAGTTCAAATCAGCAGAACTGACATTATCAAAACGGGTAATAACAAAGGCCACAATGTGGCCTTTGTCTATTTGGTTTTTACCGTTTTTTTAGTCTGGAAGCCAAACTGTGTGACTAGACGGCTTATACCAGGTTACTTAGGTCGGCAGGGCGGTAGTAAACCGATTTTAGGACTTTTCCTTGCCTAATCGTTTTTGCCTCGGAGATAAAATCTTCTGCGCATTTTGCGATGATGTATTCGCCTTTGGCTACCGCCATAAGTTTGATACCTTGCTCAGCGTAGTGAGCTTCGGTTTCTGCGTATTCTTGCTCGTTGCGACACACTTTACTCATATTGCTCGAATGCACTTCATCCCAACATGGTAAAAATTCGATTTCTCGATTTTTTGCAACGTTAAGCAACAGGTCAATTAAGTAACTAATAGTTTGATTGTCTTCTATTTTCGAATTGCCGAGATGAACAAGTCTGCCTACCAGTACGTAAACACTGTCGATAATGGCATCAGCTTGTTCGATTTTGCTGTCCGCCTCAGCTAGTTCCGTTAGCTCTTCAATCGCTAGGGACGTATGAAGCGTATCAGCTTGATCATCAAGTGTATTAGGTTGGTTGACTGGCAAGTCAAAAGTGGTTCTGAATTCTGAGATATCTTTGTACAAATGGTCAAACAAGGTTTGATCTAATTGGCTGTATTTCATGGTGTTAACTCTGTTCAAATCTGAGCGCAGTGTAACAAAGGCAAAAGGTTTGAACTACGCTTGACGTTGGTTTTATTGAAATAGATAAGGGAAAATCTGGCGCTTTTCTTTTGCTGTTAGGGCTTTAACCCGCGCGATGTTATTGTCAGGAATCGATTCGGGATCT
This sequence comes from Vibrio sp. ABH4_348, assembly GCF_056159765.1. Lineage (NCBI taxonomy): Bacteria > Pseudomonadati > Pseudomonadota > Gammaproteobacteria > Vibrionales > Vibrionaceae > Vibrio > Vibrio sp. ABH4_348. The sequence continues at coordinate 1,501,763 of NZ_JBSWVW010000001.1, read as the reverse complement.
GGGTAATGTGCTAATACCTTTTCCATACTCTCTTCACGAATGAGATGGAAAATCGGATACGGTGCTCGATTAGTTAGATTTTCTTCATCGTCAGGTGCGACGTCAGCGAAACAATAATCAGGGTGAAAAGTTGCAACCTGAAACACGCCGTCCCATTCGTTTTCAGTTATTAGCGTTTCAACCCAATCAATGTACCAGTTGTAGTCGTCAAAGCTTTGCAGCATGTCTGGAATGACAACCAATGTAGTTTCAAGCTCATTCGGTTGGGAGGCTTCAAGTGTTTTTAACTCCAATAGAATATCAGACAGGAGTTGGTATTCTTCAGTGGCATTGCTTACTGCTATTTTGATTTGGCCGTTGCGTTGTGGCTTCGCCGCAAAGGGACACAGGTTTAAACCGACAACCGCATCGTTTAACCAGTTTTCCACGCTTTGTTCTATGTGTTTATTTTCTGACACGACAATCTAGCTTCATTGTTAATTATGCGCGGCATGATAACAGAAAGTGTATTGAACACCGACCTTGAGTTCTGACTTGATGTTAGGTTGCAACGCGCTCGGCTTGATCTTGGGTGATTGCCAATTTGTAACTGGCCCAAGCAATAAACGCATACAATCCACTAGCAGAAACGATCACACCAGCCCACTGATATTGTTCCCACCAATGCAAAAGCCAAAAACCACCTAAACTGCCGCCAGCGTAGTAGAACACCAAATACAAGGCCGTTGCCGTCGCTCTTGCATGAGTTGCGTTAGCACTGACCCAAGAATAGGCCAAGGTATGAACAAAAAAAGCACCAAAACTGATCAGCAATAAGCCAGCAATAATTGCTGTTACCGAAGGAAGGTAAGCAACCAACATTCCCATCAGTGATATCAGACAGCCAACGAAAATGCCTTTGGCTTCGCAGTATTTTTTAGTCCATTGACCGGTTAGTTTTGAACTTATCGTACCCGCCAAGTAACAAAGATACAGTAAAGCTGCCATGCCCAAGGACATATGAAAGGGGGAGGCGACCAATCTAAATCCTGAAATTGAATACAAGTTTACAAACAGCGCAAAATTACACCCACCGATCATCATCGCGAGCACAAGTTTAGGGTTGCCGATATGCGCAGCGATATTTGTTAGCTGATGTTTCAGGCTAACTGGCTGAGGTTTAAAATGACGAGCTTGAGGTAGGTTTTTAAAAACCAATATGGCGCCAACAGACGTGAGAACAGCCAGTACAGTGACGGCAATTTGCCAGTCAAAATGTTCGGTGATCATGCCGCCCAACAAGCGCCCAAAAATGCCACCTAACGAGTTCGCCGCAATATAGCCTCCAATCGCATATTTGAAGGCTATGCTATCGAGCTCTTCTGCCATAAACGCAACCGCTACGGAGGCAAAAGCGGCTAGTGCAATACCAATGGCGACACGGGCCATTACGATAAGCCAAAACGATTCAAACCAAAGCATAGTGAATGACAGCAAAGGGACAGCAAGTAGCCCGCTTACCATAATGACTCTTCGGCCTACTGCATCGGAAACGATGGCCCAAGGGATCATAAAAAGTGCGAGGGCGAGAGTTGAGCCAGCGAATATCCAGTTGGTTAAACTGGCCGTGTAGCCAAGTGATTGGGCAAACTCAGGCAGCATTGGCTGGAACACATACAAATTCGCAAAGATAAGAAATGAGCCTAAGGCTAAGCTGAGTGTCACTTGTCGATATTCAGCACTTTTATAACGGATCATTTTGCTTCCTCTATCTGAAACTGTGATCAGAGTAGCAATAGCCTGTGAATTAAAAAAATATATTAAAATTATTAAACCTATTAAAAATTATTATGGAAAGTCGTCAGCTACGCCACTTTTATGAAGTCGCGTCCTGCTTGAGTTTTACTCGGGCCGCGCAAAATTTGAATATTGCTCAACCTGCTTTAAGTATTTCAATTAAGAAATTGGAGCAGCAGCTAGGCATTGTATTGTTTCATCGCGAAGACAAACAGATAGCGCTAACTGAAGAAGGGCGGGTTTTGCTTCATCACGCTGAGCAAGTATTACGAGATCTGGCTGATGCCCAGCTTGCAATGAATGAGTTAACAGGGCTGGAAAAAGGAGAGGTGAGAATTGGTGCGCCAAGCATGATTGCCTCCTATTACCTGCCGCCACTGCTGATGGCGTTTAAAAATCGTTACCCCAAACTAAAACTGACGATCATTGATGCGGGAACCCAGTTGGTTCAACAAATGTTGTTAAAAGGCGAGATAGACCTCGGCGTCGTAGTTCAAGATTCAGCGCCAGACGCGTTGCAGTGTGAAACTATGATTGATGCGGAAATGGTCGCCGTGAGTTCTGATTCGCATCCTTTTGTGAAAAAAAAATCGGTGAGTTTTGAAGAGTTTTTTGATGAAGAACTAGTGATGTTCAAACCGGGGTATTTCCATCGAAATTTTCTTGACCAAATCGCAGTGAGTTTAGACTCAACACCAAAAATTGGATTTGAAACCAATTTGTTACCATTCATTTTGAATGTCGTTAAACACGAGTTTGCGGTGACCGCATTACTTAAGTTGGTGACAGACAATGAACCCGGTTTGGTAGCAACCCCATTTAAAGAACCGGTTTATTTCAATTTGGTGTTGGCGCACCGCAAGAACGGTTATTTATCTAAAGCCGACCGGGCGTTTTTAGAGTTTGTAAAATCGAATCGCCGTTAGACGTTTAACTTTTAAACATCTTTTCAAAGTTACCCGGATTCCAGCCAATCATGATGCGGTCACCAATCTTTAGTACAGGCAACGAACGCGCACCAATGGCGTCCAATTCTTTGCGACCTCTTTGCATCTTGGCATTGCACAATCGATACTTGATTCGTTTACTGTCCAGATAACGTTGTGCATCTTTGCAGTGCGGGCATTTGTCCTTAACGTAGAGGACGACTCGAGTTGCGGCCATATTTTTTTGTCGTGTTCTGAATAAGGGCCGCTAGTGTAATCAAATTTGATGGTATTGGTAAGAGCAAAGCTTCGCTATCTCTTTGGTCGATAGTCAATTTAACGGAGGTGTGAAACGATGGAAATCGAGATTTATCTACCGTGTCGACCTGAATGGATTTGTGACTTAATTTTGATCGGATTTGGTCTGCTCGGATTGGCTTTGCTCATTGGTTTCGTCATTGTTTTGGTTCGTGAGCATTTGAAAATCCGCGCCCGCGAGAAAGCAATATCTAAGAAGAGAAAACGCAAGGAATAGGGAATGTTGAATGCGCCGCGCTGAAATACTAAAAGATCACGCGCGGCTTAGTGTAAAAGCTAAGAAGCCTGTTTGGCTTTTAGTTTGTCCAGTTGGCTTTGGTATTTGGTTTCCAATGCCTTGTTACCGGCCTTACTCTCTAAACTGACTAAGAGAGAAAGTGAAGGAACCGTTAAGCCATAAGACTGGTGAAATCTCATTAATCTTAAACGCGCCTCGGTAAAGTCTTGGCTGTCTATTTCAAGTTTTGCTAGGTGCAAAATAGAACGAGGGCGGTTGGGATCATAATCCAAAGTACGTTCGAAGTAGTGGCGGGCTTTCTCGTCATTACCAGATTTGGCCGCGCAAAAGGCCGCATTTTCATAACTTGCGGAAATTAAGTAATAGTAAGGTTGCTCAATCGCTCGGTTAAAGTATCGATCTGCGGTCTGGTAATCGCCTTGTTTGCACAAAAACGTTCCAAAGTTGTTGAGTACATTACCGTTTCTTGGATTCTGACGCAGCGAGCGTTTATACATGTCATGAGCGGCATCGTTTTCACCGACTTGCTCGAAATAGTGCGCCAAGGTGATTTGTGCGCGATAGTAACTCGGCGCGTGCTTTAGCGCCAATTCCAAGTTTTCGCGTGCGCGTCCCATGTCACCTTGTTCCATATATCCGATACCAAGGGCGATACGCGTTTCAGCTCTCTCAATCGGATCGCCTACGGGTTTGGATACCTCTCCGGTTTCCATCGTGACACATGCTGATAAAAATAACGCTGACACAATAGCAATGTGTTTCATTCATTTACTCCGAATCGGTGTTAGGTGCAATGTGCAGTTGATTTAGCTAGATATTCTATGGCGCTTGAGTTCAATTGACAGAGGTTGAGTCATCCTATGCGACTTAGGTATCAGTTTGTTTGGTGCAACTTGTGGAAAGCCAAAAATAAAGAGCCAGTCGTTGGCTCTTTATTTGTAGGTAATTTAGATGAACTAAACGTCTTTGGTAAATTTATCTTCGCTAAAGCCGTCCAAATCATAAGGGGTTTGCTGGTAAACACAGTAGTTAAGCCAGTTAGTAAACAGCAAATGCCCATGACTGCGCCAGCTCGCTTTTGGCGGATTGTCTGGATTGTTGTTGGGGTAATAGTTTACAGGAATTTGTGGTTCCATCCCTTCGCCAAGGTCGCGAACATACTCGTTGTGAAGCGTATGAGAATCGTACTCTGGGTGCCCGGTTACAAAGACGTTACGCTTGTCTTTGGTAGCAGCGAGATAGACGCCGGCAACATCTGAGGTTGCGAGAATATCAAGGTCTGTATTTTCTGTTAAAAATTCTTGTGAAAAATCTGCATATCGTGAATGGGGTGCAAGAAATGTATCATCAAACCCTCTCAGTATTGGATTACAAGGGTCGTGAATAACGTGGCGATAAACGCCAGATAGCTTTTCTTTACGAGTTCGTTTAGGTAGGTCGTACAGTAACTTGAGTCCAGCTTGAGCCGCCCAACAGACATATAAAGATGACGTTACATGACTTTTTGCCCATTCCATAATTGTGCGCAGGTGATCCCAATAGATCACGTCTTCAAATTGCACTAAGCCAAGCGGTGCTCCAGTGATTATCAAACCGTCAAAATTTCGGTTTTTGACCATTTCAAACTGACGATAGAAATTATCCATGTGGTCAGTTGGCGTGTTTTTACTAGGGCGGTCATCGATTCTTAACAGCTCGACATCCACTTGCAGAGGAGAGTTGGACAGTAAGCGTAGAAACTGAGTCTCCGTTTCTATCTTTTTGGGCATCAAATTTAAGATCAATACCTTAAGCGGGCGTATTTCCTGAGTCGATGCTCTCGATTCAGACATGATAAAGATGTTTTCTTTTCTAAGCACATCACTCGCAGGCAATTGGTCAGGGATCTTGATTGGCACTGTCTTACTTCCTTTGTAAATCTGGACGTCTATACATCCAAAAATATCGCAACCAACTACGATTGTCGACTGAAAAATTCAGCAAGGGCGGTTTTTTAATGGGCTCGGCGAAGAGTCTTTTTACTTGAGCTTGGTAATGAATGGGCCTTTCTGGTGCCGTAAATTCGACTACGAATCCATCAGTTCATAACGATTGAGTTCTCATTAAAATGAAAATATATGCATCAATGAGGATATATTTTTGAATTGGCAACTACACTTATGTGGAAAACCAATAATAAAACTGCTCTAAGGTTCGGATTTGGGCATGAATGTTAAAACGTTAACGGCTAGAAGATTCTCTATTCGCTTTACTGTTGGAACCATGTTTTTGCTGGCGACATTAGTAACGGCGGTGTTTGCTATCGCGACTCAGTATTATTTTGCGCGTTCTATGTCACAAGAGCAAATATTGCGACAATTGGCGATGGCGTCAGCAGACGTGAGTGACTTTGTGAAAGATATCGATGTAACTGCATCAAGTAACGCGAAAGTACTTCGCCATGTGTCGATTGCTTCAGATGGTCAGTTCACTCAACAAGAAATTAGAGAATTGTTGATTCAGGTACTCAGTGATAACCCTCTGTTTTACAGTATTTACTACGCGCGAAAAGACGACAGTTTCTATCAAATTATCAATCTTAACTCTGCACCTATTGTTAGAGAGCGGATGCAAGCGACGGACAATGAACGCTGGGCCGTGATTGAAGTGTATGAAGAGGGTATTAGTAGAATAAAATCCACTCGTTTTTTAACTCAAGACTTAGTACAAACACGCCAGCTCTACGAAAACAGTAACTATTACCCGACACAACGCCCTTGGTACGAAGGTGCTGGCAAACAAGGGGTGTTTAAAACCAATCCGTATTTGTTTAAACACTTGAAAATTACCGGTCAGACCTATTCGGTAAAAAGTGATTCGGTGGTTATTGGTATTGATATTGTGCTTTCTTCTGTCAATGAGAAGTTAACCAATGAAACACTAGGCTTAGCCGATGCTCAAGGGATAGAAGCTTATGTCATTGGCAGTTCTGGCGAGCTGGTGGCAACCAATCAAGCGAGAAACCCTACCGTATCCTTACCAGAATTACCGAACCTAACTTTGTCTGAACAAGAACGCAGCTTTGTTATCTTTTCTGATTCAATGTTAGTCTCGAACCAAAATGATTGGTCGCCAATTGATTACGCTAGTTCAGGTCGACCCGACGGCTATTCCGTTGATTTAGTAAATGCAATTGCTCAAATGACAGGCCTCAGTTTTGAGTACGTCAATGGTTTTAGTTGGCGAGATCTAAAAGATCAATTCGCGGCACAACGCCTTCAGATGCTTCAAGCGTCGGGAAGTCGGGTTGGAATTTCTAGCTTGCCTCTCTTCCAATTGCCAATCTCGTTTCTCTCTCATGAGGAGCGAAATATCACGAACTTATCTGATTTAGACAATATTCGTGTTGGTATTGTTGAAGAGCGTGGTTTTGACTTACATCTATTACCTTACCTATCCACATCCGAATTTGTCACTTACACGAGTTCTAGGGACTCACTGAATGCACTTAATCGAGGTGAAGTAGAAGTCTTGGTTGATGTCACGCCTGTGCTCCAACAAATATTGATTCGTCAATCGGGCGATAACCTGTCACTGGTCGAGTTGAAAGAACTGCCTATGATGCCTTTTCATCTGCAAGTTCATGAAGAGCAGCGGCCAGTGCTCAACATTATTAACAAGGCGATCTTAGCCATCCCAGAATCTTATCGCAAAGCATTAGAAGAAAAATGGTTTGGTGAATCAACAGCCAAAAGTAAGCATCTCAACTACTCCAACGTTGTGGCTCGAATTGACCAGCCAGAAACTCATCAACAGATCCTTGAACAAAACGTTGATGGGAGCGAACGCTATGTTTATGTCGCTCCTTTGTTCAAAAACAATCCAAGTGGGGAGTATCTGGTGGTTCTTATTCCAAAAACTGTAGTAACAGCAGAAGCGAACCAGCAACTTTGGACTTCGATCAGTATGACACTCACCATTATGGCGGTTTTGCTGCCCGTCGCTTGGTTGTTCGGTACACCGATTGTTACTCCAATTACTCGTTTAACTGAAGAAACACAAAAGATTAAATCAAGAAAATTTGATGAAGTGGATTTTGTCGATTCCAATATCAAAGAGGTGTGGCAGCTTTCTAAATCAATCAAAGAAATGGCATTAGAAATCAAAGCGCACGAGTTGCATCAGCAAGCTTTTGTTGAAAGCTTTATTAAGCTGATTGCACAAGCAATCGATGACAAGTCGAAGTACACAGCAGGACATTGTAATCGAGTTCCAGAACTTGGATTGCTGTTTGCACAAATTGTTGAAGAACAATCTGAGGGCAAATTTAAAGACTTCAAGTTCAAAAATGACGCTGAGAGAAGAGAGTTCCGTATTGCGGCCTGGTTGCATGATTGCGGAAAGATTACAACGCCGGAACATATTGTCGACAAGGGCACCAAGTTAGAAGCTATTTATAACCGAATTCACGAAGTTCGCATGCGTTTTGAAGTGTTATGGCGTGACGCTGAAATCGACTATCTAAAAGAAATCTATCACGAAAAAGCAGACGTCTCAGTCGCTAAAGCTCAACTCAAAGAAAAGCAACAGGCGTTGCAGCAAGACTTTGCTTTCATTGCCAAATGTAATGTGGGCGGGGAATTTCTTGGCGATAAAGATGTAGAAAAAATTAAACATATCGCGTCACAAACATGGTTAAGACATTTTGACGATAGATTGGGGCTTGGACCTATCGAAGAAATGCATAAGCCGTCAGTGGCAGCGGCGCTACCTGCAAGAGAGTTTCTACTCAGCGACAGACCTGAGCATATTTTTAAACGCACTGAACCTGTGACTTTTGACCCGAAATTGGGGATAAAAATGGATGTACCCGAATTGCTGAGTAACCAAGGAGAGATATACAACTTGTCGATCTCTCGCGGCACGCTCACCAAAGAAGAAAGATACAAAATAAACGAGCATATGATCAGCGGTATAAAAATGCTCGAAGCGCTACCATTCCCTGAAGAGCTAAAACGTGTACCGCGTTATGCGTCAACGCATCACGAAACCTTGATTGGAACAGGTTACCCAAGAAAACTCAAAGCAGAAGATTTGTCGATTCCTGAGCGCATTCTGGTGATAGCGGACATTTTTGAAGCTTTAACCGCTGCCGACAGGCCATACAAAAAAGCAAAACCTTTGAGTGTTGCCGTCGACATCATGTACAAGATGGCTCTTGACCAGCATTTAGACATGGATTTATTTATGCTGTTTTTAACCAGCGGCACTTACATCAAATACGCGAGGATGTACTTGCCGTCGGGGCAGATGGACGGGGTTGATATTAAGAAGTATGTCGACGTTCAGCAACAGCACTCTAGCGAACAAGTTGCTTAAGGTTTCTGCAACACTACTAATCATTGTCCCCATTAGGGCAGTATTGGGTAAACAAGCTCTCTAGCCAGCGGCATACTATCTGGTGTTGATTCGTGGTTTTGGTCTGGCTAGGAAATATAACGTAATAGTCAAAGGCCGTTTTCATCGCTTCGTCCGTTAAACGACAGAGTCCAAGTCGCGACAGACTTTGTTTACAAAGCTGATGCCATGCTAAGGCAACACCTAACCCGTTGGCTGTCGCTTGCATAATCATATTTATTTGCGGAAGTAACAGATTGGGTGTTTTTTCCAATGTTGGGTAGTTCAATGTGGTTAACCATTGAGACCAGTTTGGCGCTCCCGGTCTGTCTTCTAGACCAGATCGATATTCAATGTATCCCTGCAGCTCAATCCATTGGTCTAACGTATGATCTGTTTGGTCGATAGTTCGCCCAACAGGGTAGACCCATTCATTTGCTAGAAACACACTGTCGGTAGTTGTGCCATATTGGCCATCTCCAAAGTGAACCTGATAGTCGACACCTGAGCTTTCGAGATCCAAAAATTGATGTGAGGTGACCAGTTCTATCTGAACGTCAGGAAGATCATTTTGTAGTTTTGGTAAGTTTGGCAGTAGCAACATCTCGACGATGGATGGTATCCCGGCTATCACGATTCGAGCGTGTCTAGTGTTTTTAGCTATGTTCAAGCCACGTTCAATCTGGCTGATTCCGTGCTTTAAATGGTTTGCCAGCTCAGCACCAGAAGGGGTTAGATCGACCCCTTTTGATCGCCTAATGACTAGAGGGTTGCCAATGTTCGCCTCAAGCTGCTTCATTTGGTGGCTAATTGCACTGGGGCTTACATGTAACTGCTTTGCGGCTCGACTATAACTTTTATGCTCGGCGACAACTGAGAAAGTATACAACCGAGCGAGATCTGATGGATTCATGATATTAGATTTATTCAAAACACTATGAGTAATCATCGCTTCTTGTGGCAATGCTAAGCAAGCATAATTTGCAATGACTTAAGACGAAACAAGGAGAATGAGATGTCTGAGCATGTTGCAACGGTTAACTGGTCTAAGCAAAACAATGACGTGTTTGTAGATAATCGATATAGCCGTGTTCACGAGTGGACGTTTGATGGAGGAAGTAAAATCCAAGCATCGCCATCTCCAGCGGTGGTTCCAGAACCCTATTCAGACTCTAAGTTGGTGGACCCTGAGGAGGCTTTTGTTGCTTCACTATCTAGCTGCCATATGCTGTTCTTTTTACATTTTGCTGCCAAAGAAAAGCTAGTTGTCGAAGAGTACATAGATCAAGCACGAGGCACATTGGCTCGAAACGAAAGCGGAGCCATGTCATTTAGTAAAATCGAATTGCACCCCAAGATAAAATTTAGTGGTTTGGTTTCCGATGAGCAAATTAGTAGGCTCCACGATAAAGCCCATCATGCTTGCTTCTTGGCAAACAGCGTCAAGACGCCGATTGTTGTGTTGAGTGAGTCTGAACATACCAAATAATCTTGGCTCGGTACAAATCGACGAAGCGGTGGTCGACATCGCTTCGATTAACGATCGTTTAAGTAACGTCTAACTTTGTTACTAGTGCTAGCAATACGAGCCAGTAACTCTTTATGTCTTCTTTCATCTGCATGATGAGAAACATAACTTGCCGTGCGCAGAACGTCACGCCAACGCGGCTTTTTCGGTAGTGTTTGCTCTAAGAAATACTTATCCAAAGTTCGAGTTTGCGCAGAGCTTCTATCCAAGTACACACTCCAAATCTTGCTCTTTTCGGCCAGTGTAACTTTAGAACCGCCAGTCGCTTCCTGCCATACTGTGAGTGAGTCGTTCATCAAAGTGACTAGATTCTTTCGAAACTCGGATTCTGAATTGGTATTATCAGCGAGTTCAGTTGAATTCAGTACAGATTGGGTAGTGGAAGCTAATGTGACCAAGATATGCCATTCAACGTTTTGAGCATGGCCTGTTTTGAATAGTTGTGCAGACAAAGATTGAATAACACCTTCATCGTTATAGATTTCAATGATCGTATGTCTAGATAGGTTTTCTTGCCCATCGTCTAATTTCTCTAATTCACCAAAGTTAAAGGCGTTACCACCTTGTTGGTGAATAAAGTCATTAATATCGCGACCGACTAAGTCTTTATTGGTATGTTCAAGAATTGTCAGTGCAGCAGGGTTGGCAAAAGTGATTTGATTGAACACGTTCACGCTTAAAATGGCGTCATCGATTTTCTCCAACAACTGCTGCATTCTTCCTTGACCAGCTTTTAGATGGGCTTCCGTTTCTAAATGTTTAGCAACTTCGGCTTTCAGCAGCTTGTTTTCTTGTAGATTCTTATCCGATTGGTTGGCTTTTAATAGATGCCCAACTCGAGCCAGTAACTCATGTTGCAAAAACGGTTTTCGTAAATAGTCATCAACACCTGACTCAAAACTATGCAACAGGTCTTTGGTTTGGCCTTTGGCGGTTAGTAGCAGAATAGGCAAGCTGGCAAGCTTCTCGTTGTTTCGAATGGTTTTTGCCATTTGTAAGCCACTAATTTGCGGCATCATTAAATCTAAAACAACCAGATCCACCCGATTGTGGTTTAAGTAGTCCAGTGCTTTATAGCCATCTGTGAATAACAAGACTTGATAAGAAGCCAAACTCAGTTGGTTGTGCAAAACTTGCAGATTGAGTATTTCGTCATCAACCACAAGAATGGTACCTTGCGAACTAGTTACCTTGTCACTATTTGGTAGGTCAGACAGCTCAGTCTCTAAGTGGCTGCCATAAGATGGCCATTGATAGTGAGATAATGTATTTGAATCATTGTGTACAGCCCCATTAAACTCGGGTAGTTCAAAGCTAAAACAACTGCCTTCGCCTAATTGGCTTTCTACTTTAAGGTTCCCTCCCATTAACGTGACCAATTGGGAAGAAATCGCTAAGCCTAAACCACTGCCATTTTTAGAACGTGTGTTCCCTAAGTTAACTTGTGTGAATGGGTCAAAAATGTCTCGATGATGCTCGGATTCGATGCCAACACCAGTATCCGTCACCGAAATACCTATGTGTTGTTGCGAGCTCTGACTTAAGGCAACGGTAATCTTCCCTGACTCGGAAAATTTAATCGCATTGCTAAGCAAATTGTGCATCACTTGTTCAAGACGAATACTGTCTGCATACGCTATCAATTTGTCGGAAGGTAAGATCAGCTCTATTTCTAGCGCACTTTTTTCCAGTAATGATTGCGATAGCGAAACAACACTTTCGACACTTCTTTTTACGTCGACAGCGCCAAGCTCAACACGCAGTTTGTTGTTCTTTATTTTGTGAAAATCCAGTAGGTCATCCACTAGGTGAGAGAGGCGTTGAGCACCACTTAGCATTATTGAAAGCTGCTGTTTTTGCTTATCTTCGAGCGGGCCGGCGACACCCTCTATCATCGATTGACCAATTCCTATTACCCCTGTAAGCGGAGTTCTAAGTTCATGGGAGGTATTCGCAAGAAACTCGTCTTTCACTTTATCTGCATGAATCAAAGCACTATTTTGACTATCGATAAGTTCAACTTTCTCCTCCAGCTCTCGATTTTTATCATTTATTACTTCAAGTTGTCGCCTGACAGCTTTAGCCATAATGTCAAACCGGGATGCAAGACGTCCTATCTCATCTTTGCGGTGTGCACCTACTATTTCTGGAAGTGTCTCTCCGTAAGTCAATGACTCTGTCGCATTCATGAGTGAGTCGAGCGGTTGCGTCAGTGATCGTGACAGCCAGTAAACAATCGCTATCACTGTAGCGATAAACAGTGCGCCGAAGAAAACAATTTGCTGACCAAACTTTCGACTGGTCGCTTGGGCCACACTCTCGTCTTGTTCTACGACAATCGACCAACGCAAATCACCAATGTCGACATATTCATAGGCGGACAGGACTGGTTCAGATACATAGTTTGTAGTGTTCATGACACCCTGCTCACCATTTTGAGCGCGCCTAATTGTTTCGAGATTTAGACTTGGTGGATGAACCTTTTCACCTTCTAGATCAGAAAAAGACGGGTGAGGGTGCATAAGCTCCGATATGGCTTGGGCTCGTTCGTTAACGACGTAAACTTCAGTGGCGCTGCCAAGTTGTCCGACACCTTTGAGTAAGTTGGTTATCGATTGGCTAGGTAGAACATAAATGATAAAGCCAGAGACGCGAGAGTGGTTGTTTAACGGAGAAATAAAATAGGCGTTCATCTCACCAGTAACCGGGTCAAACTTAAAATCGCTGAAATGGCCAATCTCTCTTTTAGGATCGCCGTGAATTGCAGGATTGTTTGACGGAATTATTTGCTGGGCGTCCCTAAACGCTTCAGAAAGTGCACTATCCATGAATTCTGAGTCGCTTAGGTCAGCTCCAAAATAGGAATCTTTCCGATAGCTGTAAAGCACGTGACCGTGCAAGTTGACTAGTAGAAGGTCACTAAACTCACTTCGTTCAATGAACTGCCGAAATCCGGTATTAAAACGGCCATGGACTTGTTCGTATGTTCCTGAAGCGCCATGGATTGTCGCGGGTACAGACTTAAAATCTTTGTGCTGAGCATAGCTTGATCGTAAGAGGCGAGCGGCCGATTCTGGATCTGGGTCAATCAAATTGAACGCATACGGAAAACCGTAAAATTGGCTCATCGAATAGCTTACAAAATCGGTATCACTCTGGTGATAGATTTGCTGCTGAAGCGTTTCCATGTATTGATTGATAGCTGCCCGTTTAGCTTGAGCTAGCGAGAAAAGGTTCTCATAAACTTGTTGTTGGTTGTTTTTGACAAAAGAAGAGTAAAACACGCTGGAAATCAGAGCGATAGGTGCGAGTGACAATAACAAGAAGACCAAAATCAACTTGTTTCTAAAACTGATGTTTCGCAATTCACTGATCAATTTAAACCAACTCCAAAGAGTAAAACCTAGTGTAAATGACAATTTTGTAGGCCAGTCTTTACGAGGCAAAGTTAACAATAAAGAAAAATCGTTAATATCGAGCTTAATTCTTGAACTGGTTCAAATTGAAGTAAAAATGGGCTTATCGTACAACATAAGAGGAAAAAGCATGCAGCCGAACAACCCAATAGCACGCTCTCGGTCGGCATTAGTGATTGGCTTTCCTGGAACCGAATTCACTAAACAACAGTTAGCTTTTATTCGCGAATATCGCCCATTTGGACTGATGATCAGCCGTCAAAATGTAGTAACAAAAGCGCAGCTCGCTAAGCTGATTCAAACCTTTAAAGATGCCGTTGGAGAAGAGCTCGTCATGGTCACGACTGACCAAGAAGGCGGGAGAATCCAGTATCTACAAGGAGAAGAGTGGCAGCGTTATCCAATTTATGGCGATTTTTCTGAGTTGGCAGACAAAGATTTGGCGCTCGCAAAACAGGCAACCTATGACACTAGCTTTGCTATGGCAACGGAAATGGCAGAACTGGGTTTTAATGCCAACTGTGGACCTATATTGGATCTCTTGGTCAATGGCGCCGACACTGTGATGTCTAACCGTTGTTTTCACTCAGATCCGGAAATAGTCACTGAATTGGCAAAAGTTTATGTGCAAGGCCATATGGAAGCCGGCGTCATGCCGATGCTTAAACACATTCCCGGCCACGGGAGGGCAACAGAGGACAGCCACAAAACCCGTCCTGTCATCAATGCTCCACTATCTGAGCTAGAACAGACCGATTTTTACCCTTTTACCCAACTACACTGCGCGCCGATGGCAATGGTGGCTCACCTTGTTATATCTGGTGTCGACAATAAACCAGCCTCAGTGTCTACAACAACCGTGAAGTCCCTGTTACGAGAACAAATGGGTTTCGGTGGCAGCCTTATCTCAGACTGCGTATATATGGAGAGTTTAAGAGGACCGATAGCGGAGCGTTGTAAACAGGTACAAGACGCTGGCATTGACTTAGTGCTAGCGTGCCACGGTGATGTCGAGGATTGGATTGAATGGGAAAGTAACCTTAAGCCGCTTAGTCACGAGAGCTTGGTGCGGTTGCAATGGTCAATGGGATTGACGGCAGAAACAAAAGTGAGTCGTGCTGTCGATATTGGGCACCTAATGAAAAATGTTAATCGAGTGCTAGAAACGGGGTGATTTACTACCGCTGAATTTTAGATAATTGGTCTATTTAAGCGCCATAACTGTGACAAGGTTGGCGCTTTGTTACTAAAGTGTAAACTCTGGTAACTTGATATTTAACAATGTCTTATGTTCCATATTTACGTTTTTGACGCTAGTTTTACGAGTTTTTACTTTGTCGGTTTTAGAGTACGCGTGATTGAATGACCTTGAGCTTCAAGCCAAGCCCAAGCGGAATGTTTCTGAGAAACAGTTTGGGTCACTATAAATGAAAATAAAGATATTCAAGGAACTGAAAAATGACCGTGAAGACACTTCTTTTATCCTCTACCATCGCAAGTGCACTAGCTGGTGCCGCTTTTTTTCCATCGATAGCAGCTGCTGATAATTCAGGCGCGACAGGTGAAAAAGCGGTACTGAACATTGCACCGCGTTTGAGAACCTCATGGGTTCGCAACTTCAACCCTTACAATAAAACTACCTTCCTACCCACTACCAACGAGTTTGTGTACGAGCCTCTAGCTATTTACAACCTAATGCAAGGTGGCAAGATTCACTATCGTTTAGCGGAATCGATTGAATATTCAGACGACTTACGCTCTGTTACATTCAAAATTCGCGATGGCGTGAAATGGTCAGATGGTAAACCATTCACAGCTAAGGATGTGCTATTTAGCTTTAACCTGCTGAAAGAACATGGTGCGTTAGACAACCGTGCAATTTGGGAACGCATTGAAGGTATTGAGATCGTCGATGGAAACTCTGTAACCTTTAGCTTGCCAAAGCCTGATGGTGGCGCAGCTATCGAGATTGTGCGAGTACCTATTGTTCCTGAACACGTATGGAAAGATGTAGAAGATCCTGTTTCATTTACCAACGAAAACCCCGTTGGTACTGGTCCTATGACTGAAATCGAGCGTTTTACTTCGCGTCTCTACGTTCAATGTCAAAACCCGCACTACTGGGATAAGGACAACCTGCAAATCGATTGTTTACGTTTGCCGCAATTGGCAAACAATGACCAAGTGTTGGCTCTAGCACAGCGCGGCGAATTAGACTGGTTTGGTTCATTCCTACCTGATATCGACAAGACCTATGTCGCAAGTGATAAAGACAACCACAAATACTGGTTCCCTGCAGGGTCAATGGTGGCGTTTAACTTCAACTTAGCGTCTGACCACAAGGGTAACAATCAGGCGTTCAATAACGTCGATTTCCGTCGAGCAATGTCTATGGTAATGGATCGCCAAGCGATGGTTAACATTGCCGGTTACGGTTACCCGACAATTAACGAATACCCATCAGGCTTGGGTGCCGCTTACCACGTGTGGAACAACGAGAAAGTTGACCAACAATTTGGGCAGTACTCAAAGTACAACATTGAAGCGGCGAAGAAGCTGCTTGCTGATGCAGGTTTCAAAGACACGACGGGTGATGGCTACGTTAACAATGCAGATGGCTCAAGCATTGAGTTTAACGTCATTGTGCCAAATGGCTGGACAGATTGGGTTAACACAGTACAAATTGCCGTTGAAGGTATGCAGGAAGTTGGTGTGAATGCCAAGGTACAAACGCCGGAAGCACCAGCCTGGACATCGGCTCTAATTGACGGTAGCTACCAAGCTGCGATCAACTCATACTTCCCGGGTATCACCCCGCACTACATGTACAACACTGCGTTTAACAGTAGTCAAGAAGGGGCATCTCGCTTCTCAGCTACACGTTTCAACAAACCAGAACTCGATAAGTTGCTAGACAGTTTCTACTTGACTATCGATAGCGATAAGCAACGTGAAGTGATGAACGATATCCAGCTTGTGGTTGCAGAAAACATGCCTTATGTACCTGTGTTCAATAACCCAACTTGGTACCAGTACAACGAATCTCGATTCGAAGGCTTCTTCAGTTCTGAAAATCCGGTGGCACGTCCACAGGTACACCCAGAAGTACCGGAGCGTCTGTTACACCTTCTAAGTCTTAAGCCGAAGTCTTAATCGACGTGTAAAACCTTGGCCAAGTGAGTTCGTATTACTGCTTTCTGTTCCAACAGTAAAACGCTTGCTTGGCCATATCTAAAAGAACAAAAACTACTTCCATTTTTTTAGGGAGCAAGCTATGGATTTCGTGCTTCGCCGCCTCGCCTTTTATGCTTTGGCGTTTTTCTTTGCGGCTACGTTTAATTTTTTCCTGCCCAGGTTAATGCCGGGAGATCCGATCATGGTTATGTTCGCATCGCAAGGCAACCCTCTACCCGTTGAGAGCTTAGAGTCTCTCAAACAAACCTTCGGCTTTGTTGATGGGCCGTTGTATCTTCAATATCTCACTTATCTTAAAAGTGTATTCACATGGGATCTTGGTCTCTCTGTAAAATTCTATCCTCTTGAAGTGAGCGAAGTAATTGGTCGTTCAATGATTTGGACTCTATTTCTAGTCGGTTCATCCACTTTAATTAGTTTCTTTATTGGCTCAGTTTCAGGAATCATCGCGGCGTGGAATCGTGGTACTTGGTTGGACACGATTCTTTCACCGTTGTCTTTGGTACTTCAGTCAATTCCTGCGGTTGTGTTGGCACTGACCTTTATGTTTGTATTCGGTGTGGCGCTAAACTGGTTCCCATACTCCTATGCGTACAACATCGAGCTCGATCCGGCTATGTCCTGGGAATACATTTCCAGTGTGTTACATCACGCAACCATGCCAATAATCTCATTGGTGATAGTGCAAATCGGTGGTTACTTACTGACGATTCGTAACAACCTTATCAACTTACTTGGCGAAGACTACATCGTAATGGGCCGAGCAAAAGGCATCTCTGAGCGCCGTGTCATGTTCAATTACGGCGCAAGAAACGCGTTGCTTCCTTCAATTACAGCGTTCGCAATGACCGTGGGTGTCGTCATGGGCGGCTCACTTATTACCGAAGTAGTTTTCAACTACCCAGGGTTAGGCAACACACTATTTGAAGCGATTGTTGCCCGAGATTATCCGGTGATTCAAGGTCAATTGCTCATCATGACGATAGCTATGCTCAGTGCCAATTTTGTTGCTGATATTGCTTATGTTTATCTAGACCCACGCCTACGCCGCGATTAATAGGAAGTTGTTATGAAAGGTTTTTTAAAATTATTGGGGCGCAACAAGAAAGTGACGTTTGGTCTTTCGATTGTACTGTTCTATATCGGTATTGCCCTTTGTTCATCTTTACTTACCGAACACGACGCGAACAAGCGTGTAGCTAGACCTCACCAAGCACCAAGTGCAGAGCATGTTATGGGGACCACGCGGATGGGGCGCGATGTTTATCATCAATTCATCCAAGGCACGTCAACGTCGCTTGCGGTTGGCTTTAGTGCTGGTGTGATCATCGTAATTGTAGGTACTGCGTTAGGCGTTTCTGCTGGTTATTTTGGCGGTAAGTTTGATGATATCGTTAACTTAGTTACCAACGTCGCCTTAGTGGTTCCGCAATTGCCACTATTGCTAGTGTTAGCAGCGTTTATCGGGGAGGTGAGTCCGTTCACCATCGCCTTAATCATTGGTTTAACCAGTTGGGCTTGGGGAGCGCGCGTAACCCGAGCGCAAACTTTATCGATCCGTAATAAAGAGTACATTCACGCGAGTGAGTTAGCAGGGGAGCCAGCTTGGCGCATCATTTTTGTCGAAATATTGCCTAACTTATCCTCGATTATTGGTTTGAACTTTCTTGGCTCGATCATCTTCACCATTATTACTCAAGCCACAATCGAATTCCTCGGTTTGGGTGATCCATTATCCGTAAGTTGGGGCACCATGCTTTACAACGCGCAAAACACGTCAGCGTTGCTGGTCGGAGCCTGGTGGGAAGTGTTAGTCCCATGTGTTGCAATTGCAATACTTGGTGTCGGACTAGCACTGCTTAACTTCGGTATTGATGAGATATCTAACCCACGTTTGCGTACATTCACAGGCATGAAGAAATTCAAACAGCGCGTCGCACTGATTCGAGAGCGTAAGCGTCAAGCTATGAAATCGCACCCTGATCTAGATAAAAAGGATGCAATCTATGAGTAATACATTAGAAATTAAAGACCTATGCGTTGATTACTTATTAGAAGACAGTGAGTTCTCTGCAGTTAAAAATGTGAGCTTTCATATCAAACAAGGCGAGATTTTCGGACTAGCAGGGGAGTCGGGTTGCGGAAAAAGCACCATTGCTTTTGCTATTAGCCGCTTGCTTCAGCCGCCTGCCTTTATCTCAGATGGTGAAATACTGCTTAATGGTGAAGATACACTCACCATGACAGATAAACAGGTGGCGGATATTCGTTGGAATAAGGTCAGTATGGTATTCCAAAGTGCCATGAATAGCTTGAACCCGGTCATTACGGTGGAAGAACAGTTCCGCGATATGTTCAAAAAGCACCGAGGATACAACCGTGAACAATCTGCTGAAAAAGCCCGTGAACTATTACAGTTAGTGGGAATTGCACCAGAAAGATTGTCGGACTACCCGCACCAGTTTTCTGGAGGTATGCGTCAGCGTATCGTCATTGCTATTGGCCTTGCCTTAAAGCCAGACCTCATCATCATGGATGAGCCTACTACCGCCCTAGATGTCGTAGTACAGCGTGAGATTTTGATGCAAGTTCATGCACTACGAAAGCAGTTTGGGTTCTCGGTTCTATTTATCACCCACGACTTAAGTTTGATGACCCAGCTTTGTGACCGAATAGGTGTGATGCTCAAAGGCGAACTTGTCGAAGTTGGTGCTTCACGAGACATATTGATGAACCCACAACACGCCTATACCAAAAAGCTGTGGCAATCTATTCCTGCAGCATTTGAACAAAAAAATGAAGCAACAATCTGAAGAGGTAACGGCATGATCAATCTTAAAAGTGGCGATACCATAATCTCAGTTAAAGATATGGCCAAAACATTCCACACTGGGAAAGGTGTGAAGAAGAAAGAAGTAAAAGCGCTTCGAAATGTCAGTTTCGATCTTAAAAAAGGTCGTGCGATGGCCTTGGTTGGTGAAAGTGGTTCTGGTAAAAGTACTGTAGCTCGACTTTTGACGAAAATGCACGACCACACCAGTGGCAAAGTCTTGTTCAAAGGGCAGGATATTAGTGACATTAACACTCGCCAAGATTTGGTAGATTATCGAAAACAGATTCAAATGATCTTCCAAGACCCTTATGGTTCATTGAATCCAGCTCATACCATCTATCATCATATTGCTCGCCCATTGCTTACACACAAGCATGTTAAGAATCATGCAGAAGCTAAGGTTCGCGTGAACGAGTTACTTGAGATGGTAGAGCTTGATGCAGAGAGTACCGCCCCTAAGTTCCCACATCAGTTATCGGGTGGTCAGCGTCAACGTGTTTCCATTGCACGTGCTGTGGCAGTCGGAGCAGAAGTGATTCTTGCCGATGAGCCAACGTCTATGCTCGATGTTTCTATTCGTTTGGATGTGCTCGATCTGCTGAAAAGATTAAAAGACGAGCTGGGATTCACTTTTCTCTATATCACCCATGATATTGCGACCGCCCGTTATTTTGCCGAAGAGATAGCGATAATGTATCAAGGTCAAATTGTCGAATACGGTGATACCGGTAGTGTCATCGACAATCCCCAACATCCGTATACAAAACTGTTGTTGTCGGCGATTCCAAATCCTTATGTCAGTTTTGAAGAAGCGGCTGAAACGGGTGCAGAGTTGTTGGCAAAAGCGAATCAGATACGTGAAGCGAGTTTTGAACCCGTTTCAACTTATCATAAGTTTAACGACAATCATTTTTATGGGGCACTGGAGAAAAACTTGGGTGACTTAGTTAACTTATAAAGTCCGTTAGGACAAACCTAACTTCGCAGCCACTTGAATTAACAAGTGGCTTTTTTGTATTTATTCGAAACAAAAAAGCGGTGCAGAGCACCGCTTTGTATAGAGTCTGGTAATTAACCTTTGCTTTCTGCTTGAGGCTTTTTGTTAGGAACAAGTTTGGCGCCCAGTTTTACTAACAGTGGACTAAACAGAACCAAGCACGCGAGTACCGTGAATACTAGGGTAATTGGTCGATCCCATAAAAAGCTAAGCTCTCCATCGCTAATCATCAGCGCTCTTCTCAAGTTCTCTTCCATCAGACCACCTAGAATGAAACCAAGCAGTAATGGTGCGAGTGGGAACTTAGCCAACCGCAAACCTATCGCAGCTACGGCTAACATAATCATGATGAAGATATCCATAGTGTTAAACGATACGAGATAAACACCGGTAATACTGAAGAAAAGAATCATCGGTAGTAATACGGTTCTCGGTACTGCTAACAGTTTGGAAATGTATGGGATAAGCGGGAGATTTAAGATAATCAGAACCACATTGCCGACATACATTGAAATAATCACTGACCAAAACACATCTGGATGATCAACGAATAATCTAGGTCCTGGCTGGATACCGTAAGCAATTAAAGCGCCTAACATGATTGCGGTAGTACCAGAGCCAGGAATACCCAGAGTCAAAAGTGGAACAAAAGATCCACTAGATGCAGCGTTGTTTGCTGATTCAGGCGCGACAAGTCCACGAATACTGCCTTTGCCAAACTCTTCTTTCTTTTCTTTTGGAGCGAGGTTTCGCTCCATACCGTAACTCAAAAATGCAGCGATAGTGGCACCTGCACCTGGTAGTACACCAGTAAAGAAGCCCAAAATGGACGAGCGAATGGACACTGGCGCGACCTCTTTAACCTCTTCTTTAGTCACTTTCATGCTACCAATGTCGCTCATTTTGCTTTGCTCTTCTTGGCTAGTATCCTTTTCAGGTCTGAAGATACCCATCAGTGTTTCGCCAAGCGCGAAGGTCGCCATCGCCAGAAGTAAGAAACTGAAACCATCCATTAAGTCGGTCAACCCGAAGGTGAATCGTTCTACACCAACGCCTTTGTCGATACCAATGGTTGATAGCATCAAGCCGAGTATAGTCATCATCCACGCTTTAATCACTTGACCTTTACCTGCAAATGCGGCGACAGCTGACAAACCTAATAGCATTAGGGCAAAGTAATCGGATGATTGAAAACTGAGAGATACTTTTGCTAAAGCTGGGGCAGCTACCAACAACATTAGCGCCGATAGTGTTCCGCCAGTGAAGGAAGAATAGGCCGCTAATGCTAGAGCTTTACCCGCCATACCTTTTTGCGCTAATGGATAGCCGTCAAAGGCTGTAACAACTGTAGAAGAACAGCCGGGTGCATTGATAAGAATCGAAGATGTTGAACCACCAAATACAGCACCGTAATAGACGCCTGCCATCAAAATCAGACCTGAGCTCGGTTCCAATCCATAGGTAATTGGGATCATTAATGCGATCGCAGATATTGGTCCTAATCCCGGTAACATGCCGATAAAGGTTCCAACAAAACAACCAACCACTACCATCATGATATTGGTTGGCATAAAGGCCACCGACAAGCCCTGTAAAATTCCATCTAACATACTGAGTTACTCCTTATTTCCACAGTAAAAAGATGAGTCCAGGCTCTAGATAGATATCCAAGACTTGGGTAAGTAATAAATAGAACAACACCACAAACGGGATTGAGGCGCCGAACAAGACTTTTTTGCGTCTTTCGCCAAGTAAATAGAAGCCAACAATAAGAAAACCAATTGTTGCCAGTACGAACCCTACGTAGGTTAATCCCAATCCGTACAGGGCCATCAGCACGATAAACTGGAGGAGCAATCCTACGTGGCTTTGCGGCTTTTGTATTTCCAAGCTTTCACTATCGCCCTGAGATGGCGAAAACATAAGTAACAATGAAAGTGCGATACCTACGAAAGTAAGAATATGAGGTAGTGTTCTTGCCGTAAAAGGTTCGTATTCATCTCCGGGGAATAGCGGGATCAGAGACGTCTGATAGCCATAGCCTAGACAAAAAGTGAGAAACACGAGAGCGGATATTCTGTCTCGTGTCAGTAAAGATGTATTTGTGTTTTTGGTGGCGTTAAGATCCGACATTGCCAACTCCAGTAGAAAAGCGTGCGTAAGGACAATTAATGAGTCGAGACCATAAGTATTGGCAGCGAATTTTCATTAACTAAGCCTCTGAGGGAAGAGTGCTGGTTTCCCTTTCAAGGAGTGAACTCTGGTTCACTAAACAAAGGAGATTGTCGCCTTACGCACGAAAAAATGAGGAGCCAGTTACCTAGCTCCAGAGGTTGTTACTTAAGGAAGCCAAGCTCGCGCATTAGGTCACCCATTTGTTTCTCTTGATCTTCAAGGAAGCTATAAAAGTCTTTATCGGCTTTGTAGTTATCAATCCAGCCGTTACGGTCGCGGACAACCGCCCACTCATCCGTGTTGTACATCTTGGTTAATGCTGCGTTCCACTCATCAATTTTTGCTTGAGGGGTCCCTGGAGCCGCAAAGAAACCACGCCAGTTGGCAAATACAGTATCATTGCCTAATTCGGTGAGTGTTGGGATATCTGGTGCAGATTCAAGGCGCTTAGGTGCAGTAATGGCTAGAATTTTAACCTGTCCAGATTTAGACATTTCTAGTACTTCACCAAGTCCTGTTGAGAGTAGCTGAGTTTCACCGGAAAGAAGAGCCGCCATTGCTTTTCCTCCCGCATCATAAGCGATGTAGCGAACTTTACGTGCATCATATCCTTCACCTTTGAACGCCGCCGCAACCACTAGATGGTCCATACTACCGCGCGCTGAACCGCCAGCAATCTTGACTTTACGTGGGTTAGATTCAAATTCTTTGACGACTTGATCCCAGTTGTCATAACCAGAATCAGGCGAAGTTACGATAGCGCCGTAGTCGGCGATAGTGGAAGCAACAGGTGTTAGGTCGCGAAATGATTGTGGAAAAATCCCTGTCAAGGAACGAACCACTATGGGCGTCGAGTTCACCATCAATGTATCTTCTTGACGTTCAGCCGTTTCAATTAGATGAGCGATGGCCTTACCGCCACCACCGCCAGAAAGGTTCTGGAATGACACATTTTCTACAATATCGGATTTGACTAGTACGTCACCCGTACCACGAGCAGTCATGTCCCAACCACCGCCAGCACCGCCGGGAATAATAAAGTGGATTTTTTCTATATCAGCTGCAAAAGAGCTAAACGAAAAGGCAGCAGCGATGAGAGAAGCTGCAAGTGTAGGTTTTAGAGCCTTTATCATGTTCACGTTCCTTATGTGGTTTTGGTGCTAAGCACCATTATTTTTATAAAAGCCAAGCCCAACTGATAAGACAGTTATGCTTAGATAACCAGAAGGTTAAATTTGTGTTAACACATTGTCTGCAATACGTTTATAAAAATAATAAAGAGCGTTTTAATCATTTTGTTCATAAAGTTCACGTCTTTGTTTGACGAGAACTTCAGATAGGCAATCCTGTCACAGATACAACCAAACCCTTGCAGATAACCGAGCAATTCTTTGCTTGGTTGTTTGTATCTGACTAAATTTATTGACTATTTTTTCTGGCATTGCCCTTGCTCTAGTCCTTGCCGAATTGCAATTCACTCATATTGAACTCGATACTCGGTCGAATCGCGCCGAGTGCTAACAGACAAGGACATTTAAGATGCCAACTCCATGTTACATCTCCATCGAAGGAGAAACTCAAGGCTTGATTACCGCAGGCGCGTGCACGGCTGACTCTATCGGTGATGCGTACGTAGAAGGTCACGAAGACGAAATGCTGGTTCAGCAGTTTGACCACGTTGTAACCGTGCCAACCGACCCACAATCGGGCCAGCCTGCAGGCCAGCGTGTGCATAAGCCATTCAAGTTCACCGTGAATCTAAACAAAGCCGTACCTTTGTTATACAACGCCCTGACTTCGGGTGAGAAGCTGAAAAACGTGGAGCTGAAATGGTACCGCACGTCAATTGAAGGCAAACAAGAAAACTTCTTCACCACTAAGCTAGAAAACGCATCTATCGTGGACATTGTGTGTGAAATGCCACACTGCCAAGACCCATCGTTCTCTGACTTTACTCAAAATCTAACCGTTGCTCTGACTTACCGTAAAGTGACGTGGGACCACGTTAACGCGGGTACTTCAGGTGCCGACGACTGGCGTAAGCCTATCGAAGCGTAATCTGCTTGATTGTCTGGCTGGTGGTCTTCCATCAGCCAGAGCCAAAACCTTAAGTGCTCTATTCAGTCGAACTCCTTTAATTGGACTCAAAGACTGCGATAGAGCCTTAAGGTTTTGGTGGTTGAGAGCATCTTTGTTTAAAAAAACCGCTGCTTGATGGATTGTAGGGATTACCCGCTTAGGATGGAATAAGTGGGGTGGGAGAGCACATGGCACAGCTGCAGTACAACCTGACGTTAGAGGGCAGGGAAGACGAGACCTTAGTGGTGAGGGGCTACGATGGGGTCGAGTCACTATCCAATCATGGTATTACCCAAGGTCGCCAATCTGGACACCCCTGTTTTGGTTATCGCTATGAGATTGACCTGGCAAGTCGTCAATCGGATTTACTGGCCGATGATATCGTGGATAAAGGCGCCGAGCTTACCGTGTTTCTTGATGGTGAAGTGGTGCAGCGAGTGCACGGTATTGTCAAAGCCTTTGAGCAAGGTGACACTGGTCATCACCATACGTTCTACCAACTCACCTTAGTGCCATCGCTTGAGCGATTGGGCCTTCGCCACAACAGCCGCATCTTCCAAACCCAAACCGTGCCAGAAATTCTGTCAATTTTACTGCAAGAGATGGGCATCACCGACTACGGCTTTGCGGTGCAGCGTGACTGCGCTAAACGGGAATTCTGCGTTCAGTATCGAGAAAGCGACTTAGATTTCTTCCATCGCTTAGCTGCTGAAGAAGGGCTGATTTACAGCTTTGTTCACGACCAAGGTAAGCATACTTTAGTCATCACCGACCAAACCCACAGTTTGCCCAGAATCGACACTCCGATTCCGTACAATGCCATGTCAGGGGGCACTATCCATGTGCCTTATGTATCCACCTTCACCCAGCACAAAAAAATTGCCCCAAGCCACAGTGAGCTCAAAGACTACAGCTTCAAAAAGCCAACTGCGCCGTTGAGTCAAAGCGAAACTTCCTCTCATATCGAACATCAGCGCAGCGACTACGAGCATTTTGATTATCCGGGACGCTTCAAAGACGATGGCAACGGTCAAGCCTACAACCAAATACGGCTTAACTATTTAACCCGTGACACCCACACAGCAACCGGTAAGAGTAACCAACCAGCGCTGCAAGCAGGTTACGCCTTTACCTTGCAAGACCATTTAGACCCGACGGCCAACCAAGAGTGGCTAGTGGTGCAAGTCAATCACCAAGGCAGCCAGCCACAAGCTTTGGAAGAGCATGGTAACCACGGCGCCACCACCTACGCTAACCAATTCACCGTCATCCCGTCCACTCGCACTTGGCAGGCCAACCCGCAAGCCAAGCCGCAAGTCGATGGCCCGATGATGGCAGTGGTTGTCGGTCCTGAGGGAGAAGAAATCTACTGCGATGAACATGGGCGAGTCAAAGTCCATTTCTTCTGGGACCGCTACTCCAATGCTGACGAATACAGCTCGTGTTGGGTACGAGTGTCACAAGGTTGGGCAGGGGCGCAATACGGCATGATGGCCATTCCACGAATTGGTCACGAAGTCATCGTCAGCTTTTTAAACGGTGACCCAGACCAGCCCATCATCACAGGCCGTACCTTCCACGCCAACAATACACCGCCTTATGCCTTGCCAGAGCACAAGACTAAAACCACGTGGCGCAGTGAAAGTCATCAAGGTGAAGGCTTCAACGAACTCACCTTTGAAGACCAATCGGGTGAAGAGCAAATCTACCTGCACGCGCAAAAAGACTGGCACACCGAAGTTAAAAACGACCGGATTAGCCACATTAAACACGATCAGCACCTGACGGTGGATAACGACGAGTTTAGCCACATCAAAAACAATCAGCATCTAACTGTAGATGGAGAGAAAAGAACCAAGGTGGCTAAAGATGTGACTCAAAACTACGACGCCAGCTATCACCAAAAATCTGGTGGTTTGTTGGCTGTGCAGGCTGGACGAGAAGTGCACTTAAAAAGCGGTGCAAAAATTGTCATTGAAGCAGGGGCGGAACTTACCTTAAAAGCCAGCGGTAGCTTTATGAAAATCCACGGTGGTGGTGTTGACATGGTCGGTCCAGGGATCAATCTAAATGCCGGTGGTAGTGCTGGTAGCGGCAGTGGATATGGTGGCACTCAAGCTCTGCAGCCGGGGCAACTTGCCGCAGCGCCAGCAAATCCAGTGCCAATTTTAACTCCAGCTCAAATTGCAACAATGCAAGCAGCTGCTCCATTTTGCGAAGAATGTGAAGCTTGTAAGGATGGTCAATGCGCGATTTAACCGAACAGTCCGAACAACAAACGTTATTCGCGATCTTCAACGGCACAAGTGAGAACAGTGCGCTGGCTCAATTTTATGAACTGGGTGGCAGTGATGCTTTACCGCTTTGGTTAAACACTCCCTATGCAGAATGGCATGCCGTGATGCCCTATATGGCTCAGATCTCAAAAGACTCTGATTTTGTTGCTTGGGTAGAAAATAGCGCTGACCTCGATTGGGGTATGTTTGTGTTAAGTGAGCACAGCTTTGAGACAGTGTATCAACACATTCAAAGTCTAACGCAAGTGTGGCTGGCACCGAATCAACACGTATTTTTCCGTTTCTACGACCCGCGTTTTTCAATTGAAGTTGCCAAGTTTTGTAATGAAAAACAGCGCGAACAATTAATGGGGCCTTGTTCGGTTTGGTTTAGTCGAGGTTACCGAGTCGAAAATCCAAACCCAAATGCAGAGCGTATTCGGAGCGAGTTCCCATGGTGGAATGTACCTGAGTCAGTCACGGCTAAGATGGACAAAACCCGCCAACAGGTCTCCATTCAAAACAGTATGAAATGGCTTAAAGAGCAGAGAGCCGATTTGTACTTCGCTATGCCTGAACCGACGCTCAATGCAAAAGTGACGCGAATAATTCAGCAAATGCCAGCGCAGCAAAGAGAGTCCCATGAACTAACAAAAAGCCTGGCTACTCGATTAAGTAAAGAGGTGTACCGATGACACAGGTTTCTAGTTATATGCTGAATCAAGCAGGGCTCTCTCAGCCTCCGGTATCCAACTATACTCCGACTGGACGAGCTAACACGAATGTTGTTCGAGAGCCTGTCGACCTAGATGCCATGTTTAACCAAATCATGACTAACTTCGAATCATCAATTGATGACTACAAAGAAAAAAGTGAGAGCTGGCTATATGGTTGGGCACTGGATATGGAGCAAAAAGTTCGAGTCAACGAATGGCAAGCAAGTGCCGATACTGACGAGGATGAAATTCAAACGGGTCATATCACTTGTCCTCTGGATGGCAAACTTACCATTGTTCATTCGTTTGAAGCTGAAGCTTTCGTTCCAATCCCAAATACGCCGTTCAAAATTCAACCGATGAAACGTATACAAAATACCTTTGGCTACGGTTTTAGCTATGAGCCTGATGGTGAAGCGGTATCAGGTCAAGTGAATGACCAAGGGATTGCCCATGTTCAACTCGAACCAAGTCAGTATGCGGGCAAACAGCTACGTATAGTTTTTTACCCTGACATCAACGAAAACGACATCAAAGCTCTCTTGGATTCCTATGATGGCACGATTCAACGTTTCAAAGATTGGTTGACGACCGAATGGCAAGAACAGCGTCTAGCATGGGAAGATTATTTGGCAAACCCAATGAACGCGGTTGATGTAGTAAAAGACATTTTCGAAAGTATCCTCGATGCTGTGGTGGATGCGTGGGATGAGATTGCAGACCTATTTCGACTACTGGCGAATCCAACAGAGCTTGCTGAAAAACTGGGTAAGTATATGGAAAACCCCGAACTTATCGCTGATATGCTCGCCAATGCAAAAGATGAAGCAGCCAAAATGTTGACCTTATTAAAGGATGAAGCTAGGTGCTTTTTGGTGCTCTATGCCGTGGTTAGTTGGTTCAAAATGTTAAGTCCTGATCAGATACTCAAAGGTGTCATTGATAACTTGTCAGCAATTCTAGTGGAAGTGGTGATCAGTTTAGTCATTCCTGGAGGGGCGGTATTGAGAAATGTGAATCGCTTACGCGGTGTCGCTGGAACAGCTCAACTGGCGCAAGGAGTGTAAGGTGGCAAAGCGAATTCCAGATTTTATTGGCAAGATATACAGTTTGGTAAAAATTGGGCAAGAAGAAGGCACTAAGAATCTACCACTCATTAATAAAGCAAGCCAAGCGGGCAATGGTGGATTTTCACCCCATAGAAACCGAACACAATCGTTTGAAGGACAAACTGAACCTAACTCCTCGCAAGCGAGCCGAGATGGCGATCAAAAAACGCATGTCGAGACACAAGAGCTACAACCCGAGAATAATAATGTTGCATCAACGAACCAAGCGGGGGATAGCTCCAAAAGTAGCAGCGAGACCAGCACTAACGGTTGTCCAGTTTCACTGGTAACCGGTGAAGAGTTACTGAATCTAGATGATGCAAACCTGCCAGGTGCTTTACCTTTTAAGTTTTCACGTTTGTATCGAACCAGTTCTTGCGAAATTAACACTGGTTTGGGCTACGGATGGAGCCACTCACTAAACCACACGTTATTGTTTAAAGACGAAAAGGTTTTTTGGTTTGACAATGAAAACAAACGAACACAATTAAACGAACCCACGAAGCAGGTTCCAGCCCATCAGAATAAGTTGGCGGGCGCGGCGATCTTCCTGGGTAAAGTGCCCGCTGAGTACGTATTGGTTCAGTCTGGTAGTCCTACTTATCACTTTGAGCGTATTGGTGATTTAGCTCGGCTCAAAGCCATTTCAGATGCTTACAATAATCGTTTAGATATCGAATACGATGAGCAAGGCTTGCCGTTGGCGGTGGTGAACCCAGCTGGTATTGCTCTGTGTTTGGTGTATGAGCAGCAGTTACTTACTCGGTTAGAGCTTCGAACCAAACAACAAAACGCGAACATAGACACATGGCATGTTGAGCGTGTATGTCAAACCTATCAGTACAACGACGTCCAACAGCTTATTAGTAACAAAAATGCCGCCGGTGAGGGAGAGAGTTATCAATACGATAAAGATAACGTCATCAGCGAACGGAAAATGGCGGGTGGCGTTACTTTTGGTTGGAAATGGCAAGGAAAAAGTAAGCAAGTACGTTGTGTTAAGCACTGGAGTAACACAGGCTACCAAGCCAGTTTTGATTGGGATGATGAGACGGGCAACGTCTTTGTTAGCTATGCCGACGGTAGCCGAGAAGAGCATACCCATGACGCAAATGCCCATCCAGTTCGAACCGTTGATCCTGATGGTGCGGTTCATCTTAAAGAATTTGACCAAGATGGGAATTTAACAAAAACCGTTGATCCGTTGGGGAATGAGATTCATCACCACTACAATACTCAGGGCCAGCGTGTTGCCACGGTGAGCCCCGATGGCAGTGTCACCGAATTTCAGTATTGGAAAGGCAATCTTCGCAAAGTCATTCAAGACAAAGCCCAGTGGCGCTACAAATACAATTGCCAT
Source organism: Vibrio sp. ABH4_348 (assembly GCF_056159765.1). Taxonomy (NCBI): domain Bacteria; kingdom Pseudomonadati; phylum Pseudomonadota; class Gammaproteobacteria; order Vibrionales; family Vibrionaceae; genus Vibrio; species Vibrio sp. ABH4_348. Next base: position 1,471,445 of record NZ_JBSWVW010000001.1, on the reverse strand, counting down.
GGTGATATCACTGAAAAACGCGACCCACTCGGTTACACCACTCAATATTTTTACAATCAACAAGGCAATGTTGATGCCATCCACTACCCAGATGGCAGTATTCACAAGCTGAGGTGGAATCGACTCGGGATGCTGGTTGGCGAAACCTATCCCGACGGCAGTGAAATTCAGTATCGGCACGATATTTTTGGTCGAGTTGTTTACCAAACCTCTCCAGCAGGTGGAGTAACCCAATACACTTGGGACGATGCTGACCGGCTAATCATGCTGCAAAAGCCCGGTGGTGCAATAGAGCGTTTTGAGTATAACGCCTATGGCAAAATCACCAAACACATTGACGCTAAAGGAGCCGCCACGGAGTACGACTACGAACCAAATAGCCATTTAGTCAGCCGCGTGATTCACCCCGATGGCACCTCGCTCCACTACCAATATCAAAACATCAAACGTTTTGTCAGCCAAATCACCAATGAACGCGGTGAGCAATACCAGATTGATTATTTCAGCAATGGACTGGTTAAACAGGAAACCACCTTTGATGGTAGACAATTCAATTACCAATATGACCTAAACGGAAAACTGCTCAAAAAAACCGAAGTAGGCACCCAAGGTACAGAACTCATCACCGAATACCAACGTGATGTGATGGGAAGGGTGACCGAAAAGACCCTACCAGATGGTGACAAGGTCAGTTACCAGTATGATGAGCGTGGTCGATTACTCTCCGTCGACGACGGCCATACGCCGCTGGCATGGCGCTATGATTTGTTGGGACAACTAGTCGAAGAGCATCAAGGATGGGCTTCCAATTATTACGACTATGATGCGCTCGGCCAGCTCAAACATTGGCAACTGCCCGATACCAACCGCTTGGATTATCAGAGGGATAAAGGCGGTGCACTCGCGGCTATCCACCTAAACGAGCAATTACTGACTCGACATGATTATCAACACGGGCTAGAAAAACTGCGCCAGCAAGGCGCGCTAACCAGTCAATTTGAGCACGATGAACAGGGACGATTAACAGCCCATTATCGTCAGCAGCAAGGCCAAATCCTTCATCAACGCGACTACCAATACGACGGACAAGGTAACCTTTCCCAAATCAGTGACAGTGATTGGGGGGATACCTTCTATGATTATGATCCGCTGGCACGATTAACCGCGGTTCGAGGTAATCAAGAAGAGCGTTTTGCCCATGACCCAGCGGGCAACCTTATTGAGCATAAACTCGGCCCACAGCTTGAAGGTAACCATGTTGGAGCGAACGGTAATCAGCTGACCTTCTTTGGTGACCGTCACTTTGAGTACGACGAATTTGGCAGGCTATCGGTAGAAAAGCGCGGCAAAGAGCAAAAGTTGGTTACCCATTACCATTACGATTGCCAACATCGCCTTACAAAAGTCGAGTTGCCGGACCAGGCAACCGCTGAATACCAATACGATGCGTTTGGGAGGCGGATTAAAAAGACCATTACTGACCGTTTCGGTGAGCAAACCCGAACAGATTACGTTTGGCAGGGTGATAATCTCATCGCTGAAAGCTCAGGTTCGCATTACCAAACCTACCTCTACGAGCCAAACAGTTTTAAACCCTTGGCTTTAATACAAGGAGAGGGTGAAGATGCCGAGGTTTATCACTATCAGCTAGACTACCTTGGTACACCACAAGCTCTAACTAGCCAAACGGGTAAAACCGTATGGAGCGGACAATACCGCGCCTACGGAAGTCTGGTTCTCGCGCCAGTGGAAGATATTCACAATCCTCTGCGTTTCCAAGGCCAGTATTTTGATGCGGAAACCAGTTTACATTATAACCGCCATCGCTACTATAACCCAAGCACCGGACGCTTCATTACCGCAGACCCAATCGGCTTAGCAGGTGGTTTAAACAACTACCAATACGCGCCCAACCCAACAGGGTGGGTGGATCCGTTGGGGTTAAGCAATCAAAATCCAAATTGTCCTACGAAGATAACTAAGGCCGAATCAGAAGTATTTAAGGAGTTTTTGGAACATCACGATGGCCAATTTTCTTCACCGGCTGAAGCGGAGCTAGCTTACATCGAGCTAAGAGATAAACAGTCTCCTTGGCCAATTGGTTATACACCGAAAACTCGATTTACTAAACCTGGTGAGCGACTTTATATGATAACTAATACGGGAAGAGGGCGATACCCAGGTCAGTTTGCATCTACCCTTGACATACCAGACGCCAAATACGGCCGACAAGATCTTGCAATAATTCATGAATGGAAATTAACGCTCGATAGAAAATTGGTTTATGAAGTGAACAAATCGTTCGAGGTTGAATATGGGCCAATCGGGCCTCAAATAAACAAGCTGGAAGACGGAAGTTTTGAGTATTTGAGAGGAGGTGGTCAACAAGTAAAATTAATGTACAGTGATTTTAAAAACGCTGTTCCTAACTTAGAAAATAACTTTACAGATGATCCTTATTTAAATGTTGTTTCAAATACTAAGCTAAAAAAGGGGTAAAAATTGAAGATTAGGAAAAATTTTATTGAATTTTCATACAAAGATAACTTAGTTAAATTTGATTTGAAGAATGTTACACAAGCTCAGGTAAGTAATAATTTTCTGTTTTATTACTCACTTATGGATGGCCTCCACGTTTTAAATTTGGATGATAACAAATCATTTAATATTGATTTGGGAAATGAAGAATTCTACACTTTTTCGCAAGTTTCTGATGAATATGGTGTTGGTATAGTTGTTGCAAAAAGTGATCGACCCGAGGGTGAACTTTTTTGGAATAATTCTTTGATTATGATGGGTGGAATGATGAAATTGAAAGAAATAGGTGTTTGGAGATAATTACTCCTATATTTTTCACTCCATTTTTTATTTTTTTAAAAACCACTTTTAAAAGTTGAAAGCTATAACGGTTAGTTAGGGTCATTCTTCTTGTTTTAATGTATGACAGGGAATAAAGAAATATCAAGAGCGATATTAGATTTTTGGGAAGTGTTCGAAGTCTATAGGGATGGAGGTTGGTCTGTCGGTGTGCCTCAGGAAATGAGGACAAGTGAACCTAACTCTGAAGGTTGGTGTTCTTGGGCATCGATAGACAGTCCCGCAATCGAACAGGATCTAGTCAACTTTGAAACTCAGTTGGGGTTTGAATTTCCAATGGTTCTAAAGGACTACTTCTTATATAGATGTATTTTGATGCCTGATTTTTTAGTCACATTACCTGAAATTAAAAGTGATAATCCGTTAGGAGATCTGAAAGGGTATTGTGAAAGTTACGTCAGTTACTTTAATGAACTTAGCTTATTCCCTTTTGCGTACGATGCTAATGATGCTGGTCCAGTTTGCTTAGACTTAAAGAAAATGTCCAATGGTGACTATGAAGTAATTGTATTTGATTTAAGTCGTAAGTTTGAAAAAGGTTACAGAGGCGAATTTGGATGGCTCACAGTAGAAGAACTTTTCCGTGACATAACAAATGACTTAAAGACATTTATCTAGTTTAGATCTCTTACCAGTCGAAGGCGCTGAATAGGGCCACCGGCCGAAACTTTTAAGTTTCAATTTAATCCTATTTTTTCCAATCGTGAACTTTAATTCAAAATCGATTTTTATGAGTAATTTGCAACTCTGTCGGAAAAAAATTCGGTAATTACGCGACCTGCAAATCGCTTGATTTTGAACCTCGAGATTGAAGAAAAAAGCCAAGTACATCTGGTAAAAACAGAATTAGTTAATCAATAAAAAACTCAGCAATAGCTCATTAGGTGTTGAAGTAAAAGAAAAGAGAGCAACCTGCTCTCTTTTTACTAACACCAAATTTTTACTAATCCAAAATTGGTGAGCCACTTTGATCAGTGGCTGTTACGTTAAAGTGTTTTTCAATACACCTCTCGTAGTCGCCTTGGTTCCATGTACTATATGGAGTTTGATATCCAACAAGTTGACATTCGAAGGTTTTGTTTCCTGGGGTATTTGGTTTCCAGCCATCCTTCCACCATAGATACACCTGCAGCGCACCGGCACCTTCAGCATCGAATGGCTGCATATCAGCGCAATCTAGTTTTTCTGCTGAGATATCTAAGCCTAAATACTGTGAGAACAGCTTGTAGTATTTAATTCTGTTGGCTGCTTGGGGGGTAGTCTGTCCCTTTCCGCATTCAAATGCCCCATTGATTATTTGGATAGTACTGCCGAACCCTAGCGCGATACCATTAGCGGTATCGGAAGCATTTGGTGTCCATGTACCGTCTATAACATGCAGCATACTCGGTTTGGGTGGTTGCGGGTATAGGTAGAAAAATACTGCGGATGCAAGGTTTAACCAGGTATCTGCAACTAGAGCTGGATTTTCTAATAAAACACTTCTTTCACCGTAGATAGCTTCTGAAAATGGCCCATAGTTGTAATTCCAACTGAGCTGTTTCGCACCTCGACCAAAGTAACTTTTCTGAGGAGCGCAAGGCCAACGTTCTTGCACCCAGCCATAACATTTGTTGTAAGTGGTAGTGTAGACATCTTCAGATTGAAATCTTTCTCTAAGAAAGTACAGTCCTTGCCGCCAAACTGGATTACCTTGCGCGCCATCCCAGTTTGGGGCGTTAGCTCCTGTTTCCTGAACAAAGTGGGCAAACATTGTAGACAGAGAGCGTTTACAGATTTCATCTGAGTTTCTCGTATCAGTATACGTGCGGCAAAATGCAGGAAATTTTGCTACGCCTTTAAGGAAGTTGGTATAGGTATATTTTTCATTTCGTATTGGGAAGAAATAATCCCAAGTTGCACTACTAACGATACTTTCAACTCGCTTGACGTTATCTGGGTTTAAAGAACGCAATGGCTGAACCGCTTCTACTTCAATATTGGGTAAGGTAACGATATCGGCTCGAACCAAATCAAAAAGTGGCCCACTGGTGAGCTCAGCTTCGACCGTTTCAAGCTCAGAACGAGGAATGTAGTAACCGCCATTACCATCTTCCGTAATCGTAAGCTCTCCCGGTGGGGTAGGGTCACCGGGATTTACTGGGTCTGTGCCATCGCAGTTAACACCTTGCCAAAACCAAGAACTCGCACCGGGCGAATCCCAACTTCCAGGGCTATTTACTGCCTTGTAGCACTGGCCTTGAAAAGAAACGATGTCTCCATTCACGACTGTAGTTTCGCCGGGAACCCATGGTATTGGGGTTGCCGAAAAAACATTAAAACTGACAGCCATCGAACATAAAAAAGCTGGGATGGCAATTTTAGATAGGTACTTAGCCATAAAAACTCCATTGTTTGAATTAAAAATATCCAACAAGAAGTGTTACTGGTGATTTAGCATTTCACCTAGCCTGATGGCTCGCTTGGGAGTGACGACGGGAAAAACCATACTTTGATGACATGGTTTCAGACAATTTTTGGAATCTGTTTATCATTTACTTCAGCCAGTTAGTCCTAGCCTATGGCGCTCGATTTTGATTTTCGTAGCGTGGAATAAGTTTGAAATTGACGTGACTAAAGTTTGTGTTTTGCTGATCTCTGTAGAGGGTAATTTACAGTTCGGGCTCATTAGTAAAGTTAAATTTTGCTCATTCTATTGATAAATGTGTCAAATTGTAAAAAAATACAGCCCATATCAGCCGTACGGTAAACAGTCCCTACGAGCTGGATTGATCATTTAGGTAGTATTTTCTTGTGTTGAGGACAGTATGAAAGACGATTACATCAATGTCATGGCCAAAGTGACAGAGAATGTTCTAAGCGAAATGGCCAACATTCATGTAAGACGCGTGACTGTAAAGGAGGAGGCTAGGCCAAATACAATTTACGCTCAAACGTACAGCATAAAATACAACCACTTACAAAAGAACATCAGTGGCGCAGTGCACTTCTGCTTTGATGATTCTGAGGTCGCTAATTGTGTTGCAATGTCTACTGCAAAGGCGACAGGATCACCGGAAGATCTGGCCTTTAAAGATGATTACCTATGTGAACTGCTTAATACTGCTGTAGGGCATACTTTAACAGCCTGGGAAGACCTCGGGTTTAGCGCTGCGATGTCACCCCCCGAAGCAAACGAAAGCACTTTAATTTCGATGCCGTACTATGGCTGTAAATCTCGTATCATCATTATGTCGTTAGACGTAGGTAACCTGTTGTTTAAGGTCGTAATTGCAGATGATTCATACAACGTGCTGAAAGGCAAACGAGTGTTAGTCGTTGATGACTCAATGATGATCCGAAACTTGCTGCAAAAAAAGCTAAAAGCGATAGGGTTTGATGTGGAGATCGCTCGAGATGGTGTTGAAGCTGTAGAGAAGACCATTGGTTTCAAACCTGAACTTATTGTCATGGATCAGAATATGCCAAGACAATCTGGACTTGATGCTATTGTAGAAATCCAAAAGTTCGCACCAGAAACGAAAGTTGTGATGCTAAGTTCCAGCTCACGAGTAGATGAGCTAAATACAGCCGCAACTCTCAATGTAGTTAAGTATTTAACCAAACCAGTAAATATTGTGGAAGTCTACAGAGAGGTTGGTTTGGCGCTAATGGGAAGACAGTCAACTTCGGCTAGTCAATGATGCAAATTTTCTAAACTAACCTAAATGTTGACCTTGCCACGCAGCATTTTGGTTTGACCGCGTTTCGTTTTATTGTCGACGCGTCGTCGCTGAGAGCCTTTTGTGGGTTTGGTAGGTTTACGAGCTTTGTCAACCTTTGCAACGGAAGTGATCAATTGTTGCAAACGCTTTAATGCATCTTCTTTGTTTTGCTCCTGAGTTCTGTAGCTCTGAGATTTGATAACGATGATTCCATCTTTTGTGATACGTTGATCTTTCAATTTCAACAGGCGTTCTTTGTAAAAGGACGGAAGCGTAGAGCAATGTATGTCAAACCTCAAATGAATAGCACTAGAGACCTTGTTGACGTTTTGACCGCCAGCTCCTTGAGCGCGAATCGCTGTAAGTTGGATTTCCCAATCGGCGAGTGAAATAGAGTTGGAAATTTTTAGCATGTTAAAACGCAAAAGAGTTAATTGCGGTTAGTGTAACAAAGTTAACGTTCATTATCTTTTGCTCAGGCCTTTGGGTGAAACCATATCTCAGACGAAGTTTTGGTACTATGCTGTTTAAAAACTGTGACGAGTGTTAAACTTGCGCCAATTTTTATTTATGTCGAGTTTGTGATGTTAACTTCTAGCAATATCACCATGCAGTTTGGTGATAAACCACTTTTTGAGAATATTTCCGTTAAGTTTGGTGGCGGTAATCGATACGGATTAATCGGTGCCAATGGTTGTGGAAAATCAACCTTCATGAAAATACTGGGTGGAGAGCTAGAGCCAACGTCTGGAAACGTCTCAACCGATCCAAATGAACGAATCGCCAAGTTGAATCAGGATCAATTTGGATACGAAGAATTTTCTGTTGTTGACACTGTGATAATGGGTCATAAGGCACTGTGGGATGTCAAAAAAGAGCGTGACAGAATCTATGCGCTTCCTGAAATGTCAGAAGAAGACGGAATGAAGGTTGCTGACTTAGAAACGCAATTTGCTGAAATGGACGGCTATTCCGCGGAAGCGAAAGCGGGCGAACTATTGCTTGGTGTTGGTATTCCCACTGAGCAACATTACGGATTAATGTCGGAAATCGCTCCGGGATGGAAGCTCCGTGTGTTGCTTGCTCAAGTTTTATTTGCGGAACCGGACATCATGTTACTGGATGAGCCGACCAACAACTTGGATATCTATACGATTAAATGGCTTGAAGACACGTTGAATCAACGTGATTGCACCATGATCATCATCTCGCACGACCGCCACTTTCTCAATTCCGTTTGTACCCACATGGCTGACATTGATTATGGCGAATTGAACGTATATGCAGGCAACTACGACGAGTATATGCTTGCAGCGACACAAGCTCGCGAACGTTTATTGGCAGACAACGCAAAGAAAAAAGCACAAATTGCTGATTTACAGCAATTTGTTTCTCGCTTTTCTGCAAACGCATCCAAAGCGAAACAAGCTACATCCAGAGCAAAGCAAATTGACAAGATTCAACTGAGCGAAGTGAAAGCGTCAAGCCGCCAGAATCCGTTTATTCGTTTTGAACAAGAAAAGCCGCTTTTCCGAAATGCACTGGAAATCACTGATCTTAGCCAAGGATACGATGAAATTTTGTTCAGTGAGTTAGATGCGATTGTCGAAGTTGGTGAGCGTATCGCTATCATTGGCGAGAATGGTGTGGGTAAAACGACTCTGCTTCATACGCTTGCTGGTCGCTTGGCGGAGAAGCAAGGTGGCGTGAAGTGGTCTGAAAATGCAAACATTGGCTACTACGCCCAAGACCATGCCGAAGACTTTGCTAACGAGATGAATTTGTTTGATTGGATGTCTCAATGGCAACAGGAAGGAGACGACGAACAAGTTATCAGAAGTTACCTCGGACGTATGCTGTTTTCTCAAAATGATATCAAGAAGTCAGTGAAAGTGATTTCTGGTGGAGAGCAGGGGAGAATGCTGTTTGGTAAACTCATGATGCACAAGCACAACATATTGCTGCTTGACGAACCAACCAACCATATGGATATGGAATCCATCGAGTCATTGAACCTCGCGTTAGAGCAATACCAAGGCACGTTGTTTTTTGTATCCCACGATAGACAATTTGTCTCTTCGTTGGCAACTCGTATTTGGGAAATTCGAGATAATAAAGTGATTGATTTCCGCGGAAATTACGAAGACTACCTGGTTAAGCGAGAACAACTTAGTTAACTTGTAAAACTTTTACATTAGAGCAGGCGATTCGCCTGCTTTTTTTGTACCACATAAAAAGCGATAGAATGTAATCGGTTGGACTTTGGTTTCATGAGACAAAAAACTATAAAGTTATCACTAGTTAGTCTTTAATTTTGATTTAAATATTAATAACTGGTTATTAAATCGGAAATGAAAGCGATTACATGGTTTTTTGTGTTTTACTGTTATTGATGGTAATAACAATAGTATGAAAATCAAGAATAATCGGTATGCAGAAAAAGAATGCTTATATTGAGTGTAAAACAGTATTAGGAGGACACATAGATCTAAGTGTCCCACCTAATTCGACATGTTGAAGTTATTGTAAGTTATTGAATTTTATTCTGTTTTACCCATCGGGGTCGAAATGTCTTCCGAGGTATTGATGGTTTCAATAATAGCGAGTTTTATAGCATCACAAATGAAATCGAGCGGCATTGATGGCAAGTTGTTATTTAAAGATTGCTGAGGAATATTAGGAATGTGAATAAATCCTGATTTCACATTTTTATTTAGTAATAAGTTTTGAGTTGTATAAAAAACATGATTACAGACATAACTTCCAGCGGAGAGAGATAATTCAGCGGGGAAGTTATTATCAATCAATTTTTTTACGATGGACTTTATTGGTAACGTCGTGAAATACGCGTCCGGTCCGTCAGTTATTACTTGTTTATCTGTCGGCTGATTACCAGAATTGTCTGGTATTCTTGCGTCGTCATAATTTATCGCAACCTTTTCTATTGATATTTTACTTCGTCCAGATGCCTGCCCTAAACAAATAAAAATTGATGGGTTAACTTGATTGGAAATCTGCTCAATTTCCTTTTGGCTCAATCCAAAAGAACAAGGTAAAAGGTAACTTTTCACCTGCCAGTTTGGTTCAGGCTGCCAACCGTCGAGGGCTTTTGCTACCAGCCATGAGGGGTTAACGTCACTACCACCGAAGGGTTCAAACCCAGTTAGTACAATTGTATTCATTTACTTCTATTCGCGTTATTTGAATTCTTATTCAGGTTAATGAAGAAAGAATTACATAGTTGTTTTAAATCAATGTTGGTTCATATTCCGAGATTTTGTATCAAATTCTTAATGTAACTTGCATTTAAGCCACGTAATAACTGATTAAAAAACCAACGTATGATATTGATATGTTAACTTTTTGTTGTGTTGTTTTTTAGTTCAACATCCTATTAATTATTACAAATTGTTAGGACATAGATTTCAATAGTGAGAGCTAATATAGAAAGCAAAAAAAAAATACTTGTTTATTTGTAATAATGCGTAGATGATCGCAGCGTTTTTGCCTCAAGGATATTTCAACTTGTTGCATTTATGTGTTGAGCAGTTGTCCCAGCACAAGGAATTAAGCTGTACTTCTTGGATGGACTTCAAAGAATGAGTGCAACTTATTTAATAAAAGGAAGAAATAAAATGAAATTGAACAAATTTGCCTTGGCGATGGTTGCCGCAGGCGCATGTATGACAGGTGCAGCACAAGCTGCTGAAGATAAGTCTCTTACGATCGGTATCACTCAGTATCCGTCGACGTTGCACCCAGAAATTAACTCGATGACTGCAAAGTCATACACACTGGGTTTTGCACACCGTGACACAGTAGGTTACGACGCAGACTGGAACCTAGTTTGTTACCTTTGTGAAGAACTGCCAACGTTGGAAAATGGTCTAGCAGAAATTGTTGACCGTCCAAACGCTAAAGAAGGCGAGTCTAAGCAAGGCATCAAAATGACAGTTACCTTCCGTGAAGGTTTGACTTGGGGTGACGGTACTCCGGTTACAACGGAAGATGCACTTTTCTGGTACGACGTAGTAACTGACCCTGCAGTGCAAGGTAACTCTCAGCTTACTACTCGTAAGAAAATCGAAAAAATCAATGTTATCAATGACCGTACTCTAGAAGTGTACGTAAACGAGACTAACTTCAGCTACAACGGTGCAAACACCTTCATCCCTGATTTGTTACCTCGTCACATTGAGCAAGAAATCTACAAAGCTAATCCTGCTGAATACCACTTAAACTCTAAGTACGTGACAGACCCTACTACTGCAGGTCTTTACCACTCTCCATTCTTAGTGAGTGATCTTAAGCAAGGTCAGTTTGTAAAACTTACCAATAATCCACATTGGCCTGGTAAGAAGCCTTACTTCGAAGAAGTAACGTTGAAAATCGTATCAGATACTCAAGCGCTTCAAGCGAATCTGCTATCTGGTGACGTAGACATGATTCCAGGTGAATTAGGTCTAACTCTTGACCAAGCTCTTCAATTTAAGAAGAAGTTTGGCGAGAAGTACAACATTCAAATTGTACCTTCAGCAATCTACGAGCACCTAGACCTTCAGCTTGAAAACGAGCACCTAGCTGATATTCGTGTACGTCAGGCTATCATGTACGGCTTGGATCGTAAGCTGATTACAGAAAAGCTATTTGAAGGCCATAACCCAGTAGCAACTACAAACATTTCACAACTAGATGCTATCTACACTGACCAAGTTCAGCAGTACGAATACAATCCAAAACGTGCTAAAGAATTGTTGAAAGAAGCGGGCTATGAGCTTGTTAACGGCGTTCAAATGAAAGATGGCAAGCCTCTAGAGCTTGAATTCATGACAACTGCTGGTAACAAAACTCGTGAGCTTGTACAGCAATTTGCTCAAGGTCAGTGGAAGAAGATTGGTATCAAGGCTGAAATCAACAACCAGCCTGCACGTGTTTACTTCGGTACTACACTAACTCAGCGTCAGCACAAAGGCCTAGCGATGTTCGCATGGGTTAGCTCGCCAGAGAATGTGCCAAAAACAACACTTCACTCAACCAGTATCCCAACAGCTGACAACGGCTGGTCTGGTCAGAACTACCTTGGCTACAGCAACCCAGAAATGGACCGTTTAATCGACGCGATCAGCGTAGAACTAAACTTTGAAGAGCGTAAGAAGCTTTGGGCAGAACTTCAGGAGCTTTACGCTGCTGACCTTCCAGCATTGCCACTTTACTACCGTTCTTCACCATTCCTACTACCAACTTGGTTGGGTGGTCTAGAGCCAACAGGTCATCAGTTCGGTTCAACTTTTGCAGCAGAGAACTGGTTCCGCAAATAAGCGAAACACGTTTTAAAAGAACATTATGAGTGAAATTATTCTTGATGTTCGCGACATGTGTGTGGCCTACGGGCCACACCTTGCTGTGAACAACATCAGTTATCAAATCAAATCTGGTGAAATCCTCGGTATCGTGGGTGAATCAGGTTGTGGTAAATCGCTAACTTCCCTGTCTGTGATGGGCTTGTTAGACAAAAAACTTAAACTGTCTGGTGAGATTGCCTTTATGGGACAAAATCTTGTCGGGCTTCCAGAGAAGCACTACCAAAAAATTCGTGGTGAAGGCATTGGCATGATCTTCCAGGAGCCAATGACAGCTTTGAATCCGGTAGTGACCGTGGGCGACCAAGTTGCAGAAATGTTCATCATTCACGAAGGCATGAACAAAAAAGATGCAATGGACCGCGCTATCGATATGCTTAAGCAAGTTCATATTCCGTATCCGGAAAAACGAGCAAAAGCCTATCCACACGAACTATCTGGTGGTATGCGTCAACGTGTGATGATTGCAATGGCATTGGCTTGTAAGCCAAAGCTGCTAATTGCAGATGAGCCTACAACGGCACTTGACGTAACTGTTCAGGCCCAAGTATTGGACTTGCTTGAGGAGTTACGTGAAACCACGGGAACAGCGATTCAATTTATCAGTCACTCACTTGGTGTCGTATCTCAGATTTCAGACCGAGTTATGGTTATGTACGCTGGCCAAGTCGTCGAGTGTGCAGACGTAAACGAAATCTTTGACAACCCTCAGCATCCTTACACTCAAGCGTTGATGGATACGATCCCTCGTGTTGGCGTTGATGTAAAACGCCTACCGGCTATCCCAGGAAGTGTTCCTCCTCTAGATATGCGTGGACCAAACTATACGTTCCGCGATCGCTGTCCAGAGCTTTACGACAGTTATGTAGAGCGTGCGAAACAGCGCAACCTAGAACGTGAAGGAGGCGCTAAGTAATGGCAATGCTTCAAATTAAAAACCTGAACAAGTCGTTTTTGCTTGATCCAGGTTCGATCTTTGGTGACAAGCCACAGTATCTGCACGTGACTAAAAACGTGTCACTAAACCTAGAAGCTGGCAAAACTCTTGCCGTAGTAGGTGAGTCTGGTTCTGGTAAGTCAACACTAGGTCGCATGGTTGGTATGTTAATGCAGCCTGATTCTGGTGAAATCATTCTTAACGGAACTGAGATTACGAGCCTGCCATTTAAAGCTCAGCGCCCGCTGCGCGAAAAAATCGGCTTTGTTTTCCAAGACCCGTATTCCGCATTGAACCCAAGAATGCCTATTTTGGCTTCTTTGGTTGAACCAATGAAGGTAAACAAAATTGGTAACAAGGAATCGCAACGAGCACGCGCGCTAGAAGTTCTTGAGTGGGTTGGGATGCATGAAGATGTATTGACCAAGTACCCGCACGAGTTCTCCGGTGGTCAACGTCAACGTATTGCAATTGCTCGTGCGCTTATGCTTAAGCCCGAGTTGATCATAGCGGATGAACCATTGTCAGCGCTTGATGTATCAGTTCAATCTCAGATCCTTAACTTGTTTAAAGACCTTCAGGAAGAACACGGAATCGCGTTTTTCTTCATTAGTCACGACATGGCGGTGGTTTACCACTTAGCTGATGAAGTTGTCGTAGTGAAACACGGTGAGATTGTTGAGCAAGCATCTCGTGATGACTTCTTCGCCAATCCGCAGCACGAATACAGTCGTGAGCTGCTAAATGCCGTGCCGGACATTGGTAACGCGCGTCGCCGCAATGCAACGAAATAAGTACTGAGGATTTGAGCAATGAAACGATTTTTATTTTCTCGTCTGCTTCAAATGCTGCTAGTACTTTTTCTAGCGTCATTTGCTGCGTACAACCTAATGGGCTTAATGCCGGGTGACCCTATTGATATGCTGGTTCAAGATAACCCAGATATCACTAGTGAAGACATTGCCCGCTTAAAAGCTGAACACGGCTTAGATAAGCCAGTCTACGTTCGCTACTTTTTGTGGCTCGGTGACGCGTTGCAAGGTGAACTTGGCTACTCGCGTATGTTCTCTCAGCCTGCAATCGACGTACTGTGGGATGCAATGAAAAATACATTGCTACTCGTAGGCTCGGGTACAGTTTTATCAATTTTGATTGCCTTACCAGTAGGTATTATCTGTGCGGTAAAACAAAACAAAGCGACGGACTACATCATCTCAGGTTTAACTTATGTGTTCTTGTCCACACCAGCGGCGTGGCTTGCACTGATGTTGATCATGGTGTTCTCAGTAATGATCCCAATCTTCCCTGCAGGTGGCACGGGCGCTGCTGAAGGCGCGGAAGGCTTTGAAAAACTGCGTTATATGATTCTGCCTATTTTGAGTCTGACGCTGCTTTCTATTGCCTCTATTTCGCGTTTTATGCGTTCAAGTATGTTGGAAGTATTCCGTCAAGATTTTGTGCGAACTGCAAAGGCTAAAGGTGCATCTTCGAAACGTGTGCTTTTCAAACATTGTTTGAAAAACGGCATGCTACCGATGATAACTGTACTAGCGATGGATGTTGCGACTCTAATGAGTGGCGCGGTGCTAACCGAAACTATTTTCAGCTGGCCGGGTATAGGTAAGCTTACTGTAGATTCTATCAGCGGTAACGACTACAACGTTGCAATGCTTTGTTTCATGGTGGCAACCGTTGCCATTCTTGTAATGAACTTTATTGCGGACATTCTTTATTCGAAAGTAGACCCACGTATTGATTTGACTAAGGGGGGCAAATAATGAGCTATATTGCAAACCGTAGCCAGAATCCATGGGTACAAGTCTGGCAGCGTCTGTCTCGCCATAAATTAGCAATGGTATCTTTGGCATTCTTGGTGGTGCTGACCATTGTGTGTTTTGGTGCCAACATTATTGCTGATTGGATGGGTGTCGATCCTTTCGAAGATGATTTGTTTGGTCGTTTTGAAGGGCCAACGGATGAACACGTACTGGGAACCGATGAACTAGGTCGTGACATTTTTACTCGTCTATTGCTTGGTGGCCAAGTTTCACTAACGTTTGCTTTCATGGCAGCACTGACTACTTCGTTGATCGGTACGTTACTCGGTGTAATGGCGGGTTATTACGGTGGTAAGGTTGATGCCTTTATCATGCGTACAGCTGACTTCATCATCAGTTTGCCAAGCATCATGCTTTTGATCCTTATTCAAAGTATCGACATGACTAAGTTGGGCTTTTCTGAAGAGTTGGTTCGCTCTGATGAGTTTAGTATTTACCGCCTTGTATTTGTTCTTTCTATGCTTGGTTGGCCGTTTGCAGCGCGTTTGGTTCGTTCAAACACGCTATCAGTCAAACATCGTGAATACGTGCAAGCCGCGATTGGTTATGGTGCTAGTCATACTTTCATCATGCTACGTCATATCGTGCCTAACGTAATTGCACCAGTTATTACTGCAACAACGCTAGGTATCGGTGGTGCAATCTTGACGGAAAGTGCGTTGAGTTTCCTAGGTTTTGGTATCAACCCACCAACACCGTCATGGGGTAACATGCTTCAAACCGCCCGTGAAGCGATGTGGAGCTACCCAATGGCAGCGGTATACCCAGGTCTAATGGTGTTGTTTACCGTAATCACTATTAACTTCTTAGGTGACGGTCTGCAAGAAGCGATTGACCCTAAGTCGTAAGTACAGACAATCTCTTTTAAGGCCGCATATCTGCGGCCTTTTTCATTTCTTTCGTTAAGAAACCCGCTAATTCAAAGCTAATTCGGTTTATATAACTATCCTTTGCCAATATTGGAAACACTATAAGCTGTACTTACAAACTTATAAGAATTTGTGTCTTTTTGTTTCGAGATAAGCGGCTTACTATGACGTTGATTCTAAGTAGTAGGGAGCCAAGATGGAACAAAAGGTAGAAAGCTTGTTTAAAAGGGAGAGGTTAAGTCGTTTTAACCCAATTATTTGGAGCGCTCTCATTGGAACACTGGTCGCACGAACCAGTTATTTTATGGCCTGGCCATTTCTCATTGTCTTTTTGTATCGCGATTATGGTGCTTCAGAAATCGAAGTCGGCGCTATGTTGGCTGGCTCTGCCGTTGTTGGCGTAATTGCGGGTTTGTTTGCCGGCTATCTATCGGACAAACTGGGTCGGAAATGGATGATTATTCTAGGCGCGTTGTTAGCGTCAATTGGTTATACTGGGATAGGTATTTCCGCTGAATTATGGCAGTTTGCGGTTTTTATAAATATTTGTGGTTTGATGCGAGCCATGATCGAGTCGCCAACTAAAGCACTCATTGGTGACAATCTAACGGACTCTCAAGATAGAGAACTCGCACTGAACATTCGCTACTTTTTGATCAATCTTGGCGGGGCAATTGGGCCGCTCATCGGGATAACATTGGCGTTATCCAAGCCTCAGTTACTGTTCATTGCTACTGGGTTCGTGTATCTGATGTTTATGGTTTGGTTTTGGGTGTGTTTTATAAAATGGCCTGAAAAAAGCAAAGATGCCAGTTCAGCGGAACTACCTAATTTTCGTGGCACTATGAAAGTCATCGCTCGCGACAAAATATTCCGTTTACTGGTCGTGGCTAACTTGTTGATGATGTTTATATACGGCCAGTTAGAATCATCGCTACCGCAAGTATTGATTCGAACTGACATTGAGTATGCTGCGAAACTCATCGCTGCACTCGTAATCGTAAATACCTTGACCATAATTATCTTCCAGTTTCCGCTTCTCAAATTGATGGAGCGATTCCCTTTGTTTAAAAGAACACAAATTGGAATGTTATTGATGACAATTGGGTTGACAGGTTTTCTGATTACTCCAGAAAACTGGGTAGCCGGGTGGGTACTGAGCTGTTTTGTTATTGCGATTGGGGAGGTGATTGCATTCCCAACATTGAGTGTGCAAATTGATAAAGTCGCACCTGATCATTTACGTGGCTCTTACTTCGGTGCTTCTACTGTTTATTCACTCGGATTTGCTCTAGCACCTTTGGTGGGTGGTGTGATGCTGCAAACGTGGAACCCTAATTGGCTATGGTCTTTGTGTATTCTTGCTTGTGTTGTGATGATTGCGCTCTATACCAAAGTCGAAAACTGGGATAGTAAGCAGAATACGATGAAAGACGAGGTATTATCGGAACAAGCCTAAATAATACACTTCAACTTAGATTAATAAGATTGACAGCACTGTTGGTCATTCTTGTTCACTAAATCACAAATCATGTTTTGGGCTAGCAAATAGCCCAAAAACCCAAACTAGCGCTGCTATTTTCAAAAGACTTACCTCAAGGAGATTGGAAATGGAGCTCGAGTTTCGAACATTCATCGGTTCTGTTGAACATCAGGTCGGCCGTTTGCCACGTACCATCAATAGTGGAATTACGCTCAACACCCCAGTTGGAAATGCCATCGATCATTATGGCAATATTTGGCTTGCAGATACGGCCAACAACCGCATTTTGATTTTTGATAATGACTTGAAAAACATTATTGCGAGTTTTGGACAAACCGGATCTGGTTTGGGTGAGTTCAACATGCCATTTCGTCTTCTTCCGCATCCCACTGAAAACTGGATGTATGTTAGTGATATAGCTAATACTCGAGTTCAAATTTTAGAATACGATCAAGGTCTAGATATTGTCGCGCTCAAGTCATTTGGTCATGGAGACCCTGTCAATTTGAAAGGGCCAAATGGTTTAGCGTTTCACGATGGAAAACTCTGCGTTGCCGATGAATTTTATGAAGGTGATGAAGGGGCTAGTCGACTGGTAATTTTCTCAGAAGATGGTGAAATACTTCGTGAAATCCATCATGTCGGTGACGACAATCCGCAGAAATTTTTGTGGCCGCAAGGCGTTGACACGGATTCCGCTGGAAACTTGTATATTGCCAACACGGGATGTTCGAACATCGTGCGCTGCGATTGGGAAGGGAATCCAATAAACTTTGCCAATGGTTCACCTTGCATTGAAGGTATCAAATTGGCTCGTGGCGTAGCCGTTATCGACGACAAAGTATTGGTACCCGGCGCAAGAGACAATCAAATAGGGGTTTATGATTCCAATGGCGATTTAGCAGGCTATCTGGGAGGCGTGTTCGCACCCGTGCAGATAACCAAAGGGCGCGAGAACTCCGAATGGCTAGTCACAGAGCCCTTCTTAGCTCAATTACAGGTGCATCGCTTTAATTGGAAAGATTTATCTAAAGATAATTTAAACTTCGCTGAAGTCGACCAAGTGATTGGTGATGAACGCGATGGAGAAGGGCAATTTCATTTTGTCACTTCAGCAGCGGGGCAAGTTAGTGGCTGGTCCAAACCAACAAATCAGCATCCTGTGGTCGACTATCATCAAAAATTACTGGATAACGTTAACCATCAATGGAATCTACTAGAAAAAATGGTTCCCCATCATTTGAGTACTTGGAGTCAAATGGCGGTAACAACGCAGCTTGAATGGATGCAGCGCTGGCAGCAATCGTGGCTACGTATTCTATTTCAAGATTCTCCTGAAAATCCGAAAGAGCTATTGTGGTTAGTCGATTCTGGAAACTTTCAAATGCAATCGGCTGATCGCGCGAGTGAGTTTGCAGCAGAACCCAACAGTCTACCTCTGCTTCCGGGCTCACTGGGTGTCTGTCGTTATCAACCAAAACACGCGCTCCCGGGATGCATTGCTCCTCAACTACCTTTGCTTTTGGTGACTAATTATCTAACTGGAATTGTCACTATTTATCAATATGATACGTTAATTGACGAACTAGTCCCGTACTCAGTTTTTGCGGACATGGGAAGAGGAAAAACTGAGCTGCATAACCCACAGGGTATAACTGTGTGCCCGCTGACCAACGATATTTTGATTGCCGATTCAGCCAATAACCGGATCTCAAGGTGGAAGCTTGACGAGTTTGGTCAAGGAGTCCATTTAGCCAACTACGGAAAACTTGGACACGGCAAAAATCAGTTTGATACTCCAACTGACTTAGCCGTGGATGAGCTTGGCAATATTTATGTTTCTGACCAAGCTAACAACCGAATTGTTAAGCTGAGCAGTAAAGGAAAGTGGATTCAAAGTTTTGGTAAAGCGGGTTATGGCGTTGATAACGATAACTTCTTTTTACCGACCAGTATCGAATACCAAGACAACAGGCTGTTTGTTTCAGACCTGGTTAATAGAGCCATCAAAATATTTGATACAGATGGGCAGTTCGTAACCAGCTTCAACGGCTTTGGAGCAGATCCAAGCAAAGGACAGCTTTGGATGCCGTATTTACTTCACGTTCATGGTGATTTGGTATTTCTGCCAGATTGCACACTCAACCGCATTAATGTTTATCAGCTTACTTCACAAAAACAGGGAGAAGTTCACGCATGAGCCAAATTTACCAAGATGCACGAGCGAAAATACGTGCGACTAAAGAAGTCTGCCAGCAAGCTCAACAACAATCTAGTCAGTTGAAGTCAATGCTACAAGGAATGATTGAAGAATATCACGGTGATTTAAGCGCTGAAGAGAGAAAAGCCAAACTTAAAGCAATGCACGAACAACATCGCATTGTGGTTGGCCATAAACGAATCACCCTGCCCAGCGAAGTGTAGTTTTTCTCTAGTCACGGAGACAAAGAGTTTCACCTTACCTTAACTTGCCAACCTTTTCGGTTGGCTTTTTTTATCTATAAAACTTCAAGTAAAAGATGCTACCTAAGTCTAATTGTCGACAATGTGGTCTATAGTAAGCTTATTAAAGGTTATTTATTAAGCATTGATTGGGTAAGTGTCGACAATATGAGTCAAGACGTTTTACAAGTTACCACACCGGAAACAACAAAATCACAGGGAATTACTGAACAGCTGGTAGAGGCTATCGTGAGCGGTCAAATGGGCGCGGGCGAAAAGATTTCTGAACCTGAGTTATCTAAACGTTTTTCCGTCAGCCGTGGTCCTTTGCGCGAAGCGATTATGAGAATCGAAGGGTTGGGATTGATCGAACGCATACCTCACGTTGGCGCAAGAGTCGTTTCGTTAAGTAAAGAGAAGTTAACTGAACTCTACGCAGTCAGAGAAGCGCTAGAGGGGATGGCGGCACGTTGCGCGGCTAGAAATATATCTGATAGCGAAGTCGAAGAACTAAACAACCTACTAGAAACACATTCAAAACACGTTGATAAGGTAGACGGTGAATCCTATTTCCACCAACACGGTGACTTCGATTTTCACTACAGAATCATAAAAGCAAGCCGAAATCAGCACTTGTTCAGAGTGCTGTGTGGGGAACTCTATCACCTACTAAGAATGTACCGATATCAATCTCCGACTTCTCACTCTAGGCCTGTCAATGCACTGCAAGAACACAAATTTATTTTACAAGCAATTGCAAATCGAGATGAAGAGCTTGCGGAAATGCTGATGCGCAGACATATCTCAGGTAGTAGAAAGCTAATTGAAACTAGTATTCAAGATCATCAGCAAGACAACTAAACGGAGCATAAATACCATGGCAATAACAAACTCTCAGGGCGCAAAGTTTAGAGCGGCGATCGAGCAAAACAAGCCACTACAGATAGTAGGAGCGGTCAATGCGTATTGTGCCATGATGGCAGAACAAATTGGCCACAAAGCTCTTTATTTATCTGGGGCTGGAGTCGCTAATGCTTCGTATGGTCTACCTGACCTTGGTATGACTTCGTTGAATGATGTGGTGGCTGATGCTGAACGAATAACCAATGCTAGTGAACTTCCCTTGCTTGTTGATATCGATACCGGTTTTGGTGGCGCGTTCAATATTGCGAGAACCATCAAAGCAATGGAAAAAGTGGGTGTAGCAGCAGTACATATAGAAGACCAGGTTGCTCAAAAACGCTGTGGGCACAGGCCAAATAAAGCAATAGTCAGTCAAACTGAAATGGTGGATCGAATTAAAGCAGCGATAGACGCGAGACTCGATCCAGACTTTGTGATTATGGCAAGAACCGATGCACTGGCGGTTGAAGGTATTGATAGCGCAATCGAGCGAGCCATTGCCTGTGTTAACGCAGGTGCCGACATGATTTTTCCAGAAGCAATGAATCAGTTGAACCAATACAGAGCATTTAGTCTCGCCCTCAAATCAGAATTTGGTCGGACCATTCCAGTGCTCGCCAATATTACCGAGTTTGGTCAAACCCCTTTATACAATACAACGGAATTGTCTGAGTGCGGCGTGGATATGGTGCTATATCCGCTCTCTGCGTTTAGAGCAATGAATAAGGCAGCCGAAAATGTCTATCAACATTTACTGCGAGTTGGTGATCAGACTCAACTCCTCGATTCGATGCAGACAAGAAGCGAGCTGTACAACTATCTAAATTATCACGACTACGAACAAAAATTAGACTCTCTTTTTGAGAGCAAATAACGAATCTCAGTAAAACAAAAAAGCTATATCCAATAACGTGAATGCTGATTTTTTCATAATAGCTCCAAAGAGAGCACAGGAATCAGCCAAAAGGAGGTCAATTATGACTACCCAAGCTCTCAGCGGCGCAGGCCTTCGCGGGCAAAGTGCTGGTGAAACGGCGTTGTGTACCGTCGGTAAGTCTGGCACTGGACTGACATATCGTGGTTACGACATCACCGATCTCGCAACGCATGCGACGTTTGAAGAAGTTGCCTATTTACTGCTACACGGCACTCTTCCAAACCAAACTGAATTGTTCGATTTTACCGATAGGCTGATTAAACAGCGCGGTCTCCCTCAAGCATTAAAGCAAGCACTGGAGTTGATTCCGTCTAGCGCTCATCCAATGGATGTCATGCGAACGGGATGCTCGGTATTAGGCAACTTGGAACAGGAACAGAGCTTTTCACAGCAACTCGATGTGACTGAGCGCATGTTGGCATTGTTCCCAGCCATTATTTGCTACTGGTATCGATTTAGTCATGAAGGGATTCGAATTGAGACGCAAGACAATGATGAAAAAACGACGGGTGGCTATTTCCTAAAACTGCTTACTGGCAATACACCGTCAGAGTTACACCGAAAAGTGATGCACTGCTCGCTGATCCTTTATGCAGAGCATGAGTTTAATGCTTCAACGTTTGCCGCTAGGGTGTGCGCGTCCACGTTATCCGACATCCATTCCTGTATTGCGTCAGCCATTGGGACGCTTCGCGGACCCTTACATGGCGGGGCGAATGAAGCGGCGATGGATATGATTAAAGATTGGAAGACACCTGATGAGGCAGAGCAAAAGATCTTAGAAAAGCTCGCCAACAAAGAAAAAATCATGGGGTTTGGTCATGCAGTTTACCGAACCAGTGACCCACGAAATGCCCTGATAAAACAGTGGTCAAAGGAGCTGTCACTCTCTCAAAATGACGATTCACTTTATCGAGTATCAGAGCGGGTTGAATCGGTAATGAAGCGCGAAAAAAACCTGTTCTGTAATGCCGATTTTTTTCATGCGTCCGCTTATCACTATATGGGTATACCCACCAAGTTGTTCACTCCGATCTTTGTTATGAGTCGATTGACTGGCTGGGCTGCACACATTTATGAGCAACGCGCCAACAATCGAATTATTAGACCGAGTGCCGATTACATCGGGCCTGAGCACCAAGATTGGTTGCCAATAGACAAAAGATAAGGAAGTTACCATGAGTCAAAACGTCGAATTCAATCAACGTCAAGCGCCGGATGCGCTGTTAATCAAAATTGCAGAGTACGTTTGTGATGGGTCCATCACGTCAGAAGAAGCCTTGGATACGGCGCGAAATTGTTTAATGGACACGCTAGGTTGTGGGTTACTGGCACTGAGGTTTCCTGAATGTACTAAGCACTTAGGCCCCATAGTTCCGGGGACCACAGTTGTCAATGGCGCTAGAGTGCCCGGAACATCTCACGAGTTAGACCCAGTAACTGCAGCATTTAACATTGGATGTATTATTCGCTGGCTTGACTTTAATGATACTTGGCTCGCGGCAGAGTGGGGACATCCGTCAGATAACTTGGGCGGTATCCTAGCCACAGCTGACTACTTGAGCCGAGTAGCAGTTTCACAAGGAAAACCACCGTTAACCATGCAAGATGTGCTGGTAGCCATGGTTAAAGCCCATGAAATTCAGGGAGTATTGGCGTTAGAGAACAGTTACAACCGAGTGGGCTTAGACCATGTGTTGCTGGTCCGCGTTGCTTCAACCGCTGTAGTTACTCATATGCTAGGAGGCAGCAAGCAACAAGTCATCGACGCGGTGTCTCAAGCTTGGGTCGACGGATGTGCGTTGCGTACCTATCGCCATGCGCCAAACGCGGGATCCAGAAAATCATGGGCAGCAGGAGATGCGACCTCTCGTGCGGTTAGACTGGCAATGATTTCCATGAAAGGTGAGATGGGTATCCCAACAGTGTTGAGCGCACCCAAGTGGGGTTACTACGATGTTCTGTTTAACGGCGAAGCATTCCAACTGAAACAAGAGTTTTCAAGTTACGTGATGGAAAACATTTTGTTCAAGATCTCTTTCCCTGCCGAGTTTCATGCTCAGACTGCGGTTGAGTGCGCCGTAAAGTTACATTCGCAAATCAAAGACAGACTCAATGACATTGAACGCATCGAAATAACCACACATGAATCTGCGATTCGAATTATTTCCAAGCAAGGTGAGTTAGCCAATCCAGCTGACCGTGACCACTGTTTACAGTATATGGTCGCTGTGCCTCTTATTTTCGGGGATCTCGTTGCCGAGCATTATGAAGATGATTTCCACACCTCCAATCCATTGATTGATGAGCTAAGAGAAAAAATGCACATCGTTGAAGATTCCAGATACTCAAGAGAGTACTTAGAGTCAGACAAACGTTCGATAGCCAATGCGATCCAAGTGTTTTTCAATGATGGTACCAACACTGACAAAGTGGAAGTCGAATATCCGATTGGCCATCGACGACGTCGAGAAGAAGGTATTCCAGTTCTGGAAAACAAGTTTATGCGTAGTTTACAGACTCGATTCCCAAGCCACAAAGCTGAGCATATTTTCAATGTTTGTAAAGCACCTAAACAACTTAACTCTTTGCCAGTCAATGAGTTTATGGATTTGTTCGTTATCAACTAGCGGGAGGTGAGCAATGTCTCATTACCAAACTGAGTACGACCAAGCGGCCAATGATCCTCAAGGCTACTGGTTACATCAGGCAAAATCGATTGATTGGTTTAAGGCGCCGCAAGTTGGACTTCAATCGGATAGCAATGGCATTGAACGTTGGTTTCCAGACGGGGTAATGAACACTGCTTGGCTCGCATTAGACTTTCATTGCAATCAAGGCCGAGAAAATAATACAGCCTTGATTTACGATTCGCCGGTGACCAACACCAAACAGCGTTTTACTTACGGCGAACTACGAGATGAAGTGGCCGCCGCGGCTGGTATGTTAGCAGCACATGGTGTTGGCAAGGGTGATCGGGTTATTATTTATATGCCCATGATCCCCCAAGCAGTAATTGGTATGTTGGCCTGTGCACGGCTCGGCGCGATTCATTCCGTTGTATTTGGTGGCTTCGCCCCTAACGAGTTATCAGTTCGGATAGAAGATGCTGAACCTAAAGTGGTACTCACTGCGTCTTGTGGTGTGGAAGTGGACAAAGTGTTGGCATACAAACCCATTGTTGACCAAGCGATAACAGAGAGTCGGTGGAAACCCGATTCTGTGTTGGTTTGGCAGCGTGAACAACAAATTGCGCAGCTCAATCCAGAACGCGATTATGATTGGCAACAAGAACTAAGATCAGCACAGCCACATGATTGTGTACCAGTAGCCAGCACGGATCCTTTGTATATTTTGTATACCTCTGGTACCACGGGAAAACCAAAAGGAGTGGTCCGTGAAAATGGTAGTCATGCTGTGGCGATGTACTACTCAATGCAAGTGGTTTATGACATGCCAAAAGATGGTGTGTTTTGGGCTGCATCGGATGTGGGTTGGGTGGTGGGGCATTCTTATATCGTCTATGCGCCTTTAATTTATGGTTGTACTTCGGTCTTATTCGAAGGCAAGCCAGTGAAAACACCAGATCCAGGTGCATTTTGGCGGGTGTGTGAAGAGCACAAAGTCAATGTATTGTTTTCAGCACCAACAGCGTTTCGAGCCATCAAAAAAGAAGATCCCGATGGAGCCTTCATCAGGCAATACGATTTGAGTAGTGTAAAACAAATTTTCATGGCTGGTGAACGCTTAGACCCACCAACACTTGAGTGGGTGACCGAGAAAACTGGTAAGCCCGTGATTGACCACTGGTGGCAAACCGAAACGGGCTGGGCGATAGCCGGCAATCCGACAGGACTTGAAAAAATGCGCGTTAAACCGGGTTCAGCGACCAAGCCGTTGCCGGGCTATCAAGTCGAAATTCTAAACGAAATGGGTGAAAAAAATAGCCTGCTAACACAGGGTTTTGTTGCCATTAAGAGACCGCTCCCGCCGAGTTGTTTACCGACAATTTGGCGCAATCACGAAAGGTTTGAATCGGGCTATCTAACGCAATTTCCGGGTTACTATGTGTCTGGCGATGGCGGCTATTTTGATGAAGACGGCTATTTGTTCATCATGGGGCGAATAGACGATGTGATTAATGTGGCAGGTCATCGCTTATCCACAGGTGAAATGGAAGAAGTGGTGGGTGGCCATGAAGCGGTTGCAGAATGTGCGGTTGTTGGCATTCACGATGAGCTTAAAGGGCAGTTACCGCTTGGCTTTGTTGTGTTAAAAGATGGCGTATCTGTTGAAGACAGCGAGCTCGAAAAGGAGTTAGTGACAAAAGTAAGGGAGGAAATAGGCGCCGTTGCTTGCTTTAAACAAGCTATTGTCGTTGATCGTCTGCCCAAAACTCGCTCGGGCAAAATTCTACGCCGAGTCATTAAACAGATAGCTGATGGAGAAGACTACATTGTACCTTCCACAATAGACGATGCGGCGAGCCTGAACGAGCTCGAAGCTGCGTTGCTCAACGACTAATTCACAGACAGTCAGGTCATCATTTATAGCAAAGCAATCATTGGTGGGTTGCTTTGCTCGTTTTTGTCGCAGCGCAAACAATGTGAGAGCAATGAGGCGTTACCTAACAAAAGTTCACAACACAGTATGGTTTGAGGGTAAGATACTGGCATCTACCTAACTGGTTTGTCTATGTCAATTTGTTCCATCACTTCAGCGACTCAGCGTGACTTGCAACAGCTCAACTCGATGATGTTTGAATTACATGATGAACATCATGCTTTGTCTCCAGATCTTTTTAAATCCGCTGCGGACATCGAAACACTAAAAAGTATCTCTCGTTATTTAGATACACCAGAATGCTTGGTGTTGTGCGCTCGGCAGGAAAACAGAATTGTCGGCTTTATAACGGGGCACTTTTGTGAACTGAACTCGACTGTTTCAAAAGCGATTTTGATGGGCAGTATTGATGAGCTCTATGTAGTACCGGAATATCGTCAGCTTGGAATTGCCAAAGCTCTAATAAGTGAAATTGAGTCTCGTCTTAAAGAATGTGGCGCAAAACAACTATTTGTTGAGGTGTGGCAAGACAACCCAAGTGCCATGGCATTGTATCAAAGCTCAGGTTTTTCTCATCACATCAATTGGCTTCGTAAGCCTATTTAACTCAGTATATCTATGTCAAAACTAACTACTCGAATCTTGGCTTGTCTATTAAGCTTGTTTCCCTTACTAGTGTCAGCAAACACTACCGAGCCATCGATCAAAGGCGCTTTATGTTTGATCAAAGCACAAAACCGAATTGTGCTATTTCATGAGGTAATGACAGACAAACTTTCATTACCTGGTGGAGGGATTAAAACGGGAGAGAGTCACGCCCAAACAGCAGTTCGTGAAACCTGGGAAGAAACGGGATTAGTGGTAGAGGCGGTCCGTTCTCTTGGACGAGTAGACCGTTCTGAAGTATTCGAATGTGTATCTCAATCTGAGATTGTCGCGATTGACGCTAACAACCAGTTTAATGGATGGAGCATCCCGATGTGGTTCGCACCACATTACGGTGTTGAGTCCCACTCGGCCACCTTGTTAGAACCTGATTTTCTTAATCCAAAAGACTATCGCTATAGTGAGTCATGGCCCAAAATTCTTGAGCTTTTTCAACAAATACCAAGCCAGGATGTTGTGCTGCAACCCCATTTAATCGATGCACAGCACTCGCCGATTCAAAAATCGGAGCTAGAGCTGCTATTAAGTGTGAATCAAACACTGTTCTCTGTACTGGGCGCAGAAGCCTTTGAAGCCTTTAAAACGAAAGCTCTTGTTGTTTACCACTTGTTTACGCCATTTCTATTAGTAGCTGTTATCGCTTTTGTTGGTGTTAAATACGGTTTACACGAGATGGATAAGACTATACTAGCCACAGTAAGTGTTAGTTTATTAAGCTTGATAGCGCAAAAAGGGCTTCTGTGGCCGTCTCCGACGGCATTCATTCCTCAAGCGGGTTACGAGGATTTAGCTGCTTTTAGTTTTCCGAACATTATAATCGGTGTGATTATCGCGTTTTATTGGATGCTTAAACCTATCGTTGATAACCGCTGGCAACACAAGTTTAACCTTGTGGCACTGGTGTTAGTGTCTTTGTATAGCGCGAGTGCGTATCTATTAGGGGCGGCTTACATTATTGATCTGGTCGCCGGTTTGTTTATTGGCAGCTTAGTGGCTTGGCATTTTTCCCGTTTAGCTAAAAAATCGGAACTTGATTTGTTCAAAGTTGTTTCTGGTTTAGGAACTTGGGTGGCGGTTGCGATTATATCAGTGGTATTGGTAGTGATTTGGCCGGAGCCAGATTTCATGGTTTGGTTGGCCGTGCTGGTGACATTGGCGGCGCTTAGATTGTTTTTGCCAGTTAAGAATCAAACTGAGAAACTGACCATATCTTCAACCGCGATTGTCGCAACGTTGGCAGTGTTCGGGATGAGCCAACTGATTGCCTATTTGGTGTCATTTAGTGGTTTGTGGTCTTTGTTGGTGATGGTATCGCTATACCCACTGATCATTTTTACGCTAAGCACTACGCGTCTAAAGAGTCTAAGCGAAACCAAGTAAACAAATTTGTGTCAGGCAGCGAGTTAACTCGATGCCTGACATTAAATGAAAAAACTAGGTTACAAAACGTAACCTTCAATGATCTTTGCAACACCGTCATCGTTATTGCTTTCCGCTATTAGGTTTGCAACCTGTTTGGTTTCTTCCATGGCATTACCCATGGCAACTCCTAAACCTGCAAATTTAAGCATAGAGTTATCATTTTGCGCATCACCAAAAGCAATGACTTTGTCTGAATCAATATCGAGCATTTGACATACTTTTGCTAACGCGTTTCCTTTGCTCGCATTAGGATTTAAGAACTCCAAAAAGTAAGGTGCACTTTGCACAATAGCGTATTTCTCGTGCATTTCATTGGGAACCTTTAAACGAGCCGCAGTAACGTCTGACGGTTCTCCTACTGCTAATGTTTTAATTATTGGGTGTTCGTCGTCTAGCTCAGAAAAATCGACCTCAATAACCTCTATTTTGTTCACTAAGGTCTCTTTGTAGGTATAAGGGTTCATTTTCGGTGTGATTGCACCCAGCTTCTCGCTAAAAGCATGAAAATGCAGGCCAATAGACGTTGCGACATTTAGTACTTCTTTGGCCGCTTTGCCATTGAGTGTCGCTTGATAAATAGGTGACATATCAGAAAGCTGATAAGCAATTGAACCATTAAAGCTGATTACATATTCGTTCTCGCCACAGATTCCCAACTGATCTAAGTAGGGCTTCATGCCAACAAACGGCCTGCCGGAGGCCAACACTACTTTGACACCCTTAGCTTTTGCCTCTTGAACAGCTTCTATAGTTCGTTGAGTTAATTGCTTGTCCGACGTGAGCAAAGTGCCATCCATGTCGATGGCAAGAAGTTGATACATTTTTCGTTAATCCAATAGGTTAAATGTCTACTTCCATACTGGCATAGCCTACTTTGTATAGGAAGAGGTTGATCTTTTGCTGCGGGTTATTTATGGTCGGCGTCCATTTTCTTTCTCCCAGTATTGAGGCGGTAACTTGTATAAAGTAAATGAAATGTTTGAAACCATACAAGGTGAGGGTGTGTTCACAGGTGTACCTTCGGTTTTCATTCGTTTGCAAGGATGCCAAGTCGGGTGTGCTTGGTGTGATACCAAACAAACGTGGGAAATCGATTCGAAAGGCGAACAGACCTTTGGAGAGATTATCGTCAAGCAATCAGACGATCCTAAATGGTGTTCTGCATCCGCCGATGACATCGTTTTCATGTATCAACAGCAGGGCTATTCTGCAAAACACATCGTGATCACGGGGGGTGAGCCTTGTGACTACAATTTGATTCCGTTGACGCACGCATTTGAAAAGCTGGGCTGTCGTTGTCAAATTGAAACCAGTGGTACAAGTTTAGTGGTGGTTTCGGATGATAGTTGGGTGACGGTGTCACCAAAAGTGGCGATGAAGGGCAAGAAGGAAATATTGGACCAAGCTCTGCAAAGGGCAAATGAGATTAAGCATCCAGTTGGAACAGAGAAAGATATTGATAGCTTGCATGCTTTATTAGGCAGAAAGCAACATCAGTCTTCAGTATCAGTTGCCTTACAACCAATTAGCCAGAAAAAGCGAGCCACAGAGTTATGTATGACGCACTGCATCAAAAATAACTGGCGTTTATCAGTTCAAACTCACAAATATCTCAATATTGCCTAGGAGTGATCATGTCAAAAGCGGTTGTAGTATTTAGTGGTGGTCAAGACTCCACAACGTGTTTAGTTCAAGCTCTTCAAAACTATGAGGAAGTTCATGCCATTACCTTTGATTATGGGCAACGTCATCGCCAAGAAATTGAAGTGGCAAAGTCATTGGCTGATCAGTTAGGTGTTGCCGCTCACAAGGTTATGGATGTGACGCTACTCAACGAGTTGGCAATTAGTTCACTAACCAGAGACGATATTGAAGTATCCCACGAGCTACAAGAAAATGGACTGCCAAATTCATTTGTTCCTGGACGCAATATTCTGTTCCTAACATTGGCAGGCATTTATGCGTATCAAGTTGGAGCGGATTCAGTCATTACAGGTGTCTGTGAAACTGACTTCTCAGGATACCCAGACTGCAGAGATTCTTTTGTAAAAGCAATGAATAGTGCATTAGAGCAGGGAATGGATCGAAAGTTAAAAATCGAAACCCCTTTGATGTGGTTAGACAAGGCACAGACCTGGGCGTTGGCGGATTCTCTAGGAGCACTTGAGTTGGTCAAACAGCATACATTAACTTGTTATAACGGTATCGTGGGAGAGGGCTGCGGTGATTGCCCGGCCTGTGATCTTAGAGCCAATGGACTAAGCAACTACTTAAGTGACAAACAACAAGTATTAAGCTCTCTTACATAGATAGGGATTATAACTTACGCCTTACTTCTAAACCTGTCGATTGGCTGAACATTATCTTTATGCTCAGTCAATCCAGTGGAAAGCGATAGATATAGATTTGCCAAGCGCTGCTCTCCTTGACGTGTGTTCAGGTAAGAGTGTTCGCAAGTTAACTGTTCACTCAGATCTTTGGAGTGAATTTCACGCATCACCAATAGCTGATACTCACCAGTACGATTTTCAATTTCGTTGATTGGGCAATCCGCTATTACCATCATAAATCGATTCATCCCTACTCGAACAAAGAACTCGTTATTATCTGATATTCGATTGATACGCTTTAGCGAGCTAACTGTAATTTGATCAACATTATGCCCTAGCTCGGAAAGGTTTTTATTGCTGAGCATGCTGATGGAGTACAAACAAACGACATGCGCTTTGTCTTCTTCTGACACCTCACGAAGGCTCGACATTTTTTTAATGAAAGCTTGAGTGGAAAGTGCAGTTGTAATTGGGTCGCGAAGGCGGGCTAGTCGGTAGCGGCGGACGGTCATTAACGTGACCATCAATAACACGACCATGCCAACTAACAAAATGTGATACCAGGCTTGCTGTGTCTTGAGGTCTTGAATGGTTCGATTCAGATTCTTGTTTTGTTGTATCGCGTTTTCAGTTTGAATATCGTTTTTATACTGCTCACGAGAATTGTCTATATTTTTCATCGCGTTGTTAAAATTCTTCTGACGCCTTTGCGCAGAGGTTTCAACATACCTTTTGTAGATACTTAACGCTCTATCTGGGTCACCACTTTTCTCGTAGTAAAGAGCTGTGATTCTTGCGACGTCATACTGAACACTGCGCATTGTCTTAGGAGCTGAAATGGCTAGCGCATTATCAATGTTGATCTTGGCGAGCGGCAACTGGTTCTGACCTAGATAGGTTTCTGCTAGCTTTAGGAAAATCTGGCTTTGTACGTCGATCATTTCTCTTTCAGTCGCGATATCAAGCGCTTGATTGAAATAATTTAGGGCGAGTTCATTAAATCCTAACTTATAATTCGCCTTGCCTAGACCAAATAGAACATACATTCTACCCAAACGATTTGCAGTCGATTGCCCAAGTAAAGACTGTGCTTGAGTGTAATAATCCATAGCTAAAGCATATTTTTCTTCGGCCAGCATAATATCGCCAAGCGTATGTAAAACTTGTGCTTGGCCTTCGTTACCCGTTTGATTTTGTCTTAGCTCCAGCGCTTTATGAAGGTATTTCAGCGCTCTTTGTGTATCACCAAGATTGTAGACGACTTCCCCTAATCGGTTGTAAACACCAGAGGGGTCTTCATACGGCGGTAGTTCGTCCAAAACTCGTTTAAATTGTGAAAAAGAGCCTGGATAGCTGCCTAGACGAGCAAAGTTGTTTGCAATAGCCTGTCTTGCAATGTGTTTTGGGATTACGGTATTAGTTTCACTTTCTAATAGTCTTAGCGAAGCTGTACAGTGTTTACTTGCTGCTATATGTGTACCTTGACGAGAGAGTAAAACACACAGATGATACTGTATTAGAAGCTCTGCCTGCGACACTTTGTAGGTGCGTGCTTCGTCGAGTAGCTTAATCAGGATTTTTTTTGCGGTATCGAATTCCAGATCCTTTTGTGCATTCAGTGCGGCAATGAGTTGAGATTCTCTCTTTGAATATCCAGTATCGATATGGTTACCTAAGCCGTAGTAAGGCTGTCCTCGACTTGTCAAATAATCAAATATCAATGCGCTGACATAGAGTTTTTCTGGCCCAGCTTCTAACGAGTGATAACGATCTTGTAACAGAGTTAACGCCGAAGGGTCGCCTTTTTTTTCGGCCTTGTAATAGGCTGCATCCCAGTCTGTATAAGTCTGGGATAACGAGATAGGGCTAACCGCGCAAATTGCGAGTAGCAAGATCAATTTGCAAAATTTAGAGATCATATAGGGCCATTGTGGCAGCATAATTCACAAGCAAAAGTGGGTTAAGGTTGTTAATACTCAGTTAAGTTTATAGTTGGTTGAGTGAGACCCATAACCCTGAAGGTGCAATACGTTGCACTCGGCCAATATAAAATAACTAAGTCATTGGTTCCAGAACAAGAGTGTGACATTAAACGGTTTGTTGATTTTGTTCACGTTATCTTCGCAACGAAAATAGTAGGGGTTCAGAATCAAGACAAATGTAGGAATGAGTAGCTTGGGGAAGTTCTGAGAAGATAGCCGACGCAATGCGTCGACTAGTTTTAGATGTGAAAATTCGAGTTATGCATCTCTATATTTTTTTGCAACTTCTACTGCTTCAAGCTCTAATCCATCTAAATTGTCGTTCCAGTTAGGGCCAATCAACACACCATCTTCGTCAAGTGTTATCAGCCAGTCTTCAACGAAGATATCTAATGGAATATGCAATACTTCAAAGTCAGCCCATTCCTCTACATTGTGACGTTTTGCATCTTCTTCGGAAGACCAGAACGGCATTACTTCTGAATCCTCGAAATGAGTAGATTCGCAGCTAAGCCAACCGTCCTCATTTTTTAGTCCCCAGACTAAATTCGACTCCAAGCTTTGTTTAATAAACAGTTCGAAGTTCTGGTCGATATCTTGCGTCAATTGGCTCATGTGGCCCTCGTAGTCTCATTTAGTACAGTGCAAAATTGAGCACGCTATTCGTCCGTATTTTACCAAAGAAGTTTAGTAATTACCGCTATTCTGGCTGAACAAAAATAAGTGATTTAAATCACAAAAGTTGACTTTAAGTGATTTGTGTCACATAATTAACTCATCTGTGTGATGTCAGTGTACCTGGCAACAACGGGCTTATGGCAAAGACCCACACAAGGAATGATGAATGCCAAGTGAAAAAACAAAGTTATCAAATATAGAACGTCAGTCAGAAAGCTGCTTACCTTTCACATGGGATGATTTACAAGGAATTGTAGTTACCGGTACAGAAGATGGTGACCAAGTAAGATTGACGTTGAAACAAGAAGCAAACAACGGATGTAAACTCATCCAGAATATTGCTAAAAAGCTAAAGAAGTTTTGACTATAAGAAAATTAAATGCCGCGCTAAGTGAATAACGAGCGCGGCATTTGCATTTAGATGACCTTAACTGCAAACCCTTTGAGATAAAAACCCTCAGGATATGCGCTGTCGACTGGGTGATCACTCGCTTGTTGAAAACGTTCAACAAACTTCGCTTTTCGACCTGCATCTAAAGCGGCGTCTGCAATAATCTTCTGAAATAGATTGAGATCCATCAGGCCAGAGCAAGAGTAGGTCAGTAACGTTCCACCAGGTTTCAAAATCTGCATCGCTAACATATTGATATCTTTATAGCCACGGCATGCACCATTGAGTTGTGCTTTTGAGTCTGCAAACTTAGGTGGGTCCATAATGACAACATCAAACTTTGTGCCTTGTTCTCTGTATTCTCGCAACAGCTTAAAAACGTCTGCGTTTAAGAATACCACTGACTTTTTCGAAGTATCAAAACCATTTAGTTCTGCATTTTTTTTTGCAGTATCGAGCGCAAGTTGAGAAACGTCGGCATTAATTACTCGTTTTGCCTGCGCTTTTTGCGCGTAAAGGCCAAATCCACCGGTATAACTAAAGCAGTTCAACACTTCTTTGTTTTTCAGATACTTCATGGCTTCAAAGCGACTGTCTCGTTGATCGAGATAAAATCCCGTTTTGTGGCCATTGATAATATCAACGCTAATCTTTACGCCATTTTCTTCAATCACAACACTTTGTGGTGGAGTTTCGCCAGAAAGGACACCTGTGCGCAGCTCTAGACTTTCTTTTTTACGAATTGCCACATCTGAACGTTCATAAATGTTACATTCCGGGTACAACTGGTTCAGTGCTGCGACTAAGTTATCACGCTGGTATTCCGCACCAGCGCTAAGCAATTGGCAAACTAAATAGTTATCAAACTTATCGACCGTGATACCCGGTAATCC
Source organism: Vibrio sp. ABH4_348 (assembly GCF_056159765.1). Taxonomy (NCBI): domain Bacteria; kingdom Pseudomonadati; phylum Pseudomonadota; class Gammaproteobacteria; order Vibrionales; family Vibrionaceae; genus Vibrio; species Vibrio sp. ABH4_348. The sequence continues at coordinate 1,437,170 of NZ_JBSWVW010000001.1, read as the reverse complement.
ATCCGATTCGCCCGCAATTAGCCTGAATCCAGTTAAACCTTGTTGTGCAATGATTTCGTTTCTCAGCAACTGAGCTTCGCTTAAACGTTTAATAAAAAACTCTTTATCGATGTTTTGTTTATTAAAGCTCCAGACACGGGCACGAATTTGTGAGTGTGGAGAATAGGCGGCCTTCGCTATCCATTTTCCTGAATGATTGTACACGTCAACCGTTTCGCCCAAAGAAGGCGAACCTTCAACAGTTTTGATTGCGCGCGAAAAAATCCAAGGGTGACGGCGTAACAAAGATTTGTCGCGCCCTTTATCAAGATATATTGCAGACATGGTGTACCGATGATAAAAAAAGTGGCTCATTGTCTTTCAACTATGAGCCAAAATCAATTGAGTTTCGACAATCGCTAATTTGACAAGTATCTTAGGCTTTAATGCCTATCAAAAGAGTTTCTAACTGATCGCTTTGTTGACGTAACCCATCAATTTGAGAGGTGGTTGACGAGATGACATCACACACTTTTTGCGACTGTTGGCGAATCTCCTCGACACTGGCCGCAATACTCTCAGCCACTTCACCTTGCTGCTCGGCGGCGGTCGCTATTTGAGTACTACCATCTGAAATAGTCTGGCTTTTACTCGCTAGCAAACTGATTTCCTGTTGTACTAAGTTCATTTTGGTCTGACCGTCTTCAGCACCTTCAACTGTCGACTGCATTACCTGAGTCAATGAATGACTATTTGATTGCAGTGCTTCGATCATGGCTCGAATCTCTACCGTTGCCTGTTGGGTTCGACCAGCCAGCGCTCTGACTTCGTCAGCTACAACAGCAAATCCGCGACCTTGTTCTCCTGCGCGTGCCGCTTCGATTGCTGCATTTAGTGCGAGCAGGTTGGTCTGGTCTGATATGTCGCTAATTGCGGTAACAATGTCATTGATTTTAACTGCGTTGCTATCGAGCTCCGAAACGGCAACTGAGGCCGCTCTCACTTCCTCACTTAGTGCAGATATAGAGCTCAAAGTTTGTGTAACGTTGACCTGACCATTTTCTGCGACCTTCATCGCTTCGTGAGTTTCGTTGCTGGCTTCTTGCGCTAAGTTGGCAACTTCACGAATTGTTGCTGCCATCTCTTCAGTCGCGCTGGCTAATGAACTTAAGTGTTGCTGTTGATTATCTGATACTGATGCAGACTCAGTGGCCGAGACATTTAAATCAGAGCTTATCTGTTGCATCAAGGCCAAACTCTCCTGAAGTGACAACACAAGCTTTTGTTCGCGTTCAGAGACTTTGTCTATAGTAATCGCAATGGTGCTGAATTCGTCCCTTACTTCGAAATAGTTCATTCGGTTGGTAAGGTCGCCGGACGCAAGAGTTTGTAGAGACTTATTCATCGCAAACATCGCGCCACCAATGAACGTCATAATGTAGTAAACACCGAGAAGTGAAATAACGAGAGTAAAAGCAAGAATGCCAATCTGTAAGCTCGTCAATGATTCCCACAATGTGACGTGATGTTGGAAGGTGATTGAGTAATTTTCACCTGAAATCGCCAAGCCTTGGCCATTGTCGGAAATACTTATTCCGCTCTGCGATTTTTCAAATAGTTCCTGTACCGATTGACGGTCCATTCCGCTTTTTTCGATCAGTGATTTTGTTAGCGCAAGCTCTTCTTGATACAGCGTATCGACCATTTTGGTCGCAGTGTTTTCAAATATCAGCGTTAACACACATACAGAAAACAGAGGTAACAAAAACAGTAAATAAAATTTTTCCTGTAACTTTAAGTGGATGAGGTATTTGTCAATCCAGCGAAATGGAATTTCTTTCATAGAATGGCCTCTGTTGGACAACTATAGTTAGTGTAGATACTTTTGTGCACCATACTAAATATTGCAACAAACAGGTACAGAATGCCGTTTTATCAAGCTAAGTTTATCGTTTACGGTCACGTTCAGGGGGTTGGCTTTCGATATTTTACTGCTCGAGAAGCAAAGTCTCTAGAATTAACGGGCTACGCAAAAAATTTGTCAGATGGCTGTGTCGAGGTGTTAGTGCAAGGCGAAGAAGCTAAAATTGATATACTTGCTAGTTGGCTAAATACAGGGCCAAAAACAGCGTCAGTGGATCGCGTAACTGAAGTTGACCGTAATGACGCTGTCAATCCAATCTATGGATTTGAAATTAGCTGATTACAGCAACTGTAAATCAGAGGCACTTTGCTGGTTTTGGTAGACCGGCAAGTTTAGTAGCTTGTTTGGCTGGACCTTGTCGAAACAATTTGAATAAGTATTTGCTATTCCCTTTCTCTGGCCCGTGCTCTTTTTCCATGGCTTTTACTAACATTCTTATTGCTGGTGAGGTGTTGTACTCTTGATAGAACTTTCTCACAAAAAGAACGATTTCTACATGTGCTTCTGTCAAATCAATCCCTTCTTGCTCGGCTAGAACAGGGATCATGGCTTCTTCCCAATCTTGGTAGTTGAGCAGGTAGCCTTGAGCGTCAGTTTCAATTTGCTTGCCGTTGAATTCGAACATAGTGGAACTAGGGTTTGGAAAAGTGGACCCAGAGGATACTGTTTCTTGTGGTTAGGTCAAGAAAAAAGCCCGAGACAATGCCTCGGGCTTTGTGAATGCTACGACTTATTAGTCGTCGTTCATCACGCCTAGGATGCTTAGTAGGCTGATAAACAGGTTGTAGATTGATACGTACAAGCTAACCGTCGCAGAGATGTAGTTTGTCTCACCACCGCGGATGATGCTTTGAGTTGTGAACATAATAATCGCGGTAGATAGAAGAACAAATACACCACTAATTGCTAACGAAAGTGCAGGCATCTGTAGGAAGATGTTTGCAATCATAGCAACAACGACCGCAACCACACCTGCGATAATTACACCGCCAAGTACAGACAGATCACGTTTTGTCGTAAGTGCGTAAGCTGACGCACCTAGGAATGCTAGTGCTGTGCCACCTAGTGCAGTAACAATCAGGTCGCCCATGCCTGCGCCAACGTAAGCATTTAGGATTGGGCCTAAGGTGTAGCCCATGAAGCCTGTTAGTGCGAAGGTGAAAACTAAACCAAGGCTGTTGTTACGGTTCTTTTCAATCATAAATAGCAGACCGTAAAAGGCTACCAGTGTGATGATCAAGCCTGGGTGTGGCAGGTTCATCATCATAGAAACGCCAGCTACTGCCGCAGACCATAGAAGAGTCATAGAGAGTAGGGCATAAGTGTTTCTTAAAACCTTGTTGGTTTGTAGAGCACTCTCTTGGGTAGATGTGCGGGTAAACATAGGGCTGTTCATAATCTTCCTCTTAAAAACAGGTTTTGATTCCTAATGCATTATATGTGTGCTTTTGTCCCTAATTTCAAGGTTAGGTTCAATACACACTAAAATCATAATAGATCGTTAATGTTAAGTGAGAGTTAAGATGTAACACGATATAACAGTTTCTGTATTAGCAAAACACCCTCAATCGTCTATCCAACAGTATGTTACAGATAATTGTACGTACGAGAAGCTTTAAGCGAGCAAATAAAACAAAAGGGCGATCTAAGTCGCCCTTTACTTGTTAGTGAGTATTAGTGATGCAGTATTTGCGCGAGGAAGTTTTGTGTTCTGTCGGACTGCGGGTTTTCAAAGAAATCGACAGGGTTGTTTTCTTCAATGATTTCACCAGCGTCCATAAAGATCACTCTGTCTGCAACCTCTTTGGCAAAGCCCATTTCATGAGTCACACACAACATGGTCATACCTTCTTCGGCGAGCTCAACCATTACATCAAGTACTTCGCGTACCATTTCAGGGTCTAGCGCTGATGTAGGTTCGTCAAATAGCATGACCTGTGGGTTCATACACAGAGAACGGGCAATCGCTACACGTTGCTGCTGACCACCAGACAGCTGACCTGGGTACTTGTCCGCTTGCTCAGGAATTTTTACCCGCTCAAGGTATTTCATCGCAATGGCTTCAGCTTCGTCTTTCGGCATCTTCTTTACCCAAATCGGTGCTAACGTACAGTTCTCCAAAACTGTTAAGTGCGGGAAGAGGTTAAAGTGCTGAAAGCACATGCCAACGTCTTTGCGTACCGCCTCAATGTTTTTTAGATCTTCAGTAAGCTCGGTTCCTGAGACGTAAATGTGACCTTTTTGATGCTCTTCCAAGCGGTTGATACAACGAATCATGGTTGATTTACCGGAACCCGAAGGGCCACAAATGACGATTTTTTCGCCCTTTTTCACATTTAAATTGATGTTCTTGAGTACGTGGAATTCACCGTACCATTTGTTCATGTCCTCAATTTGGATCATGTAATCTTGTTGTTCTGACATAATTTATCCTTTTGATCCAATTAACGTTTGTGGCCAGTATGAAGCTTGTTTTCAAGCCATATAGAGTAACGTGACATTCCAAAACAGAATATCCAGAAAACCAGCGCGACAAAAACGTAACTTTCCGTAGCAAAACCAAGCCATTCAGGGTCGGTGTTCGCGGCTTGCCCAACACCCAATACGTCAAACATACCGATAATCAGGACTAGACTGGTGTCTTTAAAGAGTCCGATAAACGTATTTACGATAGACGGAATAGTAATTTTTAATGCTTGCGGCAAAATGATGAGACCGGTCTTTTTCCAGTAGCTCAAGCCTAAAGCATCAGCAGCCTCATATTGACCTTTTGGAATTGCTTGTAGTCCACCGCGTACCACCTCCGCCATATAGGCTGAAGCAAACATGACTACACCTATCAGTGCGCGAATGAGTTTGTCGGTTTCAGAGCCTTCTGACAGAAATAACGGTAACATGACCGAAGCCATAAACAATACGGTAATAAGTGGAACACCACGCCATACCTCGATGTAAACGGTACATATGCTTCGAATGATTGGCATCTCAGAACGGCGTCCCAAGGCTAGCGCCACACCGATTGGCAATGACACTACAATACCAACTAAAGCGATGATCAAGGTCACCAATAAACCGCCCCACTGGTGTGTTTCTACAACGGGTAGTCCAAAGACACCACCATAAAGCAAACCAGCAATGAAGAACGGGTAGATGTTTACAAAAACCAGCCAAATAGCGAAACGTTTGGGTGTTTTTTCATACGCAAGCAATACGGTGAATATTGCCAGTGTGATGTAGAATAGGCGAGGGCGCCACAGCTCGGCTTCAGGGTAGAAGCCATACATGAACTGCTCCCATCGCACACTAATAAACACCCAGCATGCACCTTCACGACTGCAGTCGTCTCGAGTTGAGCCTGCCCAATCTGCCGTAAACACGGCCCAATCTAAAATACCCCAAATTGATGTCGCGGCTAAGTAGGCCAAAATGACAGTGACAATGGAATTGACCGGTCCATTAAATAAATTTTTTCGCAACCAACCTACCAAACCAACCGTATTTGCTGGCGGTGGTAAATCTGGTAGAAACTCGTGTTTATTCATAAGTTACCTCTCCACCAATGCGACTTTTTTGTTGTAGATGTTCATTAGCAATGACGTCAACAAACTTAAACTTAAGTAAACCGCCATAGTCATGGCGATAATCTCGATCGCTTGACCTGTTTGGTTTAGCGTGGTGCCTGCAAATACCGACACAAGATCGGGATATCCTATGGCCATTGCAAGAGAAGAGTTTTTGGTTAGGTTCAAGTACTGACTCGTCAGAGGCGGTATAATGATTCGCATCGCCTGAGGAATCACAACCAACTTTAAAGTTCGACTTCTCGGCAGACCAAGAGACATAGCCGCTTCAGTTTGTCCATGGCTGACAGCATTGATACCTGAACGTACGATTTCAGCGATAAAGGATGCTGTATAAATACTGAGTGCCAAAACTAGCGCTGCTAATTCAGGGATAACACTAATACCACCTTGGAAGTTAAAGCCTTTTAACTCGGGGTACTCAGCGCTGATAGGTGAGCCAGCAAAATAATATATTGCAACTGGTAAGACAATGACTAAGCAAAAAACGATTCTTAGCATTGGTGTTTGTTGGCCAGTCAGATTTTGTCTGTTTTTAGCCCAGATATTAATGGCGATAGACGCGATAATACCTATGACTAGCGCCGCAATGACGACTCCACTCCCTTGTTCAAAAACTGGAGCTGGGAAAAACAGACCACGTACGTTTAAAAAGATGGCTTCACCCAAGCTTAAGCTCTGGCGCGTTGATGGTAATGTCGCCAATACGGCGAAATACCAAAAGAATATTTGCAGTAGTAGAGGGACATTTCGAAAGACTTCGATATATACAGCAGCTAGTCGACTGACAAGCCAGTTCGATGATAACCGCGCAATACCCATAACAAAGCCGAGTACCGTTGCTATCAAAATCCCTAATACTGAGACGAGTGCTGTATTAAGAAGTCCAACAAAAAACGTTCTGCCATAGGAATACGTCTCGTCGTACTCGATGAGCGTTAAACCGATTCCAAAGCCTGCTTCTTGGTTTAAAAAACCAAAACCAGTAGCAATACCACGAGCAGATAGGTTAGTTAGTGCGTTGTTTACTATGGTGTAAAAGAAAAAGGCGAGCGCACAGACGGCAATGAATTGGAATACAACAGAGCGAAAGGTAGGGTTGTAAAACAGACTTTTTGAGCTCTTTGGAGCTGAGTCTGATTGGTTTTTAGGTTTCATACTACGATAACCTCAATAATCCATTGTTAGTAGGGGCAGTATTCACTGCCCCATTTATAGTTATTTTTGGTTATTAGCGGATAGGTGGCGCGTACATAAAGCCGCCTTTATTCCAAAGGGCGTTTACACCGCGATCGATCTCTAGTGGAGAGCTCATACCTACAGTTCGTTCAAAACTCTCACCATAGTTACCAACTTGCTTGATGATTTGATAGCCCCAATCATCACGAATACCAAGGCCTGAACCTTTAGGTCCGTCAACACCAAGAATACGCTTGATGTTTGGATCAGTAGATTTCAACATTTCATCAGCATTTGAAGAGCTAATACCGTATTCTTCAGCGTTGATCATTGTCGAAAGAGTCCATTTAGCAATGTTGAACCATTGGTCGTCGCCTTGGCGAACGACAGGCCCTAAAGGCTCCTTAGAAATAATTTCCGGAAGTACCGCAGCCGAACTTGGATCCGCTAGGTTTAGGCGAAGCGCATAAAGACCAGATTGGTCTGTAGTAAGTACGTCACAGCGGCCTGTGTCGAAACCTTTAGATGTTTGTGCGGCAGTATCAAATACCACTGGTTTGTAGCTCATGCCTTCGTTTCGGAAGTAGTCTGCAAGGTTAAGTTCGGTGGTTGTACCTGATTGAACACATACTGACGCACCATCGAGCTCCTTGGCACTTTTAAGACCGAGTGATTTCTTAGCCATAAACCCTTGGCCGTCGTAATAGTTTACGCCAACAAAGTTAAGGCCAAGTGCAGTATCACGATGCAACGTCCATGTGGTGTTGCGAGATAGCACATCAATCTCACCGGATTGTAGTGCAGTGAAACGCTCTTTAGCCGTTAGCGGTACGTATTTTACTTTTGTCTTGTCACCAAGAACCGCAGCAGCCAATGCTTGACAATATTCAACGTCGATACCTGCCCATTCACCTTTAGCGTTAGGGTTGGAGAAACCAGGTAGACCAGTACTTACCCCACAGCTTAGTACGTCTTTTTCCATAACACTTTTAAGTGTTCCAGCTGACGATGTTGGCGCAGCAGTGCTAGAAGATTGAGCCTGAAGTTCTTTTACTTGCTTTTCTAGAGCAGCGATTGTCTCTTTGTCTTGAGCGCTAGATTGGTTGTCACCACAACCGGTTAAAACGGCTCCAGCCAATATACTTACAGACAGTAGCGTTAGCTTCTTATTCATATGTTCCTTCCTGTAATTCCTTGTTGTTTCGTGTGTTCGCTTATTGGAGTAATAATTTGTTATTTGTCGTTGACGGGCTTGTTAAAAGCTCGAATCAATCATTTATTAGCCTAGGAAAGGAAATCAGTATTCTCAAGTTCATAATTTGAAAAGAATTTTGACCGGTTTCACATCCTAGAAACTCAATTAGCATGACCAAATGTTAAATAGTTGTAAATAGTTCTTTTTGATACATTGGTCGAAATCAGAATGGACGCTCGTAAAGGAAGCAATGTGCGAGAAATATTGTTTTGATTTTCATTAAGTTTGAAGTTTAATTCTATCAATAGCAGCAAATTTGGTATCTTTAAAATCCATACTGACTTAACGGATGAAGCCTGATGCTGTTATCTGCTACTATGGTCGGTAAATTCTTCAGGGGCCGAGAAAAATGCGTTATTTCCCCATTTTTATTAATTTGGAAAACAAGCCTATTTTGGTTGTTGGTGGGGGAGAAGTCGCATCAAGAAAAGTGGATGCGTTGGTTCGTGCTGGTGCAGACGTAACTATCATTTCTCCTTCGATTGATCCGTATCTTCAAACTCTTGAAAAAAATGGCGAAGTCCATTGGATCCAAAACTTTTATTCTCAAGAATACATGGATTCGCGATACATCCAAGTTTGGGCGACCACTGACAATCCTCACTTGAATCATCAAGTACATGCCGATGCTAAAAAGTTGGGTTTACTGGTTAATGTTGTCGATGACCAACCATATTGCGACTTTATTACACCTTCGATTGTCAATCGAGGACGTATCCAAATCGCCATTTCAAGCGGAGGAGCGTCACCGGTTTTGATTCGCAACCTCAGACAACAGCTTGAAACCATTATTCCGCAAAATCTTGCATTACTTGCCGATTATGGCTCTTCTAAACGAGTTGACATAAAAGAGCGGCTTCCTTCAGTAGATAAACGCCGTTATTTTTGGGAGCGCTTTTTTGACCGCGACGCGGTTAAAAATGCCAAAACCAATTCCGAACTTGAGCAGGAATACGTTGAACTCATGTCCAGCACTGACGCTTCTGAGAATCCTGCAGAAGTGAACTGGTTAGAGTATGGCGATGATCCGGAAATGCTTACACTTAAAGCAATGCGCTTGATGCAGCAAGCCGAATGGGTTTTTTACCACGTCGATTGTCCATTTAGCTTTGTTGATTTGGTTAGGAGAGATGCCGAAAGAATGCCTTTCAACAATGAGCATGAGTTGGTTGAGTTAATGCACGAAGCTGGAAAAGAGTCGCGCATTTTAATTTTCACTCCTCCGAACGACCATACCTACAAGTTACTGCAACAAGATAAACCACTAATTAAGTTGGGCAAGCAGTAAAGTTGATAGAACGGAAATGAAAACACCGCGAGTATAATCGCGGTGTTTTTTGTTGGACTACAGGATTTTGTACCTGCCTAATGACCCACTTAATCAGTCACGGAAGTTGTTGTATTGAAACGGCTGACCCAATTCGGCTTCCTTGATTACTGCAATAGCAGACTGCAAATCATCTCGTTTCTTACCAGTAACTCGTACCTTATCACCCTGAATAGATGCTTGGACTTTCAGCTTTTTGTCTTTGATTAACTTGACAATCTTTTTGGCGATAGGTGTTTCGATACCTTGCTTAAAGACCAAGAACTGATGCCATTTCTTACCAGTTTGTTCAGGATCTTTTGAGTCCATTGAACCGGCATCAACACCGCGCTTTGCGAGGTGACCGCGTAACAAGTCACGCATCTGTTTTAGCTGAAAATCTCCCTCAGCGTCTAATCTAACCGATTCGTCTTTTTGGATTTCGAAACTCGCCTCTACGCCGCGAAAATCAAAACGAGTACTAAGCTCTCTCGACGCATTATCGATGGCATTTTTAAGTTCAACGTTATCTATTTCAGATACAATGTCAAAAGAAGGCATGGAATTCCTCAGCTTATTTCTGCTCTCTAACGGCTTTCGCCAACATGTCTAACATGGCGACGGTGTCGTCCCATCCTAAACACGGATCTGTGATGGATTGACCGTATTCTAGGTTATTAATATCAGTCATTGGTTGATTACCTTCAACAATAAAGCTTTCAGCCATAATGCCCGCTACAGATTTGTGACCGGCTCGAATGTACTCACAAATGGATTGTGCAACATCCAACTGTTTGCGATGTTGTTTTTGGCAATTGGCGTGGCTGAAATCAACCACTAGACGTTGTGGTAGGTCAAACTGCGCTAGTTGCTCACACGCTTGCGAAATGGATTCGGAATCGTAGTTTGGACCTTTATCGCCACCTCGAAGAATCACGTGACCATACGGGTTACCACTAGTACGGTACACGGTCATACGGCCATTTTTATCTGGCGAGTAAAAATAGTGTGATGCATTAGACGCGCGAATCGCATCGATAGCAATTTTTACATTGCCATTTGTGCCGTTTTTAAAGCCAACAGGACAAGATAACGCTGAAGCCATTTCGCGGTGGATCTGCGACTCCGTGGTGCGAGCACCAATTGCTCCCCAAGTAATAAGATCAGCGATGTACTGACCCGTTATCATATCCAAAAATTCTGTTGCAGTTGCCAATCCAAGCTTGTTGATGTCTAAAAGAAGCTTACGCGCTTTGCTTAAGCCAGCTTCAAGTGCGTAAGAACCATCAAGGTTAGGGTCTGTGATAAGTCCTTTCCAGCCTACAACAGTACGAGGTTTTTCAAAGTAAGTACGCATCACGATAAACAAGCTATCTTTATATTGATCTTGAATGTCTGCTAAGCGTTGTGCGTAATCTAACGCTGCGTCAGTATCGTGTACGGAACAAGGTCCAACAATCACCAATAAGCGAGAGTCTTTACCGCTAATAATATCTTCAATTTGTCGGCGAGATTTAGCAATGCGATTGGCGACTTCATCCGTGATTGGGTGTGCGCTTCCTAGCTCTGCTGGTGTTGGCATAGGTCCCAGAGGCTGGGTTCTAAGTTCGTCTGTTTTTAAGGGCATACCGTCGCCTATCCTTCGATTACTGCAAGCCCGTTAAGATAGCGGAAACCAAACCAGGAATAAACTGTTAATCAGCGGTTCCGACTAGAAAAATTAGACTTTTTAGCCGAACTGGGGCAACTACCGCAACCGTTGCCGCAATCGTTTCGCTTTCGGTGGAATTTTCGAAACAAAAACATAACGGCCATCAAAACTGCCAATGTCGGTAGTATCCAATCACTCCAATGGTTAGCGGAATCCATCACTAGCTAATCTCCTTAATTGGAATTGACATAGAATCGGATTTCTTCCTAAAGATGCCTTTCATACCTAAGAACAGGACCGTGGCTAAAGAAGTCCAGTAAACGACACTCATGGCAATGATACCGGACCAGTTAAACACGCCACCAAGTGTATAAACTGAACTGGCCGCTACAAATCCAATGAACGTTGGAAGGGTAATCGACAACAGCATCCAGCGGTAACCACCAGTTTGTACTTTAATCATCATGACTGTCGCCAAACAAGGCGGATACAATATGAAAAATACAATTAAGGCAACCGCCGCCAATTGCCCGTTATTGGCAAACTCTTCACTTTTCGCCATGCGTTTTTCAAGTTTCTCGGATTGATTCTCTTCATCTTGCTGAAATAACACACCCAGGGTCGCCACGCTGCTTTCTCTGGCAGCGAAGGAGGACAGCAATGCGATATTGATTTTCCAATCAAATCCAGCGTACTGAGAAACAGGCTCTACGGCTTTACCGAGTTGTCCAAGCAGTGAGGTTTCAAGCCGTCGCTCTTTTATCGCACGTCTAAGTTTATTACGCTCTGAAACGAGCTTACGAAGGCCTTTGAAGGCGACTTTAGAGTCTTTGCCGCCTTTGCGATTAACAATTTCAAAATAAGTCGCATTGCGTGCTATATAAATGGAATTAACCTTGGCGGAGGCTTCGGCACCTTTTGCATTCAATTTACTCTGTTTGAAATCCGAGTAATAATTGACCAATTCTAAAATTGCTTGATCAGAGAGCAATTCCTGATAATCGGTTTTCTTGACTACTTTTTTAAATTTAGCGACCGCCCGTTCAGCCTTTACCTGATATTGCTGAGCTTCAGATTCAGGTAATCCGGGAAACTGCAATAGGACAAAAATAATGGTAGAAACCGCGACGACTATTGTCCCTACCTTTTTTACATACATCCAAGTACGCTCAATGGTTCGTGTTACAACACTTCTTGCTGTTGGCAAGTTGTAGCGGGGCAATTCCATAATAAAGGGAGACGTTTCCGTCCGTTTTAACACGGTTTTAGTAAGAAGTTTCGCAACTAACAGGGCAGCGATAACGGAAAACGTCGAAATATAGAACATCATTAGCGATTTATCTTCGACAAAGAAAATGCCTAGCAATAAGGTATACAAAGGGACTTTTGCGAGACAATTCATGAAAGGGACCGTAAGAATCGTAGCTAATCGAGCGCGATTATCTGGAATACCTTTCGTTGCCATTACTCCGGGGACGGCGCAACCGCCAGCAAAAACACCGGATAGAATCATGGGCAAAGTGCTTTGTCCATGAAGGCCAAATCGATGCAATATACGGTCTGCTATAAACGCGATTCTCGCCATGTATCCTGAGTCTTCTATAATCGCAATCAACGCAAACAGAATAAGAAAAATGGGGATGTAGTTGAGCAATGTATTGGCTGAGTCAACAATCCAAAGTCCCATAGAGCGGGTTAGAGGATCATTGATAAAGCCTGCATTTGGCAATATACCCGCGATGATTTCTCTGGCTGAAGCTAAATAGGGCCACCAGTAATTTGTTAACTCGTAGCCGTACACTATCGAGCACTGATAGATGCCAAAGATTGTCATTAAAAGAAAAATGGGGGCACCTAGCGGGTTTAACACAACACGGTCAACTTTTTCAGACAGCGTTTCCTTAGCAGTATCTGAATTTGATGTTCGACATACCGTCACCAATTCTTCAACGAGCTGATATCTGGTCTTTGATATGTAATCTGCGACACTGATGTCATTCGACGCTTGAAACGCTATAGCAAACTCATCGATGGTCTGCTTTAAAGCGTCATGTTCATTAGTCTCAATACTCTCTGAAACTAGTTTGTTGCTTTCAATATCACCTTCAAGGAGTTTGAGCGCTAACCAACGTTTGGGGTAATACTGATTTATTGAATCAGGAAGTAACGCAACAATTTCTTGAATTGATTGCTCCAACTGCGGGTAAGTAATAATTCCTGTATTCGGTTTTGCTAGTTGAATACTGTCTTTCAGTTCATCTAGTCCTCGCCCAGTTCGGCCAATTACAGGTAAGCAAGGAACGCCCAGTTTTTCCGAAAGAGCGGAAACATCGATGTGCAGCCCGAGCTTTTCGGAAACATCAAACATGTTTAATGCGACGAGAAAGGGCTTGCCTAATTCCGCTAGCTGAATTGTTAAAAGTAATGAGCGTTCTAGGTTAGCACTATCTACCACATTAACTATGGTGGCTGCTTCGCATTCCAAGATAGCCTTGCGAGCGACTCGTTCTTCTAGCGAATAGGAAGAAAGACTGTATGTGCCAGGTAAATCTGTGACAGTGTAATTTATGTCATCAATTGTAGTTGTACCGGAACGCTTGTCTACCGTTACACCTGGGTAGTTTGCAACATGCTGCCTAGCCCCCGTTAACGAGTTAAAAATGGTTGATTTACCGGCATTTTGCTGACCGGCAAGTAATATTTCACGCACGATCAGTTATCTCCCTTGGCTAGCTGCAAATGGATAGTTTGTGCTTCTAATTGGCGAATGATGATATGAGTTCCATCAATTGCGACTTCTATTGGGTCCCTCAGTGGTGCTCTGCGCACTAGGGTTAAACTTCTGCCTGGAACCAAACCCAAATCCATTAAGCGTTGTCGTATCGCACCCTCGGAACGGTGAGTGACTATGGTCCCCGTTTGACCTGGCTGAAGTTTTGATAAAGGGATGGACATCTGAGATTCCTAGTTGGTCTAGTGTCTGTGATTGTATTGCTTACACTTTGTTACGAGTAGCTGATAATGCAAACAATTATCACTTGATTGACTTAGATCAACAGAAGTGAAGTTGATAATAAATATCACTTTTGTTTGATGAAGCTTCATCCTAGTATTTTTCGAAAATCGCAGTAAATGCATGAAAATCGATCGAAATTTAAAATATTAAACTGTTAAGGATAGGTTATGAAGCGGTTAATTTTGCTGTTTTCAGCGCTGGTACTGTCAGCAAGTGTGAGTGCACATACGCCTTTATGCTCGTGCTACGACTTCGGAGATAACACCATTTTGTGTGAAGGTGGTTTCTCAGATGGCGGTTCAGCAGCTGGAGTTGATATGAAGGTACTCGACGCGAGTGGTGCAGTACTAATTGAAGGAAAAATTAATGATGACGGTGAGTTTGAGTTTCAAAAGCCAGAAGGCGATTACACCGTAGTGTTTGATGCAGGCCCTGGACACGCAATTGAAATTCCAGGCAGCGAGATTGTTGAATAATTTTTTGTAGTACATTTTTGGGGATGAATCGATGAAAAAAACACTTATTGCAAGCTTGGTTGCGCTTGGTATGTCTAGCGCCGCCAATGCTCACTTTTTACTTATGCACACACCGGAATCCATGTTGGAGAAACCAGCAACTTTAGATATGAAGTTTGTCTTTGGTCATCCTATGGACAATGGTCATGTCATGGATCTGGAAAAACCAGAGAGCTTCTCGGTTACCTTTAAAGGTAAAACGACAGATTTGTTAGATAGCTTGAAGCCGATTACTTGGACCGGACCAGATAACGACGCGAAAGCTTATCAAGCCGAATACAAAATTCGCCGCAATGGTGACTACATATTTTCAATGGTGCCAACACCTTATTACGAAGGTGGTGAAGACATCTACATTCAGCAAATTACCAAACGTTACGTCAACAAAGGTGGTTTGCCGACAGGGTGGGAACAGCCGCTAGGTTTAAAAACAGAAATCGTTCCACTAAACAAACCGTATCAGGTATTTGCAGGTAGTACCTTTACTGGTCAAGTACTAGCAGACGGTAAGCCGGTATCTGGTGTGGAATGTGAAATTGAGTTTATGAATACTGAGGTAGACTCAAAAGCGAATGCATTTGGTAAAGATACGTTCCGTGAGCCACCAGCATCTGCCATTGTCGCCATTACTGATCAAAACGGCTATTTCACTTTCGGAATACCAACGGCTGGTAAATGGGGCTTTGCTTGCCTAGGTTCTGGACCTGACAAAGAGTATGAAGGAAAAGAGCTGTCGCAAGACGCCGTGCTTTGGATAGAAGCCCAGAGCTTATAGAGAGACAGAGAGCCAACGAAAGTTGGCTCTTTTTTATTGGGGATTTGAATTGATGAGACTGCCTTTATTTGGCTTCGTTATGTTTTTTACCTCTTTGGTCAACGCCCATACTGCATTGATGGCGTGTTATGACGAAGGAAATGGTTATCTGATTTGCGAGGGCGGCTTTAGTGACGGTGCTTCTGCACAAGGTGTGCAATTTCGTATCGAGCAAAATGACCATGTATTGTATCGAGGTCAGTTTGATGAATTTGGAGAGATCTACATCGAAAAGCCTCAGGGCGAATTTGTGTTAGTTCTCAATGCTGGAGAAGGGCATGTGGTCTACATCGAAAGCAGCCAGATCAGTCAATAACGACCTAGAATCGCTACCTATTTCTGTAGCTGACGTAGATTTCTGTTACGGAGCCAAAAAAATCTACGAAAACTTGTCGTTAGAAGTTATGGCGGGACAACGATTTGGTCTGTTGGGTAAAAATGGTGTTGGCAAGTCGACGTTGATTAATCTTTTGATGGGGTATCTTGCTCCACAAAAAGGGGAATGTCGCCTATTTGGACAAAAAGCGAATCGACTTGATGTGCAAACAAAACGTCGAGTGGCGCTGCTGTTTGAAGGTTTTGTAACTTATGACACTTTGTCGATACGTAACTTAGAGCAGTTTTATTCGAGCTTTTATCCGAATTGGAAAAGTAAGTACTTTGTACAGCTACTCGATTTGATGGATGTAAATGTCACCCAGAAAGTTGGTTCATTGTCGTTTGGTCAACGCTCACAAGTCGTCTTAGGTTTGCTATTGGCGCAGGATGCCGATTTATTAATTTTAGATGACTATTCACTTGGGCTTGATGCGGGCTATCGACGGCTATTTATTGACTATTTGGATGACTATTTAGCCAATACAAGCAAAGCCGTGTTGTTAACTACACACGTGATGGATGATTTAGAATCCTTTATCGACTCTTTTGCTATCGTGGATCGATCAACAGAGGTTTTTCAATCCGATATGGGGAATTTCAATAAATGCTATCGTTGCTACCAGATTAATGACAATACATCCATTGATGAGCAATCAAAAAATGCCATCAAATTGCACCCAATGGTACACAGATACGAACACTATCGGGGCAAACATTTCATCTATTCTTTCCGCCATCTAACTGAATTACACACGGAGCTTCAAGTCAATTTAGTTGAAGTTCCAATGACATTTGAAGCGAGATTTTTGGGTTTTGTTGGTAAATATTAGTCCGCTAGCAGCCATCATTACTAAAGAGTGGCTAAAATTACGTCTTTATTTTTTTCTGTCATTGCTGTTGACGATAATCAGCGGTTTATATTTGTTTCACGAGCTATACTGGCTTACTGAAGAAATCGAACCTAACTCAATGGTTTGGTATAGATTCAGTACCCTCGGTCATCGGCCTTATTTTTGGATTTGGTGGTTGAGCTTAGGCATAGGTTGTCTATTTGCCAGTGCCCAATTTATTCATGAACAGATAGCCGGCCGAATTCGTCTATTAGTCCACCTGCCAATATCGAGTCGACAGTTGACCCTTGGCTTATTCTCATGCGGTATCGGTCTTGTCATTGCAGTCTCTTTGGCTTTAAGTACGACAACCATACTTTCGATGATGTGGTTTTATCCGGTACATGTAGTGACGCAAGTTGCGCTAGATTGCTTTTCAGCTTTGGCGCTATCGGTAGCGAGCTATCTGTTCTTTGCTAATTTGATTATGGCGTTATCGAACTCTCAACGGGTTTGGCTCTCGTGTTTGGGACTTTCCTTCCTTTTCTTCTTTCATAGCTTAAACAACACTAACGTCGCAATTTTTGTAGGAGTTGTATTGGTTGTTTTAAGCGTTCTCACTTTAGCTTTGAATATTGAAAACACGAAAGCCAATGATAAGCCCAAAAATCTTTTCAATTATTTGGCGGTTGGACTTCCAGTTCTATTGCTCGCGGCACCATTTACTTTAAACAATAGATTGCTCGCTCAAGAAGCCAATATCTACTGGTTTTATTCGCCCATCGAAAAAGGGTTGGTTTATCAAGAAAACCTGCCACATCATCAGTTCAGATACGGTACACAAGATGAAACGATTGATAAAAAAAGCTTTGAACAGTTATTACCTTTTCAGCATTGGAAAAACCTAGATATCACAGGCCAGTTACCAATAGAAATTGAAGGCAGCCAATATGGAAAAAACGACATTCGTCAATCGCGTATGAGTTTACAGTATCAGGTAAGCAATAAAACCAGCGATAGGGCTTTGTTCCCGTTGTTTAATGCCAAATCCAGTATTGGTTCAATCCCATTTCCGGAGAAAATGTTTGCTATTGCGGGCGGTAAATTGGTTGTCTTTGATGGAGAAAGAGGCAGTGTCAACAAAGTCGAGTCTGAAATTCTCAATCAAAAACTGTTGTCGAACCAGTTTAGATTTCCAGTAACCGATATTTGGGGAAAAACAACCAACATGAAGCCATTTGATTGGGGATACTTCGTTAAGGACTCTGAAGGTAAGGTTTTTCATATGTTGAAACATGACGATGTTTTCAATGTAGGTTCGGTGAACTCCCTTGATCACAGTCGTTATGTTTATGTTTCTGAAAACCGAGCCAAGCAGTTTGTGGGTTACAGTTTGTCTAAAAGTGGGCAGGTTAATCTGATTCACTATCCGAACTATCAAACTTCAGCTATTTCGTTACCCAATTTTGATTCAGAGACTATGCAGTTTCAGATGTTGAAGGATCCAAAATACTATGTATTCCGTTACGACGATGGTTCAAGATTTCATGTTGCAGCGTTTGATCATAAATTCAATCAGCTCGATTACGCGTCTAAAACACTGAGCCAGTAGCGTTTATTTCCCGTACTAGGTGTACCTTAGTACATGAAAGGATGCAGAATTTTCACTAAGATTTAGACGGAAGATCGTCCAGCTTAATCGCTTCGATAGCAACGATTCTGCTGCGGTTAAGGACGATTTTCCAACGATAGTAGTTGTCTGGTTTACCCGGAGTACGCTCGCGAGCGATCAAATTAAGAAGATGTCGTTTTTCTACCGATTCTCGGCTAACTTGATTGTTTTCATTAAGCACGTAAACGCGATTCGAGCCTTTGTCCATATGACGCATAATAGCTCGCATGTCGATTGATAGAGTTTCCCGTGTCTCTTCATAGCCACTCAAAAATCGTGAAGTCGACATTTCAGTTTGAGAGCGATAGTGAAGAACGTCTTCGCCACGCTGTACAACTCGCTTTTTGCGTATTGCTTTGATTGCATCCGGCAGCTTTTCGCGTTTGGTAAAGTCTAACCATTCTAGTTTAGAACCGACCGATTTTTGAGTTGTCGCGTCGCTGTAGGTCTTTTTCCACTTGGGTTTACCTTTGCGTATCCATCGCCATAGTACGTCTCGTAGGTCGTCTTTAAAGATCTCTCGAAGTGCGTAAACCACGGACATAGCAGCGACAAAAGAGACGGTAATTTCCCCCCAATAATCACGTGCACTTAACACGGCAATCGTGACCAAAATCATCACTAAGCCTGTAGCAACACCTTTCGCCGCGCGCTTGGTGTTGTTACCCAGTGAAGTGGTTTTTTCCAGCAAAACGATAGGGTGTTCAATAAGACGTCTAAGAAGACGCATTTTATTACTTAATCTTGTGACGTCTTTACGAACACTTTCAGAGTTGTATTTGTTGAGCTTGCGATGTGCCGCTTCTTTTTCGACGATGGCCAATAAGCTGTCTTTAAAAGCTTTATAGTCACCCTCGCGAGGCATGTGCGCCACTAACGACAACATTTTTTGCCCAGTGTACCAAGACAAATAGTTATCAATATTGGCGTAATAGCGCTTTAGATTTTCTTCGTAAGGCACACTGCGTCGAAGCCGCTTTAAAATATCCAGAGCAAGGTGAAGTAATTCATCCACCTCATCGGTTGTCAGTGCTTCTTCTTTGGATTTGTTGAGTTGTGCAACCGCTTTGTCTAAGGCAATTACGTATTGATAAGCAAACAAGCTTAGACTCACTCGATATTGAGTAGAGGATAATCTGCCACGTTTTGCTAAGCGACTGTGAACCAGAGGGAGTAGAGTTTTGTCACTGTAATAAGCGCGTTTTTGCGTGATGTGATTGTAGTAAAAATCGCTTTCTTTGATGACCTTAGGTGTAAATCCGATTTCGCCCGGAATGAAAAAGTAGTAATCCAATCTAGAGCGTTTGGCGACAGCTAATGAATGAGTTAGTTTTAGCGATACGCCATCTTGAATTTCTAAGGTGACCAACGACAACTCCTTTACGATGATTTTACTGCGCAAGAATACCAGAGATTGGGTATAATCACCGCAAATTTTGTACGAGACACTATATATGATTGAAGTTGGCCAATTTAATCGACTAACTGCCACAAAAAAGACCGATTTTGGCGTTTTTTTAGACGCCGATGATTTTGGCTCGGTTTTGCTCAAAAACAAATTTGCCCCAGACGATATAGAAATTGGGGATCAAGTTGATGTGTTTCTCTATTTCGACGCCGATCGTCAGGTTGTCGCGACCACGGAAAAGCCGATCGCCCAAATTGGTGAATGGGGCTTGATGAAGGTAGCAAGTGTTAATAGTACAGGTGCATTTGTCGAGTGGGGAGTGAAAGACAAAGATTTACTTGTGCCATTTAGCGAGCAAAGAGGCCGATTGCGTCCCGGACAAAACATCTTAGTCTATGTCTATAGCGACAAAGCAAGTGGTCGAATTGTTGGTACAACGAGATTCAATAAACTGTTAGACAAAACACCTGCGGCTTACACACGTAATCAAGAAGTGCAGATACTCATTGCCGAACGCAGTGATTTGGGTTTCAAAGCGATTGTTAATGGCCAGCATTGGGGAATGATTTTTCCTTCCGATGTGTTTGGAAAGCTGTTTATTGGTAAGCGTTTAACCGCCTATATTAAAGAGGTTCGAGAAGACGGCAAAATCAACCTGTCTTTACAAAAAGTCGGTGTGGAAAAAATGGATGACTTAAGTGTTAAAATCCTAAACACGCTTGAAAAGCGCGATGGATTTTTACCACTTAGCGACAAAAGTAGCCCTGATGCCATTTTTGACGTGTTCCGAACCAGTAAAGGTACGTTTAAAAAATCAATTGGTGCTTTGTACAAACAGAAGAAAATCCGCATCGAAAAAAGCGGCATTTATTTGGTCAACAACGAATCAAAATAGTTACATTGTAACTCGGTGGCCTTGAAAAAAAGCCCAAGAAACAAAACCTTGGGCTTGGGGAAGGGCTCCTAACAAGAGCCTGCGCTAAATAAACTGTGTAAGGGGACAGTTACCTATAAGGCTAGTGTAAATTGCGCAGACTTCCACTTTTCTACGGGACTAAATTCTAAGCTGCTAGCTTTAAAAGAGATTTTTATCTCTTACCAACTCACGAGGCAGTCCATTCTTAATACGATTGCCTACCCATTTACCCAAACCAATAACAGCGCCTTGATGACTGACGATCACTTCGCCTTTAGAAGTGGCTTCGGGACGGATGTCTCTACCCATAAACCAGTCTCTAGCTTGTTCTCTATCTAAGTCGACCATATTGGCGTTTTGGTTGAGTTTGAGCTGGTCTGAAGCGAGGCACGTTGCGACTTGGTGTTGCCAGCGATAACCGTTTTTGTGGACTTCAGCGATTTTGATTCCCATTCGAGAGAAACGCATTTCAGTCAGAAACGGTTCTAGCATAGTAGGGAACAGCCACACATCTTTGTCTCTGAACCAGAGTTGGTAACTAACAGGAATATCAAGCTTTAAGCTTTTCGTTAGCGCTTCTTGAAGTTGTTGATTCTGCTTTTTAGAAGCTTTTTCGAATGGAAACTTGCCCAGTTTCTTGTTTACCACCGGCGTTTCTACAGGAGCTAACTTGCGTAATTTGGCAATAAAAAAGCCTTCGCTGTCGTAGGTATGAGGGAAAACATGGAGAAAGCCTTCGTCAGTTAATGACTTGTCTGCACCAGGAAATAAATCAGCGATACTGACAAACTCAACCGCATCGGAAAATTTGTCTTTCAAAAAATGCAGAACCTGCTGATTTTCTTCAAGGCTTAGTGTACAAGTTGAGTAGACCATAGTCCCGCCCACCACTAGAGCTTGAAACGCGCTCTCAATTAACTCTTTTTGTTTTTCTGCGATGGCATTAACCGATTCCAAGCTCCAGTTTTTCATTGCGTTTTCGTCTTTTCGAAGCGTACCTTCTCCGGAGCATGGAGCGTCCAGTAAAACATAATCAAACGATTCACTTAGCCATCCACCAAATACGTTGCCATCATAGTTGGTCAGTGCCGTATTTTGCACACCACAACGCTCGATATTGGCATGAAGCACTTTTACACGACTCGATGAAAATTCGTTGGCAACTAACACACCTTGATTATCCATCAAAGCGGCAAGTTGCGTGGTCTTCGAACCTGGCGCTGCGGCCATGTCTAATACTCGACATGATTTTTCTGGGGCTAGTGCTTCAACAGGAAGCATTGAACTGGCTTCTTGAATGTAAAATTGCCCGGTCATGTGTTCTGGGCAATTACCTAGCGGCGTAGTTGATTCGTCAGCCTCTATCCAAAATCCTTCCTTGCACCAAGGGATCGGCTCTAAGGACCACTTATTGCGCTGGGCTATGAGGTTGAACTCCTCAACACTGATTTTGAGAGTATTGACACGAATACTTTTTCTTAATGGCCTTTTACATGCTCGAATGAAATCATCGAACTGATCATCGGGAATCAGTGGGCGAATGTGATCGTTAAACGCGTCGGGTATATAAACCTTGTCGTGCATAGTATTTTGTAGAGAAACTGCATAGCGAATTTAGCTGGTGAGTATAACAAAAAACGCAACCTACAAGGTTGCGTTTTTATGTGGTGAACTCGGTATTAGGGCTTAGGTATGGCGGTTCGCCAATTAGACCAATCTTGTTTAGCGGTTGGGTGCAAATAGAACGAGCGACCAGCCTGAGCTTGTGGCTTGAGAACTTTACTCTCAGGCGTGGCAAAAGAGATGCCTCCGCGAACAATGCTATCCAGTGAGCCTGCTCTAATGTCAGCACCTGTTAAACCAATGGATACATCAAATCCAGACGCGTTCCAGAATAGGGTGTTGGTTCGAATTAAATAAGCGTATTCTTGTGACACGGTCACATCGAACAAAACTCTGTCAGCGACCTCTCCAAGGTGTACTGCATCCACTTGGCCGACTTCGATTCCTCTGTAAAGGATAGGTGTGCCTTCTGTGACTGACCCTTTATTTTCACTCTGCAATACAAAGCGCACACTCGATTCTGCTGGTGGTTTATCTTGAAGCTGAAAACGCGTTTGTTGTTTACCTGAGCCAGGTTGAACTTGGATACTATTGTCGATCAAGCTTTCAAGGTTCTCGATGCGAGTTAGAGCAACGATCGGTTTGGAAACCCAAAATACAGAATGTTCCTTGGCAATCTGATTAATAAAAAGTGGGTCGATGATTGCTTTGAGTACTAGAGTTTCCTTGGTGAAGTTAGGAATGACTTCCGTAATCTCTCCAACTTCGACGCTTCGATAGCGTATTGGTGTGCCTACTGATGCTTCGACGTCTTTATCAGCTAACAAAGTTAACACCGCACCTGAGCGTTTTGCTGCGTCAAAACTTTCAAACAAAGTCCATTTGTCACCTGTACGGTTTGACACATTAGGGAGGGTATCAAAGGCAATTCCTCCGTTTATTAACGATTTGATTGGAGCTGCTTCAATTTTCACACCCTCTAGACTGGCGTCAACTCTTACCCCAGAGTAATTCCAGAAAACCGTATTGGGGTTGAGTAAATAGTCATAGGATTTTTCGAGACTCAACTTGATGATGATACCTTCGTTGGCGAGACGATAGTCAACCACTTCACCGACTTGCAAATTGCGGTACAGTACAGGACTACCAGCTTGGACCGGCGGAAGTTTATTGGCAATCAATTCGATTTGAGTGTTTCCAACGGCTGTTTGCGATGCGAGTTCAGCCAGCGCCTTGCTGGCAAATAAAGTAAACGACGTGTTATTGGTTTGGCTTCCTTCACTGGTGAAGGTGATGCCCCCAAGCAGTACTTGTTTCGCATTGGGAAGCGTGACATCAAGTCCTTTTTCAGACAATTCAGCGCGAATATGGCTATCGATAAAGAATCGGCTTTTCGAACGAACAAGGTCAGCATAAGGCCTTTCAACTGCCACTTTGAAACGAACCTGATCTCTATCCAGCTCAATATCTACAATATGACCGACGGCAACGCCTCGATACAGTAGCGGGTTGCCTTTGCTAAGGCCGAAGCTTTCGTTCGCCGCGAGAGTTAGGATGTCCGTTTTGAGGTTTTGCTCTTCTTGTTCAACTTTGGTGATCGCGACAAAGTTGGTGGTTGAGTCACCACCGCCTTGAATCAAAGAAATGTAATTGCCCGTGACTAGATTGGATAGGTTGTCTAAGCCTTTTAGTGACACCTCCAGTTCTTCAACCACAAACATTGCACCTTGAGTTAACAGGTCCTGATAAGCTGGCTCGATAACGGCATCTGCGTATATGTTTTGTCTTGCTTTATCGAAATGGATAGAAGTGATTTCACCAATTTCGATCCCACGATAAATGATGGGAGCTTGGCTACCTGTTATACCGTGGTCTTCAGGTAGCTGAACACTAATTGGTATCCCTCTACCTGCAGAGGATAAGTCTGGGTAGAGAGTAAACTCAGTACTATCGGCAATTGGTTTACCATCTTGCGGTGAATCAACGGCGATTGCTCCACCTATGATCGCACTGAGGCTTTCGATATGAACGTTCAACCCCTGAAATCCGAGCTCGGCGTTGACGCCACTGGCATTCCAGAAGCGGCTGTTGTCGTTAATCAATCCGCGATATTGCTCTTTTACATAGGCTTGAATAGACAGTGACTTGTCTTCTGGATTGAGCTGATAACTGTAAACCTCACCAATGGGTATTTTTTTAAATACGATCTGAGAACCAATATTGATACCCGCAAGTGAATTTGCTTTTAGAGTAAGATTAAGACCTTGTTTGGCGTGCAGGTCAGAAGGTGCTTGCTCTAACGCGACAAACTCGGTTTTACTGACTTCAGATTCGTTTCCGGGGTCTATAGCGACATAGTTTCCAGATACCAGAGCATCTAAGCCAGATACACCAGATAGCGACGCTGTTGGTTTGACCAACCAGAAACGCGTGTTTTCAGACAAAAGTTTGATGGCTTCAGGGTAGATGTCTGCATCGACAAAAATATCGCTTAAATCTTCAGCAAGATTAATGTCTCGCACCATACCAACTTCAAGACCTTGATAGCGAATGGGTGTACGCCCAGCAATCAACCCTTGAGCATCAGAAAAGTGAATCTGGATACGTTGTCCTGCGTCTTGGATAGACTTCATCAAGAGCCACCCAGCAAGCGCCATGGTCAAAATAGGCAATAACCACAACGGTGAGATACCAAAATTGCGTCTGATTTCAGGCGATTGAACCGGTATTGGAGAATTATTGTCTGTCATCTATGTCTTTTTATCTTGCTGATTATTGGCATGCCATAGCCATCTGGGGTCAAAAGTTTCCGCTGCCAACATGGTTAGCACGACGACGAGACCAAAGGCAACTGCACCCATTCCTGGAGTAAAGTCGAGAACCTGACCGCGATCCACTAAGGTCATCATAATGGAAATGACCAATAAATCCATCATTGACCACTTACCTATCCATTTGACCACAAAGTAGATTTGCATCTTATGCCGTTGGTGAGTTTTAGTTTTAAGGTGAACAGAGACGAGCAGGTACGCGAGCCCAAGAATTTTTGCTATTGGCACCAAAATACTGGCGACAAATATGATCACAGCTATACCAATTTTACCGCTCGTTATGAGCGACGCGACGCCGGACATAATGGTGTCTTCAAGTCGATTACCGTTGGTCATCAGAATAGAGATTGGAATGAAATTGGCTGGAAACAAACAAACAGAGGAAGTGATCAAGTATGCCCATGTCTTTTGCAATGCTCTGGGTTTGACGTGATGTAGCGGGCTTTCGCAACGTAGGCAATCGTTGCCATTTGCTTGAGTCAAATTGCAATTCGTACAATGGATTTCAGGCTTTTCGGTATTGAAAGCAATACTTGGTTGCCAAGATTCCCAGTAGCGTCTTGTATTCAAACGGGTTAAAAGTAGAACGGTAAACACCTGCATTAATAGCAATGCATACAAACCGGGCTGTAAATAAATTTCTGAATAGTCTTGAAGCTTAAAGCACGAGATCGCGACGCTAACCAAGAAAACGTCTATCATAACCCAGTGTTTTACTTTATCCACGGTTTTGGCTGAGTATTTAAACAGTAGAAAGGAGCGATGACGTAAGCCCAAATGTAAGCCGACGACCGCGAAATATAAAACCAGCGGTGCAATTGAGCAAACAAGCAGTGCCAAAAGAGAAAGAAACCAAAATCCTTCTTGGGTTAATGCCCATATTCCTTCAGGTAACGTGGCAGGAATCATCATGCCAAACAGCCGTATGCTGACAAAATCGAAAAGGTGGGCGGGAATAAAGATTAATAGGCATGTCAACGCAATGGCGAAGTTACCGGACAAAGAAGATAGGCCACCGCGATAAAGCTTGCTACCACAACGAGGACAATAAGCACTTCTACCACGGCGAAGTGGCCCATTGGCAACAGGCAACTCGCAACCGTGACACAAACGCACATCAGGGTATCCCGTGTCCTCGGAATCCGTGACATGGGAATGTTGAGAACTAACTTGCGGTTTGGACGTTTCCATACAGAGTTTGGTAAATTCCTTCTTCGCTGAGCAAATCGGCGTGAGTGCCAGATTGGCTCACAGTACCGTCTTCCAAAACGTAAATAAAATCGGCTCGTTTAACTGCAGATAAACGATGCGCCACAATTAGGGTAGTGCGGCCAACCAAAAATGCATCAAGCGCATTGTGTAACCGCGATTCAGTTTCAGTATCGAGTGCAGATGTCGCTTCGTCCAAAATAACGAACTTAGGGCTAGATAAAATCATTCGTGCGATAGCTAATCTTTGTCGTTGCCCACCGGATAGACGCAACCCGTTGCGTCCGATTTGCGACTCCAATCCTTCCGTTAGCTGATTAACCACATCATCTAGCTGCGCAATGTCGAGCGCGCGCCAAAGTTCATCGTCGTTAAATTGTGCACCTAAGGTTAGATTCGCTCTTAACGTGTCATTAAATAAAATTGGTTGCTGCAGGACGACCGCTATATTGTTTCGAACGACATCAAATCCAGATTCTTGAGTCGAAACGTCATTGTAATAAATATTGCCGGAAGTTTGTCTATAGACGCCAATGAGTAATTGAATCAAGGTCGACTTTCCGCCGCCACTAGCACCGACAAGCGCGACTTTTTTACCACTAGGTATACGAAGTGATAGGTTGTTGAGCACTTGGTTTTCGTCATTGTAAGAGAAGCACAGGTTATCGATTTGAACCTCCACGTTGCTCTCATGACCTTGCTGGTTTTCAAAGGGGTTACGCTGGCATTCCGGCTTGTGTTCTTCTTCCAGCAACATGACATCGTTAATTCGATTGATAGCGGCTTTGGCGCTAAACCATGAAAATTGGATACTTAATAATTCTTGTACCGGGCCTAACATAAACCAAAGGTAGCCAAACACGGCGAACATTTGGCCAATTGTTAAGTCGCTAAACACGACCATGACCATGGCGACTGCCCGAAACAACTCAAAACCAACCAAAAATAGCAAAAAGGACAGTCGGTTAGCAGCTTCGGACTGCCAAGCATACTTATCCGCGTCGAGACGAACTTGGTTTGCCTGCTGCTTTAACTCTCGTATGAATTCTCGTTCTCGATTTGCCGCTCTTAGTTGATACAAGCCATCGAGAGTTTCAACCAATCTGTTTTGAAACTTTTCAAACGCTTGGTTTTCACGCTTTTTAAGGTGTTTAACTTTGTTGCCCAACTTTCGTGAAAAGTAGATCACAATAGGGTTGACTGTGAGGATCAGTAAACCCAAGCGCCAATCGAGCCAGAGAAGCACACCTGCGGTCCCGACGACCGTCAGTAAGCTCACTAAAAATTTACTTAGGGTGGTTCCGATAAACTGATCAATAGTTTCAATATCAGTGACAAGATGGGAGTTGATTCCTCCACTGCCTCTGGTTTCGTACTGTCTAATGCTGATTCTAGAGAGCTTGTCTAGCATCAAGGTGCGAATTTTATAAGTGATGGTTTTAGAGACCAGCGTAAATTGTCGGCTCTGCAAAATATTGAGAGCTTGGCTGCTAATCCGCATCAAGACCACCAAAAACAACGCGGTAAAGATGTATCCAGTCGCGTTTTGTAAGGACTGAGGTAGCACGATGTTTAGAAGACTGATGCCAGTCGCGGGTTTTTCGAGCAACACTTCGTCCACCAACAAAGGCATGAGTAGGGGAATTGGAACACTGATAACCGTGGCGAGAATAGCGATAGCATTGGCAAAAAGCAGTTTTACTTTGTGTTTTTTCGCTTGTGTTATCAACCAAGAACGGTTAATAGTGTTGGCAACTTGAGACATCTCGCGTCCTTGCTTTTACGACTTGTATTTGATTTTACGTAGAAATTCGTGAGAAGTCTCTAAACGAATTGTGACCAATGTGGTAAGGAAGTCCAATGAACCTAGAACAATATAATAGCCTCTCTAAACAAGTTGTTGCTTTGACTGAAGGCGAACCTGATCTGATTGCAAACCTGTCTAACGTGAGCGCCATACTTAATATGGAACTTAAAGATATAAATTGGGTGGGCTTTTATTTGTTGAAAGAAAACCAACTGGTTCTGGGGCCATTCCAAGGTAAACCTGCCTGTGTACGTATCGCAATTGGCAAAGGTGTATGCGGAACCGCGTTTGAAAAAAATGAAACACAGCGAGTTTATGATGTGCATGAGTTCGAGGGACACATCGCTTGTGATGCCGCCAGTAACTCGGAAATTGTCATTCCGCTCTCAGTTAACGGAAACGTAATTGGCGTATTGGATATTGATAGTCCGATAGTGGGCAGATTTAGCGAAGTGGATCAACAAGGTTTAGAACACTTGGTACAAGAATTGGAAAAGGTGCTGACTTCTCACGCGATTAAATTATAAAAATCTACTTACACGGTGGTTTTTCATATTTGGGTCACTATAATACGGACATTATTTTACCTCAGCGCCTTTGGCGCGAAGAAAAAAGCTCACGGAAAGTCCGTAATAACCAGGAATCCTCATGGAAAACACTGAAAAGTTGAAAAGCAGCAAAGAAGTTATCGCATATATTGCTGAATGTTTCCCTAAGTGCTTTACTGTAAAAGGTGAAGCTAAGCCACTCAAAATTGGTATCTTTCAAGATCTTGCTGAAAGATTGAATGAAGATCCTAAAGTGAGCAAAACTCAACTCCGTGCAGCGTTGAGACAGTACACTTCATCATGGCGTTACCTTCATGGTGTTAAAGTTGGCGCAGAACGCGTTGATTTGGACGGTAACTCATGTGGTGAGCTTGAAGCAGAACACGTAGAGCACGCACAAAACGCGTTGGCGGAAAGCAAGGCTCGCGTTCAAGCTCGCAAAAAAGAGCAACAGCAAAAGAATAAAGAAGAAAACAAAACTAAGGCGAAAGCGAAAAAGCCCGCACCTCGTCGTAATCAAGGTAAGAGCCAGAAGCCTCAAAAACCTGTGGAAACGCGTAACCTCAATGCTGATGAAGTGATCGTAGGCAAAGACGTAAACGTAAACATGGGCAAAGGAAACATGGCTGCTACCATTGTTGAAATCAATAAGGAAGATGTGCGCGTTCAGTTGTCCAATGGCCTACAAATGGTTGTTAAAGTGGAGCACTTGCGCGCATAAAGGAGAATCTCCTACGCATGAAATGCCGCTCTAAACTTACCCTTGTTGCTGCTAGCCTTGTGCTAGCGGCAACACCTCTACAAGCAGTTGAGTCAACGCTTTCTATCAATGACTTACCTGAATTGTCTCCCGAAGCTCAGCATAAAACGGCTAGCAAACGTGTCCAGTCACGCTTTACTCGTTCTCATTACAAACATTTCGATTTGAATGACGATTTCTCTCAAGCTGTTTTTGACCGTTATCTTGAAGCGTTAGACTACAACAAGCACTTGTTTACCCAACAAGAGGTCGATGAATACGCTAAGTGGTCGTCTTTGCTGGATGATCAACTAAAGGCCGGTAATAACCAAATCGCATTTGATTTGTACAACGAATCAATGAAGCGTCGTTTCGAAAGACTGCAATACGCCTTAACGTTACTTGACGAAGAAATGGATTTTAGCGGTGATGAGTTTATTGAACTTGATCGCGCTGAATCTCCTTGGCCTCAGAGCCAAGACGAACTAGACAACTTGTGGAGAAAGCGCGTCAAGCACGATGCTCTGAACCTAAAGTTGACTGGTAAATCTTGGGATGAAATTACAGAAGTCTTGGCAAAGCGATACAACAATGCGCTAAAACGTTTGAGCCAAACTCAGAGTGAAGATGTCTTTCAGGTGTACATGAATGCCTTCGCTAGAGAAGTCGATCCTCATACCAGCTATCTTTCCCCGCGTAATGCCGAACAGTTTCAAACAGAAATGAACCTCTCTTTAGAGGGTATCGGCGCCGTGTTGCAAATGACCGACGACTACACAGTTATTCGTTCTCTTGTGGCTGGTGGACCGGCTTCAAAAAGCAAACAGCTTGCGGAAGGTGATCGCATCATAGGTGTTGGCCAAGAAGGCGAGGACATCGTTGATGTCATTGGCTGGCGACTTGACGATGTTGTTCAACTCATCAAAGGGCCAAAAGGAACCAAGGTTTTCCTTGAAATCTTGCCAGAAGGTCAAGATTCCAAGAGAGAAGTGGTTACTATTGTTCGCGATAAGATTCGCTTAGAAGACCGAGCTGTTAAAGCTGAGGTTATTGAGCGTGCTGGTGAGAAAGTTGGTGTTCTTGAAGTTCCAAGTTTCTATGTTGGCTTGGCAAGAGATACTGATGCATTGATACAAGACCTTAAAAAGCAAGGTGTTTCAGGCATTATTGTCGACTTACGTAACAACGGTGGTGGTGCGTTAACAGAAGCTACGGCACTTACTGGACTTTTCATTGAAGAAGGTCCGGTTGTTCAAGTCAGAGACAGTTACGGCCGTGTGAATGTCAACAATGATACCGACG
Organism: Vibrio sp. ABH4_348; assembly: GCF_056159765.1. Taxonomy (NCBI): domain Bacteria; kingdom Pseudomonadati; phylum Pseudomonadota; class Gammaproteobacteria; order Vibrionales; family Vibrionaceae; genus Vibrio; species Vibrio sp. ABH4_348. The sequence goes on along the minus strand of NZ_JBSWVW010000001.1, from coordinate 1,406,747 downwards.
GCAAAACCAGCTACGAAGGCCCTCTGACTGTGCTAATTAACCGTTACAGTGCATCAGCCTCCGAAATTTTTGCTGCCGCACTTCAAGATTACGGTAGAGCGATAATTCTTGGTGAAAACTCTTTCGGCAAAGGTACAGTACAGCAGCATCGCTCGCTAAATCATATCTACGATTTGTTTGACAAAGAGTTGGGTTACGTTCAATACACTATTCAAAAGTTTTATCGTATTGACGGTGGAAGTACGCAAAACAAAGGCGTAGTGCCTGATATTGCTTACCCTACCGCAATTAATCCGGATGAGACAGGCGAGAGTGTCGAAGACAATGCACTACCTTGGGACAGCATTCAGCGCGCCGATTATAACCAGTTACGCCGTAACGATAGTTTGGTGTCTAAGCTATCAAAACTGCATGAAGAACGTGTAGATAGCAGTTTGGAATTCGGTTTTATTCTCAAAGACATCAAAGATTACCGCGAGAAAAAAGACGATAATGTTTTGTCGCTGAACTTGGCGCAAAGACAAGCTGAAAATCGCAAAGAAGATGAACTGAAACTAGCCCGAATTAATGAGCGTCAAAAATCGATTGATGGCAAAGTTTTTGCCTCGCTAGATGATGTTCCGAAGGATTATGAAGCACCAGACGTTTATTTAGACGAGTCTGTGGATATTATGCTTGATATGATTTCTAACTAGTAAATTCAAACCCTTAGAAAGCGGCTTATTGATAAGCCGCTTTTTTTTGATTGGAAATTAATGTGATTTAGATCTAATAAACTCGCTTTGTTGAATACTTGAACCTACGCTTAAAAGAAAAGTGAGGAAGAAAGTATGAAGTGGATTCTAATTTTGTTTGCTTGTACGTCGATGTCATTTAATGCCTTTGCATCAAAAAATGACCTCACTCAGTTCGACGTACCGTTCCTACTTGGAGACTGGTATCTGGTTAACCCTAACCCAGATATGTCACAAGAAAACTTCTTGGCCATCAAGCTAACCTTCGATTCAAATTACGACTTCACCATTGATATCCAAAAGAAAGACTACACGGTTGATCACTGGCAAGGTATTTACACTGCAGATGATAGCACCATTATTCTCGGGCTTAATTCAGATGAACCTCAAGTTTACGAGTATTCCGGCAGTCACAACACGCTCTCTCTAAACGGTGTGACTTTTACTAAAGCGTTATCCAATTCTCTAGCCGGGATGTGGTCCAGCGAGCAACTAACCTTAGCTGGATCGAACGAACACGATTTGGACGCACTCGACTTGGTATTACAACCTGACTTTGTCTTTATGTTCAGAATCACCAATAGTTCAGGCGAAGAAGCTGTGCATCGTGGCATCTATTACACCGAAGGCGACCATTTAGTGCTTCTTTATGAGGACGGTGAACACGACACCAAATACACGCTCAATCGCGACAAGCTTACCATTGACCTCGAAGAAGGGGATATGCAGGTGGTGTTGAACCGGATTAAGTAAAATAGCGCGGGACTCTGAATAGAGCTCGCTGTAAACAAAACCCAACACTATTGATTGATTTCTATTACAGTTTAATACGAGACGCTGGTTAACACGTCTCGTATTTTTGTTTGCTGGAAGGTAAGCTAGCATCCGAAAAATCAACTATAAGTGATAAGGAAAACGACATGTCACAGTCGCCTCAAGCTAAGTATCGTAAAGATTACCAAGCTCCAAACCACACTATTACCGATATCGACTTGGTTTTCGACTTATTTGATACCTCGTCGATTGTTACGGCTACCTCAAAAGTTAAGCAGCTAGGTGAGTCTTCAACGCTAGAACTGCAAGGTGAAGATCTTATTCTGAAATCGCTTCAGGTAGACAATCAAGATTGGACTAATTACGAGTTAGTCGAAGGCGGGATGGCAATTCATGGTCTTCCAAAAACGTTTGAACTTCGCATAGAAACTCAAGTCAATCCAGAAGCCAACACATTATTGGAAGGACTTTATAAATCTGGCGGCGCATTTTGTACTCAGTGTGAAGCTGAAGGCTTCCGTCGTATTACCTTTTTCTTAGACCGCCCAGATGTGCTCGCCCGATACACCACTACGGTTATTGCCCAGCAAGAGGCTTACCCATACTTACTTGCTAACGGAAACCGAGTAGACGAGGGGACATTAGACAACGGCCGTCATTGGGTGAAGTGGTTTGACCCACATCCAAAGCCAGCGTACTTGTTTGCACTAGTGGCCGGTGATTTTGATGTGTTGCGAGATGAATTTGTTACTGGCTCTGGACGCAAAGTAGATTTAGAAATCTTTGTCGACAAAGGCAACTTAGACCGAGCGCCTCATGCGATGACATCGCTTATCAACTCAATGAAGTGGGATGAAGAGCGCTTTGGCCTAGAGTACGATCTTGATGTTTACATGATTGTTGCGGTTGATTTCTTCAACATGGGCGCGATGGAAAACAAAGGTCTTAATATCTTTAACTCCAAGTTTGTGCTGGCTAATGATGAGACTGCGACAGATACTGATTACCTTGGTATTGAAGCTGTGATTGGTCACGAGTATTTCCATAACTGGACCGGTAACCGAGTGACTTGCCGTGATTGGTTCCAGCTAAGTCTAAAGGAAGGCCTAACGGTTTTCCGTGACCAAGAGTTTTCGTCAGATCTCGGCTCACGTTCAGTAAATCGAATTAACAATGTTCGAGTTATTCGTGGACCTCAGTTTGCCGAAGATGCGAGCCCAATGTCTCACCCAATTCGCCCTGATAAAGTTATTGAAATGAATAACTTCTACACAGTAACTGTGTACGAAAAAGGCAGCGAAGTTATCCGAATGATGCATACCTTGCTGGGTGAAGATGGTTTCCAAAAAGGCATGAAGCTGTACTTTGATCGTCATGACGGCACTGCGGCAACCTGCGAAGACTTTGTTAAAGCAATGGAAGATGCCAGTGGTGTCGACCTAACTCAATTTAGACGTTGGTACAGTCAGTCGGGTACGCCAAGACTGGATGTAACCAGCAGTTATGATGACCAGAATCAAACGTATACCTTGACGGTGAAGCAGCATACTCCAGCGACTCAAGAGCAAACGGAAAAGCTACCTTTGCACATTCCATTTGATGTTGAACTGTATAACGGTAATGGCGAAGTTATTGAGTTAGTCAGCCAAGGTAAAACGGTTGGCAATGTACTCAATGTGACTGAAGCCGAGCAGTCGTTTGTCTTTGAAGGTGTTTCTGAAAAGCCAATCCCGTCGCTGCTGAGAGAATTTTCTGCTCCGGTAATAATGAGTTATGACTACTCAGACGAAGAACTTATTTTCTTGATGTCGCATGCTCGTAATGACTTTGCTCGTTGGGATGCAGGTCAGCTATTGCTAGCTAAATACATCAAGTCAAATGTAGAAAATGTCCAAGCTGGACGCAATCTAGAATTTTCTGAAGCGGTGATTGATGCATTCCGAGGCGTATTGCTTAGCGATTCGTTAGAGCCGGCATTCATTGCAGAAATGCTGACGTTGCCAAATCACAACGAAGTAGCAGGTTGGTACGATGTTGTCGATGTAGACGCGATTGCCGATGTGCTCGGGCAGTTCGAGAAAACTCTTGCCGTTGCATTGGTTGATGAACTTACCGCGGTGTATCACAGTCATAAACAAGACAAGTACTCAGTAGAACACATCAGTATTGGTAAACGTTCTTTGAGAAATGTGTGTTTGGCCCTATTGGCGTACACAGATTCAGGCAATGATCTGGTGTTATCTCAGTATCAACAAGCCAACAATATGACCGATACGGTTGCAGCAATGAAAGCAGCAAACTCAGCTAAGCTTGCTTGCCGTCAAACGTTGATTGACGACTACAGCAATAAGTGGAAGCACGATGGTCTAGTCATGGACAAGTGGTTTATGCTGCAAGGAAGTAATCCTGCGGAAAATGCGTTGGAGGTGATTAAAGATTCGATGAATCACGAAGCCTTTAGTCTGAAAAACCCAAATCGTACTCGTAGTTTGGTTGGAGCATTTTTAAATCAAAACCCAGTCAATTTCCATAATCGCTCTGGTGCGGGTTATCAGTTTGCTGGTGAGATATTAAAAGAACTGAATACACTAAACCCACAAGTAGCATCTCGACTTATTGATCCACTGTTGAAGTTCAAGAAATATGATGAGCAGCGTCAAGCGCTAATTCGCACTGAGCTAGAGTCTTTACAAAAATTAGACAACCTTGCCAAAGACCTATTTGAAAAAGTCAGTAAGGCACTGGAAAACTAATTCAATACAATATTGAACATACTTTATTTTAAGCTGGCTTCTGCCAGCTTTTTTCGTATTGAATCTTGTAGTTAGCTCGTGCTTTTCGTATTGTGAAAGACGTACTACAACTCGACCTTGTAAAGCGCAACGTATCAAATGCAAAAGTTCTACTTTAACTTGTCCATTACTTATCAGGCGTTTCTTCAACATTACTCAGGTGCAGCATCTTCGGTATTAGTGGTTACCGATCAAGGACTCAAACTTCAATTACCGGCTGCCCGTTTTCGTCCGTTTTTAACTCAGTTGGGCATAAAAGGTCGTTTTAGATTGACAACTGACCAAAACAATAAGTTCTTGAAGCTAGAAATGCTGTAGATGGGCTTATTTCGCTAGATTAAATAATACATTTATCACAATAATTGAATTATTGTCTGGGCGGATTTAGCAAAATGGTAACGTTTTAGTGCTATTGCTTTTACAATAGTCGGGCAAGACCCGTTTTAAGCACTATGCTTAGATTAACCCAATAAAAACAGACAATTCGAAACGTGGAGTGTGTCTATGACCGCGCGTGAAACAATAATGCCGGTTCTTCTTGAAAAAGTGTACCAACTTATTCAAGACAAACTCGAACCTACCCAGCAATCCCTCGTTACTCAACTTGCTCAACATTTATTCAATAATATTTCTCAAGATGACTTGATAGAAAGAAACGAATCTGACCTTTATGGTGCGGTTGTCAGTCTTTGGAATCACGTCAATGAGAAACTGCACAATGATGTGTCCGTGAGAGTATTCAATCCGACAGTAAGCCGACAAGGTTGGCAGTCGACTCATACCATCGTTGAAATCGTCGTTCCAGACAGTCCATTTTTGGTGGATTCTTTAAAAATGGCATTAAGCCGTTTAGATATGTCATGTCATCTTATGTTGAACGGTCCCACACAGGTTGATCGAGATGATAATGGAATTATCACTGGTATTAACAGCGGAAGCGGACCGCTTCAATCTCTATTCCACTTGGAAGTGGATCGCCTAAGTAATAAAGAGCAAATGGGTATGCTCAAAAATGAGTTACTAGGCATTTTGTCTGACACAGGGTTAGTGGTTAGAGATTGGCTTCTTATGGTTGAAAAACTGGAAGAGGTAACCAACCAAGTTGGCAACCAAATTAAGAACTCAGCACTCGAATCTGAACACGTCGAAGAGTCAGTTCAGTTTCTTCGTTGGTTGGGCAACCATAATTTTACTTTCATGGGCTACAAAGAATATGACTTAGTCGGTGAAGGTGACAGCGCCGAGCTTAAACCCACTAAAGAATCTGGGTTGGGACTATTCGCTGACAGCAAGCGCGTTCGAGGTGTAAAACTGTCCGAGTTTTCTGACTCAGCACGTAAAGAGGCCAAAAAGCCTTACTTACTGATAGTAACTAAAGGTAACAAGCAGAGCCGCATTCACAGACCAGCGTATACCGATTACATTGGCATCAAAAAGTTTGATGAAAACGGAAAAGTCATTGGCGAACATCGCTTTACAGGACTTTACACGTCAGCGGTGTACAACCAGAGTGTTCAGAGTATTCCTTTGATTGGTGATAAAGTGGCGCGCATCTTGGCGCAAAGCGGTTATAGAGAGGGCTCTTATTCGTATAAAGCTCTGCACAACATTCTTGAAAACTACCCGAGAGACGAGCTACTGCAAGCAAAAGAGCAAGAGCTGCTTGAAGTGGGGACCGGTGTTGTACAAATGCAGGATAGAGACATGCTGCGTTTGTTTGTGCGTCGCGATCCATTTGGACGCTTCTTTAGCTGTATGGTTTACGTTACCAAAGAACGCTACAACACTGAGCTTCGTCGTCAAACTCAACGAATTCTTAAGCGGCATTTTGGCTGTGAGCAAGACGTAGAGTTCACCACGTATTTCTCTGAAAGCCCATTGGCTAGAACACACTACATTGTCCGTGTGGATAACAACAATAAAGACATTGATGTGAAGACAATTGAAAGAAATCTTATGGAAGCATCTTCGACTTGGGATGACCGTTTGTCCGAAGTGATGATAAGTAGCATGGGCAATAGCAAAGGTTTACCACTTTCAAAAGACTATTTACGTGCGTTCCCTCGTTCATACAAAGAGGCGGTATTGCCAAGCGCTGCGGTTGAAGATATCGAGCGCCTCGAAAAACTGAGTGATGACCATAAATTAGATATGTTGTTCTACCGTCCTCAAGAGGTCGGGATCAATTCTAAAGAGGTACGCTTAAAGCTATATCATAGGGACGAGCCGATCCACCTTTCTGACGTAATGCCAATGTTAGAGAACTTAGGTTTACGTGTAATAGGTGAGTCGCCATACGAGATAGTTAAATCTGATGGTCAAACTTTCTGGATTCTAGATTTCTCGATGCTGCATAAGAGTGAGAACTCGGTAGACTTGCGAGAAGCACGCGACCGATTCCAGCACGCTTTTGCGGATATTTGGAGTGGAAATATTGAAAGTGATGGCTTTAACCGCTTGGTTTTGGGGGCATCACTCACTGGCCGCGAAATCTCTATTTTACGCGCATACGCTCGTTACATGCGTCAAGTTGGCTTCCCGTTTAGCCAACAATACATCGAGGATACGCTTAATCACTATCCAAAAATAGCAACGGCGTTGGTCAAGTTGTTTGCCAAACGTTTTGATCCAAAAAACAAAGGCAGCCAAAAAGGTCAACAAGATCTTATTAAGGACATCACCGAGCAGCTGGATCATGTTGAAAGTTTGGATGACGATCGAATTGTCCGCCGATACATGGAAATGATCCAAGCAACATTGCGAACTAACTATTACCAAGAAGGTGAAGATGGCCAACCTAAACCTTGGTTGTCGTTGAAACTGAAACCAAGTGAAATCCCAGAGATTCCTCAACCGGTTCCCGCGTTTGAAATATTTGTCTACGCGCCTGATATCGAGGGTGTTCATCTACGCGGTGGTAAGGTTGCTCGTGGTGGTTTGCGTTGGTCAGACAGACAAGAAGATTTCCGAACCGAAATTCTCGGGCTGGTGAAAGCACAACAAGTGAAAAACACCGTTATCGTGCCAGTGGGTGCAAAAGGCGGTTTTGTATGTAAGAAGCAACACATGTTTACCTCGCGCGATGAGATTTTTGCCGAGGGTCAACGCTGTTACAAACGCTTCATTCGTGCTCTTCTAGATGTTGCGGATAACATTGTCGAAGGTCAGGTGGTACCACCTGAAAACGTGGTTCGCCATGATGAAGACGATGCTTATCTTGTCGTTGCCGCAGATAAAGGAACGGCTACATTCTCAGATCTTGCGAACTCTGTCTCTGCTGAATACAACTTCTGGCTTGGAGATGCCTTTGCATCCGGTGGTTCAAATGGTTATGACCACAAAGCAATGGGTATTACCGCTAAAGGTGGTTGGGAATCAGTTAAGCGTCATTTCCGTGAGCTTGGTATTGATTGTCAAAACGAAGACTTCACCGCAATGGGTGTGGGTGATATGGCGGGTGACGTGTTTGGTAACGGTATGTTGCTTTCCAAGCATATCCGCTTGCAAGCGGCGTTTAACCATCTGCATATCTTCATTGATCCTAACCCTGATGCTGCGAAAAGTTGGAAAGAGCGCGACCGCTTGTTCAACTTGCCAAGGTCTAGCTGGGAAGACTATAACCCTAAACTGATCTCCAAAGGCGGAGGCGTGTTCTCTAGACGAGCAAAATCCATCACGCTTAGCCCTGAAATTCAAAAAATGTTGGGTACCAAAAAGTCGACTGTGACACCAAATGAGTTGATCAAAAAGATCCTCAAGATGAAGGTCGACCTACTTTGGAATGGCGGTATCGGCACTTATGTGAAATCTTCGAAAGAGACGGATACTGATGTAGGTGACCGCGCAAATGATGCGTTGCGAATTAATGGTAACGAACTGCGTGCAAAAATTGTTGGCGAGGGCGGTAATCTAGGCTTAACCCAATTAGGTCGTGTGGAATACGCACTAAATGGCGGACGCGTTAATACCGACTTTGTCGATAATGTTGGTGGTGTGGATTGTTCTGATAATGAAGTGAACATCAAAATCTTCTTGAATAGTCTGGTGGCAGATGGAGACTTAACGGTCAAGCAGCGCAATAACATTCTTGAATCGATGGAAGATGAAGTCAGTGAAATCGTTCTTGATGATGCTTACTGTCAGTCAGAGTCAATTTCAGTCACTGAACATCAAGGTGTGTCATTGGTGAAAGAGCAAATTCGCTTTATTCATACAATGGAAAAAGCAGGCTATCTCGATCGAGCACTAGAGTACATTCCGGATGATGAAACACTACTTGAACGTGAAAAGCTTGGATTTGCATTAACGCGCCCAGAGCTTTCCGTTTTGGTGGCGTACGGCAAAATGGTGTTGAAAGAGCAGTTGGTAGATGAAGCGATCGCCAATGATCCATTCCATGCACAACGCTTGATCAATTATTTCCCATCTGAGCTTCGCGGCAAGTACGCTGACAAAATGGATACTCATCCACTGCGCGCAGAAATCATCGCAACTATGTTAGCCAATCAAATGGTTAACGAAATGGGTTGCAACTTCGTGACTCGACTTGAAGAAGAAACTGGGTCAAGTGTTGTTGATATTGCCAATGCGTACACCGCAGCAAGAGAAATATACAGCTTAGGTGAAGTATTTGAATCGGTCCGTAAGTTAGACAACATCGCTCAAAGCGACGCTCAGTACGATTTGCTGTTCTTCGTGCGTCGCACACTTCGCAGACTGACTCGTTGGTTACTGAGAAATAAAGTTTCAGTGAGTAACGTCAATGATCTGATAGCCTTGTATCAAAACGATGTTGATGAAGTGAAAGGTAAAATTGATATTACCTTGGTAGAGTCAGAAGTGACCGAGCACAAAGAGAAAGCACAGTCATGGATTGAAAAAGGCATCAGTAAAGATGTCGCTCATTACGTATCAAGACTGTCGAGTTTATACTCGGTCATGGACATTTCTTCCGTTGCGCGTGAAATCAATGTATCGGTCGAGCAGTGTGCAAAACTCTATTACACCTTGGGTGATAGATTGTCTCTGCATTGGTTCTTGAAACAAATTAACGGCCAAGCAGTTGATAATAACTGGCAGGCGTTAGCAAGAGCCGCTTTCCGAGAAGACCTGGATTGGCAGCAACGTCAATTGACTAGCCAAGTGCTCAATTGTAATTGCGGAGATGACGTCGATGTAATCAAAGCACTTGATGAGTGGATTGCCAAAAATGAGCTGGCTTTACATCGTTGGGAAAACATCCTCAATGAATTTAAAGTTGGTTCAGTGCATGAATTTGCTAAATTCTCAGTCGCATTGCGAGAACTCATGTTATTAAATTTGAATTGTTCCTCGAATGAGTAAATAATATAGCCCCGTTTGTACGGGGCTTTTTTCTTTCGGAGGCACAATGCTTTACCGTCTTGCCAGAGCTGGCTTATTTCAACTTGATGCCGAAAAGGCACATGATGTCGCAATTCAAAATTTCAAACGTTTCACTGGTACACCATTCGATCTCTTCTATCGTCAACAACTTCCTCACCGCCCAGTAGAATGTATGGGTCTTACGTTTCGCAACCCAGTTGGTTTAGCCGCGGGTTTGGACAAAAACGGTGAGTGCATCGAAGCATTTGATGCAATGGGTTTCGGTTTTGTTGAAGTAGGGACAGTAACACCTCGTCCTCAACCGGGTAATGACAAACCAAGGCTATTTCGTTTAGTAGAAGCGGAAGGCATTATCAACCGTATGGGGTTCAATAATGCTGGTGTCGACAACCTAGTCGAAAATGTCAAGAAAGCCAAATACGATTGTATTCTCGGTATCAATATTGGCAAAAACAAAGATACGCCAATTGAAAAGGGTACTGATGATTATCTGATTTGTATGGAGAAAGTGTATCAATACGCGGGATACATCGCGGTGAATATTTCATCTCCAAACACACCAGGATTGCGCTCGCTGCAATATGGTGAGGCGCTTGATGAATTACTTGAGCGATTAAAAGAAAAACAATCTGAGTTAGCAGAAAAACACGGAAGGTACGTTCCTGTAGCACTTAAGATCGCACCGGATCTTAGTGACGATGAGATTTCACAAATCTGTGAGTCTCTGATCAAAAATAATATCGATGGTGTGATTGCGACGAATACTACTCTTGACCGAAGCATTGTTGAAGGTATGAAACATTCAACGGAAGCAGGTGGACTCAGTGGACGTCCGGTTCAGTCGAGAAGCACCGAAGTGATCCGAACCTTAGCGAAAGAACTCGATGGCCGTTTACCAATTATCGGTGTAGGTGGTATCGATTCATTTGTATCAGCGAAAGAAAAAATGATGGCAGGTGCATCTTTGGTGCAAGTTTACAGTGGCTTTATCTATCATGGGCCAAACTTGGTCAAAGATATTGTTAAGAACATTTAATTGTCACACTGTCACAAAATATAGCTCGATGAATTTATAAACTATTCGTAAATAGTGAAAAGCAATTTAGCGTGAAATTAAGAGGAAACTGTTATGCAGTTTCCTCTTTTTATTTATCCGACCTTTACATACGATTATTTCAATCTGAAATCCAATTTAATCAATGTGTAGGGGAGGAGTAGTATGTTAAAGCCAAATGAAAGCTGGACTTGGTTCTATGATGACCACGAAGAACGTCTAATGCTGTCTTTGGATGATATGCACTTCAAAACCAATCTTGCACGAAAACTATTGGTGGAACACGCCAAAGGGGTCAATGAATTTTGTGTCGAAGATGCAACCGCATATCAAGCTTTTATTGAACAACTAGAGCAGCTCGACGATGTAAATCAATGGCGCGCTGCAGAACTTGCTCTATACGCTGTTGCAGCCAAGCGATTTCACAAACCCATTCAGCCCAAAAGTTGGTATTTCGACCACACTGATTATTCTGGTGATATCTTGCACGAAGGGGACTTAGTTCGCCTAAGTAATGCTCATTCTAATGAGCTGTTCCTCTTGGTTGAAGTAGGTGACAACGCAAGCCTTTGCATCTGTACGTCACTAGAAGGTTTCCAGCTTGATGGATGTAAATCGCTTAAATTTGGTGAACCGATAAAGGTTATGCACGACCGAATGGCACTAGCCAATCACGAGTTTCAAGTTTTGCCTATGGCCAAAGTTGGCTAAAGGTTAATCCCCAGGGCAAAGCCCTACGTTCATTTTCGTTCCTTTAATTTCATTTCCCACCGGCTTTAAAGCCGGTTTTTTTTTGTTTTCCGTTCTGTCAAACCAAAATTAGCAACTAAGCGTCACTATTAATTCGTGATGTTAATCCCTTTTTTGAAAAGACAATTACGTCTAAATCCTGGTGATTTTCGCTTGTTTTGAGCGGTATGCCACCTAAATTTCCCGTATTAGCTACGTTATGTAATAAATTTACAGTGTAAAAACAGCTCTGGTATATACCAATTATACGGCGAATAAGTATGCGCGCACTTCGTTCGAAAGCCCCTAAAATTGGGGTTCCAATAATGTGATAGGCAATTTGAGCGCTAAAATATGGAGCGATTTGGCTGGAAAGCGGTTTGATCACAAAGGTCTTGTGATAGGAAAAGGCTAAACAAGCTTTGAGTGCGGTGATTGGACTAAATTGAAGTGAATCACCTTTAATTCACTCAATGACTTGTATCTGAAGGCTGTGTACAACGAAGTTCAACTGAGTGATTAGATTTAAAACAGCTAGCTGAAGTTCGTGCAAAATAATTACGCTGTAACATATTTGACGATTTCAGTCGGTTCATGACTAACAAAACCTAAAATTTATAACGGAGTTGTCTTTGTTTTAATCAACAATTACGCATTGGCCGTTTCTTTTTTCGCTAAATGCCGCAGTAACTCTCATTCGCTCGGTAAACTAGGGTATAATGCGTCCCCAAATTTTCTTGAGTAGTCGTTTATGCACCAATATTTAGCAGTGACCGCTAATGGACTAGAGAACTTACTGGTTGATGAGTTAAAAGAACTTGGCGTCAGTAACCCAGAGCCGATTCAGGCAGGCGTAAAATTTAAAGCGAGCAATGAACTCATTTATCGATGCTGTCTTTGGAGTCGTTTGGCATCTCGTTTTGTGAAGGTGCTGAGTGAGTTTCGTTGCGAAGACGATATGGATCTCTACTTGTCAGTTAGTGCAGTGAACTGGACTCAGCAGTTCGCGGCGAACAAAAAATTTGTGGTGGACTTTAACGGAACTAATCGCGAAATTCGCAATAGTCAATATGGCGCGATGAAAGTTAAAGATGGCATTGTCGATAGCTTTGAAAAACAAGGCCATAAAAGACCGTCGATCGACAAAGATCATCCAGATCTACGTGTTCATGTCCGCCTACACAAAGAACAGGCTTTGCTGGGCATTGATATGGTTGGCAGTGGGCTTCACCAGCGCGGTTATCGCACCCGAGCAGGACAAGCGCCACTAAGAGAAACTCTTGCCGCTGCCATTCTTATCCGCAGCGGTTGGAAACCAGGTGAACCACTTTTAGACCCAATGTGTGGTTCGGGCACTATTGTAATTGAAGCTGCAATGATGTCTGCCAATTGTGCACCGGGTGTCAATCGTAAGTCTTGGTCTTTTGAGAATCTGAATGATTTTGAACGCGATATATGGACCGAAATAAAAAGTGAAGCCTCCGTTAAGGCAAAACGCGGCATAAATAAAGCAGAAGCAAATCTATTCGGCATTGAGCTAGAGCCTAAAGTATTGGCCGTTGCCAAAGAAAATGCCCAACGAGCAGGTGTACAAGACCTGATTTCTTTCTGCAAAGCGGATGCAACTATTTCAAGCCGTCCTCAAGGTTTTGATAAAGGCTTTATCGTATCTAACCCTCCTTATGGCGAACGATTGGGCACGCATCCAGGACTAATCGCTCTTTACACCGCATTTGGTGGCAACCTAAAGCATAACTTCCCAGGTTGTCACGTTTCATTATTAAGTAGCTCAGAAGAGCTGTTGAGCTGCTTGCGAATGCGTGCCGACAAAACGTATAAAGTCAGCAACGGTGCGTTACGCTGTCACCAGAAAAACTATCTTGTTTCAGATCGTGCTCGTGATGTTGCGGAAACTCAGATAAAAGAGGGCGGGAACAGTTCGACTCAATCAATTATCGCCCCTGATTTTGCCAACCGCTTGAAAAAGAACATTCAAAAGATAGGTAAATGGGCTAAAAAAGAGCAACTAGATTGTTACCGCGTCTACGATGCTGATTTACCTGACTACAACGTCGCGATTGATATTTATCCTGATCATCTTGTAATCCAAGAGTACGCAGCCCCTAAGAAGATTGCGCCAGAGAAGGCGAAACGTCGCCTTACAGACGTAATACGTGCTGCAATTCAAGTGACAGGAATCGATGCGAACAACGTCATTCTGAAAGTTCGAGAGAAACAGAAGGGTAAACAGCAATATCAAAAACTGTCACAACAAGCAGATCATTTAGAAGTTAATGAATACGGCGTTAAGTTAATCGTTAATCTTACTGACTACTTGGACACGGGGCTGTTTTTGGACCACAAGCTCACTCGTAAAATGCTTGGCGAGCTTGCCAAAGGTAAGAGTTTCCTCAATCTATTTGCGTATACGGGGTCCGCAACCGTCCATGCCGCCTGTGGTGGTGCGAAAAATACAACGACTGTGGATATGTCCAACACCTATTTAGCTTGGGCCAAAGAAAACATGGCACTAAATGGTCAAATAGGACGTCAACACCAGTTTGAGCAAGCGGATTGCTTGCAATGGTTAAAAGACTGCGATCGTACATTCGACCTTATTTTTATCGATCCACCAACGTTTTCGAACTCTAAACGAATGCAAGCTACATTCGACGTTCAACGCGATCACGTTGAATTACTAATAGATCTCAAGCGCATTCTAGCGCAGGACGGTACGCTAATTTTCTCAAACAACAAACGTCACTTTAAGATGGACATTGAGGCTCTGAAAGCCTTGGGTTTGGACGCGCAGAATATTTCTAGCAAGACGTTACCTCAGGACTTCAAACGCAATCAACATATTCACAATTGTTGGCGTATTACTCATTCAAAAGGATAGTAATGAAACTATTTAGCACGGAAGGCTGTCATTTGTGTGAACAAGCAGAGGAACTGCTTGCTCATCTAGGTGTTTCGTTTGAAAAGGTGGACATAGCCTTCGACGACGAGCTGTTTAAACGCTACGGTGTCACTATTCCTGTGGTTCATCACAACGAATCTGAGCTTAATTGGCCTTTTGATACACAAACTCTTACTAATTGGTTAAACGAAAATGGCATTAATAACAATTCATAATGGTCTGTTGGCATTTGGAGATCACCCATTACTCGATAATGCTGAATTTGCGTTACAGGATAACGAAAGAGTTTGTCTAGTTGGACGAAATGGCGCCGGAAAATCAACCTTAATGAAGGTTTTAGCCGGTGAAGTTCAAATGGATGACGGCAAGCTTACCGTGACGCAAGATGTAGTGGTGTCTCGTTTAGAACAAGACCCACCACGAAATGAAACTGGAACGGTTCACGATTACGTATCTGGTGGTTTGGCTGAGATTGGTGAACAACTCAAGATCTATCATGATCAGCTGGATCTGATAGCCGAAGACCCAAGCGAACAAAACATTAATAAGCTAGCTCGTATACAAGAACAGCTTGAACATACAGGTGCGTGGCGCTTTGAAGACCGAATTAAAAATGTGTTAACAGCATTGAAACTTGATGGCGCAACCAAGCTTTCAGAATTATCGGGCGGTTGGCAACGCAAAGCTGCGTTGGCCAGAGCGTTAGCCTGTGACCCTGATGTTTTGCTATTAGACGAACCGACTAACCACCTAGATGTCACAACGATCGAATGGTTAGAGAACTTTTTGAAAGACTTCAAAGGTTCTATTATTTTTATCTCTCATGACCGTGCATTCATTCAATCCATGGCAACACGAATTGTTGACCTAGACCGCGGCCATCTCAACTCTTTTCCTGGCGATTATCAAGGTTATCTGACAGGCAAAGAAGAGCTCTTACGAGTAGAAGAACTGCAAAACGCAGAATTTGATAAAAAACTCGCACAAGAAGAGGTATGGATTCGTCAAGGGATCAAAGCTCGCCGAACACGTAACGAAGGAAGAGTGCGAGCTCTTAAACAATTGAGGCGTGAACGTGCAGAACGTCGTGAAGTTCAAGGCAAAGTTAATTTGCAAATTGATGATGCTTCGCGTTCAGGAAAAATTGTGTTTGAAGCTGAAAACCTTCAATACGCATTTGAAGGCAATACTATCGTCAACAACTTTAGCTTTAACGTGATGCGTGGTGATCGTATTGCATTGATTGGTCCTAATGGCTGTGGCAAAAGCACATTACTAAAAATTCTTCTCGATGAACTAAAACCCGATTCAGGTCGCTTACATTGCGGAACCAAATTGGAGGTTGCATATTTCGACCAATATCGTGAGGCCCTCGACCCTGAGAAAACGGTTTTAGATAACCTTGCCGATGGCAAGCAAGAAGTGATGGTGGGCGGTCGTCAGCGACATGCGCTTTCTTACTTACAGGATTTCCTTTTTGCTCCTCACCGCGCCAGAACACCGGTTAAAGCCTTGTCTGGCGGTGAAAAGAATCGCTTATTGTTGGCGCGTATATTTCTTAAGTCCAATAACTTGTTAGTGTTAGATGAACCGACGAACGACCTTGATATCGAAACCTTGGAGCTCCTTGAAGATTTATTGGCCGACTACCAAGGTACATTACTTCTAGTCAGTCACGATCGTCAATTTGTCGACAATACAGTTACAACCAGTTGGATTTTCGATGGTAACGGACTAATAGAAGAGTTTGTTGGCGGTTATCACGATGCGATGCAGCAGCGTTCGCAAGTCATGGCCAGTCGACAGTCAATGATGGAAGCGGAATTAGCTAAACCTGCAGAGGTCAAAGAGAAAGTCAAAGAAAAGCCAAAAGCGAAAAAACTTTCGTATAAGCTTCAACGTGAATTGGAAGAACTTCCTGAGTTATTAGAAAAGCTAGAGGAAAAAATTACATCGCTGCAGTTACAAGTCAACGCACCAGATTTTTTCCAAAAAGATCCTAATGAAACACAGCAGACACTGGACAGCTTGGCAAAAGCTGAACAAGATCTGGAACACGCTTTTATCCGATGGGAAGAATTGGAAGAGATGAAATAGCACAATTACTGTGATTTCCATCACTTTAAATATGTAACCCTTGAAAAAAGACTATCTCTTTTTCATCACAGCCACTTAGGACAATCATTTTAATAGGTGATTAGCTAAGTGGCTGAATTTTAATCATGCCAACAGTGGTAACAAAATATCCTGTTATTGTAATCACTCAGTCAGTCTCACAAATTCAACACCAATGAGGTCGGAACGCTTGTAGTAAGTGATCTTTTGATCGATTCTAGAATGGTAGTGTTCATAAAAACACCACAAATCTTTCACACAAGTAGTACTAGAACTATGTATGAGGAAGTCATTATGAAGAGACAAAAGCGTGACCGTCTAGATAGAGCTCATTCCCAAGGTTATAAAGCAGGCCTTAACGGACGTTCTGTTGAAATGTGCCCATATAATCAGATGGATGCTCGGTCTTATTGGTTAGGCGGTTGGCGTGATGCCAGGGAAGATAAACAAGCTGGTCTCTATAAATAGCAGGTTCAATCCACATACAATAAGCCCCTTAAATGGGGCTTTAATATAACCCTAAGCGCACTATAACTAAAGCTGTTGATGAAAAATATAGCGACCATATTAGCCGCTACATAAACAAAAATCTTGTTAGAACGATGACGTGTCTTGGAACAAGCCAACTTTCAGGTCTTTCGCCACATAGATTTCTTTACCGTCTACCAACACGCGTCCATCAGCAAGGCCCATCACCAATCTGCGGTTAACAACACGCTTCATGTGAATTTCGTAGGTAACTTTTTTAGCCGTTGGGAGGATTTGGCCAGTAAATTTCACTTCACCAACACCAAGAGCGCGACCTTTGCCTTTGCCGCCAACCCAGCCCAGGTAAAAACCAACCAACTGCCACATTGCATCTAAGCCAAGACAACCTGGCATTACAGGGTCACCAGGGAAGTGACAATCAAAGAACCAAAGGTCTGGAGTGATATCCAACTCAGCTAAAATTAGACCTTTACCAAAATCACCTTCAGTTTCAGACATCTTGGTGATACGGTCCATCATCAGCATGTTTGGCGCTGGTAATTGAGGATAGCCTTCACCGAACAGTTCACCCTGGCTTGATGCTAGTAGGTCTTCGCGAGTGTAGGACTCTTTTTTGTTTTGCATTTTAAATTACTCCAATTTCGGATTAACGCATGTTAGTGTCGCCAACAGTGGCTTACAACTCCGATCAGTGTCAGAAGCGCCAATTTTTGATTTTACTTAGTAGTGTTTGCGGCTCTTCAGGTCGGTTGTAGTTGTCGATACGTTGAGCAATTTTGTTAATCACACTCTCTTCACCATCGCTAAATGGCTGGTCTAGTAGCAGTGGAATCGCTTCTTCAACCGTAGATACTGACCAAATATGAAATCTTCCTTCTGCAATACTCTCTAACACATCACGATTCAATGTGATGTGTTTTAAATTAGAGGCAGGTAAGATAACGCCTTGTTCTCCCGTTAAGCCGCGATGCTCACAGATTCGATAGAAGCTCTCAATTTTTTCGTTTAGACCACCAACCGCTTGAACGCGGCCAAATTGGTCTACAGCCCCGGTTACCGCAACGTTTTGATTGACAGGATATTCAGACAACGCACTCACAAAAGAACACAGCTCTGCTAGGGTAGCGCTATCGCCATCAACTTCACAATAAGATTGTTCAAAAACAACCGAAGCGGAATAGGGTAAGGGTTCATCCAAATTAAGAGCACTGCTCACGTAGGCTTGCATGATCATCATGCCTTTAGCGTGCAAATTACCGCCGAGATCCGCTTTGCGTTCTACATCGTTGACGTCACCATCACCAAAGTGAATCACGCATGAAATTCTCGCGGGCTCACCATAAGGTGTAGGGTGGCCTGGTACGTCGATAATGGTTAAGCCGTTAACTTGTCCTACGCGTTTTCCTTCCGTTTCGATGATGACTTGTCCATCGAGAATGTCAGCTCTTGCCCGCTCCGTCAGATACGAGTTAGCTTGGCTTCGTAAGCCAAAGACTTTTTGCACAGTAACGAGGTCTATCGAATTATCATCAAAACCCGATTCGAACTTCAGTTCAGCAAAAATTGACTGATACCAATTTAAGTCGAGAGGCAGGTAGTTATGGTCTTCAGTAATGCGTGAACCTTGAATGAACAATTCGTTCCAGGCTTCACAAGTTAAGGACACTTGGTATTTATTCGAAAAGTACTCAACAAGCCCAGTAATATTTTCTTCGCTAGTCTTAGTTTCAAGTTCAATCTCGGCAAATGACATAAGACCCGAGAACGATTCTGGTTCAATTGCTTCGATATCCGCCAATTGTTCTCTGTCACCTACAAAGATAACTTTCGCAGTTGTTTTTGTGACAGGGAGGTGATTGGCCACCCCAACACTTCTTTTGTGTTCAAGCGGTGTGAACTGCTTGTTATGCAATGAGGAACGCAACTTGGACCAAAGTTTGTGGTTTTTGATAAGCCAAGCGGCTGAGAGGACTATTAGTTGCGATTGCTCTAACAAGCCGTTGTTAATCGAAACGATGTCGCCATTGGCATCAGCGAAATAGTGACCAAACAAACACTCAGCGTCTAGTGATTCGCTTACTGTTGGCTCTAAGTCGCAGAATTCACGGAATACAGATCGGTATTCTGGAAGGTCAGGGGCGTTCACCAGCATGAAATTATGGTTGTCACCTAGACTGACAAAACGTTTTATTGCAACGTTTGCTTTCGCCTGTAACTGCCAATAACTCGAAATACTCGCCAAATTTTTAGAAAGCGCTGAATTAATTGCGTTTGTATAGTTAGGAACGAGATCGAACCATTGTTCTTTAGGCATAGGTCTCTGATAATATTCTTAAAACGTGTAAGTATAAATGCAAACCGCGTGGGCACCTAATACAATCCATAACAAGAGACATCTCTGAGATTGTTTGCTGTAAAATTCGCCATAATGTTTGCTAAACTTCCAAATAGGGTTACACTGTCACTGAGTGTCAGAGGAAGATTGATGAAGTACCAACAGTTAGAAAACCTAGAATGTGGCTGGAAGTGGAACTATCTGGTCAAAAAATGGAAAGACGGTGAAAAAGTCACCCGCCACATAGACAGCAGCATAGATAAAGCTGCTGTTGAAGAGTTGATCGCGATCGAACATGAACCTGTACAAGTTTTGGAATGGATAGATGTTCATATGGCTGAAGAGCTTGATAACAAGCTTAAGCAAGCAATTAGAGCGAAGAGAAAACGTCACTTCAATGCCGAACAAGTTCATACCAAGAAGAAGTCTATTGATCTAGACTACCGCGTATGGGAAAAACTCTCTCTCAAAGCCAATGAACTCGGTTGTACTTTGTCTGACGCCATTGAATACTTAGTCTCCGAAGCTAACCGAAGCGAGAAGGCTAGTAAAACGGTAACGAGCTTAAAAGAAGATTTGAGTAAGTTATTGTCAGACTAATGACCATACTTGCTAATAAGTGAGGGAAGGGTATGGAATATCTACTCGTAATCGCTATTGCCGCCATAGCTTGGTTGGTATTTATCGACAGGCCAATATTAAAAGTGACGATAAAGGCAGGAACGATTGCCAAAGTCAGAGGTCACTTTCCGCCCAAGTTTAGGCACAATGTCATTGAGATTGGTGAGGTCGTTCCTTACGATGGCGAATTTAAAGTCTATCAAACGCGACAAGGTGTTAAGCTAACCTTTTCTAAACAAGTCCCCAAAAAAATTCAGCAAAGAATACGCAATGTATTTCCCCATCAAGGATTTAAAAGCAAAGGCGAAAAACGGGCTTAAAAGCCAGGAGTCGAGCTACTGCTTCGACTATTGTCAATAATGTCACTAACGCTACATCTAGGCATTTGGATCTGCTACTCTTTAGTTATAAGTAGACTAGCAATACTCGGTGCATTTCTTGCTCATCACCAACAAAAAATACAATGAAGATGCCAACGCATTGGCACGAGAGGTTACTCGACTCACCTTAGAAAGACATTGTCGTTGGTTGGTCAGTATAAAGTACATTCTTGACCAGTCAGATGTGGATTCAGACTTAAGTCGTCAATCGGAATTCTGTGACACTGTAATTACAAAAGAAGCTGAAAGAGTCACCAAGAATCAACGACTTTTACTCGAGTGTGAAAGCGCTCGTGTGCAAGAGAAAAGACAGAAAGTGCTGGACAGACAAAAAGTACTAAAAGATGCCGTCAGTGAAGTTAAGGTTAAGACTCACGAACTGATGATAGAAAAACTGAAGGATTTGATTCCTGAAAAGCTGTTTGGGCGATTCCCCGATTTTTCTTACTTTGCTGAAACTGCGTATTCGCCTTCATTAACATTTACTAAACTGCAAACTCTCATCACCAATGACAACCAATTAAGCAATAATTTGGTCGAGCTTGTTGGCAGCCAGGCATTTTGTGCTCGAATGGGAAAACCGTCACGCAATGTCAATGACCCTAAAATGGCACTTGGGACACTTGGCGTGGATAATTGTCGATTGTTGTTTCCAGTTCTGATGGCCAAACCACTGCTAAGGTGGCATGACGACAATACCAAGAGTATTGCGCCAAAGCTTTGGCAAAACATGATACTGACTGCCAACGTTTGTCGCATGCGCTTGCAGGACAGTAAAACAAAATTCCCGGAAACTGGTGTTCTGTTAGGGGTACTGCGTTCGATAAGTTTGTTTGCCGTTGCCAATCAGTTCAGTCAGTTGTTCGAAGATGCGTTGATTGATCGCATGCAGCATTTTCGAGAGAAGAATATGCGCGAGCAGTATTATGCATGTGCCGAAATCAAACCAACACTCAGTGCGTTACCAGCAGTGATGTTATCGCTGGAAAACAAACTTACCCGAACCGTTGTTGACGCCATTGAATGGGCACCCAACAATATCCATTTAAAAAATGCACTGATAGAAGACCTCGATAACGTTCCGGTGATTGAACGCAGCGAATACGGCGCGGCGTTAGCGCAGGCACGAGCTTATGCAATTTTTGACGGGCTTGATAGAAGTGGCGTATTTGTAGAGAAACACAAACCGTTCTGGTTTGCTAATGTCCAAATGCCACCAAGTGCGTTGGAAAAGATCAGAAACTCGCATCCAGGTAAAATAGAACTTACGAAATAGAGTTTGCTTGTCTTAATCTCGTCGTGAGCGACGTATCATCTAACGTTCTGCTAAACCTTGTGTTAACGTAAGAAAACACAAGCAAGTATAGATGATTAGGAATGGTATGCAGAAACAAAATTCAAATGATCTGCCGGTGATCGCGCAAGTTGGGCATCCAGCTCTTCGTAAATCAGCAGGTCCAGTCACTGATATTCTTGCCGAGAGCTGCCAGCAGTTGATTGCCCAAATGATGCAAACGGTTGAAGAATCGAATGGTGTAGGGATAGCGGCACCTCAGATTTATAAGAGTTTGCGCATTTTTGTTATGAGCTCAAAACCTAACGTACGCTACCCAGAT
Organism: Vibrio sp. ABH4_348; assembly: GCF_056159765.1. Taxonomy (NCBI): domain Bacteria; kingdom Pseudomonadati; phylum Pseudomonadota; class Gammaproteobacteria; order Vibrionales; family Vibrionaceae; genus Vibrio; species Vibrio sp. ABH4_348. The sequence continues at coordinate 1,384,824 of NZ_JBSWVW010000001.1, read as the reverse complement.
GCCCCACGAATGGATCCAATAGCCATTATTAATCCAGAAATAATCGAAACGAGTAAGGATATTGAAAAAGGCTGGGAAGGGTGCCTGAGTGTTCCTCAAATACGAGGTTTAGTTCCGAGATTCAAATCAATAAACGTACATTACTTCGATCAGTTAGGAAATGAACAAGAAACGGTTTTTGAAGGTTTTTTAGCTCGAATCTTTCAGCATGAGTTAGACCACCTCAATGGGTTAACATTTCTAGACCGAGTGGATTCTCCTCGTGACCTAATCAGTGAATCTGAATGGTATAGACAACACTCAACTTAGTTTAAATAAAGAACCAACATTAAGCTAAGTAGTTGAGGTAACACAGTGTATTCAAAAGTAATACTGATTGGCGGAGCACCAGGATCCGGGAAAACGACATTGGCAAGAGCGTTGGCATCTCGCCTAGGATATGCATGCATGTCTGCTGATGATATTTTAACTCTTGCAATAAATTTGACTACAAAAGAGACTCATCAAGACATTCATATAATGCGTAGTCAATCAGCGTATTCTTATTACACGAACAACTCAATTGAAAAGCTTATTCAAGATGCAGTTAAACAGCACCAAGCTGTTTGGCCACTTATAGAAGTTCTAATCCAAAAGCATTTACAAGATTCTCAATCACCAATCGTAATTGATGGGTGGTTTATGCATCCAACTTGGGTAAATAAAGCTGGTTATTCGAATGTTTCCACAATTTGGATACACGTAGACGCTAAGATACTGAGTGATAGAGAGTCCAAAAACCTTTGGTTTAGTCACGCAGAAAATCCACAAGTGATGCGCAATAATTTCTTAGGTAGAAGTCTTTGGTTCGACGAACTAATAAAAGATGAGGCCATTGAAACGAAACAGTTTTTGCTTGAGCAAGACGGAAATCAAACTGTAGAAAAACTCTGTGAAAAATCCATCGATTATCTAAATCGTTTAAGTTTAAACGAATCCAAATTTCAATAAGTCAGATCAGAATCTGTCAATCCCATTTTAAAATGTCCTGTTCTCAGCAAAGTAGAAATGTCCGGTTGTTTACTGAACTACACTTGTATGTGCCTAGTGTCATAATGGTGTTTGGAGGTAATGATGGGGAGCATTAACAAGGAGTCTTGGCATGAGTTCATGTTACTGAAAAGTGAGGAAACCCAAGCGAATGAAGCTTACGATAAGCTTGTAGAAGAGTTTAGGCTTGGGAGTGCTTCTAAAGATGAGTTAACTCAAGCTTGGATACGAAAGCAACAAGCGTACGAAAGTTATAAAGCGTTTAGAGATGATATGTTCTCTTCAGAATGAAACGATTTTTAGCTTCTTTTTTACTCTGTTTCTTTACAACTGCATGTGAACAACGTTCAGACTACGATGCTTGTGTTGAGTATTGGTCAGCAGTAGTTAGAGATTATGAATTAGGTGATAAAAAAGCTGAGCGCGAGACCATTAATATGATGGTCAGCTCCGAATGTCGCTTATCTGAATAAATTTTTCTATCCATTTTTACTGTGAGTAGCCTTAAAGCTTTCTGGATCGGCAAATACTGGGTTTAATGCTCTTAACTGAGCCATAGCACGCTTCTGAGCCGTTCGTTTAGGGCACTTTTGACTTCTTTCTCTAAGCTGAGCCTTGTCAAATTCTTCCTGCTTCTCTTGGGCAAATTGAAGGACTTTACCCAGTCTTTTGTTATCGACGACTTGAGTTTGGTCCACTTTAGCCAGCTTGTCGAAGGTTCTGAAACTTAACTTTCTCTCGCCATACTGGACGGCAATTCGACCATCTGGATAGTCGAGTATTTTGACCACTTCATTGACGAGGCGGCTGTTTTTCTCTGTGTCTTCAATCAGATAAAGCACTTTGTCATATTGGAACGTCAACGACTTCGAGAGTTTACGCGTAGTCTGCCAAGCAAAAATGTCATCCAGCTCATCTTGGCTTTCTCGAACCGGACGATGAAGATCTTTAGGGTAGTTAGCAGGTCTTGCAAACCGACGGTTAAAATCCTCAATAAAGTAGGGTAGCCATGCGTTCGCTTCTTCAATGGTATTGATACCTTGTAGACGCATCTCCTTGATTAATCGGTCTTGTAGTGTTTTATTCGCTCGCTCAACACGTCCCTTGGCTTGTGAGCTGTTCGCACAAATCAGTTCAATCCCAAGTTCATCAAGAATACGACCAAATTGGGTTAATCCCACTTTTTTGAGATGCTCTTGGTTGACACGAAATATCGAGTGTTTATCGCTGTAAAAAGCCACAGGCTTACCATGTTGATCTAGGTATTCCCGTGTGGCCACCATGTAGTCAAAGGCAGATTCGGTATCACTGAAGCGTAAGTTCATCAACCGTCCCGTCGCATCATCGATGTAGACCAAGAGACAGCACTTAGGGCTGCGTCCTTCAAACCAATCGTGGTGTGAGCCATCAATCTGAATCAGTTCACCTAAACAGTCACGACGGTAACGAGGTTGGTAAACACGAGGCTGGCGTTGTGAATGTGGTACCCAGAGACCATCGGCGATCATCCACTGACGTAGTGTCTCGACAGACAGGACTAAGTTGTGTTGTTCTGTCAGCTTCTCACAAGCAAATGTGGGTGAAAAATCAGCGTATTGAGAGCGTATGATGTTCAGAACTTCAGCACGAAAAGCATCAGGATAACGTCGGTTGCTCGGTCGGCCACGTGAACCATGGGCTAAAGAAGAAGCCCCGTACAGGCTTAACTGGCTCAATAAACGCCGAACTTGTCGAGGGCTTATGTTGAGTATGTCGGCTGCATCTATTTGACGAAGGCGGCACTCACGAACATCTTGCAGTACTTTAAAACGATTAATGTCTCGGTCACTCATGGGAATTAGCATCGGTTGAAGTCCTCAAAGCTCAGCGTGTTTATTAAGCATAAGTGGACATTTTAAAATTGCTCAAACCGGACATTACTAAATTGCGCCTACAGAATCACTGCGCATTATGTATATTATGTTAAATGGTGTTGTTGATAAGCTCAACTAGCTCGGATTTTTTCCCCGCCTGCATTCGTTCTTTCCCCTTGATTAAACATAATGGATTTACCATAAAATACCTAATAATCAGTTGGTTAAACAGGTTTACCAACTGATTATTAGATTTCCTTGAAAGAAACTGGCCACGTTATAGCTACCGTTGGGTGGTAATTAGTCGCCGCGTTGTTTTGTAAGCTTCGCCAGAAAACTGGTGTTAACGCCTTTCTAACAGATCATCAAAGTTCAGGCGTAAAGTCAGCGTTTATCAGACCGCACGGTAATAATTGTCGTGATTTATATGTCTTTACGGTTTAAAGATAATTTCAACATTCTTGTCTTCTAGCTCTAAAACCAAGGTTTCCTCTTTACCAGACCACGCTTCAGCTAGTTTAATTTTTGATTTTGATAGAATTTCTAGCTTTGTTAATGTCGTGTGACCCACGCTAAATTTTTGTTCGTTTTTTAGCTCTAAATAAATCCCATCATGATCTGACTCAATTTTGACGCTTTGCGCGTGTCCTATACTCATCTGGCACGTCGTTTTCTGTGTACAGATTTCGGTTTGCACTGGAACGTGGGTGAAGGTTCGCCAAAAGAAGACAACGATCAAAAGCGTCATCATGACGATAATTTGAGCAAGTCTTCCAGGTGTGAGTTTTTGTGCTGGCATAGCGGTGATATCTCCGTGTAACAAAGTTCAAAGTTTTGATAGAAAAGAGTAAAACCCGAGCTTTGTTGTGGTTATTGTCCTGTCATTACAAAATGTAATGTTTTAAACTTGTCACCCGAAAATGTCGCTTTTCCTTAAAATTGAAAGGGAAATTAACTGACTGTTTGTCATAGGTTTTCTTCGAAGTTTGGGTGACATTGCGGCTTCTTGCCGCGTTGGAAGTAAAAGTGTAGTTAATTAAAAAATCGGAAGCATGCAAATGAGCCAAGAAAAGCAGCTTGAACAAAACTACAACTATACCGTCGTTCGACAATTTACTCTAGTGACCATTCTCTGGGGTATTGTTGGTATGGCAGTTGGTGTTTTGATCGCCGCTCAATTAGTATGGCCAGCGTTGAATTTTGATACGCCATGGTTGACGTACAGTCGTCTACGTCCATTGCATACTAATGCGGTGATTTTCGCGTTTGGTACCAGTGCGCTTTTTGCAACGTCTTACTACGTTGTGCAGCGTACTTGTCAAACTCGTTTATTTGGTGGTCCACTTGTCCCCTTCACTTTTTGGGGTTGGCAGGCCATTATCCTCTCAGCAGCAATCACTTTGCCTTTGGGTTACACCTCGGGTAAAGAGTACGCAGAACTAGAATGGCCTATTGATATTGCCATTGCGCTAGTCTGGGTTGCTTACGCCGTCGTGTTCTTTGGAACCTTGATCAAGCGTAAAACATCTCACATCTACGTAGCAAACTGGTTCTTCGGTGCCTTCATTATCACTGTCGCGGTTTTACACATTGTAAACAGCATGGCAATCCCGGTCGCAATGGGTAAATCATATTCGATTTACGCAGGCGCTATCGATGCGATGGTTCAGTGGTGGTATGGTCACAATGCAGTAGGTTTCCTACTGACTGCTGGTTTCCTAGGGATGATGTACTACTTCGTACCTAAACAAGCTGAACGTCCAGTTTATTCTTACCGTCTATCTATCGTTCACTTTTGGGCCCTAGTATCACTTTATATTTGGGCAGGTCCTCACCACCTACACTACACCGCTCTACCTGACTGGACACAGTCGCTCGGTATGGTGATGTCATTAGTTTTGTTTGCGCCCTCTTGGGGCGGCATGATCAACGGTATCATGACGCTCTCTGGTGCTTGGCATAAACTACGCTATGACCCAATTTTACGATTCTTGATTGTTTCACTGTCTTTCTACGGTATGTCTACCTTTGAAGGCCCAATGATGTCAATTAAGACGGTTAACGCCCTATCCCACTATACTGACTGGACCATTGGTCACGTCCACTCAGGTGCCTTAGGTTGGGTGGCGATGGTGTCAATCGGTGCTGTTTACCACTTAATTCCGCGTCTATTTGGCCAAGAGCGTATGTACTCTGTTGGCATGATTAACGCGCACTTCTGGTTGGCAACAATTGGTACTGTTCTTTATATCGTTGCAATGTGGATTTCTGGTGTTATGCAAGGTTTGATGTGGCGTGCGGTTAACTCCGACGGCACTTTGACTTACAGCTTTGTTGAGTCAGTACAAGCCTCTTACCCGTTCTACACAGTTCGCTTTATCGGTGGTTTCATCTTCTTGGTGGGTATGTTCCTAATGGCATACAACACATACAAGACGTTGGTAGCACCTAAGCAAAGCCTCAAAGCTATTCAGCAACCAGCGTAAGGAGATTGATGAATGAGTTCTAATTCTAATAATCGCCACGAAATTGTTGAACGCAATGTTGGCTTATTGGCGATTTGTATCGTCTTCGCAATTAGTTTGGGTGCTTTAGTTGAAATCACTCCGCTAATCTTCCAAAAACAAACTACCGAGCCTGTTGATAACCTGCGTCCATATACGGCGTTGGAAATGGAAGGTCGTGATGTTTACATCCGTGAAGGTTGTAACGTTTGTCACAGTCAGATGATTCGTCCTTTCCGTTCTGAAACAGAGCGCTACGGTCACTACTCTGTTGCCGGTGAGCACGTGTGGGAGCATCCATTCCTATGGGGTTCTAAGCGTACTGGTCCGGATCTCGCTCGTGTTGGCGGTCGTTACTCTGATGAGTGGCACCGAGTTCACTTGATTGACCCACGTGAGTTGGTTCCTGAATCGAACATGCCAGCCTTCCCTTGGTTGGAAGAGAATATGCTAGATGGGAAACACACTCAGGCTAAATTAGAGGTGTTCCGCAACCAATTTGGTGTGCCTTACACTGACGAGCAAATTCAAAATGCGGCGAAAGATGTCGAAGGAAAAACCGAGATGGATGCCATCATCGCTTACCTTCAATCTCTTGGTCACGCAATGAAGTAATGGGAGGACTTATGGACATAGGTACTATTCACAGTATTTGGACCATAGTGCTATTTGTTAGCTTTATTGGCATTGTTTGGTGGGCGTATGGAAAGAGCCGCAAGTCTCGTTTCGATGAAGCCGCTAACCTAGTGTTCGCTGACGAAGAGCAAGCCCCTTCTAACGAACAAGGAGTGACTAAGAAATGACGACATTTTGGAGTCTTTGGATAATTATTATCACTGTCGGCTCTCTTCTTGGCTGTGCGGCTCTACTTTACTGGTGTCTAAAAGACAAAATGGGAGTAGAAGACAACGCAGACATGGGGCACGAGTACGATGGTATTCGCGAACTAAACAGTCCGCTACCTAAATGGTGGTCATATTTGTTCGTTGGTACCTTGGTATTTGCAGCAATTTATCTTGCTCTATACCCAGGACTTGGCAACTACAAAGGTCTATTGGGCTGGACCAGTTCAGACCAAACGGTAACTAACATTGAGCAATCTCGCGCGTCTATTAAGGCATCGCAAGAAAACAAAGTTTTGGACCAGTATGCAAAAGAGCTAGATGATGCAGAAACCTACTTTGGTGAAGCGTTTAAACGTTTAGCTTATGTAGACGGAGGTGAAGCTTTACGTTCAATTCCTGAAATCGCGCAAGACAGTGAAGCAGTAAAAGTTGGACAACGTTTGTTCCTACAAAACTGTTCGCAATGTCACGGTTCAGATGCCCGTGGTTTGAAAGGGTTCCCTAACCTAGCGGACAACGCCTGGTTATATGGCGGTGAACCTCAAGCTATCGTCACGACCATCATGAATGGTCGTATCGGTCAGATGCCTGGTTGGCAAGCTGCACTGGGTGATCAAGGTGTGAAGGAAGTGGTTTCATACACCCTTAGCCTATCTGGTCGATCAGTCAACGCTCGTGAAGCCGAAGCGGGTAAAGCGCGTTTCGTTGTCTGTGCTGCGTGTCACGGTACAGATGGTAAAGGTAACCCTCTTGTAGGCGCACCTGATCTAACTGACCAATACTGGTTGTTTGGTGGTAGTCGTGCTGATGTTACAGAAACTATCGTCAACGGCCGTTCTGGCGTGATGCCAGCTTGGAAAGACATCCTAGGCGAAGATAAAGTGCAACTTGTCTCAGCTTATGTTTGGAGTCTAAGCAACTCTGGTAAAGAGTAACAACACTGTAACAGCCCCTTCCTAAGGGGCTGTCTTTTCTATAAATTTTCCCTACAACTATTACGTCTTCGAGAGCTTTTTTATGGTAAAACCTTGGTATAAGCAGTTTTGGCCGTGGTTTCTTTTGGCATTCCCCATCGTCGTGATTACATCCAGTTTGTACAGAGTGTATATTCTGTCTCAGCATTCAGTTAGCTTGGTCACCGAGGATTACTATAAAAAAGGCAAAGGTATCAATATTGATATCACTAAGCTAAGTGAGGCCAAAGCGTTTGGTCTTTCCGCTTCTGTGTCTTCTCATACTGACGGTATTGTCATTCAATTCAATAAAGGGAAACTAGATCATTTCCCAGCAATTAAGGCAGAGTTCGCTCATCGCACGTTACCGGATAGAGACTTCAGCCAGTTATTAACTTCGGATTCAAAAGGCAATTATCGCCTGAGATTAGACAGCCCGATTCAAGGCCCTTGGTTTGTCAAACTGTTGCCTCACGACGAGCAATGGCTAATTCAAGGAAAAGTAACATTCCCATCAAAATCTCCGACTTTATTGGCGAACTAATCTATGTGTAAGTCTTGTTATCACTGTGGTGAAGAAATCCCAGAGGGTGCGGATTTTCACGTCGAAATACTCGATGAAGTTCGCGATATGTGTTGTCCCGGCTGTGAAACGGTGGCGCAAACTATCGTAGATAGCGGTTTGGTCTCTTATTATCAATACCGGACGGCGCCAGCTGAAAAAGCGGATTTGGTACCCGAACAGCTCCAAGCACTTGTTCATTATGACAATGAAGACGTTCAATCTGAGTTTGTTCGCAACCAAGAAGATGTTTCTGAAGTGACATTGTCACTAGATGGCGTATCTTGTGCGGCCTGTGCTTGGCTAATCGAAAAACAAATAAATGGCAAACCTGGTGTGGTATCCATTCGTGTTAACACCACCACAAACCGTGCTCTTTTGTCTTGGGTCAAGACAGAAACTAAACTCAGTGAATTGTTGTCAGCTATCCATTCTTTAGGCTACAAAGCAGCACCGTTTGAAGCCGACAAACAAGAAGCCTCCTATCACGCTTCAATGAAGCAATATTTGTATAGACTCGGTGTTGCCGGTCTTGCATCGATGCAAGTCATGATGCTCGCCGTAGCGCTGTATCTTGAAGTGTTTGGCGATCTTGACGAGGAATTCAAAAACTACTTCAGATGGGTCAGCCTCATTTTTGCTACACCTGTATTGGTTTACTCCGCTCTCCCGTTCTATTTGAACGCTTGGCGTAGTTTAAAGGGAATGACCTTGGGCATGGATGTACCCGTGTCCTTGGCATTGATTTTTGCCTACATTGCGAGTGTGGTTGCGACCGTTACAGAACAAGGTGAAGTGTTTTTTGAATCCATTTCAATGTTTACCTTCTTCTTGTTGATTGGTCGTTTTCTAGAAATGCGAGCACGGAGGAAAGCGGCCGCCGCCAGTGGTAACTTACTTAAACTGATCCCAGCGATGGCAACGCTGACGAATGATGAACAGGTGCCAGTTAAAACATTAAAACCGGGTGACACCATTAAAGTATTGCCGGGTGAGCACATCCCAGCTGATGGTCGAGTCGTTAACCGTTCGATTCTGGTAGATGAAAGTATGTTGACCGGTGAATCACTGCATGTCACTAAAAGCATCGATGATACCGTTTATGCGGGTACCTTAAACGGTGATGAAGCATTTGAACTGGAAGTCACGTCAACCAAAGCAAACTCGATGATTTCCAATATCGTTCGTCTGCAGGACGAAGCTCAACTGTCTAAACCTAAAATTGCTGAAGTTGCCGATATTGTTGCGCGTTACTTTGTTGCGATTATCTTGGTTATTTCTGCTTGTACCTGGGCATTTTGGCATCAACATAGACCGGAAGACGCATTCTGGATCATGCTGGCCGTTTTGGTAGCGACCTGTCCGTGCGCCTTGTCTCTGGCCACACCTACGGCGCTAACCTGTGCTACTTCACTTATGGGAAGCTTCGGGATTTTGCTTCGCAAGAAGCACGTGTTTGAAACGCTTTGTAAGGTTGATCATCTGGTAATAGACAAAACCGGCACCTTAACTGAAGGCGTGATAGAAATATCACAGACTAAAGTCTTTGGTGACCTTACCGAAACGGATGCTTTGAGCTTTGCCGCGGCTATCGAAAGCCATGCGAACCACCCTATCGCACGTGCGTTCAAACCCTTCCAAAATGCTGAGATGACAGCAACCAATGTCGATAACATTATCGGTTCTGGGATTGTCGGGACTATAGAAGGAAAAATTGTAAAACTTGGCAGTGCGCAATATGTGTTGGGCGATAACCAAGTTAATGAAATTAATGCAATTTACATGTCGATTAACGACAACCACGCGGCAACTTTCTATTACCAAGATCCAATTCGAGACGAAGCGCACGACTTTATTAAAGCGTTTAAAGACGCCAACGTAAAAGTGACTCTGTTAACGGGGGATATCGAACGAAACGCTCGTCCTGTTGCCGACGCAATTGGCATCGACCATGTGGTTGCTAGTGCCAAGCCAGAAGATAAGCTCGCGTTTTTAAATTCACTCGATGGCAAGTCAGTATCCATGATGGTAGGTGATGGCATTAACGATGCACCAACGCTCGCTGGTGCCCATTTGTCTATCGCAATGGGAGGTGGAACCGACGTAGCAAAAGCCTCAGCCGATATGGTACTGTTGGGAGACAAACTGAAGCGTATATTACAAGCGAAGAAGCTGGCGCTGCGTACTCGTAAGATTATTCGTGAGAATCTCGCTTGGTCATTGGGCTACAACTTGCTGATTCTACCTTTAGCGGTCGCTGGTCTAGTTGCTCCTTACTTCGCAGTATTCGGAATGTCAGCGAGTTCTATTATCGTTGTCACGAACTCTTTGCGCTTACTAAAAGAACATCAGGACTAAACCATGGAAAGTCTCTACATCCTCATTCCAATCGCGATTGTCTTAGTCTGCGTAGCTGTTGGTATTTTCCTGTGGGCCGTTAAAAGCGAACAATTTGAAGATCTTGAGCGTCAAGGACACAACATATTGTTTGACGAAGACGAGCAACAAGAGTCCGACAAAAAATGAATCCAGACTGGATCGCGGCATTTTTGATTGGACTTGCGGGCTCTGGGCATTGTATGGGAATGTGTGGCGGCATATCGGCAATGCTAAGTCTAGGACAACAAAAAGCGCCGCATTCCATCATCGTTTTATACAACGCCGGCCGCATCGTCACTTATCTGTTGTTTGGTGCCATTGTTGGCGCAACTTTCGCAACCATAGCCAACATCGGTGATCTAAACCAAGCCCTTGCCGTGATGCGTATTGTAGCTGCGCTTTTTGTTATCGCGCTCGCACTTTACATCGGAAAATGGTGGTCTGGTTTGTTGGTAATAGAAAAAGCAGGCCAGCGGATTTGGCGTGTAATCTCGCCTGTTGCTTCCTCACTTTTGCCATTAAAATCCAATTGGCATGCCTTCCCTGCTGGATTGCTATGGGGATGGCTACCGTGTGGTTTAGTTTACACAACGTTAACTTGGTCTGCGTTAGCAGGAAGTGCTAGCGGTGGCGCAATGATCATGCTGAGTTTTGGACTAGGCACTTTACCTTCGATGTTAATTGCAGCGTACAGTGGCCACTATTTAAAAGCGCTGCAGCAAAATTCCCTATTTAGAAACCTTGTCGCACTTAGTTTATTAATGTACGGTATGTATGTGCTACACGGTGCAATCAATATGTTATCGATAAGCTAACTGATGAAACTGTCTATTCCACATTTTTGCACTGGGATTTAATGTTAGGCAGTGGTAAAGTATTGATGCAAATCAAACAGTGAAATGAATTATGTTTTCAGAAAAGCCTGCAACTAAGCGAGTCCAATCCGGTGGTTGTGCCATACATTGCCAAGACTGCAGTATTAGCCAACTTTGTATTCCTTTCAGTTTAAACGATCAAGAACTTGACCAATTAGACGACATCATTGAGCGCAAAAAGCCTATCCAGAAAGGACAAGAGCTGTTCAAGGCCGGTGAAGACATGAAGGCGCTGTATGCGATTCGCTCAGGAACAGTAAAAAGCTACACCATTACTGAGCAAGGCGATGAACAGATTACCGCTTTCCATTTAGCTGGAGATTTGGTTGGATTTGATGCGATTAATGATCATAGTCACCCTAGTTTCGCACAAGCGCTAGAAACCTCTATGATCTGCGAAATTCCTTACGACACACTCGATGAGCTATCAGGACAAATGCCGAAGCTTCGTCAGCAAATCATGCGTTTGATGAGTAATGAAATCAAAGGCGATCAAGAAATGATTTTATTGCTGTCCAAAAAGAATGCGGAAGAACGTTTGGCTGCCTTTTTATACAACCTTTCTGCCAGGTTCTCTGCACGCGGATTCAGCCCAAGAGAGTTTCGCTTAACCATGACACGTGGTGATATTGGCAACTACTTAGGTTTGACCGTTGAAACCATCAGCCGTTTGTTAGGACGTTTCCAAAAAGCAGAAATTTTGGCTGTTAAAGGAAAATACATCACTATCCTAAATCACGAAGAGTTACAAGAACTTGCCGGCGTTAGCTCGGACGAATAACCCACTGTATACTTTGCCAACAATTTTCTTGTATCGAAGCCGCTCTCTCTGAGCGGCTTCAAAATTTTTGCTCCTTTATAACGAAATCTCTCTTTTCTAGACCAGCAGTACGCTAAGGTTAAAGTGTCGCTGCTAAACGGAATTAAGGAGAGTCTATGAGTATTTATAGTAAGATTCTTGTTGTTGCAGACATAAACAATGAGGAACAACCAGCTCTAAGCCGCGCTTTTCAACTTGCCTCAAAAAGCGTTTCCCCAAGTCGCGTTACTTTCTTCCTGTCGATTTATGATTTCTCGTATGACATGACATCAATGTTATCCATTGATGAACGCAACGCGATGCGACGTGGTGTCATTCATCAAAGAGAGCAGTGGATGCGTAAGGTTGCTGCAGACTATCTAGTCGATGGAATTGACTTTGACATCCGGGTGGTTTGGCACAATCGTCCTTATGAAGCCATCATCTCTGAAGTGTTTGAAGGTCAACACGATATTGTGGTGAAAGCGACTCGAAAACACGATGCACTAGAGTCAGTTATCTTTACTCCCACGGATTGGCACCTTCTTAGAAAATGTCCATGCCCTGTTTTGCTGACTAAATCCGGTGATTGGCCAACTGGCGCTTCTATTGTCGCGTCTATCCATGTCGGATCTGAAAACCCTACTCACCATGGCCTGAATGATAAGATGGTTGAACAGCTGAATAGTCTTAGCCAAAGGTTAGATGCAAGACCTTATCTAGTAAATGCCTACCCAGTCACCGCAGCAAACATCACCATTGAACTTCCAGAGTTTGATCCAAATGTTTACTCAGACACGGTTCGTGGACATCACCTTACTTCGATGAAATCATTCCGCCAGAAACATAGCTATGATGACGAGCAAACATTTGTAGAACAAGGACTACCGGAAGACGTTATCGCGGAAAAAGCCGAGTCTCTAAATGCGGGAATGGTCATCTTAGGCACAACAGGCAGAACCGGCTTGTCTGCTGTATTTATCGGCAATACGGCTGAACAGGTGATAGATAAAATCACATGCGATGTTCTTGCTCTAAAACCAGATGGTTATATTTCTCCACTGGATCCTAACTCGCCGTGACTAAGTCCGTTTAATCTATGATTTCGGATTAGGGCGTATTCAGCGCCCTTTTTTATTGCTACTACACTGTCACTACGTTTTCGCTGGCAACTCTGTCAATTATCCGTATCATACACCTTCGATTTTAACCTCGACAATTGCACTGAGATGACTGAGCAACAACAAGAGCGAACCAAAGCGCAGCAATACAACTTTAATAAGCTGCAAAAACGCATCCGCCGTAACACCGGACAAGCTATCGAAGACTTCAACATGATTGAAGACGGCGACAGAATCATGGTGTGCTTATCTGGTGGTAAAGACAGCTTCACTATGCTTGATATCTTGCTGAGTTTACGAAAAAGCGCACCCATCCATTTCGATTTGATTGCCGTTAACCTGGACCAAAAACAGCCTGGGTTTCCTGCACATATTCTTCCCGAATATTTGGACTCATTGGGTGTCGAATATCGAATTGTAGAGGAAGACACTTACTCGATAGTTCAAGACAAGATTCCAGAAGGTAAAACTACTTGTTCGCTATGCTCTCGCCTGCGTCGAGGTATTTTGTATCGCACAGCTAACGAGCTAGGAGCGACCAAAATCGCTCTTGGTCACCATCGCGATGACATCATCGAGACCCTATTTCTGAATATGTTCCATGGTGGAAAAATGAAAGCCATGCCACCTAAGTTGGTCTCTGATAATGGTGAGCACGTTGTGATTCGTCCATTGGCGTATTGTCGTGAAAAAGACATCATTAAATATTCAGAAATGCGCGAGTACCCTATCATTCCGTGTAACTTATGTGGTTCACAGCCAAACTTGCAGCGCCAGAATATCAAGATGATGTTAAATGATTGGGATAAGCGTTTCCCAGGCCGTATTGAAAGTATGTTTAGAGCGATGCAAAACGTTGTTCCAAGCCATTTAGCAGACTACGATCTATTTGATTTTAAATCGATCAACAAAGAATCAGGTGTTATCAACGGCGGTGATATTGGCTTTGACAAAGAATCAATGCCGGCTGAGCCAATAAATGATGAAGAAAATGTTCAAATCGTTGATCCAGAGTTGACACTCAATGTCACTAACCTTAGCTAGTTTTCAACGAACATACTGAATAGATTAAGGGGTAGCGTATGCTACCCCTTATTACGTCAGGCTCAACTACAGGCTATTTTAAAAGCTCTTACTCGGTACTAATTCAGACCTGATTTGGTTATTTAGCTTTGGGTAAGTATGGCAAAACTCGAATGGTTTCAGATGGCAGTAACATATGACCGCCTTTGCCAATTTGAGCAAGTGTTACCACTGCTTTTCTATCCACAAGCTTGATCGTTTCACCACTCGATAGAACAATATTACCATTAGTCCCTTCTGGAAATTCAAGCGTCACGCCTTCTACATCAGGGGTAAACCAACTTGCAAACATTCCGCCAAGCTCTTCAAGGGTCACTTGCATTTGTGGTAGTAAGTCCGCAACTTGTTGGTAGCCGACCTCGCCTTTTAACGGCTCTTTCGTCATGACCATAAAAGCAAAATCACAACGCGTGTCCATTGGCAGGTTAACGTAGACTAAAGGATTCGCTTCTCTTAGGTTATTGTCCAGCGGCAATAGCAATTCGTTGTGAGCGCTAGAAGCAATTTCTTCGTAATGCTCTTCTTTTTCCATCCATGCTTTTTCTATTCGACAGGTCTTTTTTGTCTTTGCGTCGATAAAAAACACCCCGACTTTAACATCATCAATTCTTTCTTCAGCATTCACTTTTACCTGACTGAACAGCTTGGAGTAGGTAAACATGTATTGCTCTGCTTGGACGTAAGTTGGTATGGCGCAACAACTGATAGCGAGCCAAAGAAGAGATTTATTCAGTTTCATTTAAGTTTTCCTGATACAAAGAAGGAATCGATTTAATCACGGTTTTCAGCAGTTCTACATACTGAGTACCTAACTCGGAGTACTTATCCAGCGTATTTGAATAGAGAATTGCCAGCTCAAGGCTTGACTTATTTGAATCTAATTCATTCGAACGGACACTACGCATGTCCTGATAAGCTCTATGGGTATTAATATTAACAAAGTAACCCGTTAAAGAATCCCTAATAGAATCAAATCTTTGTATTTCGTGATTTGCACCCGCATTCCTTTGTTTGGGTACAACACCACAACCTTTTGAAAAACACCATTGGCCAAAATAGTTATTGGCTTCAAGTGCAAATCTAGAAGTCCCCCACGCCGACTCGATAGCAGCCTGGGCTATGACTAATTCAGCAGGGAGTTCTCCAACTCGAAGCTTCATTTGATTTAACCATGCATCAGAAATACCTGTGTTATCTAAAGGTAGTCGATATTTGTTACCTAAGTATTTGGCTGATTTAACTAACTTGGCATTCAAATTATTGCTGTTAAAACTGGCTTCGATTTGTTCTAGTTTCGCCCTCTCCGTTCGTATAACAGAGTTTTCTTGTTGTACGAGAAAGAAGAAATACTGCGCAAATTCTGTTTTTCGTTCTGCTACAGACATAGAGGGAAAATTTGGAATGGTCAGGATTTCTGGCGCAGTTTGTACTGGTTCGAATTCGTATCGATACCAACCAAATACGGCAGTACTTATTACAAGCACTGCCGTCATCCATTGAAGTATTTTATTGGGCATTAATAACCAAATTTCAGGTGGTTAAACTAAAACAATTAAGCATCAAACGTTTGGCTGCCTGGACGATGCCCGTTGTCAGAGTGGTCTCTAGGCGGCTGATCAGCATCATCATTATCGTCGCTGTTGTCATTGTCATCGTTCGATCGGTCATTATCATCTGGTGCATCAGCGACTACTTTTACCGTTACACCAAACATTATGCGATACAAAACGCCTTTGACGTGAAAGTAGAATGGCAACACAACAATCAGACCAATTCCAAAGAATGCCGCAGCAAAGGCGAGCATAATTCCGATTAAAACGAAAATTCCCAACAGAGGTAACAGTTTTTTGTTTACCGCTCTCAATGAGGTCCACAAGGCCATCAGCGGGTTCATTTTCTTGTCACAAACCAGCAAAACTGAGTGGGTAAATGCTAACGATAGATATAAAGACAACACCGAAACCAGAGAGCTAGCAATACCTTGCAAAACAAGACCAAGTAAAGTGACCAACATTACTGGGATAGTGAATTGGAAACCTTTGGTAATATGTTTAAACTTGGAATTTAAGCCGGCTGCATGGCTCATGCTCATTAGGCTGAGGCTGGCAAATATCGGCGCACTGATCACTTCAAAGCTCAAATTGGCAATGATCAATGATTGCAATATGTTCGCGTCTAGTAGGTCCGGGTTATCCAAAATATCCAATAAGACACTGGCGTCCCCAAGTTGGAAATCCAACGCAACAATAAATATGGTCGCTTGCAGAGCAATCATAGCGACAATCGCAGGAGTGAAAGACAAAAAATGTTTAATAGTCAGTTGCCATGCCTCGCCTAGGACTTTGGCTGCTGAAAGTTCATAGTCTCCTGACAGAGCGCGTTCAACGCTACCACCGATAACGAAATCTTTTTCTATTTTGTTACTCATCAAACCTACCGAGCGTTAATGGATCAAGCATGCGTCACTCACTGAGTTGCAGTGAGTAATTTAGGATTATACACATAACCGAGAATTAACAAGAAGTAACTTGTACTACTCAAGATATTACGCAATGTAAAAACTGGGCTTTTCAAAATCTCAAACTGGGCGTATTATCCGCGCGATTCGTACATCGTCTATCTGATATACGACATCTATACTCAAAATAATTGGGTTTTCTATTACATACTTTGATTGAAATAAGTGAGCAGCAATTTTGCAAAACCGTCATGCTAATCCGGTGATTGAAATCACCCAACTGGTAAAGTCGTTTGACGATAAAACCGTGGTCGACAAACTTGATGTCGTGGTAAATGAAGGCGAATTTTTGACGATATTGGGTCCGTCTGGCTGCGGTAAAACTACGGTTCTAAGACTTATTGCCGGATTTGAAACTGTTGACTCTGGCTCAATCAAGATCGCTGGTAACGATGTTTCAGCCCTCGCCCCAGAACATCGCCCCGTTAATACAGTTTTTCAAAGCTATGCCCTTTTCCCGCATATGTCGGTTTATGACAACGTCAATTTTGGCTTAAAAATGTCTGGGGTTGAAAAACATCAAGCCCATGAGCGCGTCATTGAAGCGTTAACCATGGTGAACTTGGAGCATCTAGCCAACAGAAAGCCCCAGCAGCTCTCCGGTGGTCAACAACAACGCGTGGCGATCGCTCGTGCTGTGGTCAATAGACCTAAAGTCCTGTTACTGGATGAATCTTTGTCTGCACTAGACTATAAACTCCGTCAAAAAATGCAGATTGAGCTTAAACAGCTACAACGCAAACTCGGTATTACCTTCATATTTGTCACCCACGATCAAGAAGAAGCCTTGTCGATGTCAGATAGAATCCTAGTCATGAAAGACGGGCTGATAGTACAAGATGGCACACCAAAAGAGGTGTATGAAGACCCTACGAGCCTATTTGTCGCGCAGTTTATTGGGCAGATTAACGTATTCAAAGCGCAAGTCGTCAAGCGGATTGATGCTCGTAAAGTTCTAGTCTTAGTCGAAGGAAATGAAACAAACGTTAACTTTGAAACAGTTTGCGAAGCCGGTGATTTGGTTAATGTATTGCTTCGTCCTGAAGACTTGAGAATAGAAGAAGTTTCAGATAGCCACACGCAAGGTATTACCGGAACCGTTGTTGAACGCACCTACAAAGGCATGACTCTTGATTCCGTGATCGAGCTTGATTCTGGGCAGCAAATTATGGTCAGCGAGTTTTTTAACGAAGATGACCCGGATGTAGACCATTCTCTTGGACAAAAAGTCAGAATTACTTGGGTTGATAATTGGGAAGTGGTTTTGCCATATGAAGATTAAGTTTAATCTGCAAAACTGGATTGTCGCCATTATCATCAGCTGGCTAGTCTTGTTTGCTCTTCTGCCTAATTTGATGATCGTCGTAACGAGTTTCCTAACCAGAGATGAGGCGAACTTAGTCAGTACCCCACTGACTTTAACAAACTATACCAAGTTGATTGATCCACTTTACGTTAAGGTAATCTGGAATTCCTTGTACTTGGCAGTGTTTGCGACCTTGCTGTGCTTGCTTATTGGTTACCCGTTTGCCTATGCGATCACAACACTACCCAAAAAGTGGCAACCTTTTGCGCTATTTTTAGTCATTGTGCCATTTTGGACCAATTCCTTAATTCGCACTTATGGTCTTAAAATTGTTTTGGGTACTCAAGGGGTAATCAACAAGTCTTTACTGAGCTTAGACCTTATCGATAAGCCAATCAGAATTATGTATACCGAATCCGCGGTCATGATTGGGCTGGTCTATATCCTATTACCATTTATGATTCTTCCCCTTTATAGCTCAATTGAAAAACTAGACAAGAGCTATATTGAAGCCGCCAAAGACCTAGGTGCTAATACTTTTCAAGTTTTCACCAAAATTACTTTACCGCTCACCCTACCCGGTATCGTCGGCGGTAGTTTACTGGTTTTGTTGCCTGCTATGGGGATGTTTTATGTTTCAGATCTGCTTGGCGGCGCGCGAAACCCATTGGTCGGTAACATCATTAAAAGCCAAGTTCTCAATGCAAGAGATTGGCCGTTTGGTGCCGCAACCAGCATTACACTCACCTTAGTGATGGCCTTTATGCTCTACTTGAACTTTGTTGCCAGTAAACACGCCAATAAAAAGGGAGAATTACAGTGAGATCGTTGAAGTTTAGCTATCTTGGTGGTGTTTATCTGTTTCTCTATTTGCCTATCATTGTCCTGGTTGTAAACAGCTTCAACTCCAGCAAATTCGGGATGAAATGGGGTGGCTTTACCACAAAATGGTATCAAGCGCTCATCAACAACGACAGTTTAGTTCAAGCCGCCTACCATTCCATTACGGTAGCTGTCTTTTCTGCAACCGCTGCGGTCATCATTGGTAGCTTGACGGCCATCGCCTTGTTTCGATATCAATTTCGAGGTAAGAAGACAGTTAAAACCATGTTGTTCGTGGTCATGATGTCTCCTGATATCGTTATGGCCATTTCATTTTTGGCTCTATTTCTTACCTTGGGTTTATCCTTGGGGTTTGTCACTCTATTCATCGCTCATATTACCTTTTGTTTACCCTTTGTTGTGGTCACTGTCTATTCAAGGCTTAACGGCTTTGATTCCAAAATAATCGAAGCGGCTCAAGACCTAGGTGCCAGTGAGTGGGTTATTTTGAAACGGATTTTATTGCCTTTAATGAAACCCGGAATTGTCGCCGCTTGGCTATTGAGCTTCACCTTATCTTTGGATGACGTAATCATTAGCTCTTTTGTCACCGGACCAACGTATGAAATATTGCCTTTGAAAATCTATTCGATGGTCAAGGTGGGAATTTCACCGGAAGTTAATGCTCTGGCTACCATCATGCTCGTGGTATCGCTTGTTCTGGTTGGATTGGCACAATTTATCGGTCGCTCGAAAGCTTAACCAAGACTGTGTTCACTTGGTTACGACACTTCGAGGTAGTGAATCGGGCAAATAAGTTTTGAGTTTATGCCAAGGGTATGCTTCACTTAGCACCGTGATTTAGATCTCAAATCAAAAGACTTTTTAGCTACTTATCCCATGAGATTGGTAGTGCTTTTTAAAGAAAAATTCGCCATATCAGGCGGGTATTGGATGGTTATACAATGAAAAAGACATTTGCTTTGGCGGCTGCTTTAGCCTCTGTGTTTTCTGCTTCATTAGCTGCACACGATCAAGAACTTTACTTCTACAACTGGTCAGAATATATACCCAACCAAGTGTTAGAAGACTTCACCAAAGAGACTGGTATTAAGGTAATTTACTCGACTTACGAATCCAACGAGAGTATGTATGCCAAACTAAAAACGCAAAAAACTGGTTATGACCTTGTCGTGCCTTCGACTTACTTCGTATCAAAAATGCGTAAAGAAGGAATGCTACAGACGGTAGATAAAGCAAAATTGTCAAACTTCCAACACCTAGACGCTAATTACCTCAACAAAGACTTTGATCCGGGTAACGAATACTCCGTCCCTTACATTTGGGGGGGAACCGGTATCGGCGTCAATAAAGATATGCTAGACGTAGCCAGTATCAATTCATGGTCGGACCTATGGGATCCTAAGTGGAGTGGACAACTTATGTTAATGGATGATTCGCGAGAAGTTTTCCATATTGCATTAAGTAAACTGGGCTACTCTCCAAACACCACAGACCCACAAGAAATTGAAGCCGCTTACCAAGAGCTTAAAACACTAATGCCGAACGTCTTAGTGTTCAATTCCGATTTCCCTGCCAACCCTTATTTAGCAGGTGAAGTCTCATTGGGTATGCTTTGGAATGGATCTGCTTATATTGCCCGTCAAGAAAGCGAATCGATTGATATTATTTGGCCGGAAAAAGGGGCGGTGTTCTGGATGGATAGCTTGGCAATCCCGTCTGGTGCCAAAAACGTCGATGCTGCTCACCAAATGATCGATTTTTTGCTTAAACCAGAAAATGCCGCCAAGATTGCGCTAGAGATTGGCTATCCGACTCCAGTGAAATCGGCCATCGAGCTATTACCTGAAGAGTTTGCTAACGACCCAACAATATTCCCGCCACAATCTGTGATGGATAGCGGCTTTTGGCAAGATGAAGTCGGTGAAGCCAGCGCGCTTTATGAAGAGTACTTCCAGAAACTTAAAATTGAGCGATAATAAATTTTATCAGTGATATCTTAGAAAGCGGCGGCAAGCCGCTTTTTCTTTATCTAAACTATATAGATAGCGAAATAAAGGGGTACACTTTGGGACGTTACGCGATTTTAAAGATTCTATCTTTGATGTTTCTAGCCACATCAACCATGGTTGTGGTTGGCAACTATTTAGAGATTGATTCTTACTACGACCTCTTTTTTGAAGCGAACTCGGTAGCAATCGTCTGCTATCTCTTTTGGGTTGCGCGCCCTCTTCGCAAAACTAACAAAGCGTTCGCATATGGATTCGCGCTACTCCTGTTTAATCAAATCTACGACCTAATTACCGAATGGATGTATCTAGAGTTACTTGCCGATGAAGAAGAGCTGTTTGATACGTTTTTGGAAGACGGCATCCTTCAACTTAGTTTCCTGCTAATCGCATATGGTCTGACAGAAATACTGAGAGACTATAAACAAGAAAGTCTTCGCGATGAGCTGACAGGCCTTTACAACCGAAAAAAACTAAGAGACATCAAGCAGAAAGAATTTGATTTGGTCTATATTGACCTCGATGGTCTAAAGATCGTCAACGATACCCAAGGTCACGATGCTGGAGATATTTTACTCACCTCCTTTGCCAAAATTTTAGTCTCTAGCTCAACACCAAACGAAACACCAATGCGAGTTGGCGGTGACGAGTTTGTTGTGATAACTGAAGCAGGACGCGGCGAAGAGTACGTTCGCAGCATAAACGAGTTATCGGTCGACAAAAATATCAGCTTTTGTTTTGGGATAGAGACGGCTTGTCAACGGACCTTACTTGAGGCATTAAGAAAGTCAGACGAAGCCATGTACGAAATGAAAAAAAGAGCTAAGAAGAACCGATAACGGTCCTTCTCGCGAAGTTCTATACTATTGAAAATTAGGCTGTTTGGCGTGAGTGAGTCAAAATTTCTTCAACTAGCTTAGGCACCACTTCCGTAGCTTTACCATATCTGCGTTCATCAAACTCACTTTGTACGGCACTTGGTTCCAAGTTAATTTCTATTGTGTGGGCGCCATGAGCTTTTGCGTCGTGCACAAATCCAGCGGCCGGATAAACGACACCAGAAGTACCAATAGATACAAAGAGGTCAGCTTCAGCAAGCGCATCGTGAATCTCCCCCATTCTTAAAGGCATTTCACCAAACCAAACGACATGTGGTCGCATTTGAGATGGGATTTGGCAGCAATGACAAAGTTCGCCTTGCTGTATATCCCCTGTTTGCTCAAATATTTGATTGGACTCACTGCAACGCGCCTTAAGCAGTTCTCCATGCATATGAATGATATTTGAAGTACCACCTCTCTCGTGGAGATTATCGATATTCTGAGTGACGACGGTGACTTTACCTTCGATGTTGCTTTCGAGTTCTCCTAAAGCGATGTGCGCGGCGTTAGGTTGAATAGAGTCTTTGTGGAGCAGCTTTCGACGTTGGTTGTAAAACTGTTGAACAAGGTCTGGATTACGTTCAAAACCTTCTGGTGTCGCGACATCTTCTATTCGATGATTTTCCCAAAGGCCATCTTGGGCTCGAAAGGTTTGGATCCCTGATTCGGCCGAAATGCCAGCGCCAGTAAGAATCACGATATTTTTATAGGTATCTGAGGCCACAATGCTTCCCTACTTCATGGGTTCAAATTTAAGGAGTAGTGTTAATAGATTAGCATTCTTGAGTTGATACAAATAGAAAAGCGCTCTACGACCATAGTCGCACTATGATCACCCTCTACTTATCAACGCTATTTTAAACCGTGCTCTAGTCTTAATCAGAGGGCCGCAAACGATGTATGTTTAGATTCGATAGAGAGCAATCAAAAACACAAACTAAGCCGTAGAAACTATCTGAGACTAACATTAATGACAAATCTCTCAAAAACAACTTTCCATTTGTAGATACCCAAGTGACCTCAAAATGCAGAATTCAGAGCTACAGATTCTGGTGCAGTTCAAGGAAGAGAACGCGGTGGAATGACGAGTCCTTTCCAAGTTCTTTGACGATGAAATGCACCAGAATATGAGCTCCCAGGGGCGAGTTTAACTGACCTTCAAACGGCGTTATCGATTCTCGATGTAGAATGACCATACCTTCAAATCGATGCCTTGCCTGAAGGCAAGTTAATTCTCGCTGAAACTCGCATCTTGAGGACACTTGGGTATAAAAACTATAACTTGCTGTTTTTATGAAAATAACCACAATCAATAAGCCGTACAAATACTTCTCTTCCCTTGGTCTGCGTTTGTAAAGGCTTTGTACTTCTATGCACTTAAAGTTCAACTTTGACGGCATATTCTTTATTTAAACTTTAGATTTATGAACTCTTTTCTTCTTAATGAGTTAGCAGTATTTTCTCAAATCTAAGCGATAAACCGCGCATTTTCTTGCTCGATCTAACTTGCTTTGTGTCACCTAACTGCTATTCGTTAGTAATAAAAATGAAATCAAAATGAAACATAAATCTAACAGCGTCAGTTAGGCTAATTATGATTACAAAACTGTTTAACCGTGAAAGCTTGTCTATAAAGGCAAAGGTGTGGCTCATCGTAGTGAGCTTAGGCTTAAGTATCGTAGCTTATGGATTGTTCGAACAATACAGTTTGAACAAACTGGATCAGCTAGAGAATGCGGCATTTGAAAACCTTCAAAGTAAGGTAGATCTGCTGACACTCAGACGACATGAAAAAGACTTTCTTGCTCGACGTGACCCTAAGTATTTACAGAGGTTTGATAAGACGATAGACGAGTTGAAAGCAAGACTCGTCACTTTAAGTGGATTACTGAATCACAACACGCAAGAAACAAGCTATCGGACTTCTTTAGATAAAGTCAGCAGTACGCTGGTAGATTATCAACAAAAATTCAAATCTCTTGGAGACCAAACTGCAATCATTGGTCTTTCAGACAATGAGGGACTTCTGTCTCAACTTAAACAAGTCAAATCTCAATTAGCACAGAGCTTTGTTGCTGGCGCTGATCAGAATAGCTCTGATCTGATGCATCTTTATCATATCGGTGCGGACTATCTAATTTCGCCGTCAGCTGAACTGCAAGAGTTGTTTAAGCAGCACTCCAGTAGCTCCAATATCAATTCTGCAGCATCGGTTTTGTATATTGAAACTATGAAAAAACTGATGCAAGCACAAGAGAAACTTGGTCTATCTGAAAAAGAAGGCTTGAAGGGAAGCTTGCGCTCTAGCGTGCACCAGACCGAAGAAGCAATGCTCAATCTACAAAACCAAATTGAGCAGATTGTTCGCTCGGAGGCCATAGTTGCAAAGAATCAACTTCATCTACTAGGTGTTGCACTCGCACTAATTATATCGGCAATGCTGGTCGTTATTGGGCGTTCAATCACTTCTCGATTGTCCTCGTTAAATGAGTTAATGCGCGATATTGCGAATGGCGATGGCGACTTAACGGTGCGGATGAATGCCACTGGCGACGATGAATTGGCGCAGCTAGCCCATTCCTTCGATACTTTTGTCGACAAACTTCATCAGAACATTAAACAACTGGCTAATGTCATGAACGTCTTGACTGATAACTCCTGCAGTTCAGAATCAGCAGCACGTCAAAGCCAAAAAAATGCCGAACAGCAAAAAATTGAATCTGAATCGGTCGCAACTGCAGTCAATGAATTGGTCATGACGAGTGCAGAAATCACATCTAACATTGAAAATGCCGCGCAAAATGCAAGACAGATTAGCGATGAAGCGGAAAATAGTTTCAAACTTACCAATACAGCGAGCAGTGGCATTGAAAGTCTGGCGAATAAGGTCCAACAGTCTCAGCAACACGTCAGTAAATTAGAAGCACAAAGTAAAGATATTCAAGCAGTAATTACCACTATTCGTGGTATCTCTGAGCAAACCAACCTTTTGGCGTTAAACGCAGCCATTGAAGCGGCTCGCGCCGGAGAACATGGCCGAGGTTTCGCTGTCGTTGCAGATGAAGTTAGACAGTTATCCTTGATGACAAACGACTCGACACAACAAATTGAAAACACGATAGATACACTAGTCATCGGTATCAATGAATCAGTCAAACTTATGGAAGAAAGCCTGAGTTCTGCGACAACCACAAAAGATCAGACAAACGCGGTCAATAACGCGATTAGTTACATCGTTAAACAAGTCTCTGATATGTCAGATCTTAATGCACAAATCGCAACAGCCTCTGAAGAACAGAGTATGGTATCCAATGATATTGACCGGACGATTACGCAAATTGCAGAACTAGCCAGCGATACCCATGCGGCGGTTTCAACCTCTGCAACCTGCAGTGAACAAGTGGCGGATGTCAGTGAACAACTTAAACATATAGTCGGTCAGTTTAAGTACTAGATTCCAGCACGTTTTGAGGGCAAAATGCCCGACTTAAAATAAATAGTCAGGTATCTATTGTGTCTTCACGAGTGATTGAATATGAATACAAAGGGAAGAAAAAAACCTTAGTTTTTTCTTATCAAACCCATAGAAACATCCAGGAAGCGGTAGCAGAAGCCGAAGGTATTGATCTGACGGATTTTCTGAAGATGGAGCAACAAGTCGAAGCGGTGTCGGATACCAAGGCAGCGCGTAATTACCGAGATAGCCATTTCAAAAAGTTAGGTTTTGGAAAAATTGCTTTGCAACCAAAAGAAAACAAAGGGATTGGTGAAAAATAGCCGTGCGCTTTTGCGTTCAGATAAAAAAGAAGAGCTCATTTGAGCTCTTCTTTTTGTTTGGATTTTAATATCCAACTAGTCTTTCAAGTTAAGGAATGCCGCGCCACGTACACCACCAGAATCGCCGTGTTTCGCTTTAACAATTTTCGGGCAACGAGCAACTGAAAGTAAGTGCTTTGGAATGCGCTTAGGCAATTCTTCATAAAGCAGTTCAAAGTTCGATAAGCCACCGCCTAGAACGACAACATGTGGATCAATCGAGGTAAAGATATTGGCAAAACAGATCGCAGTTAACTCCAGGAACCGCTCTACATGCTCAACCGCATTCGCTTCCCCTTCGTTGTACGCTGCAATAATTTCAATTGCTTTCTTAGTTTCACCAAAATAGTGCGCGTAAAGTAACTCAAAGCCACGACCAGACAAGTAGTTGTCAATACAGCCTTTGTTGCTGCAACCGCAATCTAGCAATGGTGCATTATCGCCTAGGTGGAACCAAGCATCTATTGGTAACCGTGCGTGGCCAAGCTCTCCTGCAACGTTGTTGCGGCCGGAAAATACTTTGCCGTCGAAAATCATTCCGCCACCGAAGCCGGTACCTAAGATTAGACCGAGAACAGATTCATTACCCTGTAACTCTTCATCCCATGCTTCCGACAAGGCAAAACAATTGGCATCATTTTCAACTTTTACCGTGCGACCCAATTTAGCTTCTAAGTCTGCTCGTAAAGTGTGTCCTTTAGCAGCGGGAACATTCACAGTAAGGATAGTATCGTCTTCCGCATCTTCCATGCCGGGAATACCGAGTCCAACTTTACCCTGAACTGAAAATTCCGCATCGTATTTGTTTACCAAATCAGTAATGGTCTGCAATAGCAGTTGGTAGTCGTTTGTTGGTGTAGGAACACGTTCCGTTGCCACTCGTTCCAATGCATCATTGAACGCGCCAAACTCAATTTTTGTGCCGCCGACATCAAAGCCGTAAAACATGGCATTTCTCCCATTAACCCGGTGTAAATATAAAAGCAAAATGCCAATGACACTCAAAAAAGTGCCGCTTGGCGCTTTACTCTGGCTGCGTGGATTATCCACAAGTCCCGGTTGGTTACTGTGACCTATCCCAAGTTTAAGTCAGTAGCACGTACAAACTTCATCTTAAAGTAGTAAGACTAGTCTTCCATGCTGTTAATGACATTGACTTAACGCAAACATCTTTTGCAAACGCCACTGCAAACATTGACTGCGAACAAGCGCTTGAAGTTTACCGTTTTTTTAGTCATTTACAAATTCGCGATAACGATCAATTAGTGGTTGAGTATTACTCTGAGGCAAGCGTGATTTGCTAAGTAGATAAGTTTCTCTAAACAGATCAAACCATAATTCCAGAACTTTAGCACTGTATTCATCCCCTAGTCTTTTCATTGCCAAGCTAGCTACTTCTGCGGTTGATAAATGATTATCTTTGCTTGCTTTACGCATTATGTATTGCGACAAAGACTCTGGATTGAGCGACAAAAATGGCAAGGCTTTCAGGTAGGGAGATTTACGGTAGATTCTTCGCGCCTCTCTCCAACTTCCATCAAGAAACACCAATAATGGTCTTTTAGCCGACTCTTTTGACACATTTTGAACTGGCAAAGTGATCGGATGCTGTTCTTCTTGGATATATTCTTCAGGGAACACCAGAATTGGTTGATAGTCTTTGTTATCAAGCAGATCAATGAGTTTGGGGTCAATTTCGGTTCTATGCCAAGCAAAAACATGTGTGTCTTTAACCACATCGGCGATGAGACGACCAGTATTACTCGGCTTTAGGATCTCACTGTCAGACAGTAATAATACGGCAGAAACCTTTGATGTAACATCAGGTTGTAGATGACATAAACAATGTTGCTTTGCGACTCGACAATATTCACATCTATCGACTTTTGCACCTCTCGCATTGAAAGGTTTTGTTGCGATAGACTGTCTATGTTTATAGATATGATGAAATTCGTGGATTCGCATTGTAACTGACTAAGTGTTTAACTAGTAAATAGGCGCGAATTCTACCCCTTTTACCCTAGTGCAAGCTACCATTTCACCACGTTTTAAGGATTTGTGATGTCAGTTGAATCAATACGATTGATAATTTTTATACTGGTGTTTTTGCTTTGTGCTTGTTGGGAGTGGCAAAAACCGCGTAGACCACTGACGGACACAAAACTGAGCCGCTGGATAAACAACTTAACCCTAGTAAGTCTTAACAGCCTGCTACTTGTTCTGCTCGCTCCTGCGATTGCGATTAACACAGCAATCTATTCTCAACAGTCTTCTATAGGGCTTTTACATCATCTGAATTGGGGTGTTTGGCCGGAAATACTGCTAACAATATTCTGCCTAGATTTAGTTATTTACCTACAACACTTGCTATTCCATCGTGTTCCATTTTTGTGGCGGCTGCACCGAATGCATCACGCTGACCTAGACATCGATGTCACCACCGGGACGCGCTTCCACCCACTTGAGATATTGATTTCGATGGTGATAAAAGTTGCCGCTATTCTTTTGCTTGGTGCGCCAATAGTTGCGGTTATCCTTTTTGAAGTTCTTCTTAATGCCAGCGCCATGTTTAACCACAGTAATGGTAAACTTCCTAGTTGGCTCGATAAGCAATTGCGTAAGCTGGTAGTGACACCCGACATGCATCGAGTCCACCACAGTGTGCTGAAAGCCGAAACTCATTCTAATTTTGGCTTCTTTTTGTCAATCTGGGATAAAGCCTTCAAAACCTACATTCCTCAGCCTAAAGAAGGTCATAACAACATGACAATTGGCTTGGATGAGTTTAGAGACCCAAAAGAAAAACGTCTGGACTACTTGCTCACCCAACCATTCCGTGACTCCAAAGATTAGTAATGCCTTAGTAATCGCTATAGCGCCCTAGATAGAATCATGCTCTAAGAGGTTAAGCCATATTTGGCTAGCATAACTTGCTGTGTTGCTGCAATTTTTGCGACCTCCTCTGAGCCACTGAGTAAGGTACTGAGTTGCCGTTGGGTCTGCTCACCCATACAAGATATTGAGGATATGTTGAGGCTCACATCTGCCGTCGCTTGCTCTTGCTGCTCCGTTGCGACTGAGATCTGTTCAACGCGGCTTTGAACATCTGACATCGCCTCTTCAATCTTCTCAAATGTTGTTTGCACACTATCGCTAGATACCAGCGCCTGTTGCATCTCGTTTCTTGCGGCGAAGACGGAATTTCGAGATCGTTGTGTCGCATCAATCAATTCTTGCATACAAGCCCGAATGCTTGTGGTTTGATTAGAGGTATCGCTCGCCAATCTACGCACTTCATCGGCCACGACAGCAAAGCCTCGACCTTGCTCACCAGCTCTAGCTGCTTCAATTGCAGCATTAAGCGCCAATAAGTTAGTATTCTCGGCAATGCCAGATATCAGGTCGACCATTTGCTTAATCTGACTCACTTTTTCATCAAGCTGGGACATCAGGGCTTCATTTTCATTCAAAGATAGTTCTAATCCAGATAGTCTGTGTTTATTTTCATTGAGAACCGAAACGCCTTGGTGAGATAAGGTCGATGCCTCAACTGAGGCTGAATTTGATTCATTGGTGATTCTGGCTATTTCGCGAATCGACGATTCCAGCTGATTGATTGTCTCGACCATGCTGCTGAGAGAGTCATTTTGCTCTACTAGGGCTTGATTAGATTGTTTAGCGTTGTCACAGCTGTGCTCTGCATTTTGGTAGAGACTGGTACAATTGTCGGTAACCAAAATGAGCGATTCTCGCGTAGATTGGCTTACAAGATTTAACTTGGTGGCAATAGACTTGAATTCTAGTGGTCCAATAGCCTTAATGTCTTGCCGGAAATCATGATTGGCAAGTCTGTTAAGGGCACCGACTATATTTTTGATCCCTTTATTGATCCAGATTTTTAATGTCCACCAACATAGCAACAGAATTGCGATTAATGCTGCACCACTCAACAAATTAGTCACTGTTGATGAAGTAATCGTTTGACCGACCAAAGTCTGTTTCAAAGCTATGGTGTTTTGAATTTCAATGGAAATAGCATTAAGTGTTTCTATCGTCTGATTGCCAATTTCCGCTGCTAGTTCTATGTCTCTTTGCTGTTGAGTAGCTAGCTCCAATCGATTGATAATAAGTTCCAATAACCCCTGCTCTGAGAACTCTGCTTTCACCATCTCATAGGGAGCAGTAAGACTGGCGAACTCTTTAACATCTGGATGCCATTGGTAGAAATCATCAAAAGCTAACTCAAGCCCGGCCATTCTGGTCCCGATTTCTTTTTTTTCGACTATCGCTTTTTGTAGATCCGTTTCCATTAAGTACATTAGAAAAGTGCTTTCCATACTAGATGCACTAGCACTGAATCGGTTGGCAGCATCCATCGATTCGGGGTTATCGACGGCAAGAAATGATGCTATTCGACTCATTTCGGGGCCGATAGAGCTAACGCCATAGCGAAAGCTGGTGACTTTGCTTTCGATTTTCTGGTTGAGTTCTAAAATCTGGCTTTGAGAGTCAATAATTCTATTTGAAAGCAGATGCAGTTTTGCAATCAGTTGCTCTGAGGAACTTTCGCTTTCGACGTCGGACAGATTTAAAGCAAGTTGAAACTGTCTAGCCTGCTCTAACTGGCTTTTGTTTGCTTGTTGCAGTAATTGTAAACCCTGATGGTTAGCTTCCAACTGTTCAAAGCTCTTGCTGTCGATGCTGTACGACAATTGACTAATTTGCGCGAGTACATTTTGCGTGACAGATGAATTAATCGTTGCCAATGGCAACGCCCGCTTGGCAAGTACATCGAATTCGCGCTCTATTGAAGACAGGTTTTTGTAACTGCTCCATGTGATCAACGCAGTTAGCACAATGACGAGCAAAAAGATTGCAGACAGGACATAAACAATTGAAAGGGAACCTAGCTTAGACGCAGGCTTTTTTTCTTTTTGGGACATTAAACTACACTCATCCTAAAGTTTATGCGATGAGTGTAGGTCAGGTTTATTACAATTCAGTGTCAGATAAACGGACTTTAACTGCGAGAAGAAGTGAGAAGAAACCTAGGTACATTCCCCTCACCAGAATTGACGTTTCGCGACTAGTCGTACTTTGCAACGGCCGTATCAAATAAGTTTTTGACCAACGCGATGTATTCATCGAGAAAGTTAATCTGCTCGTTAGTTGCAGGCTTATTCCAAACGCCAGCCAAAACCTCGCCCAGGTCTTCAGCAACCGAGTCTGCTTCTTTAAGAAGTTTAAAACGCACACTTGAATGCAATTCTGGGTTTTGTTCAAAAATAGCCATAATGTTGCTAGCAATCATATCGGTCACAACATCTTCGACACTCTCTTGCCCTGTATCCCCGTCTTCTTTATTGAATACGTCCAGGTTAAATGCCAAATGTTCTATCAACGCTAAGTAACCGTCGGTTTCTACGACCACACTATGTCTCCATTTCCAACTGAAAGCGCAAGCTAATTCGCTGCTTATATAATACTAAGACATCTGGTGAGTTTTACACAATAATCATTAGTTTGAGTGTTCATGAATTCTGCTATTCGTACAAAAACGTTTCATTTTTTGTTCTATCAGCTCTTCTTGAGATCATCATTCGAGAAACTTGGTGGTCATTCAACACAGCAGGTTAACGCCCTTATAGTCTTCGCAAGTGACCAGCCGTCCTTAACATTGAACAGAGCTAGAAAGTAAAACGCCAAACTCAGCGCTTTAAAATAGCTGAGGTATATAACCCAGTTTAAGTCCAACTCATTGATAACCAAAAGAACCAATAGTGGAGAATCCGATTTAATGTCCTACACTTTGGATATTGTCAAAATACAGCGGACCAACAAATGTGGCAAGCCATTGCAAAACAATTGTCTGAAGAGTTGATGTTTAACTTTGAGATCGATGAAAAAGAGTTACTCAGCGGAGGCGATATCAGCGATTGCTATATGATCACTGATGGTTTTCAGCGGTATTTTGTGAAGACTAACGAGCGTAGTTTTGGAACCAAATTCGAAATAGAATCGAAAATGATTCAGCAACTCAGAAACACAAACACGGTTAGAGTGCCTGAATACGTCATGAACGGGCAAACCAAAGACAAAGCGTTCCTTATTCTGAATTACTTGCCAACCAAGCCGCTTGATGATGCCAAAGGAAGCTACAAATTTGGCCAACAGTTAGCGGAACTTCATCAATTTGGTGAGCAAGCAGAGTACGGATACGATTTCGATAACTTTATTGGAAGCACGCTTCAGCCAAATAAATGGCAAAAAAAATGGCACATTTTCTTCGCTGAACAACGTATTGGTTGGCAGTTACAGCTGTTAAGAGAAAAAGGAACAGAACTGACTAACATTCACGACTTTGTGGAACATATTAAATATTTGCTTATTGGACATCATCCCAAACCCAGTTTGTTACACGGTGACTTATGGCATGGTAATGTAGCCAGCAGCCCATTTGGACCAATTTGTTACGACCCGGCAAGCTATTGGGGCGACCGTGAATGTGACATAGCAATGACGGAGTTGTTTGAAGGCTTCCAGCCTGAGTTCTATCAAGGTTATGAAAGCGTTTTACCTTTGGATTTTGGCTACCAACAGCGAAAAGATATTTACAATCTGTACCATTTGATGAACCACTACAACCAGTTTGGCGGCCACTACCTAGGTGAAGTCGAGCAACTAGTTGAAAAAATCCAAGAGTTCTAATATACCCAAATAACCTCAAGGTGCTGTGAATCCTGTATCTAGATGTCATTTGGGTATACTACCCTTCAAATCCAATTATTCGCGCTAAACTTATACCGACTTACAGGTAAAAATGAGTTCTTCAGGGAGTTTGGATTATGAAGAAATTTACTGAACGCCGAGTCAACTGCCCACACTGCGGATTCAGCAATGCCTTAGCACTCGATGGTTCAAACGGA
The DNA here is from genome assembly GCF_056159765.1 of Vibrio sp. ABH4_348. NCBI lineage: Bacteria > Pseudomonadati > Pseudomonadota > Gammaproteobacteria > Vibrionales > Vibrionaceae > Vibrio > Vibrio sp. ABH4_348. Next base: position 1,352,522 of record NZ_JBSWVW010000001.1, on the reverse strand, counting down.
GATCAGGAGTTCTACCACGATTGTTCCGCGTGTTGTAACCCCATTCATTTGAGGTTAATGGTCGATGACTTGCAAGATCGTCTGCACCTTGAGGTAGATGCAGACGACGAACAAATTTTCTAGATGTGTTTAATCCGTATAACCTTTGGCCGCTAAGATGCGCTCTGTGGTATCGACAATAGCTTGAGTCTGCGGATCAAATTCGACATTTATCTTGTCACCGATTCGGCGCGTTCCAAAGAGAGTTCGAGTTAGCGTCTCCGGAATCAAATGTACATTAAATCGGTTGCCCTCAACCTGACCTATTGTCAGCGAACATCCATCTAGGCCGATGTAGCCTTTCGCTAATACATATTTGAGGTGTTCTTGGTCCAGCTCAAACCAGATCGTTGTATTGTTTTCTGATTTCTCTACGTCAGTGATTTTCGCTACAGTCGAGATATGACCAGACATGCTGTGCCCACCAATCTCATCACCAAACTTAGCAGCGCGTTCGATATTGACCTTATCTCCTACCTCTATCTCTCCCAAATTGGTGAGTCTTAGGGTTTCTTTCATCAGATCAAACCAAACCCGATCGCCCTCTTGTTTGGTCACAGTCAAACAACATCCGTTATGAGCAATCGATGCCCCGGTGGAAATGTTTTGACTAAGCGTTTCTGGTAAAAGTAGGACATGAGTTTGAAAATCGGCTTTTGAATGTATCTCTACAACTTCCGCTGTTCCTTGAACAATTCCTGTGAACATTAAATCACCTGTCTTTGAGAGCTATTGGAGTCTGCGCCACTATAACCCATTGAGTTAATTCTACAACGTGCCAATTGTATGGAGAGAACCACTTAATGGTTCACCACACTCGCTATTTTGTTCTTAAATTTTGTTTGGGAATGTAACTGTATTCGTATACTATTGCGTCGCGATTGACGTTTTGTCTTAGATTACACTTTGCGCGTTCGAACTGCCTCATCCTCTCCTATTCGGACCTAGTCATTCTCAACCATAAGTCAATCGATGTTTCCTCAGGGTTTTTCTTGGAGTACCTGACATGATCTATAAAAAAGAGATTAACAATCTCATTGCACTGGCATCCCCGGTTCTTTTGGCGTCAATTGCGCAAATGGGCATGGGATTTGTCGATACCGTCATGGCTGGCGGTGTCAGCTCAACCGATATGGCTGCAGTGGCAGTAGCAGCGAGTATTTGGTTTCCAACCATATTGTTTGGCATGGGAATTTTAATGGCCATGGTGCCGATTATCGCGCAACTCAATGGCAGTGGAAAAGGCCACAAAGTCGCGTTTGAAGTACAGCAATCCATTTATTTGGCGTTGGCACTTACCATTCCAACCATCATAGTATTGAAGCAAACTCGGTTGATAATGGACTTTCAAAATGTCGATTTGGATTTGGCGAATATTACTGTCGGCTATATCGATGCGATGGTTTTTGCTGCGCCAGCATTTTTGATCTTCCAAGCCTTTAGAAGCTATACCGATGGTATGTCGCTGACTAAACCGGTTATGGTAATTGGCTTTATTGGCCTGGCACTGAACATCCCTCTCAACTGGATTTTCGTGTATGGAAAATTTGGCGCTCCTGCGCTCGGCGGAGTTGGCTGTGGTGTTGCTACGGTAATTGTCTATTGGGTAATGGCATTATTGCTGGTCGGCTATGTACTCATCACCCCTAGACTAAAACACATTGCTTTGTTTCGCGAGCTCTTTGCTCCAGAAATCAAAGAGATTTGGCGTTTAATCAAGCTCGGCGTTCCGGTAGCATCTGCCATCTTTTTCGAAGTATCTTTGTTTACGGTTGTATCGCTGCTCATCGCGCCATTAGGAGCGGACACAGTCGCCGCACACCAAGTTGTTCTCAACTTCTCGTCAATGGTATTTATGATACCTATGAGCATAGGTGCGGCAGCTAGCATTAGAGTCGGCCATTTATTGGGTGAGAAAAGCCCTTATGGCGCGACCGTTGCAGCAAAGGTCGCCTTGTATACTGGGGTGGCAATCTCCTTTGTGACAGCAGCACTTTCACTGATATTCAAACTGCAAATTGCCAAAATATATACCGATGACCTTGTGGTAATCGATATCGCTTTGTCATTGATCTTTTTTGCGGCGGTTTATCAAGTCACCGATGCGATACAAGTTATCGCCGCAGGTGTTTTACGCGGTTACAAAGATATGAATGCCATCTTCTGGCGTACCTTAGTGTCGTATTGGGGCGTAGGTTTACCGGTCGGATACGTGTTTGGTTTAACTGATTGGTTAGGTGAACCGATGGGTGCACACGGCTTCTGGATTGGATTTATCCTCGGCTTGACGACCGCCGCGATATTACTCGGCCAACGACTGTTATGGATGTTCAAACAATCGGACGAGGCTGTACTCGTATTTGCCGAAAAATAGACATCGCGTGGTAAAGAAATGGCACCTTAGGGTGCCATTTTTGATAATAGCCAAACCGTTTGCTTTCAATTACCCTCTTATTACGTAACAAAAGTTATGCCTTTCATAAGTCCAACAAGTAACAATGAGCCCAAACAAGCCGTTTATATTGACTAAATTCGAGACCAGTTTTTCAAACAAGGTGGTTAGAGGTGCGTTCTCTCTATTTTTAATCACGCTCTTAGTTGCCTGTGGAGGTGACAATCAACAAAAACTTGCGGTAACTTACCTAGAACGTATCGCAGGTAGCCAAGAAAGTCCCCTTCTAGTATGGGAACCGCCCACTTGGTCGCTCCCTGACAAACGTGAACTGAAAATTGAAATTGAAGAGTTGCGAATTGGGCTTTTAGAAAGCTACGAGCTTAGAGAGTGTGGTTTATTTAACCTGATTGCAGAGAAAAACTCGGTATTGGGCAAGGTGCAAGACGAATTTCGAAATTTTGCCTATCAGACTCAATTCTTAACCACCGCGTCATCGTGCCTTTCCCAGACCGAAAATAGTTTAGATCAAGATTTGTACACACAGCTTTCTGATATTGTTGAAATCAAGAAAATTCAATTAGCAAGCCACCACGCCAATCTTTTGTTCGCCAGTGAAAGTATGCGACAACAATTTGCACATACTCAATGGCTTACAGAGTCAGATTTCGAAAATGCAGCGCTAGTCAACCAGGCACTCGAGAAAGTGCTGGAAGCCGAAGTCTCGCAACTGATAGAACATCAAGAAACCTTGGAAAAACGTCCATTACTAGGGAAGCTAATCTACACATTAGTTCAACTCAGCAGTGCGCTCAATCAGGCGGAACAACAGTTACGAGAGTATGATGCCCTTGTTACCTGTGGACCAGGGCGCGATCCAACACGATACAATCGCTTGAAAAATGCTTTTCAAGTCTACTATATCGATCAACTTCAGCCGTATATGGCAAAAGTAAGCGGTTTATATTATCAATTGGCGCCAACATTAAAAACTGTTGACAGCCTGCATCCTGAGTATTCGATCGGATTTGATAACGCGTACTCTCGCCTTCAGCAAGCATCACGACAACATGTTCTTTACTGGCAAGAGCTAAGAAAGAGATGTGGCTGAACAAAATCGTCAACCCGTAAACAGCAAAAAGCCTACTTAAAAGCAGGCTTTTCTAAATATGGTGCGTCTGAGTGGACTCGAACGTTAGTTCGCGCATTTCGATTTTTTAGTGACGCTTGAAATTGTTATTACATTGTGTGGGTTCTTGAATATCTACTCTAAGGCTGAGCTTCTAGGTTTGCACGGTTGCCAGTGACACTTGATTACTGCTTACCGTAGTGTCGACCCATATTATATAGCTACAATTAGTGCAGAAATGACGGTAACGATAATTTTGGTTTGGTGGCTTTCATAAGCAGCATGTGCGGCGCTGCAGGTCCTACCGCCATATTGCCCCATAGAAAATACCCAAAAAGGAATCTTAAAGAATTCAGAAACGCTAAAACGACAAAACCCCGCTGACTAGGCGAGGTTTTAATTCTTGAAAAGATTGCCGGTTAGTAGTGAGTATCAACACTCAGAGTCATGATATTTTTTCTTGTGCTGTGCGAATCTCCCTCACAACTTTAGCCGCTAAGTCGTTCAAAAGCGCTGTAAGTTCTGAAGTAGAGTCTACTTGTCCTACATCATCATCGAAATCTATAAGTAATTCCGATACTTTATTACCCAACCCATTTTTCCCTACATTTAGTAATTCCGAAGCATCCTTCAATTTGTTCATCTCGTGGATCGCGTAGCTTTGATAAAAATCTGTCATACCATCGGAAGTTTGATAGAAATCAGGGGCTTCTTCAATAAAATCTAAGAAACGTTTTAGAAAACGAGGTATCAATACTTCTCGCATCCAAAACGTTTCTTTAATTGACAATTTTTTTTGCTGATTGAACTGAAACGCTTGGTAAAGCAATGTACCAAGCGAAACTAACAAAGCTAAACCAGACAAAATTTCTGTTGCCCCTATTGAGTTAGGTTGTTTCAATTTGTCTATATCTAATTTAACTTTAAAATCCGGTAACTGAATCTCAGGCACATTACCTACAATAATTTTTGTCACTTGTTCATCTTTTGCCTCATTCGCAAATAAATAGGAACTTCCAAGAAGTGCATAGACAAAGGCAAAAACCAGAAACAAAACAACTACAGCTTTCATTACAGGGTAATACCCTCTGACCTAAGCCCTCTCTTAATAGCTCTTACACATTCGTTCTTACTCGTTTCATTAAGGCTACTCGTATCAACCCTTTCCAACAACGCATTTATATCTCCCACTGATTCGAGTATTTCTAACAGCTCTTCGCCAACTAGCCCCAAAAAATAAGAACTTGTAATTACTTGATTTGAATTAGCAACAAAAGTAAACCCTTCAGCTTTCTTAATATTAAAGTAAGGTTTTGCTTTTTTTCCATTTTTTCGTCCAGTGAATAGGGTGATCCCACTAAATTGAGTTGTTGTGAAATCAACCTTAAAGAACTCACCTACAGCAGGTTTTACTTCAAGTTCTGCCATCATACTGCGTCCTCAAGCGGTATAGTGCTCCCAGTAAGTGGGATGCGAATATTAATCATTAAGCCCGGTAAAAAAACGTTTCTCATAGTGTAAACACTAGATTTATCTGGCGGTCTCTGCAAACTTTGTTCGGAATTAAATGCCATTTCGAAGCTCTCGCTTCCATCTTCGTTATCTTTAACTAACGAATGGTGAGTGCCATTGAAACTGACCACAGTATCTCCAGAAATCAGATTCATTTCAGCACAATCTGATGTATCTCCATTTCTCCTTAAATCACAGTAGTCAGTATATATTGATTCAAACGTCTCGATAAGAGTTACCGAACCTTGGCCTCTTGTTGGGTCACTGTCTCTTTTCGAACTGACATTCCCTTGCAAAGCAGCGACAGTAAACAAAGCACGACTGTCATGAGTATCGGCATGTCGTTCCACATAATTTTTCGCCACTTCTTTTATATTGCTATCTTCTGGCAACGCTTCAAAATTTTGTGCAATAGAGTTGCCTATGTTTAATACCATAAGCTCTAGCGAGCAATCATCTTTATCATTGAAATAGCTTCTAACATACCATACAGACTTAGTTCGTGCACAATGCTCATTGGCATTGTCTAGAACTTCTCCCAAGCAAGCAGCAAGTCTGTCCTTAGCCTCGTCCTTGATTATTAACATATGGCTGCCTAAGCACTTTTCAAGGTGCTCTACACAGCTTTCAGCAACTTTCCGCTTTTTATCTTCTTTAATACTTACAGATTCAAAATATCGATTATCAGCTCTAAAAAAATGGAGGTTATCTATATGTTCATGTTCCTCGGCATCCTCAAAAACTGGATCATTTAGCTCCCTGACCAAACCGATCGTGTCAACTAGTTGAGAAGCGCCAGAACTTTTGGGAGGTTTTCCTAGAAAACTAAACTTAGCACCTTCTTCATCTGAATGTTCTTTAATCCTATAGCTTACTATTTCACTTGCAAGAATACCAAGTAACGCTTCACTACCTAAACTAGTTCTAGATACCTTGTAGTGGTCAACTTTAACTGTCTTTAACTCTGGAATCAGCAACGCTTCCCTAAGCTCGTAAGCTTTTCGGAGTGCCACTTCAGGTGTTGTAAATATATCAAAAGTGGAAGGTAGTTTTAGTTTGTATTCTGTAAACTTTTTTTTCGATTTGATGAATTTGGGATTATCGATTAGTTCGTTGCAAAAATCTGCATCTTTAAAATAAAGTTGTGCAACATCAATGTTTGCTTCCTCTCTCCGAGCTTCTAGGTCACGAACTTTTCTACGCCGCCTTTTATCAGCACTAATGCTATTTTTCAAATGCTTCCTGAGACGAGCTTTTCGTATCACCTCTTTGGGATATATCTTTTTTCTCATTTTTTACAATAGCCAATATCTGAACGCAGACTAGGAATGTTACCATAAATATAGATTAAATTCATGGCTTTAGGTTTGAGAAGAAGGAAGGGGAAATATTCAAAGTGGGTGAGAACCTAACACAGTATCTCCCAGTACGGGTCGCGTAGACTCGTGGCATGGCGACCGTTAATTTAATTAATGTATACAGCTGAGCAGATCTGCCCCAGCAGTTTGGGATACTAAGTTAATTAATACATTCACTAAAGAGGAGAACAATGGTAACTAAGCAAACTGGATTAAACATTCCCCTGAATTTCAAGTAGAAGCCCTAAAGTTAGCAAAGAAAGTCGGAGTAGCTGCGACGACTAGGCAGCTTTCTTAGTTTGATTCCCAAATCTACTAGTGGTTGAAAAATTCGAAGAAAGAAACCGCTACTAGTTAACGAGAGCAATTGCTAGCCGTAGAGCTAGAAATTTTAAGAAAGACCGCCACCTACTTCGCGAAAAATCTAAAGTAGGTTGCCATGAATTTATGCTCGAACATCTGCTTTGCTTTAGTGTTATCCGCATGACTAAGGTGTTTAGTGTTTCTCAAAGTGGATTTATTACTGGATGAAGTATCACCACAATACTATCCAACGCGAGACAACTCGCCAAGAGCTTGATACAAAGGTCAAAAATGCTTTAGGCAACATTAAAGGAAGGCGCATCGAGAAAGCACTGGCTGAGGATGGTGATAGCCATAATGTTAAAACCATCGCAGCCAGTATGAAACGGACGGGTTTGACGCCAGCGGCACGCAACTTTATGTTTACAAAAGAACAAAAGCAAAAGATGCCTATCGCTTCGAACTTACCAGCTCGCCACTTTAATGAAACGGCACCGATTTAAAAATGGCGGGTGATATCACGTATCTCGCCACAAGGGAAAGTTGGATGAAATTGGCTGTCATCATTGTTCTTTACTGAAGACTAGTAATTAGTTGGTCAATATATACAAGGATGACTAAACCTCTGGTCTACGATACATTAACTAAATCTCTGTTTCGTCGAGGGTCCTTTGAGTCGGTTAGTGTTTGTAGTGATCGATGTAGGCATTGTTGCTCTAAAGACTATCTAGACCTAATCACTGCTTATGATCTACAGCAAAGTAAGTGCACGAAAGGAAACTGCTGGGATAATATGTGTGCTGAGAGCTTTCTCCATTCACTGAAAGTAGAAGTAATCCAATATGTACCGTTCACGGCCATAGATGAGATGCGCCATGTGATCTTTGAGTACCTTGAGGTTGATTATAATCGGACAAGAAAGCACATCGCTTTTGGGTATCTGAGCCCAGTAATGTTTGAACAGCTAAATATTGATAAACGAGGTGTCCAGTCTGGCTGGAGCAGATCAGTTATATACATAGATCAGTAATGTATATTCCCATTATTTTACTCAAGAATTACCAACGAATATGTTGTGTTTAACCATTCGACAATGGCAAATTTCTATTCGTGGTTAAGGGGAAGATACCCGCCCTATTGCAGCGAGACGTCAAATGTTATGGAAAGAATAGAGTAATTAAGTCTCAATACTCAGATACAATAAAGCCCGCATATAGCGGGCTTTATTGTAAAATTTGGTGCGTCTGAGTGGACTCGAACCACCGACCCCCGCCATGTCAAGGCGATACTCTAACCAGCTGAGCTACAGACGCATTGTATTTTTATTCAACCCTCGATGGTGCGTCCGAGTAGACTCGAACTACCGACCCCCACCATGTCAAGGTGGTGCTCTAACCAACTGAGCTACGGACGCATTCCCTGAGGACGCAAAGGATATTAGCGATAGATGACCGACGACGCAAGCCCTGAATTCCGAATTTTGGTTTGTTTGCTCACCCTGTAAACAAATAGATCAAAAACTTACCAGTGATATCGTTTAGGCCATCCTGATTAAAACCAAATAACATTGCTCTCCAGTGTCGTTTTCTAGTATCAATCAGGCTTGATAACTTAAATCGCATGTTAACAATAGACTTACAAAAAATGTTACTTTTCTATCATATTTAACGCTTCGTCGATTTAATGATTGACGACTAAGACGAAAGTATTAGTATTGCATCAGTATTCAATGTGGAGCATACCAAACCGAGTTATGAATCTTGATCTGTTCAATCCATCAAGATACCTGCGTCGCATGGTTTTGGTTCGCCTTAGTATCTTACTGGGCGTCATATCTGGCTTGCTCGGCATTTACAATTTATTCATTTCTCAGTTAACGCCTTTAGGTATCTGCCAACTTCTTTTCTCGACTCTGTCTGCGTGGATCTTCTTTAAGGCAAAAACCAATCGTCATGGCTCAAACCAAGTCAGGCTCTATGCCAGTGCATTCCTTGTGGTTGTGAGTGTTGAAAGCTATGTTCAACCGGTTTGGCAAGCCAATTTCATCTGGGCATTTTTGTTCCCAGCTTTCTTCTACTTGTTATTAGGAAAGCGGGAAGGATTGTTAGCTACGTCAGTCGCAATTGCTGTGCAATGCTTCATCATCTTTCCCAAAACCGTTGAATTCTTGCAAGTAACAAATACAAGCTTGTTTATGAACATCGCGCTTTGCTTTGTTTGTGTTTGGGTTGCAGTCCATATTTTTGAAGACAAGCGAATGGTCTCTGAAACCTCGCTTGGACAATTGGCCTCCAGAGACGCACTCACTGGAGTCTACAACCGACACGCACTTATCCATAATTTCACCCGTTACCGCCAGGAAAGTGAAAAGGTTCCATTGTCTTTGCTTATACTCGATTTGGACTACTTCAAACAGGTGAACGACAAGCACGGTCATGACGTTGGCGACAAGGTCCTAGTTCAAGCGGCTGGTTTAATAGACTCACTTTGCGACGAACATTTGGTATATCGAATTGGTGGTGAGGAGTTTTGTGTTGCACTACACAACACTTCCTTGGACAAAGCGAAAACACAAGCCGAGCTTCTACGGGCTTCAATTGAACAGTACGAATTTAATAACCATCAGACACCAATTAATATCACATCCAGTATTGGTGTTTATCAATGTGACCATTTTAGAAGTTTGGAAGACGTGTTAAAGCGTGCTGACGTCGAGCTTTACAAAGCGAAGCAAAATGGTAGAAACCAAGTGATGGTTAGCGAACCGGCTTAGAGACATCATTCCGAATCTTCAAACACCACATTGTAGTTTTCCGTGTAATCACATGTTGGTTGCCTTACACAGGTGAAGAAACGTCTTCCTTTGTGCTCACCTTGAGTTGCCACTTTAATATTCATTGGCGCGCCACACTTTTTGCAAAATCGAACTTCCTTATCTGGTTCAATCAGATCAATGTGCGCTGCTAGCAAACGGCGTAGTCGTCCTACTTGATAACTGTGTTTAATCGACGTGCCTATCAGAGGCAAACTCGCCGATTTGCACACATGCATAACCAGCTTCTCTCGCTCAGCTTTTCCTTTATCTAGTGGTTTTCCGTTGTCAAATTCAATCACCACTCGCGGCAGCATAGTTCTTGGATCACAGATAACAAAATCAAAAAAGCTTTTGTTTATTCGGGAATTTGCAATAAACCATTGTTTTTTGTTTGTTGCCGAGGGTGACAGTACATTTGCCATATTCACTTTACAGAGAACTTTACCGTGTTTGCCTACCGCCTCTTCTAGGGCATTAAGAAAAGCAATTTCTGCGGCGCTCATAACCGACTTCTTCAGGTGATACTCACTGTCAGCAAGAACTTCCGGTTTCGCTAGCTTCTTTTGCGCGAATGCGAAGAAAACCACCAAAATAACAACAATTAAAAAAATGCTTTCCATAATCAACAATTAACGACTGTGCGTACCTTGATTATTTGCATTTATTTCGTTTAAGCAAGTTTAGTTTGCATTTCATTGACCTGAAGCCAAAGCGACTAATAAGAACTCGGATCCAAGAGGTATAAGGTTTTGCGGTTCTCGATGTCTAATGCATCAAAGGTTGAGCGCCAATGCTTACTAATCAATGCTTTCATAAGCCCTGTCTTCTGAGCATTTAGTAGCGCTTTTTCTAAGATTTGTTTTAGCTCACGATTCTCTGGCGCAAGGTAAAACTTAAAGTCCCTCGGATACGCAAGTATAAGATTCGTTTCGATAGCCAAGTGGGAATTGAACTCTGACTCATAAAGCACTTCGTTCATGCCGCGGGGGAAATAGTGCATCGGCCCTAACACATTTAATTTGCTGTAGATATTGCGCCATTCGCCATCTTGAGTACGGTAGCTAAGACGATTATGCCGCCAAACGTCAACATCGAACCAACTTTTGCCCAAAGCCGCATTCATACCTGACGCTCGAAGATCGTGAAGATTACTGATTTGATCAAATTCAGATTGAAGTAAAGGGGGAATAAGTAGAATCCGTTTCCCGATTAACCCATCCGTCAAATAGACATCAACGGGCAAATAGGTTTGATCGCGCTCGGAAGTAGAAATCAACCAAGTCAAACTGAGTTGACCGTTCATGACCATTTTTGAGGTTCTCAATTGAGGAATATGTTCATCAAGCTCAATAATTTGAACTTGGTAGCCAATCGCCTCTAATGATTGCTTCAACAGATCGTGGTAATACTCATGTTGCCCCTCACGCAGCGTAGGAAGTTTAAGAACGATAGTTTCTTCTGCGTTGGCTTTTAGGATATGGAGACCAAGCAACAAAACAATGGTCAAAAGTAAGACTATTTTCAATGACTCTATTTTCAAAAACCTTAGCTTCAATAACCTTAACTTCAATAACCGCCGCGTCATTATTCGCACTTCAATCAGAACTTCATATAATCAGTATAGTGTGCAATTTATCAATAATTGGCTATCAAGCTGACTATTTGCGCTTTTTATAACAGCGCTCAGGACGACCAACGGATCCGTAATGTAAGTCAGCCTCAAGTTCACCTGTGGAAATTAGATATTCGAGATAGCGTCTCGCCGTTGTTCGGCTGGCACCAATCAACTCCCCTGCTTCATCAGCGGTCACTTGTTTGCGCTCATCAAAAATTTGACCAACTTTATCTAATGTCACCGAATCAATGCCTTTGGGAAGCGATCTGGTTGTCGACGTTTCAACCGCGGGACCTGATATCACTTTATCCACCAGCTTCTGATCAAACTCCTTAATGTGGTCAAGTTGACGTGACATCATCAGATATTTGTCCAAGGCGGCATCCAAACGCGAAAACACAACTGGCTTAAGTAGATAGTCAACTACCCCGCCGCGAATCGCTGTTTGTAATGTCTCAACATCGCGGGCAGCGGTAATCAGAATTACGTCCAAATTTTGGTGATTTAGCCGAATTGTATTGAGTAGATCTAATCCCGAACCATCTGGCAGAAAAACATCGAGCAGCACTAAATCTGGCTCTAATACGTTTAGCTGCATTTCCGCTTCTTGGCACGACGTGGCAATGCCGACCACCTCGAATTGCGGTTTTTGTTGAAAGAATTGTCGATGGAGCTCTGCAATATTGAGGTCATCCTCAATAATCATGACTTTATTCACTGCTATACCATTTCCTTGGGTAGATATACGGTCATCCTTGTTCCAGATGGCGCGTTGGCGATGATTTCCAGATGGCCAGAATAACGTTCAATTAATCGATTAACTAAATACAGACCCACACCACGAGTATCATTTTGCTTGCTTGTAACCCCCATTTTGACCAAGTCTTTCCCACTCAGTTCTTCAGGCAACCCGCAACCGCAGTCACTGACTTCTAAGATCACCTCATTGCCATAGTCGCTGATCGAGACTTCTATCGACTTATTAGCTGAAGTTAACGCAGTACCTCGCTGCCTCAGTTCTAAAACAGCGTCATAAGCATTGTCTACCAGATTGCCTAAAATCGTGACCAGGTCTTGCGCATCTAACCATTGAGGTAGCGGCAACAAGCGGGAGCCCGTTTCTATGACCAAAGTCAGACCCAGTTCTCGAGCTCGTTCGGTTTTACCCAGCAACAAACCTGCGACCAGTGGCTCTTTAATCGTTTCTCGTAAAGATGCAATCAACTGTTGGTAGTGTTCTGTCTCTTGGCCGATGATACGTTGAACGGATTCGAGTTCACCCATGGAGATCATACCGCTAATGGTACTCAGTTTGTTTCTGTGTTCATGAGTTTGTGAGCGCAACATATCTGCGTAAGCTTTTGTTTGGGCCAACTGCTCAGTCAGTTCATTAATCTCATCTCGCAAACGAAAACTTGATACCGCACCTATCACTGCACCGTCGACAATGATTGGACTGCGGTTGGCAATAAGCTTGTGGCCATTTAAGTAGAGGTTAATATCGTGGTCTGTTTTGGCACTGATCAACACTGAATCTAAATCACTGTCTGGTAGAACTTGTTTGAGCGGTTGGTTGATCACACCTTGTCTCGACAAACCCAGTATTTGACAAGCGCTGGTGTTTATAGAACGGATCCTCGCTTGATCATCAATACTAAGTATACCCTCTTTCAAGGTACTCATGGTGACATCTAGCTCACCATACAAGCGACCAATTTCTTCGGGTTCGAAACCTAAAATTGCTCGTTGAAAACGGCGAGAAACGTAACTCGAAATGACTGCATTGACAGATACAACCGCTATGGTCATGAACAAGAGGTAAAACAAAAATGGCTCTACGCGATCTTGAAGTCGCGCTAACAAGTAACCAACAGAAACCACTCCGATAATGTCACCGTTTTGATTAAAGACCGCCGTTTTACCTCGCACCGAATACCCTAGCGAGCCTTCGGCATAGGAAATGTAAGCTTCCCCATCCACCAGCGCTCTGGTGTTATCGCCGCCGCGCATTGGTAAACCAATTCTTTCATCAACCGGATGAACTAGACGAACACCTGTTTTATCTCCTATCACGATAAACGCAGCGCCAATTTGTTTGGTCAGCTCTCGGTATTTTGCTTGCTGATCCTGAGACGGCTGATTTTCTTCGATCAACGTAACGACATCAGGAGACTGTGCCAAAAAGGTAGCCACACCTAGGGCTTTTTCTCCGACTTCTTGTTCTTGAGAAGATTTTAGATACAGGAATCCCGCAGCAACCAACACCAAGAGTTCTACTAAACCCGTTAGTGTCATGATGATAAGAAGTCTTTTTCTGAAACCTATTTGCTGCCAACGCATCCTTGCACCTTTGTGTTATAGCGGCAATTTCTTAGCGGCAGAGAAACCTATCATTTATGATAGACAGTCGCGAACGATATACAGAAAAACTGTGAACGAGACGAGGCGGACAGAAGAAGGAATGAAAGGTTTAAAACAAATAACCATTCGATGTCGACGAATCTCTGCGATATCGAATGGTTATACCCAAGTGACCTCAAGATGCGAGGTTCAGCGAGAATTAACTACTCTTCAGACAAGGCATTGATTTGCAGATCTAGTCGCTCTACATCAAGAATCAATAACGTAGTATGAAGACTAGTTAAACTCGCCCTTGGGAGCTCATATTCTGTCTCATTTCTTCGTCAAAGAACTTGGAAAGGACTCGTCATTTCGCTGCGTTCTATTCCTTGAACTGAACCAGAATATGTAGCTCTGAATACTGCATCTTGAAGTTACTTGGGTATAAAGTGATAACCGGTTACTTAGACTCTAAGCCTGTTTTGAGCGCTACCTGATCAATATTGTCTGACAAAGCTTTGGCAATATATTGCAGCTGGCTTATTTCAGATTCCGTAAATGGATGATGCAGTACCTGCTCAATTCCATTTTTACCGACTACACAAGGTAGACTCAACACACAGTTATCGAGTTGATAGTCGCCATCCAAATACACGCCCACAGGCAGTACCGACCGCTCATCAACGACTATCGCTTGTACAATTCGGAAAACGCTTGCAGCGATTCCATGAGTGGTATTTTGCTTGCGACGAAATATTTCATAACCAGCTTGTTTTACTTCTTCCAACAACTGGTCCGCATCAATGCGTTCGATGTTGTGAGTATCACAGTAAAAATCGGCGGGTTGCGCCGCAATACTAATCAAACTTTTTGGCGTGAAGCAGTGACTACCATGCTCGCCTAGTACGTAGCCAAAGATGTTTTTGGGATCTAGGTTGACTCTATTTGCCACAATAGTCATTAGACGAGCCGTATCGATAACACAACCACTGCTAATGACGCGATGTCTTGGAAAACCAGTATTACTAACGATAAAGTGCGTGACAATGTCACAGGGGTTAGTCACGACAATAAGAATCGCGTTGGGCGCGACTTGTTCTATTTGCGTGGCAATGTCGACACATATTTTACTATTAATTTCCGCCAAATCATTACGAGTTTGGCCCTGTTTTATCTGGGCGCCAGCAGTAATAACGACGATATTCGCATCACTTAGATCTTGGTAATTGTCTGTTGGCACCAAATGTGTATTTTTGCTAAACGTCAGTGCGGAAGTATGTCTAAAGTCAAATACCTCACCTTCAGCTCGCGCCAAATCTCTATCTAACAGTACCAGTTCACTAACACTGCCTAAGTTAATTAAATAGTGACAAACTCCAACACCAACTGAACCCGCACCTATAACACCAATTTTCATAAAACCTTTCCATTGCGACATTATGAACTGAATTTTAACAGAAATTTAGACATCTATCTCGCCAAGGCGAACTTTCAAAACATTAAGCTAACTATTGAGCTACGTATCCAATATTGAATTCGTGTGCGATTGTCGTAAGCTGTTGAAATGAATCAAATCAAGAGTCAGTAGATGAAACCCATAATCATAGGTCATCGAGGTGTTGCCGGACATTATCCTGAGAACACTAAAGTCAGTATTGAAGCCGCGGCTAACCTGGGTTTGAAATGGGTTGAAGTCGATGTTCAACCCACTAAGGATGGTTCACTCGTGGTGATTCACGACTTTACCGTGGATAGATGCAGTGATCACCACGGGGCGGTTGAGTCCCTCTCTCTCGCAGAGATTAAGCAACTTGACTTTGGATCGTGGTTCGAGAAACCGGAATATCAGCAGGAGGAACCTCAGCGCATTTTAACCTTGAAGGAGTTATTGGAATTGACTGGCCGTTTGGGTTTGTCTGTCAATTTGGAACTTAAGCTACCCAATGAAGCTTACTCATGTAGAAAATACAATGAGAGCGAAGTCGCTGAGCTTGTATTGCAAGCGCTTTCTCAGGTTTCCTTTTCAGGTGAAATAATTCTGTCTAGTTTTAACGCCGAGTTACTGTTCGAAATCCGAAATTTAGTGCTTTCCAAGTTCACGTCTTTGGCTAAAGCATTTGAGGTAGCCCTGTTATCTGAAAAGTTCTGCTCCAACACAAAAGCCTGGGTAGACAAGTTGTCAGTTTCAAGGTGTAACCTAGATTATCGGAATCTGACAGAAACGGATCTTAGGTACCTTAAGAATCGAGGACTTAAAGTGTGGTGTTACACTGTCAACCAACCTAAGGACTTCCCTTTGTTATCAGAGGTCGATGGTGTGTTCTCTGATTATCCAGAACGATTCAAGTAGTTTCCAAAGCCACTGAGTTTTCTTTACTTGAACTAAGCGTTAATTAAATGCAATCTGTGACATATCGCTCAACTTCATAATATACATTACCGTATAGAGCGGCTGTAACCAGCATACCTCAACAATATTGGACTAGATTAAAGGAATAACATGTCTATCGAACAACGCTTGCAAGAACTAGGTTTTCAGCTTCCAAAGGCTAGTGATCCCCAAGGAAGCTATACCAACTGTGTACGAACCGGCAACTTAATTTTTGTTTCCGGTAAGGGTCCCACGGCGTTCCATGAGACAGCGCCCTCAGGAAAACTTGGCCAAGAGTTTTCTGTCGAACAAGGGTATCAGTTTGCCGAAGAAACGGGCTTAGATATTCTTTCAGCACTGCAATTGCACTTGGGTTCGCTAGACAAAATAACTCGCGTGGTAAAACTTCAAGGTTTCATCAATGCAACTGCCGATTTCGAACAGCATCCTAAGGTTTTGGATGGTTGTTCAGACCTCATGAAAGCGGTATTTGGCGACAAGGGTGTACACGCCCGTTCGGTGTTTGGCGCACATTCAGTCCGAGGTAATTTGCCTTTGATCATCGATTCCATTTTTGAAGTGAGCGAACTATAACCAGCAAAATTGCCTTGTCAGTGGCAAAGGGAAACGTCATGCACAAACCAAGTATTCGTTTAGAGCCACCCAAAATGACACATTGTGAAAGTGTGTTGGAAGCGCTAATTGAAAGCGAAAATGAGCTTAGTCGCTTTTTGCCTTGGGTACCATTTTCATTGTCGTATCACGAAACTCAAATCGATATGGAACAAGCCATCGAAAACTACAAAAAGTTTGAAGACGAGCTGCGCTATATGATTACCTGTCAAGAAACCGGACAGTTACTCGGTGTCATCGGCTTGCTGCTGCACAATCGTGAAGTACCCTACTATGGCGTCGAGTTTTGGTTACGCTCTTCGCAAACCGGTAAAGGAATCATGCATCAAGCGCTTGCTGCTCTAGAAGCCAAAGCATTTGGGGAGTTTGGCGCTAATCGTTTGGAAATATCCATGGCGGAAAGCAACCTAGCGGCGCAAAATGTAGCGAAAAGAGCTGGCTACCGACGAGAAGCCTCTCTCGCCAACTGCATTCGATTACCCAACGGAGCACTGGAACCACTGATTATCTACAGTAAACTCCGTCAGTTTACACACAGCTAAGTTATTCGGCGTCAGGCTGCTCAGCTGGCGCCGCTTGTACTGCCCATCTTTCATTAAACACCGTCTTCTCAATATCAAGTAATGCACCTAATTTCGATGTGTCTACGTCAAAGCGTCTGGCGTTATATAACTGCGGTAACAAAACACATTGAAACAGAGTGACATTGTCACTTAGATATTGAAATACATCACGGTTTTTAACTAGTTCTGTATTTAAGCAAGTAAGATTGCAGGTTAGCCAATGTTGCATCCAATCAGTGATTAGTGACTGTGAAGACTTTTTTTGTTTTAAGTATTGTAAGACCCGTAGATTACACAACGGATGCGTTTCCATCGCTATATCATGGCATAGCGCATTAATTTGGCATCGCAATATCGGCTCTTCGGGTATCAGTCTCTTGTTTGGCTGTAAATGGTCGAGAAACTCGATGATGGCCAATGATTGTCGTACCAATACGCTCAGGCCATCTGGCTGTGTCACTTTTAATACCGGTACTAATTGGAACGCATTTTTTTCTTTAAATTTCGTTTGATGCTGCTCGCCGCCATTGTTAACCAAATGAATTGGTTTCGTCTCAAATTGCATAGATTTGTAATGCAGTGCTAACCTAACTCGATACGATGCTGATGAACGCCAATAGCTGTATAGCTCGAGCTTATCCATTCGCTTTGACCACTCTTTGATCAATCGCACCAAAAATTGAGCGTTGTTCTCGGTCTAACATTTCGATTCTAATTCGGTCACCAAACCTCATAAAGCTAGTTGAAGGCGATCCGTCTCTTATGGCCTCTATCATGCGAAGTTCGGCAATGCAGCTATAGCCAACACCACCCTCTTCAATTGCGCTACCGTGATCAGTTCCTTGTTTGTTAGAAACGGTTCCTGACCCAATAACCGTACCAGCAGCAAGTGCTCGTGTTTTCGCTGCGTGTTCTATCAACGTAGCAAAGTTGAACGTCATATCCTGTCCGGCATTAGGGCAGCCAAACAATTCATTATTTAGTGTAGATCTCAAAGGTAGATGAAGTTTGCTATCGCGCCAGTCTTGCTCAAGTTCATCGGGTGTAACGGCAACTGGTGAAAATGCAGAAGACGGCTTGGAATGATAAAAACCAAATCCTTTGGCGAGTTCGTTAGGAATTAGACCTCGCAACGAAACGTCATTGACTAACATTAGTAACTTTATGTGCTTTTCTGCCTCTATCGCGCGTGTGGCCATAGGCACATCATCAGTAATAACAGCGATTTCTGCTTCAAAATCGATACCAGAGGCTTCATCTGCAATGGGGATATCTTGAGTTGGCGATAAAAACGTATCTGATCCGCCTTGATACATAAGAGGATCTGTCCAAAAGCTTGGTGGCATTTCGGCCCCTCTCGCCTTTCTCACTAACTCAACATGGTTGACGTAAGCCGAGCCATCCGCCCAATGATAAGCGCGTGGCAATGGCGACATGCAGTTAATAGGGTCAAACGCAATGGCGTCACCGCAATGACCTTGTTCTAGCTGCACTGATAGTTGACGTAATTTGCTTTCCGTTGACTCCCATTGATCAATTGCACACTGAAGCGTAGCAGCAATCTTTTTAGCGCTAACACATTGAGATAAATCGCGGCTGACAACAACTAAGGTGCCATCCCTTGTTCCATCTTTTAAGCTGGCTAATTTCATCGTGACTCCTTGTTGTTCTTATTCCTTCCAACTGTACACATAGTCAGGGTTTTCAACCTGTTGCGCAGCGGCTGTAAATGCCAGTGCGTTACGCGTATCAATCATCACCGCCACTTCATCAGTAAAGGTTTTCGTTCCCTCTTGCCCTGCTTTGAACGCTTTGGGATGGGGACCATGAGGGAATCCGGCTGGATGATAGGTAAGCATGCCCGCTTCAATATTGTCGCGACTGAAGAAATCGCCTGCGTGGTAAAACAGCACCTCATCGTAGTCATCATTATTATGATAAAACGGCACTTTAAGAGCGCCCGGGTCACTTTCAATCGGCCTTGGAACAAAAGTACAGACAACGAAGTTATTCCCAACAAATGTCGTGTGAGCCGAAGGCGGTAAGTGGTATCGATGCGACATTAGCGGACGGATGTCGCGCCAATTCAATTTAACAACCGACAAATCGCCGTGCCAACCAATTGCGTCTAATGGGTTAAATGGATAGGTAACGCGGTTTATCGCATTGTGACGTTTCATCTCAACAACCGTGGGTTGCTCCGAATATTGCTGTTGGAACGCATTGTCGATTTGTGGCACTTGTAATACAGCAGGATCAAATACGGCGTGTTTACCAACAATGCCTTTATCAGGTAATTCATAACACGCGTTAGTGTTTTCAATTAATAGGACAAAAAGCGGCTTAGATACTTCCAATCGCCAGTTAGTGGAACGTGGAATCAGTACATAATCCCCTTCCATCACAGGCAAATGGCCGTAATCGCAATACAAATCTCCTCGCCCTTGGTGAATAAACAACAACTCATCACCATCGCTGTTGCGATAAAGATTTTTCATGTTGTCGTTAAGACGCCACACTCGCACTTTACAATCCTGATTTTCTAACAAATTAGGAACCGACCAAGGACTGCTTGTTTCGGTCTCTGCTACATGATTGAAGTTAAAGGCTCGCGGCTTATGTTCGCCTTGCCATTCACTCCAACCTGTGGGTGGATGACGGTGATGAAAATGGCTCGCTGCACCAAAAAAGCCCCCTCGCCCTGCTTCTCTTTCGTAAATCGCTTGTTCAGGAAAATCAGCGTGCGCTTGACGAGAGTGTATGCCTTCTCGATGCGGAAACTGGATCGGTCTACGCATCTTTTAATACTCCTCTTCGAATTTGATCTTCTTCAATCGATTCAAACAACGCTTTAAAGTTACCTTCTCCAAAGCCTTCATTACCTTTACGCTGAATGATTTCAAAGAAAACTGGGCCAATTACAGTTTGTGTGAAAATCTGCAATAAAATGCCATCTTTCATCGGTGCGCCGTCAATTAAGATCTGTAGATCTTTTAGTTTCGCCACGTCTTCACTGTGACCTTCTACTCGCTGATTCACCTTTTCATAATAAGTATCTGGTGTGGGCATGAAATCCATTCCACGAGATCTCAAGGTTTGCACGGTTTGATAAATGTCGTCGGTGGTCAACGCGATATGTTGAATCCCTTCACCATTGTATTCGCGGATAAATTCTTCTATTTGCGATTTGTCGTCACTGGATTCATTGATCGGGATGCGAATTTTTCCACAGGGTCCAGTCATGGCTTTTGAGACTAAACCGGTAAGTTTCCCTTCAATGTCAAAGTAACGAATTTCTCTGAAGTTACCGATTCGTTCATAAAAACCAGCCCATAGATTCATGTTCCCTTGTCGCACGTTGTGCGTTAAATGGTCTATTTCATACAGCCCAACATCTTGGTCTTTTAGAATGCGTTGGTAATTGTCGTAAAACTTGAAGTCGACATCATAGATACTGTTGTCACCATAACGGTCAACAAAATACAGAAGGCTGCCGCCGATACCTTGAATCGCCGGGATGCTAAGTTCCATTGGCCCTATTTCTGTTTGGTATTCAGACGCGCCATTATCCAACGCATAGTGGAGTGCAATCGCTGCATCTTTGACTCGAAATGCCATTCCACAAACAGACGGACCATGTTTTGCCGCAAAGGCTTCAGCTTGGCTATTGGGCTGCGCATTAACAATAAAATTGATATCACCTTGACGATAAAGCCATGCATCTTTAGAACGATGTTTAGCAACTTCGGCGAATCCTAAGGAGATGAATAGCTTCTTTAGATCTTGAGTCCCCTTTTGGTTTGCTGCGGTATATTCGACAAATTCGAAACCGTCAGTCCCCAAAGGATTAAAGTTTATGGCAGAGGTTTCTGCGTCGTTCTGTTTGGCTTTTGCGGTGTTACTCAGTTCCATGACTCACTCCAAAATTAACATTCCGTTAACACCACACTGAACCAAACTGAAACGTTTGCCCAGATGTCGGAGTGAAGTTTTATCGGCTCATTTTGTAATGACTCACTGTCAAACTATCGTTACCAACGTACACCTCTATCGATAAATTGGCGGATACTGAACCATTCATAAAGGCTCAATCAGTGAAATGAACAAGAAATCTATGTAACATTTATTTTACAGTTTCTGCGTTTCAAGCGACATAACCGAAAGTTGAATCTTAAATAAAACGCCATTTCAAATTGGTGGCTAATTAGGATAAAGCCGCTATAATTCGTCTACTTGATTAACTGTGACTAAACAAAGAGTTCATGGACATAAATATTGCTCAGATGGTCGGTTTTGTAAGTTTTGGACTCGGGATTTTCACGTTTTTCCAAAAAGATGACCGCAAATTAAAAATCAGCATGCTTATTTTTAATTTTACTCATATGGTTCATTACGCCCTCCTCGGCGCAACAACAGCGGTACTAGGCGCTTTGCTGTCCGGCTTAAGAACCTACTTTTCTATTAAGACTAACTCAGGTTGGTTAGCAACTGGGTTTATTACCGTAGGCCTAGTGCTTGGTTGGATCTTAGCGGAATCTCCTTACGACATGTTGCCTATTGTCGGCACCAGTATTGGTACTTTTGCTCTGTTTAGATTAAAAGGCATCCAACTCCGTCTTGCCTTTTTAGTTGGAGCTTTTTGTTGGTTAGCCAATAATATTTATGTCGGTTCGATCGGTGGGACACTGTTAGAAGCTTGCTTGATCTTCGCAAATAGCATCACTATTTTCAGATTGTATCGCACAGAAAAACGTCAGAAGCTTGCAGAACAAGGCTGAAATCACACCCTTTAACATAGCACTCGCTTAAATCATTAAAAACAGCAATACTGGATACATATACATACCTAGTTATTAATACAGTATGTTTTTATGAATTCTGGAGTTGTCTATGTTTCATCACTTATCTCTTGGTACCAACGACCTTTCCGCCGCGTCTTACTTTTATGACCATGTGCTTAAAACCTTAAACATTTCTCGCTCCGCGACTCTCGATCAAGCAGTCGCTTATGGTGCTAACTTTGAATTTTGGATTGGTAACCCTATCAACAAACAAACCGTTGCCCCAAGCTCGGGATTTCATCTCGCTTTTAATGCTGAAGACAAGGAACAAGTGGATGCATTTTACCAAGCCGCTATCAAGATGGGTGCGTTGTGTGGCGGTAAGCCTGGTCCTAGATCAGAGTACGGTAATGGGTATTACGCTGCGTATGTTTTTGACTTAGATGGTCACAAGATTGAAGCGGTTTTTATCGAAAGTTAACTCCGCATATAAAATTCTCACCTTAACGCGATGTTAAAAGTGGTCATTCAGTTGAAAACATTTAGTTAGATTCCGCAAGATTTGAATATTTTGGTATTCGAGGTCTGTGAATAATGTTGGCTGGCTAGAAAAAGGAACAGACAAAATGGATACCAACTCAACAGACAATCTTGGTACGCAGCCGATGTGGCCGCTTTTTTTCAGCATGGCGGTCCCTATCACTATTGGAATGCTAGTGATCGGTCTTTACAACGTAGTGGACGGAATTTTCATTACGCGTTACGTGGGTGAAGCGGCTATGGGAGCTGTATCCATGGTGTTTCCACTACAAATGTTAATAGCTGCGGTCGGTTCCC
Organism: Vibrio sp. ABH4_348; assembly: GCF_056159765.1. Taxonomy (NCBI): domain Bacteria; kingdom Pseudomonadati; phylum Pseudomonadota; class Gammaproteobacteria; order Vibrionales; family Vibrionaceae; genus Vibrio; species Vibrio sp. ABH4_348. The sequence continues at coordinate 1,329,834 of NZ_JBSWVW010000001.1, read as the reverse complement.
TGGTAGCTGCGGGTGCCGGCTCTATCATTACAAGAAAGCTCGGAGCCAAAGCGCAAGATAGTGCAAATATTGTAGCTGGCAATAGTGCTCTAATCGCTGTTGTGGTTGGCATCATTTCAGCCTTGTGTGCTTGGCTGTTTATGGACACGATCCTAACTTCTTTAGGGGTAGAGGCACACTATTACAAAGACGCAATGGACTACGCGTTTCCAATAGCGCTGTTTGGTTTTGTTTCAATTCTCTTACCGCTGCTTGGCGACATATTTCGCGCGGAAGGTAAACCGCAAGTGCTTATGCAGCTGATGTTGACAGCTTCAATTCTCAACATTGTATTAGATTACGTTTTTTTGGCTTGGTTTGGATGGGGTGTGACAGGTGCAGCCTATGCTACAGTTTTAGCACAATGTATCGCCGTCAGTATTGCCCTATTCAAATATAGAAATGGACAAACTTCGACCAAGTTTAACTTCACGTTTAGTATGCCTGTTTGGCTTTCCGTTTTGGCGTTAGGTATGCCAATTATGGTTGCTCAATTGGCGATGGCGATTCAAGTTGGGGTGGTCAACCTTCTATTTATTGAGTATGCAAACGACCAGTGGATCATTGCCAACGGAATTCTAGGTAGAATAGCCAACTTTGCCACCCTACCTCTTATTGCGATGCTGATTTCATTTCAAACTATTTGTGGTTTTAATTTAGGTGCGCAAAATCAATACAGAGTCATTGAGTCTATCAAAGTTGCATTTATAGCTATGTTCACATTTGGGGTTCTAATAACCGCTGTCTTTTTGTCAGCGACACGACCCTTAATTGAAATATTTAGCAATCAAAACGAAATCATCGATATTGGACATCATATTGTCTGGGCATCTATTTGGGGCCTGCCATTAGCTGCATTCTCAATCTTAGCAACAGGTTTTTATCAAGCAAAAGGAAACGCTTCTGCCGCGACTTTCCATAGTGGATTTAGAGTTATCATTGTCATGCTACCACTGTTATATTGGTTGCCAGAAAAATACGGCTTAGATGGCATATTCTGGGGTATTGTCGGAGCTGACGTTGGTGCGAATCTATTGGTAGCAATATTTGGGGTCGCTGCGATTGGCAAGCTCAAAAGAGATACAAACCTAAATAACCAAGGAATAGAATATGCCGAGCAACACTAAAACGACTGATAATCAGGCAGAGTATTTGTTCCGGCTGGGCCCGGTTTTGGACAAGATTCGTCGAGACTGCGATGGGAGTCTATCGCTAGAACAAGCGGCTCAATTGAGCCACTTTTCGAAATATCACTTTCATCGCATTTTTTCTGCGGTGATGGGAGAAACCTTTTCTCAGTATTGCAATCGCATAAGGCTTGAAAAAGCCGCGAGCTTTTTGCTGTTCGATACGAGATTTTCAATCACAGAAATTGCCATGAAGTTTGGTTTTTCGAGCAGCGCCAACTTTAGTCGTTCTTTTAAAGAACAGTTTGGCGTTACACCAATGAGCATTCGCAAGACCAAACAGCTATCTCGAGCCTTGAGTGACAATTCTGATTTGCTGTCATTTGATGTCGAAAAAGTCAGTCAAATTCAGCACAAACGCAGTACAAATGACGCCGAATACTCGCCCGCGCAACCCGTAAGGTTTGAAACGATTTCTTCATTTCAAATGTGCACCTTGAGATCGAAAAATGGTTATGACATTCCTGGTATCATCGATACCTGGTGCGAACTTCGAAAGTGGGCAGAAATGCATAACCTGAACCCAAAAGATAATCGTATGTTTGGGTTTGCGTGCGACAATCCCGTGTTTACCCCAAAAGAAAAGGGACGATATGAAGCGTGCATTGAGATTAGCGATGAGCTTGCCGAGCGCGTTGCATTTCCATTTAAAACGCAAAAATTTGGCGCCGGTAAATACGCAGTGTTTCACTTTCAAGGGTATGGTTCCGAACTCTATGAATTGCAGTTAGATATTTTCAGTGATTGGATGGCAAAAAGCCAATACGAACCTGATGACGTGCCGTTAATCGAACACTATAACAAACCCATTATGCCAGATCCGGACGGTTGTTCTGACAACAACTATTTGGATATGGAGATATGGTTGAAAGTGAAGCCGCTCAACAAATATTAAAGCCTAACCAACACTATACTGAGCCGCTGTGCTGATTTAGCAATTGTGTCAAGGCTAACTGATCCAATGGCTTAGAAAACAGGTAACCTTGGTATTCGTCACATCCCTCATTTTTGAGCAGTGTTAGCTGCTCATCATTCTCTACCCCTTCTGCAATGACAACTTTATTCAAGTTGTGACCAATCTGAATTATGGTTCTCACCAACATATGATCGGTATGATCTGTGACGCAATCATCAACAAAGCTCTTGTCAATCTTGAGTACATCTATTGGTAATTTTTTCAGGTAGTTCAGAGAAGAATATGCAACGCCAAAATCATCCACCGCCACAGAGACACCTAAATCACGCAACTTTTGGCAAGTGTTAACCACGTGTTCAGGCTGTAACATTAACGTTGATTCAGTGATCTCAATCTGCAGTAAATGGGCTGGAAGACGAATATCGTGTAACACTTCTTGTATAAAACGATACAGGTCATCATTGGCGAATTGCACGGGCGATACATTCACCGAAACGCAAACGGGCTGCTTGGCATCTGCCCAGGCTTTAGCTTGCATACACGCCTTTTCTATAACCCATCGGCCAATGGGAACAATCAGTGCGGTTTTTTCAGCAATAGGGATAAACTCGGCTGGTGAAATCACTCCCAATAACGGATGAGGCCAACGGATTAGAGCCTCTGCGCCTATAATTTCACCATTTGCCATTGACACTTTGGGTTGGTAGTTAAGCAAAAACTGTGACTCTTTGATCGCGGTTTTTAATTCCATTTCAATCTGGTGCTGGCGAATGGTTTCATCGAGCAATTGGTCGTCATACCACTGAGTCGTGTTTGCACCTTTTGCTCTTGCATTGTAGAGCGCGACATCAGCATTTTTACCCCAGAGTTCTTTGTTTCCACCCGCATCCTTTAACAGCGCAATTCCCATGCTAAAGTTGATTCGATGCGATGTTGCGTCAATTACGTAGACATTATCCGCTTGGTCACGCAACTCAGATAAAATCTGCTCGATCTTGGGCTCAATTGCACCTGCACTTTTCACTAATAGAATGAATTCATCGCCTCCTAAGCGATAGAAAGTCGCCAAATCTAGCGTTTTTTCTTGGATACGTTGGGCAAATGCGTACAACAGTTTGTCGCCGTTGGCATACCCCAAACTATCGTTGACGTTTCTAAAATCATTGAGGCCAAGTTGCAGAACGCCATATTCGTACTTTGAAGCATCATCAATTTGGGCAATTTGATCGTAAAATGCTTTGTTATTCGGAATTTGCGTAAGATAATCGGTGACGCTGTCACGACGATAAGCCGTCATCAGTTCTCTCATATTGGTCTGGAAGTACATCATGACAGTCGCAAATCCCGATATCACCAAAAGCTCAATTGCATCTTCAATAAACTCATCAAACTCTTCAGCTGGTAACGAATAGAGATACATCAGTACTAATGTGACCGCAGAAGTAAATGGCCATAAAGAACCGGGAAACAACACCAAAAAACATAATGGCAGCATGATGAAGTTTTCTTCTACTGCATCCAAAGGCAATGGAGTCACGATACCACCAATCAAAATAACCAACATTGCTGCGCAGGCTGTAATCACACGCAAGCGCTGATCTGACAGGAAAAAAGCGGTCAACATTAGGATTGGGAAAGTAATGTAAAAGTAATTTGGGTCAGGCTGGGCAATAAGAAGTGTATGAGAAATGGCGGCTACAGCAATGAAATACCCGAGGTAACAAGCGACGCGTATCTTATCAAAAATAGCGTAAAACCTTCTAGCACGTTGCATCCACTTACCTCAAACAGCACAAATAAAAAGACAACTAATTTGTTTTAATAGCGACCCCGTTATGGTTTTAGCCCACGACGGTATACACAGTATAGCGAACTGTCGTCATCTCGTTAAAAATACTGACTTTTTTATGATTTGTAACCTTGTCGAGTAACAAGTGTGTGACAATCAACGCGTTACGATGCAAATTGCAACTCTATAAACCTAACTCATCTGCAATCGATTGGATTTGCTCGAGATCCATGCGATGTACTTGAATCATTTGATTGACTTGGCTGAGACGAGAGCTTGCCGCGTCTTGTTGATCGCAAGAATCCTTGGTCACATCCCAGTCTGAACGGTCAAGATAGGCGGTGCAATCTCTTTCAAATTTTTCAAGTTGAGGAGTAAGCGCGGATTTCTCTTGCTCTAGCGCTTCTAGTTGTTGTTTGACTAACAACTCTCTTTGAAACAACTCGCGCGCTCGTGCAAACAGTAGCTCGTTTGATTCCGTTCTGCGCTCAAGTTGATGTTTGTCTGAATCTAACACTTCCAATCGACTGGCTAAGGTTTCAAGTTGGATTTTTAACGCTTCTTTTTCGGCTTGTGAAGCGATCAATTGCTGATTGAGTTCGATCAGTTTTTCTTCATACGCACTTTTTTGACCGTCTAGGGCCAATTGCATGTTCTCTATGGCCGTTTGATCGACTTTGGCTACTTGTTTTTCCATCGAGACTAGCCAATTTTTTTTGTCCTCTACTAATGTTTGATAACGAGTTTCCAATTCGTCGACCGTCATTTGCCATTTTTGTGTCGTACCATTGACGCCGAGAACAAATCCCAATCCCACTCCAAGCACACCTGCTAGCCCAATTAGCCATAGGCTTTTTTTGTCTTTTTCTTCAATAACAACCACGTCTTCATCATCGTGATTGTTTCCATGCTTAGAGTCTGCCATCTACGTTTTACCTAATTAACTCAAATACTACCAGGGATACCAAATAGGCAACAAAAGTAACGCCAATACCAGTGACAATCCACCGACGCACTTTTTCATTCGAGTTATATCTAAGCAATAAAAATGCCACTATTGCCAATGCGGCAATCAATCCAAGTCTGATCATTCTCTATCCTCAATAAGTTTTGGTTCGCGAACATTTTCACTCCGCTACGCGTGTAGTTAACGTGTTTAGTTAGCGCCTATATTTAAGTCGCATATTTGAGTCACATAGTTAAGCTGTCTCTGGATCAGCTAAACTATTGACTGCCCTTTACAGTTTTACGGGTTGTTCAATTAAAAGTTTAACACCCAACATCACCATAACAGCCCCTGTTACCCCCTCTAGACCTTGAGTAAAACGAGGTTTATTAAGTATTTGCTTAAACTGCTGCAGCAACAAAGCAAGACCACATTGCCAAATCATGGCGATCACAAAATGAATCAGCGCCATTAACATAGACTGCTGCAATGCGGATTGTTCAGGATTGATAAACTGAGGTAGAAAGGCCATGTAAAACACCGCCGTTTTAGGGTTAAGGATGTTAGACACAAAACCTTCGGTTAATGAACGGGTCATTTTAGTTTCTAGCTTTGATTCACTTCCGATGGCAAACGAAGCATGACGAAACTTTTTCAATGACACTACGCCTAAATAGATTAGGTAGAGCGCACCCGCGGATTTCACCAACATAAACGCTTGTGCGGAAGTAGCTAAAATGGCTGCGATACCCAAAGCAGAGAGCATCGCGTGGACAAACAGTCCGCTGCAGATACCAATACTGGTGATGGAACCATCTAAAAAGCCACCGCGTTGTGTATTTCGGATAACTAAAGCAGTATCTAACCCAGGAGTGACGGTTAGTAGGGTAATAGCGATGATAAACGCATAGAAATCGACGATCATTTTGTATCCTAATGTGGCTAGGCGCAGAAAATTCGAAAACGCTTCAAGACTTTAGTGATAAAATCACTGTCATCTTCACTGTACTTAAAAACACTCAGAATGGAAGAGTCATGACAAACTTTGAAAAGCTAATCAAGCATTACAACAAAATCAATCACTTTGACCATCTGGCAGCGATGAGTCACTGGGACATGTCGACCATGATGCCCGCTGGTGGCAGCGAATCGCGTTCAAAAGCACTCGCGGAGCTCTCTGTTCATATCCACAACTTACGCAGTGCCCCTGAGTTAGAGCACTGGCTGGGCGAAGCCGAGTCAGAATCATTGACTGACGCCGAAAGTGCCCAGTTACGTGAGATGCATCGTGATTGGCAACAGGCTAACCTCCTCCCTGAAGACTTGGTGCAAGCCAAATCTCTCGCAGGCTCCAAATGTGAACACGCGTGGCGTGAACAACGTGGCGAAAATGACTGGCACGGTTTTGCTAAAAATTGGGAAGAAGTAGTCAATCTATCCAAACAAGAAGCGCAGCTGCGAGCTGAGGCAAATGGTCTAACGCCGTATGACGCGATGCTTGATATTTACGAACCAGGTATGACGTCAGAAAAGCTTGATTCAATTTTTGGTCAAGTTAAGACTTGGTTGCCCGGACTGATTGATCAAGTTATTGAAAAACAGTCAAGTGCCAATATCATTTTGCCCGAGGGCCATTTCCCAGCTTCACAGCAGAAAGCATTAGGTCTAGAGGTGATGAAGCTCCTTAAATTCGATTTTAATCACGGCCGACTTGATGAAAGTGTTCATCCATTCTGCGGTGGTGTTCCGGAGGATGTCCGTCTAACTACCCGCTATGCAGAAGATGATTTTATTCAATCGCTAATGGGTACGGTGCACGAGACTGGACACGCTCGCTATGAGCAAGGTTTGCCAAAATCGATTGCCGGTACACCAGCTTCAGAAGCTCGCTCTATGGGAATTCATGAATCACAGTCGTTGTTTTTTGAAATGCAATTAGGACGAAGTGACCAGTTTATCCAACATCTCTCGCGTCTCGCTCAAAAGCACTTCCAAGGACACGATGAGAAACTGTTGTCAGCAGACAATTTCCAAGCTTTGTACACGCGAGTTGAAAAAGGCTTTATCCGTGTCGATGCGGATGAACTCACCTACCCTGCTCATGTTATCTTGCGTTACGAAATCGAAAAAGCATTAATCAATGGTGATATTAGCTTCAAAGATGTACCTGAGTTGTGGGATCAGAAAATGCAGCAGTACCTAGGATTGTCTACTCAGGGCAATTACAAAAATGGCTGCATGCAGGACATTCATTGGACTGACGGTGCATTCGGCTACTTCCCGAGCTACACACTAGGTGCAATGTATGCAGCTCAAATGATGGACAGCATGAAGAAAACAGTTGACGTTTCTGCGTCCATTTCTTCTGGTGACCTTACTCCTATTTTCACGTGGTTGGCTGAAAATATTTGGCAGCACGGCAGTCTAAAGACGACCCAACAGCTTATCACCGACGCAACGGGACAAGATCTTAACGCGAATTTCTTCGAACAACATTTACGTACTCGTTACCTGTAGTTCGAGTTCAATAGCTTTATCTTATAGGGTGAGTAACTCACTCACCCTACTTATTTCAAACTTGCAAATACATCCATCACAATCGGAAATGTTGATAGCGCCAACGCCCCACCCATTGCGTAGTTAAACCAACGGCGTTTTCTTGGCTCATTAAGCCACTTTTTCATTAACGCCCCAAATCCGACCCACACTCCGACACTGGGAAACGCGACGATCAAAAAAATCAGTGCCATCAGCAAAGCTTGTTCACCATAGTGAACACCTTCTGCAGTAAATGCGCTTAACGCCCCGACCGCAACCACCCACGCTTTGGCATTCACCCACTGAAATACCGCCCCATGAAAAAAGCTTAAAGGCTGGCTCTGTTCATTCGCGGTCACTTCCGACGTAGATGAAACGATAGACCATGACAGATAGAGTAAATACAAAGATCCAATCACTTTTAGCTGTAATTGTAATAACGGATACATAACAAAAACTTGCCCAAGTCCAAGACCAACTAACCAAAGCATCAGGGCAAAGCCGATACAAATTCCGGTTAATAAAGGAAGCGTTTTCTGAATGCCAAAGTTTAGCCCTGATGACATCGCAATTACGTTGTTGGGGCCTGGTGTTGCACTGGTTGCAAAAGCAAACAGAGCAACAGATACAAACCAATCCATAAGTATTCCTTTTCTATCCATCATTTCGGTAACTCAAACGTGTTTTTACGCAAGAGATGTGATTTACTCTTGCTATTCGTTCATCATAGTGAACAATTATGTTCATTATATCAAGATTAAGTTACAATATATGGAACAAATAAACACAAAACCTCCGATTGAACTGATTGCCAGGCGATTAGTAGAAATACGAGAATGCAAAGGACTAAGTCAGAGTGAATTGGCTCGACGCGCAGGAATTGGTAAGTCTACGTTATCCCAACTAGAGGCAGGTAAAGGAAACCCAAGTATTGAAACACTTTGGGCCTTGTGTTCGATCTTACAGATCGACTTCTCGGAGCTAATAAAAAAAGAAGAACCAGACTTTGTACTCATTCGATCAGGTCATGGTTCAAAAGTTTACTCTGAAGAAAGCGATTATCAGGCCGAATTTTTGTCAGCATGTCCTCCGGGGAGAAAAAGAGATATATATTTAATTGAACTAAAATCTGGTTGCCAAAAGTTTTCCGAGCCACACAGTAAAGGAACCATTGAGCATGTCTATATAATATCTGGTACGGCAAAAATAGGTAACAAACAAAACTCATATAAACTTGTTGAAGGTGACTATATTAAATATTCCGCCGACACTTCCCACTTTATTAAAGCAATAGATAACGACATTAAAGCACTATTAATAATAGAGAGTTAGTGAAATATAATTTGTCGAATATTCAGAACGAAAAAGCCCCGAGCGTACATTCTCGGGGCTTTGAAATAAGGAGTTTTAAAACGTTAAATTTAACTTTCTAAAGTGCGGCCAAGCTTAGAAAGTGTATTGTGCACGTACGTGAATACGACTTGCTTCAGTTTGCTCACCTTTAGTAGCAGAAGCATTTTGTAGAGCGCCCTCTACAGAGAAGTTGCTAGAGAATGTGTACTTAGCACCAACTTTAACCAGGTTAGCTTTAACTTCTTCGATAACGTCAGAATTAGCAGCTTCAGCGTTTTCGATAGAACCAAGCTGGTATGAACCGTATACAGTTACGTCATCGTTAAATTTGTAAGAAACTTTAGCACCAAAAGCATTACCTTCGGCTGTTTTAACGACAGCGCCTGCAGTGTGCTTGGTTAGACCAGAAGCAACTGAAAGTTCATTGATACCGTCGAAGTCAACGTAGTGAGCACCGAAAGTTAAGTCATTTAGTGTGTATTCACCACCAAAACCTACAGACTGAACGTCTTGACCATCTGTACCGTATGCAACGATTACATTGTAGTCGTCAGCAGTGTAAGATAGCGATGCAGCGTAGTTAGCGTAGTGAGTAGTTGTAGATGCCGCTGTAATATTCGTAGTAGCGTTAGAGCCTTGAGTAGCGCCTGCTACAACTTCTTTGGTTTCAGCAACAGCAGTGTGCTTTTCTTTAAGTGTTTCGTAGTTAGCAGAGAACTTGAACTCATCTACAGTCTTCTCGAAACGTACACCTTTGCCTTCTACGCCGTTTTTCTCGTAGTTTGCAATGTCGTTACCTAGACCAACGTGGCCTTTTGTCACTGCGAAAGAATCGCCAGTATCACCGAAAGAGAAAGTACCAACAGTAGCGTGCTCAAGCTTAAGAACGATATCGTCGAAGCTTACTGTTTTGCGGTCAACAGAAGAACCTGTGTTGATACCAAAAGAAGCGATAGCCTTGATTTCTTCGTTTACTTGGTGAGTACCTTTAAAGTTGATGTTAGCGTCAGTAGTAACGTGAGCGTCAACATCACTGTTAGATGCAGCCGCGTCAACGTTGTCAACGTGTGCACGCAACCAACCACCGAACTCAACAGAGTTAGTGTCAGTAGAGTAGATAACATCAGCATTTACAGCTGAAGTAGCTAGAACTGCTGCAGCAACTGCAGATAGTTTAACTAGTTTCATATTAAAATCCATCCTATAAAAAATAGTATTTATTTGTTTTTTTATATTTGCTCAGCTTATGTTGCCGAGCGGGATGAATTATAAAAATCGCTAACCACAAGTAAACACTAAAAAAAATGGATTAGTGCTTTTTATGACATATTCCACAGAATTTAAAAGACCGTTTCAAATCTATAAAACAACAAACTATTCACCCCAAAACAATGCATTTAGTTTCATTTTTTTGATCTCGTTTTAAGCAATCAATTAGCCTGATGAATACATACAGATCTTAAGCATATACTTAAAATCATAATGAAGAAGAATTATATGATTTTGTATCAATATGATGACAATGAGTGACAATACCTACCACTTATGTAACTAAATGTGACATAAGTAAGTAGTTCGTAAGCATTAGATGGAAAATTGGTCAAAAACCAAGCTCGTAATAACATTGGATCGAAAATCGATACGCTATATACCCAAAACAACCTTTGTACTGATTCATAATGATGGCTGCGGCAGACACAAGCTTGGTGCCAAGCTGAGTTTTTAGCCCTAATCTAAACTCCTCATTAGTACTTGGGGCTAATAAAGAGGCGCATAAAACTTTAAATGGCATTGAGTGAATATGTGATTGAATCGAGTGTCGCAAAAGCAGTCTATTTAAATACTAGCCAAATTGGATTTCAGTTGTGGCTTATAGCGACACAAAAAAACCGCTCGGTTGAGCGGTTTGAATAAAGTATAGGTTGAGAGAGGAGGTTTACTGTCCGTGTGGATAAGATTGGCAACCAAGCTTCATAGAAATTCTTGCCGCTGCCGCATGTAATTGCGCGATGTAATCTTCTTTTTTCTCTTCGGTAAAACGGATAGTTGGAAGGGAAACACTCATACCAGCTATAACACGATTAAAACGATCGTAGACTGGAACCGCCAAGCAACGAAGTCCTACTTCCTGTTCTTCGTTATCTTCACCAACTCCTTGAGATTTTACTAACGCCAATTCGTCCAACAACGAATCCACGTTTTCATGGGTTTTCTCTGTTGACTTGGTGAACTCAACATCAGCAAGCAGCTCACGAACTTCGGAATCTTCTCTTTCTGCAAGTAATACTTTACCTATTGCCGTTGAATAAAGCGGGTTGCGTCGACCGATACGAGATTGCATGCGAAGATTATATTTTGAATCAATCTTGTGGATATAAATGATGCTATCGCCGTCCAACGCACCAAGGTGCAAAGCTTCCATTGTTTGGTCTGATATACGACGCATCTCTACGTCGGCTAAATCGACCAAATCGACATATTCAAGTGCAGTAGCTCCAAGTTCGAACAGTTTTAGCGTTAAAGAATAGTTCTCACTTTCGCCCTCTTGAGATACGAAGCCTAGCGTTTTCATGGTTTGCAAAAAACGATAGACCGTACTTTTAGACATCATCAAACGCTGGGCAAGCTCACTTATGCCAATGTCCTTTTGGGTACTCAAGGCTTGAAGAATTCCAAATGTCTTCAAAACCGATGAGACAGATTCAGGTTGTTTCCCGTTTGTCATTATTATTACCTATTAACTGCTCTGCGAGCTCACCTCAAGATGAGCACGTTTGAATGCGCGAAATATGCTGAGTTAGACTAGGCCGCATTCAAGAGTAAAAATCACTCAGACGTAAATTTAAAACAATGTTCTACTAAAAAAAAGGCTTGTTCCGTAAAAATTTGGTACAGCGCGAATTCTGACCAGCAAATCCGATTCTGAAGCTTCTAAATTAGTAATGAGAATCGTAACCAACACCCCTTGGATCAAGTCACTGACACGAGCTTAAGTGCGGTGTTCTAGTTCTACATCGGTGTGTATTCTATGCAAACGATTGGTCTGAGAGCCAGTGTATAGGGTGATTCACTTCAAGTTATTTAAATATCATAAGTTTTAGATGTACCGCTTTGAGATCTAAGTTAGGTTTCGGCTAGAAATACGAAACGAGTCGAACTCACAAACGACGATTTATCTGAGTACCAATTATTGAGATTGGGAATCCAATCTCCCTGAAAATTGGTAATTGGGCTATGTTGAGTCTCGAAACAAATCCCAGCGTAGTCACTATAGACACCACCGTCGCGGCTTTTGGTGTTTTGCAAATAGTTTCCGCTGTAAATGTGTACCACCGGCCTATCCGTATAAACTTCAAGAGTTAAATCTCGGTCTGTAGATACCAATTTCGCTGCAGGTTCGAGTTTGGATTTCAATTTAAAAGAATGATCGATTCCCTTAGTTTGCGCCGTCAGGCTGCTCCCTCTACTTAGATTCAACAATTTCAATGTTGAATAATCCAGCTCCGTTGATTGGCATTTGACCATTTGGCTGTCAGCCCAACCTTTCGAGTCTACTGGCCAACACTGCTTGCTATTAACCTGTAGCCGATGCTTATGGAGATCCGTCTGGTGTCGATCTAGGTTGAAGTATGCGTGATGCGTAAAACTCAAAGGCACTGGATTACTTGGAGTAGCGACATATTGAATCTCTAGCGCATTATCATCATTAAGCCGATAGCGAACTTGTACTAAAACCTTTGATTGGATTAGTCCTTGGTAAACCAGTTGCTCAATTTCAAATACAAGCTCATTTGTTTTGTGAGAGACTAGATTCCAGCTTTGGAAACTCAATGCCCATTGTCCGCTGTGAAGTAAGGAATAGGCTTCATTGCAGGGAAGTGACTCCGCTTTATTATCTGCGACCACTATTCCTCGGGGAATTCTGCCAGCAAAGGGACCGACCACGGCCCCCATATAAGTTGGATTATTTTGGTAGTCTGAGGTTCGATTCAGTCCCAATACTACTTCTCGTCTCTCTCCAGTCGGCATCGAAATTTTAAGGCTAAGCAGCGTTGCTCCATATGACATGAACTTAGCTTCACTACCTAAATTGTTTTTTATTGAAACCGTTTTGAAAGAATCAATTTTCACTCCGTAATTACCTCTGCACCTTGTGACGGTTCAACAACAAAGGTATCAGCGACTAAATCAAATGCTTGTTTGTAGTACTTTTTCACTTCTAGAGCTAGCCATTCCACTTTATCATTTGGCACCAAGGCAACGACACAACCACCAAACCCTCCACCAGTCATTCTTGCAGCACCTTGATCTTGTAATGACTCATTGAGCCGTTCCACCAACCAATCCGTTTGTGTCACGGTAACTTGGTAATTGTCTCTAAGAGAGTTATGTGATTCTCGCATCAAGTCGAATGCTTGTGATAAATCCTGATTTTCAATTGCGTTTGTAAAATCAAGAACACGTTGGTTTTCCGAGATAACATGTAAGGCGCGTTTATATTCAATTTCTGATAACTGAACTTTGCAGTGATTAAGTGACTCAAGCGTCGCACTGCGCAGTGATGGCAGCGATAACTTACTGGCCGCCGACTGACATTGCTCTCTTCGAGAATTGTATTCACTATCAACCAGTCCACGCTTTACATTAGAGTTAATGATTAAGACGCTGTAGCCCTGCGGTAACATTACAGAGCGGTTGGAATAGTTAGCGCAGTCAATCAAAAGCGCGCTGTCCGTTTTACACTCAACGGACGCCAGTTGATCCATTAATCCGCATTGGCATCCTGCATAGTGATGCTCGGCACTCTGACCTATTTCGGCCAATTCAGTGTTGGTCTTCCGAAGTTGAAACAGTTCATTGACTGCTTTTGCCAGCGCTATTTCTAAACTGGCGGAAGAGCTCAGCCCTGCTCCTTGCGGAACATCACCCGAAAAAACAATGTCAAACCCAGAATCTAACTGAGTGCGTTTTATAAATTCACTTACTACGCCACGAATGTAATTACTCCAAGTCTTATCACTCTTAGTGATCGGTTTAGAGATTAAGAAATGGTCAGAATCATTGAGGTCTAATGCGACGGAATTCACTGTGCCGGTGTTATTTGGACTAATGCTTAGATATGTGGCAAAGGGAATAGCGCAAGGAAGCACAAAACCATCATTATAGTCAGTGTGCTCACCAATTAGATTGACCCTGCCTGGTGCTCGAACCACCATCGCTGGCGCTTGGTTAAACTTGTTTTTGTGATTGTTTACGACATGGTCTACGAGTGATTGATTCATTAATTTGGTCCTTACAGCTTGATCCATATAACAACAAGCTCAGCAATCTAATTTCAATCAAACGGCAATGCTTTGCGCCACCGACCAGTTTTCACTAAACCTAGTTTAATGATCTAAACCTATCCTAATAGCTGTTGTACTCAACACAGTTTTCAGTAATCAAGGTTTAGTAATGCGCGTGAAGCTCACACCAAAAGCCTTCAACACCCAAAGTAGTAACTAGATATAATAGTGCGGTCTTACATTTTCCAATCTATTACGTAGTATCTTATGTCTAGCCAAGACCAAGCCAATCAAACACATAAATGTCGTTCTTTCACATGGCGACGCGAAAATGCCATTAATGACAAAGCTAACAATAATTCCGCTAAAACCATTACTTCGAATTTTGTAAAACCAAGCCAAACGTTTTCAACATCAGGCTTTTTTCCACAATCAGAGAGCCCAAGACAAGTTTTTGATTTCAACGGTGGCTGGTTGTTCCTTAAAGGAAGTTGTGAAAAAGCAGAGCGCGTGGACTTTGATGATTCTGCTTGGCAGACCGTTTGCCTGCCACACAGTGTCGAGCTTTTGCCCGAAGACGCCAGTGGTTCGATCAACTATCAAGGCGATGCCTGGTATCGCAAATCCTTTCAGTTACCGCATGATACGTGTGACCAACGCGTTGTGATTGATTTTGAAGCGATCCAAGGACATTCGCAGATCTATCTAAACGGAAAGCTGATCCGTGAAAACCATCAAGGTTATTTGCCTGTGGTTATGGATATCACAGAACACTTATTACCGTATCCAGCCACCAATGTCATTGCGGTCAAAACCGATAACCGCGACGATCCCCACTATCCAGCTGGTAAAAACCAATGTGAGCTCGACTTTACTTATGTAGGTGGAATCTACCGCGATGTCTGGCTATATACCACAGCGAAAACCTACATCACTCATGAGCAAATCGAAGACAAAGTTGCAGGTGGGGGTCTCCACGTTAGTTATCGTCAGGTCAGTGAAGTAAGTGCGGCGATCGATATACACGTTAATCTTTGCAATGAAGCTCAAACTGGATTCGCCGGGCAACTTCAACTCTCATTAACCAGTTGCCAAACCGAACAACAAGCTACAACAACCAACCAGCCGGTCAAGTTTAAAGACAACGCACACATCACAGCCAGTCTGCAACTAAGTCAACCAGAACTCTGGCATCCTGACTCTCCTAACTTGTACTGGTTGGAATGTTCCATCATCGATACCAACGGCAACGTCGTCGATCATCTTCGCACTCGTATTGGGATTAAATCGCTAACCTTTGATAAAGCCGCTGGTTTATCTATTAATGGTCGCCCCATTGAGAAAAAACTGATAGGTGTAAATCGACATCAGTTCCACGCCTATATAGGTACTGCACTTGCTAATTCTCAACATTGGCAAGACGTTAAACTGCTTAAAGAAGCCAATGTTGATGTGATTCGTACCGGTCACTACCCACAAGATCCAGCCTTTCTCGACGCCGCAGATGAGCTGGGTGTGTTAGTGATTCAGCCTTCAATTGGCTGGCAGTTCTGGAACGATGAAGATAGTTTTGTTCAACAAGCTTACACTAACGTTCGCCAAAAAATCCGCAGAGATAGAAATCGCGCCTGTCTCTGGATGTTTGAACCGGCATTGAATGAAACCCACCAACCGCAATGGTTTTTAAAAACTCTGCAAAACATTGTCCATGAAGAGTGTCATCAAGATTCTTGGGTTCCGCTCGACAGTTACATCGAAAGTCTTGAGCATTGCGATTTGATTTACGCCCACCCCAACCAAATGAAGACCGATGAGCCAACCAACAAAGGCGCGCTAACTTATCGCTCAGACATAGATAAGCCCATTTTTACCCGTGAATGGGGTGATAACGTAGACGATTGGAACTCTCACAATTCCAATAGCCGTGTTCATCGCTGTTGGGGAGAAACCGCGCAAGTCATACAAGCCTTACACTACGGTGTTGGCAGCGGGCAAAATCAAAATGAGTACGCGACCAATCTTAACGTATTACATCAAGCTCCTCCGCAACACATTGGCGGAACATTGTGGCATGCGTTTGATCATCAGCGTGGTTATCATCCTGAACAATTTTGGGGTGGCATTATGGACGCGTTCCGCCAGCCTAAATACAGCTATCACCTATTTAAAGCTCAACAAGAAACAGCGCGAAATGGCGTGTCGCCCCATCTTGGATACCACTTAAAAATACTGCATGAAGCCAGCCCGATATCTTCACCAGACATAACAGTGGTCGGTAATGTTGATTACATAACATTAGAAGTGGCTGGCAAATCTTGCGGAAAAATCACGATTCGCAACGACAAACCCGGCATCCCGTTTTTGCCCGCAACGTTTACAGCTGCTTTTGACTTTATGGACTTTAAAACCCTACATAGAGAAGAGCGTTTTGATGAGGCATGTATCATTGCTCGTGGCTTTGTCGATGGCGAATGTGTGATTAAAGAAGTTAAATACCCCGCGAAACGGCCGACGCGAATTAACTTGACGGTTTCTCAAGAGTCACTCATTGCCAATGGTAGCGACATGTTGACAATCATCGCAGAAGTCACTGATGAAGACGGCAACGTTAAACGCTTGGCTCGTGACAAGATCCAGTTTGAAGTGTTCGGTGAAGCTAGCCTAGTTGATAATCACGATGATGCCAATCCGAGAATCGTCGAATGGGGAAGCGCACCGGCCATCATTCGCAGTACTCAAACTGCCGGTGACGTCATTGTTATCGCTAAGCCGTTCCGAGAAGGCATGCACAGTTTGGTTCCGGCAATGTTGAGATTGAGCACCCGCGATAACCCGGTCGCGAGTCTACAAAACCAGCCTCTTCAATCCAGCAAACTATCCAGCACTCAACTGGATGAAATAGAGGCGGAGTTCAAAACTCAGCAGCAGCGAAGGATAAATCGAAACCAGTACCTACGCGCTAAGTTAAGGGGTGTCGAACTGCAGCAGTCCGAATGCGGTGAGTTTAACTTCTAAGCAACTAATAAATTTTATTATATCAAGCCAGTGACCAGCTGGCTTTTTCGGTTTTCAAAGCAACTCAAATTACTCATTTTCGCCCGCAATAGGGCCAAAAACTTGGATACTATGAACAAAAATCAATCACTGCTCAAAGCAACCTTAGCTTTGGCCATTCCGATTTCACTTCAATCGTTTTTAATGTCATCGAGAAACATCGTTGATGTCATGATGCTGAGCCAGCTCGGCAGTGCCGAAACCGCTGCAATGGGATTGTCATTACGTGCCGTTATGGTCGCCAGTTTATTTTTAGGCGGTATTTGTGGTGCCGGGGCTATTTTTACCGCCCAGAACAAAGGCAAAGCAGATACGCAAGGGATGATGCAGTCAACGTGTTTTGCGTTCAGTTTGTCGTTCCCTTTTGCTCTACTCTGCAGCCTGATTTATTTCTTCTACAACCAGCCAATACTTAACTTAGCCACCGACGATAACGCCATTTTGCACCATGGCGAGAGCTATCTGGCTATTGCCAGTTTGGCATTCCCTTTAATGGCTATCATTTATGTCTTTGCGTCTGGCTTGCGCGCTATCTCTAAAGTAAAAACGGTTGCATTGATTAACAGCATTGGATTACTACTTAATATTGCGCTCAATTACCTGTTCATTTTCGGTCATTTTGGTGCGCCGGAGATGGGTATAAAAGGCGCTGCAATTGGCACTTTGGTTTCAGCCATCGTCGAAGCAAGTTTACTTCTTATCGTAGTTTACTATTACAAACAGCCGGTTGGTTTCGGTTTTACACATTTGAAAAACGTCTTCAGTTCGAATTTTTCTCAAGAGCGGGCAAAATATTTTAAAGTTTGTTTACCGTTGGCACTAAACGCCATTGCCTGGCCCGCTGCCATGTTTATTTACCATTCGATCTTTGGGCATTTGAGCTCAGATGCACTGGCGGCGATGTCTCTAGTCACCCCAATCGAAACCTACTGTTTGGCATTAATGGCGGGAATAGGCAGTGCAGCCAGCGTCATTATGGGCGAGACATTGGGAAAAGGAGACATGGAGATAGCGTATCAGCGCGCCTGGTGGTTCATCAGATTTAACGCAGCTACTGGAGTCTTAATCGCTTTTGTCACTTGGCTTCTGAAAGATTGGGTAATTAATCTCTCCCCTGCTCTAAGTACAGAAACCATTAATTATGCCTCCCAGTTCTATAACTGGTTGCTGTTGGCAATCGTGCTAAAAAGTATTTCTATCGCGATGGTGATCGGTGTATTGCGGCCTGCTGGCGATACGAGATTTTGCTTGTCACAAGACTTGGTTGCTCAATGGTTGGTTACCATACCGGTCGTCTTTGCGGCAGCTGTTATGTTCAAATTGCCCGCTCATTGGGTGTTCGCACTGCTACTAACCGAAGAAGTCATTAAGATCGGCTGGTCATGCAAAAGGATCATCAGCAAGCGCTGGTTAAAACCGCTGGTATAAAGAAAGTATTGTTACAGACTCACCCGAGAACACTCGGTATTGTTCTCGGAGTGAGTATCAATAAACTAACTTACGCTAAGACTATATTCGTGGGAGTTAAGCGCTTGTTCCGTATATAGGTAGGCCAGGCCTTGAATCTGCTGCTCAATATTGAGCTGACCTTGAATTACTGTGGTTCGGTCGTTATCAAGCCCTTCGCTGTCAATAAACGGAAACGCGTTCACTTGCGCTTGAATACCGTTAGTCAATGTATCACCCAAATTACACAAGCGTCCGTACAACACCACTTGCTCCACACCTACTAGGCTTAGCGCGTTGCGTAACGTCCGGCCAATAACCGTCACACTTTGTTCAGTAAGCGTCAAGGCATCGGGATTGTTTGCATGAAAAGCCTGAAAAAAGTCTACTTGCTGACTATGCTCAGCCCATTTTTTTTCGATAGCTGACAGTGAAGCGATCGTTTCCAAACAACCGGATTGACCACAACCGCATCTGTTACCATTGACATCCACTAGTGTATGACCAATTTCTCCATTTGCGTGACCTTGACTCGTTGAGATTTGATCGTTGATTACAAACGAAGATCCAATGCCATAGTCTAGATTGATAACACAAAAGTTTGCCGGCCGATCATTTTGCCATTTCTCTGCCAACGCGAGACCCACGCAGTCATTTTCCACTACCACTTCCGTCGCCAGTCGTTGTGACAATAGATAGCGGCACTCGAAACCACCGGTCCAAGGCGCTTGCGGCATGTGCAATGAAGTACCACTCATTTGCGACACTTGGCCATGTAAGCCAATGGCCACACGGCAGCTTTTAGTTTCTAGAGTTAAGCAAACTTGGCGGTAAACTTGGCAAATTTCTTCTATTAACTCATTTGGTGTTTGCGGCTCAACCTTCTCTCTGCGCAGTGGCACTAGCACATGATGATCAGATGCCACCACACAGTAAGTCAGTTCAAATGGTGAAACCTTTATACAAAGTGTCGGTTTTAAGTTTCTATTTAAGCAAAATCGGCCGGCACTTTTGCCGCGCATCGTTTCCTGAGACGCCAATAGTGTTACTTGCCCTTCCGCCACCAACTCGTCAAGAATTTTTGTGATGGAAGGGATGGAGAGCTGTGTTTTGCTCGCCAACTCCGATTTAACCTGACTTTTACTCCTTACGATATGACTGTATACGGCGCGTTTGTTATGAACGCGTATGGCGTTATTCGCCAATCCTATTCCTTGTCTCATCATTAAATCCCCTAATTTAATAATTCGTCGAAAGTCGTGCTCGTTTTTTGTATTTGCTGTTTTTAGCGTGTAACTCGTGCTTGCATTGCCAACTCAGCTAGGGTTAAAGCTTGTAACCCTCGATAAGCGAGTGTTGATGGTCGGTAAGCTGTTGCAACATCTTACCGTTGTCCGAAACCTGAACTGATCCACTTAAGTTAGACTCGGCAATCTCTGCAATTCGGCTGACATTCTGACTAATTTCAACCGCTGTGCGCTGCTGCTCTTCGGTTGCTGCTGAAATCTGCTCACCAAGCTGAACCAACTCAGAGGTGGCAGCTTGAATACCTTGTACAGCTTGATTCGTTTGCTCAGCCGATGTGCGCGAGTTTTCCATTAACTCATCACACTGAGATACTTGCTCAACGGCTTGTTTGACGGCGTGATGCAGATTATCAATCATGATCTGAATTTCTTGTGTCGAGCGGCCAGTTCGGCTGGCAAGCTCACGTACCTCGTCAGCAACCACCGCAAACCCGCGTCCCATTTCGCCCGCTCTTGCGGCTTCAATCGCTGCGTTCAGTGCCAATAGGTTGGTTTGGTCGGCGATGGTTTGAATCACATCCAAAACCTGACCAATGTTTTCACTTACTCGGCTTACTTCACCTATTAGATCTCGAGAGACGTTTAGTGACTGGGACAAATCATGCTGAATATTGAGATTTAACGTCACTTCATCGAAAGCTTGTTGAGTAGAATGATCGATAGAATCAATCTTGTTCTTTGTGGTGTGAATCGAACTTGCCACCTCTCCAAATGACATTTCCATTTGGTGAATGGCCGTAGCCACACTTTCTGTCTCGGACGTTTGCTGCTGAATAGATGCTTGGCTGGTTTCAGATGCTAGTAAGTTTTGCTGGGCTAACTGCATTTGCTGGTCGCAAACCTGGTTAATTGAATCGACTAAGGTTCTTAGATTAATTTGCATCTCGTTGATATATCGTGCCAGTTCTCCAAATTCATCTTGCGAATCGTTGGTGCAGGGTTTCGACAAATTTCCGTTTGAGATACGGGTTACGACATCAATCAAACTCGCCAATGACTGTTTAATACTGCGACTGATAGCAAAAGCCACAGACAATACAATTACTAGCGCTATGCTGCTGACCGTCAACATAGCTTGCTCACCAAAGCGCTGCTGTTGATGAGCCTCATCGACATATTGTCCCGTTACCTTTCTAAGCACTTCCGACTCTTCAATTAGGGTCGTAATGTAGGCTTGGTTTTCACTTTGAATCTGTTGCCACTGACTGAGTACTTGTTCTTGAGATTTCATGGCTTGCAAGTGCGCGACCACAACACCCTGCTCTGACGTCGCATGGTCGATGACGGCCGAAAGCAGTTTTTGATCGCGTTTATTGTACTTGCGGGTCGTTTTGGCTAGTGACTCGCTGGTTTTCTTTAACTTAGCTGCCATTGATTGATTTTTCTTTAGCAGACTCGCGATCACTTCTGAGTCATGACTGCGCAGAGCTTTCTCAGTGTTAAAGATCAGGGAATCAATATTGGTGACCAGATTGTTAGCCATAAAACTGGCGTTCATGTCGTCTACAGAACCCGAGAGTTTGTAAGCTGCACGCCTCATTTTTGTTGCATCCAGCGTAAATTGGCTGCTTTGCTTGGTAACCAATTGTTCAGATACAACGACGTGTTCGTACTGTTCAAACAAAGATTGGGTTTGAGTTTCAATCTGCAATGTCGATTTGAAGTCCAAACTGTTGTTGAGATCATTGGGCAAGTTTGCCTGCATTGTGCTTAGGTTGTTTAAGTGCTGGCGCGTTTGGGTCAACAACGTAGAAAACTGAGTGTTTAACAAGTCAAACTGATCAACCTCGGTCGAAGTAAAGTGGGCTTGCGCTGTACTTTGCGCATTCAGTAAGTTAACGGTCAATCGATTCAGTTCCACCATATACGGTGTCACCAAATCGGTAATGGTGTTCATTTTCTCAGCTTGTTGAGAACCTTGCTTTAAGCTCAGGCCGGTAATAAACACAATGGCGCTGATTAGCAACACAAAGCTTAAAACGATTTTGCGAACGATAGACAAATCTGACCAAATCTTCATTGGATACCTCATAGTGTCGAGCGCTGTCTCTCATCGATTTCAACTTTGGTTTCACGTTAAATTGATGGCTTATATATTTTTTTCTTTATTATTTGAGAGACGAATAATTTCAAATTAAAAAAGGCCGCTAATGCGGCCTTAATGTAACAACTAAGGGTGACCGTATAACTCATACGGCCAGCTATAGTCAGGCCACGTCTTGTGGCAATTCCGCAACGGGAACTGCGGCGATCAGACGCTGAGTATATGGATCTTGAGGGTTGTGGATGACCTGTTCTACTGTACCTTGCTCCATGATGGTGCCGTGCTGCAGAACGATTACTCGGTCACAGAAGTATTTCACTGTCGCGATATCATGAGTGATCAAGATAAAGGCCGTACCAAACTCATTTTGGAATTCAATCAACAGATCCAGTACTTGCGCACGCAGTGAAACATCCAGTGCTGCTGTTGCTTCGTCGGCAATGATCAACTTGGGAATCGTTACCAAAGCACGAGCAATTACAATACGTTGGCGCTGACCACCTGAGAATGCGTGTGGGTAACGACTAGCAAACTCAGCAGGCAGACCCACACGGCGCATCATGTCTTTGACTCGGTCTTTGCGCTCTTGCGAGCTCAACTCAGTGCGAAGCAGCTTTAACGGCTCTTCGATGATATCAGCCACCGTCATACGTGGGTTAAGCGAAGACCACGGGTCTTGGAAAATCAGACGCAAATCAGCGAACAAAGGATCGCGCTTGATTCGTTTGTAGTCCGCTAGTTCCAGGTCAATACCATTGCTTTCATCAACGTATTTGATGTTGCCAGATGTGGCCGGCTGCATGCCTAAGATGGCGCGACCAAGCGTACTCTTACCCGAACCAGACTCCCCTACAATTCCCAAAGATTCGCCCGGGTGAAGCTTTAGTGTGGCTTCGTTAACCGCCGTCATGTACTGTTTTTTCTCAAACATTTTGACTGGCTTTTCGAACACTTTGGTAACTTTTGCAACGTCAAGTAGTGGCGTTTGACCTTCGTACACAAACGGCTTCTTAACTTGCGATGGCAACTCAAGAGCACGCGTCGCATTCATCAGTTTAATGGTGTATGGATGCTCAGGTGCTTCGAAAATTTGGCGTACATCACCTTGCTCTACAACGACACCTTTTTCCATCACGACCACGCGATCGGAAATCTGTGCAACGACACCCAAGTCATGGGTGATGAACAAGATTGCCATACCAATCTCTTGTTGCAACTTGGCAAACAAATCCAAGATTTCAGCTTGCGTCGTTACGTCCAATGCCGTTGTTGGCTCGTCGGCAATCAGAACGTCAGGTCGGCTGGCAATCGCCATTGCGATTACCACGCGCTGACGCTGACCACCTGATAGTTGGAAAGAGTACTTATTGATCAAGCTCGCAGGCTCAGGCATTTGAACTTGTTCTAGCAACTCTATGGCACGGGCATGAGCTGCTTGTTTAGTAATACCAGGCTCTACTAGACAAAGTACTTCTTTGATTTGGTCGCCGACCGTATGAACTGGGCTCAACGCCGCCATCGGTTCTTGCGAAACCAGTGAGAAGTTGAAACGACGCAGGTTACGCATTTCTTCACCACGTGGGTCCAAATCAGTGATGTCCACTTTTGAACCGTCTGTGTGGTAAATAATTTCGCCAGAGTCGATGCGACCCGGTTTGTCTAGCAACTGAAGAATCGCGCTGGTGGTAACTGACTTACCAGAACCCGACTCACCGATTACAGAAAGAGTTTCACCTCGGTACAAATCGAACGATACGCTTTTTACGGCATGGAACGTTTCCATGGTCGTAGGGAAGCTGACGTTAACCTCTTTAACTTCAAGAATTTTTTCAGCCATTTTATATACCTTATTTTGCACCTTGGTCATGGTAAGGGTCACATGCGTCACGCAGACCGTCACCCACGAAGTTCATCGCAAGAATCGCAATCACAACACTTGCAGCCGGGATCAATAGCCATACTGCATCAGCAAGCGCACGGATGTTTTGTGCTTCTTGCAGTAGCACACCCCAACTTACCATTGGTGGCTGTAGACCTAGACCAAGGAAACTCAATGCTGTTTCACCCAAAATCATGCCCGGTATCGCAAGGGTTACAACCGCGATAATGTGGCTTAAGAAGTTTGGAACCATGTAACGACGGATGATTTCAAATGGTGTGTTACCGTCAAGCCACGCTGCAGCGACGTACTCTTCACTCTTAAGAGACATGAAGCGGCTTCGAACAACTCGTGCCATATCAGGCCAAGCGACCAAACCAAGAATAATAGTGATCAAGAAGTAACGTTGTAACGAACTCCAATCACTAGGTAATGACGCACCCAGTGCCATCCATAGTGGTAGTGTTGGAATCGATTTGACGATTTCCATCGCACGTTGAATGAAGTTATCGATTCGACCACCGAAGTAACCGGAAATACCACCAATCAAGATACCGATAAAGAAGGTACAGAAAACACCAATCAAACCAACAGAAAGTGAGATACGTGCGCCGTGAATTAGACGCGATAACATGTCTCGTCCCATGCGGTCAGAACCAAGAATAAAGAAAGGGTCACGCTTGTTCTTAGGTACCAACAGCTTGTGTTTCATTGGAATGAAGCCCGCTAGCGTGTAAGGCTTAGTCTCACCAAAGAACTCGAAGTACACCTTCTTGTTTGGGTTTTCAGTGTAATGGCGCTTCAGAGAACGCATGTCCGTTTTGACTTTGTAGCCAATCAAATGCGGTGCCCACTCCCAACCTTGCTCGGTTTTTTCGAACAAGTTGATTTCTTGCGGCGGTGCATAAGTGTAACGACGCCAGTTGTCACTTGGGTCAAATGGCGCAAAAAACTCCGCAAAGGCAGCCACAAAATAAAGCAGGCCTAGGAACCACATGCTGTACCACGCCAGCTTGTGACGACGTAACTTAATGCCAATTAACTGCCATGCAGTTGCTTCTGCAAGATCAATTTCTTTTTTCTTACGCTTGAACAACTTAGCAAATAGACCAGTTGCAGGAGCGTTTTGTGTGTTAGTAGTCATTATCAGAGCTCCCAATTACAGACCAGCGCGAACGCGTGGATCAACCCAGTACATAATGATGTCGGAAATGATGGTACCTATGATGGTAAGCATCGACATAAACAGAAGAATATCGCCCGCTAAGTACATGTCTTGGTTACGCAATGCACTTAAAAGCGTTGGGCCCATTGTTGGGATGTTTAATACTTGGCTGACAATAACGTCGGCACTAATAAGTAGTGGAAGTTGCCAACCAATTGTTGCGGCTAGTGGTAGACATGCCACTCGGATTGGATACTTAACTAATAAAGTGAATTCTTTTTGCCCTTTTGCGCGAGCCGTTTTCACATAAGGTTTAGTTAATTCATCAAGCAAGTTGGCACGCATGATGCGGATAATACCCGCCATACCTGCAGTGCCGGCTACCAAGATGTATAACCAGCTGCGGCTAACCGCGTCCATGAATTTGTTAAAGCTCATTGGTTCGCTAATGTATTCTGGTGAATACAAACCAGACAACATCACGTCGAAAGAATGGTAACCGATAAGCAAAGCGACGATGGCAATCACGAAGTTAGGCGTCGCCATTCCGATGAAGCCAAAGATAGTGGCAATGTAATCACCAATTGAGTACTGACGAAGTGCCGAGTAAACACCAATTGGAATCGCCAATAGGAATTTGAACAGAAGTACAGCAACAGCAAGTAGAATAGTTGGTAATAAAGTTGGCTGAATGTTGTCCCAAACGGGTTTGTTATTAACAAGAGATAAACCTAAGTCACCTGTAAGGAGTCCCCCGACCCAACTTAGGTAGCGTTCATAGAGTGGCTTGTCTAAACCAAACATTTCACGCAAAACAAGAATTTGCTCTGGGTCGACATCTTGACCCATGGCAGCCATTTCCGCGATCTTCGCAGAAGCAAAATCACCCGGTGGTAAATCAATAACGACAAAAACTAAAATTGACACAACTAGCAGCGTGGTCATCACGGCGACTAATCGTTGTCCAATATACAGAAAAAAACTGCTCATAATTCTTCCTACATTTGCGTAATCGCAAATCGTTATAACAAAGAGTTCGTTGGCCACGAGGGCAAGGTTTCGTGGCCAACAGGTCTGGATATACCCACACCTAAACCTAGCTTAGGTTAGAGTTATTTTGACTCCTTCCAAAGCTGAGAGGTACGCATTGGACCAGGAGATCCGATGCTGTATGAGTTTGGAACTTCAGTGTCCGCGTTGCGTACACCTTCGCGAATGAGTACACCTTCATCCAAAGCTTGAACCGTACCAATCACGTAGAAGTGCTCTTTAGCAATATCTAGGATTTGCTGCATAAGCTTAGATTGCTCTTCGTGAGACGCGGTTTTACCCATAGCCTTGTAAAGCTCAATCTGCTTCTTAACATGCGCTGGTGGCTCTACAGCATTAGCGTGAGAGTTGTCAGTCATCCAGTAGTAGTAACCTAGGCCCCACGTTGACTCTGGGTTTTGCGGTGCGTAGCTACGGAATGTATCTAGAACACCGATACCACCATCACCTTTTGCTGGAACTAGGTCGTATTCGTTCGCTAGACGCTGTGTTTGAAGGAAAGAACCTTCAACAATACGAATGTCTAGGAAAATGCCAACTTCTTGCCAGTCGTTTTTAACTAGCTCAAGGATGTCAGTCATTTCACCTACACGCTGCTGGTTAACCAAGGCTTCAATACGCAGACGGTCACCGTTTTTATCTAGGCGGTAGCCTTCTTTGTCTTTCTTAGTTAGGCCAACTTTGTCTAGAAGTTGGTTTGCCAATTCTGGGTTGTACTCAGTGAACTGAGTTGCAAACTCTTCATCAAAGAATGCACTGCCTTCAGAAGGCGCTGCTTGCCAACCTTCTACAACACCAGAGAATACAGTTTCGCTGATACCGTCACGGTCAATTGCGTGAGAAAGTGCAATACGGAAGTCTTTGTTACCAAATAGCTCACGCTTCACTGGATCTTTGTGAGTTTGGTTAAAGCCAAGAATCGTCGCGTTCATACTTGTGCTTGGACGAGTTGCGTAGGTGTAACCACCTTTAGTTTCGTTCTCAACTAGCATTGGACGGTATTTCGCTTGGCCGATATGACGTGTTTGGAAGTCCGTCTCGCCCGCTGCCGCACGCAGTACCATCTCTTCTTTGTTTTCAGAGTAAGAGAAGTAAACCGAATCTAGGTAAGGAAGCTGGTTACCCTCGGTGTCTACTTGCCAGTAGTAAGGGTTGCGTTCCCATACTGCGTACTGGGTTTTAGGACCTGGGATTACTTTAACTTTCCATGCATTTACTGTTGGACGTTCTACATTTTGGTAGCTCTCTTGGAAGTAAATCGCACGACACTTAGTCTGGAAGTATTGCTGCCAGCTATCAAAGCCTGCTTCTTTGGCTACGTCGTTAGCTTTAGGGTTAACTTCTGGTAGGAATTGCTCACAGTAATGCTTAGGGAATTGAACGATGTTAGAACCGTCAGTATTCGCTAGCTTACGGATGAACATACCGTCTGGCTTAGCCAGTGTGATTTTCACTGTGTGCTTGTCTACCACTTCACCAACTGCATCGCCAGGAGCACGAGCGTAAAGTGGTTTGTTGCCAGACCAATCTTCACGGTTGATCAAGTCTAGGTAGAATTTGATGTCTTCAGCTGTGAACTCAGTACCGTCAGACCACTTAACCCCTTCACGTAGGCTAATAGTGTATTCAGTTAAGTCTTCGTTAACTGTGTAGCTAGTCGCTAGGTTTGGCTCAATGCCAGTGTAGTGACGGTTGAAGTTGAATAGGTTGTCGTACTTAAGCATACGCATGCGGTGACCGCGGTCTGCTTTAAGGCCAAGTAGGCGTAGTTCACCACCGTATTGACCAATAGATTCGATTGGTTCAACAACTAGTGGGTTCTCTGGCAAACGCTCTTCAACAGCAGGAAGTTTGCCTGCTTCGACTAGCTCAGCCAGTTGTGGAGCTTCGTTGTAGGTACTTGCTGAAGCGGAGAAAGAAATCGCGCCTGCTACTGCAATTGCGACTTTACCGATCATAGGTAAGTTGTTTTTAATTTTCATCAGTCACTCCCTGATGTTGTTTTTATAAAATAGTGCTAATTTAGCGTTTTATTGAGGTTATTTTTGCCCAGCTCTTACCTCAAGAACGAATTCCTGAGTGCCAACATGACAAGTACCTTTAAAGGCAGGAACGCTTGCATGTTGGAAAAGCAAATTGGTGTTTGGGGCACAGGGGTAAACGCAACTTTCACCCTGTCCATCCTTTAAAATCATTTCACTAAACAGTTGTTCTGATTCAACAGCCGCTTCTTTTGGCTCAGTGTGGCTAAACCACGGTTGCCACGCGTCAACCGCATATCCTGTCATCACGAATTCAATTTCTTGTTGGCAATCAATGTTGTGACAGCGTAACTCCACCCCATTAATTAGACTTTGACGTGTCTCAACGGCGCAGCCCGCAAACGGTTGCCATACAGAAACTAAAGTATCGCCGTCTCGGTAAGCTTCAATGTTGGCACTTCGGGTCATCCAAACACCCGTTTCAGGGTGTTTGAAGGCCAACATGTTGTCACCCGCCCATCCTTGCTCTAGCCATTGGCATGATTCAACACAAAAGCCATGATCTGAGCTGTAAGCAAATTTTCCGTATTTATCGGTGCAGCCGCGCAGTTCACCGGCAAGTGGACCATTAGTCAGCATATAGCTGCCGCCATTTCGCCAGATTAAATGGTTATTGCTGAACCACATGGCGTCTGCGTTAGCTTCAATCTGCGCTGCTTGCGTCGCCCAAAATGGGTGATCAGTTGTCATTGCGAGCGCGTTGAACGCTTTAAATGCCAACATAGGAGAAACTGAGCTGGTGTAAAACTCACTGGTAAGGAGATTCGGGTAAGCATAGCCAGGGACCAATTGACCATGATTATCCCAGATGTTTTGTTGAGCCCACCAGCTCATAGAGGCTTGCCAGTAACCGCGAGCTTTCGCGTGTTCGACAGTTGGCAAATTGGTTCGTGCAAGTTCAGCCCAAAACGCTGCGCTTGCAAATCGATAATTTAGTGAACGTCCGTAACAAAGCTGTTTTCCGTCTTGTGCAAACCAAAGTTCATAAGACTTTGAAAATTCAATTGCACGACTCATTAGCACGTCACAACGTTCACCTTGGTAGCCGTTCCAGCGACAGTAGACCAACGCATAAAGCTGGAAAGCAAACGGATTGTAGTAGTCGAGAACACCGACTTTTCCGTCTTTATACCAACCTTTGGATTGGTATAAGTCATCAACAAAATCTAAATCGGCTTCAAGTACATCTTGGTTGAAATCTTCTCCAAGAATTTGCAATGCACTCAAGATCAAAATGCGGAACCAACGCCAGTTGTTTGGCGGTAGCTCTAAATCCGCACATGAGCTTAGCCACGCGGATAAGTTGTCTTTTTGCTCTTGGCTGAGCACATTCCAATAAAGATCTTTTTGATCTACCAGCGCCATTGCAATCGATGACATCTCAACAACACGCTGATCGTAGTTTTTGGGAAATTGCCAGAACTCAATCGATTTAGGGTCAGTACCTTCAACAACCTTTTCAATAAGTAAGGAGTGTAATTCTGATACTGCTTCCCCTGCCGGTGTGGTTCCCCACATCAGTCTTGCGATGTGTTCAATTGATTCTGTGGTTTTGTTGTAGTGTGCGGCACTGTAAATCAAGGGAGAATGTGTGCTCTCACCGGATAGTACTTTTAGCTGCTTCTCTGCTAGGCGAACAAATGTACGTTCTGTCGACTCACGACTAACGAAGGGTTCACTTGTGTTGACTAGAGATTGAAGTGTCATTGCCATGTTATTTACAGATTGCTCAATTTCCGCGATGGATAGATTAAAACGAAAACGAAAACATTTTTGAAACGGTTTTTTGAATTTATGAGTTATAGATCAAAACTACGTTTCAGTTTTTTGAAACGAAGACTACTCACATCACATTTTGAAATCATTAAATCACTATAATTAAAACACCATTTCATAAAGGAGTAGTAATCATGAACTTGGCCCTATTATTAATGGACCAGACGCGTGCGGATATGCTTGGCTGCTATGGCCATGAGCAAGTAAAAACGCCGAATATGGACCGCCTTGCTGCTGAGGGAATACGCTTTAATAACGCCTATTGTGCGTCGTCAGTTTGTACGCCATCCCGTACTTCTTTGTTCACTGGCCAAATGCCCTCTCACCACGGTGTCATGGCCAATTCTGATAAAGAAGGTGAAAAGCGAGACGTGCCTGTCGACCAAGCGAATCTTATTTCCGAACTTGATGAACACGAGCATCTTTATATAGGTAAATGGCATATCGGCCACAAAAAGCTGCCTGAGGAGTATGGCTTTAAAGGCCACAACTTTGATGGGTATGCTTACCCAGGCAGTGGCGTATACAAAAACTTGGTATTTGATAGCGTGCCACTTAACGGTAACCGCTATTTAGATTGGCTGCATGAAAAAGGTTTTCCGATTCCAGAAGCCACGGACCGCGTATTTGGTAACAACCCTAACCTGCAAATCCAAGAGTTTTACGGCAAGCTCAACGCGCCTGTAGAAGCTTCCATTCCCTTCTTCTTAGTAGACGAGGCAATTACGCACATTGAGGAATGTTTAACGAAAGATAAACCGTTTACCTTATGGATGAATTTTTGGGGCCCACACACGCCTTGTATTATTCCAGAGCCCTATTTCTCCATGTACCAACCTGAACAGGTCGAGCTTGACCCTAGCTTCTTTGAACCCTTGCAAGGTAAACCTGAGCATTACACCAACATTGCTAAAATGTGGGGAGTTTGGGATATGCCTGAGCATGATTGGAAGCAAATTATCTGCAAATATTGGGGCTATATAACCCTAATCGATGATGCGATTGGCAACCTAGTCGACTATTTCGAAGCCAAAGGTATTTACGATCAATCTATGTTTGTGGTTTCGGCCGATCACGGTGATGCCATGGGTGCCCACCGCATGATTGAAAAAGGCGAGTTTATGTTTGACCAAACCTATAAAGTGCCACTTATCATTCGAGACCCAAATGCCGTTTCCACAGGTCAAGTCAGCGAGGAGATGGTCTACTTGCACGATGTCACGGCAACTTATGCGGACTTAAGTAAAGCACAGGTTCCGGATTCGTTTGACGGCAAAAGCTTGTTGCCATTGCTGCGTGGCGGAGAGTATCAATCTCGAACCGGTATTCTAGCGCAGCAAAATGGTCATTTTACGCCTTACCCGCAGCGGATGTGGCGCAGAAAAGACTTTAAACTCGTTTTCAACGCCAGTGGTAAGAGCGAGCTATACAACATGCAAGCCGATCCGGGTGAGATGAAAAACTTGATCGATTGCCCTGAGCATCACGAAATCAAACAGACCCTTTTGGATGAAATGTACCAAGAGATGCAAAAGTACAGTGATCCACTTTGCACTTGGTTCCACCGCATGAAATCTGTGATTTGACATCCATGATTTTCAGTTGGGTTTGGCACTTTGTGCTAAACCCAGTTGGTTAAGGTTATGCTGTGAGTCCGTTCAGTTTGATGGGGTAAATCACCATGCATGAATCGTTTATGAGAGTTGCACTGGAGCAAGCCGAAAACGCATTAAGCAGCGGCAACATACCAATAGGCGCATGTGTCGTAATCGATAATAAAATTGTTGGTGTGGGGTACAATCAGGTCGACAACAAGAAAGACGACACATTACACGCTGAAATGATCGCTATTAAAATGGCATCTAAAGCTTTGTTTGGCCGAAGCGCCATCAAGCCAAACAGTATTGCCTCTATTTACTCTACATTAGAGCCTTGCGCCATGTGCACTGGCGCTATCATTAACGCGGGTATTCAACAGATTGTTTATGGTGTTGAAGACTCGTTAGTTGGAGCCACAAAGTGTATTTTCTCACACCCTTATTACCGAAAAAAGTTGGTTAACATGGTTCCTAACGTTCTGGCAAACGATGCACAAGAGCTACTCAATCGATACGTCAATTTGCATAAATGCCGGTATCATTTATCAAACCAACCCGTTAATTCATAAATCTCTCATATTGGGTTGCCGGAACCCCCTTTCTTACGCACCAAGACATGGCATTTAAAAACGGCCTTAGATGTGCAAAAAAGGCGAAATAGCCTTCGCAAAGTCGATGTTTCGCCAGAATATCTAACTCGCCATCGTCGTTGATTCGTTGTGCCGGACAAGCACCGTTACAGAGATCGCGCTGCGGACATCCCTGACAATGAGTTTCGCTGCCAATCGGCTTTCGAGTTGAGAATTGCTGTTGAACTGGAGTTTCAATCAGATCTGGATAATCAGTTTGATTAAGATTACCTAACTTGAATTCTGGATAAACAAAGTGATCACAGCTGTATACATCACCGTTGTGTTCAATGGCAATGTTGTCGCCACACACTGGTGAATGCACACAAATGTTCGAGGGTATTCCCAAGTTCATCCCAAGCGCGTTATCAAAGTGGCTGACAAACACCTTGCCAATATCCGATTTTCTCCAAGTCTCAAACACATCAATCATAAATCGACCAAACTGCTGAGCGCTGACACTCCGATCAGTCACACCATGAGTTTTGTCTGCTTCTACAACGGGAATAAACTGAATAAAGGTCGCTCCAAGCTCCACTAGATGTTGATACACGCGTCGACCGTGGTCTCCGTTGTTCGCTTGAACTACGGTTAGTATGTTGAAATCGACACCGTGTTTTTGGAGATAACGCAATCCCCTGATGACTTGCTGATAAGAGCCTTTGCCACTTCGAGTTTTTCGATAGTGATCATGCAGCTCTTCATCGCCATCAATACTTATTCCAACTAAAAAGTTGTTACGCTTTAAAAACTTACACCACTCATCGTTGAGTAATACACCGTTGGTCTGAATAGTATTCACGATGTTCATTCCAGCTCGGCGGTGTTTATTTTGCAAAGCCACTACCCGCCGATAAAACTCAACACCCCGCATAGTAGGCTCACCACCTTGCCACCCAAAGGTCACTTCTTGGGTGCCTCTTGGTTGGCTTTCTATGTAGCTTTTGATGTGAGTTTCCAAACAATCGTCAGACATATCGAACCGGTTAGTTCCCGGGTAATACTCTGTTTTATCGAGATAAAAGCAGTATTCACAGTCTAGATTGCAAAGTGGACCAATCGGCTTACTGAGCACATGAAACGGACGTTTTGCCTTAGGCTTAACGGTTGGAATAGTCATTCGTTGCATGCAGCAGTGCCTCTGTATCAGCTTTATTGATAGTAAACTGATTATAAACTTCCTATCGCAGCAGGCAATATTTTTGAAACAGCTTTTCACATTGTTTCGTTGTGTGAGCGCGATCCACAATTAAAACGACATTTCATTTTAAAATATGGGCAATGTTTTATGTGGATGTGGTTATGAAGAAAAAGAACCTGCTGTACGTGTTCCCCGATCAGTTTCGAACGGTTGCGTTAAGTCTTTGGCAAGATGAGCGTTACCAGTCACATATTCCGGGCAAGCCAGACCCGGTTGTAACTCCAAATCTCGATAAATTAGCCAAACAAGGCGCAACACTTCCCAACGCCGTGAGTAACTGTCCGGTTTGTAGTCCGCATCGCGGCAGCTTGTTTACTGGTAATTACCCGAATAAAAGTGGCGTGCCTCTTAACTGCAATTCCAACCGAATCAATTCCGAGTTGCCACAATCCCAGACCTGTTTTACTGATGTACTCAGCCAAGCTGATTATCACGTTGGTTACATTGGCAAATGGCATCTCGATCTACCAACGCCGAATGATCCAGCTAACCCTGGACACTATGTTGAAAGTCGCAGACCGGCATGGGATTCGTACACTGAGCCACAACGACGCCATGGTATTGATTACTGGTATGGTTACGGCACCTTTGATCAACATACCAATCCGCATTATTACGACACAAACGGAGTGCGCCACGAACCCAAAATTTGGTCGGCCGAGCATGAGGCAGACAAAGCCATCAGCTACATCCTGAACAAAGAAGGTGAGCGAGATACAAACAAACCGTTTGCGTTGTTTGTGTCAATGAACCCGCCCCATTCTCCTTACAATAGTTTGGATGATTGTCGCGCCGAAGATCTTGAGCGTTACCAAGGTTGGACAACTTCAGACCTGTTAGTACGTGATAACGCTGATCTAGAAATGGATAAGGCAAAATGTGCACCCTATTACTTTGCAAACGTCGATGGCGTTGATAAAGAGTTTGGTCGCATTATCGACGCGCTAAAACAAGCGGGGGAGCTAGAGAATACTCTGGTTGTGTTCACTAGTGACCATGGTGAAACCTTGTGTACGCATGGTATTGAAGACGCCAAGAACGTTATCTACAACGAGTCGCTATCCGTGCCTTTTATTATTCGCGCACCAAATGTAGAACCTCAGATTCATCCACTACAAATCAGTAGTCCAGATATTATGCCTACGGTACTAGGCCTGCTAGAACTGGGCGACTTATGTCCACAAGACATCCAAGGTAGGGATCTTTCACCCTACTTGATTGAACGTAAACAAGACGCTCAGATGCCAGATTGCGCGCTTTATCTACGAAATATCGACGGCGAAAAAAACCAAGATGGTCAGGTGGTTGACTACTTTCCGGTGAGTCGAGGGATTAGAACTGAGCGCTACAGCTTAGCGTTTGAAATCGACCGCAATTTCCAGTTGGCTGAGATCTTTTTCTTTGATAACCAGCAAGACCCCTATCAACTAAACAATTTGCCGTTTGATCAGGCAAATGTGCGTGAACAATGGCTTCTCGAGTTGTTTGCCAACGAACTGGCTCGTATTGAAGACCCTTGGTTTACCAATCGAGTATTACCTGACCTCTTTCATTTTCAAGACAAGTAAGCAGTAGGAATCTCTATGACTGAAACTAAAAAACCCAATGTCATCATCATGTACGCCGATGACTTAGGCTTTGGCGATTTAAGCTGCTATGGCGCGAATGACATACCGACTCCAAACCTAGACAAACTCGCTGAGCAAGGTTTGAAATTTCATCAAGGCTATGCAACCGCCGCAACCTGTACACCCTCGCGTTACAGCTTATTGACTGGCTCTTATCCTTGGCGCAATCCAAACGCCGCTGTATTGCCTGGTGACGCACCACAGATCATCACCAAGCTAGATGACACTATGCCCAAAATGTTCCAAAAAGTGGGTTACAAAACCGGCATCGTTGGTAAGTGGCATCTAGGTTTGGGCGACGGTAATTTGGATTTCAACAAAGAAATTCAAGGTACGCCAAACGATGTTGGTTTCGACGACTCTTACATCATGGCGGCGACTAATGACCGTGTTCCATGTGTTTACATCGACAACCGCAAGGTAGACAACCTAGATCCTAATGATCCCATCGAAGTGACTTACGACTGGGATCAAGCCTACTCAGATGTACCAAATGGACGAACACACCCGGAACAACTCGACGTGATGTACGATCACGGCCACGATGGCACCATCATCAATGGTGTAAGCCGTATTGGTCACATGCGCGGTGGCAAATCAGCAGTGTGGGATGACGAAACCATGGGTGAAGTCTTTGCCCAAAAGGCTATCGATTTCATTGAAGAGAACCAAACCGAGCCATTTTTCTTGTTCTATGCGCTGCACCAGCCGCATGTACCACGTATTCCAAACCCTAAGTTCCGAGGCGCAACACCACATGGGGTTCGCGGTGACGTCATCGTTGAAATGGACTGGTGTATTGGCCAAGTCCTCGACAAGCTAGAAGCACTTAACTTACAAGACGACACCATTGTTATCTTCTCTAGTGACAACGGTCCAGTTCTCAACGACGGCTACAAAGATGAAGCGGTTGAGTTAAACGGTGAACATCGTATGGCAGGACCACTACGTGGCGGCAAATACAGCTTATTCGAAGGCGGTACTCGTGTACCTTTTATTGTGCGTTGGCCTGCCAAAATTCAACCTGGTGAAAGCAATGCACTGGTCAATCAAGTCGATTTTTACCACAGTTTTGCAGAACTTACCGGGTACGACTTGTCCGAACTGGAAGCACCGGATAGTTTTTCACTGCTTGATGCGCTAACAGGAAATGATTCAAAAGGCCGAGACGATATGGTGCTTGAAGGCATGCAATACAAGAAAGTGTTCCGCGATCAGAATTTTGCCTATATTCCTCCACACGATGATGATTTTGTTTGTCAGTATACAGGCAACGAAAAAGGCAACATGTCTTCGGCGCAGCTCTACGATTTAAATGACAACGTGGGTCAGCTAAACAACCTTGCTGATTCAATGCCGGAAAAAGTCGCAGAATTAGAACAAAAACTGCAACAAGTGATTGCTAAAGAGAAAAGCCGCTAATACTCAGCGCAAATAATTATCTTCAAGCCCAGCTGATGCTGGGCTTTTTTAGTTGGGACTTACCGTCACTCGGTGCAGTTTCCTCGGCGTATCGCCATAATCAATCACTGCATAGTGCTGTGTGACTTGATTGTCCCAAATCACCAGAGTATTAGGTTGCCACTTTACTCGACATTGAAACTCCGGTTTCAAACACACCTCACTCAACTGATTCTGCAACTCACTACTCTCACGCTCGTTTAAACCTTGAATATCTCTCACAAACTGCTGGCTAAAAAACAGGGTTTCATCTCCGGTTTGGGGATGTGTTTTCACTAATGGATGTACCACCAACTCTTGTGCTTGAATGGTTTTCATCACATTTTTATGCCAAGACTGATTGAGTTTATCTTCGCTGACCTTCTCAAATGCACGCATACTGTGAACTGCGCTCAGACCTCTCAGCGTTTGTTGCAACGATTCGGATAAGCTCTCAAACACCGCCGTCATTGAAACAAACAGCGTATCTCCCCCTACTTCAGGAATGTACTGAGCGTGCAACAAACCATGAGTTGAAGGAACGTTTCGCCAAGTATGATCCGTGTGCCAATGGCTCTCTAGTGGAGGAAATCCGGCCTTGGTTTCAATAAAAGTTATCGCATCATGATCTGGGCAGAATGGAAAAAATGGATGTGCCCTTTCTACCACACCAAACTCACTAGCAATGGCGACATGCTCCTCTTTCGTGAGCAATTGGTCGCGCAATATCAAAACTTTGTGGGTTAACAGTAATTGTTTGATCTGATCCCATTGGTCGTGATTGGCATTCTTAAGCGCAAAGTCCGTGACTTCCGCTCCAATATGGGGAGTGAGTTGCGTTACCCGCATTTTTCTTAAACCTTTTTTATAGTTTCCGTTCTATTACGGTTGTTTGTGCGCCCTGTTTTGCGCAGCCCAATTAGGTTGCCAACTACCATGATTACAGCACCAATCAACAAACTGATCTCGAGGGACTCACCATAAAAAATCCCACCAACGATAGCGATAGTTGGTAATCTTAGAAAATCCATTGTCACTACGGTCGCCGCATCGGTGATTTTCATCGCCTGTGTAATACAGTAGTGAGCACTCAATGCCGTCACACCTGCAATAGTTAACCACACCCATTGAATGCCTTGCGGTGGTACCCAATCACCCAGCGAGAATACGGCACCGATTGGCAACTGTATCGCGCACATATAAAAAACAATACTTATTGGATGCTCTGTTGTCGCCAATGCTTTAGTGCCCACATAAGCAAAGGCATAGCCCCAAGCCGCCATAAACACTAATAGCGTGCCAAAATCCAAGCTCGACGTTGTCGGCTTAACGATAATGAGTACACCAATAAGACCAAACACAATCGCAATTACTTTCGCGAGAGTTAATCTTTCTTTCAACAAAATAGCGGCGAGCAATGCGGTCCAAATTGGTACGGTAAATTCAATCGCAACCACTTGTGCGAGAGGTATCAATCCCAAACCTGCAAACCAACCGTATTGCCCAACAAAATGGAAGGCGTTCCTTCCTAAGTGCAAGCCAATTCGTTTGGTTTTCAATAATGAGAAATTGGAATTTACTGACAGGGTCAATAAGACCACCACAACTCCAATTGCACTGCGTACGAAAAGTATTTGTGTGGTTGACATAACATTGCTGAGTTCGCGGCCAGCAACTGCCATTAGACTAAACGACGCCAGCGTACCCAACATCCAAAGGGCCGCGAACCAAACAGACCGGTGGTTATCCATAACTTCCTTGTAATTTGTAAATTGCTCTAGCGGAGCATCCTAGCGGGTAGCTTTAGTAAAGTCAGTGACACAACAAAACCCAAACTTGTGATGGGCCTGCGTAGCTTGAATTCAGGAAACTCGCCGGGATAAGATTTTCGGTGATAGTACAAGTTTGCTGACGGTTTGATGCCTTGGGTATTTGGACAATGTTGTGTCGGCAACATCACCAGAGGAACAAGCGCGTTGTCTGGTGTTTTACTGAATGCAGGTTTACCACATTGATTACAGGTTCCACGTAAAATGGCTATTCCGCCTTTTTGTTTTCTCTCAAAGGTTATGTCCAGTTGATCTAAACCTTCGATATCACGAGCCAAATACACGCATTCATCGTTGAACCAATGTTGATAGAACGACTGGCAGGTCAGACAATGACAGCGAATGCGGTAAATGGGTTTAGACGTAAAGTTCAGTAGTTGCGTGTAACAGGAACATAAGTTTGAGTTTTCTAATTCGTTCACATCAGGCCGTCTGTGCTGCATCATAGTGAGTGACAAATGGCGTTAAGTGCGTTCGAATAAAATTAATGTCAGACGGGTACATATCTGCCAACGGAACTTGGTCAACTGTTAACCAGTAAAAAGACTGCTGTCTCTGGGAATCTGGTTGGGGTTCTGCATCCGGATCAACGGTCAATATGACGTAGTGAATGTCACCACCATATTGATTTGTCGCCGAGTGACAGCCCACCACAGAGCGCGCGGTTAACTTGGTTTCTTCAAATAGCTCTCGTTTTGCGGCTTCAATCCCGGATTCGCGCGATTCTACCGAACCACCCGGAAATTCAAATACCATGCCTTTACCCGGACGCAGCCGGCGTTGCAACAAAACAGTGTCGTTTTTAATCACGATTGCCATAGCTAAATGTCGCATACTGTCACCACTTCACTTATATGTACTTAGACTCAATGAATACCATTCAAGTCGATAGATGATTCAGATAAAAAAGGCGCTACCTTGTACGAACGAAATACAATCAAGAGACTAAAACATCATATTCATCAGTTAGTTTGACGCCACCGATTGAAATTTGTTCCCATAATATCTCAAGTTCGATACACACTCGGATTGGAGTTCCCATAACGTGCTGCAACTCGAAATCTTAGTTTTCGCTACAAGAAAGACGAATTTGGTCACAGAGTGATACAAGTTCGTCACTTGATGGTCAGAGAAATGTTAGGCGGGAGATAGTTAAGAGTGAAAAATCCAAAAACGCTAACTGTAACAGGTTGTTATTTTCGATCACGGAAAATGATATTACGGTGTTGCTCTGTTCCGAGTTCAAAGTAAGTTTCTCCGGCTTGAATAAAGCCAACCTTCTGATAAAAGGCGATGGCACTATCATTGCCTTCCCAGCAAGTTAAGAACAAAGGTCGATGAGTTGAATTTTCTTTCTGACTTTTTCTTGCCTGTTCTATCAGAGCTTTACCTACACCCTGCCCTTTGGCACAACTGTGAACGTAAAGCGTCACGATTTCGTTGTTATCGTTGATCACTATTACGCCGACAACAGCTTGGGAATCGGAAAGCGCCACAAAGGTTATGTGATTCTTGATCCAATCACCCACGTTAGCGCAAGAAAAATTCTCCAATACATATTCGGCATGTACTGGCTCGACGCCGTTGTAGCTATAGGTTTCTATCCATACATTAATACACAATGCGGAAATAGCTTGAGCATCGTTTTTAGTGGCAAGTCTGATCATTTAAATTCCTTTGGGTTGCCGCCAGTATATCTACACTGTCACCCAAATGGAAAACGCTAAACCTAATCGGATATGGTAAATATCGCTTTTTTACCTT
This sequence comes from Vibrio sp. ABH4_348, assembly GCF_056159765.1. Classification (NCBI taxonomy): domain Bacteria; kingdom Pseudomonadati; phylum Pseudomonadota; class Gammaproteobacteria; order Vibrionales; family Vibrionaceae; genus Vibrio; species Vibrio sp. ABH4_348. The sequence continues at coordinate 1,289,929 of NZ_JBSWVW010000001.1, read as the reverse complement.
GTTGTTCATCGCTAATTTCGAGGAATTTTCCAGTAACAAACTTGCTTTTGGTGTAAGTCTGATAAGTGCTCATGGCTTCTGGGTTGGTATCAAACAGCTGCTTAATTGAGCTAGGCAACAAACGGAAAAGAATGTCTGCACAAGAGATGGGCACCACTGTTGTTTCTTGGGTGTCAAATCCAATCGTTTTGATGGTTAAGGTTCGCATAACAAGGCCACTTAGATTCGCTTTAACTATCTATAAAGCTAGTTGACCTAGTGACCTAGATTCTTGTTTGATATCAATTTTGAAATCAGAACACCGATACCAAACATGTTGCGCTGTAAATTGGAATTTACAATCAACTTGGATGTTTACAGTACGATTTCAAAAGCGCTCTGTTTACAAGCTAAAAGTTCGTGAGTTGAAGTAAATTGCGTTTCTATTTACTTGTCGTGTTATCAGATTCTGAGAGTAACTTATTACACAGGGCTTTTAGCTGCAGTAACTCGTCAGTATTCATAGAAACATTGCATACTAGCTGTTCTGGTATAGACAGCGCTTGTTTGTAAAGTTGTTGGCCTTGCTCCGTTAGTTTGATGACTCGAGCACGTTCGTCAGTTTCACTGCGAGCGCGAACCAACAGATGTTTTGATTCCAGACGCTTCAATAACGGTGTCAGTGTGCCTGAGTCTAAATGTAGACGCTCGCCCAATTCCTTGACGGCAAGACCATTTTGCTCCCAAAGCACCATCATGGTCAGATATTGCGGGTAAGTTAGGCCAATTTCATCGAGCAGTGGCCGATAAGCGCGAACCATTGCGTTTGCCGCACTATAAAGTGGAAAACAAATTTGGTCTTCCAACTTTAAGCTCACTTCGTCATTGGGTTTGGCTTGTTTCTGGTCGTCGAGATTGCTCATAGGAAAAGTCATTTAGAGTTTTCACTATTGTATTGCGCACAAGTTTTATCTCAAGTATTTCTCCATTAAAGATAGAGTTAAACTGACCGCGCTGGCTTTATCATATGGAAGAAATACTGATCATCCGATTCTATTTCAAAGCCAAATTTACGATACAAGTCCAATACAGGGTTCACCTTCAACACACTAAGTTTAATAGGAAGTGAAGTATCAAACGCATGCAATAGTATTTCTCGCCCAAAGCCCTGTCCTTGGTACTCTGGAAGGATAAAAAAGCGAGCAAACTCTCTGTGCGTTGAGTGGTCTTGGATCAGAAAGCTACCTATATCCCTATCTTGGTGCATGACTATGGTCGGCATACCTTTCTGTAACTCTTCGAGATGGTAGTCCCACTGAATCTTATCATCCCAACCAAAGGTGTCTTTTATAGCCTGAAATTCGGTTTGCTTTTTGAGTTGATACAAAAATTGACTGTCCGCTTCTTTAGCGTTTCTAGTTTGCAGCGTTTGTAACAAAGTCCCTTCCCTATAGATCGCAAAATTCCCAAGTACCCGAGGCGACTAACTAAAACAAGTACTTGGGAATACTTATACATTTATTTTTCTATAAAACAAACAATAGCGTGCAGACCGCCAATAAAAGCCCTCGGCGATTAGCCAGCTATCGCTTTAATCTTGATTACAAAAAGTCGTCGCGCTTAGGGTTAAACACATCGAGCAAAACAGCGCCTTCGGTCAGCGCTTTTACACCGTGTTCGATGTGGCGGCTCGCAAGAAAACCATCCCCTTTTTCAATGATTTTGGTTACGCCGTCGACCGTCACCTCAAACTTCCCTGCTATCACATACGTCATTTGATCGTGAGCGTCATGGCTATGAGCAACACCTATTGCACCTTCAGAAAAATGGACTTCGACAGCCATAATGTTGTCATTGTGAGCAAGGATCTTGCGAGAAATTCCGGGTTCTACGAGCTCAAGTTCAAAAGAGTTCGAGTGAAAAATTGTCATTGGATGCTCCACTGTTCATTGTTTTTAATTGTAAATTCCACTGATTTTCCAACCATATGCGGGTCTTCTGGTGTGGTTATGGTGTGAGAAAACGTTTTGTCTTTGTACTGAATGATGACTTGTACCGCTTTAGCGCAGCCCGGTGTTGAGATAGAGCCGTTAATACCGCCGCGGTTAAATTCAATAGCCAGCAAACAAGTTGTACTAACAGACAAACTAATGCCGCCACACAGTTTAAGGTCGGTTTTTTCTGCAAAGTTGGCTTGAATGCTCGGATACTCAAACTGCGCTTCATGCGGATTTTTAAACACAACTGCCTGCAACTGCGCCGTGTTTTCAGCGACCACAAACGGTGGGTGCTCTATTAGCTCATTCATTTGCTCAACCGAAGTATCAAGACTTATCGCATACTGATATTCTTGATTTTCTGGGCTTAAGCCGTGAGCGATAGATAACTCAAACAGTGATACCTCTTCGTCACTACTTTCTTGCCACTGGTTAATGGCTTGCCAATTTTTTTGCCTAGTTGGACATTTTAGTTCGGCATCTCCTTTTAACAGCCAATATCCGGTTCGATTGTGGTGCACCCAAGTTTTCACGTGTGTCGAAGTACCATCTTTTACACAATTTACGTTCAAATCTTGGTTATCCAACTTCACGCTACTTTTCAATCGAGTTTGATTCAGTGTGGTAAAAATTGGGTTTGGATTAGAGGAACAGATTCCTGCACCTAAGGCCACAACGGTATTTTGATAGAAAAACCACGACTTCATTGCTTGAGTGTTTTGGCAATCGAGCTGGAAGACAAACAAGCCTTGGCCGTTGACTCCCGTACCGCCGGTCCAATTGGTTGATTGTTCTATTTGCCCCCATTCGTGAGCAGCCGATTCCCATTGTGGACAAGTCACACCAGGAATTTTCGTCCAATCCCACGCTGGATAAATATCTCGATAATCATCGCCATCAATATTGATGTTCATCGAGCCAAAACCTAACCAGAAACCCTTTAGATTTTCTTGATTGCCGGTTTCAATGGGGATGATGCGCTCTGAATTGCCTTTGACGGAAACGGAATAGTTCTTCGAAACATAAGCGCAATAGTCAGAACGCCAGAAATTTTTGTAGCCCCGATATGGGTAGTCTTCGCCTTGGAAGTGTTTAAGGCAAGGTTCAAGACGAGCGCTGAGTTGCGGCTTAATATCCAGTAGCATCTTGGCTTGAGCCGCCAGAACCAAGTGATAATTCGGTTTTTCTAAATCCGGTTTAGCAATAGCGCGGCCACAAACGTTGTAATCCCAGCGCCCTTGCTTGGTCATCCACATACTTCCGTCTAAAAAGTAGTTCACCAGCAAATCTATATTGGCTTGCTCGAAGCGAAATTGCGTATTAACGGACGAATAAGCCCACGGTAGCACCACATTAAGGAAAGATTCACCGTAGCCACCATTTTGCAGTTGTTCGCCGTGCTGCTGGTATGAAAAGTCTGCTTGCATTCCCTCAGAAGTGGTTATTTCAAAGGTTTCTTGAAGGCGGCAAAGTGCTTGTTTTAACTGCTCAGAATTTCCATCTAGTAACGCTCCTAACGCACTGGCTTGACACAAATCGGCCAAGTTGGCGCCTGTCATTGACGGGCTCGTAGGAAAAATGGCGCTAAGCTGTTGCTTTAACGTGTCAGTCAATGAATCTTCAATGTAAAACGCGATAGGGCCGAGATAACGCTGCGGCCCAATCTGATTCCACCACCAATTCCAGTTTTCCAGATCTAATGAGAACCAGTATTCCAAAGCGGCAATGCTCGTTTTAATAGACTCATCGTCGTTAAATCGATAAGCGAACGCAGCAATAAAATTAACGTTTTCCAAGTAGGCTTTAAGTATCAAGCCATCTTTTTTACCCTCTGGTAAGTCAATATCAGGCCAACCTCGATTGGCTTCAAAATCTGAAATAAGTTTGTTTTTGCGCTCTGACAATTCACCGCTCTCAAAAGGCCCTAGGCTGAGCTCGGAGTACAAATCGGCCAGTTTGGTCTTTATTTCAATATGGTGTTGAGAAACCATAAAGACGTCCTCAATAACTGAATGAAATCTGGTAAAACAAAAAGGGGTGCCAGAAGGCACCCCAAACTCTTGGTTAGATTAGGCGTCGAGCCACTTCCACTCGTAAGGTGCTAATGACAGTTCAACCGTATTGCCTTTAGTATCTAGCACAGATGTGGTTTGCGGCTGCGCGCTAAAGTTAACCGCGGTTGCTTTACCCGTTTCAGGGAAGTAAGCCACGTCCACCAATGTATGCTTAGACAACCATGGTTGTTCTTGCGCATCGTTTTGGCCAAGCCATACTAGGATGTGTTGAAGCAAACGGGCATTGGTCATATCGAAAGGTAAGTTGCTTAAGTAAACCGCTCTACCCTCGCCGTATTCACGTGCTGTCAACGCAAGGTGCTGACCTTGAGCTGCAATCACAGATAAGTTTTCTGCTTGTGGGTAGACGTAACTTGCGTTACCAAAATCAATGTCAGATGACACGAATTGGCTCAAGTAATGCGCTGTATCGAGCTCTAGAGGCATTGCTACACGACCCATAGTGAGTGCCGTTTCTTTCTCTAAGCCGAACACGTCACCCAACTGGAAGTAACGTCCGTTCTTCTGGAATGCCGATGGATCAGTTACGCCCAACAAGCCGCCGCCATTGGCAACAAACTTACGCAGTTCAACCAATACGTCCGCGTTGTCCCAACAATCACCGCCGCTCCATGCAGAATTCGCATCACCAGTATTGATCACGACTTTGATGTCATCGCTGATACCGTTAGTGGCGATGTCTTCAAAGCTGATAAATTCCACTTCAAATGGCAAACCAGATAGACACTCTAGCAAGTTGTTACCAACAAACTCCATCACGTCTGGACGTGGTGGCACGTAGAAGCGCTGATCTTTCGCTTGGTTTTGTAGCCAGCTACGCGCTTTACCCCACGCACTTAGCACGGCAATTTTGCCCGCCACTTTTTTCGATTCGGTTCTTTGCGTGTTTTCTAGGTATTCACCAAACTCCGCCGAAATCTCAGTAACGTGATCAATAAAGTGTGGGAATTTATTCGCTAGTGACAAGTAACCACCGTAACCAATGCGATCAAGCGGCTTTTGCAGCATTGCGCGGCGAATCTTAGTCCAGTTAGACATAGACTCGACAACTGGATCGTTGCCTTCGCGGAACACATCTGGGAAGAAGTATGGGTAAAAACGCGCTTCGCGAATCTGATCGCCGTCAGAATCCGTTAAACGACGCAATGCCACACCGTCTTCTACTGCACCAATGTTGATGTCCAAACCAATCTTTTGGTAAGACGCTAAGAAAGGTTCAGTACCAATCCAGTGGTCACCTTGGAACATCGCGGTTTTTTTGCCCGCTTTGTGTGCCATTTCAACCAGTTCACCTGCAAACTCGACCACGAAATCTTGCACAAACGTCATCCAGTCGCGGTAACGCTGACTTGGCACCTTGTAAGTCCCGTTGTAGTAACCAGCATCGACAAAATCTTCTGGTGACAACTTGTAGCCAAAGCGTTTTTCAAAATCTTCTAGCGCACGTGGGCTAACCGTTTCGCCATAGCCAGTCCAGTCGCGGTAGATATCTTGGTTTTTCTCACCCGTATCAATGACAAATAGGAACGCAAACGTGGTAAAACGCACTACGGTAGTGTTTGGATGCTCGTCCAACCACTTTTGAAAATATTTAATAAGATGCGCGCGGCACTCTGGGTGGTACGGGTCCAAGCTCTTGATTCGTGGCCCTTTCCAATCGTTGGTTAGCGCATTGTACATAGACACGCTGTCCCACACTTGGCGCGCCATAAATGTCACGGCGTACTCATGGTATGGGGTCACATTGGTTACAGTGACCGTACTGTTTGCAATATCAAAGTCCCAGTTGTCTTTGCTGATCACTTCGTTGGTAGTGCGGTTACGTACTTCCCACCAATCTTTTGGATTGCTGTCATCGTCAAGCTCGTATTTATCTTTGCTGTAACCATCTAGCGGGTTGATCACAACCGTTTCGTCCATTGCGGTCACAGGGAAAGACATCAAGTATTTGCGGTGTAGGTATTCTGGATGCTGGTTAGCAAATTCTTGATCTGCACGAACCAAACACATAACAGAATAGATATCGCTATCTTGCTGAGCCAATGAATCTGGCATTGTGGTCCCATCACTGTCGCGTAATGCGTCCGCTTGCCAGCGCTTGTATAGATCTAACACTACTTCTTCTTGTCCAACTTCGACAGGAAGTGTCATATGGCCTTTGCCATTGGTCGCCGTAGTCATGGCTAATCTCCAACAATGGATAGTAAGAAGGGAATCTTCTTAAAGGGTCTTACAAAAGGGACGAGCGATTGGAATCTGTAAAGGGCAAACTATCCCAACCGCCCGCAATTACTTAAATCTGTGTCTTTGAAAAGACTGAGGAATTACCAGAAGAACTTCTGATATCCGTTAGCGCGCATCAGTGCTTCAAGGTAGTAGTAATCACCGTAAGGAAGCATGTTGTCGCATAGGCCGACTTTGACAAATGACGCACCGTGAGCCAGTAGACCCAAGGCATTTTCATCAGCTGTTAAGTCACAGCTATCCATCAGACCTTGCAGCAAGAACAAACCCCAGTCACGGAACTGTTTTGCTTCTTCTTCGTTGTCTTCGATGCACTGAGAAATCAGTAATAGACCCGCTGCTGTAATCGCACCCGCAGAGCTGTCTTTGTACTGGATTTCATCTAACGGTAGTGAGTAATCCCAGACAGGAACACCATCGTCTGTGATTTGCTCAACCGCATAGCGGCCTAGCTTCTTCGCAAGCTCGAGGAACTTCTTGTCACCTGTGTAAAGGTAAGTTTGTGCAAAACCGTGTACCGCCCAAGACTGACCTCGCGCCCAACAAGAATCATCTGCGTAACCTTGGAAGGTTTCGCCTTTGATTGGCTCTTGAGTCACTGGGTGGAAGTTAAACGAGTGGTAAGTTGAGAAGTCATCACGCACGATGTGCTTCGCTAGTGTTTCGCTGTGGCGGGTTGCCGCTTTGGCGTAGACCGGTGAGCCAGTAACTTCTGATGCCCAGTAAAGCAATGCTGTGTTCTGCAGCGAATCAATGATTGATTTGCCTTGAGTAATTTCAGGGCCAAGCGGGTGAGTATCATTCCAAGCAACGATATAACCACCGATTTTTCTAAAGCGATGAATCAGGTGATCAGCAGCGCGAATCGCCATCATCTTTGATTCTTCATCGCCTGTAAGCTTGTAGTCTGCCACGCAGCTTAAGCTGTATTGGAAACCCAAATCGTGATCCAACCAGAACGGATCTAGTAGCATGTCCGCAAAGTAGCTCTTGCGCAATTTAGCGCTGTTTTTGAACTGCTGCTCTGACGTCATTTGGTAAGCTAGCCAAAGTTGACCCGTCCAAAATGAAGATACCCAGTCAAATTGCTCACAGTACTGCCAGTTGTGGTTTTCAGTACCAATCTTTGGGTTGCGCTCACCGATTTTTGGGATGTTGCGTTTAATTGAATCGACAACAGTGTGAAGATGATTTAGCACTCGTTGCTCGTCTAACGCTTTTGGCAGAGCACGAAGCTGGATTGATTCGGTCATAGGAATACACTCTCTATAAATTGCAGCAGCAAAACACTAATGCTTGCGATGTTTTAATAATAAATCACTCTTTACAGTGAATCATTAATCTCGCTCACATTTTTAAAACAGCATTTCATTTTTATTCGTAAAAACAAAAAGGGCTGCGAAATGCAGCCCTTTGTTATCGGTGTTAATTAGCGTGCAAGCCAACCACCATCAACCGCCACTGTGTAGCCGTTAACGTAGTCAGACGCTGGTGACGCTAAGAATACAGCTGGACCAGCAAGGTCAGTCGGTAGGCCCCAACGATTTGCAGGAATACGCTCTAGGATTTCTTGATTACGTTTTTCGTCAGCACGCAATGCTTCCGTGTTGTTTGTTGCCATGTAACCCGGAGCAATCGCATTGACGTTGATGCCTTTTGATGCCCACTCATTTGCCAGTAGACGGGTAACACCCATTACCGCGCTCTTAGAGGCTGTGTAAGACGGAACACGGATACCACCTTGGAAAGACAACATAGACGCGATATTGATGATCTTACCGCCGTTACCTTGTGACAAGAATTGCTTAGCCACCGCTTGAGACATAAAGAATACGCTCTTGATGTTGACGTTCATAACGTCATCCCAATCTTGCTCAGTAAAGTCGATTGCGTCGTTACGGCGGATGATACCCGCGTTGTTAACCAACACATCAAGACGTCCCGCTAGGCTTACTGCTTCATCAACAACGCGGTTGATTTCTTCGTGTTTGCTTAAATCAGCAATGATTGAGTGGAACTTACGGCCGTGTTTTTCGACCATTGCAGGTGTGCCTTCAGGATCAGAATAGTTAACGCCAACGATATCACAGCCCGCTTGTGCCAACGCTACCGCCATAGCTTGGCCAAGACCGGTATTACAACCCGTTACTAGTGCAACCTTACCGTCAAGATTGAATGAATCCAAAATCATTACTACTACCTTTTGTTTTTTTGGTTTCGTTTCTCCATAAAACGAGAAAGAAACTCTGATTTTTATTTATTGAAACATTGTTTCATCTAGATTTAAAGTCAAAAAAATTTTGTCTTTAGTTAATGTGATAAGGCTCAGGCACAATTCCTGACAACTTATCAAATGTGATGCACTACTTTTGTTTGTAGTGTATGCCTGGCAACGAACGTAGTCGCTCTGCCGCCTGCTCAGGAGTCAGGTCACGCTGGCTTTCTGCAAACATTTCGTACCCGACCATGAACTTTCTAACCGTTGCACTTCTTAGAAGTGGCGGATAAAAACTGGCGTGAACGACCCAATGCTCTGGCGACTCGTCTTGCTTAAATGGTGCGCCGTGCCAACCCATTGAATAAGGGAAAGAGCAGTTAAACAAATTGTCGTATTTAATGGTGATGGCTTTGATTGCCGCAGAGAGATCGGTTTTTTGCTCAGCGGTTAAATCCGTCAATCGCGCTGCTGGCGATTTTGGTAAGACCATAGTTTCAAACGGCCAAGCTGCCCAATAAGGCACAACAACAACCCAATGTTCCGTCTCTACAACAACGCGCTCTTGGTGCTCAAGCTCACGAGAGACGTAGTCTGCTAACAACTGACGACCATGCTCAGCAAAATAATTCGCTTGGTGTGTGTCTTTTTTCGCGACTTCAGTGGGAATAAAGCTATTTGCCCAAATCTGACCGTGTGGATGAGGCTGAGAGCACCCCATAGTGGCGCCTTTGTTTTCAAACACTTGTACCCAAGGATACTGCTCACCAAGATCTTGTGTTTGCTCAACCCAGGTATCGACTACGTGGTGGATCGCTTCAAGCGGCAACTCAGGCAAGCTTTTACTGTGATCAGGAGAAAAACAAATAACTCGGCTCTCGCCGCGAGCACTTTCCATTTTAAGTAACGGATCGTGATGGGTATCAGCCATCGGAGCACCAGGAGTCAGTGCAGCAAAATCATTTTTAAAAACAAAAGTGCCTTTGTAGTCTGGATTTACATCACCACTAATGCGTTCATTGCTCGGACAAAGGAAACAGCTCTTATCATAAGATGGCAATTGCTGATCTTCGGTTGCTTCTTGCTGTCCTTGCCATGGTCTTTTTGCACGGTGTGGAGACACCAAGATCCATTCGCCAATTAGCGGATTAAAACGACGATGTGGATGCTCTGTTGCATCGAATTCTGTGTGGTTACTCATAACGCTTACTCTTAAAAGATTGATTACTTCTGGTAGCCAGTTGGATTCAGTTTTTGCCAGTTCCAACTGTGGGCAACCATGTCACTCAATGTGTACTTTGCAGTCCAACCAAGTTCAGCTTCTGCTTTAGTTGCATCGGCATAGCACTCGGCAATGTCCCCTGCTCGGCGCGGCTCAATTTTGGTAGCCAGCAATCGACCCGTGGTTTCATTCATTGCTTCAACCATTTCCAACACACTGACGCCATTGCCGGTGCCTAGGTTGTAAACATGTAAACCAGACTCTTTGCCTTTCTTTTCAAGGGCGGCAATATGACCGTCAACCAGATCTTCAACGTGAATGTAGTCACGTACACCCGTACCATCTTTGGTTGGGTAGTCATCGCCAAAGATGGATAAGACTTCGCGTCTGCCCACCGCTACTTGTGTAATGAATGGCATTAGATTGTTTGGAATACCACTTGGGTCTTCACCAATAGTGCCCGATGGGTGTGCACCAATTGGATTGAAGTATCTAAGTAAAGTGATGCTCCAATCTGAATTCGCAGCCGCATAGTCAGTCAGACAACGTTCAACCATATGTTTACTCGTACCATATGGGTTAGTCGTACCACCTGTTTCGTCCGTTTCTTTAATCGGAACGCGCTTAGGATCGCCGTACACCGTTGCTGAAGAGCTAAAGATCAAGGTTTTAACATCTGCTTTCGCCATTGCATCGACAAGATTCAGCGTTCCACTGACGTTGTTATCGTAATAATGAAGTGGTTTTTCAACCGACTCACCCACCGCTTTTAAGCCTGCAAAATGGATAACGGCATCAATATCATGCTCGCTAAATATGCGGCTCAAAATCACGCTGTCACGGATGTCACCCTCGTAGTAGATTGGACTCTTTCCCATTAAGTTTTCTAACGGTGCCAAAATCGCCGGGCTGCTGTTACAAAAGTTGTCCAAAATAATTGGCGTGTAGCCAGCTTGGGTTAAGGACACACAGGCGTGACTTCCTATGTAGCCACAACCTCCTGTTACCAGTATTTTCATTGTTAAGTCTCTTGGCTAAATCTCGTTAATAAAGGAGTTAATCTGTCATTAAACTGCTCTTCGTTAATATGATGAGCTTGTTTCAAAAGCGTCTGTTTGGGCGTGGATTTGAATCGACAGAAATAGATGTCTTGCTGGCTTTGCGAGACAAATTCATCCAGCATTTGCACACCCAAGTGGTCGATAAAGTTAATACCCCGACCGAGAATAATGAGCCGCTTGGCATTTAAGTTTTTAAGCTCTTGGTCTAGGTGCTGCACACAACCAAAAAATATCGAGCCATTGATTCTGACGATTTTGGTGTCTTGATCGAGTGGGTAGTGATCTTCGAAATCATCCTCGTCCAACACGTCAACTTGCGGTCTAGACGTTTTACGCAAATAGAAATATAAGGACACCGCAACACCAACATAGATCGACAGTTCAAGATGTAAGAACAAAGCGGCGATAAACGTGGACACCAACACCAGCGCTTCTTTCTTGTCGTGCTCAATCACATCTTTAATGTGCTCAACATCCACTAGGTTATAAGCGACAACCAATAACAATCCGCCCATACCTGCAATCGGGATATAGGCAGCGTAATCGGCAAAAAACATCATGATCAGCAGCAGGAATAACGCTGCAAATACCGAAGCAAGTGGGGTCTGCGCGCCACTGGTGTAATTAACACCGCTGCGAGTAAATGAGCCCGACGACACATAGCAAGAGAAGAATGCGCCAGCGATATTGGAAACGCCCTGTCCGACAAATTCTTGGTTACTATCAATGCGCTGTTTAGATTTGAGTGCAACCGAGCGCCCGATAGAAATGGCTTCGACTAGACCTAATAAGGCAACGGCAATAATGCCGGTCGCCATGGACTCTATCGTGGTCCAGTCGAAGCCAGGAACTGAAAGCTGTAAAAATGCGCTGGATACTTCACCCACTAGGCGAACATCTTGCCCTTGGCCATTAAGTAAATACGCCAGTGCCATTGCGGCCAGCATAGCAAAAAGCATATTGGGCAGTTTGGGATAGACGCGTTTAATCAGCACACAAACTGCAATCGTGATCAAACCTATAAGCGATGCAACCACATTGGTATCGCCAATGTGGTTTGCAAATAGAATCAGGTTATCAATTGCGGTGCTACCCGATTGATACTCTAATCCAAATACATGCTTGAGCTGGCTGGCGCTAATCACTACCGCAGCGCCAGCAGTGAAACCCAATACCACTGAGTGCGATACAAAGTTGACCACCGCGCCAAAGCGCAGCATTCCCATCAATAGCTGAAGAATACCGGCACATAACGTCAGTGTGAGACACAACTGTATGTAAAGTGGTGTGCCCGGCTCAGCAAACGGGCTGATGGTAGTAAAAACAATGACGGACAACGCCGCCGTTGGTCCAGATATAAGGTGCCGAGAGGAACCAAACATTGCAGCAAGTATGGCAGGAACTATTGCCGTATACAGGCCATACACTGGTGGTAAGCCTGCAATCATCGCATAAGCAATACCTTGAGGGAGCACAATAATCGCACCGGTTAACCCCGCGAGAACATCTGCTTTTAATGTATTGCGATTAACACTTGGCCACCAAGTGAGAAACGGTGTGAACAAATTCGAAGCCATACTGCTGCTTTCTCTTATCTGTTATGCCAACGCAGATACTGCGTCTTGAACTAGCTTACCAATCTCTTCCCAGTTTTCGTTATCGATAAGTTTGCCCGGTACCATCCATGTACCACCACACGCCAACACTGAAGGTATCTCTAGATACTCACCAATGTTCGCTGCTGAAACACCACCTGTTGGCATAAAGTTCACTGGGTAAACCGCGTTTAGTGCTTTAAGCATTCCAGTACCGCCAGAGGCGCTGGCTGGGAAAAACTTCAGCGTTTTTAGACCCATTTCCATTGCTTGCTCAACTAGGCTTGGGTTGTTCACGCCTGGAACAATCGCTACACCGCGTTGCTGACAGTAACGAACGGTCGTTGGGTTAAAGCCCGGGCTCACAACAAAATCCACACCGGCTTCAATGGCCTGGTCAACCTGCTGAGTGGTCAATACAGTACCCGCGCCAATCAGCATTTCTGGGTACGCTTCACGCATCAAACGGATAGATTCGGCAGCGGCTTCGGTACGGAATGTGACCTCTGCACAAGGCAACCCGTTATCAACTAAGGTTTTGGCTAAACCGACCGCTTGCTCAGCGTCGTTAATTGCAATCACAGGTACAACTTTTAGTGCCTGTAGTTTTTGTTCTAGCGACAACTCGCTCATAGTGAACTCCATGATTAGTTTAGATTTTTGGCATATGGTGGCGTTCGATGATCGCCCCTTTGTGGCGAATAACTTCGCCCGCTAACGCATGCCCTGCCTTAGCAGCTTGAATTGGGTCTTGAGTTTGAATCAGTTTGAATAGAAAACCCGCGTTGAACGAGTCACCAGCTGCGGTGGTATCCACTGCTTTGTGAAGCTTCTGAGTTGGTACCAGAGTTTCTTCATCTTTGGTTATCACCTGACAACCGTCACCACCCTGCTTGAGTACTAATACATCCAGCTCATAAGGTTGTAGTCGTTTTTTGGTGTCTTCAATACTGGTGTCACCGTATAGAAGTTGCTCGTCATCGAACGTTAACAACGCAATATCAACTAGGCGGTATAGTTGCTCGTAACGGATCCTCGCCTGAGCTGGCGACACCCAGAGTCTTGGACGATAATTTGAATCAAAGACGATTTTGGCGCCTTCAAGTTTTAAGCGAGTTAGCAATCTAAACAGCTTTGCCGTGTTTTCCGGAGATTGAACCGCTAAAGTGATGCCAGACAAGTAAATGATCTGGTGACCGCTTAATTGGTCGTAGAGCTTTTCTTCACTTTCGCGATCTAGCCATTCTCTTACTGCCGCATCATTGCGCCAGTAGTAAAATTCTCGTTCACCATTCGGCAAATTGTTGATCATGTACAAACCGGGAAGCTTGTCTTCATATCTGGCGACATATTGACTATCCACACCCTCATGTTCCCAAGCAGAAATCATTTTGGTGCTGAGAGCATCTGCCCCTAGCGCAGTAAAATAACGCGTCGTGATGTCTAGATCAGACTGACCAGTCAATCGAGCAAGGTAGACTGCCGTATTGAGTGTATCTCCACCGAAACCTTGGCGCATGCCTTGTCCGGACTCTTGAATTTCAACCATACATTCGCCGATCACGGCAATTTTTGTTAAGCCCATTACTTCAACTCGATGCTTTAACATGGCCAGCACAGCATACTGGCTTATTTGAAACGTGATTTCATTTTAAATGATTTTAGCACTCAATTTGTGTGAGCCACATAGTAAAACGGCATTTTATTTTTATAAATTATGATCTTTTGCTTTTTGAAAGGGATAGGATCCTTATATGCATTTTTGTTCTTAAGGAAATGTATTGACAATTGGCGAGTGAAAAGATCTGTGTCTACACTGAAAGGTACCCAGTAAGAAAAACGTTGCGTTTTCTTACCATTCAAAGTCTTGGATAAACCCCTAGCTATGCCTTGTGTTTGCTTGGCCGCCAGCGTAAATGCTGTACACACAACGGTTCGGATATAGCTGTTCCTGTCGAGGATTTTGAATAGCCAGAGTGCTCAGTTAACTGAGCACTCTTTTTTTGGGGCTTAAATGAGCATAGCTTAATTTGTTGCGACGCTGATGAGATAGACAAAAACTTAAATCAGCAGAGAAAAGGTAGACATAAAAAAACCCGGACAAAGTCCGGGCTCTTGATTCAAAAGCGTGTTGATCAACACACCAATAGTTAGTCACGCAACACAGCACCAGTCAGTTCAGATGCTTTTGCAACTGCAGCGTCTACTGCTGCTTGAATATCCGTATCTTCTAAGGTGCGTTCAGTAGATAGCAAGCTCAGTGCAATAGCCAAACTTTTCTTACCTTCTTCAACGCCTTTACCTTGGTAAACGTCGAACAAGCTAGCGTCTACTAAGAATTCCGCTTCCGATGCAAGACAAGCATCGACAACGTCGCTAGAACTTACCGTCTCATCAACAACCAAAGCGATATCACGACGGTTTGATGGGAACTTAGATAGAGTTACAGCTTCAGGAATTACACGCTCAGCGATCGCATTCCACTCAATCTCAAAGGCAATAGTGCGGCCGTTCAAGCCAAATTTGCGCTCAAGGTCTGGGTGAACGGTACCAATGATACCAACTGGTACATCATCAATGACGATAGCTGCGGTTTGCCCTGGGTGTAGTGCAGGATGCTCAGCTGGAACAAAACTAAATGACTTGTCTTTAACTGTAAGCTCAAGAATCGCTTCTAGGTCACCTTTCAAGTCAAAGAAGTCAACGGTTTCTGTCTCAATTGACCAATGCTCTTCGCTACGCGCACCAGAAATCACTGCTGCCAGCATTGGTTCTTGGCGAATGCCGTTCTCAGCTGACTCATCAGGAATAAAACGCAAACCGTGTTCAAATACTCGTACACGAGATTGCTGACGTTTTTGGTTGCGAGAAACCGTATTCAGCAAGCCTTGAATTAGGTTCAAGCGCATTGCTGACATATCAGCAGAAATTGGGTTTGGCAGAATCAATGCGTCGACTTCTGGAACAATGAGTTTCTGCTGCTCTGGCTCAACAAAGCTGTAAGTGATAGCTTCGTAGAAACCGCGGTCAACCAATAAATCGCGAACGCGTTTTAGCGGCAGACGTGCTTCTTTGTGATCATTCATTGCTAGCGTAGCAATTGGCGCTTGATTAGGAATGTTGTCGTAACCGTAGATTCGACCGACTTCTTCTATCAAGTCTTGTTCGATAGCAATGTCAAAACGCCATGTTGGTGCCGTCGCTGACCAACCATTGTCTGTTGTTACAACAGTCAGACCTAGTCTTTCTAGAATTTCAACCACATCAGAATCTGGGATATGGTGACCTAACAAGTCATCTAGCTTTTCACGACGCAAGGAAACAGTATTTGGCTTAGGAAGATCCGCTTCTGATTCAACCGCCACAACTGGAGCAACTTCACCGCCACAAATCTCAACCAAAAGCTGAGTCGCGCGCTCCATTGCATGGTACTGCAAATCGTAATCCACACCACGCTCGTAGCGCATTGAAGAATCAGTATGCAGACCATAAGTTCTTGCGCGACCACGGATATGATCCGGAGCGAAGAACGCACATTCAAACAAGATGTCTGTTGTTTCAGAAGTAACACCAGATTCTTCACCACCAAATACACCGCCAATGGCTAGTGCTTTATTGTGGTCAGCAATAACAAGTGTTTCAGCTGTCAGTTCAACTTCATTGCCATCTAGCAAGGTGAGTTTTTCGCCCGCTTCCGCAAGACGAACCACAATGCCACCTTCGATCTTAGCCAAATCAAATGCATGCATTGGCTGACCTTGCTCAAGCAGCACGTAGTTAGTAATGTCTACGACCGGGTCAATAGAACGAATTCCACAACGACGCAATTTTTCTTGCATCCAAAGTGGCGTCTCTGCTTTCACATTAACGTTCTTAACAACACGGCCAAGGTAACGCGGACAAGCAGCTGGCGCTTTAACGTCAATAGAAACGGTATCATCAATACTTGGGGATACTGCCTCGACAGTTGGCTCGTTAGCATCTAGGCGATTTAGTACACCAACTTCGCGAGCCAAACCACGTAGGCTAAAGCAATCGGCGCGGTTTGACGTCAAGTCTACATCGATAGTGACATCGTTAAGCGATAAGAACTCACGAAAATCTTGACCAATTGGTGCATCTTCAACTAATTCCAAGATGCCGTCTGATTCAACGTCGATACCTAGCTCAGAGAACGAACAAAGCATACCGTGAGAAGGTTGACCACGCAGTTTTGCCTTTTTGATTTTGAAATCACCCGGCAGAACAGCGCCAACGGTTGCAACAGCCACTTTCAGGCCTTGGCGACAGTTGGGAGCACCACAAACGATATCTAGAAGTTCGTCTTCGCCGACGTCGACTTTGGTTACACGAAGTTTGTCTGCATCAGGATGTTGACCACATTCGACAACCTTACCTACTTTTACGCCAGTGAATTCACCAGCAACAGGCAAAACGTCATCTACTTCTAAACCAGCCATTGTGATTTGGTGAGCAAGTTGCTCAGTATTTACATCAGGGCTAACCCATTCACGTAGCCACGATTCGCTAAATTTCATGTTTTACTACCCCGAATTATTTGAATTGCTTAAGGAAACGAAGATCATTTTCGAAGAATGAACGCAGGTCGTTCACGCCGTAGCGCAACATAGCCAAACGCTCGATACCGATACCAAAGGCAAAACCAGAGTATTTTTCAGGATCAATTCCAACGCTGCGCAGTACATTTGGATGCACCATGCCACAGCCAAGAATTTCTAACCACTTGCCATCTTTACGCTTAACGTCAACTTCTGCTGAAGGTTCAGTAAACGGGAAGTATGACGGACGGAAACGAACTTCCAACTCTTCTTCAAAGAAGTTAGTTAGGAAGTCATTAAGAATGCCTTTTAGATGACCAAAGTTAACTTTCTCGTCAATCAACATGCCTTCCACTTGGTGGAACATTGGCGTGTGAGTTTGGTCGTAGTCGTTGCGGTAAACACGACCCGGTGCAATAAAGCGAAGTGGTGGTTGACGCTCTTCCATAGTACGGATCTGTACGCCAGAGGTGTGGGTACGCAACATCAACTTTGGATTAAAGAAGAAAGTGTCGTGATCGGTACGTGCAGGGTGATCATCAGCAATGTTCAATGCATCGAAGTTATGGAAGTCATCTTCAATTTCTGGACCAGATTCAACGGTAAAACCAAGCTCACCAAAGAAGCTTTCAATACGCTCGATAGTGCGAGTTACTGGGTGAATAGCACCATTTTCAATGCGACGGCCTGGTAGTGAAACGTCTATCGTTTCTGCTGCCAATTTCGCTTCCAACTCAGCACGTTGTAGGGCTTCTTTACGAGCCGAAATCGCTTGCTGAACTGCGCCTTTACCTTTATTGATTTCTTGGCCTGCTTCACGGCGCTCTTCCGGTGGCAATTTGCCTAGGCTTTGCAATAAAGACGTCAATTCCCCTTTTTTACCGAGAAATTGTACTCGAACATCATCGAGTGCAACCAAGGAGTCAGCCGATTCAATCGCGGCGGTCGCTTTGGCAATGATCTCTTGTAGATTTTGCATCGTTTCCTCATCTACCGCTGGGTAGTGTCCATAAGGTATCCCCGTTCAATCGTGAACAAGGAGACAAAGTATTAGATAAATAGCCTTTTATACTAACCAAAACAGCTAGTCAAAGCCAAACTCAAATAGGCTTTTAGCTAAAATTTGTTCGATTTTACTATCAAATAAAACCGTCAAAGCGGAATTGCGAGATAAAGTGCTCATAAATCGAACTTTTCGCCCATAGTCTCTTTGCAATTGCTACCTCTATTACTTTATGTGAATTGGAATTATTCATCATAAGCTGTACTTATGAATAGTGACATTCTGATTAGTACTTGCTGTTTGTCCTAAAAGCACAGCGCTGATAGATTGGCTTACGACAAAAAAGTTCAGGTTATCCAATAAATCAAATAAGTTAAGCAGTATGTCGATACAAATTGTCCCTATTACCAGTCGTTATGATGACGAAATTAAAAACATTATTGAAACTGTCGGTAAAGAGTTTGGAGCGGTTGGTGAAGGCTTCGGACCATCAGACCCGGAAGTTCAAGCAATGAGCCAGCACTATGGACCTGAGTTTTCCAGTCTATATTTAGTCGCTCTCGACGAAGACGGTGAAGTATTGGGAGGATGTGGCGTTGCACCTTTTAATGAAAGTACATTGACGTGTGAATTGAAAAAGCTGTTCCTTTCTCCGAAATCTAGAGGTAAAGGCGCCGGGAAAGCACTAAGCCTTGCTTGTTTAGAGTTTGCCAAAGAACAAGGATTTACCCACTGCTATCTAGACACGCTAAAAACCATGACAGCAGCTATCAAATTATACGAAAGCATGGGTTTTGAACACCTAGATCAGCCGTTGGAAACGGAACACACAGGCTGTGATGTTTGGATGATGAAAGCGTTATAAATTACTTGGATATTTAAATCCACAACACTTTACAGACGACGTGTATTCTTGGTCCGGTACAATGAATCGATCAAACTTCTTGTACCTAATGCTCGTTGTCTTTTTTTGCGAATCTATTTTATTTTCACGTCTAAACCAAGTGATACAGCGGCTCCGAGTAATGTCGTTACAACCACCGAAGTCAAAGTACCAATCAACACATATTCAGTAATACTTCGATCATCTGACTTGCTCAAATCACCAAATCGAAAGATGGATTTTGCGGCTAATACAAAGCCAACTGCTGCATAGCTTCCCACCAGCGTAAAAGTAAGAATCAAAATACGTTCTAAGTATCCAATTAATTCTCCACCAGCAATAAGCCCATTAACCTGCGCACTTTCGTTTTCCTCTGTAATAGAGTGCTTGCTTAACACATAGCCGATAACAACCGACGTGGGTTTCAAAATCACTAGATAAGCTACTGCCACCAAAAGAGAATCAAACAAACGTTCATGGGCTAGAATTGACTCCACCGTTACATTGGAGGACATATGAAAAGCGATCCCCCCAAGCAAAACGATAAGTACACTTTGAACGAATAGAAAATGAGAGAAGGTTTTGTTATCTCGTACAGTGACTTTCCACAAGTTAACCGCCAAGTGACCGCCAATCATGATGATGACCAACCAAAACGTTGAACGCCAATCAATGCCCAATATAAGCGCAGGAATGATTAACGCCGCACCATATATCAACGAATGCAAATACAGCTCAGCATCTTTGTACGTTAATCTTTTGGATACTTGCTTGAGTCGGCTTGGTAATAGGTAAAAATCAAAAACAATATGAATCAATAAGAAAGATATAAATACTTCCCAAAAATCAAACATGTTTGAATTCCAATACTTGTTTTGCAAAGTGAGCATTAAGCTCATTAATCAATGACCAACCCGATGCTTTGAGTGATTTACTGACCGTCGGCGCAGCAATGTGAAGTTGCTGTGACAACTCGTTCACTGATAGGGCCTGTGCATTTTGAAGCATTGGTAAAATCACTTCACATTGACGTGCCGTTAAATCACTTAACTGTCTATCAAGATACTTGAATAACAAATCAAATTGATTGGCTAACTTCGGTTGGTCCGAACTGAATAAAAGACGACTGCTTTTCATGTCTTTAAGTCCACGGCCAGAAAGAATAAATGCTTCTCCCATCGATTCCGAAACCGAATCGCGTAGATCTGCATTTGAAGCTATCGCAAAACTGATTCGGCAGTCAAACGCTTTGCCTAAAGCTTTGATTCCAATTCGATAATACATCGCATATTTTAACGCGTATTCAATATCGTGAACCACAGTCTGGAACTCATCACCACGTGAAATACTATGGTCATTAGCAGCATGTCCTTGGCTAATCCATTTTTGAATGGTTTTAAGCTGATGCAGCAGTTGATCAAATTGCTCAGAATTCAATTTGGTTGAGTTAACCACATCGCCACTTATCACGGCGATAGCACAGTTGGTCGTTTTCACGTTCAAGCTCCAATATCCACACAGAGACAATTTAGCTCCAAAAGGCTAAAAACGCAAATTTAGCTATTAATGGCTAAATTTGCGTTTTTAGCGATATATGGGAGATGGAATTAAAAAGATGAACTGATTGAACGTTACGGGTTAGCCGGACTGCAGTAACTAAAGTTACCGAATTGAAGCCGGCTTATTTAACTATTTTCTGGTTGCTGCCAACCAACTAGGCATACGCCCAGTTAACGCAAAGAGCGCCACTCCGCATGTAGAGGTGACGACACAAGCCAAAATCACTAAGTCTATGAAGGTAGAATCTGGAGACAGCGCGTTATTAAATTCTCGAATACTGGCAGACGTGCCAACGACAACCAACAATATTGCTAGAACGCGAAACATCCCTTTCGCTTTTGAATGATTTGTTGAAGACAATGCTTTTCCAATTCCTATTTCATGAGTTAGTCACAATGTACAATTTGGATTTATCAAATCAAGATTCTTGTTTTTAAAAATTCCAAATATTTGGGATCGTCTTCTTCGAAAATTTCTTCACCTGCGTACATATATGCACGTGTTAACTCTTCAGAAGCTTTGTTTAGTTCATTCAATTCGAAAAAAGCCTGTCCTAACCTAAGGTGGATAAAGGGGTTCCCTACTCCACCAGCTGAAAGAACTGCTTGAATAAAACAATTTTTCATTCGTTGAAATTCCAGCATTCGAAAATTAGCATCACCCAAAGCGACATAAATCCAAGTAGATGCTTCGTAGTCGGAAGCTGGCTCAGGAATGAGTTCCAGTGCATCGAAGTACATGTTCTTAGCCTCTTCAAAACGATTACTTCTAGCTAAACGGTCGCCATACGAACACAACGCTTTAATTTTGGCTTCGATTTCTGTTGATAAGACCATTTAAATTACCTTTATATAAACGCAACTACAGCCGAACAACGAAAGCAAAAAAGAGGCACTTAATGCTTGTCCTTGTATATTTGCGCGTTTTCGCCAAACGCTTTTGGCGGGTCGTTATCCCCACATTATTTATAACACTCGTAACATGCCTACTTGTGCATTTAATGTACAAGCAATTCTCATAAATGGCTTGTACAGCGTATAGCTATATCTGACTTAGAATGGTTGGATCTGTAATCTTATCGTCGTCCGCAAGTAAGAACGCTTTAGAAAGCACAATTGATAGGCCTTTGTCCCCTTCAAACGGCAAGAAAAGCTTATCAACATTTTTATCTTTGCCGCGCCCTGGAACTATACATAGGTATTTATCGTTAGGCGCAATCAAAATATTACCGCTTCCAATGTGAATCTTGTATGTATGTTTGATCCCAGTTACAAACAAAAACTTTCCATCAATCTTTGCTTTATCGCGAATTTTCAAACGTGGAAGTAATCGTTGAAGAACACTTTTACGAGTCTTAGCAATTTCCGTTAAGTCACCAAAGGAATATGAATGCCAGTAGTCTCGATAGTCTTGTCTTGCCTCTGGGCCACCATCTTGCCATAGAGGATCATTACCTACACTGGCCACGCCGACAAATAAATCAACATCACGCATTATTTCAGATAGCACTAGCTTGGGAACATGTATTAGCTCCACTGGCTCTTCATCTTCATTAACAAAGCGTACTTGATCCGTCGCTACGTAATTCCAAATTCCAGCTTCATTATAACTATCGACATCATCGATAATTTCGTTAATCCAAAATTGAGCTGTCAATGCTGAATCAGGCAGTGGCTTTCTTGCTATCTCACCATCACGACCATCATCGTATGCACCTAACAGCGAATATGACCAACCTCGCAATGCAGCCAAGGAGTTAAACTGATGTTGCTTCAGAATATGTGCGGCCATACGATTAGAGTAGATTCGAGTTGTTATCTCAGCATCAGTTAGTAAATATATCTCACGATAGGCTTGCTTAACGGGTTGTTTGATTTCCAAGTCATTAAGCACATCGCGCCATTTAATTACTGAATCAGGTTCGGTCTCTATCGGATGCCAAAGGTGAAACGTTGAGTTTTCATGAAATGACAATGAGTTACTATTTTCATCGATCCAGTTTCCATTGTGAAAGAATGCTGGTCTTCCATCGATTACCCATATAAGTTTCCTAGCGATCACACATATTAAGCCGTGATTTAAGTAATATTTTTCGAAGTCTTCCTTATTCCAAGACGAATTTTCTAAATATAGACGATCGATTCTATCTCTCTGCGTTACAGAAGCTTGTTTTATCTGCTTCACTAGCTCACGAAGTTTTTTAAGTTTATCAGAGAGTTTTGTTGACTCTTTAACGAAAGCGGGTACGGACTTTTGCAGTTTCCCGTCGGGCTTAATCCATTGTTGTGTTACTTCTCCTACACGGTTTAATGTTATCTTAAAGCCGTATTCATCAAACGTTTCTATCCTTTCACCGTTAACAAGACCGTAATCTGAAGCTGCAATTTCTTCTATTTTTGACGATTTTATACCTTGTTTTTCAGCTTGTTCATCGATGTATTTTTGAATCAACTTCTGAGTATTATTCTGTCGAATACGCAGTTTTAAACGAGATAGATGGCTTATACCCATTAATCCCTTTGATTGCGCTAAAGCGTAAATGGCTGAATTACCAACTCCAGCAGCTGCTGGGCCAACACCTGGGATTTTCTGGAAGCATTTTTCAGCCACGTGCGCGATGTTCTTCAGCGATTCTTGATCATGAAATCGGCTCATAGACCATAGTAATCCTTTTAGAGGATTTTGACTGTGGTTCTCAATATATTCATGTGTCTCATAGTTATACTCGCGCCCATTAAAGTTATTGGTTCTAGTCTCAGTGACTACGCTAAGGTTTGCTGCGGCATTAAACCAAATATTTGCGTTCTTTTTAAATTTATCAGCACCAATATCGTCGATTAGAACATTGACTTGGTTTAAAAATTTTTTGCTTGGCTTGCCACCAGATGCGGTCGCCAGATGATGAAAAAGCGTATGCCATTTATCGATATCAGAATTGGTCTCTGGAGTAAGTGTTTCAGTGAATACCGTACCCATTGGGCCGTTGCCATATTGGTATGGAATAACAGCTATGTCGTCTGAGTTAGTTGCTAATATCATGGATAGTTTATTTACGGCTTTTTTTAAATCAGGGCCATAATAGCTAGTTTGAGTGTTTGTACTTTCATTAAGTTTTTTGATAATAGGTATAGAGAGAAGAGTGTTAATTTCATACTCAATAACATTTGTTAAACCTATGCGCTTGACATGCTTTTCAACCATTGTAACGAAAGCACCAAAGGCACGTTGTCCAAGTGAGTACTGATCTATAGACTTAGAGGAAGCATAGAGTGCCTTGAATAAACAAACAAAACTATAATCTTCAACGAAATCAAAACGCGTACGCATAAAGGCATCTAACAAATTTGATGCAACTGTGTAATCGTCACCGCGCAGGTGCTTATAGTGTTGACTATTTTTATAGCGTTTATCTGGTTTATCTAGACTATTGGTATAAATAATAAGGCTTTCTAGAATTGGTACTTTATCACTAGGTTTCATTCCTTTTAAAACCTGGTATGTTTCGCAGTCCTTTAACTCTAGACGAGAATATATAGATATATATTGCTTACTATTTGAAACGAATGTCTCTATGTCTTTAAATAGCGTGATATGTTCGGCGGGTAGATCAGGTTCAGCACTTTTGTTTAGTATTCTATTAGTTAATTCTTTTAGCATAGTTATCTTTTTTCACCCGCCCACAAGTGGAGTCAGTTTAATAAAACTTATGGCTGGGTTCGAGTTGATTTCAACGAGCTCATCAAGTGACTCAGCTTGATAATCATCTATAAGTATAAAAAATCCATTACTCTCAAACGCATTGAATGCAACTTCTATCTGTTTATCTGCGTCTATTCGTTTTCTGTTTTTCATTTTAGTTCGATTAAGTTTTATTTCATCGTCATTTGGTTGCACGAGGTAGTTTTCGTATTCTGAAGCTTCTGAATTATATCGTTGAACTTCATGGAGGACTCGAACAGTAATAACATCTCTAATAGAGATAGTAATTTTGTCAAAAGATAAATCAAACTCATTGAGTACATTACCAGTGGCACTTTCGTCGCGAACACGAAGAATGTTGTTATGGAGCATACTAAGTCCCTATAGATTCATTATGATAACGCTTCTTTTGTACTGTTTTTAAAGCGCAGCGACAAAAAATAAGCGTAGTAACGAGCGTCAATTTCATATGACCTTAAATATATGTTTAGTGGACATTCGAACCTTCACTATTTTTTAACATTGACACTGAAAGCTCACCGTTATCTTTTTCATTTGTCACCCAGACTGCAATTTGGTCACCAGACAGCTCATAATGAACCCTTATCAAAGGCTCTCTTGCTTTTTCTAGTTTGTATCCTCGAATACTCAATTGACCGATTAAGCTCTCTTTAGTCGCTATGGTTTCTGAACTGCGATGAAACTCCAAAGTAATCTGATCCTGCATATCTTCATCTGTACTGAATGAGTAGGAGCCTTGTATCGGGTAGTTTTCACCTTGCTTTGAAAAGGGTGCAATTGTCCCATCGTAGATCCGAATTCCGAAATTCTGAGTCAAAACCCCACCTGATGATATAAGAGCATTTGAATCAATAACTAACCGATTAGTATTCAAAGTATTCTTCCTTGAAAAATTGTCTTAAGTATAATTTACCGTACTACGCTAATTTTTCGCTCGTCCCGACCAAGCCACAGCGCACACTGAATTTTCAAACCAAAACCGCCAGACTGTTTTGCGTCGCTAATATGTTTTTGTTAGACACCGACCGCAACGCAAAGCGGTTTGCCCTCTGCACCAAGATGCCCAAAACAATCGATTAACTCAATGATCAGTGGTGATTTTTGCTAAACCACTCGAAACCTGAAACTGTGGGAAAGGAAGATTGGAAACGAACCAAATATGGTGAAAAACTCTCAACAATTGCGAAACCCAAAAGTACTAACTTGAACAAGAGGTATAAAACTTGCCTTTGGTGCGCCACGACTTAGCCGCAGCACACACTGAATTTTTAAACCAAAACCGCCAGACTGTTTTGCGCCACCAACATGTTTTAGTAATACGCTGACTCTAAACCCAAAGCGGCTTGTCCGCCCCACCAAGATGCCCAAGATAAGCGATTAACTCAATGATTAGCGGTGATTTTTTCTGAACCGCTCGAAACCCAAAACTAAGCTGAAGTTGGAATGGTAACGAACTAAAGCAGGCGGTGAATTTTCAACAAATACAGACACAAAACGCACTAACTAAAAATGGGGTATAACGCTTGCTGTAAACGGTACAAAATAGCAGGCTGAAACTGGCGACGAAGGAGCAAAAGCCTGCTGTTTTGTGTCCTTTGTTTAACGGCCTTGTTATGTAGCTGCTTCTCTGACTTCACAATTCATTATTGAAAATTGAGATATCAAATCGAAAGCTGATTTAGATACAAGCAACAAAAATACAAAACAAAATACAAGGACACCCACTTTAGTGAAGTGGCTTTGTAGTTATCAACATCAACAAACAATTCATTTACATTGGTATCCCGACTGGCTCTTAAACCAGCTAGTCTTATTTGGTTACTGCCAAGCGCTTCGTTAGGGTTGAGCCATCTATCAAAGTTCTGGATTAAATTGTGACTCTGCCACGCCACCAACTGATTGATTCCCAAATCACCCCTTACTACCACTGTGTTTCTCGCTGTGTTCGTCGCGCATTTTTATGTGGTCAGTCAGATGGCCAGAATTACGAGCATCGCAGGGCTTGGGTTGAAAAGCGGATGATTTTGTTGGCTCAACATTTTTGTATTGATGTCTGCGCTTACGCCATTATGAGCAACCACTATCATTTGGTTCTGCATATCAATGAGGCGAAAGCAAATAGCTTGTCAGATATGGAAGTGTGTGAACGCTGGTTAGCTTTTCACGTGGGGCCGCCTCTCATTCAAAAATATGTAAAAGAGAAACATGTCTCTGCATCCGAATGGAAAATCTGTAAATCCATCATTCAAACATGGCGAGTGCGCCTCACTCAAATTAGTTGGTTTATGGCCTTGCTCAACCAACATATTGCGCGAGAAGCGAACAAGGAAGAAGGATGCACAGGTCGATTTTGGGAAGGACGCTACAAGAGTCAGGCACTGCTTGATGAGGCAGCGCTTGCCGCAGCCATGGCCTATGTGGACTTAAATCCCATTCGTGCGAAGATGACGAAAAAGCCAGAGCGCTCAGACCATACATCTGTCAAAGCCAGAATTGAAGCAATTGAACAAAACAGCCCCACCCCAGCGTTTCTGTTCCCGTTCGTGGGAAATCCAAGAAAAACCATGCCAGAAGGTCTTCCATTTCGTTTGATGGATTATCTAGAGTTAGTTGACTGGACAGGACGAATTGAGCGCGAAGACAAAAGAGGTGCGATTAAGCACAAGCAGCCCAGTATTCTGACTCGCCTCAACATAGACCGAAAAGACTGGCAACGCGCCTACGCAAAATTTGAATCTAAGCCGCTTATTGGAAACCAACCAAGCCTGTTATCTGCTCTACCCAAACTCAAGCGGCGACGAAATACTGGACTCATCATTTCAACCGTTTAATTTTTCGAAAGCCCAACCACCCTTTTTACCCAACCGATGGCCTTCGGCTGTTTTCCATGCACGAAATCTCGAAAAATTCTCATCAAACCGACATATTTGGGTTCTATTAAGCTCCTAACCATGTTGGAGCAACATTATTCCACTCGAATACCAAGGTGACTATGGTAGACAAAAACCTTTTCGTTAACGGGCACTAAAGTGGGTGTCCTTGTCATTCTTGTTTTCCATACCTGAAATCTCGAAAACTTCCCATCAAACCGACATATTTGGTTTCTATTAAGCCCCTAACCATGATGGAGCAACATTAATCAACTCAAGTCCCAAAATGACGATGGAAGCAAAAACCATTTCGTTAACGGGCACTAAAGTGGGTGTCTTTGTTATTCTGGTTAGCTTAATTTCACCTAACGCTTATGGAGCATTCTATAGAGAGAAAAAGCGGCTAATAATAAACTCGGCGTGTACCAAGCCATAGAACTCACGTTGTACTTATTAACCACGATATACACTAAGTTTATTACTAGCGTAATTTCACAAGTCACATAAGCAATGAAAAAGGTCTTTGACCACTCAACCAGCTTATCCATCGTTGACAGAAACCAAGTTCGCTCATCGAGGATAAACGACAACGACACTAAAAAGGAGATTATTACTGCTACAGACCTAGAACTCTCAGTTTCCACTAAGTCTTGCATCAAATTGAATAGTAAACTGGTCACCAGAACAACATTGAGATTAGACATTGTTGATACCGACATTACGCATGAAAATTCTGGGATAGTAGCAAACGGCCAAATCTCTGTGTCTACTTATAGTACTACTGTTTGTGAGTAAGCTAACAATTTTTCAAAGACAAAATGTCCATATAATCCGTCCACAGGCACTATTTTGTGCTTGTGGCTATCTGCGTCACAGTAGCATATAAAGTTATGTAATACATACAGTTATCATTCACATCTTGAATGACTCAGTCGCAGAAATTGACGATTGAATTCGACTACACCGCCAACTCATACCCTTGAACATAGATGCGGTTACGGCCAGAGGTTTTGGCGAAATAAACGGCCTGGTCTGCGGCTTTCATTAAGTCGTTGAAGGTTTGCATCTCGTTGGTCTTTTCTGCAATACCGACGCTGATACTGCCGATCCAATAATCACTTCCAGTAGGCACCGATAGTTTTCTTACGGTATCTAGTGTTTGCGTGGCTACTTTATGTGCACCGCCTATTTCGGTGTTTGGGCAGATGATTAAAAATTCATCTCCACCCAATCGGCACACTAGGTCGTCGTTTCTGAAACTGTGTTTAAGCGCGCGTGACAGCTCAATGAGTACTTGGTCGCCTGCATCGTGCCCATGAGTATCATTGACCGATTTAAAGTGGTCGACATCCACCATAATGCAACTTAAAGCGTTCTGCGTTGCTTCACTTTCATTCCAAAGCAGTTCCAAGTTTTTCATGGCAAAGCGACGATTGGGTAACTGGGTTAACGAATCCGTTAAGGAGAGGTGTTCGAGCTTTTTGTTGGCTAAAGTGAGTTCGCGGGTGCGCTCTTCGACTTTTTGCTCTAAACACTGATTCAGTTCAAGCAGTGCTTTATTACGATCAGAGACTTGTTCAAACAGCCCGTTTAGTGCGTCTAATAAAGGTTGGGTTGAACTGTCTGACTTCGCTTGTTCTTTTTGATAGGCATCATCTGGGCTCATACCTTGTTGAATGCGTTCAATTTGCTTGGCCATGGTTTTGTCCATGCCTAAGATATGATACGCCAACCAATGGATTAGAAAGTTGAGTAACTGCTCTGCGCTGGTTAAGTCCGTTTCATTGATGAAGGCTTGCATACTGACCACATCATGCATAAATGCGCGATGGAGTTTAATGTGTTCCTCAATATGCCTTGGATCGAGCCCTTGCTCTCTCATTAAGGTTTCTTCTTCGATGAAGTGATACTCAGCATAACGATTGAGTTCAAACAAGGCACTGCGTACGTGTGTCATTTCAACTGTATTGTCTGAAATTAAGTCGCCGTACTGATTGATAAACGTCACCAAATATTGGTGCTGTTCATCCACATCTTCGATACCCGTTTCGAAGTTTTTATCCCAATTAAATGATCCCATAGACTCGCCCAACCTAACTTCTCGTTTCACCATTACGCTTTGTGCCCAATTTTTTGGGCCAGGCATAAAGGATTATGTTTAGGTATTAGTTCGATATGCCTATATTTTCATTTTCTACCAATCTTATAACCATGGCGAGTCAGTAAAGGCAAAATCCTGCACTTGATCAGTGGCTATATAACAATTCATTGGACTAGAGCAAAAAAGCGAGACAGCTTGCGCTATCTCGCTTTTTACCTAGCACCAGTCATGCGTAGATTATTACGAACCTCTCTAGAAGTAGTACTCCAAAGCAAGTTCGATAAAGTCATCATTACGTGCGGAATAGAACAGATCGCTCGGCGTGTCGTTTTTGAAGAAGTAACCTTCTACTCGCCATTTCCAATGGTTACTTAAACGGCTGGACGCTTCGATTTTGCCACTGTAAATATCACTGTGGTCTAAATCGTCCGTCATACCAAACAGAATTTCTGTTCCGTCTTCATCATTAAAAACCCAACGAGTTCCCCAGAACAAATCATTTTGACCGGGCACTGTGGCGTTTTCATCGCGACTATCGTATTGATATTCAGCGATTAGTCCGAGATCAAGATTAGAATCCAAGATTCCTATGTATGTGTATTCAAAACCTGCGGCTGAAGTATTGTAGTAATCTGAGTCATCGCGATAAATCGATTCGAGCTTCCATAACCAATCACCCATGATGCCCTGTACATCAACGCCAATTTGCTCAAGCTGACCGTAGAAAGGAACAAACTGACCACCACTGATGCGAACTTCTGGGTCACGGCTTGTGCCATTGAAGTAACTCAACCCTAAATCAAAATCACCAAGTACTGTGCTGTAGCGACTGGCAAAGTCTAGGTGGTTTTCTTTATCTTGGTGCTCATACAAAGCGTTATCGGTATTGATGACTGACCCTCTCAAACGTCCATCACGTCCTGCGAAAGTACGTTCTCTAAAGTATGGTAAGGCCAATAAATCAATGGTTCCCCAATCTTTTACCACGGTTGTGTGAATCATGGGTTGTCCGAGTTTATCTTCCCCTTCAAGGCTCTCTACTGAATCGCTTTGGTTAACAATATCGACCAAATGGACTGATTCAGTCACGCCCCAAAACACTTTACCGATACCCACTCTAAGTTCGTAATCACCCCAGTAGTTCATGTATAGCGCTTCGCGAATATCAAAGTGACTGCGCTCATCGTCTCTGGCGTCGTATCGATAGAATGGGACAAAATCAAACGTTCCCCAATCTTCAAAATCAATACTCAACTCAGGCTGTAAAACCACAGACTGTTGGTTTTGGCTCTGCCCCTCGTTACCTGTAACAAAAAACTGGCGATGCTCTTGGGAAATCAAACCTGAAATGTCTATGTTGCTGTCAGCACAGACTGACCAAGACATCGTGGCGAACAGGCTGACGGCAATGCCGTCAGCGAGTCGAGCTTTCCAAGATTTTGACTGCAATTTGAAAATGCTCATTCAACACCTCTATTTTTGGCGCTTAAGCGCGTTTTTGTTGAAGTCACGTTCTTCAAAGTCTTCACCAAAACTCATTTCAGTGTTTGTAAGCGTGGTGCTTTTCCCGGTTTGGTGGTTCACCATCGACATTTTATTTGCACGCCAGTATTTACCTAGGTGCTGCTCGTAATCCGTAAACGTCAGTGTTTTTAGTCTGTCGCCTTTACGGTCGTAAAAGTCGATTTTTAGCGGTCGATACTCTTGTTGATCAAGCCATACCAAAACCTGTGTGTACCCAGAGTTTTCATCTTTAGGGATCTGTTTCACCTTGTAGGCTTGTGTCCCTTCAAATTCTTCGTCACCCAGGTATTCAAATTGGTATTTTTCTAATTCGAATGAGCTCAGGTCTTCATAAGAGAATTCGCTTCCCATGAAAGGACCTGATTTGTTGCGCGACGAAATACGTTTAACGCGTTTCAGCGCTGGCAGATAAAGCCATTGGTCATCTGGGCCAACCGAATGTGAATGGGTTAGAAATGCCGTTCCTGATACATCTCTTGGTTCATCAAAGATAGTCAACGATTTATCGCCGTCATCTTTCACTTCTAATGTCTTAGTGCGCAGCTTACGACTGCTGCTTTCACCTTGAGAATTGGTTAGGGTCATTTCGACTTCTGAGAAGGAGGTCCCCCAACCTTCATCTCTCAATTTACGCTCTTGAGCGATTTCCATTCCACGTGCTGCATCGGCGTATACTGGAGCTGCCGAAAATCCAACACCTGTTGCAATCAATAAACTTACGGCTACTTTTTTTAGATTTTGCGGAATTAACATACTGACTCCTTAATTAAGAATTCACACCAACAGGTGCTTGGTTGTCTTTTTGGCTGGTTTGCTCAGCATCGGCGTATTCTTTGCGGTCAAATTTAAGTAACAATGCTGGAAGGAAAACAAAGTCGATAACGAGTGCTAGGAACACGACTAAAGCGCTAAGTTGTCCCATGTCTGAGTTCAATCTAAATGTCGACATACTCAAGATGGCAAAGCCTGCAACTAGAACTACCGTTGTTATCCAAAGGGCACGGGCAACGGTATTAAAGGCATACCTAACCGCTTCTTCAGCGCCCATGCCTTGCTTTCTTGCGCGTTGATATTTAGAAAGGAAGTGAACTGCGTCATCGACTACGATGCCGAGAGTTAGGGTCACGACTACTGAAAGCCCTAAGTTGATTTCACCTGAAACCAGAGCCCAAACGCCAAAGCCAATAATCGCTGGAGCCATATTCGGAACTAAGCTGATAAGCCCCAGTTTTACTGAACGCAAAGCGAAAACCATCAAGGCAGAAATCAGAATGAGTGTGATTGGCAAGGTGCCCAACATGCTGTTCATATTGGTTTCACCAATGTGGGCAAACATAAGCTCTGGGCTTGAGATGGTGATCTTGTATTGAGGCGCGTTGCTGTCAAACCATTCGTTGATGCGATTCTCCATATCAACCAATTCCACGCTGCCTTGGTTGGCCAGTGTGACCATCAATCGAATAGAAGATTTATCCACGTTAACTTGGTTGTTTAAATCAAGCCCGTACGGAAGTGACATTTCATAAAGCAACAAGTACTGCGCAGCAAGCTCGCGATCGGTTGGCAAACGGTAATACGACTCGTCGTCACTGTGCATATTTTTGTTGAGACGCTTATAGGTGTCAGATAGAGACGAGACGTGGTCGACTTCATTTTGCGCTCTCAACCACTTGGTAAACTCACCAATTTGGTAAAGAAAATCAGGATGGGAAATACCTTGTGACTCACCTGAATCTATCGCAATACTAAGTGATGTCATCCCACTGATGTTTTGTTCCATGAAGTCAGCGGCCTGACGGAACTCACTGGATTGGTCAAAGTACTTAACCGCTTCATCATTGACTTTGTTGAGTGGGATAAGAGCACCAAAGCCTGCGATGGCAAGAATAGACAACGGCAATAGTTTGCGTTGATGTGCAATCACCAAATCAGCCAAACGGTTCATCCAATCTGATTGATTATCCGTTTGTGGCTTTTGTTTTACCTTGATAGGCAGTAGATGCAACATTGCTGGCAACATCGAAATTGCTAAGAAACACGCAAGCATCACACCTAAGGCTGAAAGGTTACCAAACTCTCTCAATGCCGGTGATTCAGACATGTTTAGCATTAAGAAGCCCAATGCCGTGGTTACAGAGGTAATGAATATCGGCGTTGCGTTTACTTGAATCGAATAGTCAATGGCTTGTGACTTGCTCATACCAGACAGAATTTGTTGGCGCATGGTTGCGATAACATGCACGCAGTCAGCAACCGCTAGGGTGAGCACCAACGTCGGTACATTAACCGTTGTGGTTGAGATAAACATTCCCGCCCAACCAGCTAAGCCCAAAGTCATGGAAACCGACCCGATTATGATGACCAATGTAGCGACTACGCTTAAGAATGAACGCAGCATAAACGTTAGGAATACCAGAATTACCAACAGCATTGCGGGTATCAGTGTTGCCGAATCGTGTTCCGCTGATTTAGCAAACGCATCGTTCATTGCGACAACGCCGGCTTTGAAGAATTTGATATCGGGATACGCGGCTTGATATTGGTCTATCCACAATTTCGCAGCGTCTACCACTTCATTTAGCTCGGCCGTGTCATCTTTACCGGGTAATTGCAAAGTGATGTTGATGACGGTAACACTGGCATTTTCATTTACAACAGAGTGGATTAAGTTCGGCTCACTAAGGGCAATCCCCTTAATTTTGGCGATGTATTCTGGTGTCAGTTCATTCCCTTCGAAGAGTAAATCCTCAACGATCAGATCATCTTCTACCGCCTCGGTGTGTTGATAATTGGCTAATGAATCAACTCGGCTTGAATAAGGAACTTGCCACGCTTCTTCAGTCATCTGACGCAACATGACTAAAACACGCGGGTCAAACACATTGCCATCATCTGGCGCGATCACAATCGACAGATTATCGGATTTAGCAAACGTGGCTTGAATGGATTCAAAAGCTTGCACTTGTGGATTGGTATCATCAAAGAAGACCCGATAATCCCCCCTAAAGTACAAATTCCCCGCTCCCATGGTTGAAACGACGACAACAACTAAGGTTGCCAACAACACCCATATTGACCTACGCGTGGGCAAACTCGCCCAGCTCTTTCGTTCGCTTTGAGATTGATTAGCAATACTCATTGCACACTCCATTATTGACGAAACGTCATTTGGTATTCAAAAAAACCGGATAATCCGGTACCTTACTACTGAGGTTGTTCAGTATTTGATGGTCATTAATTTTTTTGACGAATCGTCACATGGTTGTCATAAAAAAGCGCCTTAAGCGCTTTTTCAAACTAAAATCCTATCGTCCGATAGATTCCAAGTATTGGAGTTCTTCGCCATACAGTTCTTGCTCTGCTCGATTCCATACTTTCTTGTAGTCTTTCTCACTCGAAAGAGGAAACCACTGAACGCCATCAAGCAGCATATTAATCGTATGAAGAACTGTATAAGGATCTTGAAGACGTTGTGCACACATACCTTGTTTAATGTGATTACCTGACAAAGCATTTGCACCAAAAGCACTCGCCCATGCCGCGAAGACAATGGTATCGGTACTCATACCCAGGGGTAACTTCAAATCCCCGGCTTCAATGGCTTGCTCTACCAATTTATCCGCTTCAACAATGATTTTTTCTTCAAAATCCTGTAACTGCTTTACTCTCGTTTCCGATGCCTTCTCGATAATCGCCGGTGATTTGGCCATTAGCGCACAAGTAGAGAGTACTGGCTCCAACCTTGCGTACAATCGATATCCAGCGTTAAGCGCTGTCATTCGATCTCTTGCAGACCCTTCAAACTTAAATGCTCGAGAAAATAGTGCAATCTCACTTTTTAGCGAATGAACGCACAGAGCAACTACCACGTCTTCT
Organism: Vibrio sp. ABH4_348; assembly: GCF_056159765.1. Taxonomy (NCBI): domain Bacteria; kingdom Pseudomonadati; phylum Pseudomonadota; class Gammaproteobacteria; order Vibrionales; family Vibrionaceae; genus Vibrio; species Vibrio sp. ABH4_348. The sequence goes on along the minus strand of NZ_JBSWVW010000001.1, from coordinate 1,255,445 downwards.
TTACTGGAAAAGTGATTATAAATCGTACCTTTAGAGTAAGCACTGGCGGCGGTCAGTTTGTCCATCGTCAGACCTGAAAAACCGTCTTCCTGAACGATAGACTTAGCCAACAAAATCAGCTCGTGATCTCGTTCAACAATTGATTGCTGTTTTTTGCTCAGTGTTCCGTCTCGTTTCGATTTACAGCCAAACCCGAACATAATTCCCCTATCAGCTTTTCTCGTAAGTTCGCTTAGTCTACCACATCTCCAATACGTGCAACGAAAAACATAATGACGCATCGTCATTAATGACCTTTCGTCATAATAGTGTATTTCATCGTTTGTGCAACAAGTTTTTAAACGTAATTCGCATAAATTACGTAATCGCTATAAAGTCGAAAAATACTATGTTCTGAAAAACACAAGAGAGGACAATGAAATGCTCTCAGTAACAAAGAAGATTGCATTAATTTCTCTAGCGGCAACGAGCTTTATTGCACATGAAGCCTTAGCCAGTGATACAACAGAGAGACTTGTGGCGGTCAAAGTCGCGAGTGGTCTTTCTATTCCTTGGGGAATGGCATTTGTTAATAACAACGAGTTGTTAGTGAGCGAAAAGACTGGGTCAGTTAAGTCCGTCGATATCGATTCCGGCGTGGTAACGCCCATTAAATTTAACCAAAACATCCACGTGAGTGGTCAAGGCGGTCTGCTTGATATCAAAGCATCGCCATTTGCAGAAAATACCTTTTATTTTACCTACAGTAAAAAGACCGACACGGGTTATGACACGGCGCTTGCTAAAGCCAACTATGTCGATGGGCGATTCGAGCAATGGCAAGAGCTCTTTGTTAGCCGCTCCAATTCTGATTCTAGTCACCATTTTGGTAGTCGAGTAACCTTTGATGATAATTACCTCTATATGACGATTGGCGATAGGGGCGTTCGGGAAAACGGACAAGACCTTTCTACCCACGCAGGAAGCATTGTAAGACTGATGCCTAATGGCGAGATTCCCGAAAGCGCTAATAAAGAATTGGGAGCCATATACAGCTATGGGCATCGCAATCCACAAGGGATTGTTTTTGACGCGAAGACTAATCATCTGTGGTCAATTGAACACGGTCCAAGAGGTGGCGATGAGGTCAATCTGATTCAAGAAAACCGCAACTACGGCTGGCCTATTACGTCACACGGCAAAGAATACTGGGGTCCGATCAAAGTTGGTGAAGCGGAAGAAAAAGAAGGGATTGAATCGCCTAAACTCGTTTTTGTCCCCTCCATTGCACCCAGTAGTTTGATTCTGTATCGAGGCGATAAGTACCCCAGCCTAGATGGGAAATTGATTGCAGGCGCGCTTAAGCTGACGCATTTGAATGTTATGACCATTGAACCTGACTTATCAGTAACCGAGAGCACAAGGTTATTTGGCGAAATGAAGGAAAGGATCCGCAATGTCGTTGTCGGGCCAGATTCCTATATCTATTTCGCCACGGATAATGGCAATATCTATAAGATTCAGTAGGAATTTCAGCATCTAGAAACGACAAAACCCAGCCTAAGGCTGGGTTTTTAATTTGGAGCGACACACGAGGTTCGAACTCGTGACCTCAACCTTGGCAAGGTTGCGCTCTACCAACTGAGCTAGTGTCGCATAATGGTGCCCCGGGCCGGACTTGAACCGGCACAGCGCGAACGCCGAGGGATTTTAAATCCCTTGTGTCTACCAATTCCACCACCAGGGCACAAACGTGATAGCACCATTATTTTTCATGCTGACGTGTCAACACAAATAAATTTGGAGCGACACACGAGGTTCGAACTCGTGACCTCAACCTTGGCAAGGTTGCGCTCTACCAACTGAGCTAGTGTCGCAAATGGAGGCGCGTCCCGGAGTCGAACCGAGGTCCACGGATTTGCAATCCGCTGCATAGCCACTCTGCCAACGCGCCTCTGTAACCCTTGTCGCTCTAGCGTTTCCGCTGTGCTCCTCTTGGGTACGGGATGCATTCTACGGATTCACCGAAGTTCGTCAACACGTTTTTTTTGTTTTTTGAATCGTTTGACTAATTAGCACTCAAAACCAGTATCAACTGAGAAAAAGTTAGTCAAATCACTCACTTTTTAACTAGTAGATTTGTTTTTATCGTCTGCTCAGGCTAGTCAAAGAACCAAGTATTAGCGCACTGAAGCCTGATATCCTGACCCGAAAGCCGAGGTATGGTTTATAGGAAAAAGCGCTTGTTGCTTAAAATAAGGATTGAATACAAAAAAACGGGCGAATGCCCGTTTACTGATGTTCTTCGTTGAGTAAGTCGTCCTTTGCTGCCCCGAGATATTGGAACATGGACCAATAGGTCAAGACGGTAGCAACATACAGTGATACATAACCAAGCCACACTATCCACTCATCAAAGCGCCAAATTAAAGCAAATAGCGCAAACATTTGAGTCATGGTCTTGACTTTGCCAATCCAAGAAACCGCAACACTGGCCCGCTTACCAATTTCTGCCATCCACTCTCGTAACGCAGAAATAATGATTTCTCGGGCGATCATGGTTAAGGCGGGAATGGTGATCCAAATGCTGTGATAGTGCTCTGTCACCAGTATCAATGCCGTGGCCACAAGTACTTTATCGGCTACAGGATCAATGAAAGCGCCAAATCGCGACATCTGCTTGAGCTTTCTCGCTAAGAGGCCGTCTAGCCAATCTGTCACACCTGCGATAAAAAATATCAATGCTGCTGCAAATGCCGCCCATTCATAAGGAAGATAAAAGGCGACGACAAATACTGGTATTAGAAAAAGTCGCAACAAAGAAAGAATATTTGGAATAGTAAAACGCATAATTATTGTTAGTTATTGTTTTCGCTTGCGTGAATAGTTCGCCATTGGCCAGTTGGTCTCTATGGTGAGTGATTTTGCTCAGTGTTTCAATGCTTGATGTATGTTTTCTGCCAAGGCATGGCTAATACCCGGAACTTTGGCTATTTCTTCAACACTTGCACGTTTTAATTCTTGTAACCCGCCCATGTACTTGAGCAGTGCTTGTCGTCTTTTGGGCCCGATACCCTCGATACCCTCAAGCGCACTGGTTCTTCGCGTCTTTCCTCGCTTAGCCCTGTGTCCGGCTATCGCGTGATTGTGGCTCTCATCGCGAATATGCTGCATAAGGTGCAGTGCCGGATCGTCACTATCTAGGTGAAACTCATCGCCAGAAATGGTGATAAGCGTTTCTAGACCGGGTTTTCGGGTTACACCTTTTGCTATGCCGAGCATCAAAGGTTTTCGCGGCCAATCTTCCCAACACGTTTGCATGATTTCATGTGCGCGATTGAGCTGGCCTTTTCCGCCATCAATAAAGATGACATCGGGGATTTTTTCAGCTTCTTGCAATTTGCCATAACGCTTTTCCAATGCCTTCCCCATCGCAGCGTAGTCATCGCCGCCAGTAATGCCATCAATGTTAAAGCGACGATACTCGTTTTTTACCGGGCCTTCTTGATTAAACACGACACAAGACGCAATCGTACTTTCCCCCATGGTATGAGAGATATCAAAACATTCCATTCTTTGGATTGACTCAGTACCCAAGACTTGATTCAACGCTTTAAAGCGCTGCGAGATGGTCATCTTGTGATTGATTTTGGTCGTGATCGCGGTCAATGCGTTGGTGTTAGCAAGCTTGAGATAACGACCTCTATGACCTGTCGGGTTCGAATTGAACTGTACCTTGTGACCTGACAATTCCAGTAATACCTCTGACAACGAATCCGTATCCGATTGCAGTTCTTTGTTCAAAACGATGCGAGATGGGATCGTGCGTGCTTCATTGTGGCCGAGATAATATTGAGTCAAAAAGGCGTGGAATACTTCTTCGCGATCAGTATCTCTCGGTATTTTAGGAAAATGACTGCGGCTACCCAGTATTTTGCCTTGTCGGATCATCAGTATATGTATGCAAGCCACACCGGTTTCTTGCGCGAAACCCAGTACATCCATGTCTTCGAGGCTATTGTCAGAAACAAACTGCTGTTCTTGAACACGGCGTATAGCTTGAATTTGATCACGGTATTTAGCCGCGCTTTCAAACTCAAGGTTCTGGCTGGCTTGTTCCATCTTGCCAACTAGTGTTTCAAGCACCTGTTTATCTTTACCTTGTAAAAACAAGCGCAAATAATTGACCAACTCTGAGTATTCTTCATCGGAAATTACGCTACTGACACAAGGCGCGGCGCAACGTCCAATTTGATACATAAGACAAGGACGAGTTCGATTGCTGTACACCGTGTCTTCACATTGGCGAACTGGAAAGATACGTTGAATAAGGTGAAGTGTCTCTCGTACGGCGCCTGAATCTGGATATGGCCCAAAGTACTCACCTTTTCGCTTCTTGGCACCGCGGTACATCGATACTCTAGGGTGTTTGTGCGCGCTCAAAAACACATATGGGTAAGACTTGTCATCTCGAAGCAATACATTGTATTTGGGCAAATACTGCTTAATGTAATTGTGCTCAAGAATGAGGGCTTCTGTTTCAGTGTGGGTAACCGTCACATCAATTTTGGCGATGTGACTCACTAAAGCGCGAGTTTTCTCACTGTCTACTTTTTTACGAAAGTAGCTAGAAAGGCGCTTTTTAAGGTCTTTAGCTTTGCCAACGTAAATCACCACCGACTCGACGTTGTACATACGGTACACGCCGGGTTGGTTGGTAACAGTTTTTAGGAAGGCTACCGAGTCAAACTGGGATTGCACTACAAGGTCTCGGTATCTAACATTCCGTGGCGAATCGCCAAATGGGTAAGCTCTACGTCACCATTGATATCTAACTTGTTGAAAAGTCGATAGCGGTAACTGTTAACGGTTTTAGGACTTAAGTTCAACTGTTCCGAAATATCCGTTACCTTTTGCCCTTTGGTTATCATCATCATGATTTGCAATTCACGCTCTGATAAATCCGCAAATGGGTTTTCTGATGCCGGAGAAAACTGGCTTAGGGCCATTTGTTGGGCAATTTCTGGCGAAATATAACGTTGGCCGCTGTGAACAACGCGAATCGCGTTCACCATTTCATCAGGTGCCGCGCCCTTAGTTAAATAGCCCGCGGATCCCGCTTGCATCACTTTTGTTGGGAAAGGGTTTTCGGTATGGACAGTCAAAACAATGATTTTGATGTCTGGGTTATAGCGCAGTATTTTACGTGTCGCTTCGAGTCCACCGATACCCGGCATATTCATGTCCATTAAGAGCACGTCGGCATGATTTGCCCGACACCACTTAACTGCATCTTCGCCGCTTTCAGCTTCCCCTGCTATTGTCATTCCACGGACGTCTTCAATTATACGTCGTATCCCTGTGCGAACCAGCTCATGATCATCTACAAGGAAAACACTAATCAAACTTGCATCTCCACATTCTCAATTGGCTCAACACATTTTAAGCTCACTGGTCACTCAGTAAAACTTAAAAGGTATGTAGGCCGGTTATTGTAACTCAATTAGTTTGACATTACTCCCAGTGAATATGTGCCGAAACGCAAAGTTTAGCAAGTACTTATTTGCAACTCTAACGGTAACCAATTGGGCTATCGTTCAATTTATCATCAAGCCTATGGGTTTTGAATGTCGCTCTCATTCTGACAAAGATGTAACAGATTTTTGCGATCTGTAGTTGAATATGTACCGAGTTTCAGCTAGTTATATGCAGTTGCGCTCACAATTTTGCGCTAACAGACCAATTGAAAAAGTTGGAACGTCATTACAATTAAGGAAATGTTATGAAAAAGCTTCTTGCAGTGGCTGCGCTGGCTACCACTCTTCCACTATCTAACCTAGCTATGGCTGACCAGGACATCGGTTGTGGTCTAGGTACTATGGTTTTCGAAGGTAAATCAGGTAAAGTTTCAAAAGTACTAGGTGCAACTACTAACGGTACTTCAGGTAACCAAACTTTCGGTATCACGTTTGGTACTCTTGGCTGTGACGGTTCTGGCCCAGTAACGTCATCTCAAAAACTTGCTATGTTCATCGATGGCAACCTAGACAACCTAGCTCGTGACATCGCAAAAGGCGAAGGCGAAACTCTAGCGACTCTTGCTGAAGTTTGGGGTATCGAAGAAGCAGACAAAGCGGCTTTCAACACTCTAGCTAAGTCTAACTTTGCTGAAGTATTTAAGTCAGAAAACGTTACTTCTGACGAAGTGTTTGCAAACCTAAACACTCTAGTTTCAAGCGACGCAGAACTATCTGCTTACGCTATCTAATCAAGTAATTTTGATTTGATTAAAGTGCCCTATTTGGGCACTTTTCTATTTTTGTTTCTCAGGACATCCGGCAGTTATGAATTTGTCCCTACTTTTCCAGTCAGCGTTCAAGCCTCTCAAACCCTTCTTGGTTACCATTGCTGTTTTGCCAGCTACGCTAGTTCACGCTGAACAACAAGCTTCCGTTTCACCATTCATTGGCAATGAGCAGATCAGTGAATTGGCTGAAGATCCTTACTGGCTCAAGCTTGGACATTATTTGCCAGATACCTTGTGGGGCTATGAAAGTACTGTCGACTCAGAAGAATTCTTTTTTTCTGATGAGGGTAAATACTCTCCACTTAAAGAGCTGCGACAAACCGTTGAGCAACTTTACCACTCAGATTCTTCAATCGCTCAGAAAGCCAGATGTGACTTTCCTGCGCGCTATACCTGGTTAGAGAGTTTAAAAGGCAACAAGGCCGAGCTTTCTTGTCCTGAAATGGACGAGTGGCGACAAGCTCTCGATCCAAAGGGAATGACGTTAGTTTTTCCTACCGCGTTTATGAATAACCCATCGTCTATGTTTGGTCACACGCTCATTCGCGTCGACGCTAAGGACCAAACACGTCACAAAGAGCTTGTTGCCTTCGCGGTCAATTTTGCCGCGGAGCCAGAAGGTAACGACAATGCTGCTCTTTATGCGATGAAAGGAATTGTCGGTAGTTACCCCGGTCGATTTAGCGTTATGCCGTACTACCGTAAGGTACGTGAATATAATGACTTCGAGTCTCGCGACATCTGGGAATACCCACTCAAACTCAGCGACGATGAAGTAGAAAGAGTGTTATTGCATTTATGGGAAATGCAAGATGCCGATTTTGACTACTTCTTTTTTGATGAAAATTGCTCGTACCAATTACTGGCGTTGTTGCAGCTTGCTCGAAATGATTTAGATCTCATTTCCGGATTCGACTTGTACGCAATTCCGTCTGATACTGTGGAACGCTTAGTGGAAAACGATTTAGTTGAGCGACCAAAGTATCGTGAAGCTTTTGGCACTCGATTACTACACCAAGTCGAATTCCTAACCGAAGCACAATATCAAGCTGCTCTTGCGGCCAAACAGGGCGAACTGCCCGGCAGCGACAAATTTACAGAAAGCGAACAAGCCGCCATTCTAGAATTCGCTTACGAGTGGCTTAATTATGATTTATATGACTTAGCGTTAGAACGAGACACCACAGCTAAAACACTAACTAAGCTACTGATTGCAAGAAGTAAACTGGATGCGCCTTCTCCATTCCCTGAGGTATCAGTCCCTTCAGTGTCACCAGAGCAAGGTCATCCATCAGCTCGTACGGGCTTGGGTTATCAATATCGCAAAGATCAAAGTGACCGCGTCACATTCGATTGGCGCGTGGCCTATCATGATCTGTTAGATTCCCAAGCCGGTTTTATTCCCGGTGCCAAAATTGCGTTTTTAGATACTCAATTGAGCGTTGATGAAGAAGGTACCACCCGGCTCGAACACCTGTACGCGATAGATACTATGGCACTGGCACCGAGTAACAAAGTATTCAACAGCTGGGCTTGGAACTTACGCACCGGTTACGACCGTTTTCCGGAAAGAAATAAATTTAGCGGCCGCTATTTCGTTGAAGGCGGTTATGGTAAAGCTTGGGGACAAGCTGACTCGGTTCACAGTTACCTGCTAGCGGGTGTTTCCGCTTCATCAGGCCCACTTACCGATTACGATGCAACCGCCGGAGGGGGAGTCGAGCTTGGGCTTGTTGCTCAATTAGGTGAAAGCCATCGAATTGGTATTCAAGGACAAGCACAGGCAATAACCGGTGGGCATGAATTCATGTCACAAGCCAAGTTAACTTGGAACTGGTCGTTGTCGCGGCAGTGGGCTCTGCGCAGTTCAGCACAATACAAGAAATGGGATGGCGATGACCTCGTTGGTCAAATGACCATGTACTGGTACTACTAAAGGGTATTCGCAGGGCGAATAAACAAGGTATACTCAATACTGTTTATTTATCCAGAATTGGTTGAGGCCTCCATTGCCAGTTGAAAACGGTTTCTTGCTTACTCGGCAAGCTCGTGATGTCGGTAATTCGACTCTGATTGAGCTTTGGGTAAAAACAGATCATGGCCCTCAACGTCTTCTTATCCAAAATGAGCGACCAGTTATGTTTGTCGCTCAGTCTTCAATTGAGTCGCTCACTCAATGGCTAAACAGCCAATCCATCTCTGCCGAAGTTAAGCCGCTCGGCTTACACACCTTCAAACAGGTCGCCGTCGCTGCAATCTATACCCAAACTATTCGAGATAACCGACGTATTTTCGATTATCTACAATCCATTCAAGAACCCGTTTGGGAGCAAGATGTTCGACTTTCCGACCGATATTTAATGGAACGATTTATCCAAGGCGGTATTGAATTTCACGGCACCATTAATCAAAAACACGGCTATTTTGAAGTTGCCGAAACACAATGCCGTAAAGGCAGTTATCACCCAACCTTAACGCGTGTGTCTCTTGATATTGAATGCTCCGAAAAAGGCATTTTGTACTCAATTGGTTTAGACAGCGAATTGGACAGTCGCGTTCTGATGATAGGACAGCCTCAACACAGTGATACGCCTATCCAATGGGTGGATAACGAGAAGCAACTCCTGCAAGAACTTGTTGTCTGGTTTAACCGATATGATCCGGACATTATCGTCGGTTGGAGCGTGATTGATTTTGACCTCAGATTGCTGAACAAACGTGCTGAATTCCACTGTGTACCACTTAACCTGGGTCGAGGAAATCAAAAGGCACATTATCGCGCGTTACCCAATATGAAGAGCTTTATCTCTATCCCGGGCAGAGTGGTATTAGATGGTATCGATACACTCAAAACCGCAACCTATCACTTTCGTTCATGGTCGTTGGAGTCGGTGTCCAGAGAACTTTTAGGGGAAGGCAAAGCAATCAACAATGTTCATGACCGAATGGATGAAATCAATCAAATGTATCGTCATGACAAGCCTGCCCTCGCCAAGTACAACCTCCAAGATTGCGTCTTGGTAAATCGTATATTTGATCACACCAACCTCATCGAGTTCGCCATCGAACGTAGCAACTTGACCGGTGTAGAACTCGATCGCGTTGGTGGCTCTGTGGCGGCATTTACCAATCTTTATTTGCCACGCTTACATCGAGCGGGATACGTCGCCCCAAATTTGGAGCCAGAAAATTGGCTGGCATCTCCAGGCGGTTATGTAATGGATTCTATTCCTGGTTTGTATGATTCAGTGCTGGTGTTGGATTTTAAAAGCCTGTATCCGGCAATTATACGCACTTTTTTAATCGACCCGTTGGGCTTAGTCGAAGGTTTGAAACAAACACTGGGCTTGCAAGAAAATCAATCCGTTGCCGGCTTCAAAGGTGCGCAGTTTCATCGGACTAAACACTTTCTGCCAGACTTAATTCAGACCTTGTGGTCAGCAAGAGACGAAGCGAAAAAACTCAAACGAAGTGCTTTTTCACAAGCGATAAAGATCATTATGAATTCGTTTTATGGGGTGTTAGGTTCCTCGGGTTGTCGGTTCTTCGATACCCGGTTGGCTTCAAGCATTACCATGCGGGGCCACGAAATCATGAAACAAACTAAAGCCCTAATCGAAGCCAAGGGATACCAAGTGATTTATGGTGACACTGATTCGACATTTGTGTCGCTAAACGGGAAATATGACACCGCCGACGCAGATAAAATTGGTAAAGACTTAGTTAGACATATCAATGATTGGTGGAAGCATCATATTAAACAAGAGCACGGCCTAGATTCCTGCCTTGAGCTGGAATACGAAACCCACTATCGACGATTTTTAATGCCGACCATTCGCGGCTCAGAGACAGGGTCAAAAAAGCGCTATGCCGGACTGATTCAATCGGAGCAAGGTGATTCGGAATTGGTTTTCAAAGGTTTGGAAAGTGCCCGTACAGACTGGACACCGCTTTCTCAGGAATTCCAAAGAACCTTGTATAAAATGGTGTTCAACGGTGATGATCCAACTGCGTATGTGCAAGAGATGGTAAATCGAACCCAAGCGGGCGAGTTTGACCAACAACTGATATACCGCAAACGACTCAGGCGCAAGCTTTCAGAATATCAAAAGAATATTCCGCCTCAAGTTAAAGCAGCAAAATTGGCTGACCAGATGAATGAGCAACTTGGGCGTCCGTTGCAATACCAAAATAAAGGCTATATCGAATATTGCATTACCACTAACGGTCCTGAGCCTTGGGAATACCGACAAAGCCCGATAGATTATCAGCACTACATTGACAAGCAACTGGCACCGGTCGCAGATGGAATACTCCCCTTTATTGGCATGCGCTTTGAGGATTTAACCGCGCCTCAGCTAGGTCTGTTCTAGCGGTTTACAAAGGCGATCAATTTTTCTAGTGGTAGTGATTTTGAATATAACCACCCTTGCACTAGTACACTTCCATCACGAGGAACACTGTCTAATTGTTCTTGGCTTTCTACACCTTCAACAATGACTTTGAGTTCTAACTCATTAGCCACAGAAAGAATACCATTGAACACTTTTACCCCTCTCTCGTTAGATAAAGCGAGTACAAAAGAGCGGTCCACTTTTACGGCATCAATATCGAACTGGTTTAAGTAGCTTAACGAAGAAAATCCCGTCCCAAAGTCATCAATATGAACTTGCGAACCAATTTGATGTAGCTTGTTCAAAGCTAATGCAATTTTCTTTTCATCGTTGAGCATGCTTTCTTCGACAATTTCTAAATGAATGCGGTCACCTACCGGCTCAATGATTTTCAGCATCCGCTCAAAATACGAGTCATCGGTAAGTAGATTAGCTGTCACATTAATACTTACGGTAAGGTAAATGCCTGATAGTTCCAGTGTCTTAATGTCTTTCACAACCTGTCGACATACCCAGAGATCCATGTCCTTCATCAAACCACCCTTGTCTAACCAAGGAATAAAGTCACCTGGATAAAGTACAGCACCTTCACTGTTTTTGGCACGGATCAGGGCTTCACACCCTTTGGTTTTCCCAGTTGAAGGGTCCACTTGTGGTTGATATTCAAGGCAAAATTCAATGCGGCTCAGCATATCTAGGCGAGATTCTAGAATGGTTGCATCTCTGAGCTTAGTTTTTGATTCCAGTACCGGATCGTCTAGTTGATAGCGAACTTCTTCTTGCCGCCTTGTGTAGGTCGTGTCTAGCGACTTCATCTGAATCGAGGTCTTTTTGAGGGCTTTGTTTAGACCGCGAACCGCCGGGAGGTAGATAAACACGCCAAGCATGATATTAAACAGCTGTAATCCGACAGCAGAGAAGTTGCCTTCAGTACTCATTAACGCATTGATGATAATCGGGCTATTGAACGGCACGGCAACTGTTGGAATGGGAACCACATTTAGGGATACAGCGACCACCGAAACTACAACGTTGACCATCGGCGCAATGAGAAACGGCAAAAATAATCGAGGATTGAGAATGATAGGCAGCCCAAATAGCAAGATTTCGTTCACGTTGATTAAGCCAATTGGGATACTGGCCAACGCCATCAAGCGATGAGTGCGATGTTCAGAAAACAAAAGTAAAGCTATGACGAGTGATAATGTTGCACCACTGCCGCCGATAAAAACGAAGGTTCCCATTAACGACAAATTCATTAAATTTGAAGCGTTTCCTCCAGCTAGCACCGTAGAGAGATTTAAGTTACTGGCTTCTTGCAGCAAATCCACCAATGGTAGCAACGCGTAGTAACCGTGAATGCCAAAAAACCACAGTGTGGAGTTTAGCGCGGCAAAGGTTGCGCCAAATAAGGTCGGTTCGTTGGCGTAGTCAAACGTGACCATGGGTAACCAAGAAAGTCTATCCAATATGCCATTGATGACCACAAGATTTACGGCAATGACAAAAAGTAATGTCAGTAATGCCGGGATGACCAGATTGAGTGATTCCTTAACAATTTGGCCCGCACTGTCGGTTCTGGTTACACGTAAGTAAGATACTTGCGTTAACACACTTAATGTAGGAACCGCGTACAAGGGAATCGTTATCGCCATAACGATTAGATAGGTCTGAAGACCAGCTCCCGACTCCAAAAGGCTGCTTACTACGCTTAAATAGAGTACACAAAGTAACGCAATGGGCGGTCTAGGTAGCTTCCATTGTAGCGCTAGTACGTAGCCAATACTGGCTGACATCAGAAAGGGAAAGTAAGCAGCGATTGATGAATGAATGACATACAGTAAATCAACCCAGTCACTGCGTTCACCAGTTATAAACTCGGTGATACTGGCGATAAATAGCAATAAAGAAGACAGTATTAAACAAGGAATTAGCCATAACAAGCCCTCCCTAATTGCGTGTAGAGAAGGCATAAATACATGTTGGATAAGAGAAAGTCGATTAGCCCGAATAGACCACGTTTTTAAGCGATCAGGCATAGTGCCGCCTTATTAAGTTGTCTCTAATAAAGTTAGCACAAGATGGCGATTTTGAGTGTTTTGTCAGTTAAATTTGTAGCAATGTACAACCAAGGTTTGGCAATCCTTAGTCATCTAAGGCTTGCGTGACTAGCCGATCCTAAATTCGGTTTTTTTGTACTGTTCAACCAACCACTCGCCAAAGCCATCAATCAGACCAATGACTGAACGTTTATGGACGGGTTTTCCAGAAAGCAAAATTAACAAACGTTGCACGTCAACTTTTCGATCTGGGTAGTAGCGAAGAAACGCTTTCGCGCAAGATCTAGGATCATTATGCCAATTTTTGTCTTTAGGGATGACTAACGAGTAGCTTGCCCTTAGCAATTTCTTTGCAAGGATTTTTTGAGATCGTAATAAATCATCGGCTTTTTCAGCACGACCAATTCGATGGCGATAGACCGCAAGCCAGTCTTCGGTATCCATATTCCAGTGTTTGGCAATCTCCCAACTAGGTTCAAAATCTCCAAAACACTCTGCTAAATTTTCACCATGAATGTTGACCGCCAAATGACGCAGCATAAAGCCCCAATGCAGAATATGCTCAATTGACGTCACGTCTGCCACCAAAGCTGTCTTGAAATCAACACCTGTGACATGGGGATAGTCTTTTTGAAAACGCCATTTAATCGAGTTGTATAAGGCATTTCGGCTATCAGGGAAGGGATTGTGAGCCACTACAATGACATTCAAATCTGACAGATTTGGCTGAGCGGTTTTTGTCGCGACACTACCAAACACATAAATACTATGTAAATTTTCTCCCAGCCCGCTTGTTAGACACAATTTTAAGTCTTGAATAACCGCTTGATACTCTGTCTGAAACGGCTGGTTTGGGTCGATTACCGACAACATCATGGTATTTTGGAATCCTTGCTCATTGACCGAGTGGGTATACATCTCAAGTTGTAATGTTCGCTCAGCGTAAGTAATGAATCAAGCTCCGACTCTTTGTTATAATGATGCCGTTCATAAAAAACCGGAAATGTATTGATGCCAAAAGCAAGTGACATAAAAAAAGGCTTCGTTGTTGAGCGAAACGGAAAAATCCTGCTAGTCAAAGATATTGACGTAACCAAACCAAGTGCACGAGGTGCTTCAACTGTTTATCGTTTTCGATTTAAAGATTTGGCGACAGGCGGCAAAGTCGATGAGCGTTGCAAAGCTGATGATATACTCGAGACTATGGAGATGAACAAACGCAACGCAACCTTTTCTTACGTTGACGGCGACGAATACATATTCATGGATTCGGAAGATTACGCCCAGTATTCGTTTCAGAAAGACGATATTCAAGAAGAATTGTTGTTTCTGACAGAAGACATTCAAGGTTTGCAAGTTGTGTTGGTTAATGGCGATGCGGTAGCGCTCGAACTGCCCTCTTCTGTTGAGATGGTGATTGAAGAAACTGACCCTTCAATTAAAGGCGCTTCAGCTTCTGCTCGCACCAAACCTGCACGTTTGGCTACTGGACTTACTGTTCAGGTACCAGAGTACATTGCAACCAACGATCGTATTGTTATTAATACCGCTGAAAAAAAATACATGAGCCGAGCCTAATATGTCTGAAGAACTCATATCCCTAGATGACGCTATTGAAACTGCCTATGACATCTTTTTGGAGTTGGCTGAAGGTAACCTAGAAACTGTAGATCTAATGCTATTCACTGCACAATTTGATGACAGAGGTGCCGCAGAATTAGTCGAAGTTGCAGATGATTGGGAGCAACAAGCCGGTCAACCGATCGACAAAACACGTTTTGCTGAAGTCAGAATCGGATTGGTCAACGAACAAGATGATGTTCTTGATGATGTGTTTGCCAGAGTATTGATTAGCCGAGTCGCTGAAGACAAAACCTGCCACATCATGTGGAAGCGGGACTAGTTTTTTATAAGCGAGCATTTCAAGCTCGCTTTTTTTAGCCAACACTAAAGAGTCTAGTTCAGCCCCTATGTACCGGCTGCTGTCAGTTAACTGATATAAAATACCAAAACGCTAAACAAACAAACCCTGCACACTCAATGTACAGGGTTTGAATTTTTGTTGAAATCAGACTGTATTATTTGTCGACTTCAATTTGCTCTACACGCGCTTTAAGCTTTTGACCTGGTCTAAAGGTCACTACGCGTCGAGCGGAAATCGGAATATCTTCACCCGTTTTAGGGTTGCGTCCAGGGCGTTCATTTTTATCACGAAGATCAAAATTTCCGAACCCAGATAATTTTACCTGCTCGCCATTTTCAAGAGCTTTACGAATTTCTTCAAAAAAGGCTTCAACCGTTTCTTTGGCATCACGTTTGCTGTAACCAAGTTTCTCGAACAGGTTTTCTGCCAAATCGGCCTTTGTGAGCGCCATAAAACTTCCCTCAAAGCTGTGTTAAACATAGGTGAGGCTTCAAAACCCTCTACCTTTTCGCCAGCCAATCAACGACATATCGGCATTTACACAAAAGTGTATGCCAAGCTTCTGATTATCGCCAACTTTTTTATGTTAACTATCGGCAAAATCTCGGTGAAACAACAAGATACGTAACGGATTATTCACTATCATCCATCTAGCTTCGGTTAACTTTAAAACGCTATTCGGTATAAATCACTAGTATTGGGAGCTGAACTAGTTTATTAGTCTGTTTGCGGTCGAGATCAAAAAAAGTGTTAAAAAACTATGACTTGCACTTAACCTAAAGACAAAAGCACACGACAAAATGAAGCAAAATGCATAAAAAAAGCGACCCATGGTGAGTCGCTATTCATTCTGGTTATGAGTTTAGAATCAAATCATAGGAAGTGAAACGTCGCATTGAGCATTAGTGTTGAAATGTCTTCTTCTTTCATCGAAAAAGTCATATAGCTCGCGCCCACCGATATTGGCCCCATCAAGAAATATTCAGCACCAACACCGTAAACCGTATCAACTTCATCTTCTTTAAAGGTTTTTGATTTATTGGTCATTTCGTAAGAATGCAAACCTGCTTTGGCGTATATATGCAGCGGACCAAAGTCTAGACTCGGTTTGATAGCCAAATACATAGAATCAGCTTCAAGCGTAATTGAGCTGTTTGCGCCATAAGCGACATTTTCGAAGTCACCGTGGTTTTGGTAACCGGCTTCAACACCTATAAACGGCAAGATTCCTGTTCCTGCATGAATACCAAAGCTAGAAGAATCTTTGTTGTTCAGGTCTGCTTGTCCTACGTTAACGCCTCCGTAAATCCATGAATCCGCATTTGCGAATGAGGAAACGCCCATTAAAACAAGTGCAAGTAGTGTCTTTTTCATCATTGCTTTCCTATTTGGTTCTGCTAGAAGCATAGCAGGCTTTTTGCGCAACAAACCTGTTGTTGCAAATACTGTGGTTATTATTAAGCAAAAATCGCACCGCCATTTAGCAGGCTTCAATCGCATTTAAAACACGCTTATCTGAAACTGGGTACGGTGTCCCTAATTGCTGAGCAAAATAACTCACTCTAAGCTCTTGAATCATCCAGCGAATTTCTTTCACGTTCTCAGGAACAGCCATGCCCTTTGGAATCTTGTTAAGCAGCTCCTGATAGCGGTTAGTCACTGATTCGACTTTCAACATATGTAAACGATCTTTATTCGGGTCGATCGGTAATTTTTCCATTCGACGTTCTATCGCTTTCAAGTATCGGTGAATGTCGGCCAACTTTTGCCACCCACATTCAGTGGCAAAACCGCGATAGATCAGACCTTCCATCTGCGCCTTAATATCAGAAAGGGCAAATGCCATAGTGAAGTCAATTTTGCCTTTGAGTTTCTTCTGAATATTGAAAGACGTGGTCAGTATTGCTTCAACTTGTTTAGCAATCTCAACCACGGTATCACCCAGCTCGGCGCGAATATGCTCTTTTAGAGCTTCAAATTTGTCTGAATCCCATACTAAACCACCTTGTTCGGCGATTAGCTTGTCAACGCCACAAGCAATGCAATCATCAATCAAATCCAGCACCTTTCCATAAGGATTAAAGTACAGGCCCAGCTTAGATTTATTGGGCAAGTTGGCGTGCAAATACTTGATTGGCGAAGGAACATTGAGCAAAACTAGACGTCGTTGACCTGCCGACATCGCTTGCTGTTGCTCTTGCTCGGTTTCAAACAATTTAATCTCAACGCTGTCTTTGTTATCCACTAATGCTGGGTAAGCTTTGACTTCAAATCCACCGCGTTTTTGTTGGTAGACGTTCGGCAAAGTACCAAAACTCCACGTATGCAAACCAGATTGCTCAATGTCATCGTCAGCCACTTTTGACAAGGTTTCTTGAACTTTGTCCTTTAAGCTGTCTTTGAGTTCATAAAGGTCTTTGTGCTCTTTCAGCTTACGGTTTCGGTGGTCAACAGCTCGATAGGTGATTTTAAGGTGCTCTGGCACTTGGTCTAACTGCCAGTCTTCACGCAGGATTTCAACTCCGGTAATTCTTCGCAACTCTTTCTCGAGTGTATCGAGCAATGGCGCATCAACGGACTCGACTCGGGCCAAGACAGCATCGGCGTAGTTAGGCGCTGGTACAAAGTTGCGGCGCAGTGTTTTTGGTAACGACTTAATCAGGCTAACCAAGAGTTCCTTGCGCAAACCGGGAATTTGCCAGTCAAAACCATCTGGCTCCACTTGGTTTAATATCGGCAGCGGAATGTGGACCGTCACACCGTCGTTGTCATCACCGGGCTCAAACTGGTAGCTAAGTTTGAGTTTTAACGAGCCTTGATACCAGAAATTAGGGTAGTCCAAGTCGGTGACATGGCTTGCGTCACCTCTGAATAGCATTTCTTTTTCAAAGTTCAGCAGTTCACTGTTTTTCTGAGACGCCTTTTTCCACCAGGTATCAAAATGACGTCCGGAAACGACTTCCGTGCCCACACGCTGATCGTAAAAGTCGAACAATTCGTCGTCATCGACCAAAATGTCGCGACGGCGTGACTTATGCTCAAGCTCTTCCACTTCTTGTAACAGGCGTCGATTCTGTTTAAAGAAGGCATGTTTGGTTTCCCATTCGCCCTCAACAAGTGCACTGCGGATGAAGATCTCGCGGCTGATCGTAGCGTCAATGTTGCTGTAGTTCACCAAGCGTTTGGCAATGATCGGCATGCCGTATAGTGTGACCTTTTCATAAGCCATCACAGCCGCTCGCTTTTTCGACCAATGAGGCTCACTATAGCTTCGCTTAATGAGGTGTTTTGCTAAGGGTTCAATCCATTCAGGTTGAACCTTCGCCACTACTCTGGCCCATAACTTAGAGGTTTCCACCAGCTCAGCTGACATCACCCACTTTGGCTGTTTTTTAAAGAGACCTGATGCTGGGAAAATGTGAAAACGAGCATTGCGTGCACCTTGATATTCGTTTTTCTCTTGGTCTTTGTTACCCAAATGAGACAGTAAACCTGTCAATATCGCGCTATGCACGCCCTGATAGCTGCCCGGCTCGGTGTTAAGCTTAAAATCTAACTCTCGCATCGTCTGATGCAATTGGGTATAGACATCTTGCCATTCGCGGACACGCAGATAGTTCAGATATTCTTGTTTGCAGTATTTTCTAAACTGGTTGCCGGTTAACTCTTTTTGTTTTTTCTTTAAGTGGTCCCAAAGATTCACAAAAGTGAGGAAATCAGAATCTTCGTGATAGAAACGCCGATGTTTGTCATCAGACGATTGCTGCTTATCGGATGGCCTTTCTCTAGGGTCTTGGATAGAAAGTGCGGACGTAATAATCATCACTTCTTGCAAGCAGCCTAGCTTAGGTGCTTCTAGCACCATACGAGCCAATCTTGGGTCAATCGGTAGTTTGGCTAATTGGCGACCAGAAGACGTAAGACGTTTTCGCGGATCGCTAGCCTTATCGTTGATCGCACCGAGTTCTTCGAGCAATCTCACCCCATCTTGCACGTTGCGCTTATCCGGCGCTTCGACAAATGGAAATGCTTCAATATCGCCCAATCCTAACGCCGTCATTTGCAAAATAACGGATGCCAAATTGGTTCTTAGAATTTCAGGGTCGGTAAACTCGGGACGCGAAAGGAAATCGTCTTCCGAATACAAACGAATACAGATGCCCTCTTCAACACGACCACATCGACCTTTACGCTGATTGGCACTGGCCTGTGACACTGGCTCAATCGGTAGTCGCTGCACTTTAGTGCGATAGCTGTAGCGACTGATTCGCGCTGTACCCGGATCAATCACGTATTTAATACCCGGAACGGTTAGCGATGTTTCAGCTACGTTAGTTGCAAGCACTATTCTTCTTCCGGCATGGGGTTGGAAAATCTTATTTTGCTCACCTGCCGACAATCGAGCATAAAGCGGCACTATTTCGGTGCTTTTCAAATTGCGTTTGCTTAACGCATCCGCGGTATCGCGAATCTCTCGCTCACCGTTCATAAAGATCAAGATGTCGCCCAAGCCTTCATCGCACAACTCGTCGACAGCGTCGAAAATGCCTTCCAATTGATCTCTGTCGGAGTCATCTTCACCGCCTAACGGACGATAACGAACTTCAACCGGATAGGTACGGCCAGAGACTTCAATTATTGGTGCGTTATCAAAGTGTTTTGAAAAACGTTCCGGGTCAATGGTCGCAGAGGTAATAATAACTTTGAGGTCAGGCCGTTTTGGTAGCAGCTCTTTTAAGTAGCCGAGAATAAAATCGATATTGAGACTGCGTTCGTGCGCTTCATCGATAATGATGGTGTCATATTGATTCAGGTATCTATCGTGCTGAATCTCTGCCAGCAAGATACCGTCTGTCATTAACTTAACTTGCGTGTTATCAGAAACTTGATCGCTAAATCGCACCTTGTAGCCGACAAAGTCGCCAAGTTGAGTTTCCATCTCTTCGGCAATTCTATTGGCAACAGAACGTGCGGCCAGCCTTCGAGGTTGGGTGTGACCGATGTAACCTGCCTTACCTCTTCCTAGCTCGGCACAGATTTTTGGTAACTGCGTCGTTTTACCCGAACCCGTTTCACCCGCCACAATCACCACTTGGTTGGCGGCTATGGCCTCGGCAATATCTTGTTTTTTCTGACTGACAGGAAGAATTTCAGGGTATTCAATCTTTGGTTGATGTTGAATACGTTGCTGCAGCACACTCATCGACTGAGCAATATCAAGTGCAATTTCATCAAAAACCTTGTTTCGAGAGTCTTGGTTTTTGATTTTACTCGCCCCTTGGATTCGTTTGGACAAGCGAAACTGGTCTCTACGCATACAATCTTTAATTGCATTGCGCAATGACTGAGCGGTATTGGCTGACGCTTTAATTTCAGAATGCATATCAGACTTCGACATACTTAGAATGTAGCCTTGTTGTTGATTTTTCTAACTGCGGCGGATTGTATCACAAACTCAGGTTGCAATTAGTCATCACAAATTTGTTACTCAAAAATTAAAAATGTCAGCATTAATTCCGTTACACTTACATCAAAGCAAACGTATAGACAGGCCAACTGAGTGAAAGCTTCTGACCTTTTAGAATTTTTAGCGCTACACGAGGGTAATTCCCATTTGGAAGTCGTCACTGGTGATGAATGGCTACCAGAAAGGTTGACTGGTTGTCGAGTCGAAGACAATTTAATGTTTCTCGAATTCGACAACGCGCCGGAAGACATTCAAGGTGATGAAGAGCCACGAGGGTTTGTTAGCCACGAAGTTGAGCTAATTAAAGAGCGCTTCGAACATATGCTCGCACACAAAAACGAATTTACCGCAGATAAGTTAGTTGAGCTGTTTATGCTCACTCATGAAAGCTCGAGTTCGGATGTGATTGAAGCGATTGAGAATCTGCCTTCTAAATCCGATAAACCAGAGTGAACAACCATTTGTTGTTTCCAAAGTAATAAAAGTTTCAATTAGTCACCAATATCTGAATAATTATAACAAGATGCATGATACAAACTCCTTGCCGCTTATCTTAGCCGGCCCAATGTTACGCAAGACAACATCGAAACAGATTGTGTTTTGGTTAGCCACCAGCAAAAAACTCTTGGGTCAATGGCAACTGAATCAAAACCAATCCGTGATGGCGTCGCTAGAGCTTGCTGAGCAAACTCCAATACAGATTGGAGATCATGCCTATGTTTACACTTTAGTTTTTGATGGTGACTGGCCAATAAATCAGACTATTAGCTATGAGTTGTTGGGGGAATCACAACCCCTTTCAAAATTGTGCCCGAACGTCACATATTCAGACTCAAAAACCCCGAGTTTTACTATTACCGATCGCGCATCGGAAGTTTTTCATGGTTCTTGTCGCGCACCGCATCACCCCGGACGTGACGCATTAAGCTCGTTAGATGAATTAATAGAAAGTCGTCAGTTTCAAGACCAACCGGATCTGTTGCTGATGAGCGGTGACCAAATCTATGCCGACCATGTCGCCACGCCGCTTTTAGCTGCAATTCACCATGTGATTGCGCAGCTAAAACTGTTTGATGAATCTATGGATTTAAACGGGATAAAATCGGGGCAAAGTCTTTTCGAATCTGAACTTTGTTACACCAATCGCGCGCAACTTTTACCTAAAGCACCCAAAGCTTCCTTTAAAAAGGCGCAAGGTGCGCTAGAAGATATATTTACCGCCAACGACAAAGGTAATCACTTGATCACCTTGGCCGAATTCAACGCCATGTATTTGCTTGTGTGGTCTCCTGCGCTTTGGGAACAAATAGACTGGCATGCATTGAAACGCAAAACGCTGGATTCGAGCACCTCTCACTCCGAGCAAATTGCGCAGAGCTGGCTAAAAGACGAGCAATCGATTCAAGAATTTGCCGATGAGTTGTTTCGTTTTCGTCGGCTTACCGCCCACATTCCTACCTATATGATCTTTGATGATCATGATGTCACAGATGACTGGAACCTAACGGTTGGTTGGGAACAAGCGGCGTACCAAAACGACAGCGCCAAACAGATAATTGGCAACGCGCTAATTAGCTACGCGCTGTTCCAGGGAATTGGCAATGAGCCCAACAAGTTTCTCGATAGCTTATTCCCAACGCTAAGGTCCATCGAAACCATGTCGGCAAATCATCACCATGCTGAGGCTGTCAATCAGGTTTTGGCGTTTGAGGATTGGCACTACAGCTTAGACTTAAAGCCGAAAGTTGTGGTGTTGGATACACGAACACGTCGCTGGCGCTCGGAATCAAAAATGAATAAACCGTCCGGTTTGATGGATTGGGAATCCATGATGGAGTTCCAAAATGAATTGGTTGGTCAAGAGCAGATTATTATTGTGTCTGCCGCGCCTATGTTTGGGGTCAAATTTATTGAAGCATTGCAAAGAATCGTTACTTGGATGGGTAAGCCATTAATGGTGGACGCAGAAAACTGGATGGCTCACCCCGGAAGCGCTAATACGTTAGTTAGCATATTCACCCACAGTAAAACGCCACAGAACTTTGTCATCTTATCGGGCGATGTGCATTATTCCTTTGCGTACGACATCAAGCTAAGATTTAGAAAGTCCAGTCCATCAATCATTCAAGTCACCGCCAGTGGGTTTAAAAATCAATTCCCTAACAAGCTACTCAAGTTCTGTGACTGGATGGATACCTGGCTTTATGCACCGCGCTCGCCACTTAACTTTTTCACCAAGCGTAAACGGCTGAAAATCTCCAAGCGCAAACCCACTGTGGGAGATACCCGTCACTTGGTTAATCGAAGTGCCGTGGGTTGGCTAAAACTCTCTGAGTCAGGTAAAGCGGAGCGCATCAGTGTAATAACTGCTGATCGCGACGTCATCGATTTTAATTAGTATTTACCAAAGCCCGGTATTAGAGACTCGAATGAAATCTCGGGTCGCGACTCAGCTTTTCGCGGATTTGGTTTCGGATCTCAACCAAACTCGGGTATTGATAGAAAAAACGGGCTTTGTCATCCCTAACTCGATTTCCTAACGCGTTTTCCGCTTTAAAGACAAAGTACACGAATGACTCGGCGTAATCTTCAACTGGGTTAGTCGCGGCGTAGTCGCTAACAAATTGGTTCGAATAGCGTTGGTAAAACTGATCGATGCGCTCTTGGTCTTCCTCGGTTGCCGAGTGAGCTTCCATTAGGCTGCCGTGCCAAAACTGAAAATAAAAGGCATCTAATTGCGCACCTTTTTTCACACAGCCTTCATCAATTAAATAACCGTGGCAATTATCTAGATTGTCATAGTTTACTTGGGTCGAATTAAGTGACGCGACATGCGCAGACTCGTGAATCAAAGTATGAACGAAATCTCGGTAGTTCTCGCCATCCTGATAATCACTTGAGTCCAATGCTAGTTGCCATTGATTTAAATTCCCCTCTGTCTGACGTACAAAGCCTAGCGAATTTCCCACCCCATCATCAAAGGTACTGAACTCGGTAAGATATGGCTGTACCAATTGTGGTGGAATGATTTCCGAGAATACAGACCACATCTCCGTCGCAACTGTACTTGGAGAACCCGAAATCAGCGCTAATTGACCATCTTCAATAGCAAATAAGTTATCGATTTGTTCAGCATCACCTTCACTGTAGTGATTACCAAACTCAAAATCCAAATTCTCTAGCCGTTCAAGAAAGTCGTCGTAAGCAAGGTCAAAGTCTTCACATTCTTGATCGTTGATACATGCTACCTCGACGACGCATTGGTCCGAATCTGCATCATAGACTTCAAACACAAAACACTCGTTTTCGTCGATGGGGATCTCTTCAATTTCCGAGTCCAACCATTCAAGGACTTCTTCGATATCGAGCGCATCGTTAGCTGCTGCGTTAAATACAACAAGCCAAAGACATAAGACAGTTAGAAAAGAACTCATAATGCTGTACTTATAATTACTCATTTAAACAATCAAATTAGGTAAACTCTTCTGCTAGCCTAGGCTTTCTTGACGAATTTGGCCGTAATCATCATTTCGCCGGCGCCGTCCAATTTGCAGTCCAACTCGTGATCTTTGCCTTCCACAATTCGGCGAATTAACGCTTTAGTACCGATCTTAATTACAAGTGAAGAGCCTTTAACCTTTAAATCTTTCACAACCGTGACCTTGTCGCCTTCGCTTAGCGCCGCACCGTTAGCATCTTTCGCGACAAACTCGGGTTCCAGAATTTCATCAGGGTTCCATTCATAGGCACATTCTGGACAGATTAACTGGCTTTGGTCTTGGTAAACGTATTCAGACTGGCACTGAGGACAAGGAGGTAAAGACATAGATGATTCCGATTAAACAAACTTTGCGGCAATACTAAACCCATGCACTGCGTCGATCGAGCCTTTTCCACAACTTTTTAGTGGTATAGCAGCTCTCGCCTACTTCAGACGACTAGCAAGCATTGCTGGCTTGCGATGAAAACGCCCCGGTCAGTATTTCCACGCTCCGTATTATTGATTGCTGCACTTCAGCAACTTTCGACTTTATCTGTTCGATTTCGGCAGGTTCCTCTGGGTTGCACATTTGCTCTAACTCATACGCAAGATCAATCAGAATATGGAAACCTAAATAGCTCGCTTGCCCCTTTAGTGTATGCGCTTCTAACTTAGCATCCTCTAATTGCTCATTGTTTATGACATCCAGTATTCTGGCCGAGAACTCACTTTGTTTTGCCGAAAACTTAGTCAGCATGTTTTGATAAAAACCTTGATTGTTACTGACGTTTTTAAGCCCTTGTTTAAGGTCCACACCACTCGCCATTAAAGATTGGTAATCGAACTCTTGCGGTGTGTTTTGAGGATCATCATCGTTGATACTTGTCGCTTCAAGATTAGCGCTTTGACTATCTAAAGTTACGCTCGGCTTTTGCAAATCGCTGTCTGCTGATTGCGGATTCAGGTTATCTAAATCAACCCAATGGTGGATTTTCTTGTAGAGCATTTCAATGTCTAGAGGTTTGGCTAAATGGTCGTCCATGCCAGAATTTTTCATGCGTTCGATGTCTTCTTTGAACACATTGGCGGTTAACGCGATGATAGGTGTACCGTTTAAATTTTTGTCTTTTCGGATGATTTCGGTCGCAGTATAACCGTCCATCACCGGCATCTGACAGTCCATTAGAATCAAGTCAAAGTTTTGCTTTGAAAGAGTCTCTATCGCTTCTTGGCCATTATTTGCAGTAGTCACTCGCATTCCGACATTATCGAGCAGCTCGACCACAATTTCTTGGTTCAAATCGTTGTCTTCAACCAAAAGTACTCTTAAATTGGTCAGTGCTTTTAGTTCATTTTTGTCTAAAGGTTGGTCTTCAACTGCCTTCTCCGTCTCCAGTTGCTGCTCTTCCGATAACAAGGTAAATGGCACACAAAAATAAAACGTAGACCCATGTTCCTCAGAGCTATTGAACCCAATCTCTCCGCCCATGATGTTGACGAGATTTTTACTGATCGCCAGGCCAAGGCCGGTACCACCAAACTGGCGAGTTGTCGAAACATCTGCCTGAGAAAATGCCTTAAACAAACTGGCTTGTTTTTCTTTTGGAATCCCAACTCCGGTATCAGTCACTGAAAATCGCAATACAGCGGACAGTGCATTTGTCTCAGTTGCTTCAATGTCTAAAGTGACTGCGCCATTATCTGGCGTAAATTTAACGGCATTACTAATCAGATTAATCAGGATCTGCGATAGTCGTAATTGGTCACCGATCAAGCTAGTTGGCGTATCCGGGTATACGTTCACCACAAACTGTTGTTGTTTTTGCGCCGAACGCACCATAGATATACTGCTTACTTGATCGACGAGGTCTTGCAGATGAAAGGGCACAAGTTCGATTTCAAGTTTACCCGCCTCAATTTTTGAGAAGTCCAAAATGTCATTAAGAACGCCAAGTAAGCTTTCTGAAGAGCGTTTAATCTTGGTCAGGTAGTTTTTTAACTCGTCATTTGGCGATGACTGTAAGGCGAGATGCGATAAACCAATAATGGCATTCATAGGTGTTCTAATCTCATGAGACATATTTGCCAGAAAAGCAGACTTTGCTTGCGCAGCTGATTTTGCTTCGTGCATCGATGAAAGCAGCATTTGCTCTGAATGTTTGCGTTCGGTAATGTCGCGAATGATAGCCGTAAAGTATACCGTATCATCTATCACAGTTTCTGCTACGGCTAAGTCGATCGGGAACTGTTCACCATTTTTACGTTGCGCACTCACTTCACGCTTATTGTTCACCACCTTCTGTACGCCAGTCTCATAGTAAGTGGTGAGATAACCATCGTGGTTGCCCCGATTTGGCTCAGGCATCAACATTTTCACATTTTGAGATAGGACTTCATTTTTGTCGTAACCAAATATCCGTTCTGCTGCTGGACTAAACTCTTGAATTTCTCCACTTTTGTTAATCACTATTATCGCATCTGCAGCCGTATCGATAATGGCACGAGTCATAGCCTGGTTTTTCACCAGTTTGATTTCTTTTTTGTGTTGCTGAGTGATGTCTTGAACAACACCAATCACCTTGACCGCCACATTGCTATCGAAGACTTTTTCGCTATTCAATCTGATGTAACGAATCTCGCCATCGAAGATGATGGAATAGTCAAACGCCAATTCTCTTACATCTTTGTCTAATATCTTTTCAAACCACTGTTTGGAACTTTCTGGCAGGTATCCAATGGGGTTGAATAACATTTCAGGGGTGAGCATCGAGTGACGGCTCAATCCCAAAATGTCATACGCCTCGCTTGAGAACTCGCACTTTAGATTTTCCAAGTTGATTTCAAAGTGTCCCAAGCCCGCCATCTCTTGAGCTTGTTTGTATTTTACATTGGCTTGATAAAGTTCATTGCTTCGAACTGCAACACTTGACTCCAGATACAGCTTGTTTCGGTTGAGTTCACCAATTTGAATGTTGATGGCTTTGCGCATCCTCTCAAAGGCTTTCTCCAGCTCGACGACTTCTGAAAAACCGGCTAATGGAACATGTTTCTTGTGGTCACCCGCCGCCAGTGCAGTGGAACGAGCGACCAAAAAGCGCAGCGGTTTAGTAAGATAATGACGTAACAAGAGTATTGCTAGAATGACCAAAATGAAGCCAATGAGTAAGCTGATGGAAATCTTTTGAATCCAGATAAGGAAAAGCTGACCTTGTCCGGAGCTGTGGTCATAGTGAAGATAGATTAAGCCCCGTTTGGTAGAGCGGTACTCCCCTTGGCTTGGCAAAGCAAAACTCAGCAGAGCATCGATTTCGGATTCTTCAACATTAAAGTAGTGGCGAATACGTTTTTGTACTCTGGCCGATTCCATATCAACAACGGATAAGGTTTTCACCACATCAGTCAATATTTTCCCTGCGTCCGCATAGCGATTAGAAAGTATGATTTCACCGAATTCGTCCACAATGGCGATGCGCTCCACTTCTGGAATGGTTGCCATAATAGAAATATCATGGTGAAGCTTTTCCAACTCGCCTTTGGCTAAATCAAGCTCGGTCCGTGCTTTTATCGACAGCAACAAATAGCCAATCTGATCTAGGCTATTTTCTTTTGTCATATCTTTACTGCCCCACAGCACAGTGCCGAAACTAAGCAGTGTCGCAATCAAGAACACCATCACCAATGTAATTGGTAGCAATATGGAGATAGAACTAAGCGCGGGTATTTTTTTCACTCAATAAGCCCACTAGTTACAATAATTTTGGTTGGGTTCTGTTCCGGAATAATAGAATGATCAATCATGATCTGACTGAGCATTTGCAGTGTTTTACCAATTGGGCTTTGGCCTGTAACTTCGGCTAGCAACCTGATGTTATGCGCCCTATCTGGAATCACTAGCCCTTGTAAAGCGGACAAAAGCTCATCTGGGGTTACTCCCATTCGACGCGACATAATTTCCGCCGCTGTTTGCGGCGAAGATTCTAGAAAAAGTAATGCTTCAAATTGTGCATTGACTAATCCTTTGAGCACATCAAGATCTGACTCAAGCAAGTCAGGCTGGGTGACTAGAACATCGACGATGTTATTGGGAATATCAGAGCTATCAAATAGTACTTTATGTCCTAAATTGGTTAATAGGGTGGAGACTGGTTCGAAGGTAATCACCGCATCCATCTGTCCATCAACAAAGGCGTTGAAATGCTCGTTTATGTGGAGTGGTAAGGTCTCGATTTCTGTGATCGCTAATCCAGCATGGCTCAGCGCTTGATGCAACATAAATGCACCGAGCGCCGTTTGCTCAACGCCAACAACCTTACCTTTCAATTCACCCAGTGAGCTAATGCCATTCTGGGCAATCAAGGTATCGGCGCCGTTTGAAATATCCATGACTAAGAATATTGTGATGTCAAAGCCTTCCGAGCTCAGTGTTATTGCTTCATCCAAAGTCAGCGCAGCCACTTCAATCCGACCATTTCGGAATGCTTCCATCGTATCTGAGGCAGAAAGCAGCTCGATCATTTCTACATTTTCTGGCAAGAACCCCATTTCTCTCGCAAGATGTAAGGTTTCGTACCCCGGCCAAACATGTGTCCCAACACGAATATCCTCTTTCAGATGACATCCCGACAAAGATAGTGCAAATACCAGTGCTAGCGAGAGTTGCGTTGCTCCAAAGTGTTGCCAAGTTCGAGTCAACTTCACTAAACGTTGCATAGCAAAAGCCTTATGAACCAGTTAACTAGTTTCTGGTTTTACTATAGACCCAATTACGCATTTTTGAGTTTCCTCTGCTAAATTTGGATTAGTTCATGTCTCACGGTTTGTTCTAAAAACCACGTCATTTAGTTAGAACTTACCTTGGCTAGCGAGCGGTTCAGGCTTACAAATGGCAGAAAAATCATTACAAGAACTTAAAGTATTGATCGTCGACGACGACCCTTTTTTTCATGAGGCTATCCATCACAACCTGCAAGAGCTACAAGTCACCAACTACGTGAGTTGTCTCAGTGGGATGGAAGCAATCCAACTGGTCAAAGATGGGGTGACGTTTGATGTCATGGTTGTCGACCTAAAAATGCCAGAAATGGATGGTATCGAGCTGATACGAACCTTAGCCAACCTTCACTACCTGGGTGCGATTATCTTGTTTAGCGCTCAAGACCTAAGAGTGCTCGAAACTGCGAAAAACCTAGCATCAGTGCACAAACTCAATGTGATTGGCGCGCTTCCCAAACCAGTACACACCGAACGATTAAAACAAGAACTGGACAAGACGCTGAAGTCAAACGCGGAGAAAAAACCTACGTCAGAGTCCATCGTAACAGTTGCAGAGTTGCAACATGCTATTGCTCATGACGAAATCCAGCCATACTTTCAGCCACAAGTCAGTTTAGCATCTAAACAACTGCATGCGGTTGAAGTATTGGCTCGCTGGATTCATCCTAGAAAAGGGCCAATTCCGCCGGACAAATTTATTCCCGTCGCAGAAGACGCTGGACTTATCGATGCCCTGACTCGTCTTATATTCCGCAATGCGTTAGCCAACTTGAGTTTCTGGTATACCTTTCATCAAACGCGATTTGCAATCAGTATCAACTTGTCCAGTGACAGCCTGTGTCAAATCGATTTACCCGAACAGGTGGAAGATCTAACTCGAGTCTACCATGTGCCTTGCAGTTCAGTGGTGCTCGAAATAACTGAAAGCCGATTACTACAAAATTTAGCCACTTCGCTTGATGTACTGGTTAGGTTGAGGCTCAAAGGGTTTGGATTAAGCATTGATGATTTTGGAACCGGCTATTCGTCTTTAGACCAACTCAACAAAATCCCATTTACTGAACTCAAAGTTGACAGAGCATTTGTCCACCGCGCTTCAAAAAATTCGTCCTCGAGAGCGATCCTTGAGTCGAGTATTGAACTAGGAAGAAAATTGAAGATGCAGATCGTTGCTGAAGGCGTTGAAGAACAAGACGATTGAGACCTTCTGGCCAAACTCAACTGCGACTTTGCCCAAGGATTTTTAGTAGCGCGCCCAATGTCTGCCAATGATTTCAATTTGTGGCTAAAAGATCATCTCGACATTCACAATAAATCACTCACTGATAAGGAATAAACCATGACAAAAATTCTAATTGTTGATGACGATGAATTTGCTCAGGATTACCACATAAACGGCTTATCAGGTGAGTATGAAATCGACACTGCCAATAACGGTGAGGAAGCATTGAATAAAGTGCCTCAATTTCAGCCTGATTTGATCCTTATGGATATACAAATGCCCAAGTTGAACGGCTACGATACGGCAACCGCTCTAAGAGATAAAGGAAACCAAGTTCCTATACTTTTCCTATCGCAGCTCACATCATTGGAAGAGCGCCTAAAAGCGTATGATTCGGGTGGCAACGACTTTATCGCCAAACCTGCCGAACCTGTTGAACTTAAAAGAAAGATTCAGTCTCTATTAACCAACCCCTATATTCAACAAAGCCAAGAAGCCAAAATGGCTGCGGCACGAGCAATGTCGGAGCTTTCTTCATTGGGACATATCATTCGCTTTTTTACCAATAGCTATTTGAGCCAAGATTTTGAGCAGTTGGCCACCGCTATATTCAAAGTTACCGAAACCTTTGGCCTGCATTGCTCGCTGGTGTTTCGAAATGAAAGTAACCAAGAGTACTTTTTTGACGATGGCTTAGAGAAGGGCATCGATACTGCTTTGTTGGAATCTTTGCAGGGTGCACGCCGGATAATGGAATTTGGTAACAGCCGTGCCGCGTTCAACTGGCGCTTGTGTTCCCTCTTGGTCAAGAACATGCCTGACGATATGGCCGAATGCGGAGAAATGAAAGACTACTTAGCCTACCTAATGGATGGCGTGGAACAAGTGGCTGCAAAAATATTGCTCGAAACTAAATTGCGTCGCACCGTAAAACGTTTCTCAGAGCAAAACGAGACCATCAAATTAGGTATCGTTGACATTATTGATGATTTAGAGCGCAACCTCGAAGATTTATTTAGCGCTTTGAATGTGGATGGCGAACTGTCAGAAAGCACCGAACAAGCTCTGCTTTCCATGATTGAAAGCGCGAGAAGCCGCGCTGATGACAAGCTTGAGTCTGGACGCGGTGTCGGCGAAGAACTCAATCAATTGCTAGTTTTGTTCGAATCCGATGACCAAGAAGCGGAAACCGAAGAGGTTGAATTGTTTTAGGAGCTTTGTTTAACATGTGACGTTAGAGAATTGCTATCGCCACTTTTGCTAAGTTGTAGGCGTCGACATATCCCGAATGTTGACGTCCTTCCCAATCTATACCCAGCGCTTCTTGCGCCGCCCGATGACCAATTCGCTTGTCTTTAGAACGTTGTCCGATTCGATATAAGGTCGCAAGATTTAGAAACTCATTAAAGGGTTGCTCTATGCCTTTTGCTTGGCATTCTTGAAACAAAATGTGGTCATCGCGTCCCCAAGCCGCGTAGATTTTATTCGGCCCGCCGAAATTTTTCACCATGGACTTAACCACTTCAGCGAGTGGCCTTCCCTGCTTCTCGATTTTTCGCGGTGTAATACCGGTTAACTCCGAGCAAAACCAGGATATTTCATCATGTTCAGGGGTTACATAGTATTGAGCGCGTTTTACGATTTCACCTTTGGTTAAATCGACTTCAGCCAAGCCCACTTCGATGATCTCGCCCGTGGTACCCACACCGTTTTCATTCCAACAACACATTTCTAAATCAAAACAAACGACGCGATTGTGGTTCATGGGGTACTCATGTTACGAAAATTTAAAACACCTAAGTTTAACGTCTCATAACGACATTAGCGATAGCCATACCTATTTCTGCTTATGTTTGCCTGTTTTATCGACATTCAGACCCTATTTTGCGTGAAAACTACGCCATTTGATTCAGACTCAAAGGTACGGTGTGTTAACATCCTGCCAATTTTTTGCGTAATCTCGGCAAGCCAACCTTGCCATCCCAACAATCGGAAAAGTGATTATGAATATCGATTTACAACTTGTTCCCGAAACCCTAGACATCTTGCACGTTGGTCTGATGGTTTCTTCTGTTTTACTTACGGCCATCGCTGTGTCTCGTCAATCCAAAGTCATCGAAAAAGTGGTCGAAAAGCCGGTTGAAAAGATCGTCGAAAAGCCAGTCGAGAAAATTGTAGAAGTAGAAAAAGTGGTTGAGGTCGAAAAGATCGTTGAAGTTGAATCAAAGCTTGCGACAGCCAATACGGATTCAGCACTGCAATTGCTCGGCTTGTTCCAACAAGAAGCCAGATTGGTCGATTTTCTGAATGAAGACGTCAGCCAGTTTAGCGACGAAGAAGTGGGTGCTGCCGCTCGTGTTATCCACTCAGGTGGTCAAAAAGTGCTAAATGACTACATGACGCTGACCCCAGTTCGCAGCGAACAAGAAGAAACTCGTATTTCAGTAGAACAAGGCTTCGACAGCCAAAGCGTTCGTCTAGTGGGCAACGTAACAGGTGAAGCGCCTTACCACGGCACTCTAGTCCACAAAGGCTGGAAAGTAGATCAGATTACCTTGCCAAAAACGGCCGACAACTTTAACGCTGCTGTGATTGCTCCTGCTGAGGTAGAGCTCTAATGTCTAATGCAAAATACAGCGTCGGTATCGATTTGGGTACAACGCATTGCGTCGTGTCGTATTTGGAACTCAACAACGATAACGCCAAAGTTAACGTTTTCGATATTCCACAGCTCACCGCACCAGGCACGGTCGAGAGTAAAAATCAGCTACCTTCGTTTTTATATCAGCCTCATGAACATGAAATGAATCCGCAATCGCGCGTCTTGCCATGGACGAGCGAACCTAAGTACTTGGTAGGACAAATTGCCCGTAACTTAGGTGGAAAAACGCCAATTCGTCTTGTCGCCAGTGCCAAATCTTGGCTTTGTCACGGCGGTGTGAATCGTCATCAAGCTTTTCTACCTGCTGGCAGTCCGGAAGACGTTGCCAAAGTCTCCCCGCTTGAAGCGACTCAGGCTTATCTTGAGCACATTCAAAATGCGTGGAACCACACATTCGGTCATGATCCACTGCAACAGCAAGAAGTGACTATCACTGTTCCGGCAAGTTTTGATCCTGCGGCGCGTGACCTGACCGCAGAAGCTGCCGCCAATACTGGGCTAACTAACCTTACGCTATTGGAAGAGCCACAAGCGGCGTTATACAGCTGGTTAAATCGTTCAGAAGAAACTTGGCGAGACCAGTTAACGCTGGGCGATACCGTTTTGGTGGTCGACATCGGCGGTGGTACCACCGACCTCTCTTTAGTCGAGGTTTGTGAGCAAGACGGTAACCTAACCCTTGAGCGCGTGGCCGTTGGTGAGCATATTTTGCTTGGCGGAGACAATATGGATCTCGCGTTGGCTTACCGCATCAAAATGAAGATGTCACAACAAGGGCAAGAGCTGCAAACTTGGCAAATTCAAGCCATTTCACAAGCCTGTCGTGACGCCAAAGAATCTTTGTTATCAGATTCAAGTATTGAATCGGTTCCTATCGTAATACCAAGCCGTTCTTCCAAGTTACTTGGTAGCACGCTCAAAACTGAACTCACTCAGCAAGAAGTTCAACAAACACTGGTCGATGGTTTCTTCCCAAGTGTGGCAATTGATGAGCATCCAGTGCAACGAGCCAAAGGCGCGCTGACGCACATGGGATTACCGTATGCACAAGACGCGGGAATCACTCGCCATATTGCGGCATTTCTTACTAAGCACGGTAAAAACACATCGCAAGAGGCAAATCCATTTGCTGGTATGCCGGGAATGGCGACTGAAACCGCGCTGGACTTTGTTAAGCCGACAGCAATATTGCTTAATGGTGGCGTACTAAAAGCAGAGTCATTGGCAAACCGACTCCTGTCTACCATCAATACTTGGTTAGAGGGATCAGGAGCTGAATCAGCCACTCTACTCAGTGACAGCGATTTAGACCTCGCGGTCGCAACGGGCGCTTCCTACTATGGCCAAGTTCGTCAGGGTGATGGGGTTCGAATTCGAGGTGGATTAGCCAACGCCTACTACGTGGGAATTGAAAGTGCTATGCCAGCGATTCCAGGAATGGCTCCTCCCGTTGAAGCTTTGTGTGTTGCTCCATTTGGTATGGAAGAAGGCACAACAGCTGATATCACAAGCCGTGAGTTTGGCCTTGTGATTGGCGAACCTGTACATTTTCAGTTCTTTGGCTCATCCACACGCAAAGAGGATCAAGCCGGTGCCCATTTAGAGCACTGGAACGACAATGAGTTAGAAGAACTGCCGGAGATCAGTGCCACGCTTGCAGTTAGTGAAGGGCGCACTCAGGGACAAATTGTTCCAGTCACCTTATCTTCCACTGTCACTGAAATCGGCACCTTAAGATTAGAAGCCGTCGCCTCTGACAATGGCCAACGCTGGCACGTTGAGTTTGATGTGAGAGAGGGCCAATAAGGGCGATTGTCATAAGCAAAATAGCTCATTGCTAATTGCAACCAAAGCTTACCCCGAACTCGTTTGGGGTACGTTTAAGTTTCAAATCACAGTTCATCACAAGGAGGCCTGATGTCTGCGCCTAGTAAATTCTTAGTGGGTATTGACCTAGGTACCACAAACATTGTGGTCTCCTATTGTGAATACACCGAACCGCTCGAACAATCAAAGATACAGCTATTCCCTATTCCACAGCTTATTGGTCCGGGAGAAGTAGTTGCCAAACCTCAGTTGCCTTCGTTTCGTTACCATCCCGCGACAGGTCAGTTTCAGGACCAAAATTTGTCGCTTCCTTGGGATAACGAGCCACTAACCGGTGATTTAAACGATGTCGTTGTAGGTGAATGGGCAAGACAACTCGGGTCGCAAGTGGAAGGACGACAAGTATCGAGCGCAAAAAGTTGGCTTAGCCATAGTGGCGTTGACAGAAGTGCCGATATTCTGCCTTGGGTCGCAAGCGAAGACGTTGCCAAAGTGTCGCCAGTTATAGCCAGCGCCAGCTATCTCAATCATATTCGCTTGGCTTGGAATCACGCCTTTTCTTCTTCCCCTCTTGAAAAACAAGAATTGGTAGTGACGGTTCCTGCTTCATTTGACGAAACCGCTCGTGCGTTAACCATTGAAGCTTGTCATCTAGCCGGCCTTGGTAAACCCCATCTACTCGAAGAGCCGCAAGCCGTTGTCTACGACTGGTATGCAAGAAATCAAGCTAATGCTAAAGAAAAACTTAATGACATCAACGACATACTGGTGGTTGATATCGGTGGTGGTACTACCGACCTGAGTTTGATTCAAGCAAGCCAAACTGACCAAGCATTGTCGCTAAATAGAACAGGGGTTGGTGAACACTTGATGTTGGGCGGTGATAATATCGACCTAGCCCTTGCCCATCTCGCCGAAAGGCAATTGGGTTCAAGTCGATTATCCGCCGCCAGGTTGTCAAAACTCATTCAGCAAACTCGCCAAGCAAAGGAGCAACTTCTCAGTGGCGCAGCGCAAGAAAGTTCCAATATTACCTTGCTGGGTTCCGGCTCAAAGCTAATCGGCGGCAGTAAAACCGTCCCGATTACCAAAACGAATGTTGAAGACATCGCGCTAACGGGTTATTTCCCGCTGACTAGCAGTGACGAACGACCCGCTAAAAAACGCGCTGCTGTAGTGGAGTTTGGCCTGCCCTACGCCAATGAACCGGCAATAAGTAAACATATTGCTGAGTTTTTGCATATCCATAATCAGGGCAAAGTGCCTGATGCGCTGCTGCTCAATGGTGGTGCGTTTAATAGCCCAATCATTACATCTCGCGTTCAGACCCTGCTAACAAATTGGCGCGGGCAACAAGTCACAACGCTACACAATCCATCACCCGATCTTGCCGTGGCGCAGGGTGCTGTAGCTTACGCTAAAGCGCTAAAAGGTGCGCAGCTTAAAATCGGCGGCGGGTCTGCGCGCTCATTTTTGCTTTCCGTGGGTAAAAGCAATGCCGGGCACCCTCAGGCGGTTTGTTTAATGGCCAAAGGTACAGAAGAAGGAGAGAAATTTCATCTTTCCAGTCGACGGTTTCAACTTACGGTCGGTCAACCAGTACGCTTTGATCTCTTTACCAGTCTAACGACTCAGTACCTAGATCAGGAGCTAAAAAATGGGCAAATCGTACCGCTAGACGCAGAACAGGTTTCGCCCCTACCACCAATGGTAGTGACCATTGCAGCGGACCAATTGAAGTCAAAAGAATCGTCGCCGAGCCATTTATCTTCACAGCTGACAACTGCCACACATCAAAACCGTAAACAAATTGAAGTCACCTTAACCTGTCAGCTTACTTCAATCGGTACCCTTGAAATCACTTGCCACGATGTTCAGGATTCAAGTAAAACCTATGAGTTGAACTTTGAGCTGCGCAAAAAGTCTGCGCCGAGTGAGGATGCAAAGGCTGCCAACTCACCAAGCAACAAAACCAAATTTGACGAGTGTGAAGCCCTGATCACTCAGGCTTACAGTGGTAATAAAAAAGCTGCAGATCCCAAACAGATTAAAGGTTTGGCAAAAATACTCGAAAAGCGTTTGGGTAATAAAGATGCTTGGGACCTACAAACCTCTCGCTCCGTCTTTGATGCCCTCGTCAAAGGCAGAAAACGTCGTAGACGCAGTGAAGACCACGAGAAAAACTGGTTACGCCTTGCAGGTTTTGGTTTAAGACCAGGATTCGGAGATCTATCAGATACGTGGCGAGTTGACCAAATTTGGCCTTTGTTTGAGCAAGGTATCCAATTTGAAAATCACCAAGGCTGGTCAGATTGGTGGGTATTCTGGCGTAGAGTCAGCGGCGGCTTAAACCAAGAGCAACAAGAGATGATTTTAGCCAAGGTGGCGAAACATCTTCATCCAGGTGCTACAAACAGTGCGGCAAACTTGAAGAAAGTCCACGCATTGGGGTATGAATCCATGGTTCGTCTTGCAGCATCGCTCGAACATCTGCATTACGATGATAAAACACTGCTCGCGACTTGGTTTTTTAACAAAGCACAGCGTTCAAGCAATTACACACAAAGCCATTGGTGGGCATTAGCACGCTTGGGATCAAGATTTCCAATGTACGGCAGCAAACATAACTTGATTCCCCTAGAACAAGTTGAGAAATGGTTAAACACTATGCTTGAATTGGACTGGAAACAAGAACCAAGTATAGGATTTGCAGTTGCGAACCTTGCTCGTCAAACGGGCGACCGTACCAGCGATATCAACCCCCAACTTAGAGAGTCAATATTGCTCAAACTAACCCAGAGCAAAGCCCCGAAATCTTGGTATGACATGGTCTACAAAGTCGCTGAGCTTGAACAAAAAGACAGCAACAAACTTTATGGCGACTCCTTACCACAAGGCTTGGTATTGATTCGAAGTTAGCTCTTAA
Source organism: Vibrio sp. ABH4_348 (assembly GCF_056159765.1). Taxonomy (NCBI): domain Bacteria; kingdom Pseudomonadati; phylum Pseudomonadota; class Gammaproteobacteria; order Vibrionales; family Vibrionaceae; genus Vibrio; species Vibrio sp. ABH4_348. Next base: position 1,218,423 of record NZ_JBSWVW010000001.1, on the reverse strand, counting down.
AATCAACTAGGGCCGTCAGCCCTAGTTAATTCTGTGAAAGTCGGTCTTAATAGTAATACGCTTTCTTCATTACATTATCGGCGTGATTGTTGGCCGCTTCCAAGGCTTCTTGAACCGTGATTTTTCCTTGCAACGCCAAGCTAATTTGTTCACCAGTAAAGTTACCGATTTCTTCAAACTCAGGAATCGACACAATCTGAATGCCGACATAAGGTGAAGGTAACAGCGTCGAGTTTCCCGGTGTCGCGGTTTCTATTGCTGTGAGTTCATCAATGGCATACTCCACCGCTTGTTGAAAATCTGGGTTGTTATAAGTAGAAAAGCGCGTCCCCGTTGGCACTTGCCCCCAGCCGTTTTTATCTGCCACAAGCTTTATATACTCTTTCGACGTTGCCCACTTAACAAACTTGATCGCTTCTTGTGCTTCCCGACTCGCTTTAGGTACCCCAAGCGCCCACGACCATAACCAATTGGACCCGCGACTGGTAACCGCTATCGGCGATTGCGCAAATGCCACTTGCTGAGCGACCTTACTGGTCGCAGGATTGGATAGATACGATGCTGCAATCGTGGCATCGACCCACACTCCGCAGTGTCCTTTACTAAATAGATTAAGTATTTCATTAAAGCTATGATCATGAGCGTTTTCTGGTCCATAGGATTGAAGCAACTCAACGTAAAATTCAATCGCATTGAGCCACGCGCCGCTGTTAATTTGGGGATGCCAATTTTCATCAAACCATCGACCGCCAAACGCATTGACTATGGTTCCCACCAGTGCCATGTTTTGACCCCATCCAGGTTTTCCACGCAAACAAATACCATAGATACCTTGGTCTGGATTGTGCAGTGCGGCCGCAATATCTCGAATATGTCCCCAGCTATCTCGTCCCGCTATGTTTAAACCAGCACGCTGGACCAAATCGGAACGGTACATGGTCATTGAACTTTCAGCGTAAAACGGTACAGCATGCAATTGACCTTGAACTGATAACGCAGATCTTACCGAAGGCAATAAATCACTGGCTTGGTAATTTTCGTCATCTTCTATTTGATACAACCAACCTCTCGAGCCCCAAAGGGGTGTTTCATACATCCCTATGGTCATCACATCGTATTCGCCGGTCTGGTTTTTGATATCTTGACTCACCTTTTTACGCAGCAGCCCTTCTTCAAGGGTCACCCATTTAATTGTCACACCGGGGTTCGCTTCCTCGTACACATAGCTGAGTTTTTGCATGGCTAACATGTGCGGGTTATCGACGGTTGCAATGGTCAATTTGACTTCTGCCTGCGCCATAGCGCTTATAAACGTGAATACGCTCAACAAGCTAAGCGCCAACATGCGCAATCGTGGTTTTGCCTTCATCTTTTACATTCATAATATTGTTGATAGCTAAATCAATTGTAGGAGATGAGGGAAAGAAGACTTACAAGATTTGTGTCAAATATCCTGAGGGGTTCGCAAAAAAGGCTTGCTATACCAAGCCTTGTTCATACGCGTATTTGGTGAGCTCTGCAGTGCTGGACACGTCCAGCTTGTGTTTAATATTTTGACGGTGCGTTTCTACCGTTCGGCAGCTTATATTCAATAAACTGGCTATTTTTTTGCTCGAATGGCCCTGAGCCACCAGTTTTAAGACTGATTCTTCCCGACGGCTTAAAGGACTTTGTTTTTTTGGTTGTAACTCTACAGACTGAGTAAATAGAGTTTGCGTAACGGATTCACAGAAATAAGTCGAACCTTGGTTAACAGTTTTAATTGCCAACACCATCTTCTCTGCCGACGTTTCTTTTAGCATGTACCCAACGGCACCAGCCTGCATCACTTTCATGATGTACTCTCGATTATCATGCATAGTCAGCATCAAGACTTTGGCATTTGGGTCACTATTTTTGATGTGCTGAGTCGCATCAATTCCATTCATAATGGGCATGCTCACATCCATCAACACCACATCTGGTTTGAGAGTTTCGACCACGCTTATCGCTTCCATCCCATTACTGGCAGTGCCGATAACGTTAATCTCTGGTTCTAATTCCAAACGAGCTAAGAACCCATCAAGTACGACTTGATGATCGTCGACAATCACGACGTTAATTTCATTCTTCATGCAATAGTCCATTAAGTGTCAGAAGAACCGTAATTTCGGTGCCAAAACCGGGTTCGCTTTCTATCTCAAACTCACCGCCAATAAACTCTACCCTTTCTCGCATATTACGCAAACCAATTCCACTCTGTTTTAGCGCCTCATCAACACTAAAACCAACGCCATCATCGCGAATCATTAACTGAAGCATATTGCCCATTTGCTGCAGAGTCACAGTTACTCGTTTTCCGTTGGCGTGCTTTTCAATGTTAGTCAAAGATTCTTGCGCGACTCGATACAAAGTGGTCGACACTTCAGACTTCAATTTACCGGCTTGAGTATCCAATACCGATTCAATTTCGACTTCTGAGTGCGAACGAAAGTCTTCTAACAACGAACTCATGGCAGCCTGTAAGCCTATATCATCCAGTGCACTCGGCCTAAGTTTGTGGGAAATATGACGCACTTCGTTAATGGCTCTCAGCAGTGAATGCTGAGACTTATCGAGATGAGACTTAAGGCTTTCGTCATCTATTTTACTGCCCAACAGTTCTAGATGGCATTTACTAGACACCAAAAGCTGGTTAATACCGTCGTGCAGTTCTCTTGCCAGGTGTTTTTTCTCGTCTTCCTGAAACATAACGGTTTTGTGCGCGAGTTCTTTTAAGCTTAAATCCGCCAACCTATGCTCATGTAAATTCACCGCTAAGGTAATCACAATGATCAAACCGACGGTGATCAATACGATGACCACTAGCGAAAAAAATGTCGTTTCGATATTGTTATTCACCGACTGCTGCATCTTAGATACTTCTAAATCCACATCTTCGATGTAAAGGCCGGTTCCTATCATCCATTGCCATTTATCAAGCCAAGCCGCATAGCTCAGCTTAGGAACTATCTCTCCTGTCGATGGTTTCTGCCAGAGATATTGTGCATAACCGCCACCACCTTGGGCTTGTTCCAACAGAAGTTGAATCAAAAAATTGCCGTTTTCATCTTCCATATCAATCAAGTTATTGCCAACCAGCTCTGGCAGGATGGGATGAACAAGGTTGATGCCATCGACGTCATAGGCAAAGAAGTAACCGTCGGTGCCATATCTGAGTTTGGTTAATATCGACTTCACTTCTTGTTTAGCGATATCTTCAGGAAGCGTTTCATCAAGATACACATGGGAAATAGCATCAAACGCGAGATCAACCGTGTCTTTGAGGGCTTTCTCTTTCGCTTCAATCAATTTGGCTTCAAAGATTTCAACTTCTTTATCACCCAATTGCTTGGCTTGGTAGATCGCAATCCAACTGATACTGGCCGCAACTAATAACAGCGGCATCAAACTCAGTAAAATCAGTTTGGTTTTAAGAGACATACTTTGGTTAGGTTCCTATTACAACAAAGCCCACCAGACGGTGGGCTATCAATTTAGCAAGTCTTTTACATCATGGATAACTAAATGATCACATTCCGTAGAATCCAGGGAAAGCTAAGATTGAGGCGAGCACAGCTATCTGTATCCCAATGAATGGCATCACCCCGCGATAGATATCATTGGTTGTCACACCTTTTGGCGCCACACCTTTCAGGTAGAACAAGCTAAAACCAAATGGCGGCGTCAAGAAGGAGGTTTGTAAGTTCATTGCTACCAAAATCGCAAACCAAGTCATATTGATACCCATTAGCTCAGCAACAGGGGCAAGTATTGGCACGATGATGAAACAGATCTCTACGAAATCAATGAAAAATCCAAGGATCAAAATCACGATCATGGTGATAATGAGGAAGCCCCATTTCTCACCCGGGATTTGTAGCATCCATTGCTCTACTAGCTCATCACCACCTGTGTAGGTAAATGCCATTGAAAACGCTGTCGCACCTAGCAAGATGGCAAATACCATAGCCGTCACTTTCACGGTTTCTTTTGCTGAGTCGTAAACCATTCTAAAGCTGAATTGACCATAAATCAGCGCCAGCAAAATCGCACCCGCACCGCCTAAAGCCGCAGATTCGGTTGGTGTTGCCACACCAGCGAAAATCGAACCCAGAACCACAACAATTAGTGCAAGTGGTGGGATAATCGCTTTAAGAGCACTAATAACTTCTTCTTTGCGGCTGATAGAATCATCGCGCTCAATAGGCGCTGCTGACTCAGGATTCAGATGCGAATAAATCAGAATATAAACCACATACGCACCAACTAGGACCAATCCCGGCCAAAGCGCGGCTTGGAACAAATCGCCGACCGGAACCCCAAGCACGTCACCCAATAGGATCAATACAATTGAAGGCGGAATAATCTGACCAAGAGTACCAGATGCACAGATGGTGCCGCACGCAAGACCTTTGTCATAGTTGTATTTGAGCATTACTGGCAATGAAATAAGGCCCATTGCCACTACGGAAGCACCAACCACACCCGTAGAAGCTGCTAACAAGGCACCAACTAATACTGTTGAAATAGCGATACCGCCGCGCACGCCACCAAATAGACGGCCCATTGATTCAAGGAGCTGCTCTGCAAGTTTGGTTTTTTGCAGAACTAAACCCATAAAGACAAACAGAGGAACAGCCATTAAGACTGTGTTCTCCATTATCGATTGAATTCGATACGGCATGAAGGCGAACATGTCGAAGCCTTCCGCCCAAACACCAAAAATTAACGCAATACCACCGAAGGTAAAAGCGACAGGAAATCCTAAAAGTAGCGCAAATAAGGCTACAAAAAACATTACTATACCGATCATGTCCTAAGTCCCTACTTGTCTTGATTGGATAACTGATGGATTAAGTGAGGGTTCACGATTTTGTTTATTGAGTGCAGTAGCAAACCAACACCACTAACTGCCATTAGCGTGAATGACAACGGAATCACGGACTTGATAATCCAGCGGTTAGTTAAACCACCCGGATCGCCAGATTTTTCTGCCAGCTCAAAGCTTTGCTGAGCAAAATCGATACCGTAGTACGCAACCAAAATACAAAATGGAAACAGGAAAAATATCGTCCCTAAGATATCTACAATCGCTTGCGCTTTATGGGACAGCTTTTCGTAGAACACGTCAACGCGGACATGGCCGCTAGCTTTAATCGCATACGGAACACCGAGTAGGAATACCGCTGAGAATAAGTGCCACTCCATTTCTTGGAAGGCGATAGAGACGCTGTTAAATGCATAGCGCATCACAACGTCGTAAACGACATTCAACAACAGCAAGATGAATAACATGCTCGACAACCAGCCAAGCCAGTCTCCGATTTTGTTGAATACTCGTTCAATGTATATGAGGCTTCTCATTCCATTCTCCCGACATGGATAAAAGGCCCCTAAAAATTAGGGGCAAAGTGCGAGGGGGTTTTCTTGGGCTTGCGGGTGCTGAACACCCGCTATTGTTTTGATTCTTTGTTAAACAGCAGGCTTATTTTGCTTGGCTGTTTAAGTAAGCACGGTGCGAAATATCTGTCCACGAGCGTACTTGCTCTAGGTAGTCAGCTTGAGATTTTTGAATCTCTTTCGCTAGCTCATTGTCAGCAGCATGCGCAGCTAGAAGTCGATCGTTTGCTTCTTTGATTGCGTCCATAACTGCAGGTGGGAAGTCTTTCACTTTCACATCTGGGTACTCAGAAGTGATTGAAACCCAGTTTTTACCGCTCTCGTGAGTCGCTTGAGTGTACATGTCGTACGCAGCGGTACGCATAGCTACACGAAGGATTTCACGTAGATCTGCTGGTAGGTCTTCCCAAACTTTTTTGTTCACTAGGAACTGAAGCTCAGAACCTGGCTCATGCCAACCTGTGTAGTAGTATGGTGCGATCTTGTGGAAGCCCATGCGAAGGTCAAGTGACGGACCTACCCACTCAAGTGCATCGATTGTACGACGCTCAAGTGCGGTATATAGCTCACCCGGTGCAATGTTAGTTGGGCTTGCGCCAAGTTCTGCCAAGATTTCGCCAGCAAAGCCTGGAATACGCATTTTCAGACCTTTTAGGTCTTCAACTGAGTTGATTTCTTTCTGGAACCAACCACCCATCTGAATATCTGTGTTACCACCTGGGAACGATAGAAGGTTATGCGGAGAATACACTTTCTCCATTAGTTCCATACCACCACCGTGGTAGAACCAAGCATATTGCTCAGCTGGCGTCATACCAAATGGCATAGAGGTGAAGTATAGAGTGTTCGGTACTTTACCTTTCCAGTAGTAAGAGCCAGAGTGACCCATGTCGTACTGACCAGATTTAACCATGTCGAATACGCCAAGTGGTGCTTTGTGCTTGTTAGCAGAGTCAATAGTGATTTCAAGACGACCATTAGACATCTTGTTCGCCATTGCCGCCATGTTTTTGGTCGCGTCACCAAAAACTGGGAAGTTAGGTCCCCACGTTTCAGCTAGCTTAAGCTTGTATACTTTTTGTGGAGCAGCTTGTGCCGCAGGAGCATCTTCTGCTTTTTGCTCACCACAACCGGCAAGAAAAACCGTTGCAGCGATTGCCGCTAAGCTTCCTTTTAATACACGGCTCACTGATTTACTGATCAGGCTCATGTTCACGTCCTTTGTTTTAACCAAGTGTTACGATGTTGTTATTTGCATTTAAAGAGTGAACTATCAAGTAGATCATTTGTATCAGCAAAAACACGCGACACTTACTTAATTACGTAAAGATTCAACCTCACCAAACTACGTATTTATACGTAGTCCATACGCCATTAAGGCATCATGTACCGTATACAGTGATGATGGGTAATGAGTTCTGGTTTGCAGGATCTACGCACACATGTTCTTGCCAAATCAGTTGTCAAAAATGTGACACAAATGTGAATAAACAAAAAACTCCACGCAATGGTGGAGTTTTTCAGTTAAAAATAGTGTGCAACTACAGCACTATAGTAGGCGTCACAAGCTTAGTTGGCCTTGTAGATAACTTTGTTACCGGCAAGTTGCTCACGTACCACTAGGTTTTCTTCAACCAATTTTTTGAGTGCGCCAGTCGCCCAAGAAGCCGCTTTTGCGTCTTCTTGACCTGCAGCTAGACCAATGCCCTTTGGATTGATGCCTTCAGCGTTAGCTAGCACGATATCTAATACTTGCTGCTGCTTAGGGGTTAGGCTTACTGCTGATTCAACGACTGCTGGCTTAGATGGTGCTGTTTTTATAACCTTCTTTTCTACAGCTGGCTTCGCCGTTTTAGTTACAGTTGGATTGGACGTTGCTGCCACGGCTTTAATGCGCTTTTGTAGTTTGAGTTGTACTTTGCGCTTGTGAGCTAGTCTCATTGGTCTCTCCCGATTCGCTGCATCCATCCGCAGCGTTAAAAAATAAAGGCCGTTTTATACCAAAAAGGAGCCCAAATTAGTAGTACGTGGCGACTGAAGCCACAAAAAATGAGCTTGAACCCTCATTTCTTTTCAGCAATCGCAGTTAGAAAAACTGATCATTTTCGATTGGGGGACATATTTATACCCAAGTACCAGACGAACTGGAGGATAAAAGTAAAAATGGAATCGATGCAAATTGTCTATCACCCTTTTCAAAACCTGCCTAATTATAAAAACTGGTTGGCGGTAGGCATAACGCTTGCTTTTATCAGTGTCATGCTATTGGCGAAAAGTTGGGGACATTTTGTTATCGGATGCTTGGCGATTCTTTGTGTCTGTTCTTTTTTGTATTGGTTACATATCAAAGGCACCATTAAATTCACCCTAACCAGCAGCCATTTTCAACAGCATTTCTTCAAAGGCGGATGGGTGGTTCCTTGGACTAACATCAGCCGCGTCGGTCAAGTACAGCTCAATGAACAAGGCTGGGGTAAACCACTGCCATGGATTGGTATAAAACTGAAAGACTACCGGCCGTTTCTCAATGCGATGAGTCCTAGAATCACTACCGAAATTCTGCTTGGCCAACGTGCGCTACTTTACGTTGGAGCGCAAGAAGCTAAGCTCACCGACTCATTTGAAGACATGGTTTTAAAATCAACAGACTATGTTAGTGAAAGTGGAGAAGTGTTTACCGGCTTACAAGCCATGATGGCAAATCGGATGGCGTATCAAAGACAGTTTTATGGTTATGACTTTTTCATTGCGGAGGGCGATTTGGACCGCCCTCTAGAAGACTTTGTTGGATTATTAAGACGCTATCTAGCAGCCACTCAATAAACCGTCAGTTTTGATTGCTGTTCGGCGCTAGTAGAGCGGCATTTCGTCTGCCACAAACGGATTGGTTTGTCGCTCGTAGCCAAACGTTGACTCTGGGCCATGACCAGGGATAAAACGGACATCGTTGCCAAGTGGCCAAAGTTTGGTTTTCACAGACGAAATAAGGTCATCAAAGCTACCCTGCGGAAAGTCGGTGCGTCCAATACTGCCGTTAAACAGCACATCACCGACAAATGCTAGTTTCCCACTTTCATTGAATAGAATTACGTGCCCCGGAGTATGACCAGGCGTGTGGTAAACCGATAAAGTTTGATTACCTACTTGAACCTCATCACCTTCGTTTAGCCATTTGGTTGGGGTAAAGGCTTTACAAAGTGGAAAGCCAAACATCTGACTTTGCTGCTCTAGTCCCTGAAGCCAAAACAGATCAGCTTCATGTGGACCTACAATCGGTACACCACCTAACTTTTCAGCTAAGGGCTCAGTCCCCCCTACGTGATCAAGATGACCGTGCGTTAGCAAAATTTGCTCGACTTTAATCCCTAGTGCTTGAATTTCGCGTTGCAAATTGTCGACGTCACCACCGGGATCAACAACGGCACCTTTCATAGTTTCATCGCACCAAATAATTGAGCAATTTTGAGAATATGAGGTAACGGGAATGGTTTTGTACTTCAGAGACATACAGGTTTATCCATAACTTTTGATTAATCTTGGCGCACTATGACAAAAGGAGGATTAGATAACAACAGTTATACCAATTAGCACTTTGGTTAGGTTTGACTAAGTCCAGTAACGAACTGGCCCGGTATCGATGTGGATAAAGTTGCTACTTGGGTAATAGCCCACTCCACCTTTCTTTAACGACACCGCTGCATCTCTCACCTTGGATAAAGAAACGCCCGTTAGCCTAAAATCGATGGCTTTACCTTGCATATGATAACTTTTCTTAGCAACGCCAGAGCTCGATTTGCGAAGCATTTCATTAGTCGCTGGAGCTCGGTAGCCAGAGATAATTTCTACCTCTGCTTGAGTACCAAGTTTCATTTGAATTTTGCTGATAAAGTCGAACAGGCGCTTGTCCATAGGATGGACTTGGTTGGCTCTAAAATCGCGACAAATTGAGTTGAGTTTATCGAGTTCTGGCGCTAAATAACTCTCGCCATCGAAGTAGCAAGTTTCCAACCACTCCCCCGTATGCAAGTGCGTTAGAGCTAACTCACGAGGCTTTTGCAGATCGCGCTGAGTAAGCGCAAACGTAGGCTGACTTGCAAAACAAGCGGCACTCGCACCCAATAAACCCAAAAATTTGCGACGAGACATCTGCGACATAGCTAAACTTCACTTTTACTCCGATTTGATACCGTTTGCGACGGTACCCAACTCTTATGTGAAGTTCAAATGCATAAAGCGTGCAAATTTTAACCGATTGGATCCATATCTCAATTAGTCTATGAACGTAAAAGAAATTTATTTTGACTATTGACTGTCTTTTTTGTGAGACAAATTAGCTTTTTGTGTAACTAAGCTTATCAAATCGATAAATGTCATCTCGGTAATGGATCACACCTTCTTCATACCAGGCGGTTTGGTAGATAATATGAACGGGAATTCCGCGTTTTAAAGGTATTGATTTATTCGCTCGGCTCACTGGCGATTGTAATACCGTTTCATCTAAACCCTGTGTGCGAACGAGCACCTTGGCAAACTCATCGGCATGCTGCACGCGAATACAACCTGAGCTGAACGCTCTCATGTCTTCATCGAACAAATGTTTACTCGGTGTATCGTGTAAATAGATAGCTCGATTGTTTGGTGTGTGGAATTTGTACCTGCCCAACGCGTTGGCATCACCAGAAAGCTGTCTTAAACGAAATGGTACTTTCCTAGGGTTAACCGATTGCCAGTCAATACTTTCCGGATCAATGGGACTACTATCGGTCCAGCTGGTTAGGATTTGAAATTGTTGATCGGAAAGATAGCTGACGTCTTTTTTCACTTTAGGAATGATATCTTTCACCATGATTTTGTACGGCACATTCCAAGTTGGATTCAAAATTAGCGCGTCCAGTTGAATTTGTAGCAAAGGAGTGGGTCTGGATTTCCGACCGACCACCACTTTTGATTCAAATACTTCTTTGCCAGATTGCCAGTACTTCATCTCATAACCAGGGACATTAACTAAGATGATGGTGTCTCGTTGCTCAGGCCACAAACGTGTTCTCTCAGCATTTAACGCCAGAGTTTTTAAACGTGTTCTAGGGTCTGTGTTCAACCAGCGAATAGTATCTTTCCCTATTACTCCGTCTGGTTTGAGTCCATGCATGGATTGGAACTGTTTTACCGCTAGTTGAAGATTATGGTCATACCATGGCACGTCAGGTTTTACTTGAGACAAATCAATGTCGACTAACTGAAGCCGCTTCATCAGAGTTTGTCGCTCAGTGATTTTATCGCCGAGACGTAAAATGCCTTTCTGTTTGTAATCAGCCAAGTCAAAGCTGTGGTACTTGATCAGATGTAAATAGGTGCTGACCAACTGTTTGTATGAATCGTTATTGGGAGTGTAGATGTCAATCAACTCGGATAGCTGTTGACGCTCTATTGCAGTAGACAAAAACTCCAACGTCGTTTTATGCGCAAGAGGTAATCGCTTGGCTAGGCCATCACGAAAAAACCAGTCAAAGCCTTGCTCGCGAGAAAATTCAGCGTAACTCAAGTACAAGAGTAAGGTATCCGTTGCCAACAAATCGTATTCGAACCAACGATTACTTTTTCGGTAGAACTGGAGATACCCCAGGCGATCGCTAAACTGCGGACTGAAGCCAGCATGGTGAATAATTTCCAGTTGAAACTCTAGTTTAGTGCTTTGCTGTAAATCGAGCCAAATGAGTTGATCATCGTGTTTGTTGTAGAGCTTCGTTACCATCTCTGGGTACTCTACGAGTGCATTCACTTTTGATTCTTTATCAAGCCAGCCTAACGTTTGAAAATACTCTAAGCTAAACGCTTTAGAGGGTAGGATGAGAAACGTGATTATTAGAATTTGCAACAGACGCATCGAACACTCCCTTCCGCTATTTTGAAAGTATGGCAAAGATATTGAGGTTCGTTTATCTATTTTTAGGGAATTAGACTTAAGGTACCAGTTCTATATAAAACTTTTGACAAATCATGATAATACGCCAACAAAATTATCAGAAAAATGTCGCAAAAAACTCACAGTTTTCTTACGTTATTGGCGTCCAATGGTTGTCCCATTGTACTTGGCTATCGCTCCTGTGACCCAGCTCTGCATTCGTTACTTTTTGCGTTAGGCCACTCCCAGAGCTGAGGAAAAACTGTCCGTTTTTCACACCCACTCCTGACGCATCAGACAAACGAGCAATTTCGACTAAGTTGTAGTCTTTCGCCGACCAAATTCCGTAGCAGTTGCCACGCGGGGAAGTGGCCAATATCCAGTCATTATCCATCGCAACGCTGCCGATATAATAATCAAACTGTGCCCAATGCTCATCGTCTGCTAGTAGAGGTTGGATGGGGTTGGTTCCTTGCTTGATGGCGAGTAAGGGGTAATACTCGTCGGCCTCGCCCCGAAATTGCTGAGCACAGACAATTTGATCGTTTTGATTGCAAGCCAAATGGCGAATACTCAAACGAGACTGCTCAAGGCTATCTTTTGATAGCAACTGACCTTCAGGTGAAAGCACTATCAATGCAGGAGACATACTGTCGAGATTAAGTATTTCTCGGCCGCGAGTGCGAACCCCACCCACAGCGACAGCGATACTGCCACTACTAAGAGAGATTATTTCATGAGGACCAATACCGAACCCTGAAAACTCGGCGACTTTTTGCCAGGTGTTTACCTGATAAACGCCAACTAACCCTTCACTGGTGTTCTCAACCCCTTCCGTGACGTACAACAGATTTCCATCATTGGAGAAACATCCATGGCCGTAGAAAAAGCGATTAGGTTGCGGTGTTAGCCTCACCAGCGCCTCACCGGTTCGATAATCGAAGACGATAGCAAAACGGCCCGGCCTACGAGCAAATACAACAGCGGCATGTGAGGCTTGATTGACAGCAACGCCATGGCCCCGACTTGGCAGCGCTATTGTTCTAATCACGTCTCCAACGTCATTGGCAACCACAGCGCTAAAACGACCCTCACCAGTTCGCGCGCAACCGATTAACGCAGGTTTTTTATTCAACTGGTCTGAATTTGAGCTAATACCCTGCTTTGCAAACGTTAGCTTGCTGGTTGCTAAAAGCGAGGTACCAACCAGCGCTTTCTTTAGCAATGCACGACGGGTCATTTCAGTCGGCATCAGTTAATCACCATCGGTTGCGTTGAATCCTACAATCACGCCAAGTTTTACTGCTGCTTGTTCTTGTATCAAATGCTTAAGGTACTCAAGCTTGTTGAAATGACTCAGAACCTGCGTATACCCTGCATCTGTTTTTAACAAATCAAATAATGATTCCTCGGTTTGCCAAGAGGATTTCAAAGACTCAAATTGCTTTTCGATTCGGCTCGCCAGTTCTAATTCACCTCGTGACACGAGTATTGAATGCAAGCCGTCTTCAGCTTGATATAAGTTTTCAAGAGCTAAAACATTAGCGTATAAATGCTGCAATGACGTTTTTGAGCGCCATGATTCGGCGAAGTATGGTCTGGGTTTACCCACTTTCGCCAGCGGTCGTGAGAGTTTTTTCAGCGCGTAATCAAGTTGATTACTCATCAGCGCCAAATATTCCTTATACCACTGAGCGTTATCGAGCGCTTTCCAAGGGTCGCCTTGTTTCCACGCAGCATGAATCTGATGACCATTATTAGCAAGGAAGCCGGATATATTGACCGCAGTTTGGCAAGTTTCTGATTTATTCAGGTCAGCTGCAGTATCAAACAATAGCCACTCTATCGCACCTAAGCCTTGTACTGTGACACTCTGCTCGCCAATTTCTTCCTGACTCCAAACCTTGTTTTGTTTCAAAAGAGCAGACAACTTTCGACCGGTTGTGTTCTTCTTATCTGGCCAAAACTGAATCTGCCAACTTTTTTCTACCGCGACTTTCGGTCCTCTCTCCTGACCTTGCAATGCCATCCAAGCTGTCATCGCTTCCTTCCACTGCATTTTGACAGAACTCAGTTCCGATTTTTGTCGGCAGAATTGGTCAAATTGGCCATTCAACTTGATTAACTGTTCACTTAAGTTGTTTGCGGCAGATAGCTGGACTTGATAAACCCCATTGGACTGACTCGCTAGAACAAGTGAAGCATTCGACGCAAGTAAAGTTCCTAATAAAAGTGCAAACCGTTTTTTCATCATTTCACCCTATAAAGACTCTAGAAACGCGACCAGAGCTTCTCGTTCTTCTTTGTTAAAGCGCAACACAGTTTGCTTGGCTTTCTCAGCTTCACCACCATGCCATAACACGGCTTCCAATACGTTTCTGGCCCGACCATCATGCAGAAGATTAGTATGCCCATTGACCTCCTTGGTATAACCCAAGCCCCAAAGTGGAGGCGTGCGCCACTCTTGACCATTGGCAAGATATTCTGGTCGGTTATCAGCAAGGCCGGGTCCCATATCATGTAGCAATAGGTCGGTGTAAGCATGAATTTTTTGATTCGATAGCGCAGGTAAGCCTTCGCGAACACCGGTTTTCGCTTGCGGAATGTGACAACCATCGCAACCCGCTTTGGCAAACAATTGCTGACCTTTGATAACGTTCGGCTGTTTTACATTGCGACGAATTGGTACCGCGAGGTGTTGAGTATAAAACTCCACGAAGTCGAGAATATTGTCACTGACTTCTGGATTGCCCCCGTTAGGTAAATCAGCACAAATGCTTTGGTTTTCGGTGCAGTTTTCATTAGGGAACCAACGGCTAGTTAACCCAACATCGCCGTTAAACGCTGCCGCGTTTTGTTGTATTAACGTAGGCTGACCAGCTTTCCAGCCAAATCGGCCAATAGAATAATCTTGTGTTTGTACATCCCAGACTTTGTTGACCTTACCGGAAATACCATCACCGTCAGCGTCGTTTTCATCAGCCCAAGCCAACAAAGTTTCATTCGGTATTGATTCGAGCAAGCCCAAGCCAATCATAGGTGGCGCAATGCGTGGTGACATTAATGTATCAGGGTGCATCGGGCCGTAACCAAGGTCTTTGATCTTTAAAATGGGTTTGCGCAACTCTACCACCGTACCATCTGAAAATTCGGCAGGTACAACCTCATAGCGCCAATCGATCTGCCCTTCAGGGGTTTCACCTTGTAAAGCAAAATCTTGTAGTTGACCACCGTAGGTTGGCTCAGGAATCACACCGTTTTTTATAAACGCTTTACGTTGCTCCGGGGTAACAGCAGGAATGCTCAATCGAATAAGCATACTCACTGCATGAGAATCGCCAGCTTCTGGTGGATGACCCCGACCATCTTTGATGTGACAGTTTTGACAGCCGTTTGTATTAAAAAGCGGTCCCAATCCATCTCTTGCATCGGTTGATGCCGGTGCGGCAACCCAAGGGTTGCGGAAGAAACTGTTACCAACGCTAAAATCCAAGCGTTTGGACATAGGTAAATTAGCGGCGGGAAGTGAAAAGGCATTAGCGCCGTCTTTTTTGACCGAGGTTTTACCACCCGAAGCAACGTCATAAGCCGCTACACAGGTTGAAACCGTCAGTGACGCTAGTATTGAGATATAACTAATTTTTTTTAATTTTGTTTTTAATGACATTGCTCTAGAACTACGTAGCGGAAAATATGGTTAACTCAGCTAACTAGAAAAATAGCGGCTTAAAAAGCCGCTATTTGTTGCGAGTTGGGTGTTTAGAACTCGTGATCAGCGGTATCTGGATTTAGGCTATCAATGCCTACAAGACCCGCAGCTTGTTCGATAGCAGCCGTTTGTTTAACTAGTGCCATAATAGTTTGGTTAACTAGTTGGTTGCCTGCTTTGTTGTCACTAGCGATAAGTTGATCGAAGTGTTGATTGCCCTTTTCAGCTGCAACAACAAGTTGGTTAACCTGCGCACGTGCTAGGTCAAACTGCTTTTGAATCGAAGCGGCGGCCGCTTTGTCTTTTTGAGCAACTAGGTCGTGAATACTTGGACCAGAAACGAGTTTGCCGTTTTCACGAACATACAAGCCAGTGTATACGTTATAGATACCTTGCTCATTGTAGTAGTGAGAGTTGTGTGTATTGTCAGAGAAACAATCGTGCTCATCTTCAGTTGAGTTCGCTTCAAGCGCGACTTTCATACGCTCACCGGCTAGCTCACCAAGAGATAGTGAACCCATACCAAACAGCATTTTACGCAAGCCATTTTCTGCGTTGTCAGCCAATAGCTCAGAGCGGTAGTTACCTTTGTGATCAGCTGACCACTGGTTTTCCATCCATTCTAGATCTTGGATAAGAAGATCCGCAGCGGCTTTTAGGTAATCACCACGACGATCACAGTTGCCATTGGTACAACCAGAACCTACTACAAAATCGGTGTAAGCTCGTTGTCCAGCACCTGCATTTGTACCGTTTAGGTCTTGTCCCCAAAGTAGAAATTCAATCGCGTGGTAGCCCGACGCAACGTTCGCTTCGGAACCGCCAATTTCATTCAAATCAGCGATTAGCTTAGGCGTGATGTTTGATACATCTAATTCAGTAGCACCTACTTTAAGTGTTTTGTTAGCAATAATGTTTGCTAGTGCGCCTTCGTTACCCAATTCGTATTGATAGTCGCTGTCTACGTAATCAATCAAACCTTCATCGAGTGGCCATGCGTTCAGCTGCCCTTCCCAATCATCAACGATCGCGTTACCAAAACGGAAAACTTCAGACTGTTGGTAAGGTACGCGAGCATCGATCCACGCGGCTTTAACGTCTTCTAATCCCTGTTGAGAAGGGCTTGCTAGAAATGTATCAATCGCTTTGTTTAGTTGATTTGCAGTAATTAATGAATCTTCAAACACCGCATGTGCAAGATCAGCATAGTGTTCAACAACTTGAGATTGAGTAACCGTCGCTGCGCTAGCGAAAGAAGAAGCCGAAACGGCAAAAGAGACGAGAATCGCTTGAGCTACTCGTGATTTGGTATTCATGTTTGCATCCTTGTTGAGCCAAAAGTAGGTGTAAGTACTAATAATTATCATTTGTACTACTGAGCGCGATAATACAAACTTACATTTTTTTTTCAAGTTGAATACAAAAAAAGCCCCACATTTGTGAGGCTTTTATCAATATCTTAACGAATGTGTCTATTTGTTAATGCTCAGAGCTTTAACGCATGATTACCTCGAGACACTTTGGCAGCCAAATATTGAGCGTTGCCGTCTTTAACATGAGCAGAGGTATTCACTACGTCTGCGATTTCGATACCGTGCTCTTTCAATTCGCGGATTTTCTTCGGATTGTTGGTCACCAATTGAATTTTGTTGATACCAAGTGCCTGAAGCATTTCAGCCGCTTCGGTAAAGTCACGCAGGTCATCTCCAAAGCCCAAATGGTTGTTGGCTTCGTATGTGTTCATTCCTTGGCTTTGCAAAACATAAGCGTCGATTTTGTTGTAGAGGCCAATGCCACGTCCTTCTTGCCGCAAATACAAAATCACACCGCCAACTTTGCCCATCAACTGAATGGTTTCTTCCAGCTGCTCACCACAATCGCAACGTGAAGAATGAAAAACATCGCCAGTGAGACATTCAGAATGCATTCTTACTAATGGTGCTGCCGGTTGTTGGTCGGCGTTTTTGAATACAATCGCGACGTGTTCTTTGTCTGATGACAGCCCTCTAAAAGAAAGTATCTCAGCATCTATGTTACTTTGGGCACCAACCTTGAAATCGACTCTGGCACGAACTTCAGCCATAACTTTACTCACTTCCTTTAATATCATTATTTTTCACCAGGCATGCATTAGTAAATATGAGGTTAGATACCCCAAAATTCAATAGATGGATCACATTGGTAGGAGTGATTCGTTAGGAGATATAACTAATAGATATGACAGTAACGAAGAGTTGGTAGCAAAAGATGCCGATTAATGAGTTTGCTGATGTTTCCAGATCGCCAGTTCGACCCAGATTCTTTCAAGTTGCTCTAGTTCTTCTGGACTAATTACTGACAACGAAGGTTGAGAAAACGGTAAGGTAGAAGACTGCATTGAGTCTAGTTGGGTATAAAACTCTTTCTTGAGCTCTCGAACTAGGGGCTTCACTTTACCGATCCTTTTAAAAGATAAAACCTTGTTTAACAGCACTTTACCGACTATCAGATTCAAAACACAGCGACGGCAACTAGATTGGAATATTCATCACATAGCAAACTAGTACTATGAGACTAGTGTCACCTTTCCCCCTAAGGAGTTACACAATTAGAACAGCTCTACATCATCGTCAACCACTACCTTTGAAGCCAAAATGCCTTGCTCAACAAGTTGTTCGTAACAATGGATTTGATTTCGCCCATTGCCTTTTGCGTGGTAAAGCGCTTTATCTGCGTGATCTAATATGGTTGGAATATAGTCATGCTTGTTCACCGAACATAACCCGCCGCTAATAGTCAGCTCTCCAACTTGAGGAAATTTATAGTCTTCAATGTGTTGGCGAAACGCTTCCATTTTTGCTTTGACTACGTGCAACTCACTCGGAGAAAAAATAATCACAAATTCTTCTCCTCCGAATCGGAATAACTGCTCATCAGATCCAAAAAAATTCTGCATTTGCTGAGCAAAGGTCAGCAAAACTTCATCACCAATCATATGTCCGAAGTTATCGTTGATACTCTTGAAATGGTCAAGGTCTATCAAGCTAACCCAAGCATGAGGCGCATCTTCGTTGTGATAGTCACTGTTAAGCTCAAAGCTGCGGCTTAAACGCTCTTCCAAGGTTTTACGATTGAGTAAGCCGGTTAATTTGTCTCGCTCACTTTCATGAAGTACGAGCAAATAGTTTTTGTAGACTTTGGCAAAGCCATCAATGAGTAACTGAAATTTCTCTGGATTGGATTTCATTGAGAAAGAGAGTATTGCAGAAGACGTATCATCTATCGGGATTGGGTTGTGGAAAATGTATCCTCCACTATCTCGCTTTAGAATTTCAATCTCATCGCGCTTGTGGTCATGCTCTGACAAAAACTCTACTTCACCCCCGTACTCCCAGTTGTATTCACGGGACCCGTCTTTGCCTTTTTCAACTTTCAATTTGGCGATCAGATAAGATCGATTGCCCTCGAACTGCATTAGCTGAACGCAAGTAACGGGCAACATTTCTGCAAGAGTTGCGATAACGCAGTGCCCGAGAGACAGGGTATTGCGTTGTTCGGTTATTTCGACAACGGATTGCAGAACTTTTGTGTCCATACTGAATCACCTCAAGAGAGATAGACTAAGTATAGACGTTACATCCATACACGCTCATTATTGGCACTAATATCACTAATTAGTTAACCATTAGCAGAGGGCGTTACTTACTTTTTGCTAAATCGATGAGCAGAACTAGCCTCGTGACCCCAGCTTTACCGAACCGTCCCCATGAAACCAAAGCGCTTGCGTGCGTTTGCGACCAAGTAAAATTGGGCCATCGTCATAAAACAGGAAGTTCTTCCAGTGGCGTTTAAATACCGCCCATTTGGTCTCTAAAACCGTGTATTTGTCATAGCAAAAATACACGGTCACATCGTCTTGCCAATCAATGAAGTCGGCAATTTCTTGTGGTAATGCATCTTCATCAGCATCCCATGCAGTTTGCCAATCTATGGTGTCAGACCAATTCTTTTCGTTGCTAGGCCAATCTGAACTGCTGAACCTTTCACTGTCTGGACTTGTGGCACTAAGAAAGTCTTTCCATAGCTGCGCCGCTCTTGCTTCTGTCATCGGTTTGATTTGCTGTTGGTCTTCTTCAGGAACAGGCAGTGAGGTGTGGTTAAAAATCCATTTGCGCGAAAATTCTGAAAGCGCTTGGTAAGACATATTAGTGGTTCTCTTCATTTCTGAGCCACCCCTTTTGGGTGGCATCTTCAATTATGGTTTGGGCCTGGTTCCAGAGGATTTCCGAACCTAGAGCTATTTTTTGATTTACTCTGAGTGCTTGCTGCTGAGAAATCTTATTCTCGCGCCAACTCACACCTTGGTTATCGTAGTTGATCAACATAGGAATCAAACGATCACAGGCTTTGGCAAATTTCGCATCAGCGGTTTGCATTGCCTCAAACTCTTGCCATAGCGCTAATAACTCTGCACCTTGGTCTTCAGGCAACAGTCCAAATAAACGGCGAGCGGATTGCAGCTCGAGCTCAGTATTTGCTGCGATTGCCGCTTGGTCGTAAACCAACACATCGCCGCAATCAATTTCCACCACGTCGTGAATCAATAACATTTTCACCACACGCGAAATATCGACGGGTTCATTACTGTGCTCTTCCAGCATCAACGCCATCAGCGCTACTTGCCAGCTGTGCTCAGCGGAGTTTTCATCACGATTTTGCGCAGACTTCACTCTTGTTTTTCTCAATACACTTTTCAGCTGATCGAGCTCTAAGACTAGGTTGAGCTGTTTCTGCAAGCGTTCAGTCGAGGTCATCGCGTCTTTTTCCAATCTGGGTTAGTCAGCGCTGTGAGTACGTGATCTTGCCATTGACCGTCGATTAACAGGTAGTCTTTTGCGAGTCCCTCTCGTTCAAAACCAAGGCGTTTTAGAACGGCTTCACTTCTTTGGTTATGAGGCATGTAGTTAGCCATGATGCGGTGCATATTTTGATGGCTAAACATGTAACGAATCGCGACTTTTAACGCGCGAGTCATCAAACCTTTTCCGTGGTGGTCTTGAGCTAATGAGTAGCCTACGCTGCACGCGTGAAACGGGAACCGAGACAGATTACTAAACGAAATGGTCCCGAGAACTTGCTTGCCTTTTTCATCCATGATCAACAGATAATAAGCAAGTCCAAGCTGATGGAGCTCATTGAGTTTTATGAGCTTTTTACTCCATTCAATTTCAGTAAAAAACGACTCCGCTCGTTCAGGCTCCCAAGGTTTAAGGTACTCTCGGTTTTGTGAGTAATAAGTCGCGATGCGTTGAGAGTCAACTATTTCCGCGGTTTTCAGCAAAAAGCCGTCTCGCTTTTCATAGACTCGAGTTGTTGAACTAAAGCTTTCCATCAGTTTTTACGAATACCGTATTCACGTAGCTTGTTGGCAATAGAGGTGTGCGATACTTCGAGTCTTGCCGCGAGTTTTCGACTCGACGGATAGCTCTGATACAAACGCTCCAATACCTTAGACTCGTACTGCTTCATGATGTCGTCTAATGCGCCATCCAAATTCAAGTTAGCAAATGCGCCTGCGGTACCATCGTGTTTAGGCAAATGGAAATGTTTGTCGCTCAGCACTTCTTCATCAAGCTGAGTCAAGGCTCTAAGCACCATGTTTTCCAGTTCACGCATGTTGCCAGGCCATTGGTAGCTGTTCAGTTTAGAAATAAGCTCTTCGTCAACTTTTGGTTTGTCGATACCCAGCTGCTTGACGTATTTCATGATGAATAGATCCAACAGCGGCGCAAGGTCGTTTACTCGGTCGCGCAAAGGCGGAATTTCTAACGTCAGCACATTGAGACGGTAGAACAAATCTTGTCTGAATTGGCCCGATTCAGACAGGGAAGCCAAACTGTAGCGCGTTGATGCAATCACTCTAACATCGACATGCACTTCGTGCTCTTCGCCGACCCGTCTAAAGGTGCCGTCTTGTAGGAATCGGAGAAGTTTGATTTGCAAATGCGGACTCATTTCACCGATTTCGTCTAGGAATACCGTGCCGCCTGACGCTTGCTCGAAAATGCCGGTTTGCGCTTGTTCGTGGTTAAATGAACCCGGAGCATGACCAAACAGTTCCGTCTCCGCTACATCGTCGGGCATTGAAGCACAGCTCAGTACCAAAAACGGTTTAGCGGCACGGGTTGAACGATTGTGACATGCCCTTGCGAGCATTTCCTTTCCGGTTCCCGTTTCCCCTTGAATCAACAAAGGTTGGTCAAGTAAAGACAATTTTTTAGCTTGGTTAATCAGCGTTTTGTGGCGATTTGATGAACCGACAAAGTGTTCAAAACCCAAATTGTCGTAGTTAGGCAGTGCGTCATCGAGCAGCCCTTTCACTTGGCGAGAGCGTATGATCATCACGGTACTGGCAAGTATGGATTCGCCTGATTCGTCGGTGATGTAAACCGGCATTACTTCCAGCATGTAGTCGATGCCGTTTATGACCACATCTTCTCGCTGGCGACTGATATTGCCATCGACCCACTGTTCAAAGTTAAACGCTGGAATGAGCGAGTTCACCGAGAGTCCAATCAGACTGTTTTTTTCTGATTGGAATAGCTCAACGGCAGCCGTGTTAGCCATGTCGACCACACCATTTAAATCAAGCGCAACCACTGGGTCTGGAAGGTTGTTGATCAGGGAGATAAGCTCAGTGTTGTGGCGTTCCATCGGCATAAATGGAATTTTTCTGACGTCTTTCACGCCATCAATGCGGCGAATTTCCGCCATCAAAGCACTGAAGGTATCAAAATCAATATCTGGGCAGTTGAGATAGATGATGCCTGAAATATCAATCTCGATACCACGTAAATCGATACTCTTAGAGGCCAGAATATCAAGCAATTCACGAGTTAAACCCAAGCGGTCTTCACAATGTACTTGTAAGCGCACGCGCACTCCAAACTAGGTGTCACGAAAAGTTGACAGTAGTTTGGCTTAATGCCCAAATTCGGTCAAGCTCGAGCATGTGAAACACGTGCTCAAATGCAGGCTTTGTGGGCTATTTCAGACTTATTGACGCTACTTTGGCGACAATTTGCTTGCGAATGGTCGACAATTTCAATTTCGTTTCTTGTCGCCAACTAATTGGCCTTAACGCTTGCACCGCATTAAGCCCGAGCCTTGCCGACATAACTCCAATAGCAATGCCTTGACCTGCTCGAGCAGAGAGCTTGCCTGCTAAATCAACCGACATTAAGTCGATACTGGCATCGATGGCTAGCTCACTAGCCCCTGCCAATGCCATATTTTTGAACACTGATTTAATCAAGCGAATTCGAGACCAATAACCAAGTTCGACACCGTAAAGCTTTGAAAGCTGATTCACCATAACCACGTTGCGCCATAACACCAATGCCATATCCGTTATTGCAAGCGGGCTGATTGCTACCATTAACGCTGACTCGGTCGAATGTTTGGCAATAATCTCTGATGCCCGTTTATCTAGTTCCACCAGCACCATTCGATCGTATAAATCGACCACTTCTCCATCGAGATAGTGTGGCTGTAAGGTTGTTTGCCATTGCTGGTATTGCTTAGACTGTTTGATCTGCTCAGACGCATTTTTTTGCAAAAACTCAGTACAATTGGAAATACTCGCGCTGTCTAAATATTGGTTAGCACTTTCTCTTAAATTGTCGCGCTTTTTGAGCTGCCTCAGATAGAGAAATTCTCTAACTCCCGTCCAAGTCACTATGCCAGCGGCTACGCCAGCAAATCCTGCCCAGCCTAGTGATAACCAATCTTTGGTTTGCCAAGCGGTTGCCACGCTGTCGACTAACTCCCAGCCAACTAAACCAGAAAAACCCACCAGCATGGTCGACATCAACCAAGAACTGCCTTTGGGGTTTAGTGCATCGCTTTGGTTGTATTCCAACTCATCATTGTTTTCTTCAGACTCTAAACTCGAAGGCAGCTGAGTTTGCTGCTTTTCAAACAAATGTTCCGAGTTAAGTGTCTGCCTTTTTTGAAGAGGCTCCGCATGCTCTTGCTGATTATTCGACGATTCATTGTGGAAATCATCATCAAACACCTGCTTGTTTTTAATGTCGCTCATTTCAGCTTATCTCCAATTAAAAACTGCAGTGCTCTATCGAGGCGGATGTGAGGTTGCGGAGAATCTGGCACCGTTTCTTTAGGGCGAAATTCAGTAAACTCAAACGCTTGTTCCAGCCAAAACGACTCGGGTGGCAAGCTAGATGGGACATCACCAGGGTATAAAGTCAAAGACTCGCCTGATAGGGATGTGCCTCTAATCGCCGCTTGTTTATCGTCACCGTTTTTTATGAAACCGGAATCGGTCGCTTGAATCGAGGCAATACTGCTGCATTCCATAGTCAAATTATCAAATGCTGCCGTTTGCCACGCAGGTTGCACCAACTGTCTAAGTAGTTTAGTGAGGTTTACTTGTTGGTCTGGCGTGACATGGTCACATTTGGTCGCTGCAAACAGCACTTTGTCTATCTTGGGTGCAAAAATGCGACGCAATAAACTCGACTGACCATACTGGAAGCTGTGCATTAGTTCATCCAGCGCTTGGCGCATATCGAGAAACGCCTCTCGCCCTTGATTAAGTGCAGACAAACAATCGACTAAAATGATTTGCCTGTCAAAACTGGAAAAGTGCTCGCGATAAAAACGCTTTACCACCTGAGTTTGATAATCTTTGTATCGCGCCTCTAATAACGCGTAGTGGCTGGTTTTCGCCGCTTTTTCGGGGTGTGCTTGCACCGGGAAAAACTGCAGTACGGGCGCACCATCTAGTTCGCCCGGCAGTACAAAACGCCCCGGTTGCACCCAATGCAGTCCCGCTTCTTTCACGCTATGTAGATAGTTTGTATAACTAGCGGCAATGGCTTCTAGCTTGTTCTCATCCGCTTCACCATTGAGATCTAGTGCATCGAGTTCACCCAACCATGACTGAGCCAGTTCTTGCCTTGTTCCTTCCAGCAAAGAAAACTGCCTTTCGCTCCACTCTTTAAAACTCAAATTGAGCATGGGTAAATCTAATAACCACTCTCCCGGATAATCGACAATATCCAGCGTCAGCGTTGAGGTTTCGGAGAACAGTTTTTTGCGTGTTTGCTTAGAGCGGTATTTGATGGTTAAGCGAATTTCACTGACGTCTCGTGTTGGAGATGGCCACTGCGGCGGAGATTGCTGAAGCTGTTTAATACCCTCTTCGTAACCAAAACGGGGCACCATGCTGTTTGTATGAGGAATGCGCTTTGAACCAAGGATTCGACCTTCTTGCGATACTTCCAATAGCGGCAGATTGTGATGAGTTGAACTGTGCAGCAATTGATCAACGAGTGAAGTAATGAATGCCGTTTTACCCGCCCGAGAAAGCCCAGTTACTGCCAATCTCACATTGTTGTCTAACGTTCGGTTAAGCACATCAGAAACACTTTGTTTTATTCCGACCATATCACTCCGCTAACTATTAGAAATTACAACTACTAAGCGCCGTAAGCTTAATAGCAACAAAGTGCAGCGATTGCCGCACTTTGTCAATGGTATATGAGGAATGGAATGCTCTAATATTTTTTAGCTAAAGATGTACGAGACATAGCGAATGTGCCCACCATTAAATGGAACTTTTGGTTTAACACCATTTTTTGAGGGAGTATGTGATAGGTAAAGTACGTATTTTTATTCACGGCTCCTTTCACTTAACTTAAAATACGATTAGAGTTCTTTCCAATTCATTGTTTTCATTAAACATATCGTATGACTAAAAGTAGTATCGACAACAGAAGCATTTTCCAGTTAAGTCGCGTAAGGACAATTCTTGGGATTGGAATTTTCTTGATTTTCCTTTCTTCAGGGTTAGCAATTGCAGATTTTATAGATTCGCAAGATAAACTCGTGTTAGAAGTTAAAAAAGAAGCCGTTACGGTAAAAGCTCTAGTTTTTTTCTTAACACACATGCTCCAAGTACCTGTCGCACTTGCCACTGGTACCATCGCAATAATTGGTATTTTTTCACTTGAGCATCGCTCTAAACAAACCAGAGAACAAATAAACGTTAGCCTAAATCAGATTGAATTGGCGCGTATACAAGTCGACGCAACAAGAGAACAGAATAATTTCACAAATTATTTCAAGCATTTAGAAGAGTTTTCTAAAAACGCCGAATCCTTTTTCAACGAAATCAGCGGAAGAAAGTCCTCAATTATGCAGATACGAAGACTGTATAGAATGATGTATCCGAACTCCAAGAAGGGTGACATAGACCAAGTCTCTAAACACTACCGAAATAGATTGGAGCGATGCTCTAAACAAATTCTAGAACAAATGTATCTTGAGCAAGATGGACAGAGACTGAACTTTTCCTCTTTGCATCGTCAACTTTTAGAGCTAAGTGCTGCAGAAGTACGCAGAACTGATTATAATTTTCACGGAAAGCAAGGATACATCGAGGCGATTGACTACGAGTTTTCCGTGGAAATGTTAAAATTCATTCTTCACGCTGTTTCGTTATCTGAACCTGACTTCTACAAACGTGCCCCAAATACTAAACAGTTGGTTAACGCACTTGAAGATTTCAATGAGAACCATGAATTGCAGCACCGCTTGATGTACCAAGATTTACCTCCAATTGAGTTGCCGAAGGATGTAATACAGATCTAAAACGACCACTAATCTGGGTTAACAAACTCAATGTTGCATGACGTCGTGATAGTGGGCATGAAACGTTTAAACCATATCGACAGTTTTTTTAAACCGTGTCCTTTACCCCACCCAACCTCCCCTAAAAGGGGAGGAGCAAAAATGCGTTGCCTTTTATCTCAATAACCACAGCAGCTTAGAGCACATGATAAATCTGTTCAATCTACTGAACATACCACTTGCTCGATACAGCTCTCCCCCTTTTAGGGGGGAGTTGGAGGGGGTATGCACCGCCCGCTAAATACTAAAAAAGCCTGCCACTCGTAGAGCAGCAGGCTTTTATCAATTCAGTTTAAAATACTAATTCACTGAGTGATTACGCATCCATTTCGGCGATTTTCACTTTCCACGTATCTGGGCCGATTTGGTGTGCATTTGCGCCGTTGGAATCAACGGCAACGGTGACTGGCATATCTTCCACCTCAAATTCGTATATGGCTTCCATACCAAGATCTTCAAAGGCAACCACACGGGCTTTTTTGATGGCTTTCGCCACTAAGTAAGCTGCGCCGCCCACTGCCATTAGGTACACCGCTTTGTGCTTCTTGATCGACTCAACTGTAGCCGGGCCGCGCTCGGCTTTGCCTATCATGCCCATAATGCCGGTTTCTTCTAGCATCATGTCGGTGAACTTATCCATACGAGTTGAGGTTGTTGGGCCTGCTGGGCCTACCGCCTCGTCGCCAACCGCATCTACTGGGCCTACGTAATAGATAAACTTGCCGTTTAGCTCAACGCCCTCTGGCAGGCCTTCACCATTTTGCAGCATGGTTTGAATTCGTTTATGTGCCGCATCGCGACCCGTCAGAATCTTGCCAGATAGCAATACAGTTTCACCAGTTTTCCATTCCAAAGTATCTTCTTTGGTAAGCGTATCAAGGTTAACGCGGCGCGTATTCTCGCCTGCTTCCCATGTGATGTCTGGCCATTCTTCAAGCTTAGGTGGCGTCAGTTCTGCAGGGCCTGAACCATCAAGCTCGAAGTGTACGTGGCGTGTTGCCGCGCAGTTAGGAATCAAACAAACCGGTTTTGATGCAGCGTGAGTTGGCGCTGTTTTGATTTTCACGTCAACAACTGTGGTCAAGCCACCAAGGCCTTGCGCTCCAATGCCGAGTTTATTTACACGGTTGAAGATATCGAGACGTAATTCTTCTTCGGCATTTTCAGGACCACGCTCGATCAGCTCTTGAATGTCGATGTGTTCCATCAAGGATTCTTTTGCCAGAACTGCCGCTTTTTCTGCAGTGCCTCCAATGCCTATACCCAGCATGCCCGGTGGGCACCAACCTGCGCCCATTGCAGGAAGTGTTTTCTCTACCCATTCTGCAACGTCGTCTGATGGGTTAAGCATCACCATTTTGGTTTTGTTCTCTGAGCCGCCACCCTTAGCCGCAACTTGAACTTCCACTTTATCGCCAGGCACCATATTGATGTGAACAACGGCTGGCGTGTTGTCTTTGGTATTGATTCGCTTACCTGCAGGGTCCATCAGTACTGATGCACGTAATGGGTTGTCTGGGTTGGTGTAAGCTTGTCTTACCCCTTCATCCACCATTTGTTGTACGGTTAGCTCAGTAGTATCCCACTGCACTGCCATGCCGATGTTAACAAAACACGTCACGATACCTGTGTCTTGACAGATGGGTCGGTGCCCTTCTGCTGACATGCGCGAGTTAATTAGGATTTGCGCCAATGCGTCTTTCGCCGCTTGGCTTTCTTCCTTGTGATAGGCTTTTTCGAGAGCTTGAACAAAGTCTAAAGGGTGGTAGTAAGAAATGTACTGAAGAGCATCAGCTACACTGCTGATCAGGTCTTGCTGGCGTATAACCGTCATTGTATGCCTCGTTTTTGCTTCCAGATATCTACCTATTATTTTTTTGTATCCACTTCGCTTGCTTAGAAATCCTTGCAAACATCCGTGTTACTTATGTTGGCGGTAGATGGTGTTGTTTTGATTATGATACTCTTGCTCGCCTAAACGTGCCATGTAGTGAGCCTTCTCTTTGTCACAAATTACACAAATGCATAACATCAATCACAAAACTGTTGAAATTATCAACATCGACTACCAAGCCCACGCTGCTAAGTCGTTGTTTGCACGTATTCAAGATAAACCTTGGTCAATGTTGTTGGACTCAAGTTCAGCTAATCACGTTAACAGTCGCTATGACATTTTGGTCACCAATCCGGTTGTCACTTTGTCGACTTTTGGAGAAACCACACACGTTGCCACTCCTGAAGAAAACTTCGAATCAGCAGACGATCCATTCGAGTTACTCAATACATTGTTAGAACAGTGGCTACCAAATTGCTCAGATAGCCACTTCGAACATTTGCCTTTTGTTGGCGGTGCGTTAGGTTATTTTGGTTATGATTTGGGCCGTCGTGTAGAAACACTACCTTCACTCGCCCAACACGATATCAACAGTCCTGACATGAACGTTGGTTTGTATGAATGGGCAGTGATTTTCGATAACCAAGATCAGAAGGCATTTGTGGTTGGGGTTAATGCTGCCAAGCATTGGCAAAGGCTGTTATCTGCTGAAGAACTTGTAGAAGAGAGCGAGTTTTCCCTGACCGCGCCATGGCAATCCAACCTAACCAAAGCCGAATACTCGCAGCGCTTTAACAAAGTACAAGAGTACTTGTTGTCTGGTGATTGCTATCAAATCAATCTCGCCCAACGTTTTGAAGCGCAGTATCAAGGGTGTGAATGGCAAGCCTACTTGAAACTGGCAGAGCAAAATAAAGCGCCGTTCTCTGGCTTTATTCGTACCGAACACGGGGCGATTCTAAGTG
This sequence comes from Vibrio sp. ABH4_348, assembly GCF_056159765.1. Classification (NCBI taxonomy): domain Bacteria; kingdom Pseudomonadati; phylum Pseudomonadota; class Gammaproteobacteria; order Vibrionales; family Vibrionaceae; genus Vibrio; species Vibrio sp. ABH4_348. The sequence goes on along the minus strand of NZ_JBSWVW010000001.1, from coordinate 1,189,897 downwards.
TATCGCCAGAGCGCTTTTTACAGCTCGACAATCGTAACATTGAAACTAAGCCAATCAAGGGAACCCTGCCGCGCAGCAGCGATACTCAAATCGACAAAGACAATGCAGACAAATTAGCGAACTCAGCCAAAGATAGAGCTGAAAATTTAATGATCGTCGACTTGCTCCGAAACGACATTGGGCGAGTGGCAAAGCCAGGAACGGTGAAAGTGCCCCATATTTTCAAGATTGAGAGCTTTCCTGCGGTTCATCATTTAGTGAGTACTGTGACGGCAGAATTGGATACGCAATACCATGCGACAGATTTGCTCAAAGCCTGTTTCCCCGGTGGTTCGATTACCGGAGCGCCTAAAATCCGCGCGATGGAAATTATTGAAGAGTTAGAGCCACATCGACGCAACCTATATTGCGGTAGCATTGGCTACATCAGCCGACATGGAAAGATGGATACCAGCATAACCATCCGCACTCTAATTGCTCACGAACAGTCAATTTATGCATGGGCTGGCGGCGGCATTGTTGCGGATAGCCAAGTGGATAGTGAATACCAAGAAACGTTGGACAAAGTGAGTAAAATTTTGCCGGTGCTTAGTTAACGTCCAGCCACTTATTCAGTACACGGCTGAGATCTTCAGCCGTGTAGGGTTTACTCAAAAAATCGTCCATTCCCGAGTCCATACACTGCTGTTTTTCTGCAGAGGTCGTCCCGGCAGTTAGGGCAATAATTGGCAAGTCTAGCCCTTGCTCCCTCATACATCGCGTCGCTTCAAACCCATCCATTTCCGGCATGCGGCAATCCATAAAGATCAAATCAAAGCTTTTTTGCGCCACACAGTTAAGCGCCTCTTTGCCGTTGTTGGCAAACTCGGGCGTGATGGCGAGCTTCTCTAACATTTTTCGTATCACCAATTGGTTCATCACGATGTCATCAACCACTAAAATGGCTAACGACGAGAAATCTCGCAAGCTAACTGGCTCTTCTTGAATGGCCGTGTGTTTGGCGGATTCTCCTTGTTCCATTGGTAACTCAACTTTCACCTGTGTTCCTTTTCCTAGCTCGCTTCTCACATGTATAGTGCCGCCCATCAACTCGACCAAGGTTTTACAGATAGACAGGCCTAAACCCGTACCTTCAAAGCGCCGATTCGCCCGACGATTAGCCTGCATAAATGGCGAAAACATCTCTTGCTGCTCGACTTCTGTCATACCTATGCCCGAGTCTTTTACCGTCATGCCCAGCGTTTTGTCATTCCACTCGAAAAGTACTTCTACCCCTCCCGACTCGGTAAACTTAACGGCGTTACCCACTAAGTTAACCAATATCTGGCAAATGCGATCTGAGTCGCCGTACAAACACTCAGGGAGTAACGGTGAGGTCGTCAGGGAGAAATCGATTTGCTTTTGCTTGGCTTTTTCCGAAAACACACTTTCAATCAAATCAGATATGGATTGCCACTGAAAATTGATGGGGAAGATTTCTAACATTCCGGCGTTCATTTTGCTGAAATCTAGTAGATCATTAATGATGGCTTTTAACATGCCGCCCGACTGTCTTAGATGTTCCAAGTGAGCTAATTGATCTTTTGATAGAGAAGTTTGCGACAAAAGGTCGGCATTGCCCAACAAGCCATTCAAAGGTGTGCGAAGCTCATGGTTAATCATGGCCAGAAACTCTTGCGTTGCTTGTTCTGAATTCTCAGCACGGATTCGAGCTTGCTCTGTTTTGTCTGCCATAATCTGGCGGTTGATTGCACTGCAAATCAGGTCAACGATTTGCTGATAACCAGTTTCAAGTAAAGTCTGGTGCGTTTCTGCGTTTATGGCTTCAATGGCTAACAATCCAAAATTTTCCTCACCGACCTCTAGTGACAAAATAAGTACATTGTCGTACCACACCAATCCTTTTAGATGGTTTAATTGCAACACTAAATCATGCAAAGATTGACTCCCCCAAAACCCAACGTGACGCGAATCTAAATGTTCGCTACTTATTGACAAGTAGGCGTCGTTGATTAAAGGGGTATCTGAAAGCTTTCTAACAAATCCATGCAGCATGGAGTCATCTATGCTGCGAGTTAAGAACAGCCTGCCATACTGTATTAGTGCTTCACTAATGTGCTCTTCAAACTCGAACTTTTCCATGTCCTTGGCGCTTTGCCGTTCCAGTTTTTCAACAGCGTAGGTCAAAGACTTATTGGACTGATAAAGCTCTAAACTCTTTTGCTCAAGTAATGCTTCGGCCGCTTTTCTCGCAGCTTGCTCACGTTTCAACTTACGTTCAAGCGGGTTGGGCATAAAAGTTAGGCCTTGGTTAGCGTGAATCTGACTTTTGAACCTGACTCTTCAATGTTGCTTGAGCTGATGTCGAGGGATTCGCCAAAATGTTCCGCGCACCCTTCCACTAAACCAAAACAGACAGGTGCCATGCAGCGGGCACTCTGGTAATCAAATACCATCTGTGTTTTGTCAACACTGATAAAATCAAATTCAGGAGGATTGGCGTCGGGATACAGTTTTTTAACTTCGATGTGAATGTAGTCCTGCACCAGTCGAATAAAGGTAAAGCTGTCTTTGCAAGATAAGATGGAGGCATCTTCTGGCAATGAACGATAGAGATTGTTAAACACGGTCTTACCAAATACTTGCTGCAATGTATCTGCCGCAATGCCAGTACTTTTGCTGAGCGTGACAATTAGCTTCACCAACCGCTTGTGGTCGTAACTGCCTACAGAGGTGAAGACTCCGTCGTCGCCACAAGTATCCAATATTTGATCAACCGTCTCTAAGCCAAATTTATCTTCAACTAAATCAAGAAACTCGGTAAAAATTACACCTTTCATTCTTGTCTGCTTCTTCAAGGGATGCTATTTACAAGAATGGAAGACCAAACGGTGTTTTTCAAACCAAGGAATGGGAAAACTATGCTATCTGTCGTGCATACGTACTCTAATAAACAAGCTTTTTTGGCCAAGTTTCAACTCAACACACCGGCTCATTACCGAGGTAAAAACCTTATTGCATCAGATGATGCGGTGAAATTACGTCAAGCGTCTGTCTTGATTGGGATTGTTGGTCGTGAGCACGGGCTGCATTTGATTCTGACTAAGCGTGCACAACACCTTAAACACCACCCTGGACAAATTAGCTTTCCCGGCGGCAAAGTTGAGCCTGAAGATAAAACTATGATCGACACTGCCATGCGTGAAGCCAACGAAGAAATTGGTATTAGTTACCATGAGATAGAGGTGTTTGGACAACTTCCTACAATTCCGACGGTAACTGGATTTGCAGTGACACCCATTTTGGCTTGGGTAAGCGATACTCACACCAGAACCTTAGACACCAACGAGGTCGAACACGCGTTTGAGATACCAATGAGCTACGCGTTGGATAATCGCAACTGGCAGAAATTCACTTTTAGACGGCATGCGCGTCAACACAAAGTGATGGGATTGGTTTACGAAGATAAACTAGTGTGGGGTATGACGGCACAAATTCTGGATTCATTGAGCCGCCATGTACGGTGATTCTAGTCACCTTTATATATACAACCGGCTGTACAGGTCTCTTTTATTTCAACTTTGCTAAGTAATGGCAGGCTTGGCTTTAGTTCATTCCAGATCCATTTGGCTAACACTTCACTGGTTGGGTTTTCTAACCCTTCGATATCATTCAAGTAGTAATGATCCAGTCTGTCATAAATAGGTTTAAAAGCCGCTTTAATCTCTGAAAAATCAATCACCCAACCTGTGTGCGGATCGACTTCACCTTCAACATACAGACGAACCAAAAAGCTGTGACCATGCAAACGACCACACTTGTGCCCTTCAGGTACATGGGGCAGTTTATGTGCTGCTTCAAACATAAATTCTTTGTAAAGCTCGGTTCTCATTATTCTGTATCCGGAGAAAAAAGGCAGGCAATACTAAATTATCCAAACTCGTGTGACAAGGCTCACTGTTTTTCAGCTTGTTTCATTCACGTCTTGTGTAGCAATCTTTCAGGTGGTTTGAAACTCCACATTCCGCACAGCATCCTAGATAACCTTTTGTTTTATAGACCTTATTGAGAACTTTGTTTTTTATGAGAGCCGTAAGTTTAAAATCAATTCAACACGTTACCAACATCACATTTACTTAAACCACACTAAATGTGAGGTCACACTCTACGATGTGCAGTGTTTTATCCTATACCTAAGTTAGGAGAACATATTGTCATCTAAATCTTTAGACTTACTTATGAAAACTACAGTTACAACAAAATTACTAGCAACATTAATCGTGGTCTTTGCATTGGTGTCTGTCGTCTCAACTAGCTACCAGCATTATCAACAGCGCCAACTTATGTCTTCCGTCCTCAGTGAACAGTTACACCACCAAGCTAGTAATTATTTTGATAGCCTAAATATGATGATGCTAACCGGCACCATGTTTCAAAAAGAAACCTTGAGAGAAAAAGCCCTTTCGCAAAATGGCGTTGAATCGGTACGAGTGATCCGTGCCGAAGCCGTCAATAAGATCTACGGGCCAGGATTAGATGGCCAAGCTCCCGTCGATGATATTGATAACCGCGCATTAAGCGGAGAGTTAGTGATCGAGCCGATCTCAGCCGATTGGGGTAAAGGCTTAGTGGTTGCCCTGCCGATGAAATCGAGCGAAAACTACCGAGGAACCAACTGTGTCGCCTGTCACGCCGCACCTGAAGGTGAAGTTCTAGGTGCAATTCGAATTGAATACAATACATCTGAACTCAATACTCTGATTAACAAACAAACGTTAACCGCGATTGGAATCATGGCAGTCATCGCTGTTGTCGGGTTTACCATCGCCGTTTTTCTGATTCGAAAAATTATCGTCAAACCGATTCAACAAGCCTCTCGTTACATGCAGGCCATCAGCACCGACAAAGATCTCAGCCAAGAATTGTCGTCATCAACCAATGATGAGGTGGGACAGCTTGCCAAGGCGATCAATTCATTTGTGGCGACGGTTAATGACAATTTGCTTAAAGTGAAACACACCTCGCACCAATTAACATCTTCTGCAGTCGATCTAACGCATGTCGCCCAACACACCGATTCCGCAGCCACCAACCAACAAAAAGAAACGGTGGACGTAAAGAGCAATATGACTGAGGTACAAAACCAGCAGAGCGCTGTAGACCAAGCTATTACTCATACCTCAGATCTGATTCAGCACACTACTGAAACAGCTAATGTATCGGCTCAGTCTGCTCACAATGCCAGTGACGACATAAAGGCGCTTGTAGTTGATATTGATGAAGTAAAAAGCAATATCGAAGCACTGAATACGCAAACCAATGAAGTGTCGCAAATACTCGATGCGATTAAGGGCATTGCCGAGCAAACCAACCTATTGGCACTAAATGCTGCAATTGAAGCCGCTCGTGCCGGTGAACAAGGGCGTGGTTTTGCAGTCGTTGCTGATGAGGTGCGTAATCTTGCCAGCCGCACTGCAGAAGCAACGGAAAGTATCTCCGCCATTATTTCACAATTCCAAGCAGGCTCTCGTTCTTCTTTAGATTCGGTTGACCAAGTATGCGCAACTGCCCATCAACGCTCGTCCGAGGTCGAGGCACTTTCACAGAAGATGCATGAAGTCGTGGTTGAAATGAAACAAGCACTGACACACACCGAAAACATTCAAACACAAACCCACCAAACCACCTTACTGAGTCAAACCGTTGAGTCCAAAGTAGAGACCATTACTCAGCATGCCACTGACACCTCCAAATCTACGGCCAAAACTCGTCAAATTTCATCTGATTTGGAATCTTTATCTGAGCAATTAGAATCCATGATTGGCCAGTTTAAGCTTAGGTAGGAAAGTAAAAGTGGTATTTATTTGCTTCCTCCAGCAGATTAGTGGTTGAAGCGAAAGAAATCACAGGTAAACTGTCGGTTTGCTAGTAAATGTTTCAAGTTCATTGTGTTAGTGGCGAAAATTTAACCGCCACAACCCCATGGATTACAGCACAACACTTCAACGGAGAAGAATACTCAATGACATACGCGCCTGTTTCTGACGTATTGAGCGCAAAACTTTCAGTCGGCAGTGAAGTCACTGTTCGCGGCTGGATTCGCTCACGTCGTGATTCCAAAGCTGGAATCTCTTTCCTTGCCATTTATGACGGCTCTTGTTTCGACCCGATTCAGGCCGTGGTCCCTAATTCGTTGAATAATTACCAAGAAGAAGTACTTAAGCTGACAACAGGTTGTTCAGTTGAAGTGACGGGTAAAGTCGTCGAATCTCCTGCAAAAGGTCAAGATTTCGAGCTTGAAGCGATTGCAGTGAAAGTCGTGGGCTGGGTTGAAGACGCTGAAACCTACCCGATGGCAAAGACACGTCACTCTATCGAGTACTTGCGTGAAGTGGCTCACCTGCGCCCTCGTACCAACGTTATTGGTGCGGTAGCCCGTGTTCGTAACTGTTTGTCGCAAGCGATTCACCGTTTCTACCACGAGCAAGGCTACTTCTGGGTATCGGCGCCACTAATTACTGCATCTGATGCTGAAGGTGCTGGTGAGATGTTCCGCGTTTCTACGCTGGACATGGAAAACCTACCACGCACTGATGCAGGCAAAGTAGACTACAACGAAGATTTCTTCGGTAAAGAGACTTTCCTAACGGTATCTGGCCAGCTAAATGCCGAAACTTACGCTTGTGCACTTAGCAAGGTTTACACATTCGGCCCAACCTTCCGCGCCGAAAACTCAAATACCAGCCGTCACTTGGCTGAGTTCTGGATGGTAGAGCCTGAAGTGGCTTTCGCTGACCTAGACGACGTTGCTAAGCTGTCAGAAGATATGCTGAAGTACGTGTTTAAAGCTGTGTTGGAAGAGCGTCGTGATGACCTAGAGTTCTTTGCTCAGCGCATCGACAAAGAAGCCATCACTCGCCTAGAGCAGTTTGTTGCTTCTGACTTTGCACAAGTTGATTACACTGATGCTATCCAAATCCTACTTGATTCAGGCCGTGAGTTTGAATTCCCTGTTGAGTGGGGCATCGACATGTCTTCAGAGCACGAGCGCTTCCTGGCTGAAGAACACTTCAAAGCGCCAGTTATTGTGAAAAACTACCCGAAAGACATCAAAGCGTTTTACATGCGTCTAAATGACGACGGTAAAACTGTCGCGGCGATGGATGTTCTTGCACCGGGTATAGGTGAGATCATCGGTGGTTCTCAACGTGAAGAGCGTTTGGACGTACTGGATTCTCGTATGCGTGACATGGGCATCGATCCTGAGCACATGAGCTGGTACCGCGACTTGCGCAAATACGGCACAGTGCCGCACGCTGGTTTTGGTCTAGGCTTTGAACGCCTAGTGTCATACGTTACTGGTATGGGCAACGTACGTGATGTAATTCCATTCCCTCGTACTCCACGTAGCGCAAATTTCTAAACTTTTTGTTTACGCAATGCCAAAAGGACCTATTCAGGTCCTTTTTTATTTGAGTGCGTTTTCCGATTGCTTTCAATCCATTAGGCACCGTAACTGCCCTCTCTCACACTTTTTAATTAAAATGTCACGAAAGCAAATCTTAGGTCGCGAGGTCTAATGTGATGCAATACTCTTAACAGAGTCACGGCTGGATTAACAATCACCAGGAATAGGTGGAAACATGCTTTCAACGGCTTCAACTAATACGTCTTTTGCTGACAGCGATCCAAAACAGTTTTACGACTCGCTGAAAACCGCCAAACTTTATCTTTTATCTGCAATTCTTTTTGGTTTGTACGGTGGGCGTGTCTGCCCGATGCTCGAACAACTTTCTTCGACAGAAATATTCACCCATGTATTTGTCACATTTGGTTCCATGTGGTTAGTAAGACATTTTCTTCTGGCCGACCATTCGCTGTTACAGGAACAAAAACACGGTAGACTCGATACCGCGCTATTCTTCTTATTTTCTCTTCCCCTCGCCTTTTACTACAACCATCAATTCCAGTTCCCACTTGACAGTAATTTTAAAGTATTGTTTGGCATGACTCTGTTCGGTTTTTTTACTGGGCAAGTACTTCAAATTGATAGCAAGTTGCGATCTTTCAAGGCAATTTTAAAAGCCGACAAGTTTGACTGTCATTTATCCGGTCAGCGGTACTCTGTCGTTGCGTATTTTATGAGTATGATGGCGCTGATTGTCGTAGTGCTCATTTCACTGTTTCTAATGATTGCTTCAAAAGACATGTTCTGGCTAGAGCAGAACCCGCAAACGATTATTGAACGGACCGCAACACTCAGCGTCATAAAAGAGTTTATGTATGTCGCTATTGTGGTTGCCGGGTATGTCCTCACCATCTTGGTACTGTGGGGCAAACTTTTTAAGGCATTGTTGCAGCAACATGAAGACAAACTGCAACTAGTCAAAGACGGGGAAACTGAGCGCAGATTGCCTGTATTCGAAGCAAATGAGTTTGGCTCAGTGGCTTCCTTGACCAATGCCATGCTCGACAGCCTAGAAGTCTCTCAACAGGAAGTAAAAACAACTCGAGATGTGGCGATTGTGAGCTTGGCGGCTCTCGCGGAATCCCGTGACAACGAAACTGGGGCACATATCTTACGTACCCAAAAGTATGTACGTGCCCTCGCCAAACACTTAGCGCAAAAACCCGCCTACCAGACTCTGCTAACCAATGATTATATTGAATTGCTTTACAAATCTGCACCGCTGCACGATGTCGGCAAAGTAGGTATTCCTGACGCGATACTTTTGAAGCCCGGTAAACTAACGGTGGAAGAGTTTGAAATCATGAAGCAGCATCCGGAGATTGGGGCCAATGCGCTTTCAATTGCAGAAAAGCACTTGGGTACCAGTTCGTTTCTCGCGGTTGCTAAAGAAATCTCGCTATCTCACCACGAAAAGTGGGACGGTTCGGGGTATCCCAAAGGTTTATCAGGTGAAGATATTCCACTTTCAGGACGTTTAATGGCATTAGCTGACGTTTATGACGCTTTGATTTCAAAGCGCGTATACAAGCCCGCTTTTTCTCACGATAAAGCCAAATCGATGATTCTCGAAGGTATAGGTCAACACTTCGACCCTCAAGTCGTAGAGGCGTTTATCGCAATCGAAGATGAGTTTAAGGACATAGCAAACAGCTATAAAGACGGCGAATAGTCAAAAAAGTTGGTGCCTTAAATCCTCTGATTTTTGGCACCAAACTCCTCGAAATATCATTCGGTTTTCTTAGTTTCATTATCAAAACGTTAATTTTTCGCAGCGATTGCATCCAACGCTTTAATAAACCAATTTTTGTTGATTTTTACTGTTGTAAGCAGCTTCGTGTAAGAGTATAAATAGAGGGTTTGTTTCACTTTAATTAACCCCTTATCTAAACACGGATGACGTTTATGTTTGAAAGTATTGTTGCGGCCCCGGCGGACCCTATTCTTGGCTTAACTGAAGAGTTTAAAAAAGACACCCGCGCTGAAAAGATTAACTTAGGTGTAGGCATTTACAAAAATGAACAAGGTGCTACCCCGGTTTTAGCAACAGTAAAGAAAGCAGAAGCAGTATTGGTTGAAACAGAAAAAACCAAATCTTACCTAACGATTGAAGGTACTGCTGAATACGGACTAGCCGTGCAGAAACTTCTATTTGGTGACGATTCTGAGATCGTTGCACAAAGCCGCGCTAAAACTGCTCAAGCTCCTGGTGGTACTGGTGCGCTTCGCGTTGCTGGCGAATTCATCAAGCGTCAATTGGGTGCACCACGTATCTGGGTTTCGAACCCGACTTGGGCAAACCACCGTGGTGTATTTACTGCTGCAGGCCTAGAAGTGGTTGAATATAGCTACTACAACCCAGAAACCAAAGAAAAAGACTTCGCAGCTATGCTTGCGGATCTTGAAAACGCACAAGCGGGTGATGTGGTTCTACTTCATGGTTGCTGCCACAACCCAACGGGTATCGATCCAACATTAGAAGAGTGGGAAACATTGGCTAAGCTAGTCTCTAGCAAAGGTCTACTTCCGCTATTCGATTTTGCATACCAAGGCTTTGCAAAGGGTGTTGAAGAAGACGCAGCTGGTCTACGCGAGTTTGCTAAACACAACGGCGAAATTCTAGTGGCGAGTTCATTCTCGAAAAACTTTGGTCTTTACAATGAGCGCGTTGGCGCATTTACGCTGGTCGCTCAGTCTACGGAAACAGCAGCAAATGCGTTTTCACAAGTTAAGGCTATCATCCGCTCAATTTACTCTAACCCACCAGCTCACGGTAGTGCAGTTGTGACTCATATCTTGGGCAACCCAGAGCTACGCGCTGAATGGGAGCAAGAAGTCAAAGAAATGCGCGACCGCATTCAGGAAATGCGCGAGTTATTTGTGGCGACGCTCAAAGAACAAGGTGTTGATCAAGACTTTAGCTTCATTTCTCGTCAAAACGGTATGTTCTCTTTCTCTGGTCTAACTAAAGAGCAAGTAACCCGCCTAAAAGATGAGTTTGCTATTTACATCGTAGGCTCTGGCCGTATCAGTGTTGCAGGCATGACAAAAGAAAACATGCTACCGCTTTGCAAAGGCATCGCTGCAGTTCTTTAATTTCTATAGAACAAACGCCAAAAAAGGAGCTTCGGCTCCTTTTTTCGTTTTTAAACCCAACTGAGCTTAAGTGAAACTCGATTTGTTATCTTGCGTAGTGAAACTGGAAATTGATACCACCTTCGTTGGTGGTATAACTCGACGCATCTCTATGAATGTAAAACCCACCGAGCGACCAAAGCGGCGACATTCGATAATCCAGCTTCAGTTTAAAACTGTCGACATCCGCAATATCACTGCGTAACAGTGCTCCGGTCGTGGTTAAAGACCATTGTTCGTCTAGCGCAAACAACGCTGATAGGCTACCACCTAGAACGTGCTCATTTCGGCTGCTTAAACGATTGTCGGTCTGATCTTGGGTGATCACTTCTCGCTGTATTCCCACAGAACCTTGAATAAACAGATCAAAACGTTCTTGTACCGGGAAGCGATAGCCGACCGATGGCAAGAAAGTGTAATGTTCAGTTGTAGTAGAACCAGGATGAATAAAACGAGCAGAATAGTCGAGCGAAGCAACAAGATAAGGGCTAATCAATAAATTACCACCAATGGCCAATGCAGTTATATTGCTGTTCACGCCGAGGTTTTCGTTAAGTGACCCGGAACTCAGTTGAGTATATAGGTGTTGGTAGCTGAGTTGGTTGGTAATAGCATCATCGCTTAGCGCAGAATAACTACTCACACAAGCAAGCAGCGCTAAGAGTTTGGCAAGACATCGCTTCATCAAACAAACCTATAAAGTGCTTCAATAATAAAAGGTTAGTCCAACTGTTTGGAAAAGCGAACTTGTATTCTGACTTATGTGGTGAACTAACAAAACTGGGTCTGAAAACAACTTACTGATCAGGCAATAATTCTAGAGACAAATGCTCTTCTTGCGAGCTTCGTACAATCAGGCCACACCCTTGCAATCGACACAACTGCTCGGGCTCTAGTGCATAAGGCATGATCACATCCAACTCTTTGACACCATATTGCCTTGCCAAGTGAACCAACTGTTCTAAGTTGGCATCGTCACTATGACACGCAGAGAGTTCATACATGGCTTGTTGCATGAGCAAGGCTTCCACCCCGTCAGAAGCTTGGTCATATTGCCGAGTTGAAGAATGAGTAACGTGATTAAACCAATTGAAGCAGACATCTCTGAGCGACAGCCTATGTTCACCTGCCGATTCCAAAAACGTCATGTAGTCGAACTGTACAGAACCGCTTAAATTGCCCATAAGCCATCCTTAGATTTGTTCTAGAGTCTTGCAGCGTTTTTAATCAAACGCCCCGCTAAACTGTGCAGGAGCAAAGGCCATGTCGACCTAGCTATGCTCCTCATTTCACGTTATAAGTAATTGAACAAGAAATAAAGAAGATCAATAGCTTATGGATGAATAGTCTAATAGAGCATCAAAGCTAGGCAAAAAGACATATCCAACCAAAGCAACTAACAAAACATGAACAGAAAAGCGTTTTACCTTTACAAACTGTCAACGCTTACACGTTGTTTCCCCTAAAGTTTGTGGATGAATCGCATAATCTACTTGATATCAACCACACGGCTTGCCTTTCGGTATTGAATTCGCCACCCACTCCAAGCGGGCAGCTCCCAGCGTTTTGGCGGTACTTTGCGTTGCCCGGACTCATGAATAAGTTGAATACATTTCGCTTTCACACTGTATTCAACATTCATGGTCAAATCAGAAAGCACGACTTGCGCCGGGTACTTTTCGACAAAATCTTGCTTTTCCCATTCCGGAATGCCTTCAAACAGCAAATCGCTAGGAGAAAAGAGGTCAAATTCTTCCAGGCTATTGATATCGAGGTCGGTCATTTGACTTTCCAGCCATAACTTGGAATCGACTTTGTCGCCGCATTGCTCAAAGTCGACATACAGATTCCACAATCTCACTTCCTCTACTAAATTGGCAAAGTATCCAGGCCATAGATGACCGTTAATGATCTCTTGTGTGATCACCGACGAAAAATCCTGCGCTATTTGCTCCCTTTTAGTCGCGATAACTCGGTTCGCATAAATGAGCTGCTCGGTCCTAACGGCCAAATCTGATTCGACATTTTCAGAAACAGTTTGCCACTCGCCTAGTTCTGCATCCGACAGCCACGACAACTCGATTGGAGCGGTATAGCGAGTAAGGTTAAGTGTTTGCTTAGACCCTCTACCCGGTAAACTATGTACGCCGAAGACGATACAGGCCTGCGCACTATTACGTAGCCGAGAATTTCGACCAAGTTTAACTTCGATAACCCCATTGCTTAACGCTTCTTGTCGACGCTCGCGTCTCACAAATACCAACTCTGGATTGGTTCGGATGATAGAGTTAAGTAACGAAGACCTCTCATATCGGCTGGTCACACTGAGATCAGGAAGCTCAAACAAACTGCGCATTTGCTGGCTTAATCCTTTCGCCTCGGCCAATAAAGTGGATTCCGTTTTCACTCCGGCAATGGCGTCACCGCGCACTAGTCGAATAAGCAAACTGGCATCGCAACCTAAAGATTCTGATTGTTCTAGCTGCTCTATTGCCGTTTCTGACTGAGACAGTTGAAAGATTTGGCCGCCAACGCTCAAACTGGCTGCAAGGTCAATCATAGCTTCTTTGTCTTTTTTGCTTTCCATCCGATTGATAAGATCAGCCCAAACCATGTCCACCGGCAATGGATACAATTTTTCTCCATGCGGAGTAATCTTACCGCTCTCGGAAATGGCGTTAAGGCTCAGTAGTGTGTTACGGGCTTGAGCCATCGATTTTTCCGGCAATGACTCTAAAAATTCTAGCGAATCCAATCGGCTACCACACGCGGCAGCTAACAGCATGGGTTCCGCCAAATTTTCTCTCAATAACTCCGGCTCGGTTGCCGTCGATAGGGCGGCATGTTGTCCAAACAAACGAATGCAGGTTCCCGCCATGACACGACCGGCCCTACCCGCTCTTTGCTCTGCACTCGCTCGTGATATATGGGAAAGAGTTAATGTGGTTAAACCATTTCTTTGTTCATTGCGCCGCTCTAATCCAGAATCAATGACATGGCTTATATTGGGAATGGTCAAAGAGGTTTCTGCCACATTCGTCGCCAATACAATTTTCCGAAATGGCTGCTGATTAAGTGCTATGTCTCTCTCTGAATCTGAAACACTGGAATGCAAGCAGACAACTTTTACACCGAGATCTGTATTCGACAAGCTTTGTGATAAGCGAGACAAACAGGCTGATATCTCTTTGCGCCCTGGAAGAAAAACCAAGATATCGTGAACCGAATCATTTGACTGTAAAACACTGAGAACGGCCTGATTAATCTTATTATCGAGCCCACGGCCATCAGGCAAGTGATGTGACTCGAGCGCAGTGTATTTGACATTTACTGGAAAATTTCGCCCTTCCGCTTGAACTTGCTTTGCGCAAAGGTAACTGGCAATTTGTTGGCCATTTAAGGTGGCCGAAGTCACTATCAAACGCAGCCTTGTTTCACGGCGAAGCAAGGCCAGTAACAACTCATTGTCCCAACGTCTTTCGTGAAACTCATCGAGAATCACGAGGTCGAAGTCACTGAGTCGATTCTCTGCAAACCATCTGAGTGCAACACCGGGGGTAACAAATACTGCTTTTGTAGTTGGCTTGAATTTTTGTTCGAGTTTGATTGCATAGCCAATGTCTTCGCCTACGGATTGTTCAAGTTGCTCACTTAGAAAAGAGGACAGCGACAAACACGCGATACGACGGGGTTGCACCACCAATAAACGATTTGTTTTACTGAGCCACAAAGGCAGTCGAGTTGATTTTCCAGAGCCAGTTTCTGCCTCGACCACGAGATTGTTGTGTTGCGCGAGGTCGATAACCTGCTGTTGAATACTATCAATGGGTAAGCGAGACATATGGATTTAGAAACTGAGAACAAGACCTTTTATTTTATCTGTTTAGTGCGCCAAGCCCAAGTTACTTGGGTGAATCGATTGAAGGAAAATTGGCTAATAAAATGGAAGTTTATATTGGGAATAAGATGTCCATAGTATTCTAAACAACATTTTCGTCGGGATTTGTGTTTTTCTCGGTTTACAAGCCGTTAACGCTTCCCTATCATTTTCAATAAAGGCGCATTAAGACTTGCCTAGAGTGCTACTGCCAACCTTTCTATTGGTTATTTCTATTGTTTATGTCGAATGACATTATGCTTAATCCAGGACACGAATGAATAATTCCAAACGACCGCTTTATATTCCTTATGCTGGACCAGCGCTACTAGCAACACCTTTGCTAAACAAAGGCAGTGCATTCAGTGCTGAAGAAAGAAGTTCTTTTAACCTTGAAGGATTGCTTCCAGAGGCAACAGAAACCATTCAAGAGCAAGCAGACCGTGCCTATCAGCAGTACATTAGCTTTGACAACGACATGGATAAGCACATTTACCTGCGCAACATTCAAGATACAAACGAAACGCTTTTCTATCGGCTGGTACAAAACCACATCAGTGAGATGATGCCAATCATCTACACTCCTACGGTTGGCGCAGCGTGTGAAAACTTCTCAAACATTTATCGACGTGGGCGCGGGGTGTTTATCTCCTACCCAAATCGAGACCGCATCGATGACTTGCTAAACAACGCCGCGACTCAGAACGTAAAAGTGATCGTAGTAACCGATGGTGAGCGTATCCTTGGCCTAGGTGACCAAGGGATCGGCGGTATGGGTATTCCTATTGGTAAGCTATCGCTTTATACCGCTTGTGGCGGTATCAGCCCGGCTTACACACTACCAATCGTGCTGGATGTGGGTACAAACAACCCGCAACGACTGGCTGACCCTATGTATATGGGTTGGCGACATACTCGCATTACTGGACCTGAGTATGAGGAGTTTGTTGAAGAGTTTATCCAAGCGGTTCAGCGTCGCTGGCCAGAAGCTTTAATTCAATTTGAAGATTTTGCCCAGAAAAATGCCATGCCATTATTGGAGCGCTACAAAAACAGAATTTGTTGCTTCAACGATGACATTCAAGGTACCGCTGCCATTACAGTGGGCTCACTATTAGCGGCATGTAAGGCCGCAGGGACAGAACTGAAAGACCAGCGTGTTACCTTCTTGGGAGCCGGTTCAGCTGGCTGTGGTATTGCCGAAGCAATTATTGCGCAAATGGTGTCCGAAGGAATCAGCGATGAACAAGCTCGTTCGCAAGTCTATATGGTTGACCGTTGGGGATTGTTGCAAGAAGGTATGCCTAACCTGCTGGATTTCCAACAACGATTAGTGCAAAAAGGCAAAAACACCAAAGCGTGGGAATCTGATGGCAATGGCTATTCTTTACTTGATGTCATTCGCAACGCCAAACCTACGGTTCTAATTGGTGTCTCTGGTGCTCCTGGTTTGTTCAGCCAAGAAGTCATCCAAGAAATGCACACCCATTGTGAGCGACCTATTGTATTCCCATTGTCAAACCCAACTAGCCGTGTTGAAGCAACACCTCACGATATTCTTAACTGGACCAATGGTGAAGCACTAGTTGCAACAGGCAGTCCATTTGATGCAGTAAAACTAAACGGTAAGACTTACCAAATTGCTCAATGTAACAACAGCTACATCTTCCCGGGTATTGGCCTTGGCGTATTGGCCGTGGGTGCTCGTCGTGTAACGGATGAAATGTTAATGGAATCTAGTCGTGCACTTGCCGACTGCTCACCATTAGCTATCAATGGACACGGCGCGCTACTACCGCCATTGGAAGCCATCCATTCGGTATCCAAGAAAATTGCGTTTGCCGTCGCGAAAAAAGCGATTGAACAAGGCGTTGCTCAAGCAATCACAGATGATGCGTTAGTAGAATCCATTGAGAATTGGTTCTGGCAGCCTGTATATCGCAAATACAAGCGAACTTCCTTCTAATCCTGATAAGCCCTCGTTACCATACGGGGGCTTCTTTTTTTATGATTAGTTTATGTTTGAATTTCTAGCCCCTCTTGCTCCGTGGTTCCGACCTTACATTGGTGAAATTTCAGTCGCACTGGTTGCTTGTCTACTGGTGGTGTTTGGTAGCGACATTAATGCCTTCGTCAGACGCAAGTTAAGAAACCAATTTTTCTTGGTCAAAACCTTGGTGTTTGTCTTGATAAATGCGTTCGGTTTCGGCTTAATTATAATTCACGCAACACCTTACGTTTCTCAATGGCTTAGAAGTCTTGATGCTGGATCCTTGGTCGCATTCGTCATCATAGCCTTTATTGCTATCGGTTTGTGGGCTCAAAAGCACCGTCAGATATAGCCAAAAATCGAGGTAGCTCGTGAGATGCTAGCTTTTGAATCAAATCCAAAGATGTACCAGAGATTAACCACTGGATGAAGAGCATACTTAATAAAGTGAATATGTTAGCTTGGTTGAAAATGGCATTGGTCGCACTGCTTATCATCGCAGTGGGCTTATTCACAACTGACAGAATGTTCAGCCTCTCCACTCAATCACAAATCTACACCAACATAGACGACGTACCCGCATTCAACGTTGCCGTGGTATTGGGCACCAGCAAATATCTTGGCCGTAGCTTAAATGAGTATTACACCGCAAGAATGGACTTAGCGCTGTCTCTGTATAACAACGACAAGGTAAAACAGTTTTTGTTAAGTGGTGATAATGCCCACCGCTCTTACAACGAACCGTGGACAATGAAACGGGATTTGTTAAAAGCCGATGTTCCTGAGGCCCACATTTTCTTGGATTATGCTGGTTTCAGAACATTAGACTCTGTTGTTCGCGCCAAAAAGATTTTTGCCACCGACGAATTTTTGGTGGTGACACAGAAATTCCATTGTGAACGCGCACTGTATATTGCCAACCATTTTGGTATTGACGCGAGCTGTTTTGCGGTTCCAGATCCAGTTTCACACAACGGGTTCAAAGTGAGAACTCGCGAGGTATTTGCTCGCGCCAAAGCGCTACTCGATCTCTATGTATTTAAAACTCAGCCAAAATTTTTAGGCCCAATAGAACCTATCCCTGAAACTCCTGCTCAGCCAGAAGATATCGCTAACAGTATTTCAGCCGCTCAGTCCTCCTTGTAAATCGCCGCGTTTTGATTTTTTTAAACAAACTCTTTAAGTATCTATACAGGCATTAGATATACTATTAGATACAAGATGTTTAGGTCACGAAACCTAGACCAATAAAAGAGTAATGTCATGAATCAAATCGCCACTGGGACTTTGCGCAAGCTTAAGTCCTCGCTAACCACACCTGTCTCTTATTCCCTTCCAGTAGGAGATAGCTTCGTAGAGTTAAACCCACTTATCGGTAAACACATCGAACTGACCTATTCGGGCAATATTTACTGCTGCGAATGCGGCAAGAAAACCAAAAAAAGTTATTCCCAAGGACACTGCTTTGTTTGCATGAAAAAGCTCGCGAGCTGCGACATGTGTATTATGAAGCCTGAAACGTGTCACTACGATCAAGGCACTTGCCGCGAACCTTCGTGGGGGGAAGAAAACTGCATGATTGACCATTATGTGTATTTCTCCAACACCTCAAGCCTCAAAGTTGGTATCACTCGTCATACTCAAGTTCCTACCCGTTGGATCGACCAGGGGGCAACTCAGGCCATCCCTGTATTTAAAGTGAAAACGCGCTATTTATCTGGCTTAATCGAAGTGGAAATAGCCAAACAAGTGGCAGATAAAACCAACTGGCGAACCTTACTTAAAGAAGATGGTGAGCCGTTAGATATGAAAGCTCGTTTTGAAGCGATTTGGCCCAATATTGAGCCCAAAATTGAAGAGCTTAAGCAACAGTTTGGTGAAGACGCCATCGAAAGGTTACCTTTGGATTCAGAAACGCACATCCACTACCCAGTTGAACAACATCCGAGCAAAATAACGTCGCACAATTTTGATAAAAATCCCGTGGTGTCCGGGTTATTGCAGGGAATAAAAGGTCAATACCTGATCTTGGATACTGGCGTAATTAACATCCGAAAGTTCAGTTCTTATGAGGTTAGTGTCGCTAGCGAATAGTGCCCTAGATAAACAGTCGCCCGCTGTTAAAAACGGGCGCCTGTTTGTCTCAGTGAAAAGGAGTAGACTGCCATTCAGACAAAGAACTAGCTTACATCACTTTGGTACGACTGAATCGCCAGTATCAATTTGTCAATTTCTTGCTTAGTGTTGTAGTGCATAAAACCAACTCGCAACACACCGCCTTGATCCGATAAACCTAAACGCTCAATCAACGCCACTGCATAAAAATGCCCTGCCCAAGTACACATGTTGTGTTCTCCAAGGTGTTGCGCCATATCGCTAGGACGGCAAAAATCAAACGTCAGCGCAAAGGTTGGCGTACGCAGATTGCTGTCAGCATTCGTTATTCCATGCACCTGGCATCCCTCTACAGACTCAATAGACTCTAGAAAATACTGTGCCAGTTGCGTTTCGTGTGCTTGATAATATTCATAGCTTTCGATCAATCGTTGTCGCAACGACGCTTTTGGATCACCATGCTGTCCTAAATAGTCCACGCAGCTAACCAGACCTGCAAGTGCTTCAAACGATTGTGTGCCCGTTTCAAACCGTCCAGGACCTTGACTGGGTGCAGGCTCTACTTTGTATGGTTGCAACTCCTCGAGCCATGGATCCGCGACATAAGCTATACCCAAGTGAGGGCCGAAAAATTTATAAGCCGAACACACTAGAAAGTCACACCCGAGTTGTTGTACGTCAGGCAATGAATGAGGAGCGTAATGCACCGCATCGATATACACTTTTGCACCTACGGACTTGGCAATTTCAACGACTGCTGGCATATCAACATTGGTGCCAATGGCATTTGACGCATACGTGATGGCGATTAGCTTAGTCTTTGCGGATACAAGCATTGAGAGCTTTGCTAGGTCTAATTGATATGTTTTAGGGCAAACGGGTGCTGTGTGGACGATAGCTCCTCTATCCTTCGCCGCCTGCTGCCAACTGGACACATTGGCAAAGTGGTCTAGTTCGGTGACTATGATTTCATCTCCAGAACGCCACGTTCTCGCGAGGCTTCTACTTAGCTGAAATGTTAGGCTAGTCATGTTAGCGCCAAACACAATGTTGTTCGATGATTCTGCGTTTAGCAATGCTGCCGCGCTGGTTCTCGCTTGTTCAACCAGATTAACCGTTTCTCTGCTTGAAAAAAATGAGCCACCCAAGTTCGAGTTGTATCGACCCAGATAGGATGTCATCGCGTTCAAAACTTGATTGGGCACTTGTGCCCCACCCGGCCCATCAAAGAAGTAAACGGGCTGATTGTTGTGCTGCTGATCAAGTGCGGTGAACTGACGTCTTTGTGCATGCACATCAAAACTAGCTGACATATTTGTTTACCTTAGCAGTCAGTACAAACACATCCATATGACCCAATTGATCTTGCTCGACTGCTCGAATAGGACACGCGTTATGCCAAAGTTTGCTATCTGCTAATAGCGCAACTTCACCATTGTTCAGCACTTTTCGATAAAACGGTGCTCCGTGGTTATCTTCGTACAGCATGATTTCACCGCCGACGATATTTTTACGGTCAATACCGACAATCGCAATATGGTCAAAACCGTCTTGGTGGACACCTTCCGGTGCTACTTGGGTTTCATCAAATACCGTTTCAATGCGAATTTGATGCACTTCTATTTCTTGATCTTCTGGCAGAGCATTACTGTCGACAAAGATATCGCACAATTCTTGAAAGCCTTCACTGCTGAGTGTTCTGTGTTCTACCGGTTCGAACTGACGGACCACGTCACCTTGAAAGTGGTTAATGTCTTCGCTTTGCACAAAACTGTGTTTGTCTGTGGCAACGACTCCTGTGGAACGATACTGGATGACGGAGTAACGTCTTAACCGATATTTACCATCCGCATGAGTGGTATGTGGTAAACCATCGAACGAGCCGGAAAGTTGACGTATTGCTCCATCACTTAGATGGGTGAGTTGTAGGGTATTCTCATGATTGATGTCCATCGCAGCCTCCTTGTTAACAGTAAAAACAACTTACGATTACATCTTGTTTACATTCTTAGTATTGCGCGATTGCACTATCCAATCAACAAAATTTAGTTCTTTTGACTTTTTTAAGTTAAATTTTAGCTCAATATTCCACAATCAGATAAAATATCAGCACATAACCAAAATCAACAACACCCGCACAGGTTGAAATCTAGAAGTTTTAACTAGGAAAAGTTGTTTAAGATTCCATGGTCAAGATCGAATGAAAAAATTAGGCTTATATTTCATTGAGTTAATCCAGAATTTTCTAATTTTCTCGTTTCACACCACCGGAAAAGTCTCGCGGCTAACTTTTTATTGCCCACAAGCACGAATCTGTCATTGCAATAGACCTTCTAACCTTTAAAATCACCGTAATAAGAAAGACAAGTGAAAGGTAATGGAGCGCCAATGAGCGACGTCAAACATTGTAAACTACTGATTCTAGGTTCTGGCCCTGCTGGCTACACAGCAGCTGTCTACGCGGCTCGCGCCAACCTAAACCCTGTTCTGGTGACAGGGATGCAACAAGGCGGTCAATTGACCACAACAACTGACGTGGAAAACTGGCCCGGCGATGCGGAAGGTTTAACAGGTCCAGCGTTGATGGAAAGAATGAAAGAGCACGCCGAACGTTTTGAAACCGAAATCGTGTTTGATCATATTCATACCGTCGATTTTTCTGAGAAACCGTTCAAACTTCAGGGTGACTCAGGCGCTTACACTTGCGACTCATTGGTTATCTCAACGGGTGCTTCTGCCAAATATCTGGGTTTACCTTCTGAGGATGCATTTAAAGGCCGTGGCGTATCTGCTTGCGCAACCTGTGATGGATTTTTCTACCGCAATCAGAAAGTTGCCGTTGTGGGTGGTGGTAACACCGCAGTAGAAGAAGCGCTGTACCTGAGCAACATCGCGTCTGAAGTACACTTGATTCACCGCCGTGATTCATTCCGCGCTGAAAAAATTCTCGTCAAGCGTCTGATGGATAAGGTCGAGTCTGGCAATATTGTTTTGCATACCGATAAAACCTTGCATCAAGTAGTCGGTGATGACATGGGAGTCACAGGAGTTGAAATCCAAGACACCAAAACTGACGCAATCACTAGCCTTGAATTGATGGGTGTATTTATTGCAATTGGTCATCAACCGAACACCGACCTGTTCCAAGGTCAATTGGATATGCAAGACGGTTACATAAAAGTGCAGTCTGGTCTGAACGGTAACGCCACGCAAACCAGCATCCCTGGGATATTTGCGGCTGGAGATGTTATGGACCACACTTACCGTCAAGCCATCACATCAGCGGGCACAGGCTGTATGGCTGCACTAGACGCGGAACGCTACTTAGACTCTCTTGACGACTAGTCGATTATCGCGAAATTGAGATTAAATCCTACTTTTTGTATGTGATTATCAAAGCCCGATGGTATAACCATCGGGCTTTGTGTTGTATAATACGTGCTTCATTTTCTTCTCTTTTTTCCCGTACATAATACGAATGGATAGAAAACAACAGCGCGTACTCAACAAGTGGTTACGAGGACAAAGCCGACAAGCTAGCCGTTGGTTAATGGTCAGTATTTTACTGGGGTTTACCGCCAGTTTCTTCTTAGTCGCCCAAGCCTATTTCATTGCTCATATTCTTCACCAGCTCATCATCGAAAATACAGATAAACACGAGCTCACTCATTATTTCGTTGGATTACTGATCGCAGTACTGGTAAGAGCTGCCTGTAATTGGGGGAGAGAACTGGCAGGTTTTCGCGCCGGTGAACAAATACGCGTATATATTCGTCAACTCATTTTGGATAAGTTGCGCGAGCTTGGTCCAGCTTATATCAAAGGAAAACCAGCTGGTGCCTGGGCAACATTGCTGCTAGAGCAAGTCGAAAACATGCAAGACTTTTTCGCTCGCTACTTACCCCAGATGGCACTGTCGGTAATGATTCCTTTCGTTATCCTCGCAGTGGTATTTCCTATCAACTGGGCGGCTGGCTTAATATTTCTTCTCACGGCTCCACTAGTACCATTGTTTATGGCGTTAGTCGGTATAAAAGCCGCCGACGCGAGCAGTAAAAACTTCAAAGCTTTACAGCGACTGTCCGGTCATTTTTATGACCGCTTACAAGCAATGACGACGCTAAAACTGTTTGACCGTACCGACGCAGAGCACGAAGTCTTAAAGGGCGCGGCTGATGTTCTGCGAACCAAAACCATGGGCGTGCTTAAAATTGCCTTTTTATCTTCGGCCGTTTTAGAGTTCTTCACCTCGATTTCAATTGCCATAACGGCTGTTTACTTTGGCTTTAGCTTTATCGGCGAACTCGATTTTGGTCACTATGGAATTGGTGTCACCCTGTTTGCTGGATTGTTTATCTTGATTCTTGCACCAGAATTTTACCAGCCACTTCGCGAGCTAGGCACCTATTATCACGCCAAACAACAAGCCATTGGTGCGGCAGAAAGCATAGTGGCCTTCTTGGAAACCGAAGCGAAAAGCATCAATCATGGTGATGTCGTACTGGATGAAAACCAAGAAATTCATATCTCCGCGTCTGATCTTGTGGTGCAAAGCCCGGAAGGAAAAACGTTACTGGGTCCAATTTCCTTTTCTATTGGCAGTAAAACCAAAACAGCCATCGTTGGTCAAAGTGGTGCAGGTAAAACCACGCTCGTCAACGCTATTTTGGGCTTTCTCCCCTATTCAGGTTCACTCAAAATCAATGGTATTGAGCGCTCACACTTAGACATTGCCTCATGGCATAGAAACGTAAGCTGGGTAGGACAAAACCCTCTTCTAGTACACGGCTCAATTCGGGATAACCTCACCTTGGGTCGCCAGGATGTACAACCAGAAACCTTGAACAGAGCAATTGATGAATCCTTTAGCACAGACTTTGTATCGCAAATTGGGATGGAGTATATGGTTGGCGACCGCTCTACGGGGCTTTCCGTTGGCCAAGCACAACGGTTGGCGCTCGCCAGAGCACTGATTCAAGACGGTAACTTTTGGCTACTGGACGAACCGACTGCCAGTTTGGATGCCAACAGTGAAAAGCTTGTTTCTCAAAGTTTAAACAAAAACCTAATTGATAAAACGGTTGTCATGGTGACCCATCAATTGGCGCATTTAAATGACTGCCAACAAATATTGGTGCTTGATAACGGAACATTAGTTGAATCAGGTGACTTTGAGACATTGTCTAATACCGATGGCGTCTTTGCTCAGCTACTGTCGCATGACCACAGCAACCAAGTTCAAGGAGATTTAGATGCGTGATTTAATTCCTTTTCTAAAGCTCTACAGAAAACACTGGTTTGGGCTGACACTGGGTATGCTGCTTGCGCTATTAACCATGGCAGCGTCGATAGGTTTGCTCAGCTTGTCCGGTTGGTTTTTATCGGCGGCGGCTGTTGCCGGGTTAACAATCGCCCGCGAAACCTTCAATTACATGTTACCCGGGGCCTTTGTTCGTGGGTTTGCCATGGGTAGAACCGCAGGGCGTTGGGGCGAACGAGTCGTTAGCCATAATGCTACTTTTAAACTATTGGCAGATTTAAGACTCTACTTCTATCGCAAGCTGGTCCCACTCATACCAAGTACGTCAAATAGCTTACGTGATGCGGATTTGCTCAACCGAATCACAGCAGATGTCGATTCCATGGACCACGTTTATCTGCGTCTTGTTAGCCCGATGATTGTTGGGGTGCTTGGTACCATCGGCGTCTCTGCGCTCGTGGCCTGGTTTGCGCCTGGTATTGGGTTAATGTTGGCTGCAGTCCTGCTGTCGTTGTTGCTAATTTGGCCAGTACTTTTCTACAAACTTGGCAAACGCAATGGTGCTTCATTAACGGAGCATAGAGCTGATTTAAGAATTCGTACCCTCGACTGGATTCAAGGCTACAGTGAGCTAACACTATTCGGCGCGGAAGCTCGTTATCGTGAGAGAATCCACGAAGCACAAACGAACTTGCTCAAGAACCAGTGGGTCAACGCCCATATCACAGGCTTAGCTCAAGCACTGCTACTGCTTGCCAACGGTTGGACCTTGGTTTTCATTCTTTGGTTTGCCGCTGATGGCATCGCTGGTCAAGCACCTGATCCTATTGTCGCTTTAATTGCTTTTGCGACCATGGCGAGCTTTGAGTTATTGATGCCAATCGCTGGGGCGTTCCAACATTTAGGCCAGACACTGACATCTGCACGTCGTCTTAATGAGATATTGCAAACCAAGCCTGAAGTTCAGTTTGTCGATGACAACCAAAAGGCCGACGAAAACCATGACCGACCTTTAAGTAGCGCTATTCAGATCGACAATGTCACTTATCAATACCCGATTCACGACAATTCAAATCTTGAACCTAGTTTGACTAGACCCGCACTTGATAGCTTAACGTTGAATATTGAAGCGGGTGAGAAAGTTGCAATTCTTGGAAAAACTGGCTGTGGTAAGTCCACTCTACTTCAACTTCTCTGCCGCTTTTGGGATTCAACTCAAGGGACTATCAAAATTGATGAAAGAGAGATCAAAACGTATTCAGAATCTGAACTGCGCGCAGCAATAACCGTTGTTAGCCAGAGAGTCGACATCCTCAATGGCTCGTTGCGAGATAATCTTCAACTGAGTCAAGAACATCCAGATCAAGAACTTGAAACCGTATTACAACAAGTTGGATTGGAAGAGCTGTTATTAGCCCCGGGATTGGACACATGGCTTGGTGAAGGTGGTAGACAGTTATCTGGCGGAGAGAAACGTCGTATCGGCATAGCGCGAGCGATGCTTAAACCTGCGCCAATTGTATTGCTTGATGAGCCAACCGAAGGCCTCGACAAACAAACTGAAGCCGAAATGCTTGGCTTGTTTGATCAGTACTTTTCGTCAAGCACGGTGTTGTTTGTCACTCACCGTTTGGTCAATCTACATAAAATGGACAAAATTTGTTTGCTCGATAACGGCAAGCTAATCGAGACCGGTCGACACGACGACTTATTAGCGGCAGATGGGCACTATGCAAAGCTGAATCAGGCATTAAGGTCAACATAAACCACTAAGTCCACGAAAGCTCCAGCAATTATTGAATGGTTGGAGCTATTTGATATGAGCCTTTCACTGGGCCGCTTTTTGCACGATACATGGCTTCATCCGCGACCTGTAACAGATGTTCTAAATCATTGCCGTGCTGAGGGTAACAAGCTACACCAATAGACGCTGTTACCGCGACAGATTGACCACTATTAAGTTTATAGGGGATATTCAGATTGCCGAGCAGTGTTTGTGTCACTTGCTCGGCCGCTTTCACACCTGATATGCCATTCAGTACCACCGCAAACTCATCGCCGCCGAGCCGGCCGGTCAGATCACTTGAGCGAACTGAACTTCTTAATCGACGGCCTACCTCAATCAAAACTGTATCCCCGGCTTCGTGACCATGTTTATCATTCACCAATTTGAAATCGTTGAGGTCGATAAAAAGTAAGGCAAACTGTCGCCTATTCATCTCTGCAAATTGACTTAGTTGACTTGCACGCTCGCTGAAATAAGAACGGTTAGGTAACTCTGTTAACAAGTCGTAATGCGCCATTTTTTCCAACTTGCTCAACAAGTTCTTTTGGCTCGTAATGTCTTGATGAGTGCCAGACATCCGAACGGGCTTCCCATCTTTCGACCATTCAACCACCTTGCCTCTGTCAAGTACCCAAATCCAATGTCCATCTTTATGACGCATCCGGGCTTCAACTTCATAGTAATCAAGCTCGCCGCTGAAATTCTTGTCTAGGATTTCCTGAGATCGGGGTAAGTCATCTGGATGGCAAAATTTTACCCAAGTATCAATTGAATGTTCACCTAACTCCTCTAGGGTATACCCTATTAGCTCAGCCCAACGTTCATTAATAGAGATTTTTCCTGAAGGAATATGCCACTCCCAGGTCCCAACGTGGGTTCCCCAAATAACTTCATCTAATCGTTGTTTTTCATGGTGAAGCTGCTTTTGCGTTGATTTGTATTTATAGACCATTCTCATCAGCACCAATACCGCAATGAACAGCAAGAGCAGAAGTGAGGCCATTCCCATAAGTTGTTTGTCCTTAGTCGCAGCCAACAACTGGGTCTTTTGTTCTACTAGTTCTTCCAAGCGTGTTTGATAGTGCAACAGTGAATCTTGAGCAGCTCGATAGTCCGAAACATCATAGATAATCGAATAGAGCAGAGTTTCTTCTTCAAATTCGACGGGAACGGAAGACACCTGAACCGACCTGATATCACCATTCGCGAGTTTGTGTTTGAACAAAAAGAAATTTCGCTTCTCCTCCAACGCCAAGGCTCTTTCTGCGGCAACGGCCTCAGCAGAGAGTGCGTTGATATCTTGAATATTCATCTCGGTTAGCTGCAATCGTGAATAGCCGTAGTAATCAGCTGCAGCCTGGTTGGCGTCCACAATCTCTCCACTGGATGGGCGAATAAGCAAACTAACAACATTGTGACGTTCAAAAATGGGATAGAAATTCGTGTGAGAAGATGCTGGAAAGCACACGCCAGCGAGCGTGACTACGACTGCTATGAACTTTAGATAGTATTTCAACATAAAGCGTTTCCAACAACGACTAGTAATACTTTAGTTCATATTGATGATAATTCTATAAATACTATTTTTTCAAATCAAAATGAGCGTTTGTAAAACAAGTAGCTCAATGTTTAATAAACTACTGCAACCGAAAATGCATAGAGATTTTTAGTTACTGATTCGAGTTTTTAGATGCGAATTGAATGTGAATATATTGAAGGATCAAAAAAGCAGCCTGTTGGCTGCTTTGAAAATAGTTCTAGAGAAAACGAGATTAAGAACGTCTGCGTTTTGGCTGTTTATTACTGCGACCACCCGATGTTACACGCTCTTCATGTCTTCTTACTGCGCGGCGAATTTTTTGACTGCGGCTGCGCTCGCGCTTGCGTGATGTATTGCTCTTGTCCAGATCCAGTAGAGACTGAGATTCTGGCTTAAGCTCAACCAAGGTGCGTAGGTAGTTGACTTCTTTTAGGTCTAACTCCATCCAACCACCACGTGGCAATTTTTTGTCGAGGAATATATCACCGTATCGAACACGCTTAAGGCGGCTAACGGTGCAATCTTGTGACTCCCATAAGCGACGAACTTCGCGGTTACGACCTTCGTTGATTACGACGTAGAAGGTATGGTTCATACCTTCACCACCGGTGTAGACTACATCTTCAAATCGGGCCAATCCATCTTCTAGCTCCACACCTTTCACTAGGTTACGTACTTTGCTTTCGTTAACTTCACCAAATACGCGTACCAGGTATTCGCGCTCTACTTGACGACTTGGGTGCATCAAACGGTTCGCGAGTTCGCCGTCAGTGGTAAATAACAAAAGACCTGACGTATTGGCATCAAGACGACCAACAGAAATCCAACGCGAGCCACGAATCTTAGGCAAACGGTCAAAAACCGTGCGTCGCCCTTCTGGATCATGACGAGTACAAAGTTCACCCTCAGGTTTGTAGTAGGCTAACACCCGACATACTACTTCTTCTTGAGCTTTCACTGAAACGGTATGACCGTCGATACGAACAATGGCTTGATCATCTTCAAGACGCTCACCGAGTTTGGCCACTACGCCATTCACACTGACTCGTCCCGATTTGATCAAAGCTTCAAGCTCTCTTCGTGAGCCATGACCAGCTCGAGCAAGTACTTTCTGAAGTTTTTCGTTCATCAATTAACCTTTAATGTCGTCTTCACAGACGTCGAAGTAAAATAGGTGCCTTTGGGGCGGCCGTATATTATGCCAAAACTTGTCATATATCGCACTAAATTAGTTACTCAAAAGGTGTCGGGTCACCCGCACCTAAACGAGCAATCACAGGCTCGTCGTCACTAAAATCGATAACTGTGGTAGGTTGCTCACCTAAATAACCACCATTAAGAATAACGTCGACTTGGTGCTCTAGCTTGTCTCGAATCTCCTCGGGATCAGATTCGGTATGTTCGTTACCCGGCAAAATCAATGATGTTGACATCAATGGCTCACCAAGTGCTTCGAGTAAGTCCAACGCAATTTTGTTATCAGGAACGCGAATACCAATGGTTTTTTTCTTGGCATTCATCAAACGACGAGGTACTTCTTTGGTTCCTTTGAAAATAAAGGTGTATGGGCCCGGTGTATGGCCTTTCAATAGACGAAATGCGCCGTTGTCTACTCTTGCGTATAAAGACAGTTCAGACAAGTCACGACACAGTAAAGTGAAATTGTGTTTTTCATCCAAACGACGAATTTGGCAAATTCTCTCTAGCGCTTTTTTGTTTTCCAACTGACATCCCAAGGCATAGCCTGAGTCCGTTGGGTAGATAACGATGCCGCCACTGCGAATTATTGCCACAGCTTGATTGATCAAGCGAGCCTGAGGGTTCTCAGGATGCAAATAGAAAAATTGGCTCATGGTTTCCTCTGTCTATTCTTAATTTTAGTTTTCAGATTCATGTTGTGATGCGTTGATTTCCCAGTTTTCCCAGACTGGATTAACGCCAGATGGCAGCCATAAATTTCGACCCAGCTCCAACCAAGGAGAAGGATAATGGAAATCGCTGCCTTGCGACGCTAATAGTTTGTATTGTATCGCATAATCGGCAAGGTTGCGTCTTTCTTGTTGCGCTTGTTGTGGTTGCGCAACTTCCATGGCATCGCCATTGGCTTCTACAAAGGCCGCTAACAAGCGCTTAACCCATTTCGCCGTTAACTGATAACGCCCCGGATGGGCTAAAACTGCTTGTCCACCAGCATGATGAATAGCGTCGACAGCCTCGCTCATGGTGCACCAATTAGGCGGGACATAACCTGGATTATTTCGAGTTAGGTACTTTTTAAAGACTTGCTGCATATTTTTGGCGTAGCCTTTATCGACAAGCCATTTAGCAAAATGCGCACGTGTTACTGGCGCTCCATTGCTTATCTCTACAACATCTTGATAGACGCCAGCTTGGGTGGACTTCTCCAGTCGCTCTGCAATTAACTGTGCTCTGACCACTCGTCTTTGTTGCTGCTGTTCAATGAGATCAAGTAATTGAGGGCACTCAGTATCGACACCCAACCCGACAATATGAATATCTTTGTTCTGCCATACGGTCGATATTTCGATTCCGTCAATCAATCGAATCGCCAGTTCATTTTCAGCAATATATTGGTGTGCAGGAGCTAAACCCGCCAAAGTGTCATGGTCTGTTATTGCCAGCACGTCGATATTAAAATTCATCGCGCGATCAATTAATTCGTGGGGAGATAAACGGCCATCTGACGCTGTGGTGTGACTGTGCAGATCTATTCTCATACTAATTTTGTTACTTCTCTTGACTTTTTGTGCTTGTACCAGTTTACTAGTACAAAATCTCACACCGACTTTGATTTGCCATGTTACTAGAAAACACAGCTCATAACACGCCTGTAACCTTTGGTGTAAACCAATGGGCTTGGTGGTGGCTGTCATATAGGCGCATGGTGCGGGTTTCTGTGTGACTGATATTTGTTGAAAAAGCCCGCTTTAATAGCGGGCTTTTTTGATTTTGGGTCATGAGAACATTATCAAGAGCTCAATAGTTGTATAACCATTAAAAATCAAAACGTAGCGTTGGAATAATTCGAGACTGAGCATGCATTTTATGCGAGTATCAATTTGCCCAAGCACAAAGGACAGGAGGTCTTGTGAACGAGGCCAATAATACTAAAAAAATGATGATTACCTCTGTTAAACAGAGTGCCCCTTATTCCCAAGATCCAACCGAGGCGATGTATACACTTTGCCAAGATCGTCCCGATTGTATTTTGATGGAGTCTGCGGAAATTGACTCAAAACGCAACATCAACAGCATGATGATTGTCGATACCGCAGTACGTATCACTTGTCTTGGCCAAGCCGTCACTTTAAAAGCACTCACCAACAACGGTAAAAACGCACTTGCGCACCTTAGCCAAGCAATCGAGCCGCATTTGGTTAGTGAGTTTGATGGTAATACCTTGGAGCTTGTTTTCCCTGAAGCTGACCTAGAAACTGACGAAGACTCTCGATTACGTCAACATTCATCCTTTGATGCATTGAGAGCGTTCCAGCGCTATTTTGAATACGACTCGTCCAATCCAAACGCCGTATTTATTGGTGGTTTATTTGCTTACGATTTGGTGGCCAATTTTGAACCCCTTGGCGATGCGGAGCAAACAAGTCGTTGCCCAGATTATGTATTCTACTTGTCCGAGACGCTAGTTACCTTTGACCATCTGACTAATCAGTGTGAAATCTCAATCAGTGTCTTTGGTGGCAATAGTGAAGAACAAAGCCGTTTAACTCAGCGCATTGATGAAATCCATCAACTCCTATCATCCTCTAAGTCCATTCCAACACCAGCCAAACTAGAAAAAGACGCACTCTACCCTGAACCAAGCGTATCAGATGAGCGTTTTGGCAATTTAGTGTCTGAACTTAAAAACTACGTGATTAAAGGTGATGTATTTCAGGTTGTGCCATCAAGACGCTTTACCTTACCTTGCCCGGCTCCACTCAGCGCCTATCGCGAACTTAAGCAAAGCAATCCGAGCCCTTACATGTTTTACATGCAAGATGAAAATTTCACTCTTTTCGGCGCGTCACCAGAAAGTGCGCTTAAGTACGATCCTTCCACCAATCAAGTGGAGATCTACCCCATCGCAGGCACTCGAAAACGCGGCAAAGCACAAGATGGCAGTATCGATTTAGATTTGGATGGTCGCATAGAGTTAGAACTGCGCACCGACATGAAAGAAAACGCAGAACATATGATGTTGGTTGATTTAGCGCGCAACGACGTAGCGCGAATCAGTCAGCCCGGCACTCGTCACGTCGCCGATCTTCTTCAAGTTGACCGATACAGTCACGTGATGCACTTGGTTTCTCGTGTGGTTGGTCAGTTGCGCGAGGATTTAGACGCCCTGCATGCTTATCAAGCCTGTATGAACATGGGTACGTTAACTGGCGCGCCAAAAATTCGCGCAATGCAGCTGATTCGCCAAGTAGAAAAAGCGCGTCGCGGTAGCTATGGGGGCGCCGTGGGCTACCTAAAAGGAAACGGTACATTGGATACATGTATCGTAATCCGCTCGGCCTATGTCGAAGATGGCGTCGCTCAAGTGCAAGCCGGTGCAGGTGTGGTTTACGACTCAGACCCACAGGCAGAAACAGAAGAAACTCGTAGCAAGGCACAAGCGGTAATCTCAGCAATTCAAGCAGCGCATTGCAGATAAGGAATCACTATGGCTAATATCATCTTCATCGACAATTTTGATTCCTTTACCTACAACCTCGTAGACCAATTTCGGTCGCTGGGCCATGAGGTCAAAGTGTTCAGAAATACCGTTGAGCTATCAGTGGTAGAAAAACAAATAGAAAAAGAGCAGTCCATTTTGCTGCTGTCGCCGGGACCGGGTGCGCCATCAGAAGCTGGTAACATGCCCGCTATCATTCGTCATCTAAAAGGCAAGGTACCAATCATTGGTATTTGTCTTGGTCACCAGGCGATCGTTGAAGCCTATGGTGGCCGAGTCTCCGGCGCTGGTCAGATTGTTCATGGTAAAGTTTCAATGATGAGCCACAACCGACACGCAACTTATGACAAGCTACCCGCACCAATGGCAATCGCTCGCTATCACTCACTCATTGCGGTTGACGTGCCTGAATCTCTGCAAGTTACTGCAGAAGTAGAAGGTATGGTGATGTCTGTAGTTAACGAACAAGACAAAGTGTGTGGTTTCCAGTTTCACCCAGAGTCCATTATGACCACTCAAGGCGCGCAACTTTTGGAAAACACCATTGACTGGGCACAGCAACCAGCCACTGCACAGGATCGAACTCAACACGGAATGGTCGAATAAGGAACTTACTATGCTTGATACCATCGAAAAGCTTTATCAGCAGCAAGAATTGACGCAGAAAGAAAGCCACCAGTTATTTGACACCATCATTCGTGGTGAACTCGATCCTCTGTTGATTGCCTCTTCACTTACCGCATTGAAAATCAAAGGGGAAACCCCGAATGAAATTGCGGGAGCTGCTCAGGCGTTATTAGCGAACGCAGTGAGTTTCCCACGTCCTGAATACGACTTTGCT
The DNA here is from genome assembly GCF_056159765.1 of Vibrio sp. ABH4_348. Taxonomy (NCBI): domain Bacteria; kingdom Pseudomonadati; phylum Pseudomonadota; class Gammaproteobacteria; order Vibrionales; family Vibrionaceae; genus Vibrio; species Vibrio sp. ABH4_348. The sequence continues at coordinate 1,157,186 of NZ_JBSWVW010000001.1, read as the reverse complement.
GATATTGTTGGTACAGGCGGAGACGGCCACGACACCATCAATATTTCAACGACGGCGGCGTTTGTTGCCGCTGCGTGCGGCCTGAAAGTCGCCAAACACGGAAATCGAAGCGTTTCTAGTAAATCAGGCTCGTCTGACTTATTAGACGCCTTCGGGATTAACCTGGCGATGTCTCCTCAAGACACTCGTAAAGCGGTGGACGACCTGGGTGTCGCTTTCTTGTTTGCGCCGCAGTACCACCAAGGTGTCAAACATGCAATGCCAGTTCGTCAGACGCTAAAAACTCGCACTATTTTCAATATTCTTGGCCCATTGATTAACCCAGCGAAGCCAAATATCGAGCTCATGGGCGTATACAGTGAAGCGTTAGTCGAGCCCATCGCGCAGACCATGGTCAACATGAAACTGAAACGTGCCGCTGTAGTCCATGGCAGTGGTTTGGACGAAGTTGCAATTCACGGACCGACAACTGTTGCAGAAATTATCGATGGTGATATTCGCCACTACACCTTAACGCCGGAAGACTTTGGCGTGAAAACTTACCCGCTTGAATCCATCAAGGGTGGTAGCCCAAGTGAAAACCGTTTGATCGTTGAACACATTTTGACAGGTAAAGGAACCGATGCTCAAGAAAGTGCAGTCGCTGTTAACGTGGCGCTGTTAATGAGATTGTTCGGTCATGAAGATCTAAAGGCAAACACAGTTACCGCAAGAGAAGTGATGCAGTCTGGTAAAGCATTTGAATTGGTTAAAGGATTGGCGGAGAGAGCCTAACTATGAGCAATCTATCTGAACATGTAACCGCAAAAGAAGCGCAAATGGCAGAAGTTCTCGCCAAGATAGTTCGCGATAAACGCGTTTGGGTTGAAGAGCGAAAACTCGCTCAACCGCTAGAGTCTTTTGTCGATGGCTTAACGCAAAGCGACCGAAGCTTCTACCAAGCCCTCACCAGTGAACAAGCCGTTTTTATTCTTGAGTGCAAAAAGGCATCACCGTCCAAAGGGCTGATTCGTGAAGACTTTGATTTGGACAAAATTGCGGGAGTATACAAAAACTACGCCTCTGCCATTTCAGTCTTGACGGATGAAAAATATTTCCAGGGCCAATTTGATTTTCTCCCTAAAGTGCGAAATCAAGTCACTCAGCCCGTATTGTGTAAAGATTTCATGGTAGATAGCTACCAAGTTTATCTTGCCCGTCACTATCAGGCAGACGCTGTATTGTTAATGCTTTCTGTATTAACCGACGATGAATATCGCGAGCTGGCAGAAACCGCGCATTCTTTGGGTATGGGTGTACTTACCGAAGTCAGCAACGAAGAAGAAGTGGCCAGAGCGATAGCGTTGCAAGCTAAAGTGGTCGGAATCAATAATCGCAACCTAAGAGACTTGTCGACCGATTTGGCCCGTACCGAGCAGCTTTCCCCCTTGGTTCGCGCAGGAAACCCAGACGCTATTGTGATTTCTGAATCTGGGATTTATCAACACCAAGAAGTTCGGAGACTGCGTCCTCATGCCAACGGATATTTGATTGGCAGCTCATTAATGGGACAAGACGACATTGAGCTGGCAACCCGTCAGGTTGTTGTTGGCGATAACAAAGTTTGCGGTCTGACTCATCCAGACGATGCAGCTAAGGTTTACCGCTCGGGCGCTGTCTATGGTGGGTTAATATTCGTCGGATCCTCCAAGCGTCATGTCGATGTCGAGCAAGCTCGATTGACCATGAGTGGCGCTCCACTTCGCTATGTTGGCGTTTTTCAGAATCACACGACTCGCGATGTCGCTAGCGTCGTTGAGCAGCTTGGTCTTTATGCGGTGCAGTTGCATGGTCAAGAAGATCAGCGCTACGTTGACGAACTTAAAGCACGCCTAAATGATGATGTAGAAATTTGGAAAGCCTATGGCGTGAACTCTAATGCGATTCCAACACTACTTAGCAAAAATGTTGATAGACACTTACTGGACGCCCAAGTGGGAGACCAACTTGGCGGAACAGGCACCACCTTTGATTGGTCAATTATTGATGACCCAAGCAAAATCATACTGGCCGGCGGGTTAAATCAGGATAACGTCAAACAAGCGGCTTTGTTAGGTTGTCGAGGTCTAGATCTTAATTCTGGCGTGGAGACGGCTCCTGGAAAAAAAGACGCAGAAAAGCTCAAGCATTGTTTCCACGCGCTGAGAGATTACTAACAAACAACTCGTATCAAAGAATTACGAGTTCAATAAAGAACACTGATTACACTCTGACCGTTCATTCGGTGGGAGGCAACAAAAAGGATTGAATCATGGCTAAGCTAGATGCCTATTTTGGAGAATATGGTGGGCAATATGTCCCTCAAATTTTGGTCCCAGCACTTGACCAATTGGAACAAGCTTTTGTTGATGCTCGTGAAGATGATGAGTTCCGCAGCGAGTTTATGTCATTACTACAAGAATACGCAGGACGCCCAACGGCACTTACCCTTACTCGTAACCTAACTAAGGGCACTAAAACACGTCTTTACCTCAAGCGTGAAGATCTGTTGCATGGCGGCGCCCACAAAACCAACCAAGTTCTTGGTCAGGCGCTTCTTGCCAAACGCATGGGTAAAAACGAAATTATTGCCGAGACAGGTGCTGGTCAGCACGGTGTGGCAACGGCATTGGCATGCGCCCTGTTAGGTTTGAAGTGCCGTGTTTACATGGGAGCTAAAGATGTTGAGCGCCAAAGCCCAAATGTGTTTCGAATGAAACTAATGGGTGCAGAGGTCATTCCTGTACATTCTGGCTCTTCAACTCTAAAAGATGCCTGTAATGAAGCATTACGTGATTGGTCTGGTAGCTACGAAACAGCGCACTACTTATTGGGTACCGCCGCAGGTCCTCACCCTTTCCCAACGATTGTTAGAGACTTTCAACGAATGATTGGCGAAGAAACGAAAAACCAAATTCTCGCTCGAGAAGGTCGTCTACCTGACGCTGTCATTGCTTGTGTGGGTGGCGGTTCAAACGCAATTGGCATGTTTGCCGATTTCATTGAAGACGAGTCTGTACGCTTAATCGGTGTTGAGCCAGCAGGTAAAGGCATTGATACTGACCAACACGGCGCGCCGCTAAAACACGGTAAAACCGGCATCTATTTCGGTATGAAAGCCCCTATCATGCAAGACCCAGACGGTCAGATTGAAGAGTCCTACTCAGTGTCTGCAGGATTGGACTTCCCTTCAGTCGGCCCGCAACACGCGCATTTACTTTCAATCGGCCGCGCGGAATACGATAACGTGACTGACGATGAAGCATTAGAGGCATTCCAGTTGCTTGCACGCAGCGAGGGTATCATTCCAGCACTTGAATCTGCCCACGCGCTCGCTCATGCGGTAAAAATGGCGCACGAAAACCCTGAAAAAGAGCAGCTTTTAGTGGTGAACTTGTCAGGCCGTGGCGACAAGGACATCTTTACTGTTCACTCAATTCTCGAAGAAAAAGGAGCACTATAATGAGTCGCTATCAACACTTGTTTACGCAACTTTCGCAAACAGGCGAAGGTGCCTTTGTTCCTTTTGTCACCATTGGCGATCCTAACATCCAAGTATCCGAGCAAATCATTCGTACTTTGATTGAAAACGGTGCAGATGCACTGGAATTGGGTATCCCTTTTTCAGATCCTCTTGCTGATGGCCCAACCATTCAAGGCGCGAACTCACGTGCTTTAGACTCCAAAGTAAGGCCAGCTGATTGCTTTGATTTAATCGCCAAAATTCGCGCTGACTACCCGCAACTACCGATTGGATTGCTAACTTATGCAAATTTAGTTTTTGCACCAGGTATCGACGCGTTTTATCAGCAATGTGCTAACGTTGGCGTAGATTCGGTACTGGTTGCAGATGTACCTACTGGGGAAAGCGAAGACTTTACTCGTGCAGCAAAAGCTTTTGATATCGAACCAATTTTTATAGCCCCACCAACGGCTAGTGCAGAGACCTTAAAACAAGTTTCTGAACTTGGCTCTGGTTATACCTATCTGTTATCACGTGCGGGGGTTACTGGCGCAGAAACCAAAGCGAACATGCCAGTCGATCATATGTTGGAAACGCTGCGTTCGTACAATGCTCCACCAGCGCTACTTGGCTTTGGTATTTCACAACCTGAGCAAGTTAAACAAGCAATACAAGCTGGTGCCGCAGGCGCGATCTCAGGCTCAGCGGTGGTTAAGATTATCGAAGCTAACCTTAACGATGTTGACGAAATGCTAAAACAATTAGCGGTGTTTGTGTCTTCAATGAAAGCGGCCACAAAACTCGGTTAATTCTTTCCTATACCTAAATAAGGGTATAATTGATTACGGCCTCATTACGAGGCCGTTTTTATGTGTAACAAATCACTTATTGCAGCTATTTATATGCAATTGCGCCCAAAACAGAATCCTTCACTTTTTATTAATTGATAGATGCGTTATCAAAGACTCACTCTTGCACAAAACGTACTCTGTACGCTTACATCGTTATGTTGAAGCAGCTTATCAGCGCTAAACGCCGTATTTTGGATCTATTGCCTTTTTTGCGTTCACACAACAGCAATGATTTTTTAGTCCTTGTGGTTGACGATAAGGACTTTCAAAGACAAATGGTCACACTGCTACTCAATCAGCTGGGTGTGAAATCCATGGTAGCGGAAAACGGCTTGATCGCGACAAAAGCGGCAGCCCGCAAGCCAGTTTCAATGATATTGATGGATGTGCAAATGCCAGTTATGGATGGGATTGAAGCGACCAAAATCATTAAGCAAGCGAATCCTGATATTCCCATCATCGCCCTGTCGGGTGAAACTGGCGCTCGAGAAGTTCAACTGATGTCACAGCTGATGGATGATCGACTCGAAAAACCGACTAACAAACATTCTCTAGCAAAAATGCTAGTCAAGTACTGCTCCGGTATTCAACTCAATATTGACCCTCAACACTCATAACTGAGCCCAAGATTTCTGTACCAACTAAATCTGGCACTTTTCCTGCTTACTTAAGTATAACAATTTAAGAGGCGAAGTTTTGGCGTCTCGCCAGTATGAGGAATCCGATTATGGAGATTCATAGACACACCTATTATCACCTGATTCATCAAGGCATCAAAAGCATGCTACAAGATAGAATTGGGCATTTTACCGAGAACGAATATCACCAGTATTTGTCATCATTAACCGGCAAATCTAGCTGTTTTTCAATGTCCGACGAAGAATTACTGCTAACCGTAGATTGCCTGCGCGATGAAGGATATTTAGAAGAACTCAAACACGCGATACCAAAACTAGGGGTATAAATAGTACTACAAAGATAGAGCCTCTCAATCTGCCTTAGATTAGAGGCTCATTGCGTAAGTTTCGCCAACTTTTCGTCAAACTCCCCTTTTTATCTTCAAACCGTCTCGTTTAGAACACAAAGCGATTTTTCTTTGGATGCAACCACAGCTAACTTCATATAAAGTAATGTAATTGTTTACACCAAGGAACCTTCATCATGTTGTATGTCATTTTCGCTCAAGACGTCGAAAACTCGCTCGAAAAACGTCTTTCCGTTAGACCTAAACATTTAGCTCGTCTAGAAGCTCTTCAAAACGAAGGTCGCTTATTAACTGCTGGCCCTATGCCAATACTCGATTCAGAAGATCCAGGGAGCGTAGGTTTTTCAGGCTCTACGGTAATTGCGGAATTTAATAGTCTTGAAGATGCTAAAGCGTGGGCAGATGCTGACCCTTATGTGGAAGCAGGTGTTTATCAATCCGTCATCGTTAAACCTTTCAAGAGAGTCTTCTAATGAGATTACTTGCTAAAGCGGCGACGTTTGTCTTGGCCGGGTTGATACTTGCCGGTTGTCAATCAACCAAGGTTTCCCCTCAGCTTGAAGCACTCGCGAGCAATCGCGCGCAAGTGTTGTCGTCTGAACTGCCAATCCAAATGGGCCCATTACAAATCGTCCAAGCCCGTGCCTCTGGTGCAGAGGTAACGGTGATGATGATTTATGACGACCAAGTACAAGGGGCTCCAAGCGCGCAAACTATGTTGCAAGGTGCGTTGCAAAGTTATTGTCAAAATGACGACATCCAGCAAAACATGGCATTGGGGCTGAGTTACCGCATTCAAATGAGAAATGCTCGAGGTCAACTCGTTGCGGATAGCCCAATATCTAAACTCAGTTGCCAATAGCTCGCAGTCAACTTTTGAAGTTCAAAATTGCATCAACCAATAAAACCCGCATATAGCGGGTTTTATTGGCGGTCTATCAAAGTTAGCTTTTAGTTAACCAGATGAGCTTGTCGCAATTTCTTAGCAGCGCTCACCATGTTACTCAATGCTGCCTCGGTTTCTTCCCAAGTACGAGTCTTCAATCCGCAATCCGGGTTAACCCAAATTCTTGATGCTGGAATCTTGGTCGTAGCTTTATTCACCAAAGATTCAATCCACTCTTCGCTTGGAATATTAGGAGAATGTATATCATACACACCAGGACCTATTTCATTAGGGTAATTGAAATCTTCAAATGCTTTGAGCAACTCCATGTTGGAACGTGAAGTCTCGATAGTGATGACATCCGCATCCAGCGCCGCCACGGATTCGATAATCTCATTAAATTCGCTGTAACACATATGAGTGTGAATCTGCGTTTGCGGCTTAGCTGACCCTGCAGCAATTCTGAACGCCGACACTGCCCAATTCAGGTACTCTTGATGCTGAGCTTTTTTCAGCGGCAGACCCTCTCGAATTGCCGGCTCGTCAATTTGAATAATATCAATACCTGATGCTTGTAAGTCGGCGACTTCATCTCTCAGCGCCAGCGCCAACTGATTAGCAATTTGCTCTCTTGAAATGTCCTCTCTTGGAAAAGTCCAACACAAGATCGTTACCGGCCCGGTAAGCATGCCCTTCACTTTTTTACTGGTTAACGACTGAGCGAATTTAGTCCACTCGACAGTAATCGGATCTTCACGTTCGATGTCTGCCACGACAATTGCTGGCTTCACACAACGTGAACCGAAGCTCTGCACCCAACCAAACTGAGTGGTTTGAAAGCCAGCGAGATGCTCAGCGAAGTACTCCACCATGTCATTTCGCTCGGCTTCGCCGTGAACCAATACATCCAAATCGAGTGCTTCTTGCCTCGTTATTGCGTCAGCAATATTGTGTTTAATTGCATCTCGGTATTGCTCGGCAGAAATTGCGCCTTTTTTGTAGTCGCTTCGCACAGCTCTAACCTCATTGGTTTGAGGAAACGATCCTATCGTTGTTGTTGGGAAAAGCGGTAAAGATAGGGCTTTTCGTTGCGCGTTACTTCGAACAGCATAAGGCTCACTGCGCTCCGCCATTTCAGTAGAAATACCTGCGAGCCTATTCTGTACCGCAGCTTTATGAACTGATGTATTGCCTTGTCTCTTTTGAATCGGCTGACTGTATTCAGAGCAAGCGGTTATTGCGCTTTCATCTCCGGATAGCGCCTTGGCTAACAGTCCGACTTCGGCCACTTTTTGTTTGGCAAATGCAAACCATTGGTATCGTTCGTCACTCAGTTCTGTCTCGAGTTCCAAATTAACTGGGCTGTGTAACAAAGAGCAAGAACTCGCTACCCACAATCTTTCACCTAGTTGCTCTTTGGCCGGGATTAACAGATTAAAGCTGTGTTCCAAGTCGGCTCGCCACACATTTCTGCCATTAATTATCCCGGCAGATAACACCCAATGCTGTGGCAGTTTTGATAAAGCGGCTGATAATTGCTCCGGGGCTGCAGAAAGGTCAATATGCAGCCCATCGACTTGCAAAGTCACTATGGTATCTAAAACACTTTCAACAGAGTCAAAGTAAGTGGTCAGTAAGACCTTAATATCAGTGCGCAGTACTTGATACGCCAGTTTAAACGAGTTTAACCATTTGGCTTCTAGCTCTAGTGCCAATATAGGCTCGTCGATTTGTACCCAGTCAATACCTAGCGAGACCAACTTGGCCAAAATACCTTGATAAGCCGTCAGTAACCGTGGCAACAAAGTTAAACGATCAAAATCTGGCTCAACTTCTTTGCCCAAATAAAGGTAACTAAGAGGACCTAGTAAAACAGGTTTTACATCATGTCCAGCGTCCTTGGCTTCTTTGACTTCTTCGAATAATTGTTGCCAGCTGACCTCAAATCTATCGTCTGAGCTGAACTCAGGAACAATGTAGTGGTAGTTAGTATTAAACCACTTGGTCATATCTGACGCGGCTTGGCCATCGACTTGTTTGTCGGAAGCGCCACCACAGCCACATTGAACCTGAGAGCGACCCCGAGCGATATTGAACATGGTATCTAATGTAGGGAAGCCGTTTCTATGACGTTTGGGTACGTGACCAAGCAGTAGTGACGTCGTCAATACTTGGTCATACCAAGCAAAATCACCAACAGACACTGTACTCAAATTGGAATCGGCTTGTGTTTTCCAATTCTGTTTTCGCAAGTCACAGCCAACGGCCTTCAGTTCCGCTTGGTCTATGTCTCCACGCCAGTACTTTTCTAACGCAAATTTTAACTCTCTTTTTTCGCCAATACGGGGGTAGCCCAGTACGTGTGCTCTTGTCATCGTGATTTCCTATTTTTAAGTTTTATATTTTTCAAGCTTTTGCATTCTTGCGGAGCCTGTGAAACTGATGACTTAAAATATGAGAGGTTTAAACTTGATAAACAATCAGTAAATACTCAACTTGATCATTATTAAAATTCATAGTTATCGACCAATACATTAATTTCAATAAATAGACGTCTAGATGTTTACAGCTCTAAAACATAACTGTATGTTAAGATAATTCACGGTTTTCACATTGGATATGAGGCTGGTTCATGATTGAGTTAAAACACTTAAAAACGATTTCATCACTGCGAGACACGGGAAGTTTGACCGCTACGGCTACCTCTTTACACCTTACGCAATCCGCCTTATCGCACCAATTGAAAGACTTGGAAACACGTATCGGCGGTCAACTATTCTTGCGAAAAACCCGCCCAGTCCGATTCACACCAGAAGGTCAAATACTATTGTCACTTGCAGACGAGTTATTACCTAAGTTAGCCAAAGCGGAAAATGACCTCGCCAGTCTAAAAGAGGATGTGAATGGTCGCCTGCATATGGCAATAGAATGTCACTCGTGTTTCCAGTGGTTGATGCCGGCGTTAAAAGAATATCAAGTGGCTTGGCCGTCCGTTACTCTCGATTTCTCTTCAGGTTTCGGGTTTGAACCCCTACCCGCACTGCTTAACGGAGAGTTGGATTTGGTGATTACTTCAGACATTCAACCGCGAAGTGAGGTTCATTACGAACCATTGTTTGATTTTGAAATGCGCTTGGTGACCGCCCCCAATCATCCACTTGCCAGCCAGCCTCAAATCAAGCCTGAAGATTTGTTAGACCAAACCATGATTAGCTACCCAGTGCAAAAACAACGTCTTGATGTGGTAAAGCACTTTTTACATCCAAAAGGCGTAGAGCCGGTCAAGTGGAAACAAGCGGATAACACCCTGATGTTGGTTCAAATGGTTTCCGCTGGTTTGGGGGTTGCCGCGCTGCCAAATTGGGCAATCAGCGAGTTTTCGCGACAGGGTTTGGTCGCCGATATATCGCTTGGTAACGGGCTTTGGAGACGATTGTTTGCCGCTGTACGAAATAGTGAAAAAGACAAGCGCTATCTTGATGCTTTTTTCTCCACCGCAAGGCAGCAATGTAAACAACATCTAGATGGTGTCAAGATGGCCGCCCTGTATGCAGCCACCAAAAATTAAAGTTTATTGACACTAAATTCTCTTAAATTGGTTGGTCAAAGGATCGTAATGAAAACCAAGACCATCCAATTTATCTATTACTTGTTGACGATCCAGTTCGTAGACACTCACCAACTCATCCAAGTTATCACACTCCAAACGAAGCTTCTCATTGACGATGCCGAGTAGGATTGCATTTTCTACCGCGCCAAGCTGACTCATATCCATAGTTTCCACTCCTAAATTGAAAGGATTTCCTTATTTAAAAGTAGTCTATTTTGATTGAAAAAACTGGTTATTGATAAATATATCTATTTGTCTTTATCGGCTAGGTACTTAGCATAAGAAACAACTGGCTGACAAACACAATTGATAAACTTAGGCTCAACTGAAACTTAATAGGGAGTGAATTTTTGAGGATGTGCCAACACCATATCACAACTGCCAATATGCTGGCCGGTAGCACCCACAGCAACGTCTGAGTGAACAATTCTAACTCGCTCTGCTCTAGTGACGATGCAAGAATTAATACAATCACGCAAACTGCCATAGTTGCAATCACACCGATAAAGGGCAAGATTCTATGGAAAGCTTGTAACCTGCTTCGAGCGACCAGCAATAACAAGTGGGTGAATGCCGCGCCAATTAACGCTGCTTGAGCCAACACCATTAACCCACTTCCCAAAGGCAATGAGGCAAAATGACCGGCAAGCATGCCAAAGCTCAGTCCATTGATTAGAAACAACAACCAAGTTGGCCCGGAGTCTCGTGTTTTACTGACTTTGACTTGCGTGTAGAAGTACGCCAAGGTCGCGATAATCGCCAGCGCCATTATTTGCTGTACGGCATACCCTAGCCACAAAACAGCAATAATCGGAAACAGCTTGTGGACACGGCCTCGTTGTCCCGGGCAAATATCGCCCTTTAACAAAATGACAGTTAACAATAATTGGGTAATGACCAAACCAGGAAAGATTAGCGCGGTAGCACTGTTGAATAACGGCATAATTTAAAAGCAGAGAAAACAAATTGTCCGAGATTATACCCGAGTTAATTAGCGAGGACAGGTCAAGGGAAAAGTTCGGTTAACATTTTTGGTCATAGTTTGCGAGAAAATGTAACACTGCGCTTTGTTCGACTATACCTCTGTATTGGTTCTCTTCATTGACTAGTATCCAAGGAAATTGTTTACTTTCGACCAAATTTGGCAGCTCGGTTAAGCTGGTGCATTCCAGCACAGAGTCGTATTTGGTCGTCATCATACTGTTAACTGGGCGATTCCATATTTGTTTCTCACGCGAGCTTTCTAAATCCGTTCCCATGGCTGGTGACAAGACTAAATTCAAGCTCTCTCGCGAAACAAATCCAACACACTGTTTGCCTTCAACCACAGGCAAGCTTGATGCGTTGGATTCCCTAAACATCTCATAAGCCAAAGAAATTGGAGAACCCGGATCGAGCCGGCGGATGTTTGAGCTTAATAATGAACAAACTTGGTGCTGCCTAACATGCTTAACCAAGTGTTGAAGCTGTTTGTCAACTGATTGACGAATTTCGCCAAGCTCTACCAATGGCACCGGTTTAGCAAATAAGTAACCTTGCATGTAGTCAACACCCAGCGTTTTTAGCAATTCCAATTCTTTCTCCGTTTCTACCCCTTCTGCGACAACTTGAACGTTGAGACGGTGTGAAAGTTGGGTGATCATTTTGACAATCATACAGCGATTGTTACTGCTATGAATTTGCTTAACAAAAGCTTGGTCAATTTTCAATACTTCGAAATTACAATCACTTAGATAACCAATCGATGAATACCCCGTACCAAAGTCATCAATGGCGATATGGACCCCTTTTTGTTTTAACGCAGACAGCGCCGCAAACTGAAGATTACCCACATCAAAATACGCGGTTTCGGTTATTTCTATGGTCAGTTTTGGTGCCACTTCAAGGTGACGGTCAACCATGGCATTGATACTTTCGAAGATTTTGGTCAAGGATTCCTGAGTGTCTAAAGAACGATTGATGGTGAGCTGTATGTGCGGCCCTAACACCGATTGCAATTGGCTGTATTGGCTTAAGGCCACTTCACCGACTGTTTCATCCAGTTTATTAACCAAACTCAAGTCTTCGGCTATCGAAACCAACTCTTGTGTATTGTAATAACCTCCATTGCCATCTCCAAATCGACATAAAGCCTCTACTTTTTCGATACGAGCTTTGTTCAGGTCGATTATTGGCTGATAAAATACATCCACTTGCTGCTTCGCAATGGCTTCTCGCACCACAGATTCGAGGACCTTTCTTCGCTCTTGTTCCTTATGTATTTTACTGTCATAGAAGTTAAGATGACTTGAAGGACCAGAGTGATTCTCCAGCATCGCCTGGACGGCATGATTGACCGCGAGTTGTGCCGACGATGAATCTTCACCCACCACAGAGACACCGCTTTTGCCGTTAACAATACCCCGGTACGCTTGAGCTGAGCTCAGCTTTTTCAGGACCTTGTAAAATTCTCTAATTGCAATATGAATCGCTCGGTAAGAGCCGTCCGCTTTTAGATGAGAAAAGTCCACACACGCCAAAAAAATACCATTCGCTATGTAGCCACTAAATAGATTGAGTTTTTTCCGGGATAAGGCATCAGCAATGTTCTGTCTGCATTCATGTTGAATTTCTTCATCAAACTCAGGTTTCATCGCAACAATCAACACCTGTGAATTGTTGTCATTGAGTTCTTGATTCAAGAGTCGTATGAATTTTTTTTGTGTCGGCAATTGAGTCACCAACTCCACACCACCAATATCAGTATCGGCGACTCGATATAAGTGGCTCGACAAATCGAAGGTGATGCCCAAGAAGTAAGTTTCGCCAGCCATTTCTATTTTTTGTATGGTTAAATCTTGTGGATGACTGCGACCGCTCGCCTCGCGAGTTAATATGGTGCCATGCCAGAAACCTTGCTGCTCAATCTGCTTCCACAGATCTCGGTAATAATCTTGAGAGTGTTTTCCAACATTTAAAATACTGGTTTTCAGACCCAATAATTCGTTACGTTGATAACCAGATTGTTTTTCAAAGCAGTGGTTACAGGTCAGAATCCGAGTTTCTGCGTCTGTTAGCAACAACCCGTGATGGCCATTTTCGAAAATGCTGTAAAACAAGTCCGCCAAGTTTTGGTTATCATCAATGCTAACTAAATGGCGGATTGTCCCTTGTAGCACGTTGTTGTTTGGACGTTCAGCGTAGAACTCTACATAAACCAGAGGACGTTCCGCAGACAGAAGATTACAACTAAAGTACTGGCACTCTCCGCGTTTCGCCACAGCGGCAATAAAGGTTTTAAACTTAGTTTGCTGCGGTTTTGGAATAAACTGTAGGACGTCTTCTATTCTTCGAACATCTACCGTACTGCCCACCAAGCTTTTAACTGCGTTTTGGTCAATTTGTAAAGCGTTGTTGCGTATATCCCAAGTCCAGTCCAACAAAACGACGGAACGGTCAGACCCACCAACTTGGTCTGATTCAGCTTCTGAATTCGCTAACTGTTTTAGATCCATCTCTTGTGTCGAATTAGGCATTGCTGAGCCAAAAATTTACCTTGTATGACTTTAGTTTAGTCCATGCAAATTCATCTAGATGCGTAACTCAAAAAAATAACCGCAATAATTATGCGCTTTAAAATCGCACTCACTAGAACAAATTGATGTGTATCCATGTTAAACATATGTATATAATCCGCGCTCAAATGAGATGAGAGATTGATTATGAACGAGCCAGTAACCGCCATTAATGCCTATCCCAAATACTGGGCCGAGTGTTATGGAGTTGCCCCGTTTCTTCCTACCTCGAGAAAAGAGATGGATGCATTAGGATGGGACAGCTGCGATATTATTATTGTTACTGGTGATGCTTATGTTGATCACCCGAGCTTTGGCATGGCCATCATTGGCCGTTTGTTAGAATCTCAGGGCTTTAGAGTTGGCATCATCTCGCAACCTGAATGGCAGGATAAGTCTGCGTTTCAGGCCTTAGGTCAACCCAATCTGTTTTTTGGCATCACTGCTGGAAACATGGATTCAATGATCAACCGTTACACGGCGGACAAAAAGTTGCGCCACGACGATGCCTACACACCAAACAACGAAGGTGGCAAAAGACCCGATAGAGCGACACTAGTTTATTCTCAGCGCTGTCGTGAAGCTTACAAAGACACACCGATTGTACTAGGCGGCATTGAAGCCAGCTTAAGGCGTTTGGCTCACTACGATTATTGGTCTGATAAAGTACGTCGTTCGATTTTGTTTGATGCCAAAGCAGATGTCTTGCTGTTTGGTAATGCAGAACGCGCATTGATTGAAGTCGCCCACCGTCTTGCCGCAGGTGAAGCCATCAGTGACATGACCACAGTAAGAGGCACAGCCGTCAACTTGGTCGAGGCTCCTGAAGGCTATACGGTTATCGATAGCTCTCGCATTGAAAAGCCGCGTAAAGAGGCGTTTGTTCCGACTAACCCGTATGAAGTAGAAACCAAGTGCGACACCAAAAAGACAGAAGGTGAAGCGGAAGCCAAACCGATTGTCATTCGTCCATCTCGCCACGATGCTAAAACCACTGCGGTTCGTATCCCGAGTTTTGAAAAGTTAGTCAATGACAGAGTGCTATACGCCCATGCCAGTCGTATCATGCACTTAGAGACCAACCCTTATTCGGGTAGAGCACTTCTACAAAGGCATGGCAACCGCGAGCTTTGGGTCAATCAAGCCCCTATTCCATTGACCACAGAAGAAATGGATTTTGTGTTTGATCTTCCCTATGCGCGTGTACCGCACCCCAAATACGGCAAAGCCAAAATTCCGGCCTATGACATGATCAAAACCTCGGTCAACATTATGCGAGGCTGTTTTGGTGGTTGCTCGTTCTGTTCAATTACCGAGCACGAAGGTCGGATCATCCAGAATCGTTCGCAAGAATCGATCATCAATGAGCTAGAAAATATTCGCGATAAAGTGCCGGGCTTCACAGGTACTATTTCGGATTTGGGTGGTCCCACTGCAAATATGTACCGCCTAGGCTGTAGCGATCCAAAAGCAGAAGCCAATTGCCGGAGACCATCTTGTGTGTTCCCGGGAATTTGTTCAAAACTTAACACCGACCACAAACACACAATTGATTTATACCGTGCTGCACGAGACGTTCCGGGAATCAACAAGGTGTTAATTGCCTCTGGTGTTCGTTACGACCTCGCCATTGAATCACCAGAATACGTGAAAGAACTGGTAACGCATCACGTCGGTGGTTACCTAAAAATTGCACCTGAGCATACCGAAAAAGGCCCGCTGAATCTGATGATGAAACCGGGAATGGGCACGTATGACCGCTTTAAAGAAATGTTCGAGCAATACAGTAAAGAAGCTGGCAAAAAACAGTACCTGATCCCCTACTTTATATCGGCTCACCCGGGAACTGAGGATGAGGACATGCTCAACTTGGCACTGTGGCTTAAGGGCAATAATTTTGAGTGTGACCAAGTACAGAATTTTTACCCGTCTCCAATGTGTAATGCGACGGCCATGTACCACTCGGAAACCAACCCACTAAAACGAGTAAAATACAAAAAGCGTGAAGAATTACCTGTAGCGAAAGGTGAACGTCAGAGACGTTTACACAAAGCGCTACTTAGATACCACGATCCAGCCAACTGGCCAATGATTCGTGAAGCTTTGATATCTATGGGTAAAAAACACCTCATCGGTGACAAACCGCATTGTCTAGTACCATCTGAAGATCAAGAAAAGCAAACGCCTGCGCAGAGAAGACGTTCAGGTCGTCATGGTGCTAACCGTTTCGCGACTAAACACACCAAGGCACAATTTGACAAGAAAGGTAAGTCTTCCTCAAAGAATCGTGATTCTAAAAGTGGTACTAATTCACAGCGAAATGGTCAGTCGAAAGGGAACCATTCAAACACGACAAAACCCACTCAAACTAAACACAAAGTTAATTCACGTCACCGCTAATCGGTAATTTCCCGACCAGCTCAAAACTAGCACCAAAGCGCCAGTTTTGAGCATTCTAAATATGAAATAACACACGTACAATAAATACCAATCAGAAATTGTCTGCAAACTTTTGGTATCTTAATTGTCAACCACTTACTCTATGTTATCGATATTTTAATAAATAGTTAGTTGCACATAGTGCGAACAGTACCATACTTATTTTTGAATTTACCCCGAAAACCTCGCGGAGAAATAAGTCATGAAGATGAGACTGACACACGCACTATTTTTAGGCTTTTCGATAATAATAACTACAACCTTAATATTAGCTTTTGTGGTTTGGTCGGTTGTAAACCGCTCCGCCGCTATCTCAGCTGAAATCGAAGCAGATGATGTCCCCGGTGTCTTAGCCTATTTGAACGTTCTTGATGAAGTCGGTGACTTGCAAACCAATGTACTCGAATACCTCAACGGTGAAGCTGATGAAGTCGAAGCTTTTAGGGTTAATGTTGAAGAATACAACTACTACTACGGCATCCTTCGTCCTCTAGAATCGGCAAAAGCTTCAGATATCGAGAAGATGGATACCATCAAAAAGTATGCGGAAGACTACATTAACGCCATGGAAGCGGAAGTGTTTGGTAAATATAACCCAGCTGACGAGCAACTCGTCATTCAAAAGATCAATGACTTAACGAAGAATGTTGGGGTGCCACTCGAAAACTTATTAGACAAGCTCAAAGACGAGGAGTTTGCGGACGCATACAAAACTACAGACCTGAACGAGTCACTCAATGACGACTTGCCAGGGGTCCGCTTTTACCTTGAACTCGTTGATGAAGCTGGCGATATGATTTCTTCGCTCAATGCGTACATCATGGGTGACCCAGATGCTAAAAACGCGTTCAAAAAAGATTCCAATTCTTTCTCTGGCTATCTCGAGCAGTTAAAGCCGCTTGAGCGCAAGCCAAATGAAGTCACTCAAATTGCGCAAATTGAGCAGTATTACAAAGACATACTGAGCGTGGCCGACGAAGTATTTACGATATACGATCCAAAAACCAAAATCGCAGCCATTAACTTAGTGGATGAACTTGAACACGGTATCATTTCACCGCTCGAAGACATACTGGATGACTCGTCTCAAGAAGAGAAAGACGATGCCAACTCAGCACTGGTCAAGTTGAACGGCAATATGGATACCATAGTCATCTGGTTAACGGTTAACGTTGTGGTTGTGCTGGTTGTGGGTGTCCTCGTGGCGTGGAGCTTGTCTACGATGCTCAAAACTCGCGTTGCCAGTATTGCTAAAACAGCTCAGGCCATTGCCGATGGAGAGCTATCGGGTGACCCTATCAATGATGAAAACAAGGATGAACTTGGTGAACTGGCACGCTCAGTCGATAATATGCAAGATTCGCTGAAACACATCATCGCGAACATCAGAAATGTGGCAACAGAAGTCTCTTCCAGTACCCAAATGGTTGACAATACCAGCCGTGAAGTTGCGAAAGGCATTCAAGAACAATCCGACAAAGCAAACATTATTGCCAGTGCAGTAGAAGAAATCACCGTAACAGTAAATCAGGTCGCTGACCAAAGTCGCGATGCTGCTGACAATGCTCGAATAGCCGGCGAAGAAGCGACTAACGGCGGTAAAGTGATGCAAGAAACGGTTGATGGAATGAACCGAATTTCCGAAGTGGTTAACGAAACGGCCGAAACCGTCGATAGCCTAGGCAAACGCGGTGAAGAAATCGGCAATGTCATCCAGGTGATCAATGATATTGCTGAGCAAACCAACCTTCTAGCATTGAACGCAGCAATAGAAGCAGCCCGAGCAGGTGAGCTAGGTCGAGGTTTTGCGGTCGTAGCTGATGAAGTACGTGGCTTGGCAGAGCGCACTTCTAAGGCAACAGAGGAAGTTGGCGGGCTCATCTCTTCAATCCAAAATGAAACTCGCAGTGCAGTTGAACGTATGAGTGAAGGTACTCAGCTTGTAGCTGATGGCGTTAAGCTCTCAGATGCCGCTGGAGCAGCTCTGGTTAAGATTGTTGACCGAGCACAGGACGTGAACAACATGATTGATATGATTGCGACTGCCGGTAATGAACAGGCAACCGCAACACAAGAAATGTCCAAAGATATCAGTGTGATTAGCCAGATCGCTAACAGCTCGGTTCAAGCAACGGAAGAAGGGGCTAACGCCGTCTCTCAACTTTATCAAAAAGTTGAAGAGCTAGAAGGTTTGGTTTCTCGCTTCAAACTCTAAGATTACCTCTACTACCAAGGCCAACCTTTACGGTTGGTCTTTTTAGTTGAATAAAAGCCATCATGCTAGCGACTATAGAGTAACGAATAGACTCAGTTCTCATGCGTATCACAGCAAGTAAAAGGCAATTCTGGCCTCTTGCCGGTGTTGCCAGCAACAATAACTGTATCGGGATAGCAAAAGCTATTGCCGAAACAACCTAAAAGTTTGCTCTGCCAAGAAAAGGGCGTTTTTACTGACTCAAGATCTGCGAATCGTGTCTTCTGATGTTTTAAGTCGACGCTCCCGCTTCGAAATCCAGTTCCAACTAAATGTTTCGCTAACACCAATTAAAAGTCACCAAATCGGCTTATCAACGTCAAAGTTAAGCCTTGTAACTAGATTCGAAGAAATGATAGTTATGTGGGGGTAATCTATTTTTTAGCGGTGTTTAAATGTAGGTAATCAATCAACTCTTGCTCTAGTAAAGGTTTACTAAAGTAATAGCCTTGAATGTAATCAATTGATTTTAGTTTGGCATAGTCAAGCTGTTCTTTGGTCTCTACCCCTTCTGCCACAACAGGTTTATGCAAGTTTGTAGCGAGAGACGCAATAGAATTAAACACAGTTTGCAGCTTCTCATCTTCAATCACGTGGGTAACGAACGCTCGGTCGATCTTTATTTCATCGAACCGTAATCGACACAGATAGCTAAGACTTGAAAAGCCTGTACCAAAATCATCGATGGATATTTTAAAGCCCAGCTCTTGTAGCTTACCGAGTATTTGATTTACATAATTAAAATTATCAATCAATGCCGATTCAGTCAGTTCCAATTTGACTTGTTTTGGGTCAATGCCGAAGTGCTCCATACTCGATACTAGCTTGCTCACAAACTCGACATCAAGAATCTCTACCACGCTGATATTCAGAGCAAAGAGCATCACACTAGTATTGATGTTCTCCCGTTTGAGTTTCTCCAATAATTCACTCAGTTTTTCTATATTGAATTGAGTTAACAAGCCAATATCACCAATTTTTTCGGCGATGGGAATGAATTCCATAGGAGAGACAAACTTATCGTGCAGTTTCCACCGGATGAGACATTCAACCCCAGTAACGTAGCCCGAGTTCGCATTGTGCACTGGCTGGAAAACCAAATGAAAACTTTGGTTTAAATCTTCTTGATTGATCGCCGCTCTAAACTCGTTCTCCAGCGTATTCTGATGCTCAATCTGTTTGGCCAATTCTTCTTGGAATTCGCACAAACGAACTCGTTCAGACAAAACATCCAATATGGCCATTTCAGCTTTATTTAAGCTTTGCTCATGCACGTCACCCGGTCTTTCAATGTAATAACCCAAGGCAACATTACTGAAGAAATGACGGCCATTAAAATGGAACGGTTCGTTCAAAATGCTGTAGAAACTTTCAATATCAAAATGGGCACCACTAGGCACAAAAACATTGAAGGTATCTGTAGAATGCTTGCTGCAAATCGCCTGATCAATAGCGCTAGTGACCCGGGCCAGAATTTCCATGAACACCAGGTTTGCCACCGCATTGCCCCAAATTTCATTAATTCTTTGGTAGTTGCAAATGCGCACACAGCAAACGATACCCTGCTCGAATTCTTGATACAGGCGATTCAGGAAGGCCTCGCGATACAACAAACCAGTATGAGGGTCCTGCATTGAAAGTTGACGATTGAGTCTTCGAGTAGCTACTAGTTCACCTTGCTCGGCAACATTCAGTAAGTAGCCACCTTCAAAGGGGCTTAGAAACAGTTTCACCCAATTGACGTTTCCACCATTGACACTCAAACCACATTCGATGCATTCCGTCCCATCTTTATGTGTCCATTCTTCAAATAGGGTTTTGACATCAATGCGTTTGTATTCCTCGTCCAAAAAAACGGTGTCGTCATTGAACAGGCTATTGCCAATTGCTGAATCGAAATAAACTCTAGCGGCAGGAGATAAGAATTGGATTTGAAAAGCTTGGTCTAGCTCGATAAAAGCCACACCTAATGCTTCTAGTCTGCTTTCTATTCGCTCCATACTTCACCTACGCCTTTGCCATTTTTTTCTGGATTTTGAAGGCTATGGTTGAGAGACTGCTCATGGATGTCACACCGCCTCTTTCATAGGCTTCTTTAGGCATTCCATACACCAAGCTGGAATCTTCATCTTGTGCCAAGGTGTAAGCACCAGCTTGTCTCAATTCAACCATTCCTTGAGCGCCATCATCACCCATACCCGTCAATAAAACTCCGATTGCCTTTGCGCCAGCTGTCTGAGCTGCAGATCTAAACAAAACATCAACAGAAGGTTTATGTCTGGAAACTAACGGTCCATCTTTTAATTCTAGGTAATAAAATGGATTTTGGCTGCTAATCATGCAATGAATCCCTCCTGGGGCTATATAAACATGTCCAGCTAACAGCTTTTCACCCTGCTCGCCTTCTTTTACATTCAAAGCAACTAATCCATTTAGTCTTTCGGCAAACGCGTGGGTAAACTTGGGAGGCATATGTTGAACGACAACGATTGGTGGAGAGTCGAGTTTTAAACCAGACAAAACATCAGCCACCGCTTTAGTGCCGCCAGTCGATGCACCAATCACTATAACGCTACCGTTATTGTGATTGTTATTAACCGGTTTCTCGGTCGACAAAATTACGTCGGCAGTATGCTTGGTTCGATAGGACTCGCCATGGATGTATTTAAGCTGCTTCACCCGTGCTTTAGAGGCCGCTTTAATTGCATTAAATACGCGCCCAACTTCTTCAGATTTCAGATAATCGTTTAAATTAGTACTCGGTTTATTGATAACTTCAATGGCACCAGAGGAAAGAGCTTCAAGGGATAGTTGTGGATTGTCGCCAGTCATGGCGGAGCAAATAACTACTGGGGTAGGTCTGGTGGACATGATTTGTTTTAAGAATGAAATCCCATCCATCTTCGGCATATGGATGTCGAGAATAATCACGTCAGGCCAATTTTTTTCCATCTTGCGCAAGGCTAAAATTGGGTCAGGCGCAGAGCCGATGACTTCGATGTCCTTATCTTGAGTGAGAATCCCGCCCATTACCTGTCTGATTACCGCTGAATCGTCAACAATAAAGACCTTTATTCCTGCCATTCATCCCCCTTTCTGAATGCACAGTTGCCAATTTCGGTCAGCCCTTTTCGACCGCGTAGTATATTTTCACTATGACCTAAAAATAGTAGACCACCGTCTTCCAATTGGTCTAATACGTTGTTAACAATCTGCTTTTGATCATCCGAATTAAAGTAGATAAGAATATTGCGAAGGAAAATAACGTGATATTTAAGGCTTTTTTGTTTTTCCATCAGATTACAGGTTTTAAACTGGCAAAAGCGACGGATAGACTTTGCAATCGTAAAGCTTCCTTCGTGATCCCCAATGCCTTTTAAGCAATACTGAACTCGGTATTCAGAAGGAATTTTTTGCACCTTATCAATGCGGTACTGGCATTTTACCGCTTTGTCTATGACGTCTTGAGAAACATCTGTACCGACTACACTCCACGTTGCCGGCCCTCTAACGCTATCTAACACCATAGCCAGAGAATAGGCTTCTTCTCCAGTTGAACATGCCGCACTCCAAGCTCTTAGAGAGTAGCTGGATGGAAAGTGGTGTAAGTTATCGATGAGAGTTTGAAACTGCTCCGCCTCTCTAAAAAAACTGGTCTCATGGGTGGTTAGTTTGTCGATAAAGAAACTCAGCTCTAGTTCGGAACTGTCTAGCCGCAGTAAATAATCGTCGTAGTTGTTGATTTCCAGTTCCCGCAGTCGTGCGGCTAGCCTGTTCTCAACAAGTAAGCGCTTGTGCTCTGCGATTTGTATTCCAGTGTGATACCTAAACATTTGAATCAGTTTGACAAACTGCTCTCGTGACAGGCTACATTCCATGGCTGTCCCATTTTGCTAAGCTTGCCGATTGAAAGGACAGCATCTGGTTGTTCAACTCATTGATTTCAAATAAATTCGACATCACTAGTATTGGGATATTGGTATTTTCATAGTTGGCCATGCGCCAAACAAATTTAGTATCAATATGGGCACCAAATGCGGGTTTGTCATAAAGAGCTTTTAGCTCGAACGTTTCGATTGCACGTACCCTCGACACCATTAGACCAATGGTAATTAAATCACCGGTTTTTCGATTTAGCGTTTCGTAAATAACAATACAGCTATATTTGTCATAGAGCTTCGTCGTCCCAAAACCTAAACGGGATGCTGCATCTACGACGGGAACAACACTTCCGCGAACGTTGATCACCCCTCGGATTACTTCAGGACACATTGGAACCGTTGTCACTTTGGTGTATTCAATCACCTCTTTCACCGATTCTAAAGGCACCGCCACCAGCTCATCAGCGACTGTCACGATAAGCACTTCAATTTGCCGCCCTACTTGATTGAAGTCTTGATAAAGCTCAGACATGAGGTTCTGGCTCCTTATCTGTGTCGATTGCGTCTAACTTGCCTTTGGTTATCCATTTCCATTGCTCATCTGAAAGCACAGAATCAATGTCTAAAATGGTCAGTAATCGGTCTGGTAGTTTTGCTAAGCCACGGATCATGGGAGCGGTCAAGCGTCCATCAAGTTCTGGGACAGACTCCACCTGCTCATATTCAATGTCAATGACCTGACTGACCAGGTCAACTTTGATCCCAACCGTATAGCTTTGTCCGCCCTGTTTAATGTCGGTCACCACGACACAGGTTTTGTTGCCTATCGCGTTAGGTTGTTGCCCTAGTGCTATTGAAAGATCAAACACAATGACCAGACTGCCACGCAAGTTCATTACCCCCATTACACTTTGTGGACAGCTGTCTACCGACTCTAACACCGGAAATTCAATGATTTCTCGAACTGGCTCAATAGGATAAGCAAAGAGTTTTTCTCCAAGTCTAAACTCAAGATGTTTTTTCTTACCGCTTAACATTGAGCTCATAGCTATTCCTCAAAAGGCACAAAACCAGACTCTTGATCTGCTTTGCCTTTACTAGCACTGTCGCGCGCCGGAGCAACAGACAAGTTTGTCGAGTATCCGTGTTCACCTTGTCCCGATACTTTAAAATAATTCACAATTTTGCGAATGTCAGACGTTTGCTCTTGAACCAACACAGCAGTCGCTGCCAGTTCTTCCGAAGCAGACGCGTTTTGTTGAGCGATTTCATCAAGCTGCGAAACCGTACGATTGATTTCAGCAACACTGGTACTTTGTTCAGTTGAGGCGGCTGTAATCTCTTGTACTAAGTCAGCCGTTTTTTGGATATTAGGTACCATGCGATTAAGCATGTCACCGGCATGCTGTGCAACTTTCACGCTGTTATCTGCCAAGGAACTAATTTCTTGAGCAGCAACTTGACTGCGTTCCGCTAATTTACGTACTTCGTCCGCAACCACAGCAAACCCTTTGCCATGCTCTCCAGCACGCGCCGCTTCTATCGCTGCATTCAGGGCTAGCAAGTTGGTTTTGTATGCGATGTCCTCGATGATGCCAATTTTCTCAGCAATTTCCGTCATTGCATCAACCGTGTCGTTTACCGCTTTACCGCCTTCATGCGCTTCTGAGCTAGATTGGGTAGCAATACCGTTGGTTACTTTAGAGTTTTCAGTATTCATAGAAATCGAAGAACTCATTTGGTCAAGTGAAGCGCTTGTTTCTTCCACACTGGCCGCAAGTTGACTGGAAGTGCTGCTAAGCATTTGAGAGGTGCCGGTGACCTCATTGGTACTATGCGAGATAGACTCAACCGAACGACGGATATCTAGCATGGTGCGCTGCAGTCTTTCTAAAAATCCGTTAAAGCTTCGTGCGGTTTCGCCAATTTCGTCGCTACCAAAATCTGGGATTCTACGTGTTAAGTCACCTTCACCCGAACGTAAATCCTCTGCAGCTTCCGAAAGTGCTTTGATTGGCTGAACTATTCCGCGAATCAAGAAAAGTGCAGTGGCAGTGGCAAGCACAATCGCAATCACCAACAAAGACCAAACTAGAGAAATGCTTTCTCGAGCAGCTTCTACTAAGTCATCCAAAGAGCCTGTTGCTCTGGTATCCGCTCGAGCACTTATTTGTTCAAGTAGGTCTTCTATCTTGTTAAACACCTCGTGCTCAAGTTGGTCTATGGTTCTCGCTGCTTCAATTTTGTCGCGTGGATTGTAGGTGGCCATAATTTCCTTACCACCGTTATACAATTGGAAAAAACTCTCAGTCACTTCACCTAGCGCTTTTATCTCAGCAGGTCGACGTTCCAATGGTTTAATTTCGGCTAGAAACGATTGGAAGTTTCTGGCCTCGACCTCATATTGAGCCTCGGCACCTATTTCGCCACGCATATAGGCATTAAGGGCATTAACCATGTCACCTTCTTCATCGATCATTTCAAGGTAATAACGTACACCCGGCAAATCATCATTTACTACTTCCTGGAAGTCTCCGGAGGACCCGGCATCGGCCACTTCTTCTTCTTTCAACGTATCAAGCAGCGCCTCAAGTGGTCTTGCATAGTCATCTAGCAGACGATTGTATTCAGCTACCGCTCTATCTTCTAAAGTTGGATCAAATTTATTGAACACTAAATTTTGTAAGTCGTTGTAGTATCGACCCATCATGTCGTCAATTTGACGCATCTCGACCGGGTCTGACGTTGGCAAGCGACGAATCTGTTCGAAGAATGCTACGAACTCATTGTAGTTAATTTGAAAATCTTCTTTTTCTTCCGCTTCGCCAGTAATGAACTCCAACACATTGGAGTTCATGTCGCCTAGCTCATCCAGCATAGCCAGTGAAAGGACCGCTTTGGGTATTTCTTCCTTACCCACACTAAGCGCGTAATTTTCAATGGTGCGATTCTTGGATTGAACTGATACCGCTATCACTAATAGGACCAAACCCATAGTAACCATAGCGAGTATGATTTTGTTTTTTATAGATAGTCTAAAAAACATGATGTTATCTCCGTCATATAGACTTAGAACTATTAGTGCTTAAAGCGCCCAGGGGCTTCAATTTGACTCAACGCTGCTTGAATCAAAGCAAAAATATCCAAAATTATGGCAACTTCACCATTTCCCATAATGGTTGCGCCACTGACTCCACGTAGCCCTTCAAATAGAGGCCCCATAGACTTAACTACGGTTTGGTATTCGCCAGTTAAACTGTCAACGACCAAACCCGCCTTAAGGGTGCCAAACTGAACCACAACTAAGGCTTCTTCTTCAAAATCACTCTCGCTTTCCAACCCAAACCACTGAGCTAGGCGAATAAATGGCATTGGGCCATCCCTCAAGTTAACGAATTGTTTGCCTTTGATTTCTTCTTCGGATGTCACTTCTCGAAGTTCCAGACACTCGACGACGTTATCCAGCGGGATGACGTAATCAACGTTTGCCACCTTAAACAGAAAGCCATCAATAATGGATAAAGTAAGCGGCAGCCGAATGGTAAATTTGCACCCGACACCCTTCTCACTTTCAAGTTCGATATTGCCTCTTAGGCTCTCAATATTGCGCTTGACCACATCCATACCGACGCCACGGCCAGACAAATCAGTGACAACGTCACGAGTTGAAAAACCAGGTTCAAAAATGAGCCGCCAAATATCACGCGGGTTGTGACTTTCACCGGCTCTAACCAAACCCTTTTCTATGGCACGCTTTAATACTCTATCCTCGTCCAACCCACCGCCATCATCTGATACTTGAATCACTATAGAACCCGAATCGTGGAAAGCGTGGAGGCGAATTTTGCCAATAGGATTCTTGCCTCGGCGGATACGTTCTTCCGCATTTTCAATACCGTGGTCAATGGCATTTCTAACAAGATGAGTTAATGGGTCACTTAATTTTTCGACAAAGGTTTTGTCTAATTCGGTCTCGGCACCGCTAATATGTAGCTCAACATTTTTATTGGCTTCTTTGGCTGTATCTCGAACCATGCGTTTGAACCGCGAAAAGGTATCGCCAATTTGTACCATTCGTAATTGAAGAGAATTGTCTCGGATACTCTCTACCAATCTTTCTAGTTGAGCCATAGCTTCAGTTAACGGTTCATAGCCCGTTTCATGAGCAAGGAGGCTGGTTCTTGCACCAGTGATCACCATCTCTCCAACTAAATCGATTAATTGATCGAGTTTTTCTGCTTCAATACGCAATGTTTTAGCTACGACGGTTTGAGGTTGATGTTTTTCCACCGCGGCGTTAATTACTGATTCCGGTAAATGCTGGTTTTCTTTTAACAACTGCCCTATGAGTGGCTTAATTTGTTGATTAGTCTGAATGCTCGCCTGTTGCTCTAGTCCTTGCTTCAACTCTTTTTCACTGATCGCGCCAATCTGCACCAGTATTTCACCAATCCTCTGGTTGTTATCTGGTAACTTTTGAATCAAATCCAGATATTGTTCTACTTGACTGTGTGGTGGAATCACAACGATATCCGCGTCTTTCTCGGTAAACTCAAACGCGTCCAATAGATCTTGTCGTGATACTGTGCCTGAAAATCGAATTTCAAATCCTAGATAGCACTGCTCTGGGTCAAAATCATCAAAGTGAGCTTCTAAAGCTTCCTCAATAATTTTCACACTCTGTACATTGCCGAGATTTTTCAGATATTTAATAAATGCGACTGGGTCGAGCCCATCTTGGAATACGTTTTTATGCGGTCGGAAGGAAATGTGCCAGATACCGCTGTGGACCGTTGCTTCTTTTTGGTTGACCTTCTCAACCGTTTCAGTCAATTGCCCTTCTAGATACCCTTTGAGTTTGCTGATTGTCGCATTTACTACATCGGCGTTAATAGCAGGTGAATGACCGTGAATACCCTGCACCAAGGTTTTAATCATGTCATTGGATTCAATCAATAGCTCCAGGTATTTGTCATCCGGCACCAGCGTGTGACGACGAACTTTATCGAGCGTGGATTCTAATAAGTGAGTGAACTCAACGATATTGTCTAAACCAAACAGTCCGGCTGAACCCTTAATCGTGTGATAGTGGCGAAAGACGGAATCTACCCATGCCAATGAATCGGTTTCGGGTTTCACATCGAGCAAAGTGTGCTCTGTTTCTTCCAGCATCTCATTGGCTTCAGAAACAAAGGTTTGCAATGCTTGCTCATATTGATTCTTCATATATCGCCCTCAGAGACGATCAATCGATAATCGAATAAGCTGACGTACTCGTCTAAATACTCGCTAATGTCTGAAAATGGGTCTAATACGTTGTTTTTCGCTGCCCACTTAACGAACCAGACGATCAACTGAAAGCCTGCTGCATCCATTTCTTTTACTAGCGACGCGTCTAGATAAATGGCTTGCGACGTATTCATAAGATGAAGAAGTTCTTGATACACTTCATCAACTTCGTAAATCGTCAATTCATAAGGCAATTGATAGATAGGTGTGTCCATCTTGCTACCTCAGCTCTCTTAACAAGCGAGTATCTTTGAGACAGCTTGCAACATCTGATCGGGTCGAAATGGTTTCACCAACCAGGCTTTAGCCCCTGCTTTTCGACTTTCCTCCATTAAATATTCTTGAGTCTCTGTTGTTAACATAATGATGGGTGTAAATTTGTATTTAGGACGGTTTTTCACTTCTTTGACAAATTCAATACCGTTCATATTCGGCATGTTTACATCACTGATAATTAAGTGATATTTGTCGCCGTTCAACTTATCTAACCCATCAACACCATCCCGAGCTTCAACAACGTCGTAACCAGCACCCGTAAGGGCAATGTTCACTACCTCTCTCAGCGAATCGGAATCATCAACAATTAATATCGTTTTCTTCATACCTTACCCTACGTAATACCGCTAGAAAAAAGTAACGCTTCCCTCATCTTGAGGGGATTTTTCCTGTTCCAGCTTGGTACGTTGTTCAATTTGTTTTAAAGAATCAACAAGCTGCTCGATGTTAAAACTGTCTGGTTCATCTTTAACCCGACGCAGCGCTGCTGATATGATCTCTAAGCCCTCAATCACACCCGCCTGCTTCTGCTGCATGCGGTCACCAAACTGCATTAAAATTATTAGTTCCTGATGTAAACTTTCGATCTGGCTCAACAAAGCCTTTTGTCTTTCTACCTCACCTTGCTGACCAGAAAGCTGACAAAGCTCGTAAGACAATTCCTTAAGCTCGATGATTTTTTTAGTGAGCTGCCGAACCGCGCTCGATGTGTATGAAAACGAGCCTTCCAGTTGTTTGTTCAACGTCGGAAACAATGAGGTCTGCAGTGCCTGATAGACATGCTGATACGATAAATTGATGCGATATGTTTTCCACTTGTAACCAGCAACGGACAAACCTGAAATACATAAAGCTGAGAGTACAGTCATCCAGCTGACCCCAAACATGACACTGTTGGTCAGTAGTGAAACCACAAACAAGCCTAGTACCATATGTCCGGTTTTCACTTTAGACCCTGTGTTTAAGTAATAATCTAGTAAATAGACTAGTCCATAATAGTGAACTCTATGAAACCGCAGACAAAAAAAGAGCAAAAAAAATCCCAAGCTATGCTTGGGATTTTTTGTTAGTCTTTGAAAAGTAGAGATTTAACTAGGCGTTAGCCAATTCAAACTCTTTCATGAAATTAACGAGCTTTAGTACACCCTCTAATGGCATGGCGTTATAGATAGAAGCTCTCATTCCACCTACTGCTCTGTGACCTTTTAACGCAACTAAGCCCTGCTCTTTAGCTTGCGCCAAGAATAAGTCGTCAAGCTCAGGTTTCGCTAATTGAAACGGCACATTCATGCGAGAGCGATTCGCTGGGTGAATGTTGTTTTTGTAGAAATCCGACGAATCGATATAGCTGTATAGTGCCTGCGCCTTTTCAGCATTCACCTTTTCAATTGCTTCAACACCGCCTTGCTCTTTAAGCCATTTAAATACTAGGCCCGACAGATACCACGCAAAGGATGGTGGTGTATTAAACATCGATTCTTTAGCATCCAGGATTTTGTAGCTAATAAAGCTTGGAACTAATTCATTGGCCAAATCTAAAAGATCATCGCGGACGATCACGATACACAAGCCAGATGGGCCGATATTCTTCTGAGCGCCTGCGTAAATTACACCGTATTTGGATACATCAATTTTACGAGAAAGAATGTTCGACGACATGTCTGCGACGATAGGTAAATCGGTGTCTGGTAGGTCAGACAGTTCGACACCATCAATCGTTTCATTTGGACAGAAATGAAGATAAGCCGATTCTGATGATGCTTGCCACTCTGAGGCTGGTTTAACGGCAACTTTTCCATCAATTTCCGTTTTAGCATCAACAACTTCGATTTCAGCATATTTTTTCGCTTCTGTAATCGCACTTTCCGCCCAGTAGCCTGCATCGACATAGGTGGCTTTTTTTGCTTTACCTAACAAATTAAGTGGAACGGCAGCAAATTGCGCTCTTGCGCCGCCTTGGCAGAACAACACTTTATAATTATCAGGAATCGACAACAAATCACGGAAATCTTGCTCTGCTTCTTGAGCAACTTGAATAAACTCTTTGCTGCGATGGCTAATCTCCATTACGGAGGTTCCAAGGCCATTCCAATCGATGAGTTCTTGCTGAGCTTGCTTTAGCACAGGTGCTGGAATAGCAGCTGGACCGGCACTGAAATTATAAATGGTTTCCTGTTCAGACGACATGAGATTCCTTTACTCCAAAATAAGTGTGACCTATGTCGGTATACCACTTTTTGAGAAACAAAAAAAGAAAAAGGAGCTTTCAGGCTCCTTTTTCATTCTAATGGCCAAAAACAGATGTTTACTGACTCATCATCATACCCTGCATAAAGAGCATCATAAGTGGTACCTGCTTGCCATTCGCTAAGGCCAATTGACCATTTTCAATTTTCCCATCAAAGACATATTGGCTGTTTTCTTCGCTGATCCATTCAGAGACGATCAAATCATCAACCGTGTATTGGGCACCAGGAATTTGATCGACAAAAGCCTGTGAGACATTAAGGTCGATTTTTCCTGTCATTTTTCCGATTAGTTGGTCCGGCGCCGATAATGCATTATCGATACCTGCAGGTAATTGCATTGTCCATTGCCCGTTGACCGGAGCACCATCTTTCACAAAGCTAAAGTTGTCAATGGCGATACCAAAACCTTGACCAATCAACGTTTGTGCTTGCTGTTGCAACTCTGCCACTTCCTCTGCGTTCAGACGATCCATTCGCTCCAATAGCTTCATGGTTTTAACAAACGAGTCAGCATCAAGGTCTGTTAAGGCAAAATCCAGTTTGATATCGCGAATTTCAATTGGATCTATTTCAGATTGAATCGAATCAATGGTGAACTGAACTGCACTACTCGTCTTGCTACCATCTTCAGAGAAATCCGTTTGAGCTGCCGTTTTCAGATTGTCCATCTGGAACATCGATAAACCGTCTGCAGCTACAGCAGATACCGAGCTCCACGTCATGTTTTGCGTGCCAGCCCAAATACCAGATTGGTAATAAGTTTCGCCAGTCAGAGACATGTCAGCAGCCTTCATTTGACTGCCATCTTCAAAAGAGGCAGTGATAAGAGGAGCCACAAAGTTAAAGTCTACTTTCCCGTCAACCGTTGCCTTGCCTGTTAAGGTCATAGGTTCAATCGCGATGTTGCCTGATTCTTCTTCAGGAACTTTGATATTCCACTGCTGAGTGTTTACGGTAAAATCTGTATTACCATTAAGTTGAGTGCGTGCCAGCATTTCTACTGGGAACTCATCCCAGCCTTCGATGTAAGAAACCGAATCAATACCCGTTAATCCGTGGTCTAATTGGCTAATCAGCACTACGCGGTTTTCAATTCCCAATGCCAAAAACGCTTCAGTAATACTCGGATCGGTAAATTCAAACTGAGTTTTTACCGTTGAGCTCAAATAACCACGGTCATACTCAATAACTTCTAGTTTGTACTGATCTGATGAGGTCGCTTGTGCACTGTTATGGATGACCTTCTCGCCAATATGCCCGACGGCTAACGGCCAAATACCTGCTAAAGCGAATGCGCCACCAAAGGCGCCAAGTTTTACTAAAGGATGCATAAATTCGTTTCTCTGATTAACGCTTACCGGCCGTCATGATTATTTAAATCATGCCAAACGTTGCCAGCTTCACGGTTTTTTAGAACATAGTACTCAACTAACAAGAGGTCGCAGCATTATACAACTCGGCTCGCAGTTCAAGGACAAAAAGCCTGCTAGATTGGTGGTTGGAGTCTATTTGTACGTTTTGGGAGCCGTGTGACACCTTTTGCCATTTTATGTTTGGATAACAATCCAGTTACGCTTGATCAATTCCGGATTGAATTGCAGCCGTTCGCTAGTAAATTTGACGTTTATTTGACTTATAGCTTGCAAGAAGCCCAGCAATCTCTCGAATTTGCCCAGCAAAAAGGACAAGAGCTGGCACTGGTCATTGCCAGTCAACACGATGACCTAGATGGTGTCAGCTTCTTAATTCAGCTTAACGATAATGCTCATACGAAACGTGCTCGCCGAATTTTGATCAGCTGCGGTAGCGACGTTCAGGCTATTGTCTCTGCCGTCAACGAAGGGAGGCTAGATCACTGCTTAACTCATCCCTTACCAGACAAACAGGTACTGGAAACGGCCAAAAAAGAACTCACTCAGTTTGTTATTCGCCATGACAACGATAATATCCTTACCTACAGCCAAGTTCTGGACCACCAAGCGCTTCTTCGCAGTCACATAGAAAACAAAATGCGTCGTTACCGCGAAGGATTTATCACGGATCACCACAAGTTATCTGACCAAGAGCTTGCCGACAAAGTCATCTCAACCTTAACAGATCATTTCTCCAACACCGGAGACGAGCAAAACGCGATACGCCAGTATTCCAAAGAGCACGTATTAACCTCGGAAGGTCGTCCTAACCGGTTTTTGTGGTTTGTAACATCAGGTCGGATCGCTTTGTTCAAAAAAGATGAATTTGGTGACAACACGGAAGTGGTTCGCTTTGGTAAAGGTAATTTGGTTGGCGGAATGTCATTTGTAACTGGCGAACCTTCGTTTTCAACCGGGATAACCCTTGAACCCACATCCGTAATAAAACTCGACCGCGAGGATTTTGCTAGAGTGATGCACAGCAACACTGACCTGCTACCTTTGTTCACAAACTTATTATTGCGGCACTTTAATCGACGCTTACAACGCAGTATCACCACAAAGATAGAGCTTCAAAAAACCTTAGACTCGCTTAACCTCGCCCAAGAGCAACTGGTCGAGAGAGAAAAAATGGCGGTTCTTGGTCAACTCATTGCGGGCGTTGCCCATGAGATAAACAATCCTATCGCCGCTATTTTGCGCGGAAGTGAGCGAATTACGCAGTCACTCGAATCTTTGTTTGCCAGTAGAAAAGACCTCATAGATCCACAAGAAATTCATGTGCTACGCCACGGCTTGTATGGTAAGACACGGTCAACCAGCGAAGAACGCCAGGCAGCCAAACAATTGACCCAACTCGGTGTAGATAAATCCGTTGCAAAAAAATTGATCAAACTCGGCCTAGATGATGATAAACAAGCCAAAACGCTGACGTTACCCGAACTGCATGCTTTGGAGTGCTTTGGCGTTATTGGCAATACTTTGCGTTCACTAAATGTATGTAGTAACCGAATCGCGGAAATGGTCAAAAGCTTAAAAGGCTACGCCAGGCAAGATGATGAAACTTTCCGGCTCATCGACATTCATGAAGGATTAGAAGACACCTTATTGATCTTTGAAAACTCGTTGAAGCGGCACAAAATAGAACGACACTATGGAGAAATTCCACAAATCTACGGTCAGGTAAACGCTCTACAGCAAATCTGGACCAATTTGATTGCCAACGCAATCGATGCATTTCCGGAGCAAGGCGTGCTCACAATAGAAACTCAGCCCATTACACGCAACCAGGAAGACTGGATTCTTGTCAGCTTTAGAGACAATGGCTGCGGTATTCCCAAACATATGAAAGACAACATCTTTGACCTCAACTTCACTACCAAAAAAGAAGGCAACTTTGGTTTGGGAATTGGCTTGTCGGTTTGTCAGCAGATAGCCAACCAACACGGCGGCATTATTGACGTGGAAAGTGAACCAAACCAATTCACACTAATGCGGGTCATGTTACCCATTACTCTGAATTCGAACCTCTAAACCATAGGACAGACGATGAACCCATATCTAATACTGTGCATCGACGATGAACGAGAAGTGCTAGACAGTGTTATTCAAGACCTTGATGAATTTGAAGAGCATTTTGATATTGAGCCAGCCGAATCAGTCCAGGAAGCCAAATCCATTATTGAAGATTACCAAAACGATGGAATTCCACTGGCGTTGGTTTTGTGTGACCACATTATGCCGGAGCAAACGGGTGTCAGTTTTTTGATAGAGTTGAATGACAAGCCTGAAACCCATACAGCCAAGAAATTGCTACTCACTGGGCAAGCGGGATTGGAAGATACAGTTGAAGCCGTCAACCACAGTAGCCTAGATTATTTTATCGCCAAACCTTGGCGTGGTGATGAACTGCGAAATGTTATTAAAGATCAACTTACTCAGTACGTTATTGATAACGAACCTGACCTTATGCCATGGGCACAAGTGTTAGACACAGAAAAAATCTTTCAAGCAATTTCTGATAACAGAATCAACTACGGCGACTAAGTAAAGTCAGCTGGTACGACGCTTGCATAAAGTCACAGATAGACACAAACAACGACAATTCTCTGACATTTTGCTGATGACTTTGTCGCTGCTTTCGTTAAGATGTTGAAAACCGGGTTCTTATTGAGAAAGACAGAAAGCTGTCATTCCTGAATCCACTGACAGAAATTCATTATGGTAAAGGTTTATCTTAATCATGCGTAAAATACTTACAGCCTCAGCATTGCTACTTGCCTCAGCGTCAGCTTTCGCGCAAAGCTACAACGATGACCCCGCCGTCATGAGCAACTTCAGCTACGACTACATAGAAGCAAGAATTGGTGCCAGCCCGGTTACATTTGGTCTAGCGTACAGCGCATCTGTTCACCCTAACGCACATATTATCGCACGTGCCGATTCAGAATTTGAAGGTGACTACGACACAGGCGCTGGTCTGGGCTTCCATTCTCCTATCAATAACTGGGCGGATTTGACCGGTGAGATGCTAGTTCGACTAACTGATGACGATGGCCCAAATGGCACTGATACCGGCATTGAACTCAATCTTGGTGTCCGTCAGTGGTTAGGCCCACAACTAGAAGTGGGTGGTCAGATTAAATATGTATCGATTGACGACAAAGACAACGACAACTGGGCAGGGTCAGCATATGCGAGATTCCATACCACTGAGCTATTTTCTCTTGGTGCAGAAGCCCGTGTTAACGACTTTTATGGTGACCAATTGATGTTCACCAGCCGTTTTAAGTTCTGATTAGCTAAACAGCCATACAAACAGACGTAAAAAAGCCGAGGTTTACAACCTCGGCTTTTTATTATGAGTCAGTACTCAATGAAGCAATTTCTTTTCAGTTTACTGGTAAAAATCCATTTACTGACAAGCGTCTAGCAATTCGCGTTTCGCTGGCTCTTGCAGCAGTTTCCAGTGGATGCCTTGTTTGGCGCCTGCAAACTTCCAAAGCAGCTTTACATCTACATCATTACCATAAGCTTGTTTAACTCGGCTAAACACTTCCGATGGACCCAAATCCAAGAAGGATTCGACATCTTCAATACCCGCTTTCTTAACCATTCTTTCCAACGTCAACTGCATATTCGGCAGATCACGTAGACGACGATTAGAAACAGATTTTTTGTCTTTCTTTTGAGTTAAAGAGTTAGCAATCGATTTTTCGATCAAAGCTTCTAGCTCATGCGAAGCTTTGCTGTATAACTCAGTGACATCGTAATAATTTACAGTAGCTGTCGTTTGTCGTTTTACATGTCGATATTTTACACAGCCTAAAGCACTTAATTCTTTATCGAGCTCATCTCCTCCTCTAATAAAGAGTCTGTCTTGACTGATCAGGGCAAACATCGCCTCATCCTTGAACAGACCTGTCCCACCAAACATAGAACGTTTTTGAAAGTCACCTAAGTTGCCAACGTAATCCAAAAAACCGTGTTCTGACATTTTCCTTGATCCTCGCATCTGTTTACCCCGAGTAAGCAGTTACCAGAAATCAGCAGCAAAAAACCTAATAGCAACAGTTATTTATAAGTTTGTAATCAAAGTGTGTCGCTACGAAATCCAGAATAGTTTACGCATCGAAAGAAGTCCGTACACAGTTCACAGAGATTTAATTCGTTTGTCCTAAATCTGAGACAGAATATGGATTTGCGAAGTGTGCCGTCTATTTTATTTGAGCAGGATCGAATTACTCGGATTAGATCACAGTTTCTTGCACTTTGGTATTAAGCTTCATTTGCTAGACAACAAAGCTAGAAGATACACTTAAGGTGTGACCACAGGGTAAAAATAACTATGAATCATTTATCGTTCTATTGGCTGCCAGACAACAATGATG
Source organism: Vibrio sp. ABH4_348 (assembly GCF_056159765.1). Lineage (NCBI taxonomy): Bacteria > Pseudomonadati > Pseudomonadota > Gammaproteobacteria > Vibrionales > Vibrionaceae > Vibrio > Vibrio sp. ABH4_348. The sequence goes on along the minus strand of NZ_JBSWVW010000001.1, from coordinate 1,121,628 downwards.
CCATGCTGCAAGGTATCGAATCCGAATTTGCGCAAATGCTTGAGCAATCCATTAACTCGGGAAAAATTACCCTTCCCCCTATTCCTGAAGTTGTACTGAGAATTCAGAAGCTGTGTACTGAAGAAGCGACGGGTATTTCTGACATTGCTGATTGTTTAGTTGAAGATCCAAGTCTTGCCGCTATTGTAATTCGCGTAGCGAACTCGGTTATTTTCAATCGTCGCAACATCACTTGCACTGACTTAATCACCGCCGTCTCTCGTTTGGGGATTAGCCGTGTTAGAGACATTGTCACCGCGCAAGCAATTGAACAACTCAAACACTCGGTAAACTTGAGTAAAACCTGTGACCGAATTCTGTTTGATAGTGCCGCCAACTCTCGTGAACTGGCCGCCACTATGGTCATGGTGACACGAGGTTTCAAAGAAACGGGGGATGCTAAATACCATAATTTAGAAACCGATAAAGCCTTGTTAACCGGTCTACTTGCGGATATCGGCTTGTTCTGTATCGTGAACGAATATCACTGGTATTTAGAGCGCGGAAATTACCTGAATGAAGATATCGCGTTACAGATTTTTGATAACCAGTGCACCAGTGCCAGTCAGATGGTGCTAACTAACTGGGGCTTTGACAAAGATTTCCTCGAGGTGGCTTCTAACTCACCTTATGGTTCAAGTGATGCGGACGTGACGTATTTAGATGTGGCGAGAATCGCCAACCATATTCTGATGTTCCGACGCCAAGACGAAGAGATTGATCAACACATCGTAGAGTTTGATGTTAATGGTGCTGACATACTGTACAAAATTAGCAATCTAAGTGACAATGACTTTAGTAGTCAACTAAATGAAGTGATATCTGCTTCAGGATTGTAGTTCAAGAGTAGTTAATGTCGTCAGGAATTCTTTTAATATTTGCCCCGCTTGTTGCGGGGTATTTAGTTTCTATTAAAAACCCTTCCACCATCAAAACAATCAACCGCAGCACCTGCCAGCTGATTTATCTAATTTTGGGGTTAATGGGGTTAACTCTGGCAGCACTTGATAACCTCGCCGATAACCTACAAACCATCTTGCAGTATACCGCGGTATTTTTTGTCTGCCTTGGAGGCTGCAACCTCCTGGTGTTACCTCTCATAGACAAGTACTTACCCCTAGAGACAACAGACAAATCTACCAAAGTTCCTCTGTCAGCGATGATGCTAGAGTCGAGCAAGTTAATTGTTGTCGTAGGCGGCGGCCTTTTGATAGGTATTGGGTTGCCTTTTGATTTCTCGTGGGCCGACACAGCGATTGAATGGGTACTCTATCTATTACTTTTTTTCATTGGTATCGAACTCAGAAACAGTGGCTTGACCTTAAAACAGATTTTGCTGAACAAACAAGGGATGATGATTGCACTACTCGTGATCGTGTCTTCTTTTGTCGGAGGTTTAATCGCGGCTTGGTTCTTAGATATCAGTCCCTATCATGGCCTTGCCATGGCCTCTGGCTTCGGTTGGTATTCACTAGCAGGGATTTTGATGGGAGATGCTTTTGGTCCGATTTACGGTGGCGCGTCATTTTTGGTCGAACTGTTACGCGAGCTATTTGCTCTGGCTTTCATCCCATTGTTTATACGCCGCTTCCCATGTACGTCAATTGGTTACGCCGGTGCAACCGCAATGGACTTCACTTTACCCCTGATTCAAAACACTGGGGGGGTTAAATGTGTTCCGGTCGCCATCGTTAGCGGCTTTATTCTTAGTCTTTTAGTCCCGGTCTTGATGACCTTCTTTGTTGGGCTTGCAGGCTAGATCTCAGAAATTATGTGACAAACCGCTATATTGCGGTAGTTTTCCGATTTACCCTATTGTTCATCGGAACAATAAACGGGAAAAGTCCCGCTTAGTATCATAATTAAAACCACAATATAATTATCAATACTCATCGAAGTATACATAGCATAGTTTCCGCACATTCTTTCATGGCACCCTTGGGGTGGAATATGCGAGTTAAACATTTGCAAGCAATTAACTTTAAAAAGGAATGCCCATGAAACGTTTGTTTTTGTCTCTCGCAATCGCCCTTTCATCGACTGGTGTTAGCGCGGCAGATACACAATGTTTGAGTAATCAATATGATGTTTACATTGATGCCTCCCTCAATTGGTACGAGGATTTAACCGACCTCACTGTGTCGCAACAACCCAATCTACAAGAAGTCAGTTTGTGGTTTCTAGAAGGCCGAAAAAACCATTTTGAACTAAACCGCGCTGCTGTTCAGCATTATTTGGAAAAAGACCCGAGTAAAGTGAAGACCGAGCGCTCGGTAGAGAGCTGGTTGCAACTAGAACAAGCGGATATCAAAGTACTCGCGTCTCGCAGTGATCAATTAGGCCAACTAGCTAGCAAAACCTTTTCTGACAGACAATCCAAGCCGCATGCGAAGAACTACGATTTGCGTTCAGCGTTTGCTGATTTGCTGAGCCATCCAGTCAAAATTGAGACGGCATTAAATCGCTACAACACAGCGATTTCACAAATTGATATCGCTCAATGCCGCTAAATCCGGTAGCTGCTCCATTTTAAACGGGACATTCGTCCCGTTTTCGTTTAGATTGACCGCCTAGTTTTGATCTCCTAATCAGTCACTTATTTGTATGGTATCTGAACAAAAAACCGTAGACATTAGCTTTGACAGTCTCTTGCGTATCTTCACCGTGCCAGAGGGCCCAGATTCAACTCTGACACGCATTGACCAAGCACTGTCAAACAACCTCAATGTGTTTTTGCGCAATCATATCGTGACAGAAGAGCGTCCCTTGCATGAGATCGAACAGATGTTTGCCAATGCAAGCGTGCCTGAACAACCAGTTTTTGTTTCCGAACATACTCAGCATTTACTCGATAACCTAGTCGCGCATTCTGTTCATACTTCCTCGCCCAGTTTTATTGGGCATATGACCTCTGCATTGCCCTACTTCTTGATGCCGTTGTCCAAAATCATGATCGCGCTCAATCAAAACTTGGTAAAAATAGAGACCTCTAAGGCGTTTACACCACTTGAACGCCAAGTACTAGGCATGCTGCACAATCTAATTTACCAAGAAGATGAAGGGTTCTATCGCCGCTGGATGCACAGTGCCAATCACAGTCTCGGCGCGTTTTGCTCTGGCGGTACCATTGCAAACATTACAGCACTGTGGGTAGCGAGAAACAAAGCACTTGGTGCGACAAAAGAGTTTGTTGGCGTTGAGAAAGCTGGACTCTTTGAAGCGATGAACCATTACGGCTACCGTGGGCTGGCTATTGTTGTCTCTGATCGCGGCCACTATTCGCTAAAAAAAGCAGCGGATGTCTTGGGTATTGGGCAGCAGGGTTTAGTAACGGTTAAAACCGATGCAGACAATAAAATTTGTCCCGATGCTCTTGCGCAAACACTGGCTGATCTCAAAGCCAAACAAATCAAAACCATCGCCGTTGTCGGTGTTGCCGGTACCACTGAAACGGGCAATGTTGACCCGCTCGATGCGATGGCCGAAATATGTAGAAAATTTGATACCCATTTCCATGTCGACGCGGCGTGGGGTGGCGCAACCTTAATGTCAAATCAACACCGTATTTTGTTGAAAGGCATCGATAAAGCAGACTCGGTTACCATAGACGCGCACAAACAGCTCTACATCCCAATGGGGGCAGGCATGGTGTTGTTTAAAGATCCAAGTGCTGTCAGCAGTATCGAGCACCACGCCCAGTATATTCTACGCAAAGGGTCAAAGGACTTAGGCAGTCACACACTTGAGGGCTCTCGTTCTGGGATGGCAATGTTAGTGTCGGCAGCCATGCACATTATTGGTCGCCCTGGTTACCAATTGCTTATCGATGAGAGTGTCAGCAAAGCAAAACGATTTGCTGATATGATCAATTCAGATGAAGACTTTGAGTTAATCTCTAAGCCTGAATTGTGTCTTCTAACTTATCGATACGTTCCTGTGTCCGTTCGAAAAGCATTGACTAGAGCCAATTCGACTCAGTTGAAGCAGCTAAATGAACTACTTAACGAGCTCACTAAGTTTATGCAAAAACGTCAGCGTGAACTTGGTAAATCGTTTGTTTCCAGAACCCAGCTGAATCCAGAGACATACCAGTCGCTAGATACCATTGTGTTCAGAGTTGTCCTCGCCAACCCGCTAACCACAGATACAATTTTAAAAAATATCTTGCAGGAACAACGTGAAATCGCGAAGCAGGCACCAAACCTGATGAAACGCCTTTTATCTCTGGCAGACAGCATTGTTGAATAGCCAACCGTGGGCTACTAAGTTGAAACTTTCTTTCTAAAAGTTTGTAATTTGCCTGTCAATTGAAGCCAGTTCACTGATCAAATTACGCCTAAACTGCACAAAAATGTAGTTTAGGCAAAATTTGTTGATGCTTATCATATTCTCGCTCATCCAATCTGACAAAGTGTACTGAAAACGTTTGGCTTAGGTTTATACTGGCCTAAAGGTGTCAACTTAATTCGTTTGCGTTTGGATAGCCCTTGAATGTTTGTACCCTGTTTTATCCGCGCACAAGTTGACAAGTTGTTCTCAAACTTTTCGTGAACACTATGAATACATTAGAAAAAATTCAAAAAAATCTGGAAAACTTTAGCAAATCAGAGCGCAAGGTAGCTGAAGTGATACTGGCGTCTCCGCAGACGGCTATTCACTCAAGCATTGCTACCCTTGCTAAAATGGCAGATGTCAGTGAGCCAACCGTTAACCGTTTCTGCCGACGTCTTGATACCAAGGGCTTTCCCGACTTTAAATTGCACTTAGCTCAGAGTTTGGCTAACGGTACGCCATATGTAAATCGCAATGTCGAAGAAGACGACGGACCCGATGCATACACGCATAAAATCTTTGAATCGACGATGGCCTGCTTGGATGTAGCGAAAAACAGCCTAGACCCAATTCAAGTCAATCGAGCTGTTGATCTATTGACTCAAGCCAAACGCATTTCGTTTTTCGGACTGGGTGCGTCTTCCGCTGTTGCTAAAGATGCACAGAATAAGTTCATCCGTTTCAATATCCCAATTACCTGCTTTGAAGACATTGTGATGCAGCGCATGAGCTGCATAAACTGTACAGACAACGACGTCATTGTGTTGATTTCACACACTGGACGAACCAAGAGTCAGGTAGAAATCGCTAATCTCGCCAAGGAAAATGGCGCGACAGTGATAGCTATCACCGCTAAAGGTTCGCCACTTGATCAGGCTGCGTCGCTCTCTATTTGTCTTGATGTTCCAGAAGACACAGACGTTTATATGCCAATGGCAAGCCGAGTCGTTCAGATGACGGTAATTGATGTGCTGGCGACTGGATTTACGCTACGTCGCGGTTCTGGTTTTAGAGAAAACCTGCGACGCGTAAAAGACGCACTGAAAGATTCTCGCTACGACAAGCTTTCACAGTTTTAGTAGTAACCAAAAAAGAAAAAAGCGAAGCATCAGCTTCGCTTTTTTATTAGTAGAACATTCACTAAGGCATGTGAACATCCGACTCTTCTACGTATTCGATTGACGCTTGATTGTCCGACGTTTGCGTTACTTGACACTGTACATCGCACTGACACACTTGTTGTAGAATATAGATTAAACGCTCTTCTGTTAGTGGAAGTGGGTTACCTTTGATAGCAACAGACTTCATCGCATCTTCCGCGACTTGCTCAAATGAGGTGGTACACACTCCAAAATCTTTCAGCGATGACAGCTGAAGTTTTTCAAGCATCATGTTCACCCAAAGTACACCATCTTCGACATTTACGTTGTTTCGCCCCGTAAGCAAACTTGCCACTCGGCGGTATCGATACAACACATCGTTGCGCCCGGCTTGTTTTGCTGCTCGGATGTTTTCATGCATAACAAAAGGCGCGAGGTGCGCAGTTATTACGCTATGAGGCGCCGACAATTTTCCGCCCAATGCCGCCGCAAGACCGTGAGCAGCACCCAACTTAGCATTAGTTCGCGCCATACCGCCCAATACAGCAGCAAAAGAAACATCACTACGCGCTTTGTAGTCATCATGGACACAAGCTGCAATCATTGAACGACTCAAGCGACGTAAGCCCTCTTCACAAATCATATCCGTAATTGGATTGGGGTCGCCACATACATAGGCTTCCACTAGGTGAGTGAACGCATCCATAGCGCCCCGTCCTGATGAATCTAAATCCATTCCGTACGTCAGGGTCGGATCGATGATAGCAACGTCTGGCAACATATCCGAGCTGCGTAAACTCACCTTCACCCTATCTTGTCCCGACTTTAACACGGCATTTTTAGTCACTTCAGACCCGGTTCCCGCTGTGGTAGGTATAGCAATGAAAGGTAAACACTGTGTTTTTAGTGGAACGCTGCGACCGACTACCTCAACATAGTCATAGACATTACCGTGATTTGGAATAATGGCTGCCAGTGCTTTTCCCATATCAATGACACTGCCTCCCCCCATAGCGATTACCATATCAGGTTTGAACTTTCGCCCCTGAACGGCAGTTTCCTCCACCATAGCGATGTAAGGTTCCCCGCTTACGGCCATGTGTTGATAACGCATGTTCTGACTTTTGAGATAATTAACAACAGGGCTGGCACGCTCTAGGTCTTTGCCTGTCACCAATAACACACTGTATCCAAAATGATTAATCATAGATAACGAGGACTGCAGAGCGCCTTCGCCGAAGATTATTTGAGTCGATGTCATAAAACTGAACACGTTTAGACTCCTTGTTTACGCTGGGCCAACATCGCCAATTCACTAAAGAGCACTTAATAACAATACTCTTTATCTGGTTACTAATTCATCGTTGTAGTCACACTCTCGGAGACTGATCAATATTTGGTAAATCAAATGCGTTCATTACTTCAGCAATAGACTGTACCTATCACACTGAAAGGTAATAGTGGCTTTATTTCGATACGTCGTTCAGGCATAGTTGGCTTACTAAAAAGGAGAACTAATATGTTTGTAGTTATTTTCGGCCGTCCAGCATGTCCGTATTGTGTTCGCGCTAAAGAGCACGCAGAAACACTGAAAGCAAAACGCGATGATTTCAACTACCGTTACGTTGATATTCAAGCGGAAGGTATTAGCAAAGCTGACCTTGAGAAGACAGTTGGTAAACCTGTTGAAACGGTTCCACAAATCTTCATCGATCAAGACCACATTGGTGGTTGTGATGACTTTGAAGCATACGCTAAAGAAAACCTAGGATTGTTCGACTAAGCACAAACCCTATGAGTTTTATCGAAAAGACGACCCAAAGCGGTCGTCTTTTTGTTTTATTAAACCAAGTTGTTGCATATCATTATCATTCGTGTCAGTTTATAACCATATATGGGTCTATTATCGTATTGAACGTTTGAGGGTTAATAGTGACTGAATCTCGTCAATTTAATTCATTGAGTCTAGGAGCCTGTACCGCGATTGGCATAGGTATTGGAACCGCTATTGGCAATATTGCGTTAGGTGCTAGTCTTGGAGTAGCAATTGGCGCTGCCCTTGCACTAAGAAAAACTAGTTAGATTTGATATACCCTTAGAAAGGACTCGTCATTCCACTGCGTTCCTGTTCTTTAGGTAGAGAGGCTAGAACTAAAACAGAATATGTCGCTCTGAATCCTGCATCTTGAAGTCACTTGGGTATAAAGCTAGCAGGATAAATTGGGCTAACCCCAACAAAAAAAGGTGCTGAATCAGCACCTTTTTTAACTTTCAGATAGTTCAGCAATTAAATTGTGATAAAATCTGTTTCTACTGCAGGGCTAACGTCCGCTTCGTAATCCACGCCTTCAACACCAAAGCCAAATAACTTCAAGAACTCTTCTTTGTACTCAACATAGTCAGTCAGTTCTTTTAGGTTTTCAGATGTAATCTGCGGCCACAGGTTTTGGCAGTGCGCTTGAATGTCTTCACGCAATTCCCAATCGTCTAGACGTAGACGGTTTTTGTCATCAACGTCAGGCACTGAACCATCTTCTTTGTACAGACGGTCAGTGAACATGCGGTGAATCTGCTCCATACAACCTTCATGCAGGCCTTCTTCACGCATCTTCTTGAACACCATTGCAATGTACAAAGGCATTACTGGAATTGCTGAACTCGCTTGTGTCACCACTGATTTTAATACCGCAATGTTCGCTGTACCGTTTAAGCCACTTAGTGATTTATTCAGTTCTGCTGCCGCGCGATCCAAGTCTTTTTTGGCTTCACCTAACGCACCATCCCAGTAGATCGGCCATGTTAGTTCCGTTCCGATGTAGCTGTAAGCAACGGTTTTACAACCTTCAGCCAGAACACCAGCATCTTTTAGCGCAGACATCCACAGCTCCCAGTCTTGGCCACCCATTACCGTTACCGTATCAGCAATTTCTTGCTCTGTAGCAGGCTCAACGCTTGCTTCGATAATCACATCTTTGTTGGTGTCGACTGCCGTTGAAGAGTATGCCTTGCCAATTGGCTTTAAGCTTGAGCGGATTAGTTCGCCTGAATCAGGCAGTTTGCGAACTGGTGACGCCAATGAGTAAACGACTAGGTCAACTTGCTCAAGGTCTTGCTTGATAAGCTCGATTGCTTTTTGCTTGGCTTCATGTGAAAACGCATCGCCGTTTAGACTTTTGGCATATAGGCCTTCTTCATTCGCTAGACGGTCGAATGCTGCTGCGTTGTAGAAACCAGCCGTACCTGGTTTTTTCTCAGTGCCTTCTTTTTCAAAGAACACACCAATTGTCGAAGCGCCGCCGCCGAAAGCTGCCGCGATACGAGAAGACAATCCATAGCCGCTTGAAGAGCCAATGACCAATACACGCTTTGGCGCATTTGCGATTGGACCTTGTGCTTTAGTGTAAGCAATTTGTTCTTTTACATTAGCTTCACAGCCCACTGGGTGAGTTGTGGTACAGATAAATCCACGAATTCTAGGTTTGATGATCATATTCAACTTCCTTTAAAAAACTGGCATAGGATAAAAGGTTCGTAAACATAACTCATCTTATTTCTCTCAAAATGACCATTTTGCCCAAGTGGTTGAACCACTGAGCTCATTTCAAAGAGAGTTCGAGTCACCCATTACATCATTGGGTGACTCGAGTTTGTGGTGTTAGGCCACGTTGTTCATCTTCTCAGACGGTTTCGTGGATGAAAGTGATGCTTCGTTGCTCGATGTAAGCACTTTTTCTAGATCATTTGAGAAATGGTCGACTTGAATGGCTTTAGAACGAAGCCGATCCGCTTGCTCTATGTTTTGTCTTTCTTGGGTGGTGATAATTTCGGCTTGTTCAGCCTCTATGACCGTTTCTGCCCAAGTAGCTTTGCGCTCCAGCTTACCTTCGCGAATCGAAGTCGTAATTTTCGCTTCAATCGGAGACACCTTGTGAACTGCGTTAAATGCAAGTTCCATCAGACCGACACTATCTTGTTCAGAAGATTGCCAAAAACACAGGTGGGTTAACCGGTCGCGTTGATTACTTGGTGTCATCAAGCGTTTAACCAACCCATGGACCAGTTTGTCACTGGGCAGACGATAGCGGTTTCCCAACGGGAAGACGATGAAGTTAAGTAACCTGCCTATCCAGACATGAGGAAAGTTTCGATAAGCTTGTCGCAACGAGCGAGCTGCTAACGTTAAGCAGTACTCCACGCCATATTGAACGAACTCCCAATCTTCTACGCGTTGCCCTTCATCGTGGTATTTTTTTAACACCGCACTAGCTAAATATAGGTAGCTCAAGCCATCTCCCAATCGTGCTGAAATCATCTCTTTGCGCTTTAGATCACCTCCTAAACTTAGCATCGCCAAATCGGCTGAAATTGCCAAGGCTCTACTCAATCGAGCTACTTGCTTGAAGTAATCAGAAGTCTGGCCCGATACAGGTGAAGATGCAAACTTAGACCCAGTTAAAGCATGGAACAACGAAACTAGTGCATTTTTACTAGCATGTTTGATGTGCTTAACTAAGAGCTCATCAAACTGGTTTGCAGCTGATTCAAACCCACCCTCTTTTTGAGCTTCTGCCACACAAGCCATCTCTTGGCCGACAAATGGGTGGCAGCGTGTGGCACCTTGACCAAATATCATCAGATTTCTGGTAAGAATATTCGCCCCTTCTACGGTGATTGCTATGGGGATTCCTAAGTGATGAGTGGCAAGGTAGTTTAACGGACCATCTTGAATGGCTCGCCCTGCGTGAATATCCATGGCGTCATTGAGAACCTGCCGACCAATTTCTGTCATGTGGTATTTTGCAATCGCGGTGACAACGCCAGGTTTTTCGCCGCTATCAAGAGCCGTCGTGGTAAAGGTCCGCGCCGCCTCAAGCAGATAAGTGAATCCACCAATTCGAGCCAAAGGTTCCGCAACCCCTTCGAACTTGCCAATTGGGTTGCCAAATTGTTTACGGACCAATGCATACGCGCCTGTAGTCCGAGTGGTCAAATGACCGATTGCTGCGCCTAATGCCGGTAATGAAATACCGCGTCCAGCTGACAAGCACTCAACCAACATTCTCCAACCCTTGCCCGCATATTCCTGCCCACCAATCAGCCAGTCGATAGGAATAAACACGTCTTTGCCGCGGGTGGGTCCATTCATAAAAGCAAGACCAATGGGGTCATGCCTTTCACCGACTTCAACGCCTAAATGAGAGGTGGGAATCAAGGCACAGCTAATTCCAATATCTTCGACATCACCAATAAGATGATTTGGGTCTTTTAGTTTGAATGCTAAACCAAGAACTGTTGCAACAGGTGCTAGCGTAATGTAACGCTTGTTCCAGTTAAGTCGAATTCCTAGTGTTTGGCTTCCTTCAAATTCCTGCTCACAAATCACTCCCGTGTCAGGGATACCACCCGCGTCCGATCCCGCTTCTGGCCCCGTTAGAGCAAAACAAGGAATTTCTTCACCGACCGCTAGCTTCGGCAACCAGTGTTGTTTTTGCGCTTCGGTTCCATAGTGAGTGAGTAGCTCGCCTGGTCCAAGAGAATTGGGTACCATGACCGTAACCGCGGAGCTGATACTTCGAGTGGCGATTTTTGCAACAATCGTTGAGTTCGCTAATGCCGAAAACTCTCTTCCACCATACGCTTTTGGAATGATGAGCGAGAAGAATTTGTTTTCTTTTAAGTAGTCCCATACAGGCGCTGGTAGATCGCGATCTTTTTTGACTATGGTGTAGTCATCTAGCATGCCGAGCAGGGTTTCAAGTTCGTTATCAATAAAGGACTGTTCTTCTGATGTCAGCTCAGGTTTGGGGTAACTCAACATCTTTTGGAAATCTGGCGAGCCCGAAAACAAGTCTGCCTCCCACCAGGTGCTTCCCGCCTCCATGGCTTGCTGCTCTGTCGTTGATAGGGGTGGTAAAGCTTTGCGAAAAAATGCGAATGTCGGATCGCTTAACCACTTACGTCTAAACTGTTTCATGGCACACCTCCACAACTGGTCTAACCAGATTACCATTTGACTATATGCCCAGTAGCAGAAGTTAACAAGTTGTTAATCTAAAAATTCGTCGTTCGACGTTGTAACGACCCAACCTCCTTGATCTAAAACATTGAATAAATGTGAAAAGTTAGAAACTTCATTTTTTTGGTAATAATTTTTGAACTTATTGAGATAACAAGCGTCTGAAGTTGTGTAGGTCGCGGAGCATTGAGAAGTTTACTGGCCGTCAACTTGAATTTAGACCGTGACCCTTTAATGCTGCTTTTTCTATCTAATCCAACTCCTATTGATTGCCCAAAGCCCTTTGCTTTGGGCATTTTTTATCTAGATACACTGGCTTCTACTTTTTATCCTGAACTAACCGTCGGTGTCTTTGTATAATGCATTACATCGCCTTCTGATAGATTACTTCTATGTTTCGACTCACTCACTCTCCAGTGACTCATCACACCTTCCAGCATGTTGAGTTTTACTTAAAACGAGATGATCTACTTCATCCAGAGTTTTCAGGAAACAAGGCGAGAAAATTTGCTTACTGGTTGAGTGCCCCGCTGGAGCATGTTGATACTCTGATTGGCTATGGGAGTCCACAAGCTAATTCACTGTATTCTATGGCCGCACTGGCCAAACTTCGAGGTTGGTGTTTTGATTACTACGTCACTCGAATTCCAAGTTGGTTACAGGCAAACCCAATCGGTAATTTCCAAGCTGCCGTCAATTTGTCAGCAAACATTATTCCTGTCCAACTAGACGAGCATGAAAACTTACAAACCTGGTTTGAAAAGCAAAAATTCGGTGCAACGAGTCTTTGTCTTCCGGAAGGTGGGCGGATCAAAGAAGCAGAACTGGGTGTAAAACAACTCGCGTCTGAAATCATTGAATTTAGAGAACAACAGGGGTTTGACTCTCTCAACGTGTTTTTGCCATCTGGCACAGGAACTACCGCTTTGTACTTGCATAAATATTTGCAGCCCCAGCGAATTCAGGTATTTACTTGTTCGTGCGTCGGAGATGATGACTACTTACAACAGCAATTTACCGATTTGGGAGAAAGCAGTTTTCCATCGATTCTCTCGGTGGACAAAAAGAGACACTTTGGCAAAACCTATCGAGAAAATTTTACGGTTTGGCAGCAGCTTCGGGAGCAAACCGGAATCGAGTTTGATCTACTCTATGACCCGATAATGTGGCATTGTCTGTTGAATGAAGAACAATTTGCAGCTATACAAAAATCGTATCCCTACCCCAATTTATACATTCACCAAGGGGGGTTAAAAGGCAATGAATCTATGTTAAGCCGCTACCGACGGAAATATCCTCTTCTGTTTAACTAGGCTTCTTGTAACTTGTCAAAGAGAAGAATCTATCCTTAGGTTGCTGTGTCCCTGCTTTTGCAAAAATGCCAAGTGATAGCCATCGAAGTCTGTCAATGTGAACCCTACGCCGTCACTTTGCATTAATGATGACTCTAGATAAGGTTGTAGCCTTTGGTAATATTCTTCAAGATCTTCAATATATAGCTCAATCACGCCAGAAAAATGCGGGGCGCTGCATCGAATATCCTCAGTGGTGAAAACCAGCTCACAATCACCTTTTTTGACTGTGCAAGTATCGGGAAGAAATTCGATAACGTCGAAGCCCAAGTAGTCTTCATAGAATCGTTTGGTTTCTTCGGTATCGTCACATTGTAAAAGTAGTCCAGTCGACATAGCCGTTATTCGTTGTTGTTTTTTTCAAATGTACTTCTACTAACCTTTTGATTCTTTGATTTCACTACGGCTAATAGATAGATTGATTAATTATAAACCGCACTCCACCATTAGTTAGTTTAAGTGATTGTATTATAATAAAAACCCCAAATTAGCTAGGGGAAACATTGGTCCAAAGTGAAGTGACTGCAACCCGTCGATTGGTAATTAGATAGGGCAAATTTAACCATTTTTTGAGCCAGCTCTTCACCCTTGATTGGCCGGTATTTACGCAAGCCTGGCAACTTACATAACTGAGGCAAAATCACGCCTCCTAGTGTTTCCCCAAATCGCGTATGATCTCGTTCACCCAAAAGTAACGATGGTTGAAAAACACTGATTTTCTCAAAATTCAGTAAGCCGATTGCTTGCTCCAATTCTCCTTTCATTCGCAAATACTGATTTCTTGATTGGTAGTTAGCCCCACTCGATGACACCAGTAAGTAATGTTTAACCTGATTCTCAGCGGCTACTTTTGCAGCGTTAAGCTGATAATCAATATCAACGATTCGCTGCGCAGCAATAGAACCTGCTCTTTTCAACGTCGTGCCCAAACAAGAGAACAACATGTCGCCTTTTATCAGGTCTTTGTGTTGCTCTAAATCATCGAAATTAATGACATGATTTACGACTTTTTCATTGGCATGGATGCATGGCCTTCGAGTTAGAGTGACAACTTGTCTAACTTCCCGCTGAAGTACAAGTTGATCCACGACGTTTGAACCTACTAACCCCGATGCACCAACCACAATAGCTATCGACATTAAAAACTCTCCAAATACTTTTTATCGCTAAAGGTCCCTGACTGTGCCTGTAACCAGAAAAGCGCTACTCACACACCGCCCATCAGCACGTATTTGGCTTCCAGAAATTCTTGCATACCTTGACGACCACCTTCTCGGCCTAATCCAGATTCTTTCACGCCACCAAATGGCGCGACGCTGGTCGACAAAATGCCTTTATTAACCGCCACCATGCCGCTGTCTAGCCGCTCACTGTATAGGTAGGTGCGTTTCAAGTTTTGCGTGTACACGTAAGAAGCCAGACCCGATAGAGTTGAATTTGCGCGAGTTATCACTTCATCGTCGGAATGAAAACGGTACAAGGCTGCAATAGGGCCAAAGGTTTCTTGATTTGCTGCAATCATGTCATCTTGCATCTCAGACAGGACAACCGGTGCCACAAACAAATTCGACGAATCAATGTGACGCTTGCCAAAAAGTATTGTCGCGCCTTTGGTTAACGCATTTTCTAGGTGTTCGTTAACTTTCTCCACCGCAGATGAGTTAATAAGTGGCCCAATATCAACAGAACTAAACCCATCCCCTACGACAAGGCGACTGACCCTATCGACCAGTTTGTTGGCGAACTTGTCATACACATCATTGTGAACAAAAATGCGATTGGCAGAGACACAAGTCTGCCCGGAATTTCTAAATTTAGCTGCCATGACACCGTCAATCGCGCTGTTGATGTCCGCGTCGGCACAAACGATGAAAGGCGCGTTCCCCCCAAGTTCTAGGGATAGCTTTTTTATGCTGTCTGCCGCTTGATACATGAGTAATTTGCCAACCGCTGTTGAACCAGTAAAAGACAGCTTAGCAACTCGTTTATCACTCATTAACTGTTCGCCAATCATTTTCGCATCACCAATGACGACTTGTAATAAACCTTTCGGAGCACCGGCACGAGCAGCTAACTCAGCTAGTGCTAAAGCGCTTAATGGTGTATCTGGCGCTGGCTTTAGCACCACAGGGCAACCAGCCGCAAACGCGGGCGCACATTTTCTTGTGATCATCGCCGCTGGGAAATTCCATGGTGTAATCGCAGCTACCACACCAACAGGTTGATAGTTCACGACGATTTTTGAATCGGCCAAATGACTAGGAATGGTTTCACCGTAATTGCGCAACGCCTCTTCGGCGTACCATTTGACAAAGCTGGCAGCGTAATCAATTTCACCTATGGCCTCGTTAAGCGGTTTGCCTTGCTCAAGAACCATAATACTTGCGAGGTCTTGTTTATGTTCAATGATCAACTGGTGCCAGCGATGCAAGAACTGACTGCGTTCAGAGGCCAATGTCGATTTCCAAGTTTGAAAACACTGGTGCGCTGCTTCTATCGCCACATCGACTTGTTTACTGCTTACTTGCGTTATCTTGGCTAACTCTTCCCCAGTTGCTGGATTCACCACCACTAGGTCAGACTCCGTTCCAGCTTGCCACTCGCCATTAATATACTGGGCATTTTTCAATAATGATTGGTCAAATTTCGCTGACATGTATGACTCCGTATAAGAGGTTACCGCTGTGGAAAATAAAACTAATTGCACATTGAGTCTACAACAGTAGAATACTCGCTTTGATTTAGGCCCTAATTCGATATTGCGAATAGATTCCAGAAACACTGGATAGACCATTAACACTGTCGAACTTGGGTATACTTCGCCGCAGATATTAATGTGACATTTTAATTATGTTTTTGACACCATACTTTTCGCTAACTGACAATCAATTCCAATTCACTCGTGAACAAGCAAGTCGCTTTGCTAAAAAAGTAGCTGGTGATTTCAACCCTATTCACGACGAAGACAACAAACGCTTTTGTGTACCCGGAGACCTGCTATTTGCTGTAATGCTTAGCCAGCAAGGTATTCGTCAAAAAATGCGTTTTGACTTCGCAGGCATGGTTACCGATGGTATTGCACTTAATATCGATGCTAAGTCAGAGCATGACGCCGTTGTGGTTGATGCCAATGGCAAAGAATATTTGCACATGACACACGAAGGCGACGTTAATCACGACGCTGAATTTATCGAATATGTCGTTACAAACTACGTCCAGTTTTCAGGCATGAACTTCCCTCACATTATGGTTCCTCTTATGGAAGAGGCGCAAATGATGATCAATTGTCAGCGCCCTCTAGTGATATACGAGAGTATGGAAGTGGAGTTTACTCGTTTAGATTTGCATCGCCCTCAAGTTGAGTTTGCAGGCGCAACCTTTGATGTTGAGGGTAAACGTGGCGTGGTTACTTTGAATTTCTCGTTTAATGAAAACGGCGAAGAAGTGGGTAAAGGCGTTAAGCGCATGGTCGCAAGTGGCCTAAAACCTTACGATCAAGATGCAATTGATGATCTTGTGAACCGTTTTAATGCACGCAAAGATGAATATCTAGCTCGCCTTGAAGAAGTTGCAGCGTAAGCAACTAACCTAACATCAAGAAAGGAGCCTAAGGCTCCTTTTTTACTTCTTAGTTAAATGACACTAGCTAACTGGTGTTTGCTGTTCTGCATTGGTTTTGCACAACTCTTCCAGCAGTGTCAGTCGGCTTGAACTTTGTTTTAACCCGCCCTCTCGATAATGCTGTAGCCACAAGTTTTGATAGCGCAGTTTAAATCCACTTAATCGCTCTGCAATACGCTCTTTGGCTTGGTCATCTAGCTGCTCTAGCTCTCTGGTACCAGACTGTTGATATTCAATGGCAATTTGATTTGCCACTTTCATACATTCCAAAGTCCAGGCAATTTGTTTAGATAGCCAGGTAGCTGGTTGACTTAATAACTCATTGGTCAAATTAGTAAGGTACTCTTGAGCTTGTTGTAGAACCTCTTTATCAGCGATGTCGGCGCGTCTGATATGTCTGCGTGAGCGTTGATCGAACACAAAAGGACCGTAATACGCACAGTTTGGCGTCGTCACTCCGCTGGTTAGATAAGCGTCTTGAATATTGTTTATAAGACTTTCCAATCCGATAAACTCTTTACCAAAATGCTTGGCAACAAAATCTGCCCAGCTTTCTAATTTGGATTCATGATCCCAAGCTACACACGCCCCAAAGACATAGTGCGGGAGCGCGGTAAAAAATGCCTGCCCATAACCCATGTCGCCCCATTCAGAAATTTGATAACCTTTGGCACCAAACTTTTTCGCGGAGATCGCGGCGCGCTGCATATGTACTCGGGCTGCCTGACGACGTCCGGCTATCGAAGCAAATGTGTTCGTTGACACGACGACTTGAAATGGGTAGCCATATCCCGAAAGCTTTTGATGCTCTTCATCATATGGATGGTCTTCTTCGTAACCCCAGTTTAAAAGCTCAAGGTCTTTGGGCAAGTAGGGTAACAAGTCTGGATATCGAAACAACATATCACTGAAAATCTGGCATCGTTTACCGCGATTGGCAGCAAGATCAAGAATTTTGGTTAGATAGTTAAGATACACCTTTCCGTGCCCCTGCTCTTCACACGCTTGCTGACTGCCATCAACACCAAGATCCATGGTTTCATCAAAATTAATATTGAGGGTGTCTGACGTAAAGTTGGGCAAAAGCTCAGCAAACAATTCATCAACAAACTGTGCTGATTTAGGGTTAACGGGGTTTAATCCAAACGACTCAGGACGATAGTCTCCGCGTTGGTCGTAGAAGCCACTAGTTTGTTCAGCAATGTCATGATACTCCGGATGGCATAACCACTTTTCCATGTGTCCAAACGTCGCTTGATTGGGGATAAGCTCAATGCCCTTACTAATGCAGTATTTATCTAGGGCTTGAATTTCTTCCGGCAGCATCGGCGAGTATCCGTCCCATGCGGTTTGATGATTTTTGTAGGCAAAAGTATGTTCGGTATAGAGCTGAACTTGGTTGATTCTCAGTTCAGACCAGAAATCTATGAGTTTAAACAGTGTATCGTTAGTCGGAACCCTGTCACGGCTGATATCAAGGATTACACCGCGTTTATCAAAGCTCGGCCAATCTTTGATGTTAAGCTCAGGTAGTTTCGCTTGGAAGATATCAAGTAGTTGAGCCAAACAGTAATGTCCATACAACAGGCCATGCTCATCGGCATAACTGAGCTGCACGTTCTCTACACCCGTTGTTAACTGATAGCCCTGAGAATCAATGGTCTTATCTTGAACATAGACAATACGGCTTTCGTCAAGTCGCTGACCAAAAGTCAGTGGGATCTGTCCGATAAGGTGTGTCAAATCCACAACCGCATCACTTAATATGTCTTTCTCTTTTGGTTGAGGGTACAGTTTGTCAATTAAGGCCATAAACACGTCCTACTTTAATTAATGTTTACTTTGTCGGTAAATCCTAGGTCACACCGATCACAAAACGTCAAAAAGAACTAACTCTTGTGTGGTTAACTTCTTCCAAGCCATAGCCGCCGCACCCGCAGATACAGATTGTGTTCCTAATGTTGAAATTTCTATATTTGGGTGCCAGGTTTCGTGCCCACAAAACTCTGACAATTCCTCCTGGACGAGCTCTTCTATAGCGTGAAAGTGCTTCTCGACCTGACCACCTAGTACTAAATGGTGGACATTTAGGAATCGAGAAAAAGCGGCAAGCTTTGCAACAAAGTTTTGTAGTAATTCTTTGTGGTTCTTCAATGCGGGCTCTTTCCCCAAACCATACTCACCGGTCCAACAATCGTCGCCATAAAAGACTTGGCCATTGAATATGTAACCCATACCAATACCCAAATTATCAACTCCGGGTTTGTGGCTGTAGGATGAGAACAGCACGTAAACCAAATTGTCTTTTAGATCTCGTCTGCCCAGCATCAATTGGCCCCATGCCGCGCAATTGGCGTCATTGTCGCAGTAAATAGGGTAATCGAGTTCTTTTCTTAGAATCTCAGTTAAGTTAACTGGTGCATTAATCTGAAACGCCACGGATACACGAACAAGACCTGTATCGGGTTCAACTAACCCTGGCATTCCAACACCAATGGCCAATATTGGACCCCACTTTTCCTCTAGTTCTTTCACAGCGGGCAAAATCAAACTCGCAATATCGGTTAGCTCAACTTGAGTTCTATCGACTGAAATTAAGCGTCGGTCGACTACTTGGCATGACAAAGTAACGACAGAGATGTTGATCAATCTATCAGTGAGCTCCAACCCCACCAATACACCCGTCTCATCATTGAGATTCAGATAAACTTTAGGCCGGCCACCACTCTGGGTTGGTTTACGCATTTCTGATTCGTTCACCAAGCCCTTTTCAGACAAAACTGATACCAGTTTCGTAACTGTAGATTTATCTAAACTTAACTTCTCCGCAATGTCGACCCGAGAGATAGGCTGGTGTCGCCAAAGGGTTTCAATCACTCTGGCAAGATTAGTTCGTTTTACTTTGTCCGCGACAAGTGGCATTTAGTTTCCAATATCAACTAATTGATTCCCCCATTCTCGCCCACTTTAACCACTAAATGCAAGAAAGAATAAAAAACAGCATCCAGACCACACCAAATAAAGACTTTGCAAGTACTTACGTCAAATTTATTTCAACGTAATTACTATTAAATTGTAACGTTTTTGTTAATGTAACTGTGATTGAGATCGTTGTTTTTTTCTACAAACCGTTTAGATTTTTAATAAGTTTCCATCGGCAACTAATAAAAGGGAATATATCGATGAAAATCAAACGTGGAGTAAAAGCCATTACCGCCCTACTCGGTTTGGCCGTCGCGATGCCTATTACCGCATTCGCAGACGAAACACTAACGCTATGGACTTGGCGTAAACAAGAGCGTCCTCTTTGGGAAGAGGTCAGCAAACGCATTGATGGTGTAAAAGTTAAAGTAGAAGTATTTAAAGGCGTAGATTACAACTCTCGCCTTCGTCTTGGCCTGCAAAGTGAGGATGGACCTGATTTGTTCCAAGGTCGCCCAGGTCCATCCTTCCTTGATCAATATGCTAAAGCCGGGATCATTGAACCATTAGGTTCTGATGTAGACCTAAGTGGAATTGCTGAAGCAACATTCGCATCTGCAATGGGTTCAGATGGCAACATGTACGGTGTTCCATTTGCGGTTCAAACCGTTCAAGTTATCTACAACAAGGCCGTATTTGAAAAATATGGTATCGAAGAGCCAAAAACTCGCGCTGAGTTTGAAGCCGTCATGAAGAAACTTAAAGACAACGGCGTCACTCCTCTAGAAGTTCCTGGTCGCGCAGGTTGGGCACTGGCGATGATGAGTGCCGGTCTTGAAGCTGGTATTTCTGGTGAAAACATGAAGGGCGTTTCAACTCGTGATGAGCCATTCACTGCTGCTTCTTACCAGAAAGTTGCGGACGTTTTTGAAAGCTGGAAGCAATACGTAAACCCAGCTGCATCAGCGTTAGATTACCAAACTTCTCACGCAAACGTTGCGCTCGGTGATTCAGCAATGGTTATTGATGGACTATGGGCAACCTCTCCACACGGTAACATGGCAGCAACTGATCCAGATATCCGTCTAGGGCTAATGCCGGTACCTGGTGATGGCGGCAAAGTCTACGCGTTTGCTGATGGCGCCTACCTAGTAAATGCTAAGAGCGACCAGCGCTCAGCCGCAGACAAAGTTCTAGCTTACACAGCAACAAAAGAGTTTGCACAGCTATTTGCTGACCACGTAGGTGAAATCTCTACTTACTCCTCAGGTATCACGTATGAAGGCGCTTACCAATCAGAGGCTGCAGGCTTCTTAGCAAATCAAGCTCAACCGTACCTAACCTGGAAAGGTGCATACAACGTTCAGTATGAAGAGATCGTTGGTCCTGCATTCCAAAAATTCCTTGCAGGTAAAGTTGATGCGAAAGGTCTAACTGCTGAAATCGAAAAAGGTTTCAAAGCGAAAAACCTATAAGTCTCATCTTATTTCAAAGGCTCAAGGTGACTTGAGCCTTTCTATACCCAAGTAACTTCGACTGTGTTGCTTAACTCTTGAATTATGCAACTAGGTTATTTAGGTATACAAGTTCACATTTAGGAGTAATGCATGTCTCACTCGCCTAGCACCAGCGAGGTAAGCACCCCAATCGATACTGAAGCAACGAAACCTCGTAAGAAAACGTCGATGTTCAGCTTCAAACAAAAGGAAAAAATGCAATACGCTGCATTGCTGATTCCGGGTTGTTTGCTTTATGCGGTATTTAATCTTTTTCCTCTGATCGGCACCTTTTTCTTATCCTTTTTTGAATGGCCGGGAATTGGACCAGCAACCTACGTTGGCTGGGACAACTTTGTAAAACTGTTCACCGATGACTACCTAAGTGGTCAAATGTGGAATGCTCTTGGCCAAACCTTCATCTTTTTCGCAATTTGTATCAGCATGTTCTTACTTGTAGGAACGGGATTCGCGCTCCTTTTAAGTTGGAACACGATTGGTAAATCTGGTTACAAGTTGTTGTTTTTCATGCCTTATCCACTGGCGGCAGTAGCCGTTGCCTTCTTAGGTCAATTAATTGTCGATGTACGTGGTCCGATTAACCAAATTTTGATGGATTGGGAGTTTATTTCAATTCCATTTATCTTCTTAGGTGACGAAACTTCCGCGCTGCCAACCATCGCAATTTTCCAATCTTGGCAAAAACTTGGCTTTTCTATCATGCTGATACTCTCCGCCATCATTGGTGTGCGTTCTGATTTGCTGGAGGCGGCCGTTCTCGACGGAGCCAATCGCTGGCAATGTATCAAGCACGTTGTATTTCCAGTTCTTAAGCCAGCGTTTATCTTGATCACCATTCTTACCTTGGTCGATGTCTTCAACAACGCCGAATATGTCTTGATTCTGATGGGACCAGATGCTGGTCCTTATTATTCGACTGACATTATGGGTACTTTCCAGTATCGAACTGCATTTGGTACGAGTGGTGGCTCAGGCGCTGCAGATTTAGGTATGGCAGCGGCTATCGGTATGGTGATTGCGGTATTCATCCTACCCGCGTCTATCTTCTTGGCTCTTCGCAACTTGCGCAATCGATAAGGGAACTCATGGAACGCATTTTTAAATTACGCCCTACCGAGCAGGTTCTAGTTCAGTTTTTACTACTAGCATGGGCATTAGTTGTTGCCATTCCATTTGGGTTGGCATTCATTAACTCGTTAAAAGGCAGCCTAGGCGAAGTGATTCGTCATCCGTTTTCTCTGCCAAACGAATGGTTCTTTAGTAACTATGTGGAAGCGTGGGAACAGGCTAACTTTAGTAGTTACTTTATGAACTCGCTGATCATTGCCTCGGGAACCGTCGTTCTAGCTGTGTTGTTCAGTACCATGGCCGCGTTTGTTCTGGCGCGAGTAGAGTTCAAAGGTAACAAACTCATATTTATCATGTTCATGCTCGGCGTGATCATTCCACTTCGATTGGCGATGGCACCTTTGTTTGTCGTGGTTCAGCAACTGGACTTACTGAACAGCTTACTCGGCATTATCTTAGTGCAAGCGGCAAGTATGATGCCTGTTGCGATATTTATCTTAACTACATTCTTTAAGCAATTATCGCCTGAAATCGAACAGGCAGCGCGAGTCGATGGTGCACTGCCCTTCCAAATCTATTGGCGAATCGTACTTCCGCTTGTAAAGCCAGCAATTGCAACGGTTGCCCTACTCTCATTTGTCGGCGCATGGAACGAATACATATTCCCGCTCTTGTTCTTACAAGATCGTGAATTGTTCCCATTAACTTTGGGGCTACAAGAATTCGAAAATGAATTTGCCGTTCGCTGGAACATGATGTTCGCAGGCTTAATCATCATGATGGCTCCCACTCTCATTGCATTTTTACTTGCGTCAAAAGCCTTTATCCAAGGTCTGACTCAAGGTGGTATTAAGGAATAATTATGGCCCACGTTAAACTCAACAATATTAAAAAGTCCTACGACAAAACAGAAGTTCTCAAAGGGATTGATTTAGAAATTAATGACAACGAGTTTGTAACCTTTGTTGGCCCATCTGGTTGTGGTAAATCAACGCTACTTCGTATGATTTCCGGTTTAGAAGAGCCTACCAGCGGTAGCATTTTCATTGATGGCGAAGACGTTACCAATCAAGCTCCTGCTGACCGTGGAATCGCCATGGTATTTCAGTCCTACGCCCTTTACCCGCAAATGACAGTTCGTGAGAACATGGGTTTTGCACTTTCGATGGATAAGCGCCCTAAAGATGAGATTGCCGAAAAGGTAAACTACGCTGGGAAAATGCTGAAACTCGACAAGCTATTTGACCGATTACCCAAAGAGCTATCAGGTGGTCAGCGTCAGCGTGTTGCGATTGGCCGTGCCATTGTACGAAACCCTCGCTTGTTCTTGTTTGATGAGCCCCTATCAAACTTGGATGCAGAATTGCGTGTTGACATGCGTATACAGATTGCCGAGTTACACCGTTCATTAGAATCAAGCATGGTGTATGTAACGCACGACCAAGTTGAAGCCATGACCTTAGCGGACAAGATAGTGGTATTGCGTGATGGGCAAGTAGAGCAAGTTGGACCGCCACTCGAGCTCTATTACAAGCCAGACAACAAATTTGTTGCCGGTTTTATCGGTTCGCCGAAAATGAACTTCTTACCGGTTACCGTTGAAGAAGCCTCATCTTCTCAAGTTGTGGTTGCACTAACCAATGGCCGCCAAATCAAGCTTGATAAAGATGGCAGTGCATTGACACAAGGTGAACAAATCACACTAGGCATTCGCCCCGAGCATATTAAGATTGCTTCACCAGAAACCATGGACAACTTCGCGTGTGTTGTTGATATGACTGTAAACGTTGCAGAATTCCTAGGTGCGTCGTCATATGTGCACTGTCAATCGCAACAAGTTGATAAGTTAAGTATGATGATTGATGGAGAAAAAGCGTTAAGTCTCAATCTTGCGAACGGTTCTGAGTTAACATTGGGAATTGAAGCAGAAAAGTGTCACCTTTTTGATCGTCACGAACGTGCGCTGAAAACTGCAATCTAAACGAATCATACAGAATTAGCGTCAGCTTTCTCCCTATCGTTGACGTTAACAAGGCACTCTTCGGAGTGCCTTACCTTTTTCTAATCGGGTTATCGATACACGTATGGCGATAGCCTTCTTTGATTAAACTCCTCTAAGTCATGCCCTATCCATAGTTCTGCCCCAGTTTTAGTAATAATGGTTTCAATTTTTTCAAACGCTAACTTGCTTTGTTTCGGTTGATTAAAAATCGGAATAGCGCGCAATCGGCGGTTTTTGCGAGTGTGGTACAAATCACCGGACAAAACGACTGGACCATAATTAGGCAAATCAATGTATAACACTTGGTGACCTGGCGAATGTCCATACGCCGACAAGATTACCACTGAGCCATCTCCAAAGACCTGATGATCTCCATGAATGACTTTGGCGTTAGGCTTTAGGTCTGAATACATTGAAGGATCAAAACCCAACTCGGCCGCATTCTTTGCGAACGCCAAATCAAATTCGGGTTTCTGTACCAACCAAGTTGACTCGGAAAACTTGTTAGCGTTTCCAATATGGTCGGAATGTAAATGAGAAGCGGCAAAGTATTTAATATCCGAAAACGTCAGTCCAAGTTCGTCAAGTTGCGACTGGGTCGTTTTTGGCAATGAAAAGTGAAATGCGCCCCCCAAGGCTTCAACTCCTTCTTTAATCTGACTCAATCCGTCGTTAAATCCTGCATCCCAAAACAAGGTTCCTTGCGGATGGGTAATTAAATAACAGGTATTCGCCATTTTTAGTGGCTTGGTTAGTTTAGTGTTTGGATTAAACATACTGGGTTGGCGTGATTCGATGCGACCACAATCTATCGCCGACAAAGAAACTTCTACATTACCTCGTGTTGAAATTGGCGAATTGTCCTGAGCACTTAGTACTCCTGAAATCACCAGTAATAACCCGCTTAACATCACTCTCATATCGTTGACTCCTTTACATATTGTTGAGTCATGGTAATCTCGGGATACTCACTAAAAAATAGCATTTTTAAAACCCTGAATGCCAATAATGGGATAGTATGAATCTTAACGATCTAACCATATTGCGTGCGATTGCAGAGAAAGGCAGTTTTGTCAGTGCCGCTACTCACCTAGATTTGCCAACAAGCACATTAAGCCGCCGCCTCGCTTCCTTAGAAAAAGAGTTGGACGTCAAATTGGTTCAGCGTACTTCAAGAACAGTAACGTTAACCGAGCAAGGACGATTGCTTTATCAGCAAGTGGCACCACATCTTCAGGGAATTCTTGACGGGGTGAGTTTTTTAAAAGAGCAAGAACAAGAACTGAGTGGCAAACTCACCGTCATCTCACCTATTTTTGTTTCCTATTTATGCTTGTCAGACTGGATAGCAGAGTTTCAATCTCTGCATCCCAATTTGGATGTGAATTACCGAATTAGCAACACAATGGAAGACATACTGGCGGAAAACGTTGATTTGGCCATTCGACCCGGACCACTTAAAGATTCTTCTTTAATCGCGCGCAAACTGTACGATACGTCGATGAACATCTATGCCAGTTCAAGTTGGCAAAAAACAAACAAGCTGCCTCGAAAGCCACAAGATCTCAACCAAGCAGACGCATTTACCCTGCCCTATCTAGCTAAGCCTTGGAATCTATATAAATCCGGTAAAGAGTTTCAACTCACCACCAATTACCGAATATACGCCAATGACTTTGGCCCGCTTGCGCAAGGCATCATTCACAATCCTGTCATAGGCGTGTTACCCACTCTTTATGGTGACGAGTTTGTTAGAAAGGGAAAGCTGATAAAACTGCTTTCTAGTTATCGTCTTGAAACACCCGGCCCAATCTATGGTGTGTACCCATCGAAACAGTTTATGCCTAAAAAAACACAAGCACTGTTGGAGTTTATAACGCATAAGTTTGAACAACTTAGCCAAGGTAACCTGATGTCTTAATCAGTCAATCATGCTGAATAATCACAGGTATTTAGCCAACTCCGAGAAGTGCTGGTCTTGTTCAACTACTTCAAAACCAAGTTCTTGATAATAACTTTTGTTAAAAGAATTACTGTTAAATACACTCAATGTGAACCGATTACATTCAGCTTTTTTAGCGATGTCTTGCAGTAGTATTACGCAAGTTTTCCCAAAACCTCTTCTTCTAAACTTCTCTTCTATAACCAGTAAATGAAGATGAAGGTTGTCATGGTCGAGTCGGTAACACACAAAACCGACTCGCGTCTTGTTAGAAAATACCCAGTAGCAGTTCTCTAGTGAGTAGCTAGTATTAAACCTTTGCTGTTGGAATTCCTCATCCCAGCCAAACGTTTGTTCTATGTCTTCAAAAAGCGCTGAACGGTAAAGTTGATAAGCCGCTGGCCTCTCTTGAAATGTCAGCTGTACAAGTTCCACATTTTCCTCTCAGGGTTTATTACCAACTAGTCTGTTTACCAACTTTTGAGTAACTGGTACCACAAAAACGCTCAGCGGAAATGCAACAGCAAATGACAATATCCACATCATTGGCCACGTGCTTAGTGCTTCTACCAACTCAACAGTGATCAACCCCATCGCTAATGACATTCCGCCAGACATGATCAAAGACATGATGGCTGAAAATAGATAAAACTCTATCCGCTCTTGTTTCATAACACGTCCTCCTTAGTCTTGGAACTCTTTGCTTGCCGTTATGCTTTCTAAATGACGCAGTAACTCTGTAAGTTGATCGTCCAAGTCTTGGTTTATCAAACGTTGCTCTTCAGTACTAAAGTTGTCATAGAAACTCGGAATACTTAACTGGCCAATTAAGTTTCCACCAAAATGAGGGGCAGCTTCTACTGCAAGTTTCAGAACATTCTTAGCACCGCCGGGACCTGGAGACGTTGCCAATAACACTAATGGTTTACTTTGATATACATTTCGGTCAATACGGCTTAGCCAGTCAAACAAGTTCTTAAAGGCTACTGTGTAATTGCCATTGTGTTCGGCAAGTGAAATCAATACTGCGTCAGCCTCTGCAATGTTCTTTGCAAAAGAATGAGCTGCTGTAGGAATGCCATACTCTTCTTCCAAATCAATGTTATAGATTGGCAAGTCAAAATCGTTTATGTCGACGTAATCAATATTTACGTCAGCGATTCTACTTGCAGCATATTTTACTAGCTGTTTATTGATGGATTGCTTGCTGTTACTGGCGGCAAAAGTAAGTAGTTTCATGCTTTATTCCTATTTCAAATTGGCTTAATAGATATGCGTATTTGTTGCGAGTTAAAGTGAGCCTAGTTTTCCGGCTTGGTATCTTGCGACAACATCATCAATCTCAGATTGATTACTCATTGCAAAAGGACCTTGCTGAACAAATGCCTCGTTGACGGTCTCACCTGAAAGCACCACAAAATGGCTATGATTGTCCGATTCTCCTTTCACTGAAATAAGGTCAGAATCGGCGCTGCTGATCGTGACCGACGTCCCTTGTTGTAGTTCGAACCATTCGCCATCGACCTGATATTGAATATTGCCTTCAACAGCATACAGCCATGTATTGAACCCCTTCTGAATCTGGTGTGAAAAGTCTGACTTTTGACCTACATAACCATCCAAAATGGTAAAAGGCCATACTGCTTTTTCTTCTAGGCGATAACCGTTGCTCTCGCCCAAAACCAAACGTACTCTATGGCCGACACCTTCTATTGTCGGCATCGCTTGTTTCTTGATATGCAACGAGCTTGGAGCTTTGTGTTTTAGAACTGCCGGTAAATTAACAAATATCTGTAAGCCGTGAATTTTTGCACCCTCGCGTGGTGCTTCGTCATGTAGCGCACCGGAACCTGCATTTAGCCAGTACAAATCACCCGCATCGATATCAAAATCATTACCGAGTGAATCTCTGTTGTTGAATTTTCCCTCTGTATCTTCAAACAACACAGAAACTGCTGAAATTCCCGCATGTGGATGTGCTCCAAATGTAGGTGTCGTCATAGTGTAGTGATCGACCATGATAATTGGGTCCATGGTTCCGTTAAACTGAGAATGGCGAAACCCTAACCCACTGAAACCATTACCTACGCTTAGTGGATTTCCCGTTGCTTTTATCTGTTGAGCATTAAGTGTTTTCATTTTATTTGTTCCATTTGTTGGCTTAAAAACACTATAGACTCTTGGATTAATCAAAAAAACGGCTAAAATTCAAACCATTCGTTCCAATAATAGAACGCTATGAAAATAGATCTAAACGATTACTTTTATTTCGTGCACGTTGTGGAAAAGCAGGGCTATTCCGCGGCTGCTCGCGAACTCAACATGCCAAAATCTCGCTTGAGCCGGCATGTTACGCAGCTGGAAGAACGGCTGGGAGTCAGGCTGCTGCAGAGAACTTCTCGTAATGTCACTGTGACCAATGAAGGAATGCGCTTCTATCAACATGCAAGAAATCTGGTAGACAACATGGAGCTCGCAGAAGCCGCCATGGAAAGTCGTTCGGGAGAGCTTAGCGGTAAAGTGGTAATAAGTTGCTCAACGGGTGTCGCACAGTTTGCACTGATAGACCTGATAGCTGAGTTCGCGTCACTCCACCCTCAAGTGCTTGTCGAACAGAGAGTCTCTAATACACATGTTGATCTCGTTGCCGAGGGAATAGACATTGCAATTCGCGGCCACAGCGGAGACCTACCCGACTCAACATTAATACAACGCTTTATTACCAAAGTGGAATGGCCGTTATACGCATCACCCGATTACCTTCAGTCCATAGACAAGTTGGAGAGCCCTTATGATTTGGCTAATTGCCGTATGCTAAAAGTGGGCCGGGCCAATGCGAAAGATGCCATCCCCTTACTGCACAAAGATGGCTTGCGGACTCATCAATCTACCAAAATAGTCATGTGCTCTGAGGATATGTCGACATTGCGACATGCGGCCATTAATGGCTTGGGTGTAATCGCATTACCCGATTACGTCTGCAAAACTCCGGTTCAACTAGGTCAGCTAACCAGAGTTTTGCCAGATTGGATATCGCAATCAGCCAGTTTAAGTTTGTTGATGCCTTCTAGACTTGGCGTACCGGCGCATATCAAAGCGCTAGCCGAGTACATCAGAGAAAATTTACCAAAAGCGGTTGCTAGTGAGGACTAGGACGTTTTGACTTAGGTATGTTTAATCAAAACTCAATTCTTGCCGCGAGATCACCACAGTCAAAACGTCCATTCTCTACAAAGCCTAGACTTTTATATAAAGACCGGGCCGCGACGTTCTGATCACAATAAACGATGTGAATAATCTTAGGGTTTTTCGCTTTGATTTCATCGAGCACCAGCTCCATCATTTTTCGGCCATAGCCTTTGCCTTGTTCATTTTTATCAATCATGGCTCTAAAGATGTAATACTCGCCGGGCTTTTGCTCTTTCATCCAATTGGCATTGACCCACTCGGTATACATAACAAAACCTACGACTTTTTCCTCCACCAGCAACGCACGCGGCTGGTAGTCAGGGTTTATTGATACCTCTGCCATAGAAAAAACGTTGGTGGACACATAAGCCTTTTGGCTCTCGTCGAGCTCAAGACCGATTACTTCTCGAAAGTTTTGCTGATCGACTGGTTGTAACTTAATTTGGGATACCACTTAACTCACCTAAATTAGCTGTCAAAATTCAAAGCGAACATAACACCATTTTTGGGAGATGTATTCTCTTCAATTGAAACATTGCTTGATAAGACTTTGAATTATCTATTTTTTGTAACCAGCAACGACGGTTAGTGGCATGACTAAGTCGACCACTGTTTTTGTCCCAACAATCTCGACAGCTCTCGCTTTAAGTGACATTAACGCTTTATCGCCGTATCGCGCTTGGTAACGTTGAGAAGCAGACCACGACATTAAATAGTCAAACAACTGGTCAACAGTCCAAGAGACGTGTATTTGGTGTTCACCAAAATCAATTTCTTCAAATGGAAACTTTACGTCTTTGTACCCATCAATTAACAATTGATTTTCTGCTGCCCAAAAGCTTGAAATTTCACGCTTGAAGGGCTCTATCACCTCTGAATCTAGAGCGTTGTGTGCGTATAGCCAACCGTAACCAAAAGCGCAGAACAATCCGCCTTCTTTTAAAACGCGATTAACTTCCACCCAATATTTATCAAAATCAAACCAATGCAGCGCTTGAGCTACGGTTACCAAATCAAAATGATTATCTGGGAAAGGCGTTTCTTCTGCAGGACAAACCAGAAACTCAACATTGGATTGCTCAATAGCTTGCTCTATTTGGTTTGAACTGATGTCGCTGGCGTGCACCTTTTCAAAAAGCGTCGCGAGGTGAATGGCGGCTTGTCCATTGCCTGTCGCACAATCCCAGGCAGCAGTTTTCTCAGCACAATGCTGTTCGATTTTATCGTATAGGCTTTGAGGATAAGTGGGTCGAGATGAACGATATAGAGCAGAATGATTATGGAAGAGTGTGTCGTTGGTCATAGCTTGTCCTTAACAATTACCAACCTCAACCGTACTGTAATCCGTGTGCCAAAAACCAGGGGCTCGGTAACAAATTGTTAACTTTCTCGCGTCATAACGATCAAAGTTTGCGTAAACACAAATCATATCCTGCGCTAATTCACCACCAAGCTCCCTTCCGCTAAAACTTTAGAAATATGCTCTATATTTAAAACAGTTAAACAATGTGGACATTTAGGCTAGGGATACAATTCGATGACAATAAACAACACGATGAAACTCGTTTTTGGGGTCATTGCCATTGGCATGCTAATCAGTGCTGTCACCATTTTGCGATTAAATGGCCTGATGGAAGAGCTGAGAGTGATGTCAGATATCCGTTATCAATCCTATCAAGCGGCGGATGAATTGCGACAAAGCTCTGACGACTTAACTCGCTTAGGGCGCACTTATGTCGTAACCGGGGATGAAAAATACGAAAAGATGTATATGGACATCTTGGATATACGAAACGGCAAAAAACCTCGTCCAGAAAACTATCACACTATCTATTGGGATTTAGTACTGAATTATGGGGATAAACCTAAACCGGACGGCGCAACAATTGCCCTTAAGCAAATGAAAACTGATTTAGGATTTAGCGCTCAAGAATTTGACTTACTCGACGAAGCTCAACGAAATTCAGACGCATTGGTCAACATGGAAGTTCGCGCCATGAATGCAGTCAAGGGTCTCTATCCTGACAATTCCGGCAGCTACACCATAAAAAAAGAGCCCGATTTCGCAGGTGCAACTCAGCTTTTACATAGCCAAGAATACCATGTCGAAAAAGCCAAAATTATGGCGCCAATTGACAAATTTTTTGTGGCTCTAGAAGCTCGAACTCAGAACCAACTCGTGGCAGCGGCGCGGAATGTCATCAATACGGTATTGCTGGGTAACGCCATTCTGGTCGTCGTCTTTGTCATTGCCATTTTGGGCTATGTTTTGGTCAACAAAAAAGTAGTTAAACCCATCAGTGCAATGGCGACAACACTAAAAGAAATTGATGACCAGTCCAATTTAACATTGGCCGTTTCTCAATCAGGTAACAACGAGTTATCGGTGATCGGCAGCGCTATCAACAAAGTCCTGAATAGTTACGCAAGTACTATCACCAAAATTCACTCGCTCAACCAAGCTATAACGTCGATATCTTCTAAACTCGAACACATTTCCACTCATAACGCCCAACTTTCCGATAAGCAAAACCGTGAACTAGAAATGGCGGCAACCGCAATGGAAGAGATGACATCGGCCTTGTCGAATGTTACGCAAAGCACAAACCAAGCAGAAGAACACGCGGCTCAAGCCGAAAAAGAGTCCAGCAATGGCGCTGGTATTATCAGTCGAACTTCCAATGAGTTTAGTCAATTGCAAAATGATTTTGGTCAAGCCACCGAAGTTATCAATCAACTGGCATCGGAAAGCAACAATGTAGGTAACGTGCTCGACGTAATTAAAGCAATCGCAGAGCAAACTAACTTACTTGCACTCAATGCCGCAATTGAAGCAGCTAGAGCGGGTGAACAAGGACGCGGATTTGCCGTGGTTGCAGATGAAGTCCGCTCGCTAGCACAACGAACGCAAGAATCGACAGTTGAAATTGAAAATATGATTCAAATTTTGCAGCAAAAAGCCAATGAATCCACCGAGTCTATCGGGAGTAGTTCAGACAAAATGACCTTAACGACGGAGAACATTCAGAGCGCCAACCAATCTCTTCAGGTCATCAAACAATCGGTCTCGGAAATACACAGTTTCAACTCGTCAATAGCTTCAGCTACCGAAGAGCAATTGACAGTAAGTGGTGAAATTTCTTCCAATCTTTCCTCAATTAAAACCTTATCCGAAGAAATGAATCAAACCATTGGTGAACTCACCCCGTTAGTTCAAGATTTGCACAGCAATGTCAACGAATTAAATCAAGCAGTGAGCAGCATAAAAACGTGAAGCTCTCTAGTATAAAAACCAAGGCCTTAAATGCGGTCTTGGTTTTTTGTTGCTTATCAAAAAGCCGTTCGCTATTGATGCGAGCCCTTTAAAGTAGACTTAACTGACAAACGATCTTACTGCCACTATGTATCACTAATTTGTAACCAGCTTGGTTTGTCTTCAACGTGTTCGTGCATTTGATTTGAAATACTCAATTCATCATCAAAACAGTTCGCAGCAACCGGAAACGACTCCTCTTTCGAAAACACTTCCCCTAATGCAGTGCCACAAACGGAACAAAAACATCGGTCATAGATGTTAGGAGAAACCGCTTTATAAACTGAAATTTTTTCATGCCCCTCAACTATTCTAAACGCCTTAGAGTTTACAAACACCGATGTACTGATTCCCAGCTTCCGGCACCTGGAACAGTGACAAGTCCCCATAATACTGGGAGCCTCACTGAGTTCAAATTTTACGGTTTTGCAACAACAGCTACCCTTTAACATAGTCTTTCCTTTTGTCGATGAGTTCGTTTCTTTCCCTTTAGCTAGGATATTGACACTTCGTCGCTTTTCCATCTCTTCGACATACTTCTCCTGTCAGGGTCTGTCAGGAGGCTAGACATTTGTGTATTGGAAAACTCAAAAGTAAAAAAGTTGGCAAACGCCAACTTTTAATGGTTTATCTATAAAATAAGCGGCTAGTGCTGCCCTACTTCGTAATGGCCACCGGGCCATCCAAAGGCTTTACAAATATGGTTCCAACTATCGATTTGCGTTATGGCTATGGTCAAGTTCGCAATGTTTTCTTGGCTGTAATGCTCCGTCAATGTCTGAAATGCTTGGGAAATTTCACTCTCTGGTTTTTGTAGTGTCAAAGCTTCGGCCCAGGCTAGGATCGCTCTCTCTTTGTCTGAATAAAACGGTAAACCCTTCCAGACAAGAATAGAGGCTAAACGCTCCGGTGTTTCGCCGGCAGCCAAGGCTTCTTTGTAATGCATATCCACGCAGTAAGCACACTGATTCAGGTTTGATACGTAAATTCGCATCAACTCCAAAGTGCGAGTATCAAACTCAGGTAGATCAGATAAGTAATTTTCTACCGACATGAGTTTTTCGATAGCACTTTGAGGTACGCGATTAAATGGTAGACGAATAGACATCAGAGTCTCCTTTATCAGGTTATGTTTTGTTGTTCGCTAACCATGTTAATCTTTGCTAAAAAATATAGAATACAGAGATATTGCAATTGTTTTTTGCACAAATCGCAAAGGTTAATAGATGTTAGAACTGATTCAGGTGTTGTTAAAAGTCATCGAGACAGGCAGCTTCTCAAAAGCAGGTGCTCAGCTAAATATGGCGCCTTCTTCTGTTGCCCGAAAAATGGACTCGCTTGAAGCGCTAACCAAAACGACCTTGCTAAAACGGAGCACTCGATCTATCTCGCTAACAGAAGATGGAATAACGTTTGTTAAAGGTGCGCGACCATTGGTAGAGCAGTCAGAAGCTCTGCTAAATAGTGTCAGCCCACGGGGAAGAACCGTTACTGGTTTGCTTTCGGTTTCAGTGTTTGAAAGCTTTGGAAGAAATGTGATCGGTCCCTGGATTGCCGAATTCTTGGCTCTTTATCCATCGGTCACCATGCAGATTGAGTATGAAAATAGAGTGGTCGATCTGTATTCAGACCCAGTGGACATTGCGATACGAATTGGTAAGCCAAAAGATTCCGGATTAAAAGCAAGAAAGCTCATCGACAATCATACGCAAGTCCTCGCCTCTGAACGCTACTTATCGCGTCGTGGCATCCCTAACCATCCAGACGATTTAATCGCGCATAACTGCCTAACACTTAATCGGAAACGGCAACAAACTTGGTGGTACTTCAGAAACCAAAGCGACGTCTATAAAGTTGAAATAAAAGGGAATTTGACATCAACCGGCGGTGAAGCATTGTTGAGTGCGGCCATAGACGGAGCCGGTATAGTCCAACTCCCATCTTGGATGTCTAAAAAAGCGGAAATCAAAAATCAGTTGGTTCCGCTACTGACCGATTGGAAGCCCTCCTTGTACGAGGAAGGAAGCGGTTCAATTTATGCGTACTACGCCAATACACCCTATTTAAAACCGGGTATTCGCGCGTTTATCGATTTTTTAGTCAATAAAATGAACCAGATCTAGTGTTCTAATTAGGTGAATCATCGAATTCTCAATATACCGTGACTCTAATACAGAAACTGCGTACTAGAAGCTAGCAAACTGATCTAACTCATTGAGCTAAAGGACTGACACAGGCAAACTGCACCAAAAGTACCAAGTAAGAATACTCAAAGATGATGCCCTCTACACTACGACATGCGATGAGCGTTACGCTAAGTCTAAGCTTATTTTTAAGTAGCCCTTTAGCTAGTGCGTCATTTGTAACCGATAGCGATACCTATCAACAAGTGGAGTGTTCACTATCCAGAAAGATGTGTGATCACCCCAGTTATCAACTGAACTTAATTGATGGTGCCTTTGTGCCATTGCAACAAGCTAACTTCACATTGATTGCGTACAACAAATTGGTCTCACACGAGATTTTCGTTGAATTGCCGATTTTTGAAGGAGCCTTGATTCCAATTGAATACTCGAAAGAAGCTGAGCGATATCAAGCGGTGATCCCCTTCTGCTCTCAAGACGATTTCCAATTGTATTTAACCGACATTGAAAACCGAGTTCGAATACAAGTGTTGGATTAACTAAGCTAGTCCAACATTTCCAACACTTGTACCCATATCTGAGTATTTATACCTTATTGGATTGCAATCAGCACCTGAACTTCAGTATCCGCTTTGTACCATTCATAGTCTGTCGTGTATGAACGTTGATAAGGGCAATTCTCCTCGTCAAAATAGGCCCATACCTCCTGCCATGCTTTAATTACCGCTTGAGGCATTTCTCCAGATTTAGTAAACACCAAATAGTTACCCTGTTCTATATTGAGTGACTGAACGTCTTGGTGATTAGTCGTTAATTCTGTTGCGGCGGCATAGACATCATACTTGCCACGAAAATCCGATTCGTAATTGGTATATACTCCAAGCACTTTTGAATTGGTACTGAGTTGCGGCATTAACTCGGTACCAAATCGCTGCCACAGCTCACCAATTTTAGCTGCAGTGGGATCACTCTCAGCAGTATTTGACGTGCGAATTGCTAGTCCAGTGACCGTGAATCCGTCCAGTTTTACGATTTCCATGGTTGAATACCTATTTTACTGCCGTTGCTTCAATTTCAAACATCAAACCTGGAATCGCCAATTCAGTTACTCCTAACAGAGTCATTGGTGGTCGAGCGTTGTAGGGGCCAAATTTTTGACCTAGCACATCAAAGTTCTTTATTGATTCTTGAACGTCTGTACTAAATATCTGCAGTCGAACGACATTCGAAAGGTTCATATCTGCTTGTTCAAGAATGGCTTCTAGATTCTGAACAGCGAGTAAAATTTGGCCTCGCATATCTCCGATGTGCTGTGGAGCGCCATTTTCATCAACTGACGTTTGGCCTGCACAGTAGAGTTGAGTTGTCGCACCTTCTACAAGCTCGCTTTGGTTATAGCCAATATTTAGAGACCATTGCCACGGGTTAATTGCTGTCTTGTTCATTGTTATTCCTCATTTGATGGTGTTTAGTTCAACAAGGGAAACAATGACACTGACTACTGACAACCCTATGTCAGGAGTGTTTTTAGAAGCTGATAGAAATTAGTAAAGAGATAGAAAAATCGAAAACTGATAAAAAAATAAGCCCACATCTCACACGTAAACCGCGTCTAAACATTTACCAGTGTTCATTCAGAACATTAGAAAATGAACGCATTTTTTGTTCGAGCAATGTTCCTTTTTCTATTGTTACCTCATCTAAATATTGAAGTAACCAACGTGCCATATAGTCTGTTACTGGCGTTAAAAAACGCATTTTTACGCCTTCCGGCGTCACTTCTTCGTCAGTAAACCCGAACATATATCGCTGCTCTTGTACAAACTTTGCAGCGCGAAAACCAAACAGCAGAACCACTTCCTTGAGTTCGTCCTGACCTGGTCTTTGGTTCAGATACTCTTGCAATGTCAGTCGACTTCTCTTGGAAAACACGTCACCTGTCAGCTGGCAAGAGCTCATTCTATCTAGCCGAAAATCTCGGTAGCCATCTCTTAGCTGACACCAAGCAATTAAGTGCCAATGCCAACTGTAATAATACAAACCAATTGGCTCAATGTTTCTGAACACGGGAGTATCTTGGTTCACTGCCTGATATTCAACATTCAAAATACTCTGATGAATTAGGGCCTTACGACATTCTTGCAACCACTTGTCTCCAGATTGGAGATCCCTTTCCTCACTGGTTAAAGAGGTCTGTTGTTTATATTCTTGGACATTGCTTGGAATTTGTCGGAGATCATTGGGTAAAGAGCTCCCCATAGGCAGGACTTCGACTTGTTTATCCAATGTGCTCAGTACGTCTTTTTCACCGCTGCTGAACACTGCTTTAACTTTCTGAAGAGCCAAATTGAAGTCTTGCTTCGACTTACTATCTAAACTAGCCGCGAGCAGTTTTTCGCCCACCAGCAGGGCAGATGCTTCATCTAACGAGAATCGAACAGGCGGCAAGTGATAGTTTTTGTCGAGGAAGTAACCAACACCAGCTTCAGAACAAACGGGAATCCCAGCAGTTTCTAATGTTCTAACATCACGATAAATCGTTCTTTCGGAAACGTTAAAGTGCTCAGACAAATACTTCGCAGTGACTACAGAGCGGGTTTGCATTAACAGCAAAATCGAATTTACACGGTCAAATCGGTTCAATGGGACTTTTCTCGACTAGGTCAAACACGGCCAACATTATTGGGGTTTCAGTTTTTCTTAGTTCCCAATAATTTAAACCAAAACGCACCTTCGAGCATTAAACCCATCAAAAGAAACGTAGTTGCACCTTTTACGCTACCCACGCCATAACAAATTATCGCAGTAATAATCAGAGCCAGCAAAAGTCCTACTCGATGAAGCTTTTTCATACATCTCTCCCAAAAACATCATCCCAGTACCATAACCGTATTTAAGCTAGCTCGGCAAATCTAGAGTGTGACCACCCAGTCACACTAAGTTGGCAACTTAGCACCTGCCCTTTTTTGCTTGTCCCGGTGGGCAAAATTTACCCTGCGAATCGTCGTCATCGTCTGCCTCACCTTTTTTGCTAATAGACACTTCGACATCTTCAACCTCGCCCTCTACCCGAGTGAGTTGGCAACCAGACAATACAAACATAGTAACTAGTAGCAATATCCAAATTTTCATCGACGCGTTTCCTATGTAACGAGACTACTTAAGGTTTAGTCCACAACCATCACCTGTTACAAACTTCAATTAGTGACAGACACGTGCTGTTTCGTTTCTAATGCTGACCTTCTTGCCAGTTTCCATTACACTCGACGTCGCATTACGAATATTTAACACAGAGGTTATCGTGACAACGGCCAACACCAAGCAGCCAGGCTTTCTGAACCAGCTTCTTTTCAACATTATTATTCCTGTCATTATTCTTTCTCGCTTTTCTGGTGAAGACTACTTAGGCCCAACCATGGGTGTTCTTGTCGCCCTTGGGTTCCCAATTGGCTATGGCATTTGGGAAATGAAGAAAACTGGCAAATTCAGTTTTATCTCTGGCATGGGTATCGTTTCTGTTTTGCTAACGGGTGGGATCAGTCTTCTCGAACTTGACCCTAAATACATTGCGATCAAAGAAGCTGCCATTCCCGGCTTACTCGGACTAGCAGTGGTGGTCAGTCAATACACTAAGTACCCACTTCTAAAGACCTTGATGTTTAACCGAGATGTGTTGGATATCGATAAGATTGAACAAAAACTGGAAGAAAAAGGGACGACATCGAAGCTACCACGTGTACAGATAGTCGCTTCCAATATCTTGGCTGGTTCGTTTTTTCTATCTTCAGTTCTAAATTATGTATTGGCAAAGATGGTCGTTGTCAGTCAGCCTGGCACAGAAGCCTACAATAGCGAATTGGGCCGAATGACAGCTCTGAGTTACCCAGTCATTATGGTTCCAAGCATGATTTTGTTTTTTGTGACCTTATTTTACCTCTTCCACTCCTTGAAGAAGCTAACGGGGTTGAAAGTAGAAGAAATGTTCAACGACCCGAAAAATCGCGGTTAAGGCAAAAAAGAGGTATGCAAATACCTCTTTTTTTATCTCGCTGAAAACGGCTTGGTCTATAAACTCGCTATTGCATGTTCCAATTTAGTATTGAACTCTTGGTTACTAACCGAATCGCTTGCAGCATCGTAGTTATCGTAAAAGCTAGGTAATGATATCGCTGCCTTCACCTCGCCAGCAAAATAGGGAGCTGAGCTTTCTGCTGTAGAAAGTACGTTCTTCGCCCCACCAGGGCCCGGTGACGTCGACAATAATAGCATTGGTTTGTTTTGGAATACCTTCATATCTATTCTCGACGTCCAATCAAACAAATTTTTGTATGCCGCAGTATAAGAACCGTTGTGTTCGGCGTATGACACCACTAAAACATCTGCCTCACCAATCGCGTTATAAAAAGTTTGCGCCTGCTCTGGTGAACCCAGCTCTTTTTCTCGGTCTTCACTAAAAATCGGCATTTCCAAATCATTAAGGTCGATAAGATTTATTTCGACTCCCGAGATCTGTTTTGCAGAATAGAGCGCCAATTTTTGGTTAATTGAGTTTTTACTATTCGATGCGCCAAATACAAGAGCTTTCATGTTTTTGTCCTTCTTGTTTCTTAATGATTTAACTTTACATTAAGTCTAAAAATGCATTAATAGCCTAAATGTGGAATAATTATTTCCAAATGACTTCCAATACATTGAGGGGCAAGCAATGCAAACAAACCTATTTGAGAGCATAACTATTTTTGTCTCTGTCGTTGACACAGGAAGCTTCACTAAGGCGGCAGACGCAACTCAGCATTCAACTTCATTTATTAGTAAAGAGATCAGTAAATTAGAAGATAGACTCGGCGTTCGCTTATTGCATAGAACCACTCGAACACTAAACTTAACACCTGAAGGTCAGTTGTATTATGAAAACTGCAAACAGTTAGTTGATAGCGCCTTGGAGACAGAGTTGTTACTGGGAGGGAAACAATCTGAACCTCAAGGGCACTTGCGGATTAGTTGCCCAGTTAGCTTTGGCGTTACTGAACTGAGCCCACTATTTGCAGAATTTATGGAAGCGTATCCAAAAGTGACGATTGACGTTGACTTAAATGACCGACAAGTAGACCTCGTAGCCGATGCAATTGATGTTGCCGTTAGAGCCGTACACAAACTGTCTGACTCAACGTTAATCAGCCGGAAAATTAAAACAATCGATTTGTTTACTGTCGCGGCACCAAGTTACCTGTTGGCTAATGGAACCCCTACACACCCGTCAGAGCTACCAGACCATAAATCTATTACTTACAGCTTGCAAAAAAATCCACTGCAATGGACTTACAAGCAAGATCGTGACTCATCAATTGATGTCACGGTAAACAGTGTTTTCTCTGCAAACAGCCCAGAAATGATACTCAGCATGTGCTTGAAAGGAATGGGCATTTCCCGTTTACCGGGAAAAATCGCAGAAGAAGCAATTCAAAATGGTGAGCTAGTCGAATTGTTTGGCAACCTACCAAAAATTACCAATGATTTGTGTTTGGTTTACCCAAGCCGCAAACATATGTCAGCTAAAGTAAGGACGTTTATCGATTTTATAGCGGAGAGATTAGAGTAAAAATGTCTGATACAGCCAGAAAGTAATTAGCTGAAGTC
This sequence comes from Vibrio sp. ABH4_348, assembly GCF_056159765.1. Taxonomy (NCBI): domain Bacteria; kingdom Pseudomonadati; phylum Pseudomonadota; class Gammaproteobacteria; order Vibrionales; family Vibrionaceae; genus Vibrio; species Vibrio sp. ABH4_348. The sequence continues at coordinate 1,081,434 of NZ_JBSWVW010000001.1, read as the reverse complement.
CACAAAATCCAAACCATTCAAAATCTGGTATCTGCTCTTTTCGTATCCCATGAAACACCCTCTTAACCCCACCCTAAGCCGCAATAACGATGATAACCAACTTAGCGCTAACTAGCAAATTAGGAACTTAATTCATGCCGGATTCAATCGTTAAATCCATCCGCGTTTTTTAGCAATTTGTGCCGCTTCTACTCGATTTTTTGTACCTAGCTTTTGTACGGCCGCATGTGTGTAGTTTCGAACCGTACCGTTGGATATAAATAGCTTTTCTCCAATTTCTTTACTAGACGCGCCCGTTAATACGAGCTGCAAGATGTCCGTCTCACGCTCAGTTAGTGGCGATGTTGAGTTAAAAGCTTTGTCCAATAGTTCGGGTGCAAAAACTGTCTCGCCATCGTTTACCTGTCGAATAGTCTTACATAGAGCTTCAATCGGAGAATCTTTAAGCAAATACGCCCTAACCCCTGTAGCAAGCGCACGGTTAGCATAGCCAGACTTTGCAAACGTTGTCAGAAGGATTGGTTTAGTATTCATCTTAGAAAGTTGGATGTCCCTGACAAGGTCCAATCCAGAATAGTTTGGCATCTCTATATCAGTTATTAAGACATCGATCTCATTTTCCCGTAGATAGTCGAGGGCCGTTTTACCAGAGGAAAATTTTGCGACGACATCAAAATCTTCCTCCAGTTGCAGCAAAGCGCAAAATGCTTCTAACACCATAACCTGATCTTCAACCACTACTAGCCTAATCATGCCACTTCCTTTGTAATCACTACCGACAAACCTGGTTGGTTGGAAAACAACTCAAACTCAGCATCAATTTTTCTTATTCGCTTACGCATTCCAGATAGCCCTACTCCTTCGTGAAGAGGCAAGGTTGCTAGTCCATTATCTTGGATACGTAACTGCCACCCATTATTCATTCGCACCGAATTTATAGAGACGAAACTCGCGTGCGAGTGGCGCAGTATATTGGTGGCAGCTTCTCGAATAACATAAGCTAACTGATTGTCCTCTTCATCTGTCAATTCAAGATCGACGGAATCCAATGAGAATTGAATTCCATTTAGTGCCATCAAAGACCGCATGTTTGCTAACTCAGCAGCGACTGTTAACCGGTTAAGTGATTTAATCGACTCTCGTGCTGAGGTTAGAGCCTCTCGAGACAAAAGCTCAATTTCTTCACTTTGTTTGGATACCAATTCATTTTCAGTTCCGATCGCCTTTTGTATGAGTTTTGCTTTCAGTGCAATCGCTGTTAGGTTTTGACCTATGAGATCATGAAAATCATGAGCGATCCTTTCACGCTCAAGTTCGATGGCTTCATCACGCGCTTTCTGGTCACTTTCAGCTTTAGCAACGTGGATTTGAAAATATACGTTAGGCCCATTGATTAGGATGGCAAATAAACCGATCACCCAAGCTAACATCGCCCAATCGTGCAATACAGCAAGGCATGAAAAAAGCGCAAGCAAACCACCCAGTTTAACCGCATATTGCTTTTTGCTATCGGTCCATGCAAACAAGAGCACTATTGTGGCTAATAACCCAATCGCACCCGTACTGTAAAAGCTGGAAAGAACAATGATGGAAATTTGGCTAGCCACCAGAAGTTTGTAGGTATTGTGCCCCTCCCAAAGTGACCTGATAAACAAAGCAAAATAAACCATTGCCGAAATGGCAAACACAAGTTTATCTATTAGTGAAGTTGCTTCGAAGAATAAGGGAACAAAAACGAGTGAATACAACAATGGCACACTTTTCATCGAAGCGCGCATGTGTTCCGGAAACCAATCGGGGTTTGTCAGCGGCACAAGTTAACCTTACTTAATTGAGTAAGGACAGAATAAGTCTTTTTGAATTAAACCAGTAGTGACATTTGTCATATCTATTCATGACAAATTGCTCTTTCTAAGCTGGTGCCAATCCATGAATCTATCTCCAAGATAATTAAGCAAAAGGATTTAAGACATGGGCATGACTAGAGAATTTCATGGCGCCTCTAAAAAGGTCTATCGAAGTGCCAAAGGTATGAGTGACATCGATTCACTGCTTACTTATGGTTGGTCCACTTGGCCAATCGCTTATAACAACTCGATAACTGAAACAGTAATGGGTATGACTAGAATCGTAAGCTGTGGTGATGTACAAAAACCTCACTTAGTACTACTTCACGGAACTGCAGTTAATAGCCTAATGTTCAAGCCAGTTATCAAACAACTGAGTACCCATTTTCGATGTCATCTGATTGATTTTCCCGGTTCACCCGGTGCTTCCATACCCTCCAACAATGTCTCCAAGAAACATCTTGTCGGCGAGTGGCTAGAGCAATGCTTGGTATCTCTGGATATTGAAGAGCATCAAGTCTTGGGGTATTCATTTGGATGTTGGCTTGCTCTTCAATACGCGGCTCGTCAACCCCAATCGTTGACTAGGCTTTCTTTAGTCGCTCCTTGTCCATTCGCTGGAAGAGGCAAATTTTCTTGGTCGATTTTAAAAGACACTCTCGGTCTAATCTTCAATCAAACAGAGCGACAAGTGGCCAAGTTTACTCGTCATTTGGTTGCCAAAGGCAATCAAGTCGATCCTTTCATTTTTGAGCTGATGCAAACAGGGATTGAATCAAGCAAGACATACACTAATCGTTTTTCTTTAAGCAAAGAAGTTACTGATTTAGTGCAAGCTCCCGTTGAACTGGTTATAGGAAGTGAAGAAATTTCCTGCAAAATTAACGACGTACAAAGGCGCTTCCCCAATGTCAACATTAAGGTAATAGATTCAGCGGGTCACATGGTGATCAGCGAACAACCACAAGAGCTAGCGAACGCCATAATTAATCGATAGAAACAAAAATGACGCCATCATAATGGCGTCATTTTTAAACAGCTTTATTGAACGTGGCTAGGATTTCACTAGTTGTGCCGCTTCAGCGATTAATTTGCCCAGCTCATCCCATTTGCCTTCATGCATTAATTTTGTCGGTACCATCCAAGTGCCGCCACAACATACAACGCGATCGATAGCCAGATAGTCATTGATATTCTGAGTATTGATTCCACCCGTTGGCATTAATTTCACATCGCGGTATGGCGCAAGCAGTGACTTCACCATTGCAATGCCACCAGAAGCTTCTGCAGGGAAAAACTTCAAAAAGTTTAAGCCTAACTCCAAAGCCTGCTCTATTTGGCTCGGGTTGTTAATTCCCGATACCATAGGCAGCTCAATATCTTGACAATATTTGACCATGTTTGGATTCAAACCAGGAGCCACAGCAAATACGGCACCCGAATTTTTGGCCAGATCAGCCTGCTCTCGAGTCAAAACGGTCCCAGCACCAACCAAAAGGCTAGGCTCCGCTTCTCGCATGATTTTGATCGCTTCTGCCGCAGCATCGGTTCGAAAAGTCACTTCCGCAACAGGCAAGCCGTTAGCAACCAGTACATGCGCCAAAGGCTTCGCATGTGCAACATCGTCAATTTGAATGACAGGAACAAAACGATGTGTTGCCAGTTGTTCTAATAGTGAAGTACTCACAATTTACTCCAAAAAGTTAAACAGGTTCCGATTGAGCAGTATTAAACGTTGGCATTGCTCCCGTCGGAATAATGGCCCCAGGGTATTGAATCACGGTAGAGGCTAGTCGATGAGCCATTTTCGCTCTTTCGACAACAGGTTGATTAAGCAACATTCCAGCTAAATAGCCCGCCGCAAAGGAATCGCCGGCAGCACAGGTATCCACCACGTTTTCTACAACGTTTCCTTCAACCCGATAATAATCTGGTGAACCGCTTTGCAGGCTATCGATAACAACACATGGATGTTCGCCTCGCTTAATCACCAAATGGTTACAACCGAAGTCTCTGCATCGATTTTCAATGTCGGTGTTACCCCATACTGCCTCATCGTCATCTTCAGTAATCAAAGCAACATCTGCGAGCCGCAAGCATTCTGCATACCAAACCCGCTCATCGCCTTCAGTCCACAAGCGCGGTCTATAATTGTTGTCAAATACAACCAGCGCCCCCTGTAGGGAAGCTTGTTTTACTGTTGACAACAAAGACCGCTTCGCCTCAGTCGACAATATCGCCAAACTGATGCCTGAAAAGTAAATTAGGCTTGGTGTATTGGAAGCTAATGATTTTTCTAACGGAGAAATCGTATCAAAGTAACTCTTAGCAGCACTGTCGCTGCGCCAATAGTGAAAGGTTCTTTCCCCGTATTGGTCTGTTTCGACTAAGTACAGGCCAGGCATTTTGTTTTTTTCGATGGAAACTAAGCTGTTATCAATACCTTCTTGTCGCCATTGCTCAAGTAACTCCCCACTCAAAGAATCATCACCCAATGACGTGGCATACTGAACTTGTATTTCGGTTGATTTAAGCAATCGAGAGAGATAAAGGGCGGTATTTAAGGTATCACCACCAAAAGTACGTTGCATCGGGTCACCACTAAGTTCAACCATGCATTCGCCAACAAACACTATTCGTTCCATGACTTGACTACCTACTTAAACCTAAAGCAATTTAGACACGATCAGCTCGGTAACAAGTTACGTCCACTTCCACTTTCACGTCGACGACGAGATCACACACCATACAAATACGGGCTGGCGGGTGCTCGCCAAAGAATTCTTTAAATACTTTGTTAAACGACTGGAAGTAACGCGAGTCTGTCAACACCACTTTGACATGAACCACATCTGCTAACGTATAGCCAGCCTCAGTCATTATGTCGACACAGTTTTGAATCGCCAATCTTGACTGGTCGATGATTCCACCTTCCACCACTTCACCATCCGTCATCGGTGTTTGCCCTGAAACATACAAGAAGCCACCAGCTTCCGTTGCTCGAGCAAAAGGTAAGTGCTGACCGCCTGTTCCAGTTCCGCCTTCGATTCCGTAACGTTTAATTGTCATTGATTTGTCTCCATTACTGCTTGTGTATTGGCGTTGTCGCCCATTTGTTTGTTAGTAGCTCTCGGTAAAAAACGACCATTTCTGCCGATCGCTCCGTCCGTATTTGAATAACTGAGTTTTCCGTTTACCCACACTTTGTAAATGCCTTCCGCCGCCTGTACTGGATGTTGAAAATTGGCGGCGTCATTAACTTTTTCTGCGTCAAACAAGACCAGATCCGCGAAATTTCCTACCTTAATTTCGCCTCGACGCTCTATGTTGAAACGTTTTGCTGACAACCCCGTCATTTTATGCACAGCGGTTTGAAGTGGAAAAAGTTTGCGTTCGCGGCTGTAGTAACCCAGCACTCGAGGGAATGCACCCCATAGTCTGGGATGTGGATGTGGATCATTGGGCAGGCCATCTGACCCTATCATTGTCATCGGGTACTTAAGGACGCGTTCTACATCTTGCGCATCCATGTTGTGGTAAACAGCGCCGGCAGGTTGCAGCTGTTTTGCTGCATCCATTAGCTCTAGTCCCAACTTTTCAGCGATTTCTGACAGCATCTGTCCTGCAAGTTCAGGGTGGGGTTCAGACCAAGTAATAAATATTGGATATTCGTCGGTAACTTGTTTTAGATCCAGTGTCGATGAGCTCGCAGTATAGGGATAACAATCACATCCTAAATCTTGCTGTTTTCGCGCTTCATCGAGTTTGGCGAGAACTTCTTCTGTTCTGCCCCAGTTACCGGCACCGGCGCACTTTAAGTGAGAAATCACCACCGGAACTTTGGCATGTTTGCCTACATCAAAGGCTTCATCCATGGCATCGAGAATGCCTTCAAACTCAGTACGCATGTGAGTGGTGTAGATTGCACCCACTCGCGTCAGTTCAGTACTGAGCGCAATCACTTCATCTTCTTTGCAAGACTTAGCACTGGCATACGCTAAGCCTGTACTCAGCCCAAGTGCGCCCTCATCTAACGCTTGGCTAAGTGCTGAGCGCATTGCACTAATTTCATCGTCATTTGCGGTGCGATAGAGATAGTCCATCACGTTGTTACGCAATGTGGTATGCCCCACTAATGCGGCGACGTTGACGCCCGGTTTCGCCTCATTTACCGCGCGTACATAACTTGCAAATGTTGGATAGGTAAAATCTTTTTGCTCACCCAATAAGTTCATTGGATCCGGTGGAGGTGAAGTAAGCACGGCTGGAGAGGCACTAATACCGCAATTTCCGACAATAACGGTTGTTATGCCTTGGGAAATTTTAGGCAAACACTCTGGCATGCGAATTACATTGGTATCGTCATGAGTATGAACATCAATAAATCCGGGGCTGAGTACCAGCCCTTGAGCATCGATTACTTGTTCTGCATCTTCATCGGTAAACTGCCCTATTGCGGCGATGACCTCACCCTTAATTGCCACATCAGCATTGAACGGAGGATGGTTCAAACCATTCAACACCGTCGCTCCTTTGATTAAGATGTCATAATTCATAATATTCTCTTTTGCGCCGCTTAATCCCCGAGTGGCTGGCGATCGCCACCACCTCGGTATGAATCGAGCGCCAGTTTCAACCTTCTCAACCTGTCTCGCGAACGCCGCTTATGTGTCACCGCCAATTGCATCGAAATAACGTCAACAAGCGCCAACATGGCATATCGAGAAGCAGAAGGCTTATAAATAAAATCCGTTTCGGTTGTGGTAATCGGTAGCACTAGATCACTGGTTTCAGCCAATGGTGATTCAGCCTGAGTAATAGCAATAACCTTAATTCCGTATTGCTTTGCCAACTGGGTGGCATCCAGGATTCCTGGTGTGTAACCCGTCGTGGACATCACCACCATAACGTCGTTACTGTCTGCAGTTGCAGCAACCATTCGAGTTAGTAGTCCATCGTGGTATGCAGTTATGGCGTAACCCAAACGGAACAAACGATGCTGTAGCTCTTGAGAGACCATGGTTGAACCGCCACCCATGCCAATACTCAGAATCTGTCGCGCACCGTGCAGCCATTCAACAGCAGTTGCGATGTCTTTTTCATTGAGCAGCTTGCGATTCAGATCCATTGCCTGTTTGATTGATTCATACACACCTTGTGTACCCGTTTGTTCAACAGGTTCATTAATGAATCGTTGTCCAACCGCCAATGACTGGGCTAGCTTCATTTTTAAGTCACGCACGTTTCGACAACCAACAGCTTTGGCAAAGCGTGTAATCGTCGCTTCACTAACGTCAGCCTCTTCAGCCAGCTCTGTGATGCTAGCGCTTGCCGCAATGGCCAAATTGTCCATGATGCAGGCGGCGACTTTTTTTTCTGCGTCCCTCAATGCATCAAAGCGCTGAGAGATCTGCGACAAGATATCTACTTCCATCGTCATTCCGATTACCTTTGTGCCCATCGTAAAGAGTTGGCTGCTGTTAGAAAGTGAGCAGACGCACATTTAAACTCTTTTTGTTTGATAGTTTCCAACATGAAAAATATTCTATATCATTCTTACCCCTTATTCCAAGGCACATTCGAGAGATGTTAGGAGACAACCACCCATGTCACGGTTCGAAGTAAATTTAGATAGTTATTTTCATGCAATCGATTCCCTACCGTTTGAAATTGGCGCTAAAGGTGTCCCACTTGCAACGAAAACCAGCGGGCAATACTCACTACTTGATGATCTCCCCTTACCCGCAGCTGTTGTGTCTCAAAGTGCACTCGAACACAACGCGAACTGGATGCAAAAGTTTGCCAATCAAAGCAATGTAAAGCTGTGCCCTCATGGCAAAACCAGCATGTCGCCGCAGTTGTTTAAAATGCAGTTAGATCAAGGTGCTTGGGGTTTAACCGTTGCCAATCCTGCACAGGCTTCTATCGCCGCAGAAGCTGGTGCCAAAAGGGTCATTATTGCTAACCAAGTGGTTGGTAATGCTAATCAAAATGCTGTTTTTGACATCATTGAAAAATTCGAGATTGACGTCATCCCTTGTGTAGATAGTGAAACGCTAGTCAATCATTGGAACCAAGTTGCTATGGTTCGCAATATACCACTTTCGCTATTAGTGGAACTCGGTGTACCTGGTGGACGCTGCGGAGTACGTACTCATAAAGACGCGTTACGACTTGCCGAACTAATTGCAGAATCCGAACAGCTTCGTTTTGCTGGAATTGAGTTTTATGAAGGCGTAATTCACGGCGAAACCCCTGAAGACGACCCAGAACCTCAGGTGCGAGAGTTTGTGAAAGGAGCCGTTCAGTTAACTGAATCACTAGTAGGTCTATCGACTCTCGATAAACCCATCGTCACTGGTGCAGGATCGGCTTGGTACGATGTTGTAGCCGAAGAGTTTGCTAACTCTATTTTACTCACACCGGTAATACGCCCCGGATGCTACATGATTCATGACGAAGGCATCTACTTAGATGCCCAAAATGCGGTAATCGAGCGAGCAAAACGAAATCATGGGGAAGCCTGTCGAGTTGGTGGAGATCTGATATCAGCCTTGGAGCTTTATGCTCACGTACTCTCGGTCCCTGAAGACGACAAAGCTGTAATTGGCCTTGGTAAGCGAGACTCAGCATTCGACGCTGGCCTCCCCCAAGCAGTACGAGTTTACCGCAATGGCGAGTTAATTGACCTACCAGAGCTCAACAGTACAGCGATCATGGATCAGCATTTGTTTGTGGAATTTGGTGAGGCGGGAGCACTACAAGTTGGCGATATTATTGCGTTTTCCACGTCGCACCCATGTCTAACGTTCGATAAATGGCGGTACATCGGTGTCAAAGCGGATCAGTCTGAAAATGTTGTTAAGTGGATTGACACCTACTTCTAACAACCCTTTCTAATCGATACTACGGCCCGAACAGTCAAAAAACTGATCGGGCCTTTTCATTTCTGCACACCGACTAAGTTCACATTTTTAGAACAAATTACCACCAATTTTAACCATGATAGTTTTTAACTTATTTTCACTCGCTGTGATTCAATCACATTGGTAAATCGGACTTAGCTCGATGTTACTTTTTCTATCACGACGCTAGAGCGAAAACGAAACGAATATATTTTTTAATAAATTTCAAACACTTAACCTCAAGCCCAAACTACATGTTAGAAACTATCAAACATTGAGAGATTCGTGAGATAGATCTCGGTTAAATAACGACCACACATTTAATGTTCTTACTCAATAACTAAATAAATGACACCAGAAGTCATGAATTAGGAAGCATCATGAGTAAAAACACTGGAATGTTAACGGCAGTGACAACGTTTAAAAACCGGCTTAACAGAGCTAACCAAATTGTCGTTGCGGTTTTAATGACCCTCCTGATATTGGATGTTTGGCTAGGCGTACTCGATCGCTACTGGTTGAAATTACAACTCGTTTGGGTCGAGGAGCTGGCTAGGTACATTATGATTTGGGCGATCTTGATGGCAGTTCCCTGCTGTACCGCAAATCGAGAGCACATGGGTTTGGAGTTCGTCGTGAAACGTTTTCCTCAAATCGCACAACAATGGCTCAAAGTCGCAATCAGCGTTCTGACTATCGCCTTCTTTTGTTACATCGCTTATTTGGGGATCACCTATACCAATAAAGGCATGAACCAACTATCAACCGTATTTGGCATGCCGATGGCTTACGCGTATGCCGCCATTCCTGTCACCTTCGGCCTTTCGGCGCTTCAGGCATCTCTGGTTTTGATTGAAGATTTATTAAGGATGTCATCGAACCCATCGGTCGAAGAATCTGAGCTACATGAGGAGAATGTATAATGGTTGGCGTTCTTTTCTTTGCCCTAATGTTCCTTGGCGCACCAATAGCAATTGCGCTTGGTGTCGCCGGTCTTATCGGTATGTACGAAATTGGTGGATCACATTTCACCTCCCTGGCACCTAGTAAAGTTTTTAATGGGCTGAACATCTTCCCGTTCCTTGCCATGCCCTTTTTTATTCTTGCTGGCGAAATCATGAACCACACTGGTATCACAAGTCGTTTGGTTCATTTGGCTCAAGCATTAGTCGGTCACTTCCGCGGTGGATTGGCCCATTCCAATATGGTGGCTTCTGTGTTTTTCTCCGGCATTACGGGTTCGGCTACTGCTGATGCAGCGGCATTTGGTCGCACATTAGTGCCGGCGATGGAAAAAGAAGGCTATTCGAAAGACTATGCGTGTGCGGTCACCGCTGCCGGCTCCATCATCGGCCCTACCATTCCGCCATCAGGCTTGATGGTTGTGTATGGTTCGTTGATGGGTGTATCTATTGGTGGATTGTTTGCAACCGGCATACTGCCGGGTCTACTCGTGTGCTTTGTTTGTATGGCCATCATCGCCTCAATGGGCAAGCGCAAAAACCTTCCGAAAATGCAGCAACGCGCTTCTTTGATGGCGGTACTTAAGCTTTTCAAACAATCAAGCTTGGCGCTATTAATGCCACTTATTATCCTCGGAGGCATCGTCTTTGGCATCGTTACACCGACAGAGGCGGCGTCGATTGCGGTGGCTTACGCTTTGATTATTGGCGCTTTTATTTATCGTAACTTAAGCCTGCCCGCGCTTTACACCATGATAGTGCGTACCGCTCAAATCTCAGCTGTCATTTATTTGATAATCGGTTCAGCGTCAATTCTCGGTTGGTGGCTTAGCTTCAATCAAATCCCGCAAATGATTGCCGATGTGTTCATTTCATTCTCGAACAACCCGCATGTTGTTCTAGCGATGATTATCGTGTTGCTGCTTACCATCGGCATGTTAATGGACATCAATGTCATGCTGATCATTCTTGCGCCAATTTTAGTGCCATTGACAGCTGAAATCGGTATGGATCCGCTGCATGCAGGTATCGTTTTTGTACTTGCTTTGAACATATCACTGATGACACCTCCTATAGGAGCCTGTCTGTTTGTTTTGTCGTCGGTCACCGGCGCCAAGATAGAAGGAATCTCTAAAGAACTGATGCCATTTTTGATTGGTCAGTTGTTACTGCTGTTCTTTATTGCGTACTCACCCGACGTGGTGCTGTACATACCTAGATTACTCGGTTACTAGCCGTGTAAACACAATACCTATAAAACCCTACATGCCCCACTTCAGCTCTTAATGAGTACAGTGGAAGCAATCATAACAATGGAGTGATTATGAAAATCATCAATAAATCATTAGTTGCAGCAGCACTAGCAACCAGCTTGCTTACTGCTCCATTCGCCATGGCGGATAAAGTTTTGCGTATCGGTCACGATAACAAAGCGGACATCATGGAAAACCCAGCTCACGCGTTCACAGGTGTTTTCAAGAACATTGTTGAAACTGCCACTAATGGTGAAATCAAGGTTCAAGTGTTCCCAAGCAACCAGTTAGGTAGCGCGAAAGAGCACGTTCAAATGGTCCGTGATGGTCAACTGCAAGGTACGTTATCTTCAGTTGGTGCTCTTGCGGGTTACTACCCAAGAATTGGTGTTCTTGACGTACCTTTTGCGTTTGCAAGTAACTCAGCCACCTATGAAGTTCTAGATGGCAAGTTTGGTCAAACACTGGCTAGCGATATCGAATCTGAATTGAAAGACGTGAAAGTACTTGGTTTCCCGGATACAGGCGGCTTCTTCTCAGTAACTAACTCAAAGCGTCCACTCAAGACTCTAGAAGACTTCGAAGGTTTGCGTATTCGTACCATGACACTACCGACGCACCAGAAAATCATTCAATCTTTAGGTGCTGAAGCATATCCGCTGTCTTGGGGTGAAGTTTACTCTTCACTACAAACGGGGGTAATTGACGGTCAAATGAACCCAATTCCAACCGTTTCATTCGCTAAATTCAACGAAGTACAGGGTTACCTAACACTGACTAACCACTTATTTGCCCCATACACCTTCATGATTAACAAAGAGTTTTACGACGATCTCACAGCCGAACAGCAGAAGATTCTAGCTGACGCGGTTGAAATCGCACTGAGCTCTAACCGTGGTCTATCTCGTTTGATCGAGGCTTCTAGCGACCGTGGCCTAGAAGGATTGAAATCTAAGATGAAGGTTAACGCACTAACAGCAACCGAGCGTCAAAAAATGCGCGAAGTTACTCAACCAGGTGTGATCGAATACATAAAAGATACACATGGTGAAAAAGGTGCGGAACTTTTGGATTTATTCTTGTCTGAAGTAGAGAAAGCAAACCAATCCGTATACTTACAGTAGTAATTTACTCACTACTGAACAATTAGTATTCGACTGGTTAACGAATTTGCTGATCGAATATATCAGCCATCCTATACCATCTGGCAGTTGCCAGATGGTTTTTTTTATCTTGTGACTTATTCAAACTCACAAGCCGCCCATCACATCAACAAAAGTGCCAGTACTAAAACTGGATTGCTCGCTGGCTAGCCAGAAAATTGCATTTGCCACTTCCACTGCATTACCACCTCTTTGCATCGGGATTTTCTCTTTGAGTCTATCAACCCGTCCCGGTTCACCGCCATCGGCATGCATATCGGTATAGATTAGTCCCGGTCTTACACCGTTGACCCGAATCCCCTCTGCGGCCACTTCTAGCGCTAAGCCTCGGGTCATGGTATCCATCGCACCTTTCGATGCGGCGTAATCCACATACTCAAAAGGTGAACCGGATTTAGCGGCGCCAGAGGAAACGTTTACAATCGAGCCGCCTTTGCCACCATGACGAGTAGACATAAGCTTCACGGCTTGTTGACTGCATAAGAAGCAGCTTTGTACATTAGTTTGAAAGATGTTTTGAAACCGCTCAAGGCTAATTTCATCGAAACGGCATTGGGTGTCCAAAACGCCAGCGTTATTAACCAGCACATCAACTTGGCCAAATTGTTCCAGTGTCGTTTTAAATAACACATCGACCACCTTAGGATCGGCCACGTCGCCCGAATGCAACAAACACTCCTGACCTAGACTGTTGATTTTGTCTTTTACCTTGTTCGCTTCTTTATGGTTCGATAAATAACTCACTACCACTCGGTAACCTTTTTCGGCGAACACGATCGCACTTTCTGCACCAATTCCTCGACTGGCTCCGGTAATGATTACGACGGGGGATTCTTCTAGCATCGGGCCTTTCCTTTTGTAAGCGTGCGATTAGCTATTGCCAATCTCCTTTTTGAGATGAAATAGGCAATAAAAAAGCCAGCATAGGCTGGCTTTAACATTTTGTCTACATTGACATTTTTGCCGAAATTAGATCACTACTTGCTTCCAAAAAGCACCTTTAGGTACGTGTCAATGTGTGAACGTTGTGTTGCTGGATTCATAAATACGGCTTTTTCACCTGGAATGTAGGAGTATTTGCCACGCCCAACGTAATTGGAACGTGAAATAAACTCGACCCAGTTGGTGTACAGACCGTGTTTACCACGAGTGTTGAAAATCTGGCGGTGGAACTCGGTATTACGCCCTAAACGCGCCGCAACTTCAGGGTTTTCCAACGCCTGACGCTCCAATCTAAATTCAGCATCTGCATCTGTCACTAGATTTCGGTCATAGAGACGGTAGGTAACCGACGGGCCTTGGTTCTCAGGCACTACAACTTTAACCGCTGGATCTAGCAACAATTGATTGCGCATGTAGTTAGCATTTTGTAGACCATGGGCTAGCACCGTTTGGTAACCTTCTAGGCCCATGTACTTAAGCGCTGAGTACGCACCAAACAAGCCTGTTGCACTGCGCGAACATTCAATGGTTGATTGCAAATGCGTTTCTTCTTGCAAGTCGTCTTCAAAATACGAGAAGTTTTGCGGATCGTTTTTCAGTGCGTCCATATCCTTCTTGTTTTTGATCATGACAAGGCTTGAGGTGTATGGCACGTAGCCCCACTTTTGGAAATCCACAGTGAATGAGTCAGCGTACTTTAGCTCACGAACCTTTGTTGCCACCGCTTCTATGCCTTTAAGCGTCGCTTCGTTTATGCCTAGTGGGTTGTTTGCAAAGTCATAATCGATGAAAAACATCATCGACCAACCCACTGCCGCATCGACGTGAATGTGCGGTTTAACCTTCATACCGTATTCTTGACACAGACGCTCACGCAGCTCGTAAACCGGCTTGATACGGTCGATCGCGAAAGTGTCCGTGGTACCCAGCGTTAGCATGATGGTTGGTATTACCGTATTTACATCGAAACAAGCTCGCATACTGCGTTCTAGATCAGCCAAATCAATATCATGGCTTTCTGTAACCTTGATACGAATCGTCTTGTTTGTAATATCCACACCAAGTAGAGACAAGTTGGTCATATTTGAGTAGTGACCACCCTGAGAATTCAGAATTCGGTAGTCTTGCGACGAGTCCAAGCCTTTAGAGATAGCTTGAGGCAGAGATTTACGAATACCTAACAAGTAGCCATACAAGTTACAGAATGTACCACCTTGAGTAAACAGACCTGTCGAAGTTTCAGAATCGTAGCCGACAACGTTGGCAATTTGCTTAACCACAAACTTTTCAAGCTGTTCAGCCATGCCTGAATATTCGCTGTACACTAGGTTTGGATTCGCCAGCGTGCCCATCATAGCGCCGTACACACTTGGGTCACATGGCATAGTAATCACATTTTCTACCGACGCAGGGTTCTCCCAGTCTTTAGAAAGCGCCGCAGAGAAAGCCAGTAATTCATCAGGAGTACCGGTTGGTCGAGTGCGATTGGCGGGAACAAAGCCGTTAGATTTCAATGTTTCTAGGTGTTGCGCGCCATTTGCAAATGCATCGATACGTTGATTAGGTGGTAAATGCAACTGTCTGAATTGATTTAGCGCTTGGAAGCCAGGATCTTTGTACATAGGCCAAAGTTCAGGGTCACGCGAAAAGAAATCACGAAACACTTCTTGATAGGTACGATCAAATTCTGAGGTGATTGCGTTCGCCTCAGTGTTTTTCAACAATGAAATATCCATTTACTTTCTCAAATTATTCTAAAAGTTGCGCATTGAAAAAAGTGACCAAGATAATTGGTCACTTTTACTAACTACACATGTTTTTTAAGGGTTTTATTTGCACCCAATTTTATTTGGCAGTGTTTTACTTTACTTTGAACTGAGATACCAGTCTTTCTAGTCGTGCTTTTGAACTAGACAGTGATTCAACACTCTCAGCGGTCTGGCGACCATTATTGACAAGCGTTTCCACGATATCGCGGATAGCTAACATGTTGCGGGAAATCTCGTCAGACACGGCACTTTGCTGATCAGTGGCGACCGCAATCTGGGAGCTGATCTCATCAATCTGTGAAACAGATGTCGAGACTGAACCCAGGCTCCCTGAAACTTCTGAAGTAGTTTCAGCCGTACTCTGGCAGCGCTGCTTTGTGGTATCCATCGCCGACACCACTTTATCTGTCCCTTCTAGTAGGCGAGATAGCATTTCTGAGATTTCTTCTGTGCTCTTGTGCGTGCGACCCGCTAGTGCTCGAACTTCATCGGCAACAACGGCAAATCCGCGCCCTTGTTCACCGGCGCGAGCTGCCTCGATTGCGGCATTCAGCGCAAGTAAATTGGTTTGTTCAGAAATATCACCGATAACATTGAGGACTGCACTGATGGAGTTGGCATCGTTGTTCATCGTTTGGATTCGTTCGGCCATGTCTTCAACGTCATCAACTAACGAGCGAACATTTTCGACAGCACTATTTACAACTCTTTGTGACTCTTGAGCTTCCTGATTAGCTGCTTCAGCCACCACGGAAGATTGACTCACGTTTTCAGCGACTGAACGCGCACTCTCACTCATTTCAGTGATTGACGTGACGACTTGGTCTGTTTCTGACGAGTGCGCCAAAAGCACACGTTCATTTTCAGAGGTACTTGCCGCTAGCAACTGAACATCATGCGCAATTTGCTGAGAAGATTGGGTCAGTTCAATAACCAAGCTGCGGATGTTAGCAACGAACAAATTGAAGCCTTTAGCTATATCACCTAAGTCATCGCTGCGGTCTTCTTCCAATCTAACCGTAAGATCGCCACTGCCATTCGATAGGTCAGTAACGGCTTGCTTAAGTTTGTCTAACGGTTTAAACAAGCGGTTTAGAACCACAAAGATAACGGCGCTAGAAATCAAAAGCAGCGCGATACCGGTTAGGATGGATTCGAATAAGCTCTCATCCACTTGTTCCGTTGCCGATTCTTGGTCAACAAACACCATTAACGTCCAAAAGTTGTCGTTATCTATAGCAATTCGTTGGAAGTAACCGCGGAAATCGATTCCTAGGTATGGGAATTCAATCATACCTTTTTGTTGCGTTCGGAATGCCTGTTCCATTTCATTAAACGTGGGGCTAACTTGCGACGGCGTACGCCCAATATCGGAAGGGTCATCACTAGCAAAAAAGACTTGGTTTCGGTCTACCAGTGTTGCAGCGCCACCAGCAAATCGCATGGTATTAACTAGCTCTGTAACTTCATCTAGGTGAACATCACCAACAATAACACCCACCAGCTTGCCATTCTCCATGACTGGTGCGGAAATACTCATGACTTGCTTTTTAGTCACGATATCTTGATATAGGTCGCTGGTCACTACGGCTCGTTTACGAGCAGTCTCTATATACCAAGGACGATTAACAAAACGGTCTGAAACTTCAGTAATACCACCATCTACTGACAGGTAGCTCCGGCCATCGGCATAAGCCATCAGCACAATGGCTATGTCAGCACTATCGGCTAACATTTTGACACGGGCTAAGTTTTCGTCGTCCGACAAGTCATTGCCAAAATGACCAGCGGCATACTCAAGTGCATGGATTTTCTTGGCAACAACTTGCTCTATTTCAGTGACGTGACGTTCAAGTTTGTTACTGGTTAACACCGCTAGATTATCCAGCATGGTGTTTTTGAGCTGAGAATTATTAAGTGAAACTAAAACGAGGAGAGATAATGTGAACAGTGCGAGCACACTCGCAGTTATACTGGCCTTAAATCCGAACTTCATACTTATTCCTATTACGGCTCATTGATAGGTAAGTTCCAACAGCACGTGTAGCGAGTTGAGTTTCAGCCCGAGACTTAAATGCAACTGCAAGTACTGCACATGTGGGAACAAAACAGCGTTCCGAGTATAACTGCATGATTAATTATTGTTAATAATATAAATACGCATTTTCATCTTTTAGTGATTAGCAGCCTAAGATTGTTGAATAAATCTCAAAATATCTTGCGCCGCTTTCATTGGTGTTACATGGCTTGTGTCGATGCGGTAATCATACTGTTTATCTTTATGTACCAGAGGAAACTCATACTCAGCCAGACCTATCGCTCTATCCCCTCTGGCAATCTCACGCGCTTTGCAAACATCTAGCTCACACTCAACTCCGATAATTAAAGAACTGAAGCCTTGAAGATCTTGGAGCAGATTGGAAAACTCGGCATTGTCTACCCAGGCATTATCTATCACCAGCTTACAGCCAGCTTGTAACAACCCTCTGACGGACTTGTGGTAGCCTTCTACTAGCTGTGCATAATCATACCCGCCCCGTTCAATAGGTTGACCAGCAATCATCTTTTTTAGGTCTGAGGGCGGTAAAGCATAGAGCACACTATCGATACTAAAGTTAAGGTACTGCTGTTCAAGAAGTTCTTGCAGCTCTTTCGCTACACTTGTTTTGCCTGAGCTACCGGTACCGTTAAGCAATATGACATCTGGGTACATCTTGGATTCCTCTGTGATTGTTTTCTTCCAATAAAAAAGCTTGGGTGCGCACCCAAGCTTTTACTATGCAATTACAAAGATTTAGATACTTTGATCGACAACCAATGGAAAATACAATGGTAGCTTCGTATCAAAACTTGACTTAGAAGTCCCAATCCTCGTCTTCAGTCGCGACCGCTTGTCCAATAACATAAGACGAGCCAGACCCAGAGAAGAAGTCGTGGTTTTCATCAGCATTAGGCGACAAAGCCGATAGTATTGCCGGGTTTACTTCGCAAACTTCGTCGGGGAACAACGGCTCAAAGCCCAAATTCATTAACGCTTTGTTGGCGTTGTAATGAAGAAAATGCTTCACGTCTTCGGTCAGACCAACCGAATCGTATAGCTCTTCAGTGTAGCTGTTCTCCACTTCATAAAGGTCAAACATCAATGAAAATGCATAATCTTTAATATCGGCTTGTTCTTGTTCACTCAGCTGCTGATAGGCTTTTTGGAACTTGTAGCCGATGTAATAGCCATGAACCGCTTCGTCGCGAATGATCAAGCGAATCAAATCAGCGGTATTGGTTAACTTCGCTCGACTCGACCAATGCATAGGCAAATAAAAACCCGAATAGAACAAAAAGCTCTCTAGAAATACGCTGGCGACTTTCTTTTTCAAGGCATTATCTTCCGCGCGGTATTCGCGAAGAATAAGCTCAGCCTTGCGCTGCAAATGCGCATTTTCTTCAGACCACCTAAACGCTTCATCTATCTGAGGCGTCGTACACAAGGTTGAAAATACCGACGAGTAACTACGTGCGTGAACCGCTTCCATAAAAGCAATATTGGTTAGTACCGCTTCTTCATGAGGCGTCACCGCGTCCGGCATCAATGCCGGAGCGCCAACCGTATTTTGAATGGTGTCCAGCATGGTTAGGCCAGTGAATACGCGAATAGTGAGGGTTTGCTCTTCTTCGGTTAACTGATTCCACGTTGGAATATCGTTAGAGAGGGGCACTTTTTCTGGCAACCAGAAGTTAACGGTTAGACGATTCCAAATCTCAAGATCTTTATCATCTTCTAATCGGTTCCAATTGATTGCACGAGTAATCGCTACAGGCTTATTACCCAAAGAGTTGTTTGTTGAAGTCATATCACCACCTACAGCGTACAAGATACGCAAGAATCCATCTGTGTGCCTTCGAGCGCCTCTTGACGGAGACGAACGTAATACAAGGTTTTAATACCTTTTTTCCAAGCATAAATTTGCGCTTTGTTGATGTCTCGAGTCGTCGCGCTCGCCGGGAAGAACAAGGTTAAAGATAAGCCTTGGTCAACGTGACGAGTAGCAGCCGCATAGGTATCAATTATCTTGAATGGGCCAATTTCGTAGGCATCAGTGTAAAATTCCAAGTTTTCATTGTTCATGTATGGCGCTGGATAATAAACACGACCTACCTGCCCTTCTTTTCGAATCTCAATTTTCGATGTAATCGGATGAATAGAAGACGTTGAATAGTTGATGTAACTAATACTACCTGTCGGCGGAATCGCTTGCAGGTTTCGGTTAAACAAACCGTGTTCCATCACCTGCTGCTTGAGCTCAGCCCAATCGGCTTGAGTCGGCAGTTTGATTTTGAAGCGAGTAAATACTTGCGCCACTTGTTCCGTTTTCGGCAAAAACGATTCGTTTAGATATTGGTCAAAGAAAATACCACTAGCGTAATCAGAACGTTCAAAGCCAACAAAGCTCTGACCGCGTTCCTGTGCAATTTGGCACGACGCCTTAATTGCGTAGAAAGCAACCGCGGCAAAATACGCTTGAGTGAAATCAATGCCCTCGTCGCTTCCATAGTGGATACGCTCTCTCGCCAAGATGCCATGCAGATTCATTTGGCCAAGACCAATGGCATGGCTGTCATCATTGCCTTTGCGAATTGAAGGTACGCTGTCAATCGCACTCATTTCTGAAACGGCAGTTAGCGCTCTAATCGCGACATCAACAGATTTTTCTAAGTCGTTACCATCTAGAGTCTTGGCGATGTTGAGAGAACCTAAATTACAAGAAATATCGCTACCCAACTTTTCGTAACTTAAGTCGTCTTTGAATTCAGATGCTTCGGAAACCTGTAGGATTTCTGAACACAAATTCGACATGGTAATTCGACCGTCAATTGGATTGAGTCGGTTCACCGTGTCTTCAAACATGATATATGGATAACCTGACTCAAATTGAATTTCGGCCAGAGTCTGGAATAACTGACGAGCATTGATTTTGGTCTTTTTGATTTCCGCATTTTCGACCATGTCATGGTAATGCTCAGTAACACTGATATCAGAAAACGGTTTACCGTAGACTCGTTCAACGTCATACGGTGAGAACAAATACATATCCTTGTTCTGCTTCGCCAAATCAAACGTGATATCAGGGATTACCACACCCAGGCTCAATGTCTTAATTCGAATTTTTTCGTCGGCATTTTCACGCTTAGTGTCTAGGAAACGCATAATGTCGGGGTGATGAGCGTTAAGATATACCGCTCCCGCGCCTTGTCTAGCGCCCAATTGGTTTGCGTAGGAGAAACTATCTTCGAGCAGTTTCATCACTGGTATTACGCCAGAAGATTGGTTTTCAATCCCCTTAATTGGTGCACCGTTTTCGCGCAAGTTGGTCAGCAACAAAGCAACGCCGCCACCACGACGGGAAAGCTGTAGCGATGAGTTGACCGCACGTCCAATGCTTTCCATGTTATCTTCAACTCGCAATAAGAAACAGGATATCAACTCTCCACGACTCTTTTTGCCAGCATTAATAAAGGTTGGCGTCGCAGGTTGGAAACGACCAGACAAGACCTCTTCCATAAGATTGACCGCGAAATTAGTATCGCCACGAGCAAGCGTTAGCGCAGTCATCACAACTCGGTCTTCAAATCTCTCTAGATAGCGTTTTCCATCTCGGGTTTTCAGTGCATACGCGGTGAAAAATTTGTACGCACCAAGGAAAGAAGGAAAACGGAATTTGTGGGCGTAAGCTTTATCCCAGATTTCGTGAAGAAACGTTTCAGAGTATTGTTCTAATACTTCTGACTCGTAATAACCTTCTTTTTTTAAGTATCCGAGTTTTTCATTGAGGTTATGGAAAAAGACCGTATTTTGATTCACGTGTTGCAAAAAGTACTGTCGTGCGGCTTTTTTATCCGCATCAAATTGAATGTTGCCAGCCTCGTCCAGTAGATTAAGCATCGCATTGAGTGCGTGATAATCTAAGTCTGAACGTGACGCTGTAGTCGATGTTGTCATTGTTTTAACCAGAAAGAATGTAAACCTTGAGAGACCGCGTTGATATCTTTAGGGGTGCCCGCTAATTCGAATTTGTACAGTATTGGCACCCGGCAGTTTCTTGAAATGATGTCACCCGAGCAAGCAAACAAATGGCCAAAATTGCGGTTTCCACTTGCAATTACTCCGCGCAATAAGTCTCGAACTGATGGATTTTTGAGTAGGCTTATCACCTGCTCGGGAACGGCGCCCTTGCCGTTCCCATCAGCATAAGTCGGACACACCAAAACAAATGGCTTCTCGGGATTTTGAAAGGCTTCGCCTTCAGTTATCGGTATGCGCTTGGCAGGCATACCCAGTTTTTCGATAAACCGTTTGGTATTGCCAGACGCACTGGAGAAATAAACCAATTCGCTCATAGTTGACGAATGCGATCTGGACGGAAGCCACTCCAATGGTCATCCCCGGCTACAACAACAGGTACTTGTCGGTAACCTAAAGACTCCACATGAGACAAAGCTGCTTGGTCTTCGTTTAGTGAGACCAAGTCATAATCAACACCTTTGGCACTCAAAGCTCTTGTTGTTGCCACACATTGCATACAATTGGGTTTTGAATACACAGTAATTTTCATGATGATTCCCTTTGAAAGATGATTTTACTTAAGACGTTGGTAACGCCTCAAAACACCTTAATGTTAATCATTATCATTTATATTTCAAAGAAAGATCTGCAGAAATTTACTATATGTAGGCACAGATCGCGTTCAAAGACACGACATATAGATCTCACGTAAAATGTGATCAATAACTCTTGAAATTGATCTTTGCCTTGGAGAATCAATACTTCACGAATTTTTATGCTGGAAATTGGAGAAAGAAACGTCAGGGAGAAGAGAGTTAATCGATACAAAATTTTAACTTTCAGCGAAACATGCTGTTATAAATTAACAGTAAGAAGCATTAGAACAATACTTCAAAACCCCTTAAAAAATGACAAAACTTAGATCGTCTCAGTTAGATAACCAAACCATCACGAACGCGTTGCAGCTTTTGTTTTACTTCTATAGCTAAAGGATTGATATCTTGGCGGTCGACTAAATTTAATACCGCAGAAGGGTCCATAAAAGAAACGGTAATCTGACCATTGTCTTCTTCTCTAATCACCACATTGCACGGTAATAGCAAGCCGATATCAGGTTCAGCCGTAATTGCCTGTTCATAACTGCCTCTAAAGGTTACTGAAAAGCCATACATGATTTGTCACCACAGAAAGATTTTGACTGAGTTAACTATAGTGTAGTCATGGGATATTTGGTGCTGACCGGATACTAATGATGGTTTGTTTAAGTGCATCATTGGAAAATGTTATAAACCAAATTGACTCTAATTTGTTCTATTTAAAAGAAATCCTAAAAATGACTTAGTAACATTGAGCATTGTTTGTTATCGAAGTATTTCCGGACTACAAATATGGCTCTCCCCAAATTGCAACAACCTTTACACACGAGTATGTGCGGACCTTACTGTATCGTAGCGTGTATTCGCGACTTAGAACTCCCAGACAGCGTAATAAACGTCGCTCAATTTGATACTGCCACACAGACTTTTTCAAAACGGTGGACAACTATTGATACGTCTTTGCAAGAACACAAACTCGCCTCAAAGATCTATTCGATAACCGGCATAGGTGCTCTTGATAACCCAAACCGTTTTGTTGCTAAAGATGGTGGTAATCCACTGTTTATGATGAGTCATGTTCTGATGTCTTTAGGATTTTCTATCCAGATACAGATCGTTCCCGACGCACACAAGGTGATTAGGAGGCGTTTTCCAATTGAGTTCTCACAACTAAAACAGCTAGGAGTTAATTTAACCGAGCAACGCTCTCACCGAAACGAGACAAAACGGCAGTTAAAAATTTCTCTAATCTCTTTTCTAAATGATGAAGGCTTGCTGAAAAATCAGTGGATTTTGAACGATGAGCGTGGAACCTGGTTTGATAGTGAATCTGAGAGCGGCCATCATTCATGGGATGAAATAGAACAATGGCACCAAAGCGAAAACAAAAAACCAACCGCCAGCTGGGAAGGCGTGTCTATTATCATTTCCTATTAGTTTATTGGAAAATGACCAACTATTTAATAAGTAGATTTTCTTTATCGCCTGGAAATGGTTGATTAGAGTGAATGCCTTGACCCCGAAATAGTTCAATTGAATAACCTGGTTGAGAATCTTTAAAAATTATTCTGCTATCATTAGTGCTTGTGTCAGGACAACCTGTATAAGAACAAGGCAGAAAATAGCTAATGACAAACACTCCGTTTGAATCCGCGGTGAGTAAGTACTGGCTATGGTTGCTATTTTGCCCGAAGATATCACGTACTACCGTTGTCTTTTCTCTCAGTTCAACCGGATCAACTTTTCCTTCGATCATGAAGTAATCTCGATAAATCGGTAGTCCTTTATCATCGAGCTCATAGGTATCTAACTTCCAATAAGCTTCAAATCGCTCAAACTCGCCAATAAGCTGCGCATACCTAAGCTTTTCACCATCACGAGTATAGGCAGAAAAATGAGTAATAAATTGCTGGTCTTTAAAATGCTCGTCCTCCCAAAAGTGGCGGATATCGTAAGGAGAATTTGGAAAGGCAATTTCAGACACTTGCGCTTCACCTTTGTGAATGAGAAGTCTATCGCGACGACCTTGTTCGATATGTCCTTTAAGGTCAATATCCGGCTTAACGGTACAATCATTATTGAAACGACATTCGGACTTTAACCATAGTTCAAAATACTTACCGTTAACGGTTACCTCCAACCAACCAATATCAGCATCGAAGTTTTGGTACATATTCCGATATGTTTGTATTTTTTGTTTTACTAACTCTGAGTCAACTTCATTATCAAATCTATAAAATACTTTTTTGGTTCCTTTATCCTCATCCCTATATTTAGTCCAGTAACCCCTCACCTTTATTGGAACTTGAACGTTACCTGCGGACATATGAGCTCCAGCTCTGCCATTCACGTATCCAAAAGACAAGTGCGACGCACCTCCACCTTCATAAACAAGTTCAATATCTCGAATTGAATGAGGTCCCCCTTCTGAACCGCCAGAAACTGAAGTGGCTATGATTTTTGACTTTCGTTCCTCAGACTCCCACCAAAATTTGGCTCCCAATATGGTTGAAAAAATAAGAACCAAAGTTAACGAAATTCGAAAAATACGAGATTGAAACAAAATCATACTGGTAAGAATCACTTAAACAATCGATTTTCTTTATCGCCTGGAAATGGTTGATTAGAGTGAATACCTTGACCGCGAAATAGTTCAATTGAATAACCTCTTTGAGACTCTAGGTAAGTAATTCTTTCGTCGTCAATATTCCCCCCATCTGGGCAACCAATTATAAGGCAAGATTGGAAGTAATTGATTGCAAACTCCCCGTTTGAATCCGCAGTAATTAAATATCGACTACGATGATTACTTTGCTTCATGATATTGCGCACTGCCGTAGTTTTTTCTCGCAGTTCAGCCGGATCAATTTTCCCTTCTATCATAAAGTAATCTCGATAAATCGGCAGTCCCTCATCATCGACTTCATAAGTTTTCACCTTCCAATAGGCTTCAAAACGCTCAAACTCCCCAATGAGCTGTGCATACCTCAGTTTTTCGCCATCGCGAGTATAGGCGTCAAAGTGAGTAATAAATTGCTGGTCTTTAAAATGTTCGTCCTTCCAAAAATGACGGATATCGTAAGGTGAGTTTGGAAAAGCAATTTCAGATGTTTTTGCACGTCCTCTATGGATGAGGAACTTGTCAAAATCCTCTACGACAATATAACTATTGGGATCGGCATTATCTCGCCATGAACAGTCATTACTCATTGAGCATTGAGAAACAAACCATAACTCAAAGATATCTTTATCAACTAGGACTTCAATATACCCTACATTTGAGTCAAAATTTTTGTACAAATTTCTGTATGTGTTTAATTTCTGCTCCACTAATTCAATATCTACTTGGCTTTGTAGTTTGTAAAAAACCTGTTTTTCTCTACTGTCGACATCTTCATGTGATGACCAGTAGCCATTAATTTTTATTGGTATACCAATTCCACCAACAGACATATGCGCACCAGACGGCCCATTAACGAATCCAAAAGAAAGATTCGAAGAGCCTCCCCCCTTATAGACTAATTCAATTTCACGAATTGAATAATCACCTTGAGCTGAACCTCCAGATACCGAGGTTGAAATAATATCCTGTTTATCATTTTTAACTGGTTCGCAACCGATAATAATAAGACATACAACCGATATAGTTAACCTTACCAGATACCGACTGATTATATAGTGACTACTTGTTTTCAAAAATATTCCTCTTTGGCTTACCATGTTGGTCTTTGGTAATTCCATTAATACGATTTTCTAAAAATGAATCAAATCCGGGATTAATAACGGTATCGTGAGATCTATGTAATACTTCTAAATCATCGTCTTTTATTAAGTGTGACCAATCGTCTTCTGTAATTGCCCCTATCTCTTTATTTTTCAAAGAGATCCAATAACTTTCAAAGTCAGTTTCATGCTCCCAATCCTCCTGCATTATCAGACTAGCACCAGAACCTTTGAACTTGATTCCAATTTTCTTCGCAATCTCATACATTCGAAGCAAAGGTAAAGAGGCAAGTACATTGTTTGCTGGTTGTAATACATAATATAAAAGGTCTGAACCATGAATAAGCACTCTAGTATGTATCTCTTGTTCAACATACTTTTCTTGTAATTTTTTAGCCTCTACTTCTCTTTGATTTTTTATAAACTCGCTAAAACCTCCATCAGTAACTCCCCACTGCGTAGGCTTCATCATTTCGATCTTTTTGTGACCATAACTTTCTCGATGGAGCAAAATACGGTTATAGCTACTATTTCTAGGTACACCATATTGCTCGTCAAAGCCCCTTTCATTGTATTGACGTTTTGATGGATAACCCCCACCAACGTCACTATGAGCCCCCGGAAATACCTCTTCAAAAAAGTTGGCAGGAAGCTGGCCATCTTTTTTTAAACAAGTAAGTGGAAAGTTCTTACGGTATTCATGATGGGCACAAAGCTGCAACACTTTTTCCGCACAATCTGGCCTTAATCCAAGCTTAAACTCACCATTGTTTTCATTGCCGGGCCAATAAAACGAGCCCACAGTATCAAATAGACCAACAAATCGAGCTGACAAGCTAACGAGGTCACTTTTTCTGTACAATCTCGTGTCATCAAAGCGTTGACTGCTTTGACTGCCGGCTAAACCAAAGAGATTTGGGGTAATTGGGTAAGCCGGTGTAAATGAACAATAATTTGGGTACCCATAACAAGATACATCCGCTACAAACGTTTGATTGTAATTCGGGAAACCTAATGAAATGGCGTTAACAAAGTGGCGCGCCAACGCTGCACCTCGACTGAAGCCAAAAACGTCGAATTCTATATGAATCTCTCCGACTAGAGACTCGGTCCGTAGCATCTTGTGAAGCTCATTTAATAAAGACTGCCATTTATAAAACGCACCCGTCGAACCAAATATTTGACTCACCCCACCAGATTGAGTGGATGTTTTTTCTTCATCATCCCCGGCATCAATAACTTCTGGTTTGTTTTCTAAACCGTCGACGGTACCAACGCCCGATACGTAAATTTTGTCTTGCTCTCCTGTTATTACTGAATAGCTTTCAAACAACCTGACTATGTTAGTTCGCGATTTGTCACCGTGCTTCTCTTTGTGTTCGTCGTTGACACGGTTGTTTCCTGTACCATCAAAAAATACCCCTATTCGAAATAGTTTGTAGCTGCGTAAATTCACTATGGGTAAGGCACTGGAAACTAACTGACGGCTTGAAACTGCCAAAAGTTTTTTATCTATGAGATGGGTATTATCAAATGAATAAGTACTCTCAGCGGGCTTGTTGTAAGCGACTGGTTCTTTATCTGGGTAGGTTCTAATCTTTTGTCCAGCATATCGATTTGATTTAGGTCCCATGACTGTCAACTCATCGCCAACAGCCAAGCTCATTGGGTTGTCTGCGTATTGCGGATTGAGGTCAAGCAGTTCATTAGCTGACAGTTGAAATTTAGCGGCTATTTCTCCCCAAGATTCCCGCTCACCATTTGGTAAAGATCTAACTGTGTACTTGTTTACGGTTTCTTCTTGATTTTGTGTATTAGTGGAATTTGGCTCAATTAAATCAGATTCAGAATAAGAAACATGTTCGAGCAATGCATTTACATCAATGATGATACCATTTTCTTCCAACCAAGTTTGATCGATTGCCGCTAATTCATCATTAGCGAGCCGTACCGCAGAGTGAACCAAAGTTTGATTTGTCACCGCTTGGTTGTTTTTTTGCCAATAAAGAAGCAATGCTGATTGGCTTTTGTCACTTAACAAATCATCACTAATTGAGGATTTAGTTGATTTGGTTGTGTTAAAGACGGCTTTATCTGATTCGGGAAACGACCATTCGTGTACAAGCTCAGTCCCCACAAAGTGGTATAAAAAGCCATAACTTGGCAGCCCAAGTCGCTTACCCAACTGCAGAGCAGGGATAACCGGCACAAACTTGTCCCGAACGACATTACTTCCAATTGGGTCAAGCGTAATGTCATGGATGGTCAGCTGAGTTAACTCACCAGCAATTTTTACATTAAGGCTTCTCGTTTCGTCATCAACAGAGACAACTTTGTAGCGGTAACCCTTCTCAGTGCGCTCACGCTGCCAACCCGAGAGCTCCGCGCTTTGCTCCGTTGCTGCCAAAGAGAATTCATAGCCGCCGATTTTTGCCGCTATTTGCTCTGGCCCTGCAATTTCAAATACATATTCAAATTTTGGCTTACTGCTATTCTCTGGAAGTGGTTGCGGCTCTGTGCACTCTGAACTGACATTAGATGATGAACCGGTTGGGAGACTTGAAGATTGCGTCGACGCTTCTCTAGCTGCTTGCGTTAGGCCATTCGAAACACTTGAACCCGTGGGCACACCAGAACCCATATTAAGTCGCGATAGGTATCGGCATTTAGCAGAGGAATAAAGTGTGTGTTCGAATTTGGGGTCAATACCCCATGTTTGAGAGTCAGAATCGTACTTAAATAAAGGAGAACGAGGTGTTTCCGTCCAAAGTACCAACTCCCCAGAATTGAGCAGCTCTCTTGCTTTTGAATACGAATAAATCGATTTTGCCGAACCTAGCAATTCCCTATTCGTAACAACCTGCCAGTCACCCTCTATCTGCGAAAACTCATGCGACATCAGCTCGTCCAGTCGCAGTAGCTTATAACCCATTTTGCCGTCACCGAGTTAATGTTTGATGGAATAGTAACCAAAAACACTAGTGCAAATTGCTGGATATCAGCTGCAACTTTCCAATTTGGAATTGGGTGCCGCAAGAAAATGGATTTTTGCTGACACCTCAATAGATATGGGCAATTTTTGTAGCCCACTGGGCAAAATTTCTTATGCTGCGAATAAATGTTATCGGACAAAAAAGCTCTACGATTTAAATATCCATCAAATCTTGTCATAAAACATAGATGCAATGCTGAACAACTGATTTGATTGACCTAATTGAAGCTGTGTCATTCGCTGCGCTAAACCTTAAGTACCGGAAATGGCCAACCAAAATATTTCGGCAAAGTATTCTTCTCCTACCTATTTTGACAGTGAGAGCACTATGGAATTTTTCGATTTACACCAACAAAAACAACCTTTAATTTTATGTAATGTTTGGGACGCAATTAGTGCTGAAATTGCACAGGAATCCGGCTTTCAAGCCATCGGCACTTCAAGTGCAGCCATCGCTTCTTCATTAGGCTTTCTTGATGGCGAAAATTTTCCATTTTCTGAGTTAATTAAACGTGTCGAAAGCATCAAACGTGTTTCCAATTTACCTCTAACTGTCGACATCGAATCTGGATTCGGCAGCTCGCTACAACAGGTTTTAACTAATATCAAACAACTTCATGAGTTGGGCGTTGTAGGCATCAATATAGAAGATAGTTTAGTGAGGGAAAGTAAGCGGTCTCTTGTTCCCCAACACTTTTTTTCAGAGAAGGTGTCTTGGCTTAAGTCAGAATTAGAAAAACAAAATACCCGCATTTTTATCAACGTGAGAACCGATACCTTTTTATTGGGATCTGAAAATCAAACTGACGAAACATTATCTCGCGGTCAATGCTATCAAAACGCGGGAGTAGATGGCCTATTTGTACCATTTTTGACAGGGGAAGCGGATATCAAATGCATCGTAGATTCCATTCAAATACCATTGAATGTGATGAGCTCCCAAGCATTACCAAGTTTCAGTAGACTGCAAGAGTTAGGTGTAAAACGCATCAGTATGGGTAATTATGCTCATAGCGCTGCCTACGAATATTTAAAGACTCTTTTGAGTAGTATTCGAACTGAAAAAGACTTCGGTATGCTGTTCAATGTCAAATAAAAATTTGATCTGCATATTTATACAGTTCCATGTAAAAATGCAGCCTCTTTACGAAGGAGCTGTAATATGGAAACGCACTATAGTGGTTTGACGATTGAGGATTCTGTGCCTACACCTCAAGAATATTGTGACATGAGAGTCAAAGCGGGTATGTCACCTAAAGCGCTTAAAGCGGCAGAAATTGGGTTACCGAATACCTTTTATGGTGTATCAGTCCGTAATAATGGCTCTCTTATTGGAATGGGCAGAGTGGTTGGTGATGGAGCGTGTCATTTTGAGATTGTAGATGTCGCTGTCGACCCACAATACCAAGGGAAAGGAATTGGCCGAATGATCATGGAGCACATTGACAGCTATCTCAGTCAAAATGCTTATCATGGTACTTATGTTGCCATGATTGCCGACGAACCCCTTTTTTACGAGAAACTTGGCTATAAAGTGCTGAATAAAAGTAAAGGTATGAGTAAGAAATTCCCCCCTACTCGCTAACTATTTATAACTGCCAATCAAGGACTTATTTGTATTTTGAATTTCCTTAGCCGCACTTTCTGTGTTTCGATTGGCAATAGTTATACCAGCAATAGCCATAGCTAACCCCAACCATTGGGCCCAAATTGGCCATATTCCCAACAAAACGGCAATGGCAGTTGCAAAGACAGGAATAAGATTCGTGGCCGTTGTCGTTGGTGCGGCCCCTAAAACTTGAGCACCATTCAACCAAAAGTAGAACGCCATACATGTCCCAAAATTTGTCGACCACACCTTAAACTGGGCCAAAGACCATGCGGAACCCTATTTGAGTTAAGGAAAACTATAGCCAACGCCTTACGTTGCAACAGTAGTTTAAATAGCACTGGCCAAAATGCTGCTGCATGATGCGCTCTTCGTAGTTCATATATTGGCCGATAACCATAACCCACAAAACAATAAGTGGCAGCGTCACCGCACTCAATCCAACCAAGAGAACAACACCAACCAAGACAAGAGTCATCCCGACATAAATTGGATGGCGGCTAAGTCTAAAAAGCCCGGTGGTTTCCAGTTTCGTCGGTAAATCAAAGGTCTCGAATGTCGAGCGAGCTCTCGTCAGTTGATACTTGGCCGTAAAAGACACAAATAGTCCAAGCAAAATTAAATCGATTCCTATCCAAGTCGAATTGAAACTCGGATGAAACAGCTTCGGTACCAAAAACTGCAACATCACGGCAGCAACAATTAAAGTGGACAACACAACTGGCGGTTTTATCTGAAGGTCCAAAAACCAATTCTTAATCGAAGTATTTTTTAACATCAAGATAATTAACAATTCACTTACAAATCATGCTCCATATTGTGCTGCCTTTCAACTGAACATGAATTAACCCAAGTTAAAACACCTACAGCATTGCTCTATCCAATTGTTTTAAATAACCAAAATTTCAATGTAAGCCCACCCTTACAAACCTATAACCATTTGTAGCCTTTCGCTCGTTACCAATAGTTAACATATTTTTCACATCCTAATTTTCCCAAGGATGGACGAAAAGCAATGAGTTATGACTCCACGCATAACTCGTTGTGATTCAGAAAAACGTGAAGCAACTATTGCTTAACTAAGCGGTTTCTCAGCTAAGAAATTGCTCAACTAAGAACAATAAACATGGAAGAACTAAAGATGAAAATGAACAAAACCTTACTCGGTCTAGCACTCGCTGGTGTTATGTCATCTACGCACGCTGGTGAAGTCGAAGTACTTCATTACTGGACTTCAGGCGGTGAAGCCAAAGCAGCAGCAACGCTAAAAAGTATGCTCGAAGATCAAGGTCACTCATGGAAAGATTTTGCGGTATCTGGTGGTGGCGGTGAAAGTGCAATGACAGTACTTAAAACACGCGCAGTGGCCGGACATCCACCAGCTGCTGCGATGATTGTTGGTCACGAGATTCAAGAGTGGGGTAATTTGGGCTTTCTAACAAATTTGGATGATGTTGCCAGTAAAGGAAAATGGGATGGCGTTCTTCCAGATCTTATCGCGGACTTCATGAAGTACGACAACTCATACTCTGCCGTACCAGTAGGAGTACACCGAGTAAACTGGCTATGGGTAAACCCTGAAGTGTTTGCTAAGGCAGGAGCAAAAGTACCGACAACATTAGATGAGTTCTTTGAAGCAGCGGAAAAAATCAAAGCGGCAGGCTTCACTCCGCTGGCAAACGGTGGTGACCCTTGGCAAGACTCTACGCTATTTGAAGCTATTGCGCTAAGTGTTCTTGGCGCACAAGATTACAAAAAAGCCTTCATTGACCACGATATCGCAACACTACAAAGTTCAAAAATGGAAGAAGCGCTAGCACAGTTCAAACGCGTTAAATCTTACATGGATAAAGATGCAACTGGACGTGACTGGAACATTGCTACCTCTATGGTTATCAACGGTGACGCGGCAATGCAAATCATGGGTGACTGGGCAAAAGGCGAATTTTCTGCAGCGGGCAAAGTCGCTGGTAAAGATTACCTTTGTGTCGCAGTACCTGGAACTCAAGACAGCTTCACACACGTTGTCGATAGCTTTGCATTCTTCCAATTGGAAGACAAAGGCAACGAAACGGCTCAAAAAGCGTTGGCATCAACCATCTTAAATCCGAGTTTCCAAGAGACGTTTAACCTAAACAAAGGCTCAATTCCAGTTCGTACAGACATGGACTACAGCAACTTTGATTCTTGTGCTAAAGATTCATTCTCAGCATTCCAAGCGTCAGCGTCAAATGGCGGCTTAGTACCTAGTTTCTCTCAAGGTATGGCGACCACTAGCTACGTTCAAGGTGCGATTGTCGACGTAGTCACAAACTACTTTAATGACTCCAAAATCACAGCTAAAGAAGCAACTAAAAAGTTAGCCAGCGCCGTTCAACAAGCGTTGTAATTCGCAGGGAGCCGTGGCCTGCGGCTTACCTTAATTCCTTGGTTCGGCGTCACTTGATAGATGAAGATTGCTTCATCAGTAGGGACAAGTGTCGCCGCTTTTTCAATGCACGCTGATATTGATGACTGGGTCACCAATAACAGATGCATTATTTTGCCCATCTGTCGGTGCCTCACAGTAAATCCGTAGTTGCACCTAAACCGTTTTGAAGAAGGATTCTTCATGGAGCAAGTACTTCAGCAATCACGCTCTAGTCGTTCGTTCGGTGATAAATTACAAAATTGGCTGCCCAAATTAGTGTTGGCACCCACTATGTTAATCACCGTCGTTTGTATCTATGGCTACATATTTTGGACAGCGGCGCTGTCCATGACAAATTCACGATTTCTACCCAGTTTTAAATTCGTTGGCTTCGCTCAATACGAAAAGCTACTCATAAACGACCGTTGGATGACTTCCATAGGCAACTTAGCCGTTTTTGGCGGGCTGTTTATCATTGTTGCTATCGGGCTAGGTGTTTTGTTAGCAATTTTGCTGGACCAAAACATTCGCAACGAAGGAGCCATACGAACTATCTATCTTTACCCAATGGCATTGTCATTTGTTGTTACTGGTATCGCTTGGAAATGGATTCTTAATCCCGGTTTAGGCATTGAAAAATTGCTCCATGATTGGGGGTTTGAAAATGCCCAATTTGACTGGATTGTAGACAGTGAAATGGTGGTCTATACCTTGGTCATCGCCGCCGTTTGGCAATCATCTGGCTTTGTCATGGCCATGTTCCTTGCTGGTCTTCGCGGGATTGACAATTCAATAGTGAAAGCAGCCCAAATTGATGGTGCCAGTTTACCTACTGTGTATTGGCGAATTATTTTACCTTGTTTGCGTCCCGTCTTTTTCAGTGCCGTAATTATTACCTCACACATCGCGATCAAGAGCTTTGATTTGGTCACCGCAATGACCGCTGGTGGTCCGGGATATTCATCTGACTTACCTGCCCTGTTTATGTATGCACATTCATTTACCCGCGGACAAATTGGTCTCGGCGCGGCCAGCGCAATGATGATGTTGGCTGGAATCTTGGCAATATTAGTGCCTTATCTGTATTCAGAACTTAGGGAGAAGAAATCATGACCGCATCTCTAAATTTTGGTCGGATCACCATCTACAGCATTTTGTTGTTTTTCTGTTTGGTGTACCTAATCCCATTTTTTGTCATGGTCATCACCTCATTTAAGACTCTGCCAGACATTCGCGCTGGTAACCTGATGAGTTTACCTACTGAGTGGGTGTTCGAAGCGTGGCGAAAAGCGTGGAGTGGCGCTTGTACAGGCGTGAAGTGTGAAGGCGTTAAAGGATATTTCTGGAATTCCATTCAGATGGTCGTCCCTGCTGTCGTACTTTCCACTATGGTTGGTGCACTCAATGGTTATGTCATTTCTAAATGGCAATTCCGCGGCTCAAATCTGTTCTTTAGCTTATTGCTATTTGGTTGCTTCATTCCTTTCCAAGTCGTGTTGTTGCCAATGGCTGCCGTACTCGGGAAGCTCGGGTTAGCGAATACGACAACTGGATTGGTTTTGGTGCACGTCATTTACGGTGCCGCTTTCACCACCTTATTCTTTAGGAATTTCTACGTGGGCATTCCAGATGAGCTGGTCAAAGCAGCAAAATTGGATGGCGCTGGATTCTTTACTATTTTCTTCAAGATACTACTCCCACTATCACTACCCATCATTATGGTGACCGTGATTTGGCAGTTCACCAATATCTGGAATGACTTCCTATTTGGCGTTGTCTATTCCGGTTCTGATACTCAACCAATCACCGTCGCACTTAACAACTTAGTTAACACCAGTACAGGTGTGAAGGAATACAACGTCGACATGGCAGCTGCCATTATCGCCGCGCTACCAACCTTGGTTGTGTACGTACTCGCTGGTAAATATTTTGTTCGCGGTCTCACCGCTGGCTCTGTAAAAGGATAAGACTATGGCCGCTTTAACTCTTAAACAAATACGAAAAACTTACCCAAAAGCTGAACAAGAAACGTTAAAAGGGATTGATATCAGTATCGATTCTGGTGAGTTTCTTATTTTAGTTGGCCCATCTGGCTGTGGTAAATCCACCTTAATGAACACCATCGCCGGTTTGGAAAACATTTCATCTGGCGCCATCGTGATTGACGGCCGAGATGTCTCTGAAGTCGAGCCGAAAGACCGAGATATTGCCATGGTGTTTCAGTCCTACGCTTTGTACCCGAACATGACAGTTCGAGATAACATTGCATTTGGTCTTAAAATTAGAAAGTTGCCCAAAACTGAAATAGATGAAGAAGTATCACGCGTCGCCAACATGCTACAAATTGACCATTTGTTGGACCGCAAACCAGCTCAACTATCAGGTGGTCAAAGACAACGAGTCGCTATGGGGCGCGCTCTAGCGCGTCGACCAAAGCTGTATCTGTTCGATGAACCACTTTCGAATCTTGATGCGAAATTACGAGTTGAGATGAGACATCAGATCAAACGCCTCCATCAGAAGCTGAAAACCACGATTGTCTATGTCACCCACGATCAAATTGAAGCAATGACACTCGCCGACCGAATTGCGGTAATGAAAGATGGTGAACTTCAGCAACTTGGTACACCACACGACATCTACACCAAGCCAAACAATATGTTTGTCGCTGGATTCATGGGTTCGCCATCCATGAACTTCATCCATACCGCAGTAAAAGTCGATGAGTCGGGCAAAGTTTTTGGATTGATTCGTCTGGGGCTCGGCCACAATCAAGTCATTCCATTGCCAAAAGCACTATCAATCCACGAAGGCAATAACATAGTGATTGGTTTACGTCCTGAGCACATCTCAGAAAATGAGTTGGTCAGTTCAGAGACAGGGGTCATGATTGATGCAACTTTGGAAGTACTGGAGCCTACAGGGCCAGATACTATTGCCATGATTGAGATTAATGGAGAAGAAATTGCCTGTCGTTTATCTCCAGAGATCCCCCATCAAATAGGCGATTCCGCCGTACTGGGTATCGACCTTAGTAAAGCGGTTTACTTTGACGCTAAGACTGAGCAGAGAATAGACGTCTAGTTCGACTTGCTAAACAGCGTTGAAAGCCCACTCAAGCTTGCTTGGTGGGCTTTTTTACAAGACTTAAAGCAGTGATGGCGACGAGTCAAAACGTATATGGGTAAACAATGCTTTAAACGTCTAAGCCTAAATCAGCCTAAAACATAACGGAATTAACGCGATTTTAGCAGTGTGTATTTTTTCAGTTTGAAATTGGTCATGTGGAATTTCTCTATCGAATTAACATGCCATGTTGATTCGACTTTTTGCATCTTGATGAGAAATTCTTGAGATTGATTTAGCTCTGCGTTCATTGCGCTATACATAAGCGCAGCACGGTTTTCATCGGCAATACCCGTTAGGTATTCAAACTGCGACAAATACGCTTCTTCTCCGTGGAGTTTTTTATAGAGGATAAAATAGCTGCTGCTGAAGCGGTCAGTAAAAGCGGATTTTTGAGTCGCGTACATGTTCATGGTCGCGATAGCTTCTTGCAATTGCTCTGTATCTTGAGCATTGACTCCGAGACTCAATGCACTCAGCAAAATGCCGAAAAGCTTCAACTTCATACTACCTCTATCAATCCTAGAAAATCGGTAACGCAAACCTTAAAAGACCCTAGTCACAACTCAACATACTTCCGTCATTGTATTACATCTCACAAATGAAACTAAGCACCTAATCACCCAGAATTGTGTGAAAACCCATCAGACTCCATTTGTGCAGTGAATTACATTTTCGATTTCGGCTTACATCACGTTATTGAGCGCGAGGCGGGACGTGTGTTTATGGAGTAAATGCATAGTATCAATACAAATTTAACAGCAGTAGTGAGAATTGCTGACAGTTTGTTAGCAATCGCTTACAAAGCTTTCCCAAGTCTCGGTTTTGATCAAAAAACTACAAATTGTAATCATACTGGTCTGTGAACCACTCTCCCAGAAATCTCATCAATGACTTGATTCTAGGGTTTAACTGCACGTCAGAATGCGCGACCAAATAGCAACTTAACGGCGGTAACGGCAACACAGGTAAAATCGCCTCAACGTCTTCTAGCATTTTGCCAACCGCTTTGTGGGTAACAACAATTCCTGCACCAGACTTTAAGTAGGCTAGGTGCTGTATCAAGCTGTCTGAACGAATCGCAAAGTCTTTGCGTTGAATGGGAATACCCATACTGCTCGCCGCGTCTATTATCGCGGTAGAAGAATCAAACCCAACAAATACATGGTTCGCCAGATCTTGCGGCTTAACTGGAGTTCCCAGCTTACTCAGATAGTCTTTATGTGCGAAAAAACCCAATGGGATCGACGGCAGTTTTCGAACTACAAGGTCTTTTTGAGTTGGTGGAAACATACGCCAAGCTATATCTGCTTCCCGCTTCGCTAGATTAGTCGCTTTGTTATCAATCACTATCTCGATATTAACTTCAGGGTGATCGCTTAGAAAAGCCGTTATTGCTTGAGGTAGCAAATAGTGGCCAACGATTTCGTTAGCGCTAATTCGAATATCACCTTTGAGCGCTTGCTCGTGCCCCTTGGCTACAAGTGAAAACTGTTGCGATGCTTCAAACATTGCTCTCGCGGACCCCAACAAGCTCTGCCCTGCTTCGGTTAGAGTCACGCCTTGTGTTGAGCGTTGAAACAGCGAAGTCGAAAGCTTTTCTTCAAGTTGCTGAATCTGACGACTTAGCGTTGGCTGACTCACATTTAATTCACGCGATGCGGCGGACACACTGCCACTGGTCGCAATGTGATAGAAAAAACGTACTTCTTGCCAATCGATATCCATTTTTGAATAGCCACTCTTCGATTTTGTCTGTTCTTAATACGTTTTTGTATAGCAATAATACAAATAACGCAAACGGATACCACTCTATTGAGAAGGACATAACCATGAATTCTATAAAACGAACTATCGCAGTGTTAGGTGCAACGGGTAATTTTGGCCACTATGTTGCCAATCAATTGGCTGAAGACGGCCATCAGGTCCATGCATTAGTACGTAAGCCCACGGATAAGTTGTCACATCTCGTGCAATCAGAAACTGGCGAAGCGACTAACCCAACGCGCCTAAAACAATTTGTTGAGGGTAAAGATGTGGTGGTTTACGGTTTATCTCCTGCCTATCACAAGTGGGAAGAGTCTTGCTTATCATGGTTAGAAATGACGTTAGACTCACTTGATCCGCAGACACAAACGCTTGTATTCCCAGCCAATGTTTACGTGTTCAATCCAGAAAACATTGAAGAAGCAAACAGTCATCACGCTTTTCAACCAGTGAGCCGAAAAGGACAAATTCGGGCCCAGATGGAGCAACGTCTTAGTGAGTTCTGTGCAAAAGGTGGGCGAGTTATTTCGGTAAGAGCGGGCGATTTTATTGGTCGCCATGCGGAAAATACCTGGTTCGATTTCTTAGTTAATGTATCTAAGAACAAAGTTACGCTGCAGGTGCCACATCAAGCAGACACCTTACACACTTGGGGTTATTTACCGGATATCGCGAGATTGGTCAGTGAAACCTTAGATCAGGAGTTAGCGAGTGGTGAATTACGAAGTCTAGATTTCACGGGGCAAGAATTTACTATTCAAGAACTGGCCGCAGAGCTAGAAAAGAGATTAAACAAACGTGTTGTGACCAAACCGACACCCTGGTGGTTATACAAGTCGATCGGGCTTTTTGTTCCGCTACTTGGTGCGGTAGTCGAAATGCGTTACTTGTGGCAACACCGTTTGGCGTTAACGCCATTACCAAAAGAACGTCAATTGATCGAAAAACACATCACGCCTTTATCACAAGTGGTCGAAGAAGTGTTTGGGTAGAGGGTGAGATAGGTGGTTTGAGTCAAAAATTCTAAACTCACGTATGAAAACTGAAGAAACTTTGATCTGCACGAAGAAATCGTGTTACTAGCCAAATATATGATAGTGATAACGTTTCTCAGCATCATGAGTTGCTACTATACCCATGAAAACTATAAGGAGTTATTTATGCGTAAATTTTTGATTTTAGCCTTAGGTCTTACTTCATTTTCTTCATTTGCTAGTGAATGTGACGTTGTCGTGGAGGCAACTGACGCAATGAAGTTCAACACAGCAGCGATTACTGTACCGGCGAGCTGTGAAAACGTTAACTTAACGCTAAAACATACTGGCGCACTTCCAGCAAATGTCATGGGACACAACTGGGTGCTAACCGAAACGGCTAATTTACAAGGATTGGCAACTGACGCAATGAAGGCAGGCCTAGACAACGAATACTTGCCACCAGGTGATGCGCGTGTCCTTGCAGCGACGAAATTGATTGGCGGTGGCGACACGACTTCAGTCACTTTCGCAACAGCTGATCTTAAAGGCAAAGACTTAACCTTCTTCTGCTCATATCCAGGTCACTGGGCAATCATGAAAGGTACATTCGCCGTTCAATAGAACTGTGGAGTAATCAAATAGAACGTCAGTATTTATTACTGGCGTTTTTTTTGACCTTGATTTTTGTTCTTTCCTCCCCAAACTTCTTGTAATGAAACCGTTTTGATCCCGGTCTCGTATTCAGTAGGTCGAATTCATTCGGCAAGCTAAACCAAAAAGTAAGGGATAACCATGAGCAAAGACGTATACGTTCCACCAAAAGTATGGGTAAACGATACAGCGGGCGGCAATCAGTGGGCAAACATCAACAGCCCAGAAGCTGGCGCTCGATTTGAGAGAGAATTGCCAGTTGGCCAACATCCACTTCAGCTATATTCCCTTGGTACACCAAATGGACAAAAAGTCACTATCATGCTCGAAGAGCTATTGGCTTTGGGTATCAAAGAAGCAGAATACGATGCCCATTTGATCAAGATTGGTGATTCCGACCAGTTCTCTTCCGGATTCGTTGGTGTAAATCCAAATTCCAAAATTCCAGCTTTAGTTGATAAGTCCGGTGACTCTGAAGTTAATGTGTTTGAATCCGCATCAATTCTGGTACATCTCGCAGAAAAGTTTGGGCACTTCTTACCTAAAGATGGGGCAGCTCGCACCACTACCTTTAACTGGCTCTTCTGGGCTCAAGGTTCAGCGCCGTTTCTAGGCGGTGGCTTTGGTCACTTCTACGCCTACGCCGATGAAAAGCAAGAGTACCCAATTAATCGCTTCGCGATGGAGGCAAAACGTCAATTAGATGTATTGGACAAGCAGCTCGCCAACAATACATTTGTTGCTGGTGAAGACTATACCATCGCCGATATGGCAATCTGGCCTTGGTATGGCAATTTAGTGCTAGGCAGAGCCTACGACGCGGCAGAATTCCTACAAGTCCATACGTATGAAAACGTGGTCCGTTGGGCGAAGATGATTGACCAACGCACGGCTGTTCAACGAGGACGAATCGTGAACAAACCGTGGGGGGAAGAATGGGAGCAACTTGCGGAGCGCCACTCAGCGGCAGATATCGATAACGTCTTGAATAATAAACCTAGTTAATCTCTAGCCCGGAATGGTAAATTGATGTGCCGGCCCTTTTGGGAGCTGGCACATTTTTTTAGAGCTATTTGCGAGTCAACTTCGGCAAAATATGCTGGTCTAGAATATTTTTTCCTCTAGTATCTCGCTCAAAATTATACCCCGTCGTTACGACTACTAAGCCAAGATCGTCGAGCACCATAATATTTTGGTCACCCCACCCCATTGCCCAAATACTCGGGTAGCGTTTTCCTCGGCTTAACGACATTTCGTTCCACCAATACCACGCATAGCTGGCAAATTTTCCGTACATTTTGCTTTGAGTACTATCTACTATCCACTGTTTAGGAAGTATCGGAACGCCCAGCCATTCACCTTTATCCAATACCAACTGGCCAAACTTCAGCATGTCTCGAGGTCTCAGAATCAAACCACCCCCAGCCCCAATTCGCTTGTCTTGCATCAGCCACCAGCTAGCGTTGGACAGGCATAAAGGTTCACCGAACTCCTTTTTGAAATATTTTGCCGCATCTTTTTGCGGTGATTCGTTCTTAACCACTTCAGCCATCACATCGACTGCACCACCGCTGTAGGTAAAAACCTTCCCCGGTTCATAGGCCAACGGCCTTTCAATTACGTACTTGATCGTGTCTTTGCTAGACATTTGCAATGTTCTAGGATTGTTCGAGTTAGTGTAAGGCGTAGACCATTCGTCCCATTGCCAACCGGGTCTCATCTCAAGGAGGTGTTTCACTTGAATCTGTTCCTTTCCACCTTTAAACAAAGCTTTGTAAGCTGGAAGGTGATTTTTGATTGGCGACTCAACACTCGAAATATAACCATCTGCAATAGCCTTACCGGCCATTAGGGATACCAAACTTTTAGTGACAGATTGAACGGTTTGCTTTTCATTTTGATTGAAACCGTTAAAGTATTTTTCCGCAATCAGATGCCCGTTTTGCGCAATTAGCACACTATTTATGTATCCATATTCGCCATCGCTAATGTCTTGCCATAGCGAATCAAATAAATCGTTGTTAAGTTGATCTTGAGAAAAAGGAAACTCTTGTTCGCACTTATTTGGATTTGGGTGCCCAACATCGATCGAGTTAATGTGACCATGATGAATGGTTTCAATGTTATCTGTGTTATTCACTTCAACTCGTTCAAAGTGTAAGGTCGACGCGAAATCTGAGTACGACAACTGATGATAGTTGCCTTTATCGCTGTCCTTAAACTGACCACTTGCATAATAGTCTTCAATGAGATAACTGCCATCTTGCTTGATCTGAAGCTTGCCTACTCCTTGATGAGTATAGAGAAAATGCTCATCGTCAATCTTCTTTACTTGGACATAGCTTTCATGAGGATCGTTGGTTTTATAAACGCCAACATAAGGGCTATTCGCGTGTGCAACACTAGGGATAGCACACAAAACAAACGCTGCTGTAACAAGCCTAAATACATTAACAAAAATTAATCTATACATAACAACACCTTACATACAAACCAATTGAAATTAACACATATACTGCAAGGTTAATCAATCCTAAATGGTCATTTTTAAATCTTATCTGCGCGTCATGTAGCCGTTTTTACATTAACTCCCCTAAGCCGCTAAAAACTTGTTAAAACAGCAAACAATACGCAGCGAGAGGTAGAACATAGTTTTATGGCAAACCTCCTGATATTTCTGCACTAACTGCAGGGAATTAAGTAAACTAGTGCCTCTGAAGAAGTTTCGTGAGATATGTTTTATGGAAATGTCCATTATGGCGCTAATTGTAGGCATTGGCTTAGCGCTTATTTTTGCTGGTAGCCTGTTTTCCGCCATTATCGCTTTGGGTAATAAGCAGTATGTATTCGGAGTTTTAACCTTACTGATCTTACCTTTATCATTTGCTTACGTTGCCATTAACTGGCAAAAGGCGCGTTACGCTGGCCGATTGTTGTTATCTGGTGCTGCGCTCTGTCTGGTAGGCGCAGCGTATGGATTCATGTACGTCGATTTTGTTTAGTTAACTCAACGTACGTCTAAATACTTCCATCTTTCTCAACAACCAAAACCCGAGCTTCCCCAATCGGATGCGCGACATGTTCAATACCTTCTGAAGCAAAAAATATGTCGCCTTCATTCATTACCTTACTACTCTCAATACCTTGCTGGCGGTATTTCATCTCAACTTTTCCATCTAAGACAACAAACACTTCTTCACCATCATTGGTATGCCACTTATAGGGTTTGTCTGTCCAATGGAGTCGTGTAGAAACTCCCTGCATTGATGCAATAGTAATTGCTCCCCACGCTCGCTCTGCTGTAAATGACTTGGAATCGATAAACTTCATACTTTTCCTCCTGTTGTTGATTTATTTAGACTACTGGCAGACACTGCTTAGGTCTGTAGTTACACTGACTTATTTACTATTCGAAATGAACATAGTGACTAATGATTTGGTCAAATTGCATAAAGCACTTTTGAAATGGAGTAAGACAACGGATGTCCGCATTACCATTAGATTCAATAACAATTTCAAGAGTTAACCTTGCTCAAGTTCTGCCATTGAGGCAGCAAGTTCTATGGCCAAATAAACCAGAGTCGTTTTGCTTGGTTGATGGAGACGACTCAGCAGAACACTATGGAGCGTCAATTGATGGCCAACTGGTTTGCGTGGCATCCATATACAATCACGACAACAGGGCTAGATTGAGAAAGTTTGCCACTTTGCCTGAGTTACAAGGACAAGGGATTGGTAAACGTGTTCTTTCCCACATTATAGATTGTTTAATGGAAGAAGGTTTCGAAGGCTTTTGGTGTGACGCACGAACTAGTGCGATAGATTTTTACCGTAAGTTTGGCTTGGTTGTCGATAGCGACGAATTCGACAAATCTGGTGTGAAATACGTAAAAATGTCGGTCTCTTTTAGAAACAATTCCGGCTAACTAATCAATAGCACAACATTCAAACATTGGATTACAATACGGCTTAAACCAACACTAAACCGTATCGCTATGTCAAAACCTTTTACTGGCCAATGTTTATGTGGCAGCGTCAAATTTGAAGTCGTCGGCGAGCCGACAAGTGCACATACCTGTTCGTGCCGGCAGTGCCAACGACATTCGGGAGCCATGATCCAGTTTTGGCTTGAGTTTCGATCCGAACAGGTTCGGTGGTTAAACAAGAAACCCGCGACATGGCGCTCTTCGGACTATTCGAGCCGCAGTTTTTGTCCAAAATGCGGAAGCACATTAGGTGCTATTGACGATGAGCCGGTGATTGCGCTTACGCTAGGCAGTTTTGATTCACCAAGCCGTAAAGCGCTAAAACCGAAATCTCACTCCTACATCAGTCGCCGACCAAAGTGGCTAAAATTGCATGTTGAAGACTAAAAAGGGAAGCTAGTACTCCCCTTTCACGACTTAAATTTCGCTATCATTTTTGATCTAGGCAACGTCTAGCAATCTAAGCAACGCCGTGTCCCTTAGAGGCAGTCCAGATGCGATACCACTGTTCGCGACTGAGTTCGATTGTCTTCGACTCTACCGCGGCTTTAACTCGTTCAATTTTGCCACTACCAATAATTGCGGATGGCTTAGCTGGAAGTCGTCTTACCCACGCAAAGGCCACTTGGTCAATAGAGCTTGCCCCAACTTCCTTTTGAATTTCAGTTAAAGTAGCAACCACGCGATGCTGTTGCTCTGTTTGCGGGTTGAACAGTCCACCACCAGCCAAGCACGACCACGCCATGGCTCTGCGACCTAACTGGTGCAATTGGGCTAATGTGCCGTCTTCGGTTGCCTGAACATTCAGTGGATTAATTTCAATCTGATTGGTCACAAGAGGTTGTGACACAACACTTTGCAAAAGCGCAAACTCATGAGTCGAAAAGTTAGAGACACCAAAACTTTTCACTTTTCCTTGCTGTTCAAGTAGATCAAAGCATTCGGCTACCTCGTGCGGATCCATCAAAATATCTGGTCGGTGCAGAAGCAAGGTATCTATCGTTTCAACGCCAAGTCTTTCCAGTGAACGATCGACACTTTGCAGGATTTCTTGCTTGCCGCTATCGTAATACGCCACCGTTGAACCACCTATTGGTGGAATAATCCCTAACTTGGTGACAATATGCAGTTGTTCCCTCAACTGTGGAGACAAACTTAGCGCCTGTCCAAATAAAG
The DNA here is from genome assembly GCF_056159765.1 of Vibrio sp. ABH4_348. NCBI lineage: Bacteria > Pseudomonadati > Pseudomonadota > Gammaproteobacteria > Vibrionales > Vibrionaceae > Vibrio > Vibrio sp. ABH4_348. The sequence goes on along the minus strand of NZ_JBSWVW010000001.1, from coordinate 1,037,522 downwards.
CCTCACACGGATTATCAAGGCCACCGTAGATCGCAGCGTGATCAACAATATCTATGCCTAATTCTAAATGTTGATTAACGAACTCAACCACTTGCTGAGCCGTCATGCCCCATTCTCCCATTCGCCAATAACCTTGGATGAAGTCTGCGTGGGTAAGTTTGTGTTGTGCGATATCCATTAAGGAATTCCTTTGCAAATTAACGTTGTAGCTAATCTTACTCATTGAGATTGTTCCATTGAACCCATAAATACGAAATGTTTATTCGCTATATCGAACAATTGAGTTAATCTAGTTCAGCGTTAAAGGGTGGAAAGACATGCTTGAGAAATCACACAAAAAATTTGAACGTTATTATCTGTTTAGCCAAGTCGCAAAAGTGCTGAGCTTCAGCCAAGCCGCCGATCTACTTGGTATTTCTCGCGGTTACCTATCCGAGCAAATCAAGCTTCTTGAAAAAGAGATAGGTCAGTCGCTATTGATAAGAACGACTCGAACAGTGCGGCTAACTCAGTTAGGTGAAAAGATTTATCGACAAATGCAGGGTGTCAACGCTCAACTGCAAACTCTGGAAAGAGAGGTTGAACAATCTTCATCTCACGTTGAGGGCACACTCAAAATAACAAGCGGAGCCATTTTTGCTGAAAGATACTTGATGCCCGCTTGCCAAACCTTCACTGATTCACACACTAGGGTTAACTTTAACATTGATGTCGGCTACACGAATCATGATCTCAATGCGGAACCTTTTGACCTCGCCATTCGCGCAACCCGTACGCCACCCGAGAACATGGTGGCAGTTAAACTAATGAATTATCATCATCAATGCTGCGCGTCTCCGAACTATTTAGAACGATTTGGCACACCTACCTCGCCAGAGCAACTTACCAAACATAACTGTTTAAGTGACCCAAACTTAACTCTGTGGTCCTATCGAGATGGAAACAGTAAATTACAGCAAGTTCAAACAAGTGGCGATCTTTACGCCAATGACAATTTTTTACTCTATCGCGCTGCACTAGCGGGACAAGGTATCATCAAGCTTCCCAACTACTTAGTCGCACCAGCAATTGCAAACAAACAACTGGTCCCCTTTCTCGACGATTTTTTTACCCAAGAGCTTGAGTTGTATATGATTTACCCTCAACAGCGACAGCAATCACCATTGTTAAAGAAGTTTTCGCAGCACTTACAGCATTGGATTAAAAATGAAGCGCCTCGATAGACACTATTTGAACAACTTTTGAACTCAATGAAAGTCTAATTCGGCGAATCATTTTCTGTCGTTGGCTTGAGTTCTTGTTGATTGAATCGCCTCATCACATCTTCAACGTGAGAATAAGACTGCAATACGATGGGCAGAGCAACAAATCCTTCCACAAAATCCCACGCATAGCTGACAATAGCAAAAATTTGTCCGGCACTAATCTCTGGCAGTTTGGCCGTTAACACCAGACAGACCACAACAAATCCAAATTGAATAAAGAAAATTGCCCCGTAAACTCCCGCCTCCAGATCGGATTTTTCAACTTCAATTTTACGTTTCTGATTCAGGTACGCTTTGAAGGTTTTACTCCAGTTGTAACGGAGAACCTTTAGTTGCTGTTCATGAAAAGTGTTAAGGGCACGATACAGTTTGGTGAACGTAGAATGATTGGCCGCGTACATTGCCAATACTAAGGCAGCCGTAATTACCGCTGCTACACCCAAAGGCCAATAAAAGTAAGTTAATAACGTCAAAGCCGTGATTACTTGGGTAACAGCGCTTAGTAAGGGTGGCAGTTCCTGTTCAAGAAAAGAGGTCACGCTGTCGACCATTTGAACTCGCGCGACTCTTAAAGACAAAGGATGATGTCGATATGCCTGCTCAATTTCTATAGACAATTCCCGCTTTATAATTGTGTAGCCTCGTGTGTCGACAAATTGTCGAAACATCGCAATCCCAATAATCGCAACTAACATTCCACTTAAAATCAGAAAATCTGTCCAGGTCTGTAGTAGCAACCCATCAATCGCTAAACCAATAAACAACGGCACCAGTGCGATAAAAATATTTTCAAGAACGACTAGTGTCCACGTGACACTAATAATCATTGGAAATCGTTTTAATACACGTTGAATCGATATCGAATTGTTAACGCTAGACATAGGCTAATCCTAGAAGGGAAAGACCAAAAGCCTATGTAAATCCTAACTCCTAAGATTGTCTCAAATTGCGGTTAGTCAGACCTCATCTAAGATTTGTGGAAGTAAAAGCAGTTTTCATCACCAATCGTTTTGATTCCCACGCCTATATTTTATTCTTCTATTACTGAATTATTTGGTCGTCATCTCATGGAAACCCAATACTTAATTCCTGAAAAAGCACTAGTCGACAAGTTACCTGAACATTTGCAGAAACGTTTCATCAAAGCACTAACTTTGATGCTAAACAGCATCGAAGATGGCAATGCGCTAGATTGGAAATCAATATCAGAGCAATGTGCGATTTCTCACTATCATTTTCTGCGCCAATTTGAAGCTTTGTTTCATCAGACACCGGGAAAGTATTTGGCTCGAATAAGACTTCAATATGCGGCTGAAATCCTGATGGCTGACTCAAAAATGTCGGTCACGGATGTTGCATTCCAAGTTGGGTTCTCAACATCTCAAGCCTTTGCCAAAGCGCTTAAACGTGAGCTCAACTTAACCGCAAAAGAGTTAGTTAGCCTTTCTGAGAATGGTACATTAAAAGAAATTTCTTCGGTGGTTTCCAAGCTAGCACACCCCGTTGGTTCAAGCTCACTTGAAGCGATACTCGCGAAAGAACTGACATTTTCTATCGTTCACAAACCGCTACGGAAAATCTACGGCAAATCGGTTATCTCACCAAACTGGGATACCTATTTAGAGAAGCCACCGCGTTATGGCGTCGGGCTTACCACCGTTACTCAAGCGTCCGAACTTGAAAAATCGGTAGACAATATTCAGGCATACGTTGGCAGGGAGTCACGTATCGGAATACAAAAACCATTAATACTTAGAGAGGGTAACTATCTAGCATTAAAGGTATGGGTTGCGTCTGATGCCGCTTACCTTGCGGCACTGAATGCGTTAACCAAACATGCAGAACAAATTAATTCATTTAGTGGCGAGTCGTATTTGGTTGAAACTTTGGTCGATGTGACGCACGAATGCGCTTGTTTTGAATTTGAATGGGGTATATAAAAAAAGCCCCGCGTTCGCGGGGCAAAGGTTAGGAACTTAAGATTAGTTCACTTGAGCCGTACGACTCGAACGTTGACCTGAAACCGTTCTGATTAAAACACCTGCCGATACAGCTGGCGCTTGTGCAGCATTATATGCTTGCCAAGTCGCACCATTATCAACTGAGTATTCAACCGCTAGCCCAGGGAAAGGTGAATTCACTTTTAGAACACCCGCTTCAATAACACCGCCTGGTACTGGCAGGTTAAACGCGATGCCATCGGCTTCTAAGTTCGGCAAAATCTTTTGAGCTAGCAAGTTAGCAAAGCGGTTGTAATCGGCATTACGTGCCGCGTTGTCAACGACTTTGCCTGTCGCATCTTCTGCTTCCCAAGACGCTTCATGCCATGCTCTTTCTGCCAATGCTATCAACCTTGGGAAAGCCATACCTTCGAACTGTTCTTCAGTACGAATAGTCTCAGACCACACCGAACCTTGCAGGCCCAATACCTTCTCCGGACGGAGCAATGTCTTAACTGTGGCGGCATCTAGCACATCTTGTTTGGTTAGAGGTGCACCAGCACGAGTGAAGTCTGCGTTGGCAAACAAGTCTTTAGGCATAAATCCAAAAGATTTTCGCGTATCGGTAAAACGAGGGGCCCAGTAGTAACCGCGCTCACTTGGATCGGGCTCGTATGGATGGTCAAAGTAGAAGTGAGAAGCTTGGTTGTAAACAACATCAAATCCATTGTTCGCAAGGTTAAAGGCTCTATCTGCAACACCCCATTCCCAAATGTTTTGCCATGCGTTTCCGCTTACGCTGGTATTAGGGAGTGCCGCTCGGTCATACACTTTACCGTTGTGCATAAGACCATCTTCCCATCCCCCTAGATTCAGGTCGTACTGAGCGGCAATTCTGGCTACACGCTGCACAAAATACTGGCTAAGGTCATCAACTGAAGTTACGCCATCACTATTGTTAGCAAAGAATTCGGCACACTTAGGTGAATCTTTCCAAGCGCCGGCAATTTCATCACCACCAAAGTGGAAACGTTGCAATGGCTGAACTGTATTATGTACTTGTGTTAATTCTGAAATAACTTTATCTACAAAGTTATAAGTCGATTCCATACAGACGTTTACCGCATTGTCTGTAAACATTTGTACCGATAGATATTGAGTCGTGTCAGCAAAATCCGTCAACAAATATTCTTCTGCTTTAGCAGGTTCTGTTGCCGCATATTTGTGATATCGCGCTTCCATCGCTTTGATAGGAGCATGAGCGTGACCTGGAAGATCCAGCTCAGGAATCACTTCAATGTTTCGTTCATCTGCATACGCTAAGATTTCTTGGTACTCAGCGATGGTGTAATAGCCATTTGACTCTGGGGTGCCGTCAGGGCCCGCTCCTAAGAATGGCAACATACAGTTGGTTTCTGAAAGGTCATGACAACGTTTCGCACCAACCTCTGTCAATTCTGGTAAACCAGGAATTTCAATACGCCACGCTTCATCATCGCTCAATCGGAAGTGAAGCTTGTTCAGCTTGAACGTTGCCATTTGATCTATAAGTTGCAGCATTGAGTCTTTGCTACGGAAGTTTCGAACCGCATCAACAGACAAACCGCGGTAGCCAAATCGAGGTGCATCAACTACTTGTGCATCTTGAATTTGATTACCGTCTTGTAGTTGCAATAGTGACTGTGCTGCGTAGAACGCACCTGCAGGGTCTGCAGCTTTAATAGAAATGACATTGGTATTGGAATCAATGTTTAAGTTGTAAGCTTCGGTCCAAGCATCACTTCCGTTAAGCGTCACTTTACCCCAACCCACTTTGATGACTTTTTCGGTTTGTGGAGTCCAATCAACCGCATTTAGGTTCAACGCATTGGCCAAGAACATCGCTTGATCTTGGTACTCATTGTCATAAACGACAACCCATTCAGAGTCCAAGTTGACCGCGTTTGTACCCAATGTCAGTTCTGCTGGTGTCGGAACAATACCCTTTATGTCAGCAATCACACTGAGATCTTGGTTGCGCTGATAACGGTCATTGGCACTAAAAGGATCGTAAAAATCGGTGATTGCCGCACTGCCGTATCGTTTCCATTGCTTTTCTTGAGAGAAATCGGTGACGAAAGCGAGCTCTTCGTCTGGTTTAACTGGTACTGCACCATTAACACGGTTACTGGTGCTTTTAATTAATGCCGTAACAGTTTGCCCTTCGTGCTCTGATACAAAATACCAGTTTGGCATCACATCTGATTTAGCAGCTTGCCAATTGGCAGCATCAAATTCAAACGTCAAATTTTCACCTGCAGCAAGTTCTGCAAACTGCGCAGTTGGCTCAATTTTAAAAATGTCACCATTGATATGAGTAACTTTTAGAGCCTGTGTATCCAGTTGGTTAATCATTCGAATATGGCTAAAGTAGATTGCCCAACCTGAAGCAGGAAGCGCTACGCCAGAGTCGTTAGTGAGCGAGATACTTGCTCGGAAGGTACGCCAGTCATCTTGCTTGTTGTCCAACACGGTGTAGGTTAAGTCAATTCCATCACCGAGTTGAGAAAGTGTTGCTGGCTCTATAGCGTAGCTTGAAGCACTCCCCAGTGCTGAAGCCATTGCTAGTGTCAAAAGACCAATACGCATGTTAAACCCCCTATTAATTTATTGCGCGAAATTAAGCTAATAAAAAGGTTGAGGTTATAAAAATATCATTAGTATTTTGGTCAGAATTTTTACCGTATACTTGCCCCAAAGCACACACTTAAGCCGCTGAGAGTGTTATCGATTACATTTTTGTGCGATTTAGATTGGCTTGACGGCGTTGTGGTCAATTGAAATTTATAAGGGGCGAGTCATCGATATTTCAAACCGAGTTGTAACACTCTGTCTTTTCGTTAATTTTTCAACGTGAACTAACTACATTCTAAAAAAGTCTTGGGGTTCCCTCCTATTTGGGTTCGATCAATAACACTAAAGTCTGTGGCGAAGTAAAAGATTTAGAGACCATGAAACGATTAATAGATGCCTTATACGATTGATTATCCTCTAACGCTTGATAGCTATCGCGAATAACTTGTCCCAATTGTTTGTAATCCAGACTTGGAACTAAAGTACTAATCCACATTTGTTCCGCTAGTAATAGATTATCTAATGTCTGAGGCTCTTTCTTAGCGATGGATTGGTAATTTTTTACATCGACCTCGAGTGCAAAACGATAAATTTCATTTTCACCTGCTGTATTTTCCAGCGACGATATCTCAACGGAAAGGTAATTGTTTGGGTAAGCGTAGCGATAGATCCGAAAATTCCCCCCAACTTCATCGTACATATACGCCAGATCACCTACATCGGCGACACCAATTAAACTCAGGACATCTTCCTGATCAGGATCGCGGCTATCAATCCAATCTTGGATGCTCTGCGCGTCTTCAGCACTTAAGCTTGACAAATAGCTTTGCATCGATTGAGAGTTAGCGAGTTGAGAGTTGATAACCAAACTACGATTCTTACGCTGAACACGACGGTTGTAACTTTCAATGGTAGCCGACAGGGGCTGACCAAGTGTGGGCACATCGAGAGAGAACTGGTCATTGACAACTGTCACGATAGTTTCGTTGTCTGCCACAGAATCTAGTTGCGAAACTGTGGTACATCCGCCCAGAACAAATACTGTAATACACAGCCCAAACAACCAACTTGAATTCATCGCTTCCCTTACTCAATTATTTAAATTTGCAGATGCAAACTTGTAACTTGAGTATACCCAAGTAACTTCAAGATGCGAGGTTACTTGGGTATATAAACAGGTCTAAAGCCAATTGAAAAACAAAGTGGTACCGGCGCCAATTACTGAGGCAATAAACAACCAAGCGCCCTGAGTTACTTTTGAGTATTGAACAAATGGTTTAAGTGCCATTTGAACTTGTACTTCTTTTCGACCGTCGAGCCCAGACATGCTTTCTAACACTTGATATATCGCGTAGGCGAGTTGCTCGAAATCGACAGCATAATTAGGCTGTTCGCACTGAATAATATCGTCTAATTGCGCTATCAATTTTTCACAGGTAAACAAGTCAATGAGATCGTCTTCGTTAAACGTTGAAACATTAAGTTCATCCGTTAACAGCCTCGCGAGCCAATGCAACGAACGCTGCTGAAGCGCATTGTTTTTCAGTTTACTATTATCAGAATTAGTGAGACAGCAGCACAAAAATGGCAAGGATTCTACCAACCCAGCAAGACCGCGTGTTTTGAAACTTGCCGCAACCCAATAGCAGGCAAGCTTGACGTCCAAACCCGTTTGTATCGCCATTTGTTCCAGTAAGCGTCTTACCAAAGTCCAATCCGTGCTACCTGCTAACGGGTTAGTTTGATTGCGAATTTGCTCGAGAATTTGATCGTAGTGGTGATTCTCAACTAATAAGGATTGCTCATAACACACTGTCAGGCAGCGTTTACCGATATAGTATTTGATTGTCATATAAATAGTTCGGGCAGCAAATAGCTGCCCGTAAATACAAGATTAGTTATGAATTAATACAGAGTTCTTGAGAGCTTAAATGATTTAAACAAACGATCAGTAAACGGGTTAGCGTCTGCTTCTGAGTGCAATCGATACACCATATCGCCCCCGTCAACCTCAAACTTGTAATCCACAAAGGTGTTACTCGCAGACACAACCGCGCCTTTCTCAAGCAATCTAAATAGTGCCCAAGGGCCTTGATTATGGACAGAGCGCGGAGATACATTGCGTTTTGTCGGCACTAACGTCACCTTAGACACAGCACTGTCGCGAAGTGTGTTTGGCCAAATTAACTCAACACTTTCGCGGGGGCCATGAGCGTACTCAACAAATTGGCCATCGACGTTAAGGACGGCTCGTCTTTTGTTGCCACTCAAATACAAGGGTTCAACAGCAAAATTCACATCGAGAATTCCCTTCCTGTTGAAAAATGCAGAACGAATGCGCTGCGCTTGCTCAATTTGATCAAGAACATCAGCACGAATCAACGCCTCTTTTTCGCCAATCACACCAGCCGCATTTCTCTCTTCAATAAAGACTTTGAGTTGTGAACGATAAAAGTTATCCAGTGTTCCGTTAGGAGCAAAAAAGGCTTCAAAGTCATCAAGGGAAACATCGTTTTTCGCGGACTTCTTGAATGGATAACGAGTGGCAAACTTAGCATAGAATGGCTGATAAACATCTTCATACCATTTGACTTCTAAGTGCTCTATCGCCTCACGCTTCACAGCAATCCAGCTTTCGTCCGCTAACTTATTAACGATTCGATCCAGTGGCTTTGGCAATCCGGACGCGACTCGCTGAATCGTATAGATAGGGTCGGCATTCACCAGCTTCATTCTCGATTTCGTGGCATCCAACGCTGCCATACCGACATCAGGAGCTTCTCCAATAGAACGGAGGTACCCTTCGAGCGCTTCTATTGAGCCAAGTAATTCAGACACATCAGACGCCGCACCACCTTCATTATGCACCAGCTGCGTTAAGTCAGAGAACGGGCTAGATATTTTGGATGCTAGCTCATACTTAGGTGATTGAGTTACTTCTTCGTCAGCCTCAGAATTCAGCGCGCTCATGAATCGAGTGTGTTCATGTAAGGTCAGCAATAATTTCTGCATTGGTTGCAGATTACTGGTTAGCTTATCTAACAAGCTGACACCGTCTTGAATATTGGCAAAATACTTCACATCAATCTGCTCAATCGCGTCTTGCCAAACATTCACATAGTCTGATGCATAAAGATCTCGAATTTCTCGTTTTAGCTGCTGCTTATCCGCCTCGGTGAACTTGTTCTCTGCGACTTGTCCGAGAACCCAACTGTCGATCAAAGCAAGTTCAGTCACCGACTCTGTTTTTGGCGAAAAGTATTTGTGATAACCGTCTTTCGTCATCAAGCGAGGAATGAGAGTTTCAAAGTCAGTTTCACCCGTAAACTCAAACACGACATCAAAGACCGGACCGACCAGAGTTCTAAGCGTGGTATCCGCGCCCAACGTAGATTCGGCATCTGCTTTTATATTGCGATAGACGCGTTCCGCTGTAGGCAATTGGCCTAGTTCAGTTTGCGCCTGTCGGATGGTCCAGTCATAAGGTGCTAGAACTCGAGACGAAACTTCATGGCCTGCTTGTCGCTCACCTTCGAGACTAATATGAGCCAATGCGTACTCTAGGTGCTCCATTAGCTGACCTTGCTGACGTTTTTGCCCAGCAAAATTCTGTTGCCAAAGCTTCCCGTAGTAGTTCTTCACATACTCTGGATAGCCTCCGCTACTGTCCGTCATCATTCGGTAAACACGTAATTTAGCCAGCCTTTCTTCACTGAACTGAGCATTTTCCATATCGACAATCACATCGGCCATTAACATCGGCAGAAACTTGCTGCGAAGTAAACTCAAATAGGTCTCTTCAACCTTAGGACCAATATCATGACCTTGATACAACCCCATATCTGAGATGTGCTTGGGTGTTTCTCTAAACACCCCAAAGGCAAGGGTTGCATTGCGAATCTGATTTAAGGATTCCAAAATATCCGCTTGGGTCTCAGAGCGTAGTGAATTAGGAAAATCTTGCGTGTATAGATTAACTCGTTCCAACACTTCATCAGCGCGAGTCATGTTTAATTCATAATGCTTGTGCCAACCCAGCCCAAGTAACGCAGTTGCGACGCTGCAGGTAAGCATCGATAAAGCCAGAGCACGACGCTTGCGGCGACTGGCGCGGAAGTTATCCGACGCTAATCCGGCCTCGGGATAAATCACGTCTTGGAATAAACGTTTAGTGAAGTAGATTGTGGAATTTGATGCTTTTTGTGCTCGATTGATTGCGTGAGACAAGCCATATCGTCGAGACGCCGCGTCATCAAATGCGTTAGTTGGGACACCTTGTTGATAGACAGAAGTGAAATAGGTGCCTCGAACCAAAGCAGATGTTGAGAACTGATCACTTGACAATGCGTCATCAAAAAACTGATGCAATACTCGTTGCAACCCAGCAACTTGCCTACTGAAACTGTACACCGCATTGCGGTCTTCCAAACTCAGACCATCCAAGACTCGCTCTGGAATAGAATCATTAACTCGGTCGACAAATTCTGAGTACTGCTCTGCAAACTCATCTAACCATTTATCCAAGTTCTGACCGCTTGAATTTAGCGAAAACGTAAATCCAAATGCTTGCTCTTTTTCAGCCTTAGATAGCGATTTAAAATAAGGTTCAAAGCCGTACAACAAGTCTAATTTTGTCAGTGCAATGTAGACAGGCATCTGACTGGAAAGGGTTTCCATCAGCTCGCGCAATCGCGCTCGCAAGATATTGGCATACGCCTTGCGTTCAGCCGTTGTCGCAGTAGCAATATGTGATATGTCTACCGTTAGAATGACACCGTTTAGTGGACGACGGTTGCGAGTATTTTCAAGCCACTTAACAAAATTGACCCAAAGTCTGCGCTCCATCTCACCTTCTTCTTGGGTTTTCTGCCCTTGAGTCAACAGCTCGCCGTCAGGATCGATGAGTACACTGTTGTCACCCACCCACCAGTCAAAGGTGTACGGATTTTCACTGCGACGACCAGACGCTTTTAACACACTTGAGAAGATGAAATTTTGCCCCGAGCGGTTGATTAGGCTGGTTTTGCCCGAGTTTTCCAAGCCAAGCACCAAATACCAAGGCAGCGCGTACAAGTAGTTGCCACGGTTAATGCTGGTTTTCATTTCCAACATCATAGCATCGAGTTCTTTTTCTTGGTTTAGCTCCAAGACTCGAATTGGGTCTTGTTTCACTGCGAGAGCATGAGCTTGCTCTTTTTGTAAGTTTTTAAGCTTTTGCGATTGCCACATTCCCCATACCGCAAGACACAAGAGTGAAAACAATGCACTGGCAATAGCTCTGGCCATAAGTGGAGCAAGCGGAAAATCACCTGCGATGTTAAGCCAAGGACCTGCCCACCAAATTGCCACATTCACTAACACAAAGAGTGTGAGTAACAAGGCTGGAAATGCAGAAACCAAGCCGGGCTTGAATTTTCTTGCCAATCTAAATACGAAGTTCCACATGGTTTTGAATCCTTGTTCAATCTGACGTTGTTGCTGTTTGTAATTGTTTGATTAATGAAGGCTCCCATTCACTCACCTTCAAATCGGTTATTTGGTTTTTCAAAGTTGAAAATTGCTCTTTGGCAAGCGCATCCAGTTGACTCGCTTTTAGTAGTTCTGCTGAAAGCAGGCGCCAATAGAATTGGTCCCTGAGTTCTCGTGCTTGATTCAAGCTGTCATTCACACTGGTCATTGCTAGTGCTACCCCGCCCTCTTTTGCCAGTGACAGGGCCTCTTCTCGCCGGGTCAGCCAGTCATCGGAACCACTTTGGTGCTGGCTATTGTTCGTCCCGGAATTCAACCAATCGACAACTTGGCTAGTGGTAAACTCTGAGTCATCTTTAAACTTGAGACTTGTGATTGAGGGGAATCGAGCAACAAACCTTTGGGTCTCTTGCAAAATAGCGACTTCCCATTCGGCTTGTCCCATAGCTTTTGCCATGCGAGCACTTAAATAGTGTCCTTCAATCCAAAATGGTGAAAGGGTTAAGCTTTGCTCTAACTGCCGCCACAACTGCAAATTCCCTGAGTCCGCGCTGTCACGGTATTCTTGAATGCGATCCCCTTGAGGCGCTCTGAGCTGAGTCTTTCCTTTGCTGTCACTGTCAGGCAGTGAATCTAGCGCAAACCAGATAGCGTAGCGGCGCAACCTAAGCCCAAGAGCAATACCCATTTCAGAGTCGGATAAAAAATCCGCTACTTTTAATAGAGTTTGTTTAGCGTCTTTGTCTGAAGACGTATCTACGCTGGCTGCAGTTGCCGCTGGTTTAGGAGCTTCTTGCTGGTCTACTTTGGCACGTTCTTGCGCGGTATTTTTGGCGCTGCGTACCTTTTGTTCAACGTGTGCGATCAGATTGCTCGCGCCCTCAGTGAGTATTTCTTTAGATTCAAAAACCTGAGTCCAGTCTTGAACCGCATTGCGCAGTAGATCTAGATCTTCCTCACGGTAGTTATCAAGCTGATTTTTTTCAAAATAAAGTTCGAATCGCTTTAAGATCTGATTGAACAGTTTGCGACGTGGGAGCCTGCCTCGCTCACCCGGTGCGGGATAGCTTTCTACCCAATAGTTTTCGACAAACGTACTTAGCACTTTGCATGACAAAATAAACTTATCTACAGAACCTGCATGATGAAGACACTGCAGGAAATGAGCGAGCAAGCGAATGTCTTTGCTTCTTTCAGATAACAGAGACAAAGCCGCTTTTTCGGTCTCAACCCACTGAATCGAACCATGGGACAACGAACCGATTTTCATCATTTGTTCATCAACAAAATCAAACAAAGGATCATCAATAAGCTTTGCCCCAATGGCGCTATCACCCGGTATCGGTTGAGCAATAAGCGTTAAAACAGATTGACTATCCATTACACCTCCCACCCACAACGGTCACCGAGTTCAGACAAACCTGCTCGAATATCAGTCAAATCGAAAACATAGCCGTCCAGCTGGGATTGGTCCGCCCTTACGCTCAGCGTTGACTGCGTAGAAAGACGCTTCATCGCCCGAATAGCAGGAAGGCCTCTTGCTGAACTAAAAACGGATCCGCTGTCGTCAGCTCGCCAAACTTCGGTCACATCTTTAAATAGAGAGACGCGACTTCTTGCCGCCGCAATTGGAGAATCTAGTACCAATTCAATGCGACTGATGTCGTCAATACAACTCATCATAAGCAGTGGTGGCACCTCATTTTGCAACGTTCGCATTGGTCTTAGCACTAGCCAAGCTTCTGCTCCACGCCCTTCACCATCGACCACTAGCTGCATCGGCTCTTGGGTTGACTTCATGGTATTTTTGGCTCGATACCAAGCTTGCGGAAATGAAGCGATAACTGCTGTATTTTCAACAATATTCATGGGTGTTTGAAACAGAGCATCAAAGCACGCTAATCGATCCAAGCGAGAGACTATTGACGTGCACTCCGACACTTTCGCTTCGCTCACCTCCAATGATTCAGCCGCATAAGATTGAACAGATACCAACGTAAAACAGACTATTAAACCTAAAACCCACCTAATCCCAGCCATCGATTAAAGCTCCAATTTCTGGCACTTGTACGCTAAGGTCCGCTTGGGAATGCCTAAGCTTCTTGCGGCTTTTCCTCTGTCGCCGGAAAAATACGCCAGTCGATCTCGGATGATTTCTGCTTCGTATTCAGTAATGGCTTTTTTTAGGTCATCAATGATGGCGAGATTACCAAAACGATGTCGCTGACCTTCCGAGGTTCCCAAAGGTCTCTTCGGCTTAGGATCTTGCTGTAAGTGCGGATACACACTCGCTTCTTCAAATGACGGTTGTATTTGTTCAAATGAAGCGGCCGGTAATCGGTTATGCAGAACTCTTGGGCAAATGACTTCACCGTCTAAAGTTTGCGCACATCCAAATTCAATAAGGTGTTTGAGCTCTCGAACGTTTCCGGGGAAATGATACTGGTGCAAAAGGTCCAACGCTCTGTAGTCAATCCCTCTTACCTGCGTATTATGCGACTGGTTATAATCACTAATGAAGTGCTCACTGAGCTGCTCGATATCGACCAAACGCTCAGCGAGTTTGGGCAAACTCAACGGGTACTGGAACAGACGATAGTAAAGGTCTTGTCGGAACAAACGCTGGCGCACTTGTTCATTCAAGTTAACATGCGTTGCGGAGACCAATCGAAAATCTGATGACAGCTCTTGCTTACCACCCACTGGCCTAAACGTTTTAGTCTCTAAAACCCTCAATAGTTTGGCTTGCAAGGGCAAAGGCATATCGCCAATTTCATCTAAAAACAAAGTCCCGCCATTTGCCTGAAGCAGTAGCCCGTCGTGTGGCTTTTCCGCACCAGAAAATGCCCCCTTAGCGTAACCAAACAGTTCACTTTCTAGCAGGTTTTCAGGGATTGCGGCACAGTTGATCGCGACAAAAGGTTGCTCTCTTCGCGAAGACAAATCGTGAATGGCTTGAGCCACAAGCTCTTTACCCGTACCAGTCTCACCCTGCACCATAACAGAAAGAGACGAATCCGCTGCGCGAGCGATCTGGGTGCGCAGTTTGTTCATTACCACAGAATCACCAATCAAGGTTGATTCTAAAATCGACGCCAATTCTTTTTGTTTGGTGTCTTTCTGAAAATCAGAGTAAGACTCGGCAAGGTCTTTTCGTCCTCGCTCGCCTTTTTCCATATTAGAAAGAAGATCTAACTGATGGCTATACACCTGTAAAAACTGAACAAAGCTGTCGTCTCCCAATACTTTTGATAGCCGATCTTTGTCACCTATCATCATAGCAATGGCATGGACATGGGATTGTCCAACTGGGAGTGGTTGTATAGACACGCATTCAAACATGCCAACATTCGCGGTTAATTTGGCAAACTGGCGGTCGGACTGCCAAAACAGTAAGTCTTCGCTGCTTAACAACATACTGTTTGACGACTGGAGAATATGCCCAAATGGGCAATCCAAGTTATCCACTTGCCACGCCAGCCTTTGATCTGTGCGTTGTGCGACCAACATGCGCCCTTCGGCATTGGGTAACAGCAACTCGCATTTAGACAAGCCTAACGCGCGAGTTAAGTTTTGTATCAGCTTTTGGTTAAGCTCCGATTTACTCTTGGCGCTTACCAAATCTGTTGTGTATGCCAACCATTGAGACATGCTTAGTCCACCTCTCCGATGAGTTCTCCGTCAGCGGCAGCCAACCTCACTGCTTTAACGGGCTCGTTGCTTGCCAGCTTATTCAATAATGCTAGAGAAACCGGTGGAAGCAGCTGTCCATCGATGATGGCCTCTAACATTCGCGCACCATTTTCAGAACGTGTGGCACGGAGCAAAATCTCATCAACCAATGTGTCCTCGACGGTGACTTGAGCACTGTAACGCTCTGCAAACAACCGTTCTAATCGACTCAATTTGCCCTTAACAATCTCGGCCAGTGTCTCTTTATTTAGCGGTAAGTAAGGTACCACTTCCATTCGTGCCAACAGCGCTGGTTTGAAAAAGTCTGCCAGCTCAGGGTAGAGTGCTTTTTCCAATTGTTCAGGGTATGACTGATGGTCGACGATGGTCTGGAACCCTAGATTAGAGGTCAGGAAAAACACGATATTTTGACAATCGATTTTTCTTCCTTCACCATCGGCCAATTCGCCTTTATCAAACGCCTGATAAAACAAATTGAGCACTTCTGGATGCGCTTTTTCCACTTCGTCTAACAAGACAACTGAGTATGGTTTTTTGCGAATCGCTTCGGTTAAAACGCCGCCTTCGCCATAGCCAACATAGCCAGGAGGTGAGCCTATCAAGCGCGACACCGTGTGTTTTTCTTGATATTCAGACATGTTAATGGTGGTCAAGTATTGCTGGCCGCCATAGAGCTGTTCGGCAAGTTGGACAACGGTTTCAGTTTTACCAACACCACTGGGCCCCACCAACAAAAATGCACCTTTGGGTCGTCCCGGTCGCCTCAGATCGGCCCTCGCAGTTAGTAAGTGCCGGTGCACTGTTTTAATGGCGACATCTTGGCCTTTAATAGTTTCACCAAGTATGTCACTGAGTTGAGTAATTTTATCTAACTCATCCGAGCGCATTTGATCGACTGGCACTCCTGTCCAGTCTGCTACCACCTCTGCAATTTGCTCATGGTCTACTTCAGGGTGAATAAGTCGCTTGTTTTGCTCAATGTTTTGATATTTGAGATAGGCTTCTCTCAGCTGTTGTTCAATAGAAACAACGTTCTCATCATGTTCTTTTTCATCTTCATCTGGATTGAGCTGTTGGTCACGTAAGTTAATGATGGTTTCCACCAGCTCTTTCTGGTGTTGCCATTCTGTGCGCAATTCTTCGATACGAATACTGTATTCGTGTTTTCCAGTCAGTAGCTCGTCATAGCGCTGCTGATCAATCTCCAGATAAAGCGATTTCGCCCTCTCAATCGACTGAATTTCAAGATCCATTTGCAGAAGCTTGGTTTCCAACAAAGACAACTGTTTAGGTGGGGAACTCAAATTAATGGAGATTCGCGCACATGCCGTATCTAACACGTCAATAGCTTTATCTGGAAGCTGTCGCCCAGAGATGTAGCGAGCCGATAGTTCAGAAGCAGCTCTCAGCGCGTCATCAGAAATCAATACACCGTGGTCTTTTTCATATACACCACTTAAGCCGCGAAGAATATCTACCGACTGTTCGACACTAGGTTCGTCAAGCTTGACCAACTGAAAACGGCGAGTCAGTGCCGGATCTTTTTCAAAGTACTTCTTGTATTCTTTCCACGTCGTGGCTCCAATGGTACTGAGCTCTCCCCTCGCCAATGCGGGTTTTAATAGGTTTGCACCATCGCTGGTTCCCTCGGCATTTCCCGAACCTATGAGAGTGTGGACTTCGTCAATAAACAAAATAATCGACTCAGGGGCGTGTTTTATCTCGTCAATGATGCCTTTCAAACGCTTTTCAAACTCGCCTTTTACAGACGCACCAGCCTGAAGAAGACCTAAATCGAGTGAATACAAGCTAATATTATTGAGCTTTTCTGGTACCTTTCCTGCTGCTATTCGCTGCGCTAACCCTTCAATTACTGCACTTTTGCCCACCCCCGCATCACCAACAACGATTGGATTGTTTTTGCGACGTCGGCACAGAATATTTATCATCTGATCAATTTCTGGATCACGACACAATACAGGGTCCAACTCATTGTCTTTGGCTTGTTGCGTGAGATTTACACAATATTTATTTAACACAGAGCTTTCCGGGCTCATCAGCGTAGACTGACCCGCTTTATCGCTTGTTTGAGAAGGGTTTTCTGAGGAATCTTGCAATAAGCTTGCAAATTCAGACTGCAGAACTTCACGATTAATCGGCGACAATAAGTCGGCGGCTTTTGGCATCAGGTATCTCGGTGCTCGTTTTAGTACCGCCAATAAAAATGCACCAGAGCGCAGCTCTGTTTGATCAAGTTCAGTCGTAGAGAGCAACCACGATTCTTGCAAAGCTTCGATAAGGAGCGGTGAAAACGAAGGGTAGCTTTCAACGCTTGTCTCGTGGTGCTCTTGAAACAATAACGCGTCTCGCAATGCTTGATGGTCAATGTGCGTCTTTTTAAGCAACACTCGAATATCAGCTAGGGGATTTTCTAGCAGTGAATGGAGAAAATGCGCAACGGTAACTTCTGGGCTTTTTTTATCGAGACACAGAGCGCCTGCCTGCTCTAGAGCTAGCTTGGACTGCTGGTTAAGTTTGTCGATCAGTGATGAAAGTTCTATTTGAATCACGGTGTCACCTAGCTAGTTACAAAATTTGGTTTAATTGAGAAAGAACGTCGGCTGTTTTTTGGTCCAAGACATAGGTATAACCAGCAAACATTGCCGCCCAGATAAGGACAAAGCTGAAAAAAACCGTCCAGATTGGGATCTGCTTGCGGACGCGATAGCGTTTTTTCTGAACTTTGCTAGAGCTGTCTAGCAGAGCGCCTTCTTTGGCTGGATTAATTGAACGAATCAAGTCATGAAGCTGCTGCATAACCTTGTCTCGCGCCATCGTTCCATTTTCCATCACGCGATATTTGCCCTCATAGCCAAGCAATAAGCAGTGATAAATGAATTCCAGTAACAGTCGATACTTTACCGGGTCTTCTTCGAGGCGGTTTAGGATTGAAAACACCTTCTCACCTCCCCAAGTTTCATTTTGGAAACGAGACAACATCGACTGCTCAGCCCAAGGGCTTGCGGCTCCCCAAGGCGTGCTCATCACTGCTTCATCAAGAAAAGTGCAAAGTACATATCGAAATGCGACTAGAACCGCTTGATCGCAACCTTGTTCTGATAGCTCGACATCGATGGATTTGATCTCCTCGATGGTCTGATGATAAATCGCATCAATGTTGGGGCATTCCGTCAGTTTTCTTACGCGGAGGGATAAACCAAATAGGGGCGTAGCGGCGTCGATTAGTGGATTGTGGTTATCGCCGCGTAGCTGAAACCAATAGTCTTGGTCATGATTGATTCGCTCTACGTCATCAAACAGCAACTTGCTGTATTGCGTATTCTTTTTATCGCTATACATCTTTATTTCCTTATCGCCCAAAACTGAATATCCAGTTGCTCAAATGCGGCTGCTACATGGAACGCAAATCCACTACTGTTTAGTAACATTTGCCATTGGCTGCTTTCACGGTCGAGTTGGTAGTAGGTGTAACCTGCGTGATAAGGAAGCTCTCTTGGAGCAACGGCCAACGGAATAAGTGGAACACCGGGAAGCTGCAACGAAATCAGCTCTCTAATTTTCTCTACCGAGGCAATTTTGGTTTGCTGAACAAAGGCGTTTTTGAGTTGCTCAGGCGGCATATTAGCCTTAACAGCAATAATGAATTCAGCCTCAGTAAACAAATGGTTGTCATGGACTGCCGCAACCATAAGGCCGTATTTGCGTTTATCCAATCGAATAGACACGGCTTTGGGTTCGAGCACGACACTTAAGCTCTGTCTCAGTTGCTTACTCACCTCGCGGAAACATACCGCAGGCATCTCATGGTTATAACTCGGAAAGGTTGGCGCCAATCGACTTTCATCGGTAAAAGTGGAAAGCTCACCCGCTAATCCACACAAGGTTTGGTACAATCTCTCTGGATGCAAGCTGCCCAATTCTGCCAAATGTTTGAGTTCAGGGTGATATCGATTTAGTGCTTGAAGCAACATGAAATCGTTAACATCGGCAACACCCTGTTGAGAAGGATCACTGATACGGTGAGCGATATTGTTGGCTCTTTCTTTAACCAACCCCACCAACTCACTCATGAATCGTTTTAGACGTACGTTAGAGGCACTGTTTAAATGACACGGTAAGAAGTCTTCATCCAGGACAATACTGCCGTCGGGGCGTTGTTCTATGACGCGAGCAATCGCGATGAAAGCATGATTGCTTCGGTCTTCTGATTCCAACATCAATTGCAAGTTAACCGGTGACACATCCATCGTCATGCTGTCACCCGATACACTGTGGGTATCTCGCACTTGTACCTGCTCTGAAACATATCGACCTGTACCTTTTATTTCAGGCCAATTCACTTCAAGCAGCGAATCACAACGCAGCGGTAAAGCGAGGTATATCAGTTGGTTGGTCAAGTCCTTTTGTGACGCATCAATTGGGTCGGGATAGTGGTCTTCTTCTGGTATTTTGAACACGGTTCCATCAGGCATAACGCCTGATGCTCGTTCTACGGCTATTCTGCCAAACGATAAATATTCATGATTAATGGCAATTTGCGATATACCAAACAGGTACTGACTTATTGACTGCAAACATTGTTGTAGTTGGTAGTCCATGTGTCTTTGTTGTTGCTGGAAATGCTGAGGTTTAATAAACAGCCCCTCATTCCATATCACGCGTGTACGGCTATGCATTGATATCTATTCCACTTTCTCTAATTTGACGTCGTAGTCTTTGAAGTACATCAGCAAGTGATACTGTCTTCCCTTATTCAGTACTTTGACGGCTTTTTTCCACTCACTCAGCTCAAGATCATTAAATCTGGCGATCACACCGATATAATTAGTATCTTCACTGACCGAAAACTCATTCACGAATTTGAATTGCCCCGGCATCAACACGTAATCATAAGCCTCGACGAAATTGCTTTTTAGCGCATCTTCATAGTCTTCTCTGAGCATGTCGTAGTCAGCTGACATCAACATCGAGTCATCTTGCAGTTCAAATACTTGAACCTCGATTGGCGAAGCTTTACCCCATATATTGGGGTTAACACCTTCGTCCACGACCAGGCTAAAGGTCACAGTCGTTTGCTCGGGCTGCTCAAGCTCCAAATCACTTGATGAAGAACATCCAATCAGAACCAATAGTGCAACTAGGTATGTAATCCACCTCATGACTACTCGACCTCCAGCTGCAATTCACGCACTTTGCGGTCATAGGCTTGTTCAAAGATTTCCCAGAAAATTTTCTCAAATCCTTGTTGGCGATTTGATGCTAGTTCGTCGTAGTATTTTTCGTACATAGACCAAGCCCAATCAGCTTGACCCGGTTGCCCCGTCTCTTCGCTGTTTCGGTAGTGGGCAAAGCGTCGTTTCAGCACGCTTGGATTCATAGCTTTCAGTATGTGTTGCAAAGCCTCAGACGCTGCTGTTTGCATTGCTATATTGTGCATTTGAAAGTTACGTAAGCTTTCAGCTATTGAAGCGGTAGCTGACAAGTGCACACCAGTCTGACTGTCATCAAATAGCGTTTTTAACGTCTGTTGGTAATCTTCACCAAGACGAAGCGGATTATCTTCGATTGGTTGAAGGTTGCGATTAAGTACACCAAAGCGACTTTTTCTGAAATCGTCTTGAATCGCAAGAACACCCCGTATGCTCGCTTGTAGCGCTTGTCCTAATTCAAAAGACAAATGCTGAAGCTGCTCGACGCTCTTCCCTTCTGAAAGGTCAACATCGAGTCCTGCTAACATTGGCCCTGTGAGTAGATGTCCTGAATTTTGAGTATCGATTTGTGTTTGGTTGCTTTCCGAGCTCGATGGCATTTCAGTTTCTAACAAATCGAGGACATGCTTATCCATATTTGACTCCTGTGGTCGAAAAGAATCCACCAATGCGGATTTTGTATTGGGCTCTTCGACGTTCTGACTTTCTGGTTGAGACTTGGGTATCTCTGATTGAACCGTTGAAGACGTTTGATGGTTGGTATTTGGCAAAGGCTCACTGGACTTTTTGAAGCCAAAAAACTGTTTGATTCGCAATGACGTGCTTAAATCTTGTTTTGAATCTGAAGGCTCAGTGTTTCTTGATTTCGACAAGCCCAAATTCTCACTGGCAACAAGAGATCTATTGATTGCGTTTGATTCATTCATCTCAGAAGTTTCGGCTTGGTCCAAACCTACCAATAGTTCTCGTTCAACCGCAGAATTAGAGCTTGGTGTATCAATCAGTTTTAGTGGATCGACAGCTTGCGGCTCAGTCCAATCTTCACCCTCATCTTGAGTTAGTTCATGTGGTACCAATGAATCGTCAAAATCGATCAAAGAATAAAGACGATCGGCTTCAGTTTTCGCCTCATCAAATGGGTTTAGGTCAACTCTTATCAGATAAGGACCAATTTGAATTTCATCTTGGTCGGACAATCTAGCCAGTGCGCCCTTGCCTATCGGCATATGTGAACCATTGACATAGGTTTGGCCACTCAGATCTTTGACGCAAAAATCCCCATCAACCGTCAGCACCTGACAATGCGCTCCTTCAATGGTGTTTTTACGGTCTTTCAATTGCCACTCTGATGACGGACTGGATCCAATGAATCCACCTTCTCTACGCCAGTTATGCTTGGCAATCAGCCCAGACTCCAACCATTGAGTATTGGTGATTGTCATCATTAGATTTATGTGACTTGTTATTGCGTTCATACGTCTCTACTGTCTTACTTGAATGGTTACAGGAACTGGCTCATGGCTTAAAAAAGAAGTCCAACCGAGTGCCGTTTCCGAGTCGTTTTTCAGAATAAATGCCGGGACTTCCGGCTCTGCCATGGTCAACTCAATGTCGTATGCCATCTGCTCTCTCAACACAAACTCCACCAATTGCACTAATCTTTTGTAGTCTTTGCCATTAGGTAAAAAGTCGTTAAATCGCTGTTTGGTTAATGACCCTATGCATACAGAAAACTTACTTGCCCTATCCGCAACTCGTTCACCCAACATGGTGTCGTTACCCAGAGCAAAGTTTTGCAAGCCAATCTGGGTTTGCTGAAACTTTGGAATGGTTACGTACCTCAATTGCCATTGGTTAACCGTTACATTTTTTAAATCAAAACAATGTCCAATAATGCCCGCTACCATCTGAGGTGAGCGGCTTCGTCCAGCCAATAAACCGGAATACGCCAGCATCTTGCTCCAGCGGATATCTGATTTGCTTCTTAACGATTTATCTGCCAAACCAACTAAGGCAAATATGTCTTGTGAAAAAGCATCCTCAGCTTCAGCTTTAAAGCGAATGTAATAGCGATACTTTTTCCAAATTTGGTAGACCAAATGAATCAAACGGTTACTAAAAAAATCAAAGAATGGCGCTTTTAACCCTTCTCCCTCTTCAATTAACAATTGTTCAGTGATGTACCCAGGCAAAGGTGATTGCGCACCTGACATACCAAAAAAATTCACCACCAACTGAACATTGGCCTCCCCAATCGACATATCGCTAACATCAGAAGGTGAAAACCCCAAGCTTGGATTTGATCGATATATCAAGCTACAGTTGCGCTCTTGCTCTCCTTGGTCGAGATCCCAACCATTTAACCTAGCTAACAAGTCAACCAACTGATAAAAGTTGTAGTCTTTTATCTCTTCTTGCAGACGTAACAACGCTTCGGTATTGGGCGTAGCGACTACATCATGGGCTGCATGCCCGACTGCTGACCCCATTGATACTTCTCTTTATTGGTTGCGTTAATGACCACAAGTTCATGAAACGAGTTAATGTTGGCGTACAAAGCAAAAAAGCGACTCAGAACCGCACTAAATAAGTACAACTCACCCTCAGTAGCAAAACCCGATTGATCCAGAACTAAGGTCGATTGAATCCCTCGAATGGGACGACCTTTAAGAATTCTGTCCACAGGTGTTGATTCAATCGAAACTATTGCGTTGTCTCTTAGCTTTGCGACTTGCTCCGCTTGTCTGTCCACCAACGCTCTGAAGTCATACGCTCTAAGCACGCTCGACAAGGCTTCTTTTGACAAAATTGATAAGTAGTTAAGTGACAAGTTGGAAATTAATGTCCAAAGTAAACTGCCATCTAAATTGGGACGTAGCGACTGTGTCGGTTCGTCTAAATTCTCAAAAGATGCAAAAGTTGGCGAGGTATCGGTTGCCACACATATGTCACCTGCAGACAATTCAGACGGTAGTAAGCGGTTAGTGCACAACAAATTCACGGAAACAGCTTCATCAATTTGCCAAGCAAGTGATTCATCACCTCTAACAAAGGAAACGTAACTTTCAAGGCCATCACCACGTATGCTTTCTTTCACACGGGTTCGATAATAAAGCGCAGTACGGTGTTTGCTCCTTTCGACCTCGTGTTCAAAGCTTTCGAATGGACTGTAAACTCTTTTTTGTCCTCGAATCCTCTCTCCAAGTTGGCTGTTATCTTGCCACCCTGTCATCGCTTCGATACTGAACACTTCATAATGTGACGGATAGCGGCTTGACGGCACAATCCGATATTCAGATTTCTTACCCGTTAAATCAATCGGGTCGGCGTCGTGCTTAAATAGATTAATGACAGGAGTGCAATACAGTTGGAAGTGTTCTTTGTTAACGCGAATCTCATTGGGAAGCGTTTTGGCAAAAGAAAACTCTATGGTGAAAGAATCAATGGGCTTTTTAGGCAGAGCCTTTAGAAGATCATTTACTTCTACAAACAAAAACGATTCCGGGAATGCCAAATACTCTTGAATAATTCGATAACCGTCATAGACATTTTTAGGATACGGCAACAAACTATCGCTTTGCTCAAATCCCAACAAACGCAAACAGTTTTTTGGGAGTTTATGTTCGCCATCATTAGTTTGAATGGTGATTCCATCAAGGTAGTGACTCAACCAAAGATAAAGTGTTTGTGCATCAAATTTGTTACCACCGATATAAAAGCGCAGTTTATCTAAAAGCAAAAATTCTGGAACAAACGCTGAGTCACCTTGTAAGGTTAGTGACACGACTGAGGCATCTTGAGTGTGAAAACTGTCTACGGACGTTAGCGCCACAGGAAACACGTCAACATCACGACAGGTTGTAAAACGACAATTTGTGTCAAAAACAGGAATACTGTCGAGTGCACAACCTTGTTTGATTGTTTGTTTCTCGCTCACACTTTTGTCCGGTGTGAACCTCACAATACTCATGCTAGGGATAGGCCTCAGATAATTGGGCCAAAGCATTTGGATAATCGAATGAGTTAACTCGGGAAACTCATCGTCTACTTTCTCACGTAATTTTGCCGTTAAGAACGCAAAGCCTTCCAAAAGTCGTTCGACATCGGGATCGGTATTTCGACCGTGTAAAAAGCGAGAAAGCTGAGGATAAATCTCAGTAAACTGCTTTCCTTGGTCTTTTAAGAACGCGAGTTCTTCTTTGAAATACTTATCTTGTTTCATTGTGATTAAAACACCCGATACTGTCGGTTTTGGTCCAGTAACAAACTAAATTGAACTCGGTCGTGTATTGCTTGGCTGTTGATCTCGGCAACGATATAGAACTTTAAAGTCAGTTCATTGACGGTATCGTTGAGAGCCTGAACTCGCACATTTGTGAGTCGTGGCTCAAAGCGGTCAATACAGCTTTTGATGGCCAAACGAATACGCAGAGACAAGTCCATGCTTTCCAGAGTGGCATCATTGAAGTCGATTAACCCTAAGCCTGGCGCGCTTTGTGCTCCACCAACCCGAGTATTGAGTATTCTCGCGACATTACGTTTAATTGAATCCAATACGTCGAGAGGATCAGGGCCTTGAGTGAAACTGGTTGGCAGTGCGTTGGCTTCTAGACGCTCTAGAAAGCCAACACCAAACGCTGTCTCTTCAGGAGAAACATAACTCATTATGCTTGATCCAGACGGCCTACAAGAGACAACTCAAAGTTAGCTCCCATGTATTTAAAGTGCGGTCTGACGGCTAGCGACACTTGATACCATCCAGGGTTGCCTTCAACATCACTTACTTCTACTTTGGCAGCCCTGAGAGGACGGCGGCTACGTACTTCTGCTGGCGGATTCTCTTGGTCGGCAACGTATTGACGAATCCAAGTATTCAGCTCGCGTTCTAGATCTTGACGCTCTTTCCATGCACCAATTTGCTCGCGCTGCAATACCTTAATGTAATGAGCCAAACGGTTAATAATCATCATGTATGGAATCTGAGTACCCAGCTTGAAGTTCGTCTCTGCTTCTTTACCCTCTTTTGTATTCGGGAACATCTTCGGTTTTTGAATAGAATTAGCAGAGAAGAAAGACGCGTTGTCACTACCTTTGCGCATTGTCAGCGCAATGAAGCCCTCTTCCGCAAGCTCAAACTCTTTGCGGTCAGTGATCAACACTTCGGTCGGTATTTTGCTCTGTAGCGCACCCATAGATTCAAACATGTGTACTGGAAGGTCTTCAACAGCACCGCCACTTTGAGGACCAATGATATTTGGACACCAACGATATTTGGCAAAGCTATCTGTTAGTCGTGTTGCAAAGGCAAAAGCGGTATTGCCCCACAGGTAGTGCTCGTGAGAGCGACTGACGTTTTCGACATAATTGAAAGAACGAATTGGGTTTTCCACTGGATCGTAAGGCGTTCTCAACAAGAACCTTGGCGCGGTTAAACCGAGATAACGTGCATCTTCAGATTCTCTAAGCGAACGCCACTTAGTATATTTAGGGCCTTCAAAAATAGATTTTACGTCTTTGATGTTTGGCAGTTCCTCAAAGGAGTCAATACCAAAGAATTCAGGTCCAACACTTGAGATAAATGGTGCATGAGCCATCGCTCCTAAAGCCGCCATATATTGGAGAAGCTTCATGTCAGGAGACGAAGGCGTAAAAGCAAAATTACCTACCATCGCGCCAACCGGTTCACCACCAAATTGGCCATAACCAGAAGAATAGACATGCTTATACAGTCCTGATTGCGCCGTTTCAGGTGAGTATTCAAAATCTTCAAGCAACTCTTCTTTCGTGACATGCAGGATATCTACTTTGTTATTTTCACGAAAATCTGTACGGTCAACGAAGAGTTTTAGCCCACGCCAAGACGACTCCAACTGTTGGAATTGTTCGTTGTGAAGTATTTCATCCATTTGAGCGCTAATTTTTTTATCCAGCTCAACAATCATCTGGTCGACTAAAGACTTGTTAACGCTTTCTCCAAGTCGCTGCCCCTCAACGAGGTTTTCGATAAATGCGGCAACACCTTTTTTCGCGATACCATACGCTTCTTCATTGGGTGATATTTTGGTTTGCGCCATAATTTCATCGAGCAAACCCACCTGCGTCGTGGTTTGTTTTTCTAACACTGCTTCGTTGGCAGACATATTCCCTTCCTAAAATGACAAATGTAATAAGTCAATTATTAATTAAGATTCTTTGTTCACGATATCGAGTTCCGACAGCAACTTAGAACGAGATTCTTCTGAGTTAAGTAAACTTTCTAACTGTTCTCTAAATGCCGGAACGTTACCAAGAGGCCCTTTTAGGGCGACCAACGCTTCTCTTAGCTCTGTTAGTTTTTTCAGCTCTGGAACTTGGTTTGCAACGGCATCTGGTGTGAAATCCACTAATGACTCAAAACTCAATTCAACTGGTAACTCTGCATCTTTTTCGTCAACGAGTTTGTTTGGGATTGTTGTGGAAATGTTCAAATTGCTGGCCTTCATCACGGATTCGAAATTGGTTTTATCTACCGAGATCGTTTCGCGTTCCTCCAAAGGAGTATCTTCACCATGCCCTTTAAAATCACCAACGACGAGTGTTTTCAGCGGAAGCTCTACTTCAGCTTGGCTATCACCGGTTGCTGGAATGTATTTGATATTAATTCGCTCTTTGGGAGCAACGCTACCTTCCTTTGACATTAATTGGTCTCCACTTGTTTGAAATGATGCGATAAGCGAGCATTTCATTAATTTTATGAATTAGAATCATTAGATTTGTAAATTAAGAACGAGCTAAGCCGCTCTAGAAAACCTAAAGTAAAATAATGGTGTTTAACTATTTAGACTTGTATCGACTATTGATAAAAGTGTATTTTTGCTAGACTTTTGCTAGCGGCTTTATATACGATCTACCAATAATTTATTTATCTATTGTTCTTAAAGTTGACATGTGCCGCACACTGTTTGGTAAGTTATGTAACCACATCTAAATTTCCCAATACATATCATGATTAAAGAACGTAGTGCTCTTATTGATAGATTCTTTAATTTCTTGAGCTTTTGCTATTTGCTTCTCTGTCAGCATGGCCGACAATTCGGAATAATTTTCTTGGGAAGCATCATATAGTGTTGACATCTTTTCGTGTCCAGCTTGCTCAATATAGGTTTCAAAATACGCTTTAGCTTTTGCCAAATTGGGTTCAACAAAATCATAATTTTTACTACGACCGTAATAGATGGAAGCCATGGTATAAAGTGACGTTAAATCTCCAAGGCTAGTTGCCTTTTCTCGCCATTCTAGAGCTGAAATGTAGTCATTATTCGCTTCCAACATTTGAACATAAGACCGAATAGCTGGAATATAATCTTGCTCCGCCGCTTGTTTCATTAACCTCATTACTTCTTGCCTATCGTTTGGGTCTAGCTGTCGAAACTCGGCGTTTTGCATTCGGTTTATTGACGCTTCCATATACGCTTGTGGCACGCCTTTCTTCATGAGCGTGTTTAGATAATCCTTGTATAGCTCAGGACGGCTTACTTTATGAAATTTGGCCACTTCCAACATGACATCCAATGGACTGTGTTTACTGTCTACTAATAGGGTTTTAAAGTACTGCTGAGCCCAATTTTCTCGGTGTACCGCAGGTAACCATTTCGCATGTTTGCTGTAAAAATACATCGCAGGGCGATAACCGGAATTCGCGGAAAATAATAGATAGTTGTTTGCTTGTTGAATTTCTCTTTCCGAAGCCTTGGACCCGATGGTTTCCACAGCAAAAAGAAAGGCGGCCTTTTTATTACCGCGGTCTGCTGCATACTGCAGGTACTCTAATGACTGGGTAATTTTGTGTTGAGCACGTAACAAACGTCCTTGCTCATATGCCTGCTCAGCATCTACTCCAAACAATTCATACTCATCCGCATAGGAGTTAGAAGTGGTTAGTGTCCAGACCATGGTGCCAATGGTTAGGGCCTTAACTAATTGATTAACCGATCGTAACACTGGTACTTCCTTGTAAAACGCCACCACAAGTAACAGAATCACCTGAACGAGCTGCTGGCAAGCCATCAACAAAAACAGTTCCAGAGCCCGATGCTATCGCTCTTGGGTGTGGAGGATGTTTCGGTTTTGCGTGTGGGGCCAACGGATCAGTAACTCTCGCTGCCGGAATAAAATCGTATTTTACCGTGCCAGAACCAGCTACAACTGGTGTTGGTGGAAATCCATCATGGTCAGTTCCAATATGACCTACTACTGTTCCATTGCCCATTCGTCCATCCTAGATATAAACGTAAATACAAACTATTTTTGCATTTCGAAATATTGAACAAGTTTTTGCTCAGTCCGACCTAGTAGGCAAATCACATGCCACTAGTGAACCCAATAAATACGGGAAAATACAAAAAGATAATGGCAATATCCTGCCCAAACGAGCAAGTATTCACCTGAACATTGGAGCGGCATATTTTGTATTGAAGTTAGTCCAATTTGTGAGACTTATAATTAACATTGCTATCAAGAAGCGCTAGATCTTCAATTTATTTTCGATTAATCAACACCAAAACTTTCCAATTTAACCTTGTATCAAAAATAAAACACAAAATAAAAAGGGTTATAATGGAAATGTAAATTCGAATACACTAATTTTCTAAAGTCTAAAAAAGCCGGATTAGCTGGGTTTAATAACAGAAGGGATATATATATTTGGAAGATTGTATCAATATATTTCTAAAGGGATACTAACCGTCTGAGCAACTTATTGCCTGATAGAAGTATCCTTTAAAAATAATAAGGCTCGGGTTTAAATATGAATTACCAGCTACTAAGCTATTTAATTGACAAAAAATCAACAGCACACCGAAGTCCCGCCGCCAACTCATTGGAAGGGTTGGGTAGAGTCAAAGTAACCGCAAACGTATTGCTCGCAGCATCAATAATTGGATCTATTGTTTTTACTTTTCCTTGGTAGATTGATTCATTGCCATCAACGGCTAGTTTTACATCTTCACCTTTCTTCACAGTACGATAAAGTTCCGAGGGTAAAACAACTTCAGCATGAATAGGGTCTAACGTTGCCAAACGCAAAAACGGCGTTTCGTCTACAAACTCACCTGGTTGCTTTAATTTTTCAATTACCACGCCTGAGATTGGCGACTTAGTTTCACGTTGATCCAATCGTACTCGGGCTTCTCTAAGTTGAAGTGCCGCGAGACGCTGTTCCGTCAACATTTCATCTTGTTCTATATCTGATATTAAGTTCTTGCGCACTAAATCGGCATTACGCTCAACTTTTCTTGACGCAAACTCCAATCGAGCCGCAACTGTATTCAGTGCGGCAGTCTCCAAATCCGACTTCAGGGTTAAAACGACATCACCTCTGTTGATTTTGTCACCGTGCTGAACGGAAATGGACTTAACCACTCCCGGAACCTCACTACTAAGCGCCACTTCCATACTGGGTTGTAACAAACAGCTAATGGGAGTCTGGTCGGAAACAAAATCGTCTGCAAACACCGCACTTGACGTTAATAAACATGTCGTTGCACTAAAGTATCGCAACCATTTCAAACCTTTTTTCATTAAACTATGTCCTTTGATCTGAGAATGCCAAGGCTTCTTTTTCTCTTTCATCTCTAATAAGTAGTTCTTTTCTTCGTTGTTTTTGTCGATTCTCTAACGAACGTTGGCACCATCTAAAAATAAGCCCACACGCAAAATATCGAAGTTTTATCGGTAAGGGTAACCCCAATACAACCTTGGCGATATTTCGCCATGTGTTTGTGATTATGCTGTCATCTAGGCTTAGAATAAATTCAAATGACCCCTGGTCTCCTTGGCGCGCACACCGCCCTACTAATTGCCTATCGACTCGAGACGACTCATGCAAACCGGTAATAATGACATGTAAGCCCCCTTGTTGTTCAACAAGGTCATCTAATTTTATGTCAGTTCCTCGTCCTGCCATACTGGTTGCAATGGTAATCGCTTTCGCCACGCCAGCTTGAGCCACGACCCCAGCTTCATCACTATCTTGTTTTGCATTTAATACTTGATGCTTTAGACCAAGCCTTGTCAACTCATTGCTCAAAATTTCTGATGATTTAACCGATGTCGTCCCAATCAAAATCGGCCTATCGGACACTTGATGTAAATATTTGATGCGGTTAACCACAGCGTCATTCTGCAACGAGACATCATTAAAGACAGCTCGACCTAAATTGTTACGTCGGCTTTTTTTGTTGGTTGGGATATCAACGACTGGCAGCTCATATACATTCCAAAGCTCTGATTTCACCTCATCGGCAGTACCCGTCATTCCAGACAGATGTTCGTACATCCTAAAGAAGTTTTGAAAACTTATTGATGCTAAGGTCAAACGTGGGCTCGACACTTCACACGCTTCTTTAATTTCGATAAGTTGATGTAATCCTCGCTCCCAGGTTCTATCTGGCATTTTGCGACCCGTATGCTCATCGACTATCACTATTTTGTTGTCTTCGACTATGTAGTGTTTCTCTGGCAAAAATAAAAACTGCGCAGTTAACGCCTGCCTAACCAGTTCGAGTCGACGCACTCGTCCTTTCCAAATTGCTCCAAGATCCGATGTGAGATCATCAATTTTTTCTTTGCCTTTGGAGCTGATTTCAATCGTTCTCAACTGAGTATCAATTGTGTAATGTTCACCAGCCAAGAGCTGTGAACTAATCGATAATGCTTGTTGGTACATTTCCAACTGAGAATGTTGATTCAACTCCTCACCACTCAATATCAGCGGTGTTGTCGCCTCATCCATAAATACGCCGTCAGCCTCATCAACCACAGCAAAATGCAAGCCTCGCATCATTAATTTAGAAATATCGTGATTAGAATGATCACACAGCCGTCGGGCATGGAGTGACAACGTCTGACCTGCGTCGCGTAAGATCACACTGTCCTTAAGGTAATCAAAAGCCAGTTCGTTGTTGGTACAGTAAACAATGTCACTCTGATAAGCTTCAATGCGCTCTGCTGGTTTGGATTCCTGAGTAACTACCCCTAATGATAAACCGAGTCTTTTATAGACGGGTTCCATTAACTCGGCATCTCGAGCCGTAAGATAGTCATTAACCGTTACCACGTGAGTTGGAACCCCAGCTAGAGCTGCGGCTGCGACTGGCAAGGTGGCCGTTAACGTCTTGCCCTCACCGGTTTGCATTTGACCAATGGTCCCATAGATAATCGACAGCCCACCTAGTATTTGGCTGTCAAAGTGTCGCATCTCCAACTCTCGACCCGACACTTCACGAATCAGAGCAAAGGCTTCCACAACACCACTGTGTGTGAGCCCTGATTGTCTTAACTTTAAAGTTAAATTTGAAATGGCTTCATCTAGCTCATGCTCACTGAGCCGAAAGTAGTAACTTGAACGACGCTTAATTCTCCACAGAATGGGACGATAGATCCAAATACTCGACCGAATAGGTTTGGACAAATACGAGGTACAAGTTCGCCACAAACGAAACATCAAGTCCTGTGTTTCAATATGCTTTTGCGGCCGTTCTATCTTATCGCCTGGTAACCGCTGTGGTAATTTAAACATCAAACTGCCTCAGGAATACCCGACGAACATTTCGATACCAACGCCACGCAATCGGTTCTGGACTGTGTTCAAACTGTACATAAACCCGCTCATCATAACGAGTCTTAGGTAACTGGCGACTATCTAGCTCCACCCTAAAGTAATTCTGAAACGTCTCCATCCCTTGTTCGGAATTAGGATCAAGAGCAATTGCGCCTCCGCCTTCGATTGACAGCACTTCACTTATCAGCTCTTTTGATGATGATGGGTAGCGGCGCAAAATTTGACTCTCAAAAGTACTTTTGGGGAGAGAAGCTATCTTCAGACTGACTGATAGAGTATCGCGATCGACTAATTCAACGTAATCCTCAGGTATTAATGTCGCAAGCGGTAAGTCATCATAGTTAATGACATAGCCCATGGAGTCGCCTCGGTTTACATAACGAGCCAACGGAACCACTCTTGAAGGAACTATATATTGTCCAGACACCGGGCTACGAATTTCGAGCGATAACAAACGTTGTTCGATATCCGAAACCTCATTTTCAATAAAATTAAGCTCTTGCAATAAGATTTCGGCTTCTGTTACGTCTTGGATACTGGCTTCATATCGCAAACGGGCTTCTTTTAGCTGGGCAGCAAGGACTTTTGCTCGTGCCGACAGGTCCGGAGCATGAAGGATATAAATGATTTGCCCTTCTTGAACCATTTCGCCATCTTCAACTCGAACTTCCTTAACAAAGCCACTGACTGACGTTCTGATATGTGACTCTTGGGGAACGTATAATACCCCTTCAGTTTGAGTACTATGAGGTATGGGAACAAACCACAAAAACCCAAAAACGAGTAGTAGGAACACACTACTTATTGTCAGAACACGAGATTGTTTCTGTTTTAAATTAGGATCGGTCATAGGCTTTCCCAAGAGTTTAAAGACAGGTAACAGCAAACTGGTCCACACTGACCAAATCGCTAGTAGTGTACCAACAAACAAATATTTCGTGGCAACGAATAAGGAAATCGCAACCATTACAAACAGGCGATATACGTATGACAATGTCGCATAAGACACTAACCAGAAAGACTCTTTGTTTGTCTTCGCTTGAGTTTTTACTTCCGTCATTCCAAACGCATATCGTTTAACCAAATAGCCGACTTGGGAATTGCCCCTTGATGCCAAATTAGGAATTTCTAGGTAATCGGCAAGAACGTAATACGCATCAAATCGAAGCAAAGGATTACCGTTAAACAGTACTGTAGACACGCCACCAATAAGCATGACGTTAAAGGCAACCGCACGCGTAATGCCGGGCTCTGCGAGTGACCATACTATCATCGCAATTGCTGCCATAAACACTTCACCTAAGACTCCAACCCCGCCTACCATCATTTTTTGGTATTTGTTGTGAAATGATGAAGCAGCAGTCGCATCTACGTATGGGACTGGAATAAAAATGAGTAACATCACCCCCATTTCGTGAACTTCCCCACCCCACCGCTTCACCGCGTAGCCATGACCTAGCTCGTGAACCAGTTTGACCACGGGATAAACCATTGCCATTACTAAAAGGTTATCTACAGACAGCACTCTGTCGCTGGCGTTTTGGACGAGTTCTTCCCAATTCAATCCTGCCAGTATGAGTCCTGTCATCACGACTACGAACCAAACCAGAGCACCTAATCGACTGAATAGTAAATTAGCAACCCATGAGGTAGCCGAAAGAAACCCTTCGGGATCAACTAACGGTACTTTTATACTAAGCGGTGATTTTAGTTGTTGAAGCAACTTGCTTTTTCGTTGCTTTATTCGTCTGTGTTGTAGGCTTTCTATGTCTGGTAACTTGTCTGTTTGAATGGCATTGGCTCGGTTTAGCTGACTCAGTAGTTGGATGACTTGATCTTGAGTCGGAATATCTTCACCAAGGCTTTCACAGGCGCTATCCCATATTTCTTGTAGTGTATGTTCACCGTTCATCAAGCCAATCAGGTGGTACGCCTGCGGAGAGAAGCGTTGAAAATGGCCCGTTACATGGTCCTGTAAAACAAACCAAACTTGCCCCCGATAGATATGACGGTGAATACTGGTGTGGTTACGAAGTCGAACTTTAACGTCAGAGACTTTGTACCAGTTTTGACTAAATAAAGAGCTAGACATAAGACTGCTCTAACCCCACCACGACCACATTTTAACCCTAAACCATTCCACGAGGTCTCGGCTCCAAACTGATATCGCAAGCCTTTGGTCTACCGCGACTTTACCTACTCCCTCCAACCCGGGTTTAAGTAACTCGACATTTGATTGGAGTTCAGCTTCGACAACGAAGTAAGTCTGGCCATCTTCGATTGAAGTCACTGGCGTCAATCGGCTTACTTCAAAATCAAACGTTTGTTGCGGAAATGCCGATAGATGGAGAGAGCCCTTTTGCCCCTTAGACAAATCTCCGATACGACTTTCTCGAGCTAACAAGCGAACTCGATAGCTATCCACTGGCGCCACTTCTAGCAGCAATTCACCTTTGGTTACCGCGCCGCCCAATCTACGGCTTAAATCTCCACTAACAATAATACCATCAAATGGTGAAGCTAATTGGGAACGCGTTAATTGGCTTTCCACTAACTGCAACTGTGCATCAACTTGATCTAACTGTGCTCGAATTACATTCAGTTTGGCCCTATCTCTAGTTGCCGTTGCTTCTTGATACTGGCGATTGAGCTTACCTTTTTCTGTTAGCCATTTGAGCTTCTCTAATCTCAGCTCTTTATCATCCATAGTGACCAGTACTTGTTGAGTCTCAACCGCATCACCTGCTCTAGCGAAGGCTTGCTGAATGTATCCATCAAATGGTGCTACCACAGCCCGTTGAATACCACTTTCTATCGATGCATCCATCGACAACCAGTAATCTATTTTGTGTTGGCTCAAAAAAACAGACAAAGCAACAATCGAGATAACTATGAGTTTTCGCCCTAAATAATAAGGACCAAATAGCCGCTGTAATTGTCTTGTTATTGAATAAAAAATCTTTGTTAGGATATGTCGGTCATTCTTGCGTTTTTCTTCTAAGGCCGGCACCACTAGGCTGAGCAAGCTCTGACAAATTTCGGCATCCGAGTTGCTAAACCCTTTGCCAGCAGCCGACTCTAACACTACGACACCATAAAGCTCATTTTGATAGAACATAGGAACTGACAATATAGAGCAGTTTTTTTGCTGGCTGGACAGTTCTTGATGAGCCTTGACCACATTGAGTATGGTTTCAGATTTTTCAGTAGGATAAATCAAGGATTTCAATTGATCGGCGGTCTCATCCATCACCGATTCAATTTGTCTAACCAAGTTCATTTTTTTACCGAACTCGGCATTATGTGACATGTGCTTCAATCGAGAACGCTTGTTCTTAAATTCACCAAGGCTGACTCGGTCACAGTCAAATAAGGTCGCCAACTCAGTGACTAACCTTAAAGCTGCACTGCCATAATCTTTTTCAGATAATACCTTTGCTAACACATCGACACGCTCAAACGCTGTAGAACCTTTGTTTTCCGCATCTTTTAAGCGACTTTGGTATTCAACCACTTCTATGCTGGCACAACACAGTTCAACGATTGAAATCGTTTTTGTTAGGCTTTGCTGATCGTTTACTTTAATCGCCAAAGCCACTGCAGCGATGGGTTGACCATTCTCATCAACGACAGGATACAACAAAGCAAAAGCATTGGTGGCAACCTGATCGAGCGCGAACACCGTTGGTTGCGTCAAGTCCGAACAATCGGATTTCAGCTTCGCGATTTCAAGAAAACAGGTATCGCTGGCGTTCAATTCTGCAACTGTCGACCAATTGCCCTCGATTGGCATCAATACATACCCTGCGACTAATTCCTCTAACGCTTTGTCGAGTTTTTCCATCCATTGTTGATAGTGATAGAAAACTGAGTCGAATGAGCCTAAATCATTTAAAGCAGCGTTATTCTGCTGAGGATCTAAATTTGTGTTGGGTAACTGAGCAGTCATCGTTCGCTTAAGAAAAATCTATTTATGTAACTAAGAATACGCTGCAATACATATTCTTAATACCGTTGAAGTAACAAAACAAAGGCCCAAGAGAATACTTCTCTTGGGCAACTTTGAATTTAGCTTGTCATTGTTGAATAGCGGTGTTTACGCCACCTTCTTCTTTTTCTTTTCTGAAGGCTTATTGGCTTGAGGTGTTTGAGGTTTCTTGGCTTTCATCACCATCCATCCACCCATTCCTGCAACAGCCGCTTCAACATCTATATTACTGATTGCCGAAGTACTGTTTTCCGAAGAACTATCTGCCGAGTTCAAGGCCTGCTCATCTGTAGAACATTCTTCGCCTTCATTTTCAGAACACGCTTGTTGCTCTTCTCCAACTGCTTCAGGCTGCTCCTCAGTTTCGCCGTTGACAGCCGGTTCTTCTGTAAGCTCGTCTGCAGGAGCTGTATCGCCTTCTTCAGAGATAATTTCCTCAGAATTTACTTCATCGGTATCTCCATCCTCAGGAGCTACATCGTCAATTGTTTCTTCAGGCAGAATACCAGCAGCGGTTGGGTCGGTTGGGATCACGAAGTCGGCACCTTCCGCTCCACCAGAACCAAAGTTTTGGAATGCTGGACCAAGATTAGCAAATGCCGATTGTGCATCTGCAGTGAACACTGTTGTTACCGCTGTTCTACTTCTTGCGGCTTGCCCTAGGTTAGATTCCTCGAATACTTGTCTTGCTAAACCACTAAATAGGCTAGTTTGAGTTGCTCGAATCAAATCCAAACCACCTTGTGCCAAAGAAATTATAAAGGTAGCTGTTGAACCTGTATCACTAGCGCTAAAGGTAAATCGACCGTACTCACCAATCAAAATATCTTCATTAAAGCTTGCGAAGAACGTATCGCTACCAAAATGCCCTTGCATACGGTCCAGGCCAGCGCCACCGAGAATAGTGTCATCACCACCGGTGAACAAATCGACTGCTTCAAAGATAATCTGCGTTGCCGTACGAGTAACTAGCGTACCATCACCACCGATTACGTCATCTCCAGCTCCTCCATTTAACGTATCGTTACCAACACCGCCCAGGATAATGTCTCGGTTCACGCCGCCTGCTACTGTATCGTTTCCGCCTAGCGTTGTTGAACCAGTGCGGGCTTGCGTGTATCGACCTGTTGCGTCACTTGAGATAAAGCCGTTATCTGCAACGATGACCGTTTCGCCAGAAGTATTGGTGATCACATCACTTCCAACACCGGCGACTAATTGGTCTTCGCCTGAACCAAGATTAACTGTGTCATTTCCACCAGTGGTACCCGAGGTGTCTGAACTGGAAATCAGAGATCTAACACCGTCAAGGAAAGTAATCTGACCATTGTCACCCAACACCGAATCATTACCTGAACCCGCAGTAATGGTGTCAGAACCAAAGCCACCAATAACAATGTCATCTCCGGCACCAGAATCGATAACGTCACTACCACCATCAGAAATATCAGTAGATTGAGCTGATGTAATCACACCTTGTTCTGAGTAGTTCAGGACACCGTTGTCAGCGACAATGTGGTCGTCTCCTGCGTTGGTCGACAGAATGTCTGAGCCATTACCAGCCAAGACAATGTCGTCACCGTCGCCAGTAGTAATGCGGTCGTTACCACCAAACTCAGGACTGCTTGTCCGAGCCTGAGTTAACACACCCTGTGTTGTATATTCAAAGACGCCGCTATCCGCAATGACCTGATTTTTACCAAAGCCCAAAGTCACAACATCGTTACCTAAGCCACCTAGCACCACATTATTACCGTTACCAGCAACAATGGTGTCGTTTCCTCCGCCATTCGTCGGATTCGATGTGGTAGCGTTAGTGAGCACTCCTGCATCGGTGTAACTCAAGGATCCATTATCCGCCACAATATGGTTGTTGCCATTGCCTAACGTTAGCTCATCATCTCCCAGACCAGCCAGTACCACTTGGTTACCTGCACCCGTTTTGATGGTGTCATTACCGCCGCCATGTTCAGGGTTTGAAGTTGTCGCGTTGGTCAGAACACCTTGAGCGTTGAAGGTCAGTGAACCATTGTCAGCAATCACGTGGTGATTACCTTTCTGCAGAGTAATTTCGTCATTACCCAATCCTGCAAGAACGACGTTATCGCCATCTTCAACGGTAAGTACGTCTTTGCTGCCAAGCTCTGGGCTAGAGGTTGTCGCATTGGTCAACACACCAGCATCGGTAAAGGTAAATGAGCCGCTGTCTAACATGACGTGATTGGTACCACCGCCAAGTAGGTCAAGCGTATCTTCACCTAAACCAGCCAGCACCACTTGGTTACCTGCACCCGTTTTGATGGTGTCATTACCACCGCCATGTTCAGGGTTTGCGGTTGTCGCGTTGGTCAGAATACCTTGAGCGTTAAAGGTCAGTGAACCATTGTCAGCAATCACATGGTGATTACCTTTCTGCAGAGTAATTTCGTCATTACCCAATCCTGCAAGAACGACGTTATCGCCATCTTCCACGGTAAGTACGTCTTTGCTGCCAAGCTCTGGGCTAGAGGTCGTCGCATTGGTCAACACACCAGCATCGGTAAAGGTAAATGAGCCGCTGTCTAACATGACGTGATTGTTGCCACCGCCAAGTAGGTCAAGCGTATCTTCACCTAAACCAGCCAGCACCACTTGGTTACCTGCACCCGTTTTGATGGTGTCATTACCACCGCCATGTTCAGGGTTTGAGGTTGTCGCGTTAGTCAGAATACCTTGAGCGTTGAAGGTTAGTGAACCGTTGTCAGCAATCACATGGTGATTACCCTTCTGTGAAGTAATTTCGTCATTACCCAATCCTGCAAGAACAACGTTATCGCCATCTTCCACAGTAAGTACGTCTTTGCTGCCAAGCTCTGGGCTAGAGGTCGTCGCATTGGTCAACACACCAGCATCGGTAAAGGTAAATGAGCCGCTGTCTAACATGACGTGATTGGTACCACCGCCAAGTAGGTCAAGCGTATCTTCACCTAAACCAGCCAGCACCACTTGGTTACCTGCACCCGTTTTAATGGTGTCATTACCACCGCCATGTTCAGGGTTTGAAGTTGTCGCGTTGGTCAGAATACCTTGAGCGTTGAAGGTTAGTGAACCATTGTCAGCAATCACATGGTGATTCCCTTTCTGCAGAGTAATTTCGTCATTACCCAATCCTGCAAGAACGACGTTATCGCCATCACCCAAGGTAATCTCATCGTTACCACCCAAGTTCGGTTGTTGTGTTGAAGCAGTTTGTAGCAGTCCAGTTGCCGTATACGTCAGAGTTCCATTGTCACCCACAACATGATTTGAACCTGAGTCAGACGAAATTATATCCGCTCCAAGACCAGCTAGGATGCGATCATTGCCGATACCAGCATCAATAGTGTCAACACCAGTTTTGTCAGTTCCACGATACGTCGTTGCCACTACTTGGATACTATTGGTTATATCGACTATACCGAAATCACCAAGAATCCAATCATTACCTTCACCGCCTAACACGGTATCGCTGTCTGCACCAGCAAAGATAACGTCATCACCATCATTTCCTGAAATATGGTCTTGAGAGCCATAAGTCTCATTGGTGGTCTGAGCTGTCACCCACGCGCCATTTTCTAGTGTAACCACGCCAAAATCACCAAAGAGCATATCGGCATTCGAGCCACCCTCCAACTTATCGGCATTAGCTCCACCAAATAAAATATCGTTGCCGCTGTTACCCGAAACAATGTTGGCAAAACCATCATCATTGGTATTACTAGGTAAGGTTAAATCTATATCTTGATTAGTAACCTGAATAACATCGTCCAATGACGTTGATTTGATTCGGTTCGTACCCGCTACTTGGGTGATGATTCCTTTGTCACCAAACACGATATCATCGCCTGATCCGGCGTCGATGTTATCAAAGCCGAGGGTCAACTCATCACTCGTTTCAACATTGTCATCGTTAGCCGCTTTAAGCACTACGCTCATGATTTGCGTAGACAAGTCATAACGAGTCGTCAGGTCAAAGTTAAAGCCTGCGTCACCGTAGATATGGTCGGTACCACTCAACCCAAATATGTTGTCGTCACCTGAACCACCAGCGATATGGTCACCAAAAGCACTACCCGTGAGAGTATCATTGCCTTTACCACCATAAATAACGACAGAGCCACCTGCACCGGAGGCATCGATAACGTCATTACCTGCGACAGTAAACTCACGTGCTTTGTCTGTTTTAGCGTCTGACGTGGCATTGTATGACGAGCCATCTTGTACGGTATCGCCAAGCAAGATAAGCGCACCGTCTGCATCACTACCAGTGACTGTGATGGTGTCATTGCCGCCCCCACCGTGGACAACGGTTATCGCACCTTTAGCTGTATTAGATATCGTAAAGTTATCGTTACCTTGACCTAGGAAGGTTTCAATCACTTCGATGTCGGAATACTGAATACCTTTCCCACTCGCCATACCTAGACCGGTGATTTGACTGTCGGTTAACTCTCCGCTGTCGTTGACAATACTGCCGTCATTGAACACGTTCAAACGGTCAGTTTGCTGATTTTCATCGAGCGTAATGTTAACAATCGGTAACTCACTATCACTCTCCGTCGGTAGAATAACTGCCGTACTGAGTTCTCTAGACTTACCTTCCGGTACTCCACCTTCGATGATCAACTTGCCCTGAATCTTGGTCAAGGTATGAGGTTGAAGCGGCGGATTTTGCACCGGTTGGTTTGTCGATTGTGAGTCGTAATCTGGATTAACCGCAAGGTCAATTTCAATTGGCTGATCCCAGTTATCGACATCAAATGTCACTGAGTTAGAAACTGCGTCAAAACGTGCATCTGAGCTACTAAACAACGTTTGACCATCATTCAACAAATTGACTGTCACAGGACTGGTTGGTTTTTTGCTCAACACTAAGGTGTAACTGTCACCTTGAGTCTCACTAACCAAAGTTGAACTATCTGATTGGGTCACTATTACAGCGCCACTGTCATTATCGGTAATGGTCAGTGTCTCAAGTACTGCATCTACCGAAGCATATTCGCCACCCGTAGAAGATACGGAAAGTGACACGTCACCACGGAAGAAATTCTCAACTGCGCTGTCATCAATTGCCGTTACCGTAAAGGTTTTAACCTGGTTCCAATCGCTAGCGTTGAACTCTAGAGTGTCTTTGTCAAAGCTAAATTGAGCAAGCAGATTCGCAGGAACAACTTCGCTTAGCGATACGGTTACAACTTCGCCAACTGCAGGCTGCTTAGAAAGCTTCACATCAAACGACTGAGCACCACCTTCTACAAGCGCGTTGTTACCTTGCGGTACAACAATTAACCCTGCTTGGTCATTGTCATTAACCACAACTTCAACGTTCGCAATGTCTAAACCGTCAAAGTCAGGGTTTGTACTGCTCACACTGTGGCTGATGACGTAGTCACGCCCACCTTCTGCCGCCGTATCATCGATGGCTTTCACATAGATGGTATGAGTATCTGTCCAGTTTGAGCCTGACTCAAACTCAACTACCAAAGACTCATAGAAATTGACGTTATCCAAAGACACTAAAATGCTCTGAGCATCGGCGTCTTTATCTTTGTCACTGGTAGACGAGCGTGCCGCTGAAACCATTACGTATGCAGTTGTCGCTGCGGTTGGCTCGTCAACACTTAGGGCCAGCTGATAGGTATCGGAACCATCACCCTCGTTGACTAACACTTGACCTTGAGTATCTACAGCAACAGCACCGTTTTCTTTACTAGCAACATTTAGCGACACACCATCGACAAAAATACCATCGTAGGCTGGGTCATCACTAAATACGCTGTGGTTTACAAAGCTGCTGCGCCCTTCAACTGAGTAGGAAACAATTGGCTGGGTCACATCACTTGCTACATTAAACACGTCTGCACCCAAGCCACCGATAATGGTGGTTTCTACATCAGCATTAGTACTGAGAACGTAGAACGTATCGTTACCTTCAAGGCCATCCACTTCAGCAGCTTCAACCCCGACGTAACTCACATTTAGACCCGCTCCAAAAATACCGTCTTCGGTAACCATGAAGTTGTCATCAGCTTCAGTACCCAACACAATGACTTTGTCATTACCGTCACCGCCGTCTATCTTAAGCGGAGCATTGATACTGTACTCGATGGTATCTGTGCCTTTGCCGCCAAAAAGCTCTACGTCATGGCTGTTATTAGTGAGACCGCTGCCTTTCTTCAAAAATGCTCGAACAATAAAGCTGTCGTCACCATCTTCACCATAAAGCTTAGTAATTGCTTTGTTGGAGTACACTTTGATAGTGTCGTCTCCGGAGCCGCCGTAAACCAGCATTGGTAATGAGTTACCCTTACTCAAGTAACCAAGCGTGGTTTCTGTAGTTTCGATTTCGTCACCCGCAGCGACATTAGGTGCGACACGGTCGCTACCAAATAGCTGTCCAATCTGGAACGTATCCTTACCCGCACCACCGTCAAGCGTCACTATAGTACTAGTGTCGTCACTAAAGAAATGGTCATTCCCATCTAGAGCGTTAATGGTCAAACGGGCATTGATATTCTTGTCGTAGTTAATTCGCTCAACATTGTCGGTGTATGTGCCGTCTGGGTTGGTATGCATGGCCGCTACAAAATTGGCGCGCAACAAGAAATGATCTTCTGTGGATAGACCGTTAATTGTCAGTTTGTCTGAAGACAGATTGTCATCACCGCTATCTTTTACGTCGATAATGTAATTTGCGTCGCTGCCGGTGCGATTAATCGTGTAAGTATCGTTACCACGTTCACCATCAACTAAGAAAGCTTCGCTACGAGAATGTAGCTGGTTGATTGTAAATTGATCGTATCCTAAACCACCCTTAAGAGATACGTCGCCCGTAAGTTTGGTGGCATCTATTTCAACTTGATCATCACCAGCACCTGTTGCAACTAGAATGGTCTGTGCTTCCAATGTCCCAGTTATTTTTACAGTGTCGTCCTGAGAGTTACCGTTTATCGTGATTGAGTTAGCCGCCTTAATTAAGCCCGCTATATCAGTCATCGCACCTTCAGCATCTTGGCTGTTTACGTCAGTGTTTATCTCTACATAACTTGCAGAGTCTAGCGTTGCTCCAGCCTCAAGATAGAATCCGTCCCCTGAGTTCACGGTAATTTGTTTGTCTGATTTCAGGGTAACGCCCGATACCACACGGATGTTGTCGTCAGCTGAGTTGTCATTTGAGATTAAGATGATTTCATCGGCTGCTGTTACACTTTCGGTAATCGTCATCGGACTGTTGGTTGTTAAGGTCACTGAACCGCCTGCTGTTAATCCAGCTGAGCCACTTGCAGTCACACCACCAACTTCCAACGCACCTGTATTTGTCACAAATACACTGCCACTTACGGATTCGCCCTGAATTGCACCAGTTTCTGTTGAAAGTGCATTTGAGCTTGTACCGATATCAGATTGGGCGGTTAGATAAGCTTTACCTGAAATGACATTCGCACCTGATTTGTTGTCATTCAGAATGCGTCCAGCAGGCGCCGCTATAAAGGCGACAGACGCAGCACCAGTTTGAATCTGATCGATGTACAAATCACCGCGAGTTTCAACAACATGTGAATTGTTAAAGCTGGAAATAGTAAGGTTCTGACCTTGCTGAGACCCAGTATCGATTTCTAGATCTTGGCCAATTTCACCAACAGTATCAAGATCAGAAATAAGCGTGATGCTCTGGCCAATAATATCGGCGACTTCACTCGCATCATCAGTAACCGCGTCGCGAAGTGCCAGGTTTGCTCTCAGCTTAACATCACCACTGGTCGACTCAACGTTGTCGACATCGAAGTTACCTTCTGTCTCTGTAACAACAATGTCACCTTGTGCTTTTGCAATTAGGTTTCCAGCCGTTAAATTGATTTCTAGGGCATTCGCCATAGTACCAATTGTGCCTTGCAGCGCTGTGAGTTCGATATTCTGAGCTCGAATATTCTCATAATCATGATTCAAGCCATCAAGGATAGAGCCTTGAGCTGCCGTCAAATATACGGTGCCAGAGCTTGAGTAAATGGTTGCTACATTTAGATTTGAATTAATCTCATTGATTCGGATATCACCTTGAGCTCGAGCCGTCAAAATTGCCGAATCGGCTAAATCGACATCAAACGCATTATTGGTTGAACCAATTTGACCGTATCCAGCTTCAACGACCAAGCTTGAGGCAGCAGCAATTCTGGAACTCGCAAGATCCATCAAATTCGCTTTTGTTTT
Source organism: Vibrio sp. ABH4_348 (assembly GCF_056159765.1). Classification (NCBI taxonomy): domain Bacteria; kingdom Pseudomonadati; phylum Pseudomonadota; class Gammaproteobacteria; order Vibrionales; family Vibrionaceae; genus Vibrio; species Vibrio sp. ABH4_348. The sequence continues at coordinate 993,498 of NZ_JBSWVW010000001.1, read as the reverse complement.
GATTCTGACGTTATCGCCGGCAACCTGGTTAACTGTGAGATCTTTCTCCGAACCAAGATAAACATTGCCGTTACCAGTCGCCGACACCCAGCCAAGTGCATCAACATCAATGTCTTCTCTTTGATCGATAACAACATGGGTCAATCTAGACTGTTTGTAATTGCTCGAAATCGAAACGACGTTGGTCGCAGTCGTGACTTTTTCTAAGTCAATTACCGCACCAGATAGTCGCTTAACTTGATAGTAAGTACTGTCGATCTCTACAAAGCCATCAACCGCTAACCCTGCAATCTGCCAATCTGCGCCATCTGCAGTTACGAATGTAGTTAATGCTGGAGTCGAACTAATTGCAGCAACATCTATGGCCACGTTCACTTCGTTAGTCAAGCTAGTGGTATCTAGTACAAGTTTGTCACCGGAAACGGAGACAATTTCGTAGAAAGTACCTTCGTCATTTGCGTTTGCACTGTCACCGGCAATTCGTATCTGCATTCCAGCAACAAAGCCATCCGTTGACCATGAACCAGAAGAGCGAACCAGAGTATTTTGTCCTTCAACATTTACCGTGACATTGCTGTTGCGAGTTTCTAGAAGGAAATAGACATCATTTCGCTCAGCGGCTGCCAACAAGATCTGCTCTTGGTCAGAATAGTCACCATCCAAGGCAATTAATTCACTGCCTGCTGCCGAACCAACATCGTTCAACGTGGTAATAGTTATGTTACCTGCAGCAATAACGTTAGACGCTTCAATGGTAGCTTGAGTGCTGGTAATTGGCTTGAGTAAGCTACCGCTGATTAGGTTGTTTAATTTGTCTTCTGTCCATACGCCGACGTTGTCGCTAAAGCGCTTGTTCTCTTCTGCAGTGAGTGTGTAGGTGTAATTTGCGTCAAACGCATTTTGCCCATACTTAGCGTGTAGAGCATGGTATTCCGCATTGCGTTTTAGGTTGAGGGCGGCAATGGCATCATCAACATACTGTGTAAGCTCGGCACCTGTTTTGCCCTCGCTTTCTCCCAATGACTGGTAGTAGCTGCGGTAGTATGTTTCTTCTCCACTGGTGATAGTGGCACTTTGACTGGCGTCGTAAGTACCTTGGAATTCACCATTACGGATTTCCCAATATTGCGCGTACTCACGTTCTCGAGCATTTTGGTAAGACTCAATCAATGAAGCGAGTTTGTCTGTAGCCGCTTGAGAACCACCCAATAGACCAAGATTTTCCCACATGGAACTAAGCTGCTCTGTAGTTCGTTCATCTTGAGCCGCAGAAAGATTGGCATCTACCAACGAACCTGAGCCAACTGAAATCGTGACATTTCCAGCCTCGGATTTAATCTCCTTAACGCGCAGATCGCCGTCGGTTTCCGAGATATAAATATCGCTAGTAGCTAAAATTGTCAGAGAGTCACGGTTCTTAACACCACCATCTATTGCAAGTGCTTGTGAAGATGACCCCACATGCGCTTCTGAATTGATGTTGATGATACCGCCACGAACCACTCCGGCCGTACCCGATTGCGCTTCAATACCACCGACTGCAGATAAGAATACTTTACCACCTGTATCTCTTGCCAACTGCCAGTTAGACGCCGACTCGACTTTCTTCACGACTAGTGGGCCATCTGTCTCAACAATATTGATTAAGCCGCCGTAAGTCTTGGCTTGTAGGCCACCACCAGCATTGTTGGTCAAGTTAGTTTTCAGCGCAGTACCAGCAGCACTGATTGAACCATCGGCATTGACGTATGGCGCTTTGCCGATATTACTAGCAGTCAAAACGATGTTTTTACCGCCAACCGTACCGGTAGAAGAATTGTATAGGTCGGCATTTGTGGTAATGGTTGTGGTACCAAAATCATTACTGATGTTGCCATGGACATTGACATCGCCACCCGCATTAGAAACGATATCAATCGAACCCTGATCTCTACCGGTGAAATTAATATTTATGCTGTAATCGGCGCGAATTGAGTGAGTCGACTCATCTCGAACTTTACTCTCTTGAACAAACTTAGAGTAGTAGGTTTTTTTGCCCCACCAAGTGCTCTTCGACCACTTCTTAACTAGAGATTTTTCATTAGAAAGTTCGGTGCGTTTTGTTTCATAGATGTAGTCCTTGCCAATATTCGTATTGTCGTATTCAAAATACGCACCTGCACCTCTTAGTACAGGAGAGCCCACTTTTTCAGGAGTTCCGGAGAAAGAAACATCTGACGGGTCTTTTGCAAGAGCATCGATACCAAGCCAAGAAGACGTACTTTTTGTCGTGTAGAGACGCTCAAAGCTCTCTTGGCCCATCGTCCAAGAATAGCGACCTCCCGCTTTAGGATCGTATTTCGCTGTTGATGCTGAACTATTATCAGACGTAGTAACGGTAAGTCCATTCGCATCTTTGACGTACTTGGTCTCCATTGGAGTACCTGAAGAGCCTTTTGCTTTATCACGGATGATAAGCGTGCCTTTACCACGGGTTGAGGCATCCAGACCGATGATCTTGATATCCAGATCCGTGTTGTTTATTACGTCGATGTCAGCATAACCGCCAAGCAACTCAATCGCTGAGTTTTTGTTGGTATTGAAGATATTACCTTCAAGCTCGATGTAACCACCGCTCACTCTCATATCGCCGACCACCAATTGGTCGTTAGTTGCGTCATAGAACAGCGAGAAGTCTTCGCTGCCAGAGTCTACTCGAATCAAGCCAGTCGCACCCGATGCTCGATAGTTTGCTATGGTATTCTCTAGCGACTTGTCGATGTTAAGGGTGAATGACTCTTTACCACTCTGCAGCTTACCGTTGAGGTTTATGTACTCAGCGGTAATTGAAATACTGTCGGCGTAGATATTAGGCCCATAAATGGCGCGATTAACCATGTTGTTAATGTCGGTCTGCGTCGCTTGTTGCAAACCATTGTTGCCGATTTCAGCATTCCACTTGGCGTATTCTTGGCCGCCCGCTGAATAGGTTGAGCCCGGTGGAAGACTGATTACCGTAGAACCAGCGGTAGCGATGACTTGATCTTTAACATCGATATCCGCTTGGATAGTGATGTCGCCCTTACCCAGAACTTCAGTACCACCGTTAGTATTGCCCGAGGTACTTTTCAGTAGCATGCTTCCTGAGCGGTTAGTTACTTCTCCAACCAAAGTGATCGACGGCCAAGCAACAACAGAAGAGAAATTACCTTGGTAACCTAGTGCGAGATCGGCATTGTATTTATCAACATCGAAGGAATTAATGATTTCAATCGATGGATCTGCGCTCACAGCAGTATCTTGGCGCTCACCATTTAAGTAAGTGCCACCGTTTTCTTGCGGAATGGTAATCTTGTTAACTTCAAGAGAAGCCAGCGTCTTGTTGTGAATGGTGACCGAAGCATCACCCGGCGTTGTTACCGTCCCAGTATTGGAATAACTTCCTGCGCGGATATCGACACGACCTGCTTCCGCATGGATATCGTTAATAGATACTACCGTTGTGTAGACTTCATTGGCGAAGTACAGAGTCTGATTGCCGTACGTCACCTCTTCCAGCATACCTTTTGAAACCAACAAGTCTTGCAAACGGGTGATTTCAGACTTGTAGAATGCTTCGATTTCGGTATCTGTCGCCTTGCCATCATTGAATATTGCTAGCTGCTCTTTGGCGAAATCTAAGTCATCAAATAGTTGGGAGTTAACTTTGTCGACTCGGGTGGTAAAGGTAATACCATCCGTTTTGTTAACTTCATTTACGGTGCCGTCATCGTTAAGGCTAATGATTTCGATAGATTGGTTGCGACGAATACCCGTTTCCAAGGTGCCTAGGTTGTTAACCGTACCAGTAGCACCAGAGCGAACATCACCACCCAAGTCAGCGGTGCCACCAAGTGCCGAAGCCCAGTTAACGGTCTTGGTTTGCGCATTCATATCGGCAAAACCAAAGCGTTCTGCATGGATGTTCATTTGACGCGATGTTTTTAGATGGGCATTGCTAGCAATGGTAATGGCGTTAGCTTGCTGTAAGTTTGCGTAAGCATCAGCACTGTCGATAGGAATCAAGCTGGCAGCAAAGCTATCAATCATTGCGTGAATTTTGTAGTCATCGCGATTGAAATCGGTATCCGTACCTGCAGAAATATTGACATCGCCATATGAAGTTACTGATGCACCTTCATCAAATAGGATGGAATTCTCAGGCGTAATGTCAGCTCTTGAACTAGTGACGGTAACTGACACTGCACCACTAGAGTCAGACTCAACGTTAGTTTCTACCGTGCCTTGGCCACGTGCTGAAACTTGCAAATCACCTTCACTTACTAGAACCGCATTTTTGCCAACCACAACCGATGCAAGTAGTTCGTCATCACTGACTTTTACTGTTGCTCCGGTTCCAGCCAACGCACCATTTGCATTCAAAATGACCTTGTCTTTAATATTCAGATCATTCAGTGCATTAAGTGAAATGCCATCTGTTGTACCAGTTCCATTTGAAGTTAACTCAGCGTCTTCACCAATGTTGATCTTGGTAGCGATATCCAGAACCGTTCTACTGTCTGCACCGGCGGCGCTGGCCAATCCACCTGCCGAAGCGGTGATGTTGCCACCTGAATCTTTTTGGGCTCTGTTTATTGCGTCGACATTTATGTCTCTCGCAGTCACGGTAAATTTATCGCTGTTGCTAGTTCCACTACCCAGATTCACCGTAGTGTCTGCGATGATTTTGTGGTCAACTTCCGCACCTGAACCGGACAACAGCCCTCCAGACGCAGCGACAATCTTGGCATCGAATTTGGCCGTGTGTTCGGATTTCACTCCGAATACGCCTGTACCGGAGGTCTGCCCGAGCGTAAAGTCAGAATCATCGTCAACGTTAACAGATGTGGTGCTTGTAGATTTAGTGTCGGCGCCAACACCCGCTCCTGCTAACACACCACCACTACCGGCTACAGCATGAACATAATTGTTGTCTTTACCTTGAGCGACAAGGTCTAAACTGCCGCCGGTAATTTGAGAATCCGTAATATTCACTTTCGTTTCGTTAGTGGTTTCTGCGTCAGCGATAACCACACCGGCTGCGATCAAACCACCCGCAATACCGTAGGAATAGCTCTTCTGCTCTGAGTCTGACAGGGCTTTTACATCTGTATGACCGGTAACATTAAGCGTAGAGCTGTCCACTGTCGCATTGACTTTACTGGTCACGTCCGAGTCGACGATAACGCCAGCGCCACCAATGCCCAATCCAGCCGATACAGACGTTGCGATACCTTCAGTTCGAGATACATTTTTCTCTGAAGCAATTACATCCACATCTGTTGTTGCGGTTAGCGTCGAACGACGAACTGCACTATCGACCAAAATATCCGTTTTGTTAGTCACGTCAGTTACGGCAAGCGACACGCTAAAGCTTATTGGAGCGTATGTCGCCGCCAATGAAGCGGCACCCGCTGTCGCGTCAATGTTGGCGTCACTATCGCTCTTCACATTGATGTTGTTAGCAACGATGTTGGCGCTATCTTCGATATAACTGTCAACGTCGGCGTAAACCTTATTGTGAACACCCACTCCTGCACCAGACAAACTGATACCTATCGCACCACCTGAAGCGGCAGCACTTCCTGCACCGACGCCGGCGTTAACTGTCAGGTCAGAGTCGGATTCGACATTAATGTCTCCCGATGAATAAACATTGCTATTGTCGATGAAGGAGCGAACGGCCAATCGGTCACTCGAGGAACCAATGTTGTTTCGGGATAGCGATGCGCCAATAGAAGCACTAATGCCACCACCTGCTCCACCAGAACCAGCCAAAGAAGCCGTTGCAATGGTTGCGTCCGTAGTAGAGGTGTTCGTCGCCTTAACAGTCACGCCACCCACTTTAGAGGCGTTTGACCCTAAGTTGCTATTTTCGATACTTGCAAATGTATCGCCATAGACGTTGTTAACAACTTCGGCACCCGCTCCACTTACGGAAATGCCTCCACCCGCTCCACCAGCAAGTGCAAGCGACGCCGCGACCGATGTACCTTTAATGGTATTTTTTGAATTTGAAGTGACGTTTACCGCGCCAACAGTAACGTTGTTAATACCTTTTAAGTAGGTTACGGAATTTGTATCGACCGTATTCTCTGCAATGGCAACGCCGATGGTGATTGACACACCACCTCCAGCACCAAATGCCGCAGCAACCGTCGCCGCACCAGAATCTGCCGTGATTTTTGACGTGCTATCACTAGAAACTGTCAGACTCGATGCTCCAATGGTAAGCGAAGAGTTTCCAGAGTTATCAATATAGGCTTTAGTATCGGAGTAGACCTTGTTCGTAGTGCTAACACCCGAACCAGAACCCGAAATGCCTCCTCCAGCACCACCGGATGCCGCAATGCTTCCCGCAAACACCTCGGATTTGATAGTCATGTCAGATGTGGCGTTGATTTTCAGCGCACCTGAGGTGCTAACTTGTGTATCTTTTAGGTAAGCATTAACACCGTGGCGATTGCCGCTGGTTCCAATCTTATTGGTCGCAACACCTGCACCAATTGATAAGCCAATACCACCGCCAGCGCCACCAGCCACACTGCCTGATGTTCCAACCACAAGCGCTTCAACCGTAGACTCATCTGATGCCGAAACGGTAACGCTAGAAGCGTTGCTCAATTTTGAGTTTTGTAAGTAAGCGTTTGTACTACCAGTAACCTCGTTACTGGTATCAGCACCAGCGCCTGAAAGGCTGACGCCACCGCCCGCACCACCAGCCAGAGCAAGAGAGGCGGCAACGGATGTTGATTTCACCGTTTGTTTGCTAGTCGCAGTAACGTTGACTGCGCCGTTCGAAGAATTAACAGAATCCGCACCTTTAACATAAGCACTGGTGTTGCTGTCAATCGAGTTAGAAGCAAGTGCAACTCCAATAGTTACGGAAACACCACCACCAGCACCAAATGCGCCACCAATCGAAGCTGCTCCGCCATCAGCGGTAATCTTTGAGGTATTCGAGGCATTAACCGTTAGACCAGAAGAAGTTATCGAATCAGACTCAGCCGAATTATCTATGTAACTATCGATATCACTGAATACTTTATTGGTCGCATTAACACCAGTGCCCGCGGCAGAAATTCCGCCACCCGCACCGCCTGAAATAGCTGCACCACCAGCACCCACACCAGAGTCAACAGTCAAGTTACCGACAGCGTCAATCGACAACAAACCGGCTGTGTTGATATCGGAATCTTTGATAAATGCGGCAACCGAAAGTCTGTCACCCGATTCACCAATTTTGTTCTCTGTGACCGCCGCTCCAATTGAAAGGCCGATACCACCGCCGGCACCACCGGCGCCACTCGCGGTGGCCGCTACTGTTGTTGCTGTTATCGTTGATTCATTCTTAGCGTCTAGATCGACTTTAGAAGCAGAAACAATATCTGTATTTTGAATGGAGGCTTCAGTATCACCTAATAATGTATTATCTGAATCTGCCCCAGCGCCAGACAAACTGACACCACCACCGGCACCTCCGGCAAGCGCAAGTGACGCCGCAGCAGAGGTTGCTTTTATGGTTTGTTTGCTTGTGGCATTAATTGTCACGCTACCTGCACCAGCAGTGAGCGACGACACGCCATTCACGCGAGCACGAGTATTGCTATCAATTTTGTTTTGAGCGAGTGCCACTCCAATAGTGACAGACACACCACCACCTGCGCCAAACGCTCCACCGAGCGACGCGGCACCAGCTTCTGAAGTGATTTTCGAAGTGTTAGAGGCATTGAGAGTCAAGCCGACAGAGTTAATCGTGTCAGCCGACGTCAAGTTATCAATGTAGCTGTCGACATCGGTATAAACATCATTCAGCGCATTAACACCTGTGCCCGCAGCAGCAATACCACCGCCACTACCGCCAGCGATTGCGGCACCACCCGCTCCCACACCAGCTTTCACAGTCATATTGCCTACTGAGTCCAGAGACAATAATCCTGTCGCATTGATCTTTGAGTCTTTTACAAAGCTTGAAACTGACAGGCGATTACCTGATTGACCTATTTCGTTATCTGTAACAGCGGCACCAATAGATAATCCAAAGCCACCTCCAGAACCACCAGCTCCACTTACAGTTACCGCCACTGTGGTTGCTGTGATGGTAGATTCATTGCTCGCATCTAGGTCAACGTTTCCTGCGCTAACAACATCTGCACCGTCTAAATAGGATTGCGTGTCACCAAGGATCGTATTCTCAGAGTTTGCACCAGCACCCGTTAGCGATATTCCACCACCTGAACCTATAGCAATACCCAAAGACGCAGCAACTGAAGTCGCTGTGATGGTAGATTTGCTGGATGAATTGATATCCAGAGTTCCGGTCGTTAAAGCAATTTTCGCATTTCGTACGTATGAACGATTGTTGGTATCAACGACATTACGAGCCAAAGAAACCCCAATGGTAGCTGCTACGCCACCACCCGAACCAAATCCAATCGCTAGCGAAGCTGCCCCAGCGTCAGCTGTTATTTTAGAAGTATTGTTGGTTGTTAACGTCAGTGACTGTGACTGAATTTGCTTGCTGGAATCAGTACTGTTATCAATGTATGAATCAACATCGGCATAGATGTAGTTTTCGGTATTTACACCAGAACCCGCCGCCGCAATTCCGCCACCAGAGCCGCCTGCCACTGCCATGCCACCAGCACCAACACCAGCTTTAATAGTAAGGTTAGCTGTAGATCGGATCTCTGTTGAACCACCGATATTAGCTGATGAATCTTGAATATAAGCATTAACCGTATGACGGTTTCCAGATGTTCCGATTTTATTGGTTGCAACCGCTGCGCCAATTGAAACGCCAAGTCCACCGCCTTGACCACCTGCTGCAGACAAAGAAACAGCTGCTATTTGGGCTTCAACGGTAGAATCATTTTCTGCACTGATATCAAGCTTACCACTGGTTTCAAGGTGGCTATTCTTCACTGCAGCGGATGTCTTACCAATGATTGTGTTTTTAGCTTCGGCGCCAGCACCACTCAGGGCGATTGAACCTGAAGTGCTATAGCTAAGCGCTAAAGATGCAGCCACTGAGGTTGCTTTTATGGTTGCGTCAGAATCGGCCAAAAGAGTAACCGTTCCAACTTTATCGGCAGAAGTGCCAATTTGGACACCGTCAATTTCGGCAGTGGTGTTGGTATCAATGACATTTTCAGCCAAGGAAACACCGATGCTAAGTGTTCCTGAACTCGCAGTCGGAGAATACGCGCCAGCAATGGATGCCCCCACAACATTGCTAGTGATGGTACTGTTATCTATCGCGGTTACAGCTACATCATCGGCATGAATCGTAACATTGTTTTGTGTCGCTTGGATTGACGCGTCTATATCGACATTGACTTTGTTTACCGCTTCAGCGCCAACACCAGTCAATGAACCTGCTGAACCTGTTGCTGATTTCGCGATTGCAATCGATCCGGCAACCGTATTTGCCACGATGTCCTGAGTACCTTTGGCGTTGACATTTACGCTACCAGTTACGTCGATAACACTGTTATTGATGGTTGATGAGATATTACTTTTATCACCTTCGCCAACGTAGTTTTCGGCTAGGGCAACACCCACACCTCCCGAGACGCCCGTGCCCGCTGACGCGCCAGCATAGCCAATATTGGCAGAGACAACAGTAGAGTGAATCTTGCCTGTTGCTTGTGCATCTAAGAAAACTCCGGTCGGCTCGGAGGTGGCAGAATTGACAGTAGTCGTTTGTTTAACTTCAGAACCATCAATCAGAGCTTGCGTATCACCAAATATTTCATTTTTTGTGCTCGCACCAGCACCCGTCAAGCTAATGCTTTTTGTCGAACCGCTTTGCAAGCTGACTGATGGAGCAACAACGATTGAGATAATATTCGCATTGTTTTTTGCATTCACATCAAGGCGAGAGCCAGCTTGGTCGTGGCTTGGCAGAGTGATTACGCTGTTATCGGTAATTTTAGCTCGAGTATTAAGGCGAACTTTGTTGTGACTAATTGCCGCAGCTAAAGATAGACCAACTTTAGTATCAAAGTCAGGCGTTGACTCTTGGCTGACCGCTGCGCCAAGCGCAATTGATAAGATATCTGAATCACTGGTCGCTTTGTTTGCCACCTTACCTGACGTAGAAGTCAACTGCGTGTTACTGAACAGTGAATCGATATTGGCGGTAATGTTGTTCTCAGCATACGTAGCGGCTACCGCACCATTGCCCGCATATGCCACTCCAAGTGCAATTGCATATATTTCAGAACGATCTTTAGCGTTGACATCAACGGCATAACCATCAGAATTTTGACCTGCAACGGTTAGGCTAGCAATGTCGATAAGATTTGCATCTACATCGATATTAACGTTGTTGATCGACACATTGCCCGCGACTGCGATACTGCTGCTATTTGGAGCGACCGATGTTTGGGCAATTCCAGACATCGAAGCTGAAATCGACGTAGTTATCACTGTGCTGACATTGTCAGCAAGTACGGACAGTTCTTTAACCTGAATAGAATCTACATTATTAATTCCAGCATGAACCGTAAAGTCAGCGTCATTTCTTAGACCAATTCCCGCGGCAGCCAATGCAAATTTGTTTGCAGTCGCACTAGAATAAGCAATTGGGAATGCGTAGATACCGCTCTGTTCTGTTGCTAGTAGCGACAGGTTGTCAGCATTCAAGCTTGTTAAATTGTAAACTTCAGCCTTCGTTGTATGATCGACGTCGTTAAAAATAAACGCCCCCGAGATAGCAACGCCATAATCTGCATTAACAAAATCTGGCTCGCTTTGGCCTGACGGGGTAACTTTACCCGTTGCCCAAGCCGCGCTAATCGCAGAGCCAATTACAAAACCATCGCTGTTAGCTGTTACATTGACATCACCTTTAACATCAATCGTACCGGATTTGGCTGAGTTCGAATTGCCGACACGAGCAATCGTGTTTTTCACGACGTCGTTAACAATCGCAGAACCACCTACACCAACAGAACCACCAGCTGCCATACCGCTACTTACCGCGATAATGTCAACTCGGTTGTCCGCGTTGACCGATAGACGTTCTACACCGGATGGATTATTTACACGCGTTCCGATATCCAAATCCACACCAGAACCGATTAACGCTTTCGACGTACTGTTTATGTCGTTACTTTGGTATAAGCCACCAATGCCCAAATTGCCTTTACCGACACCGTAGGCATAGCCGATGTTGATCGCGAATGTTTCCGTGTGGCTATCAACTTTAATTTTGTCCGCATATGCTTGAACGCCATCTTCAATAATCGATTGGCTGTTCATAGTAACTTTATTGAGGTAGACGCTGGCACCAGCACCATTCAAACTCGCCGACGCTCCTTGAGATGCATAAATTTTCTTAAGGAAATTGTAATCAGTGTCAGTGGAGGTTTTATTGCCGATATAGTCAACAGCCTTATTGACTGTGTTAGATAATACCGACAAGTCGCGTCCTGAGATCGTTGCGCCTTGACTTATAATCGCGTCAAAAGCGTCATGTAGATCTTTTTCTGTCGTTTCATTAAACCCATTAGCAAATGCTTCTCTCTGGTTGATGATAGCGCCAGATTTAATAATCGATTCAGCATCTTGAGTGGAATCTAACAACGAAAAATTCAAAGCAAGCGATACCTTGGCACCGGCGGCTTCAGATGAAATTGAGTTGTCTAACAGGTAAAGGTCAGACTCGCCGCCTAATAACTGGCTAGGCAAGCTAGTAAACTTGTCTCCCAGCAGCTCCCACAGCGTTGTATCGGAGAAATCTGTTTGAGCGAAGCGCATGGTGTCTGTCGCACTTCCAAGGTATTTGTAGACCGCGCCAAAGAAACCCATTTCAGGTTGTTGGCCTTCAGATTGCTGCCAATCATAGGTGCCGGATTCAAAACCAATAAGATCACCAGTCTTTATGCTGTAATCGGTATCTATTGCAGAGTTATTAATGAACGTCGGTTTTACATATTTAAACTTGGTATCGCTGCTAATGATTCCAGTTTGATTTTCTGCGTTTGACTTCACTGTGACAGATTTAAACGCATCAATCGTAGTTGTACCGCGAATGTAAGCCTTGGCGGTGTTATCCAAATCTGCAATTGCAACTGAAACAGCGCCACCAAATGGCACTTGCTTAAACGCACCTTGTGCACCAGCAGCACCAAGTACCTGATCCAGCTGCGAAGGTGAGCTAGAAATGGACTTCACGCTAGTTAACTGTCGGCTATCTACATCAGAACTTAGTTCAAGAGCACCGCCCACTTGGATATCTGATACTTGGCCATCGATACCCATGTTGGCTTGCGCATTATTGGTATCGTCCGCATAGACCAGTGCAATACCAGCGGTAAACTTAGTTGGGGCCAATCGGTTACTTGGAGTCATCGCATTGCTCGCCAATGGGATGGCTTTAGCAAGCGAGGTATTGGCTGCTAAGTATCTGTACTTATCACCAAATTTTTCCAGTTTACTCGGAACGCGATCAACCTTAGCAACCGCTTCTGTTCCCCACTCACCGTCAACTCTGCCCTGTTTCTGATTGGCTTCAACGGTCAAATCACCAGCGACGACAATGTCACCCGCTAACGTGGCATCAGTATCTCCAGATTCAATGTGTACCGCGACACTTGCAGCCAGCTTACCATTGCTCTCAGCGTCACTTAACGCCCCAACATAGGTGAAGTCAGACGTATTCGCCTTAACGGTTAGATTGCCGTTCGCTACGATCTTGGCTTTTTCCGAAACGAATACATCGGTATCAGACTCTAGCAGTCCTACTGAAACACTAGCGGCATAACCGGCGTAACCAAATAATGGCTCGGCTTTCACCTTTAGGTAGTTTTCAGTCTGACCGGAAATGGTTACATTCCCTTCGGCGATAATGGAACCGTCAACTTGCACAAAGGCCGAAGACTTAATGCTGCCAATGGCAACCGCCAAGATTGCAGAAATAGGCTCTGAGGTGACTCGGGCAATGGTTCTCGCTTCAATAGTGACATTGTCACCTTTTAGTAGTGCTCCATCTGCGATCGTTACTTTGGTATCAACGACCGAGCGAGAATAACCTGCGACCAAGCTTAATTGGTCTACTTCTCGCTTTAAATTCTCTAGGCTTAAAAATCCAAAATCAATCGAGTTCCCGCCATAAGAAACCGTGTTTTCGGGGTTTGACTCAGCAAATGCAATAACAGAAATATCTTTACCCGTTATTCTTGCGTCACCAATTTCAATACTCGCGCTTAACTTGTCGTAGTTGTAGAAGCCTAAGCCTTTTATTGTATTTCTAGCATCAGTCGCGGCAAAACTAATATCACCACTGGTTGACAGAGAGGCACCAGACGAATTGATATCGACGTTATCTTGAACCACGATGTTGGTGGCACTAATGCTGATCTCGCCACCCGTCCCTGTTAGATCTGAAGTATTAATATCAGCACCAACAGTGACTTTACCATTTGCTTTAAAGTGAACAGATTGGCCAGCAAGATTGATGTCTTGCAGTATTTGCAGATCGCCAGCGTGCTCTGAAACTAATGTGTAATCAAGGCCTGTAATGTTTGCCCATGAAAAGTCAGATGCGCTAAATGTTGAACTGCCGCCATAAAACACAACATCATTATTGGTCGCGGCTTTAAGCTCGACAGTGACCGCTTGTGTACGATTATTAACATCGAGTCGGAGTTCATTTGAACCTGAGCCGCCTTTGAGGGTAGCGTTTGATTGTGCGGCATCGAGAACTACATCAATAGTTGCAGAGCTTGCATCAAGAACGGTCGCGCCACTTGTAGCTAATGCTGAAGCTTTCTCTATACCAGTTAAAGCAACTGATTTATCGGTTTGAGAAGCACCTTTCCAACTAATTGTAGAGTTTGTGATTACAATTTCAGTATGACTAGCGGTCGTTGAAGCAGAGACGGTATCGCTTCCCAGGCCACCCGAAACCGACTTGTCATCACTATCAATTTCGAAAACATCAGACCCTTTGCTACCAATGAAGGTATCACTGCCTGCGTTACCTCGCTGTTTTGTCATTTGCACAGACGCGAGCAGGCTCATACTAACACCCGTTAGTTGACCTGTCGTAACCGTACCATTTAGACCAAGAACATCTAGTAGAGACGAATCCGAACCCACCACGCTCAGATTTTTAATTCCGGCAATATCTATCGACGCTGTTTGCTGATTGAAACTTGCAGTCATTGCACCGCTGTCTCTGTCATCAGCCGCGTTGATCAGTGCAATGAGGTCTTCAAGAGTTTGTACACCTTGGACATCTAGATCAATAACGGTTGTGTTGTCATCCAGCTCAAAACGCAAGGTGAAATCTTGTACATTACTCCAACCTAAAAGAAGGTTTACTGAAGTGCTAGAACTTACACCATGGAAATCAGCTGCATTTATCGTATCGTCTAAATTCGAGCCAATTAGTTCCGAGGATTCAATCCCCGTGAGAGTAATAGTAGTGCTGTTAACTAGGAGTTGATGGTTATCCAGATCCATAGTGAAGGCTGTATCAGCGGTGCCGCTCATATCCGCGATTAGCGTGTCTTCACCTTCTCCACCAACAATAGTGTCAGCGCTATTTCCTGAGACATAGATGAAGTCATCGCCCGCACCAGCATCTATTTTATTGATGCCTTGAGCACCGCGTATAGTATCTACACCCGCAAGTGTGCTGATATCAGCTTGGCCCGCAAAAGCAGACAAATTAACGTTATCTGCACCTTTGCTACCTTCAATTTTTATTGTGTCAGCGCTATTAAATCCAATTAGAGTGTCTTCAGAAACCGTCCCGGTCTCTGTGATGGTTGCGGTTACACCATTATTTGCAGAGATAGAATCAGCAATAGGTTTACTCGCGTAAAGGCCAGAAAAAGAAACAACCCAATCACCACTTAATTCACTGACAACCAACTGACCAAAATTGAGGTCTAACGCCTTTTCAATCGCACGAGAGACATCGCGTCCCGTCGCATTCCACGCAATTTCATCGGTAACAAAGGTATCTGAGCCAACGACAATTGACAGCGTGTAACCACTACCGGTCGTCGCTTGAGGTAGAGCAAGGGTCCAAGTCTCGTTCGTGCCCTGCGAGAGATCAAGTTTGTAGTCAGCACCGGAAACATTAATCTCAGCTCGGCCTGCAAATGATTCTTCTAGAATGTCATTGCCTGCACCTGCAGTGAAGGTGTCAGCGCCACCCAAACCCGTCAGTGTGTCGCCAAATGCCGAAGCGATTAGCGTGTCATCCAACTCAGTACCGACTAACGTAATGTCGTAATCACCCGCGTCTTTTGCATTAAGCGTTTTACCTGTGGTATCCGTATCGATGGCAACGGCTTTTAAATAGACCTTTTCGACAGTGTCTAGGGTGTCGTCTTCACTATTGATGGTCAGCGTATTGCCGTTAAGGACAAAATCGGCATTTCTGACTTCAATAATCTCATCGGTACCCGCGCCACCAACAAAACTGTCCGCACCCGAGCCACCAATAAGAATATCGTCTTTGCTACTACCGATTAAGGTGTCGTCACCACCTTGGCCATCAAGGTGAACCATGATGTCAGCGTTGGAAAAATCAAAGTGGTTATCACCATCGCCACCCTTCGCAGACAAAATATCGACATCGACTGTCTTGATACTATTTCCATCAGCAGTAAAGCTGGTTCCGTCCCAAGTACCGGTATTAATGGTAAAATCAGATTGTGTCTTGTCGACCGTTACCGTTGCATCGATACCTGTGTTGCCGCTTTCAGCAAAGAGAACGGTATCAAAACCTTCATTACCATCAACCGTATCGCCAATCCCAACCACGAACAAGTTGTCATTTGAGTCACCAGTAATTTGGTCAGTAAACGTCGAACCAATTACGGTGCTCATACCAGTAACACTGTCAAAACCAGACACAGCTTCAGTTTCTAGGTTTACGTTCACTCCAGAGGCGTATTGGCTATAGTCAAGGTAGTCAGTTCCGCTACCACCAAGCTCATCAAAACCTTCAAACTCGATCGCAATAGAGGTAGAACCATTTAAGATACTGCCCGCAACAATTTCTTGAGTAGTAAGAGTGCCCTTGCCCTCTTCTTTAATTTGCCAGTTAAAACTGTTGTTGATTGCCGATAGAACGTGTTGCGATTCGTTGGTTTGAGTCGCGGATAATTTTTCTATACCTGTAAACTCAACAATTCCATTGGTGCCCATTGAGCCCGAGTTATCGCCACTGATTTGCCATGCACTGCTGGTAACATCCGAAGACGTTTTAACCGTGTCGTTGCCATCGCCACCGTTAAACTGAATAACAAATGCTCGCTCGCCTAGGTCTAAAAATGACTTATCAACCGTTAGTTCTTCATCACTATCTGTGCCGGTGATAGTGATAACGGTATTTTCTGCAATATCAGATAGCTTTCTTTCTCCAATAACGGTTACGCCATCGGAGTTGTTAATCAGCTGAATAAATTGCTCATTATTATTTTCAACAACTTTTAACGTCACATTGGCGGAGTCGGCTGCTAGCGTGGCTAGCGGGTCTGCCGACAGCAGCAATCGCGGTTCGAGTTGTTCGATTGTGAACAAATCAGTTTCCGCACTGCGCTGGCGAGATTTCTCCCCCATGGCTCGCTTTACACCGCGAAACAGTTCAGACAGTTTTGAACGATAACGGGATTTGCCCACCATCTTTGTTTTCGCTTCGCGCTGTGTACGTTTTTTTAGTTGTGAAGTCATAATACTTAACCTTTGTTGGCTCTCCGGCACGAGAACACATACATCATTACTTTTTATGTGGCTTTATTTGACGTTAAAAAGCCAAAAGCACAACCCGCGTGAGCTGTGCTTTTTATCTTTCAAATCAAGTTGTTCGGATTACGACACAACTTAATGCACCTCAGTATTTGACACTGAAGCTTCTTCGTTCTTTTCGTTCGACTTAGCTAAGTTTTCTAACACTTTATTCAGGTTCTTCATTGAATTTAAGTGTAGATAAACTAACTCTAACCCGTCGTTAGCAAACAACTGAGACAGGTCTTCTTGAGAAATCGCTTTGAGCTTCTCTCGGTTTACAACTTTAAAACCCGTTAGTGTGCGCTCTTCACCTGTTGGCAAACGGAACTTTGCACCCATATCTTCAAATAAATCGAGTTCTGCTAGCTTGCTGCAAAATGCTTGAGTACGTTGGTAGTGACCCTGGTAGTCTTTCAAGAAATCAACCACTTTACCCAAGTACTGGGTTTGTTCACCTTCAGCGTCAAACAGACGCTCACCGCGATCTTCTTGGTTGCATCCCGTGTATGATTCATCAAGGCATAGCGTTAACGTCTGACCTCCATCACCAGTTGCGAATACAAATGGGTAACGACGAACGAATGCAGGAACGTAGTTTGCTGTCCAGTTTCCTTCTGAATTTACATACAGGTTTTCATCTTCTCGCACGCCCATCACCACAACAGGTAAAACGTCGTTGCCCTCACCAGCAAAGACAATGCTGTACTCCGCTGCGGCACTTGGGAATTCAACTGCCATTAGCGGAACTGAATTAACGGTTTTTGCAAAGTCGTAGTTGTTTTGCGCTTTGATAGACCAATCCGCATGGCGCTGTTTGTTTACCGCTTCTACGTTGTCATATATAAGTAACTGTTTAGCCACTGTGTCACTCCAAATAAGTGTTTAGTTCAAAGGTAAAGGGTTTTACTGAAAAACTTCAGCGCCACCGATTGCACTTAGCGAATCTAGATTGCTCAGATCCATCGAGACCTTCTCGCCCACTAGCGCACTGTTGATTTGTTTTAGATCTTCGATGGTTAATGTACCCACCGATTTTTTGAGTCTAAGGTTGTTGTAGAGATAGTCGTACTTGGCTGCGGCATACTCTGTTTTTGCAACAAAAAGATCGCGCAACGCATCTAGAACGGTAACGCTCGAAGCAACACCCGACTCAAAAGATTCCTGCTTTACTTCCATTGCAAGCTGATA
Organism: Vibrio sp. ABH4_348; assembly: GCF_056159765.1. Taxonomy (NCBI): domain Bacteria; kingdom Pseudomonadati; phylum Pseudomonadota; class Gammaproteobacteria; order Vibrionales; family Vibrionaceae; genus Vibrio; species Vibrio sp. ABH4_348. Next base: position 975,534 of record NZ_JBSWVW010000001.1, on the reverse strand, counting down.
TGATTCAACTGACTTTTCTAACGCGCGAACTTTACTAATTGCACTCACGACACCGGTAAATGAGGATTGTGTTTCGCGAGCCGTTTTACGCCAAACCTCCTCTAGTTCATCTCGGCTTTTACTGTATAAGCTTTCACTCTCGCGGACTTTGGACTGAACCGCTCCACCCGCGTACAAAGGCACAGTCAATTGAACGAGATAAGTACCAGTATCTACCTCACTACCTCCCCCAAATAGCGAGCCTTTGGTCTCGGTTTTGTTTTGAGTAAAAACAAAATCAAGTGTTGGATAGTGGCCACCTTCCTGACGACGAATTTCTTCGCGTGCTGCTTGTAGCGCACTTTGCTTCGCTAAGATGTTGGGGTTATTTGTAGTTGCGTTAGTTAACCATGGCTCAATTTCAAATGGCTCGGGAGCACTTAACTGGATTTCTTCACCCAAGGTAGCCAGTGCTTCTGGCGTTTCACCTGTGATTTCATAGATGGCTTGTAATGCATCACGCAGTTCATTGCTTAGCTCGATTTGGCGAGCTTGAGATTGTAGGTATCTAGCTTCGGCGTCGAGAAGATCTGTTGTTCGAGCAAGGCCGTTAGCCAGCTGGACTTCAACTCGTTCTTTGTGTTTGCTGAGAGAATTTACTTCCGCCTCAATACCTATGAAGTTATCTCTTGTCTTCAATACATTAAAGTACGCTTCTGCAACTCGAAGAATTTGCTCCTGACGAACATTCTCAAGTTCAGCTGCTACGCGTTTAACCTCTTCCTTGGACTTTTTAAAATTAGCCCAGTTGCTGTAGCTATAGAGAGACTGTGTTAACGAGAGGCTAATTGAATCGGTAGGGAAAGACGTTTTACCACGGTTGTAGACTGTGTTGTCCGAACTGACAATCTCTTGTTTGGTTTCTGTTCTACTCGCTTCTACTTTTATCGTAGGTAACAACACCGCCAAGGCCTGTTCATATATCTCCTTGTCAGCATCGTGTTGAGCCATCCCTTGCAAGTAAATTGGATCGTTTTCCAGAGCTAAGTTGTAAACATCCAGTAAGTCATCAGCAGATGCCCAAAACGGACTAACGCTTAGCAAAAGACTTACACACTTTAGTTTTAGATTTTTCATTTTCCATCCACACTAATTTGGAACACAACTAGATTTGCCCCAAAACCAGTTCTATTAAAAGGACTAGGTATACCTTGTAAAATTCCCTTTTTACTGCCCATTCAGCAACCGACAAAGCACCTAAACTATTCAGCCAGATTGAGTAAATTTAACACTTAGCTAACACACAAAAGCTACAAACATATCTATTATGATTTATATCACTTAAAGGTGCGATTTTCTCGACTCGATTCATAGTATCATTACACTATGTCTCACTATTGTGACACCTTCAAAACCACTCAATCACGCTACAAATACTTCACCTTCGTGCCATTCATGGCTGTAATAACAGCTCAATAACACGAATTAATGTGACTTGAATCGCAATTTGTATTAGCTAGTTTATACAACAATTTTACCAACTCTCGTCGTAATGAGAGGTCTGACCGCCGCCCCTAATAGTCTGCATTTTGTACGATTAATCTCTATTTTAGATAGAAATATTGATGTAATTGAGAAATGTTCTTGTTACACAGATGTAAATACAAAATATATGCGATTTGACACATCAAATTACTAATTCTTCACGAATGAAAATCTGAATGTTTACTCTAAATTTACGTGAGAAAATTGATTGAAGACCCACTCGATTTGCACTGGAAAAACAGTTCAGTGTTTTGATATGAGCAAGGGTGATGGAATCTAAAAAACAGCATATAAACTCCAAGTTAAACATTGCGATAACTCGACTCGTCCATTAAATATGGTCATTAGGCACTTATTGAAGAGACATTTCATGCTCAAACAGCTTGTGGATTGGCACCTAACAAAACATCCTGATTTCGATGAGGAGAATCACGCAAATGAGCGATCTCTAGTTCAACTGACAGCGCTTGAAAAACAAATACTTGAGCCATTGAACAAGCACCTTGGTAAAACTCAAATCACCTACGGTTTTACTAACCATTCATTGCTCCGCTTTATCTTAAAGAATAGCGCTGGGGATATGGCTCCGAGCATCGATCAGCATGCTTCTATGGAGCTCAACAGTAAAGGCAATCGAATTTGCAAACGCGATGGAGCGGCTTGCGATTTTTATGTGGACGGATACGAACAGCGCATGGATGAAATCGCAAAATACATCTGTACGCATTTAGATTTTGATCGACTGTATTTTTATGGCAAAGATAGGCCGATACATATCAGTGTCGGTCCGGACAACTCGCGTTATGCCCTTGTTCGTTCAACACGCAGTGATGGGCTTCGCGTAAACACAAAAAGTGCAAAAGGCAACGCCACACGAAGCTTATTCGATCACTTATAATGGCTAAAAACGTCGCAAAGGAATAGGTATGAACGAAGAGCAATTTGCTGAACTGGTGACACAAATTAAGATAGGGAAGCAATTACCGGACGCGATTTACCTTCATAGAGATGCCCTCAACGCCTTGCCGAAAGTTCTCGTTCAATTTATTCCCGCGGTAGCGAAAGCCGTAAACTTAGACGATGAAAACTGGAACCTAATTAAGATATTTAAAAAAGAGTTCCGACTTTCTCTACTACATTATCCTGATTTTTATACCGACTCCTACCCTACTTTAAGACAAAGCCTAAATGTCGACCTAGCAAAGCTGAGCCATAAAATCACTAGCTATGAAGGCTCTGAGAATCCACCGATCTTACACCGAAAAGAGACCATGGTCTTACCTGGTAGTGAATATTACGAGCATTTTGTCTCTCTAACACAAGAAGGTGAAAACGCAGGGCTTTATGAGAACAGCCGAGTAATTGGCTTCAAACGTTCTTGGCAAAATCTTATCGCTCGCCACGGTTATGAGCTTATTGATGGACGCTTGTTTCGCAGTTCATCTGTCATTCAACAACAAGAGTCCGGTATTGATAGACACAAAACCGCATTAGTTAGGCACGAGCTCTCTGCACCGATGAAGTCTCTGGTTAAGCACGGCTACCTTGAAGGCTCACACTCGATTTTTGATTACGGCTGTGGGCGCGGAGATGACTTGCGAGAGTTAGAAGCTCATGGGTTAGATGCCCTCGGGTGGGATCCGAACTTTCAACCTGATAACGACAAAGTTAGCTCTGATATCGTCAACCTTGGATTTGTTATTAACGTTATTGAAGACCAAGATGAAAGGCTAGAGGCTTTATTGGGTGCTTGGGATTTGGCTAATAAGTTGCTTGTTGTCTCTGTTATGCTCGCGAACGAAAGCTATATTGCCCAGTTCAAACCGTATAAAGATGGGGTGATTACCTCTCGCAACACCTTTCAAAAGTATTACGCTCAGTCTGAGATAAAAGCTTACATTGAACGAAGTTTGCAAGAAGATGCCATTACTGTTGCACCCGGCATTTTTTATATCTTCAAAGATAAACTAGAAGAGCAGCAGTACTTACAAAGTAAATACAAACGCCACCATAAATGGCAACAGCTAACTTCGCCAGAGCCAATCGAAGCCAAAGATAAAGCCAAACTGCTCATCACCCAGCACCATGACTTATTCAACAACTTTTGGAATACCTGTTTAGAGTTAGGGCGTATTCCTGCGAACGATGAATTTGAGCAATCAGAGCAAGTGCGAGAGCTTATAGGCTCACACAAAAAAGTGTTCGGCCTACTGCAAGAGATGTTTGATACCACTGAGTTCGAACAAGCAGAAAAGAGCCGCAAAGAAGACTTGCTGCTCTACTTTGCCATGGGATTATTTGAAAAACGTAAACCCTACACTCAACAACCAGAGTCACTTAAGCGTGATATCAAAGCCCTGTTTGATGACTATAAAACCGCACTTAATCTAGCTGCAGAGCTACTGTTTGCGATTGCCGACACCGACCTTATCAACAAGCAATGTGAAAAGGCCCACCAGCAATTGGCTGCAAGCTTGTTAAATGAAGAACACTCACTAATCCTACATCGAGATTTTATCGATGCTTTACCACTATTACTACGTGTATACGTAGGGGCTGGACTACAAATGTATGGGGAACTGGATGAAGAGATAGACCTAATCAAAATCCATATCACCTCTGGTAAGCTAACCCTAACCGCCTATGACGACTTTGAAAAATCGGTTCCTTTCTTAGTAGAGCGGATAAAAATCAAAATGGCCGATCAAGATATCGACTTTTTTGATTACGTGGATGAAAAGCGTAGGCCGCCGCTGCTTAATAAGCACTTGTACATGCCAAATGAACACGAGAACTATAAGAAGCAACTAAGCTTTGATAAGCGTCTAGCTAAGTTAATGGACTATGAAACAACCGAAGAAACTCAAATGATTCGAGCTGAGTTTGAAGTGCTTTTAGATAAAGAGAAGAAAAAAATCACAGGGTATTCGCTTCATAATACCCTGTGAAGAAGCTATATAAACATGCAATACTGCGCTAACTATAAAACCGAGCTTTTTTCGATGTAGCTGAGCATTAGTTTATAGTTTTCGGTTCGAGTAGCTTTGAGAGTTTTTAGGATATCTTCATCTAAAGACTCATCGGTAGGAAGACGATTTTCCTTAATATAGTTACTCTTCATTCGTTCGAGAAGATTAGACTTAATTTGTTCTCGACACTCAACTAACCCCTCGGATAATGACTCTTTAACGTCCTCGCTATCAATACGTTTTTCCCACATTTCACAGAATAGGTATTTATATGAAGTCCATGCATCAGGCTGCATTTCAGCTGGGTATACAACAGATCTAAACGTGTCAGCAGAACCTCTAGAAATATTTGCAAAGTCATCTACGCTTGAACCTTCAACTTTACCTGAAAGCAATGAAATCAAGCCTCTAAGTTTTGGAATGCTCTGAGGAACGAGGTAAGCCTCTATACTTTCTAGATACTGATCGAACAAAGATAAGGTTGATTCATCAAACTGAAGAAATCCCTTCTTCTTTTCCAACTCAAAGAAAAAGCCACAAATAATCCCACTTTGAAAAGCTACACTGGTAAAAATATTTGAGTACCACTCATCAATCATTTTCCGCAAAAATGGTTTAATTTTTTCGCCTTCAACAATTTGTGAGTCAGGGAGAGCTGAGAGGAAGTTTCTTGCCCGATACTCCTTAAAGTTATCTATAGCTTCTTCCAACGCTACTTTGGTAGAGTCTAGTTTCGACTTAATTGATTCAATCTTTGGCACTTCATCGCTAAAATAGCCGCTATCTTTTTTCAATTTCTCTGCAAGATTTTCACGATGTGCTTCAAATGTGCGGATCATACCTTGCCCTTCAAATAACATCGGCTTTAAATGTACATCTGAATGACTTTCAACTTCCCTTCTTAACTTTTCTGCGGCCTTAGTATGAGCAGAAAACACTCCAAAGCGCTGAAACATACGCGCGATAAACTGCCCGTATCTAGACTCAAAAGTGTGAGTTAACAACTCAACCTGCTGGTTATTGAAAAAGTCTCGTCGAATGGTATTCATAGCATCCGATCCAAGTAGGTTAAAACAATCTAACCTTTCCAATGCAGGCCTTATTTTCTCATTAGTCGTCCGTGTAGAAAAACGCCCTCCCCTAGCACTCACGCCATTGACATCTTCCTGAGTGTTCAGCATAAGATGTTCAACCATATAGTAGAAATGATTCACAGCGGATAAAGCTATCGGGTTTGATATTTTCTGCTTATCACCATCCTGATCTAATTCTATACAATATATATCTAATGCAGTATTTGAGCGCTCATCACCATTTTTAATTTTAGAAAGAGTCCCTCGCATAAAATGTGATATCAAATCATTATCATCGAGTAACATATTTCTTGTTTTTGTTACTGGTTTAGCATTTTTATTCAGTGTCAAAAATATAGAACGTGCTGCCTTTTTAAGATCAGCATCACCATTATATTCTTTGTCTAATGTAGGAACAGTACACAATATTACTGGAAGCTGAATAGAGTCTAAGTCAAATTCCTTTATGTACTCTGGAGACCATTCTGAATAGTAACTTTTGAAAGGTCGTCGTTTTTCATCTGACCAATCGTCTCGCAGATTTCGGTACAAAGCCAATAAAGCCATTGCTCTATGCTGACCATCTACAATTATCATTCTTGTCTTTGAAGTATTTATCGAAAGTCTAGCTAAATCATGGGATAATGCCTCACCATCGGAAATTGGCTGTTTGAATTCAAATACTTCGGAGCCAAACTTTCCAGAACGTGTAACGAAATACCCATCAGGACTAAAGTCATCTCCCTCCGCTTGTCCTTGAAAAACCTCTGGGTAAAAGTCATCTGGGTTATTACTATCATTTTTTATTGGTAAGCACATTACAACTATAGGGGGAAAGAACTTTATAGTTCCTGTTTGTGATGAATCTAAGATATACGGAACAAGATCTTTTGAGACACGAGCATCATCGATATCTCTCTGCATCATTTCATCAAATTCCTGCTGATTTACATCAAATATCTCTCTCACAGGGCATAGTTGTTTTAAAAACTTTTCATTCTGTCCGCCACCAGCAAGATCGAGGCTAACATGAGTTAGGAAATATTTAACCTCTAAAGATTCCTGTTTTTCTTTACTCACTTTAAAACTGCCGATTGAACCCTCTAAATGCAGATCAAGTGATGACTGACGTTTTAACCCTATAGCCATTAATTTCTCCCTAAAATCGGATAATTTATTCGATTTAATACGTTTTCAAATGGATTTTGTATTTTGTCTTCTGAGTCGACTGACATACATACTACAAACATAAAGGACGTAATATATTTACGTTCACAGACTCGAGATGCAAAGTTATTGTCTCTAAGCTCAAATTCTTCTTTCCCATCATCTTGAGGGACCCCATCGCGAATCTTAATAATTTTATGTTTATGTTGATTAATCCTCTTATTTAAATTCGTTGCCATACCTATATAGATGGGACTTAAGAAAGGTTCAGTGACATTAGATAATAGGGCCTTAAGCTGACTAATTGAAACTTCCCCACTCTCAATTTTAGTAACTAACGAGTCCGATACAGATTCATCATGGAAAATAGAGCCACGATACGTTGGCTTTAAAGGACCAGAAATCTTAATACTATATGGGTCTTCGCCATAAAAGCTAAATAGCCTTCTGTTTAAGAATTGATAAATTATACTCTTACGTGCCTGTATTGAATGTTTATTCATTGCTAATTCAGAATACATATTCTGGATATCGACATCGCTCAATTGTGGTACGTAATACCAAGCATATATCCCACTGGCTGACGGTATATCATCATTTCCTAGATAAATTTCATCCCACTTAAATTTCATAAGCTACAAATTATACATGCTTGATCATCTGCATCATCTTCTTCCATATTGGCTAGAACTTTCTGCCATTTTTCCTCTGATGTTGAAGAGGTTTTGAAGATAATACCCTTTTCTTTTTCTCTTTTTTCTGCGTGAGCTACAACCTCATCAAGAGTTTTCCCCTGCACCCACGTGTAACCATTCCCAGATTTTTTTTCTATTTCTTTCGCTTTTTCAAATAGTTCAGGGTGATTTCGCTTCAGACCTAACCATTCATCTTGACGTTGGAAAAAGCAAAAGAAGCATCCAGATCTGCTACGCCATTCATAGTATTTTGGTATGCCTACTGTATCTTCCAGAATTTGGAAAACATCTTCACGAACTAGGCCATCCTCTATGAAGGGGAACACCGCACTAATTGTATCTTTCTGGCTGACATAACCTTCGCGGTTTTCATCAGCGCGGATACCTACATAACTGATTACTTCATCATCTCCCACAAACTCTTCGAATGGTTTTAGCTTCAACTTTACCGTACACCACCTCTGACGAGGTGAAGGTAAATAATCGTTATGAACTTTCAACCAATGCTCAAAAGGTTTATCGCTAGATAATCGAGCGATTGGTTTACCTAAATACGACTCTAGACTATCAATAAAGTTAAGAACTTCTTCTAGTTCCGCGCCTGTATCTGTAAAAAAGTACTCGACTTTTTCATGAATTTCTGGGTAATTATTGCGGATATGGATAGCAAGTGCTGCGCTGTCTTTACCACCCGAGATTCCGATCACATGGCGTGCGTTTGGACGAACCAAAGCCTCTTCAATAGATATTCTATTACTCATTATCTTCACTCTCTGGTAACTCAAGCTCTACTAGCTGAGCTAGTACCGCCATTCGCATCTGTCCTTTAAGACCATTTAATGATGCCTGTACTTTTGTAACTTCTTCATCGATAAGCTTTCTTTCGCTCTTGCTAATCGTTACAACACTTTGTTTTGGCTCTGAGCTCTGCTTAATAGAACGCAACATAATAACTTCAAAGTCACTATCATTCTTCAATATCGCTTTATAGTTACTATCCTGAACGATTCCCTGTAACTCCCTAAATCTCCGGCTCAAATCTGCTAGCGTAGCTTCTGCTTTGGCAAAGTCTTGATCTTTCCATTTACTCGGGTGTTTCCTGCTAAGAGAAACAAAAACATTTTCAAGCCACAACTCATCGCTATCACTTTTTTCATCGACCAGGCTATTCACGAAAGTTTTTGCAGGTCCAGCCGCCAACTTCTGTATAGTTAGCCCCATTCCTAAGAGCACTTTTCTAAGTTCTGCAAGTGTATGTGTATGACCATCAATAAGCTGCTCAGACAGCATTAGAGCCAAGTGTTGTAAGAGTTTTGCATATACCTCTTTTAACTCTCTCAACGACTCAATCAATATATCCCCAAACTGGCTAGCATCAACGCTATCACTCTTGGTAATACTCTCAACATTCATAGCTTTAGGAAGGTCTTTAAAAATCAACTTTTCTGGAGACTTAGACATCTTAATCGCTTCTCGAATCGCAATTGTACGACGGCTAAGTAAACTAGATTCTCTAGTCGACTGTGTAAACTCTGGTAGTCCCCCAAAAAACTTAACAAGTGGTTGAGCTATTTGAAGTACTTTTTTATTTCCCTTACTACCTTGATACAAAGCTTTGCTGTAAGCAGCTAACAAAGAACCATTCAGGCCTTCCAACTTATATAGCTGAAATTTAAAACTATCAGGTCTCTTGATGAAACGTTCAACATGCTCTTCAGTCATTGTGGGTTGATATTTACCATCTTCAAACAAAGCCACGTCATCTTGATAAACAAGATAAGCGTGAAGATAGAAAATTGGTAGTAGACCCTGTTTTACCCCGAACGGCTCTGAAATCAGTAGCTTATCCAGCTCAGAAAACGACTTAGCCTCCCCCTCTGTAGAGTCCAAAAACTTAGAAATCTCGACCCATACATCTATGTATGAGCCTCCTGGAGGAGCTTGAAATACATGCTCACCTTCATATTCAACGTGAAGCTTCAGTTCCTTCAAAATAGCCATATACATCGCTTTTTCTGGAGGAAACTTATCGATACCAAGGTATGCTTGCTTCGAAGAAGCCAACATTGCTTTCATTAGCTTTGCTCTACCTGAAGCAGCTTGTGAAGAAGGCTTATCCTTATTAATCAATTCGTTGAATACTTTGGGAGTCGAATGGAACTTTTTCTCCATTACCGTCGAAAGTAGTCTCTGAATATCTCGTTTACTTGATATCTTCTGAGATTTTCCACCGTAGTACCAGCTCGATTTCTGAGGTAGGCTAATTAGCTCATTTAACAACGCTTTTTGCGATGCTAATAGCACTGTTAAGTTAGCCTCTAGCTCTTTTTTAGCTATTGGGTCTGAATGCACTTCCTGCTGGGTAGCTACGCGTCTATATGCGTTAATTTCACGAGTAAGACTTACTAATTGCGCACTATTGGACACAACACATAAAACGCTATTAGCATCAACTTGAGTTATCTCTTGTTGGCTTAAGAACGATTCACCCTCTGACTTTAAGTAAAAAATAATCTTTGAATCGCCCGAGGATAACCCACCCTCTTTTAAAGTTTTATAATCTGCATATATTGGAGTAAAGAAGCGCAAATTGCCTGTTTGAATTGTGTACTTCCGAGCTACTACGGGAATCATTGGACTAGATGAAGTTAACAACTGTGCAATTGATTGACCTACACCCCTTGACTTATCTACCTCTTCCGAGATCGCTGCTTGCAAGTCAAAATCACTACCTTGCCACACACGGTACTCATTGTTGAACTTTCTTAGTGTAACAATCGACTTCTTGCTAAGTTCATCAATTGCCGTTTTAAGTTCATCATGACTAAAACATGTGTTCAGCACATTGAAAGATGGCTTAAATCCTCCTCGAGCTCCTACGATATTCAATATCCCAATCGTTTTCAGAACATCAATAGTTACTTGGCTACTAACATCGCCTAGCCTTTCTACAGCAGTTACAACTTCTGCCCAGCGGCGACTTGTCTGCATGTCACCTAACGCAGCAGCCTGATTAGAAATGAAATAGTCATAAATATCAGCTGGATGTATAAAGCTCAGTTCTTCACCCAAGCTTGTCAACATACTTTGGAACCCATACATCTCAGAACTACCTAAGTAACTGAACAATGTACGTTCATTTTGAGCTACCTGCTGGCATAGCAATGGAAGTAATAAAGAGCTTACTGGATGCAATGGATAACAATCTAAGAATAATCGAGAAGCTGCACCTTCTTCCAATGAACTTGGCAGTGCAGATTCAGAGACCAAAGTACCAGAATAGCGACTAATTAGGTTATGCAAATCCGTATTATTAATTATCTCTGGCGCATGCTTAATGGCTTTAGAAACAATTTTTAGTACCTGCTCGCTATTCTCAATAAAGGGGATTTCCTCAAAACGCCCCTGGACCGCTGCCCATTGGTTCTTAGCATGTTCAGTCAACCCTTGGGCATAATGATCAAAGGATTTATGTAACATTACAAATTGCAAAAGACGCACTTCATGTGGTTGTAAAGCGTGTTCGGCAATTGCTTGAAGAACGAACAGATCATTGCTCTCAGTGTGACGAGCTGCATACTCCAAAAATTTGCCCAATTCATCAATGATGAGCACAATGCCTTTTGCGTTAACAGCCTTAGAACTTGCTACTGCTGTTTGCACACCTGCAATCAGCTCTACGATCTCAGTAGCGCTAATTTCACTAGCATTGAGAGTGCTGAGTAACTTTGCAAATATGGCTGGCTTTTTACCTGGTGCACATCTCCATGCCTCCTCACAACTTAATTGTAAGGATTTGACAATTCTTCGGCTTAGTGGCTCAGATGATCCGCTGATAAGAACTCGGATATAGCCTTGCGTTCCTTTAATGTCTTTATCAAAACGATTAGCAAGTTCACTATCGACCTCCATCAAATTTGAGTGAGCACTATTGAAAAGATCCGAATTTGGATCCGCTAGCAATGCGCTCAAAAAAACAGCAAATGCAGACTTACCCGAACCATAAGGACCAACTAAAGACCAAGAACGTGGAACCTCACTACCATTTAAAGTTGCACAGACGCGCTCTAATGTATTAACCGCTCTCGAAGTCGGCAAGTAACCTATAACACTTTCTAAAGAAGACTTGTGCTTTTCAACATTAACCGAGCGTGTATATGTTGAGCGAACAGATACTAAATTCGTCAAGTTCATGCTGTCAGCTCTCCCTCGTAGTGCGCTCTCAAAAATTCATAAGGATCTAGTACCTCGTCTTTCACTAGATATAACTGAGAGTTTCCTGCTGTTTCATTAATCGTAAATATGTCAGGGTAGGCGTGTTGAAGCAGCTCTAACTTAGTCATGAAATCAGACTCAGTTAACCTAAAAATAGCAGCTACAGAAGGTTGCCCGTCTGAACTATAAATGAGCTCTTTAGTTGGAATGGTTAGACGTGATAAGTTTTCAGAAAACTCATTAATGCACTCCGCAACCGCGTAGCCAAAAATACCGAGAGGTAGATCTAGCCGTTGAGCTAGTTCAGCACTAAATTGTTTATTATTAATTTTGTCAAGCAGTCCCAATAGTGACATTGGTGAATCAAGAATATCATCTAGCTGAAGCTTAGTTGCGCCATCAATAGATGTATACATACGAGTAAGTAAAGAGCAATCATTCTTCAAAGTGTTTAGAGAGGGCTGCTTGATATCAAGCTCTTCATCAATAAATCCCTGTAGTGACCTTTGCATCGTCACCAAGTCAAAGCCTGTAGAAACAAACTTATTGAAAAACCAAAACCACGTTGTTGCTTGCTTACTATTGGTACATAGCAACCAATGAAGAAGCCATATCGTAGCTTCATCTTCTAAATAAGGGTCCCGCCCCTCATTTTCATCTAGCAAGTAGATGGCCATTGGAGTTAGTTCATTGTCTTCACTGAGAAGTTGAGTTGCTTTCATCCAAAACTTAATTGAAGAAACCATGTTTTTACCCACACCGAGCCTAACGGTAGACTCAGCGCATTCAAAGATTTTTTCATTTTTCTTAAACTCTTGAAAGCCTTTAGGTAACCAGCTATAGCGTAGTTGGAAAGTTTCATGACGCCCAAAAGCGCTGTCTTTTTTATTTAATTTCATAGTAACTCAACAACATAGTGTGCAACTTTACTGACTGTAAGGTCAAAGAAACGACCGGATATGATAGCGCTAATCTTAACAAAAATAACTTGTATAAATAAACAGTAATCGTAGTATCCCCGGAGCAAATGATCATTGCCCAACTAGATCCAATAAACAAAAAAGTACTTTTGAAAATGTAGCGAAATGGTGTTGGATGGTGACAGGAATTAGAAATATGTCCCGTCCTGATATAGGTTGACACTTTTGGTTAAAACGCTCGGTGAACTTCATCGGGCGTTTTGTAATTTAAAGCTGTATGTGGTCTCTGTTCATTATAGAGTTTTACCGACTCGGCAACCATTTTCTTTGCTTCATTCAAGTCATTCGGCTTACTCAGTAAGTACTCCATCTTTAAGATGCCGTTCACTCTTTCTGCTAGAGCGTTTTGATAACAATCATATCCATCTGTCATAGAGCACCTCACATGATATTTTCTGTGTAATGACTGATATTCCTCAGCGCAGTATTGAATACCTCTATCAGAGTGATGAATAAGCTCACCCTCGTAGCGTCGATTTTTCAAGGCCTTCAGGAACGCGCGCTTCACTGTTTGTGTCTTCATATTGTCATCGAGATGATACCCAACTATCTTCCTTGAGTAGGCATCGGTGATTAAACTGAGATAGGTATTTCCTGTTTGCGTTGCCAAGTAAGTAATATCAGCGACCCACAGCTGCTCCGGTTTCGTTGGAACCATGCCTTCTTTGATGCAGTTTGGATGGCAGTGAAACCGATGATGGCTGTTGGTTGTTCGATGATAAGCCCTACGATTGGGGACCAATAGACGGTGTTGTTTTAGCAAACAGAACAAATGGTCCCGTCCTACATCAATGTTATGTTGACTGAGTAAGTGTTTGAGCTTGCGAGTTCCCAAGCGAGGATGTTGAATCCGTTGCTCTTTGACGAACCCAATGACAGACTGCTCTTTCCGAATTCGCTGACGCTCTGACGTACAACGTTTATAAAATGCCTGCCGAGTAATGCCAATAAACTGACAAGCTTTCGTCACTGTGAGTCTTTTGAGCGTTTTTTCCTTAATAACTCGGCTTTGCGCTTCTTTGAGATTCGAACTCCAAAATCTCTATCCATGACTTTTACGACCGCTTCAAAGAAGTCCGCTTTCAGTTGAGTTTCCTCAAGTTGTTGTTCGAGTTCTTTTATTCGTTGTTCAGGAGTATGAGCAGAAGGAGAATCAGACATATCATTACCTACTGTGTTTGGTTTCTCTATTCCTTTAGACCAATTTAGACGACCGTGCTTACGAAGCCAAACCAAGACCGTGGACCGACCTTGGATTCCATATCGCTCTTGGGCTTGTATATAGGTCATTTCTCCTTTTTCTACTTGGTCAACAACCGCCAATTTAAAGGCAAGAGAATAATCTCGCTGGGTTCGTTTACTTGTTGATTTCATGACACTCTCCAATTTCATGTTGGGAATGTGTCAACCTTATTTAGGACGGTACAATAGAAACGAAAAAAGACGTCCTTGGACGTCTTTAAACATGAAAGTGGCGGTGAGTGAGAGATTCGAACTCTCGATACGTTGCCGTATACACACTTTCCAGGCGTGCTCCTTCAGCCACTCGGACAACTCACCGAATCAAATTGTGGTTAGCGCGTTGCTAACGAGGCGCTAATTTAATGATTCTATTGGGTTAGGTCAAGGGAAATATCTGCTTTATTCCCAACAATCAAAACACTTGCTTAATCCTTGGCTAGTTTGATTAAAACTAAGCCAAAATCAACGTGTAGCGTAACCAGGGACTCGGAACCAACGGCGACAATGGTCAAGGAAATGACCGTAAAGGACTCCCATCACACAAGAAATCGCTGCGTTACTTGCTACTGCGGTAATGATTTGCTCCGGTGAGGCCCCCACTACCCATAGTATGGCGGCATAGACTGGAGATTGGAACAAAACATAAGCCAAGAGATCAGAGACATTTTTCATGAATCCAGTTGGCGAGAGCTTCGCACCTTGGCGAAGAACATAATCTCTAAAGAGACCATATGGCCAAGCAATCGCAATATTTACAGGAATAGAGAGTGTCCTAGATGCCAACGATTGCTGAAATGTCATTCCCGAAATAAAAATTTCAATCGCCATGCCGGTTACGAAGCAAAACACCACCATTGCAAATGTGTCTGCTGCTGCATGGCGAACACAAAAAGGAGCCTTAGATGCACTTTTCACGCACAAAAACCTAACTAAATAACGTTTTAATAGACAGAAAATCCACTCCTACCACTTATGGCAGAAACTTTCGCTATTAAAACATTGATTTTGTAGATTTTGGCACCAAATTTAATTACATAAAGTTGATAAACGACCAAATTTAGTAATTAAACTAGAATAAGAAACCAATAACGTGATTCAAGTCAACATAATTCGTCTTGCTGAGAAGAATTATGTAATCTAATTACATTTATCTAACAATACAACGACAAATTGCTCGACTATCGATTTATCTGGCTGCTTACCTGCAGATAAGTCTGACAGAAGCTTGCCAACAACAGTGCGCTCAACAGAACTAAACTTATCATCAAACTTAGCGATGATTTCTTCACATAGCTGCAAGGCGTTATTGACGTCTGCCTTTGCAATTGAGCTTTCGAGCTGACTGATCTTTTCTTTCAACGCGACTTTTTGGTTAGGCCTAAACTGTGTCAACTTTTGCGAGAAGGCGTGCAGAGTATCATCAAGCTTATTTTCATCGATCGGCTTAGGAATAATGCAATCAGCACCCGCTTTGCGCATTCTCTCCTGCGTCTCTTGGAATACATCAGCGGTACAGCCAATAATTAGAATGTTGGCACCTCGTTGATGAAGAGCGCGTATTTGACTAATGGATTCGACACCATCCATTACTGGCATGTGGTTGTCCATAAAGATTACATCGTATGAACCAATAGACATTTCATCTACTGCCGCTTGGCCATCTTCCACACATTTACAGCTGAAGCCTTTTGTTGCCAATAGTGTTTGTAAGATAATTGCGTTAGTTCGGTTATCTTCAACAATCAGGGCTCTACCCCCCTGACAATCGAGTTTGTGCACAACTTTCGCCTTGAAAGATTCCGGTTCGGTGATATCAATTGGTACGTCAACAACAAAGCTACTGCCCTTACCTAGTTCGCTTTCTAGTTCGATCGTTCCGCCCATCAACTCGCATAAGCGTTTCACTATCGCCAGCCCTAAACCGGTACCGCCATATTGACGGGTTGTCGAAGATTCTGCCTGTTCAAAAGGATTGAAAATTTTTGTCTGCGCAGAAGGAGCAATACCTATTCCGCTATCGGTCACCTTGATTATCAATCTTGTTTGCTCGATGGTCTGAACTTCATTGAAGGTAACGACGATTTCACCCTCGGAGGTAAACTTCACCGCATTATTGAGTAAGTTGAAAAGAATCTGTCGGATCCTGGCTTTGTCAGCCGAGTACCATCGCCGAGTGGTGATATCCGATTGGATTTTGAAATGCAGACCTTTCTCAGCGCAGAGGGTGTAGTAAACGCTGTGAATACTTCCCAAAATAGATTCGAGAGCAAAAGGACTCTTTTCTAATTCGAGGTGCCCTTGTTCAACTTTAGAAAAATCTAAAATCTCATTGAGCAATGTCATCATATGCTCGCCAGATTCATACAAGGTTTTGAGGTGTTTGGCCTGTTCGGGAGATAACTCGGTTTTCAACAGTATCTGCGCGGTACCTAGTACACCATTCATTGGTGTGCGGATCTCATGTGATAGTGTTGCCAAAAAAGCACTCTTTGCTTTTGTCGACGCTAATGCTTTTTTCTTTTCTCGCTCAAGGAAAGTAGTTTTTTGGTTAATGCTCGTAACTAGTTGCCCAATTTCATCCTGGCCGTGATATTCGAGTTTTACAACTCCACCTTCTTGCGAGTCTTGTGCTTGTTTCGATATTACTGTAATCGGGCTAATCAAGGTGCGGTTAATCAGCCAATAGCCCGCCACAAGACACAACAAAAGAATTGGCAAAATACCCAGTTCTACTTTGCCAACTAAGTTAAACATTGCATCGCTAACTCGATAGTTAGCATTGATGACTTGTACCTGCCATTGAAATTGGCCGAATGTTCGCTTACCAATATAAGCATTGTGGTGAAGCTTATAGTTGTGCTCGATAATAAGTGCGCCATTTTTATCGGAGAGCATGACACCAAGTTGGTATTGTTCTGCGTTCTTTTTGACAAAGGCCATCAAGTCATTCAGAGAGATATCAACGGTCGCAACCCCCCAAAACTCACCGCGTTTATAGTATGGCATTGAAGCCGTGACCATTTTCACATGAGTATAGGGATCGATATAGACTTCTGACCATGCCACGGTGCCAGGCGGTTTATTCGCCACTGAACGATACCACGGCTGCTGATCATAGCCACCGTTCGAGGGGTTATCCCACGAATGAATCCGGTCTATTGCGCCATCAGAAGCTCGATTGTAAAAGAAACTAAAGTATTTTCTTTCAGGATCCAGTGAAAAGGGTTTAGGCCAAATACCGCCACTCATTGTGACTTCATTGAGCACCGAAAACATTGCACTAAGTACACGCTCTAAATCTTCCGGTGTCCGGTCGCTCCCACCTATAGTGACTAGGCTTCGCAGTACTCCTAAAGAACCATTGAGCGAAACACCTATTTGATTCGCCATAAGTTCAGTACGCAGATCGAGGTTTTGTTCAAGCTGCTCTATCACAGGCTTTTTGACGACTGAATACGTCACCGAACCGACTAAGGTCAACGTGACAACTAAATAAGCGGCAAGAGCAAATATGCTTTTGCGTTTGAGAGAAGAACCTAGCGCCATAAATCAGTGTGTTTTAATGTTTTAGTGCTAATTATATGCAATAAAGTGGCGAGACGCTGTTGGAACCTGAGAGATTTCCTAACCAACTGTTTTAAATGTGCGGTAGGCACTGTTATCATGCGCTTTTGCGTTTGGAACCTCACATGACTATTGAGCAATTGTTGGAACAGCTTGAATGCCAGTCCCATCTGTTGAATGCCGCCCAAACACGCGGTTTTGTTACTGCAATGGCCGCTGCACCCTATCCACTTGATCCTAGTAACTGGCTACCTTTTTTGTGGGGAGGCGAAGAGTCGGCACCGTTCGAAGACGGTGAGCAGTTAGAGCAATATATCGATGTCATTGTCGCGATGTTCAATACTTACCGGCCTTCACTTCTCTCTAATCAATGGCAATGGCCAGAAAGTTGTAGTTTTAGTGAAGAAGAAATTGTAAACGACGCAACTCGTTCTTTTTGCGAAGGGTTATTACAAGGCTGGCAACTCGCACGAGACGATTGGGAGAGCATCATGCCTGAAGAAAGCGACGCCAATGTCTTATTAGGTGGTGTGCTTCTATCAGTGAGTATGCTTTACGACCCGGAAACTGCGCTGACCACGCTTCAGTCTCAGGGTGTAGAAGGTTTGGATCAGTTTGAAGAAATATACCAAGCGATTCCTATGATGCTTTCGGGCATCGCGATCAAAGGTAATGAGCTGGTTGAATAAAATTACCGCACTTTCGTTCGCTCAAAACCAACAAAGCCAGCGACTGCTGGCTTTGTTGTATTCAGGCAAACTACTTTAAGCGTTACCTTTCACCTTTAGGTTCAACTGCTCTGCAAAATCCAACATTCGATTTAGTGGGATCAAAGACTTCACTCTAACCTCTTCATCAACGAAAATTTCATGTTGTGCACCACCATTTTGCAGTGCATTTTCTATGGCTTGTAAACCATTCATAGCCATCCAAGGACAATGTGCGCAGCTACGGCACGTTGCACCAGCGCCCGCGGTTGGCGCTTCGATTAGCTCTTTTTCAGGAACCAATTGCTGCATTTTGAAGAAAATACCTTTGTCTGTCGCGACGATGAGCTTTTTATTGGGCAAGGTTTTAGCCGCTTTAATTAGCTGACTGGTCGAACCGACCGCATCTGCTAACTCAACCACGCTCGCAGGCGATTCTGGGTGAACTAAAATTGCCGCTTCTGGATAGAGGTGCTTCATTTTCCTTAGCGAATCTGCAGAAAACTCATCGTGAACGATACACTCTCCCTGCCAAAGCAGCATGTCTGCACCAGTTTGATTGGCAATGTACGAGCCTAAGTGACGATCAGGCCCCCAGATTATCGGCTTGTCTTGTTCATCAAGATACTCAACAATTTCTAAGGCAATACTGGATGTTACCACCCAATCAGCTCTCGCTTTAACGGCAGCAGATGTATTCGCGTATACCACTACCGTGTGATCCGGGTGGGCATCGCAAAACTCGGTAAATTTGTCTTCAGGACAACCCAAATCCAGTGAGCATTCGGCTTCAAGTGTTGGCATCAAGATTCGTTTTTCAGGAGTTAGAATTTTTGCCGACTCTCCCATAAAACGAACACCACCAATAATCAGGGTGCTAGCTGGGTGACGATTACCAAACTTTGCCATCTCCAGCGAATCGCCTACAAAGCCACCTGTCTCTTCCGCAAGGGCTTGAATCTCAGGGTCAGTGTAGTAATGGGCAATTAGAACCGCGTCTTTTTCTTTAAGCAGTCGCTTTATGTTTGCGATGTGTTCTTGTTTTTCTAAGTCTGAAAGTACCGGCGGCTTCGGAGGGAAAGGATATACCGTGTCGATTTTGTCTAATATGTGGCTCATTGCTATTGCTCAATGCAATTCCAGTAATCCGAGTATTGTACAACGGTTTTTGCAGCTGGATCAAAAAAGAGACGCTTTGCGTCTCTTTAAATAGTTATACGATATGACTTAAAGCTGTTTCGCTGCCAATTTTGCAGACGATGAATTAGGGTGCTCATCTATAACTCGTTGATAGTACTTACGAGCTTGAGTCGAGTTATTATTGCGTTTCGCTATGTCACCAAGTTTCAAAAGCGATTCTGCAAGTTTATTGGAGTCTTGGTACGCCAGCACTGATGCAAAATGCTCTACAGCTTTCTTATCCTCATTACCAGCAAAGAACAGTTGCCCTAGCCAATAGTGGGTATTCGGTGTGTAGACAGAGTCTGGAAAATCAGTCTGGAATTTTTGCAAAGCAGAAATCGCACCTGAAAAGTCTTTCTTTTTGAGTATCAGATCGACCGCCTGGGTATAGGCTGCTTGTTCGTCTACATCAGAACTGAAGCTCACCCCTGTCTGAGTATCTGTAACCTGCGACCCTTCATTGGTTACTACAGATACAGGAGGAGCACTATCCAAGTCTTGCAGCTGAGTTCTCAGCTTGTCCATCTCTACAAACAAATCTCTTTGTCTATTAAGAATTTGCTGCAAGTCGTAATTTTTTTGTTCCAACTCGCCACGGACAATACTCAATTCTTGCTCGAGATTATCGACTTGCTGCTGCATTCGGGCATTGACCATATTTTGGTTTTGCAACAAGCGTTCTAAGCGTTGAACGTCCGTTTCGTTGGCAGGGTTGAGCGTTGATGATGTGTTGTTTAGTGAAGTATTGCTTGAGAGAGTTACTGGGGCAGACAAATCAGATACTGGTGCTGGGGCAGCGAGCACAGGGCTCGCTGCACCTGCCAGCAACGTCAGCGTAACTGCGCGCTTGAAGTTACTGAACATACTATTAGCCTTAGAATTAGTACACTAGAACCGCACGACGGTTTTTAGCGTAAACTTTTTCTGATTGGCCAAGAAGCAGCGGCTTCTCTTCGCCAAAGCTAACGATAGAAATCTGATCAGCCTGAACACCTAGCGCTTGTAGGTATTTTGCAACAGCTTGAGCACGACGCTCGCCCAGTGCAACGTTGTATTCAGGAGTACCGCGCTCATCAGCGTGACCTTCTACTTTAACCTGTAGGTTAGAGTGCTTAACTAGGTATGCAGCGTGAGCTGCAAGCATTTCTTCGTAATCGCCCGCAATTGTAGCGTTGTCAAATGCGAAGTAGATAGTTGAAGATTCACGTAGAGCTTGTTGCTTAAGTTCAAGCTCAGTCATCGCGCCGTCAGCACCGATTGGCGTTGCTACTGTGCCATCGTCGTTAGTAGTTTGAGCGCTCTGGTTTTTTAGAGGCCAAGAGTTTGATGAAGAGTCTGCAGCATCATTGCTTGAACTACATGCTGTAACAGCCATTACTGGTAGTGCAATCAGTAGCCCTTTAAGAACTTTGTTAAGTTGCATTTTTAATTTCCTTACTTTAGATACGTATCTGCTACAAAAACGGTGACCAAGCAGGAGCTCGAACCCGCCCATTTGTTTCAGGTAGCCTTGCCTTGAACCTTCCGTCAATGGATACCATAGACAAAACGTTTTTTTCGTTATAGATCGAGCTGTAAATAACCATAGCACCATTTGGCGATATACTTGGTGATTCATCCAGCAACGTTCGCGTCAAAATTTGTACTGCACCGGTTTCCAAATCTTGCTTAGCTAAATTAAAGCCAGCATCATTGCGATTAACCATCACCAAGAAACGTCCATCTGGGGTAATTTGACCACCCAAATTTTGGCTACCTTGCCACGTCAAACGCTTTGAAGACCCGTCTTCCAAATTTACGTGATATATCTGTGGTTTACCACCCCGATCAGAGGTATAGATTAACGATTTACCATCAGGATGCCAAAATGGTTCGGTATTATTTGATCTACCCCTCGTAATCTGGGTCAATTTGCGTGAATTTAAGTCCAAAGTGTAAACGTGGAAACTGCCAGACTTAGACAATACCAATGCCATTTTTTGACTATTTGGTGAGAACTTTGGCGCACCATTGTGACGGGGGTATGACGTCAATTTTTCGCGTTCGCCCGTGTAGATGTCCATCACATAAATTTCAGCCTGACCATTTTGAAAACTCACATAAGCAAGCTTACGGCTATCAGGTGACCAAGATGGTGACATCAATGGCTGGCGAGAACGTAAAACCAATCGTTCGTTAAAGCCGTCGTAATCAGACACGCGAAGTTGATACGGGTAGTCATCTTTGTCATTTACCACCACATACGCGATGCGAGTTAAAAATGCGCCTCTCTCCCCTGTTAACGCTTCGTATACAAGATCAGAGATTCTGTGTGCATATTCTCTTAAGCGCTCACCCGGCACGCTTGCTCGTTTGTTGAAAATCAGGTGATCTTTAGAAAGAACTAGCTGACCTTCGCTGTTTAGCGATTTGCCTTGTCCTTTCGTCAACTGTCCACGTGCAACATCCACCAATTGGTAGTTGATTACATAGTTTCCGTTAGTCGACTGAGTAATGGTACCCGTTAACAACGCATCAACACCCATTGACATCCAACGTTCAAAGTCAACGTCCGCTTCATCATAAGGAGTTTGTGGCATGTTGCGTGCCGCTACCGGGCTAAACTTGCCACTGCGTTGTAAATCCGATGCCACGACTCTTGAAACATCATGAGGCAGTGCTCCCGGACCGTCCCATTTAAAAGGAACAATGGCGATAGGTCTTGCTGAGTCGATACCGTCAGTGATCACGAGCTCCAATGCGGCATGCGCGTATTGCGCTCCGCTCAGCATGACCAACATGATTCCTGTAATAATTCGCTTAAGCACGAGGACTCCCTGTTATCTTGGTTCTACGGTTAAGTTGATGTTTTTAACTTCTTTAATCACTTCTGGATCTTTAGGTAATGGGAAAGAAGCCACTTTAGCAACTGCGCGTTTTGTCGCGGCACATACAATGCTGTCGCCACCCAATACTTTAAGATCGCCAACTAGTGCGCTTTCTCCGGCTTGGATCAAGCGCAAGTTCACGCGACATTGCTTTCCCCGAAAGCTATCCTCCACCAACAGGTTCTGTTGGATAAGCTGTCGGTATACTAAGCCGTATCGATCTTTTTCAGACTCTATATACTTGCCTCTTGCAGAATCCATAGCCTGCTGCTCGACTTGAAGTTCGTCAAAGATACTATTAAGCGCATCTTCTTTTTGCTTGCGCTCTTTTTCAAGTTGCTCAAGGCGCTGTTGCTCTTGTTTCGCTTTCTCTGCCGCTTCTTTCGCGGCTTGCTCTTTCTTCAAGCGATCCTGTTCAGCTTTTTCTGCTCGCTCTTTTTCGATGCGCGCTTTTTCTGCCGCTTCTTTAGCTGCCTTCTCTTTTGCAAGACGCTCTTGCTCTGCCTTACGCTGCTGCTCTTGAGCCTTTTGACGCTCTTGTTCCGCTTTCACGCGTTCTTGTTCAGCTTTTTTCTTTGCAGCTTCTTCTTTTTTGCGTTTGTCTTCGGCTTCTTTTAGCGCTTTCTCTTTTGCCTTGCGCTCGCGTTCGAGTTGAGCTGCCCTCTCTTTTTCTTTGCGAACTCGCTCTTCTTCTTTCTTGCGCTCGGCTTCCTTCGCTTTACGCAGCTTTTCAGCCTCACGAGTCGCTTTAGCTTCTTCCGCTTGCTGCTGTTTCAGCTTACGAATTCGCTCTTCTTCAGCTTTGCGATTTTTTTCCAGCAACTCAGTCTCACGACGAAGCTTATCCAATCGTTCTTGCTCTTTCTCTGAGGCTTGCTTTCGTTCGTTGCGAATTTTCTCTGCTTGCTGCCTGACAAGTGCCGGGTCAATCACGATGGCTTCCACCATTTGACCACTTACCGCCTGCTGCTCTGACATTTGGAAATCGGTTCCCCAAAGCAAGGCCGCAACCAGTAAACCGTGTAGCACGAACGATGCGATGATTGGTTTGGAAATTCCATTTCTGGATTTGTTGGCGCTTCTCATTACTGCTTGCACCTACTCACTTATATCCGTTAATAGTCCCACTTTGGGTATTCCCGCCTGCGCCAGAGAGTCTAAAATCAACACAATCTCAGCATACGGTGTCGATGCGTCTCCTCCAACCGCCACTGGGGTGTTGGGGTTGATTTCTAATTCAACTTGAATGCGCTGAACAATCTCACGGATTGATAAACCTCGGCTAAATTCTTCATCATTAACGCTTAACCCCAAATTGCCATCTGCATCAATCTCAACAATGATAAAGCTCGCATCACTATCACCTGCCAAATCAGCGGCTGATTGAGCAGCACTGGCATCCGGTAAATCAACTTCCACCCCTTGTGTAACAAAGGGCGATGTCACCATGAAGATAATCAAAAGCACCAGCATGACATCAATGTAGGGAACCACGTTAATCTCCGCGGTCATCTTGCGCTTTTTACGCTGATAACCTGCCATAACTATTCTCTACCTGCCATTGCTTGACGGTGCAAAATGCTGTGAAACTCTTCAGAGAATGTTGCGTAGCTGTGTTCCAGTTTACCGACTTTGGTGCTGAAACGGTTGTAAGCCATAACGGCTGGAATCGCGGCAAACAGGCCCATCGCCGTGGCGATAAGTGCTTCTGCAATGCCTGGCGCCACCATAGCTAGTGTGGCTTGCTTAACTGAGCCTAACGCAACAAAGGCATGCATAATGCCCCATACCGTGCCAAAAAGGCCGATATACGGAGTGATTGAGCCAACCGTTGCCAAGAAAGGCAAATGCAGTTCTAAATCATCTACTTCTCGAGCCACTGCAACTCTCATAGCACGTCCGGTACCTTCCATAACGAAATCAGGTGATGCAGAGTTGGTTTTTCTTAGGCGGGCGAACTCGGTAAAGCCTGAATAGAAAATTTCTTCACTTCCGGAAAGCTCATCTTTGCGAACTTTTAAATCTTGATAAAGCGTTGACAAGTCAGCGCCTGACCAAAATTTGTCTTCAAATGTATCAGCATCCTTCTCAGCTTTTTTTAGAGCCTTACTGCGCTGGATTATCATTGCCCAAGATACAACAGACATTCCAAGCAACGTCAACATGACAAGTTTGACGAGAAAACTGGCTTGGAGAAACAAATCAAGAATAGATAAATCAGCAGTCACTACGATGATGCTCCGTTTAACAAATAATTAGGTATGGCGACAGGTTTCATAAGTTCAATATCAACACAGGCTAACTTAACTCGCGCTTTACACAAGACTTTGCCGGCAGTATTCACAATTTCTTGACTGAAAATGACTGTTGCCCGTTTTAATTCAACAATCTGTGTTTTCACCGTCAATTGCTCGTCAAGTCGAGCGCCCTGTAGAAAATCAATATCCATGTGTCGGACTACAAAAGCCAGGTTTTGTTCCAAAAGGATTTGTTGAGAAATTCCAAAAGAACGAAGTTGCTCGGTTCGAGCTCGCTCGAAGAATTTGACATAGTTTGAGTGGTACACCACCCCACCTGCGTCAGTATCTTCGTAGTAGACCGTTATTGGCCAATCAAATACCTGTGTGTTAGTGAACACGCCACACGCCAAAGTTACTAAATTCAGTAGCCTACTATAACGCAACTCAATAGTGTCAGTGCAAGCGTAAAAAGGAGATTTACTAGGTGGGAAGCCAAAAATAGCGCAGACTCCACAGAACTGCGCTTTTCGACTGGTGACAATTAGAACAACTCGTTATGCAATGTAAACAATTGTGAAATACCCCAACACCACAACCGAGATTATTGGGTGAAACAAGTATCTAAATACACGAGCATTAGGTTTGAATCCGATCCCTATGATCACACTACTGCACAAAGCCAAAACAAAGGCACTAAGTGATACAAAATTGAACCCACCGACTTGAGTCAAATACTGCTGAGAATCCCCCATCAGTAGTACCAAATGGCTTATTGCTAGAAGTATCACAATGCCACGGCCAATAGGGCCGTAGCATTGTTTTTCTAGCAAGTTCTGAATTTCGTTCAGAAAGTTAGTCCTCACTGTCCTTATCCATCATTTCTGAATGCTCTAACCAAAGGGCATTGATGATTCCAAAAGCACAGGCTAACAATACACCGAGTATCCATGCGAAATACCACATAACTTTGCTCCTTGGTTAGTACAGTGAATTTTTGTTTTCTTCGATGAATTGCTCATCGAGACGGCCAAACATTTTGACGTAACTCCAGATGGTGTAGGCCAAGATAATTGGCACCATCACAACCGCGACACCTGTCATTAGCTGCAGAGTCAGCTCACTGGAGGTCGCATCCCACATCGTCAAACTGTGGTTTGGGTTCAAGCTTGAAGGCATAACAAACGGGAACATGGCAAAGCCAGCGGTCAAAATCACCCCTGCGTTAGACAAGCTTGAAAATAGGAAAGCAAAACCACCACGATTGAGCTTAGATGCAACCGCCGCCAGCAAACCCATTACCACACCCAGGATAGGTGCTGCCCACAACAGAGGATAAGCATCAAAATTACGCATCCAGGCACCGGCTTCTTGGATTACTTCTTTGTTTAAAGGGTTCGATGGTGCATTGTGGTCCATGGTACCAACAACTGCATAGCCCTCTAGGCTTTGGATCCAAAATCCCGCCAGGACAAACAGAACTGCTGTCGCTAGTCCAGAAAGTTGGGTCGTCACTCTTGCGCGGCTATGTAGCTCATCGGTGGTTTTCATTTCAAGCCATGCCGCCCCTTGCATCACTATCATTGCTAAGGATACAAAACCACACAATAGGGCAAATGGATTAAGCAAGTGGTAGAAGTAACCGTGGTAGGTTGGCATCAAGAAGTCACTAAGTTGGAAAGGAACTCCCTGCAACAAATTGCCAAATGCCACGCCAAAAATCACTGGTGGCACGATACCACTGATTGCGATTCCAATGTCCCACGCCTTACGCCATTGTTTATCTTCAATCTTTGAACGGTAGTCCAAGCCAACTGGTCGAAGCCACAATGCTGCCAACGTTAAGATCATCGCAAGGTAGAAGCCAGAAAACGACGTTGCATACACTAAAGGCCACGCCGCGAATAACGCACCACCTGCCGTGATCAGCCAAACTTGGTTACCATCCCAGTGTGGGGCTATTGAGTTAATCATCACGCGACGTTCATTGTCGCTTTTGCCAATTAGTGTCAGTAACGCTGCGACACCCATATCAAATCCATCTGTGACTGCAAAACCGACGAACAACACGCCAATCAGCACCCACCAAACAAATCGTAGAAATTCGTAATCAATCATCTTGTTCCTACCTTATGCTTCTACTTGTCGACCAACGCGAGCTTCAACAGAGTCGTCATTCTGCTCAAAGTGGTAACGGCCTGTTTTCAGACTACTTGGACCTTTGCGTGCAAATTTAAGCATTAAGTACACTTCAGCGATTAACAGCACTGTGTAGAACGCCAATATCATGCCCATTGAAATCCAAATTTCAGTCGCTGTTAGAGCAGATGCCGCAACATCCACAGGTAGGATTTCACCTACTGCCCAAGGTTGACGACCATACTCAGCAACAAACCAACCCGCCTCAACAGCAATCCACGGTAGGGGGATACTCCATAATGCGGCTTTTAACACCCAAGGTTTTTGCTCAATTTTGTGGCGACAAGTTTGAACAAAGGCTGCGCCAAATACGAACAACATGATAAACCCACAACCAACCATGATTCTGAATGACCAGAACAATGGCCAAACCGTTGGAATTGAATCATCTGCAGCCGCTTGGATTTGCTCTTCAGTCGCGTCTACTACGTTTTCGGTGTATCGCTTAAGCAGTAAGCCGTAGCCCAAATCACCTTTTACTTCATCAAACGCGGCTTTGTTGGCTTCTGTTTTTTCTCCAGCTCGCAGCTTTTCCAGCAGTTCGTAAGCCATCATGCCGGTGCGAATACGTTCAACGTGTTCCTCACGTAAATCGCGAAGCCCTGTTACTTCTTCAGTCAGTGAACGTGTCGCAATAATTCCCATGACGTAAGGGATCTTGATGGCGTACTCAGTTTCCATTTTTTCTTGGTTTGGAATACCGATAACCGTGAACGCTGCAGGTGCCTCTTGGGTGTGCCATTCAGATTCAATAGCCGCCAATTTAACCCGCTGAACTTCACCTAACTCGTAACCAGATTCATCACCAAGAACAATAACTGACAAAATCGCTGCCATACCGAAAGACGCAGCAATAGCAAATGAACGGCGAGCAAAAGCAACATCTCGTCCCTTAAGCAAGTAGTAGGCACTAATACCCAACACGAACATGGCACCTGTGGTATACCCTGACGCAACCGTGTGAACGAACTTCACTTGCGCAACTGGGTTAAGCACTACGTCAGCGAAACTGGTCATCTCCATTCGCATCGTTTCGAAATTGAATTCAGAACCGACCGGGTTTTGCATCCAGCCATTGGCAACCAGAATCCACAGCGCTGAGAAGTTTGAACCAAGGGCCACTAGCCAAGTGACAGTCAAGTGCTGTCTCTTACTGAGACGATCCCAACCGAAGAAGAAAAGCCCGACAAACGTAGACTCTAGGAAGAATGCAACCAGTGCTTCAATGGCAAGTGGCGCACCAAAAATGTCACCAACATAGTGAGAGTAGTAAGACCAGTTGGTACCAAACTGGAACTCCATGGTAAGACCGGTGGCAACACCAAGGGCAAAGTTAATACCGAATAACTTGCCCCAGAACTTGGTCATGTCTTTGTAGATTTGTTTGTCAGTCATGACGTAAAGCGATTCCATAATAGCAAGTAGGAACGCCATACCTAACGTCAGTGGGACAAATAAGAAGTGATACATTGCCGTGAGTGCAAACTGCAACCTCGACAATTCAACTATGTCGAACATATATGCTCCTTAGCGTCGGCTGTGACACCAGTACATCTAAAGCACGCTTCATCGAAATCAAAAATGTGTTGGAAAGTGATGAATTGTTACTTATTTGTACTTTTTGGTTGTAATATTGTTAAAGCAATATCTAATACAGATATAACTAATATTACCGACAAAAAGAAGCCAGACGCAAAGGAAGGTTATTTATTAAACGTCTTTGATTTATATCAATTTTACATATAGGATTGACACGTTTTTTGCCTATAAACGTGCCGAATTATTCCAATAGAGTTAACCATGTTATTAATAGGTTAATTCGGCGAGGTGCTTGTTATTGTGCAATTCTCACACAGCAACATCTCATTCGCTTTTGTAACCAAATATCCATACAAAAAAGTTGTGATTATTATATGGATTTTTGAAGCACGTCACGCATGGGCTACAAATTAATCGGCTTTATCGATCCCAAAATGCAGGTATGCTCTGTCAGTCGCGATTCTGCCTCTAGGTGTACGCTGTAAATAGCCTTGCTGAATCAGGTAAGGCTCCAAAACATCTTCGATTGTGTCGCGCTCTTCACCAATTGCTGCAGCCATGTTGTCTAAACCAACCGGACCGCCAGCAAATTTTTCCATTATCGCGAGCAAAAGCTTACGGTCCATGTAGTCAAAACCCTTCACATCCACGTCTAACATGTTAAGCGCTTTGTCGGCAATGTCAGCGTCAATATGGCCGTTACCCTTAACTTCAGCGTAATCTCTTACTCGTCTCAATAAACGATTCGCAATACGTGGTGTCCCTCTAGCACGGCGTGCGATTTCCAAAGCGCCGTCTGCATCCATACCTAAATTCAAGCAATTTGCACTGCGCTGGACGATGTGCTGTAGATCAGCCGTTTTGTAGTATTCCAATCGCTGTGTGATACCAAAGCGATCACGCAATGGTGAGGTCAATGAACCCGCTCGTGTTGTTGCGCCGACAAGGGTGAAAGGTGGCAAATCAATTTTAATCGATCGCGCAGCCGGGCCTTCACCGATCATTATGTCTAGCTGGTAGTCTTCCATTGCTGGATATAGAACTTCCTCCACCATCGGACTAAGGCGGTGGATTTCATCAATGAAAAGTACATCGTTTTCTTCGAGGTTGGTTAGCAGCGCTGCAAGATCGCCCGCTTTTTCTAAAACAGGGCCAGAGGTGGTGCGAATATTGACGCCCATTTCATTAGACACAATGTTGGCCAGCGTCGTTTTGCCCAATCCTGGTGGTCCGAATATCAGCAAATGGTCAAGCGCTTCGTTACGCAACTTAGCCGCTTTGATGAAAATTTCCATTTGGTCACGAACGTGATCCTGGCCCTGATAGTCTTCTAGTGACTTAGGGCGAATCGCTCTATCGATTGCCTCTTCTTCTTTAAACTGAGGGTTTTCTGGAGCTATCAACCGATCCGCTTCAATCATTATGATTCCTAACGTCTAATACAATAACGTGGCCATTAGACCATTGACTTTAATGCTTCGCGAATCAGCGATTCACTGCTCATTTCTGGTTGCATGACCTGAGAAATGACTTTTGAAGCTTGAGCAGGTTTGTAACCTAGTGCCAGCAACGCGCTAAGTGCTTCCTCCTCCACCGCTTGAGTCGACACCTGACCAGAAGAGTGATCGATACGTTCAACCGTTGGTTCGGTAAACAAGTCTCCTGCACCCCAACCTTTTAAGCGATCTTTCATCTCAACAACGAGGCGCTCTGCGGTTTTTTTACCAACCCCCGGTAGTTTAACTAGAGTAGAAATATCTTCGCGTTCTACACAATCGACAAACTGCGACGCAGTCATTCCAGATAAAATTCCAAGGCCAAGTTTTGGACCAACGCCGTTTGCCTTAATCACTTCACGGAACAGAGCTCGCTCATTGACGGTATTAAAGCCATACAACAATTGTGCATCTTCACGAACCACAAAGTGAGTATAAATAATCGCTTCCTCACCGACATTTGGGAGGTCATAAAAGCAGCTCATTGGCATTTGAACTTCATAGCCAATACCGTTCACTTCAATGAGTAGTTCGGGTGGTTGTTTATCGATTAATAATCCGCGTAGACGTCCAATCAAAGTTGTGTCCTCGGTGTAAAGTAGGAAGTTGATGGCAACGATAATAATCAATCACTGGATGGATAGCCAGTAATTAGTGTTTAGATCGGCACCTCAATCGTCTATTTGTAACGGCCGCGACGCGCACTACTGGCTTTACCAGCCATCGCAACCAGAGTTTTGTTGGTATTGGCATGGCAGATCGCCACGCCCAATGCATCTGCTGCATCGGATTGAGGTTTAGCGCTGAGCTTTAACATATGCTGCACCATGTGTTGAACTTGCGCTTTATCTGCACCACCAGTTCCCACTACAGCCTGCTTGATCAATCTCGCTGCGTATTCATAAACAGGTAGATCTGCATTGACTGCTGCAACGATAGCACTGCCTCGCGCCTGGCCAAGTTTTAGTGCTGAGTCGGCGTTTTTCGACATAAATACTTGTTCGATGGCAAACACTTCGGGTTGAAACTGTAAGATGATCTCAGAGATACCGGCATAAATTTGCTTCAGCCGACCCGGTAACTCTCCTTCTGAAGTTCGAATACACCCACTGCCTACATACTGCAAATGTCGACCTTGTTGTCTTATCACGCCATAGCCAGTGACTCGCGAACCTGGATCTACCCCTAGAATTATGCTCATTGCCAATCTCTAATACTCAAACGGCTAGGATGATAACGTGTTTGTATGGACTCGAACAAGGTGAGTTAGGTCTTAGCCCACAGTGATCAACGAACGACTTGATGGCCCGCCTTCTAAATATACGTCGTAAATTCTACTGGGTTGAGAGGTAAGCTTTTCTCCAGTCCAGTAATCGAACCAGAGGACCGGCCTTGTGGACGTTAGAGTGATTTCTTGGGCCGACGATCGGCTGTTAAACAAACAATGTAGTTCATTTTTCTGTGAGATTTGTAGACGACCGTAGTTCGAAGTCAAGGATGGAAACTGAACCGATTGTTGAGAATGTTTAAGGCGCAGTGCCAGCTTTTTTAGGGTTTGCTTGGCAAATGGAGTGAGATCAGATACGGGATCACCGGAAAACAGTACCCCTCCGATTGCCAAATGTACATCTCTCAAATACTGATAACTTTTTCGGTCGGCAGTTTGATTGGCAAGTGAAACTACCGTAAGGGCTGCAGGATGGATGTTCCATAAATTACCGTGTTGCCAGCTGCGCTGAAACAGTTCGTTGGACAACTGGATAAATCGACGGTCAGTTCGCTCGATATCGTCGGTAACTCTCATCATATCGGTGAGGCCAAGTGACGGCCATAGTGGCGCGTTGCACAGACAAAGTTTAGCGTTGCCAGCACCTTCAGCAATGGCCATCAGCCCCATCCGGTATGCTTCTACGCTCGTGACTCCCGCAAGTTCTCTATTCCCCTTAAGGCACCCCCACATCGCGGCATCAATTTTAAATAACTCAAAACCCCACTCAGCAGATAGCGTTTTGAAAAGCTGGGTAAGGTGCTCTTGAACCTCCGGTTTGGACGCGTCTAGGGTGTACCAAGGTGAGCGCCTCCACCCCACTGCACCCGTTTCCTCTGATTTTTGTGGAGCGCCATCCGAATTTTTCACAAACCAATCTGGATGGGATTGAAACAGTTTTGAATCAGCTTCTGCGATAAATGGCGCTATCCACAATGCTGGTTTCTTTCCCAACCTTAAAACGTCGCCAGCAAGTTTTTTTAGTCCGTGAGGGAATCGATTTGAAGAGAGTAGCCAATCACCCATTGCCAATTGGTAACCATCATCAATCATAAAATACGAATAGTGATCTAAGTCTTCGGGCACTTTTGTTAATTCGGAGAGTAATGCATCTCGGCTGATTTGGTCGTAATACGCATACCAAGTGCTCCAACCTCTAATTTGGCATGACCTCGCTAAGTTCCGACTAGGGTGATTGAGATTGATGGCTCGACTGTAGCGTCGATACAAGGAGTTCAGATCTGAATCAAAAAGCAGTACAACCGATTCCAAATAAGTATCTGGCCACTCAGCAGGATATGTCCCCTCACCATCAATGTACGCCACTATTTCTCGTTGATTTTGGTGGTGGTTAATTTCGAAATAGCCAGAGAATCGCTGACAGCTGGTAAAGCCCCACAGAAAAAAACCGATTGCACTCTCGATGACGAGGTAGTTGTAAAATCGCTCAGAATGTTGAGATGGATAAACTCTAAGTTGCGGGTTATTGTCAGATAGGCGACCAATCCCGATTGGTGAGTCGATGGTCCCTGAATATTGGGACAGCATTTGAAAACCGTCAGCAGCAATTTTAGCACTTGATTCAAACTCAGCCGAAGAGCGAAAAAGTTCAAATCGCTCTCCAACAGGATCGTTACTTAGCCCGACAAAATGAAAGCGAAACTCGTCTCCTTTTTGCGTTGCAGCAACATTAGACTGAGTCACTTTGACTTGCCTATGTGTATCGAGTCTATAATTGCCGGACATGTAAGTAAAATCAGAGAGTTAACAAATGGCGCAGATTAGAGCATTTCGCTGCGCTGATTGTCTATTGATTGCAACATGAAACTTGACTCAAAAATGAAACATAAGTGCAATTAGTTACACAAACGAGTCAAACTAACAAACTTGAAACGTTCTTGTGAAATTAGCAGCGAGTGTGCGTTGATCTTTCACGGTTAATTATTTCGAACTAGGTGTCCCTAGATAACAGGCAACTTAACATGCAAACTATCGACGTTTCCTGGCAATCTATTGTCGTATTTCTGCTGATCTTACTGGTCCCAGTATCATTGAACCGAATGATAGGGGTTAAAGTAACTAGAGATGTTGTTATCTCAATGTCTCGTATGGCAATCCAACTGTTGATGGTCGGTGTTTATTTAAACTACCTCTTTATTCTGGATTCTCTGGCGGTAAACACCCTGTGGCTACTTGTTATGGTAGTCATAGGTTCAAGTGCGATTGTTAGTAAAGCTAAGCTTCCCTACAAGCCGTTGTTTACTATGGTTACACTAAGCATTCTCGTTTGCCTATTACCCGCTTTAGCTCTGCTTTTGAGTATTGCAATACAGCCTATACCACTTTACAGCAGTCAGTACATGATTCCGTTAGCTGGGATGATTATTGGTAACAGCATGACCTGCCTCATTTTAGCTCTGCAAACTTTTTTCACTCTATTCTCCGAGAGACATGCAGAGTATCAAGCAGCCATTTCTTTAGGTGCTACACCGGAATATGCCACTCGATCATTTGTGAGTCAGTCAATTGAAAAAGCACTCGCGCCAAGCTTGGCATCAATAAGCGCAACAGGGTTGGTGACACTACCAGGTATGATGACTGGTCAAATTTTAGGTGGTACTGATCCTCTGGTTGCCGTGAAATATCAATTTCTAATCATGGTCGCGATTTTTAGCGTCTCAAATCTTTCCATCGCAGCCTGTTTAAAACTTATTTGTCATTACGGTTTTAGCACTTCTGGTGCGTTGAAGTTCTCTTTATCAAGCTATCGTTAAACAATTTTCGATTTATTCTCGCGGTCAGTTAAGAAAGATCTTGGCTTTAAAAGTGAAATAGACGCTAAGTGACTAAAACTAATAAAGTAATGTTTCCACGATTTCATCCTTATGGTTATCCACAGATTCTGTGGATAACGCTATTGTCAATACACAGACAAGATTTTATGAGCAAGCATCATAAAAGTTTCATGATTGCGACATTGCATATTCACCAAATGCCTTAAAAATTCTGATGAAGCAATGGAGGAACAAAGCATGGATGTTCACATCGACAGTATATTGGCTGCAGGTACATCGCACTCGGCGAACGTTCGATATGGTAACCCTAATGTAGATCTGAAGAATTGGCTGAAAATTGAAATAAACGGGATTGATAGCAGTTTAGCCGAGCCAACCGACACTCATCTCATGAATCTTGAGCAAGAACTATTGAATAAAAACAATCGGTTTACACTTTGCCGCTTGATACAAGACCTAAGTTATCGTTAGAGTAACGTTTTCATCTAAACGAGAAAGGTCATGACCACATTAGTCATAGGTGGTGGATGGCTTGGGTTACCGCTGGCCTGCGCTTTGGCCAACTCCCAAGACGTTATCGTAACCCATACTTCTACTCACAAGGCAAATGCAACCCAACAAGCGTTCCCGCAGCTGACTGCAATTGAGTTCAACATCAATCAAAGCTTATCAACTAATCAGCTGGCTGAACTGTGTTCAAAGTATGGTGTTAAAGTCATTATTGGTGCTTTCCCTCCGGGTTTGCGAAAGAAGCCAGTACAAGATTACGTGGGAATGTGGCGATACGTCGCTCAGCAAGCCAAACTAGCTAATGTCGAAACATTGCTAATGGTTAGCACTACGGGTGTGTACCCTAGCCGACAGGGTCAAATGGTGGAAAACGACGCTTCTCTCTCCCTTGCCAAGTCTTCGGCGGATTTTTCCGATAAGTCATCAGTATTACTAGACGCTGAGCAGCAAGTTATTGGCAGTGGTGTTCCCTATTTCATTGCGCGCTTGAGCGGGCTAGTTGGACCGAACCGCGATCCTGCAAATTTTGCCTCAAGACTTAAGTCAGTGAGTGACCAAGCGCCGACAAACATGGTCCACCAATCCGACGTCATTCGAGCGATAACTCATATACTGACTCTCGAAAAAAATGAGGTGTTTAATGTGACAACACCCAATACCGTCAGCAAAGCTGAATTCTACCAAGCGGCACTTGATAAAAGAGGCGAATCACTTTCTGAAGACGTGCTGACTTCGGTACCAGACAAAGAAATATGTGCAGATAAGCTCTCGAAAACCGGGTTTAAGTTTCAACATCAACACGTTCTAGATTTGATCTAAGATATTCAAAATATTAAACGCGCAAACAAAAGCCGAAGTCAGACTTCGGCTTTTTTTATACCTATGTAACTTCAAGAAGCTAGTGCACTGCAGGCTCTTTGTTGTTTTGGTATTCGAACTCTAGGTGATCTTTTACCAAGGTAACTTTCACCGTACCACCACTCACTAGCGCTCCAAACAAGAGTTCATTAGCCAGAGGTTTCTTAAGCTGCTCTTGAATGACTCTGCCCATCGGACGAGCACCCATGGTTTTGTCATAACCTTTCTTCGCAAGCCAATGCCTCGCATCATCCGCCACTTCCATTGAAACGCCACGAGCATCAAGCTGCGCTTGGAGTTCTACAATAAACTTGTCGACGACTTGATGAATAACGACTTCGTCCAGACTATTAAACCAGATGATGTTGTCCAAGCGATTCCGGAACTCTGGAGTGAACACCTTCTTGATTTCCGACATCGCATCGTGACTGTGATCTTGCTGAATCAGTCCAATCGATTTCTTGACCGTTTCTGCAACACCAGCGTTGGTGGTCATCACCAAAATCACATTTCGGAAGTCAGCTTTACGACCGTTGTTGTCAGTCAAGGTACCGTTATCCATAACTTGCAGCAGCAAGTTAAAGATATCAGGGTGTGCCTTTTCAATCTCGTCTAGTAAAACCACTGAATGAGGATGTTTGATAACGGCATCAGTTAACAAACCACCTTGATCATAACCTACGTAGCCCGGAGGAGCGCCAATTAATCGACTAACCGAGTGGCGTTCACCATATTCAGACATATCGAAACGAAGTAACTCAATGCCAAGTAACTTGGATAATTGTACGGTCACTTCCGTTTTACCAACACCAGTAGGACCTGCAAATAAGAACGAACCAACTGGTTTATCATCAGCACCCAGTCCAGCGCGGCTCAACTTAATTGCTTCACTCAAAACATCAATCGCTTGGTCTTGACCAAACACCAACATTTTCATTTTCTCATCGAGTGTTTGCAACGTGTCTTTGTCGCTAGATGAAACCGATTTTTCTGGAATACGAGCCATTTTGGCTACCATGGATTCAATATCGCCGACACTGACCGTTTTTTTGCGGCGGCTCGCCGGAACCAATCGACTTCTCGCACCTGCTTCATCAATCACATCAATCGCCTTATCAGGAAGATGACGTTCATTGATGTATTTGGCCGATAGTTCTACCGCGGCTCTCAGTGCTTTGTTGGTGTAGCGAACCTCGTGGTGCGCTTCGTACTTAGTTTTCAACCCCATTAAGATCTTAGTGGTGTCATCTAAGCTAGGCTCGATAATATCGATTTTTTGGAATCGGCGTGAAAGGGCACGCTCTTTTTCAAAGATGTTACTGTATTCTTGGTAAGTGGTAGAACCAATGCAGCGCAACTTGCCGCTACTCAAAAGTGGTTTGATAAGGTTCGCCGCGTCCACTTGACCACCTGACGCTGCACCTGCGCCTATGATGGTATGAATTTCATCAATAAACAGAATCGCATCGTCTTCTTTTTCTAGCTGTTTCAGAATCGATTTGAAACGCTTCTCGAAGTCACCTCGATATTTGGTACCTGCCAGCAAAGAACCAATATCGAGCGAGTAGATAATACTGTTCTTAATCACATCAGGAACTTGTCCTTCAACGATACGCCACGCTAATCCCTCAGCTATTGCAGTTTTACCCACCCCAGCTTCACCGACAAGCAACGGATTGTTTTTACGGCGGCGACACAAGACTTGAATAGTTCGTTCTAGCTCTTTATCTCTGCCAATAAGCGGATCGATACCGCCAATTCGAGCCAATTGATTAAGGTTGGTAGCAAAGCTTTCTAACTTTTCTTCTGAACTATTTTCTTCGACATTATCACTGCCGAATGAATCGGAAGAGGAATCTTCTTCTTCGTCAGAGTTGGACGCTTTAGTAATGCCATGAGAGATGAAATTGACAATATCTAAACGGCTAACGTCATTTTTCTTCAGCAGGTAGGCAGCGTGTGATTCTTGTTCACTAAAAATAGCCACTAGCACGTTTGCGCCAGTAACTTCACTGCGGCCAGACGATTGCACGTGAAACACCGCGCGTTGCAATACTCTCTGGAAACTCAATGTTGGTTGAGTCTCACGAGTCTCATCGTTTTCAGGAA
This sequence comes from Vibrio sp. ABH4_348, assembly GCF_056159765.1. NCBI lineage: Bacteria > Pseudomonadati > Pseudomonadota > Gammaproteobacteria > Vibrionales > Vibrionaceae > Vibrio > Vibrio sp. ABH4_348. Next base: position 938,339 of record NZ_JBSWVW010000001.1, on the reverse strand, counting down.
TTAAAGGTGTGGTTTGGTCAATGAAGATATCGAGTTCACTTTTCAGCGCGTCGATATCGGTATGGCAAGCAATGAGCGCCTCTCTAGCAGCATCGTTTTCAAGTAATGCTAATAGGAGGTGTTCAACAGTCATGAATTCATGGCGCTTGTCTCTTGCTCTTGAAAACGCGCCATTTAGGCTCGATTCTAATTCTTTATTCAGCATATGGACCTCCTGAAATAAATACGTCTGCAATGTCGCGTCTGATCACGCTTCTTCCATTATGCAGAGTAAAGGGTGCTCATTTTCCCTTGCATGGGACGTGACTTGCGCCACTTTTGTTTCTGCCACTTCCGCCGTAAACGTGCCGCAAATCGCTTTTCCGTCGTAATGCACTTTAAGCATCACTTCTGTTGCTGCATCGATATTCATTGAAAAGAAACTTTGTAAGACGTGGATAACAAAATCCATCGGTGTGTAATCGTCGTTCATTAACATCACGTTATACATCGACGGCGGTTTAACTTTGGTTTCTTCTCTCTCCAGTAGATCTGAGTCTGGAGTCACCCATTCAAAATGCTTACTCATGACGTTATTAAAACCATGTACCTTGCTAGGGATCTTATCATTATTGAAATGTTTTTAGTCGAGCTAGGTTGTCAGTAAGCGCCGTGAATCAGTTGTTAAAAATTGGCCTTACTAAGAGCCTAATTCAGCAATTGTATCGCTGCAAATAAAAGATTGCTATTCGGGTAACATCTGAAGACAAACGATTAACAGCAAAAGACATTTTGATACCCTTCCCACAAAACAGCTCTGTCTTAATTAGTCAAGTTATCAAAATGTAAATCTCAAAACTGATTTGTTGGCAAATATGTCGACTATGCGACTTTTTTACTATTGACTGTCTATGATCATCGACTACATTGGTCAAATAGTGACTAAAAAAATGTCTTTGATTGAATCGTTATTCGTTCAACATGCTGATGGCGTTGCGTTAATTAGTCCGATTTTTGACAACTTCAGTAATAAAAATGCGAGAGGGATGTATAGCATGGCTACAGGTACAGTTAAATGGTTTAACAACGCCAAAGGATTTGGTTTTATTTGCCCTGAAGGCGAGGATAGTGATGTGTTTGCACACTATTCAACCATTAAAATGGATGGATACCGTACACTGAAAGCTGGACAGCAAGTAAACTTCGAAGTGGAGGAAGGTCCAAAAGGCTACCATGCTAGCGAAGTCACACCTGTGGAGTGCGAAGCCGCTAAGTAATTGGTTAGAATTAAAAAAACCCGCCAACTGGCGGGTTTTTGTCGTTCCAGCTAATTGTTAGCCAATAATAGCATTCAAAGTAGCACTTGGACGCATTAACGGAGAAGCTTTCGCATCTTCAGGTGCGTAGTAGCCACCTAGCTCACCAGCAACACCCTGCGCGTTGTTTAGCTCAGAGACAATCGTCGCTTCGCCTTCAGTCAATTTGGCTGCGATAGGTGCAAACTCGGCTGCTAGCTCAGCATCTTCTGACTGCGCTGCAAGCTCTTGTGCCCAGTACGTAGCCAAGAAGAAATGACTACCGCGGTTATCCAATTCACCCACTTTACGAGATGGCGACTTATTGTTGTCTAGGAATGTACCTGTTGCGCGGTCAAGCGCATCGGCAAGTACTTTTGCCTTGCTGTTACCTGAGTTGATGCTTAGGTGTTCCAGAGAAGCAGCAAGTGCCAAGAATTCACCTAGTGAATCCCAACGCAAGTGGTTTTCTTTTTGAACCTGCTGTACGTGCTTAGGCGCTGAACCACCCGCACCTGTTTCAAACAAGCCACCACCATTCATCAGAGGAACAATTGAAAGCATTTTCGCTGACGTGCCAAGCTCTAGAATTGGGAACAAGTCAGTTAGGTAGTCACGCAATACGTTACCAGTAACAGAAATCGTATCTAGACCTTGCTTGATACGCTCTAGAGAGAACTTACACGCTTCCAATGGTGCTAGGATCTTAATTTCAAGTCCATCTGTGTTGTGCTCTGGAAGGTATTGATTAACTTTCTTAATCAACTGAGCATCGTGAGCACGGTTTTCATCTAACCAGAATACCGCTGGTACACCAGTGGCACGCGCGCGAGTTACCGCAAGCTTAACCCAGTCTTGGATAGGTGCGTCTTTCACCTGACACATACGGAAGATATCGCCCGCTTCAACATCTTGTTCTAGTAGAACAGTACCTGCTGCATCGACAACACGAACCGTGCCGTCTTGCTCAAGAGTAAATGTCTTGTCGTGTGAACCATACTCTTCTGCTTTTTGAGCCATCAAACCAACGTTTGGCACACTACCCATAGTTGTAGGGTCAAACGCACCGTGCTCTTTACAGAAGTCGATCACTGCTTGGTAAATACTTGCGTATGAACGATCTGGAATGACGGCTTTAGTATCTTTTTGCTTACCGTCCGGACCCCACATTTGGCCAGAAGAACGCAGCATTGCAGGCATAGATGCGTCAATGATGATGTCACTTGGTACGTGCAAGTTAGTGATACCGCGATCAGAATCAACCATTGCCATTGGCGGTTGAGTTTCGTATACCGCGTTTAGATCCGCTTCAACCTGTGCTTTTTGGTCAGCTGGTAGAGATTCAATCTTAGCGTAAACATCACCAATACCATTGTTTACGTCAACGCCTAGCTCTTCAAACAACTTACCGTGTTTTTCGAATACATCTTTGTAGTACACCTTCACACAGTGACCAAAGATGATTGGGTCTGAAACCTTCATCATGGTTGCTTTCATGTGCAGCGAGAACAATACGTCTTGCTGTTTGGCTTCTTCAATTTGCTCTTCGAAGAACTTCACTAGCGCGTTTTTGTTCATTACTGAACAATCGATCACTTCTTTGTCTTGCAGTGCGAACGCAGATTTTAGCTCTTTTGTTGAGCCGTCTTTAGAGACAAATTCGATGCGTACGTCGGTGGCACCGTCAACGGTATGAGACTTTTCAGAACCAAAGAAGTCTTTATCAGCCATGCTAGACACGTGAGACTTAGAATCTGAGCTCCAAGCACCCATTGAATGCGGGTTTTTCTTGGCGTAGTTCTTTACTGAGCCTGGCGCGCGACGGTCGGAGTTACCTTCGCGAAGTACAGGGTTTACTGCACTACCCTTAATCTTGTCGTAGGTTGCTTGAACCTTCTTCTCTTCGTCAGTTTTTGGCTCTTCTGGGTAGTTAGGAAGCGCGTAACCTTTTGCTTGCAGTTCAGCAATCGCGGCTTTCAACTGAGGAATAGAAGCTGAAATATTTGGAAGCTTGATAATGTTCGCTTCTGGTGTTTTGGCGAGTTCACCTAGTTCTGTCAACGCATCGCCAATGCGTTGTTCTTCGGTTAGATACTCAGGGAAGTTTGCAATAATACGTCCAGCCAACGAGATATCACGTGTCTCTACATTGATGCCAGACGAAGCCGTGAAGGACTGAATAATCGGTAGCAAAGAGTAAGTTGCTAGCGCTGGCGCCTCATCGGTAATGGTATAAATAATTGTAGGTTTTTCTGTAGGCATGAAATTTCCCTATTGTTCTATACAACGTCGCTCTTCAATCATTGATAATGACATTGTGTGAATGTGCACAAGTAGAGTTTGTCAACCGACTTGTCTCTTGTGATTACTTTGTCTCGTTATTGTGTGATGCCTTTCCTTAGGGCAAAGTCCATGAGAACTTGTTCTACCCAATCACGAGTATATACTTACAGCGCAACGTATCTGCACGTCAAAGCTTTATTGAAAATTGGGCGCGCAAATCATAGCTTATTTCAGTTTTCCTTAAAATGGTCAACCACACTTCGTTTACATTTTTGCAAGGTAGTTAACATGTCCTCAGGCGTTCGCACGTCAAACCCGCGCCACAAGAAAGCTAAGCCATCCACTTCTTCGGGCTCTAAAAATCATCTCGAGAAGCAACGCAGATCTCGGCGTAAACCCAAGTCAGTAAGGCCATCGATCGACCGGAGCGAAAGGAAAATCGTTCTTTTCAACAAACCCTATGATGTACTCAGCCAATTTACCGATGGGGACGGTAGACAGACTCTCGCAGACTTTATTGATGTCAAAGACGTGTATGCCGCTGGTCGACTCGACAGAGACAGTGAGGGACTGTTGGTGTTAACCAATGACGGTAAGCTTCAAGCCAAACTGACCCAGCCACAATCGAAATCCCCAAAAACCTATTGGGTACAGGTTGACGGTGATCCAGCTGAATCCGATTTGGACAAACTTCGCAACGGTGTTGAGCTAAAAGATGGCCTGACCTTGCCTGCCAAAGTAGAAAGGATGGAAGAACCTAACGTGTGGCCTCGCAATCCGCCAGTGCGTTTTAGAGCCAATATTCCAACCACTTGGTTAGCTATCACTCTTATTGAAGGTCGTAATCGACAAGTGAGACGTATGACGGCCAATATTGGTTTTCCGACACTGCGTTTGATTCGCTATCAAGTCGGGCCTTGGACTGTGGATAACATCGCTAATGGCGCTTGGAAGCTAGCCGATTCCTAATACCGGGTTTAATTACAAAAAAACGCCAGCTTGAAATAAGCTGGCGTTTTTTAATCAAGGGCTAACTCAGAGCTTAGTCTTGCTCTTTCTTAGCAGCGGTTACTGCGATAGCTAGCTCATCTAGGGCTGCTGGATTCGCCAAACTTGGTGCGTCTGTCAATAGACAAGATGCTGCCGTCGTTTTCGGGAATGCAATCACATCACGAATATTCTCGGTACCACATAGCAGCATAGTCAGGCGGTCTAGACCAAATGCCAAACCTGCGTGAGGTGGTGTACCGTATTTCAGTGCGTCTAGCAGGAAGCCAAACTTAAGCTGTTGCTCTTCCGCATCAATACCTAGAATATCGAATACTGCAGCCTGCATCTCTGCATTGTGAATACGAACTGAACCACCACCGACTTCATAGCCATTAATAACCATGTCATAAGCGTTTGAGTTCGCAGCCGCTGGATTCGCTTTTAGCTCTTCCGCGTTCACACCTAATGGCGAAGTAAATGGATGGTGCATCGCGTGCAGGTTGCCTTCATCGTCTTCCTCAAACATTGGAAAATCGACAACCCAAAGCGGTGCCCATGCTTTAGTATCGGTTAGCTCTAGGTCTGTACCTAGTTTCAAACGAAGTGCACCCATGGCTTCTGCAACTGTATTAGCCTTGTCAGCACCAAATAGAATAATGTCACCGGTTTGAGCGTTGGTACGCTCCAAAATGCCGTTAATAACATCTTCGTTTAGGAACTTAGCTACTGGAGATTGAATGCCTTCTAGACCTGCTTCACGATCGTTGACCTTCATCCACGCTAGGCCTTTCGCACCATAGATGCCAACAAACTCACCGTAACCATCGATTTGCTTACGCGTTAGTTTAGCGCCACCCGGTACGCGAATTACCGCAACTCGGCCTTTTTCATCGTTCGCTGGACCCGAGAACACTTTGAATTCGACGTCTTTCACCAAGTCAGCAACATCAACCAACTCTAGTGGGTTACGCAAATCCGGCTTATCAGAGCCAAAACGACGAATCGCTTCGCTAAATGGCATAATTGGGAAGTCGCCAAGGTCAACATTCAGCAACTCTTGCCACATATCGCGAACCATCTTTTCTGTCGTCGCACGAACTTCTTCTGCGCTCATAAACGAGGTTTCGATATCGATTTGGGTGAATTCAGGCTGGCGATCGGCACGCAAGTCTTCATCACGGAAACACTTAACGATTTGGTAGTAACGATCAAAACCAGACATCATTAACAGCTGTTTGAATAGCTGTGGAGACTGAGGCAATGCGTAGAACGACCCTTTGTGCACACGACTTGGAACCAGGTAATCGCGCGCACCTTCTGGTGTTGCTTTGGTAAGTACCGGTGTTTCAATGTCTAGGAAGCCATTTTCATCCAGAAAACGACGAACAAAGCTCGATGCTTTAGCGCGCAGTTTAATGCGGTCACTCATTTCCGGACGACGTAAGTCTAAGTAACGGAACTTTAGACGCTGTTCTTCTGAATTGTTTTGGTTAAAGTCCAACGGCAAAACGTCAGAGCGGTTGATAATTTCTAGCGACGTTGCCACTAACTCTACTTCACCCGTTGCCATATCTTTATTGATTTGGCTTTCTGGACGAGCGCGAACTTCACCAACAAGTTTGATACAAAATTCATTGCGAAGCTGGTTAGCCACTTCGTATGCTTCTTTTAGATCCGGATCCACTACAACTTGAACAACACCCTCACGATCTCGCATATCAATGAAGATAAGTCCGCCTAAATCACGGCGGCGGTTAACCCAACCACAAAGTTCAACCGATTGTCCTACTAGGGACTTGTTCAAGTGACCACAATAATGGGTGCGCATAGTGTTTTCCCGATCTAAATAATAATGTTGTAACCAATACGTTTGGTATTTCGAATTTCGTTGAACTGATTCAACGACGCGTTACTATGTCACGCAAGCAAGCAATTGCCTACGATTTTGCGCCGATTATAGCGTTAAACAGACAAATTCTTCAAAACTCTCGTAACGAGAATTTATTTCTGAAGATCTGGTTGGTTATCATTTAAACAAATCAGAAGTTGATTGGCCCAATTTAGGCTGGAAAGGAAAGCATTAAAATGTCAAAAAACTTGCCATTACGACTTGGGCTCGCCATGTGGTCACACAATGACTGGCAGCAGCGATTTTACGGCAAAGGCACCAAAAACGCGGAAAGATTGGAGCGTTACTCACAGGTATTCCATACCGTTGAAGGAAATACGACGTTTTATGCATCCCCTACTCCACACACCGTAAACAACTGGCATAGCGCAACACCAGAGGATTTCCGCTTTACCTTCAAACTCCCTCAAGCCATCACGCATCACAACGCACTGGCACATAGTGACGACATATTGTTTGAGTTTTTGAAGCTAATGGAGCCTCTGCAAGAAAAAATCGGTCAATGGACCATTCAGCTACCAAAAAGCTTTTCACCTCAAGACTTACCCAGTTTACAAGCGTTAATCGCCAAGATGCCTGCTCAATCTTCTATCGGCATTGAGGTGCGCCATCCCGCATTTTTTGCCAAAGGCCCTGAAGAAAAGCACTTTAACCAATGGCTAATGGAACAAAAACTCAATCGAGTGATTATGGACAGCCGCCCTGTATTTGCCGCCCCAGCAAACACGCAAGCCATCATTGATGCCCAGCGTAAAAAACCAAGAGTGCCAGTTCATGCGATTGTGACCCACAACCGCCCTATGATTCGTTTTATCGCTTACCCCGAACTGGAACGGAACCTTGAGTTTTTTGCTCCTTGGCTCAACAAACTGCCAGAATGGATTGTATCGGGTCATCAGCCCTATCTGATGATCCACACTGCAGACAATATCTGTGCGCCGGAACTAGCACTTACTCTTTATCAGGCACTTAGCCAAAACACAGCGTTACCACAATTGAATGAATTCCCCGTTTCTGAAGATAAACGACAACTGGATATTTTCGGTTGACCATTCGTTTCTCTCCTCTGCGTATCAGGTAAAAGTGCCACTGTAATTTGCTCACTACGTAGCGCAACAGATAGGGTGACACTGGCACCAATTTCACCTAAAATACGCGCCCTTAATTTCGGTATTCACAGCAGTTCGTGATGGGTAAGAGTCTATGAGTAATAAAGACACCATTTTTTCAGCGCCAATCAATAAAATTGGTGACTTTACGTTTGATGAAAAAGTGGCGGAAGTCTTTCCTGACATGATCCAGCGATCGGTGCCCGGCTACAGCAACATCATTTCGGCAATTGGAATGTTGGCTGAACGTTTTGCAAGTGAAGATACGAAACTCTACGATTTAGGCTGTAGTCTGGGGGCGGCGACCTTATCCATGCGCCGTCACGTTATGGCGAAAGGCTGTGAAATTGTCGCGGTAGACAACTCTCATGCCATGGTCGAACGTTGCAAACTGCACGTCAACGCCTATAAAAGCGACACACCCGTCACCGTCATTGAAGATGATATTCGCGATGTCGAAATCTCTAACGCTTCTGTGGTGGTGTTAAATTTCACCCTACAGTTTTTGAATCCTGATGATCGCTTAGCGTTACTAAAAAAAATCTATCAAGGACTCAACCCCGGCGGTGTTTTAATCGTTTCTGAAAAATTTGTGTTTGACGACCAAGTCTCCAACGAATTGTTGATTGATTTGCACCACGATTTCAAACGCGCCAACGGTTACAGCGAGCTCGAAATCAGCCAAAAGCGCAGTGCCATTGAAAATGTCATGCGTCCTGACTCTATTGAGACTCACAAACAGCGCTTTGCGGATATCGGTTTTTCCAGCTGTGAAGTCTGGTTCCAGTGTTTTAACTTCGGCTCCATGTTAGCCATTAAATAGGCCTTTCTATGTTTAACTTTGCGAATGTCTACCAACTGTTGGCGAATGACACTTTATTGCAGCCTTGGCTCAACACACTACCAAAACAATTAACTGATTGGCAAAACGCAGAACACGGTGATTTTGGCCGCTGGCTGAAAGCATTAAAGAAAATCCCTTCTTTGCAGCCAGACCAAATCGAACTCAAAGATGCCGTGCGTATTGCAACCAGCGATGAATTACCAAATGGTGAAATTAAAAAACTAGAAAGTCTGTTGCGCACTTTTCATCCTTGGCGCAAAGGACCTTATGAAGTTCACGGTATTCAAATTGATACCGAGTGGCGCAGTGACTGGAAGTGGGATCGAGTTCTACCCCATATTAGTCCATTAAAAGACCGTTCAGTATTAGATGTCGGCTGCGGCAACGGCTACCACATGTGGCGCATGTTGGGAGAACAAGCGCGTTTGTGTGTCGGCATCGATCCTTCGCATTTGTTTTTAATCCAGTTCGAAGCGATTCGAAAGCTAATGGGCGATGACCAACGCGTACACCTGCTGCCGCTTGGTATTGAACAGCTTCCGGAATTAAACGCCTTCGATACAGTTTTCAGTATGGGTGTGCTTTACCACAGACGTTCGCCGCTTGATCATCTGATTCAACTTAAAAATCAGTTAGTGTCAGGTGGCGAATTAGTGCTAGAAACCATTGTGATTCCGGGTGATGAAAACGCAGTATTGGTTCCTAAAGACAGATACGCGCAAATGCGCAATGTTTACTTCTTCCCGTCAGCAAAAGCGCTGAAAGTTTGGTTGGAACAAATCGGTTTTGAAAACGTGCGTATTGTCGATGAAACGTTAACGACCACCGACGAACAGCGCACTACTGATTGGATGACGCATAACTCGTTGCCAGACTATTTGGATGCCAATGACCCAACTAAAACCGTTGAAGGCTACCCGGCCCCACGCCGAGCTACGTTGGTTGCGAATAAACCCTAGTCCCGGCTAACCAAGTGTCACAACGCCCTTTATTAAAAGGGCGTTGTGCGTTTAAGCAGTTACTGAAGTAGTTAACTTCCAGCCATGCGTTTGCTGCTGAGCGTCCCAAAGTGTTTGATACAATCCAGATTCTACTATCAAATCACTGTGTTTGCCGCTCTGTACTATTTGGCCTTTATCAAGAACCAAAATTTGATCAGCGCTAACCACGGTGTTCAAGCGGTGAGCAATCATAATCACGGTTTTGTTGTGAATTAACTCATTGATAGCACATTGAATTTCATACTCATTTTCTGGATCTAATGACGCTGTCGCTTCATCCAGTAACACTATTGGCGCATCTTTCAATATTGCTCTGGCAATAGACAGCCTTTGTTTTTCACCACCAGATAACGTGGCGCCACCTTCACCAATCACGGTATCAAACCCATCAGGTAACGACATAATGAAATCGTAGCAACGAGTGGCTTTACATACCCGCTCCACTTCTTCACGATTCACGCTGTCTTGGCCTAATGTGAGATTATTAAATAGTGTGTCATTAAATAAGTAGACTTCTTGAAACACCATACTGATATGGTCTGCTAGGTTTTCTGCAGTAAGCGTTTTTATATTTTGACCACCAATTCTGATTTGCCCTTGTTCCACATCCCAAAATCTTGCCAACAAACTGGTAATGGTTGTCTTTCCCGATCCAGATGGCCCCACTAGCGCAGTTAGCGTGCCAGGCTGACACTGAAACGATACGTCCGTTAAAACGGTGTCATCTTCGTAACCAAACGTCACCTGTTCAAATTGGACATCTGCCACCAAAGGCTGCTGGTTTACACCTTGAGGCAATTCAGGCGCATCTAGAACATCAGATATGCGATTGGCCGCTTGCTGCATAAAGCTGTACTCGGCTAGAAAAATCGCAATAGCGGTCAGCGGCCTGAAGAAACGGCTCGACACCAGCAGGAACAAAACCACGACGTCTGGTGTTATTTGACCACCAACAGACAAATAAACCAAGGTAACAAGCAACACACCAAAACCCAGTTCGACTAAACAAATAAAACCCAATGGAGCGGTACTTGCCACAAATTCGTGTTTGAGAAGTAAACCTTGTAAGTCTTTGAGTTTCGAGTCCAAAGTACCAAATCGGTTGCCAGTGAGGTTGTAAGCTTGTAATACCTTAATAGCTTGAATGTACTCGATCAGTGAGCCAGTAATACTCGCTACTAAATCCAGTAGCTTTCGACTCATTACTGCACCGATTTTGCGCAGAACAATGAAGGTTGCTATCGCTAGGGGTAGACCCGCACACATTGCCAAACCTAAACGCCAATCTTCAATCGACAGTCCGATTGCGACCAAACTAACAAGGCTGATTGTCACCACAAGTTGTGCGAACAGGTGAGAAAATATTTGTTCGGTAAAGGTAACATCTTGCAGCATGGTATTGTTGAGCGCGCCAGGATCTTGCTTGAGTAGATACCCCATAGGAACACGTTTAAGTTTATTAGAAATGTTATTCCTAATATCAACGCCAGACTGGTAGCCAAATTGATTGTTTGAGATAAGTGCAAATCTAGATGCAATTACGCGTAATGCCAGCAAGATTGCTATCGTGATACAGCAGCCCCAAATATAATCCAGATCAGGCTGTGACTGAAATAGCTCTCGAACGACAAGGTACAGCGCGACAAAAGGCAATCCAGTTAGCATCGCCTCTATAAAACCTAATGCAATATTTTTTGGGAAAGCCAGGTCGTCTCTGCCCGTCATTTTTTTCATCTGATTAAGCATAATAATCGACCTCCTTTTCCTCGCGTGTTTTACTCTCAGTTGCTTGTTCAGACTTTTGAGATTGAGTCGACAAACTCCAATCTTGCGACTTTTCATGAGAAGTCCACATAGCACGATACGTTTTGCATTGCTCGATAAGCACTGAGTGTTTGCCTGCCCCCACCAGCTTGCCTTGTTCCATCACTAAAATTTGGTTGGCATCAACGATGGTGGATAGACGATGCGCGATAACAAACACGGTTTTGTCTGCAATCAGAGCATTTAAAGCATGTTGGATCTGAGCTTGATTATTGGCATCGGCGTATGCGGTCGCTTCGTCAAGAATAAGAATCGGAGCGTTTTTCAAGATGGCTCGAGCAATGGCAATCCTCTGCTTTTCCCCACCACTTAGGTTGGTACTTTCCCCGATAACTGTGTCGTAGCCATTCGGTAGGCTGCAAATGAATTCATGGGCCTGCGCCGCTTTTGCAGCAGACTCTATCTCTTTTTGATCTGCGACTGCACCCATTGCAATGTTGTCTTTAACTGACAAACTCAGCATGGTGCTGTCTTGAAACACGAAGGAGACATTTTCCATTAAGTCTTGGCGAGACAAATCCCGGATATCTACGTCACCTAATTTGATACGGCCACTAGTTACATCGTGGAAACGAGCCAACAGCAATGCTAGCGTCGATTTCCCTGCTCCTGATGGGCCAACGATCGCAGTTACCGTGCCTTTGGACGCCGAGAAGCTGACGTTATCAATAACGTTCGGAAGGTTTTCATCGTATTTAAAGCTCACGTTCTCGAACCTAACATCCGTAGTTTGGATAGACTTACTAACTTCAGGCTCAGGCAAGGTCGAAGCACTCAAAAGATTTTGCAGACGTTTCACCCCCTCGAATATCTGGCTCAAGTACCCTGAAAGTAACGTTAGATTATAAAGCGGCTCCATCATGCCAACACCGAGCAATATACATAAAACTAAGCTCGGTATATCTAGCGTTCCTTGAGACCAGAACCAAACACCAGCTGGCAGCAAAACCACCAAACCCGAATCAAGCAACGTCTTGAAAAAGGCAAAGGGCCATCCAGCGTCTTGAATCCAGTCATCAACGAGTTTGTGATAGTGGCCTAGGCTCTGCGATAACTGCTTATTGGGTTTATCACCAGCATTAAATGCTCTGATCACAGGCATCGCTTTCATGTATTCAGTAACCGTGGTATTTAGCTGTTCTAGTGACTGATGATAAGCCTCTGTCTTTTTCTCAAACCCGCGATACATGATTACTTGAATCAGTATGGCTAGAGGAAGGGGTATTAAAGAAATGAGCGCCATTCTTACGTCAATGAAAAGTAGGAAAATAAACACCATGAGAGGTGATAAAATAGCACTTACCAAGTCTGGTATGTGGTGAGCGACAAACAGCTCTACACGGTCAATATCTTCGGATAGGATTTTTTTAACCTTTCCAGAACTGCGCGAAGTGAAATAACCCAAGGGTAACTTTGCCATGTGTGCCAATGCTTGGGTTCTCACGTGATATTGAATAGCAAACGCCGCTTTGTGAGAGAGAAGCAAGGAACACAGCAACAGCAAATAGCGAAGTAACATACACCCAATAGCGGAAGCCACTAACGGCCATGCAGACTCAAGTGTCATTTCGCCTGAGATAAGTTGCTCCAGAAGCAAAAAAACAAACACGTAGGGCGCTAGAGAAATGACTGAGCTGATTCCTGCAAACACCATAGAAAACCACAGTTTTAGCTTGTGCTCAGCCGCCATTTTAAAGAGCCAGCTTAAGCTGGCTTTGCTGGTTTCGTTCATAGATAACCTCGTTTAGAACTCGATTTTTACGTCAATACCAAACAGGCGTGAGCTAATAAGTGAGCGCACAAAAGGTTCCGCTAGCGAAGGCATAGCACTTTGAACACCAAACTCATCAGTTAGATTATTTACCCACAGTCTAGCGCTCCAGTCATAAGCGTCATAACCGATGCTGGCATCCCAAACTTGGTAAGAATCCAGCTTAAATTCATTGGTAGCAGTCGTGTACTTATCACCGATGTAGCGGGTTCCTACTCTGGCAAACCAATCTTGATACCAAGTACTAATCCCGAAATTGGCGGTGATTTCTGGCGTTTCTTCAATACGTTTACCACCGACATCTTTGCCATTAGCTTTTGAACCTGAATCGTAAGTGGTGTCTACCCATGCAAAACCACCATCTAAGGTGACATGCTCTCCAAGGCTTAGGTTTCCTTCTATTTCAAAACCGCGCCCGGTTGCCCCTTCGATATTTATGGCTCTTATACCAGCTGTACTTTCTTCCATGGAATGAATGTCTTTTACAAGCATGTAAAACACATTGGAGGTAAGCATGAGATTGTTAGAACTAAATTTGTAGCCTAATTCAAACTCGTCAGACGTTTGTGGTTCGAATCTCGCACTTGCGATGTTTGAGGTATTGTTAATGAAGTTGTATCCACCGGGAAGATAGCCTCGGTTATATGAGAGGTAGCTACTCTGCTGATCATTAAACTGCCAGCTAAGCGCAGCTTTTGGTAAGAATGCTCTGTCTATCTCGCTGCCGCTAAATTTGGCAAAAGTGCCTCCCATTTTAGGGTTATTGTGGTCTGCCGATTTTTTAACTTGTTGCAATCGGCCGCCGGTTACAAACTGCCAACCATCAGCAAACTTCCATATGTTTTGTCCAAACAAAGCAAAGGTTTGGCCTTTTTGATCGCCATTGGTATCCAGCATCACACTTAATTGATTTCCAACTCGATTAAAATAACCATTGTGAATATGCTTTGTTATCAATTGCTCAGCGTACGCACCTACCAACAATGAATTGCTGTCAGTTATGTGTGACCAACGTGTTTCAAAGTTGAATTCTTGAAATTCAACGTCCGTTAAACACTCCATATTCTGCGCACCTGTATCACAATCCAAATGTGCTTTGTAATCTTGATTGCGAGATGAACCTAAGAACTCAAGTTCACCGCTATCTAGTTGGTGGGTATACCCTAGTTTGTAGTTGAGCGATTTAATCCGTTGGTTGTTGTCAAAGTTATGGTTGACGTTTTTCGGGTGAGACGTAGGCGCACCAACGAGCGAGCTAACGGTATCTTGATAGCTGTAGCCGTATTTTCTGTCATCATGGAAAACTGCAACACTGAGCGTTCCGTTGTCACCGATGTCAGCATCAATACCTCCGTTCACATAGAACTCTTGCTCTCGGTCTACATTTTTCGAAGAAACCGAAGTATCAGCATAAGGTAAATCCCCGTCGACATTGGTGTATGTTGAGTTCAGCTTTACCCTTACATTGTCGCCAATGCCAGTTGTGACAAATCCGTTTAAACTATACGTACCTTTGCTACCTGCTCTGGCGCTCACCGCGCTGGCAGTTTCTTGTTGAGCTTGTCGTGTGGTGATATTAATTACACCGCCAATGTTGTTTTTGCCGTAAATCGCACCAGCCGGACCGCGAACTGCTTCTACCAACTCAATATCATTAATGTCAAATGAGATGCCGTTGCGATGAGAAAGGGGAATGCCGTCTACATAAACGACAATCGGTGAGCTACCCTCAAATACTGAGGCATTGCTACCGCGATAATTGATATCTAATACGCCATTGTAATCACCCGCAAGGGAAACGCCCGGAACCTGCTCAATAAGTTTGGACACGTTGGTAATGTTACGTTCAGCGATATCATCAGCGGTAAGTAAGGTGATGGTCTCTGCACTTTCCAACCAAGATTCTTCTACTCGGTTCGCGGTAACGGTAATGGTTTCATGAGAGTCAGCTTGTTCCATAACACTGACGTTTTGGTCGTCCGCTACTGCGTTGCCAGCTAAAACAACCAACCCTGGCAAAAATAGTTTTTTCATTAGGTACTCCTTGATTGAGCGGAGTACTTTAAACAACCACCATAGAAAAACCGCCCAGAAACGGATTTTTTCAAGCTTTTGTTTTAATTGAATTTTAACCTGATCATTTCTATAAGATAATCCGTATTTGAGCGGTTTATTTTGTTCAGGCTGGCAAACTGCTTTTCTTTTTCGGTGTGTTTTCCCATGAAAATCTTATCTGCAAAATTTGCACCCTTGGCTTACCTGTGGTGCTTAAGTTCATCCATTTTGTCTTTTTGTATGCTTGTGGTTCCCGTTATTATGAGGCAACAAGGGTTTGACTTAGCCACGATAGGTATGATGTACGCGCTCGCCATGCCGCAATTATTTAAGTGGATCTGGGGCCCCTTTATCGACAAATTTTCGCCCTTGGGAAAAGCAGAATCTGGATGGCTTGGGATTATTCTCGTGGCAACAGCTCTTTGCATGGGTGTTATTTCGATGTTGGAGCTCAAAGAAAACTTCTGGCTTATATTTGGCCTGATGATGTTCGGTAGCTTGACCAGTAATTTACTCACCTTAGTCTGCTGTTCAATTGTGGTGAAACAACACAGTAAAGATGAGCAAGGATGGTTAAACGGCTTGATGGTTTCGACTATGTCAGTTGGGATGATTTTAGGCGGTGGGTTGCTCTTGTATGTATACGAATCACTTGGGTGGCAGGGTTCGCTATTAACCTTGGCTCTGGCATCTTTGTTGGGCTTGTTCATGTTACCCAAAACAACACAGCAGACCCAATCAAGTGAAAAAGTTCAATTCAAACGGATTTGGACGCTATTCAAAAAGCCAGGGATACGCAAGTGGGCGTTAATCATGATGCTGTTTTACGGTGCCAACCAAGGGGTATACGCCATGATTAAACCCTTTATGGTTGACGTAGGTATTAGCAACCAATCAATCGCTTTATTGACTGGTTTGTTCAGCTCAATCGTTGGCGTTATTGCAGGTGTACTCGGCAGTATCATGGTGAAAAAGCTGGGAGCCAGAAATTCACTGAATATGCTCGCGGCACTACTCGCAATATCCGTTGTTTGTTTTATTCAGGTAGAAGGCCACGCAATGCCATTGTTGTGGCTGTATCCCGCTTGCGGTTTATTGATCTTTTCAAGCTTCGCGGCGTTTACCGTAGTTTGTATTGTCTCGATGACCTTCTGTGATGAAGAAACCGCAGCAACTGATTTTTCGATATTGTCAGTGTTACCTTACCTTGGAGCCATGCCGCTCGCCACGCTTAGCGGCTGGATTACTGAGTCATTAGGTTACAAACAGTTCTTTATTCTGTCTGCTGTACTATCTATCGCATCGGTTATTTTGATTTATCTCGTCTATCGTGGTGAGAAAGATGTCTTCTATAGAAACCAAGCTGATCAAGAGCAACAGATCATCATAAATTGATTGCTGAATCCCGTTTCTATTCAATCGGAAGCGGGATTCCTTTGATGTTTTTTAAATACTGCCTCGGTGTTTGGCCGTAGTGTTTTCTGAATGCCGCAGAAAAATGACCGTGATTCCTATAACCGACTTCATTGGCAATATTGATTACTTTCTCTTCGCCATTAACCAACAACTCTCGCGCCTTTTCCATTCGGTATTGCTGTAAGAACCCAAAGGCAGTTTGTTGAAATACCGCCTTAAACCCCTGTTTAAGTTTGAAATCATTTAAACCAACCTGACGAGCTAATTCGATAAGTGTCGGCGGGTTTTCCATATTGGATGCGAGAATATCGCGCGCTTGATGGATCTTTTGAACATCAATTGGACTGAGATGACAATTACATTGACCGTTTTGCAAATATATTTGATGGATGATCTCACCACACAACTGCCAGCCTAAACCACGTTGTTTAAGCCGAGAGCAAAACGTATCATCTTGCAGTCCATCTAGTAGTGTAATTGACTCTAATATCGCTGGTGTTGCATCAACAAGTAAGTAAAAAGGTTCAGGGTCCGATTTAAACACTCCTGAAAACCGTTTGATCACTGCCTCATTTTGATCTTCATTAATCATATCTTTAAACATGGTTAACGGTAGAGATACCGAGACCCCCTTCATGTTGGTTTTCAACATTCTGGTGTAGCCCGCTGTTTCCGCTGAGTAATACACGACTATTTTTTTAGTCGGCACGACAAAAGTTTGATTAATTGAGGCAATGTAGCATTCACAAGTACCTGCCAAATTGACAAACAGATTCAGTAATTTGTTTTCATAGGTATTGTCGGACCACAGCTCCACTGCGCGATTGAAATGACCGGTATAGGTGTTTAGGTGAATACCATCTTGTAATTGTGTGTTTCTGACGGACATTTGACCAAAACTGTTATCTTCCAACAAAATACATGATTCAGTTGCCTTTTCGGTCATTTCTTTGTGGTCGAACTCGTAGCGGAAAAATTTGCTCATACCAATTGAGAATGATTATTAATAACAATGAGAGATTAATGTTATTAACTTAAGTATTCAAGTTATTTGACGTATCACTCCAATCAATCTTGACGCAGAAAATTCTTTGCTATTGATAAACTTACGCTTATAACACCATGAATATTTGCATAATAAAAAAGCCAGACTGGTTAACCAGACTGGCTTTAGGGGAATTGTGGCTATCGAACTATTCGCTCATTTCTACACTTAAATTGGCGGGTGACACTTGTGGCGTTTCCATCTGAGATTGCTGACCAAACCCCTTTAAGCCAACGACGTGTACATGTTCTCTATCTTTAAAGATTTTACGAACCAGCTTGTAGGTGGTTCCGCGCTCTGGGCTAATGTTTTCTGGTGCCGCGATAAGCAGTTGCATGTCCAATCTTTCACACAACTCAAAAAGCGTGGCGATGGATTTGGCATCCAAACGCGCCGCTTCATCCAAGAAAAGAAGTCGGCATGGCACTAAGTCTTTGGCTCTCAGTCTGCGCGATTCTTCTTCCCAGCTTTGAATCACCATCAGCAAGATAGACTGACCCGTGCCGATTGCTTCACCAGTCGACAGAGCACCAGACTCAGCCTGAAGCCATCCTTCTGCTCCGCGATTGACCTCTATCGACAACTCGAGATAGTTACGGTAGTCCAGTAGTTCTTCACCCAATACCTGAGCAGAACGCTGCCCCATATCAATATGTGGATTCACGCGTTGGAACAACTTCGCCATGGCCTCTGAGAAGGTATATCTATGACTCTCAAACAGGTCTTTGTGGTTCTCTTGTTGTTCAGACAGACCACGGAGTAACACCTCATGACTTTCCCGAACTTTAACGTTAAGCCTAACCCCTTTCACTTGACCAAAGGCAATCGCTGACAAACCTTGGTTTAACATGCGAATTCGATTCTGCTCTCGTTGAATGGTCTTCTGAATAATGCTGGCTGCCGCTTCACTGCTGATCGCTAGGCGAGCTTCTCGCTGGGTCAACTCTTCGGTAAGTCTTGCCAACTCAACTTCCATCTCTTCAATGGCTTCAACCGGATCATCGGTATGAATAATGTCCTGGCGAATACGCTCTCTCAGGTGCTGGTAGACCGCAATGTAAAACAGCACTTTTCTCTCTGGATACGCATTGTCTTCCGATGCACGTAACGCATCTCGCAGATCGTCGTTGGCGGCTACCGCCAAGCGAAGCGCACCCAAGGATTTGTCAGACATGGAGCGAAGTTCGCCAGCAGACAAGTAAGCCAATTCAGGTTTGTTCAAACGTCGTTCCACGTCATGAGCTCTCGCCAAACGCATCACACCACGCCACCCTGCTTTCGCTAAGACAATAAAAGTTCTTAGCTCCGCATACGCTTTTTTCTGTTTCTTGAGTTGCTTGACCAGGCCTTTAAGTTCTAGCTCGGCCGCCGTTGACACTTTTTCAAATTCCGCTTGTTTTTGACGAGCAGTGGTCAACGCCAAATATAGCTCTTCTTTTCTTTGCTCAGCGCGTTCTAACGCGATGTGGTCTGCTGCAACGCCGAACTCCGCCATTTCCTGTTGAAACTCGTTCATGGTTTCTTTTTTGGCTTGGTAAGTACTTTTTAGCGACGCCAGTACCTGCTGGTACTGCCCAAACTGATTTTGGTTTTGCTTGAGCACTTCCCTAGTTCGAACCTTGCTGTCTTCAGCTTGTGTGAGCTTCGCTTTTAGTTTTTCACTTAGGTCACTGCTTTCATTCAAGATATCGACCGAGTCTTGGTAGGCAAAGTGAGATTTACGCTCAATGACATCCGACAAGGCAAAAATGGTCGATTTGGTAGCCTGAAGCGCTCGGTCTGCACTCTCGTGCTCAGAGCGCAATTCATCAAGTTTTTGCGGGTCCGTTTCTAACGCTGACGCACATTGTCTAAGCTTTTCCAACGCGGACTGATTGGCTTGTAAGAAACGTTTCGCATCACGTAACGTTTCCAACTGCAATTGCAACTGGTCAAATCTTGCCTGCAAACCGTGGTCTTCGAGAAGTCCGATGTTAACCGCCATTTTATCAAGTAGTGTTAACGCGCTTTTGCTTCTGGCGATTTGAGCTTCAACGGACTTTACCGTTTCTTTAGCTTGCTGAAGTTCGCGTTCATTGACTGTGCGCTCAGTTCGCAACTTCTGCAGTTCAATTTCAGGGCTAGTATCAAACGCGATTTGAATATATTGAGAAACAAACTCATTAAATGTTTGGTATAGGCGATGCAGCTTTTGTGAATCGAATGCCGCCTTAGCGTGCTGCTCGACTACCTCATCTTTCTGCGCTCTCAGTTTTTCTAAACGAGATTCTCTGGCGGCTCTGCCAAACACAGGAATTTCAGGGAATCGGGAGTAACGCATTTGACGTTGGTTTAGCCTCACGCAAACAGCGTCTTGCAGCTCATCAGCATTAAAACCGCTGTCATCAAAAGCGTCGACATCGCCCTCAATCAAATACAAGTCTTCAGGGCAGTCGTCTAAATCAACCAGCTTTTCTTCAATACCGGACAGGTCAGACACCACAATCGCGTGACGAGCGGGTCCGTACATGGCACTGAAATACGGTGCATCTTCTAACGTAATGTCGTCGTAGATTTCGGTAAGTAACACGCCACCCAAGGTATCCGCGAGTCCTTTCAGACGTGGGTCATTGGAACCGCCTGGTGACGCCAAGCGCTCGATTTCAAGCTCCAGTGATGAACGTTGCTCTGCCAGCTTATCTTTCTCGACAGACAAGCGCTTCTCGTTCTCTAGGGTGTTTTGCATCTCTCGCATCACCTGAGAACGATCGCTGAGTTCAAGACCTGATTGTTGACGCAGCTCTTCCAATTTAGAGTTAGCAATCAACCATTGAGGAGCCAAAGATTCAAGCTGCTGAATACGTTCATCAGCACGTTGGCGAGATTGCTTTGCTTCGGTTACTAGGTCACGCTTCACTTCGCGCTGCTGATTAAGATTCTCTATGGTTTCTTGTTGCAGCTCTTTTTGCAATTCCAGCTCGGCTTCACTATCGACAAGAACTTGGTTAAGTTCGAGGTACTCGGCTTGCGCTTGGTTCGCGTTTTTTTGGTTAGCAAGTTTGGCCGATAGCTCTTTGTGACTTGCAATCAACTGCGCTTCTTGACCAACAATTTGCTGGAAATCTACTGCCTTTTGAAGGGAGGCTTTGGCATGGGAAGAGGCGTTGTCGCGAGTTACATCTGGAACAATTTGCTTAACTAATGCCAACGCTTGCTCGAACTGCTCAGCCGCTGCTGCTGATAGATCCAGCTTGTGTTTAAGCGACAAGATGGCTTGAGTTTGCGATTGCTCGGTTTGCTTGAGCTCTTGCAAATGTGACGCAGCGCTCTCTGGGGTCAGTTCTGAGTCTTGCAACAATTGAGCGGCTTTGTTCAGCGCCTGCTCCGCTTGTTGGTACTGAAGCGCGCGAGTTTGCTGAATATCTAACGCTTGCTGGTAGTCAGCCAACTGTGTTTTTAGGCTATCCACTTCTTGCTCAGCAGATTGAGCTTGCTCTTCACAGATGTAGACCTGCTCTTGCGCTTCTTCGACCACCATAGTTTGCTCTTCCAATCGCTCGGACAGTTCAAACAGATCATCTTGGTAGCGTTCAATTTTTTCTTTTTGGCGTAACGCAGTTTGCACTAACTGCATATGGTCAGAAGCCGATTGATAATCTTGCTCTAAGTCGCTTTGCTGTTCAGTCAATAGGCCTAGCTGCTCTTGAGCATGTTGCAACGCTTGGTTATGTTCTTTGAGCGAGCTTTGCGCGCCAAACATTTCAGCTCTTAAATTTAGTGCTTGCTGCACTTTAGCGCGACGTTCGTTAGTATGGCGCATGTAGTCTGAAGCGACATACTGGGTGGACTCAGTAATTAAATGCTTAAACAGATCGCGGTCCGACTGCGTGGTTTTGATCGCCTCAAGGGTCATGCGATTCTCACGAAGTGCTGACTCCATGTCTTGAAACGCTTTTTTTACCCCGCCATTTTGTGGCAACAAGTAGTCTCGAAGAGAACGTGTAATCGCGCTAGAGATCCCGCCATAAAGCGATGCTTCAATTAGACGGTAAAACTTAGAGCGGTCACTGGTATTTCTTAGTTTTTTCGGAATCACACCCATTTCAAACATGTAGGCGTGATAATCCGTCACTGAGTTGAAGGCTTTAAATTGCACGCCTTCCAGTTCAGCGATCGCTTGTTTGACCTCTGGTAACTGCCTAACTCGAGCTTGATTGTCACTTATCGTTTCGATCAAAACTTGGGTGGGTTTAAGAGCAACTGGCAAACCTTGAATGACAAACGGCTTGATATCGACCTTTTTATCTCGCCCCGCCACTTGCTGTAGCTTTACGACAAAAATCACTCGCTGCTTGCGCGAGTTGACGATGTCTAGCGCCGCATAACAAGCTCCCGGTTGTAGCTTGCCGTACAAACCTTTATCGCGAGACGATTGAGTACTGCCGGCCTCGGTCGTATTGCGAAAGTGCAATAAGCTTTGGTCTGGAATCAGCGTGGTAATGAACGACGCCATAGTTGTAGATTTACCGGCACCATTACCGCCAGATAACGTGGTGACTAACTGATCAATGTCGAAGGTACGTGCAAAAAAGCCGTTCCAGTTGACCATAGTTAGTGATTGATATTTACCGCGTTCAATCATGCTTCACCTGCCATTTGATTCGCTGATTCATCGTCTTCTGATGCTGTATCTTCTTCAGTAGCTTCCGCTTCCGAAACATCGAGAAGACTGCCCTGTGATGGGGCTTCGTTGTGAACGACCGCTTCGCCATCGCGAATTAGGCGTAGTTGCGCTTCTTTTAAATCGTCGCCAACTCGAACATCGGCACCAAATCTAAATACCGCTTCACTAATTTTGAATTTGCCGTTTTCACCGACATTGATCACCATACCCAAGCGTTTTAAGCGGCGTAGTGAGGTTCTAACCTTTTCAAATAGCTTATCTTTGTCGAGGTCGGACCCCGATGCTCGGTTGGTCACCAGTTTCATCAGCTTCTTATCATCGGTTAACGAAAGAAGCTCATCATAAAGCTCTTGATTGGTGAAAATGCCCTCATGAGCCAAACGCTCCGGGCTTAGGTATAGAAAACACAGAACTTTACCGACCAACATATCTAGCTCAGAAAGTACACTGCGATTGATCAATGTAGTCGAGCGTGGGCGTAAATAGAAAAAGCCTTCCGGCGCCTTGACCAGTTCAGTATTGTAACGTTGATAAAACAACGCTAACTCTGGTTCAAAATCAGCAAGTAATGCATGATTATCAATATCTTCGGTAGAGATGTGTCTACCTGATCTCAGCATGCTGTCGAGCGCCGGAAACAGTGGGTTGGCGATCGCCTTTGCCAAGTTCTCTGGCATGTATTCGTTAATATCTGTTGATGACATTTGCTTGTACCTTGGCACCAAATTCGTTGATTGCCTGCCAATCGGGTTGAATGGCGGCATAATCGGACTCTGAATAGCCTAATCGAACCGCTTGGTCGACTAGGATGCGTGCTAAATCAAAATGGAGAGCATAAGGGTGAGTAGCCAAATAATCTCGCAACACTTCACTGAGATCGATTGGCATATTTTGCTCTTTATGCGCTTTCAATAAATGACCAATTCGACTGGAAAGCTCGTCGTTCACTTTTTCGATCTCTTGATACTCAACTTCCGCCGGTGCAAATCCGGTGACTTCATCATTGCGCAGTACCAATGTTTCATCTCTTAGATCGGCCAATTTCTCAGCATCGGCAAAGGTAAGTAACCAGGGCGCATCGAAATAGTCCTTTAGCGACTGTCGTAAGCGACTACTAAATGCGCGATTCTTGTCCATATCAATGGCGGTACGAATGAACTTGTGAACATGTCGGTCATAGCCGATCCACAAATCTATCGCTTGCTGGCCCCAGTTAATGATGCGATCCAGCTTCATTTGCAAACCAAATAAGGTCTCACCAATAAAGTCCAATTCTTCGCGATCTTGAACCTGCTCTTGGATATCGAGTATTTGGGTTTGCATTTCATTACCCGCCGCTTGCAACGTGTCTTGCAATTCGCGAAGTGTCGAAGAGGTTTCTGTCAGCAGCTTTTCACAATTATTGATTGCCTCACGCCAATCTTTATTCAGCAGTTCAGCGATTTCTTGTTTAACGGATTGCTGTTGTTCATCCATAACTCGCTGGTTTAGGTCAATTTGATCAAATATTTCACCGACCGAGTAACGCAGCACGCCGTAGACTTTGTTTTTCCAGAAGCTGAGATCACCACCTTTTTTGGCAGCGGACACCACTTTGGCCATTTCGTCTGCCACCACTGACAGCTGAATCGACAACTTTAGCTTTGAAAACTCGCGATGTCGCACGTAATAGTCACTGATACCAACTGCCAAAGGAGATAGTCGATAAATACTCGCCCCATCGGTGACTTCGCTGGTAAACCGGCTCAACAAACGTTGTTGAACCAAATCATTAATCGCATTGTTTGCCCGAAAGGCTGACGTACTACCAGTGTCAGGGAATAAGTCGCTGACAATGGCAAACGCATCATGAAGCTCACCTTCTCCAAGCTCTTCGTCATATCGTTCTTGGCTTAAGACAGAAAGCGCAATGACAAATGCCAGTCTTTCTGTGGAGAGGTTGAGAGAAAAGTCGTGCTGTTTTACCCAACCGACTAACTCGTCTAAGGATTGCTCCATGAGCGCAGTTGTTTGTTCACTCATGTTGTTACCTAGCTTTTGCACACTTCAAAGACGTTAAGTGTGTAAGGGTTTTCTTGCTGTCACGTGAATGTATCGCCCCATTGAACGATAGGGTTCTTGACGGCAGAAGTTGGTCTCTAGTTCCAAGACTTGCTCTGGACTATAATCGCCCATGTATTCTTGGTTGCCAATGTAATCGCTGAAACAGCGAATACCGGTTTTCTCAATAATTTCACAACCCGTTGCTTCAACCCATTTATATACATCTTCTGGCCAAAGGCCTTGTTTAGGCTGTAACTTAAAGCGCTTTCTGTGTGGCATTCCTTGCAAAACATGCGGAATATTGCCACACACCACATTTTTATAAACCAATCCATGTTGGTTGTAGAACATCACTGATGCAAACCCGCCCGGTTTAACGTAATCGAGTACTTGTTCCAACACGGATTTGGGGTCTTCCAACCACTCCATGACGGCGTGAAACAAGACTAAGTCATATCGCTCAGTTACCTTGTCTGACAAAGTTTGGATAGCAGAATGAATTAGCCGATACTGATCACTCAACCCATTTTTTGCAATCTCCGCTTCCGCCAACTTAAGCATTTCAGAAGAAAGATCACACAGTGTAATTTGATGGCCTAGTGTAGCGATTTTCTGAGACACTTGAGCCAAGCCACCGCCTGCATCTAGTACGTTCAAGCTTGATGTTGACGCTTTTAATGTATCGAGAACTCGGCTAATATCTTGCCAAACAACCACTTGCCGAATCTCACCTTTGTCAGACCCGTAGATGTTTTTTGCAAATTTGTGGGCAATGTCGTCGAAATTGCGGTCTTCTGTCACAGGTGCTGCGCTATCATGGTTCGGATTCCGCTATTCTGTCATAAGCGCTTCAGGAATAAAGCGCCTTCGACTTTTTTTACATTCAATTGATGTTTTTTCGGGCTAATTGATTATGTTTGAGCTGAAAAAAGTAGTGTCAGCATTACTTATGCCGTTACCGGCCATGCTTATCATTGGTTTTTTCGGGCTGATGTTAATCATGTTCACCACTCGCCAGAAAACGGGCTGTATGGTGGTATTGTTATCTTTTGTCGGTATTTTTCTTATCGCATTCCAACCCGTTTCATCTCGACTTCTTATGCCGCTCGAAAGACAGTATTCGGCGTTTTTTCCCGTTGATGAACCGATCGATTTTGTGATGGTATTAGGGAGTGGCCATGTGGTCGACGACGACATCCCCCCCACTTCTGAGCTCAGTCGAACTGGTTTGATGCGACTAACAGAAGGCATACGAATTCTGCGCATGTACCCCGGTGCAAAACTAATCTTGTCTGGTTATGCGGCAGGCTCTGAAGTAAGTAATGCACGAATGATGGCCAAAGTTGCACTGGCACTTGGCGTATCAAAATCCGACATTATCTTACTCGAGACAGCCAAAGATACCTGGGAAGAAGCCCGCCAAGCTGCTGCATTTGTCTTGCAAAAGCGTTTAGTGGTGGTAACGTCGGCAAGTCACATGAAACGTGCCCTGCTCGAATTCAACTCGGCTGGTCTTGACCCGTATGCGGCGCCAACCAATTTTCTGGCACAAAAGAATATCGATGCGCCATGGGAAAAGTACACCCCAAAAGGTAAGTATTTAGAGCAGACAGAAAGATACTGGCACGAAACATTGGGTCGAATCTGGCAGCAACTGCGAAACTGGGCATCAAGCTACGAAGAAGTGGTGATTGAAGCATCGGAATCCAAAGTTTAAAAAGCCAAACGATTGCATTTATAAAGTGCATTACTTCACCCGTGCAATCTATTGCCAGCGTTTCGATTAATGTCTAAAATCGTTCAAAATTGCGAATAATTGACGCTAAATTCGAGAAAACCGCTGAAAACAGCGGTTTTCTTGTTTCATTAAGACCTTTAACACCCATTGCAATCGCATTCACTCTGCTGCGATCGGTGTATTATTAGAGTAAAGGCATAACACAACAGGACCAACCTATGGCTACCATCAAAGACGTGGCTCGTTTAGCCGGCGTTTCAACGACCACTGTGTCACACGTAATCAACAAGACTCGTTTTGTCGCGGACGCGACCCAAGAGAAGGTGATGGAAGCCGTTAAAGAACTCAACTACGCGCCGAGTGCAGTTGCACGCAGTCTGAAATGCAATTCTACACGTACTATCGGCATGCTAGTCACACAGTCGACTAACCCATTTTTCTCAGAAGTCATCGACGGAGTAGAAAGTTATTGTTATCGCCAAGGTTACACTCTGATTTTGTGTAACACCGGCCGTATCTATGAAAAACAACGTGATTACATCCGTATGCTCGCTGAAAAACGCGTGGATGGCATGTTAGTCATGTGTTCTGATTTAACTCAGGAACTATCTGAAATGTTAGATCGCCAATCAGACATCCCGAAGGTGGTGATGGATTGGGGACCAGAAAGTTCACATGCGGACAAAATCATAGATAATTCAGAAGAAGGCGGCTATCTAGCGACAAAATATCTCATCGACAGTGGCCATAAGGACATTGCGTGTTTAAGTGGCTATTTTGAAACCGCAGCGTGTAAAGAACGTATTGCCGGTTTTAAACGCGCAATGAATGAAGCCAATTTGACTGTTGAAGATGATTGGATTTTGGAAGGCAATTTCGAATGTGATACTGCCGTATTAGCAGCCGACAAAATTATTGCCATGGATAAAAAGCCAACCGCAATTTTTTGCTTCAATGACACTATGGCACTTGGCTTGATGAGCCGCCTGCAACAAAAAGGCGTGAAGGTCCCAGACGATATTTCTGTGATTGGTTACGACAATATCGAACTGGCCGAGTACTTTTCACCGCCTTTGACCACCATACACCAACCCAAACGTCGTGTGGGTAAAAATGCATTTGAAATCTTATTGGAACGCATCAAAGATCGCGCTCATGAAAAACGAGTCTTCGAAATGCAACCTGAAATTGTGGTTCGTGACACCGTTAAACGCTTGAAATAGGCGCCTTAGCATACAAGTGTAAAAGTGCGAGTTTTTAGGCAATTTTATGCACAAAGTGAGAGACAGACAGGCATTAATAGCAAGACCGACTGATGAGCATAAAATATATTGTGACTGCAATCACAAATGCATCACGGTAGTGTGATAATTACCCAAAATTTTATTTTATCCTTTAATCACTGATTTCCGCCACGCACAGGGCAAACCATTCGAAAGGATGGGACGCAAAGCTTCCGGCCTGAATCTGTGAAGAAGTATGACTGCAGTATGTGTCTTCAACATAGAAAGGTAGCGGGGTTGCCGATGGTAAAAATGCAGATTGTTTACATCCAGTTGACATTCATTTTGCATCGATTTGCTAATCTCTCGGACCTGATTGGTGGCATAGCTAGAACCGAGAAACTACAGCATGGATAAACCAATACTCAAAGACTCAATGAGACTATTCGAACAGTTTGGAACTGTTAAGTCTCGTTCAATGTTCGGTGGATTTGGCATTTTTGTAAACGAAGTTATGTTTGCACTTGTCGTTAACAATAAACTCCATATTCGAGCAGATAATTCAACTACCAAGCAATTTAAACAACTTGATCTGGAACCGTACGTGTACAAAAAACGTGGATTCCCTGTGGTCACTAAGTACTTTGCAGTCCCTCAGCAATGGCTTGATTCTGAAGAGCAACTGCTGGTTGTCGCTAAAGAGGCATTGGAATCAGCCCGCCAGGAAAAGCAAGAGCAGAAACAAGCCAAACCAAACCGTCTTAAAGACCTCCCTAATTTGCGTTTAGCGACTGAAAGAATGCTGAAAAAAGCGGGAATTGAAACGGTAGAACAGCTCGAAAACGCTGGGTCTGTAGAGGCGTTTCGCTCAATTCAAGAGACTCACTCCTCGGAGGTCAGTGTCGAACTGCTGTGGGCCCTAGAAGGTGCCATATTGGGGCAACACTGGTCTGTTATACCGCAAGAACGACGCGACGAACTCAGTCATCAAGTCAACTAAGTCCCATGACTTAAGTATTCTTTGTTGAAGACCACCAATCGGTGGTCTTTTTGTTTTCACGGCAAATAGAGTGAAACTATGAAAATTAAACAGAATTTTTCTTGAGGATTTTCGGTCTTATTTTATGGTTAGATAAGAGCTACTTGTAAAGTAAGTTCAAGCCAGCGTGTGTTATGTAAGTTGTTTGAGAGAACTATGAATAAAAAACTGATCGTCGCTTTATTGCTAGTCATTGCCATTGTCGTGTTATCAACACAGTTTGGCCATTTGTTTACGTTGGAAAATGCCAAGCAATACCATCAGGATTTTAGCCAAACCATCCAGAACAACTTCTGGCAGTCTGCGGCTATCTACTTCACCGTCTACATTTTAATTACAGCGCTTTCGATTCCTGGAGCAGCAGTTGTCACATTATTAGGCGCGGCTCTTTTTGGCTTTACCTCTAGTCTTGTTTTGGTTTCTTTTGCCAGTACCATTGGCGCAACGATTGCGTTTTGGAGCAGTCGTTATCTACTGCGCGATTGGGTGCAAAATCGCTTCGGCTCTAAGCTGGAAACCATTAATCAAGGTATCGAAAAAGATGGTAGCTTTTACCTGTTTTCATTGCGTCTTATTCCTGTCTTTCCGTTTTTCGCGATTAACTTGCTGATGGGATTAACGCCAATTAAGACATCTAAGTTCTATTTGGTTAGTCAGCTTGGTATGTTGCCTGGCACTGCGGTATACCTCAATGCGGGCACTCAACTCGCGCAAATCGATTCGTTGTCCGGTATTGTCTCTCCAGCGGTTATCGCCTCTTTTGTACTTTTGGGCGTTTTCCCGATTTTAAGTAAATGGGTTATGGACAAGCTTCGCCCACAAGCCAATTAATTTGTCTTGTATGGATTTAAAAGTATTCTCGAGCACCTTCCCCACCGAGTGCTACATTGTGCAAGGCTTACTTCAATCTGCAGGTATTGACTGCCAGGTTCGTGGTGATGGTATTAGTAGTATTTATGGTGAAGTACCGATCTCTGAAGATACTGCGGTCACTGTCGTGATTGAACGGTTATCAGATCAACAACACGCTCTTAAGCTCATTAGTGAATATGAATCGGCGAAACATCGACCATCATGGAAATGTGCCAAGTGCTTGGAAGACAATGATGGGGCGTTTGATTTTTGCTGGCAATGCGGTAAAGCGGCTAGCTGATGGGTAGTTTGCAGTCATCAAATCGTTAGGTCTGTTTTCCTTGTATTTCGGTCGATAAACGCGATGCTCTGTTGGTTAAATTCTTCAGGCTTCTCAACATTACAGACATGGCCACAGTCAGTAATTTCGTATAACTCACTCATTTGGTGTCGGTTCACCATGTCACGCACCGGGGTAAGAAACATATAATCGCGATCTCCCATGACATAGAGTGTCGGAATGGCGATAGGTTTTTCTCTGAAATACCGCATCAATGGATTGACATCAAACGCCATAGAAAACCAACGTTTAAATTCTTTCTGGCACAGCTTTTTGGCTTCGCGAATAAAGAGGTGTCGAGACTCACGTTGATTTTTTTGCGGCATGACGATGAAAGCGAACAATCGATACAACCACATGTATGGAATGATGTGCTTACCTAAGTTTCCGACATGCGCCAAAAATTGAGAACGAATATCTAACCGCGTAACCGCACCACCCAACACCATAGTCTTAACACGTTGTGGTGCGATTTCCGCTAAATTTCTAACAATGATGGTCCCTAAAGACATACCAACAAAATGAGCTCGAGTGATTTTTAAATAGTCGAGAACCTGCAAGATATCATCGGATACGGTTTTAAATGTGTAGCGATTTTGCATCAAATCAGCAAGCAGTTGATTCGATTTGCCATGTCCTCTCAGATCAACCAAGAGCACATTAAAACGTTCTTTATACGCTTTAAGCTGTTTAAACCAAATAGACGAGCTACCACCAGCACCATGTATAAAAACCACCCACTCTTGGCTTTGTGGGTGTGTATAGGTGCGATGAAAAAGTAATGAAGGGTTTGCGGTGCTCACAACAACTCTCTGCGAACTAAATCTTAGTTCAAGTATATACCCAAGTTGCTTCAAGAAGCGAGGTTCAACAAGTATTGACGCTTGTCAGCCAAGGCCAAAGTTTAAAGTTCATCCCAGTCATCAAGAATCGGCAACGTTCTACTAAAGACCGTCACCGCTCTTGTTATCGACTATCCGCTAAGGGCACTGCTATACAAGTTCGTATACTGTAGGGCGGATTGTTCCCAGCTAAAATCTTGTGTCATTCCACGCCTTTGTATCTGTTCAATATTTTCATGCTCTTGTTCAAAGAGTAGTGTCACTCTGAGCAATGTTAACAACAAGGCTTGTGGACTCGGCTCTTCGAACGAAAATCCAGTTCCATTATCAGCATCCCCAAAATAGTCAGACACGGTATCTTTGAGCCCCCCTACCGCTCTGACAATTGGGGTCGTACCATACGCCAAGCTGTATATTTGATTTAGACCACAAGGCTCAAACTCAGAAGGCATTAGAAAGAAGTCACTACCTGCTTCCACTAAATGAGCCAATCTTTCGTCATAAGCTTCAATAAACTGCAATGATTTCGGGAAACGTTCAGCCAGTTGTCGCAGCTGACTGGCAATCACCGGGTCGCCAGTGCCAACTATGATGACCTGAACCTGATGGCGCAGAAACGGCTCTAGAATTGGAATAAGGTAATGCAGCCCTTTTTGATTGGTTAAGCGACATACCATGCCAAACAATGGAACCTGTGTCTGCGGTAATCCCACTTCCGCTCGCAGAGCTCGCTTATTCACTTTTTTACCCAATCGAAAGCTCACCAAATCATGATTGTAAGCTTGGGCCAAGTAAGAATCGTGCTCAGGATGCCAAGTAGAATAGTCACAACCATTCAAAATACCGGTAAGGTCAGCGGAGCGTTGTTGGAATTCTTTGCCCATTCCGTGACTGCCCAAATCACTGGTTAACTCCCGTGCATACGATGGACTCACTGCATTGATTTTGTCTGCTGTCATCACTCCAGCTTTGAGAAATGACAGGCTATCCGCAGAAATTGCAGCCTCAGGTACCCGTTTTTGTTTAAATTCGGGGATACACTCCAGCTGCTCATATCCAAACACACCTTTAAAAACCGCGTTATGGATAGTCAACACTGTCCGTATTGATGAGTAGAAGTTGTGACTGCGGTAGCGCTCCTTAAGAAAATAAGGGATTAATCCTGTGTGCCAATCATTTGCGTGAATCACCGATGGGCGAAAGTCGATTTTAGGCAGCATATCTAGACTTGCCGCAGAAAAAAAAGCGAACCTCTCGCCATTATCGGCATAGGCGATATTTTTTTCGGCATACATTTCGGGACGGTCAAAATATTGGGGGCACTCGATGAGATAGACCTGTGTATTACCTAACTCAGTAAACCAAACTTTGTAGCTGGTGAATGGCCAGGCCTCAAGCTGAGTTTCAATAACCAGTCGCTTACTCTCACATTGAATCGCTTGGTAGTACGGCAAACAAATTCTGACGTCGTGCCCAGCAGAGTTAAGCGCTTGAGGTAGTGAACGTGCTACATCAGCCAACCCACCACTTTTAATCAAACCATCGACTTCGGACGCAACAAACAACACACTAAAACAATCAGTAACCAACTTTTGCCCCTTTCGGAATAACCACCACACCATTTTCAGAAACATGATACATGGCTTTGTCCGCCTCGGTATCTACACCAATTTTTGTGCCCGGTGCTATTTCAACATCTTTATCTAAAATGACTTTGTTTAAGGTACAACCGCGCCCTATTTTGACATCACCTAAAAAGATACTGTCTTGGATATTACAGGAAGCGTCGACATTTGACCGAAAGCCCAAAACCGAGTTTTCAATCCTTGAGCCTCGTACAAAACTACCATTAGACACCAAACTATTAATGATTTGTACTCGCTCATTTGTCGCATCTTTAAAAGTTGCTGGTGGTAACGGAGGGTGATAAGTGTGTAAAGACCAATTTCGGTTATAAAGAGAAAAAGGTGCATCTGCTTTGAGTAGATCCATGTGCGCTTGCCAATAAGAATCTATGGTCCCTACATCTCGCCAATAGACCGTATCCGTTTCACCTTCTATCTTGTTTTTTCCGAAGTCATAAACAAACACGTCTCCGTTTGGGAACATGTGAGGAATGATATCCTTACCAAAATCATGGCTTGAATCTGGGTTATCGGCATCTTCAATCAGTTCACGGAACAGACTATCTGCTTCGAAAATATAATTACCCATAGACACTAACGCGTGTCTTGGATCATTGGGTATCGACTTGGGTTTTTCAGGCTTTTCCTGAAATCCTATCATGCGGTGATCTGTATCCACTTCAATCACCCCAAACTGATGCGCTTCTTCGATAGGCACACGAATAGCGGAAACCGTAAGTGCGGCCTGATTTTGCTTGTGGAAATCAAGCATCTGGCGAATATCCATTTTATAGATATGGTCAGAGCCAAATATGCAAACTTGGTCGGGTTCTGCCAACTCCATAAATCTCAAATTTTGGTATATGGCATCTGCAGTACCTTCATACCAACGCTTACCAGTTCGCATTTGCGCGGGAATCGGATCGATAAATCGATCAGTAATACCATTAATATTCCAGCCCTTTTTTAAGTGATGGAATAAGGATTGAGATTTGAATTGGGTTAGAACGTATATCCTCATCATGTCTGCGTTAACAAAATTGTTTAATGCAAAATCTATGAGGCGATAACTACCACCAAATGGAACCGCAGGTTTACTGCGAATAGACGTGAGAGGTCTTAGGCGCGACCCCTCCCCCCCGGCGAGGATCATACCTAGTACACCAGCCATTAAAGTACTCCTTAATGTTTTTGTTGACTCGACATCCTTCTGAGTCACTATTTTTATTTATTGTTTGATGAAGAGAGCAGCAAGCGAAAGTCTCATTTTTTCATCAAGCGACTATAAATTAAGCAGTTTTTGGGCTAGGAGTACAGTGTAATTTTAATGAATTCGCCTTTTTACTGAATGGAATATTGTTAGTTTGTCGACAGTCACATAAGTGGCTAATAACACAGATAGTTTTGTTAGCCGAAAATTGCTTAATCACGATTGCATTGGTGTGTATTTAGGATTCCGGTACCGGTTCTGGTGACTTTAGGCTTGTTCTTGACTGGTAGGCCGCACGCTCTAAATCCTCGATCACTACATCTAGTTGACTGTTGTGTTCAATCGCAACACCTACGATAGAGACATGGGCCTGTTGCGAAAACGTCTCTGATTCTAGTCGACGCAAAATTGCAGGTAAGGTTTCGTGTTCGTTGTAACGGACAAAGATACAAAATGCATTCTCTTTCCACCGTGAGGCAGTGTCGTAACCACGAATAGCCTTTAGAATTACGTTACTAGTCTGTTTAACCAACTCCGGAGTGAGTTCTCTGTTCGAACCGGGAATGAGCTCGAGATGGATTAAACCCATCGGGAAGTGATAGCGTGCATTTCTGGCCAATTCTGTTTTGAGTTCTCTCACCAGACCTTGCCGATTGACCAAACCAGTCAATGGATCTTCAAGTATGGTCTCCTTAATAGGGAATGGCTTCCTTTCCGCATCCAGTTGAATTTTGTATTCTAGTCTATCGATGTCTCTGACCAAGCCATCTATGGTGGTAGATAACCAACTCAAACCATCGACCTCTAATGAGCGTCTGCGATCAGCTTTGATCTGCACATGGGAAACCAACTCGTTAACCGGCCTGATATGATACAAATACACATAGAGGAACAGCACCAAAAATAAGCCGGCACTAGCAACGATAAAAGTCCACTTTAAATTCACCAGCAGCTTACTTGGTACCATCTCTGCCACATCCACAAACGTGACCTGATACCAATTCAAAGATTTGATAAAGCGAACAGATGCCAACGCAGGTTTGTTGTTTTCGTTAACCAAAATTGCACTAGTTTCACCTAGCTTGGCTTGCTTGAGCATTGCCTGCTCAACCGCCACATAGTCAGCCTCGGTAGAAAAATAGTGGCGCAGCTTTATCTTGTCTCGGCTTGTTACACCGACATTGTTAATCGACAGCGCATCGGCACCTAACTGAACATTGAGATTGTGATCGACAAAAACCGTGCTGATACCGGGTAACTGCCTTTGCAGTAAACGATCGATAAACGGGGTGACATCTGCTCCAGTGCCAATCAAACCGAGAAATTCACCGTCATCTATAATTGAGTAATTAATCCAAAGCTTAGTAACGTCTAACGCTTCGTCGTAACCAACGTTAAGTGCAAATGGTAAACCGGAGCTGCGCTGCTCAAAATACCAAGCATCTTCGGGGTTAGATGGTTCCACGTGATAATGAGTTTGCCCTTTGACAAACAAAGATTCTGGCGAGCTGAAGTAGTATCCGAAGTTTCTATCCAAAACGATAAAATAGTTCTCCGAACTCAGTTGAGGACGCACCGTTTCGAGTGTCAGATGCGCTGCCTGCTGATACACGGAATCACCAGGCTGTCTTGACCATCCCGTCACATTTGGATGGTTTGCTAACTTTTCAACCTTTTCAATTTCTTCTTCAATCGTTTTAAGCGACTCGATGACATCGTATTGAGATGCCATTTCGCCGTAATTCCACATCATAGTCTTCACAATGTGCGATAAGTAATACTGAGACCCTAAATAGGTGACCCCAGAAAAAAGAGCACTAACTGCCAATAAAATCAAAAGGGTGAAGGAGTGTTTGCGCATCGAGAGAGCTGTCTTTTAACTAGAGTAAAATTGCGGTTTGCTTGGTCAATCCAGTGCATTCGCAACAGATCTACCTGACCTTGAAATTGATTAAGTCCTGTAGACCCAATTACTTGCTGCTATGTTGGCGTGATATTGCTTCAAAGTCCATGTATACGTTATTGAATTAGCAAGCAAAGACAGAAAGTCCGAGTTGGATCAGACTACGCAGTAACAATATGAAAAAATTAAGAAAATCCAGTGACAAAAAAGCGACCCGATTGGGTCGCTCTAATTGGATTTGATTATTTCTTTTTCGTGCTCGGCTTCTTGCGTTTGTCTGTGACTTCCCACTTTCCGTCCACATACAATGCCGTCCAACCACTTGGTTTGCCGTTTTCTTCAGTTCTCACGTAGTTTTCTTTTGTCTTACGACTAAAACGTACTACGGCTGGTCGACCATCAGGGTCTTTAACAGGAGCGTCCGTCAAGAAGTGGAACTTTGGTGAAATTCTATCTTTAAACCGAACTAACTCTTCCACAGATGGCGCGCGAGTCTCTCTTGATTTAGGGAAAGTACTGGCAGCCAAGAACAGACCGGATGCGCCGTCTCGAAGCACGAAGTACGCGTCAGAGTTTTCGCATGGTAGCTCTGGCAAGTGCACTGGATCTTCTTTTGGTGGTGCAACTTCGCCATTTTTAAGAATTTTTCGAGTGTTTTTACATGTCTCGCTGGTGCAATCCATGTACTTTCCAAAGCGTCCATTCTTCAACACCATGTCAGAGCCGCACTTGTCACATTCAACAACTGGCCCGTCATAGCCTTTGACCTTGAACTCGCCAAATTCGACTTCATAGCCATCACAATTTGGATTGTTACCACACACGTGAATTTTGCGCTTGTCATCAATGAGGTATGCGTCCATCGCAGTACCACATTTATCACAACGTCTCTTAGCTCGAAGTGCCGCCGTTTCTACGTCTTCTTCAAGGACATTTACGATGCCTTCCTCGTCACCCAAATTCATCGTTGTTTTACAACGCTCTTTAGGTGGCAACGCATAACCTGAACAACCTAAGAAGACGCCCGTTGACGCAGTACGAATACCCATAGGACGAGAACAAGTTGGACATTCAATATCAGTCATGACAATGTGATTTGGCGCCATTCCGCCTTCTTCGGCATCAAGCTCTGCCGTAGCTAAATGGCCAGTAAAATCACCAAAGAAATTGTCTAAAACCGTTTTCCAATCTACCTGACCGTCGGCAATCTGGTCGAGTTTTTCTTCCATGCGCGCGGTAAAGTCATAATTCATCAAATCATTAAAGCTAGCATCGAGGCGATCGGTAACAATTTCACCCATCTTCTCTGCATAGAATCGACGTTGCTCAACTCGGACATAGCCTCGGTCTTGAATAGTCGAAATAATTGACGCATAGGTCGACGGTCGGCCAATACCACGCTTCTCCAGCTCTTTAACCAAGGCCGCTTCGGTAAAGCGCGCTGGTGGTTTAGTAAAGTGCTGTTTTGGCTCTAAGGATTCCAAAGAAATGGCTTCACCCACTTCTACTGAGGGCAGTAGCTGGTCTTCGTTCTTACCAAGCGGACGCTGAACTCGAGTCCAACCATCAAACTTCAGCACTCGGCCTTTTGCTTTGAGAGTGTATTCAGCAGCTTTAACACTCAACGTCGTTGAGTCGTATTTAGCTGGTGTCATTTGACAAGCAACAAACTGGTTCCAGATTAACGAATAAAGCTTGTGAGCATCCGCTTCCATGCCTTGAAGATCGTCAGTTTTAACCGATACATCGGAAGGGCGAATCGCCTCGTGCGCCTCTTGCGCACCCTCTTTGCTACCGTATAGCTTGGCTTTTTCCGGCAAATACGCATCGCCATATTCGCTTTGAATGAAGTCTCTTACCGTGGTTACTGCCTCTGCACTCAAGTTTGTTGAGTCGGTACGCATATAGGTAATGTAACCTGCTTCGTACAAGCGCTGCGCCAACATCATTGTCTTTTTAACACCATAACCCAATCGCGTACTGGCGGCTTGTTGCAGTGTCGATGTAATGAAAGGTGCAGACGGCTTGCTGCTGGTTGGGCGATCTTCTCGCTTACAAACCTCAAGCTTAGCGGATTCTAATACTGACACCGCCGACTGAGCTTGTTCTTCATTGGTTGGTTTGAATGCTTTACCGTCTTTTTGGGCTACCAGAAGGCGCAGTGACTCTTTGGAGGCTGTTGTAGTTTGAGCGTGGATGTCCCAGTATTCTTCCGGTACAAACGCGTTAATCTCGCGCTCTTTTTCAACTAACAACTTTACAGCTACCGATTGAACACGGCCAGCCGACAATCCACGAGCTACTTTCTTCCACAAAAGTGGCGAAACCATAAAACCGACCACACGGTCTAGGAAGCGTCTGGCTTGTTGGGCATTCACACCAGGCATGCTTAACTCACCCGGTGACTGGAAAGCTTGTTGAATCGCATTTTTTGTTATTTCGTTAAAGACCACGCGCTTGTATCGAGAATCATCACCACCAATGATTTCTCTCAAGTGCCATGCGATGGCCTCTCCCTCTCTATCCAAATCGGTTGCGAGATAAACGTTATCCGCGTTTTCTGCTAGTTTTTGCAACTCTGCAACGACTTTTTCTTTGCCGGGTAGAATCTGATAGTTTGCTTCCCAATCTTTAAAGGGGTTAATACCCATCTTTTTGATTAGAGCTTTACGGTCTTTCTCTTTTTTTATTTTTGCTTTTTCTTCAGGAGATAAACCTTTAGTCGAGACCGCAGCTGCTTTTTGACCAGTACTTTGACCGGCAGTCGGAAGATCGCGAACGTGTCCAACACTGGATTTAACAATAAAGTCTTTACCCAGATACTTGTTGATCGTTTTAGCCTTGGCCGGCGACTCGACAATAACGAGAGATTTGCCCATATTTGACTCAAATGCCCTTAATAACGGATGTTGTTCAATCAAACATCCCAAAATACGCTTCTTTTTTTAATATCGAGCTAGATAATCAGAAGATCAATATCTTTTTTTCAAATGAGTATTAACTGCTCGACAATTCAACAATGAAATTCAACCTTATTGAGTGGGTGAAAACGTCATTGCTAGTGAACTCATGTCAATTGTCAAAACCAGCTGTAACGGTTACCGAGGCTTGCTTCTGTAGTTTTGCCACACCACTCAAATTTGAAAACGCTGCCATACTAAACGTCACTTTGATAAAAACCTTAGTTTAGTAAACGAATTTTTGTCTTGGGTCACAAAAGAGTTGAACAAGCCACACCTATACTGAGTCCAATTCTCATCTAGC
Organism: Vibrio sp. ABH4_348; assembly: GCF_056159765.1. Lineage (NCBI taxonomy): Bacteria > Pseudomonadati > Pseudomonadota > Gammaproteobacteria > Vibrionales > Vibrionaceae > Vibrio > Vibrio sp. ABH4_348. The sequence goes on along the minus strand of NZ_JBSWVW010000001.1, from coordinate 900,076 downwards.
ACTCAACCTTTATGCAACAACAAGCTGAAAAACAACAGATTAACGAATTTGAGTTGGTATTGATTGCCAACCATTTATTGCAAGAGCACTCTGATTATCGAGAAGGAGTTCGAGTTTCGAGCGTCTTTGAACAAGACGATGTGTTGGTCTTTAAAGGTGAATGTTTTTTAGATGCCAACGGATTGCCAACCGAACACAGCCCAACTGCTTTTAACCTATACAAGTGGTTAGCGCATGAACTTTCACCCAAGTTTACTTTGTCCGGCGAATAACTTTTTACAAGCACAAAAAAGGCCCTGACGGGCCTTTTGGAATTTTGTTCCAAACCTAGCTTGATAGTGACGCTAACTTGTCGAAATAATCCGGGAAGGTTTTGGAAGTGCATTTGGGATCGTTAATTGTTACTGGCGTATCACTCAGCGCCACAAGAGAAAAACACATCGCCATGCGGTGATCATCATAAGTATCAATCGCAGCATGAGTTAATGATTCAGGTGGAGTGATGGTAATGTAATCTTCACCTTCATCCACTATCGCCCCAACTTTGCGTAACTCGGTTGCCATCGCGCTTAGACGATCCGTTTCTTTAACACGCCAATTGTAAACGTTGCGAATTGCAGTGGTACCCTGAGCAAACAATGCCGTAGTAGCAATGGTCATCGCGGCGTCTGGGATATGATTAAAGTCCATGTCAACGGCTGTCAGTGTGCCTGATCGAGCCAGCACAAAATCGTCACCCCATTCGATTTCAGCGCCCATTTTTTCGAGCGCAAAAGCGAATTGCGTGTCACCTTGGATACTGTTTTTCCCAATGCCGGTAACTTTAATCTCACCACCTTTGATTGCGGCGGCGGCAAGGAAATACGAAGCAGAAGACGCATCGCCTTCAACTAAGAAATCACCTGGAGCGGTGTAGCTCTGATTACCTTTAATTACGAACTCTTGATAGTGGTTATTTGCCACCGACACACCAAATTGCTGCATGATATGAAGAGTGATATCAATATATGGCTTTGAAACTAACTCGCCTTGTATCACTATCTTAGTGTCACCTTTGGCAAGTGGTGCCGCCATCAAAAAAGCCGTCAAGAACTGGCTCGAAATTGAACCATCGATAGAAACGGTACCGCCCGCTAATCCTGTGCCTTTGATCTTCAAAGGTGGATAGCCTGGGTTTTCCAAGTATTCAATATCTGCTTGTGCTTCGAGCAAGGCGTCAACCAAATGGCCAATCGGCCTTTCTTTCATGCGCGGCTCTCCGGTCAATACGAACTCACCTTGACCAAGACAGAGCGCTGCCGCCAACGGGCGCATTGCGGTTCCCGCATTGCCGAGAAAAAGCTCGTGGCTACCTTTCACATCGAATGCGCCACCAAGACCTTGCACTTCACACACGGTATTGTTTTCAGACAAGGTATAGCTGACACCGAGTGTTGATAACGCATTGAGCATATGACGAATATCGTCACTATCAAGCAAATTGGTGAGGCGAGTCGTTCCTTTAGCCAAAGCTGCTAGCAACAAGGCTCGGTTCGACACACTTTTGGATCCGGGTAGGTTTACCTCCCCGTTAACTTTACTGATCGGGTTTAACGTTAGGCTTTCCATTAAAAATTACGATTCCTTCACCCGCATTTCCTTTGCGGTGATCTCCAATTGTTCGTGTTTGCAGACTAACTAAAAAACTTAAAGCTGGCTACCGCCTAATAGGCTTAATCACAAAATTTGAACTGGAAAAACGACGCGCTGTATCAGACACTAGCCAAAACCTATGTGTTCTTGTCCGTTTTTAAGACCATGACTATCTATCTTTCCGAACTAAATGATGACCTGACTTGGTTTCCTTCTCCATTTGATGCGCTCGATGACCCTAATGGATTACTTGCTATTGGTGGCGATCTGGATCCACAACGGCTGGTCCAGGCCTATCAAAAGGGTATTTTTCCTTGGTATGGTCCGAACGAACCTTTGCTCTGGTGGAGCCCCGCGCCGAGAGCGGTATTTAAACCCAATGAATACCAGCCTGCCAAAAGCCTCAAAAAATTCCACAGGAAGCACGGTTATCAGGTGACCATCAACAAAGCAACCGACAGGGTTATCGATTTGTGTTCTAGCACGCGAAGTGCCGATGAAACATGGCTGCATCCAGAAATGAAACACGCTTATAAAGCGCTTGCCGAGCAAGGCATTTGCCATTCGGTAGAGGTGTGGTCGAATCAACAATTAGTCGGTGGGCTATACGGGATAAATGTTGGGCAGGTATTTTGCGGCGAATCCATGTTTAGCTTGGCGGACAATGCCTCTAAAATTGGCTTTTGGCATTTTTGTCACCACTTTCAGCAACACCATGGGCAATTAATTGATGCGCAAGTAATGAACCCTCATCTAGCTTCACTTGGCGCAATCGAACTACCGCGCGCTGACTTTCTTGATTCACTGCTATCCTTAAAACAGGCCTATCTCCTATCGGGCTGCTTTGAACCACAAGAACTAAGGACGCCATGAGCTCGGACATTCAACAAATTCGCATAGGTTTGACATCAAATCATGCATGCAGTTATTTGCCACAGCAGCAAGAACGAGTCGCCGTTGCACTCGACGGTAATTTACATAACGCTGACGATTATGAAGTCCTATTGGCCAATGGCTTTCGTCGCAGTGGCGATGCCGTATATCGACCCCATTGTGAAACTTGTCAATCTTGTGAAGCGTTGAGATTGTCTATTCCTGATTTCACCCCGACTCGCAGTCAAAAGCGTTTATTGAACAAAGCGGCCGGGTTTCGCTACGAATTAAAAAACGAGCTGGATAGTAGTTGGTACCAACTATACGAACCATACATTTGCGCACGACATAAAGGCGGAAGTATGTACCCGCCAAATCGAGATGAATTTGAACAATTTGCCTATTGCTCATGGATGCAGTCTGGCTTTTTACACATCTACGATGATCAAGACACACTAATTGCGATAGCGATTACTGACATACTGTCCAATTCAGCCAGCGCCTTTTACAGTTTTTTTGACCCGACTCACCCCCTCTCTCTGGGCACCATTGCCGTGTTGATGCAAATCCAGTTATGCCAAGACACGAATAAACAATGGCTTTATTTGGGCTATCAAATTGACGAATGCCCAGCAATGAATTATAAAACCCGCTTCCATCGCCATCAAAGGCTAGTAAATCAGCTTTGGCGAGGTTAGAATACCGCCCAAATTGTTTTCATCTCAGTGAAGTCACCGTTTGAATTTCGTTGAGAACCACTTTTGACAGAGGAATAAATGGCTAAAGAAGACGTAATTGAGATGCAAGGCACGGTCCTTGATACTCTACCAAACACTATGTTTCGCGTTGAGCTAGAAAATGGTCACGTAGTTACTGCTCACATTTCAGGTAAAATGCGTAAAAACTACATCCGCATCCTGACTGGTGACAAAGTAACTGTTGAGATGACTCCATACGATCTATCAAAAGGACGCATCGTCTTCCGCGCACGTTAATCTTGTCGCTTAAAAGAAAACGGAGCCAAGGCTCCGTTTTTTGTGTTTATTAATCTCAGTTAGGCTGCAGCCTTACAGTCCAAGCGCTTCTTTGTAGTGCATTCGGCATACAGATACATACCTGTCATTACCACCAATTGCCACTTGGTCGCCATCCGCAATAGCATTGCCATTTTCATCGGTCCGAATGACTCGGTTGGCTTTTCTGCCGCAGTGACACACGGTTTTTAGCTCGATCAACTTATCCGCCCAAGCAAGTAAATACTGGCTTCCTTCAAAAAGCTCGCCTTGAAAGTCGGTACGCAACCCGTAACACAAAACAGGAATTCTCAGCTTATCAACCACATCGGTTAACTGATTGACCTGTTGTTTAGTCAAAAACTGGCATTCATCAATTAATACACAATGCAGTTGCTCTTGTTCATGCAACGTTTTAATACTGGATAACATGTCGGTATTACCGTCGAAAAGATGTGCTTCCGAGCTTAACCCGATGCGAGAACTGACCTTCCCGACTCCGTAACGATCATCCAGTGCCGCGGTAAAAATCACCGGGTTCATTCCGCGTTCTTGATAGTTAAACGATGATTGCAACAATGTTGTCGACTTACCCGCATTCATTGCTGAGTAATAAAAATATAGTTGTGCCACTGAATGATCCTAGTCTTGAATTATTAGCAGAGCATATAAATAGAAAGGGGCGCGATTGCACCCCCAAAATATAAATCTTACTTACGACGCCAAGTCGTGCCTTCTGGCCCATCTTCTAGAACGATACCCATCTCGTTCAACTTGTCTCGCGCCATGTCAGCATTAGCCCAGTCTTTCGATGCACGTGAATCATTGCGTAGTTTTATTAGCGCTTCGATTTCCGCCACTTCATCGTTATCGCTGTCGCCCTGCAGGAAAGATTCTGGATCTTGATGAAGAATACCAATCACATCCGCCAGTTTTTTAAGTACTGCGCCAAGCGAACTCGCTTGTTGAACATCTTCCGCTTTCAAACGGTTTACTTCACGAGCGATGTCAAACAACACTGAATAGGCTTCAGGCGTATTAAAGTCGTCGTTCATTGCCGCTTCAAAACGAGACACATACTCTTCGCCACCATTTGGCTCAACCGTTAGGTCCAAACCGCGTAGAGAGGTGTACAAGCGCTCAAGACCGGCTCTGGCTTGATTCAAGTTTTCTTCGCTGTAGTTCAGTTGACTGCGGTAATGACCAGACATCAAGAAATAACGCACCGTTTCTGCATCGTAATGTTGCAATACGTCGCGAATAGTAAAGAAATTACCAAGTGACTTGGACATCTTTTCTTTATCAACCATGACCATGCCACTGTGCATCCAAGTGTTCACATATTGAGTGTCGTGCGCACAGCATGACTGAGCGATTTCATTTTCGTGATGTGGGAACTGAAGGTCAGAACCACCACCGTGAATATCAAAGTGATCACCCAGAATCGACGAGTTCATTGCTGAACATTCAATATGCCAGCCTGGACGGCCTTCTCCCCAAGGTGACTCCCATTTCGGCTCACCGGGCTTAGACATCTTCCACAATACAAAATCCAACGCGTTGCGTTTGCTTTGCTCGATACCAACACGAGCACCCGCTTGTAGCTGATCCAAATCTTGCTTGGACAGGCAGCCGTAGTTGTCGTACTTGTTCACTTCAAACATCACGTCACCGTTGTCCGCGACATAAGCAAAACCACGCTCAATTAGGCGCTGAACCATATCAATGATTTCTTGAATGAACTCGGTTGCACGAGGCTCAACGTCTGGGCGTTTCATGTTTAACGCATCAAAGTCAGCGTGCATTTCAGCGATAAGGCGCTCAGTCAACGCGTCACAAGTTTCGTTGTTTTCGGCCGCACGTTTAATGATTTTGTCATCGATATCGGTAATGTTGCGAACAAACGTTAAGTCGTAACCCGAATAGCGAAGGTAACGAGAAACCACATCAAAAGACACAAAAGTACGACCATGGCCGATATGACAGAGATCATAGATGGTGACTCCACAAACGTACATGCCAACTTTGTTCGCATGAATGGGTTTAAATACCTCTTTTTGTTTGGTGAGAGTGTTATAAATCTTAAGCATGATCTCTTTCTATTTTGGTTGATAAAACTAAAGCACGCAGTATATCAATGGACTGGTGCGCAAGTCATTCACAATATCGAATCAATTGGATTCTGTACTTCACTGATTCCGGTTTGGGTCTGTCTCTAACTTAGGGTAGAATCAAGCCTTCATTTTGACTCTTTTAAACATAGGAAACGGTCATGATCACCCTTCACACAAATTTTGGTGACATCAAGGTTCAACTTAACGAAGAAAAAGCACCTGAAACATCAGCAAACTTTCTTCAATACTGCCAAGAAGGCTTTTACGATAACACCCTATTTCACCGTGTGATTGACGGCTTTATGGTTCAAGGTGGTGGCATGGAGTCAGGCTTGAAAGAGAAGCAAACTCGCGCCCCAATCAAAAATGAAGCAAACAATGGTCTGAGCAACAAGGTCGGTACTTTAGCAATGGCTCGTACCATGGAACCGCACTCAGCTAGCTCACAATTCTTCATCAACGTAAATGACAACACTTTCTTGGACTTCCGTTCTGAGTCTCTTGATGGTTGGGGTTACTGCGTGTTCGCGGAAGTTGTCGAAGGCATGGATGTGGTCAACAAAATCAAAGCAGTAAGCACAGGCTCTTACGGTATGCACCAAGACGTACCGCTAGACGATGTGATCATTACTGGCACGACTATTTCTTAATTCAAATTAGTGACAAAGGGCGTTTAAACGCCCTTTTTAGTTTTTATGACCACATTATTTGTTGCAGACCTTCACTTATCGGAACACACTCCGGAAATTACTTCCTGTTTTGAGCACTTCCTAAAAACCGAAGCCAAACAAGCAGATGCGCTTTATATTCTTGGTGATTTGTTCGACTTTTGGGTTGGAGACGACGATGACACCGAGTTTGCGAATCATATTCGTTCAATCTTAAAAGCGTATACCGATACTGGAGTGCCTTGTTTTTTTGTCAAAGGCAATCGTGATTTCCTAGTCGGCCCTAAGTTTATTCGCGACACAGGAATGAGCCTATTAGGTGACGAAACCGTGATTGATTTGTACGGACAAAAAGCGGTTGTTTTGCACGGAGATACTTTGTGCACGGAAGATCAAGGATATCTAAAATTTCGGAAAACCGTCCATAAACCTTGGCTACAGTGGTTATACCGCCGTCTACCGCTAAGCATTAAGCGTCGCTTAGTAGCCAAAGTGCAAAATCAAACTCGGAGCGAAAAAGCCACTAAGGCCATGACCATCATGGACGTTACTCCGTCTGAAGTCGACCAAGTCATGGACCAGCACAATGTATCATTAATGATACACGGTCATACTCATCGTCCCAAGATCCATTCGTGGGACTATAGTTCTGATCAAAGACAACGAATTGTTTTAGGGGACTGGTATTCTCAAGGTTCGATTCTTTTCTTTGACCAAAACAACAGTTCACTAAAAAACAAGCCTTTTACGACTCGCCAATTGGCTGAATAAAGTAAACTATACTTAAAAAGGTCATAGAGCCCTTAATCACTGGAAACGAGAGAACTAAGTTGAAATACGCCTATATCGCGCGCCAACCCATTCTTGATGAAGAGAAAAAAACCATAGGTTATGAGCTGCTGTTTCGCGATGGTCCAAAGAATACCTTTCCAGCGATTGAGCCCGAGCTGGCAACCAGCCGTTTGCTCTCTGACCACTTTTTGTCGACTCATTACAATACGCTAGGAAAACGCCTTGGCTTTGTTAATTTTCCTTATCAAAGCTTGGTCAATCGTGTTCCAACCCTTTTTCCGTCGGATAACCTGATCATTGAGATTTTAGAAGATTGTAATCCTACGGATGAGCTTTATAGCGCCATCAAAGAGATGGCTGCAGCGGGTTACCAATTTGCGCTGGACGATTTTGTTCCGTCTCCCGAATGGAAGCGGTTCTTTCCATACATTTCAATTATCAAGTTTGACATCCAGATCGTCCCCATTGAAAAAGCAAAGATCTTAATCGAAAAACTTTCTGGTACGCCTATTAAGTTTTTGGCAGAAAAAGTTGAGACGCACGAAGAGTTTGAAGCCGCAAAAGCCGTTGGATTTGAATATTTCCAAGGCTATTTTTTCGCAAAGCCTGAAATGTTAGAGCATGCGTCTTTGCAACCTTCTGTATTGACTGTCATTCAACTTTGTAAAGAGATTGCACGCTCTGAAATTGACTATAGCCAAATCGAATCTTTGATTAGCACAGACGTAAGCTTGTCCTACAAGCTGCTCGCTTCGGTCAATTCATCGGCCATGGTAAGCACCAAGATACGTTCGTTCAAACAAGCATTGGTCTATTTAGGGGAAGAGAAGCTACGCAAATTTGTTTCACTTATTGCGGTCGCTTCAACTCAAGATGACAAGCCCGAATATCTGTACAATCTGGCCATACAAAGAGCAAGATACTGCGAACTGCTGTTTAATCATCTCAACTCGTCTCTGGAACCTGGGGCCGCGTTTTTGACTGGCATGTTCTCTCTATTAGACAGTTTGTTAGACCAACCTATTGATAGCCTTCTAGAGTCCATTCCGATAGAAGAAGAGGTGAAAGCTGCGATTCTTCAAGGCGAAGGAGAACTGGGCAGTTTATTGAGGTTGACCAAGGCTTATGAGCAAGCCGAATGGGTAACGGTTCAATCATTGTGTGAAGAACTTAAACTGGATAGCTCGGTTCTTTATCAAAGCTATAACGATTCTGTCGCTTGGGCCGCAGACCTATTTAATCAGTAAAACTAATCCTCAATCATTATGTTATGTCCATGTGAAAGCCAACACAGCTATGAGATGTGTTGTGAGCCAATACACCAAGATTTTTCCATCGCCACTCAACCCGAGCAGATAATGCGAGCCCGTTACAGTGCACACGTCCTAAAACTGGTAGATTTTGTGGTGGAAACCTACCACCCTAGCTGCCAAGCGGAACAGCAAAGGCAAGGAATCGCTGACTCGGTGCATTCAAACTGGGTAGCGTTGGAAGTACTAAACACCGAATACCAAGAGTCTCAAAACGAGGGCTATGTAACCTTCAGAGCACAATTTCTTGAACAAGACAAACTAATCACGTTAGCGGAACGTTCGCGATTTTTAAAAGAAAATGGCGCTTGGTACTACATTGACGGTACCTTTCCTGATTCGCTGCAAGACTCTGGAGTCGTTAAGGTCAACCGCAACGACGTATGCCCATGTCGAAGTGGCAAGAAGTACAAAAAGTGCTGTGGGAAATAGTGTTTAATGCGCAAAAAACAAAAAACCGACCTGAGTGGTCGGTTTTTTTATTATTGAGATAATCAACCGATATGGGTTTGATTACCCATGTATTTTTGCAAAACAGCTGGGATGCGAATTCGGCCATCTGCTTCTTGATTGTTTTCCAAGATAGCAACCATAGTGCGCCCTACTGCAAGACCAGAACCATTTAGTGTATGAAGCAATTCCGGCTTCTTTTCTCCTTTACGGCGAAAACGCGCTTGCATACGACGAGCTTGGAAATCACCCACGTTGGAGCAAGATGAAATTTCGCGGTAAGTTTCTTGCGCCGGAACCCAGACTTCCAAATCGTAAGTTTTAGTTGCACTAAAGCCCATATCACCAGTACACAGCACCACTTTGCGGTAAGGCAGCTCAAGAAGTTGCAGCACCTTTTCAGCATGACCGGTCAGGTCTTCTAGCGCTTGCATTGAATCTTCAGGTTTAACAATTTGTACCAACTCAACTTTGTCAAATTGGTGCATACGAATCAGACCACGCGTATCACGTCCGTAAGAACCGGCTTCAGAACGGAAACACGGAGTATGCGCCGTCATTTTGATTGGCAGATCCGCTTCGTCAGTAATCGTGTCACGCACCAAGTTAGTGAGTGGTACTTCCGCGGTAGGAATCAATGACAATTTACGCGGTTCTTCGTCGTTAACTTTTTCTGTCAATGGTTCAGTGTGGAACAAGTCCTCACCAAACTTCGGCAGTTGGCCAGTACCGTACAAGCTATCTGAATTAACCAAGTAAGGAACGTACATTTCGGTGTAGCCGTGCTCATCAGTATGCAAGTCCAACATGAACTGAGCGATAGCTCGGTGCAGACGAGCAAACTGGCCACGCATTACAATGAAACGCGCACCCGTAATTTTGGTCGCGCTCGCAAAATCAAGGCCATCACCAAGCTCGCCTAAGTCAACGTGATCTTTGACTTCAAAATCATAAGTTGCAGGCTGGCCCCAACGCGATACTTCGACGTTTTCGTTTTCGTCTTTGCCGTTTGGTACGTCGTCATGCGGCAAGTTAGGAACAGACAGTGTAATCGCTTCTAACTGCTTTTGAATCTCAACCAATTCCGCTTTTTTGGCATCCAAATCAGCACCTAATGTACCAATTTGCTTTTTAATTTCTTCGGCACCAGCTTTGTCACCGGCCGCCATTTTTTGACCGATTTGCTTCGAAATGGAGTTGCGACTGGACTGTAAATTTTCAACTTCTACTTGGATGGACTTACGCAGTTCTTCCAGTTTAGCTATGGCCTCCACGTCAAGCGTAAAGCCGCGACGTGCCAATTTAGCTGCTGTTTCATGCAGCTCTGTGCGAAGTAATTTAGAATCCAGCATTGTTAATCCTATGCTTCCATTAAATGATTTCAAAAGGTGTTGTGTTCAAACGACAGAGCGAACTAAACATTCTGTTGTTCGCGTGAGCAGCTGATAAGTCAAATCAGGTAGCTCTATGGTGAACCGGACAAAGATAACGAAAAGACACTAGTTTTCATAGCGCTTTTGAGGGCTTTTTGCGTCTAAATCTGCCAAATAGGTTAACTTCTCACTAATCTTGCTCTCAAGCCCCCGATTTACAGGCTGATAGTAACGCTGATCCTTCAATTCTTCCGGGAAATAATTCTCTCCCGCCGCATAAGCACTAGCTTCATTGTGAGCATATCGATACTCGTCTCCATAGCCCATTTCTTTCATCAACTTAGTCGGTGCATTGCGTAGATGAGGTGGAACCTCGTAGTCGGGATACTCTTTCGCATCTCTTAACGCTTGCTTCCAGGCACTGTAAACTGCGTTACTTTTCGGTGCGCATGCAAGGTAGACAATGGCTTGTGCAATGGCTCGCTCTCCTTCGGCAGGCCCAACACGGTTAAAACAGTCCCAAGCTGCCAGCGCAACTTGCATGGCTCTGGGATCGGCGTTACCAATATCTTCCGAAGCGATCGCCAACAATCGGCGGGCAATATAAAGTGGATCACAGCCGGCGGTAATCATGCGTGCGCTCCAATACAGAGCAGCATCGGGATTTGAACCACGAATTGATTTGTGTACCGCGGATATCAAGTCGTACCAAAGGTCGCCCTTGTTATCAAACCTTGCCGCTTTTTCCCCTGCCACATCGGCTAGCAGCTTTAGCGTAATTTTCGCCGGACCAGAACCGTCATCTTCTGCCAAATCGTACAAAAGCTCTAGATAATTAAGAGCCATTCGAGCATCACCACCAACACGCTGAATTAACTGTTCTTGAACACCCTCATCAAACTCGACCTGCTGATTTCCCAAACCACGCGATTTGTCTTCCATCGCTTGCTCAATGACCTGCTGAATATCTTGCGCTGTCAATGATGTTAATTTGTATACCCGTGCACGTGAAAGTAAGGCGTTGTTCAGTTCAAAAGAAGGGTTCTCTGTGGTAGCGCCGATGAAGACAACCGTTCCGTCTTCTATGTGTGGCAAAAACGCATCTTGTTGCGACTTATTGAACCTGTGTACTTCGTCAACAAACAAAATTGTGCGTTTACCAACTTGTTGGTTTTCTTTGGCCTGCTCAATTGCAGCTCTGATCTCTTTTACACCGGAGGTTACCGCAGAGACTCGTTCCACTTCAGCATCGGAATGAAACGCAGCCACTTCGGCTAATGTAGTCTTGCCTGTACCGGGCGGCCCCCAAAGAATCATAGAGTGGATTTGAGCTGCCTCTAACGCACGTCGAAGCGGTTTACCCTCTCCCAAGATATGTAATTGGCCAATGTATTCCTCGACATTTCTTGGGCGCATTCTCGCGGCAAGAGGTCGAAAATCTTCCCCGGAAGAGAAATCAAATGCCATTGGCTTCATTAGTTTGCCCTTTGATCATCAACGTCCACACCTTCGGGAATGTCAAAGGTAAACAGTTTGTTGTTAGGCGCGGTTAACTGCGATTGACTAAAATCGTAACGACTGATTTGTCCGTCTTGCTCGGTCACTTGAAGGCTGGTAATTTCACCCCTGTCTGTGATCGTCAATGAATATTGTTGAGTGTTAGACTCAACATCTGTTGGTAGTAGAACAAAGGTATTGTCTTGTTGACGCACTTGATAGCGCAACCAGTCTGACTCTTGGTTTCGAGTTAGTAGAACAAATGGCGTTTGCTCAACCGCCTGCTGGGCAGAGTACAAAGACACTTGCTCCAAAAACGGGTGGTAATACCACAAAGTACTACCATCAGAAATTAGGGTGTTTTCTTCCGGCTCAACCGCTGACCAACGAAAACGATTAGGTCGCAACACGTCCAGAGTCCCGGAGCCTTCCATCACCAAATCACCATCCGCATCTGTCACGGTTTGTTGGAAGTTTGCGCTAAAGCCTTTGTGAAGGCTCAATCTTTCGACGAGTTCATTCTGTGGGGTGGCAAAAACGGTCGTTGATAACAGACCAGACATCAAACCAAGCCAGACTTTTGTTCTCATTATTTTCTCCGTACTACTTTGTTGGTTAGTAACCGCGTTAACCTAATTAGTTCCCACAACAATGCTTAAATTTCTTGCCGCTCTCACATGGACAAGAATCATTACGACCCACTTTTTTAAACGGGTTGACGCTATTAGATTGGTGACCTTGAACAAATTCGTCGGCCGCAAACGCCAACTCATTTGCCATTAGATCGAGTTTGTCTCGGTAGTCCTGCAAACAAGGAACTGGTTCAACACCTTGCTCTTGTAACATTGCCTGTGTTTGCGCTTCATCTTGCGCCAGCATCATGGTCATCAACCAAGCTTGTAACATTCTGGCCGTACCGTCATTGAGAGCTTTATCTTGCCATTGTGTTGATATCTGCTGCCAGTTATCAAGAAAACCTTCGGCGAACTCGGCTAAATCGGAAGGTTCTACCAACAAACTTTCCAGTGAATATTGCTGACCTTTTATGTATGAATATTGCTTTTGTAACTGTTCGGTTACCCGCTGAGTGACTCCAGTATCTATGTCCCCAAATAGCGGAGTTATCCAAGATTCGGGAACTGTGGGCTCTGTTGCCAGGTTGGCAGCGAACAACACCCCTTCCAGATAAAAAGACGACTGCTCTAACGACAGTTCAGATGGTGAAATTACGTTATACGACATGCGAGTTCCTCAGTACTGAACTGCAAATTATACGCGACTCTCGCCAAGATGCTCGAACTACCTTTGCTGTTATCAGTGACAATTGGCTTGCCACACTCTAAAATCAGCGACCCTATATTGCTCTACCCCAGTTAGGATTTGTATGAGAGTTGTTTTAGGTCCAATGGAAGGTGTTTTGGACCACCTGATGCGTGACATTTTGACGCAAATTAATGACTATGATTTTTGCGTCACCGAGTTTGTCCGCGTTGTCGATCAAAAGCTGCCAGAGCACGTGTTCAAAAGATTGTGCCCGGAGCTAGATAATGGTTCTACAACTCCTTCTGGCGTCCCAGTCAAACTGCAACTTTTAGGACAAGACCCTAACTGGATGGCTGAAAACGCCGTTTATGCAGCCGAGTTGGGTGCTCATGGCATTGACATCAACTTCGGTTGTCCTGCAAAAACCGTGAATAAAAATAAAGGTGGCGCCGCCTTACTCCAATACCCAGAGCAAGTTCATAAGGTAGTAAAAGCGGTAAGAGATGCCGTTCCAAACGAAATCCCGGTTAGTGCCAAAATAAGACTGGGTTGGGATAACCCTAATGATTGTTTTGAGATAATCAGTGCGATTGAATCCGCCAAAGCCGATGAAGTGACCGTTCACGGTCGAACCAAAACTGGTGGTTACAAAGCATCAGAAATCAAATGGGAGTACATTGGCGAAATAGTGAAAAATACCGCCATACCGGTTATCGCCAACGGTGAGATTTGGAATTACGAAGACGGGCAACGCTGCATCGCCACTACAGGTACCGAATCATTGATGGTGTGCCGCGGCGCATTCAATGTTCCTAATTTAGGCAACGTGGTTAAACACAACGAACAAGCAATGCCATGGCTAGATGTTGTGCAACTCATGATTCGTTATTCTGACTACGAAATTAAAGGCGACAAGGGCCTCTACTACCCGAACCGAATCAAGCAATGGTTGGCCTATTTGAGACAACATTACAGCCAAGCAGGGGATTTGTTCCGAGATATTCGTACCCATAACAAAGCTGCGCCGATCGTCGAGTACCTGATTGACTATCAAGAACAGCTAAAAAACCGTGCTATTTAGGTCATACAGAACAACAAAAAATGCCCAGCATCCGCTGGGCATTTTTATCTGTGCCATAACGATTTAGTTGAGCAGTAAGCTGTCGTCAGCCAACTCCTCGCCACGCACTTTAGAAAACATCTCTAACAAGTCAGGCACTTGCATATTGGCTCGTTGCTCTCCAGAAACATCGAGAACAATTTCCCCTTGGTGCAACATCACGGTTCGGTCTCCGCAATCCAGCGCATCCTTCATCGAGTGCGTCACCATCATTACAGTAAGGTTGAACTCATGAATGACTTTCTTTGTTAAATCAATTACGAAGGCTGCCATACGGGGATCTAATGCGGCGGTATGTTCATCTAGCAACAAGAGTTTACTGTCAGAAAGCGTTGCCATCACCAAGCTCACCGCTTGGCGTTGACCACCGGATAACAAACCAATACTGTCACCCAACCTGTCTTCCAAACCAAGCCCAAGAATACTGATGCGCTCTTGGAATAGCTTACGGCGTTTGCTGGATAACGATAAAGACCAACCGCGTTTTTTGCCACGCATGTAAGCAATCGCCATGTTCTCTTCGATGGTCAATTCGCCACAGGTTCCTGCAAGCGGGTCTTGGAATACTCTGGCACATTGATTGGCACGTTGGTCCACCGTTTGTTTGGTGACATCCAAGTTGTCGATGACTACTCGGCCACCCACCATTGGTGTTTCGCCCGTCACAGCGCCCAACAGGGTAGACTTACCAGCGCCGTTTGAGCCAATAACGGTCAAAAATTGGTGTTCGGGCACTTCCAAAGAAACACCTCGCAACGCCTTGTTTTCTAGAATGGTGCCCGGGTTAAAAGTCACCTGAATATTGTCTAATTGAATCATTGTTACTTCTCCAGCTTATCGAACGGTTCTTTTTTAAGGGAACCGGCCATTAAGCTTTTTTAGCTTTCAGGTTACTTTTCAATTTTGGAGCAATAAGCGCTATTGCAACCAAAACCGCGGTGACTAGGTTGAGGTCTGATGCTTGTAAGCCAAACATTCCTGTACTCAGTGCAAATGCCACTGCCAAGCGGTACAAAATTGAACCGACAATCACGGCGACCACTGCAACCCAGATTTTTCGACCCGGGATTAGCGTTTGGCCCAGAATAACCGCCGCCAAACCGACTACTATGGTACCCACGCCTGATGTGACGTCTGCAAAACTGTTCGTTTGAGCAAAAAGTGCACCCGCAAAGCCAACAAATCCGTTAGACAGCGCAAGACCAAAATAGGTATAGAAAGCTGTACTTCCGCCTTGAGCTCTAACCATGCGAGCATTGACACCCGTCGCACGCAAGCTTAAGCCAAAATCACTATTAAGTAGGCGGACAATAAACCAAGAAGATAACAGGACAAGAATCCCAACCACGAGTGGTCGGATATACATGGCATCGCCCATGGCTTCAAATGGGGTCAAAATAGTATCTTCTCCCAACAATGCCATGTTAGGGCGACCCATAATGCGGATGTTGATTGAAAACGCCGCGATCATGGTAAGGATTGAAGCTAAAAGATGCAAAATACCACATTTAACTGCTAAGAAGGCGGTGACCCATCCCGTCGCCGCTCCTGCTAAAATAGCCATAAAAGTGGCTACCCAAGGGTCAATACCGGCAACAATGGCTGTTGCGGCAACTGCAGCGCCCATAGGGAAGCTGCCATCGACACTTAAGTCAGGGAAATCAAGAATTCGAAACGTAAGATATACGCCGAGGGCTACCAGTCCATAAATCAGACCAATTTCTAATGCGCCAAAAAAGGCAAAAGCAGACATAACAACTCCCTTTCTGCTTAAAAGTTACCGTATAGCGGTAAGCTAGTGCCAGCCAAACCCTTGGCTGGCATTCTTTTTCTTATTTAACGTCTGTCGCGCGATCAAGCACAGACTTAGGAAGTGTTACACCAACTTTCGATGCTGCTGATGGATTAACCACCAAGTCAGAACCTGTTGCTACCTTCACGTCTAGGTCACCTGGGTTAGCGCCTTCCAAAATAGCCGCTACATAGTCTGCTGTTTGAACACCAACTTGATAGTAATCAAAACCTAAGCTCGCCACCGCGCCTTTCTCAACGTAAGACGTTGCACCACCAAAGACAGGGGTCTTCGCTTGATTCGCAGCAACGATCATACCTTCAATCGCACTTGCAACCGTGTTATCAGTTGGGGCGTATAGTACGTCTGATTTAGCCGCAATTGCTTGAGTCGCCGATTGAACATCAGCACTTTTCAGAGCCGTACCTTCAACCACTTCGATACCATGCTTATCCGCAGCTTCTTTCAACAAGTTAACTAGAGTTACCGCGTTTGCTTCACCTGGGTTAAACACCACACCAATCGATTTTACATTTGGCAGAATTTCTTTGATGAGCTCAACGTGTTGAGTAACAGGAGAAAGATCTGAAAGTCCAGTCACGTATTTTCCTGGCTTTTCTAATTGGCTAACCAGTTTTGCACCTACTGGATCTGTAACTGCAGTAAAGACGACCGGAATCCCTTTGCCTTTTGCAGAAGACACAAGAGCCTGTGCAGTCGGTGTTGCAATTCCTACTAACACATCTGGGTTTTCACCAACAAATTGACGAGCAATTTGCGCCGCAATCGCAGGGTTGCCTTGTGCTGTTTTGTAATCGAAGTCTAGATTTTTACCCTGCTCATAGCCCTTGGCCTTTAATCCATCTAAAAGACCTTGGCGCGTTGCATCCAATGCGGGGTGTTCAACGATTTGTGACACTGCGACAGTAGCAGTTTTTGCCATGATGCTTGCTGAAGATAGCATTGCTGCACCAGCGATAACGGCGGTCGCTAGAACTTTTGCTGCTTTCATCTGAACTCCTTGATTTAAGCAATATTGGTTAGTTGTATGATGTTGTGTTTATCTTTTTTATATTACTGAGCACACTATGTACACAGACACTCATTAATACCAATATCTGCTCGCAAAGGGAAGCAGGTTTTAACACTAGAGTAACAAAAGGTGACCTTGGAGGAATCAGCCAATTTGGGAGCTTTTTAAGCGGAAAGCGTTGCGTTTATAACCAAATTGCGTGGGGTTATTTTTCTAGCACAAAATTCTCGTACCTGTACTTTATAACCTTGCTCCTGAAGATACATAGACTTATCTAAAATCAACCAAAGCTCGAGTAAGCGACGAAATAAGGATTGTTGTAGGTTCAGCTTGTCAAACAACACCAACGAGTCTTTTCCTTGCTTGAGTAAATGGGCTTCGTCAAACTTGTCGATTGAATAGTTTTTTTGGGTTGCCGCCCAAGATACAAAATGACTAAATCCCTTTTTTAATTCAGATTTTCTAATACTCGGTATCGCAACCACCTCAGTAGCTAAACCTTGCTGCTTAAGTAAGGCTTGAAATGCAAAGCGATAAGTCATCTCGACTGCACGGTCTCTCGCCACTCGATTGCCGCCAGTGACTAACTCTGTTAGAGGAATCCGTAATTCTGTCTTACTCAATTTGATATCAAAACGCTTACCTGTGTGAGAAAGGGGCTGGTAATTATCGTCTTGAGTTAAGTGATAGCAACAAGGTGCAACGGATAATTGACGAACTGCTTTACTCGGCGCTTGTTTGAGTAATGTTTGATGAAGGTCTCCGCATGCATGGAGTGCGACAACATGTGGCGAAGGAGTTCGTGATAGGAGCTCACTGGTGTCTTCAAGCAACACGTCAACGTGGTGAAAATGAATATCCAACTCATGCTGTTTGGCAAAAGACTGGCCGCATTCACACAAAGGCTTTTGGTACTCAACGCTCTCGACTGGCGTTTGAGTTTCCATCGCTAGAACTCGGCCTAAAAATCCTTTTCCTGCACACCACTCTACCCAGCGCTGACTGTCGGTGTCATTATCAATCGATTCAACAAATCTTCGAATTTGCTCAAGCTTCCTTCCTGGAATTCCCTCAAGCTCTCGAGAATAGTGGTGTTCAGAACCGCGCTCATTTTTTTCAACTTGCGCTAGCAATGTTTGAATAGTGATAAATTCAGGAAAAGCGTTGACCACATCGTCGATGAATCGCGGCCAATCTCTGAGATAGAGCTCAGATTGATATTGAGAAAGGTTGAGTAACCAATGACTTAATGGATGAGAAAACTGCTGTTCGAATCCAGTCGTTTGGCAAAGGTGGTAGGGACTAATGCGCCACAGATCAGAGTATTGAGTTAGAACCTGCGTGACTTCGCGAAAATACTGATTAGTGACTAACAAAATGACCACCCGTACGAAACTGAGGTGGCCATTGTAATGCGCTATTTTTTACACGCAAGGTATCGAGTTAGTTAGCGAATTGGTAACTCAATGTCCTTAAACATGTCATCGATTTCCGCGTTTGATTTCAATGAGATCGCCTGCTCCACAACTGGACGAGTCAAATGAGGTGCAAATCGCTCCATGAAGTCATACATATAACTACGCAAGAAGGTACCTCGGCGGAAACCGATGCTCGTGGTACTTGAACCAAAAATGTGGCTCGCATCAATGGCCACCAAATCGGTGTCATTGAGCTTGTCTACTGCCATGCTGGCTATCACACCCACACCGATACCCATTCTCACGTATGTTTTAATCACATCTGCATCGGTTGCGGTAAAGACAACCTTAGGTGTGAGCCCTTCCTTATCGAATGCGGTATCCAGCTCAGAGCGGCCAGTAAAACCAAAAACATAAGTGACAAGTGGGAAGCTCGCCAAATCTTGCAGTGAGATATGAGATTTTTGCGCCAGTGGGTGATCTTTAGGAACAACGATAGAGCGGTTCCAATGGTAACAAGGCAACATGATGGCATCTTGATAAAGATGAAGTGCTTCGGTCGCAATGGCAAAATTGGCTGTGCCTTTGGCAATGGCTTCAGACATTTGGCTTGGTGTACCTTGGTGCATGTGAAGTGACACTTTAGGGTATCGAGAAGTAAATCCTTTGATTACATCTGGAAGTGCGTAACGCGCTTGCGTATGCGTAGTCGAGATATTTAGCGTTCCCATTTCCGGGTGCGTGTGTTCTCCAGCAACCGCTTTGATACTTTCAACACGTGACAATATCTCTTGCGAAATGCGAATAATATCTTCACCAGCAGAAGTTACTTGAGTGAGATGTTTACCACTTCGCTCAAATATTTGAATACCAAGCTCATCTTCCAACAGCCGAACTTGTTTACTAATACCAGGTTGCGAAGTATACAAGCTTTCGGCAGTAGCCGAGACATTCAAATTGTGGTTAACCACTTCCACAATATATCTGAGCTGTTGGAGTTTCATTCTAACCCTCGGTGTGTTCAAGCGAATCACGCAAAGCAAAATTGCATGCATAGTTTATAATGTTTAGTTATAACGCTAAATACCTTGAAATAACAGTTTTATTCCATAAAAGTGTCGAATCAAAGTTAGCAAACTATAAAACCGAGAGTAATTTGCAACCAATCGCTCAGTTCGAAGTCAATTAAGAGAGTTTTGGTTAATATTCAACTATCAATTAGTGTTAGCATGTAAATATATGTGTAATTTACAAAGCTCCAGCTAAGCAATCGAGTAGAAAACGGACGTTATGAATATTGGGTTAATTATCGCACTTGTTGTCGTTATGCTGATCTTGGTGTTGGGTTACAACATCATGCTGCAATACAAAGTCAAATCGGATTCGGTTCGCAAGCAAGAGAGTGCTCGCTATGTTGCCATTATCGATGCAACGGAAGAGTTAATTGGTCATGCACACAATCTGCCCTACAGTAAAGACTTACTCCTTTGTTTAAACAATCGCATATTAGACTCTCTCAACAATATGCTAGAGCTCGATCCTAAGAACAGACACCTAGCTCAACGCGTTGAGTCGGTCAAACAACAAGTTAAACAACTCGAAGATGGCCAAGTCGATTCTGACGTAAGTAAGTTCAAAGTTCCTGCCAATGACAAACAAGCGATCATGATGCTCAAGCTGGCGAAACGGCTGCGAGACACGATAAGAACTGAGCACAACAAAGGCCGTTTCGATACCCAGGCGTATGTAGCTGAAAATGCACGTTTAGAAAGCATCCAAATGCGAATCAACATTGAAAACGTCATTAAGCGCTCGAATGATGCTATTGCTAGAGGTCAACTAGGCACCGCCGTGCAGTTGCTGCGCAAGGGCATTGATGCCTTAAGCACCAAAAATGACCCTTACTCGCAACAAGCGAAAGAGAAGCTACAAACTATGTACGACGAGCTTGAACAAAAACGCATCGACCGTAATGCTGAAGAACTGCACCAAGTGGAAGATAAAGATCGTAAAGACGATATGGAAGCGCTCTTCGGCGAGAAGAAAAAGTGGTAGAATAGCCCTAATGCTGGAATTAACAGAGGCCGCAAACGCGGCCTCAATTTTTTGTGTGTAACCATGATTGAACTGACTAAGTACCAAGACCTACTCGAACCAATTAACGGTTTTTTACACTGTAGTACCCCGCAAGCTTGGCTTGATGAGGCAAAAAAACCAAAAAACCTCCCGGTGGTTCTTACTGATCATTTATTGTGTGAACTGAAAGCCGCGCAAAGCGCTCTGTTTTTGATCAGACGTTACGCCGTAGATAAAGACAGTGCCACCACGCTTACCGAGTGGATAAAACCGTATGAGGAGTTTGCATATAAGCAAAAAGGTAGCTTGGCAACGCTCAAAGGAAAAAGCCAATTCAGTAAATCGATTCAGGCGAAAAACCAACAGGTTTATAGCCAAGATTTGATAGACAAAATGGTGCTGCTTATCAAAGAGGAACTTCATCACTTTTATCAAGTTCTTGAAATACTCGATCAAAAACAGATTGCTTATAAGCCGGTATCAGCAAGTCGATACGCGAAAGGAATGATAAGTAACATGGCGACCTATGAACCGCAAACTCTAGTCGATAAGCTGATCATCGGTGCATATATCGAAGCTCGCTCCTGCGAACGTTTTGCAAAACTCGCCCCTTACATGGAAGACGGTATAGGTCGATTTTATATCTCGTTACTGCGCTCAGAAGCTAGACACTATCAAGATTATCTGACGCTTGCACAAAGTATTAGTCCGAGCGACATTTCAGACAGGGTTCAGTATTTTGGTGAGATAGAAGCTAAGTTGATTTCAGAGCCAGATACTGATTTTAAGTTCCATAGTGGTCTGCCCGTATAAACAAAAAAACCAGCAAACGCTGGTTTTTTTATACTACTTATACCCGAGTGACTTCAAGATACAGGATTCAGAGCTACATATTCTGGTTCAGTGCAAGCCTCTCTACCTAAAGAACAGGAACGCAGTGGAATGACGAGTCCTTTCAATGTTCTTTGACGAAGGAATGAGACAGAATATGAGCTCCCTAGGGCGAGTTTAACTGACTTTCATACTGTGTTATCGATTCTCGATGTAGAATGACTATAGCTTCCAATCGATGCCTTGTCTGAAGGTCAGTTAACTCTCGCTGAAACTAGCATCTCGAGGTTACTCGGGTATAACAACTACGACAAGGAGGTATTGATCTCTTTTAGTACTTGAGACGGATTGGCAGCTTGTGTGATAGGCCTACCAATCACTAAGTAATCTGAGCCAGCACTGATTGCGTCTACAGGCGTCATAATACGCTTTTGGTCACCCACTGCAGCACCGGCAGGACGAATACCCGGCGTAACCAGTTTAAATTCTTGACCAAGCTTACTTTTAATAAGGCTAGATTCTTGCGCCGAACAAACAATACCATCAAGGCCTGAGTTTTTGGTTAGAGTAGCTAGTCTCATAACTTGCTCTTGAGGTTCGACATCTAGGCCAATCCCACGCATGTCAGCTTGCTCCATACTGGTGAGAATGGTGACACCAATAAGTAGTGGTCTATCGTTGCCATAAGGCTCAAGAATGTCGCGAGATGCGGTCATCATCTTTTCACCACCACTGGCGTGAACGTTGACCATCCAGACTCCTAGCTCGGCAGCAGCGCGAACGGCTTTTGAACAAGTGTTTGGAATATCGTGAAATTTTAAATCCAAAAATACGGAGAAGCCTCTTTGATGGAGTGCTTTAACAAAGTCAGGCCCAAAGAAGGTAAACATTTCTTTGCCGACTTTTAGTCGACAACTTGCCGGATCAATTTTATCTACAAAAGATAACGCATCGTCTTGTTTGTCATAATCAAGGGCAACAATTACTTTAGGATCTAGCATTTTTTCTCCTTACATAAAACAAGCTGGTGAAAATCACCAGCTTGAAAAACTATTCGCCATCGAGGCCACGAATTGGCTTGATCGTACCCCATCCTTTACACGATGGGCAATGCCAATAAAGTGAATGGGTAGAAAATCCGCAATTTCGACATCGATAATGAGGTTTGACCTTGAGCTGCTCACCTACCAGCTTTTGTAACGTTGCCAAACTCGCCTTGGCCCGACCTTCTTCAGCATCAGCAAGGTGATAATCCATCAAGCGATAAAAACCTTTCATCGTCGGGTTTTTCACCAACTGACGAGTCAGTAGCTCCTGTGCAGAACTTACACCTTCATGCTGAGCCACTAATTGGGCCAGCATGAGCTCAGCCGATACGCCTGCTTTTTTAACGATGCATTCTCTTAAGATACCAAGCAGCTCATCTTCTCTGCCCAGTTGATGATAACACTCAGCTAGTGGTTGAAGGACTTCGCTGGCAAAGTCGATATCTTGGTCGATAACCTGCGATAGGTAATCGACCGTAGTTTCGTAATCCTCTTGGTGCATGTAAAGTTTACCGAGCGCAATACTGGCCCGAACACACCTTGGATCTTCTTTTAATGCCCGTTTGTAACTCGTAATCGCCTTAGCATCATCCCCATCGAGCTCTTCTTGATGTGCTATTTCACACCAAAAATGCGCAATCGGGCCAATCATTTTTTTACGTCCCTGCTTTAATAAAATGGACGCGTAATGTATCGCTTTTTGCCATTCGCGTGTTTGTTGGTAAATACTAACTAACTGAGTGACTGCAGCATCTTGGTGATCGGGCTCTTCTACCAGTTGCTCAAATATTTTCTCAGCTCGATCTAAAAAGCCTGAGACCATATAGTCTTTTGCTAACTGCTGTAAGGCGATATTTTTTTGGTCTATGGTCAAGCCAGTTCGCGAAATCAAGTTTTGGTGAATGCGAATTGCCCTGTCCACTTCTCCTCTGGAACGGAACAAGTTACCTAACGCTAAATGGGTATCAATGGTCTCGTTATCGACCTGAAGAAGCTCAATAAAGTGATCAACCGCTTTGTCAGATTGATCCGACAATAACAAGTTAAGACCCGTCACGTATTGACGAGATATTTGGTGAGATTGTTTCTGCTTTTCCTGCTGCGCATTTCTGTGCCCCATATACCAGCCGTAAGCAGCGGCGATGGGTAGCAGCAGGAAGAGAATTTCTAGCATTCTAGATTAGTACCTTATCAGTCTTTTTACTTGTTTTCTGCTGGCAAAGTAGAACGAGCTTTGGTGAGTTGTTTATTAAGCTTGCGAACCTGCATTTTGGACCGCAAGTGCAAGCTACCAAATATCAGCCAAGAAACAGCGAAACCAGTAACAAATACACTTCCGAGTAAGGTCGATAAGTGAAACTGTCCTTGAGCAATAAGATAGTTAAACTGAACAACTTCCTGATTTTGCGCACCTAGGGCAAGGGCAACCAAAAACAAAGCCAATACAATAACAATTTTGATCACTCTCATGGGTGGTCATCTCCAATTACTTGGTAGCCTACGATTATGCAGGATTTCATGCAGTTGCACCATGACAATATAGACAGGGCGATGAAAATTTAACGTCAACTACAGATCTTATAGACCACCAGTTTGAGCATCGTTAAGTGAGCAGAAAGCTCATATTGAACTTGTCGGTCAATTCTCCCGGAGTAATGGTAGTAATTTATAGAAGTCGAGCAGTCGACTCTCAAAGACAAAAAAACGGCATACCTAAGTATGCCGTTTCTTAAAATTCTAATCACATTCCAGCGTTAACACGCTCTCGTAGCTCTTTGCCTGGCTTGAAATGGGGTACAAACTTACCGTCAAGTTCAACCTTCTCACCAGTTTTAGGGTTGCGACCTACGCGCGGCTCGCGATAGTGCAATGAGAAGCTACCAAAACCGCGGATTTCAATGCGATCACCACGTTCCAATGTGTTGGCCATGTGCTCTAAGATATCTTTAACAGCGTCTTCCACTTCTTTCGCAGAAAGATGTGTCTGCTCAGAACACAAACGCTCAATCAATTCTGACTTAGTCATATTGTTCCTCTTGAACTATTTTCAATTGATTATAGACAGTAATACTTGTTTCAACAAACACTTGGCTCTATTTTAGTTCCAATTCCATCACACTGCCTAATGTAATGTGAACATTTTTTAGTCATTGAAGCAAAATAACGCTTATCTTGCTTCTAAAAAACAAAAAGGAGCCACATGGGCTCCTTTATTCGCTTAAAGGGAATTACTCACCTTTAGCTGCTTTGAACGCGTCTGCCATAGCATTACCGAACGAGCCTTCATCTTGCTTGTTCAGTGAAGCCATTGCTTCTTGCTCTTCCGCTTCATCTTTAGCTTTGATAGATAGGTTGATTACGCGGTTCTTACGGTCAACACCAGTAAACTTCGCTTCAACGCTGTCACCAACACTTAGGATTAGAGAAGCATCTTCAACGCGGTCACGTGCGATTTCAGAAACGCGGATGTAACCTTCTACGCCTTCGATAAGCTCAACAGTTGCGCCTTTAGCGTCAACAGCTGTAACAGTACCGTTAACTAGAGCACCTTTCTTGTTGTCTGCAACGTAAGCATTGAATGGGTCATTTTCCATTTGCTTAACACCTAGAGAAATACGCTCACGCTCTGCGTCTACTGCTAGAACTACTGCAGAAATTTCGTCGCCTTTCTTGAATTCACGTACTGCTTCTTCACCTGGAACGTTCCAAGAGATGTCAGATAGGTGAACTAGGCCGTCGATACCACCGTCAAGACCGATGAATATACCGAAGTCAGTGATAGACTTGATCTTACCAGTAACTTTGTCGCCTTTAGCTTGCGCTTCAGCAAATGATTGCCACGGGTTAGCTTTACACTGTTTTAGACCTAATGAAATACGACGACGCTCTTCGTCGATCTCAAGAACCATAACCTCAACTTCGTCGCCAACATTAACAACTTTAGATGGGTGGATGTTCTTGTTAGTCCAGTCCATTTCAGAAACGTGTACTAGACCTTCAACGCCTTCTTCGATTTCAACGAAGCAGCCGTAGTCAGTTAGGTTAGTAACACGACCAGAAAGCTTGTGACCTTCTGGGTAACGCTTAGCGATTGCTACCCATGGATCTTCGCCTAGCTGCTTAAGACCTAGTGAAACGCGAGTACGCTCACGGTCGAACTTAAGAACTTTAACAAGGATCTCGTCACCAACGTTTACGATCTCAGATGGGTGCTTAACACGCTTCCAAGCCATGTCAGTGATGTGTAGTAGGCCGTCTACGCCGCCTAGGTCTACGAACGCACCGTAGTCAGTTAGGTTCTTAACGATACCCTTAACTTCGCTGCCTTCTTGCAGAGTTTCTAGTAGCTCTTCACGCTCTACGCTGTTTTCAGATTCGATAACTGCACGACGAGAAACAACAACGTTGTTGCGCTTCTGATCTAGCTTGATTACTTTGAACTCTAGCTCTTTGTTTTCTAGGTGAGCCGTGTCGCGAATTGGGCGAACGTCTACTAGAGAACCAGGAAGGAAAGCACGGATACCGTTTAGTTCAACAGTGAAACCACCTTTAACTTTACCGTTGATGATACCAACAACAGTTTCAGCTTCTTCGTAAGCCTTCTCAAGAACGATCCAAGCTTCGTGACGCTTAGCTTTCTCACGAGAAAGTTGAGTCTCACCGAAACCATCTTCAACAGCGTCAAGAGCTACGTCTACTTCAGAACCAACTTCAACTTCAAGTTCGCCAGCAGCGTTCTTGAACTGTTCAGCAGGGATAGCAGACTCAGACTTAAGGCCAGCATCTACAAGTACAAAGCCGTTTTCGATAGCGACTACAGTACCTTTAACGATAGTGCCTTGTTGGAATTCGGTCTCGTTCAGAAACTCTTCAAAGAGTTGAGCAAAAGATTCAGTCATTTAATTAATCTTCAATAATATAAACGTCCACGGGTATCCTACCGCGTGGGGTTATTAACTTCATCGGTCATCATCCATGCGACCAACGTTCCTTACAAGCCGCCTAGGCCACTTGTTTAGATTCAATATAGTGTAACGCCTTTTCTACCACTTGCTCGATCGACATTTCCGTTGAGTCAAGTACCAGCGCATCGTCTGCTGGTTTCAATGGCGCGACAGCACGATTTCGATCTTTGTGATCACGCTGCTGTATTTCGCTCAAAAGGTCGTCAAATTTAACACTTAGGCCCTTGCCTTTCAACTGGTTCATGCGTCTAAGCGCTCTTTCTTCAGCGCTGGCGTCCAAGAAGATTTTTACATTGGCTTCTGGGAAAACAACCGTACCCATATCACGCCCATCAGCAACTAATCCAGGATCTGCTGCAAAGGCTCTTTGACGGCGAAGCAACGCTTCCCTAACACGTGGAAATGCCGCGACTTTTGACGCTGCCATTCCCGTCTGTTCTTTTCTTAGTTCATGTGAGACATCCTCACCTTCCAAGAAAACTTTAACCAGTTCGCCTTCAGGGACAAACTGTACGTCTAGATGCGTCGCCATCGGTACCAATGCTTCTTCCGAATCCAAGTCGATACCATGGTGCATAGCCGCTAACGCAAGAACGCGGTATATAGCACCAGAATCCAATAAATTGAATCCAAGTTTCTTTGAAAGCAGCATACAAAGTGTACCTTTGCCCGCGCCACTAGGACCGTCAACGGTAATTACTTTGCTTTCCAGAGTCATACTCGTGCTCCATTTGCTCAGCTGCTTAACTAACAGCAATAAAAAACGCCGGAATTATATAGTGATATGCAAAAGATCTCCACCAAGGTATGGGAAAAACATCAAGACCAGTATCATCGGATTGAGTTCGGTATAAAAACCTCGTTTATCTTTCCAATAAACGTAAAAAGAGATAACACTTGGTTATCTCTGTTATATCTTTTTGTTTTTATTTGTACAGTCAGAGCAAAATACGTGAAGCATTTTTCTCCACCGTCGCTGGCCCAATACCCGGAACATTTTGAAGCTGCTCGGCTGATTCGAACGGGCCAAACTCATTTCGATAATCGACAATAGCTTGAGCCTTTTTCGCCCCCACACCCTTAAGTAAATCGGCAAGTTCTTCCGCAGGTGCTTGATTGATATTTACTGTAATCTCAATCCCTGCATGTTGTTTGTCTGTGTTACTTTGGTCAGCGAGCACCGTTGCTTGAAAACCAAATAGTGCAACAACCAATAACCAAAACATCCAAATTCGACTTTTCTGCCGTACATCTGGCCAATGACGTAGACCCATAGTGTTCTCCCTTAAGTTAACCAATTGAAGTGCATAACATCATTCAATTACTTAACCCGCCAAAGAAGCAGCTTCAAAAAAACAAACGGACCGCATTTGCGGTCCGTTATAACTTAGATATCAATTACAGATTACTGAGAAACCGGTTGCGAAATGTAGTTCTCTATCTCATACGTTGTTTCTAGGATATCCACTAGCCCAGTAATACTTACTTGGCCTGCTTGTGACGAGATCTGCTGACTAAGTTGATCGGTAAACTCGGCACCTGCGGTTTGAGTAACATTCAGTAGCTCGACAATTTGTACATCGCCATTTAAAGCCACAGTTTGCGCAAACTCGCTACCTTCATTTGGCTTAGGCATAGCAAATACGGCTTCAGATAACTGTTGGCCACGACTAAGTGTTTCAGGCTCACCAAAACTCAATCCGTATTCAGCAAGCAAGCTCTCATCACCAGCTTGCAACCTTTCGACAACTTCGATCGCGATATCTTCAGCTTGTTGCGCACCACGAACTTTCGCCAGAGACTGTTTTGCCTGCTCACTAACTTCTTCAAACGGCAATACAGTTTGCTCACGCCAATCTTCAACACGAACCACAACCACTTGCTCTGGTGCCGTTTCAATGGCGGATGAGTTTAAGCCGTCTTCTTTCACTTCAGGAGATTCAAGTGCACGAATAACTTCTGGGTGACTCAGTGCACTTGGCAGTGCATCGATGGCGACAAAATCGGTAGTCACTGATGCTACACCCACCGCTTGCGAAGCATCATCAAGCGAATCTGGGAATTCAAACGCTACGGTTTCAAGGTCATTCAGCAACTCATAGAAACGCTCCACCGCCTTGTCGCTGGTCAACTGCTCTGTGATTTCCGCTTCAACCGCATCAAATGGTTTTGCAACGCCTGGGTTTAGGGCATCAAGCTTGATAATATGCAAACCGAAATCGCTTTTTACTATGTCAGAAATTTCGCCTACTTCACTCAGAGCAAACGCAGCTTCTTCAAACGCAGGATCCATAACATCGCGCTCAATTGCACCAAGTGAACCGCCACTGTCTGCGCTACCGACATCTTCAGAATTCTCTGCGGCCAGTTCAGCAAAGTCTGCACCGGAATTTAGTTGCGCCAATAGAGCTTCAGCTTGTTCACTATCTTGAAGCAAGATATGGCTCACTTCACGCTGTTCAGCCGTTGAGTAGCGAGCAAGATTTTCTTGGTAGTAGTTTTGTGCCTCTTCCGAACTCACTTCTACCTGATCGCGTAAAGTCTGAGCAGACAGCTCTAGATACCCTACTTTCACCTGTTCTGGGCGACTAAACTGAGCTGGATTATCTTGATAGTATTGTGAAATTTCGTCTTCAGACAACTCAACCTTGCTGGCGTACTCGTCAACAGACAAATTGATACGGCGTATTTCTCGCTGTTGCGTAAATAGCGCCATTTGCGTATCGATTTCATTACCCAAAGAGAAATCACTTGCTTGAACCGCTGCGATGAGCTGGTTCTTAACAAGATCGCGACGCATTAGCTCTGCAAAACCTTCTGGATTGAAGCCCGCACGACGCAAAGCAGCTTGATAGCGTTCTTGATCAAACTGGCCGTCAACCTGAAACTCTGGAATGGCAAGAATTTCTCGACGGATTTGAGCATCACTAACACGAAGCCCTAGCTCAGCAGCGTGTTGTTCCAACAAGGCGTCCGTAACCAGACGTTGAAGAACCGAACTGCGGAACGTTTCTACGTAATTAGGATCGGCTAAAAGCGTTGCAAAATAATCGCCAAGCTGAGCTTGCATACGGTTGCGTTCATTTTGATACGCTTGCTCAAACTCAGCACGGCCAATCTCGACATTGCCCACCTTAGCAGCGGTGTTTTGACCACCACCGACGATGTAACTGCCGACACCCGCAAACACAAAAGAAAGGATGATGAGTCCCAAGATGATTTTAACCACGAGGCTATTGGTGCCTTCGCGAATTCGATCCATCATAATCTAACTGCTCTCCGCAAATAAAAACCTTGCTCTACACACCCGTTTGTCTCACCACTTTCTAGATTGAAATACTTAGGAAGGACCGGGGTTGAGCGACTGCCAACTGTTATACAGCAATCTTGCGATAATATCAGAAAAAGAAATGCGCATCAGTACGATGCGCATATTTTAAAGATTTGAAAACCTTTTTGAGACTAGAACAGCCTCTAGAATTAGTTACACGCGTCTTTAAGCGCTTTACCTGCTTTGAAAGAAGGTACTTTAGCTTCAGCGATTTGGATTTCTTCACCCGTTTTTGGGTTACGGCCAGTACGTGCTGCGCGAGTGCGAACACTAAATGTGCCGAAGCCAACAAGAGCAACTTGGTCGCCAGACTGAAGAGTGTCAGATACTGCTTCGATAAGAGCGTCAAGAGCACGGCCCGCAGATGCTTTTGATAGGTCTGCACTTGATGCGATTTTTTCTACTAATTGTGTTTTGTTCACTGTGATTCCCCTTTGCGCCACCAAATAAGTAATTATTGTTCCGGTAGCTTTCGTTCCATTCATTTCACTTTGTAAGCACGAGCCTTTGTACAGCAAGGCTTGAAGCTACACTGGGTAAACTTAGCGCTCAAAAAAAACGCTGACAAGCCCTTTTTGAACCTATCAGCGTACTCTTTTACTTATTTTTGCTGCACATCACTATTTTACAGGCTCGAAATCCACTCCTTCCGGATTTCTTTCTAGTGCAACCTTCAGCACTTCGTCAATCCATTGAACCGGAATGACTTTAAGATCGGCAATGACATTATCCGGAATTTCTTCTAGATCGCGTTCATTGTCTTTCGGTATCAACACAGTTTTGATGCCACCACGATGCGCTGCGAGAAGTTTTTCTTTAAGACCACCGATTGGAAGCACTTCCCCTCTTAGTGTGATCTCACCTGTCATAGCAACATCACCGCGTACTGGGTTGCCCGTCAAGCTCGATACCAACGCGGTACACATACCGATACCAGCACTTGGACCATCTTTAGGAGTTGCACCCTCAGGTACGTGCACGTGAATATCACGCTTTTCGTAGAAGTCTGTGTTGATTCCAAGCTTGTCTGCGCGACTGCGAACTACTGTCATTGCCGCTTGAATCGACTCTTGCATTACATCGCCGAGCGAACCAGTTTGAGTTAGCTTGCCCTTACCAACCATGGACTGAGTTTCGATAGTCAATAAATCCCCACCTACTTCAGTCCAAGCCAAACCAACCACTTGGCCGACGCGGTTGTCGTCTTCTGCTTTACCATAATCGAATTTCTGAACACCCAAGTATTCTTTTAAGTTCTCTTGAGTGACAGTCACCGACTTCAATTCGCTGTCTAGCAAAATATTCTTCACTGCTTTGCGACAGATTTTTGAAATCTCACGCTCTAGACTACGTACACCAGCTTCGCGTGTGTAGTAGCGAATGATGCCTAAAATCGCTGAATCTTCGATTTCAATTTCATTCTTTTTCAAGCCATTACGTTCAATCTGCTTGCTAACTAAGTGACGCTTAGCAATATTCAGCTTTTCATCTTCGGTGTAACCAGAAAGACGAATCACTTCCATACGGTCAAGCAAAGGCCCAGGAATGTTCATCGAGTTCGACGTCGCGACAAACATAACATCAGACAAATCGTAGTCTACTTCAAGGTAGTGGTCATTAAACGCGTTGTTTTGCTCTGGATCTAAAACCTCAAGCAACGCTGATGACGGGTCACCACGCATATCAGAGGCCATCTTGTCGATTTCGTCCAACAAGAACAGTGGGTTTTTGACGCCAACTTTGGACATTTTCTGAATCAGCTTACCCGGCATGGAACCGATGTAAGTTCTGCGGTGGCCGCGGATTTCCGCTTCATCACGAACGCCACCTAATGCCATACGCGTATACTTACGGCCTGTTGCCGCGGCAATAGAACGTCCAAGAGAAGTTTTACCAACACCTGGAGGACCTACTAGGCATAAGATTGGACCTTTCAACTTGTTAATACGGTTTTGAACCGCCAAGTATTCAAGAATGCGTTCTTTGACTCTTTCTAGCCCGTAATGGTCTTCGTTAAGTACAGTTTCTGCTTTTGCTAGATCTTTCTTAACTTTGGAGCGTTTTGCCCATGGTACACCGATCATCCAATCAATGTACCCGCGAACCACAGTTGCTTCCGCTGACATCGGCGACATCATCTTCAACTTTTGCAGCTCTTGCTCGGTTTTTTCACGAGCTTCTTTAGGCATTTTTGATTCTTCAATCTTTTTCTGCAGAGCTTCAAATTCGTCTGGTGCGTCGTCCATCTCGCCGAGTTCTTTTTGGATGGCTTTCATTTGCTCATTCAAATAGTACTCGCGCTGCGACTTCTCCATTTGCTTCTTAACGCGTCCACGGATGCGCTTTTCTACTTGCAGCAAATCTATTTCAGATTCCATTTGCCCCATCAAAAACTCCAAACGTTCGGTAACGTCTAGTGTTTCTAATACTACTTGTTTGTCTTCAAGTTTTAGCGGCATGTGAGCTGCGATGGTATCTGCTAGGCGCGCTGCTTCGTCAATCCCATTCAAAGAAGTCAGTACTTCTGGCGGGATCTTCTTATTAAGCTTGATAAAGCCTTCGAACTGGTTGATAGCACTGCGTACCACCACTTCCTGCTCTTTTTCATCCAGCTCAGGAGTCAGCTCAAAGCTAGCGTCCGCGATAAAAAACTCTTCATCGGTAAATTTGTGGATCTTGGCACGCTGCAGGCCTTCAACCAATACTTTGACGGTACCATCAGGTAGCTTTAATAGCTGAAGGATAGTTGCCACAGTACCGACACTAAATAAATCTTCTTTAGACGGTTCATCTGTTTCGGCTTGTTTTTGCGCAACAAGTAAAACTTGCTTGTTATTGTCCATCGCTGCTTCTAGACACGCGATCGACTTCTCTCTGCCAACAAACAATGGAATAACCATGTGCGGGTATACAACCACGTCTCGCAACGGCAAAACGGGGATCTCGATACGTTCGGAACGTTCCAAGTTCATATTATTCTCTCTTCCGCTTTCTTCTTTATGGAAATTATATGGGGGCTAATTATTTGGATTCAATGAAAGAATAAAAAAAAGGAGGTAATGATTTACCTCCTTTATTCCGTAATTATTTAGGGTTATTCAGCCCCAGCAGCTTGGTTATCTGCATTGCTATAAATTAGCAATGGCTCAGATTCACCTTTAATCACAGACTCATCAATCACAACTTTTGATACGTTGTCCATTGATGGAAGTTCATACATGGTCTCAAGTAACACGCCTTCTAAGATCGAACGCAAACCACGCGCTCCGGTTTTTCGTTCCATCGCTTTTTTAGCGATCGCACGCAACGCATCTTCTCTGAACTCGAGCTCTGAATCTTCGAGCTCAAACAAGGCAGCGTATTGTTTGGTCAACGCATTCTTTGGTTCGTGAAGAATCTGAATTAAGGCCGCTTCGTCAAGCTCTTCAAGCGTCGTAGTCACTGGCAAACGACCAATAAACTCAGGAATCAAGCCATATTTGACTAAGTCTTCTGGCTCAACTTTCTTGAATAGATCACTAAGGGTCTTGTTTTCGTCTTTCGAACGAACTTCAGCGCCAAAGCCAATACCAGTACCAGTCGCAACACGCTGCTCAATCACTTTATCTAGGCCGGCAAATGCGCCGCCACAAATGAACAAGATTTTCGACGTATCAACTTGCAAGAACTCTTGCTGTGGATGCTTGCGGCCACCTTGAGGTGGTACAGACGCGACAGTGCCTTCGATAAGTTTCAACAACGCCTGCTGAACACCTTCACCTGATACATCACGTGTAATAGATGGGTTTTCTGCTTTGCGAGAGATCTTGTCGATTTCGTCAATGTATACGATGCCACGCTCCGCTTTGGAAACGTCGTAATCACATTTCTGTAGCAACTTCTGGATGATATTTTCCACATCTTCGCCGACGTAACCTGCTTCTGTCAGCGTAGTTGCATCAGCCATGGTAAATGGTACATCCAAGAAACGTGCTAATGTCTCAGCCAGAAGCGTTTTACCGCTCCCCGTTGGACCGATAAGCAAGATGTTACTTTTGCCAAGTTCAACGCCATCAGCGGTCGTATCACCGTTGCGTAAACGCTTATAGTGATTGTAGACGGCAACAGCAAGAACTTTTTTAGCGTAGTCTTGACCAATCACGTAGTCATCGAGATGCTCGCGAATGGCTTTAGGAGTAGGTAGCTCCTCCGCCTGTTTCTTCGGCAACACATCTTTGATTTCTTCACGGATGATGTCGTTGCACAAATCAACACACTCATCACAGATGTATACCGATGGGCCGGCGATTAACTTACGAACTTCATGCTGGCTTTTGCCGCAGAAAGAGCAGTACAACAGCTTGCTGCTTCCACTCTCTTTGCTTTTATCTGTCATTCGCTAACCTCTTAGCCTTCACTCATTACTATTGAGTGTATATCAAATTATTCTTAATTGCGCGAAGCAATATTAAGCCTGTTCAATACCGCGATGCGTTAGTACAGCATCGACTAAACCGTACTCGACGGCTTGATCCGCAGACATAAAGTTGTCGCGATCAGTATCGCGCTCAATCACCTCTAAAGGCTGACCTGTGTGCTCAGCGAGGTGTTTGTTTAAGCGTTCTTTGATAGTCAGAATTTCTTGGGCGTGAATCTGAATATCTGATGCTTGACCTTGGAACCCACCTAATGGCTGGTGAATCATCACTCTAGAGTTCGGTAGTGCAAATCGTTTGCCCTGCGCACCACCTGCCAAAAGGAATGCACCCATAGAGCAAGCTTGACCCATACATACCGTACTGACGTTAGGTTTAATGAACTGCATAGTGTCATAAATCGACATACCCGCAGTTACACTGCCACCTGGAGAGTTAATGTATAAGAAAATGTCTTTGTCAGGATTTTCTGATTCCAAGAATAGAAGCTGTGCGACAACCAAATTTGCCATGTGATCTTCGACCTGACCGGTCAAAAAAATCACGCGTTCTTTTAGAAGTCGAGAATAGATATCATAAGAACGCTCACCACGGGAAGTTTGTTCAACCACCATAGGTACAAGGGCGTCTAGGATTGGCGACATAGCGTTATTTTCTTGGTAGTTCATATTGTTATATCCCTAAAATAAATGGCCCGGATGACAAGTATCATACGGACCATTGTTAGCAGATTAGTTAACTAGAGGTCAACTCTCTGCGCACCGTTGGGCGAATTAAGCAGCAGGTTGTTGCTGGTTCATTAGCTCGCTAAAGCCAACTTCTTTATCGCTTACTTGTGCTTTTTCGATGATCGCGTCGATAGCTTGTTCTTCAAGAGCAACGTTGCGCATGTTGTTCATCATTTGCTCGTTTTGCTCGTAGTAAGACACAACTTCTGCTGGGTCTTCGTAAGCAGAAGCCATTTCAGTGATGATTGCTTTCACTTTTTCGTCATCTGCTTTAAGTTCATTTGCTTTGATGACCTCACCTAATAGTAGACCAACTACTACGCGGCGTTTAGCTTGCTCTTCAAAAAGTTCTTTTGGAAGTTGTTGAGCTGCCTCAAGATTACCACCAAAACGCTCAGCTGCTTGCTTACGTAGAACGTCAACTTCTTGATCAATCAATGCTGCAGGAACGTCAATGTCGTTCTGTTCAACTAGACCATCAAGAACTTGCTCTTTAATACGACCTTTAACCGCTTGCTTAAGCTCGCGCTGCATGTTTTTGCTTACTTCAGCTTTAAGAGCGTCAACGCCGCCTTCTTGAACACCGAACTTAGCAACGAACTCGTCGTTGATTTCTGGTAGTTCTTGAGCTTCTACGCTGTTTACTTTAATAGAGAACTTAGCCGCTTTACCTTTTAGGTTTTCCGCGTGGTAGTCTTCTGGGAAAGTCACGTCGATTTCGAACTCAGAACCGGCAACTTTGCCTTGGATTCCGTCTTCAAAACCAGGAATCATACGTCCTGCACCCATTTCTAGTGGGAAGTTTTCAGCTTTGCCGCCTTCGAACTCTTCACCGTCGATTGAACCAACGAAGTCGATATTTGCACGTTTGCCGTCTTCAGCTGCTTCTTCAACTGCAACCCAAGTAGCTTGTTGCTTGCGAAGCGTTTCGATCATTTCTTCAACGTCAGCATCTTTTACTTCAGCAACTGGCTTTTCAACTGTAATGCTTTCAAGGCCTTTAAGTTCGATCTCTGGGTAAACTTCGAACGACGCGTTGAATACTAGGTCCTCACCAGCGTTGTTGCTTACTGGTTCAAAAGTAGGTGCACCAGCTGGGTTGATTTTTTCTTTAACGATAGCTTCGATAAAGTGACGCTGCATCACTTCACCCATTACGTCTTGACGTACTGCTTTGCCGTACATTTGAGCAACCATTTTCAAAGGCACTTTGCCTTTACGGAAACCATCAAAACGACGGTTTTTCGCGATGTTGCGTAGTTCACGAGTCACAGCATCTTCGATGTTAGACGCAGGAACAGTAATGTTAAGACGGCGCTCTAGGCCCTCTAGAGTTTCAACAGTAACTTGCATTATTCATTAACCTCAAAACTGGCTCAGCTTAACTGAGCTTTTAAGCCACGACAGTGACCTTATCCTTTTAGCGGCCGTTACTTTTTACAAACAACGTACCACTGCATTCTTGGACCACTCTCATGGTCTCGACTAGCTAGTGACTTTTATGAAAAAACACCAACCAATCGCTAGATTGATTTTTAGATGCCGCATTCTAGCGACCTGTCTTCCCCGTGTCGAGTTAATCACCCGAATGCGGTGCACATTATGCAAATTAATCATCCGACTGAATCAAAATCGAACAAATCCGACTGAATCTCACCTCAAAATGGGGACTTAAACGCTAAATTCAACCTAAAAGGGCTGTTTTTTACATTTTTGTGCCAAAAGGTGATCAGGCTCGTGTAATCAATTGGTCGAGATGTTGGTCACTTTGCGGTCTTGAAGTGTAATTGCCGTTACATTGACCTTATTGGTACGAAAAAACTTTCGAAATATGTACTCTACGCGTCTTTTTACCTCAGGTTTGTTAGCCTTATTTTTTGCTTTGCTTTTGCTGGGTTATCCAATTTTTTGGGGCCACTTTTACGACAAGCAGATGTCTGAACACGACTATGTTTTGGAGCGTGTTGCTAACACGGTAAACGCGCGTCTCGATAAATATGATCACCTTCCTGAATTGTTGTCGCAAGACCAAGAAATCATCGACGCACTGCTATCTCCGAACAACAGCGCACAAATCGATATCACCAATCGTCACTTAGAAAATGTCAACAATGTCATTCAGGGCTCAGATACGTATCTAATTGATCAACATGGAAATACGATTGCCACCAGCAACTGGCGGTTGCAACGCTCGTTTTTAGGTAACAACTACGCTTGGCGTCCGTATTTTCAAGAAGCCATCTTAGGAACAAAAGGACATTACTTTGCCCTGGGGTTTAGCTCAGGAGAACGCGGTTATTACTTCTCTTACCCGGTTTTTTACGCCGGGGAAGTGACTGGTGTAGTTGTGGTCAAAATGGAACTATCTGACATTGAACGCGATTGGAACCTCGATGGCAGTGTTCTAGTCGCCACCGATCCTAATGGTGTGGTGTTTATGTCTAATCGCCAAGATTGGTTGTATAAAAGCTTGACCGACCTAGAGCCACTCACCCATCAGTCAGTCGTTGAATCTCGTCAATATCGTCAGCAGCCAATTGAATCATTGGGTTTGGTCGGCACTCTTTCTAACACATCCCCGACTGAACTTGCAGATCCAAGACGCGGTGATTTCAATGGTGATTACTTTGCTAGCTCAAAACAATTACCAGGAACCTCACTAACTGTTCGTGTACTCACCCCCAAAAGCCATATTTTTTGGCAGACATTGAGCTCTGAAACAGTATTAATTCTGGTTTTCTCGGTGATCTTCATGGCGGTTATGTTAACTCACCACCGAGCCATCAAAAAAAGGCAACTAGAGGCAATTGAAAACGAAGCCAAGCAAAGGTTGGAGTTTCAGGTCATGGAACGGACTTCGGAACTTCAAGCGGAAATCGCAGAGCGCATTCGCGCCGAAGACGCGCTTAAGCGTACCCAAAACGAATTAATTCAAGCCGCCAAACTCGCGGTTTTAGGACAAATGTCGGCAAGCATTAGTCATGAACTCAATAACCCATTGGCAGCGATTCGCAGCTTTGCCGACAATGGACGGCGTTTTTTGTCAAAACAGAAGCTCGAACGCGTTGACGATAACCTAGCGCGAATTTCTTCTCTTACCGAGCGTATGGCAGCCATAAGCACCCAATTAAGGTCATTT
Organism: Vibrio sp. ABH4_348; assembly: GCF_056159765.1. Classification (NCBI taxonomy): domain Bacteria; kingdom Pseudomonadati; phylum Pseudomonadota; class Gammaproteobacteria; order Vibrionales; family Vibrionaceae; genus Vibrio; species Vibrio sp. ABH4_348. Next base: position 862,197 of record NZ_JBSWVW010000001.1, on the reverse strand, counting down.
GCTAAAAAAGCGGACGGGCGAGATGTTCAAAGTACTAACGTCGCCAATCTGATCAATGAAAGCTTAGCTTTATTAAAACCTGCTCTGCGCTCAGCCATGGTCAAAGTCAATCTCAATGTATCGGCTGAAAACATTGAAATCACAACCAACAGGGTCCAGTTGGAGCAGGTGTTGATCAATCTCCTTAATAATTCGATTCAAGCAGTGGCTAATAAAGACCATAAACTGGTTGATATCAAAGTAGAAGATTTACCTAGCGAAATTGCAATTATCATCAGCGACACTGGTGAGGGCGTCGCACCTGAATATCAACAAAGAATTTTTGAGCCGTTCTACACCACTAAAACCAATGGCTTAGGGCTAGGCTTATCCATCTCGCAACAAATTATCAATGATATGGGTGGATCCCTAACCTGCTCTTCTTCGGAGCTGGGAGGTGCTCAGTTCACGATTCAATTACCTAAAACAACGGAAACCAAGCGATGACCGATGTGTATTTTATCGATGATGAAAGTGAAATTCGTGCTGCCATTGCGCAAAGCTTTGAGCTGGAAAACATCGACGCGGCATTTTTTCCCAGTGTGGAAGAAGCACTACTGGCGATCAAAGAACGTGGCACGCCTAAAACGGTGATAACCGATGTCTGTTTACCAGGTCTGTCCGGGGAAAATCTACTATCAACCCTGATGTCTCAAGATAACAAAATCCCGGTTATTCTGATCACTGGCCATGGCGACATTTCCATGGCAGTAAACGCAATGCAAAATGGCGCCTACGATTTTATTGAAAAACCTTTTTCCATTGATCGACTCATTGACAGCACAAGACGCGCCATAGAAAAGCGGACATTGCAGCTGGAAAACGAACAACTAAAGCGCTCTCTCAAAGCCAGTCAAACCCTTGGCCCCAGAGTAATCGGTAGCAATCCGCAAATAGTTCACTTGCGCGACACCATAGCGCACATCGCTAACACCAGTGCCGATGTGTTGTTACATGGTGAGACCGGAACGGGCAAAGATCTGATTGCTCGCTCACTTCACGAACAAAGCGCGCGTCGAGATGCCAATTTTGTCGCCGTTAACTGTGGTGCGGTACCAGAGAACCTTATCGAAAGCGAACTATACGGCCATGAGAAAGGGGCATTTACCGGCGCTGACACCACTCGAATCGGCAAAGTTGAACATGCGAGCGGCGGTACACTGTTCTTAGATGAAATTGAATCGATGCCGATGACCGCGCAAATTCGTTTGCTTCGTGTATTGCAAGAAAGGCAAATCGAACGTTTGGGATCTAATCAGCTAATTCCTGTTGATTTTAGGGTAATCGCTGCCACTAAGGTGGACCTAAAAAAAGAAGCCGAGCAAGGTCGTTTTCGTGAAGATTTGTATTATCGCCTTAACGTGGTGACTTTACCTATCCCCCCGCTCAGAGAGCGAAAAGATGATTTGCCAACCCTGTTCCACCACTTTTTGTTGGTCGCCGCGTCACGCTACGGTACCACTGCGCAAGCATTATCGGAACAACAACTAGAGATGCTGCTTACTCACGACTGGCCGGGCAATGTTCGAGAGCTACGCAACAGCGCCGAACGTTTTGTTTTACTAGGACAGATTAGTGTTGGTGAAGAAACGTCAAAAGCCGACTCAAAGAGTCTGGTTGAGCAAGTGACGAATTTTGAAAAAAGTATTCTTGAACAGACCCTTATTCAAACTCAAGGTAGCATTAAAGACACTATGGAAAAACTGCAACTGCCCCGTAAAACCCTGTACGATAAAATGCAGCGACATGGGCTGGATAAAAAACAATACAAATGAACATAACGAAATTCGATCGGGCCCATCGCAAACTTCGTATCGGATGTATCTCGAATGTAAGGATACGTTATGTTTCAGGAAATCAATCAGCAAGAGCTCAGCAACATGGAATCTCGCTACCGAGCGAGGCTCGTAAACAGCTTATCTGGCTTTAAAAGTGCCAACTTAATCGGCACACAAGATCAAAACAATGTCGCCAACTTGGCGATCGTCAGTTCAGTTTTTCACCTTGGTGCCGACCCAGCACTAGTGGGAATGATTATTCGTCCAAACAGCGTACCGCGCGATACGTTAAGCAATCTGAAAGAAACGGGGATCTACACCATTAATCAGGTCAATCAATCCATCTGGAAGCAGGCTCATCAAAGTTCGGCTCGTTACCCGCAAGATACATCCGAGTTTGAACACGTCGGTCTAACCCCAGAATATCTCACAGGTATTGACGCACCATTTGTTAAAGAGAGTCGACTCAAATTTGCGGTCAGTACATGTGAGGTGCAAACACTCGCCATCAACGGTACCCATTTGGTAATAGGTGAAATCAAGCACATTTTGTTAGAGCGTAACGCGCTGCAATCCGATGGTTTTATTGATATTGAATCATTGGATACGGTCGCAGTATCGGGACTAGATAGTTACCATAGCACACAAGCACTTGGGCGGTTACATTATGCAAAACCCGACTCTTTTTCCCAGTTGCTTAGTATTCCCAAACAATAAAAGTCATTATCTGGGGTTAATGTCAGATCAATGCACTTAGTTTATGTTTAGGGTCTGTTTTTTGTAGGAGTTTACCTTGGATTCTGTTACTCAAATTACGTTAGGAAGTGCCGTCGCTTACGCGGCGGTTGGCAACCAAATCGGACGCAAAGCGCTATTAGTAGGCGCGGCTCTCGGCACTTTACCCGATTTAGACGTGTTGATTGATTTTGGAGGCGCTGTCGAAAACTTTGTTTTCCATCGCAGCTTTAGCCACTCTCTACTTGTCCATTTATTGTTGGCTCCACTACTGGCGATGTTGTTTTCTAAATTTGCCTGGGCGAAGCCGGCTAGTTTTCGGCGCTGGACAGTTGGAATCTTGCTAATTTTAAGCACTCACGCCCTGCTCGATAGTTTCACCATCTACGGGACTCAATTGCTCTGGCCGCTCACTGATTATCCGTTTGGATTTTCGAATCTATTTATTGTTGACCCGAGTTATACCTTGCCCTTACTTCTATCGTTACTAGTATTGGGGTTTATCAAAAATGGTCATGTCAGACAAAACCTCAATACCTTTGCGCTGGTAATCAGCTCTGTCTACGTTGTTTGGAGTTTGGGCGCTAAATGGTATATCGATGACAAGATAGAGCAGTCTTTTGCATTAGCTGGAATTGAGCCAATTGCCTTTGAAAGTACTCCAGCGCCATTCAATACCTTTTTATGGCGTGGCGTAGCAACCACTCAAGCCGGTCACTATGAGGTATATGCCTCGGTTTTTGATAGTCCTTCCGAAGTCAGCCATTATTTTTATCCAACAGTCAAAGACAAGTTAATGCTACTTCCATCGGATTCTCGGATTGACCAATTAAAAGAGTTCACGAAAGGGCTTTACGCGGTGTATCAGAAAAATAATACCCTGCTAATGAGCGATATCAGGATGGGCGTTGAAGGTGCGTATGTATTTACCTTTGAAATCGGTGAGGTCGAATCCAACGGCTATCAACTTGGTAGCTTCAATCAACTTGATCTTAGACCACCCGTTGGCGAAGCCAGTAGTATTTTCAAACGCATACTCGATCCAAAGGTAAATCTGTCAAATCTTGCTAACTAACTTTCCCCATAATGGACTTAAAAATACCGTACGACTTGGGTTATCCAAGTCGTAGTTCCGTTTTTATTCCTTCACCAACTGGTATGACATCTAACTAAAACCGAGGTTTTCGTTTGACATACGCAGAAAATAGTTTAAATTTCCACACATAGTTAGACATCGAACTAAATGTTAAGGGAATTTTATGACTACCAGTATTTCAACACTAAACAAAATTACAGAGACCAAGGGCACCGCATGGATGTGGTGGCTTGCAACCCTCGTCACCTACGGGCTAACTGTATTATCAAGGATCCCACTTGATGCATCTTATGCCGCATCTCAATTCCCTGTCCCGTTTTACCAAGGACAAACAACATTCGATGCGGAAGTGCTTAACACCTATTACCAATACATGCTCGAAGCGGGAACGTTAGGTATTTATTGGGAAACACAGTTCATCGATTTTGGATTTATCGCAGCCAATATTGTGAATCTATTTTGTGCAGGTATGGCGTGTTACAAGTCATTGCCAGAATCTTGGAGTCAAAAGCGATTCGCAAGTACAGTAAAATACTCTATTGTTCTGTTGCCGCTTGCGCCTATCTTCGATGCGCTAGAAAACTTGGTATCTTTTGTTCTTCTCAACCAAATTGGTGACCTTTCGCAATCATTAACGGTACTTTACTCATCATTCGCCAGTATTAAATTTGCCTTGTTTGTAACCAGCTACCTTTGGGTCATTGCAGTTGTTGTGATATTGCTCGTCAATAAATCGCTAAGTTTGTTCAATCGACGTTAAACACAAAAAGACCCAGCCTAAAACAGCTGGGTCCTTTAATTATTTTGTAACTTAAGGAATTTACTTGGTAATAATTTCAGGTCCCATCAAGGTGGTTGGCAACCAGGTTGATACCCAAGGAACATAAGTCACTATGATGAGGAACAAGAACATCACCGCAACCCAAGGTAATGCTGCTTTCACTACATTCATCATCGACATTTTGGCGACCCCCGCTGTCACAAACAAATTGAGCCCTACGGGAGGGGTTATCATCCCTATCTCCATGTTCACTACCATCATGATTCCAAGGTGAATTGGGTCAATGCCCAAGGCTATCGCGATTGGGAACACTAAAGGCGCAACAATGATTAGCAGCCCTGAGGGTTCCATAAATTGGCCACCAATTAAGAGCAAGATATTCACCACGATTAGGAAAGTGATCGGCCCTAAGCCCATAGACAACATAGACTCGGTGATCATTTGCGGGATGCGTTCTTCAGTTAATACATGCTTGAGAATCAAAGCATTAGCAATGATAAACAACAGCATAATAGTCAGCTTGCCGGCTTCGAATAACGTATGCTTAGTGTCTTTATGGAATAGGGACTCGAAAATCTTTACAAAAAATGGGCGTGTGTTCTGCTTATCCGCAAAGGGTCCCATGTCTTTGTAAACGAAATTGGCAATCAAGAATGAATACACCGCCGCCACCGCTGCCGCTTCAGTTGGTGTAAACACTCCGCCATAGATACCACCTAAAATGATTACGACCAGCAGCAATCCCCAACTCGCATCTTTCGCCGCAGCGATTAACTCTCCCCAACCGACAAAGGGTTGTTTAGGTAAGTTCTTGACACGAGCCGCGATATAAATGGCGATCATTAGCATAACGCCAGCCAGTAGACCGGGAATCACACCACCCAAAAACATACGACCAACAGAGACATCCGTGGCAGCGGCATACACAACCATTACAATAGAAGGTGGAATCAAGATGCCTAAGGTTCCAGCATTACAAATCACGCCGGATGCAAATTCCTTGGAATAACCATTTTTGATCATCCCAGCAATAACGATACTGCCTATTGCCACAACCGTTGCAGGCGAAGAGCCCGATAGTGCCGCAAACATCATACAGGCAACCACAGACGCCATCGCTAGTCCGCCGCGGAACCAACCCACCAGTGCAATAGCAAAACGGATAATGCGTTTGGCTACGCCACCTGTCGACATAAAGCTCGACGCTAAAATAAAGAATGGAATCGCCAGCAAGGTATAGTGGCCAGCAAAGGCGTTAAACAAAGTTTGGGCAACTGACGCAAGAGAAGCGTCTGAATGTATCATCAAAAAGATAATACTCGATAAACCTAGAGAAACCGCAATTGGCACACCAATCAACATGAAACCGATGACCATTAAGAACAACACTAGAATATCCATGGCTTACGGCTCCTTGCGATTTGAGTTGGTATTGTCGAACGGCTCTGACGCCTCTGACATATTTTGTTTGAGCGCTTCTAAGTCTTCTTCTGCTTCGTGGCCCGCTATCAACTTATCCATTTTTCCAGTCAAAATTTGATAGAAACCTTGGGCGAAACGCAGCGTCAGTAAACTCATGCCAATGGGCAGCGCCATGTAAGGGATAAAACGAGGCATTTTTTCGTAGCGCTCGCCTTCATTTAGCCAATCAGACAGGAACTGAAGTATTTCGGGCATGGGAATATCATCGGTTTCATACCAAGCTCGCTCGGTAGCAAATGGATACCAATAATTCCAAGAACCGATTAAAAGCAAGATCGAAAATGCTAAACAGGCGATTGCCGCCAAAATGGCGTAAGTCTTTTTTAATGAAGGAGAAGCGGCATTGATCACCACATCAACACCAATGTGAAAGTGCTTTTTGACACCATAAGATGCGCCAACCAGCACCATCCAAGCAAACATGAATACTGTCAGCTCAAGTGCCCAAAGTATGTTGTCATTAAAGACATATCGAAACACGACGTTAGTAAAGGTCAAAAGGGTCATTGCACCCAGAAAAAATGCAATCAAGGCTTCTTCAATCGCATCTGTCCATCGACCTAATGTTGAGAAAAAAGATGATTTCATCACTACATCACTCTAATTGTTGAACGTATGAGCCGAAAAAATGTCATCCGGCGTTTACAATAGTTGGCACTACCAAAACCAACGGCTAATGCCAACCATCGAGCTGTAGTAGTTATTTGTTAGAGGCAAGTGCTGCTTCAATCAAATCAGCACCTATGTCTTTTTCGAACTTTTTCCACACAGGTTGAAGCGCGTCAACCCAAGCTTCGCGTTGCTCTGAAGACAGTTGACGAACCACACCACCAGCTTCAACAATGTAATCTTTGTTCTGTTGATTCACGCGGCTAGATTCAGAGTTACGAGTTTCGGTTACTTCTCGGATGATGTTGGCTAGTTGATCACGCTGGTCAGCCGGTAAACCTTTCCAGAAATCATTTGAAGTCACGACCAGGTAGTCAAGGATACCGTGGTTGGTTTCGGTAATACCGTCTTGTACTTCGAAAAACTTTTTGCCGTAGATGTTGGACCAAGTGTTCTCTTGACCATCGATAACCTTAGTCTGCAACCCACCATACACTTCTTTAAACGACATTTTTTGTGGGTTTGCACCAAGCTGCTCAAATTGCGCAACCAAAACATCGGAGGCTTGCACACGGAACTTCAACCCTTTGGCGTCATCTGGATGCATCAAAGGTACATTGGCAGACATTTGCTTCATGCCGTTATGCCAAAACGCCAAGCCTTGCAGACCGCGACGCTTCATCGCATTTTTCAGCTTGTCGCCCGCTTCAGAGTTTTGGAAACGATCAACCGCAGCCACATCTTCAAACAAGAATGGTAAGTCAAAGATGCGGTACTTCTTAGTGAATTTTTCAAACTTAGACAGTGACGGAGCTGCCAGCTGTACGTCGCCATTCAACAAAGCTTCTAGTACTTTGTCATCATCGTACAAAGTTGAGTTTGGAAAGACTTGCATACAGGCCTTACCATTCATTTCGTCGTTGACGCGTTGTTCGAGCAAAGACGCCGCAATGCCTTTAGGGTGCTTGTCAGTATTGGTTACGTGACTGAACTTGATAACGGTTTCGCCTGGATCACAGTTGGCGGCAGCAGTAAAACTGGTCACAGATAAAATCGCAGCTGAAAGTAGAGTAAGAGGCTTGAGCATGTTGTTCTCCTTGTTAAATTTCGCACCCTTCACTAGGTGGTCACATTCACAACGCAAGGACTAAGCCAACACGTAAAAAATAATTATTTACCTTATAAAACATAATGTTAAATCAAATAACGCTTAGGAAAGAGAAAGAAAAGACAAACCTGCCATAAATTTTGGGTCATTAATGACCCAAAATATTTTGCGAAATGGGGCATTTGTGGCCTATGCACACAAACATGGGTATACAAAAAAAGCCCACCTTTGGTGGGCCTGAAAACGTTCGCTTTCCAGATAAAAATCTAGTGCAAGGTGTTTGAAGTCGAGCTAGAAATCGATTCTCTGCTCAGTATTAGCGTCGAAGAATACCGCGCGATTCAGGTCAAAATGCAAAGTAGCCGTTTCACCCACTTGAACATCCATCTCAGGCGACAATCGACACGCAACTTCTTGTCCATTCACTTCGATCATCGCAATAGTATCTGGACCCGTTGGTTCCAAAACTTCAATTTGCAAATCGAGTGCTGTCGTAGCCTCACCCGTTTCCGACTTCATTTCGCTGATGTGTTCAGGTCGAAGTCCAATCACTAACTCTCGTCCATCGTGCTCACGCATACTCTCAGGCAATCTGATTTGATGCTGTTGATCGCCATTTCCCGTGACTCGAATAATTGGCTGATCATCTTCATTGAGGTCAACCTGTGTTTTAATGAAGTTCATCGAAGGTGACCCCATAAAACCCGCCACAAACATATTGTTTGGTTTGGCATAGATTTCATTTGGCGTACCTAATTGCTGAAGTTCTCCATCTTTCATCACTGCAATACGATCTGCTAACGTCATTGCCTCAATCTGATCGTGGGTCACGTAGACAATGGTGGTGTTCAGCTTTTGATGTAAGCGCTTAATTTGATGGCGCATCTCCACTCGAAGCTTGGCATCTAAGTTAGAAAGTGGTTCATCAAATAGATAGAGCTTAGGGCGTCTAGCCAAAGCACGTCCCATTGCAACACGCTGACGCTGGCCACCTGAAAGCTGCGCAGGCTTGCGGTCTAACAAGTGATCAATTTGCAGCATTTCCGCTACTCGGCTCACTTCAGCTTCGATTTTAACCGCTGGCATTTTTCGAATTTTTAGCCCAAATGCAATGTTGTCGCGCACTGTCATATTGGGGTACAAAGCATATGACTGGAACACCATCGCGATATCACGATCTTTGGGTTCAACGTTAGATACGTCGATGTCATCAATCACGATTTGACCGGATGAGATATCCTCCAGACCCGCTATGGTATTCATTAACGTAGACTTACCACATCCGGAAGGCCCAACAAGAATGAGAAACTCGCCAGACTCAATTTGAATGTCGATACCTTTCAAGGTTTCTTGTTCGGCTTTCGGGTAGGTTTTGCGTATTTGATTGAGTTGTAATGTCGCCATGACTTATCCCTTAACTGATCCCGCGGTTAAGCCGCGAACAAAATATTTTCCTGCTAATACGTAGACAAGCAATGTTGGCAAAGCGGCAATAATGGCTGCTGCCATGTCTACGTTGTATTCCTTCACACCAGTGCTGGTATTCACTAAGTTGTTGAGTGCGACAGTAATAGGTTGGGTATCCGAACCGGAATACACCACACCAAATAAGAAATCATTCCAGATATTGGTAAACTGCCAAATCACGGTCACCATGATGATTGGCAACGAAAGCGGCAGTAATATCTTGAAGAATATCGTGAAGAATCCTGCTCCATCTAACTTCGCAGCTTTGACGAGTTCATCGGGCACGCCAACGTAGAAGTTGCGGAAAAACAAAGTGGTAAACGCCACACCATAAATCACGTGGACCAAGACCAGACCAATGGTTGTATTCGCGAGCCCTAGCTTACCTAGTGTCGCTGCCATCGGTAGAAGTACCACTTGGAAAGGAATAAAACAGCCAAACAACATCAAGCTGAAAAACAAGTTGGAGCCTTTAAACTGCCATTTTGAAATAACATAACCGTTAAACGCGCCAACTAAGGTGGAAATGACCACGGCGGGAATTACCATTTGCAAAGAGTTGATGAAATAACCCTTCACCCCTTCACATTTCACTCCAGTGCAGGCACTGCCCCACGCCTTAGCCCATGCATCCCATACCCACTCTTGAGGGAAGGACAACAAGTTACCTGCTTTAATATCTGGCAGTGACTTAAACGAAGTTAAGATCATCACAAATAGCGGCATCAGGTAAATCAATGCGAAAAAGACCAACACGCTATAGATAAATACGCGACCAAGGTTGATACCAGAAGAAGAACGCACAGCACTATTCATGATTTCTTCTCCCTAAGTTCGGAATACAAATACGGGACTAAAATCGCCAAGATACCCGCCAACATCATCATGGCACTGGCCGCACCTAGACCGATTTGTCCGCGCGTGAATGAGTGAGCGTACATAAACAGTGCCGGAAGGTCTGAAGAGTAGCCCGGTCCGCCCGCAGTCATCGCGGTGACCAAGTCGAAGCTCTTAATGGCAATATGAGAGGTAATGATCACTGCGCTGAAAAAGACCGGACGCAAACACGGCAATATGATTTTTAGGTAAATCGTTGGCAAGCTCGCTCCGTCAATTTGAGCTGCTTTTACAATTGACGAATCAATCCCGCGTAATCCGGCTAAAAACATCGCCATCACAAATCCAGACGATTGCCAAACTGCGGCAATAACCAAGGTGTACACCACCATGTCAGAATTCACCAACCAATCGAATTCAAAGTTGGTAAAACCCCAATCTTGCATGAGTTTTTCCAAACCTAACCCTGGGTTTAGAATCCATTTCCATGCCGTACCCGTTACGATAAAAGACAAGGCCATTGGATAGAGGTAGATGGTACGAATAGCACCTTCTTGGCGAATATTCTGATCGAGAAATATTGCCAACGCGACGCCCAATGCGATAGCAATGGCAATAAACAGAATACCAAAGATGGCAAGGTTAGAAATCGAGGTTAACCAACGGTCGTTGTCCATTAGTTTTTCATATTGGTTAAAACCGACAAATTTAAAACTGGGCAAAAAACGTGAATTGGTCAGAGACAGCGCTGCGGTCCAAGCTATGTATCCGTAGATACACACAATTGTCACCAACATGGTAGGAGCCAAAACAATTTTGGGTAACCAATGTTGCAGACGGTCAGTAAGACTGGGCTTGGGGGCAGAGCGAGTGATCACTTGCTCCATAAGAACTTCCTTATTGGATACAAATTTGTATCCATCAACTTACTAGGGTGAAAATAGAGGACTTGGCTCCCTACAAGCCAGTCCTCTTGGGGGTCTTACATTGCCGCTTTTACAGCTTTTGCAAGTTTTTGAGCTGCTTCTTGTGGACTTGCATTGTCGTCGTTAAAGAAGTTGGTCACTACGTCAAAGATTGCACCTTGAGCATAGCTAGTCGTTGACATACCGTGAGCCATTGATGGAACCAAACCACCTTTTTCAGATGTAGACTTAAACGCCACCATTGAATCCAATGCGCAGCTATCAAAGTTAGACATATCCATATCTAAACGCACTGGGATTGAACCCTTGTTCAAGTTGAATACTTCTTGGAACTTAGGCTGTAGGATGGTTGCGGCAAGTGCTTTTTGTGCGCCTTTATTTTCTTCGTTACCAAGCTCGAAGAAGGCAAAGCTATCCACTACGTGAGCAAACTGGCCATTGGTGCCCGGTGCTGCGACACACACATAGTCTTTACCTGGTTGCTTGCCAGCAGCACTAAACTCACCTTTCGCCCAGTCACCCATGATTTGCATTGCCGCTTCACCATTGATAACCATTGATGTTGCAACGTTCCAATCACGCCCTGGAGCATTTTCGTCAATGTAGTTACGTAGCTTTTTAAACTGAGTAAAAGTTTCTACCATTTTGTCGCCGCTAAGCACGTCCATGTCGAGCTCAACAAACGCTTTCACGTAGTCTTCGCTACCCAGAACGTCCATCGCAACTACTTCAAAGACAGTCGCATCCTGCCAAGGTTGTCCACCGTGTGCTAGAGGTACAAATCCAGCAGCTTTGATTTTGTCTGCCGCTTTAAAGAAATCACCCAAAGTTACCGGAATCTCTGCACCCGCTTTTTCAAACACTTCTGGGTTTGCCCACAGCCAATTTACGCGGTGCACGTTGACGGGAACTGCTACGTATTTGCCTTCGTGTTTCATGATGTCCGTAACCAATGAAGGCACAGCATCGTCCCACTTCCCTTTTTGTGCAACGTCGTCAAGGTCCGTTAGGAAGCCAAGGTCACCCCATTCTTGGATGTCGTGACCTTTGATTTGAGCCGCCGATGGTGGATTACCTGAAACAGCACGCGTTTTCAGTACCGTCATCGCACTTTCACCGCCGCCACCAGCAACAGCAAAGTCTTTCCACGAGTGGCCTTGCTCTTCGAGCATATCTTTTAGTACCGCCACCGATTTGGCTTCACCGCCAGAAGTCCACCAGTGAAGTACTTCCACTTCACCAGCTTGTGTAAATGGAGCCGCGATTAGGGATAAAGCAAGTAGCGATTTGTTCATTTTCAATTTGGTTTTCATTGTTATCTTCCATGTTTATCTAAACACCGATTTGCACATGTTGTGCGCTTCAGTTGTTTGTTTCACGTTCAATGGAAGTGTAACTAGCTGATTACAAAAGAATGCAACAAATAGTAATCTTGACGTAACATTACTGTTACATTAGACCTCTAGGGCCGTGGGAATAAGGATTTCAACTTTAAGACCAGCACCGGCTTGATTAGATAAAATGAGATCTCCACCATGCCCGTGCATAATGTTGCGGCTAATGCCCAGTCCTAAACCGTGCCCTTTCCCATCATTACTCAATCGAAAATAAGGCTCAAAAACTTGCTCAAGTTTGTGTTCGGGGATACCGGGACCATTGTCGAGCACACTGACGATGACACAGCTTTGTGTAGACTCTAGGGTAATAGTAGCGCGTTCACCATATTGGACTGCATTATCTATCACGTTGCTTAAAACACGCTTAATAGCTAGAGGTTTAGCCACTATGGACGGGATGTCGTTGGCGATTAATTCAAGCCTAGTCGTTTGCTGGTTAATGGGTTCGATAATGGTCATCACCATACCAACCAAGTCAATATAGGCATTGTTTTCGTGAAGCTCCGTTTCTCGCACACATTGCAGTGCGCCTTTCACCATTAACTCCAAATCGTCGAGATCCTGATTGAATTTTTCTCGCTTTACTTCGTTTTGCAACATTTCACTGCGCAAACGCAAGCGGGTAATTGGCGTTTTTAGGTCATGTGAAATAGACGAAAACAATTGTTCCCGATCGGAAACATAGCGATGGATTCGTTGCTGCATCCGGTTGAAAGCACGGGTGGCAGTCACTAGCTCTTCCGCACCTTCTTCTTCAAGTGGTGCTTGCTCAATATCCATACTTACCGCGTTGGCCGCATTGGCTAAACGCTTGAGAGGTTTAACTTGCCGCCTCATAAGGAAGTAAGTAAGCGCTAACAAAATGCTGGTTGAAATCAGCAAGTACATCCACTGCTCTCGATTAAGCAAACGATCGTCTAGCGTGAGATAAGGTGCGGGTAACAATGCCGCTACATAGAGCCATTCACCGGTATTCAACTCAATTTGCGCCACCATTACTGGCGGGTCAATTGGGTTTAACGTTAAAGTATGATGTGCCCAAGATTTAGGTAGATCGTCGAGAAACAAGTCATTGCGAAGTAGGCGCAGTTTGTCGGGCTGAGAAAAATCGACCAGTACTTGTTTTGCTTTAGGTAACTTATCCAACAAGACCGATCGAACCGCCGACATTGAGGCCTTTTTTAGTCTGGTATCCGGGATTGGCTCGACAATAAGCGCTTCTTTATTAAAAGAAACAAAAAATCGCGTACCTCCCATATCGCGAATCTGATCCAGCACAATATGCCGAAAGCCAACCGGCAGAGATTGAAAGAAATTGGCAGTCGAGGCGAACATATTGGCCATGCTCTCAGAAGCAGAGCGAATGCCCTCTATTTCTTTATTTTTGGAGTCGTAGTACCAAATTGTCGTAGCGATACCTTGTGCGACAACAATGGCTAATACAGTCAAGCCTAAGGTTCTCGCAACCAAAGACTTAGGGAACCAAAACCTAGGCAGCTTCACAACTATCGACCACCTTCATGGGAAACGGGTACGGCCAGCATGTAACCATTGCCACGCATGGTTTTAATGTAGTGCGGGAAGCGGCCGCTATCGCCCAGACGCTGTCGCAACCGGCTCAGTTGAACATCAATACCACGCTCAAAAGGCAAAGCGTCGCGGCCTTTCGTTACCTGACAAATGGTGTCTCTATCCAGTACTTCATTAGGACGGGACAAAAACAGCATTAACAAACTAAAGTCGGCGGAGGACAAGTCGTGTACCTCGCCATTTTCCAAATGACGAAGTTGATGAGACATGGTGTTTAGCGTCCAATCTCCAAAGACAATATCTAAGCTCGGTTTATTGTCGGGCTTATTCCCCTCTAACTGCACCCGTCTTAAAACGGCTTTTATCCGCGCCATAAGGTGCCTAGGATTAAAAGGTTTTGCTATGTAATCGTCGGCGCCGATTTCCAAGCCAATAATTTGGTCAGTGTCATCAGAAACAGCGGTAAGAATAATGATAGGGACATCAGATTGGCGTCGAATTTGTTGGCACAGAGTAAACCCATCGTCCCCGGGCATCATGACATCCAACAAAATTAGGTCCGGATAACCAACTTTGTTCAATCGATCATGCAATTCAACGCCGTCACACGCCGTCGTTACCTCAAAGCCTGCTGACGTCAAATACTCATTCAACAAATCCCGAATTTCTTTATCGTCATCGACAACGAGTAATTTGGCCTGCATGATTTTCCAACATTTCGTTTACATCTACCAACAATTGTACGACTAAGCCGTGTTTACCAGCACAACTTTCTTTGCGGTTTTTGAGCACGATCGCTTGGAATTCTTTTGTGTTCAGCTATCTACGAAATATTTCTCTGCCAACTGTGAGCAAATTTTCCAACTCTTACTAAACTAAAAATGACATCACATGGCATAAGGGCAGGATGTGACACCCACCGAAATTAAGATACTGAGTCGCTTTCTCTACGCTACCATCATTGGCTTGTTCTTATTAGCGTCCGGAGTATTTACCAGTGCAAATGCAATGCCTGTTGGCTCTCGGGATGATATTCAGGTCTTCGCTTTAGCTACCGAACATAGTCAGCACGCTATGACGCTCGCTCACAATGGCCATACCCAATAAATAATGAAGCTAGCTAACAAAGTAACTGCAGCCATTATCCTAATTACGACTACCCTATTTCTGGCGACGGCGATTTACGTCAAGCATACCGCTGAGAAAGAGCTAACCGACACCATAGAGACCCAGCTGTCTGGAACCCTGGAACTAATAGAAGGTGTCATTGAAGAACAAGACGACGAGCTATTGTCGGTCATCCGAGTCAAAGCAATCAATGAGAGCGTATCAAAGGCGATACTGAATCAGGATCCGGCCGTATTACAAAACTCTCTTAACCGGGTTATTGAAAGTTCAGAATACATCAACTATCTGCTGGTTATTAACTTTGACGGTTTTGTCTTTACCCACGCTGTGAATACTGAAAAGTTCGCTCCAAACCTTACCCAACATTGGGATGGGTCTAACGTCAGAGACTTTGCCAATTTGTATCCATTACTGCGGGAAGAAATCAAAATTAGCTCCCCGGTTGTTGACCCTTTCATCTCTACTAGCAAAACCTCAGCTTCAGAATTAACTCCTTCAGCGAATACTGCTTCGATTACATCGCAATGGTACTTAGCGCCCCTCTATGAAGAGCAAAAACTATATGGCTGGCTGTTAATGTCGATTGATTGGCGTCAACAGATGAGCGAGCTTCTTAATAATACTTATCAAAGATTAACAGGTGCAGGCTACCCGCTGACTGGTATAGAACTCAGATCAAGTGATTTACCTAGCATCAACATCGATGCCAAAGGACTGGGCGAAGGCATGGAGGGTCAAGCCTCCCAAAGCCCTTTTGAGCAAGACACCGATACTGCAATTGGTGACCAAATCAACGACGGCTTGTTAAACAACGACATTCAGCTTTCAAAAACTCTTGTTATTGGCGCAATGCCATTAGAGCTCAACCTAACTTTTGATAAAGACCAAGCACTTTCTGGCCTATCCAAAATCACCTCGGTGCTTAACTTAGGCTTATTGGCATGTGCGCTACTTATAATAGTGACCAACTACCAAGTCCTGCATATTTTCTTGATTAGTCCAATCGAAAGCCTGAACAGGCATATCCAATTGTTGTCACAACGAGGGCTAAGTTATCAGCTTCCCAAGTACGATGACTACGAGATCCAATCTATCGCTGAATCCATTAATGAGTTGACCGGCGAACTTAAACGCACAACAACGTCTGTTCACAGTCTTGACGAAGAAGTGCAATCCAAACAACAATTAATGGAAAAACACCGCGAGACCTTACAAACGCTACAAGCCATTGTCGATACTGCAGCCGATGGCATGGTGACCATTGACTCGAGTGGCTATGTGCTCAGCTTCAATCAGGCAGCACAAGCCATGTTTGGCTACAAACCCGAGGAAATCGTTGGCAATCACGTCGAACTGCTCATGCCTAATGAGGTTGCCAGCCAGCACCAAGGTTATTTGGAGCAATACTTACAGACTCGCAAAGGCCACATTATTGGCCACCGAGGTAAAATGGGTCAATTGGGACGCGAGTTAACTGCCCAAAAGAAAAGTGGCGAGTTTTTCCCGATAAATCTCGCTATTGCATCGGTCGACACGGCTGAAGGCACCATATTTTCCGGTATTGTCCAAGACATCTCTCACCGCAAGTTCGTTGAAAAACAGTTAAGAGAAGCCAAAGAGAAAGCCGAGCTAGCCGTAGCCGCGAAAAGTGAGTTTCTGGCTATTATGAGTCACGAAATACGCACGCCGATGAACGGTATTATCGGCATGCTTGACCTCCTAATGGATAATCGACTCAATGCCAGTCAAAAGCATCAAGCTTACTTAGCTCATACCAGTGCCATTTCATTGCTGACCTTACTCAACGACATCCTCGATTTTTCTAAAATTGAAGCGGGCAAGTTGGAGTTCGACAACCATCATTTTGACCTCCTTAAAATGCTAGGAGACTTGTGCGAGGGTATGTCCGCCAACACCCAAAACCCAAATTTGGAAATTATCTTAGATACAGTGGGCATCAAACAAACGGGTATCATGGCCGATAGCGCGAGAATTCGGCAAATATTCAATAACTTGATCGGTAATGCCATTAAGTTTACCGAAAGCGGTGAGATAGTTATTCAAGCTCGCTTGTCCGAACATTCCACTAGTCACTGGCAACTGGAAGCTTCCGTTTCAGATACCGGAATCGGTATTCCCGAAGATAAACTCAACAAGCTCTTTGACAAGTTTGAGCAAGTCGATGCTTCCACAACCCGCAAGTACGGTGGTACAGGGCTAGGCCTCGCCATTGTCAAAAAGCTCTGTCATCTTATGGATGGGGATATCCATGTAGTCAGTGAAGTCGGCACCGGCACCATATTTTATTTTGACCTTCTGGTCGAAAAATCTGAGCAATCGACCAGCTCAGTGCCCACATTGGACATTGAAAATTTGCATGTTCTAGTGATCGATAATAATCAGATGAACACTACGATTGTGATCAAACAATTAGAGCATTGGGGCATTGATACCTACAGTGCGCAAAACAAGGCGCAAGCAATTGAAGCCTGTCGGCAGTGTCTAGATAAACACAAAAAAGGCTTTGATATCACGCTTATCGATATGTCGATCGATGAAAGCGAAGCCTTTAGCAGTGTCATCCACCAACAGCCGGGTAGCCAAAACAGCAAGTTTGTTATGATGACTTCCTTCGACAATAGCCAAGACATCAGTAACTACAAAAAACTTGGATTTAGCGGCTATTTACTTAAGCCCCTTACCACAACTGATTTGTACAAAGCGCTTTCGGTCGTGAGCAGTGAAGACTTTGAAGACAACGAGCTCGTTACCAATAACTATCTATCAGGCTTAGACGACGCAACACTCTCGGATGACTCGAACGAATTGGGACTTAATCTTCTCATTGCAGAGGACAACCGCGTTAACCAAGTGGTAATATCTGGCATGCTCAATAAGCTTGGCTGCAAATACAAGATCTGCGATAACGGCAAGGTGCTGCTTGATACGCTTCAATCTAACAGCAACTACGATATGATTTTAATGGATTGCCAAATGCCTGAAATGGATGGCTTTGAGGCGAGTATGCAAATTCGCAGTGGCACGGTAGGCGAACAAGCTCAAACCTTGCCCATTATTGCCCTCACTGCCAATGCCATGGAAAGTGATAGACAAGCTTGCTACGCCGCGGGTATGAACGACTTTTTAACTAAACCCATAAACAAAAGACTATTAGTGTCTAAATTGGTTGAGTGGAAACAGAGCTTGTCGCAAGGCTCATGATGAGCAACTAATCCTCAGCCGTTTTCCCCACTCTGGTGGCGGCCTGGAAAACTGCGTAAATCTAGCGTGCTCCTCAAAAGGTTTTGACAATACCAACCGTAAGTCTTCCACCATCTGATACTCACCTTGCTCTGCTTGTTCAATCGCCTGCTGAGCTAGGTAATTTCTCAAAATAAATTTGGGATTTACTTGGCGCATCGCACGGCAGCGTTGCTCAACAGTGATTGGGCTCCCTGCCCATTCTCCCGATTGATGTGTTTCTCGCTGACAGCGCTGCAAATACTTGGCTAGCCAATTGTTTGCAGCTTGTTGGTCTTGAACAAGGTCAATGACACTCTGGCCTGATTCTCTATCCAAACTGCTGAGTGCTCTCATAAAACAGGTGTAGTCAACTTGGTTAACCTCGAGAAGATTGAACATCTGTTCGAATAGCTCACTATCCCCTTCGTATTTCGATTGCAAACCCAACTTTTGTCGCATCAGTGCACTGTATTGTTTGGATACTAAGGAATCGTATTTAGATAATGCCAATTCAAGGTCTGCTTTTTCTATTAATGGCGTCAACGCGTGCGCCAATGCGGTAAGGTTCCAAAGGGCGATACTGGGTTGCCGTTCAAACGCGTATCGGCCTTCGTAGTCAGAATGATTGCTAACAAAGCTCGGCTCATAACTATCCAAAAAGCCAAACGGACCGAAATCGAAGGTTTCCCCCAAAATAGACATGTTGTCTGTGTTCATTACACCATGAGTAAACCCGACTGATTGCCACTGCGCTATCATTGACGCGGTGCGTTCGACAATGTTCTCAAACATTGCCAAATAAGGCTTAGACGCCTGATTACACTGTGGCCAATACCAATCAATTACCGAATCGGCGAGTTCGCGCATTGCATCAAATTGCTCGGTGTAGAAACAATACTCGAAGTGTCCAAAGCGAATATGAGTTTTAGCGGTGCGCACTAAAATTGCCGCTTGCTCCTGTTGCTCTCTGATAACAGGGGTATCACTGGTAATCACGCCAAGGGCTCGAGTGGTTGCGATGCCCAAACCCTGCATCGCCTCACCACACAAGTATTCGCGAATGGTTGAGCGCAATACGGCGCGACCATCGCCGGAGCGTGAATACGGTGTTTGACCGGAGCCTTTGAGGTGCACATCTAACCAGTCGCCATTTTGAGTCTGAATTTCACCAAGTAGCAATCCGCGTCCGTCACCAAGATCCGGGTTGTAAAGTCCAAACTGATGGCCAGTGTATTTCATCGCTATCGGGCGAAACCCAAAGCCCTCTTTTTGACCCGAAAAAACATCCAACATATGAGGTTCTTTGTCAGGGCATACAGGTAGGTTCAAATCACTCGCTAAGTCAGTATTCCAACTCACCCAACGTGGATTAACTAATGGTGTTGGAGAAACTTGGGAATAGAAGACTTTCGACAAACCTAAAAATCGGGTTGACGTTATCGGCGAGTATTTCATTAGAAACCTGTTTAAGCATGATAACGACATTATACCCAAAAGTTGGGACTCAACGCGTCTTACGTGCATTTAGTCTGTTTTGTAAAAACAGGAATAGGAAAAAATAGGAATAACAGAATTTCGAGCGGGATATTCGAGGCCCGGCCGCGTGCGGAAGATTCGCTGCGCGGCTGGAATAGCGTTGTGGTTACAGGGCGATCATACAACCAATTAACGTCGCTAGCGCAAATAAGCTAGTGCGACTGATCAGCCCAAACTCACTGTATTGAATCATTTCTTGATGCTGCATAGTGTCTCCTAATGGCAGTGATAGAACAGAGTGCGATTAAGATTGCAAAAATATTAAACAGCTATCCGATCTAAACTAGCTAACTGAGTTTTATGACAATCTTATTAAACTATCGTGAACAATTAGGATTTTGGCAAAAATATTGTTATGAACCTTTTATGACAAACTCACGCCTTAGTGTAAAAAACCATAAAAAACTTAATCTCGAATCATTGGAAATAGAAAAATACTATTGATAAACAACCTATTACAAAAATCACCATTGTTGTTTTTTTAGACTATACAACACATGTTCTCTAAGCCAATGACCGTCTGCCAATTTGGGATGCATGAAATTAGGTTCTTGATTGAGTAGCCCTATCTTTTGCATCACCCTCTGTGAAGCAATATTTGCAACCGCCGTCATCGAATAGATTTTTTCAAAGCCTAGTTCAGTAAATCCGTACTTAAGCACTTCTCTAGCAGCTTCGGGTGCATAACCATTGCCCCAAGATTCTCGGCACAACCGCCAACCAATCTCGGTAAAAGGTGCATTGGGCAAACCTGATTCTTGCGGGTGTACAATAAATCCAACAAAGCCAATAAATTGACCCGTCGCTTTCACTTCCGCTGCGTAAAGGCCAAAACCTTGAGTTTCAATCAGAGATTCCAATCTATCGATCAAAGCATCACTTTCAGTTTTATCCAACAAGTAAGGAAAATAGCGCATGACCTCTTCGTCTTGCCCCATGGCAGCAAAAGGCTCACGGTCCTCATTGCACCAGCGCCGAAGTATTAACCGCTTTGTCTCAATGATGCGAGTTTTGCTGGTAGAGTCAGCGTCCTTAGTGGGCCTAACCATCAGTAAATATTCTCCATTTTGTGTTTGAGAAAGGATATATATTGGGTCAATCGTGTCGGTTGGTGATTCCTACTCGGATAAACCGCATACAAGCTGGTCGGCTGTTGCACGTTCCAATCGGGTGTCAGGTCAATGAGGTGACTCTGTTGATTGACCCAATACCTTGGGCCAAGACTCACTCCCATACCCAACTCTACCGCTCGATAACACGGCTCCGGTGCATTGCCCATCGCAATCGTCGTCAACTCCAGTCTTTTGGTTTTACTTTGCTTCTTGAGCTGGCAGCTTGATGGCCAATGGTTAGGCACACAACAAGAGGTCGCAGCAATACCGTCCCAATCGCTAACGTTTTTTTGATGCAATGCCTTCAAGCCAAAAATCGTGAATTTTGGCTCGCATAACTTGGTGGCAATAAGACTTGAGTCGGCGAGTTCTCCACTGCGAATTGCAACATCAATGGGTTGAGTAAACAAGGAATCAAACTCGTTGCCAATCAACAACTGAACCCGAACTTCGGGATGTAAACGCATAAATTCCAAAGTCCAATCAGTCACACCATTTGCGGCAACAAAGCTCGATACACTGACCGTCATCGACCCTGACAGATTTTGTTCACCTCGAATAATATTCTGGGTGACATCTTGAATATCCGAAATCAAGGGCATCAGTTGCTCTAACAATTCTGAGCCAGATTGCGTCAACCGGACGTGTCGAGTATTACGTTCAAATAGGCGCGTATCAAGCCGGGCCTCAAGCGCTCGAATTCTGCGACTGATAGTACTGACAGGGACGCCAAGGTGCTCCGCCGCCAGCGTATAGTTACCTAGCTTCCCTACCGTAACAAAATCGGCTAGGTGATCTAGGTTTGTAATACGCGTTGGACTGATTTTATTATTGCTCATACGCAAAACTGATTTGGATTTTTGGCTATTATATTTGCAAATTTGCAGTGATACCGTGAACCACACCTTAATCAACTCACGCTCAGGAAACGGATTATGCAAGAGACAACCCCTCTTCTCTCATCACTGCTACTTTTTGCTATTGCCGCGACGTTTTTACTATTTGCGGTCTGGACTTGGTTCAAACCACACAGTCTGTCTCAGTTTATTGGCTATGGAAAACTGAGCGGAGATGGATTCAATGAGTTCATGGCGATCTACGCTGGCGTGTTTACTGCTAAAGCCGGTATTGCATGTTGGGCAGCAATGACGCAATCCGACGAATTGCATCTAGCGGTCGCAGCTTTATTACTTTCTCAACCTATGGCGAGAGTCTTGTCTTATTTGCACGGACACGCTTGTCAGGGAAAAATGAAAGCTTTGGGATGGCTTGAAGCGCTATCGGGCAGTGCTCTGATTTTTCTGTGGCTCAGTTAAACCACTAAGTTAGTTTCATATTTTGGCGCTAATTCAAGGCGTTAAATCAAGGTAATGCTTCAAGGTATTACTCCAAGGTAGTAAGAAAAGGCAAAGTTTTGAGATAACTTTGCCTTTGCTTGTTTTCAGTCTGAATCAAACTGGGATGTTTTCATCTGGGCGAAGCGTGAGCACTTCATAACCATCTTTTGTTACTAATATCGTATGCTCACATTGCGCCGATAACTTTTTATCACGGGTAACCACAGTCCAGTCGTCTTTTAGTAACTTAGTCTGCGGCTTACCTTGGTTAATCATTGGCTCAATGGTGAATGTCATACCTTCGCGAAGTACTTCACCTAAACCCGGCTGGCCATAATGCAACACGCTAGGTTCTTCATGCATCTCTCGACCGATGCCATGACCACAATATTCGCGGACAATGCTGTAACCCTTACCTTCCGCAAATGACTGAATGGCATGGCCAATATCACCGAGCGTCGCGCCCGGTTTTACCTGCTTAATGCCAAGCCACATCGCCTGATACGTTTCCGCTACCAACTTTTTTGCCAGTGGTGGCGCATCAGGCATTACAAACATTTTACTTGAGTCAGCAATAAAGCCATTCTTTTCCAACGTAATATCAATATTAACGATATCTCGCTTTTTTAGTGTTTGACTGATTTTTGGAATGCCGTGACAAACCACATCATTGACTGAGCTATTGAGCACAAATTCATAGTCATACTGGCCTTTGCTCGCTGGGCGGGCATTAAGCTCATTCACAATGAAGTCTTCAACTTTGTCGTTGATTTGCATGGTGTTCACGCCAGGTTTGATAAAACCATCAAGCATGACAAAAACCTGCGCCAGTAATCGGCCCGACTCACGCATCAATGCTTGCTCTTGTTTGGTTTTAATCGTGATTTCAGGCTTAGGCATCGGATGTCTCACACTGTAAGCCTTTCAAATCTGCACACTCGAGCATTTGCGCCACTATCTGTTGGAAGTTCATTGTCGGGTTGGTTTCAGCAACCATGCCAACTTTGATCCAAAATTCGGCTTGGGAGTTGATGGAACGCTCCATCACAGCACTTACCTTGCGGATTTCTTCGTGTAACTCATCTGAGATTTTAACAATACCCATGTCTTTGACTCGCAGCTTCAAACTATATACAAATCATATATAAAACATATTCATTACACAATAAATTAGATACTTTTAACTACTGCGTATACTTCGCCAGCGATTTTGCTTTCGATACTTTGAAGGCGTTACGCCCGTGGCTTGCTTAAAACCTAAATTGAACGCGCGAACACTGGTAAAGCCGGATCGTTCGGCCACCAATGCCAACGGAAGATTCGTTGTTGCCAACAGACTTTGCGCCCGCTCGACTCTGATCTGACGACTAAGTTGCGAATAGGACTGTCCCAACTCTTGCTTGAGCTTTCTCTTTAGGGTTGATTGGCTGACGTTTAACTGTAGTGCGCAATCGGCAAGAGTGCGGACCGTAACATCAGATATTGCTGACATCACTTGCTGAATAAAGTCTTGATCTGTCGCTAACAACGAGTTTGTCGAACTGGAAGTTTGCGGTGCATGCTCTGCACAGCTGTTTACCACACGCATTACCGTTATCAAACGTTCTAATGCGGTTTGTACTTTTAATTGGATTAAGGGTTTTACTATTTGTTCGTACCAATCAGTTTCGTTTTTCCAGTTACTAGCACTGAGAGAAATCACACTATTCAGTTGAGATAACCACTGAATCGCTTCACCAATTTCAGGCAATGAACAATCAAAAAATGATTTATCAAGCAATACCACCACAACATGTTCAGCAGTAAGTTCAGTGTCCCACGTGTGTTCTACATAAGGAGGAATGATAACCAACTCTTGCTCAACAATATCTGAAACTTGGTTAGCCAAGTACTTTCTACCCGATTTGTTATCGGCTAATCCAAGACCGTTTTTCTGTGCGTCGCCTGAGCAAACTAAAATCAGTTCAAAACAGTCGTGTTTATGCCAGTCAAAAATTGGTGGTCTGTTTGTCATATGATGAACACGAATACAGGTATTCGGATCAAATTGAATGCGTTGTAGCTTGGCCATACGGGTTTTGAATGAAAACTTTGAGTTGGGCCCAAACTACCATATTTCGAGCCATAACTGCCAAAACAAACTAAATCTCTCTCTAAAATGGCAAATACATATTAAGCCTCAAACTACGATTCAATAGGTAATTCAATGGGCTATTCAGTAAGCCACTCAGCAAACCAATCACTAAATTATGTTTTCGACCTAGATGGCACTATTGTCTTCCACAATAAACCACTGGCAACAGAGATCGCCCAGGCGCTCGATACCTTGGTTGAGAACGGGCACAAGGTAATTTTTGCCACAGCAAGGCCACTTCGAGACACGCTACCTTTGCTGCCAGAATCACTGACCAAACAACTCATCATTGGGTGTAATGGCTCTATGATCAGCGAACGGGCACAAGTTACCCAGTATCAGAGTTTTTCAATTGACGCTTCCGCAAAATTGTTAGCGTATTTAGAAAGCAACAAGATTCCTTTTGTCGCAGACTCAGTGATGCAATTTTGCCTATCAAGCCAGCCAGATAACTTCCATCAACGTTTTGATTCCGTGAAAAACTATCAAGTTTCAGTACAAGACATGATGGCGCAGCCTGTAACCAAGATGATTGTTCTGGATTACTCGCAGCTTTCAATTATCGAGCAGTTCGTCAAAAGTGAAATCACTGGCTACGCCATTTATCACCACTTAGGTGAAGGCAGCTTTGATATTGTGCCTAGTCAAGAAGAGACCACAAACAAAGCAACAGCATTAGAAAAATTCGGTATCGATTGGAGGCAGACCGCTTGCTTTGGCAATGACCATAACGATATCGAAATGCTGAACCGCTGCCAGTGGCCTCACGTAGTGGGAGATAAAATTCTGCTTGAAAGACAGCATGTCAAAGTCGATGAAAAACGCATCGACCAATACCTAAGTCAAATGGAATTGAATAGACTGCCATAGAACTGCAACAAAGAAGCTCTAAGTTATGCGACGTAATTTCGAACAATATGCGTCGCGCTTCACTTGGAGATGGAGAATGGCTAGAAAAGACAACCCGTTGGACGGAAAAATAATCAGAACACTTCAGGGTAAGGGGCTAATTAAGAGCGAAGCAGAGGCTCTACTTAAGGTAGAAGTGTACCGTCTACATTCTGATGAAATCGCGAAAGTGAAAAACTACTCAGAGCATTTTGGATTAACGGCAAAAGAAAAACTTATCGATGAGATATTGGACCTTCGCCGTGAAAACATGCTGTCGAGGTTAAAACAAGCCGATCAGTTAACCCACCCTCATGACAGATTTTAGTTTTTGTCGTTCAAGGGCCAAAACGACAAAACCCCAGCACAAGGTACTGGGGTTTTTAATAATGGCACGCCCTGTAGGATTCGAACCTACGACCACATCCTTAGAAGGGACGTGCTCGTTTAACACCCTACAATTAACTTACCTATAATTACCAGTTAACCGATATTTTAGTTAATTTAGTCACCATCATTGTAATTTGGAATTCAAAATCAAAATTGCGCTACCCCCTAACCAAAGTTACCATTAACATAAATCATAGAATAAAGAGAAATGGATGAAGGAATTCGCTCCTACAGGTCGATATCATTTTGTTGTGAAGCAAACGGTGGCAACTAGCCCAGCTACAGCGTTTCCTGTGTTGTATCTCGAAACAGAAAATGGTCATACGGTCATGTGGTCACTAGTCTCTTATTTTCTTGCATATCCCTCTCGAAGTGACACATGGATGCGTGACGTCACGCGTTCAGTGGGCTTGTTTTATGATTACTGCACCGCCCAGCGTAAAATTGATGTTGATCAGTACACGCAGCTTCGCAGTTTCATGTCTAGCCTTGAAAACGGAACAATTGGAAGCGATGGTAAAGACCCCACTTGTCTCTATTGGGCACCAACTGGTTTAGATAAAGCAAAAAGATTAAGGTCTTCCCTCTCGACGTTCATTGATTGGATATCAGAGTTTGAGAAACAGCCAAAGAATGAGCCTGCATTCCTACAGTCGTTTAGCTCAACAGAAAATTTAACTCTATCTCTACTAAAGTCTGCAAGAAACATTATTAGTAAAAGCTTTATGGAGCACGCCAAAAACCCAAATACGGTTGCTGAAGCTTTGATTGAGACACGCCGGACATTCGGATATGAGTTCGAAGATGACTCCAAATCATACATCAATGCTGAATCTGAAACTAAAAGCTTCCCTGTGGAACTTGTCGTACCACTTTTTGAGTATGGATTTGTAAAAAACCCTCTAGCGACTGATCCTTTTGAACGCGAAGACATTACTGCAAAAATGATTACCTTACTGCTTCTATTCGGAGGCATGAGAAAAAGTGAACCACTGCACTTGTGGTTTAACGACATCTATCCTACCAGTGAATTTAAATGCCAAGTTAAGCTTTTTCACCCTAGCTTAGCGAAAGTAAACTTAATTGGTGAAGGACCTAAGACTAGAGCTCAGTACCTTAAGGAACGAGGGATCCTGCCAAGACACAAGCCAAATAACCCTAAATCACTCAAAGCTGGATGGAAAAAACTTGCTGTAGACAAAAAGTCATATCATGCAGACGTATATTTTTTACACGAATCAGCAGAAGCACTATTCTCTTCTATGTACTCTATATATCTATCGTACAGGAGCAAATTAATGTTGGACTATCAAAAAAATCATGGTCACGACCATCCTTTTTTATTTGTAGCCACAGGTGTAGACCATAGAACTGGCGAGAGTTACGCAGGTGCTCCATATTCAATTAGCCAATTTGATAAAAGCTTTGACAAAGCACTTTATCGGCTTGAATCATACTTGGGTCAAAGAATTCCCCGTGGGAGAGATGCAGCAATGAACCCTCACTCACTTCGCCATCTCTTTGCACAGGCGCTTACAGATCTTGGGGTGCCTCCCAAAATGATACAAAAAGCCTTACGCCAGCGAAGCATCAATTCTCAAGAAGCCTACAAAGATATATCTGCAGAGAAAATCAGAGCAACCCTTAGTAGGTATTCCATTGGCCATCCTGTGGAAAACAAATTTAAGATTAGTGGTATCTAAGGATAAAGATGATGACTTCCGAAAGTACTCAAAAATTGAAAGGTATTGAGTTTTGTGAGTCTGTAAGTGATTACGAGCAAGCTACTATCAGCGCTATGTTTTTTGTACCTAAGTTTCAACAAAGTCTAGAAGCAATATCTGCTCATGAAAAAGGAATGGCCACCTTAAAGCGTCTTGCTAAAGATGGTAAAGTAAAAATTAATAGTCTTTTTTTCTATCAAAATCTTGGAAATAATAACCGCTTCAATGCTAGTCAATTCACTAAACCAAGCGTCTCGATTTTACATAATGAGTTGAGCATCATTCATGACAACTTAAATCTCAATGGCAATGTTGTTAGTGAAGAAGGCCGTAGGTCAGCAAATAGTCATTTCCACAGATCTATAGCGTTTTTTCAATATATCAATAATGTAAGCTCAATTTCCGAGATATCAGTCGACATATTTAAGAAGTTCATTCTCCCAATTCGAACTGAAAACAACCGATGGCATGAAGACACCAATCCACAAGTTCGCAAGGCTTTGCGAGCTATGGCTCTCTGCCTCGATCATCACTTTCAAATCGACGACTACGTAAAATGTGTTGAAGTTCAACGTTCTGACACTAACGATAGAACGAGAGATCTGTTCGCGAACCCTGACAAACACATGAAAAAGTGGGTCGATTCTTGGCTTGAGTTCTTAGATGCAAAAAATGCTTTTTCCACCAAAAGCTTTAAAGATTGCGCTACAAAAATGCGAGATTTCATTGAAGAGACATATGCGTCAGATGACCCAAACCACTTTCCTGATGATCCATTACTATATTTTTCAAAATACCGCGGTGAAGAGTTTTACAGTTGGTTAAACACCCTTGTAGAGAATAACAAGATCACCAGTAAAACATTAATCAAAACAATAAGTAGGATGAATTCCTTCGGAAATTGGTATATAGCGACTTATATGTCGGACACAGATGAAAATGGTGAGTTAGTAACTCTGGGTCACCCGATTTTGAGTAACCACAAAATAAACCAAGTAATTCAATTGCATGGAAGTGAAAACAATAGTGATATCAAATTAAGCGAGTCATCGAAGCCAAGTCCTCCTTTGTGGATGGTTCTTAAGCTAAAAGAAATACTGACTGAAAATGATTACGAATGGGCTAAGTCCATCACTTCTCAGTACAATAAAAGTATTGTTGACGAAAGCGGTGATCCTGTTTGGATCCCTGTCATTACATTTCTGTATCTAGTGATGCTTGAAATTCCTCTGCGAAAAATTCAAGTACTACGCCTTGACTCTGGCGAAGGCGATATGTGGCGATACGACGCTCAGGCCGACACTTGGGTAAAAAACACCCACCAGCTTGCTAATTACTGGAAGAACATTGGTGCAAAAGTTACGAATCGAGGCGTATTCAGAAGGAAGTTAATCAATGGTATTTTAAATCCTGAATTTGTTTTATATATCAATTCCAATAAAACGGCTGATAAAAAAGTCGGCTATAGCGAAAAGTCAGGTTATGAAATTCCATGGAAAAACCCTCATGTTATCAAATATTTTGACGAATTAAGGAATTGGCAAGAAAGGCATAACCCTGTAACTGCACCTGTTCAATATAAAGACATTCCAATTACCGTTTTCGAAGATGACCCCTCGCAAAAAGTAATGGCTTCCATACCGGACCGATTCTATTTATTCCGTTCAGCTAAAAATATTAAGAATGGCAATCGTCAAATGCCGCCAACAAATCGTATGCTGCACGAGTTCTGGGTTAAGTTAATGGCCGAGCTGGAAAAACGCTTACAAGAAGAAGGTGTAAATTGTCAAATTATTCTATCTCGTAACGAGTACACTAACGCCCCTCAGCAAGCGCTCTATACACCTCATGGTCTGCGAGTTGCCGGGCTGACCTCTCTTGCCCATCAAGGGGTTCCTATTGAGATTTTGAGTAAGATTGTAGCAGGTCACAAAAGTATTTTAATGACAATCTACTATCAAAAGTTTCATCCGCGCCACATTAGTGAAGTCCTAAATGAAGCCAGTCGTGATATAGAACTTCAGTACCAGAAGAGCTTTCAAAACTGGTTGAAAGACGCAGCTTGGGATCAGGTTGCGAAATATGCCGCCTATAACTCTGAGGATGCAATTGATGGTGCAAAATCTAAGGTGTCCCGTTGCACCGCCTCTTTGTGGGACGGCACAAATCTAGGTTTGTGTCCATATAATGGTACCCGATGTCATGACGGTGGTGATTGTGTCCGTAAAAGTGGTAAATCAAAAGCGGTCTATTTGCCTGTTGAAGATAAAAACTGTGTGATGTGTCGTCACTTTATCACGGGGTTGCCTTGGTTGACTGAGCTTTGGGTTCATGGCAACTCTCTGATTCTGAAGTCAGAGAAGATTTCGAACGTTCTAAGTGACTCCCAGCAAGAGGAACAAATCCTGAAGGTGAAGCGCAAGGTTCTGATTCAAGATGGCAAGGAAGTATCTTCGCAATTGTACGCAAAGATCAAAAAGGCTCAGACTTTAAATGAAAAGTATTCGATTGAGCTTGACAATGTTTTTATGGAGTTACACGCAACACATAACCTAATTGAGAAAGTGAAAAAACTTCCTAATGCTCCTATTGCCGAGAAACATAGTGCTCAAATGAATGATGCTCCTACTCTATTAATGCATAGCGACTCAGAGTTTGATATAGATTATGTCGAGGCGCCAAACAATTTCCAAAGCTTGGATTTCGTCATTCAAGCAAGTCGCTTCTATAAGCAAGAACGAAACATCGATTTTGAACGCGAACGTGACATGTTCATGGATGAAATCTTACTAAGAAATGGACATCAACCCCTGATGCTTATGAATTTAACAAAAGAGGAGAAGCAGATATCTGCAGACGCTTTCGCAAAGCTTTTAGTAACAAAAGTAGACTCCAGGACTCTCCAACTTCTAAAAGATGGCCGAACCAAGCTATCAGAGCTTGGACTTGAAAAGGAACTTCTAGAGGTATTCCCAGTTGATATTCCTAACGATTTAATTGAACAGCGAACTGAGCAAACGAACTAAACATGAAAAAACAAGACGTAATAACGAGTAATGATGTAAATAAGTTGTTTGAAGAGCTTTTGGGAACTACACGTAGAGAGCAAGTAAAAACTACACTTAAGAGTATTCAAGATATCTGCGAAAAAATCGTGGGATTAAACGGATCCCCATCGGTTCCGGCAGTGGTTAAGGCGTTAGCTAGCAATGGAACTCTCATCTCTGAGCAATCAATCTACAACCGAAGAGCTGGTAAAAACCCTTACCCTATTTTAATTGACGCTTGGATTAAAGTTGCTCAGGGAAAAAAAAAAGGGCTTAAAGCTGCTGTTTTAGCTAGCACTAAACAAGCTACCAGCGTAAATAAACCCAACCCTTTTATTACTGAAGATGACCTACTGAATATTGCTGATCCTGTATTACGGTACAAGATTTCCGTTTTGTATGGTCAGATGACTTCTCTGAGCAAGCAAAACGCCGCAATACGCGAGCTTCGAGAGTTACCAGCGGTCTACCCAAACCAAGTTGTACCGCCTTCGGACCAAAACTCCAAACTTAATCTTCCCTCACCACAGCTTAATAGTTTAGATGTAGAGATTCTGACAAATTTTTTGGATGGTCAATGTGGCCAGTTTTACTTTAATGATGAAGGGACACTTTATGCAGCACGACCACTTAGGAAACATACAGTCGTCTCAGATCCCGGATTCAAGGATGTTCTTGAAAAGCTGCTTCCCAATAAACTCATTAAATGATTTATAGAAGGATAAACTGAATAGTGGAGAAGGCGCAATGGAACTAAATGGTTATCAAATAAAAATACTTTTACATTTAGTAGAAAATGAAATGACCGGAATCTGCGGTGATCAAGAGTATACAGAGTTAGCACAAATCAAAATAAGGCTTGAAGAACAATTAGAAAATAAAGACGACTATGATGAAAGAGCCTAAAATTGTAGACTTTTTTTCATCACATAGAGATTCTGATTGAACATCGTATGTAGTTGAGTTTTTCCGTAAAGTTCAATCTTAAACATATGTTTAACGCTAGTAACTCTTCAAATACTGCAAACATCGTAGGCAAAAGTGGCGCAGGACTGACAGCCTTACATTCTGTGTTTAATACAAATGGTTTTATTTTTATGAGCGGATGATCTAGCTTGTAGTTCTCAAATGATTTTTTTCCTAAACCAAGCTGTAATCAATCGTGAATAACTGACACTTTGGACTGATAAAGAGACCGCTCACCAATAGAAGTAAACCAAGCAGGTCAATTGTTTTGTTTAGTGACTTAGCGATTAGGGCAGTTCTCATAATTAAGCACGTATTTTTACTGCCATTAAGAGACTTTAACGCGTCATTAATTCTATGTTTAAACTGGGCTCAGCTACCCTTTTCATGTACCCATCTTTGATGCATGGCAAACTGGCACCACCGAAAATTCCACCGAAACAAGACGCTGTCTTCTAGGAACATGGGTATCCTCGTAAACGGCGTTGTTGCCTAAATCAATTGAACCTTTTCCAAGTCCTGCGATCTGATCCTTTGTGATGGCAAGAGCGGTGATGACATGGGGAAAGCGAAAAAGAAGATAACGAATTGGGCCGAGTACAATACAGCTCTGTGCAAGCGTGGTTCGGTTACGTTCTGGATAGATGACTCAGCCATTGATGCATGGCAATGCAAAACCCATCATGGTAACCGTGGTAGAGGCTTCCAATACTCAGATACTGCGATTGAAACTGCGTTGATGATTAAGGGTATCTTCTCTCTGCCGTTACGAGCTCTTCAAGGCTTTATCGACTCGATATTTAAACTACTGAACGTACAATTGACGTCCCCTGACTACACTTGTATCAGTAAACGCTCGAAGACGGTTCAGGT
Organism: Vibrio sp. ABH4_348; assembly: GCF_056159765.1. Classification (NCBI taxonomy): domain Bacteria; kingdom Pseudomonadati; phylum Pseudomonadota; class Gammaproteobacteria; order Vibrionales; family Vibrionaceae; genus Vibrio; species Vibrio sp. ABH4_348. The sequence continues at coordinate 830,034 of NZ_JBSWVW010000001.1, read as the reverse complement.
CAAATATCGCAATAAATCGAGAGGGGCTATCCGCCATATCGCCATTGACTCGACTGGTCTCAAAGTCTTTGGTGAGGGTGAGTGGAAAGTGAAAAAGCACGGGGCAGAAAAACGCAGAACATGGCGCAAGCTGCACTTAGCCGTTGATGTAGATACCCATGAAGCCATTAGTGCCGAGGTCAGTCTGGTCAATGTTGGTGATAGCGAAGTGCTGCCAACGTTGCTCAACCCTTTACGTAGAAAGATCGATGCTGTATCTGCTGACGGAGCATATGACACAAAAAGTTGCCACGAGACTTTGAAAAAGAAAGGTTGTACTCCGTTAATACCCCCTCGTAAGAATGCAGCGTTTTGGGAAGATGGGCATCCCAGAAATGAAGCCGTAGAGGCTCTGAAAAACGGAAGAATAGCGGAGTGGAAATCCGAGTCTGGTTATCACTATCGCTCAATATCTGAGACTGCAATATCCCGATATAAAAAACTCACAAGCGGTAAACTGAGCTTGAGATGTTACAACGCTCAAGTGGGCGAAATTATGGCGAATGTTAAAGCTATAAACAAAGTCATAAGACTAGGTATGCCCGTAAGAGGCTAACTGCTAGTCATCTACGGCGTTGTTGATCCTCAAGCTGATTTGATCAACAACGCCCTCGTAAACTATCCGTCCCTTGCCAAAAGCCCTATGGTTTATGTGAGAACAGGTAATAGAAATGCGGCTATCATTAACATTCCATCTCATAGACGCCAAGTTCCGTTGAAACAATCTGTTCAGTACGAAAAATAAGTTGAACAATTACGCTACCTAAATTACCTAAACTTCCGTAAGAATAAAAGATTACAAAGGTAGGTATTCCTGAAAAATGATAATCGCCTAACTACGAGCTTTGTTAGCTACGATTGTAACTAAAATAAAATACGCAAAAATCCATAAAAATCGTATTGGTACTCATATCTCTTGGCAATAACGAGCTCATTTTACCTAACAGTTCTCTACTTAAAAACAACCCAGAAACAGGTGAAATTTGAGAATATGAAAAATACCACCTACCGAACTGAATCCACATATCCGTAATCCTGAGATGTTAGTTTGTGACATGACACATCAATGTCAGTGTTTTCTTGTCCAATAATTCGAATTAGCCTCCAGCTCCATATTCTAAACAAAAAAAAATTTGATAGGAAAATACTATATGCCTCGGAGGTAAATAAAATGAAAGTACTAGTACTAATTAGTTTTTTGTTATTAAGTTCATTCGCAAACTCAAAAGAGAATAGCTACGAAGTTCTTGATAGAACAGTCAAAAGCGAATCCCCTTGGATGGGAGATTATATAGATGCAATTGAGTTGCAACAAAATAATAATAATGAAGCAGCAATTAATTTATTTGAAAAGCAACTAAGAGAAATAGTCCACTCACAACAAGACTTTGGCCGCGTTTACGTTAGATATATAGCAGCTATTGAAGAGGTTGAAGACTTTGAGAGACCAGTGGAATTTTTTGACAGCCTTTTATTCTCATATCCGGATTACTTGTGGGTACGAAGTTCAAGAGACTATTCAAAGTACATGTTATTGAGATCTAGAACTATATCCGATTTTTACGTTAGTAAATTAGTTTCTCCAGCTGATGCAGAGTGGCGTTCTTTGCTCCATAAAATGCTCGGAGCTACTTTAGCTTGGGGAGAGCCAGATGAGCGAGAAAATAAAAAACAACTAATTCTCAATAAGATTTCGAACATTCAATTAAGAGGACTTGTTAAAGACTTAAGAGATATCAGATATTCTCATGTCAATACTGATGACAAAAAATATTCACTTATTGAAGAAAAAAGGGAGTTAGAAAAAAATCTTATTTTGGGGGAGCTGATCGAAGCTGCAAAATCAGTTGCCAAAATTAGTTTTATCAACAGCACGTTGAAACAAGGTGACGACAAAATCTTTGACTGGCTTGTTCAATTACAGTCTAGCCAGATTCCAGATAATCACAACTTAGAGTTTCTGAAAAATTATTTCGAAACACGAAAAAAATTAGCTCAATTAGGTGCGAATTACACAGAAATAATAAGTTCCTACCAGTCTGAATTAGATAACTCAACACTAATAAAACTTCAAGTTAGTTATATCAGTTACAACAGTTTTTACGGTAGCCATTTTAGGTCTCTAAGGACCTTAAATGATTGGATGTCTCAGTCGACGAATAAGCATGAAGAAAGAGTCATTTATCACCATATTGATATGGTAAATAAATGGTCTGAGCAAGGAGACTATACACCAGGAAACTTAACTAGAAAATCCAAGCATATAAATTTGGATCAGCACGATTATTTAGGTGTTTCCCCAATGAACACTGGCCGTGGCCCCGGGCAGTTTTGTGGTGGAGGTCGCGGAGGTCGCCTGGGTTTTGGGGGGTTGAGTCAAGCAAGTAACTATGGAATTCAACCTTATGGACAGCTAAGATATCAGCTTAAGGGGACAGGTATACAGAGCCACCATCTTTTAGAAAAAAGATTTGCCCCTATGCTTGGCTTGAACGCAAATAGAATGTCCTCTGCTGCAGTTACACCTAGTGAACATCAAGTTTTCACCAATGCTTGGCGTGCATATTTCCCATATGGAACTGGTACGCAGAGAGCAACACCAGATAGCCTAAGAAGAGCCATTAATAATATATATTCGGATTATCCAGCTCTTAAAAATGCGGCACTGGCAGACTTAAACTCTGCTAAATGATCGAAAATGAAGGCTGGTTTGTTGTATTAGGTATCAATAAACCATTCTTCGTTTCCAATTCAAATTACTCACGAACGGAAAAGATGAAAAAATATACTAGATTTGTAATTAAAGTGGACAATAAAACTGATGATTTTACACAGAAATACAATATTATAAAAGCCGGAAAATTAAGTAAGTCGACAGGACTTCAAGCTTTTATAATAGATGAGGATTCTCCGGATTTTGAATCTGTTTTAACAGAAATGGAAAAATACACTGATTTTTTCACTCGATTCCCGGAATTTACAAAAAATGAACTAAATAAAGCCTATTTTTTACATATTCGTACAAAAAAGCACCATGGTTATCCCGAGCCTTCTGGCGACTTTGATTATTTGAATAGAATATTTGGACCTGGCTCTAGTAGTCAAAAAACACCTAGAGAACATCAAATTGCACCTTTTAGAATAAAGAGAAGTGCGATTCCCAAAAACTTAGACTGTTTCAAACTAAACTGGCATGATGATGAATTGTTTGTCTCTGACACATTCGTTTCTAACTGTAAAAGTAAAGGTTTTAATATCAACTATAGGCAAGTACAAGATACACATGGTAAAGTCATAGATAATTGGTTTCAGATTGATGCTGAGGTTTTTCAAGAATGCTACGACTCGAACGATTTTGAAGAATGCGCATCATCGAAACTAGGATTTAAATCCTACAAAGATGAATATATGGATTTTTTCCCAAGAATATGCACGAATAAAAATCTACCACCTATCTTCAAGCTGAAAATTTGGTTTTCCAATGGTTACTATAGTTACCGACCATTAGTTTGTAATGGTGATTTTTATAAAGAAGTTTTTTGCAACATTAAGCACACACTTTCTTTCCAGCCGTCGAGACTTTAATTATTTATGAATACTTAGAAAGTAATTTCCCCCCTACGAACTAGTAAACAAAACCGAGAGTAGTCGTGTGCGTATACGTATATTCGGTGAGGTTTGGTAGAGCCTGCCATAAATTTCTGAAAAGCGCTGAAAGTAGCATCTGGAAGCAGTGTTGGATTTACTACTCGAAAAGGGACTTGATTTAGTTTGAACTCTTCCAGACTTGGAAGCTCATCGTATTTACTCATTTCTATTTCCTATATTTGGCCTTCCAACTCTAGTGACCTTTGGATGGGTGATGACTAGAAGTAAATGCAGCGATTACTCTGTGTTTAAATGACCCAAGCTTGATTTCTTCCATCGAATCCTGAGACGTTTGAGATTTAGCTTTCATTTGACTTTGGTCGCACCACTTAGCATTTGAAAAAGTGCTTCGAAAACAATTCTCATCTGGGGTGGCTGTGTCAGACTCAAATGGTACTGGCTTAGATGCATCACACGTAATTGGGGACTCCATTTGTACATATGAGTTTGAATCAGGGATATCCTGCTCAACGTTTTCTGCAAACTCAATCAAACTTTTCTCAGCGAATGTAAATAGCCATGCTGTCTGATTTTCAGGGCTATCTCTTCTAAGAATTCGACCAAGAACCTGTCTAAAATAAAGCTCTGTCTTGACCGTACTCATATGGCAGCATACCTGGAGCCTTGGTATATCAGTGCCTTCGCTTACCATCCCGACGCTGACTATCCACTGAACAGAGCCATTTCGATAGTTCTCTATTTCTGTAAGTGGTTCATCATGGCGATAGGTCACGATGGAAACTGATTGGCCGTATTTGTGCATTAGTATGTTTCTAATATGAATCGCGTGTTCGACAGATGCAGCAACCGCTAAGCCGCCAGCAAACGAAACTCGCTGTCGAATTTCATTGAGTTTTTCAACACCAAGACCTAGAAGATGCTCCATGGCTTCTTGGTTGTATAAGATACTTCGATATGTAGTAGACGTTTGTTCGATCATTTCGAGAATCGACGAAAAATGCTGAGTTTTTTTGTCACTTAAAACTGTAAGATGTTCGTTATCAACTAGAACGATTTGAGGAAGTCGGCACACTTTGTCAACAACAGCTTGTTTTAACGTGTATTGATAGTCAACTAGGAGTTTGCCCTCAGAATTACTGTACTCTGCCAACACTATTGGTAGGCAATCTGATCTCCACGGTGTACCCGACATCGCTAACGTGTACTTTGCCAGCCCTAGTACTTTTAGTATTATTTGTTGTCCCCAAACATTCGCATTTTTGATATCAGATCCTGAACAATGATGGATTTCATCAAACACGACAAAGACTCGAAAATTAGATAGCGTTTCCCAAAAGTCATCATCGAGGTATTTCATAGATTGGTATGTTGTTGATTTACCTAAAGAGCCCAAACCACCATTAAACGGACAGTTGAGAGTCTTTGAAAACGTCCTTTTTATTCCCTCAGCAACTGTGAGTGAGGGAGAGAAACATAGTACAAGATCCACCATGTTACTGTTGATCAGTTCTAAAGCGACACGAGCAGCCATAACAGTTTTTCCCGCACCGGGGGTTGCCTGACAAAAGAAGTGACTGCCATAAAACTGATATTTTCTCACAGCTGAGTTAATACAGTCAGATTGCCAATGTCTCAACATAGCGATCCACCATCAGATAATGTGCTAAGTGTATTATTGAGTACATTTACTTTTCCTAATAATTGCACGGATCGTTCTTTTGCAGCTTCATGCAGTGCAATGAGTCTCGATTCGAGCTCTGGAAACCTAACCATAAGTGACTGGTATTCCTCAATTTCTGTTAAAGTGATTTTAAGTTCAGTCTTGAATTTTGTGTGTTCGAGCTGCAATACGGAATAGTTAGGGTTATTTGATCCGCAGTTTTGTTTTTTGGGTACAACATGAAGACTTTTAAACAACTCCGATTGAAAGTACTTTTTCTTGTTTCCTCGAACTTCAACATAAAGCCATTTTTTGTTGGTGAACCGTAAGATTTGACGATAGATCATTCGCCTTGCTTCCCCAGGTTCAACATCAGTATCACTCCCTGAAAGAAACGCATCTCGTAACTCTAATACAGAAAATCCATCTATTTTTCTTTCAATCAATAACTTATGCATCACGGTATTGATTTTGGTAGAACGATTCATTTACAACTCACAAATCCAAATAACTAAGGATTGCTTAGTATACAGAAAACAGTAAAACTAAGAAAATCTTAGTACCTTCGGATTAAAGCAATGAACAATAAGTGCCATTTAGTAACCCAATTCCCTCGAAACTTAAGGAAGCACGCAAGAACGCGGGTTTATCCCAAAAAGCTTTGGGTGTCTGTATAGGTATGGATGAAAGCACTGCAAGCCCGAGGATGAACCAATATGAAAAGGGAAAGCACACGCCAGATGTAAATACGCTGAAAGCAATAGCTGACAAGCTCGAAGTACCGTTAAACTACTTTTTTTGCGAAGATGAAACTTCCGCGGAATTGGCTTTGAAATTTTATAGGCTCTCGCCGATAAATAAAACGAAAGTACTTGAACTGATTGGCGATCTACTAAAAGAGTCTGATTGAGTGTGTACGTAGTCGTACCTTTACTAGCGTAACAAGGAAATGTATCTGTAGATTCAATACATTAAAAATCTTAAAACAAAAGTTACCAAAAATCTTGATGACTCGAGATTACAGGAAAGGCCCAAGGACTGCTCTTTGACTCTTCCAGCTGCTTTTTTGATACTGGGAGAGAGTTGGCTTGCAGGAAATACTGCACAAGACATCTTCGGACTAACACTGTTCTATTTTTTATCAATCCATATTCACGTCTAATCAAGTCCTGACCCTCTGCTGATAAAGCAGGGTTAACAAACAACTCAATTTCAATTTTTTCAGAGTAGTTAACATCGTCAATTGGAAGCGTCTTTGGCTCCAGGTGTTTTGGTTTTGTCAAAATGCGAGACAAAACAAAATCTCGATATCCTTCATGCTCATAACAGTATGCTCGAACGTGTAATCGGTTACCGGTGTAGGTTATTACTTTTGGGTGCATTCGGCGACGTTTACCTATAGGAGTGGAGGCTGAGGCGTAGATAGCTTCAACATCAGATCTATTATCAATGGCAGCAAGAATTGAAGGGATAACACCATCAATAACGCGGCGATGAAGCAATGGTACGGTGGCCACTTCGCTACCTTCTATACAAGTAAAACCTCCTTCACGTATGACTTCTACCGGGTCTTGTGAAATTAACTTGGGTGTAAAGATACGGGCCGGGCGATACGATTTTTCTGCTGGGTCATAAGGTGCTAAGTTGCCGGGATACACTCCACTGTAGAGTTTAATGTCTTTAATAGCTTGATAGCGAGATATGCCGTAAGTATCAACGAGCATCCGAGTTTTAAGACCCCGCCCCCAAAGAAGTTGACGTTCAATGTACTTTAGTCTCTGTATCTGTGCCCATGGGATATTATCTATCTTTGTTGTTGTCACTATATGACCCTTTTTGTTGTTAACAACATTAGTTTATTAACATCATACTAACGAGTCAACTAAGTTGACATGTCAAGTTAGTTGACTCATTATGTGCTAAGTTGCAATGAAGATGATAGAGCTATGTTTTTTGATCATATCAATACTGACCTGTTTAGGCCGTTAGTCTCTAAAAATGCTCGCTTATATGGTGCGGGTCTTTTCGCTATTTATGAGTCTCTTGTGAACCAATACATTGAGGGTGAATGTACGCCGAAACAAGCCAGACAGGTTATATATAACGCACTATCTTCTGGTAACCAAAATGTTGAATGGATTCAAGAAGATGGAGGTGAAGAGATTCTGGACCATACATCCATGGCGGCTCAGATCTACTCAGTACTGAGAAAAACAGGCTGGGTTATTGAAATGGATGATGTGGGGTATCGCCGGATAGTGTATATCCCGCAACAGTCTTCTCGTTTACTACAAGCCATTAAAAGTGTTAGCGATAAACGTGATTTTTCGATTGGCGCTACCTTTCAAGGGGTATATGGCGCTTTGTTGTCCGTTGAAAGCAACCCAATAGAATACTGTGCTCAAGTAACCTTTGCCGCAAAAGTAACCCGTGAGCTTAGTAATGAGCTTAAGTCTGTTGCAGCAAGTGCCCGAGAAGTGACACACAAGATGCGTGAACAAAGTGTTGACGCTCATTTGTTTCAAACCTTTTTTGATGAGTTCTTGACGGAATGTCTTGGCAGTTTTGACCATATCAAGATTAATAGTCATCCAGAACGATACCGCTCTGAAACTCTTTCTGTCCTTACACGCCTTCTCAACGATGAAGAAAAACTTGACCAGATCTCGGCAAGATTGGCTAGAGAGAATAGTCATACAGATTACAAACATCAGAAGCAGTTAGTCACAAATGATCTAAATGAAATATTTAGGGTTTTTAGCAGCATCCCTAGATTGATGGATATTATTGAGCGTTATAGAAGCGTCACAATTCGGCGTACCCGAGAGGCTATGCAGTACAGCTTCCAGGCTGTACCAGAAATAGGCAGGAAAATCGAAACTGTTACGAAGGCATTAGCTAACTTTTCATTGTGTGAATCAAGTATGCTTTTGCTGGCACCTGTAGTTCATGAAGAGTATTTAGCAGATTGTAGGTTAACCTCACCACGTAAGCCTAAACCTGAAGCACAACCGACAAAGCAGAGAATTAAAACCGTTAATAATTGGGATATCGCATATGGCCGAGTTTATGACGAGTATTTAACTCGCAGAGCAGATCAGCCACAACGCCTTGAAGACTACATATTGAGAGAGCTTGGCGACAAACCATCTATAACCACTTGTGAGATGTCTATTGATGGCCTAGAGGATCTGTTGGCATTTTTACAGTTAAGAGAGTTGCTACATAACAGTGTTCCAATTGATAGTCCATTCGAGCAACTGTCTAAGACATATAAGGTTTCTCGTATAGAAGGTGTGACAACAGATAATGAATACATTACTGCCCCATCACTACGAGTGGAACGGTTTTGCGATTAAGAAGAGGTATAAATGCTTAAAGAATTAGGACTGCTGGTTGACAAATACGAGAGCAGAAACATTTCTGAGGATGATCTTATAGGCGCAGCCGCAGAACTGCGTGCCAAGCAATTCATATGGCAGTCAGGACATGGTCAGGGGCGACATTATGAAATTTTGCGCCATCAGGATTTTCGAGAATATTTTGAAAACTTGTTTGGTGCATTTGGTGATACTTTCTTTGTTGATGAACAATATGCTTATTGTGGGATCATCCCTAAAAAAAGCACTCCAGCCCTCAAACTCAACGAGTCTTTTTTCCTCCTTATATTGGCTAAGCTACATGATGGCGAACTGCGGAAGGGATGTTGCGATGAAGGTCGAACAAGTCCTAGTGAAGACTTGCTTCTTGATGAATATGAGAGGTTGACTGGACGTATTAAGCCCAAATCAAGTGACACTCATGAAGCGCTTGCGCGGTTGGCGAAATATGGAGTTATTGAATTGGGCCCAAAAAACAGTGAAACCGATATGCGTCAAATTACTATCCTCCCTTCAATCATGAAAGTGGTTTCTCAATCATATATTGAAGAAATGCTAGATTTGTGTGGCGTAGATGACGAAGTCACGCCATATGATGAAGATGTTGAGTTTAGTAATGATGGTAGTGAGGTATCTGAAAATGAGTAGGCATTTTGATAAATTGGTTCGAATAACGTTTGTTAACTGGTACTTATTTTCTGCTGAAGATATTGAAGTCTCACCGAATAGTACATTGTTCCGCGGGCAAAATGGAGTGGGAAAAAGCTCAATTCTAGACGGTATACAAACTTGTTTAGCGGGAGCAGATGAACATCTGATGTCAATGAATGCGGCCAGTAGTAACGGTAAACGATCGGGGCGTTCTGTTCGTTCTTATGTATTGGGAGAGGTGGCTGAGTCGCCTGGGCGTTCTGCGAGTGAACCAAGGGCGGAATCCAACAGCTATATTGCGTTAACGTTTCAAAAAAAGAATGATGGCGGGTTTTATTCTTTTGGTGTTTCCTTGCACGCCAGAGAGAAGCATTCAGAGGTGACCAAAAAGCACTTTGCTCTTGATGGCGGTGAGATCAAAGCCGACGACTTTATGCTAGAAGGTGACCAAGTTATCACATGGAAAACTTTTGAGCAGCGTCTCAGAGCAGGAAAAGGAACGTACCTAGCAGCAAACAGTGCTCGCGAATACCGTGATATTTGCTCCGGCCTTATGTCAGCACCTGGTGCATCTAATCAGATATCTTCGGTAGCTATGTTCCGTGCAATTAAGAATGGCCTAACGTTCAAAGAGCGCGATAGTATGTCTGAGTTTTGTCGTGACTTTATATTACCTCAGCAAAACATTGATGTAGTTAGAATAGAAAACGACTACGAAAACTTTACAAGAATTCAAAAGACTATTGCTGAGGCGCTTGAACGATTGAAAGCGCTTCGTAGTATTAACAGTCTCTTAAAAAAATACGAGACGAATACGAGGAAAATGCGAGCCTTCCAGTGGGCTGAACAAGAATCTCTAGTCATTTCTTCAGATACGAATAAAAATTTCTGTGAAGAGCGACTTGAAGACAAAAATAGAAGGTTCAACGATGTTTTGGAGCGCTTAGGGGAGTTAGATACCAAGATTCCAGAGCTTCAGGAAAAACGTGATGAAGCGTTATTGATTTATACAAGTTCCGATTATGCGAGCTCAGTAAAGAAAATTGAAGAAGATATCGAAGCCCAAAATAAAATTAAGGGTGAGATGATAGCATCACTTTCTCGTGTGAGAGGCCTTATTTCTGAATTAATTAAGGAGTATTCACCTCTTTACGTTGACGAAACTTTAAAGTCTCAGCTCAATCAAGCAATTGATGCCTTATGTTTTGCGTCAGGTAGCTCTTTGGGTATGTTTAATTCTCTTTGGCCTCAGTCAAAACAAGACATCCAAGCTGTAGAAGAGGCTTTATTACAGTTCGAGGATATTGCTTCTAATGTCGCTGAGCAGTTACTCGAGCTGAAAGTAGAAAGAAGACCGCTTAACGATGAGATTAGAAAAAAAGGGGAAGTGCTAAGTAGGCTCAGTGAAGGTCAATCCAGTTTGAACCAGTCTACGTTAGCGTTAGTTAAGGTATTGGATGATGAAGGTATTAATTCTTCACCTGTGTGCGACTTGGCTGAAGTCATAGACACGTCGTGGCAAAAAGGAATTGAACATTTTCTCGGTAGCAACCGTGAAGCCCTTGTGATTATAGGCCCCGATGGCGGAGAAGCTTCACCTGAATTGATTGAGCGCGCAATCTCTATCTATAGGGTAGCTAAGAAAACTGACTCGCGAGTTCGCCGTGCCAAATTACTAAATCCCGAAAAAATACCAACAACACCTGAAAACCAAGTGCAAGGTTTTGCTGCTGGCTTGATTAAAGCCAACCACCCTACTGCAGAGCGCTACTTACATGCCCAGTTAAGAAACCTTGATTTGGTAGAAACCGAGTCTGAACTACGGCAGTCAAAACGCGCGATTACCCGTGACGGAATGGTGGCCGCAAACGGTACCATTGGGGGGGGTAATAAAATTGATTTTGTTTTGCTTGGCGAGAAAGCTCGTAAGGATAGCTCTATAGTCTTAGCAAAAGAAATTGAATTGCTCAAAGTCAAGCTAGACAATATGGATCAGAAAATAAAAGGACTTTCTTTAGTCTACGATCATTTAAACACCGTTACAGATCTCAAGCATCAGTGTGTAGTTCTATACGATACTCTCGCGAGCTACCATGAAGCTTGTGGCTGTATCGACGAGTTGACAGAATCTTTGGTGCAACTGAAAGGTTCTGAAGATGGTTATTTAGAAAATGCTTACCGTGCTCACGATAAGGCGTTGCAAAACGCCAACGAAGAAAAAGGGAAACTGAATGTTCAGCATGCCAACCTCGATCGAGACATCAATGAAGAGAATGAAAGGATCTCTAAGCTTAGAGCGATAGGTCAGCAAGCAATTGATAAACGGAGAGAGATTGAAGCACGCGAAGGACACGAAACTGAAGAGAGCATACATTGCTTAGAGGTACTTCAAGAAACCTTTGGTGAAGACAATTACGATGAAATTATTAGTGAAGCTCAATCAAAAACAAAGGAGCACGCTAAAAGGGCTCAAGTCAATTTAACCTCCGGAAAATCAAAGGCTATGGCTTATGCTGTTGAGTATAACGTGCCCGACCGTCGTGAATTTGATGGTATGTCGGGTACGGAGCTGTATGCTCGTTGCCGGGAACATGCTGAGCGAATTGAGAAGACTGATATCGTTCGATACAAAAATGATGCTGATATTGTACGCGAAAATATGATTAAGGGTTTCCGTTCAGAAGTTGTAGCGAAGTTGAAGGATAACTTCCAAAAAGTGGAAAGTACTTTCAAAGACTTGAACAATGCACTGACGGGCATTGTTTTCAACGGTAATACTTATCAATTCAAGTACCCCTTGGTTGAAGACCGCGCTCTTAAACAGGTTCACGCTTATGCTACGAGTACTAGTGATATAGAGCTGGTTAGTCCCGATGGCCTTTTCGCCACACCGGAAGATCATCCTGCTATCGAGCTAATTACTAAAACGCTTGAAGAAGGTCGGCTTATGGATCTATCTGATTATCGAGCTTTCTACAATTACGACTTAGAATCAACATCAAAGGCTACTGGGACAAAACGAGGCTTTAAAGAATTGGTGTCCAAAGGCTCTGGCGGAGAGAAAGGCACACCATACTATGTTGCACTGGGGGCTGCTTTTATGACGGCCTTCAAGATTCGGGTTTCAGGAAAAGAGGCCTTTGGTGGCGCAGCTATTGCAATTTTTGATGAGGCATTTTCAAAGATTGACGGAAGTAACTCCAAGGCTGCACTACAGTTTTTTGAGGATATAGGACTTCAGGTAATTTTAGCTGCACCACCTGAAAGTGAGGCTAAAATCGGCCCATATGTAGAAGAAAGCTATAATGTAATCCGGTCAGCCGATGCGATGTACTTAGATCCAAAGCGATATAAGGAGGCGGCGAGGAAGATGTTGCAAAGTGATGACCCAAGCATTAATCAACACTTGGTGGATGAACGTGTAGCTGAAATGGAGGGATACTAACTCCATGACTTCTATCATAAATACATTGTTCGATAATCTTGCTGGAAAAGTCAACAAATCCCAAGGATTAAAACCTTCATTGGATGTGCCAATATCAGTGTCTGGATTTAAGTTCTATCATGAAGCTACTGTTGATGAGCGGGAGTCACTGCATGCATATTTAAATGATCTCACTCATCAATTTTCATGGTTAGATATCAGTTTTATTCCTAGAGGCTTTGATGAGCATGATCTGCTTCAACGCATAAAAATTGCTTCATCCAGAGATTTTTTAGCTTACCTTGGAGAGCCTGTCGTAGCAGAACAGATTTCAGAGGCTATTCGACATGTTGTAGATGCAAATCTTGTGTTACCTCCACGATTCGAAAACTTAGAGATGGAGTTAAGCAACAGTTGGAAGAAAGGAAAGCGGTATTTCAGCTGTGATTTTACATCATTTGGAAAGCTTATTGATGCCTTGCGAGTTATTGAGTACTTGCACCAACAACCAAGCAACTATTCCATAGATTATCGAACATTGTCTGTGAAGCTTTTTAAAGAGTCTAAAAGGTTAGAACAACTTAAGTTAACGATTTCCAACCTTCTTAAGCCTGATACTCCGGAATTAGATGATTCAAAACCTGATGCTGTTTTGGCTTATTGGGGACTATACCGTTTCCCCCCTTCTCTAAAAATAAAAGGCAAATTAACGATTAAAACCACAAAAGGCCTTTTTTGTGTAGATAATGCTTGGCCATTTATTGGTATTCCACCTGATGCAATCAAGGATGTTATTGTAACGACAGAGCCTAGTTATGTACTGTTCATCGAAAACAAAACGACATTTGAACGCTATTGTCGTGAAATTGATGATGGCGGCCTAATTATTTACACCAATGGTTTTCCTTCCCGCCGCTGGCACTCAGTCTTTAAATCTTTAGATATTGCGCTAAATAATTCAGTTAACTTCTACCATTGGGGAGATATCGATCTTGGAGGATTCAAGATTTTACGTTTCATGGGAGAGCTTTTTGAACGACCGTTGTTCCCTCATCAAATGGATATAATCAATAAATCGGATGACGCTAATGGAGTCTCAGCTAAGGAATTATTAGCGATCATCACCAAAACAAGACCTTTAGTTATTTCAGACAAAATAGTTTCAAAGCTTTCCAAGTTGGGTGATAAAAAAGTCATTCAAATAGAACAAGAAACTTTAGATTTGAATACACCGAAAAGTGTATCCGGTCTGAGTTAGTACAAATTGGAAACTGGCGACAACCTCTGAACCGCTTTGCGATTATATCCGAAAACCGACTCACTGAATTTTACTCATTCAGACCTGCTCTGACAGTTACACAGTACAATTTACGGGGTCTCTACTGGAACCGTAGCTTTAAATAGAGCATGTCCTTACTCCAATCCAAGTACACGCAAATAGCAATGCGACCAAGTTACAACGAATAAGAATCCAAATATAAGTTTTTCCGTTTCGCAATCTCTCCGTAATATGGCTTTTAAACTTTGCTATTTGGGGTACTGCATGTGGAGATTTTTCTTCAAGGCGGCTCATCAAGCTCTCAAATTCATCTTCGATTGATGTCAATGATTTCCTTTCATTGCTCAAGATACACCAATAAATCATGAACACGGTTATAGCTGCTATTCCTATCCCCATATTTACAACCAAAGCCTCCAATCCAGCAGATAGGCCTTTTGATGTCTGGTATGCTTGCGTTCTTGTTGCTGTAAGATACAGAACACCTGGTATCATAAGAGCCTTTGTAAGTGACGAAGAAATCAGGTCATTGATCTTAACCATATATTCACGGTAGCGCTCTTCATACTCTTTTCTAAGATCATCAAAAGAAAATCCAACGACATATGCATGATATCCATCATCGAACTTAGTTGTAAACTGCTCAAAATGCTTCAAAAGATAGCCAAATCGCTCTTCTTCAGCCACATGATATAAAACATGAACTAACGTATTTTGAAGAATATGTGGTTTCGCATCTTTATGAGCATCTTCTGCTAACACGTCAAGAATCCGTTGAAATCGATTAAGTGAGCCGTATTCTTGCCTAAGCAAACTCACATCATACTTTGCACGCAATTTCAGTTTTCTACGGTATAAAAATGTTAAAGACGTATCTGAATGATCTTCCGCATTTTCCTGCAAACGTGACCACAATAGAGAGATTTCAACGTAGTGCTTAACCTTGCCCTCCAAGGAAATGCTTTCGTCTTCACAATCATAATAGCTATGTTCACCGCTGTTCTTGAAAAGAATGAATTTATCAGGTGGTGATACTGGATGATCTTTCGCAAGTTCCTCTATATTTTGGTAAATTCCGCCAAGCGCATTATTTTTAGTCTTGAAGTAACATTCGACAACCTTTCCATACATCGCTGGAGTGATTGAAGATGGTTCTCGCGCCATATTTGAGCGTCGACCACCTTGTATTTTTAACTTATCGATTGTGATGTCGTACTGTTCCGAGAGCAGGCTATGAGTACTCTCGTCAAGTTCGAAAAACGCGACTAAATCCCCAGACTCAGTCCAAGTCGGGTCAAGTTCAACCAATAAATCACGAAGCTCATAAAAGTTCAAAAGGTATTATCCACATCAAGTGTTTAAGTTTAAGCGCAGTATATCTTCATCGCTTAAACCATACAGTTTCAGACAACTAGCGCCTTCATCCCAAACTACAGAGTTATCATTACGGCTAAGAGAGGCTTTACTGAATTTGATGTTAAAAGCTTCATTTCTTATCGTAATTGTACCAAATTTTTTGACTTCGGCTTTATCTAAACCAACAGTCTCACCTAAGTTAAAACTCTCATTTGCAATTGCAATAAACTGCTCAGCCTCACCTTCTTCCTGAAATACATGTTGTGCGAAGTGTTCCAAGCTCATCGAATTCTGTCCACCACTCAATATCATCAAGCTATAGTTCTCTGCATACTCAGATGCAGTTCGTTTCTGATCCTCATCGTACTCCAAACGACTACACGTCATTTCAATTGCTTCGAGTAAATTCTGGCTATCTAACTTAGAGTTACTAGGTTCACTACAACCAACAAATTCTTGGAAGTAAACTCTTACGTCAGAACCTCGACCAATTTTAAACGCGATCGGTTTGAGAGCCGTATCCAATTGCTCATTCAAGTACTGCTCTATGTCAATACGAGCACCTAGATTTAGTGAATCAAGGTTAATTTGCTCAATATCCTCTAAGTCAAGGCGAACAGGATCAATATCCACGCCATCCAATCGATGTAAGAAGATTACTCCCAAAAAATAGTCAGTGAGCTCTTCTTCAGTGTCATCATCAAACTGAGTCATCGAGTAATAGTAAGTGAGAAGAAAGCCGTCTTTTGCTTTTTGTGCTTGGCCTCTGTTCAACTCCGCGGCTAAATCTGCTCCCAAAGTTGAAGCAAATTTCTGAAAGTTAGAAAATCTATAACCCTCTGGGCTAAAGTACTCTTCGAGAGTACTCGCAAAGTTCGGGCGACGCGGCTCTGTGTTAAAGCGACCCAGACGAAGGCCTGTAGTTTGAAAAATTGAGGTTAGCTTTTCCTTTATCGCATCTGACAACACCGAAACATCATTCTCATGTGCTCTAGTCTTGGCTACTGCTTGATTATCATTACCACGTTTAATCGACGTAATAACGAGATTTAATAGTTCTGATTCCATTATGCATTCTGACGCTTATTATTTACGAATATTGTAATCGAGATAGCCTTTTTTTTACAATGATTCAAACGGCTACCGACGTTATTGAAGATGTTCTTCACAAAGCCACAATGAAACAGTCGTTCACTATACAGGTAATAGACTGTTTGCTCTTCCATCGGCAGGCAGCTGGAGTTTAAACCACTCTCACTCAATACTTTACCTGTAATAACTTTCGAGGCTACAAAGTTACCAATCCCATTTTAAAAAGTTCTGTTCTAACTATTTAATTTAGCTAGAACTAAAGTACTGGCTGACATGTAAACTACACTATTATCAGTATAAATTACTGAGGTAGTGATGAATCACTTTATTGACATTGTAGAGCTAGCCAAATTGCTAGATATAACACAGTGACTTAGTCGAGATTGTTTCAGGTTTGAACGAGTTTACAAGCTCACCACTAATTCAATCAAATTTCGTACCTAATTTACGTAGAGCGGGTGTGTGCCAAGGGGTAACAGTGACCTACTTGTGTCGGTTTCAACACCTCGAAATGCTTTTGATAGAATCAGGAAAATTGTCAGGAATACAACGAGAAGAACTAAGTCACACCTTAGCAAAAAAATAGGAATGTTGTTGCATATTGTGATCTAGGCCCAACAAGAAACCTCCTTCCATACTAAGCTTTTCCAGTTTCCTATGTAAAACCTAATTTGAGTTTGACTCCTTAAGTTGACAGCCGTGTTTGTGCGGCTTTTTTTAGTGGTGACTATGTTTGTTGATTTTTGGTTTCTTTTGCCTATCGTAGCCATTTTTTTGTTTTGTTCTGTTTATTCCTACCTTAAACCGGACAATCAGTTATGCCAGCCACTGGCACTATTGTCAGGGTATATCACAATCCTATTAGCATATTATGCAATCGTTCATGGCTAACTATTTTTCGATTGGCTCGCTTTGCTATTCTTTGATTCAACGAGTACCGGATTTCGTGTCCTTAGCTGTACTTCAACTGCTCGTTTTTGGGGCTGTCCACTTTGAAGATCTTTTACTTCTTTCTCTAAGCTGATTTTGCTCAAATTCATCCTGTTTTTGTTTTGCAATTTAAAATACTTTATCCAATAGTTTGTAGTCGACGATTCGAGCTTGGTAAACTTTTTCGAGTTTATCAAAGGTCTTGAAGTTAAGTTCACGATGTCCATAACGAATTGAGATACAACCATCAGGATAATCAAGAACTGACACCACTTTATTAGTAAGCTTGGCATTTTCTTCTGTATCCTCAACCAAACTAACGACGTTATCTTATTGAAATATAAATGACTTACTTAGCTTGTATGTTTCTTGCCATGTGAAGATATTTAACAACTATTGTTAGGTCTATTTTACTAAGCGATTTTGAATGTGAGCTTGAGAAGACAGCATTTAGACTCTTTCCAGTCTGTCCGAGCTTGGATTTGGGGGCATTGGTAAAAAACAAAGTAGATGGGCGAATAAAGTATCAACGACATAAAGTCGATGTTTTTTTTCGGAAGAGATCAGAAACAAAAAAGACGCAGCATTTACCAATGCTGCGTCTTTACATGTATGGCGTCCCCTGCAGGATTCGAACCTGCGACCACATGCTTAGCGTACCACTACAGTTTTCACTGCCATCATATGATGTTTGTAGTCTGGACTATATCATCACCCACAGCATTATCTGTTGGGGTGGAGGGCGCTAGTGATGTATTACGCAATGAGATCGCATTGCATCATCTAGTCTCTGCACCTTCTCTACACGCTTGTAGAGCTTGGCTCAAGATTGCCACCGCCATTACGCGCTGAGGTTCCCTTGAATTCACCCTCTGCACTGTATATGTTTCCAAATACAGGCTCCTCGGTTAAAGGCACGTGCTCTATCCAGCTGAGCTAAGGGGACTTAATTTGAACTTACCACATTATCTCCCATGTGGTAAGTGATAAAACTTAGTAGTAAGCACATTAATTCCATGTGGTAATCTTACCATCTAGCAAGACCTCAGCACAATAAGCATTTTAGATAAAGTGGTAACCTTTAGGGGGTTAGTTGTACTCTATCCAGCTGAGCTAAGGGCGCGCTACAGGGAAAGGATTATACGAGTTGCTCGGCCTAAATCAACGGGTTTCTATAACATTCTGATCTGAATGAGCAAAAAAAGCTCACCCCTCCTCACCATGCTCAATAAAAACACAAAGCAAACGTTTGCTTATAGATGTTCAGTGATTTTTTTGCGACAATGCGCAACAATTTCCAACGCTATCTAATTTTCTTACATTAAAGGAAAGTCATGTCTGCTCAAAACATCGATGGAACCCTTATTTCTCAAACTGTTCGCTCAGAAGTCGCGGCGCGAGTAAAAGCTAGGCTTGAAGCTGGTTTACGTGCTCCCGGACTTGCGGTAGTGCTGGTTGGTGAAGACCCAGCGTCTCAGGTTTATGTCGGCAGTAAACGTCGCGCTTGTGACGAGGTGGGTTTTGTTTCTAAGTCTTATGACATGCCTGCTAACACCTCGCAAGAAGAGCTGCTGGCTCTGATTGATGAGCTCAACAATGATCAAGAAATCGATGGCATCCTAGTCCAATTGCCGTTGCCTGCAGGTATCGATAGCACTGTGGTTCTGGAACGTATTATTCCTGAAAAAGACGTGGATGGATTCCATCCATACAACGTAGGCCGCTTGGCACAGCGTATTCCAAAGCTACGTTCTTGCACCCCAAAAGGTATTATGACGCTGCTTGAGCGTTACAACGTGCCTTTACATGGCAAACACGCGGTGATCGTTGGCGCTTCCAATATTGTTGGCCGCCCGATGACTCTGGAGCTGCTTCTTGGTGGCTGTACGACAACCACATGCCACCGCTTCACTAAAGATTTAGAAGGTCATGTACGCCAAGCTGATCTGCTAGTTGTTGCCGTAGGTAAACCGAATTTCATTCCTGGTGAATGGATTAAGGAAGGTGCTGTGGTAATCGATGTGGGTATCAACCGTCTTGAGTCTGGTAAGTTGGTTGGCGATGTGGAATACGACGTGGCACGCGGTAACGCCAGCCTTATTACTCCAGTACCTGGAGGTGTTGGCCCGATGACCGTCGCTTCGCTAATTGAAAACACTCTGATGGCGTGTGAACAATACCACACCAAGTAAAGTCAAAACGTTTTGTGTCAAGGGAGCCTCAATGGCTCCCTTTTTGTTGCCATTTGTTGAGAGACACTTGTTCAAAAAACACTCTAGCAATCATTAATTTTCAACAGGTTAGCATCAAATCTCTTGTTTAAGACAAAACAAGCACGTTATAGTTATCGATAAAAATATTACCTTCGGGTTAGTCTCTCGTCGGATATTCGCCACAGATACTCAGTCGAAGGTGACTGAACGTTGCTTATGGATGTGCATGGTATGAAGTTACTCTCGTTCAAATACAAAATTGTTCTACTTATTGTTTCCATCATTGCAATTACGATTGCAGCCTCTTACGTCAGTGTGAATCAAGTAGTCAGCCGCTACATTGAGTCCAGTGAATCCCAAAATATTCGACACAATATCGATCTGGCGAATCAAAACCTTAAGTCCGAGTTGGATAATCTGATTGGGCTAGTACGCAGTCTAAACTTCACCATGATGGACATTGCCGAGACCAAAGAAAAAACCCAATTTGATGAAATAGTAAAAGTGGTCAATGGCTATGCGTTTAACGAAAATGGCAACCTCGGCATTGATGGTGGTGAAGCCTATATTGAACTGGCCAATCAACAAACTGAAACACCATCGATTAGCCCGGTAGAGGTTGTAGACGGCAAGCCACGGATGCTAATTTCATTAAAGAGGATGGATGACTCAGTTGATTTTTTTGTACTCGATTTGACAACGCTAAAGGACTTGCTGTCACTTTATCAAGTGTCGGGTAGTTACTTAGAGCTTATTTCTGAAAGTGGGGTAGTTCTCTATTCCAACAAGCAAGATGGCAACCTATCAGCGATTTCACGCCCTGTTGCGTTGGGAGATAGAACCTGGCAACTCACCGGCTATATCGATTATGACCACATTGAAGAAATGACCGATTCGCTTAACCAATCAATCACACTTGTTTTGGTGGTTTGCGGGTTAGTTATTATTGCCATCAGTATCGCAATGTTACACGTTGCGTTTAAACCGCTTGAGAAGCTTAAACTCGTTATTGCTGACCTTTCACAAGGCAACGGTGACCTAACTCAGCGCCTCGAAGTTCGCTCGCAAGACGAGATTGGTCAAATTAGCCAATCCATCAACCAATTTATTGCTAACCTGCAAGCAATGTTTATTGAGGTCGGTGACTCTTCAAAGCACATTGGCGACGCCTGTAAAGAGCTGAAATCGCAAACTCAAAACAACCAATCAACGCTGGTTAAACATACCAGCGAAACTGAAATGGCGATCACCGCGATTGACGAAATGAACGCCACCTCCAGCTCAATTGCGCAAAGTGCAACAGATGCGGCTCAACTGACTGATAAAACCACCAGCGCGGCTAATGAGTCAAAAGCGATTGTTACCCAAGCCGTTTCAAGCGTTTCTGCTTTGGTTGATGAAGTTGCAGCCATGTCTAGGTCCATCAATGACATGAACGCTGATACGCAAAAAATCAGCTCGGTATTGCAAGTGATTGGTGATATTGCCGAGCAAACCAATCTGTTGGCCCTGAACGCTGCAATTGAAGCGGCGCGCGCCGGTGAACAAGGTAGAGGCTTTGCTGTGGTTGCTGATGAAGTTCGTGCGCTTGCCGCAAGAACTCAAGATAGCACCTCTCAAATCAACCAAATGTTGGAACAGTTGAACAGTACAACTCAGAGCGTTGTAAGTGCAATGGACACTACGCGAAACAGTTGCGAGCAGACTGCAGAAAACACACACCGTGTAATGGATTCGCTAGAGCAAGTGACGGACTCAGTCTTGGAGATAAATGACTTAAATGCTCAAGTGGCAACGGCTGCTGAGCAACAAAGCCAAGTCACCGAAGAAGTGAGCCGGAATATGGTGGCAATTCAAGACATGGTGAACGAACTGAACACCAATGCCGACCAAGCGGCGAAGATCAGCATAGATATCGATGACACCTCGGATCATCTTGAAGATATGATGGGAAAATTTAAGCTCAAATAACTTGGTCTACCGACAAAACGTTACAAACAAAAACGCCCCAACCTATGTTGGGGCGCTTTTTATTCACCTTACTTAAGGTAATTAAGCAACGGTCAGCTTAACGTTCAACGTATGCTCATCAATTTTATATGCTTCACCTTCACCTTCCGCTAAGTCAAACGAGATAGTTGTCGTTAGCGTTTCACTGGTTAGGTAATCTTGGTGCTGTTTGATCCATCCGGCTAGAGGCTCACCTGCAGCTAGCTCAAGGTTGATACGGTCTGTGACTTCTAAACCTTGCGTCTTACGCTGCTTTTGGATGCGGTTTACCACTTCGCGAACTGTACCTTCAGCAATCAAAGACTCATCGAGTTCAGAATCAAACTCCATGGAAATGTAACGGTTAGAAACTGCGTTTACGCCCTCTTTCGCCGCGCGGTAAATAACAATCTCTTGATCGGTAAATACCACACCATCCAACTCAATTTGTCCGCGGTCTTGTAGCTCTTCAAGTTGAGCTTCAGTCATTTTCTGGATCAAGCCTGCAAAGTGCTTCATGCGTTTACCAAGCTTTTTGCCAAGCACTGGGAAGTTAGCTTTGGCACTTAGGTAGATGAAATCCTGCTCCTGAGTACTGAAGTTCACTTCTTTAATATTAAGCTCAGTTGCGATGTAATCCGCAAGCACTTTCACGTCTTCCAACACTTCAGGATCTTTGTGAAGTACAGTCGCGCGACGCAGTGGCGTCTTCAACTTGATCTTAATGTCATTACGCTTCTGTCGACCCATAGTTACCAGGTGTTGGAAACGCTCTACGCTGGATTCTAGTGCAGCCTTACGCTTGCTTTCATCCGGTTTCGGGTAATCACATAGGTGAACCGAGATTGGTTGGTCGTCTTGCGCTGAGTACTTAGCCAAACCTTGGTAAACGTGCTCAGACAAGAACGGCGCAAACGGTGCCATTAACTTAGAGAAGGTCGACAAGCAGTAATGCAATGTTGCGAACGCTTCTTGCTTATCTTGCGTCATTTCTGTTTGCCAGAAGCGCGAGCGGTTCAAGCGGATGTACCAGTTGGTTAACTGCTCTAGGAAGTCAAACAACGGTGGTACCACGTTGTACAGCCGGTAAGCTTGCATCTCGCGGTTCACTTTTTCTTTCAATGTCTCTAGGCGAGATACGATCCATTGGTCAAGGATGTTGTTTTCACCCGGGCCTTGGTCGCACTTCCAATCGTCGATGTCAGCGTAAGTCTGCAAGAATTTGAAGCCGTTGTACCAAGGCAGCAATACCTGACGCACCATTTCTTGAACGCCGGAGTCCGCAAAGCGCTGCTCTTCGGCTTTTACTAGACCTGAATTGATCAAGTAAAGACGCAGTGCATCTGCACCGTATTGCTCCATCAGGATGTCTGGTGCCGTGTAGTTCTTAAGGCGCTTAGACATCTTCTTGCCGTCTTCCGCCATCACGATACCGTTCACGATAACGTTGTTAAAGGCAGGCTTGCCGAACAAACACTCACTCAATACTTGCAGTGTGTAGAACCAACCACGAGTTTGGTCAACGCCTTCTGCAATAAAGGCAGCTGGGAAGTTCTTCTCAAACTTCTCTTTGTTTTCAAATGGGTAGTGCTGCTGGGCGTAAGGCATTGAGCCAGACTCGAACCAACAGTCAAAGACTTCAGGAATACGGCGATAAACACCCTCTTCACCTTCTTTGGTAAAGGTCAGTTCATCAACGAAGTCACGGTGTAGATCTGATACTTCAACACCAGATAGTGCTTTCAGCTCAGCGACTGAACCAATACATTCCGCATTGCCAGTCACATCGTTGATCCAGATTGGAAGCGGTGTACCCCAGTAACGGTCACGAGATACAGCCCAGTCAATCGCATTCTCTAGCCATTTGCCCATTCGGCCTTCTTGGATATGACCTGGAACCCAATTGATTTGGCGGTTGTTTTTCACTAGGTTGTCGCGAACCTTAGTGACCTCGATGTACCAAGACGGTACCGAGCGGTAAATAATTGGCGTATCAGAGCGAGGACACAGTGGGTAGCTGTGCACTAGGGTTTCTTGGCGATATAGGTGACCAGAATCCTTTAGTGAACGAATGATGCCTTTATCTGCATCTTTAACGTATTGACCAACAAAATCAGTAACTTCTGCCGTGAATCGACCGCGGCTATCCAAAGGGCACTCACTTACCTTCATGCCGTTTGCTTTACAAACGCGGTTATCGTCTTCACCAAATGCCGGCGCCATATGAACAACACCAGTACCGCTTTCGGTCGAGACATAGTTGTCTGCGAAGATTTGGAATGCGCCACGCTCAGCGTGCTCAGCAAAGTATGGGAATAGAGGCTCGTAACTTTGACCTGCTAATTCAGTACCTTTGGCTTCAGCGACGATTTCAACTTCATTATCTTTTGAGAAACCTTCTTGAAGTGCCTTAGCCACCCATACTTTTTTACCTATGGTCTTGTCATCAACCAATACGTAATCAATGTCTGGGCCCACACACAATGCAAGGTTAGATGGCAGAGTCCAAGGTGTTGTTGTCCACGCTGCGATGTACGCGTCTTGGTCTTCCATCTTGAAAAGAACAGTGGCTGCAGGATCTTGAACGTCTTTGTAGTTTGAAGAGGCTTCAAAGTTAGACAGAACGGTTTCTAGTTCAGTCGAGTAAGCAACAACTTTCTCGCCTTTATAAACTAAGCCTTTGTCCCAAAGCTGCTTGAATACCCACCAAACACTTTCCATGAACCAAGGTTCCATGGTGCGGTAGTCGTTTTCGAAGTCAACCCAACGACCAAGGCGACTGATTGTTTTTTCCCACTCGGCAGTGTAACGCTGAACAATGCCACGACATTCGTTGTTGTATTTTGCAATACCTAACGACTCAACGGCTTCTTTGGCTGACATACCCAAAGATTTGTCGATTTCGTGCTCGATAGGTAGTCCATGACAGTCCCAACCAAAGCGGCGTTCAACGTGCTTGCCCAGCATGGTTTGGTAACGAGGGATGATATCTTTGATTGTAGAGGCAACTAGGTGGCCGTGGTGCGGTAGACCAGTCGCAAACGGAGGGCCGTCATAGAAGACGTACTCAGGTTTATCTTTAGTTTGTTCCAACGAACGTTGGAAGACATTTTCCTTTTTCCAGAACGCTAACACGTCGTGCTCAGCGTCTACAAAAGAAAACGCATGATTCGATGAGTTTTGCTTTTTATCCGTCATATCTGCCTCTTCTGTCTAAGAGGCGGCATTAAAAAACCCGCCTCTTAGGCGGGTTAGAAATTTTTCTACAGTCGAACCCACCACTCCTAGGGAATGATGATAATAATTCGTTGGATGTTCTTAACTGTATTCATGCCGACAACATACCGAGTGCGGGTATTTCTGTCAACCTAAAATTGGCTTCCCAGCTTAAGGGAACTGTGGTTTTCGCTCCTAGTCAAAAGCGATTCGATCGGCCAAATGGCTTACCGCAATCGCGAAATAATGAGAGCGGTTCCACTTCATCAACACGTTATAGTTGTTGTATACCAAATACACGCGACCGTTTTCATCATCTGGCGCGACTAACCAAGCTTTGATGTCTTGACTCAGCTTAGGTAGTGGACTGCCGTTGTAACGACGAACTCCCAACTCATTCCATTCAGTAATGTATTTGCCTTTTGCAGCTTCACGGCCTTGCAAAGACATGTCAAAGCCTTTGGGCAACTTGACCTGACGCCCCCAGGTGTAGTCCTCTTGCCAACCAGACTCACTTAAGTAATTAGCCGTTGACGCAAATACATCGGCTTTAGTGTTCCAAATGTCTTTACGACCATCTGCATTGCCATCGGCCGCTAAGGTCAAAAAAGAAGATGGCATGAACTGACACTGTCCCATTGCACCAGCCCAAGAGCCTTTCATGTTTTCAGGTGCGATGTGGCCTTGTTCTAGAATGGTCAATGCAGCAAGTGTTTCTTTGCGGAAAAACGCCTCACGTCGGCCTTCATACGCCAAGGTCGAAAGAGCGGAGATGACATTGAAGTTACCTGTAAACTTGCCAAAGTTACTTTCAACGCCCCACAGTGCCACAATAAATCTAGGTGGCACACCGTACTGCGCTCCGATGCGATTCAACTCATCATAGTGTTTTTGGTACAGGCCTTTCGCTTGTTTTACTTTCCAATCTGGTACCGCACGAGGGATGTATTCATCCAAAGTGAGACGGCGCTCAGGCTGATTGCGGTCAGCTTTTACTGAACGTTTTTTGTATTCAACGTCTGCAAATGCCGCATCTAATGTACTTTGCGAGATCCCTTTTTCTAATGCTTCTTGTTTTAGCCCAACAACGTATTCATCAAAGGTTGGGGAGTTAGCCAATGCACTCCCGGAAATTGCTAACCCGACGACCAATGATAGTAGTGATTTCAATCTCGCCTCCTTGCAAAGGTAGCTGACTACTCGGTATCTGATTCACCGCGCAGTTTAGCTTTGCGCTCTTTGTGTTCTTTTAATAAATCGACTGGTGGTGGGGGTACTTGTAGGAAAAAACCATCAACCAGTAGCGACTTCTTCACTTTCTCAATATCAACTTGTGCCAATTGTCTGCCCTCCATTTTTATCATCATGACAAAAATGGGCGAACCAAACTTCTCCAGTAATACTTCTGGAACGCGTTCAAAATCGTCGCGCTTATTTAAATATAAATACATGCCCTCTTTTTTGGGGCTTTTATAGATGGCAGTCAACATAGTACTACTACTTACTCTCTCTTTATGTCAGGCAAATAACAAGTCAGTTCAAAGGCCCGTCAAACATTAAGTCAAAAAACAGTCAATTTTTTGCCAAAAAACAACCAATCAGTTTTGGCTCTATTGCTGCCGTGTAGCGGGGAATATAACATGACTCACCCTGCCTCAGGCAATGTCAAATGCTCCGCTGTATCAAGGAAATCTAGATGACATCATGTGACACACGTACTTCTTCCCGCAAACCCGATCTAAAAGGTAGCAGTTTTACCCTGTCGGTCTTGCATTTAGCTGATCATAATGTCGAGAACGCCATTAACTACGTAACTGAAAAAGTCGCACAAGCACCTAGCTTTTTTCAAGCAGCACCTGTGGTTTTAAATGTAAGCAAACTTCACCAACAGATCGATTTTGATCAGTTAAAAGTGGGAATCGAGTCTGCAGGCATGATTCCCGTGGGAATCACGGGTTGCCATGACGAAACCTTAAAGTCAGCGGCCCGTCAGTCCGGCTTTGCCATTCTGAGCGCCAGTCAAATTGCTCATCAGCAAGCTAACCAAGCTAAAGAAGAAGCTCAAAGCAAACCGCCTAAGGTTATTTTCAACCCGGTGCGGTCCGGGCAGCAAGTTTACGCGCAGGGTTCGGATCTGATTATTTTTAATAATGTGAGTGAAGGCGCTGAAGTGATTGCCGATGGCTCAATTCATATTCACGGCACACTGCGTGGCCGAGCAATCGCTGGCGCACAGGGCAATACCCATTCTGTTTTGGTCTGCCAAAAAATGCAGGCCGAACTGGTCTCAATTTCCGGTCACTACTGGCTCATTGACGATAGCCAATCCGAATACTGGCAGCAGAAAGTGATGTTGTCACTAAGCGGAGACAAACTCGAATTCAAACACATCACCCTATAAACGTTCGCTCTTAGCAGTTCGCCAAAGCAGCGCCGTATGATAATTATTAAAGGAAACACCATGGCACGAATTATTGTTGTGACCTCAGGCAAAGGCGGTGTAGGTAAAACTACTTCTAGTGCAGCCATTGCCTCGGGTCTTGCTCTCCAAGGGAAAAAAACCGCGGTTATCGACTTCGATATTGGCCTTCGAAACTTAGACCTAATCATGGGTTGTGAGCGTCGAGTGGTTTACGATTTCGTGAATGTCATTCAAGGTGACGCAACGCTAAACCAAGCGTTAATTAAAGACAAACGATGCGAAAATCTATACGTATTGGCCGCCTCACAAACGCGAGATAAAGACGCCCTCACAAAAGAAGGCGTACAAAAAGTCTTTGAGGGTCTTGTCGATATGGGCTTTGAGTTCATCATTTGTGATTCACCTGCTGGTATTGAGCAAGGCGCGCTCATGGCGCTGTACTTTGCTGACGAAGCTATTATCACGACCAACCCAGAAGTCTCATCAGTTCGAGACTCTGACCGAATTCTCGGCATTTTGGATTCCAAATCACGCCGTGCAGAGCAAGGTTTGGACCCTGTCCGTCAATCATTGCTACTAACTCGTTACAACCCAGCGCGCGTCAGTCAGGGCGAAATGTTGGCTTTGGAAGATGTGCAAGAAATTCTAAATATACCTTTGGCTGGTGTGATTCCTGAAAGCCAATCTGTGCTTAACGCCTCTAACAAGGGTGTTCCCGTGATCTTTGATGAAGACTCTGATGCAGGCCAAGCCTACCAAGATGCGATTCGCCGTATCCAAGGGGAAGACGTTGAGCTTAGGTTTGTTACCGAAGAGAAAAAAGGCTTGTTAAAGCGCTTATTTGGAGGTTAACCAGATGTCACTATTAGAGTTTTTTCGACCACAAAAAAAGACGTCGGCTAACCTAGCCAAAGAGCGGTTGCAAATCATTGTTGCTGAGCGTCGTAGTCAAAATGACCCGGCCCCTGCTTATCTGCCAGAGCTGAAACAAGACATTTTGAACGTTATCAGTAAGTACGTCGATATCGATCCAAACATGGTCGATTTGTCGTTTGAACATAAAGACGATGACATCTCAGTCCTTGAACTGAACGTTAAGTTGCCGGAAGAAGATAAGTAATCTTAATTCTTAATCTAGTAGCGCTCAATTGAGCGCTTTTTTTTGCCTTTGTTTTGCTCAAAAAGAAACCCCAGCCTTTACAGGCTGGGGTTTAAGTTCCCGATAAGATGGGCTACGTGCTAGCGAGGCCTATCTCATAACGTCGGCTTACTATTAAGCTTCCGCTTTCGCTTTTTTAGCTACTTTTTTTTCAGGTTCCACTTTTTGGTCCGCTTTCTTTTTGATTACGGTAGTACCTTCAAACGTTTCACCTTCAACATATGGGCGGCCGTAGTACGCTGACAGCATCACTTCTTTTAGTTCAGCAATCAGTGGGTAACGAGGGTTCGCACCAGTACATTGGTCATCAAAAGCATCTACTGCTAGTTGGTCTACGTGAGCCAAGAAGTCTGCTTCTTGAACACCCGCTGCTTGAATAGACTTAGGAATATCCAAGTTGTCTTTCAGCTCGTCTAACCAAGTTAGAAGACGTTCAATCTTCTGAGCAGTGCGGTCACCAGGCTGAGATAGCTCTAGGTGGTCTGCTACTTCAGCGTAGCGACGACGCGCTTGTGGGCGGTCGTACTGAGAGAACGCAGTTTGCTTAGTTGGGTTGTCGTTCGCGTTGTAGCGTACAACATTGTCAATCAGCATTGCGTTAGTCATACCGTGTGGTAAGTGGAACTCAGCACCGATTTTGTGAGCCATTGAGTGACACACACCTAGGAATGCGTTAGCAAATGCGATACCAGCGATAGTTGCCGCGTTGTGTACTTTTTCGCGAGCAATTGGGTCGTTTGCACCATTTGCGTAGCTAGAAGGTAGGTACTCTTTTAGCATCTTAAGTGCTTGTAGAGCCTGACCATCTGAGTACTCGTTCGCAAGAACCGATACGTAAGCTTCTAGAGCGTGAGTTACCGCATCGTAACCACCGAATGCACATAGAGACTTAGGCATGCTCATTACCAAATTAGCATCTACGATAGCCATTTGAGGCGTTAGCTCGTAGTCCGCTAGTGGGTACTTAGCACCAGTTTCGTCGTCAGTTACAACCGCAAACGGTGTTACTTCAGAACCTGTACCAGATGTGGTTGGGATACAAACCATTTCAGCTTTCACACCCATTTTCGGGAACTTGTAGATACGTTTACGGATGTCCATAAAGCGCATTGCCAAGTCTTCAAAGTGCGTGTCTGGGTGCTCGTACATTACCCACATGATCTTCGCTGCATCCATTGGTGAACCACCACCTAGCGCTAGAATCACGTCAGGTTGGAATGCTTTCATCGCGTCTGCACCTTTCTTAACGGCAGACAATACTGGGTCAGCTTCAACTTCGAAGAACGTTTGTACTTCCATACCGTTCGCTTTCAAGATGTTGATAGTCTCGTCTGCGTAACCGTTGTTGAATAGGAAGCGGTCAGTTACTAGGAAAGCACGTTTTTTGCCTTCTAGGTCACCCAATGCCACTGGCAAGCTGCCGCGACGGAAGTAAACAGATTTTGGTAGTTTGTGCCACAACATGTTCTCAGCTCGCTTCGCTACAACTTTTTTGTTGATTAAGTGCTTAGGACCGACGTTCTCAGAGATTGAGTTACCACCCCAAGAACCACAACCAAGAGTCAATGACGGTGCAACGTTAAAGTTGTAAAGGTCACCGATACCACCGTGAGTGGTTGGAATGTTGATCAAGATACGTGCTGTTTGCATCTTCTCACCGAAGTAGCGAACGCGATCTTTGTTTTTGTCTTGGTCAGTGTATAGGCCAGAGGTGTGACCGATACCGCCAATCTCAACCATAGTTACCGCTTGAGCTACCGCATCTTCAAAGTTGTCAGCGCGGAATAGACCAAGTGTTGGAGATAATTTCTCGTGAGCAAATGCATCATCGTAAGACACTTTACCCAGACCTTCACCAACAAGTACTTTAGTGTCAGCAGGAACTTTTACGCCGGCTAACTCAGCAATCGCTGGAGCTGGTTGACCAACGATTTTCGCGTTTAGTGCACCGTCGATAAGCAGTACTTTACGTACTTTGTCTGCTTCAGCTTTGTTCAATACATAAGCTTTGTGAGTTGCAAAACGCTCTTTCACTTCATCGTAAACGTCGTCTACTACGATGGCCGCTTGCTCAGATGCACAAACCACACCATTATCGAATGTTTTTGACATTAGGATAGAAGCAACTGCGCGCTTAACATCCGCTGTTTCATCGATAACAACAGGTACGTTACCCGCACCAACACCGATAGCTGGCTTACCAGAAGAGTACGCCGCTTTAACCATGCCTGGGCCACCAGTTGCTAGGATAAGTGCGATATCTTCATGCTTCATTAGCGCGTTAGACAGCTCAACAGATGGTTGGTCGATCCAGCCGATGATGTCTTTTGGAGCACCCGCTTTGATCGCTGCATCAAGTACTAGCTTAGCTGCGTCGTTAGTCGAGTTTTTCGCACGTGGGTGCGGAGAGAAAATAATACCGTTACGAGTTTTCAAAGAGATAAGAGATTTGAAAATCGCAGTAGAAGTTGGGTTCGTAGTTGGTACGATACCGCAGATGATACCTACAGGCTCGGCAATGGTCATTGTGCCTAGGCTGTCGTCCTCTTCTAGAACGCCACAAGTTTGCTCATCTTTATATTTGTTGTAAATGTACTCAGAAGCAAAGTGGTTCTTAATTACTTTGTCTTCCACAATACCCATACCAGATTCTTCAACGGCTTGTTGCGCCAAAGGAATACGTGCTTGGTTTGCTGCTAGTGAAGCCGCGCGGAAAATAGCATCTACTTGCTCTTGTGAGAAAGTAGCGAATTCCGCTTGTGCTTTTTTGACTCGTGCAATGAGTGCATCTAATTCAGCCAAGTTAGTCACAGGCATAGTGAATCTCCTCAATTAACAATACTAAAAACTTTTTATTAAGTGTGCTGCTTTTATAAGTCGGTATAAATTAAGGGCTTTCGCCGTTAGCATTCTTAGTAAATTGCTTTCAGGACTGAGTATAAGGTTTCACTCTTTCGCAAATATTGACTCAGATCAGTTATAAAATACTAAATGTGACCATGAGCAAAAAACCAACCCCGACAAATCACTAAGACACTGATATTTATATCTTTTAATAAACATCATGTATTCCCCAAAATGTGATCAGCACACACTTTACGTGCCAGAAAAACCACACTAAATGTAATTTTTTTACATTTTGGATATAAAACATCCTGTTTTACGCCCCCTTCGTGCTACTAATCATAGGCTTAAAACACTATAAAACTAGAAGCATATTTTGAACTTGTGCGTATTTCGACAGTTTTATTGAAAGGAAACGACATCGTGATTTAACTAACCGAGCACAATTCATTTACCGTTTCGACAACTATTAAAAAATCTCATCTGAACTGGCCGGTTTTGACTAAAAATATTCATTCGTCGAAAAGGGCAAGATGCCTTACATTAGCGCCAAATTTTCGCGTTTCAGCGCATGACTTTGTTTGGAAATTACAACGACGATGAGCAGTATTGAACTTGCTATCTACCTCCAGTTTTTTCTTGGTTTGTTTGCCGCAGTCAATCCAGTCGGCATCATGCCCGTTTTTGTTAGTCTGACTGGCCATATGGATGCGCAAGAGCGTACTAAAACAGCGACGACAGCCCTAACCTCTGTGGCCATTATTTTAATTGTGTCTTTGCTCGTTGGTCAGTGGTTATTGGACATGTTTAGTATTTCACTCGATTCATTCAGAGTGGCAGGGGGACTGCTGTTGATGAGTATCGCTTTTACCATGATGAGCGGTAAACTCGGCGAAGAAAAACAAAACAAGCAAGAAAAGTCAGAATACGTCAGCCGCGAACAAATTGGTGTGGTTCCGCTGGCCATGCCGCTAATGGCAGGCCCTGGTGCAATCAGTTCGACCATAGTATACGGTGCTCGTTACCCTTCTTTATTAGAGACGGTAGGGATTTGCGTGACCATTGCTGTGTTTAGCTTTGGCACTTGGCTACTATTTCGCTCCGCACCAATTATTGTCCGTTTTCTTGGTCAAACGGGTATTAACGTGATCACCCGTATCATGGGGTTGATTTTGGGTGCGTTAGGGATTGAGTTTATCGTCAACGGGCTAAAAGGATTACTGCCAGGTCTCGCCTAAACATCGACTTTCATCAGCTTTCAGAGAAAGCACCTAAACAATGTGAGTTTTTGAGTTATGATGCTGCTTATTTTTTGTTTTTCAGTGTTATGAGCACCAACTTAAAAACTCGCCTTTACGATATTATTTTTGGTCATCACACGCCAGCGGGACGCAACTTTGATATCGCACTAATCGTTGTGATTTTAGCCTCTCTTGTGGTTCTGTTACTTGAATCCATTCCCACTATAAACAATCAATGGCACGCCGAGCTTCGATTTATCGAATACGGCTTTACTGCTTTGTTTACTATTGAGTACCTAGTGCGATTGTACTGTTCGCCTAAACCCGCAGCTTATGCCAAAAGCTTCTACGGCATTGTTGACCTGATTGCCATCTTGCCGACCTATTTGGCGTTCTTTTTCCCGGGCGCGACATTCTTTGGCGTCATTCGCTTACTTCGTGTGATGCGAATATTCCGAATTCTCAAGTTGGTTCGATACCTTCAAGACTCAAACCTTTTGCTGCGTTCTTTATTAATGGCTAAACGGAAGATTTTTATCTTCTTCAGTTCCGTGGCCATTTTGGTCACGATTTTTGGTTCACTGATCTACGTGATTGAAGGACCGCAAAACGGGTTTACCAGTATTCCCAAGAGTATTTATTGGGCCATCGTCACCATTACCACGGTGGGCTATGGTGACTTAGTTCCACAAACTGATTTGGGTAAAGCCATTGCATCTTTGACCATGTTGTTGGGTTACTCTATTTTGGCCGTACCTACAGGGATTATAACTGCCGAGTTGAGTCAGGAAATGAGCTCGCATCGCTCACTGGTTAAATGCAGTAACTGTTCGCGATCAGGCCACGATTCCGATGCTATGCATTGCAAGCATTGCGGTTGTGAATTGCCAGAGCCAGATGTTCGGGTTGTTCGCCCAGATGACGCTTGACCCGAGGACAGAAAAAGTAACACCAATAAAAAAAGCAGCGATGATTCGCTGCTTTTTCATTCTATAAGTAGCTGCTATGGCTTATTTTTCGGCTAGGATGATTCGCAATGTGCGACGTAGCGGTTCTGCAGCCCCCCACAATAGCTGGTCACCAACAGTGAAGGCATTTAGGAAGTCATTGCCCATTGCCATCTTACGCAGACGACCCACAGGAACGGTCATGGTGCCGGTAATTTTAGCCGGTGTTAGCTCTTGTGCTGTGATGTCACGATCGTTTGGAATCACTTTCACCCAATCATTGTGCGTAGCAATGATTTCTTCGATTTCATCCATTGGTACATCTTGCTTAAGCTTGATGGTCAATGCTTGAGAGTGACAACGCATCGCACCAATTCGCACACAGGTACCATCAATCGCAATCGGTGATTCAGAGCCTAGAATTTTGTTCGCTTCTACGCCTGCTTTCCACTCTTCTTTGCTCTGACCATTTTCGCGTTTTACATCAATCCAAGGAATCAATGAACCACCTAGAGGTGCACCAAATTGATCAGTTGGGAATGAATCAGAACGAATCACATCTGCTACTTTACGGTCAATATCAAGAATTGAGCTAGCAGGATCAGCAAGCTCTGGAGCAACCGAGTCGCGAATCACACCCATTTGATTGATAAGCTCGCGCATATTTTTGGCACCCGCGCCTGAGGCTGCTTGGTACGTCATTGCACTTGCCCATTCAACCAAACCTTTTTCGAATAGACCACCAAGACCCATTAGCATCAGACTCACTGTACAGTTACCGCCAACAAATGTGTTAGTACCTGCGTGAATGCCTTGTTGGATCTGCGCCAAGTTGACCGGATCGAGGGTAATGATTGAATCTTCTGCCATGCGCAATGTCGACGCGGCGTCGATCCAGTAACCTTTCCAGCCTTGTTGACGTAGCTGAGGGAAAACTTTCTCTGTATAGCTGCCACCCTGACAAGTGATCACGGCATCCAGCTGTTTCAGACTTTCAATATCATAGGCGTCTTGCAGTACACCTGCGTCTTTACCAAAATTTGGTGCTGGAATGCCCACTTGAGAGGTGCTGTAAAATACTGGTTCGATAAGGTCAAAATCTTTTTCTTCAACCATACGTTGCATTAGGACAGAACCCACCATGCCACGCCAACCAACTAAACCTACTCTCATTTGTGCACTCTCCATGTAATAAAATAACGACATACACATATTTCATTGTTTGGTGAGTAAACACAAGCAGTTTCTACAGATAACTAAGGCCTTTTTTAAAACCGAATAGGAGGTTCAATCAAACGGCTAGAGTTAACGAAGTTTGTTCAGCTCAATACGAGCAAGATTCACGGTATTTTCTAGCTCGTTTTGCAACTTGGTGAGCAAGCTCGAATAGTCGCTAGTACCCTGCTTGAGCGCAGTTTCCACTTCTTCTGCTGCACTAGAAAGTTGAGCTGCACCAATATTACCGCCAACACCTTTCAAACTATGCGCCGCTCTAATGGCCACATCTACATCTTCCGAGGCGGCGGTGCGTATTTTATGTATATCGTTTTGGTGGTCGTCAACAAATATGGTCAGCAGTTGGAACACCGCCTCTTTTTCATGATTGAGCGAATCGTAAAGCTTTTGAAACGGATTCGACTCTGCATCGTGTTCAGTTTCAACCGTGACTATATCTGAGTAACTTGCCACAGGTTTGGATTCTACGTTTTCCATGGACTCATGCTTTACTGGGGCAGTAGGTTGTTCGAGTTCAAAATCTGTTTCATTGAGAGGCTGTGCGTTCTGTACATCACGTCGTGCAAGAACAAAAAAACCATTTAGAATCAGAGCCAACAAACTAAGCATGGCGACCAATTGGGTGCTTCGTCTCTCCAACCAGTAATAGTGTAAACGTACCAGTTCGACTTCTTCGAAAAAAGGATGGTCCTTCATCACTCTAACAAGGTGATCGTTTTGAGCATAGCTGCTTAATACTTCCGAGGTATTGTGAAGCAAAAATTGTAGCTGCTTTTTCTCATCAGTATTTTCTAGAGATAATGACAAGCTATAAAGTTGGTCTAACGCGCGATAGATCACTGACACACGCTGTGAATCCCCAAAAATGCCCTCAAACAAATAGGCACTAAGTTGGTAATAACGCGCCATCGCATCATCGGAAAGGCCTTCGACATCTCGCTGCCGATGTACTTGGTCCATGACAGTTCGGAGCTTTAATTCAGTATCAATATAGCTTTGTACATCATTGATATAACGATCTGAAGTGTACATAAGGTGACTGATATCATAAGAAAACCACCCAGCTTCAAACTCTTTGTCGATGCGATTTCGCAATACAAATAGTTGTTGTAAGTCTTCCGCCATCTTGTCGGTCAGTTGATTACGAAAGGACCTTTCGTAATACAAAGACTCGCGAATTTCGACCGCCTTTGAGCGCAACAGCTCCGTATGTTCTATCAAACGAATATGTTTTGACTGGAACCACAAAATCGTCAGTACGCAAATTGCCCACAGGACAATCACTACCCAAATTGGTTTTGCTCGAACTTTCATAGACGCTAGATGCTCTTACCCTTAGTTTCCACCTTATGCGGCGCTTATCACCTGTTCTTCATTACTGCGCTACTTAAGTACGAAGCAAATAACGGAGAATTCAGCCAATCAGTGGAGAGAAAACACTATAAGAATAGAGTTAAATGACGATAAAACCCAAACTAAAGTACCGTTCAGTTCACTTTTTGCTCTTTGAGTTTCATTTTTGGGAGTTGAAGTCGCCAGACTATACACAGAGGACTATGCGTAGTGGCGACCTGTTATAGCCTTTAATTCTTCTGGCGTGTCAATTGGTCGCGAAGATTAGGCGGCGTACCCTTGATAGTGAGCGTATCGGTTTCTGGATCGTAGTAGATACGTTCGCCCAGCAATAAGCTGTCAAAGCTTATGTTTAGGCCACCTCCGGCGCCAACATACTTGGTTAACTTGCGCATGGTTGAGCGATCAGCAGGGAAACTTTCTTCTAACTCGTAACCTCTGTCTTGAGTGTAATCCAAAAAACTGGTCCCGTCTTGAGCGGCAGGTAGCTCGCCGCTCAGCTCGCGGACTGCCACTTCATCGCCAGATTTAAGCTGTTCGTTGCAATAGTCGTATACTTGTTTTTTATATTCGGTCGATTCTGATTTCTCTAGCTTAGAATCTGCGCAGAAGTCTTCCACTGCCTGCATTAAAACCTGATTTTGCTGTTTTACATCTAAGCCAATATCCGCTTGCAAGAAATCCAAGAAAAAGTCGGCCACTTTGCGCCCTACTCGCCCCTTAACATAAGACAAATAACGATTCGAATCTTTATCTGTTTCATAGGTAGATAAGTCAATTCGCGCAGCAATATCCATTTTTGACAAGTCTAAGTAGTCAGTCGAGCCGATGTTCAGACCTTCAGTAATTCTTAAGCTTTCATTGGTAGGAATAATGCCAATAAACAAATAGTCGGTGGCAAGCGACTGATATTCAGCAATTACCAAGGCACCTTCTTCAGCAAAAGGATACTTTGCAATCTCAGTTTTGAGTCGGTTCGCACAGTTTTGTGAAAAATCATAGAACTTTAGCGTTCCCTGACGAACTTGTTGCAACCAGTCTTGAAATTCGCTGTCTGATTTAAAAGAGCCAAAACCTTTGCCTGCCTTTGCGTTAAAAACACGATGCAACTCAGCGACAAGGTTTTCGCTAAATGTATTATGCTCAAGGGAATCTTGGCGAAAAGTAACGGATAACTCATCGCTTTCGTCTTTCTGAAGTTGGTGAAGGATAACGTTAGATAAGTGCAGGCTCATTGTGAATTTTTCGTTGTACTCGCTTAAGGTGTTACGCATTGTAGGTTATCATAACCCGCTTTACTATCATCACCAGGTATCAAGACTAGGTTCGTTATGCCGATTACATCTAAATATAGTGACAAACAAGTTGAAAACATTTTGGCGGAAGTCATCGCGGTTTTAGACAAGCACCAAGTAAGTCCCGATTTGTCACTCATGATTGCTGGCAACATTGCTACAAATGTCCTCAATCAAAACGTTAGCGCGGGTCAACGTAAGGCATTAGCTGAGAAATTCGCTGAAGCACTCATTTCATCTATTAACGAAGAATAAGAAAAATCGGACCCTACAACGAGATATGGTAGATAACGGAAATTCATACGGTGAGCGCGTCTCTCGACTGGTTGGTTGGGGACATTGGTTCGCATTCTTTAATATTATCGCGGCCATGCTTATCGGCACCCGCTATATCTCACAATCTCCTTGGCCTGAGAGTTTCTTGGGCCAGCTCTATTTAGCGGTTTCTTGGGTTGGTCATTTCGGCTTTCTGGTATTTGCACTCTACCTTTTGGTGCTTTTCCCACTGAGCTTTTTAATGCCTTCTAGAAAGCTATTTAGAATGGTAGCCGTGGTATTTGCCACTATCGGCCTCACCACTCTTTTGATTGATACTCAAACCTATCAAGCGATCAACCTCCACCTTACTCCAGTGGTCTGGGAGGTTCTGTTTACCGATGAATCGAACAACTCACTTAGCCAAGACTTGCAGTATCTTTTTGTCGTTGTCCCGCTGATTTTCCTATTGCAGCTTGCATTGTCTGAATGGGTATGGGCTAAACAACGACGTCTTGCTCACAAACACATAGGTAAACCACTGGCAGGAATATTTTTTGTCGCCTTCATCGCCAGTCACCTAATTTATGTTTGGGCCGACGCCTACTTCTACAATCCAATTACTGCTCAGCGTGCAAACTTCCCACTCTCTTACCCCATGACAGCGAAAAGCTTTATGGAGAAACACGGCCTACTGGATCGGGAAGAGTACTTAAAAAGACAAGCTGAAAACGAAGGCAACGTTGAGTTGGTTCGATACCCGCTTGAGAAAATCGAATACAGCAGACGTGCAAATCCTCTGAACATCGTTATTGTGTCTGTCAACAACCTCAGAGCAGACATGTTAAAGGCTGAGGCCATGCCTCATGCCCAAGATTTTGCTCAGCGCTCATTGCGATACAACAATCACTATTCATCTAGTAACGACAGTTACGGAATGTTTGGGTTGTTTTACGGTTTGCCTGGCAGTTACGCCAGCAGTATTCGCTCGCAAGCCTCGCGACCAGTGCTGGTTGACGCTCTGTTGCAACAAAATTACCAATTTGGCTTGTTTAGCGGTAATAACTTTAAGGAAGAGTTGTTTGAAGAAACCATATTCCGTGGCATTACCCCGAATAACGTCGAAGCTTCAGGTACTGGAAGCCAAGATGCTCAAGCTATTGATTCTTGGCGTAAGTGGGTTGGAGAGCAATC
Organism: Vibrio sp. ABH4_348; assembly: GCF_056159765.1. Taxonomy (NCBI): domain Bacteria; kingdom Pseudomonadati; phylum Pseudomonadota; class Gammaproteobacteria; order Vibrionales; family Vibrionaceae; genus Vibrio; species Vibrio sp. ABH4_348. Next base: position 791,250 of record NZ_JBSWVW010000001.1, on the reverse strand, counting down.
AAAGAGTCAACCTTGGTTCTCATTCATTGAGCTTACTACTGTCGAACAGTTCGGTAGTTACAATACAGCGAATACCAACGTGGGAAGTGCTACAGATAGGTTGTCTGCTGGCTACGCTTTGTCTGCCGCCGCCGTTGACCTACACTTGAAAACCATCTTTGACAGTATTGACGACCTTGGTCTTAATACTTCAACTCTGGTCTTGTTGACATCAAATCACGGCTCAGAATTTAACGAGACTCAATCTAATGCATGGGGCTCAAACTCTAACTACAGCCGCTTTCAATTGCACGTACCGCTTATCATTCAGTGGCCAGGTAAAGTACCATCTGATTTTGACCACAGAACCAGCCACTTAGATGTATCTGTTACCTTGATGCAAGATCTATTGGGCGTTTCCTCTAATCCAAACGACTTTAGCAGCGGCAGAAGCTTATTTGATGAAAGCAAACGCAGTTGGATATTAGCTGGTGACGCTCGAGAATTAGCACTAATAACCAACGAACATACGACCGTAATTGATAAGTTCGGCAACTTTAAGTTATACGATAAGAATTACCAGCGTTTGTCTGACGAAAATCCAACGCTGCCTGTTCTTATGCAAGGTTTAACCGAATTGCAGCGTTTTTATACAAAAGGTAATTAAATCATTAGATTGACTAAATCTAGCGGTTGACGAGTAAAACCTTTGCAGTTAGATTAACAGCCATCGGACTGTAGCGCAGCTTGGTAGCGCACCGTCATGGGGTGTCGGGGGTCGTAGGTTCAAATCCTATCAGTCCGACCATACACCTAAAAAGGGAAGCAAATGCTTCCCTTTTTCCGTTTTTAACCCTTGATAACTTACTAAAAAACAACTCTTTGGTTAAATATACGGCAAACAGCCAGCAATTGTTGAAAAAAGACCCATTTAGTTAAGTTAGTACTTTACAGCCCATAAGCTCAGGGCTATTATCTGCACCACACGGAGAGATGGCTGAGTGGTTGAAAGCACCGGTCTTGAAAACCGGCATACGTTAATAGCGTATCTAGGGTTCAAATCCCTATCTCTCCGCCATTTTTCGAAGCCTAAGTTACTGATTTTAAAGTGCTTAGGCTTTTTATTTGTTTTTGCATTTTGGCATGTTACTGACAAGTGATACGCAAAATGTACCTACTCAAAGACCGCTTCGCAACTTACTACGCCCGATACAATGTTTCTGTTCCATTTATGGACAAGGGCTTTCCAAAAGAACTTCGTTTCTCACTTGCTACCAAAAATCGCGCTATTGCGATCGATCGCCTATTGGTTGTAGTGAGCTTTTTGAGACGCGAATTTTCCAAAGTTCAATCTCAGTCATTTACCCTTGAAGAAACCCAACACTTCCTTCAACAACTCAAGAATCAACTTAAGGCCATTCGCGAAGCACACTTCTCATTCGATGCTTCGCCAATCCCCTCTGTGCAAACTAAAAGTGAGCAAGTCGCTTCCACTTCAATACAACATGAGCAAGCGATAGCCACTAAGCCAATAACGAGTGTGGCTGAGCAACTCACCTTATTCATTCAATCTAAGAAACTGAAAGGGGTTCTACCCCGAACCATGCAGCAGCTTGAATCACGCGTGTCGAAATTTATTCGCTTTGCGGGGCGAGTTTTTGAAAACTGGACAGAAGCTAACGCCATTGATTTTCGAGATGGTTTACTGGCAAAAGGGCAATCCGACAAATCGGTGATTGAATACCTTGCCGCGTGTAGACAGTTCTTGAAATGGCTAAAAATCCGAGGGTTAATAAGCAAGAATATATTTGATGAAGTGACTCACAAAGGTGCGCGACGTAAAGCCAGCGACAGTCGCGAGGTATGGCGTAAGTGCGAACTGGATAAGCTGCTCAAACATACTTCTTTAGATAGTTGTGCTGAGCGGTTACACCATCAAACGGAACTCGAAAACTATTGGGTCCCTCGTTTGCTGCTAGCAACCGGAGCGCGTGTTTCAGAAATTTGTCAGCTCGATGTAGCAGACATCAAACTGATTGATGATATTTGGTGTATCGATATTAATGAAAACACGAGCGACAAACGGCTAAAAAGTGCAGCGGCGTCGCGCACCGTGCCGCTTCATCCATCTTTAATCAAAGACGGTTTACTTCAATACGCTGAGCAGCGCTACCAAGCAGGCTGTAAAAAGCTATTTAGCTTTAAACCCCTTGGCGCGTATCGAGACTGGTCAAAAACCTTTGTGAACCGATTCTCGAAGCTACTGGACGAGCTCGGTTTTATGCCGACTTACAGGCCCACACTTCACGGTCTGAGGCACAAATTTGTAAACGACATGCAAGCGCTCGGTATCAGTGAGAACTTGGTTGCCGATATTGTCGGGCACGCAAAACCTAATATCACCTATGGCAGATACGCCAAAGCAAGTCCCGTTAAAATCAAACATCAAGCAATTTGCCAGCTTATTGTCTAGGTAGAAATTGTCATGTAGCCGAGGTCTTCAGCAATGCTTAAAACTGAATATGTTGTCTTTACGCAAGGTGCCGAATGGCCAGCAAGAGGTATATGTACGTCAAAAACGACAAAGCCTGCTGTATAAGCAGGCTCCTTGATATTTGAGTTGACGTTAGTTTGCGTACTTGGCGTTTTCTGCAGCTTCGTGTTCCGCCCGAAGTCTTGATCCCAGAGCTTTCCACGCATAGTAATCCGCATCATCACCCCAGTAATCCGAAATATAATTAGCATAATGACTCGCAGCATTTCCTGTCACATCACCATTTGCCGCTTTTTCAAAATGAGGTACTGCTGCTTTTGGCATTATTTCAGGGCAACCAGCCACACCTTCACCGCACAGTTCGCCATATTCACCGAGGGTGATTTCCTGAGCGTATGCCCATGAAGCGATGATGTTGTCGTTGTTCTCAGCTATCAACTCCAAGACGCGAACATATCTAGCAAACAACTCTGGCTCAATGGTTGAACTTAGATCAAAGTCGTCTCGTGGGAGCGTGGATATTGCGGCAACGGCAGCGGCAACCGCTGGGAAGATTTCAGACTCAGCCAGAACACCACCTGAAGCCGTCACAATTTTCTCGTAATGCTCAAACATAGGTGCATTAGCATCCCTTGCCTTGTCACTCATCATCACCTTAACCTTTGCCGGAATGTTCGCGCTCACACTGGCCGACGCTACCAAACCCAAACATAAAGCCGTTAATTTCTTCATTAATTTCATACAACCTAGCCTTTGTTTTCCATATCCAACTTCTATTATTTATAGATTTAATATTAACATTGAGGAATATGAGCTGACTAGATGAACAAGGACACAGAGCGGCTGATTGCACAAACCATAAACAGCAAAAATTGTGAGCAAGTATTAGGCTTACTCACAATACGTTTTGCCATTTCCGCATTATGGCTCTATCCGAGTTTGACCGTGTTGGCCTCTCTGATTGATGTAGGGATGTGCATCCATAAATTTGTTAATGATATTCACGGCAATTTCATAAGAGGTTTCCGCAATCAATTGTTCTTCAGTGAAATCGACTTCATCTTTGCAATTGCTAAATATCACATGTACACGTACCAGCTGCCGTTCTGTTTCTTGCAGTGTCCAGTTTGAGTTGAGTTCGACTGTATCAAGCCCGTCTTTTGCTTGTGCAATTATGTTTAAAACCCGTGCAGTCACAGCTCGATTAAATCTACTAAGATTAACTTTTGTGATCGTTAGTTTAAGTGCTTCTGAAAACGTAGTAGACATAGTTCCTTTTTTTTAACTATACGAAGTCTAAATCTTGAAACAAAATTTCTTTTGATAAGAAATCGCAGCTTTGGAACTTGGTCTTTTTAGGGCGATAGATTCCATGAGTTGGGCTAGGGTTTGCTTGATTTTTTGTTGCTCTTCGGGCGCACATTGCGCGGATATAGCACCAAGCTCAGACAGCGTTTTGCACAGCCTATTATCCTGCCTGTTCAGTTGCTTTATGTTGTTTTGCTGATAAGCCAGTACCCATTTTTCAACTTGGTTTTGCAATCGGGTTAAATGACCAATCAGCGCTTTTTGTTTGGCGTCCATTGCTTCATGCCGCCGCTTAGCCTTTACCTTCCACGTGGGCGCTTTTTTCTTAGCCATTCCCTGATAACTTTTTTCGGCCTGATACTGGGTGTGGTCTAAGCCAAGAACGGACAGGATGGCTTGGTTGTACACCTGCTTGATGAGTAATAAGGTTGCTTTCTTTTGCAACTGCCTCAAATGTGTACCACTTTGGGTGAACTTCCCAATCACAACATGCATGTGGTCTCCTGTCCCTTTAACTTCAGGGCTTTGATTTTGCTGATGAACGACCGCTCGAACTAAAGAAATAAGCTCGGAACTGGGTACAGAGAGGCTTTTGGCTAGGTTACTGACCAACTGTTTGAGGATTTCCGTCCAGTCTTCTTTGCTTGGCCTAATGCCTTTAGGAAGCGTAAACACAAATTCAACCGCGGCTTTAGGTGGTCTACCGCCTTTTCGTGCTAGCAATTGCCGTGTTCGATACTGCTCATAGTGTTCGTGAATGCGAAATGCGGTGCCTTTCCCACCACAGATTGGAATAATTTTCTCAGTGTGTTGGTGGTTTGGGTGTTTTGCATTGAGCAAATAGATCTCGCGTGCAAATACGCTGTCTGTTGATTCTGCGGTAACCGTCCAGTTTTTGATCGCCATGATTTATTAGAAGCTTACGAAGTTTTTCTTCCGTTTCAAAAACAACGATCTTCGCTTCGTAGTCAAGATAGCAAACCCAACTGTTAACTACGTTCAGTTTAGGTTTACTACTTGCGAGAGGGGGTCCCTCTCGACTCCCTTTTCCCCCTGTGACAGCGTGACACACTCTAGAGTGTGTCACGCTGTCACAGGGGGCTTGGTTTTTTAGATCAAACGTTCGCAACTCTAGCCATATTATTGTCTCTGACGCTGGCTTTAGAAATACGTGGTTCAGGCAAGTCGTCAGCAAAGGTTGGTTCTGGCTTGGGCGCGTACGTGGCGAAGTCTCGATTAAGTATGGCGAGGGCGCGTGGCAATGGAATAAAACGTTTTATCCTCAAGCAACAGAGAAACCCAACTTGCGAGGCGCTCACCACTTAAGTGTTTTGCTTACTTATATAAGCGTTTTTAATACTCATCTTACAGCACGTGTTGCCCAAGGGGTTTCAACGGGTGCGTGATTATTGGTTCTGGCGCGGACAAGCGAGGGCCACTTTAGTGCAGATACAGCGACTGTTGATGGCGCAAGACTCGAGTTTCACACCCGAGGAGAAAAGAGTACACCCTGCCGCCATTCGAGTCTGTCCGTGTTGTCATCATCAGATGGTCTGTGTGGAAGTGAGTCGACCGACCTAGCCGAAAGGCGAACAGAATAAGGAGAGTGGCCTTCACTTAACGAAGAGGAGAAGACAGAAAAAAACGAGACCAAAGAATAGCTAACGCATTGATAAGGCAGCGCTGACTGACTTATCCGAACTGACTCGCGCTGTGAAAATCCCTCAGTCTGAATCAGCGCCACACCAACACCCACAATTTCCTATATAAAGCAGCGTCGGGCTCGTTCAACATTCGGGATTTAACGCTGGCTGCGCAGCGCTTAATCCTTATTTGTTATAACGCGGTTTCCAGTGAACTCAAAGCCTCAACCGACCTCAACTCCCCCTTAGAAAACTCCAAGATACTTATCGCAAGTTGATCTACTGGCATGGACAAAAGACATTGACCATCAGTTCCAAATATACGGCTACCACCTAATCCACGAATGTTCTGATCGTTGAGCGCTTGTGGCCAGTTGCACTGTAAAACAAATGCTTCAAGTTCCTTAGCTATTTCAGAAGCCGCTGAAAAATAGCCCGTTAGGGTATTATCATTGCCGCTTTGGCTGATATAGCTAGGCCAAACTATAATTTCTGGAGAGCGGGAACGAACTTGAGAGATAAACCAGTCTGCATCCTCGACTTCTCTACAAATTACCGTGGTACAGCGAGTTCCATCAAGATCCAACACGCTTCTATTACCACCTTTAGCAAAAAACTGGGATTCACTTTCAGTTAATCCAGCCTTGTCCCATTGTGCTATGACCTGACCAGTTTTACTGATGCACAAATAACTATTGAACACATTTGAGCCAACTACTTTAGGTGCACCAAAAAACAGACTTGTTCGATACTTTTTCGCTAAATTTTGTAGTTCGACTATGGCATTTTGAATTAAGAGCTCTTTAGATTCAGCTTTTATATTTCTATGAAAGCCACTTAATGCGAGTTCAGGGAAAATTAGGACATCTAGTGCACCTAGCTTTTTAATGTACCCAGATATCGTCGTAAGATTTTGTGCAACAGTCCATCTCATTTGCATCTGAACAATGCCTATTTTCACTCTGTACTCCTTTAGCGTTATAACGCCTTTGTAAAAGGCGCGACGACAGGAGCGTCCTTTTGACAAACTTGTTAACTCTAGCTAGCAGCACTGGAGTATCAACCAGCTATTATCGAATTGGTTAAGTTTAGATTTTTGTTCCTGCACCCAAAAATATACCATCCCACAATCACCCCACATAACATCCAAATCGTCATCACTATCAAATTGAAATAGCAGCTTCCATTCCTTAGCGCCGGCCTCTAGCTTTTTCGCCTCTTCACTTTCGTAACCCTCTGGCCCCCCAACATAAACACCATTGGAAGCCAGTTGAGATTCTAGGTCCATATGATTGCCTTGGACAGGTGACGGGTAGCCACCTATTTGATGGGACGGTTCGTCATCACAATCATTAAGATCAATATATGCATCAACTTCTTCATCAGATAGTTCTAGTTTCTCAACATTAGGATCGTCGTAATTTGGGAGTATTTGAACTAGTTCTGGCTCAATGAATATCTCTTTAATTTTGCACTCTTCATCCAAGTCCAGTGGATATTCGACGTAACCATCGGGCTCGGGATGATACAATACAGCCCAGCCTCCCCGATCTTTTGGATCGAACCCCCAAGGCATCTCAACTACATCATAAAAAAATAACAAGAAGCCTTTATCGGCAAGCCACTCATAACGATGCACGCTAGAAATTTCAGATAAGTCTATTTGGGCAAGAAAAGCCATTGGCTTTCCCTTACTTATTGGCCATTCGAAATCATTTTTGTTAACAAATGGTTTTCCACCGAACTTGGTGCTTTTGTATTTAGACGTCTTTTTCAGCCTTACAGCTGGGCGTTTTAAACGTTCAATTTTAGGCCCTAAGGATTCCTTAACCTTGTCCCAATCTATCTTTTCTCTAGTTCCAAATAGTTTCTTAAATATGTCCATGATCTACTCTAAGAGAGTTAACGCTTGCCGTAAACGGCATAAAATAGCAGGCTAAAATTTGCGACGAAGGAGCACAGCCTGCTGTTTTGTGTCCTTTGTTTGACGGCCTTGTTAGCTACCGATTACTCAGCATTCTCATCGTAAATACGCGTATAATCCTCAAACTCCGTACCTTTCAAGTCGTTTTCAATTACAGCTTTTGCAACTTCGAAATCTACTACATAATTGCAAACTTCCATTGTGCCGCTACCAATACTGCCACCATCACAATGACCTAAGCCTGTCCAGCCAAGAGTTTCATTCATTCGATCTTGTAACCTAGCCCGTTTATCTAGGTCTTCACTAGTCCCGAAACCATCAACTTCATATTCAACTAATAAGGTAAACTCCTGCTCAGCTTGCTGATATCCGTTTGTGACTAACTCATCTATTTCTTTTTGAATTTTGTCCTGAGGTTTTTTGAAAAAACTAGATTTAACTACCTTACTTTCACCTTGAGTGCCAAGTTGCCCCCAATGTACTGTATGTGAACCATCGTCATTGTCCCAAGTTTCCCAATACTCTTTCTTATTTTCGGTAAAACGATAGAGTTTTAGCACGATTTATCCTTTAGGTAGCTAACGCCTTACTAATGGGCGCATAAATGCTTGGCTAAAATTAGCGACGAAGGAGCGCAAGCCAAGCGTTTTGCGTCCTTTTGAGTAACTTGTTAGCTGCCCCTAAACACCATACTAAAACTATCTTTGCTCGATAACTGCGATGGTACATCGTGACTGCGAATTTTATAAAACCTAACTTTAGGCTGATCAAGTCTGTTTGCTGCGACATAAAAGCTATAAGAGGGAAATTGAGATATTAATTTTTTCCCCCACAACTCTACCAGCTCTTTACTTATTTCCCATGCTCTCAAAAAGTCTGAGCTTTCAGTGTTATACCAAGGCTCTTCATCAAGTTCAGCATTGTTTTCAAACCAATCAAGAATAGCGGTAACAGACAGAAATAATTCGTTGTCTTCAGGCTCGCGAGCACCAAGAGTGTTTGAGTTGGCTTTTAGGTTATCAAGTTCCCACTCTAAAATTATAAGGCCATTTTCCTCTCTAAATTTGGGGTTATAAAGAAGGTCTAAATCTTCCATGATTCCTCTAGGGCTGCTAACATTCTTAATAACAGGCCGGCTCGTTATCCCGCCGGCCTAACGTACAACTAACCTACCATAACTCTCTAATAATTAAAGAATATACGTCAAGTTTCTTATTTAACCATCACATAAAAACGAGCCGGCCTGTTATCACTTTTTGACGTGGCACGGTATCTTAGTGAGATTTGGCATCAACTTATTAATTATCAATGACTTAGTAATTTCCCTGCCGAATAAACGAGCCACTAATCCTGAAAAAACAAGCCATTTTTCATACTCAAACTCCGTCCAACACCAATAAACTGTATAAAAACACAGTTCTAGGAGGTGGCAAATGGCAAGCAAATTCATCTAAGAAATCCGCAGGCACATGCGAATGCGAGGCTGTAGTATCAAAACTGAAAAGGCCCATTTACACTGGATAAAATACTTCATTCGCTTTAATCAGCTAATGTAGTGGTTCGGATTTACCAAACCACGCACCTACAATTCATGATTTCACTTCACACACTACAAAAGAATAATCAAATCAGAATCTGAGGCCTTAATTCCTGCCTTCATCACTTGTATCAAGCCCTCAGAATTATATTTATCGAGCTTTCGAGACAGGGACTTACGCATAGCGTCGGTGAGTTTTCGCTCTCCCGCAAATACAGTATTTCTTAGTTCTTCACGTGTTAGTTTTTTGTCTTTTGACGCTCGGAGAGCAATTAAAATTGAACAATTGGGAGTGCTTGGGGTGGCGGAACTAGACGAGTAGTTTGAACGCACTAAAGTATTGACTGGTAAACTATCTTCACAACGTGTTCCGATGTCAATCTGACTAAACTCGATGTCAATAGGATCCGCTTCGCAGGCTTCTTTTTGCTTCGTGTTTTGTAAGCTGACTTTAGTAGAGGTTCCTATACGTTTGACTCTGAATTCAAAATCACATGCAGCCCTAAGTGCCGTACTTCCTCTTGCTCCGCGTGCTTCATCACGACCAGAATGATGTATGCATAGTAAAGTCGCATCAAAGTTATTGCGCAAATAGTCACAGTTCCTGACAAAACTGGACATGTCGCGGGACGAGTTTTCATCACCTTCAAAGCAACGAGCAAGTGTATCTATAACAATCAGGCCGATTTTCACACCTTGCCGTTCTTCAATCTGTTGTAATGCATAGATTAGTTGCGCAGCCGTTAACTGTTCTGAGAGTGAAATACTCTCGCCAAGCACGTATAAGTCTCTTACAGTTTGATTATTCTCAAGCTCCCAACCTTTTACACGTTTCGCGATTCCCGCTTGCCCTTCGGCTGCTATGTAAACAACAGCAGATGTCTCTGTTGATTTACCGAGCCAGCTTTTTTGTGTTGTTGCAATTGCACAACACATGTCAATCGCAATGTAAGATTTCAATGAACCGCTGGGCCCAAAGAGCACGCCAAACGACGTCTTTGGTATCATTAAATTGACTAGCCATTGTTCTTGTTTTTCATAGCCGCTAGATCCGCGTGAAAACGTGTAGTTCCCGAATTTCAGTTTCTCTTCGCTTTGCTGTGTGTCTTGTTCGTTTGGAAAGGTGAACAACTCCAATTGACGTGGGTCTTTCATGACATCCTCGTTTTATTGAAGGTTTACGAACACAAATGAGTGATGTCAAAAAAATTTGTCGTCGCCAACAAACAATTTTTCATCAAGTAAACCCCCTCAAAAACGGTTAATTAGCGAACAACCAAATAGCTGACTGTACCATCTTTGACACACTCTCAGCTGAATCAGCTAAATATTTCACTCTCAACTTTTTTGTGCGTAAATTTTTATGTGCTTTCGAAATTACTTCATTTAACGAATATAGGAAAACATAGAAGTGAGCACTTACAAACGCCCTACAAGAAAACGCATGACAACAACAATTCGTGAATTCAAGAAAACAGCATTTTTTGCGAATGGCACTGAAGCAACTAACCGAAGTAATTTGAGTAAACTAAATATAATTGAACATCACCTTGGCGATTACCACGTAAAAGATATTACGCCGCTACAAATAGAAGACTTCTTAAACAAAGGGTTGAGAGAAGTTGAGCTCTCGGAAGGGGTTGGTTATAGCACATCAACAATTAAAAGCGTTGCATCTCTATTGCGTAAAATTTTTAACTACTCAGTTAAAAAAGGGGAACTCAAGCGAAGTCCGTTCACAAACGACATAAAAGTCAAGAATCTAAGGGATAAACAGCCCGTCTATCCCTATCCCAATTCAGTTGTAACAAGCATCGCGTCACACGCTGATGACAATGGTGTCATTGAACTATTTATATTTTGTGTAAACGAGGGATTGAGAGCATCCGAAGCGCTTGCACTGACATTCGATGACTACTGCCCTGAAAATCAGAAGCTGACAATTAATAAATCAATGGTTTTAGGAGAATTCAATGCAACAAAAGCGGATTCTTCGAGTCGCCATATCAGAATCTGTGATGCATCTGCGCGCATCATTAATAAACTCATTGCACAGAACAAGTCTGTTCTTGATGAATTTAAAGTTAGCAATGTGCGCAAAACACAAACTGCTCGCTTCATTTTCTGCGACCCCTCAACAAATCGACACTGGAGCTCACATAAGCACTACACAAAAGAGCTCAAAAAGTACTTCGTCAAAAGTGGAATTGTGTTTCGAGGAATTATGCCAACTCGGCATACATACATCACAAATGCTGTTCGATCTGGGATGTCATATGAAGAAGTAGCGACTTTTGTGGGCCACTCAAATATTGACATGCTTAGAAAGCACTACTTGATCTGGGATCAATACGTCCGCGGAAATCAAAATATTGATGCTAAGAACATGATTAGTTTCTCAATTTAGTTTCAGTTTTCAGTGATACAGGTTGATGGTACGATATGGCACATAAATGACACTCACAATGTGCCAAAAAAAATACAAATTAAAATAAAATCAGACACTTAAAACAAACTTCAATACGGAGAGATAGCTTTCAAATCCCTATCTCTCCGCCACTTTTAAAGATTAAACCGCTGTTTTTACAGCGGTTTTTTCGTTTTCATAACTCAAAAGTCGACAAATACAAGAGGATGATACAGATGTATTTGTTTCGACAACCTAATAGCGTGTACTACACACGCGTTACAATCCCGACTTCCCTTCAAAAAAACGGTTTTCCTAAGGAAATTCGCTTATCCCTAGCCACGCGTGATCGCCGTATGGCTTACAAACGCAATCTTGACCAGACAAAAGTAATCTTCGAGCTTTTCGAGTTAGCACAGACAAAGTTTTTACCCTTTCCAGATTTTAAGCAAAAGCTTAATGCTGAGATTAACAAGCTTAGAGTCTCTTTTAATAAACAAACAGGTGATGGAGACTCAAAATGTCGTCTGCTCTCGGAAACGTATGAGCCCAAGCCGAATAAACAGATACCATCCATCAATAATGATGCTCTTAATCGTTTTATTGAATCTAAGCGCCTAGAAAAAGTCACTAACCTCACTCTTAAGCAGTTAAAGCAGCGTAATGGGGATTTTTTAAAGTTTGTAGAGCAACAGGAAGGAACGAGTATCACCAGTAGTGTTGCTATGGCTTATCGAGATAAGCTCTTAGGTCGAGGATTAAGCCATAAGACTTTAAGGGACTATCTCGCGGCCATCAAACAATTCATGAATTGGTGTGTCGTGCAAGAGCTGATAGCCAACAACCCATTTGCACATGTAAAGCTACCCTCCCAAAACACCTCGTCTCATTCCCAGCGCCTACGCTGGGGCGAAAAGGAGCTGACACGCCTGCTTTCCAGTCGTGCTTTTCAAGAGCAGGATTCATCCTTCCAATGGGCCACTAAAGTCATGATGTTGCATGGCTGCCGTCCTTCGGAAGCTTGCCAACTTCGAGTAGCTGATATCCACATAGATGGCCCGATACCAACCATCTCTTTTACCGACAACGGAGAGCAGCAACACCTGAAAAATGCATCTTCTAAACGGAAAGTTCCCATCCATAAAGGGTTAATAAAAATGGGCTTTCTCGAATATGTGAAATCTCGGCAAGATAAAAAACAAATGCAGCTCTTTGATTTTACCCCTCGGGGTAAGGATTCCGATTGGTCAAAGGATTTCAGAGACAGCATGGGTGACGTTCTGACTGCTTGTGGGTTTAAAGCAGGTAGTCGCCCCACTGCGTACTCTTTCCGACACACATTCGTCGATGAACTAAAGCAAGCTAATATTGAAGAACATGTGGTAGCTCAAATCGTAGGGCATAAAAATACCAGCATGACCTACGGACACTACGGCAAGCAACTTCCAGCAGAGAAGCTGGTGCATGCTGTTAATGCATTTACGCTTAATCGGTTCTAAATCTCTTGCATTGAAAATTTAGAACCGATTACAATGAGTGCGGATGACATACACTGGTCGCTGGCGATACCTACCTCTGTCCGTACTCAGTTTAACTTAATTTAAAGTCTTTGTGCTGAAACCCAGTGCATTAGTAAGCTTTTGTAAACGCCAGCCGCAGCTTGCTATTGCATGTCGGAGAGACAGCTATGCGTTTACGCAACAAATCGACTTACACTAAGTTAACCAACGCTTTCAATGAACATCTAAGACGCAATCTAGAGCTAAGTATTCCTTTTCGTCAGAGGGATAATATGCTTGCGTACATTTTGTTTAATCTCAGCCCTAATGAAGTCCACCAAAGGTTAAGTCGAAATAAAGATGTATTGGTGGATTGGAAGCAAGAAAGTGACTCCGTTTTAGAGGCTCGCTTTCAAAACACCATTTGGCAACGTGTCACCAGGGCTTTCTGCGATTACAGCTTATCGGAAGAGCAGTTGATCGAGTTAGTCGCAAGCACTATCAAACCAGCTCTGTTAGATTTAGAGCCATCTTTAATATCTATGAGCTTTCAAAGTGCACTCGGTATCGAATTTGTTTTAGTAACGGATGAAAACGAAACAAAAGCATCCACAGGTCATTATCTTTTAAAATGGCATCTTCCTTCACGAGATAACATGATCGTTCCCAACTCATGGACGGGACTAGATAATAAGCGCCTTTACACTCCCAGCAGTGTCAAAGAGCGTTATTCTGCTTTTGATGAACAGAGCTATAAGATCATGTCACTTTCATGTAACGAGGTTCTAATTGATGCTTATCGGCATGCACCTAAACTGAATAGTCAGTACTCTTCCCTTTATAACGAACTTCATCAATTGCGTGACTGTCATCTTTTGCTCTTGTTTGTACATGAGCATTATCGACTTGCAGAGATAATGACGCAGAGTATTGTTGATCACTATGAAAACGAGTGCCGTTTTGAAAAAAAAGGAGAATCAGGTATTGGTGACGATATTAGTTGGTTTTCTGAGCTTCAAGCGATTAATTTCTCGCTCTACAGTTTGTGGAATATCGTTGAAGAAGAGTATGAGGAGTTTGCTTATAAGAACCACATACCAACCAGGAACGATTACGTCGATGAGCTGTATCTGCTGATAATGCAATACCTGTTTGAAACGGGTTTGGTAAATCAACAAAATAAAGAGCTGTGTGATGACGTTACGCTGACTTATGCAGTGAATGATGCCGTGAAGAACTCAGTAGGCAGTTTGCATCATCAATTAACACGAGGAGTCCGTTTGCTTACTCATGGCAATCCTAGCAATTTTCTACTTAGTTTAATCCCAGAAGTGAATTAAATAGCCATTGTTGCAGCGACAGATTTACAAAATCAATGTCGTTGCTCACTCATGGTAATCCGATGGAGTTACTTATGAGCAGAACTTTAATCACCCGTATTCGCAGCGCTTTTGAAAGCGCTGCTATCTAACTGAAGCAAAGACATGAGTGAAACAAAAAATCAACCTGATGAGTTCGTTAGAAAGTCATCGTCTGTAGAACTCAATAGCCAAACAAAAATTGAGCGAGGAGATAGCAAAATGAAGCATCGACGAAAGCGTAAATACTACTCAGAACAAGAGGCTGAGAAGTTTGCAGAACATGTCAGTAAAGCAGCAAGAAAAGTTTAATCGGTCGGTTTACCCTCAAAGAGATCAGCCGTTACACCTCTTGAAGTTCAACCACTGGAAGGCAGTACCGCCTTCCATTTTTTTTGAAAAAAAATGCTAACTCTTAACTGATTGATTAAGAACGAAAGTGCTCTGATTTTATAATAAGTAACTAATAATATTAGTATTTTCAGTTTGGACTTCCTGATTTTGCCTAGATATGATGCTCTCAAATAGAAGAGCAGCCATAGCTGCCTAAGTTGAGAAAATGGAAAACAGGAACCCCAAAAAATTTAAAGATTACGCAGATAAATTCATCAAAAGCCGAAAATTCAGAGTTGCTCCATCAACTCTTGTTAACAACAAGTGCAAAGCGAGCGCCTTGAAGCGCTACTTTGGTGAGACATTAATCTCCGACATTTGTCATAGCGACATTCTAGATTTATTTGACGACCTCCACGAGCGTTATGCGAACAAAACAATCAATGAGTTCATGACCGTATTGCGAGGTACTTTCAAGCACGCTGCCAGTGATGGTGCTATTGGTGTTAGCCCAATGTTAGACGTCAAGAACTTTAAAGCGTGCAAAGTTGAACCCAAGCCTTTCTCTAAAGCGGAACTGAACAGCCTTCACAGTACTCATGGGTGTCTACATGGCAAGCATGCGCTCATGTTGAATGTTCTTCTTGGTGTTCGGATTAGTGAACTGATTGCACTAACTTGGGAAGATATCGACTTTAAGCGCAAGGAAATGTTTGTTCGTCGGGCCAAGGTGCTCAGTGATTACAAGACTCCAAAAACTGAAGAGTCAATAAGGAAAGTCGAGCTCAATGAGTTGGCTATTCAAGTGTTGCTAAAACAGCTTAAGCTGACAGGTGACAAGGCGACTCGTGAAATCTCGGTGCTGCAAAGTGATAACAAAAGTCGTATCAAAGAACACTTACAGTTTGTCTTTTACAACAGTCAAACTGATGCCCCTTTCATTCACGCAGCGCAGTTTAATAAAACCTTTTTCAAGCCATTTCTAGAAAAGGCTGGAGTGGAGCACCGTGGCGCAAGTCAACTTCGACATACTTTTGCGAGTCAAAACCTGACGGCAGGTATTTCTAAAGAGTGGATTGCGCGTCAGATGGGCCATAGCGATACGGCAATGATAGACAAACATTATGGCAAATGGATAGCTGTAGACTCCCCCGACTACGCAAGTGCCTCGGCAAGGAACCTGTCTAGTACGTTTGATATGGAAGTCTCTGAGCCCGTGCCTGTGACAGAAATTTCATCTGAGTTCGTAGCTTTGATTCAAGTGCTACAAACTAAACCTGAGCTTCTCGCTGCGGTAAAAATGCTTGTCGGGAGTCAGCCATGATTACTCTCGACACCATTGTCATCTGTGTTGTCAGCCATGGCAGTTTCACTGCCAAGAATGGCACCATTGGTGCCAAAGTCATTCACTTAAAAAGTGAGATGACTAAGCAACCCGCTGCGCTCCCGTCACACTTTTTGTTCCAAAAAGATGAACGTGAGCTGCGGGCAAGAGATGGCTCTCTTGACTCTCTACCATACTCACCCCTTCGGGGGTGACTATGAAGGAAATTCGATTCTTTCATCGACGCTTTAACTTCACATCAAAACCAGTTGATCGAGTTAAGTGCGAACACTCTCTAGCTCACTCATTACGTATTGCACCACCCACCGCTGTTAATGACTCTAAGCGGTTAGAGTGGAATAAGGAGCTGGCAGATACCAACTTAATTTGGCTAGGGTCAAAGGTTTTACCCTTGCACTCATTGCCCGAAGATGAGCGTTTAGAGCTGTTGTATCAGTTGGCACCGCAGACAAAAATTCGCAATCAATCGAAATTGCAAACTCAGCAGCGGCAGTATCGCCTCAAAATGAACAACGCCATTAAGAGTGAAACAACCAAAGGAAATACCGAGGCTGCGGAGTTTTTGCAAGCAGTCTTAAACGCAAAAGGGCATGTGCCCTACTCACGTATCGAGCAATTTAAAAAGCTGAAAATGCAGCGGAAAAAGCAACGCATCAAGATGCTAGAAACGTATCTGAATGCTTATAACCAGTTGCAGAAGCGACCAGCAGCGAACAATGTATTTATGCAAGAAGGCATCTTTAAAGTTCCGCATCAATGGAACGTTGGCAACGACACCATAACGCTTGAAGAATACATTTCATTTACGCGTGAGTTTTTGAAGCACCATTATCCTGCTTATGATATTCAAGCAATTATTGGACATGATGATGAGCGAAATGTTGATGTCAATACTGGAGCACATACTCACTACTTTATCTCGGGTAGGAACAACCAAACTGGTGAATATGACTTGAGGAAAACTCAGATTAACATCGTTAATGAGTATATTCGTGAAAACCACCGCAGCGAAGCGTTGTTTCCCGAGGATGGCAAGCTTACCAGGAAGCTCAGTCAAAAGTTTGGTCATTACCATCAACGTATGATGCTTGATTTTGCCAATGAGCACCTTTTTAAAAACAAGGGGCTAAAAGCTGAATTTGCTCCTGAAGCAGAGCGAAAATCCGCGCAGCGCAAGAAGATAGACAAGGAAGCAAACTTGCCTAAGTCTGCTCGAAGCCATAACTACTACACGCACCAACTTGAGTTGGTTCAAGCAAAGGTTCATTCAGCAGAACAGCAATACAATGAGCTAGTAGAAAACACTCATTCCTTAAAAGATAACTTTGACAAGTTACTCAATGACGTGGCTCAAGTGCAGGTCAACCTTAGTGAGCTTCAAGTTGAAAAAGATACAGTAACCACTGAGATAACAGAGCTTAAAGATCAACAATCAAGGTTATCCCAACTGGCTCTAGAGCTAACTGACGCTATCGTTCCGAGGTTGGTCAGTGTGTTCAAGAAAGTGCTACTAGCTATCAATGCGCGTGACAACAAAGTGGCAAAAAAACAAGCCGAGTATCTTGAGTCCGCTTTCAGTGCCGCGTTAGAGCTTCCTCCTTCGGTAGCGCAAGGGGTTACCAGAGAAATTAAGGCTATTAAAAAGGCCAATACTGCAATTGAAGCCGAAGCTTCAATAGATAAGTAAGTTAGTTAACGTGACTAACTTACTTCACTAACTAACTAACCTAAAAATGATAACTAAAAACAGGTGAAAAATGGCTAGACCAAAATCATATACGGATGACGATATCATCAACATTGCGACTCAATTGATCAGTAAAGGAAAGAAGCCTTCGGGCTGGAGCATAAAAGAAGTATTAGGCCGAGGAAAAATTTCCGCAATTCAATCGGACTTAGATCGCCTGATAAAAGGTGGACATATCTCGGTTGAAGCACTCAATGCGCAAGACTATAAAGAGTGTGAAGCTACCCGTGCTTTTCTGTCTTATGAACTTCCAGTGGAGTTGCACGAACTTTTAGCTAAGCGGGAGGAAGAGCTTTGTAATGTAATGCGTGATATGACGACTGCTTTGAATAACAAGGCGCACGAGCATTATGAAACCATGATGGCTATTCGTGTCAGAGATCTCGACGCAAAGTACAATCTAACATATAGAGCTAAGGAGCAAGCTGAAGCTGACTTTGCTGATATTGAAGAACGGCTTAAGAAACAAGTTGTGGAAAAAGAACAGCTTGAAGACAGAATTGAAGAACTAGAATGTGAGCTGGCTGAATCTAGACAAAGTCATTCCGAGTTAATTCAAGACAATCTTAAACTTACAAGCAATTTAAACTCCATTGCTGAGAAATACGACACGCTTCAAGGGACTCATCAATCCATCAATGAACAGCTTTCCGCGCTGCAAAATGAGTATACATCTGTGAAA
Organism: Vibrio sp. ABH4_348; assembly: GCF_056159765.1. NCBI lineage: Bacteria > Pseudomonadati > Pseudomonadota > Gammaproteobacteria > Vibrionales > Vibrionaceae > Vibrio > Vibrio sp. ABH4_348. Next base: position 772,994 of record NZ_JBSWVW010000001.1, on the reverse strand, counting down.
GTGAAGCTGGATTCTGCGCTGAGCGAAAACGAGAGCCATCGTTCTAAGCATTGCTGAGCTGGCTGCTCTGTCGAGGTTAGAGATAACCTATCTGAAACACGGGCGAAGCTAACAGCCTCTGAGGACAGACGACCTAAGTAAGAGATGGCTAGAAAAATCGATAGAAGCAAGTAATCAGTTTATAACTAGCCGTAATTTACCAAGTTGTTTTATGTGCGCTCCACACTATCGTATTCATGGTGTAAATCCGATGAAATCACATTGCTTATTATTATGACTTGAGTTGCTTAGTCAACAAGAGCAATATTGGAGTAATAAAACCTTACCACATGCAAGGTAAATCAAAGGATTAGAATGGAAAACCTCATAGACGCAGATTTGTTTTCTCAAGTAGAGGAACACCTGAAGTGCTCCGAGCAAAGCTGGTTAATGGGTGCAGGTATTAGTTTTGACGCTAAACTACCACTCATGTACCCGTTGACAAATAAAGTTAAAAAAGACTTAGAAACGGACAATCAGGGCATATTCGATCAGATTGTTGCCCCTTTGTTCATAGAGTTGCCTCCAGAGTGCCATATCGAACATATTCTCAGCCATTTAGGTGACTATGCAGCCTTGGCGGAAAGGAGTAAGGATAAAAAAGTCAGCATAAATGGTGATGAAGTAAAGTTGGAGGAACTGCAAGTAGCCCATCGTTTAATACTTGACTCGATCTCGAATGTAATTAGAAGTGGCTATGTTGAAGACAAAGAGGGAAACACAACTGAACAAGGAACTGTATCTAAACCAATAGTCGAAATTGACTCTCATAAAGAGTTTATTGACACTCTGTTCAATCACGCAGGCGCTGGTATTTATGAGCGGAGAAAACCCGTAAACATTTTTACAACTAACTATGACACCTTGCTAGAAGATGCTTTGGCATTGAACAAAATCCCCTACTGGGATGGTTTTTCTGGAGGTGCAGTAGCTCACCGAACTCAACGCTATGGCGAGCCTGTCCCTACTAATGGCCAACGTGCCAACTTAGTCAAAATGCATGGTTCAATAGACTGGTTTCTATGTGAAAAGGGACATGTCTGGCGAGTCAGAGATAATGATCGCTATCCAAAAGCTGATCGTCGAGTCCTCATCTATCCTCAAGCTACAAAATATATAGCAACCCAACAAGATCCATTCTCTGCACAATTTGACCTATTTCGCAAAGCTCTAAACTCTCCAAATAGTAATGTGTTAGCTGTGTGCGGATATAGTTTTGGAGATGACCACATCAACAATGAAATCGAGTTCGCCCTATCTAAAGACGACAATAGAACCGTTTTAGTTGCTTTTCTTGAATGCCGAAAAGAAATTCCATCCTGTCTAGAGCGATGGCGTAAGTCGAGTTATGGCTCGCGAGTAATAATTGCATCTCTTCATGGTCTATATGTTGGTGCGCAAGGCCCCTTTAAAAGAAAAGGCGATGACGACGATTGGTGGACATTCAAAGGTGTCACATCAGTACTTAAAAACGGATGTGAGGTATAAATCATGTTTACACCAACTGATGAGCTGAAAATAGGTCAAGTTGTTGAGGTCTCAGGGACAACTATCAAAGTTGAAATCTCGAATAAGGTCTCTGAACTAACTCGAACTTTCGAAGGTCGGGTTTATCCAATAGGACAAATCGGCAGTATGGTTAAGATCCACTATGGTCGAAAGGTTATTTTCGGTTTAGTTACAATGCTTCGAATGCGTTCTGAAGAATTGTTAGAGGCTGGAATGCCTATAAATACTGAATCCGATCAAAGACTTATGGAAGTGCAACTGTTGGCCGAAGGTAGTTGGAATAACTCTAGTTCTAAATTGTCCTTTAAGCGAGGTATTAAGACATACCCATTGCCTCAACAAGGCGTGTTTTTATTAACAAATGACGAGATTTCATGTGTTTATCGCTCAGCTGAAGGTGAACGAGAAGAGAAGGTCGACCCACTAGTTCCATTTGCTGTATATAGCGCATCGGAGTCAACTGCTTGCAGAGCGAATATAAACAAAATGTTCGGGATGCACTGTGCTGTATTGGGATCAACAGGTTCAGGAAAGTCGGGAACTGTCGCCGCAATAATTCATAGCGTTTTGGAGCATAACACTGGAGAGATGAGTTTTTCTCCGCAAATTGTCGTAATTGACCCACATGGGGAATATGGTGCCGCATTCAGTAAAAGGGCTATACAGTATAGAGCTTATGGCATCACAGCGGGTGAGGATCAACAAGAATTAATAAAATTACCATACTGGTTAATGTCAAGCGATGAATTTACCAGTTTGATAGTTGGCAAGACTGAAGAAAGTGCCACTAGCCAAAACAACATCGTCCAAAAAGCTCTGACACATGCTCGAATGGTTGCAGCTGGAATTGTGCAGCCGTGTCCTAGAGAGTTTGATACGGAAGTATTGAAAGAGCTAGAAAACCATGATGATCCAAACCTTTGTGATAAAAAAGACACATCGGACATTCTTGAGTTTGATAGAGATAAACCAAGACCATTTTGTTTAGATGAGTTTGAGAGCCATATAAGATTCATACAAGGAGGACGTTTTAAAAAAGGCTCGAAGATCCTTGAAACCTTGCCACCTACGGATTTAGGGAAAGCTCGTATTCCATCAGTCTTAGATAAGGTGAGAGTTCTCCGAAGAGATAAACGGCTGTCTTTTATGTTGCAATGTTGGGAAGGTGAACAAGATGAAATGAAACTTCACAAGGTTTTAAACCAGCTTGTTGGGGCTCCTGTTGAGGATAAAAAAGATATTAGAATAATAGATATCTCTGGCCTCCCTAACGAAGTTGCGGGCCCTCTAGCTGCCTTGATTGCTAGACTATTATTTCAATATAAAGTATTCCAGACACAAGAAGAGAAAGAAAAAGATCCGATTCTGCTCGTATGTGAAGAGGCGCATAGATACGTACCTGATCATGGAGAGGCACAATATGCAGCAGCACAAGGAGCAATAAGACGCATTGCACGAGAAGGTCGAAAATATGGGATTGGCTTAATGTTAGTAAGTCAGAGGCCCGCAGATGTAGATAGCACTGTGATATCACAGTGTGGCACTTGGGTTGTGTTAAGGCTTACTAACTCTGCGGATCAACAGCATGTCGCCCGCTTTCTACCAGATGGCTTGTCTGGGATGGTTGGAGCACTACCCATTTTGTCACAACAAGAAGCCATATTTGTAGGTGAAGGTGCCGCCCTTCCTTCGAGAATCAGGGTCAGAGATCTTCATGACAACCAACTTCCTAAATCAAACACAATACCATTTGCTGAAGGCTGGGCTAACGGCCGTCTAGATCTAAAGAGCCTAAAAGAAATTGCTGATAGGATGTGTAACTAAAGAAAAAAGCAGACTTGGAGATACAACTAGATACAAAGCCTTAGCCATAAAGGCAAGGCTTTATGTTCAATTGAAGCAACTATCTATAATATATCCGCTAGAAAATCAAAGCCTTGATCTTCATAACTTTCATTGCTCTCTTCACCGTCATATTTTGGCAGCTCATCAAAATACTCATCGTCTTGGTCATCGAAGTCAAAATGAGTTTCGATATGATCATCACTATCAAAAAAGGTCGAAAAATCATAATCTTCTTCAGTATCTTTGAACTTAAATATGGGGCTAATTAGGTTTTCTGGCTCAAAGAAGCTAATGTTATGCTTGAGAAGAGCTCCGAAAAAATGGTGTGTTTTAATAAAGTCAGTATTTTCGTTCTTGAGCCAGAGACGTTTACCAGCTTCGTAAGATAGTAACCAAGAACTACTCTCTAGAGAGTCGGTACTAGCAAATTTTCTTAAGGTATCGGCAAGAATATTTGAGCTAATTTGACCACTGTGATGCATATCTAAAATTAGAAGGTTGCAAACAGAACTATCCATGCCTTCTACTTCACGCACGACTTCTCGCTTAACATTTAACTTAAGACCCTTGCATATCGTCAGCAACCATGACACCTCACTATGGTGATCAGATATGGAGTGGGTTTTAATTTGGTTATGACAAAACCTCTCAATAGCAGGCTTGTTCAGTTCATAATCATAAAAATTATATGTTGAAAGAAGGTTTGCTATAACTTGGAGCGTGTTCGGAAAGCTATAACCACATTTCAGTATGTATGCTTCGAAAATATCCCAATTTGATTTGCGGATGATAGACGAAGATATTTGTTTTAGACCATATTTTACAACTGCTTCATCTTTAAACTTATCCTCTATCGAAAAAAGGACTTCAAAGTAGTTATGGATATCATCTCTCTGCTTCCTTTTTTCATCGGATATCTTTAGCTTCCTTATACTATATTTCCAAGACTCACTAACTAACTCTTTTACTTCAACTATTTTTGTTTTTGATGGGTTGATTTGAAGTTCAAAATTGCTTACCGCTTTAGTTAGTTCTGCTAAAGCTTTTTCTGCCTGTTCTCGTTTGTCAAAAAATAAACAGTAGTCATCAACATAGCGAAAACCAGCAGGCCAATATCCTATCGCTTCCTTGAGCTCTCTATCAATTGCGACTCCAATTAACTCAGCAATGATATGTGAAGTGTCAGGGCCAATCGGTAATCCAATGGTTTGTCCATCTTGCAACTTAGTACTTTTACTATCTAAAATATTACCAAAAAAAGCTGATGATGCTTTCCTGTTTCTTTTGGCTGCACTCTTGCCGTGAATAGCCCACGGAATTGAATGGGTATAGATAGTAGGAAAATAGCTAGTAATATCAGTTATCAATGCATATCGATAACCCGCAGATTTTGTCACTTTAGCTTCATAAAGCTCACTAAAACGACTTATATCTATTGCTCTGAGCGATGGAGACAGCTTAGGTTTGCTCAAGGAAATATTGCTTTTTCTATAGTGTCGTTCAATGTCAGACCAATACTCAGCGATTTCTTTAACTAGAAAAAAGTAACTAATCGGGTTAACTATGCTTGTCGCTCTTCGATAATATGAAGATCTTGCTACTGAAAACTTTTCCGCCTTAGTCTCTGGTTGTTTATGTGCTGACCATCGACCTTGAAATTTATGATAACTCTCAGCAAATTCGGTTGTTGTAAAGGTTGGCGGCAGTTGGACTGGAAAAAAACCTGATTTGAGTAACTCTTTGATCTTATCCATGTATCTAGGCTTATTTTGTTACATTGCACCTCATTACCTTAGAGGCGCAATTTTCAGAAAGATGTAGTCTTCATACTGAAGAAATTCACTAAGCAACACAAGGCATAACCATGCGTTTTGTGATTAGAGTTATTACAGTACTAAACTACTCCATATCTTCACTGCTCTTAATGAGACGCTACATTGGATTCACAGTACTATGATCTTGGAGATAGTGTTGCACTTTCAACATCGTACAGAGTTTCGTGGTTTCTCAACCAAAGTTGATACTGACTACCCAACAAAGAGGCATCTTTAGTACAATCAACATTCCAAAGGCGTAACCAATAACCCGCAACGGCCGCCCTAACTTCAAGAGTTTTAGCACCATCCACCATTCCAAAATCATGTTCGATGGTGATACTGTTTTGGACATTGTTTTTATTTGGGTGAGGAGCCAGCTCTAATCTAATGAACCTATTCCACTGGTTATCCCCTTTCCTAGAATTCTCAGATAGAACAACCTTATCAGAATGATGTGCACTGATTATTCTACCTAAAACAAAGTCACAAAATTTGTTCCTCTTATAATCATAAGCTCTTATATGCAGCCTGAGGCCATTGTCAACAATAGAGTGTGGGGCAATTACTCGACTAGATTCCCCATTTTGTACAGATAAGTAATTAACTTGTAACGCATTGCCATTAAGAATTGCCCTAGAAATGGACATCAGTACATTGAGCTTGGGTAAAGATAAGCGCGGCGGGACAGTGAAACTCTCACCCTCACCAAGCCCTAGTGATTTGGCTAAAACTGGACTTCTGAGTTTTCCTAAGGCTTCATTAATTTTTAGAGGGTACATCGGCGAGAACGCTGCTTCGTTAATAATGTACTTTTTCCCGCTATCATCAAAGTCTAGGTTGTTTGGCGCTAGCTCTTTGTATTTTCTAAAGTCTCTTGTTGCTGCAGGTGCAGAAATATCGAATTTATCAACTAGATCTCCTCTAGCCAGCCAACCACGAAACTGTAATAAGAACTCAATGTACTGCAGCCTTTCTTTCACGGCAAATGATAGATTTTCGTTGTTCATTGTTCATTCTCCTAAGCCAAAATTAGTATTACACAAAAAAATCACTTTAACCACTTGATCTGATCAAAATGATTAGGTTAGTATGTTTTATGAGCTAAGGCTCATTTTAAAATTCATATGACAAGTAAGGTGATAATCATGGCAGTTAACAAACCATATGGTGACAACAAAAGAATCGGAGCTGTTAAAGGGCGTTCGCAGTTCCAAACACCGTCAGGTCTTTGGGCTAAACGCGATACTAAGACTGGGCGAATCATGGACGTAAAAATGGATGGAGAACCATTTAAGGGGGTGCGTAGAGAACAGAAATGAAAAGGGCAACGAAGTTGCAGCTTCATTGCCCTATAAATCATCTAAGCGAGTTAGACTGAATTGCAGTACAGACTAACTTTTCCTAAGCATGACCACTTAGATTTCGTGAGCATACTCAAAATTTATGTATATGGTCAAGATCTAGTGTGGTTTCTTTGAAAGAGATCCAAGTTATGAGTATTACTAATACAAATACTAATGAAGAAATTGAATACATTTATCGACCTTATATCACAGTTAAAGGAAAGCGAATCACTCGGAAAAATGGTGGAATGTTTAAGATTCCGATCAATAAAACAAGTAAGAAGCACTAAGAATGGGATTGGTGGTTCTTTGAAGAGCCACCAACTTGCTTTATATACGTAGGTGATACTAATGTTGGAATATTTATTCCCTACTTTACTATTGATGGTAACACTGGGATCAATTTACGTTTTCTTTAATGCTCGTAGAAAGAGTAAAGACTCCGAGTCAACTCTTCGCGATGATGGTTTCAATTTTATCTTCTCAGGTAGAGGTTCTAATTTTATAGCATTTAGCCCCTCTACAGGCCGATTTCGATTTGGTAATTTAGTTAAAGGAACGTATGTTGAACGTTCTATCAATACGATCACTAACTACGAGTGGAAGTGGGTTGAGAGAAATGCCCAGAAAATTTCAAACAAATTTTTCTTCTATATCTCTGATGTTGAGTACTCAATGCATGAGGTTTTTTACAATGAAGAAGCAAGAATGGCTGAGGTTGAGTGGGCGAAGCTTCAAGCCGTTATCAGTGAATGCATGTCCGTTTCGAGTGAAAAAGTAAGAACAATGGAAAGACTAGAGCAATATGACTTCTTTGTGTCTCACGCCAGTGAAGACAAGCCTGCGTTTGTGAGGCCTCTTGTTAATGAGTTAAACAAGTTAGGCTTAAAGATTTGGTATGATGAGTTTACTTTAGAAATGGGAGACAGTTTGCGCCGTTCCATAGATTCAGGTCTTGGTAATGCTAAGTATGGCGTTGTTGTATTATCTCCTGCTTTTTTTTCTAAGCAATGGCCTCAATATGAATTAGATGCTCTTGTAAATAGGTCAATGTTAGGTGGAAAAGTTATCTTACCCATTTGGCACGGCGTTGATCATGAGCAAGTCTCTAGGTTCAGTCATAGCTTGGCGGACAAGGTCGCTTTATCAAGTGCTCATCATGAAGTAGAAGAAATAGCTTCACAGCTATTACGAATAATTCAAAAAGAGCAGTGAAATAACGTAAAGATATTTTCTCGTATGTCTGTCTAAATTTAGTTACAGATGTACTATACAATCAACAATATCGTCTTTTGAGGTATTACTTTAAGTCATTGTAAAATAAGCGTTTTGATCTTGCGGAGATAGCTTTCAAATCCCTATCTCTCCGCCACATTAAAAAACCCGCCTTGTGCGGGTTTTTTGCTTCTCGCTGTAGGCTAATTTCTAGTATCTTCGTTACTACCACAAGCGACTTTTTCAGAGTCTGATTGATTACAACAGCTTACCTTAACTGGCTTTTTCGATAGCAACACGCCTATCGCAAGTAAGCCTATTCCGCATAAGAAAACAAGTATAGTCAGAAGTACGGTCAAAGGGTTCCTCCCACTTCTTCATCCCTCACTAAAACTATAATCTGCTTGCGTTGCTTCTCAAGCGAGCTTTTGTAAACGTATTTTCTTTGACGACTATAGGATGTAATGACGAGAGAACAAATTAAACCCTCGCCATTCTTATAGCGCCCTAAGATGAGCAGCTATAGTGCGACACGCCACCAGCTTGGAAATACTCTAGTGGCTTAAGTTGGTAATATTTCTCAGCAATCTGTTCGGTTTGTTCCCCATATGGATCTGAAAATAAATTCTGTAGTTCATGAATAAGACTGTAATCATTTTGATGAGCTTGCTGGTAAGCGGGAACAACTAACCACTCTCGCCAAGTATATTTGGGATTAACTTTTTTCATTTTCTGCGATATTGCTAGGCTGTCGCCTTGTTGGTCAATATGGCTGCGCCATTTGTCCAACCAGTTTTGCCACTGTTCGGATAAATCATTGTCTGGCTCAGCATAGAAGCCGACCCGCAACTCAGCAATGGTATTAGGTATGTTACTCAGCTCTCTGAAGAGAATGGTGTAGTCGACATGGCTTTTCATCATTAGCTGCAACAGCTCTGCAAGTAGCTCGTGATCAAGTTCAACCAAACCGAGTTTGTCTGCCCACATTTGGGTCATTTTCATTTGCATGACCTTGGAAAAGTCATCTCTAACCTTTTCTAGTTCTGCTCTTTTATCTGCGTGTTCGATCAATAAAGGCAGAAGAGCATTACAAAACGTCTCGAAGTTTTTCTGTGCCGCGAGCGGTTGGTTTAAAAAGGAAAAATGCTGTCCACCTCCAGTCCAAGGCTGGTAGTAAGGTTCAAAATACTCGCAGAAACCAAACGGGCCGTAATCAAGCGTGAAACCACCAATGGCGCAATTGTCACTGTTAAAGTTACCTTGGCAGTACCCAACTCGTATCCAGTTTGCAACTAAGGAAGTTAATCTGTCACGAAACTCCGTCGCCAGCTTAATTAGCTGTGTCGGGAGAGGTTGGTTTTGATCGATTTGTTCACCGTACTCTCGAGCAATGATATGTCGCACAATCAATTCTAACTCGTGCAAGGCGGTATGATGTTCTTGTTTTCGAGCCCGACGACTAAAAAGTTCAAGCTGCCCGACCCGCAAAAATGAGGATGCAACTCGCGTAGAAATCGCGACTAGATTTTCTGCCATCACATCTGGATTGTCCGAGCGTGAGCCTTCGCGATACCATGGCCTATCAACCGTATCTGATTTAGACACAAATAGTGATAACGAGCGCGTGCTCGGCACACCTAGCGCATGCATATATTCTTGCGCTAAAAACTCTCTAACACTGGAGCGTAATACCGCCCTTCCGTCGGCACCTCGACAATATGGTGTTGGTCCGCTGCCCTTAAGTTGCATCTCCCAACGTTTACCATTTAACACGCCTTCAAATACAGAGATTGCTCGGCCATCACCGTAGCCATTGCCAGTCTTAAATGGGCATTGTTCGGTGTATTCGGTTCCAAAAATTGATAGGGCATAGCCGGTCGCCCAGCCAACTGATTTCATTGGCTCGGGCATACTTTGCATATCACCTGAAAAAAGGCGTTTGAATTCTTCCGTAGTTGCTAATTCATCATCTAACCCCAGCTCTTTAAAAAAGCGCTGACTGTGAGCTATATAGGTTGGTTCAGCAATCGGCGTGGGAGCAACGGGTACGTAGTGACCAGAAAACACCTGCCGAGGAAAATGATCATCGCCATCACTAGTGGCCTGTGGGTCTTCATTGAGGGAATTGAGTAATGAGTAATCTGCAAGTTCAGCAAATTCTTGAAACGTGCTAACTAATGATGTGTTCGTCAATGACCTTTCTTTTGAGGACACGGAAATACCTACGGATCTGCATTCAATATTCTCATTCTACGCGTTAATGCTTAACAAGACACAAATCTAAACACCTAATCGATTGATTGCTGCTCAAGTCCTTATTTTGGAGCTAACACCTGCCAACAATGAGCAATAAGTTGCTTAATATTGATCTCCACTGTAAATCCCTAAAGCCAGACTTGAATTCATCCCTGTACCTCATTAAAAGACATAAGATTTTGTCCGCAGTAAAACCTAACGCGGGTTGTGCTATTACAGAAAACTGAAATGGAAGAAGGAGTGTTGTGGTGTCTAGTGCTAACCAAGCGGCGTTTTGCGCATCAAATAGGGATATCTTTGATCCACTGGGCCCCTGTCCGCTATCTCTAGACAAAATCCAGTTGATTCCCGTTCGATATGCTCTTGTTGAAGCCGGAGCAAAACATCAAGCCGTAGATAGCCGCCTCAAAAATGATATCAAGTTCAGACCACTAGGTATCAGGCCTATTCCCAAGTTAAGTTACATCTATGTCATTCATAGCGAACGCTCTGACATCATGTACGCCTTTACTGTGGATGAACAAAGCGTTGTCACCAAGCTTGAACAACAAGGTATGCAGGTTAATGAAAGCGGACATCAAGAGTTCGTTTATACCGAGTCCTCAAAAGGGCTAATCGTAAAAAAACGGGGGCATATTCATGTCTTATTCAGCCCAACACCCATCTCGGCTAAGTTACAAGGTCAATTACTCGCAGACCCTGAATTAAAAGCTGAAATAATGCAGCGTTGTAACGTCTCTAACTTTGATGCGATCGACGGTAACAGACATCTATTGCCAACTGACGCGCTAAGCACAAACCTAGCTGATTGTACTCCCGAGATAAGCGCGAACAACATTGATGAACAATGGTGTTGGTTACCCGAAAAACCTCAACAAGTCGATCCAGCCACAATAGTTAGCTCTCGATTACCCGATTATTACGATGATTCCGCAGTACTTATTCTAGAAGATCCGATCGGTATCATGACCGAATTATCTAGTTCATTTATAGGTATTGCTTCTCTGCAAGCCCAATGGCTCAAAGATGATGACAACAGCGCACGTTATTTTGCTGCCTCCCAAACTAAATTACTTAAATCGTTACAACCCCACAACTTCCAACAAAATTCTAATTCAGACAAATTCAAGGCTTTCTTGCAGGGCGAGAACGCTCAAGCCAACTATGAGGAAGTGCGCAATCGCCACTTTGAATTTATTCAGGCTCGTGACAGATTTAGAAGGGTTGTACCTGATGCCACGCAGCGAGTTGATTCCCCCGATGCCATTACCAACACCCCAGAATACAAAGCTTTTGAGAATCAACAAACTTTAAACAAAGAACTGGCCGACCGCATAGGGATTACTCAGCGGGAGCTTGAAACCATTTTTAAAAATGTAGATACACAACAGGATTTGCTGTTAGATGGGAGTAGTTTCGGCCACCGTGGAATTATCGATCGCATCGACGACGAAGCAATGGAAGCGTGGTTCGACCCGGCTCACAAACAAGTAATACGTTGGCACGAGCAACTCGAACAGCTTGATACCGATAAGCTTAAAATAATGCCACAGGCGTATGCGTCAATTGCGGTATTTGATAAGGAAGTCAAAGATGACCTAGTTGCCAGACTGCAAATTGAAAACCACTGGACAACCAACCTTGCCTACCTAAAAGAAAATGAACCTAAGTATCGTGAATTTCTCTTCCACCGAGTCGGTGAACAAAATATACAACTGTTTTGTAGCACCAAAGAAAACTGCGCAACATTTAAAGACAAAACCGGAAAAGATGAACTGGTCAACACAGGAGGTGTCATCGACAACTCCTTAGCAACAGCGGAAGGTGCAGCGCCGTTAAAAGTGCTCACTGATTATTTGGAGGGCAAAGGTTTTACGGAAATTGAGAATCTAACACCCGAAATACGAACGGAATTTAGCTTGCTGGGGTTAAATTTTTTCAACTTGTCAATCAACGAATTAACTGAACTTATAGAAAAAGCGGAAGGCTTGGAGCTTAAAGCTAGTAGTATCACTAAACACTTACCCCTTGGTTTAAGTCTTACTCTACTTGGCCACAAAAAAAATGCCAATATTCAAATTAATGTTGGCAGTCTAGAAGCTGCTGAAAGCATTGATACCAAGCTCGAGCGTATTATTGACCTCAAAATTCAAAGCCAAAGCGTGTTGAGCGAACGTAATAAGGTAGAGCAAATAAAAGGGCTCAGGACCGCTCAAAAAGATGCTTTACGAGCACAACATCAAAGAACCTTGAATGAGTTAGGGTTTGCAAGCCAACAAATCCTCGATGAATTAGAAGCATCTGCGAACCCTATTGCTGAACCCGGTAGCAAACATGCTCCGTCCCAAATTTCAATGACTGTCCAAGACCAATCTATGGAGGATGTTCGCAAAATTGTAGGAACCAAAAAACAGGTGCTACGCAATGAATTTCTCTATGGTGTGCATGAGGCGAACAAACCATGGACTCGGCTACCACTCAATGGGCAGATTGGTGGTGGCTCACTGGCCTTCGCGTTTTTCTTATTAGAAGCTTGGAACTTTGGCCAAACGGCAAAAGAATTAGACAGAAAGTCGAAGTTACGAGAAATAGAACAGTTCGACTTTTGGTCAGATTTGTTGAGTGCATTTTCATCTGGTATTTCTGTCACAACAGAAATTCTTCGAACTGCTACTCAATTGCAGTATTTTCAGGCTATGTCAACGGCTGGTGCCAATGCAATAGGCAAAGTGTTGTCAATTGGAAACACAATTTCAACAGGGGCATTATTTTTTTCCTCATTGTCAAATGGATTTGTTCAATCAGAAAGAATCTTTTCAGGTTGGAAAAAAGGTGATTTGACAGCGGTAGTGGGAGCCAGCTTAGCGCTAGCAGGTGACGGAATACAAGGCTGGCAAGCTGGACGGGTTGCCTATGGCGGCGGTCAACAAATCATAGCCGCAATTGCAGGCAGAACCACTTGGTTACAAGCGGGTAGAACCGTTTTTGGCGCTACCTTACTCGCTAACCCTTGGTTTTTAGCAGCTAGCGCGTTGATGCTAGCGGGCGAGTTTTTATATAACTATACTCAGTCAACTCCACTAATGCAGTGGATCAGTAATTCCTCTTGGGGAAAACCTGACACTTGGTTTAGAGACGGCAATAAAAACTGGGATAGCTTAACCCAGCAAACCAAATGGCTAGAAGTCACACAAACTCCGCAAGTCACAGTCAATGCCCAGCAGTTCTCAACCATTGAATATCGCACCAACTACGGTGTTACCAAGACCTACCATAATGTCTCGAAAATCAACATCATGGTTCCTCAGGCTCAACCCCATCAAGTCCGCATTGCGGGGTTTGTCAAATCGACCAGCTCAGAACAAACGAATGACATCACCCAATCTGTTCTGATTCAACTCGGCAATGTCATTTTTGATGGTATGAACACCCACTACCAACTTGACTGGCCGAAAGACTCAGCGCGACATAAAACTTTGCAGTACTTAGATCTGCTAATAGAAGTTACGTGTCAAACTGGACAAATCTTATTCAAAGAACAGTCTGGTGCACGCTACACAATAAATCTGCAACAGCCTGAAAATTTGGAACCAGTAAAGGGGCAGACAGGCCTATATCAAGTAGAACTGTTAGAAATAGAAGATATGCAGCTAACAACACCGTTCAACTTAAAACAAGCCCTTCAACTAATGAAAATCCGACCGGACAATGATCGATGACTAATACGAGAATCCCATTTTCAGCCGGCCAACGCAGCTCCAGCGCGATAAAAGGCGGCACGGTATTAAGCCCAATGCCGGTAGAGACCAACACAGCATCTCTGACAACCCATGATGTACTGGTCTCGAAAAATGGAGCCTATTTAGAAATTGGCGGTGCTGGAGGTGTTATATTTCAAACTCAACTGATGTGGATTTTATTTCTCATGGGCTGGATTATCCCAGTTGGGGTAACCGTTCAATCTGGAGGAGTAGTTAAACTAATTGATAACTTATATCGAAAAGTTGAGATCAACGGCCAATGGCAAGAAATACTCTCTTACTTTGACCTTTTTGTGATAGTAGGTGGATTTGGAAGCTCAATATTTGGTGGATTTTTTATAGCCTACAAAATCCATGCAAGTGCCCATCAAACCCTCACCCAAACTCTTCCTCCTCGCTTTAACCGCCAGCGCCGTGAGGTGATGTTCTCTCGCTGGAATGAAGACACCAAACAAACCGAATATCGATTTTTCCCTTGGGAAAAAGTGTGTGCACTGGTTGGCCAAAGCAGCGCCATATCTACCGGCGGTGTATTTACCCAAGCCTCTTTGCTTATTGCAGCCAATGATGAAGAAGACTACGGCCATTTTTGGGCAACGGTACAAATAGGTGTGATGACCCAACAGCATGGAGTTCGACTCTGGGAAATGATTCGAAGTTACATGGAGCTAGGACCAGACACGATTGGAGAGCCCTCGCCACTCACCTATGAAGAGCTTAAACAGCAGCATTGTGATGCCAACAATATCAAACCTGAAGAATTTGGTCCTCGTTTGCTCTGGTGGATAATTAATGGCACTTTTCTGGGAATTTGGCGCCAAAACTATCTGGTACAACAAATGGTGAAACACACGCGCCACTTTGATGAAGTCGAAGCGTGGAGCCAACCAATCCCAGAATCAGAATGGGCAAAACCCAGCAAAGCCCTTACTGAGCTCAACACGCTACTCAAGCAAGACTACCAAAAAGGCAAAAACATTCTCACCATTGGTGATGTCAACAAGCGTTATGGCTTAGACCAACACCTAAACCGATTTGGCAGGATGGATAATGAGTAAACCCTCTATCCCATTCTCAGTCGGCCAGCGCAGCTCTAACGCGATGAAAGGCGGCACGGTATTAAGCCCAATGCCGGTAGAGACCAACACAGCTCCTCTGACAACCCATGATGTACTGGTCTCCAAAAATGGAGCCTATTTAGAAATTGGCGGTGCTGGAGGTGTAATATTCCAAACTCAACTGATGTGGATTTTATTTCTGATGGGCTGGATTATCCCAGTTGGGGTAACCGTTCAATCTGGGGGAGTAGTTAAACTAATTGATGACTTATATCGAAAAGTTGAAATCAATGGCCAATGGCAAGAAGTATTATCTTATTTTGACCTTTTTGCTACGGTAGGTGTATTCGGTGGCTCGATATTTGGAATGTGTTTCATCGCCTATAAAATCCACACCAGCGCCCATAAAACCCTCACCCAAACCCTTCCTCCTCGCTTTAATCGCCAGCGCCGCGAGGTGATGTTCTCGCGCTGGAATGAAGACACCAAACAAACCGAATATCGATTTTTCCCTTGGGAAAAAGTGTGTGCACTGGTTGGCCAGAGCAGCGCTATTTCCACAGGTGGTGTATTTACTCAAGCCTCTTTGTTGATTGCAGCCAATGATGAAGAAGACTACGGCCATTTTTGGGCAACGGTACAAGTTGGTGTGATGACACAGCAACACGGAGTTCGCCTGTGGGAGATGATTCGCAGTTACATGGAACATGGGCCTGGAACGATTGGAGAGCCTTCTCCACTCTCCTATGAAGAGGTAAAACAGCAGCATTGTGACGCTAACAATATTAAGCCTGAAGAGTTCGGCCCGGGCATGACCTTTTGGTGGATAATCAATGGCACATTTCTGGGTATTTGGCGCCAAAACTACCTGGTACAACAAATGGTGAAACACACGCGCCACTTTGATGAAGTCGAAGCGTGGAGCCAGCCAATCCCAGAATCGGAATGGGCAAAACCCAGCAAAGCCCTTACTGAGCTCAACACGCTACTCAAACAAGACTACCAAAAAGGCAAAAACATTCTCACCATTGGTGATGTCAACAAACGTTACGGCTTAGACCAACACCAAACAAGCCAACTCGAACCGATTTGGCAGGATGGGTAATGAGTAAACCCTCTATCCCATTCTCAGCTGGCCAACGCAGCTCAAGCGCCATGAAAGGTGGCACAGCACTGAGCCCAATGCCTGTAGAGACCAACACCAGACCACTTGCAATCCATGACGTATTGGTATCCAAAAACCAGACCTACTTAGAGATTGGTGGGGCGGGGGGTGTGATATTTCAAACACAACTGATGTGGATTATGTTTCTCATGGGCTGGATTATCCCAGTTGGGGTAACCACAATGGCTGGTGGAGTTAGTCAAATCATCAGTGGTTTGTATCTACACGTTAAAATAAATGGCCAATGGCAAGAAGTGTTTTCTTACTTTGAGCTTTTTGTGCTAGTCGGTGGATTCGGAGGCTCAATATTTGGAATGTGTTTCATCGTGTATAAAATCCATGCAAACGCTCGTAAAACCCTCACCCAAACCCTTCCGCCACGCTTTAATCGGCAACGCCGTGAGGTGATGTTCTCTCGCTGGAATGAAGACACCAAACAAACCGAATATCGATTTTTCCCTTGGGAAAAAGTGTGTGTACTGGTTGGGCAAAGCAGCGCCATCTCTACTGGCGGTGTATTTACCCAAGCCTCTTTGTTAATTGCTGCCAATGATGAAGAAGACTACGGCCATTTTTGGGCAACGGTACAGATAGGTGTGATGACACAGCAACATGGAGTTCGACTCTGGGAAATGATTCGAAGTTACATGGAGCAAGGACCAGACACGATTGGAGAGCCCTCGCCACTCACCTATGAAGAGCTTAAACAGCAGCATTGTGACGCCAACGATATCAAACCTGAAGAATTTGGTCCTCGTTTGATATGGTGGATAATTAATGGCACTTTTCTGGGTATTTGGCGCCAAAACTACCTCATCAAACAAATGGTGAAACACACTCGCCATTTTGATGAAGTCGAATCATGGAGCCAACCAATCCCAGAATCGGAATGGGCAAAACCCAGCAAAGCCCTTACTGAGCTCAACACGCTACTCAAACAAGACTACCAAAAAGGCAAAAACATTCTCACCATTGGTGATGTCAACAAGCGCTATGGCTTAGACAAACACCAAGCAAGCCAACTCCAACCGCTTTGGCAGGATGGGTAACTTGCGACATCCTTGTCACAGTGTGATAGACACTCGCTTTCGAAGACAACATTGACAACGCACAAGCTTAGTTTGTGACGAATCGGCTTAGTCGATCAGATCTTCATAAAAACTTTGCTCTGATTTGTAGCCATAGTATTTCCATATGTTCGGTACTTTGATTCGATAGCCTCGGACAATGGTTGAAATCCACTGCTTACGAGTATTGGCGACTAGCTGAGATAAGGTTTGATTGATGTTTGACATAATGGCTCTCCTGTTTCGTTTGAACTCATCATATGTCTTGGGCAACCTTCGTTAAGTCGCATTTGTTCAACCTGCAATACTATGTGTTCAAGCACATTAAGTAGGAGTATTTTTCTTTTATAATTTAGAAGGTTATTTAATACTATGCGTGTTGTATGAAAGGAAAGCTTGAACGAGTCCCGCAACGAATTGGCGTATCATGGCGTTATCAAAAGATTGTCGAGGAAGCGAAAAAGATTGATTGGCATCGCCACCTAGAATACGAAATCGCCATACACCGCCACTTTTCTGGAACCTGTTTTATTGGTCACCACGAAACCGTGGTCAATCATAATCACATGATCATGATTGGCCCTGGACTGCCACACGCGGTGTACTCTCACCACAATAGAGATAGCTCCGTTTGTGAAACTCACGTGGTTTGGTTTAGAAAAGAATGGATAGACCAGCTAGTGGGTACTTGCAATGAACTGCAACCACTCAAAGTAATTCTAGAAGATTCAAACCGAGGATTGACGTTCTCACCCGACACAGCTGAAAAAGTGGTTGGGATTCTCGACACGGTTCTTGATCTCCCTCCTCATCGGCAGATCAGCCAGCTAATCTTAGTATTCGCACTGCTTATCGAAGACACTAAACCGCGTAAATTGCTTAATCCGAGGCCAAGTTGTGCGCTTGATGCGGAGAGCACCAATCAGGATAAGCTAGAGAAAGCTGAACGGTTTATGCAATCACATTTTGCCGAACCCATTACCCTTGCCGACCTCGCGAGTCATCTTTACACCAGTGAAAGTAGCGTTAGAAGGCTTTTCCAAAGCCACTTTAAAGAGAGTTTCAGCCAATATTTAAAAAAAGTGCGTCTCAGCGTGGCGTGCAACTTGCTGATCAACACTGATCTTCCAATAAGAATCGTAATGGAAAAGGTTGGCTACGAGAACCAAGCCAACTTCAACCGACAATTTAAGGATTACAAAGGTTCAACACCGACAGAATATCGCAGCGAGATACACGCTCGTCGCTAACTCAAAACTTGTTCACAACAAAAAATCTTGGTTAATGGGAACAAACTTATCTGCCACCTCAGCCAAGCCTTGTGCAGTAAGCCCGGGCACGCCATAGACTTCGACCTTCTTGCCAAATTTGGTTTGAATTCTATCCACTAAAATCTCAAAGTCACCATCACCCGAAACTAGAACAATCGTATCTACTGACTCGGCCAACTCAATAGCATCTAGGGCGATTCCCACATCCCAATCCCCCTTAGCACTGCCATCACGCCTTTGGATAAAAGGTTTAAGCACTACCTGAAACCCTACTCCACGAAGAATATGATGGAACTGTCTTTGCTTCGCATCAGAGGAAGCAATAGCGTAGGCATTTGCCTGTACAACCTCTCGGCCTTGTGAAACCACATACCAAAACTGGTTGTAATCAAAGTTAGCGCGATACTTTTCTCGGGTGGTGTAATAAACGTTTTGCACGTCTACTAAGATGGCTATTTTTTCCATGTTCGACTTAATACAAGCATTTGCCTCAGTATACCCTTTAGAAGACTGCAATAGGTGTTGAAATACCACAAGCGTATATTTTGCCCATTAACTTAAGCATTTATGCGTCCAACTAACTTCCCTCAGCAGAGCTGTTTTGCAATGTCTACACTCTCAAAGAGCCTCGGGAGTTAACATGCCAAATTTCAAAGTGTCGTCAACATGGGTCAAAGTTGTACTTGGCTTAATCATGAATATGACTGCGATATTTTTGCTTAGCATCTCAATTGAAAACTACCAGAAAGAAGTAGATCAGCTATCTGAATAAAAATCCTCACAACGCTACATGATTGATTTGGCTTGGAGCAGTGTCGAGACGATTGAAAGAAAAATTGAGATGCTCACTGTACTCTCTGCCACCAATTCTAAAAATCATCCAATAAATTGGGCAAAGCTTTATCCGGCACTCAAAAATTGGGTCAGCGCAGGTCAAGAAGCTAACGTCAATTTGATTGAAGAAAACCTCTACTTGTCTTCTCTGCTTAACGATCTGCAAAATTCACAGCGTGAACAACGTGAACGAATAGACGATTTGTATCTCACTAACCTTGAATTGGATGAACAAACGACGCTGCTTGAAACTAGAATTAGCCGATTAAAAGTCTTTGCCGTCTTTCTTCAGATTATTGGATTGGCGTTGATTCTTGCTCGAGACCTAAGAATGTCGGATTAGCTGTAGCCAAGACACCCCATCAAACACCCTTTCATTTTTCTTTTTTGCCCTTCGATAAGAGCTGAGACAGAGCTAACAGTAACTTGTTTTTACTATCGACACACAGCGCAAGCGCTGCTAATGTAAATGATATTGATAATTGTTATCAATATCATTTACATTAAAATAACAAGCCCTACAAAGGAATTTAGTCATGAGTACACTCTTAGGAATCCGAAACTTTATACTACGAGTCCTATACAGAATCGTTCGTCCTCTGATATTTTTAATGGAACCAGAAGAGGCCCACGCAGCTTTGAAAAAAGTGGGTATTTTCTTAGGTTCTAATCCAATTACACGAGGGTTAACCAGCCTTCTGTTCGATTACAATCATAAATCCTTGAAGACAACCGTCGATGGTGTCGAATATCGCAATCCGATTGGCTTATCCGCTGGTTTCGATAAAGATGGTGAACTAACCAAGATATACCCTTCTCTAGGTTTCGGTCTCGCTGAGCTTGGGTCATTTACCGGTGAAGTCTGCCCCGGAAACCCAGGACGTCGACTATTCAGAATGGTCAAATCAAAAGCCATTGTGGTTTGGTATGGTCTAAACAACCAAGGTGCTGAAAAAATTGCCCAGCGACTCGCCAATGCTAACTTTGGTCGCTTACGGGTTGGAATCAATGCCGCTAAATCGAATATCACTCCTGAATTTGTATTGGAAGATTCTATCGCGGATTACTTAAAGACCATGCGAGCGTTTAAAGACATTGGTGATTACTTTACCGTCAACATCAGTTGTCCAAACACTCAAGATGGCGAACCTTTTGTTAATCCTGATTACTTAGATGCACTACTTTCCGCCATTAACGAAGAAATTCGTCCACTGACTGACCGACCAATTTACGTAAAGTTAGCGGCTGATATGACTCTTGAAGAAATCAATGTCATTGTTGACGGATGTATTGCTCACAAGATGGACGGAGTTGTACTGACTAATCTAGCAAAACCCGAAACGAATGAAGAGCATATTCCAGAGGAATACCCTTCAGCACAAGGTAAGCTGCCAAAAGGTAAAGGTGCAATGAGTGGATTGCCACTTCAACGTATCTCGACCAACGTTATTCGCCATGTTTATCGTCGTACTCGCGGTAAAATCACCATTATCGGTGTGGGTGGTGTATTTAGCGCAAATGATGCCTACGAAAAAATCACATCAGGAGCCAACTTACTGCACATGATTACCACTATGATTTTTGATGGTCCTCAGAACATTAACGAAATCAATCGTGGCTTGGTAAAACTTCTTAACAAAGATGGGTTTAATTCAATTGAAGAGGCTGTTGGTTCAAGAAACCCTCTTCCTCCAATAAAAGTAGAATCGATCGAAAGTGCTGATTCACACCCAGAAGAAAAGGTAGCCTAACGTGTTACATAGTGAACCGTGTTTTGCGTCTATCGTGCACCAATTGCCTGAGCAATTATACGTCGAATTTAAACATGCCCTCGAAAACGGGTCATGGAGAAATGGTCTGCCGCTTAGTGAAAAGCAACGCAAGGCTTGCGAGAAGGCGGTACTCATTCGAGAAGTTAAGGCGACGAGTTTAGTTCAATAGAATTTTCGCATCACACCGTTCACTGATAATCTGCTACGTGCCAATCAAACTTGGGACGTAGCAGACCTAATCCCACACAAACTGTAACGTTGCAGTTTTATTTGATAATAATTATCATTTTCAAATAAATGTAAGGAGTGACCGTGCAGTTTAACGCTTGGATTAAAAAAGAAATCGATACTTATCACTTTCAGCTCACTGACTCGACCGTCGAGTTTCATATCGCAGAGAAAAACCTAAATAAACAAGGTGCGGTGCCCAGTGTCATTATCGAGTTTTACAAGGCTGCCGAACAGCTCAGTAAAATCGCGCAAAAGTTTGGTGACGACAAGAGTTATCTTCAGGCTTTACGAAAAATCTATACTCGAATGATGGTCATCTACGACGATGATTCAAACAGCTATGAAGCCAGAACCATCAGCAAAAAGTATGCTCGAATAGCGTTAACGCATATCTGCAAACTATATGATTGCTATGAGATAAACGAAAAAGCAGCAATTTTACGACGAGATTTCGTAAAACGCTGCTCTTGAACTGAAGTGATAAAACAGAATTAGAGCTGAGATACTTTTTGGTAAATGGTGTTGACCATAGCCTGTAGCCCTTGAGCTCGTGTTGGCGTAAGTTGCTTTTCCAACCCTAAACTTTGCAGAAATACTTTGATATCAAATGATAAAATATCGGATGCGGTTTGATTCGAAAGTCCAATCGTCACAACTGCAACTAAGCCTTTCACTATCGCGGCATCGCTAGTTCCAGTCAATACCACCTTGCCCTCTTTCTGCTCTACGTTTATCCAAACTTTGCTTTGACAGCCATGAATTTCATTGGATTCTGTTTGTGCCTCTAACGGTAGATTTGCATACTTTTCACCTAATGAAATTAGGTACATGTATTTGTCTTCCCAGTCGTAACAACGATCAAAATTCTTTATTATTGTTTGTCTATCCACTGCTCTAATCCAAAATCCAACTCAAAAACGTAATTCAAAAACCTTATTCAAAAACCTTATTCAAAAAAAAGCCGAATACGCTCAAGCTTTTCTACCAGAAGATCAACTTCTTCTTTGGTGTTATAAACGGCAAAAGATGCTCTACACATCGATGATACGCCATACTTTTTCATCAACGGCATTGCACAGTGGTGACCTGTTCGAATCGCGATACCATATTTGTCTAAAAAGCTACCGACATCAAAAGCATGAATGTCATTGAGATTGAATGAGATGACACCTGCCCGCTTAGCTGGACCATAGATGGTAACACCTTGAGTTGAAGACAGTTTTTGATACGCATATTCAATCAAGTCATTATCGTACTCGGCAATCTCATCAAGACCGAGTTCTTCAACAAATTTGAGAGCTTCACCAAAGCCTATGATTCCAGCAACATTAGGGGTACCTGCTTCGAATCGCCAAGGAATGTCGTTGAAGGTAGTTCCGTCCTCAAGATCGACTTGCGAAATCATCGCGCCACCGGTTTCAAATGGAGGCAACGCATCTAATTGGTCTTTTCGACCGTAAAGCACTCCGATTCCAGTCGGTCCGTAAAGCTTATGAGCGGAAAATGCGTAGAAGTCACATCCTAGATCTGAAACATCTACCGCTTGGTGGACGATTGCTTGCGCACCATCGACAACGGAAATGATTCCTTGTTGGCGACAAAGTTGACAGATGTCTTCGACAGGATTAATCGTGCCCAATACATTAGAAACATGGGCAACCGAAATGACCTTGGTTTTTTCGCTAATTAGGCCTTTCAGTTCGTTCAGATCCAACTCACCGTTAGTATCCGAATACAAGATTCTTACAGTCAACTGGTGGCGCTTGGCATAAGTTTGCCAAGGGACAATGTTAGCGTGATGTTCCATGTCAGTGATGATGATTTCATCACCAGCGTTTAGCACAGTATTACACAAGCCGTGGGCAACAATATTAAGCGACGCTGTGGTGCCGGCAGTAAAGACAACTTCTTCTCGATATGAAGCACCGATAAAAGATTGTATGTGAGTACGTACTGACTCCATCGCATCTGTTGCGTTAGCGCTTAAAGAATGAATGCCACGGTGAACCGCGGCATTTTCTTTTTGGTAAAACTCGTTTGTTCTCTCTACTACGCAAATGGGCTTAAGAGCGGTTGCCCCACTGTCTAGATAAACCAAGGGTTTGTCGTTTACCTCTACATTGAGAGTGGGAAATTGCGCTCTAATTTTTTGCTGTTCAATCGCCATTCATACTGCCTTGAATTGCTTTATCTATCGCCTCGACAACAACGTCTCGGATACTCTGTACTTCAATAAAGTCGGTCACTTCATTAGCAAACGCCATAGTCACAATTTTCTCGGCTTGTTTACGTGAAATACCACGAGCCATTAGATAGAAAACCTGATCTTGGTTGATTGCACCTGTTGTGGTTCCGTGACTGCATTTTACATCATCTGCGTTGATTTCAAGTTGCGGTTTTGTATTTACTTGGCTTTTTTCACTGAGCAATAGATTGTGGTTGTCCATCTGACCGTCAGTTTGAATCGCACCTTTTGCGACTTTAATCATGCCGTTGAATACAGCAGTTGCTTGGTCTGTTGCAATGATTTTATGTAGCTGTTCACTGTCACAGTGTGTCGAATTATGTTCAAGATAAGTTCGCGTATCGAACGTTTGATTGCCTTGCGGTAGCGACAAACTATTCACTCTAAGATAAGCATTGTTGCCATTGAGCTCGGTGCTGATTGTCCTACGGATCAAATGACCTGAAAGCAAAAAGCTTTGGCTATTAATGCGCGCATCTCGTCCAACAATGATGTCATTGTGGCTAAAGTGATGACTCTGCTTTGCTCCTTGAATCACGCAGTAGTGCTCAAAGCTTGCATTATTACCGACGTTTGCCGAAAGCCTACCGGTGTGAAATACGCCTTGCTGGTTTTCTGGGTTTAGTGATAAGTACTGTTCAACTACATTAACCGATGCACCTTGCGCAATGTCGATATGTTGACGTGTCACACTAGAGCCAGAGTTCAAATTCGCATCAATGTTGACAATGTGGATTGGTTTTTCAACCTCGACGTTAGGCTTAACCTTTATGGTTAATACACTTTTCGCCAGCGCTTCATTAAGATGAAGGAAGATCTCAGGCTCAACAGCTTGCGGGGCTTCAAACTCGGACGAACTAACAATCGCAAATTCAAATGCAGCATCTTCAGTCTTTGATAACGATTGGTCGAACTGGCCGTCAACGAACACAAATCGGATCGCATCAATATCAAGCAGTTGAGATTCAAATGCTTGTTGATCTATATTCGCGCTTGAAGGGCTAGCGACAAAGTCTATTGTTTTAAAAGACTCAAGCGAGGTGTATTTCCAGTCCTCGTGCTTAACCGTTGGCAGGCCTTGTTCAACGTATTTGGCCCAATGATCCTGCTGAACACCACTCGCTTGTTTGTTATCTAACCAGAGCTGATTTAGGCTTTTACACTCATCACTCATCGCCAGTAAGCCACCCATAGCCTTTCTCCTCTAGCTCCGCCACCATAGAAAAATCACCAGACTTGATGATTTTGCCTTTATACAACACATGAACGTGGTCAGGCTTTATGTAGTTTAGGATTCGCTGATAGTGGGTAACAATCACAAATGAACGATTGCCATCTTTCAACGCATTAACGCCATTAGAGACTTCTTTTAAAGCGTCAATATCCAAACCTGAGTCGGTCTCATCCAGAATACAAAGATCCGGATCTAACATCGCCATCTGCAGTATATCGTTACGCTTTTTCTCACCACCAGAAAAGCCAACGTTAACCGAGCGTTTGAGTAGATCCTTCGGCATGTTAAGAAGCTCGATTTTCTCTTCAATCTTGTCCGCTAGCTCAAACTTTTCTAATTCAGGAAGCCCGCGATATTCACGCACTGAGTTGACTGCGGCTTCTAAAAACAGGTGATTCGACACGCCTGGAATCTCAACTGGATATTGAAATGCCAAGAAGACGCCTTCTCCAGCTCGCTCGTCTGGGTCCATATCTAGTAGGTCTTTACCTTTAAACTCGACTTCGCCCCCGGTCACTTCGTACTCTTCGCGACCAGCCAACACGCTAGCGAGCGTACTTTTTCCTGAACCATTTGGGCCCATAATGGCGTGAATTTCACCCGGTTTAATATCAAGGTCAATTCCTTTCAGGATTTCTTTACCTTCAATTTCGGCACTTAGATTATTTATAGTTAGCATGATTTATCCTACGCTGTGCTCAAGGCTGATAGAGAGCAGTTTTTGGGCCTCAACGGCAAATTCTAGTGGCAATTCTGAAAACACGTCTTTACAGAAACCATTGACTATCATCGAGATAGCATCTTCTTCGGCAATACCGCGTTGGCTACAGTAAAACAGTTGGTCTTCACCAATTTTGGTCGTCGTTGCTTCGTGTTCAACTTGAGCTGAGTTGTTGCGAACTTCAACGTACGGGAAGGTATGGGCGCCACACTCTGCGCCAATCAACATGGAATCGCATTGTGTGAAGTTTCGGGCGTTTTGGGCACCCGGCAAGATCTTAACTAGACCGCGATAGCTGTTCTCGCTTTGTCCAGCTGAAATGCCTTTAGAGATAATGGTCGACTTGGTGTTTTTACCAATGTGAATCATTTTGGTCCCCGTGTCTGCCATCTGTTTACCAGAGGTCAAAGCCACAGAGTAGAACTCACCGATTGAGTTATCGCCTTGTAAAATGACACTCGGATACTTCCAAGTAATTGCAGAACCTGTTTCAGATTGAGTCCAAGACATTTTTGAGCCATTGCCTTCACACAACGCTCGCTTGGTGACGAAGTTTAAAATTCCGCCGTCAGTATCTTTACCTGAGAACCAGTTCTGAACCGTTGAATACTTAACCTGTGCATCGCGATGAATAATGACTTCAACGACTGCAGCATGTAGTTGATAACTGCCATGAGCGGGCGCTGAACATCCTTCAATGTAGCTAACGTAACTATTTTCATCAGCAACCAAAATGGTACGTTCAAACTGGCCAGTTTTAGAAGCGTTGATTCGGAAATAAGTCGAAAGCTCCATCGGGCAAGTAACGCCTTTTGGAATGTAAACAAATGTTCCGTCAGATGCGACTGCCGCATTCAACGCAGCAAAGAAATTATCTTCAGGAGGAACAACCGTACCTAAGTATTTTTTCACCAACTCTGGGTGCTCGTGAATAGCTTCACTAAACGAGCAAAAAATAATGCCTTGTTCAGCCAATTTGTCGCTGAAAGTTGTCTTCACTGAAACAGAGTCAAAGATAGCATCTACTGCCACATTACTTTGTTCGTCGACAGGAACACCTAATTTATCAAACGCTTCTTTTACTTCTTCCGTTAAGTAGTCATCTGAGGCACTTTGCTCGGTATTCGAATCACAAGAGTTGTCACAATTGCCACAACTCGGCGCTGAATAATAGCTGTAATCTTGGTAGTTGAGTTCTGGATACTCGGCTTTCAACCAATGTGGTTCTTCCATGCCTTTCCAGATCTCAAATGCCTTCAGTCGAAACTCCAACATCCAATCGGGCTCGTTTCTTTTTGCAGATATAGCTCGAACAACGTCTTCGTTAATACCTTTTGAAAACTGGTCAACATCTAGTTCACTAAAGAAACCTTCTGGATACGCCTCTTTCGCCATCCATTCTTGAACGTCTTCTTGAATTTCAAATGGTGCTTCACTCATAGCTGACCCCACCTGACGTTATGTAACAGTGGTTACGACACATTAAAACTTTCTCCACACCCACAGGCGTTTTGTACTTTTGGATTGTTATATTGGAATGTTTGGTTTAGACCTTGGCGAACAAAATCGACTTCCGTACCGTCTAGGTATGGCATCGCGCTAATTGGCACAAATAGCTTTGCTCCCTCACGACCAAACTCTAAATCAGTAGGGTCAAGTTCCTTTGCCACTTTGAGGTCATAAGCAAAACCAGCGCAGCCGGATGGCCTTACACCGAGTCGCAGTCCGAATACACCTTCAGACTCGCTCAATTTCAAGATTTGTCTTACGGCGGTGTCAGACAAAGTCACGCCCTGCCAATTATTTTCGGTTGGGTCGAAGCTATCGATATCACTGGTTAAATCGGCCACTGCTCATTCCTTAACACGATCCACTCTCATTTGGGTATGAATGATATTAATTATCATTAGCATATTCAACCATGCGTTGCCTCCGGTTATAGAATAATTAGGCAGTCAATGTAATAAGGTGACGAACAAGCCGATGATTAAGAGTTAAATGATTCAGCCTAAACACCGAATTGATTGGTATAATTGCTTTAACGAACTTGAGCAGTACCAGAGCAATGAACCGCAAAAAAAAGATAAATACTATCCTTAAACAAAAGCAGAAAAAGAAAAACGCGAAGCTCCACAAGAGCAACAAGCCTAAATACATCTCGAAAGCCGAAAGAGAAAAGCTTGCACTGCTTGAATCGGAAAAGCCTGAAACCATTGAGCAAGCCGGTGAAGATTTGCAGGAAAACTCCGCTGATAATCCAGTAGAAACTAGGGCGTGTTAACCTTACAACCAATAATCTACTAGCGAGAACGTAGTCACGTACTCGCTAGTTCCACGATTGTTATTCTGGCGAACGATCGGTTGCTAACAAAAGGGCGTCAACAAATAGTTTTGAACTACCAACGCTTGAAGTGGCTCTTGTCACAATTGTTATGTTATAACATCTCCAAATAGCTCACTTACTGTAATCAAAATGAACGCATTAACCGAACCTTCAATGCCTATCACTGAATCCAATGATTTGTTGTCAACGACCTCTATTACTGGTGTCTCACAGTCAAATACCCCGCAAGTGTTAACCAACATCTACCAACCTAAAACCAACATCTGTATTTGGCAAAGACGCTTACCTTCGGAATTTACTGAGGTCATTAACAGACAAATTGATTCCGGCATGGTGATAAAAGCCAATATCAACACCACGGCAGTTGAAGCGTTAGCTGACTTAGAAAAAGCGATCGATATGAACGAGGGTAAGACTCAACTTTGCGAGGACATTGCTCAGCTCGTCGATATGTTTTGCTGTTTATTTGATGCGAAACGAGTGGGATTACGCCTTGCAACATTGTCTAGTCCAATGTGTCCTAAGTTTCACGTTGATAAAGTCCCATGCCGACTGGTAACCACTTACAGCGGTATTGCAACAGAATGGCTTGCAAATGACCACGTTGACCGAACTAAGCTTGGCGCGGGAAGTATCGGATTAACCGACGCAGAGTCAGGTATTTACTCACGGTCTGAACAAATACAGCAACTGCTAGCAGGAGATGTTGCATTGCTTAAGGGAGAAAACTGGCCCGAAAATCTAGGAAATGGATTAGTACACCGCTCACCTGCCGCTCCCGAGGGAGAAAATAGCGCACCTCGCTTATTACTAACCATGGACTTCATTGATTAACAAAGCGAACGGAGAGGCTACACTCCTCTCCGTTGTTAAAAGTGCTTCAAGTTAAAAGTGCTTCAAATGGTTTTGGCCGTCGAGTTACCCTGCTTCACGGCATAGCCAAATCGAAATTTGGCCAAATATTTTATCAACATATTGGTTACACCCAGAGAAAGCGTCATTCCAAATAGAATCGTTAGTACACCAATCGCTTCCAGTCCTGTTAATGCTTTATTTAGAATCAGCACACTCAGTAACAGTGCAATAGGAGGAACCAAAGCAGCAAAAATGGATCCCTTCGCTGAACCTAAATACGTGACCGATTTCGAGTAGAAAACCAACGCCAATACCGCTGTTACCACGCCTTGGAACAGCCCTTGCCCCAACAGAGTCGAAGTTGAAGCCCTGCTGATCATCTCTGCAACGTTGAGCAATAAGTAAGGTAAGCACCATACTGTCGATACGGTAGACACCATGGCCGTCGCAACCCAAGGATTAAGCTTCCAGTATTTTGACATCAGTGTGAAGCCAGACCAAAGCAATCCACTCATTACAAACATGAGATCACCCTTGATGGTTTGAGCTCCCATATCCTGTAACCCGCTCCAGCCTACCGCAATGACTCCAGATACAATCAATAACGTTCCGACTAACCTTGGCTTGCTCATCTGCTCCCGGAAAAGAAAAATGCTCCCCAGCTGAACAAAAACCAACATAGAACTCGGTGCGATCACTCCAAAGTGTGCCCCTGATGAAAGACTTATCCCCTCTAAAGCAAAAAACATGTAAGGCGCACCTGCAAACGTCGCCAGTGCAACCCCTTTTGTGAGGACTTCTTTGACCGGAATCGAAAAGTAAAACAGAACTGGCAGTAAAATAATTCCCGAGATTACGCAGCGAAGAACAATTATGTCGCCCGTTGATAACGCATTTAGTTTTGCCAATTCAGAGACAATCGGCCAACTGCCCCAAATCGCCGCCGCGAGCGATCCAAACACGATTCCACGTGTCATGTCTGAAGAAGAGCTTTTCAAAGTAATCATCCCGTCTAAACATCTTATTTGTGATGATAGGGGCATCCCACTGCTTCATTTCGGCTTATTTTGACTTTAAAACGTCGCTATACTGCAACTTTACTTATGAAATGAAGAAAAGCTGCATGGACGAATTTGACCGACAGATACTTAAGTTAATGCAAGATAATTTGCGTCGAACATCGGAAGAGATGGGCGACAAGTTGGGTTTGTCTCCTACTTCAGTACAACGCCGTCTTAAAAAGTTAAGAACGTCCGGTATGATCAGTCGAGAAGTGGCCATTCTTGATTCCGACCACTTCGATGAATTTGTCACCATCATTGTCGAAATCGTATTGAAGCGAGGTGGGACTGACATCGTCAACGCGTTTAAAAAAAAGGCGTTGTCGTTCTCGCAGGTTCAACAGTGTTATTACGTGGCAGGCAATAATGATTTCATATTAATTGTGAATACCAAAAATATGGAGCAGTACGAGGCTTTCTGTCATGAATGGCTTTTAAATGATGAAAGTATTCACATTTTTAGGTCAAATGTTGCCATGAGTAATGTAAAGCTGGGACTAAATATTCCCATTTAACAGTGTAACGTTTGCCAAACCAAAGGAGGATTAGTGATAGAAGCGATTGAGCTAGGACTGATTTCCTTTATAACCTCATTTGTTGCTGCAGTGATAGGTTTTGGCGGTGGCATGTTACTCATTGCCATTTTACCTAGCTATTTAAGCAGCAGCATCGTCATTCCCATTCATGGGCTGACTCAATTAGCCAGCAACTCATCTAGAATGTTGTTCTCGTGGCAACACGTGAGATGGGAGCTGCTTTGGCCTTTTTTGCTAGGTTCAACTATTGGGACGCTAATTTTCGGATTGTTAATAACGCAAATATCGTTAACTTTTATTCCGTTATTTATTGGGGCTTACATCCTATTAAATTTATGGTGTACGCCTTTTCAAAAATTCATAAGTCGATTCGAAAATTACTACTTAATCGGTTTTTTGCAAACTGGGCTAGGGTTGATTGTTGGTGCAACGGGGCCACTATCGTTAACGGTCCTAGCCAAACAGCTGAGTTCAAAAGATGCGATAGTTGCTACTAGTGCCCTGTTTATGACTGTCAGTCACCTGGCTAAAATCCCTGTTTTTGCGTTTATTGGGGTAGAGCTACTCGACCATCTACCTGTCATTTTCACCATGATACTGGGATCGATTTTGGGGTCATGGATCGGAACCCAACTGCGAGTCAAGGCTAATAACGACGCCATGATACTTCTTATTAAGTTGCTACTAAGCGCACTAGCAACTCACACGCTCATGACATTTTATAAATAACCAATAAACAAACAAAATGTAGACATACCTCCCTCAATAAATAAAATACCCAGCCCATAAAACCAAAAAACAAACGTTTGCTTATTTTTTCGTTTTAAAATTGAGGGTAAGAAATTGACTCCAAGTAAAAGCTTAATGAGTAATATCGGCTTTCAAGTCGTTATTGCAATGATCTTAGGTACCCTAGTTGGTGCCATCATGGGTGAAGACGCCGCGATGTTTGCTCCTCTAGGAACAATATTCATAAACCTAATCAAGATGTTGGTAATCCCACTCGTTGCCGTCGCACTTATTTCAGGAGCTGCTGGCCTCGGCAATAGCACCAACGCTGGAAAAGTTGGAATTTCAACCTTGATGTTCTTCGGTGCGACATCTGCTTTGGCTGTGGCTCTTGCTCTGTTAATGGGTGAAGTGTTTAAGCCAGGGATCGGTATCGATATGTCAGGAGTTGAAGGCATGTTCTCTGCAGAATACGCATCAAAAGGTGAGCTACCTACTTTCTGGGCTACCATCACAGGTATGATCCCAACCAACATTTTTCAATCACTGAATGACGCGAATATTCTACAAATCTTGGTTTTCTGTTTGTTCTTTGGCGTTGCACTTTCTAAGCAGCCAGCAGACCGACGCGATCCTGTTATCAAAGGCGTAAACACTATCGTTGATAGCATGGTTTACATGATCAATTGCGTAATGATCATTGCACCAATTGGCGTATTCGGTTTGATGGCAGAAGCCGTGGGTACGTTTGGTTTTGGCGCCTTGATGGTCGTGTTTAAACTATTCTTGGTGTACATCGCAGCTATTTTAATTTTCGGTTTTGTGGTTTACCCACTGATGGTGCAGTTCTTTACTAAAACTTCGGCGAAGAAGTTTCTTGTGACGATGAAAAAGCCGCAAGCCGTCGCACTGTCTACTGCGTCATCAATGGCTACCTTGCCGGTTACCATGAATACAGTCGAGCATGAACTGGGTGTTAAGAATTCAACCGCTTCTTTCGTACTGCCGTTGGGTGCGACCATCAATATGAGCGGTAACGCAATTTACTACGGCTTAGTGGCTATTTTCTTTGCTCAACTGTTCAACATTGATCTTTCAATGGGTGCGTATATCGCAATCATCGTCACCTCAACCTTAGGTGCGGTCGGTCAAGCAGGTGTTCCTGGCCCGTCTTTCCTCGTGGTCGCGGTACTTCTAGCAGCAGGGATTCCAATTGAAGGTCTACCACTACTATTCGCTTTGGACCGTATTTTTGACATGATTCGTACGGCTCTCAACATCACTGGTGATGCAGCGTGTGCAGTGATCATTGATGAGATTGCAAAAGAAGAGCGTTAATCTAATATCCTGTGGCGGCCAATGACCTTTGGTCGCCATATTCTGTAAGCATACCGATTTGTTAATTCACTCTGATTTATTGGGAAACGACACTTCCAAAACAAGGCAACCGATATCTGTTTTAAATGGACCATGTACTTCCCCTGGCGGACGACTTGCATAGTGACCTTTCTCTAGCCAACTACCAAATGCATCGTCAAACAGCCGACCGTCAACAATAAATACCTCTTCTGGGTATTCGTGACTTTTCCCTGAAAATTGATATGTATCCGTGTTGGGGTAAAAACGAGTTAAACGAGTATATTCACCGGTTAAGGGATCAGAACTCAAAGTAAGCTGCTCTGCGATGTTTTCAAGACCCGGCACTGGCTCCCATAGCGCTTTGTTTAACTCTGCTAACGTATTCCAATACGTCTGAGTCGTTTTAGGCATAGTATAGATTCCCTTCTTTTGCCGCCGATTTTCAGTCTAATCGATAACAACTACCTTGGTCTGTGCCAATTTGAGACTTATCAATTCACTCAATAAAGTGAGATTGGTAATAAGCAGGGGTAACGGCGAGTTTTTTGCGAAAATGTCGTTGGAAATGGGCTTGGTCGGAAAAACCCAGCTCTAATGCTATTTGAGATATGCTCATGCCGCTCTTTAGTAGGGATTTAGAGCGTTTGATTTTTTCATCGATAACGTAAGCGTATGGTGGCAGTCCATAATTACTTTGGAATGCTCGTAACAACTGATATCGACTTAGTCCCACATCTTTAGCTAATACCTCCAAACTTGGCGTATCAGAAATATCGTCTAGTAATCTTTGTCTCACTTGGTCTATTTGCAAGGTTGGACGTTTCTTGTCAGCTACTCCCTCACCAAATACAAGTGCGACAAAATTGGTCAATTGTTCTTGCACTGTTAATGGATGACTGTCTGTCGCCAATGAGCAAAACAGCGACTCGTACATAGTTTTTATTTTGTCGTTTGTCATTAAATCTGATTCAAACGCCAAATAATCTATCGATTCACTTTTCCCTGAAATATCAGTTTGTAACTCACCAAGTCGATTGGCATCGACAAACAACATACTGTATGACCAGTCACCCGCTTCAGGATTACAAGAGTGCACATCTCCCGGGTTGATTGAGACTAAATCACCTTGTGAAATTTGGTGGGTTTTGTCTCGATTTTTGTATAACGCTCGACCTTGAGTGATCAAACCAAACGAGAATTCATCATGAGAATGCGACTGGTAGCAAGCGCTGCTATGACTTGCCACTCGCATCTCTACCCAAGGTAGTGATGTCGATCGTTTAAAACTGGCTGTTTTGTCCTTCTTCATAATTCCAATTTCGTTTGGTTGCTATTTCCAGATCGCGACAACAGACAATGCCAGCAGTATCCCCATGACTTGATTAAAACGCTTTTGGTGTGTTGGGTTGGCTAGCAGACGAACTAGTATCCTACCTAACGCCGCCCATGCACCAATACTGAAAAGACAGACAACTAGAGACACCAGCACATAAATAGTTAACCATTTCTCGTCTTGTCCGACAACAAACAAGCTCACCCCAGACATCGCGACCAACCAGGCTTTAGGGTTTAAGCTTTGCGCAAAGTATCCTGTCCACCAGCCGTAGCGGCT
Organism: Vibrio sp. ABH4_348; assembly: GCF_056159765.1. Classification (NCBI taxonomy): domain Bacteria; kingdom Pseudomonadati; phylum Pseudomonadota; class Gammaproteobacteria; order Vibrionales; family Vibrionaceae; genus Vibrio; species Vibrio sp. ABH4_348. The sequence continues at coordinate 739,115 of NZ_JBSWVW010000001.1, read as the reverse complement.
CGTTTTCTCATCAATTGATTCGTCAATTTCCCCTTGTACCGGAGCGGTAAAAATCTTGTACGAAAGATACAATAAGAAAACACTGCCTGCGTATGTCAATACCTGAGTGATCGCTGGTGTCCAATTTGCGACCGTCGTTAGAAACAACCCACACAAAAGTACAACCACCGCATAGGATACCGATGCACCAGCGACATGCCTTGCAGCCACGCCAATTCCTTTATGCATTGCGGTCGAGGTGGCGATAATGTTAACCGGGCCCGGTGAAATCGCTCCTACCAAAGCAAAAACGGTCATTGCCGTTAGCATGTTGTCCATTAAACTCTCTCCTCTTAGTTCAAGAAAAGAGGATAAATAAGAGCCGATGCACTTTATTGAACGATATTGCAGTCAAACTAGAATCACTGCCGCCCGTAATGGCGGTTCACAAGTTTCTCGGTAGTCCCATCTTGCGCCATAACTTCAAGTGTCTGAGCCAATTTGCCGGCTATTGATGAGGAAATCGGAGACAAAGGGTAATTGTCTGCAGATAACGCTTTTGAACGATCATATTTGATATTTTTTTGCAGTTTGATGTGGGGAGATTGTTTTGAAAAACCCAAATACAGGGTTCTGTCTCCTCCGCAGCAATCATAATGAAGACGTATATTCTCTGGATTCTGGGTAGAAAAGAAGTAACGAACCGATTCTCGGTTGTAAATGTAAAAATCTGCTCGTTTTCGTTGAATTAGCTCAAAGGCATCAGCGACCGTCATTTCTGGTACCCTTTGCAAACTGACATCAGATAAATGATCGACCAACCTAGGTGCACCAATTGCTTGGATCACTCTCAATCCAGAAAGCTGTGTTAATTCAGTAATATTGGGTAAATCCTGGCGAGACACACCAATATCTCCACCCGCTAAGCCGTTTGCAATGTAATAGATATAACCTGCCCTCTGCACCGTAAAGGTAAATCCAGGATAAAAGTCGATGGCACCGTACTGCAGATCTTTCAATAATCGAGCTTTGGGTGCGCGAACAACTTTCAACTGACATCCAATTCGCGAAGCTGCTTCTTCAAATAGGTCAAAGTACAGACCTTGATTAGAAGGATGGGCCTCAATTAAAGGCGGCCGAGCACTGGTCCGATAACCCATTTTCAACTCACAAGCCAACACGCCCTGTGTAAAGAATAAGGTTATCAGAACGAGAATGAGTGTCAGTAATCTATTGGTATGGTAAAGATGTTGATACCGGAGATGTTTGCTTATCATAAGCCAGATTAATCATCACTTAACTCTCTAGTAAGCTTAGTTCAAGAAACACTAAGATTGTCAAAACTCAAAACCCGATCGACTCTTTCAGCGTTTTCAGATACCGACGGCTTACCGGAACTCGGTAATCACTGGTGGTCACGATTTCAGCCAATCCGTTCTCCAACAGTTTAATTTCTCTGATATGAGCCAGACTCACCAAGTACTGTCGATGACAACGTATCAATTCCGTTTTTTCTTCAATGACTTTTAACGTCAGTTGCGTGGTGGCTTTTTGCAACGCAGAATTCACTTGAACCCCAGACACATCGGAAAACACACTTTCAACCTCCATAGTCGGCACCAATAAAATACGGTTTAATCCGTGGCATGGAATGTGTTTCAGTGTTTCGGGTACGAGGTCTTGTGGGAGGTTCTGAATCTGATTGGTTACGGTTGATTGAGCAAAACGCCGCTTCAACTTGCCCATTGTTTTTTCAAGACGAGCTGGCTCAACTGGCTTGAGTAAGTAGTCAAACGCATTATCTTCGAACGCCTGAATTGCAAACTCATCATAAGCCGTGACAAATACCACTTGCGGCATGGTGTCCGGATCCAACATAGCCAAAAGCTCTAAACCCGTGATCTGCGGCATTTGAATATCCAAAAACACCACATCGGGTTTGTATTCGTTAATGCGTTTTAAACCCTCTATTGCATTGCTGGCTTCTCCAACCACGTCTATCAAATTGGTCGAGTCCAATAACTCTCTCAGCTCTTCTCGAGCCAACAATTCATCGTCAATAACTAACGCCGTTAATCTCATGCACAACCCTCAACCTGCTTCGCCACGTGGGCGACGGGTAACAAAAAGCTCATCCGTGTAAATACTCGCCGTTTACATTGAACTTGCAACGATGATTCACTACCAAACCGGTTTTCTAATCGCTTCGTGACTATGTCTAGCCCTAAGCCAGAATGATAGTTATCCGGGTTTTCGTAGAGCCCTGCATTGTCTTCTACCGTAATCACAAAGCCATTCTCAACTGACTCGCTAAATACTCTGACCAATCCACCTTCAAGCATTTGGGAAACACCGTGTTTAATGGCATTTTCTACTAACGGCTGCAAAGTAAAACTGGGGATTTTTTGTGAGAGCAATTCATCGGCAATATCAATGTCGACATGCAACCTGTCGCTGAAGCGCGCTTTTTCAATACTTAAATAGGCATCAACGTGGTCCAGTTCTTCTTTCACTGTTACCGTTTCAATGTTTTGTTTCAGGTTACTTCTGAAGAAACGAGACAAGTTAAGCACCAATTCTCTAGCTTTATCTGGATTGCGACGAATTACCGCACTGATAGTGTTTAATGCATTGAACAGAAAATGTGGATTAACCTGCGCTTGCAGTAATTTAATCTCAGACTGCGTCAATAACGACTTTTGCTGCAAATAGCCGCTAAACAATATTTGGCTCGATAACAGTTGTGCTATCCCCTCTGCCATCGACATATTAATAGTGGAAAACAGTTTGTGTTTGCGTTCATACAGTTTGATGGTGCCGACTACTTCTTCCCCAGAACGCAGCGGAATTATCAGCGCAGAACCAAGCTTGCAGTTTTCCGATAAAGAGCATTGGTAGGGTTTCTGTGCTCCATCTAAATAGATAATCGTATTGTTTTCTAATGAGTCCATTGTGCACTGTGACGAAATCGGCGTATTGGGTAAATGATGATCATCGCCAATCCCCACAAACGCGAGAATCTTGTCTTTATCCGTAATAGCTACCGCACCAACTTGCGTTTCTTCATAGACTATCCGCGCAATTTTTTGTGCGTTGTCGTGATTAAACCCACTATGCAAAATTCCGACACAGCGCTCAGCAATGGTTAAAGCTCTTCTGGAATAGGTAGTCGAATACTTCTCAAAAATGGTTTTTCTATCGTACAGAATACTCATAAATAGCGCCGCGCCGACCGAGTTGGCAATAATCATCGGTGCAGCAATGGCTGAGACGAGATCGTACGCTTGAGCAAAAGGTTTAGCGACGATCAGGATGATCAGCATTTGAATAATTTCTGCGACGAAAGTGACTGAAAACACCACCGCTGGATTAAACAAGCTACTTACCCGATTACGTTTAACAAAATACACATGCAATAAACCACCAATCAGCCCTTCCGCTGTTGTCGATATGGTACAAGCCACATCAGTAAATCCGCCTAAGCTATAGCGATGCAGACCACCCGTTAAACCGACAAAAAATCCGACAACAGGACCACCAAACAAACCGCCCATCACTGCACCAATGGCTCTGGTGTTGGCAATGGCATCATTGATGTGCAAGCCGAAATAGGTACCTAAAACGCAAAAACCTGAAAAAAGCACATAACAAATGAACCGGTGTGATGGACGAGGCGACATGTTGAGCAAAGGCAATACAACGGGTGTTTTACTCAGCAAATACGCCAATACCAAGTAAACACACATTTGCTGAAGGAGAGAGATGACTAGATCCATAGTAAGCCTTGAGCACAGTTTTTATTGAGTTAGCTTTCGAGCAAGTGCAGATGCTCAACACAGGGAGTGATTGTACAGCATCAACAAATGATTTAGCTGACCAAACGCAAACAACCCAAGGCCTAGTTAGGCCTTGGGTTGCAAGATTAAAACGAATTATGCAGTTTTCGTTGAGCCTGCAGGTTTTTCCTCATCCGCTAGCTCGGTTTCACCCTTACCTTTCGCAGTTTTGATAACAAACAGTGCAATCGCAATTGCAAATGCCAAACCGGATACTGTTGAAATTTGAATCGGTAAGCCAAAGCCTAGCTTGGTGCTGCTCAAGATAAAAGAAGCACATACTGTCGTCATAAACATCGCTGGTACAGTAGTAATCCAGTGAAGTTTGTTATGACGAAGCAAGTAAGCCGAAGCCGTCCAAAGCATCATGGCCGCCGTTGATTGGTTGGCAAAACCGAAGTAACGCCAAATCACACCAAAATCTACTTGAGTTAACACTGCACCAAGAACAAATAGCGGTAGCGCCATCATCAAACGGTTACGCAGTGTTTTTTGTTCAATATTGAAGTATTCAGCAAGAATCAAACGGCTTGAACGGAACGCTGTATCACCAGAGGTAATTGGCAAAATAACTACACCCAAGAACGCTAGAATACCGCCAAACACACCCAACAAACCAAACGATGACGAGTAAACCACATTACCTGGGCCACCATTAGAAATAGCTTCATTTAAGCCATCTAGTGTACCGAAGAACGACAGCGCAATTGCACACCAAATCAAGGCAATCACACCTTCACCAATCATCGCTCCGTAGAAAACAAAACGACCGTTCTTCTCGTTTTGCATACAACGCGCCATTAACGGAGATTGCGTTGCATGGAAACCAGATACCGCACCACATGCTATGGTAATGAACAGTGCAGGCCAAAGTGGCATGTCATTCGGGTTTAGATTTGCCAGCATATCGCTGACTTGGAACTCACCCATTACGGTATGCTCAGGTGAAACCGCAATTGCCGTCATCAAACCCACAGACATGAAGATAAGCAAGGCACCAAAGAATGGATAGAATCGGCCAATGATTTTATCAACAGGAACAATCGTTGCGATCAGGTAGTAGGCAAAAATGATAGCCACCATCGCGCTCATCGAAATCGTCAAGCTAGTCTGGTCGTTAATCAGCTTAGTAATCATGCCTGCAGGAGCAGATACGAATACCACACCAACCAGCAGTAACAACACAATGGCAAAAATGTTCATAAAGTGTTTTGCGCCATTGCCTAAGTAACGCCCCGCTAGAGTTGGAACCGAAGCGCCGCCATTTCGGACGGAGAGCATACCAGAGAAGTAATCGTGTACCGCGCCAGCAAAGATACAACCCAATACAATCCAAAGCATTGCGGCAGGACCATAAAGTGCACCCATGATAGGACCAAATATTGGGCCAACGCCGGCAATATTTAGTAGCTGTACTAAGTACACTTTTGGTGTCGACATTGGAACAAAGTCAACGCCATCACGCTGCGCGTGAGCAGGTGTTTTTCTGGCTGAATTAATGCCAAATACTTTTTCGACGAATGCGCCGTAAATAAAATACCCACCAATCAACGCTGCCACACAGGTTAAAAACCAAAGCATCACTATTCCCTCTTAAGAGTTTTATTACTGTGCTCAATGTATCTAACTCTTAGCAAGCTAGCATCGACCTATGAGGTGAGTGGTTGTATTTATTAGTGAGCGGCGAAATAGCCAATTAAGCGGTTTGGTTGGAAATGAAATTGTGAACTGAAATATGAAAAACGCTCGGATCTTCCGAGCGTTAAGGGTATGCAATTTAGTCGTTTTGAGCTTTGATTTTGGCTTCTGCGATATACTCAAAAGAGTCATCTATGTATCGTTTTGCTTGCTCCAAATCCACTAATTGACCTGCTGAAACCAGCATGAATATCAGAACCTTAGCCCTACCAAGCGGATCGTCACTTTGAATCAAATAACGAGAAGGTATGGTGCTAGCCGTTAGAAGCAGCTTGGTAAAGGTTTCAACATCTTCTTTTGGCATGTTGACATCGCCCGCTTCAATACCTGCAAGCATGTCTTCCTCCAAATTGACGGTTATCTGACACGCTGTTTGCTCATGGCTTTGGCACAACTCCTTCATGGATTGGCTCCATTCAAAGCTGCTAGTTGCTCGATGCGCGTAGAGCGCCAAACAACGAATCAAGCGTTCAACACCCGGGTCAGCCTCTTCAGACCTTACGCCATACAAATCGTAGTATTCTTCTTCAAACTGCTCATGTTCTAGCTGAGCAAAAACATCAATGAAATGTTCTGGCGATTCAAAATAGGCATAAAACGATGTCCGATTGACACCAGCCAGCTTACAAAGATCGCTAACTGCCATTCCAGCGAGACCCTTTTCAGCGATCAATTTTTGCCCCGCTTCCAGCAGCGAAACTATTGCTCGATATCCCTTCTGCGACTTAACAGTAAAAATACTGTCGATTCTAAATTCTCTCTTCACAGTTGAAACCTATAAAAAAAAGTTGACAGCCTTCAAATTTCATACACAATGTCATTAAATTTAGACACAGTGTAATTTTTTAAAGACTACATGTCAAAAGTGGTGAATCGTATGTTTCCTAGCAAATCAACCTTATCTGCCTTGATGACAACCATTATACTGACAGGTTGCGGGCAAACAGAAGGCAAGCCGGCAGAAACTTCTATCCGACCTGCGAAATTATTTGTGGTAGAAGAAAATCTCAACAGCAAAGTGCTCACTCTTCCCGCTTTAGTGGAAGCGTCTGAACAAGCCATCATGACGTTTCAGGTTCCCGGGCTAGTTACTGAACTAGATTTAAAAGAAGGGCAAACAGTACAAAAAGGTCAGCAAATAGCGCGTTTAGACCAGCGCAATTTCAAAAATGCCGTTGCTAGCGCCAAAGCTCAGTTCCAACAAGCTTCATCCGATTTAAAACGCATTCAATCTTTGCTTGAGAAAAACGCTGTATCTCAGAGTGTGTACGAAAAACATGTCACTCAAAAAGAACTTGCCCGTGTTGCACTGGATAGCGCTGAAAAACAGCTTAGTGACAGCGTTTTGATTGCGCCTTATGACGCCACAATCGCCAAAGTTCACCTCAAAAAGCATGAAAATGTGTCTCCGCAACAGGGCGTTGTCACCTTAATCCAACGAGAAAAATCAAAGGCGGTTGTTCAAGTACCGGCGAGTGTGGTCTTAAAATCTGGATTTGATTTCAGTGAATCTGCAACCTTAACGCTCGATGCAGCGCCAGATACAAAAATCCAAGCACAATTTTTGGAAGCCTCTGCTACTGCTGATCCAGCCACACAAACTTACCAAGTAAGCTTCGAATTTGAAGCACCCGCAGACTGGCGTGTATTGCCGGGCATGACTGGCAACATTATCAGCACCTTACCCCAGTCGGAACTGACCAATAACCACAAACATCACATCCCTATGGGCTCAGTTGTGGGTAACAACGGTGAAACTTGGGTTTGGGTTTTTGATAACGCCACAGAGACAGTGACTCAGAGACCGGTTTCGGTTAAACCGAGCCAGGGCGACCTAGTTTCTGTTGAAGGATTGAACAACGGAGACACCATCGTCAGCGTTGGAGCCCAATATTTATTTGAAGGTGCTCAAGTTCGTCCGCTTTCTTTCTAAGATTCGATTATAGGCAATTTTTTTTATGGCTAGCTTTTTTAATGATCGTAAGCTGCTGAGCTGGATCATCATTCTCATCTTCTTTGTAGCGGGTGGCTCCTCTTATTTTTCTATGCCTCGCTTGGAAGACCCTGAATTCCTAATTCGTCAGGCACAAATTGTGACTCACTACCCTGGCGCCTCACCGGAAGAAATCACTGACTCTGTTGTTGATGTGATTGAAACGGAAATCCAAGGTATGCAAGAGGTGAAGAAAATCACCTCTACCGCCTACTACGGCTATTCCATTATCACCGTTGAAATCAATCACCAGTTTTCCAAAACTCGTGACGAGCTGAATCTGGTATGGACCCGGTTAAGAGGCAAAATCGATAATGCGGTACCAAACCTGCCACGTGGTGCCAGTGAACCCGAGATTAATGACGACTATGGGGATGTTTTTGGACTGTATTACCTAATTACGGGTGATGATTATTCCATTTATGAACTTGAGAACTACGCAAAAGCGCTGCGCAAAGATTTGTTGACCGTTAAAGGCGTCGCAAAGGTCGAGTTACTTGGCGAGCAGATCGAAATGATAGAAATCGAAATGCCACGTGATCGCGTTGCGGCATTTGGTGTATCAATTGCTGATGTGTTCTCCGATCTTAACAAACAGAACAGCGTTGCATCTGCAGGCAGAGTCTTACTAGGCGACCAACGAGTACATATTTACCCAACAGGCACATTGGATTCGGTTGAGGATGTCGCCAATGTGCAAATCTCTGTGCCGCAAAGTAATGAACTGGTTCGATTAGGCGACATTGCGACTATCACTAGAAAAGCGTTTGACCCAGCACAAGACCACGTTCGATTTAACGGTCAGCCGGCCATAGCATTGGGTGTATCCAATATCAGTGGGGCGAACGTCGCTGAATTGGGTGATTCTATCCGCGCTAAACTCAATAGCACTATCGATGAGCGCCCATTAGGTGTTGAAGTCAATGAGTTCTATCATCAAGGTGACGTGGTTAACGAAGCGGTCGAAAGCTTTGCATTAAACGTTCTAATCGCATTGGCCATTGTATTAATCACTCTTGTCCTATTCATGGGTTTTCGCTCGGCGCTGATTATCGGTTTTATTCTTACCATTATTATTGCCGCAACCTTGGCGACGATTAATTTGGTTGGCATTCCTATGCATAGGGTGTCGCTGGGTGCGCTTATTATCGCGTTGGGTATGCTGGTCGATAATGCCATTGTAATAACGGAAGGAGTATTGACCGGCGTTCGATCTGGTAAAGGTGCGCTGTCTTCAGCAAGAACCGTAGTAAAACGCACGCAATGGGCACTATTAGGTGGAACTATCGTTGGTATTATTGCCTTTGCACCAATAGGGTTTGCTCCCGGTGATACAGCCGAGTACACCAACCACCTTTTCTGGGTTATTTGTATTTCGCTCTTGTACAGCTGGATATTTGCCATTGGTTTTGTGCCTATGCTGGCCACTCTTATGTTTAGAGAGTCCAAAACCTCAGATAAGACCACCAATAAAGAAGGCTGGGCAATGCGAGCTTACAAAGCCTTTCTCGATTGGGCCCTAAGACTGCGGTGGCTTACAGTTTTGGCGGCATTTGGTTTATTTATGGCATCACTTTGGGGTTTCAAGTTTGTGGAACAAGGCTTCTTCCCGACGTCAACTACCCCGCAGATCGCCGTTGACTACAACCTACCTCTAGGTACGGATATTTCTCGAACTCTTGCGGATATTGAGAAAATTGAAGAACACGTTTTATCTTACGATGAGGTGGTCAATGCTCAATCAGTGGTCGGTGGTGGTGCGCTGCGTTACATGTTGCTTTACGCCCCAGAACTGCCAAATAGCGCCTATGGCCAAATCATCATTAATGTTGAGAGTTTGGAATCCATTGAGCGTTTAGTTACCCAGATACAAAACCATGTAGATGAAAACTTCCCAGCGGCTCAAACCCGAGTGTGGCGATTTAAAATGGGACCAAGCCAAGGCCCTCGTGTAGAGGCAACCTTCCAAGGCCCTAATCCAGACGTGCTTCGTAATCTAGCGCAAGAAGCACAAGCCATATTTGCTAATACGCCTGAAGCTACTGCCATCAAAACGGACTGGCGAGAAGCGGTACCTGTTGTCGTTCCTCAGTATGATGAATTACGAGGTGCACGCGCTGGTATATCGCGTGAAGATTTTGTCACTGCGCTGAACGCCAACTATAGCGGTTCAATTGTCGGAATTTTACAAGACCGAGATCAGCAAGTTCCGATAGTATTCCGTCCACCAGCCGAAGAAAGGCAAGATCTGTCTACCTTGGCCCAAATTCAAGTACCTAGCTCTTTGCATGGAAGAACCGTGCCTATGTCTGAGCTGATGCACGGCGTTGAAATGGAATGGCATAACGGACAGATAAAACGTGAAAATCGTATTTGGACACTGCGAGTGCAAGCGGATCCAATCCAAGGTGTGACACCTGCACAACTACAGCTTGCGGTTCAAGACAAAATCGAAGCCATTGAACTTCCACCTGGCTATCAATTGCGTTGGGATGGTGAACATGGCGATAGTGCGGAAGCCAATGGAGAGCTAGCGACAACCTTACCTCTCGGCCTTCTCGCGATGGTGTTAGTAGTCATTGTCTTATTCAATGCAATTCGTCAAGCAATTGTGATTTGGCTAATCGTCCCCATGTCTGTAATTGGAGTGACATTAGGCTTAGTTGTCACCGGTACTCCAATGGAGTTCATGGGTATCTTGGGACTGCTCTCTTTATCCGGCTTGTTGATCAAAAATGCAATTGTTCTCGTAGATCAAATGGATAAAGAAATTGAGGAAGGTGTTCCAAGGTACACCGCCGTCATAGATTCCGCCGCTAGCCGTGTAAGGCCGGTAATGATGGGCGCCCTTACTACAGTGCTAGGCATAGTACCGCTAATCTGGGACGTGTTCTTTGCTTCCATGGCAGTGGTTATTGCCTTTGGTTTGGCCTTTGCAACTTTACTTACGTTAATTATTTTGCCAGCACTTTACGCCATCATCTTCAGAATTAAGACCTCAGAGGTATAAACCTCTAGGCAAAGATCCATCCTAAGCGTCCCTTTGACGCGGGAGGTAGTTGGGTAACCAATTACCTCCTTTTTTTATTTTCCGCCGCTCATATCAGCAACTTTATTAACTACACTTTGGAGTAAAAGAATAAAAAAGCTAGGTTAAAAACTATGCTAGGTGAGAAGCTAACAATTGTAGAAAAAACTGCGGTTGTCACTCTTATTGCTCTATTGGTATTTTTTGCAATTCCCAGATTTCTTGTCCTGAATCAAGGCTCTAAGTCTGCTTCAATTCTGGAAATCGAATCACAGTTAAAGGCCGTAATTAACCTGTTTCAAGCTCAGGCAATTGTAAGTCATAAAAATCATTCCTTTGAATTTGAAGGCAAGCAATATCGTGTTACTGACAATTTTTATCCGCAAGTTCGAGATCTATGCAGGCTGATCGATTTACAATCAGAAAGCTATATCAATATTCAGCAGAGACAATTTGCTTGTAAGCTCGGCAACGTGACACGTCGCGGCAATGAAGTTTTGAATTCAATATGGATTGCATTTTCAGAAGATTTACAGCAAGAAGGTTGCGGCTTATTAGTCGAACAATCCAATATCAATGACAAACTGGAGTTCCATAAAACCACTTCAGGGTGTTAATGATTCAACTCACCACCGTATAGACTATTGAAAAAACGACAAATGCTAACCACGATGACACGGTTAAGATTCGGTTGGCATCTAGTATGTGAGTGCAATCAACAGGTTTAACTTCATCTCCAATCCAAGGCTTATCAACCTTTTCACCGAAGTAAATATTGGGTCCACCTAATCGAATACCCAGTGCGCCGGCTACCGTCGATTCAGACCAACCACTATTTGGGCTTTTATGATTATGTCGATCACGCCAGCCTATGGCTAATGCATTGCGCCAATTTAAATTGAGTAAGACCGCAGCCGCACTCATCAGTAACCAAGTTAATCTCGCAGGTATCCAGTTCGCCACATCATCAAGTTTGGCAGAGACAAATCCCAACTCACGGTATTTATCATTTTTGTACCCGACCATCGAATCTAGCGTATTCACCGCCTTGTAAGCCATCGCTAGCGGGACGCCGCCGATGAACAAAAACATCAAGGGTGCGATGACACCATCAACGGTATTTTCGGCCACCGTCTCTACAGTTCCACGAGTAATGGCATCATTTTCAAGTTGAGTGGTATCTCTGCCAACAATATAGGACAGCTGCGTTCGCGCTTCTTGAATGTCACCTTTAGAAAGGGGGGTTAACACCGCTTTAGCGCAATCTTTTAAGCACTTGCCAGCCAATACAGTTAACGCCAACCAAGTTTCAACAACGTAACCCAGTTCGTCGGCCACGCTATAAGCAAGCCAAATCAATGACCACGTAATCGCAAATGTAGTACCAACTACAACTGCCCATAAAATCGCACCACTCAGATACAAGTGAGTCGCTGTTTTAGCAACACGTCGCAGCCGCTTCTCGGTGGTCGAAATCAGTTTACCAATCCAGCGGATAGGATGTGGCCAAGTTGGTGGATCACCAATTAGCGCATCCAATACCAAAGCGATAAAAGCTAACGCAACGAGGTTCATTGTTTGTTGCTTCGGGCTTTGTTTAAGAGTCGGACTAGGCTTTGCGGCGCTTGACCAAAATGCAAATGTAGGTAGCTGGCAAAAGTGTTCTCGACTTGATACCCACCTGCCCATTCGGAGGCGACGATGCCATCTTTCTCTTTCTTAAGGGAAAATGCTGGCTCTAGTTCAGAGTGAAACTCCGAATAATGAAACTCATGACCTTTTAACACTTGACCTTTGGTTGCAATCAAATTGTCTTCATTCGCCGTTGCGTCACAATAGCCAAAGCGCTGTAGACGCTGCGCCATAGTGCTGTAACCGTCGAGCACTCCGACTAAGGGATACGCCTTGCCCTCTCTGTCTTCCACAGATTGGCCAAGATACATCAGTCCACCGCATTCGGCGTAAATCGGTTTGCCTTGCTGATGCGCAAGTTTGAGAGAATCGAGCATTGACTGATTGTTGCTCAGTGTCGGTGCATGTTCTTCTGGATAACCGCCACCAATGTAGACTAGATCGCATTCGGGTAGAGACTCATCATTCAATGGGCTGAAGTAACGTAACTCGAGGCCGCTGCGTTCAAGCATTTCAAGGTTATCTTGGTAATAGAAGTTGAACGCAGCATCTTTTGCGACCGCCATTACTAAGCCTTTACCGGCATCACCTAACGAATCGTAGAAGGTCGATGTGTCGGACTCTGGCTCAGGGATGTCACACAGCGCTAGTAGGCTATCTAAATCGATGTATTTTTCGACGGTTTGCGCCAATACATCCCAGTGTGGATCGTATTTTTCCGACTCCTCCGCGGTCAGCAATCCCAAGTGTCGTTCTGGTAACTCTATACCTTTTAATCTTGGTAATCTGCCCAAAACCGGAATACCACAGTATTTTTCTACGGCGTGCTTAACGAGAGCAAAATGGGTGTCTGTGGTCACCTTGTTAAAAATAACACCGGCCAAGTTCAATTCAGGATCAAATTGCTGAAAACCCATAACCGTTGCGGCAACAGAGGTAGATGCCCCGCCACCATCGACTACCAAAATGACAGGAAAACCGATGTCTCGTGACATTCCTGCACTGCTACAATAATGAGGATCGGTTCCGTAACCATCAAATAGGCCCATTGCCCCTTCGATAACCGCAATGTCCGCTGCGTTGGCGTGGCGTGAAAACACTTCGTTTAATACGTTCGCGGGCAACATAAAGGCATCTAAGTTATGAGAAGGCGTACCTGAGACTTTTGCATGCCAAGCGGTGTCGATGTAGTCAGGCCCAACTTTGAATGGCTGAACTTTCAATCCGCGATTGGCAAGTGCTTTAAGCAAGCCTAGTGTGATGGTAGTTTTGCCACTGCCGCTTCCGGTTCCGGAAATCAGAAATCCCTTCATGTGTATTGAGCCTTAATCTATTGCTGAGCAAGTGTTGTGGATTATACCCAAGTCGACTTAAGATGCAGGCAAGATTGGTGAGTTTTTCAAACAGGTAGTAACAATTCATGGCAAAAGCGGGAACACACGGTGGCAATCGGCTGCAAATGGCGCAACAGGTAGGACTAGATCCTGAGCAGATCGTCGATTTTAGCGCCAATATTAACCCGCTAGGTGTGCCTGATTCTTTAAAAACATTGATAAGTGAAAACCTAGACCAACTGGCCCACTATCCAGATATTGATTACACCGAACTGCACCAAGAATTAGCAAATCATCATCAAATCGATTCCGGCTGTGTACTTGCCGGTAATGGCGCTACCGAACTTATTTTTCTATGGGCGCAAATCTTCAAACCGCAAAAGGCTCTGATATTTGAACCCACGTTTGGCGAGTACCGTCAGGCATTGAAACGAGCCAATTGCGACATTACCACCGTTCAATTAACTGAGGCAGAGAAATTTACCCCCCAACTCAGCCACCTAGAACACATTTCTGATGATCTTGATTGTGTGTTTATTTGCACGCCAAACAACCCAACAGGATTGCTACCAAACCAAGATTTTCTGCAGCGACTAATAACAAGATGTCGCGAGAAACAAGTAGCCCTGTTTGTTGACGAGTCATTTATGGACTTTTTGCCCAACCAACCCAGTCTGGTTTCGCAACTCGCTCAGCTTCACAATGTTTTTGTCCTGCGTTCAATGACCAAGTTCTTTGCCATACCGGGGCTGAGATTGGGTTATCTGCTCTCTAGCAACGTACCGTTATTGCAAGCCATGCACCAAGCAAGAGAGCCTTGGACCATCAATACCTTTGCCGCATTGGCTCCACGGGCTTTGTTACAAGACACCCAATATCAAAACGCCAGCCATCAATGGTTAGTTGAGCAAAATCGATATCTGAAAGACTCTCTGACTCAATTCTCACAGCTAGACGTTTACCCAAGCTTGGTAAACTACGTATTTTTTAAGTTGCTAGTCCCGAGTTTGGATCTGCAAAACGAACTGCTAAAGCACAGTATTTTGATTCGCTCTTGCGGTAACTATTCAGGATTAGACCACTCATTTTACCGGGTTGCAGTAAAATCTGCGGATGACAATCGCAAGCTCATTCAAGCCTTAACCAATATTTTTGAGTCATGATCAGTGTAAGTTGCCCGGGGTCTTGTGGTGAGCTTTATCAAGGCTTCTGGAATCAAAAACCCGTCATCGTCAGTTGCCCAATTAATTTGTTCAGCCGTGTATCTGTTCGTTATCGAGGAGCGATATGCTTTGAAGAGGAGCTTCAAGAGATCCGTGACTGGGAACCGCTTAGCGAAGCTTTTAGCGACAAACCTAAACTCGCTCGTGCATTTGAGCTCGCGGCCAGAACGTTTTTAGCATCCCAACAAAAACTCGCTGACTTAGAATTCTCTTTAAATTCGGAGCTCTCAGTTGGCAAAGGAATGGCGAGCAGCACGGCCGATATTGCTGCCCTGATATGCGCCATGGCAGGTATCAGTGACTATTCATTAACTGACTCTGAGCTCGTTGCTTTGTGCCGGCATGTCGAACCCACCGATTCTACGCCGTATCCACATTATGCGGTACTCGATAGAGTAACGGGCGAGGTATTAAAAAGTTATCCAAACGCCTACTTCCCTGATGCCAAAATTCTAATTCTGGAAGGCGAAAAGCAGGTCTCAACTCAAGATAGATTTACTTCTAGCTTACTCCCTAGAAACACTTACCAACAATATCAAATGGTGTTTAATCAGCTCGACCACGCTTTTGAGCAGAGTCGTTTTGATCTTTTATGTCGGGCTTCTACGGCAAATGCAGAACTAAACCAAGACCGGGTAAAGACTCCAGCTTGGAGACAATTGAAAGAGATACAAAAGCAGTTTAGCTCTCAAGGTATCAATATTGGCATCACCATCGCTCACAGTGGCTCAGTTGTCGGTTTTATTTTTGACTCATTAAAGACAAATGAAAAAGAAATCGTAAACCAAGTTTTATCTAAGGAGCTTTCCGAGTTCTACCCCAAGCAATATACCGCGAAGCTAATCAGCGGCGGGGTTGTCAAAAAGAGCTAGCGAATACTCAATGGCATCGGTCAAAATTTCTAATATTTTAAAACTCTTGCATTGACCTTAACTTAAGTTAAGGAATTACAGTCTCTTTGACCCAATAATTACAAGGAGAAAGTGATGACTGACGCAAAAGTTTATCTAGAACACGCAAACATCACTGTTGTCAATGCGAAACACACGATTGATTTTTTACTCACTGCCATTCCCTCTTGGCGAGTGCGTGGCCAAGGCGACATGACCAACTCAAACGGCGATAAGGTTACTTGGTATCACATCGGAGATGAAGAAAGCTACATCACTATTCAAGGAGGAAGTTCTGATATTTTACCTGAATGGCGAACAGTATTTACCGGTGTTAAACACCTTGGATTTGTTGTCCCTAATCTAGGACAACTTGTCGAAACCTTGTCTCTCGCAGGCTATGAGTTGGATCATTGGGGCGGAGAGCACCCAGCCCGTAGAAGTGCCTACTATGTGGACAAGCACAATCTGCAATTTGAATTTGTCGAGTACTTTTCTAACGATTTTTCTCAACGAAACGATTACTCTCACTAAGCTTAACTCGACCTGATTATTCTTAACAAGACGCATAACTTACAGTGCGTCTTTTGTTTTTTTGCAAGTTACGTTGCTGATTTTGCAAAACAAAACAATTCTAGGTTCACATTAAATTCCCTTTCAATGTTGCAACATACTGCTAACAATTATCCCCGTTAGGAGTATTTATGTCTGAACAGGTTCTAATTAGCCCTAATTCAGGACTACTTTCTCGAGCATCTAACGCATGTACTTCTGTTGTACAGCGCTATTTACCTGACCCGTTTCTTTTTGCCGCTATTCTGACCTTCGTCGTGTTCTTAATAGCGATGCCCGTTACCAACCAAAGTCCGGTTCAAATGGTTGATGCATTCGCGGGGAGCTTCTGGAATTTGCTCAAGTTTGCTATGCAGATGGCATTAGTCGTCGTCACAGGTCATGCAATGGCAACCGCGCCAGTTTTTCAAAGAGGTCTCGCTTACATTGCAATGGCAGCTAAGACTCCTGGCCATGCCATCATCATTGTGACTTTAGTGGGTGCCGTTACCTGCTGGATCAACTGGGGCTTTGGCCTAGTCGTAAGTGCAATCTTTGCTCGAGAACTTGCCGCAAGAGTCAAAGGTGTTGATTATCGACTTCTTATTGCCTCTGCTTACACAGGTTTCCTTTTCTGGCATGCCGGTCTTTCAGGTTCGATTCCTCTAGCAATAGCCAGTGGTTCAAACATTGAAAGTGTAACTTCGGGTGCGTTAACTAGCGCCATTCCCGTTGACCAAACCATCTTCTCTACTATGAACTTGTTCATTATTGGCGCGATGCTTGTTGTGATTCCATTTGTGAACAAAGCAATGCATCCAACAGGTGCCAATGTCGTGGCAATTGATCCAAAGCTACTGGCGGAAACACAACAAAAAGAAGAAGAGGTATCAGCAAAAACACCTGCGGAAAAACTAGAAAATAGCCGCTGGGTAAACATCATCCTTGCTGCTTTAGGTTTTACTTACATCATCAGTTACTTTGTCGAAAAAGGCTTTGCCCTCAACCTAAACATCGTTAACTTCACCTTCCTATTCACAGCTATTCTTCTGCATAAATCGCCGAAGAGCTTTTTGAAAGCAGTAACGAACGGCACCAAAAACACGGCGGGCATCTTACTTCAGTTCCCATTTTATGCAGGCATCATGGGTATGATGGTTGCAAAAGGGCCAGAGGGAATTTCAGTTGCTGGTGCGATGTCTAGCTGGTTTGTTGATGTTTCGAATAGTGTTACCTTTCCCGTCTTAACCTTTATCAGTGCTGGAATTGTTAACTTTTTCGTACCATCTGGTGGCGGTCAATGGGTGGTACAAGCGCCTATTATGATGCCTGCTGGAGAAGCACTTGGTGTACCACCAGCTAAAACTGCGATGGCCATCGCTTGGGGTGATGCTTGGACGAATATGATTCAGCCATTTTGGGCTTTACCTGCCCTCAGCATCGCTGGCTTAAATGCAAGAGACATAATGGGCTTCTGCATTATTACCATGCTCGTATCTGGCGCCATCATCTGCACTGGCTTACTTATTTTTTAACGTCTTGCCATGAGCTTGTCCCGGGGAAACTACTTGTTAGTTCCCCTTCCCCCCACTTCACGAATTAATCTATTGTTGAAGCTTTGCGGGACAAGCCTTTTTCTTCCGTTGTCACACATCTAACCTAACTCCATACCGTTTTTCAATCACGCCATTAGACTGAGCCCAACGCTGAATAAAGGGATTGGTTATGTTCGATAAAATGGCATTTTTTGTTTATGTGATTCGCACCGGCTCGATTTCTGCGGCCGCACGCCATTTCAATTTGTCTGTTTCAGCTGGCAGTCGATGGCTGCAAGAATTAGAGCAGCATTTTGACACGCCTCTTTGCAGACGCTCAAACCGATTGTTAACGGCAACACCTGCCGGACAAACTCTATTCGATGAATTTTCATCTGTTGTTGACGATGCTGAGCGAGTTACACGTAAATTGGCTGATTTTCAGCAACATGAACGCGGACACATCAACATCGTTGCCACTCCGGTTTACGCCAACCACTTTTTAATGTCAGCGTTAGTCGACTACATGAATAACAATCCCAATGTGACCTATCATCTACGTATTGATCCTTGGGCATTAGATTATGCAAACGAAGCCGATCTAATGATTTCGGCCAATGCTTCCTTTCAAGGCTATCGCGAAAAAGATTTGCTCCTAGTTAAACGTGAATTGATGCACTGTCCGTTTGTTGTGGTTGCTTCCCCCAATTACTTAACTAAACATGGCAACCCGGCAGATCCGCAGGCGCTAAAAGATCACCAATGCTTATTTGCAAGCACCCTCACAGGAAGCAATGATTGGGTGTTTAAAAATGGGTCAGAAACCCTATTGATGAAGGTCCCCAAAACGTTGGAGGTCAACGACAGTGATCTATTGCTTAAGTTGGCGCTATCAGGAGCGGGTGTCGCTTACCTTCCTGAATTTGTAGTTCGCGAGGACATCAAACAAGGCAGATTGACAACGCTTCTGGATGAGTACGAAACCAGTACATGGAGTCTCAACCTCTATTACCACCCTGCGCAAAAAGCCAGCCCTGCCGCAATTAAATTTAAAGAATTTCTTCTCACCCAAGATTGTCTTGATTAAGTTTTAAATGGCGACTTTGCAAATTCGCAAAGTCGCTTTGATTTATTGCTTGTAACACCACCTCGTACGGCTGATTTAGACTAAATCTAAAATTGTTGTATGAGATCGTCGACATGGAATCTGTGTTTATTGTTGCTGCCAAACGAACTCCAATTGGCAAATTTAATGGCTCCCTTGCCAATGTCAGTGCGGTTGATTTAGGCGCGACTGCAATCAAAGCAGTACTAGAAGAATCCAAAGTAAAACCTGAACTGCTGGATGAAGTCATTGTTGGACATGTTCTAACTGCCGGGCTCGGAATGGGTACTGGCCGACAAGCTGCCATCGAAGCAGGTATTCCCAACACGGTGCCTGCACACACTCTCAACATGATTTGTGGTAGTGGGATGAAGTCGGTGATGGAAGCGGCAGCCCATATCAAAGCAGGAGATGCCGAATTAGTCGTCGCGGCTGGCATGGAAAGCATGAGTAATGCCGGTTGGGTGATGAACAGCCAAGCCCGATTTGGCGTCAAACTCGGACACCAAGCTTTGCAAGATACGGTACTTTGTGATGGCCTAACCGATGCGTTTTCAAACGAGCCAATGGGTATCACAGCAGAAAACATTGCCGAACGGTTTGCTATTTCTCGTCAAGAACAAGATGACTATGCATTAGCCAGTCAAACCAAAGCTCAATTCGCAATTGAACACGGCCATTTCTCTGAAGAAATTGTCCCTGTAACCTATACAAATCGAAAGGGCGACCATACCGTTGATACCGACGAACATCCTAGTTTTGATTCTTCCTCGGTAAAACTTGCCAAGCTTCGTCCCGCCTTCAAAAAAGAGGGAACCGTAACAGCAGGCAATGCGTCAGGCATCAATGACGGCGGCTCTGCAATTTTGCTTGCCTCATCCGAAGCCGTGAAAAAATACCAACTCAAGCCGCTCGCAGAAATAGTCAGCTATGGCCAAGGTGGTCTAGACCCTAATTACATGGGCTTAGGCCCTGTCCCAGCGATTGAACAAGCACTCAAAAGAGCCAATAAAAAGCTAACTAACATAGACATATTTGAACTCAATGAAGCGTTTGCCGCGCAATCTCTGGGTGTGATTAAAGAGCTAGCCAACAAACACGAAGTTTCCTCAAGTTGGCTGTTGTCGGCAAGTAACCTATCGGGAGGGGCGATCGCCTTAGGTCACCCGATTGGTGCTTCGGGTAACCGGATTATCACAACCCTGGTTCATCAGCTGCACAGAACCGACTCGAATTTTGGTCTGGCCTCATTGTGTATTGGTGGTGGTATGGGAACCGCAGTGATCTTACGTCGTTGTACTTAGTCCGCTTTTACCTTGTAAAAACTTGATAATTTCACGTGAGGAACACATGTCGTCATCACCTCTACTACCTAAATCTAAAAAGCTGATTTCACAAGAGCAGCTCGCCGATCACTTTTATGATGGCATGACCATTATGATTGGTGGCTTTATGGCAAACGGTGCGCCTGAGTCTCTTATTGATGCGTTGGTAAAGCACAACATTAAAGATATTACCTTAATCAGCACCGACACGGGCTCTCCGGGAAACGGCAGCAGTAAACTGATAGCCAACAAACAAGTAACTAAGCTGTACGCCTCTCACATCGGTTTAAACCCAGAAACAGGCAAGCAGATGAACTCAGGGTCACTCGACGTTGAGCTTGTCCCACAAGGTACGCTTGCCGAGCGAATTCGGTCTGCTGGTGCTGGCCTCGGAGGCGTACTTACACCGACAGGTCTTGGAACTTTGGTGGCTGAAGGCAAACAAGTAATTGAAGTTAACGGTCAGCCATTTTTGCTCGAAACTCCATTGAAAGCCGATTTAGCCTTGATCCGAGGATCCGTTGTCGATACCAAAGGTAATGTTTTCTATAGCAAAACTACGCAGAACTTTAACTCATTGATGGCCACTGCCGCCGAAACCGTCATCGTCGAAGCAGAGCAATTTGTCGAAGCTGGGCAGATATCGGCTGAGTCTATCCACACTCCGGGTCTTTATATTGACCATGTTTATTCTGCCGAGGTAAGCCAATGACACAATTAACAAAACAACAAATTCGGGAGAGAATCGCAAAACGAGTCGCACAAGAGTTGCAAGATGGTGACGTGGTTAATTTGGGCATCGGTTTACCGACGTTAGTTGCCGATTACGTCGATAAGGATTTTGAGATCTGGTTGCACGCAGAGAATGGCTTAATGGGAATTGACGGATTAGCGGACGAATCCAACCAAGATCCAGACCTTATTAATGCTGGGGCACAACCTATTACCGCAGTGACAGGTGCGAGTTATTTCAATAGTGCCGATTCCTTCGCTATCATTCGCGGTGGTCATGTTGATGTGACAGTGTTGGGCGCTTTACAGGTCGATGAGCAAGGAAACCTTGCCAACTGGATTATACCCGGGAAGATGGTTCCCGGTATGGGCGGCGCGATGGATCTCGTTGTAGGTGCAAAAAAAGTCATCATAGCGATGGAGCATACGGCCAAAGGCATGCCTAAAATTCTAAAGCAATGTTCCCTGCCGTTAACCGCTGTCAAACAAGTCAATTTCATCGTGACCGAAATGGGTGTGTTTGAAATTGTTCCCGAGGGCATTGTTGTTAAGGAAATCGCCAGTGGCTTTGACTTTGAAACCATCCAAAGTGCAACCGAAGCTCAACTACTTAATCCCTACCAGCTTTAACCACCACGTTATTCGCCCAAAATCAAATACCGGATTTAAATTCAACTAATCCGGTATTTGGCAATTCGCGCCAATTTCTCACCATTCATCCCACCAATTTTCCACTCACACCGGAATTTTACCGTTTATCGCATCGGCATTTTCGCAAGCACAAATACCGTTAATCTTTCCTCATCGAAACACACAACGTCGCTAAGAAGTAAAGAACTTGCGACTAGATTGAAGAAAAATTTGAGGGAAGAACTGATGAAAACGCTAAACCTAATCAAAAGCGGAAAAACGACTCTAGCAACATTGATTGCAGCCAGCACTCTATGGGCTTCTAGCGCATTGGCAAATCCACCGAGTGAAGCCTTGATCGAGCAATACAATCAAGCAGCATCCGGTAACGCAGATATGGTCGAGCCAGTTTTTGATGCGTTAACTTTGCACATCGATCAACACGGCGCTAACGCTCTGTCTCTGGTTTACCTTGGTAGTACTGAGACATTGAAAGCAGATGCAGCGTGGATGCCGTGGAACAAAATGAAGCACGCCGAGCAAGGCTTAGCGACCATTGCTAAAGGCTTATCGCTCATTGACCCAAATGAGACAGAAGTTCGCCAAGGCTTGCCGGTAAACTTACTCAGCCAATCCATTGCAGCTAGCACTTACACATCACTTCCAGACATGTTCAACCACTTCGATCGCGGCTACGACTTGTTTATTGAAATCATGTCTAACGAGCAATTAGCCGTTTCATCATTTGAAGCAAGCTCTTGGGTTTACTTCTACGGTATCCAAGCTGCAATTCGCGC
Source organism: Vibrio sp. ABH4_348 (assembly GCF_056159765.1). Classification (NCBI taxonomy): domain Bacteria; kingdom Pseudomonadati; phylum Pseudomonadota; class Gammaproteobacteria; order Vibrionales; family Vibrionaceae; genus Vibrio; species Vibrio sp. ABH4_348. The sequence goes on along the minus strand of NZ_JBSWVW010000001.1, from coordinate 716,826 downwards.
CGAAGACGACACCCGTGCCAATGAGTGGCTGCAAATAATGCAAGCTCAAGAGCAAAACCACCCACTGACACTAGCAGCCTCTCAGTTAATTGCTGAAGCCAAATAGTTATAAGCCCAAAACGATTCAAGGAGTGTAAGCATGTTGCGTTTCTCAAACTTACAGCGCACCTTCACGATTGGTGAGCAAAACGTGAAAGCCGTTCAACAAGCTAGCGGAGAGATTGAACAAGGCGAAATGGTTGCCCTTTGTGGGCCGTCTGGCTCAGGAAAAAGCACCTTGCTCAACATGCTTGGCTTGCTTGATACCCAATACAGCGGTGAAATTCTATTGAACGATGTCAATTACCCAGGTGATCGACATCAAGCGGCTAAGTTACGTCGATTTGAGTTTGGCTTTGTCTTTCAGAAATTCAATCTAGTCCCTGTTATGACAGCGTTAGAAAACGTTGCCTATCCACTGATGTTACAGGGTCTCCCAACCAAGCAAAGAATCTCGATGGCAACCGAAATGTTGGCCGCTGTTGGGCTGAAAGGATTTGAAAACCATCGTCCTGATCGGCTATCCGGTGGGCAGCAGCAGCGCGTTGCCATAGCGCGGGCTTTGGTACACAAGCCAAAAATCGTCATTGCTGATGAGCCGACCGCAAGTTTGGATAGTGAAACTTCCCTGCAAGTGATTGAGTTAATGAAAAAACTTGGCAAAGAGATGGGCACATCATTCATCGTCGCAACCCACGACCCCGTAATGGCCAACAGTTGCCAACGCACAATTTGGATGAAAGACGGATACACACAGCAGGAGACACTAGCATGGGCCAGCTAATCTTATCTAACCTCAAGATGGCATATCTCAATCTTCTGAGAAACCGTCGACGTACTATTATGTCCGTGGCAATAGTGGCGATTGCACTTTACGCCGTAAATAGTGCAGGTGGCTTTGGTTTGTATACCTACGAGTCACTTGAAGAATCATCTGCCAGGGATGTTGGGCATTTCACTCTCACTAAACCCGGATATTTTGACCTATCAGAGGAAGTACCGCTCGCGAACGGTATTGAATGGCCAGAGCAAGTCATCAACAAACTTAATGCCAAATCAGAAGTACGCGCAGCACTTCCAAGAATTGAATTTACAGGCCTCCTATCTAATGGCCAAACTTCAACCATTTTTATGGGAATCGGCGTATCCCATCAAGAATTTGATGTTAAAGGTCCATTTTTGAAAATCGTTGATGGTCGTTCGCTTTCCGATATCAATTCACCTCGATACGACGCTACTACACCGGAAGTGATGCTCGGCAAAGGCTTAGCGCAAAACCTTAATGTTAGAACTGGAGATTGGTTAACGATTTTGTCCACCACGACCGATGGCGTACTCAATGCTCTGGATTACCGAGTTCGCGGCATTTTCGAAACTGGTGTCCCTGAGGTCGATAAACGCCAATTATTTGTGCACATTTCTGAAGCGAAAAATCTCTTAGTGTCAGAAAAAGTAAGCTTAGTTTCAATTTACTTGAACGATCACAAAGGCCAACCGGCAATTGAACAATGGCTCAACGACAACTTAGCCAAGTACTCACAAGATCAAGACTTGGACTACACCCCATGGCAAGAGCGCGCATTCTACTTTGAGAATGTGAAAAACCTCTACGACCGAATTTTTGGAATGTTAGGTATCGTCCTTGGGCTGGTGATTTTTGTATCTATCTTTAGCACTTTAACCATGTCGGTTACCGAACGTACCCGAGAAATTGGCACCTTGTCTGCGATTGGCGCATACAGCCATGAGATTGTTCGCGGTTTCTTACTTGAAGCATCACTGATTGGCATCATTGGCGGTTTGCTTTCCGGATTATTGACAGTCACCACTAGCCTGGTGCTGTTCTTTGCCGAAGTGCAAATGCCACCACCTCCAGGCGGTACAGAAGGCTACCCATTGTACGTGTACTTTTCACCGCTGCTTTGGCTAACCACGAGTTTTATTGTTCTATCCATCTGCGTATTCAGTGCTTGGCTTGCTGCGCGCAAAGGCGTTAATCAACCTATTACCGAGGCTTTGGCACATGTTTAATTATCTATCTAAAAAATCGTTTCTTGGCACTTTGTTTACTGTTGCTTTGGGGCTCTCAGCCCCTACCGCGTGGGCTGATAACGACCAACTCGCCGTTGAATGGGTAAAAACCGCCGACAGTTACCGAGTTCAAGAAAAGGACATGAGAGTTGTTTCAAAAGTCAGCAGCTTTAAAAATGGTGAGCTAGACCAAACCCGTTTGTACCATGTGTTTACTCGAACCAATCGCGAGTCTCTGGTCTTATTCAAATCTAAAGTTGAAGCGGGACAAAAAATGCTAATGCTCGGTGATAACTACTGGTTGGTGATGCCAAAAAGCCGCCGTCCAATTCGCATTACACCCGTGCAAAAGCTCATGGGAGATGCTTCTATCGGCGATATCTCAAGCCTAACTTGGAGCCAAGATTACGCTATTACCTGGTCAGAATACCAAGACGTAACAGTCGACGGGCAAAACATTGAAACGGCTAAGTTGTTACTTACAGCTAAAACCAAAGGGGCAAGCTACCAAAACATTACCCTGTGGCTGTCTACCGAAGACCAATTCCCAATCAAAGCAGACATGTATTTGCGTTCAGGCAAACTTGCTAAACAGGCAGAATTTGTCGCCGACCAGCGAGATGGAAAGACTGTGGTAGGCACGATGAAACTTAAAGACAGTCTACAACCATGGAAAGAAACTCATATCGAGTATGTAGAAAGTATCGAAAAATCCATTGCTGACAAGTATTACAACCCATCGTTCTTGGTTCGAAATAGCGAACTGTCACTTTAATAAATTTGGCGAACATTGTTTAGGAGTCGTTATGTTCTCAAGAGTTTCAATCAAGGATAAATCACGTATAGGGTTGTCATCCAAAGCTAGCCTCACAGCTGCAAAATTGACGCTGTTTTTAGCAATATCTCTATCAGCGACGGTTGCCAATGCGTCAGTTTATCGAATCGCACCGGATTGGGATTGGGCACTCACTAGCGAACAAGTTCGCCCATCAAACACGGTCTTTGACAGTGGTAACCAAGACACACAGACCCGTTTGCACGGCTACTTAGATGCATCGATCAATGCCGGAAACTTTTCAGCATTGTTGACCTACTACGGACAAAACCTTGCTAGTTCGGAAACTCAAGACGATGACCATCATCAATGGTTAGCCAGAGAATGGGTTTGGCAAGACACAATGACAATAGCAGACAACGACATCGACTACTCGATTGGAAAACTCAGAGTGGATTGGGGTCTTGGATACGGATTTCGCCCTTTAGATATTTTGGATTCTCGCTCACCTAATCCAGTAGGCGTATCTCTTGAAGAGGGTGTGGGGGCGTTATCATTCTCTGTATTTGATGACGTTGGCGACTGGACTCTGATTGCCGCCGACACCGATTGGCAAGTGCAAGACTCCAACGCCTTGGTCGAAAAAGAACAAGCAAAAGGCGTTGGTATTAGACGTTTCGTTTTTTCAGACCAAATCGAGTGGCAGTGGACAAGCTATTACGACCAACAAAGAGAGACAATCTTAGCCGCTGGCGCTCTGTATCAAGTAAATGATGTGTTATCTCTGCATACCTCCGCTCGTTATCAAGCAAAATATTGGCACTACCAAGCGCCAAATACACTCGCTGCTCCCGAGCTAAAAGAAGACCGCAAGGCCGTATTCGCAATGTTGGGTTTCAATTATACCTCGTACTCTGGCCATCAATGGATTGTCGAATACGGTTATGACTCTCGCGCTTGGTCAAAATCGCAGTGGAATCAAGCCATTGAATTTGCGAAACAAGCAAGCCTAACTCCTCAAACTGCCCCCTTGGCAGCCAGCTACCAGTTGGGCTTCCTCAATCCAAATCGAACCGAACACAACGTTATGGTGCATTGGAACCTTAACCTAAGCCATTGGTGTCAAAGCAAAGATTTTTCTTGCCCGAACTGGGTAAATGATACTGAAATTCGGACAGACCTAATGGTTTCACCAGTCGATGCTGGTGTGATCGCGACGCAATGGCTAGAGTACACCCTATTTGATTCAGGTGAGAGCGCCGTTTACCTAGAACTAGCAGGCCGCTATTCAGGTGGAAAAAATGAATCTATCTACGATCAGTTGACCAATCAGCAGCAATGGGTGCTCAATCTTAAAGGGAAGTTTTAATGGTTAGTGGTTCCGAAAAACTTGAGTTTCAAACCTTAAGAACAATTATCCACACAACAGCTATCTGTTTAGGCGTCAGTGCCGTCACGTTTTTAATTTGGAGCGGACCTTTTTACTTACATGTATTGGTAAGCCTTGGTTTTGGCTATGGCTCAGTGGCAACAGAATACATTCTTCACCGTTTTGCTCGTTCGTTGGGACGAGTCAAAATCAACATTATCAGCATGATCTCAGGAGTTTCGATCGGAATTATTAACGCGGCTCTTATTAACAATGCCATTTTTGAGGAGGTCATGGGACCGAGCATACTCCCGACATTGGGCCTTGGGATCATGTTTACCGCAGGTGCGTTTTTGTACTTCTATGCTCACGAACAAAAATTGATTATGACGGCCAAAATAGAGCGCGAGCGCCGAGAGAAGTCGGAAAAAGAAAAAGCTCTAGTGCTCAGCCAGTTAAACCGTCTACAAAGCCAAATCGAACCACACTTTTTGTTCAACACGCTCGCTAACCTCAATGTACTGATCGAACACGACCCAAAACGTGCTCAGCAAATGTTGGCCAAACTGACCCAATTGCTACGCAGTTCTCTTAATATCAGCCGTCAGCAAGTCGCTACAATAGAGCAGGAATTAAGCCTAATAGATGCTTTTTTGTCCATCCAGAAAATACGATTGGGTGATCGCCTTGAATTTCAGCTGGACTATGACCAAGACATTGCGCAGCATCTTATTCCGCCTATGTTATTGCAACCCTTAGTTGAAAACGCGGTGAAACATGGCATTGAGCCGAAAGGGGAACAGGGACAGATAAAAGTAACCGCTGAAATCAACAATGACCAACTGCACTTAAGTGTGGTGGATAATGGAGTAGGATTATCCGCTGAAACTGAACACTCTGGTATCAGCACCAAAGGTAATGGTATTGCCTTGAGCAACATCAGAGAGCGCTTGGCCAAATTGACTGATAATGACGGTGGATTAAAAATTGTTGAACTGGTTTCTGGCGGGGTCAAAGCCCAGATAACACTACCATTAAGCAGTTTAGAGGCCATAAAAACTAACATGGAGAATCAGGAAGTATCTCATGTCTAAACGTACTGCAATTCTTGTCGACGACGAACCTTTATTGCGATTTCACCTAGATAAGGTCTTAGCAGATGCATGGCCTGAACTAGAAATCTTGGCGCAGTGTGAAAATGGCAAACAGGCGCTAGAGGCGATAGAGCAACACAACCCAGATATCGTATTCCTAGATATTCAAATGCCAGTGATGAATGGTATGCAAGTCGCCAAAGAGCTCAGCAAACGCGAGCAGGCGCCAAAAGTTGTGTTTATCACAGCCTATGATCAATACGCCATTGAGGCTTTCGAGCACCAAGCCTGTGATTACTTGCTTAAGCCCATTTCAGAGGAAAGGTTAGATAAGTGTATCGCTAAGCTCAAGCCCTCAAATATTGAGCCTCAAGTCAGCCCAGACATGCTAGCAAAACTTGTCTCAGCACTGGATACCGCACCCGTGCAAAAGCCTTCATTTCTTAACTGGATAAAGGCACCGAAAGGTGAAGAGATTCAACTGATATCGGTTGCTGATATTGCTTACTTTAAGGCGGAAGACAAATACGTCTCACTCTACAAAGTGGACAACGGTAGATTAGAAGAGTTTTTGCTGCGTACTTCCATCAAGGAATTATTATCACAACTCGATCCCGAAAAGTTCTGGCAAATTCACCGCTCAACAGTCGTGAATGTGCAGCACATTCAAGGTGTCAAAAAGGAGCTAACGGGCAAGATGTTGGTGAAAAGTCATGGGCACAGCTTGCCGGTCAGTCGGGCCATGCAAAGTCAGTTTAATGGCCCTTGGTAAGTACTTCTAACTCACGCTCCTCGCCTGCTCCACTTGCTGGCAGATATACTCACCAATTGGAATGGCTGAGGTTGCTGCTGGTGAGGGAGCATTGCAAACGTGCAGACTGCGAGCGGTTTGTTTGAACAAGAAATCGTGAACTAAGGTGCCGTCTTTTAATACCGCTTGAGCTCGAATTCCTGCTGGGTATGGTTCTAAATCCTCTAGCTCAATGCTAGGACAGTACTTATTAACCAACTTCAAATACCCCGAGCGGAATTTGGAGTTTTTCAGCTCCACTAGCCCGGTCCGCCAATGTTTGGCGCTGACCTTCCAAAAACCGGGGAAAGTCACCATTTCCCAGATATCTTGGAAATTCACATTCCAACGCCCATAACCTTCGCGTTTGAAACCTTGCACCGCATTCGGACCAACCGTTACCGTACCATCGATCATTCGAGTAAGGTGTACCCCAAGAAACGGAAGTTCAGGATCAGGAACGGGATAGATCAAGTGGTTCACCACTTGATTGTGCTTAGCGCTCAATCGATAGTATTCGCCGCGGTAAGGAACGATTTGAAAGTCCACATCAATACCAAATAATCCAGCCACTCGATCTGCCATTAATCCTGTGCAAGCCACCACATAGTCAGCTTCAAATTCAAGAGCTCGTTGAGTTTTGCTATCGACACAATGGAGCGAGACGCCCTCTCCAGTTTCATCAATCGTTTTGAGCTGGGTGTTTAAGCGAAGCTCCCCTCCTGAAATGGCGAACTCTTTCACCACAACTTCAGTCACTTGCTGATAATTGACAATGCTGGTAGTCGAAACGTATATCGCTCCTAATCCAACAATATTAGGTTCGCGCAGCTTAAGAGCATCTTGGTCGAGTAACTCAACATCGAGTCCATTGGTGTGGCATCTGTCGTACAGCGATAACATGCGGTCGTATTCCAACTTGCTGGTCGCCACAATTAACTTTCCGCAGTTCTCATAGGGAACGCCGTGTTTTTCACAAAGCTCAATGGTGGCATCCACACCACGCCGACAAAAATCGGCTTTTAAACTGCCGGGAGCGTAATACACTCCCGCGTGAATCACCCCGCTGTTATGCCCGGTTTGGTGTTTAGCTAACTGAGATTCTTTGTCTATCAGCAATACTTTTTGCTCGGGAAACTTCTGTTGCAGTTGCCAAGCAGTGGACACCCCAACGATACCACCGCCAATGACTACATAATCAAAACTATTATTTTTAACCACCGGTAGCCTCCACCGTCGATGTTTTGCTTTGATTCACTTGATATAGCTTTAAGCTATACACAAAGACCGCAAAGAATACACCGGTTGCAATTAGACGAATCCAAATATCGATGTCTTGCCATACCAGGGCGACACCGACGATCGCCATCACGACTCTTAATGCCCAATTCAGTGGCCCTTCCAAATAGCCCTCAATGGCCGCAATCAGTGCGTAGGTGCCAATAATGGCAAAGCCGCCAACGATTAGCACATCCACCACGTTCCAACTCACCAAGCCAGAATACGCAATTAACAGTGGTACTAAGTACAAGCCCTTGGCAATTTTCCATGCCATAAAACCGGTTCTCATCGGCGGTGTTTTGGCAATTGTCGCCGCCGCAAATGCCGTCAAACAAACCGGTGGTGTAACGTTACTATCTTGGGAAAGCCAAAAGATAATCAAATGCGCACTCAGCAAAGCAAGAGTGATGGTTTCTAAGCCCAAACTTTGCTCAAGTAACGTCCCCATAAAATCACCGGGCACTAAGGCAAGTAACTCTTGTGCAGTTTGCAGGCTCATCGGTGCATTCAGTAAATCTAAGCGCTCAGGTGCTGCCAACATAAAGATTGCTTTAGCCTGCTCAGGTAATTGGCCGTTCACTAACAGGTCGACCAATTGGCTTTCAGCCAGTAGCTTGTATAAAGCCGGAGCCGACAAAGTACCTAACACGATATACGCAGCGGTTACCGGTAGTCCCATACCCAAAATGAGTGAGGCAAGTGCAATCAGCAGAATCATGATCAGCAGGTCACCATTTGCCCAGCCGTCAATCATAAGCGAGAAGGTGTTGCCGATACCCGTAGTACTGATCACGTTGACTACTAAGCCAATACCTACCAGCAATACCGCGGTTGTCGCCATATTTTTAGCGCCTTGAGTCATGGCTTCAAAAATGGCTTTTGGCCCCATTTTGTAATCTTTGGATAGCCAGCTTGCCGCAATCACCGACAATATTGAAAGCCCAGCGGCATAAGTCGGTGTAAAACCACTAATCAGTAAGCTAACCAACACCACCAAAGGAATCAGGTTGTGCCAACCAGATATGACCACTTTCAATAGAGAGACTTCACTAGTAGTGATTTTTTGCACGCCACTGCGCTTTGCTTCAATTCGGACAAAAAACGCCACAGACAAGAAATAAACCAAGGCAGGAACAAACGATACTGCGATGATTTCCACATAAGGAATTTGCGTGTAAGACGCCATAATAAAAGCGCCCGCCCCCATCACCGGTGGCATTAGCTGCCCACCAGTAGAAGAAGCCGCTTCAACACCCGCAGCAAAACGAGGTGGAAAGCCCGCTTTTTTCATCAGCGGAATACTAATGACACCGGTCGAAACCGTATTGGCGACACTTGAACCCGATACCGACCCCATCAAGCCAGAGCCCAGAACCGCAATAAACCCCGGGCCGCCGATGATTTTTCCTGCCGCTGCGCGCGATACATTGATGATGTAATCCCCAACACCAGAACGAACCAAAAATGCCCCAAAAAGGATAAACATAAAGACGAAGCTCCAACTGATGCGTGCAATTGGACCAAACATACCTTCAGATGAATAAAAGCTGCGATACAGAAGCGTTTCCATACTCAAACCGGGAAAGTGGAAAATTCCGGTCGCCCATTTCCCCCACAGCACTACGTAGCTCAAACATATGATGATTAAAATCGGGATAAACCATCCCATGGTTCGGCGAATCATTTCAATCACGACCACTATCGCCATGATCGCGAAAATCCAGTCAGAAGTGACAAACTTTACGCCGCGTTCGTAAAGCGCATCTTCGGCAAGAGGGATATAAATTAAACAAGCAATGGCCGCCGCCGCGAGCGCAATATCGATATACAGCGCTGCCTTACTGTTTTTTAGTGAAATATGGGGTGGATACCAGAGAGCACAAATAACGGAAAAGCCCGCGAAGTGAACGGCGGAAATCCACAACTCATTCCACGTAGATAGGGTATTGAACCAGATGTGGGCAACCGCAAGCACGACACATACCGCAGTAATTAAGGTATTAAGCCAAGGAAAATCCGTGCGAGTTGGCAACTCAAATTTTTGTAATTCTTGTTGTATAGAGTCACTCATGAACTACTCCATTACGTCTTAGAGGGGTTTGAGATTGGGCAAAAAGAAAAAGAGCCACTCGAGGTGGCTCTCTAAGTGGTTAGTTTGCGATTAACTCGGCTGGGATATTTATGCCCTGCTCTTTGTAGAATTTCGCCGCACCTGGATGCAATGGAACTGGTAGACCGGCAATCGCTTTTTCTAATGCCATTGCTTTAGTTGCTTTATGAATACCTTGCAAGAAAGGTAGGTTTTCATAAATCGCTTTAGTTAACTGGTACACATCGTCTTCCGTGACATCATAACGAACGGCTAAGAAGTTTGGCTGAGCAATCGTCGTCACCGCTTTGTCTTGGTTTGGATACGTGTTCGCTGGAATCTCGTATTTCGTCCAAAGGTTGTAATCACCATTCGCTTGTTTAATTTGCTCATCAGTAAACGACAGTAGCTGTAGATCTTTACCCATTGCAGCAAAGGCTTGAGTTACCGCACCAACCGGTACACCAGCTGGCGTGTTCATACCGTCAATCGTACCGTTTTGCAACGCGCTCGCGCTACCGCCGTACCCCATGTGCGCTAGGCTGAACTTATCAACATCGATACCGACACCAGATAAGATTTGCTTGCCCGAGTTTTCCGTACCTGAGTTTTTCTTGCCTATTGAAAACTTTTTGCCGTACAGATTGGTTAAATCTTCAACCGTTCCCGTTTTCGCGTAATCTGAGCGAATAACCATGTGCTCTACGTTTTGCCACAACATAGAAACAGCACGCAGTTTCTCTTGCTTCTCACCTTTATACGGGCCGTCACCGGTTGCTGCCCATGCCCCATAAAGACCTTGTAGAATCGCAAACTGTGCTTCATTTTCATTCAGAAGCTTGACGTTTTCACCCGATCCAGCTGAGCTAATCGCGGACAATGAGAATTTGTGCTTAGGCGTGAGTTTTACCTTGCTAAGTGTTGCTAGCGCAACACCTACAGGGTAATAGGTACCACCCGTTGACGCGGTAGCTAGGATGTAGCTACGGTCTTCGGCAACAGTCTGAGCGCTAAAAGAAAAAGTAGCCGCTGCAATAGCGAGGGCTGACGCGAGTTTTTTTATTTTCATGTTACTCTCCGTGTAGACGTTTTGGTCACGTTATAAATATGTTAATTATTTTTTATCGCGACAAAGAGTAACAAATTGCAGTGCAAAGAGGTTTTGTTGCACCAATAACTAGAGGTAGATCGATTAGACTTTTGTCTAATGCTTTGGCTTTGAACGGCGAATGTAACTATTTATGTCTAATTAGACGATATTTTGTAACCCAAAATAAAACACCACTTCCGTTAATCTGCTGGAAGTGGTGAGCCAATATAAAAATTAGCAAAGGCTTAAACTTCGGTTTCAATTCTAAACAACATAAGCACCTGAATTGATGTTTAAAAAATCGGATAATGCGGCCGCTTCAATTGGACAACGGATCACTGCACTTCTTTCAACCATACAGGCTAATTTAGCGAGTATTCCCTCTAACCAAACTAAAGAGTACAAGAACAAGGCGAGACATGAATACAGTAACTAGTTACTCGTTGAGCTCATTTTTAGGATTAGTACTACGAATAGAGTACAGCGCCACCAGTTCACTTCGGTCACTGATATTCAGTTTCTTTTTGACGTTAGACCAACAATTATGAGCGGTGCTTTTTGCTAAATCGTGTTCTCGTTGGAAGTCTACAACTCGCCCACCGTGGCTGAGAACCTTGACCAAATCTCTTTCTCGACGAGTCAAAATATCACTCGTCCAGATAGGGCGCTCAGTGCTTAACTCACTTTGCTGTCTGTCAAAACTCAGTAATTTGATTCCGCGATCAATCCCCACTAAATCGTAAGTTTCATCTAACGGCGTCACCTTATACAAACAGTTGTTAAAACGAAACGAGCTTTGTTTCTCAGGTTGGTCAAACGCAAGCTGTAAACCTTGCCAAAACGCGTTACGCAGAACTTGGTTGCGAATAAACAATCGCTCAGACTTGATCACAATAGGAAAGTTGCTGTCATCAAACGCTTTTTTGGCCTCTTCATTGGCAACAAATACTGTTCCATTTGCATTGATCAGCAGTTCCGCGTGTTTGTTGCGGTTCATTAGCATCGCCATCGGCTGATAGATACTGGTGTCCAAATAACGCTTTTGAATCGCGCGCCAGGTTATGCGAATTGCGTTTTTACACGCTTGCAAGACGTCTATGCACTTATCGCGAGTCTCAGTATCACCGATATCAAAAAAGAGGTTGATGGCGATAAGGTAATCACTGTCTCGGTAGATATCCATTACTACAGTATCGGTTACACCCGTGGGCGCTAACCAATGATAAAAATCGTGCTGTTTCAATTCATCGTAAGGGAGGTAGCTAGACAGGGCATAAGGTTCAACAGATGGATACCTGAATTCTATTTCCGTCCAAGGGTCGTTCTCAGCATAGTTGTCTTCATAATCGATCAACTGGTCTTCAGTAAACCCTCTCAATAGCGGCTGACTTAAATAAGGGGGAATGTGCTTCGGGAGATGGACTAAACCGGATTTGATTTCCCGCTGTAATATAGTGCCTTTCGAACATTGAGTCGCTTCAATTAAGAGGTCTAAAACCACGCCCCATTTAGTCGGATCATCGAGTGTTTTCTGTATGACATCAGTAATTTTTTTAACCTGTTTAGTCATCAAAACTCCCTCGTCAATAAGACTATGTCCTTATTTATTTGAATTTAGTTACTAATAGGCTATTCCTTAGTCGAAACCCATTAACTATTTTAATCATTTATGCAACTAATTTAACCCTAAGGTACAGAATGCACCGGGTGATGTCGTCTGATTTGCTCACGCTTTTTGGCGTTTTATTGAGGAGAAATATGGATTTTAAGATGGCGATCAAAAAGGCCAGTGATATCACTATCACTGGCCTAATTTTTAGCCTGATTTGAGTTCGCCAACTCGTTGTTAGTGAACACAAGACCGATGCATACTGCTCTTTAACATGCCATAAAGACCAGTACGGTCCTCTCCATTTTGACTATGATAGGGGAAGAGGCCCAGAAGCATCGGCAAGTGATACTGACAAAACTAATCGTAATGGGTGATACGGTTGGAATAAATAGTAACTAGTTACTGGTTTTCGCATTTTTCTAAAAATAATTTGTGTACCGCAAACAGTTCGGCTTTGTCTTTCACGTCTAATTTGCGTTTTACATTACCCCAATGGCTATGGGCGGTACTTTTGGCAACGCCATATTGCTCTTGAAAATCAACCACTTTTCCGCCTTCAGCAAGTATTTGCACTAGCTGCTGTTCACGCTTTGTTAAACAAGGGTTTTCCCACACCGGAAATTCGGGGTGTTGAAAATCGAGTTCGCAAGGCTTTAAGGTTAATAATCGCAGGGCCGTATCCCTACCCACCAAATCGCGCTCTTCGGGGATTAAGGTAACAGTGGCAAAAAAGCACTTAAGCTGCATTTCCGCTGTTGTTTGACCCGCTTGTGTGGCGTTTTGCGACTCTAATATCGCGCTACGAACCTGTTTGTGAGTCTTGGGCTCTAAATGTCGAATCTGCCCCTGTTTTATGTAAAAACGGTTGTCCGACGATTCTATTACCTGCTCTGCTTGCTCATTCATTAACACTACATTTCCGCAGCGCTCTACTAAAAAGCTTGGATATGGCTGTTGCTCAAGGAAAAAGCGAACGCTCGAAGGCAACAGGGATTGTTTGTAATTGGAATGTGTTAGCGCCCAGGCTTCTTGAATGCAGTCTTGCAGTTCAGTTAAGACTTGTAGGGTTTTGTTACGCGTGCTTGAGTCTTCAGCTCTAAAGAACAAGTTCAGTGATACCCAATAATCATCTCCGGAGCCTATATCCAACACAACGCCATCACTGACCTGCATGGGCTCTAACCAATTCCAAAAATGGGTTTGTTGAAGAAGATGGACGGGGAGATAAGAAGACATGGCATAAGGCAAATTAGGATGGAATCGTTTTTCTACTTCTCTCCATGGATCATCAGACTGGTACTGCTTGACATAGTCATGAATTTCCTCACAGCTAAAACCATAAATCAGAGGCGACTTCAGACTATTAAGCCATTCCGGCACCGCTAATTCTGCGGTTTTACGCTCTCTAAGCAGAATCAAACTTCGGGAGCAGCCCGTATACTCAGTCAGAGATCGCAAAACATCGTGCCAATGTTCTTTTTGGGCAATTGCCTTATACAGTTGGATTCTTAACTCTGCAGGTCCTGAGCTCATCCCAAGCGCGTCCTAATTACTGGTGTAACCTTAGCCTTTGATGAGGTCATCCAACCAAGGATTTAACCTATACAAATATCAATAAGCCTTACATTCGAACACGGTTATACCACTTTATGACGATAAGGTCGCGTTTTTTGAGAACGATTCCAGTTTTTTGTGTTACAAGACGCAAACGTTTGCATCGCTTTATGCATCATTCTTTGAGTCACTTAGCGCATGATCTAACGCATAGTTCGCATGTAATTCTGTCGTGTCATAGAGGCGGGGCTCTGTATCCTTCGGTTTGACTAACAATCCAATTTCAGTACAACCTAGAATCACGCCCTGTGCACCCTGACCTGCCAAGTCGTTAATAACGTTTAGATAGTATTGTCGGGATTCATCAATGATTTGACCCTTGCAAAGCTCTTGGTAAATGACTCGATGTATTTCTTCTCGCTGCGTTTGATTGGGTATCAACACCTGAATGCCGTGATTCTGCTCTAAACGCTGTCGATAAAACTCTTGCTCCATCGTAAAAGCCGTACCCAGCAACCCCACTGTGGTCACGCCGTCTTGTTTAAGTTGCTTGGCTGTGGCATCAACAATGTGAAGTAGCGGAACCGTTAAAGCCTGCTCAACTTCAGGGGCGACTTTATGCATGGTGTTAGTAGCAATCAAGACGAAATCAGCGCCCGCTTTCTCAAGTCCTGCCGCTGCCGAAGCTAACTGAGTCGCCATTTCCAGCCATTCGCCGCGATGTTGTAGCTGTTCTATTTCAGCAAAATCAACGCTATGTAATAGGACTTTCGCTGAATGCAGTCCACCAAGTCTTTGCTTTACGCCCTCATTGAGTAGTCGATAATAGCTTTCTGTGGATTCCCAACTCATACCACCAATAATGCCAATTGTTTTCATTCCTTACCCTTCTTCAATAAAACAGTTTTTCCATCTCTACTTTATATCCAGCTAACAAAGGTTAGATTGTATATTTTTGACAATGCCCCTTTCGCGGGCTTTACGCAGTTGGTTCACGTGATCATTCTCGCCTTGTAAATAACTACCAAGGTGATGCGAAAAACACTGCTTTTGAATAAGTGGGATAACCGTTTGATGTAGATCCGCCGGAAAAGTTTTCAGTTTAGACAATTGCTCAATCGGCACCCAACAAATTTGCTGGATGTAGTCTTGGTCATTTAATCCGTCTAGATTCGACGTAGAGGTTTCACCTTGATGCGCAACAATCTGATAAAAGAACTCGGCGTGATATCGATTGGGCTCTTGCTCCACAAACTCTCGCACACAAATCAGTGGCCCTATGTCTACTTTCAAGTTGGTCTCTTCGTAGAACTCACGTTGCAAACAATCAACCGTACTAATATCGCCCGTTTCAAGTCCTCCACCTGGTGGAATGTAATACTCCCCAAATTTATCCTTCACTTTTAACAGCAAAAGTTTGTTCTGTTCCAACAAAATCCCTGCGGCGCGAATTCGATGCTCCATTTAAACCGCCTCCCTATTTGACTCAAAAACGTGCAATGCTGATTCTAGTAATTGGCGGTGAATCGGCACGAGGTCTCGATGCTCAGAACGATATCCCCCACCCACTACACATGCGACGGGGATTTGAAAATCACGACATTGGGTAAGCAGATACTCGTCACGCTGATAAATACCTTGCGTTGTTACATTGAAATAACCAAGTTCATCGTCAATATGAATATCGACTCCCGCATCGTAAATAACCATATCGGGTTGGTGCAGGTTTATCGCCAAATCCACAACCTCTCGGAAGCTTTGTAAAAACTCTTCGTCACCGGTTTCTCTGGCAAGCGGGACATCGAGGTGAGAATCAGGTTTGCGAGCGGGGAAATTTTTATCGCAGTGGAACGACAGAGTAATGATGTCATCGCGGTTGTTCGCCATGGTCGCCGTGCCATCACCATGATGAACATCCGCATCGACAATTAGGACTTTCTCAATATTGGGTAATTGGCTTATGGCACGCTGAGCGGCGAGAAACAAATCATTAAACATACAAAAACCGCTACCAAAGTCTTTGTGTGCATGGTGATAACCACCACTCAAATGTATCGCCACACCGTGTTTGACTGCCAGCTCGGCAGTTAAGCAGGTACCACCTGAGCTGGTTAACGTCCTTTCCATTAAGCGCTCACTCCATGGGAAACCTATTCGGCGCATTTTGGCTGCCGGCATAGTGCCTTCCAACAGATGATCAACGTAGGTTTCGTCATGACTTTGGACTACTTCTGCTCGAGTCACCGGCACAGGCTCAAATATCTGAAACCTCTCTTTCCATGTCTCGCTCAACGCTTGCTGCTGAACGACAAGCTCATATAAGTAACGATACTTATTTTTGGGGTAGCGATGCCCTTCAGGCAAAGGAAAGTCGGAATAAATGGCATGGTAGATCAAAGGAATCATAATGATTGGCTTCTTAGTATCTAAAAACTTAACTGTGCTCGCTTACTGGGCTTGATTCTAACAGCTTGCAATTGAACAGCAATTCCACTTTAATGATAATAATTATCATTTTTAAATAATAACTATGAGCCGAATTATTTTTATCAGTCTAGGAGTATTAACCGGAGCGCTTGGCGCAGTTGGGTTGTTCTCTGCCATGTTAGTGTCCAGCTGGTTTGTGTTAAACATTACCGTACTTGGTTAGGGTCTGATAAAGTCAGAAAAAACTAACGAGAATTCCCATGCAACAACCCAGCGTTTTTATCACCGGTGCCAACCGAGGTATTGGACTTCAACTCACCAAGCATTACCTCAAGCAAAACTGGCTAGTTTATGCAAGTTACCGAAACAAAGACGGTTCTGAAGAACTTCTTCAGCTGGCGCAAGACAATCAACACCTGCAGGTGATTCAGCTAGACGTGGTTGATTATTCAAAGCTCGCGACTGTCTCTAACTGGTTACCAGCTTTAGACTTGCTAATTAACAACGCAGGATACTATGGCCCAAAAGGTTACGGTTTAGGTAACGTGGATGTTGACGAGTGGCGACGTGTATTTGAAATAAACACTATAGCTCCGCTCAAATTGGTTGAGGCGCTGCTACCCAACTTGGAAAAAGGTAAGTTGCGTAAAATAGCGTGTTTGTCCTCTAAAGTCGGCAGCATAACCGAGAACACCTCGGGTGGTGGCTATCTATATCGTTCTTCTAAAGCGGCGTTAAACTCTGTTGTGAAAAGCCTTTCGAACGATCTCACGGCTCAAGGGTTTGCGGTACTCGCGCTGCACCCGGGTTGGGTACAAACTGAAATGGGCGGGCCTAACGCGCTAATTTCGACACAAACTTCAGCGTCAGGGTTATATCAAGTGATAGAGAGCGCAGACGTTAGTCAATCCGGCTCATTTATTAACTACGACGGTTCACACATACCTTGGTAGTGGATTACTGAGGCTTTTTCGTCCTGCTGTTTTTTCGGCTTGTAGAACCAGTTTTGTTACTTTTAGTCTTGCTCGTGCTGGCCTTTTTACTGAATCGCCGTTTTTTATATGCCGGTCGTTCAACGGCTGGTAGTGAACGGAGTGAGTCTGGAATCGGCCCAGTTTTCACCTTATTCATCAATTTATCCAACTGCTGCTGTAGGCTTAACATAAACGGCTGATATGCCTGTCCTTTCTCGGCCATACCTTGCAGTTGGTGCTCCCAATGCGCGGTCATATCTGGGTAGGTGGACTCCTTTGGCAGTGCGTGAATTAAGCCTCTACCTGCTGGGGTTGCATGGATGCTTTTACCTAGCCGTTTTAACAGATGGCGTTTGAACAAGGTATCTAAAATTCCGGCTCGGGTCGCTTCGGTGCCAATACCGTCAGTGTCACGTAGGATCTTTTTCAGCTCTTTATCTTCGACAAAACGAGCAATACCCGTCATTGCCTGTAATAAAGTAGCCTCAGTAAACGCTTTGGGAGGCTCAGTTTTTCTTTGATTAATTTCACCTTCGCGACAGGTTAATTGTGTGCCTTTAGCGAGAGGAGGGACTTTGTCTGCCTCTTCATCACCCTTGCTCTGTTGGACAGATTTGCCTAGCAATTCACGCCACCCCGATGAAATTAGCTGGCGACCTTTTGCAACGAAAGTGCCACCAGCAATATCAAACACTAATTTGGCATCGGCATAAATCGCGGCTGGATAAAACTGCATAACGTATTGGCGAGCGATGAGGGTGTAGATTTTCTCTTCGTCACCGGAGAGAACCTTGCCGTTCGCGTTTTTTGGCGTTGGAATAATCGCATGGTGAGCATCAACCTTACTGTCATTCCAAGCTTTGGACTTCAAACTGGGATCCGCGTTATTCACTGCATCATGCAGTGATAAAGCGTTGCTTTGGATTGCCCCTAACACTTGTTTTGCTTGCTTAAAGTGCTCCAATGGCAAGTGCCGAGAATCGGACCTCGGATAAGTGATTAAAGTGTGCTTTTCATAAAGGCTTTGACAAATATCCAGCACCTTCTGAGCGCTAAGGTTGAATCGTTTAGCCGCATCAATCTGCAGCGCCGACAAAGAGTAAGGTAGCGGTGGTGCTTGTTTGGATTGCTTGTGTTCAGAGTTGGTGACCGTTGCTGGTTGGTTTTTAATCCGCGCCGCGACATTTTCTACCAAAGCGCGATTTAATACTCTTCCCTCTTCATCCTGCCAAGGTTTGCAGGCCTCACTCGGCTGCCACTTTGCGCGAATATCAAAAGGTTGGGAGGTGCCATCGGAATACGGAATAAGCGCGTGCAGGGTAAAATAGTCTTTAGGGACAAAGTTCTCTATTTCTTCATCGCGCCTAACTACCAACCCGAGAACAGGAGTTTGGACGCGCCCAACTGAAAGTACACCCTGATATCCCGCTTTCTGGCCCAACAAAGTATAAGCGCGAGACATATTCATTCCATAAAGCCAATCCGCGCGAGAACGAGCTAAAGCGGATACAGAAAGTGGAATGAAATCTCGATTGCTGCGTAATCTCGACAGGGCTTTTTTCACCGCGCTCGGGTTCAAATCGCTGACTAATAAACGCTGCGCTTGGTCTTTTTTACTCTTGCTAACTTTGCAGTAATCAATGACTTCATCAACCAGTAATTGTCCCTCTCGATCTGGGTCTCCGGCATGAACGATCTGGTTACTAGACTTTAATAGTTTTCGTACCACAGTTAGCTGTTTACTGGCGGATTTTCTGGGTCTAAGTTGCCACGATTCGGGTACGATGGGGAGATGGTCTAAATGCCATTTTTTGTACTTTTCGTCATAGGCATCAGGCTCGACTTGCTCGAGTAAGTGACCAATGCACCAAGTAACCGTATCGCCGTTGGCACACTGGATAAATCCATCACCTTTTTTGTGCGGTTTGGGTAATACCGCTGCAATAGCACGGGCCAGACTGGGTTTTTCAGCAATGATTAGACGAGACATAAAACAAAAAAGCCACCAAAAGGTGGCTTTAGCATATCACTGTATAGATAAACAGTTAATAACTTATTCTGCGTCTTCGCTGCTGTCTTGAACTTTTGCAGCCGCTTCTTTAACCAGAGGCTGAAGCTCACCCTTTTGGAACATTTCCAAAATGATGTCACAACCGCCAATCAATTCACCCTCTACCCAAAGTTGTGGGAAAGTAGGCCATTGTGCGTATATTGGAAGCTCAGCGCGAATGTCTGGGTTTTGCAGAATATCCACATAAGCAAACTTTTCGCCACAAGCCATAAGAGCTTGAGAAGCTTGAGATGAGAAACCACAGCTAGGCAGTTTTGGAGAACCCTTCATGTATAAAAGGATTGAGTTTTCAGCAATCTGCTGTTTGATTTTTTCGATAGTTTCCATTGCATCCTCTTGATGGAGGTTTCGATATCATGCCGACATTCTAAACGATCGTTTCAAAAATAACAGCGTAGAAACGCTAGGGACATTCGGGATGTTTTATATCTTACTGGCATAAGCTATGTGCTATCGCATATCGCGGCTTAAAAAGACTGCTAAACGTTTTAGGCTTTAGAGCAAGCTAAGTCTTAGTAGCACGTCAATTTGTCGTCAACAATCGGTTTTTAAAGGGTTTAGCCACAAAAATTGTGCCTTTTTCTTTAGGGAAAATCACTTTAGAATATCGTTCAAGTCAGCTGTAATGACCTAATAGTGAACAATCGCTCAGCGATGCACTATGATTGCGTTGGGTAACTCAACGTTATTACAAAAATTATAAACACTGGAAGCAATGGAAAAAGGGAAACCTTTTTCAAATACAATGGAGAATTGAGCAATGGCATTTGAACTACCAGCTCTACCGTACGCGAAAGATGCGCTAGAACCACATATCTCAGCGGAAACACTAGATTTTCACCACGGCAAACACCATAACACTTACGTTGTTAAGCTAAATGGTCTTGTACCTGGTACTGAGTTTGAAGGTAAGTCTCTAGAAGAAGTAATCAAGACTTCAACTGGCGGCATCTTCAACAACGCGGCTCAAATTTGGAACCACACGTTCTACTGGCACTGTCTATCACCAAACGGTGGTGGTGAGCCAACAGGCGCTGTTGCAGACGCAATCAATGCAGCATTTGGTTCATTCGAAGAATTCAAAGCTAAGTTCACTGAATCAGCAATCAACAACTTCGGTGCTTCTTGGACTTGGTTGGTGAAAAAAGCAGACGGTTCAGTAGAAATCGTAAATACTTCAAACGCTGCAACACCACTAACAGATGAAGGTGTAACGCCTCTACTTACTGTTGACTTGTGGGAACACGCTTACTACATCGATTACCGCAACGTGCGTCCAGACTACATGAACGGTTTCTGGGCACTAGTAAACTGGGACTTCGTAGCTGAAAACCTAGCTAAGTAAGAACTACCTACTATTTTCAAGGCTCGCCAATGGCGGGCCTTTTTCATATCAGCATCTAACTCTAAAGAATTTCAAACGTTTGCCGCTATAAACATTGAACAGAACCGTTCTATTCGAACAGAAATCGAATAACTACTGGGTTGTTTCATTTATTGGTTAGCAGAAATAAATTACCAAGGGCTATACGTGGAAATTCATGCATTAGACAAAGCGCACTTAGTCAATGAACTGAACGTTGGACAGAGTCTTTCCCATGCTGTTCAAGATGGCAGGCGGGCCGACTTTGCTTTTCTTGTGTCCTTTTTCTCCGATGACATGCGTGAATCTGCTCCCACCGAATTAGTGCCCAACAGTGATATCAATGACCAACAGCTGCGAACTCAATTGGGTGTACCACAACCTCAAGCACTCAACTCGGATTTTCAAAGCTACGATGTCGCCAAAATGCACAATGATCTTTTCCACAAGAGCGGCATGACTAGTGTGAGATTTGCTCAACAACTTATACAAGACTCACTCACTTATCGCCCTCAGGATACCCACAACTTACCAGAAGATCTTTATCACAATTTATCTGGCCACACGCGTCGACAATTGCAAGACAAAGATCTTGAGCCCATTCACTATAATCACCTTTTACAGCAACTAGTTAGCTCAAGAAGACTCGATCAAATCGAGCTACAAACTGGCCAGAAAATTCAAGCACTCGCTTAGTGTTTTCATAGATTTCAGCGTATGTGTTAAAGAAGTGTGAACAAGTGCAAAATAATCGATCTTGACCTTTGCTCAGCCAGTACAGTTTGATCTTATTCACACCTAAATCACAAGTCATCAACCATTCTTTCGAGACCGCTAAAACACACAGAGACGGAGCTTCGAAATGGAAGTAAAAAACGCAGTTGTATTGGTCACTTCTGCAGGCACACATTTGGGTAATACGCTCGCAATGCATTTTGCTCAACTCGGTGCCATCGTCGTGTTGTGTGATAAAAACAATGATCAACTAAACCAAACCTATCTTTGCTGCCAGAAGGTGACACAATCAGTTCACCAATATCCAATTCAGGATTACAGTAATGATTCAGTAGAAAGCTTGTTTACTTATATAAAAAGCGAATTGGGCCAGTATCCTGATGTGCTGATCAACGCACTAGTTCCGGTATCAATGCCTTCCCTACTAGATAGCACCGGAGCCGATTCATTCAGCGCCAGTTTATCTGACTTTACCGCTAGCCTATTTAGCTTTTGTCATGCGACTGCATGCCGTTTAAAAGAAGAAAATAAACAAGGGGTAATTGTTAATGTAGTTTGGCAAGAAGGCAGACGAACCACGAAAGGCTTTGAAAATACGGCCTCCGTCATCACAGGGATGACGCAATCTTGGGCCAAAGAACTCACACCTTTTAGAATACGAGTCGGTGCGGTAATTCCATCTACCGATGACGACGATTCACCGAGCTGGTCTGAACTGCAAGACGAGTTGATCCGAAATACCGAATATATAGTATCGAACGATTATTTTAGTGGACGAGTCATGGCCGCATAGTGACGGCAAATTGTCCTAGCTATTTCACTAAAAAAGCTGGCTCGCCAGCTTTTTGTCCTTAAGCAGAGATCTTTTGTAAAAACTGGTCGCTTGCTTCTTCTATGAGATCCAACACCAATTCAAAACCTTTGCTGCCCCCGTAATAAGGGTCGGGAATTTCTTGATAGTCGCTATCGGAGTGAGAAAGAAACAGGCTGATTTTGTGAGCATGTTCGCGCGGGCAAATGTCTAGCATATCTGCCATATTGGCGCGATCGGCAGCAAGTACATAGTCAAATTTTACGAAATCTTGTTCCGTAATCTGGCGAGATTTAATCCCTGAAAATGAATAGCCACGCTTCTCGCCGGCAGAAACCGAACGGGAATCAGGACCTTTGCCTTGGTGATAGTTAATCGTACCTGCTGAATCAATATCAACATCGATTCCTAACGCCTTCGCACGCGCTTTCAAAACTGCCTCTCCCGTTGGTGAGCGACAAATATTGCCCATGCAGACTACTAAGACAGAAGGGATTTGTTGATTCGACATACCTAACCTTAAAACTTGGCGAAAGCATACACTTACGCAATAACAATCTCATTATATTGTCCCAAGTATTTACGAAATCACTTGAGTACGTTTTGGCGATAGTTTGCCTGTTTGCGGGCTAGACCTCAATCACCTCTGAAACATAATTCAGCGTTATTCTCGAGATCTCACATATACAACATCACACCTACTCTTTTTTTCCTACATTCAGAAAAGGTAAATCCTCATTTGTATTTGAAATTAATCCACGAGAAACCATGGGTTTCGATTACAGAGAGCCACACACCGTATGGATCAAATTGACACGACAATTGCGTTTACTGAAAACCCAGCACTGACTGACCGAAGTTCCCATGACACAAGTAACGAGACAGTACTAGAAGGAGAGCAAGCCCTGACTTTATGGTCCAAAGGAAAGACGGCGTGGAATCAATGGGTGCAGCTGAACCCTGAAGCTCACGTTAGTTTTGAAGGTATCGAATTTCACGCGAGTAATGGGCAGCCCATATCATTTGAAGAATATCAATTTCCAAATGGCAACATCAGTTTTTTTGGCGCTTTGTTTTCAGGCAACGGCGTTGATTTTTCCAACTGTCAGTTTGGACGGGGAAATATTGATTTTGTCGCGGCCAACTTTGGCAATGGCGATGTCGATTTTTCTAATACGCAATTTGGCGAGGGCAATGTTGATTTTTCTGAGTCTCAGTTTGGCCATGGGCTGATCGACTTTTCACTGTGCGAGTTTGGCTCAGGTAGTATTGACTTTTTTGGCGCTAAGCTTGGTGACGGTGGTGTTGATTTCTCCGGAACTAAGTTTGGTGATGGCTATGTGGATTTTTCACTCTCAGAATTTGGTGAAGGAAAAATCGAGTTTTCTAGCTGTGAGTTTGGCAAAGGCTACGTCTATTTTTCCGGGACCAAATTTGGCGATGGACAAGCGAGCTTCGCCAAAACCCAGTTCTCCGAAGGTGACGTTAACTTTTCCCGAGCAGAATTTGGTGAAGGTGACATCGAGTTTACTGGTGCGGTATTTGGTGAAGGCGAAGTCACTTTCTCAACCGTTCAATTTGGCTCGGGGGATGTCGATTTTTCATTTGCGTGGTTTGGAGACAGCACTCTTTACTTTGATGACTGCGTTTTTTCAGGGGAAAACGTTAATTTTTCCAACGCCACCTTCCGCGGTGCATATTTTGAGAACATTCACTTATCCGAAACCTGCCAGAGCTTTTCATTCAAACACTCCAGCTTTAACGGACCACTCACCTTGTACTTTCCGGAGATGGTCAATTTTGTGCCTGACTTAGTCGGTACCAAAACCAGCCACCATGTTTCACTCAATCGCCTTTACTGCACGACAAAACGAACCAGTGGATTTTTAATCAAACGGTGCTTAGATCCAAACGATGCGGAACGACTTGGAAGACTAATGGAGCTTTCCGAGTACAACAAAGACCATCAATCAGCGCTTAGATTTCATGCCGAAGAAATGCGAGCCCGACGTTGGCATTCCACACCTACTCTCGCCAGTATTCTTGACCTCGCCTTCGACATCACCAGTGATTATGGACAAAGCATCGTTAGACCTTTTGCCTTGTTGTTTTCCGCCATATTTCTATTGACGCTATACGCTGTTGGCGCACCTTTTCCTGCAGCAAACGCAACAGCCGTTGCTCAATGGTGGCAAGACCTTGACCCACAGTGGATTGCCAGTTTTGAGCTCGCAGTTAGCCGTACCCTTCCTTTCATTGGCGGTGTGAGAGAAGAAGGAAGAGAGGCCTATATTGCGATCTCAGAGCAATTGCCCGCCCACTTTGGCGCGGTCAGTTTTCTATTTAGTGTTATGGCTTTTGGAGCTTTGTTTTTAATTGGCCTTGGTCTGAGAAACCGATTTAGGATTTAAATAAGCACACATTTGCATAAGATTATAGCTCTACTAAGATCTTAAGAGACATGCACTAAGTACAACGACATATCAAAGGTAATAAAATGAAAACACCACTCGTTTTAATCCTCGCGGCGCTTGTTACTGTAGCGTTCCCTACACTGGCAAATGAGTTCGAAGCTGAACTGCAAGAGTTTGCTGACACTCAAGTCAAAGAAATTGCATCTCTTCCAGCTGTTATTTCTGCCGTCAAAAAGCAAAATACCATGCACGATGGTTTGAGCCTCGATCAAATCAAAGCGCTAGATATGCAATGGCGAAGCGAGGTGGGCCAAAACTCCGCACCACTGATCAACAAAGTCACATCCAATGAGCTTTCACAGATGCTTGCAGAAAAGCAGGCGATGCATGAAGGCACCATTACTGAAATTTTCGTTATGGACAATAAAGGCCTGAATGTTGGACAAAGCGCGGTAACGTCAGATTACTGGCAAGGTGATGAAGCCAAATGGCAGAAGACCTATTCAATGGGTGCTAATGCTGTGCACATTAGTGAAATTGAAGAAGACGAATCAACGCAGATGTTTCAGTCCCAAGTGAGTTATACCGTGGTTGATGAAAGCGGTAAAGCCATTGGTGCGATTACGGTGGGTGTCAATGTAGACGGTTTATAAACGATCACTCCTGGAGGGCGAATGAACATATCACTTAGATTACTTGTCATTTTAGTATCATCAGCGATAACGGTAGCAGCAGTAATTTTAAGCTCGTGGTTATCTTGGTTCAGCAGTACCACCGCCCTCCATGACCTAAGTCGAAATGCATTTGTCCAAACCAGTCAACAATTGGCATCCGAAGTTGCAACCGCGACGCGTTTCAAAAAAGTCGATAACATTACCGAAGACGTTACAGCATCAATCGAGAGTAACGGTGGCAATTTAAAGTCTGTCGCAATTTACACGCCAGATAAGAAGGTTCTGTTTAGTTCTGATAATTCGCCCGCTCCACTACCCTCAATGCCAAGTGAATCTGAGGTATTAGTCCAAGATGATACTATTAATGGTGTCACCACCATCGCTCCTCTACTGGCAGGAAAAAAGCAGACTCTGGTTGGTTATGCCGTTTTCCATTGGGCTTACCTAGACCTTGTTAAGCTCAGCAGCCAGTTAGCATACAAAGCCATACTATTGGTACTGACAGCAGTAGTCGTATCGGGATTTTTGCTTTGGCTAATTCTAAACAAGGTTTTATTCAAGCCTTTAGTTTATGTAAAAAAACTCTGTTACGACTTGGGCTCAGGAGAATGTGACCTTAAGACGCGATTGGAATTTAGGTCCAAAAATGAGCTTGGGGAATTGGTACAGCACATCAATGCCTTTATAGAGAAATTGGATAATACACTGACTCCAATTCAAGCCAGTGCCAAGTCTGTCAACAACGTGGCCAATCTACTGCAAGGTTATAGCGAGTCATTGAATCACAAAGTCGACACTCAGAGAGTCGAGATAAAACAAGCTGTCTCATTTGGTGAGGAATCCAAATTGTCTGTTACCACCGTAAAAGACAGCGCAAACTCGGCTTCCGATTCGTTGAGTAAAGCAGTAACCAGTGCAGAAAATGGTAAAGCACAACTTTCCCGGGCTCTAAATGAAAATCGAGTACTTAATGAAAAAAGTGCACAGACAACTGCTCAGGCTGAAAGTCTAGAAGTTCAGGTTAACAAAGTAACCGAAATCTTAGCCATTATCCGTACCATTGCCGACCAAACGAATTTGTTAGCACTCAATGCAGCCATTGAGGCCGCACGAGCTGGTGAGCATGGACGAGGTTTTGCGGTGGTCGCTGATGAAGTCCGAGGGTTGGCCGAAAAAACCTCAGCTTCAACCAATCAAGTAGAAGAAATCCTGACCAAACTCAGCGCAGTCGCAAATGAGCTTATTGAATACACTCATCAGGGACAATCGGCGTCGGAAAACTGCCTACAACGTATTGAAGAGTCCGCTGCGAATATTGAAACAGCGCTAAATGATGTGCTTACTGCCGACCAAACTTCACAACAAATCGTTTACTCGGCTGATGAGCAGTTTGCTTCAATGGAACAGTTGATTTCCCAACTCGATAGTATCGATACCCAAGTTGATAGCCTGGTCGAGGAATCAGAACGCTTGAGCACGAGTAGTAACGAGCTACAAACCCAGTCAGCTGAAACCAGTCGCTGGTTAGCAGCGTATAACCTTAACTAATTACTGTTAATAAACTATTCCCCCATTAAGCCTATGTATTCACTACATAGGTTTTTGGTTTATGATGTTCCGAAAGCCTCTGATAATAGGAAGTGACAACGTGAGCGAAGAACAAAAACAAGATAGACACAAAGCGCGCCAGCAAAAAGTTAAAGAAAAAGTCGACGAGAAAATTGCAGCGGCAAAGGAAGTGAAAGGCTTGCTATTGGTTATCACTGGCAACGGTAAAGGCAAATCTACTTCCGGGTTTGGCATGGTAACGCGCGCATTAGGCCATAACAAAAAAGCGGCAGTTGCCCAGTTTATCAAAGGAACATGGGATAACGGTGAGCGCAACCTACTAGAAAAGTTGGGTGTCGAATTCCAGGTAATGGCGACTGGCTTCACTTGGGAAACCCAAAACAAAGAAACGGATACCGCAGCAGCACAACTGGTTTGGCAAGAATGCAAACGCATGCTGCAAGATGAAAGTATCGATGTGATTTTGTTTGACGAGCTGACCTACATGGTTAGCTATGGTTACATTGAACTGGATGAAGTGGTTGAAGCACTGAAAAACCGTCCATTTATGCAGTCAGTAATCATTACAGGTCGCGGCGCTCACCGCACCTTAATTGAATTAGCCGATACGGTTTCTGAAGTGAAAAATGTAAAACACGCATTCGAATCTGGCATCAAATCTCTACAAGGGATTGATTGGTAGAACTTTGCAGTCTCCGACGACAAAAATTGAATCATCTTGCTGTAACCAATAAAAAAGCGCCAATATTTTCGGCGCTTTTTTATTTGCTTTTATAAGAGTTCGGGTTTTAGTTAAACAGCCCTTTGATCAAACTATCTACCGCTTTTTTGGTGTCTTCATCTTTGATCTTTTCACTAATTTTTTCGCTGATTTTTTTCTCAGCTTTCTGCTTCAGTACAGCATCAAATTCTGGGCGATATTTCAGATCAGTCCACGGGCCTGAGATACGAATCGGGATGGTAATGTCTTTCAGTTCCTCGATGTCTTTACCACCTTGCCCTTCAAGGCTACCGACGATGGAAGTACGCACCAACATATCTGCGGTTTCTGCAAAATAGTTTGCGCTACCTTCCCCACTGACCCGCAAAAACGGTGATTGAGCAGCCAGGTCTTTGAAGTTCACATTGCCTTTATCAAAAGTAATTTTGGTTGCCATTGAGCTGAAGTCGGTTTTCTGAACACCCTCTTTGCCATCAAAGCTCTTACCTTTAATTTTGGCGTAGTTTTCGCGAACCACTTGAGCAATATTAATTCCGTTGACGGCGCCATCGGTAAATTTGATGTTCATTGCGCCAACCAGATTTTTCTTTAACTCTTCTGGGTTCAGGCTTTGACCATTTAAGTTGATGTCGATATTACCTGTACCCTCCAGCGTATCGAAGTCAGCCACATCTTTTAGCAGAGGCTGGACTTTAATACCCGTTAAGTCTCCTTTTGCTGTGTATTTGGCTGGGCTGGTTGTCGCGTCCAACTTAGCATTGGCCAACATGATCCCGCTGTACAGTTTTGATTGCAGCTGATTTAAGTTCAGCACGCCATCTTTGATGCTCAGTTTAACTTTCACATCTTGCATTGAGGCGTTGCCGGCTTTGAACTGGTCGATTGCCAAGTCGCCAGCAAGATCAAGTGTTTTCAACGCACTTAAATCCGGTTCGCCGCTCGTTGCGGGTTCAGTTGATGCTCCATCGCCAGAACTCTCTGCAGAGTCATTAGTTTTGCTTTCCGCAGCACCAGTTTCACTGGCCAAAAACGCATCCAAATCGATGTTGGGGCTTTGTAAATCAAAACGAATTTTTGGTATTGCTGATGCGTAAGCCACTGAAGATGTGCCAGATAATTGAATATCATTGGCAGAGAGCTTTCTCAGCACCACATCGACTACTGAACGGTTCAACGACAATGAGACATCGGAATCCAAGCCTATATTCATTGGATTTTGTGGCAAAGCATCACCGGTCAAGGTACTGGCAACATTCAAGCCCGCTAACGTTACTTTCGTTACTGCCTTATCGATATTGGCAGTAGCCGTCCCGCTAGTTTCTACGCCCATGTCCGCTGCAGTTCCTTTAACACTAAACTCTAGTGGAATCGGTTGATCAAAGCCAAAGGTTGGGACTTTCAACTGAATTGATTCAAAACTGTTGCTCTGATCTTGATAAGACAAGTTGGTTTCGATGTTTCGCAACGCATATTGCGCCATATCTTGAGACAGTTTGAACTCAGAATCAGCTTCTAGACTAAAACTTTGCGCGTTAGTTTTACCGGATAAAGACGCGCTAACTTGCGCCCATTGATCAAATGCAAATTCACTCACTGTCAGCTGGATATCGTTTAAGTGAGTTTCAGAACCTGCTTTGCGGTCGATTACGCTCACTTGTGCGTTAGAAAGCGTTACACCGGCGACAGTTACTTGCCATGGCTGGCTTTGCTCAGGGGATACATTGACATCGACAGATACGGAATTTTCAGACTCGGAACTCGATGTCTTAGGTTGAGTGAGCGGGTCTAGGTTACTGCTACCATCTTGCTTGGTTTCAATAACTACTTTGGCACCATCCATAACGATGTTGCCGATATGCACTTGGTTATCAAACAATGGCATAACGTCGACATTGAGATTGACGCGATCAACGGAAAAAAGCGTTTCTTGGCTAAAGCCAGAAGGATTAAGGACTTTAGTTTTTCCCAGTTCGAACCCTAGTGATGGGAAAAACTGCCAGCTAATGTCTCCTTCAACCACCAAATCTAAGCCAGTTTGTTTTTGAGTTTGTTCAACTAGAACCGGTTTTATTTGATTTGGATTGATAAACAGTACCAGTGCGACCACACTACCGATGAGCACCACCAGCACAAACAAAAATGCATATAAGGCTTTTTTCATTTCCCCTAACCCTTATTCGAAATATCAAAACTATAGACTATTGAACTGCCGAACAATTCCATTCAAAGCTCACGGATTGAATTTTCTCTCAAAATACATAGCAAAAAAAAGAAGTGCCCCTAAAGTGACACTTCTTTCATAAAAAATAAATAGTTCTTACGGGTGTAATCCCGGATTTCAAGACTACCGTCTTAACAGCTTGGCTAGATGGGCTTTAAGAACATCAATCGCAATTCGGTTTTTACCACCGCGCGGAACAATGATATCCGCGTATTGTTTTGAAGGTTCGATGTACTGCATGAACATAGGACGAACGGTTTTTTCGTATTGGCTCAACACTGAACTCATCGTACGACCACGCTCTTCAACATCTCGCTTCACTCGGCGAAGCAGACAAATGTCTAGCGGTGTGTCCATAAAGATACTGGCATCCATCACCTCACGCAGTTTTGGATCGGTTAGCAACAAGATACCTTCGAGTATGATGACTTTTTTCGGCGTCATCGTCGTCGTGTTGTCGGTACGAGTGTGCTCAGCATAGCTGTACTCTGGAATTTCAACCGATTCACCACGCCCTAGGGCTTCAAGGTGCTCGCAAAGCAACTCATGATCAAACGCATTTGGGTGGTCATAGTTGGTTTTAACGCGCTCTTCCATTGTCAGGTGAGCTTGGTCTTTGTAGTAGCTGTCCTCTTTAATGACACCAATCTGGTCGCCGCCTACTTTTTCGCAAAGTTCTGCATAAATGGTACTTGCAATAAGGCTCTTCCCTGAAGCCGAAGCGCCTGCAATCCCTACAACGACGCACTGATTATTATCGGACATTACTCTCACACTAATTGAATTTAGAAATCCTTGAGATTATAGGCATTCAAAGATCTCTATACTAGCGACAATGCGGTATTTTAACCGCTTTCAACCATTATTTGAGTAGAAAATAGACATGCATTTTGAGGTAATCGATTGCATCATTTAAGGCATATCAATCGTTTGAATATTGCATTCACAAATGGACCTAATCAATTTGTTTAAACAATATAGATTCTGCTCGAGGAGTGCCCTGCCAGTACATTTTTGCTACCAGTTTCTCTGCCAGATCTCGATACATTAACGAGTGTTCGGAATCAGGCCTCGCTGCGACCGTTGGCTTACCACTGTCCAAGTCATTTCGAATATCTATATGCAAAGGGAACTGCGCTACAACAGGTAAGCCATATTCCTGAGCCATTTTTTCAGCGCCACCACAACCAAAAATAGGCTCTTTGTGACCGCACTTACTACAGATGTGGTAACTCATGTTCTCAGCTATGCCTAAGACTGGCACGTTAACTTTATTAAACATCGCGGCTCCCTTTCGAGCATCCGCTAACGCTAGATCTTGTGGAGTAGTAACAATTAAAGCCCCATTGACTGGAATCTGCTGTGCCAAGGTTAATTGGATGTCACCTGTGCCTGGCGGCATATCAATGACAAGATAATCCAATGCAGGCCAGTCAGTCTCGTTAAGCAATTGTCCAAGCGCTCGAGAAGCCATAGGCCCACGCCATACCGCCGCTTCATCTTTATCCACCAAATAGCCGATCGAGTGCGTGTAAACTCCATAAGACTCTATAGGCTGCATCCATTTCCCGTCGCGAACTTCAGGTTTGCGGCCTTGAGTATTGAACATAAGAGGAATTGAAGGGCCATAAATATCAGCATCGAGCACACCCACTTTGGCACCAAGCGCTTTCAATGCCAATGCCAAATTTACTGCTGTGGTTGATTTCCCCACGCCGCCTTTGCCAGATGACACGGCAATAATGTTTTTCACACCTTTTAGGTCAGTACCCAGCGCCGACTGAAGTGGTTTCACCGAGTGAGAAACCGTCACTTCCCATGTTGTTTTTCCGGTCGTTTGCTCCCCCGCCAGCCAATCAGAAAAATCTTCCGTCAGTTGATAGCTTGCAAAAGGCCAAGTAATAGAAATGGCATGATCCTGAACCGAAACTATCCCTGAAACGTCGGCCCAACCGTAGGCAAGTGACGGGTGTTCAAACTGATTTAGCCAAGCAATAGCGGCGGTTTTATCCATTCTTTTTCTCCTCAGATGTTCGACTCAATCCTATCATCAGAGTAGGACGCAAAGAACCCCAAAAAACACGCGGTCTCATTGATTGCAAGCCTTGGAGTCACTAGCGTCATGGGTTATCATTGCTGACTATTTTTATTACTCACTGAAAAGCGAAAAATTACGTATGGCAAACGATCCTAGAAAAATTCTGGTCACGTGTGCTCTACCCTACGCTAACGGTTCGATTCACCTAGGTCACATGCTTGAACACATCCAAGCTGACATCTGGGTACGATTCCAGCGTTTGAGAGGGAACACCATCAACTTCATTTGTGCTGACGATGCTCACGGCACTCCAATTATGCTTAAAGCACAACAAATGGGGATGTCACCAGAACAAATGATCGCTGCTGTACAAGAAGAGCACGAAGCGGACTTTGCTGGCTTTAACATCAGCTTTGACAACTACCACAGCACACACTCGGACGAGAACCGCGAGCTGGCGTCGCACATCTACTTGGAACTGAAAAAAAACGGCTTTATTTCAAGCCGCACTATTTCTCAGCTTTTCGATCCTGAGAAAGAAATGTTCTTGCCTGACCGCTTTGTTAAAGGCACTTGCCCTAAGTGTAAGTCTGAAGATCAATACGGTGATAACTGTGATGCCTGTGGTGAGACTTATAGCCCAACCGATTTGATCAATCCGCGCTCGGCAGTATCAGGTGCAACACCTGTCATGAAGGATTCAGAGCACTTCTTCTTCGACCTTCCTCAGTTTGAGTCAATGTTGAAAGAATGGACCCGTTCTGGTTCGCTGCAAGTTGAAATGGCGAACAAAATGCAAGAGTGGTTCGAGTCTGGCTTGCAACAGTGGGACATCTCGCGTGACGCGCCATACTTTGGGTTCGAAATCCCAGGGGAGAAAGATAAGTTCTTCTACGTTTGGTTAGACGCGCCTATCGGCTACATGGGCTCTTTCAAAAATCTATGTTCAAAGCGCGATGACCTCGATTTCGATGAGTACTGGAACAAAGACAGCAAAGCTGAGCTTTATCACTTTATCGGTAAAGACATCGTGTACTTCCACAGCTTGTTCTGGCCGGCAATGCTCGACGGCTCTGGTTTCCGCAAGCCAAACAACGTGTTTGTGCACGGTTATGTTACGGTAAATGGTGCCAAGATGTCGAAGTCTAAAGGAACCTTTATCAAGGCAAGCACCTACCTTGAGCATCTTGACCCTGAATGTTTGCGTTACTACTACGCAGCGAAACTAAACAGCCGTATTGACGACCTAGACCTTAACCTTGAAGACTTCACTCAGCGTGTCAACGCAGACGTGGTGAACAAAATTGTTAACCTTGCGTCTCGTAATGCTGGTTTTATTACCAAGCGTTTCGAAGGTAAGCTTTCGGCTGAATTTGCTGAGCCAGCGTTGTACCAAGAATTTGTTGATGCCGCTGAAAAAATTGCTGAACTCTACGAAACCCGTGAGTTTGGACGTGCAATTCGCGAGATTACTGCTTTGGCTGACAAAGCCAACCAGTACGTAGATGAAAAAGCCCCTTGGGTTGTGGCAAAACAAGAAGGTCAAGATCAGCAGCTACAAGACATTTGTACTGTCGGCATTAACTTGTTCCGTGTGTTGATGACCTACTTGAAGCCGGTCATGCCATTGCTTGCCGAGCGCACTGAAGCGTTCCTTAACCAAGAATTGACTTGGGATGGCATTGCAACCCCACTGACGGCCCACGAAATCACTAAGTTTAAAGCACTCTTTAACCGCATCGACATGAAGAAAGTTGAGGCTATGGTTGAGGCATCGAAAGAAGAAGCCGCTGCAGCAGTGGCACAAGCAGAAGCTGCGCAGGAAACGGAACTTAGTAAAGATCCTATTGCAGATGAAATTGAGTTTGATGATTTTGCCAAAGTCGACTTACGCGTCGCCAAAATTGTTGAATGTGAAGCCGTGCCAAAAGCTAATAAGCTGCTAAGACTGGTTTTAGATCTGGGCGGAGAAACACGCCAAGTATTTGCTGGCATTAAATCGGCCTACTCGCCTGAAGATTTACTTGGTAAACATACTGTTATGGTTGCCAATCTTAAACCTCGTAAGATGAAGTTCGGTATGTCAGAAGGCATGGTTCTCGCCGCCGGTCCAGGTGGTAAAGATCTTTGGATCCTTGAACCACATGAAGGCGCTCAACCAGGCATGCGAATCATGTAATCTTGCGCTTCACTAGCTATATATAAAACGCCTTGATTTATACCCAAATCGAGGCGTTTTTTATTTTTAGACCAAACCACGAGCTATTTTCGCCACCTGCCCAAAACAGTGCATTTCTGCACTAGCCTGTATCACCAAGACAAACCAAATCTAGCTAGGTCATTGTTATTTAATAACTAAAAGAATGGCACAACCAATGCAAAAACTAAACACCGTCATTTTCTAAGGCAGTGTATGTTTATTTGGTTATCAAGTATTGTCGTGGCAACAATATTGGTGGTTTTAAGCTTACGATTTCGTACTAAGAACAACAGTACCAACTATCACTATCAATTGTGGTTGCGACTACGACAAATCCTTCTGCTCCTCAGAGCGCATAGGCATTTATCGACAGGTCAAACCAAAAGCTCGCAACAATTATTAGAGACCCAACAAAACCTTTCTGAGCACTGTCATCAACTGGTTAATCTCGCTGCAGCAAATGACAAAGCAGGCTACCGAGTTCTGATGGCGAACATTACTAAACTGAGAGTGAGTAGCCGAAAATTATCGCAGACAAAAAATCAGCTCTGGCATGGTCAGTTGATCAGACAGTGCATCTATTTAGTTGACGATCTCGTGATGAATTGGCTGCTGGAGCATCAAGACAAATCGCAAGAACAACGCTATCAAACTCATTGGATGTGGGTAATTGATGCTATGGAAGGGTTGACCCAGTTTAGAATTAGCCTATCGCAGATAGGAGAATTGGACGGTAGACCATTTGCACAAAGCAAACTAAGAGTTCAGGCGCTACAGTTAACCAGACAAATCCACCAACTGACATTACTAAACTCAAATCTTCATCACTCACCGATAGCAACCGAGCTATTACAACACCTTGAACAATTCGATAAACAAGATGACCAACTTCAAAACCAAGACAAACTATTCGAACTCAGTAATCGAATCTCCGAGTTCATCTCGGTGGCCTATGACGATGTTGTCGCTGACATCTTCCACCAAAACACAACGATGTTAACACCAAGTACGCAAGGAAAAGTACAGGTAAAATAAAGGCTCGCAATATGGCGAGCCTAGAATACAAACCAAAACGGATTTAGATCAGCTTGCGAGCAGCTTCAACCACTACTTTAATTGAGCGGGTTTCAGCTTCTTTTAAGGTATCGTGATTAGGCGTTTCTTTTTGAGTACGATTGATTATCACACCTGCAACACAACCAGCTTTTAGGCCAGAACTCGCACACATGGTTAGCAAGGTAGCTGACTCCATTTCGAAGTTAAGTACACCCATATCTTGCCATTCTTGCATTGAGCCTTGGAAGCGCTTCACGACTCGACCTGAGAAGGTATCGTAGCGTTCCTGGCCCGGGTAGAAGGTATCACTCGATGCTGTTACCCCAGTATGTGCCACCCCGCCTTGTTCAATCACCGCTTCACGCATCGCTGTAGCTACATCAAAGTCTGCAACCGCTGGGAATTCCATAGGTGCGAAGTGGGTACTTGCACCGTCAAGACGCACCGAGCCTGTAGTCACGATCATGTCACCAACATTTACATGGGGTTGAATTGCACCAGTAGTACCGACTCGCAAAAAGGTTCTCACACCCAATTGCGCCAACTCTTCGACTGCAATTGATGTTGATGGACCACCAATACCCGTTGAACACACAACAACTGGTTTACCGTCTAACTCAGCGCGAAACACCGTATATTCACGATGACTGGCAAGAAACTCTGGCTTGTCCATTAAATTGGCAATTTTTTCAACACGTGCTGGGTCACCAGGAATAATGGCAATTTTGGCACCCGCAAGGTCGGCTTCGGTCACACCCAAATGGAATACAGCTTCAGACATAATTTTGCTCCTAAACAATAGAACTCGCCCGAAAGCGAGTTCAATTTTTTGTAATTCTGTTTGATACAGTAGCCTATTTATCACCAGCATATAGCGATCAAGATCACCTTTATAAAAGCAATAAAAGTAACAAAATACGTTTAGTGAGATATAGATCAGTCAACACACCCATAAATGCTCATACTTCAACCCAATTCTGGGTATTTGGTTTTTATCAGTCGCAAGGCATTCAAAGTCACCAAAGCAGTTGCACCACTATCGGCTAATACTGCTACCCATAGCCCCGTGTAACCCAAAATACTCGTGATGAGAAACACCGCTTTAAGTCCCAACGCGATGGTAATGTTCTGGCGGATAATCGACATCGTCTTGTTTGCCAACCAGAACATTTCTGGTAACGACTGTAAGCGATCGGTTGTCAGTGCGGCGTCAGCGGTATCTAAGGCAACGTTCGTTCCACTGCCCATAGCGATCCCAACCTGAGCTGACTTCAAAGCTGGCGCATCGTTAATACCATCGCCAACCATGGCCACCGAATGGGTTTTCGAAAATTCCTGTACCCATTTTACTTTGTCATCCGGCAGTAATTCAGACTGCGCCCTAATGTTTAGCTTACTGGCAATGCCTTCAGCACTAACTTTGTTGTCACCCGTTAACATAATAGATTCGATGCCATGTCGGCTAAGCTTAGCTAAGCTGGATCTCGCATCTTCTCTTAACGAGTCTTGCCAGGCGATAACTCCCTGAGCTTGGTCGCCAAATAAAAGCACAGCCAGCGTTTTCCCCTGAGACAAAAGCCCTTCAAGAACCTCATTTTGTCGTTCTGTAAACGCGCATAGTGTTGACGCCACTTTATATGAAACCAGTTGGAATCGCTGTTGATTGATGTCTCCCTGTACACCTTCACCAACTAAAATACGTCGATTGTCGGCAGCAGCCACAACAACCCCTTTCTCCTTGCAGTAGCTTACTAATGCCTTGGCCAGAGGATGGGTTGAACCTTCTTCGAGCGCGGCGCAACGCTCTAACAACAAATTTTGGTCAATATCAAACCCGACAGCGTCTGTCACTTCAGGTTGGCCTTTGGTCAGTGTACCAGTCTTATCCATCGCCAATGTGTCAACGGTCGCCAACTTCTCCAACGCTGCGCCACCTTTTATCAACACGCCCATTCTGGTTGCTCTGGCTAGTCCGCTGGTGATCGCCGCGGGTGTCGAAATCACTAACGCGCATGGGCAGGCAATAAGTAACAATGCCAGTCCTTTATACAGCCATTCCTGCCAAGATTGAGCAAACATCAGTGGTGGGATAACCACAACCAAACCGGCTATCACCATCATTAATGGTGTGTACCAACGGCTAAATTTGTCTAAGAATCGTTCAACCGGTGCTTTGTGGCTTTCCGCTTCCTCAATCAACTGCAAAATTTTATCGACTGAGTTCTGACCCGCCTTTGAGGTAACTTCAAAAACCGCAACTTTATCAGTCACGATAGATCCCGCCATTAGCGCTTCTCCGCTCAACTTCTCAACCGGTACAGACTCGCCAGTAAGTGCACTTTGGTCGACATTAACCCAGTCACTTTTCAGGTTGCCATCCGCAGGTAATCTCTGGCCGGGAGCCACTTCAACCAACATTCCTGGCTTTAAGGCATTAATGTCCATTTCTGTCCTCTGTCCATTTTTAAGGACAAGGGCCTTGTCAGGCACCAATGCCATCAGTGATTGAACACCACTTCTCGCCTTGTGAGCCGCGTAGCCTTCAAGCTTCTCACCAATTAAAAAAAGCACGAGAACCATACCAGCCTCGACAGTTTCGCCAAGATACAAAGCACCGACGGCCGCGACACTCATTAAGGTTTCAATACTAAATGGCGTTCCGCTTTTCGCTAAACGCCACGCTTTTATTGCAATCGGCCACAGTCCAAACAACATGGCACCAATGAAAGCCAGTTCACTTAAGAGCGGGGACCACCTTTCAATCACTAAGGCGAGTGACATCAGCCCAGTAACTAGGCCAATACTGGTATATTCTTTGAGATGATTGTAGACAGAAGACTTATTAGAGGTAGTGCTATCGGAGGTGTTAATAGGGGTAAGTTCAAACCCTAGTTGAGATACCACTTGAGCGATATTTTCAGATTGAAGTTTGCGATTGGTCGCTTCAGGGTGCAAAACTACCGTTAGTTTTTGGGTAGCGAAAGACACCTGAACGCGGTTAATCTGTTGTTGCTTTTCAAGCGCGGTTTGGATTTTGTTGGCACATGAGCCACAATCCATCCCTTTGACTATCCAAGATAACTGACTGGGGTCAGACTCTCCATCGTCTTCACTGGCAGAGCAATCTGTTTGTGTCGAACTACCACAACAATGGGAAGTAACCTCATTGACGGTGGCGTCTGTTGTATTTGAATGCAAAGGTGCTGATTGCTGATCACAGCACTGTTGAGCGTTTTTTGAATGAGCGTGCTGCGAACAACACGCATCATGAGCATGATATTGAGTCATAACTTCTCCTTGGTTATTCAATAACAATTAGTCACATTGGTTATTGTAAACCTTGGAGTTAAGTCCAGAGTCAACCGCAATTTTGCGAAATTACCTTACAACCTAATCTTGCCGAGGAAACCTATACAGGATGCTGAAAACAGTCGTCTAAGGTTTTTCCGATAGCTCTTAGTACGTCGGTACGAGTTATCATTCCCACTAATTTGCCGCTATCGATGACAGGGTACGCTTTCGGGCGCCCGACTTTCATCATATCAGCAAGTTCGATAATCGAGGTTTCTGGCGTTACGGATAGCACTTCAGGGTGCATGCAATCACCTACGGTGTGTGTGTCCTGACAGTAGTAACTGACTTTGACTAATTTATCGAGTAAGTCTTGCTCTGACAAAAAGCCAATCACTTTCTCTTTGTCATCAATAACTGGCCCACCCATATGAGTCGACTTCATCACTTTTTCAAGTGCAGCACTCAACGGCATTTCTTTTTTAAATGTCACCGCTTTATGTGACATATAATCTTTAACTTTCAGTGACTCCATCATCGCCTCCCCAGACGTGCTTCCTTTGATCTAAGTGTTGCTGAAAATTTTGGAAAAGCGAATTGGATAACGGCTATTTTTGTAATAGGTCTCACCGATTAAACTGGAGTCGAACTCAATTGAACTCTCGATGTCTTAGCCCTATGCCAATATGAAAAGCTAGAATGGTCATGGATTGATAACGAGAGGCTTGGACTTGTTGAACAATTCAATTCACGGCAAACTCATGGGTGGAAAACCCGGTCTCACAGCAAATGTAATAACGATAACTACAAAAATATGAATTCAGTTCTCAATAATAAAGTTGTCGCCATCGGCGGCGGACACGGATTAGGGCGAATGCTTGCAGCCCTGTCTGATTTTGGCTCCAACGCGACAGGGATTGTCGCCACCACTGATAATGGCGGCTCAACCGGCAGAATTCGCGACTGCCAAGGTGGCATCGCTTGGGGTGATACTCGCAATTGTATAAATCAGCTCATTACACAGCCATCTATCAGCTCTATGATGTTTGAATATCGATTCAAAGGAAACGGAGAATTGAATGGGCACAACCTTGGCAATCTGATGCTAACTGCATTGGACAACCTATCGGTTCGCCCACTTGATGCCATCAATTTGATTCGAGAAATGTTGAAAGTCGATGTGAATATCGTCCCGATGTCCGAACACCCTTCCGATCTCACTGCACTTTCTACCCAAGGGAAACGAGTAACAGGTGAAACCAACGTCGATGAAATGGAGCAAGACCTATTGCGCTTAGATTTAGATCCAGAAGTGCCCGCCACCAGCGAAGCCGTAGAATCTATCCATTCTGCCGATTTGATCATTTTGGGACCAGGGAGCTTTCTGACCAGTATCATGCCACCACTTCTACTTCCAGAAATTGGTCAAGCTATTTCCGACAATAGCAAAGCTCAACTTGTATTCATTGAAAACTTATCACCGGAATTTGGTCCAGCAGGCCGCATGACAGCGAAAGAAAAGCTGACGTGGTGTGAACGAGCATGCCAGTCACGGAAAATCGATGTGGTTCTGGGACCAACACCGGATGAAACTCTTGTAGATTGGCGCTATGAGAAAGCCGACTTGGCCTCCCCTAATCGAGATTGGCGCCATGACAGACAAAAGCTGACCAAAGCGATTATCGGTCTATTGAGTTAACGAAAGGAAATAGTGCGCTAGTTAAAACTAAAGCAGTGTGGCGTAGTCGTCTCGCGTTTCCTCTAACACGGACAACAGCCCAGTACCAAATTGACTGTCTAACGTTGATTCTTCATGTTTTGCCGCTGCGTCCACGTCAACAGCGTAGCTGCAAAGCTTCTCAGCACCGAAACTGGCAGCACTGCTTTTTAGTGCATGACTGATTTCTTTAAGATATTGATTGCGGTCTGCCAGTGAGTCTGAGCGCAGACTTTCAATGTAAGTATTCAGTTCACCTAGAAATATCTCGAGCAGAACGGGAACGTTTTCAGCACCAATTTCTCCAGCTAGCCTGTCTATCTTATTTTGGTTTCGCACTTCCATATCATTATTTACCTTGTTTCTCGTTCCAAGTTTGACGTTTACGGTAAATGGTTGAAGGGCTGACATCCAAGAAGCCCGCTGCACGAGGAATATTGCCCTCACACACTTCTATCGCCTGTTCAATCGCCATTTTTTCGGTGAGCCACAATGGGAAAATATCTTGCTCTTTCTTAGGTTTAGTTGAAATTAAGTCGGATGCAACCTTTATTGGTTGCTCACTCTCTCTATTGAGAGGTGGCGGTAGCATATCCACCGTAATTTCAGTCCCATTGTTCAATACCACCACATTTCGCAATACGTTTTGTAATTGTCGTACGTTCCCCGGCCATTCATATCGGACAAAGCGATTGATAACCTGAGGTGAAAGTCGGCAAAAATCTTTCCCTTCTTCCTTCGACATAAAACCAAGCAGCGAATAGGAAATTTCAACCACATCTTCCCCTCGCTCTCTCAACGGCGGTAAATGCAGTGGTATCACGTACAATCGGTAATACAAATCCTCTCGAAAGCGCCCTTCTTGCACTTCTTTCCAGGGATCTCGGTTGGTCGCACAAACAAAACGAACATCGACACTTTTCATTTTAGACGACCCCACCTTCTGGAAGGTACCGGTCTGAATAAACCGCAGCAGTTTAGTTTGTAAATCCAAGTCCATTTCACATAGTTCGTCGAGGAACAAAGTACCGCCATCAGCCAGTTCTGCTGCACCTTGACGGTCGGTAGCCGCCCCGGTAAATGCGCCTTTTACGTGGCCAAACAGTTCGCTTTCGATAAGATCTTTGGGAATGGCCGCACAGTTGATAGCGATAAATGGCTTATCTCCACGCTTACTTGCCGCGTGAATCGCTTCAGCACAGACTTCTTTACCTGTGCCACTTTCTCCTGTGATAAAGATACTGGCTTTACTGGTCGCAGCAGAGTCAATGGTTTTATAGACCGCTTGCATGGTATGGCTACTGCCAATGAAACCTTGGTAATTTTGATTGCCCGCGTCTTGGGTCTCTTCTTTTTGTTTACTCGCTTTGCGAATCGCGTTGTTAACCGTAACGCGTAATCTGTCTGCTTCACACGGTTTAATGAGAAAATCTTGGGCGCCATGGCGCATTGCTTCGACTGCAGTTTCTATCGACCCATGTGCGGTCATAAAAATAACAGGGACATCAGGATGTGAGGCTTTAACTTCTTGAAGGACATCCATACCTGTCATATCCGGTAATCTGAGATCTAACAAAATAAGATCTGGAATGCGGATTTTAAGGCTTTCAATTGCTTCTTTACCCGTGCCGACAATATTGATGTCAATACCAAGAGGAGTGATGTAGGAACGATACAGAACGGCGACAGACGCTGTATCCTCGACCATAAGCAAGTATCGAGACTTTTTTGAATAAAGATGAGATTCCATAGCCAAGCTGATTTTTATTTTTGCATTTTAATAAATTTTCGCACTCAGCTTTGCAATTTGCAAATTTACTGAGAGGTTTTTTACAAAAAGTTATGAAATGAGCGACTAGTCGTCATGAGAAAAATTGATATCACTCGAATTTCCTAATACGCCGTCATTTAGCCAAAAATCAAACAGACAACACAGCTATTGACCAAAATTATCAGTATAAGGTGCTGTATTTTAATGAGTATGAATTCTACAAAGCTATTTAAACATGTCAGAGCGTGATGAACTGCCCGAAAAAATTCATACACTTAGCACCAAAAACAGCAAAATAGATAATTTAATAAACCTATAGTACTAGTATTGGCACGGTAAATGCTAACTTAAGAGTGACCCTTCTTGGGTCACCTAGCCAACTGACGTTGTTAGTGAAAACATTATTCACAAAAAAGCCAACCGCGACTTGCGTTTGGCTATTTTTTTATCTGCCGCATTGGGTTTAGCTGTTACTGATAAACTGATTTCTCAGTTGTTCAATTTGATCTCGTACTTGCGCCGCTAACTCAAACTCCAAATCTTGGGCATGTTTGTACATTTGCGTTTCCAACACACCAATCGCCTTTTCCAACTCTTGAGGTGACATAGCGGTGTATTCCACCTCGTTTTCAGCCACTTTCGAAAGCGGTACCACTTTACTTTTCTGATCTTTCCGAGACGCGTGGTGGACATCACCAAGCTCCATAATATCTTTAATATTGCGTTTAAGAGCTTGTGGCGTGATCCCTTGTTCTTGGTTGTAAGCTTGTTGCTTCTCTCGTCTGCGATTTGTTTCATCCATGGCTTTTTTCATGGATTTAGTCACCGAATCAGCGTAAAGAATCGCTTTCCCTTGTAGGTTACGAGCGGCTCGACCAATGGTCTGAATCAGTGAGCGTTCTGAACGTAAAAAGCCCTCTTTGTCTGCGTCCAGTATTGCCACCAGCGAAACTTCTGGCATATCCAAACCTTCTCGCAGCAAGTTAATACCCACCAAGACATCGAACTCTCCCAGTCGTAAATCACGAATAATTTCAACGCGCTCAACCGTATCGATATCAGAATGTAAATAACGAACTTTTACATCGTGTTCGGTTAAATACTCCGTTAAGTCCTCAGCCATGCGTTTGGTTAATGTAGTAACGAGAACGCGCTCGTCTTTGGCCGCGCGTAAGCGAATTTCAGACAATAAGTCGTCAACCTGCGTAGCAACCGGTCGCACCTCTAGCTGGGGATCAAGCAGTCCTGTGGGACGCACGACCTGATCAACCACATCGCCTGCGGATTTTTCTAATTCATAATTGCCCGGTGTCGCAGAGACAAAGATGGTTTGCGGTGCCAAAGCTTCAAACTCTTCAAACTTGAGAGGTCGGTTATCAAGTGCTGAGGGTAGTCGAAAACCAAACTCAACCAGAGTTTCTTTTCTCGAACGGTCACCCTTGTACATGGCGCCAATTTGCGGCACGGTAACGTGCGATTCATCAATAATCAGCAAACCATCATGAGGAAGGTAGTCGAACAAGGTCGGGGGCGGCTCTCCCTCGGTACGGCCACTTAAGTGACGAGAATAATTTTCTACACCAGAGCAAAAGCCAAGTTCATTCATCATTTCCAAATCAAACTGAGTGCGCTGACTAATACGCTGCT
The DNA here is from genome assembly GCF_056159765.1 of Vibrio sp. ABH4_348. NCBI lineage: Bacteria > Pseudomonadati > Pseudomonadota > Gammaproteobacteria > Vibrionales > Vibrionaceae > Vibrio > Vibrio sp. ABH4_348. Next base: position 673,402 of record NZ_JBSWVW010000001.1, on the reverse strand, counting down.
CTTCAAGCAGCTTATTATTGTCGAGCAAGTACTTTTTCCGCTGTTTAAGCTCTTCCTTGATGTTTTCAATCGCCTCAAGCATACGCTCGCGAGGGGTGACATAGTGAGTTTTGGGGTAAATGGTAAACCTTGCGAGATCTTTTTGTTTTACCACTCCGGTAAGAGGATCAAACACGCTAATACAATCGACTTCATCATCAAACATCTCAATGCGCACCGCATCTTGATCGGATTCCGCTGGGAATACGTCAATAACTTCCCCGCGAACGCGAAATTGTCCTCGCTCAAACGCAACATCATTACGACTATATTGAAGCTCTGCTAATCGACGCAAAATATCTCGTTGATTCATCACGTCACCACGACGGATGTGAAGCATCATCTTTAAGTACGACTCTGGATCACCCAAACCGTAAATAGCTGACACGGACGCGACGATAATAGCGTCTTTTCTTTCCAGCAGCGCTTTGGTTGCCGACAAACGCATTTGTTCGATATGAGCATTAACAGAGGAATCTTTCTCGATGAAGGTATCCGTTGTTGGAACATAAGCCTCTGGTTGGTAATAGTCGTAATACGAGACAAAATATTCCACTGCGTTATTCGGAAAGAAGCTTTTCATCTCGCCGTATAATTGAGCCGCCAGTGTTTTGTTCGGGGCCAATAGAATTGCCGGGCGCTGAGATTGGGCAATAACATTAGCAAGCGTGAATGTTTTTCCAGAACCGGTTACACCGAGAAGTGTCTGATGAGCTAATCCTGAATCTAAACCATCGACCAACTCATTGATTGCCGTAGGTTGATCACCTGCGGGTTGATAGTCGGAGACCAAATCATAGGTTTTATCCATTTGCTTTCCTTACTCGGTTTGTTCTTGATGAGGATCATCGGAATAGTTTAACTCAAAACACTGTATACCTATACAGAATTAATAGGGTGTGAAAACTATTTCATTCTGTTTTTTCACTTTGTCGGTTTGATCGCTGGAAGATCCAAATCCACTCTGATAATATCCTCCACCCTGACCAAAAAACGCCCCAAACCTGGTTGTTTTTCACACACACCTTATTCACAATTTTCGGTTATTTTTCGAGCTATCCTGAGTTATTCACATCACTCCTAGATGTTTAGTATTTTACCCTCCAAGCTAAAATTTGCTTAATAATTAGCCTCTTGTTCGCTTTTTAAACTTTCTGAGAAAACGCAATAAGGTTTCATATAAATTGTCAGAATCAGTTGCTCAGTTTTCGCACACATGGTTATCCACAATTTTGGTGGATAACTAATCCAAACCCAGAGCTGGCAAAGCTTGAGGAATTGTAAACATCATAGGACAAAAAAATTGGTAGGATCCTCTATTCAATATATTGACACTAACTAGTGGGATCGTTAGTATTCTCGCCGCTAAACGTAATTCCCCCTTAGTTCAGTTGGTAGAACGGCGGACTGTTAATCCGTATGTCGCAGGTTCGAGTCCCGCAGGGGGAGCCAAATTTGAGAAAGCCGTGTTGATAAACACGGCTTTTTTCGTTCTCAGAACTTACTTTTATCCAAATAAACCAAGAGATAGCGTGAACTCACTAAACCAAACTGAGCTATCTAAGGTACAATCTAACTAAGAACGTAAACATACCAAAAATCACGAGAATACCCTTAGTCGCTCTTGGTTGTTATTAATGAAGTAAATCTGGATAATAAACCCCTCGGTTTACAATAATCCAAACAAATCCAGACGTTTTGATCTGATCGTCACAGCGGTAGTGAGCAACCTTTACAGCACAGTCATAAGTGCATTAATAGAAGGGACCCTGTGTCTAATACCAGTCAAACAATAAGAAGGTTCTATGACCGAATATTTTATGTTGTTGGTCGGCACTGTCTTGGTCAACAACTTTGTATTAGTTAAATTTTTAGGTTTATGCCCATTTATGGGTGTATCCAAGAAGCTGGAAACCGCCATCGGAATGGGATTGGCCACGACTTTTGTGCTAACCCTTGCGTCCGTGTGTTCGTATTTAGTCGAAAGCTATGTTTTGGAGCCGCTTGGCATTCAGTACTTGCGTACCATGAGCTTTATTTTAGTTATCGCCGTCGTGGTTCAGTTCACGGAAATGGTTGTACACAAAACCAGCCCCACTTTGTACCGTCTACTCGGTATTTTCTTACCTTTGATCACCACAAACTGCGCGGTATTGGGTGTTGCCTTACTTAACGTCAATGAGAACCATACTTTTGTGCAATCTTTAGTCTACGGCGTTGGCGCCGCAGCTGGCTTCTCTTTGGTTTTAGTTCTTTTCGCTGCCATGCGTGAGCGTCTGGCGGCGGCTGATGTTCCAGTTCCTTTTAAAGGGGCATCGATTGCCATGATCACGGCTGGGCTCATGTCATTGGCCTTCATGGGCTTCACTGGTTTGGTGAAGTAACATGACCACGATTGTACTCGCTATCCTAGCGCTAGTAGCTTTGGCTGCAGTATTTGGCGCCGCTCTTGGGTTTGCTTCGATCCGTTTTAAAGTGGAATCCGATCCTATTGTGGATCAAATCGACGACGTGCTACCGCAAACACAGTGTGGTCAATGTGGCTATCCGGGTTGTCGACCTTATGCGGAAGCCATCGCCAACGGGGATTCGATAAATAAATGCCCACCTGGTGGTCAAGCAACCATAGAGAAACTCGCCGATTTAATGGGTGTCGAGGCCGTGGAATCGGCACACGATCTTACTGAAGAAGTCAAAACCGTCGCCTATATACATGAAGACATGTGTATAGGTTGTACCAAGTGCATTCAAGCTTGCCCTGTGGACGCAATTGTTGGTGGAACGAAAGCACTGCACACGGTTATCAAAGATGAATGTACGGGCTGTGACTTATGTGTTGCACCCTGCCCGACAGATTGTATCGAAATGATTCCTGTTGAGACGACAACCGCAACTTGGAAATGGCAAATGAACGCCATTCCGGTTGTCAATGTAACCGAAAAACCTGTGACACGAGTGGGTGAATAATTCGATGCAGTCATTGATTGAACAAATTCAAGCCGGGGCACTTTGGGATTTTCCCGGTGGAATCCATCCATTGGAAAACAAAACCCAGTCAAATGTATGCACTCCCGTGGAAGCAGGTTTGCCACAAGAACTCGTGTTGCCCATAAAACAGCATATCGGTAAAGCAGGTAGAGTCATTGTCAATGTTGGTGACAAGGTGCTTAGGGGTCAACCGTTAACGGAGGGCGACTCAGGTTTCATGTTACCAGTTCATGCGCCAACTTCTGGTATTGTAACTGGAATTGAGCATAGAACTGTCGCTCACCCTTCTGGTCTTACCGAACCTTGCATTATGATTGCACCAGATGGCGAAGATAACTGGCAACGCTTGGCCGTCTGTGAAGACTTCCGTAAAGATAGTCCTGAAGAATTAACCGAAAAACTGCGCCAAGCCGGGATCTCAGGTATGGGTGGTGCTGGCTTCCCAACATCCAAAAAGATCCAATCTGGATTTGCCAAGACCGAGATACTCATTGTCAATGCTGCGGAGTGCGAACCATACATCACGGCAGACGATGTACTGATGCAACACTACGCTTCTGAAATCATCACTGGCATTGAGATTCTGCAGCATATTCTCGAACCAAAATTGGTTGTAATTGGTATCGAAGACAACAAACCGGCAGCCATCAAAGCACTGCAAACGGCCGCTAAGAATCTACCTATTGTGATTCGTGTTATTCCGACCAAATATCCGTCTGGTGGCGAAAAGCAGCTGATAAAAATCCTGACTAATCTGGAAGTTCCCGCTAAAAAGATTCCAGCTGATATTGGGGTTTTAGTTCAAAATGTGGGTACTTTATACGCGATTAAGCGCGCCATCCTTAACGGTGAAAGCCATACCGAGCGCTTAGTGACCTTGACGGGGAATACCTTTGAGCAACCGCGCAATGTGTGGGTTAAGTTTGGGACGCCAATTCAGTCATTGTTGGACGACTTTGGCTATAGCGCGGACAAGAAGCTACAACGCATTATTCTCGGTGGCCCTATGATGGGATTCACCCTGCCTCACACTCAGGTGCCAGTAACCAAAACAACCAACTGTATTCTTGCTCCGAGCTATCGCGAAATAGATGCAGGTCGAAATGAAATGGCCTGTATTCGTTGTGGTGAGTGTGCTGCGGTTTGCCCTGCTTCATTGTTGCCTCAGCAACTTCAATGGCATGCTAAAGCCGAAGAGTTTGATAAATGTGAGGAATTAAATCTCAAAGACTGTATAGAGTGTGGAGCCTGTGCTTACGTCTGTCCGAGTGAAATACCTTTAGTACAGTACTACCGTCAAGCCAAAGCCGAAATTCGAACTCGCAATGAAGAAGCCGAAGCGGCAGAACGTGCCAAACAGCGCTTCGAAGAGAAAAAAGCGCGTATGGAGCGCGACAAGCAAGAGCGTGAAAACCGTTTCAAAAAAGCCGCTGAAAAACGCAAAGTAGAAGCCGGAAAGGCTGGTGATGATGCAATTGCCGCTGCGATAGAACGAGTTAAGGCTCAAAAAGCTCAAGCTGAAAAACCTGCCGTTAAACCCGCGGTTGCAGCCGCCATTGCTAAAGCCAAGGCTCAACAAGCCGCCTCGCAACAATCAGGTTCGAGTGAGCCTGACAACACTGAGATGAAGAAGCTTCGCGAGGAACGAAAACGTCTGGCTCGCGAACGAAAAGCAGAGAAAACTTCCCCAACAGCAGATAGTAGTCATGCTGATAGCAATACTACAGAGACTAAATCATCGCAAAAAGATGCTGTGGCTGCAGCCATTACAAGAGCTAAAGCGAAAAAACAAGCGACAAATTCTGTTAATACCGAGACTAAACCTCAGCCAGAGCAATCAGCTGAACAAGCAGATTCGAAAAAAGCAGCGGTTGCAGCTGCTATTGCGCGTGCTAAAGCGAAAAAGCAAGAGGCAAGTCAACCCGCTGAGAAGCTAGATAGCAACGAAGACAAAACCGATAAGGTTGCATCTTCTGAAGCGGTCGATCCGAAAAAAGCCGCCGTTGCGGCCGCGATTGCGCGTGCTAAAGCCAAAAAGCAATCGGCAAGTCAACCTGCTGAAAAGCTAGACAGCAACGAAAACAAAGCCGATGAGGTTTTATCTTCTGAAGCGGTCGACCCGAAAAAAGCTGCTGTTGCAGCCGCGATTGCGCGTGCTAAAGCCAAGAAGCAATCGGCAATCCAACCCGCTGAAAAACGAGACAACGACGAAGACAAAACCGATGAGGTTGCCTCTTCTGAAGTAGTCGACCCGAAAAAAGCCGCGGTCGCTGCCGCCATTGCCCGCGCTAAAGCCAAAAAACAAGCGGCAAGTCAATCAGCTGAGACGCTAGACAGCATCGAAGACAAAACCGATGAGGTTGTGTCTTCTGAACCAATCGATCCGAAAAAAGCAGCGGTCGCTGCCGCCATTGCCCGAGCAAAAGCCAAAAAGCAAGCGGCAAGTCAATCGGCTGAAAAGCTAGACAGCAACGAAGACAAAACTGATGAGGTTGCCGCTTCTGACACAGTCGACCCGAAAAAAGCCGCGGTCGCTGCCGCCATTGCCCGAGCAAAAGCCAAAAAGCAAGCGGCAAGTCAATCGGCTGAGAAACTAGACAACAGCGGAAACAAAACCGATGAGGTTGTGTCTACTGAACCAATCGATCCGAAAAAAGCCGCGGTCGCTGCGGCCATTGCCCGCGCTAAAGCAAAAAAACAACAACGAGAAAACCCACAAAACTCCGAGGACAATAACTAGTGTCGTTTTTTATTGCCAGTTCCCCCCATTCACATAACAGAAGAACGACATCTTCAATAATGAAGTGGGTAGCGCTTTGCGCACTTCCCGGCTTACTTGTGCAGAGTTATTTTTTTGGTTGGGGAACACTTGTTCAACTCGCGATTGCAATCCCATTGGCAATGGCACTTGAAGCTGTAGTGATGTTGTTACGACGCCGTTCGCCTTGGATGGCACTGCGTGACAATAGCGCCTTGGTCACCGCTTGGTTACTTGCGATTTCCATACCTCCATACTCACCATGGTGGGTGTTAGTAATAGGTTTGATATTTGCCATCATCATAGCCAAACACCTTTATGGAGGACTGGGTCAAAACTTGTTTAACCCAGCTATGGTCGCCTATGTTGTGCTACTTATTTCCTTTCCGGTACAAATGACCAGTTGGGTGGCGCCAGTTTCGATTCAACCTATTCACGCGTCATTGGGCGATGCAATTTCATTGATATTTACGGGCTTTAACCTAGACGGGTTGTCATTACTGCAAACTCGCACCTCTATTGATGGTGTGACCGCAGCAACTCCGCTTGATGCCTTCAAAACAGGGTTATTGGCGGGTTCAACACCGAGTGAAATATTGAACTCTCCATTGTTCTCTGGACTTGCGGGAGTAGGATGGACTTGGGTCAATTTAGCTTATTTAGTCGGTGGATTGGCTCTGATTAAGTTGAGAATCATTAGTTGGCATATTCCAGCCGCAATGATCGCAACATTGGCAATATTCAGTGTCCTATTTGCGTTGTTTGCACCGGGAACGGTGGCTTCTCCGTCGATACAGCTGTTCTCTGGTGCCACCATGTTGGGCGCATTTTTTATCGCAACCGATCCAGTATCGGCGTCAACAACGGTAAAAGGAAGACTTGTATTTGGTGCACTAATTGCTGGTTTGGTTTTTGTCATTCGCGCGTGGGGGGGATACCCAGATGGCGTCGCATTTGCGGTATTGCTTGCCAACATGTGTGTTCCGCTCATCGACTACTACACCAAACCTAGAACTTACGGTCATTAAGGAAACGGCAATGATAGCTGCAATCAAAAAACATGGTGTAGTGCTGGCCGCCTTTGCTTGTGTCTCTACAGGATTGGTCGCCATCACCCACTATTTGACAAAAGACACCATCGAAGAGCAAGAACAAAAACAGTTACTTTCAATCCTAAACCAAGTCATACCCACCAGTTGGCACGACAACAAACTATACCAATCTTGTACATTAATATCTGACCCAAGCTTACATTTGAAACAGCCAGTACCAGCTTATATCGCAACTCGGGATGGTCAAATCACTGCCTTTGCCATTGAATCCGTTGCTCCTGATGGCTACAACGGTGCCATTAAAATCATCACTGGTGTTGCGCTCGATGGCACCATTTTAGGTTCACGCGTTTTGGCGCATAAAGAAACGCCGGGGCTCGGAGACAAGATTGATTTAAGAGTTTCAGATTGGATGTTAGGTTTTTCAGGTAAAGAAGTTCGTGAAGATAACTTAGCTGACTGGCGTGTCCGCAAAGATGGTGGTCAGTTCGATCAGTTTACTGGTGCAACCATAACCCCAAGAGCGGTCGTCAAATCGATTAAAAATGTTGCCCTGTACGCAGTCGAACACAAACGTGCGATTGCAGCACAACCCAAAGGCTGTGGTGTGGAGGACTAATGGAACACTCTAAGATGATTAAAGAAGGCTTGTGGAGTAACAACCCTGCAATTGTTCAATTGTTGGGGCTGTGTCCTTTACTTGCTGTCTCTTCCACGGTGACCAATGCGCTAGGGCTGGGAATCGCGACCTTAATTGTAATGGTTGGCTCTAACTTAAGCGTCTCTTTGGTTCGGGATTATGTACCGAAAGATGTGCGTATTCCGGTGTATGTCATGATCATTGCCTCGCTGGTAACCTGTGTCCAATTATTGATGAATGCCTATGCGTATAGCCTGTATTTGTCATTGGGTATTTTTATCCCACTTATCGTGACCAACTGCATCATCATTGGTCGCGCTGAGGCATTTGCTTCTAAAAATGCGCCGCTACCATCTACATTAGATGGATTCTGGATGGGGATGGGAATGGCAGCAGCCTTGGTTGTGCTGGGGGCAATGCGTGAAGTACTGGGTAATGGTACCTTGTTCGATGGTGCGGATTTATTACTTGGGCAATGGGCAACGGCGCTAAGAATTCAGATATTCGAGGTGGAAAGTAGCTTCCTACTTGCATTATTACCACCCGGCGCGTTTATCGGGGTTGGTTTGATTGTCGCATTCAAAAACTTTGTCGATGGTTATTTTGCTTCAAAACAACCGAGTAAAGAAAAACCAAGCATTGAGCGCGTACGCGTAACCAACCAATAAGAATTCAAAGATGACTGAATTAAACACTCAAACCGTAAGTAAAAAAGAAAAGGTCCAAGCCATCGTCGACATACTGGAAGACCTCTACCCAGAGACGCCAGTACCGCTTGACCACAAAGATCCCTACACCTTACTAATTGCAGTGCTTTTATCGGCCCAGTGCACCGATGAGAGAGTCAACCAAATAACGCCTTTGTTATTTGCCAAAGCAGACAATCCCTATGACATGGTGAAAATGTCGATTGAAGAAATCAAAGAGATCATTAAGCCCTGTGGTTTATCACCAATGAAGTCAAAAGGGATTTGGCACCTGTCAGAAATGATCATCAATCAACACAATGGCGAAGTGCCGCAAGATTTTGCTTCGCTTGAAGCCATGCCAGGTGTTGGACACAAAACTGCGTCTGTTGTAATGGCACAAGCCTTTGGTGTACCAGCATTTCCAGTAGATACTCATATCCATCGTTTGATGTATCGCTGGGGGCTGACCAATGGTAAAAGCGTTGACCAAACGGAGCGTGATGCCAAGCGTCTATTCCCCAAAGAAAAGTGGAACAAGCTGCATCTGCAAATCATTTTTTACGGTCGAGAATATTGCCCTGCTCGTGGATTTTCACTTGATAAGTGCATCATTACTCGCCAATACGGAAGACGAAGTTTTATCAACGAAGTATTGAAAGAGCAGGCTCAGAAAGAGAAAAAAGCGACCAAACGTCGCTGAGTTTCTGTAAAAGATATTAAAATAATTAGGAGTTAACTATGTCTAAAGGACGTATTTTACATACCATGCTTCGCGTCGGTGATCTCGACAAATCTATCGAGTTTTACACAAACGTAATGGGCATGAAGTTGTTGCGCACTAACAAGAACGAGCAATACGAGTACACATTAGCGTTTTTAGGTTATGGTGATGAGTCTGAAGGTGCTGTAATCGAGCTTACTTACAACTGGGGCACCACAGAGTACGATATGGGCAATGCATTTGGCCATGTCGCGATTGGTGTTGAAGATATCTACTCAACCTGTGATGCCATCAAAGCTGCAGGTGGTAATGTGACACGCGAGCCTGGCCCTGTGAAAGGCGGCACCACTCATATCGCCTTCGTAAAAGATCCTGACGGCTACATGCTAGAGTTGATTCAGAATAAACAAGCTTCTGCTGGTCTAAACGGATAACATCTCGCTGGTTAGATTAGTGAGACTAGTGTTTTGTATCCTAGGGTAGTGTTTCACTGCCCTTATCATTTCCTTCTAAGATGCTCTCATTTCTTCAACTTTTCTTGCAATTATCCACAACTTTCTTTACATGCTAATCATTATCATTTAATCTCTCGTTACTATTTTGGCTGGAGTGTTTTAAATGACTATTACTGATTGGGAACAGCAAACTCTGCTAGCTGATCAGGCGCTTCAAGAAGCAGATCACGCTCGTTCAATCATCCATTATCAAAAAGCGTTGACGTTGAGCGATGAAATAAGCGACTCAGATTCTATTGATGTCGAAGACCGTCTAATGATTTCGGTGGTATCTTGTCATAACCTAGCGTCGTTCTGGCGTTCCGTTGGCGATACTTCTTATGAGCTTAAATATTTGCAGCTGGCTTCTGAAAAGTTTTTAACTCTGGTTCCTCAATGTCCAAATACAAGTTGCAGTGCATTCGTTGACTCTTTGGGATGTTGTAAGAAAGCCTTGATAGAGTTTATGAAACGCCACCCTAATCCTAAGATTGCACAAATGGTTAAAGATATTGATAGTGCAACTAACTGTAATATGATTGCCAAGTTCAAACTCAACTAGCCATTTTTAGTTGTATAGAAATTGAAAAACCAGCCTAGTGGCTGGTTTTGTCTTTTGTGGTTTCTGTAAAAGCTAAACCTGTATACGTCCCAGTGAAATCACTACACGACGGTTTTTGTCTTTTCCAATTGGCGAAGCATTGTCTGCAATCGGACGGCGTTTACCGTAGCCTTGTACCTGAATCCTATCTTCAGATAATCCGAGCGATTTGAAATATTCTCTAAGCGATTCGGCGCGCAGTTCCGATAGGTTTTGACTGACGGCTTTACTGTCTACCGAATCGGTATAAGTTGAGACCAGAACCAGATCAATATCTTGGTTGTGTTTAATGTATTCTGCAATTTGTGCCAAACGCTTACGTGAAGCTTTGTTTAATTCGACGCTTGAACGGTCGTAATGCAGTATAGTGAACGCTATATCTTCAAAACTATACGGTAACAAACCAGCAATACACGCGCTGAATTCGTTATAGGAATCTTGAAATAGCACTGAGGACAATGCCACTTCTATACGTTGATCGTTACCGCGCCATTCGTTGTAGCTAAACGTTGGAAAGCGTCCCTTTTCAAGTTCCGTTAGTAACGTCCATGCCGTCTGACCGCCAACATAGCCATCAAACTGCTGATAGAAATCTAACTGAGCCATACGAGAAGCAGAATCACCCGGATGCCAAACCGGTGGCATAGAGACAACCGACACTTCACGAGTCTGTCCCATTGGGCGCAGCATTTTCAGTTCAAAATCGAGATTGATTTTTTTACTGGCGACGGCAGAAAACTCAGCTTTACCATAATTAGGAATCGGATGTACCAATCGACATTCCAACGGTGTACTTGATGCCATTTCCCAAACCGATTGCTGCGGGGCGGCAACATAGCGCCGTTCCAAAGCCTGAGCATGAGTTGTGGTTAGGCCAATCAAAGCCACCATCAACCATTTCATAGACTTCTTTAAATTAGTGTTCACCTAATACTCCATAAAATCAATCAGTTAAATGAGAAGTTGTGTTTACCCCAGTACTCATCCAACTTGGGCAATACTATTAAAGCAAAGTTCTCGCCAACTTTTGAAGCAATTGTCTAAAATCCGCAGTTGCAAATTTGCGGCGGTCAATAAACCTTGAGCTACTCACTAGATTGTCTTTCTAGACATAGTTTTGCGATAATCGAGCCAGACATTCCCAAATTAACAATTATGACTTCTCAAAACCAACTAAAAGATCGTTTTCGAGGCTATTTTCCGGTCGTCGTTGACGTCGAAACCGCGGGATTTAACGCCAACACCGATGCACTACTGGAGATTTGTGCCGTTACATTAACCATGGACGAATCTGGCGCTCTCAAGCCTGCTACTACCCTTCATTTTAATGTTGAACCATTTGAGGGTGCCAACCTCGAACAAGAAGCTCTGGATTTTAATGGAATTCGCGATCCTTTCAGTCCATTGCGTGGCGCTGTACCGGAATCAGAAGCATTAAAAGAAATATATAAAGTCATACGAAAAGAACAAAAAGCCCATGACTGCAATCGAGCGATCATGGTTGCTCACAATGCCACTTTCGATCATAACTTTGTGATGAGAGCTAGTGAGCGAAGCAAATTGAAACGTGTACCCTTCCACCCTTTTGCTACCTTTGATACGGCAACATTAAGCGGGCTTGCCTACGGACAAACGGTGCTGGCCAAAGCATGTAAAACGGCGGGAATGGACTTTGACAACAAAGAAGCTCATTCAGCCTTATACGATACACAAAAAACCGCAGAGCTGTTTTGTGGCATCGTTAACAAGTGGCGTGAACTGGGCGGTTGGCCATTGTCGCCAGAAGATTAAGTTTTATTCAAACAAAAAAAGCCTGACATTAGTCAGGCTTTTTTTGGTTTCGTCTAGTAACTAGGGGGGATTACCAGCCTGTTACTTCACGTAGACCCTTGCCGATATCTGCAAGAGACTTAACGGTCTTAACGCCTGCGGCTTCAAGAGCAGCAAACTTATCTTCAGCTGTACCTTTACCACCAGAGATGATTGCACCAGCATGACCCATACGCTTACCTGGAGGAGCAGTTACACCAGCGATGTAAGAAACAACTGGCTTAGTCACGTTTTCTTTGATGAATGCCGCTGCTTCTTCTTCTGCTGTACCGCCGATCTCACCGATCATAACGATAGCTTCAGTTTCTGGATCTTCTTGGAACAATTTCAAGATATCAATGAAGTTTGAACCTGGGATTGGGTCACCACCAATACCAACACAAGTAGACTGACCAAAGCCTTCGTCAGTAGTTTGCTTAACTGCTTCGTAAGTTAGCGTACCTGAACGAGAAACGATGCCTACTTTACCTTTCTTATGGATGTGACCAGGCATGATACCGATCTTACACTCATCTGGAGTGATAAGACCTGGACAGTTAGGACCGATCATACGTGCACCAGTTTCTTCTAGCTTCACTTTAACATCGATCATATCTGTTGTTGGGATACCTTCCGTGATAGTCACGATAAGTTCGATACCCGCGTCAATCGCTTCTAGGATTGCATCTTTACAGAAAGGTGCAGGAACGTAAATTACTGTCGCTGTTGCGCCAGTCGCTTCTACTGCTTCACGAACGGTATTAAATACTGGAAGACCTAAGTGCTCTTGACCACCTTTACCTGGAGAAACACCACCTACCATTTGCGTACCGTAAGCGATCGCTTGCTCAGAGTGGAAAGTACCTTGACCACCAGTGAAACCCTGACAGATTACTTTCGTGTCTTTATTAATTAGTACAGACATTATTTGCCCTCCGCAGCAGCAACTACTTTCTGAGCTGCGTCAGTTAGTGACTCAGCTGCAATGATATCAACATCAGAATTAGCAAGTACTTCGCGACCTAGGTCAGCGTTGGTACCTTCCAAACGTACAACTACTGGTACGTTAACACCTACTTCTTTAACTGCGCCAATAATGCCTTCAGCAATCATGTCACAACGTACGATACCACCGAAGATATTAACTAGAACCGCTTTAACGTTGTCATCAGATAGGATGATCTTGAATGCTTCAGCAACACGCTCTTTAGTCGCGCCGCCACCTACATCTAGGAAATTCGCTGGTTTGCCGCCGTGAAGGTTTACGATGTCCATCGTACCCATTGCAAGGCCAGCACCGTTAACCATACAGCCAACGTTTCCGTCTAGTGCAACGTAGTTAAGCTCCCACTGTGCAGCGTGCGCTTCGCGCTCGTCTTCTTGTGAAGGATCGTGCAGTTCGCGGATTTTTGGCTGACGGTAAAGTGCATTTGAATCAATGTTGATTTTGCCATCAAGACACAACAGATTACCTTCTGCAGTGATCACAAGTGGGTTGATTTCTAGAAGTGCAAAATCGTACTGGCTGAACATATTACCAAGACCCAGGAAGATTTTGGTAAATTGCTTGATTTGGTCACCAGCCAAGCCTAGTTTGAATGCTAGCTCACGGCCTTGGTATGCTTGAGGGCCTACCAAAGGGTCTACGATCGCTTTGTGAATCAACTCAGGCGTTTCTTCAGCAACCTTCTCAATTTCCACACCACCTTCAGTTGATGCCATGAAAACGATTTTGCGTGTCGCACGGTCTACAACCGCACCAAGGTACAACTCATTTGCAATGTTAGATGCTTCTTCAACCAAGATTTTTGTTACTGGCTGGCCATTAGCATCTGTTTGATAAGTTACTAGGTTTTTACCTAGCCACTTTTGTGCAAACTCTTTAACACCATCTTTCGTGTCGTGTAGCTCAACGCCGCCCGCTTTACCGCGACCACCAGCGTGAACCTGACACTTCACTACTTTCTTTTCTGTGCTAATGCGACCAGCTGCTTCGAAAGCTTCTTGTGGGGTATCACAAGCGTAGCCTTCTGGTACAGGCAAACCGAATTCTGCAAACAGCTGTTTGGCTTGATATTCATGCAAATTCATTGTGTTATTCCGTTCAGTTATCCCTTGGGATTTTATTATTCCATATGACTAACACTGTCTGTCATACGTACGTAGGGTGCTTCTCAATTCAATCAAAGATACGTTGGACATATCTCGATTCAAATGAAGGCTGAGCCGTTGAGCCGACTCAGCCTTGTAATTGCAGGCTTTAAAGCCTAGCTAAAACTTCTTATACATCAAGCAACAAACGTGCTGGATCTTCTAGAAGTTCTTTGATGGTTACCAAGAATCCTACTGACTCACGGCCATCGATTAGACGGTGATCGTAAGAAAGCGCAAGGTACATCATAGGTAGAATTTCAACTTTACCATCTACCGCCATTGGGCGCTCTTGGATTTTGTGCATACCAAGAATGGCAGATTGTGGTGGGTTGATAATAGGTGTCGACATCAACGAACCAAACACACCACCGTTAGTGATGGTGAAGTTACCGCCCATTAGCTCATCAACGGTAAGTTTTCCGTCGCGGCCTTTAATGGCGAGCTCTTTAATGCCTTTTTCGATGTCAGCGAAGCCTAGTGTGTCACAGTCCTTCAAAACTGGAGTAACAAGACCACGTGGCGTTGAAACAGCCATGCTGATATCGAAGTAGTTGTGGTACACGATATCATCGCCGTCGATAGACGCATTAACTTCTGGGTAGCGCTTAAGTGCTTCAGTTACCGCTTTCACATAGAAAGACATGAAACCTAAACGGGTATCGTGACGTTTCTCGAACTGATCTTTGTACTGCTTGCGAAGATCCATGATAGGTTTCATGTTCACTTCGTTGAACGTCGTCAACATTGCAGTGCTGTTTTTCGCTTCAAGCAGACGGTTAGCCACTGTCTTGCGAAGACGTGTCATAGGTACGCGTTTCTGAGTACGAGCTGCCGCTGGCGCTTCAACAGCAGGTGCCGCTTCAGCGTTACCAGATTTTGCATTCGCAAGATGCGCTTCAACGTCTTCACGAGTAATGCGACCACCAACACCAGAACCTTTGATGTCGCTTGGCTGTAGATTATGTTCAGCCAGTAGGCGACGCACCGCTGGGCTCAGCGCATCGTTGCTTTCTTCCGTTAAGCTTGCTTTGTGGCGCTTATCTGGAGACGCTTCCGCTTCTGTCGTTGTGTCAGCAGTTGGTTCACCAGCTACCGCACCTGGCTTAAGGCGCGCTAGTAGTTGTTTAGAAAGTACTGTTGCACCTTCTTCTTCAACAATGGCTTCCAAAACACCGGCTTCAGGAGCTGGAACTTCCAAAACCACTTTATCAGTTTCAATATCAACAATGACTTCATCGCGAGCGATAGCTTCACCTGGCTTTTTGTGCCAAGTCGCTACGGTTGCGTCTGCAACTGATTCAGGTAAGTCTGGAACCAGAATTTCAATTGTCATCTTTCTATCTTCCTTATCTTCTAGTTCTTAGTCTTTTTGACCTAGGGTAAGTGCGTCTTCAATTAACGCCTTCTGCTGTTTCAAGTGTACGGACATGTAACCAACAGCTGGCGACGCAGACGCTGGACGACCCGCATATTTCAAATCGGCTCCCGCTGGAATAGCGGCGCGGAAGTTATGTTGGCTACTGTACCAAGCGCCTTGGTTTTGAGGCTCTTCTTGACACCAAACATAATCTTCAACGTTCTTGTACTCACTGATCGCAGCCTGTACTTCGTCGATTGGGAACGGGTACAGCTGCTCAATACGAACAATGGCAACATCTTTTTGCTCATTGTTACGACGCTGCTCTAGCAAGTCGTAGTACACCTTACCTGAACAGAACACGACGCGTTTTACATCTGCAGGGTTCAGTTCATCAATCTCTGGGATTGCAGGTAGGAAAGTGCCGTCTGCCAAATCATCCAATGTAGAGGTACAAAGTGGATGACGAAGCAATGACTTCGGCGACATGACAATCAGAGGGCGACGCATTGGACGCACAACCTGACGGCGAATCATGTGGTAAACCTGCGCAGGTGTTGATGGAACAACTACTTGCATATTCTGGTCGGCACATAACTGCATAAAGCGCTCT
Organism: Vibrio sp. ABH4_348; assembly: GCF_056159765.1. Taxonomy (NCBI): domain Bacteria; kingdom Pseudomonadati; phylum Pseudomonadota; class Gammaproteobacteria; order Vibrionales; family Vibrionaceae; genus Vibrio; species Vibrio sp. ABH4_348. The sequence goes on along the minus strand of NZ_JBSWVW010000001.1, from coordinate 657,487 downwards.
AGACGTGCAGATGAGTGCTCTGGTCCCTGTCCTTCATAGCCGTGAGGCAAGAACATTGATAGACCACATAAACGTCCCCACTTCTGTTCACCAGAAGATATGAACTGGTCAATTACGACTTGGGCACCGTTGGCGAAGTCACCAAACTGCGCTTCCCACATAGTCAAACCGCCCGGCTCAGCTGTTGCGTAGCCATATTCAAATGCCAATACCGCTTCTTCTGACAATACTGAGTCAAAGACTTCAAACGGGCCTTGTTTGTCGTGGATACTTGATAGCGGTACGTAGGTACTTGCATCACTCTGGTTATGCAGTACTGAGTGGCGGTGGAAGAAGGTACCACGACCTGAGTCCTGACCAGTAATACGAATACGTTTGCCATCATCAACGATTGTTGCGTATGCCAGTGATTCTGCCATACCCCAATCAATCGCCTTTTCACCTGAAACCATCGCTCGGCGATCGTTATAAAGCTTGTTTACACGGCTTTGCAGTTTGTGGCTGTCTGGGTACTCACATAGCTTGCTACCCAATTCAACCAAGCGTTGCTTGTCAAACTGAGATTGCCAGTCGATGTTCCAATCATGACCAAGGTATGGAGACCAATCTACTGAATGCAACGCCATCGGACGCCATTCTTTTACCACGACTTCGCCGTGGTCGAGTGCATCACGGTACTCGTTGATCGCTGATGTCGCAGTTTCAATGTCACACTCACCGCGCTCGATTAGTACGTCTGCGTACAATTTACGAGGCGTTGGATGCTTCTTGATTTTTTGATACATCAACGGCTGAGTTGCATTTGGCTCATCCGCTTCATTGTGACCATGACGACGGTAACAAACCAAGTCAATCACAACATCACGCTTAAATTCATTACGGAAATCTAGTGCGATGCGAGTAACAAACGCTACAGCTTCAGGGTCATCTGCGTTCACGTGGAAGATCGGAGCCTGTACCATCTTAGCGATATCAGTACAGTACATGGTTGAACGCGTATCACGTGGGTTCGAGGTAGTGAAACCAACTTGGTTGTTGACAACAATTCGAATCGTACCGCCAACGTAGAAGCCACGCGCTTGAGACATGTTAAATGTTTCTTGCACTACACCTTGGCCTGCAATCGCAGAGTCGCCGTGAATTGTAATAGGAAGTACTGAGCTGCCTTCACTATCGCCTAGGCGATCTTGACGAGCACGTACCGATCCCATGACCACAGGGTTTACAATTTCTAGGTGAGACGGGTTAAACGCGAGTGCTAAGTGAACATCACCACCTGGGGTCGCGAAGTCAGCAGAGAAACCTTGGTGGTATTTAACGTCACCAGAGCCCCATGTTTCATCGTGTTTGCCCGCAAATTCATCAAATAGGTCTTGCGGCTTTTTACCAAGAACATTGACTAGCATGTTCAAGCGGCCGCGGTGCGCCATACCAACAACGACTTCACGCATACCGTTTGCACCAGCATGACGAATCAGTTCTTTGGTCATTGGGATTAGAGCGTCACCACCTTCAAGTGAGAAGCGTTTTGCTCCCGGGAACTTAGCGCCAAGATAACGCTCTAGCCCTTCAGCAGCAGTTAACTCACCTAAGAAGGTTTGTTTTTCTTCTTTCGAGAATTTAGGTTGACCAACAACGGATTCCAAACGTTGTTGAATCCAACGTTTTTGCTCTGTGTCGGTAATATGCATGTACTCTGCACCTACCGAACCACAATAAATCTTTTTCAATGATGAATGCAGTTCTTTCAATGTCATTGTGTCTTTGCCAATGGCAAAAGAACCTACATTGAAAGTTTCATCAAGATCGTCTTGGGTAAGAGTATGGAAAGATGGGTCTAGTTCAGCAACGGCTGGACGGTCCCATAAACCAAGTGGGTCTAGGTTGGCCGCTTCGTGACCACGAAAGCGGTAAGCATTGATAAGTTGTAGTACTTTTACCTGTTTTGCATTGACATCAGGATCACTAACTTGGACGTTGTAATGCTTAGTTTCTTGGGCGAGTCGTCGGAAGTATTCGCGAACGCGTGAATGTGGCTGGTCTGCCACTTCTTCTGAGTGCTTAGGCAACTCATCAAATACACGTGTCCACTCCTCACTTACCAGATCGGGGTCGCTTAGATACAGTTCGTAGAGTTCCTCTACATACGTTGCATTGGCGCCAGCCAAGTGTGAAGACTCGAGCCATGCCTTCATCACGCCGTTGTGCATATATTCCCTTTACCAGTAGATTTCACGTTTTGCATCGGTCTAAGCCGAGCTTGTTTTTAAGGCGCCTAACCAAAACAGCCAGGCGCAATTTTATAACTATTAAACCGAGCGATTCACTAACATCGACTTGATGTGTCCGATAGCTTTCGTCGGGTTCAGTCCCTTAGGACAAACACTTACACAATTCATGATGCCGTGGCAACGAAAAACGCTAAATGCATCATCAAGATCAGACAAACGTTCATCCGTCGCAGTATCGCGGCTATCAATTAGCCAACGGTAAGCGGCAAGTAGACCCGCAGGGCCGATGAATTTATCTGGATTCCACCAGAAACTCGGACAAGAAGTTGTACAACATGCACACATGATACATTCGTACAAACCGTCCAAATGAGCGCGGTCATCTGGTGCTTGAAGATTCTCACGCGCTGGCGGTAAATCACCATCAGAAATCAAGTAAGGTTTTACTTTGGCGTAGTTATCGTAGAACTGCGTCATGTCAACGATCAGATCGCGAATGACGGGCAAACCTGGTAATGGGCGAATTACCAATTTGTCACCTTTTAGCGCTGACAAAGGCGTAATACAGGCCAAACCATTTTTACCGTTCATATTCAAGCCATCAGAACCACATACCCCTTCGCGACAAGAGCGACGGAAAGAGATTGAAGGATCTTGCTCTTTCAATAGAATTAGTGCGTCTAGCACCATCATGTCAGAGCCTTCTTCTACCTCAAGTGTGTAGTCTTTCATGTAAGGCTTTTTGTCTACATCCGGATTGTAGCGGTACAAAGAGAAGTTAAGTTTCATGTTTATGTCCTCCCTTTAGTATGTACGTGCTTTCGGCGGGAAAGCTTCACGATGAACTGGAGTCATATTGACATCACGCTTGGTCATCGCTTCGTTTTCCGGGTTGTAGATAGAGTGACACAACCAGTTTTCGTCATCACGCTCTGGGTAGTCAAATCGAGCGTGTGCGCCACGGCTCTCGGTACGGTAGTTTGCCGCTACTGCAGTTGAGAACGCCGTTTCCATTAGATTGTCTAGTTCCAAACACTCAATTCGCTGAGTGTTGAACTCTTGTGACTTGTCTGAAAGATGTGCTTCTTTTAGGCGCTCACGAATAACTTTTAGCTCATCCAGACCCGTTGCCATTGCATCACCCTCACGGAATACCGAGAAGCTGTTTTGCATGCAAGTTTGTAGGTCTTTACGAATCTGTGCTGGGTCTTCACCAGAAGTGCTGTTTTCCCAGCGCATGGTACGTGCCAGAGAAGCTTCAATATCTGATTCAGTTGCAGGGCGAGCTTCAGCTTGCGCTTCAAGAGTTTCACCCAAGTGAAGACCTGTCGCGCGACCAAATACCACCAAGTCTAGTAGCGAATTGCCGCCCAAACGGTTTGCACCGTGAACCGATACAGATGCGATTTCACCACATGCAAACAGACCTTGTACTTCAACATCTGCTCCAGAGGCATCTTGTTTAAGAGCCTGACCTGAAACTTGAGTTGGTACACCACCCATCATGTAGTGACAGGTTGGGATAACTGGAATTGGCTCTTTAACTGGGTCAACGTGTGCGAAGGTGCGTGATAGCTCACAGATACCTGGTAGACGTGATTCAAGAACGTCCTTACCCAAGTGATCCATCTTAAGCTTGATATGCGGACCCCATGGGCCGTCACAACCACGTCCTTCGCGAATTTCGATCATCATTGAACGAGCAACAACGTCACGCCCTGCAAGGTCTTTGGCGTTTGGAGCGTAACGTTCCATGAAGCGCTCACCATCTTTATTGAGCAGATAGCCACCTTCACCACGACAACCTTCGGTTACAAGAACACCAGCCCCGGCAATGCCAGTTGGGTGGAACTGCCACATCTCCATATCTTGCATTGGAACACCAGCACGAAGTGCCATGCCCACGCCGTCACCGGTATTAATGTGTGCGTTAGTAGTCGACGCGTAAATACGGCCTGCACCACCAGTTGCTAGAACGGTTGCTTTCGACTTGAAGTAACAAATCTCACCAGATTCCATGCTGATAGCAGTACAACCTAGGATTGCGCCGTCCTGGTTTTTCACCAAGTCCAACGCATACCACTCCGAGAAGATGGTCGTTTTGTGCTTGATATTTTGTTGATAAAGAGTGTGCAGCAAAGCGTGACCGGTACGGTCAGCCGCCGCCGCAGTACGCGCAGCCTGCTCACCACCAAACTCTTTTGACTGACCACCAAATGGGCGCTGGTAGATCGTACCGTTTTCAAAACGAGAAAACGGCAAGCCCATTTTTTCAAGTTCGATAACTGACTGCGGTCCAGTTTTACACATGTATTCGATGGCGTTTTGGTCACCGATGTAATCTGAACCTTTTACAGTGTCATACATATGCCACTGCCAGTTGTCTTTGTGTGAGTTCCCCAACGCTACTGTGATACCACCTTGAGCAGAAACGGTATGAGAGCGAGTTGGGAATACTTTAGAAAGCAAGGCACAGCTAAGGCCTTGCTCAGAAATTTGTAACGCAGCGCGCATGCCCGCACCGCCAGCGCCGATTACTACGGCATCAAATTCGCGAACTGGAATTGACATTTATGCACCCCACAGAATAAACAGACCAGAGAAAAGATAAGCGAGCAACAGCGCAATCGCGCCCAGTTGCATTAGGCTTCTCAATGCACTGTGTTTAATGTAATCAGTAAAGACTTGCCACATACCGATCCACGCGTGAATCAGCACACAAACCAAAGCAAGCATAGTGAACACTTTGGTAAAGGTGCTGGCGAAGAACTGTGTCCAAGCCACATAAGAGATGTCTGTGAATGCACAAAAACTGACTAAGTACACCACGTACAAAGTCATAATGATTGCTGTCGCACGGATAAGCAGGTAATCATGTACCCCGTTGCGACCAAATGAAGAGATAGTTTTTACCATACCATTATCCCCGCTAGTACCGACAACACCGCCGTGATTACAACGCTGATCTTGGCAGTGGCTTTGCCCGACTCGAGCTCTTCGAAGTAGCCCATATCCATAATTAGGTGACGAATACCAAATACGATATGGTATGCCAGTGCCGTCAGTATTCCCCACATTACGAAGGTTCCTAAAAAGCCGTCTACTATATCAACGGCCGTCTTAAAACCTTCCGGAGAGGAAAGGGAAACGGATAACAACCAAAGCAAAATTCCGACCGAGACAAATGTGATCACCCCCGAGATACGGTGGGTGATTGATACAATAGCAGTGATCGGAAAGTGCATGGTCTGTAAATCTAAATTAACAGGTCTTGACTTTCTTTCTTTCACGGGCTTGCTCACTCAGCTCTATTGAGCATTTATAGTTATGAATGAATTTTGGGCTTTAAAGCCACAAAAGTTAACATCTTCTTAACAACTTCTCGCTAATTATAGCCTATTTAGTTGTAAAGGTATTGTTAACAATTCTGTAAAAATCGACTCCTGCGATTTCTTTCAAGCCTTGAATTTAAAGGCCTGAGCCAGAATTAACTGCGCCACTATACGGCTGGCAACATTCTAATACAATTGATGTAACAAATTTTGCTACATAGAACAGATTTTTAACGTTATGTACGCAAAAAATCAAAACAAGTGCACACATCGCCGGAGAAAAATTGACTTTACTTAGCTAGGAACGTAAAAGATCCGCACACAAACGTCCTGGACAGGATTAAATAATAAACAAAGGAGATTGTTATGGCAGATAAGAAAGCGACCCTTCACATTGAAGGTCAAGCGCCAATCGAGCTGCCGATTATGGACGGATCGCTAGGTCCTCAAGTAATCGATGTTCGTAAACTTGGAGCGAATGGTTACTTCACATTCGACCCTGGTTTTCTTGCCACTGCATCTTGTGAATCTCAAATCACTTACATCGATGGCGCCAAAGGTGTGCTTTTGCACCGCGGTTACCCAATCGACCAGCTAGCCAACAATGCTGACTACCTGGAAGTGTGTTACATCCTTTTATATGGTGAAGCCCCTACTCGTGAGCAATACGAGGAATTTAAAACAACAGTAACTCGTCACACTATGGTGCATGAGCAAATCGCAAGCTTCTTCCACGGCTTCCGTCGCGATGCGCACCCAATGGCGGTTATGTGTGGTGTAACTGGCGCACTTGCGGCGTTTTACCACGACTCACTAGACATTGCGAATGACTCGCACCGTGAAATCGCAGCATTCCGTCTACTGTCTAAGATGCCAACGCTTGCCGCTATGTGTTACAAGTACTCAATCGGTCAGCCATTCATCTACCCTCGTAATGATCTAAGCTACGCTGAAAACTTCCTACACATGATGTTTGCGAACCCATGTGAAGACTATGAAGTGAACCCGGTCGTAGCACGTGCAATGGATAAAATCTTCACTCTGCACGCAGACCACGAGCAAAATGCTTCAACGTCAACCGTACGTCTATCAGGCTCTTCAGGTGCGAACCCATTTGCATGTATCGCAGCAGGTATCGCTTCTCTTTGGGGTCCAGCGCACGGTGGTGCTAACGAAGCATGTCTACGCATGTTGGAAGAGATTGGTAGTGTTGACAACATTCCTGAGTATGTTGAACGCGCGAAAGACAAAGAAGACCCATTCCGTTTGATGGGCTTTGGTCACCGCGTTTACAAGAACTACGATCCACGTGCAACGGTAATGCGCGAAGCGTGTCATGAAGTGCTTGACGAGCTTAACATTCAAGATCCACTTCTTGATGTTGCGATGGAGCTTGAGCGTATCGCCCTTTCTGATGAGTACTTTGTCGAGAAGAAACTCTACCCGAACGTCGATTTCTACTCAGGTATCATCTTGAAAGCTATCGGTATTCCAGTTTCTATGTTCACCGTAATCTTTGCGATGTCTCGTACTATCGGTTGGATTGCTCACTGGAACGAAATGCACAGTGACCCAACTAATCGAATCGGTCGTCCACGCCAGCTATACACAGGTGAAGCGCAACGCGATTTTTCACCACTTAACGACCGCTCATAAACGTCGTTAAAGCGTATGAAACGAAAAGCGAGGTCATCACCTCGCTTTTTCTTTATCTGAGCTCTTTATGTATTGAAGCGTGTTAGACAGGGTTGTCGATATCCTTAAACTCAACATCCAAGTCATAGTTTGCAGCCAACCATTCACCTAACGCCTTAACTCCGTAGCGTTCTGTTGCATGATGTCCGGCGGCAAAGTAGTGAATATTGCGCTCTCTTGCCGTGTAAGTTGTCCGCTCCGATACCTCACCCGAGAGAAATGCATCTAGGCCATGGTTTGCAGCTAATTCAATAAAATCTTGACCACCACCAGTACACCAGCCGATAGTTTCAATCTTAGAATCCCCTCGCTCAGGCGTAATGTGCAACGGCTCTCGATTCAATACTTGAGATATTTTACTGGCAAGTTCTTTTCCCGAAACTGGTTTGCGCAACCTACCGAACATAGCGACAGATTGTGGATGCCCCTCTAAGCCACCTTCGACCTGAATATCGAGTAAATTCGCCAACTGAGCGTTGTTGCCGAGTTCTGCGTGAACATCCAGCGGTAAGTGGTAGCCATACAAATTAATATCGTGTTTGATTAAGCTGCGAATGCGATTGCCTTTCATCCCTCTAATAGGCTCAGGCTCGCCTTTCCAAAAGTAACCGTGATGCACTAAAAGCGCATCTGCTTCTACACTGATCGCATAATCAATTAGCGCTTGCGAAGCGGTGACGCCAGTAACAATTTTTTTTATGTCACGTTTGCCTTCAACTTGCATGCCATTGGGACTGTAATCTTTGAATAATTCCGGTGAAAGCTTGTTATGGAGGATGGTTTCCAACTCAATGTTCTGCATATTGCGGCCTTAATTATTGTACTAACGAAATAATCAATCGAGTATGATTTTGGCGTTAGCGGTATATCAAAAAATCACTTGTGTATAGAATACCGATAACACTACAAAAACCAACTCTGTCCATGTCTAGTCACCGCGCTTTTTATCAATGGGTTGTCTCTACACCATCCCTTATCAAAAACGACCACCGATTTTCTCACTTATCTTTTCTCCATGAACAAGAAAGTCAAAAACTAGCCAATTATCAGGGCAACCAGCGTTTAGGATTTGTCTATCAGCACTTATGCCGAGAGGCATTTATTCACTCTAACCGCTACCAAATTGCGCTGGAAGAGATTCAAATTAACGACAACGGTAAAACCGCAGGGGCTATTGACTTTGTGCTGCATGATAGCCAAACAGAACAATATGAGCATTGGGAAGTGGCCATTAAGTTCTACTTACTTTTGGACGATTTTTGGTACGGTCCAAATGCGAAAGACCGATTAGATATCAAGTCCAATCACATGCTTGAGCATCAATTGAACATGACAAATCACCCAGTTTTTCTGCGCGACTATGCCCAATACCCAGTTCGGCAACATAAAGCACTACTTCAGGGCCGGCTGTACAGTAATCCATTTTTAAATCAGCCTATTCCAACACATTGTGGTCAGTTACAAATCAACGAATCTCAAATCAACGGCTTTTGGTGTTATCACTCGCAATGGCTGGAAAACCCTTTCTCGATAGCAATTTTACATAAACACCAGTGGGCGATAGGCTCGGACCAATTAACGTTAACTACGGACATAGCAAAAGACAAATTTGTACACGGTTTAGATGAGAATGGACAATTTTGGTTCGTGATGCCAGATTCATGGCCAGGTGACCATAAGGTCGCCAAAGCATAGGCTGTTAGCGCACTACATAAACAAAAAGGAGCCAAACGGCTCCTTCTAGTTTTCATACAAACGAGTAATTAGTGAGACCTTACACGCCAGCCTGCTCAAAAACCGTATTGACGATCGCTTGCGCTTCTTGTTCGATAAGTCTCAAATGCTCTTCTCCTTTGAAACTTTCACAGTAGATCTTGTAGATATCTTCTGTCCCGGATGGGCGAGCGGCAAACCAACCAAATTCCGTCGTGACTTTCAGACCACCAATTGCAGCCCCATTACCCGGTGCGTTGGTAAGTCTGGCGGTAATAGGATCGCCCGCAAGAGTCTCAGCGGTTACCATTTCTGGTGACATCTTTTTAAGTACGGATTTTTGAGGACCATTGGCGACCGCTTGAATACGAGTGTAGAAAGAAGCGCCGTGTTTTGCCGCCAGCTCATCGTAATACACTTGAGGGTTTTTACCCGTAACCGCGGTAATTTCAGCGGCCAATAAGCACAAGATGATGCCGTCTTTGTCGGTAGACCAAGGCGTGCCATCTTTTCTCAATAAGGAGGCTCCAGCACTTTCTTCGCCACCAAAGCCAATCTCACCGCTAAACAGCCCATCAACAAACCATTTAAAGCCGACTGGAACTTCACATAGCTCTCGGCCCAAGTCAGCGACCACCTTATCGATAATCGCGCTAGAGACCAGAGTTTTGCCTACTGCCACTTTTTGCGCCCATTGCGGACGATGTCTATACAGATAGTCAATACACACTGCTAAAAAGTGGTTCGGATTCATCAAACCCGCCGGAGTTACGATACCATGGCGGTCATAATCAGGGTCATTGCCAAATGCCAAATCATATTGGTCTTTCAGAGAGAGTAATCCGGCCATCGCGTAAGGTGAAGAGCAATCCATACGAATCACACCATCTTTATCTAGCGACATAAACTGGAATGATGGGTCAACGGCTTCATTAACTAACGTGATATCCAGCTCGTAATACTTAGCAATTTGTCGCCAGTACTCGATACCACTACCGCCCAATGGATCGACACCGATTCGCAATTTGGCTTGTTTAATGGCGTCCATATCGATGACATTCGTTAGGTCTTGTACATATGGTGCAACTAATTCTCGCTCAACAAAAAAGTCGCTGTTTTTTGCATCGCTAAACGACAGTGATTTTACATCCACTAAGTTCGCCGCGATGATCTCATTTGCGCGAGCTTCTATCGCATCGGTTAGCGCTGCTTCTGCGGGACCGCCATGAGTAGGATTGTACTTGATACCACCATCTTGAGGAGGATTATGGGAAGGCGTAATAACAATGCCATCTGCCAACTCATCGTTAACGAGATTGTAAGTCAAGATTGCATGCGAGATACCCGGTGTTGGGGTAAATCCTGAATCTTCCTGGCTTATTACCGTCACACCATTCGCTACTAATACTTGAACAACAGTCGCAAACGCAGGCTCTGAGAGCGCATGGGTATCTTTCCCTAAAAACAATGGGCCGGTAACACCATTGGATTTACGGACCTCAGCAATCGCTTGGGCAATCGCTTTGATATGGTGTTCATTAAAACTGAACTTTTCAGAGGTTCCTCGATGCCCAGAAGTGCCAAACGCAACCTTCTGCTCATCAAGTGATACATCCGGTTGGTTTAAGTAATAATTAGCAACAAGGGCGGGAATATTATTAAGATCTTCAGGCAGGGTTCTTTGCCCAGCTCTAGGGTGGATAGCCATTTTAACGTCCTATATTTAAGAAAAAACCTCACGCGCTAACGTGAGGTTGAATTGAAAACTTAGATTGCGTTGGCGACTTTTTCATTTAAGTCTGCTGGCAAATTCATATGTGCCATCAATTGCTCTACCATTTGTCGCTTGCGGCTGGTGTTGGTATTTGTGATTACCCAAAACGGTGTATCAGGGATGGATTTGGGCTTTGTGGTGTTGCCACTTTCTAATAAGGTTTGCTCGTTGTCAGCAAAGTAAACACGTTTGCGCCCTTTTACTTGAGTTGCTGATGCAAAATTGTCCGGGTCCAAGCTGTATAAGGTGGAGAGAACCAGCATAAATCGATCGATGGCTTTTTTGTGCGCCGCAAACTCATCTGAAATTAACAGGCTACGCATTGCCTTCACTGCATCGGGTCGAACGTCCTTTACGGCATCTTTTGCGACCACTATACCGTTAGGTTTCGCGGGGACGTCAGATAGTGGTTGCGAATCCGCTTTGACCTGTTCCACGTGTAACAGGCGTCTTAAAATATCCGATGCGCTTTCACCAATATGTTGAGTTTGGCTGGCAATGTAACGGTATAGATCCTCGTCTACCTCGATCGTTTTCATTCGCTTTTCATATTCTCTGTGTTTAAACTCTGCTGAATTATAGCGAGATCAATTGCGATACTCTACGTTAAACCAGTCACGAATAAGCAAAAATGTCACAGCTTCTCAATTATAAACGGCAAGGACATGGTCCGACCTTAGTATTGATTCACGGTTTGTTTGGTAGTCTAGACAATTTAGGCGTCCTTGCGCGCGAGTTGGCCACACAGTTCGATGTCATAAGTGTCGACATGCGCAATCACGGGCAATCTTTTCATAGTGATAGTCACAGCTACGACGATATGGCCGAAGATCTCGCCCGTCTGTTTGAAGAGCTGAGTATTACCAAAGCCATGGTTATTGGCCACTCCATGGGTGGAAAAGCTGCAATGCGTTTAGCTGGTTTACATCCAGAACTCGTTCATAGTTTAGTGATAATGGATATGGCGCCAGTCAACTATCAAACTCGTCGTCACGACAATGTGATCGCAGGTTTGGAAGCCGTTCAGTCCGCATCTTGCAGATCAAGGGCCGAAGCCAACGAAGTGATGGCACAGCATATTGAAATGCCCGGCGTCAGACAGTTTCTCGGTAAATCACTTTATAACCGCGATGGTTTGATGAATTGGCGCTTCAACGTAGCCAGCTTAGTAGCCAACTACTCCGACATTATCGGCTGGCAACCGCAACCAGCCTTTATCGCACCAACTCTCTTTATAAAAGGTGGAGAGTCAGATTACATTACGGCCGATCACCAAGCGCACATTAAGAACCAATTTCCCAATGCATCAGCCCACATTATCGCCAATACAGGTCATTGGTTACACGCCGAAAAGCCGAACGATGTTTTGCGTATAATTCGTAAGTTTATCGAAAAAAATCCACTTTAATCATGGGATTAACTTTGTAAACAACAGATGGTATAGTGCTGTCGAATTTTTCATCGCCTAGCCTGTGTATCAACAAAGGACAAACTATGCTTTATGAATACATGAACACACTCGAGTCAATTGGCTTGGATTTGTTGTTTGCATCAATCTTTTTTTTGATAGGTATGGCGATTAAAGACGTATTGAAGACGGGTAATGTTCCACCTTTTGGACAGCGAATCGTTTGGTTAGTTTTGTTTCTGGGTTGCGCTGGCTTTGTTGCAAAAGGTATTATCCAGTTTAGTTGGGAAGGTACTGGTCTCGGTTAACTACTTCTCTAAATTACATTACAAGTTAAAGGTAATAAATCTATGTCAAGTGTAGGTATCTTCTTCGGAAGCGATACGGGTAACACTGAAGCGATCGCAAAGCAGATCCAGAAAGAAATGGGTAAACACCTCATTCACGTTCAAGATATCGCCAAAAGCTCAAAAGAAGACATCGATAATTTCGACCTATTGTTGCTCGGTATACCAACCTGGTATTACGGAGAAGCTCAATGTGATTGGGACGACTTTTTCCCAGAACTCGAGCAAATCGACTTTTCAACTAAGCTTGTGGCCATTTTTGGTTGTGGTGACCAGGAAGACTACGCAGAATACTTCTGTGATGCCATGGGCACGATTCGCGATATCGTTGAAGCAAAAGGTGGCACAATTTTAGGTCACACCTCGACTGATGGTTATGAATTTGAAGCGTCGAAAGCCCTAGTAGACGGAGACGACTCTTCATTTGTAGGCTTATGTGTCGACGAAGACCGCCAACCAGAGTTAACCGACGAACGTGTTAAAGGTTGGTGTAAACAAGTTTATGAAGAGATGTGCTTGGCAGAACTAGAAGACTAATCACTCCCCTTCGTTCAAAATCAAGCCAGCTTAATAAAGCTGGCTTTTTATTTCGCTTCGAAAGATTTTCAATTTCATTCTCAACATCAGTGACCTAGACCTAGTTTATGGGCATTCGACTAGTAACCTCCGGAACTTCATGGTTTATTGTTGTCGTATAGTCACCTATAATGCTGTACAGTTACGTATTGAAATCGCTGCCGATTTTCCACGGGAAATTATATGTCAGATAATAATCAAGCGTTGAAAGACGCTGGCCTTAAAGTCACCCTCCCAAGATTAAAGATTTTGGAAGTACTACAAAAACCTGGTTGTCAGCATATCAGTGCCGAAGACCTATATAAGAAATTACTCGATCTCGGTGAAGAAATCGGCCTGGCAACGGTATACCGAGTGCTAAACCAATTTGACGACGCTGGTATTGTAACTCGTCACCACTTTGAAGGTGGTAAGTCCGTTTTTGAATTGGCTACACAGCATCACCACGACCATTTGGTCTGCCTAAACAGTGGTGAAGTTATCGAATTTACTGACGAGATTATTCTTAACCGCCTACAAGAAATCGCTCAAGAAAATAACGTAGAGCTCATCAACCACAGCTTGTACCTGTACGGTGTATGTGTGGATAATGAAAAGTGCTCACCAAAACCAACCAGCGAACGCAAAATTCAAAAGTAAGCGAACTCAAAAGATTTTGTTATTAAAAAAGCCAGCAATTTGCTGGCTTTTTGTTTACTCATTGAGAGGGTTGTAAAAGAGAGTTTGTTAACCCTCTATTTTGGCCCATGTATCGCGTAATCCAACCGTACGGTTAAATACCAACTTCTCTGGCGAGCTGTCTTTGGAATCGATACAGAAGTAACCTGTACGCTCGAACTGGTAACCTACTTCAGCTGCCGCATTTTTCAAGCTTGGCTCGACAAAACCCTGTACGACTTTGAGTGAATCTGGGTTAATCGTTTCAGCAAAATTATCTGCAGCGGCGGGGTTTGCCACGGTAAACAGGCGGTCGTACAAACGAATTTCAGCTGGCAATGCGTTATCTGCTGATACCCAATGAATTACACCTTTAACTTTACGACCATCACTTGGGTTTTTGCCCAATGTTTCAGCATCGTACGCACAGTAAATAGTCTGTATTTCGCCATTGTCGTCTTTTTCAATGCGCTCAGCTTTAATCACATAGGCGCCACGTAGACGGACTTCTTTCCCCAATACCAGGCGTTTGTACTTCTTGTTTGCTTCTTCGCGGAAGTCATCACGCTCAATCCAAACTTCACGGCTAAACGGTACCGTGCGTTCGCCCATTTCTGGTTTGTTCGGATGATTGGAAACAGTAAGCGTTTCTACTTCACCTTCAGGGAAGTTTTCGATAACGATTTTCACTGGGTCTAGCACTGCCATTGCACGAGCAGCGTTTTCATTAAGATCATCGCGAATACAAGATTCCAAAGAACCAAATTCGATCATATTCTCTTGTTTTGTCACGCCAATACGCTTACAGAATTCGCGAATTGAGGCTGGTGTAAAGCCGCGACGGCGCAAACCAGAGATAGTTGGCATTCGTGGATCATCCCAACCATTGACTAAGTTCTCAACTACAAGCTGATTAAGCTTGCGCTTAGACATCACTGTATATTCAAGGTTTAATCGAGAAAACTCGTATTGTCTTGGCTGACACTCAATAGAAATGTTCTCTAACACCCAGTCGTAAAGACGACGGTTGTCTTGGAACTCCAATGTACATAGGGAATGAGTAATCCCTTCTAGCGCATCAGAAATACAGTGCGTAAAGTCGTACATTGGGTAAATGCACCACTTGTCACCTGTCTGATGGTGCTCTGCAAAGCGAACGCGGTATAACACCGGATCACGCAGAACCATAAATGAAGACGACATATCAATTTTGGCACGAAGACAAGCTTTACCTTCTTCAAAACCGCCATCTCGCATTTTTTCGAACAAAGCTAGGTTTTCTTCAACACTGCGTTCACGATAAGGACTCGGCTTACCCGGTGCCTTCAGAGTACCGCGATACTCACGGATCTCGTCAGGAGAGAGCTCCTCAACATACGCCAAACCTTTCTCAATCAATTCAACCGCGTAAGTATACAACTGGTCGAAATAATTGGATGAGTAACAAATCTCGCCATCCCATTCAAAGCCCAACCAAGATACATCACTCTTGATCGACTCGACGTATTCGACGTCTTCTTTTTCTGGGTTGGTGTCATCAAAGCGCAAGTTGCATTGACCCTGATAATCCTGAGCAATGCCAAAATTGAGACATATAGACTTTGCATGGCCTATGTGTAGGTAGCCATTCGGCTCAGGTGGAAAACGGGTATGAACGCTATCATGCTTACCTTCCGCAAGATCTTTGTCGATGATCTGACGGATGAAGTTTGATGGACGAGCTTCAGCTTCACTCATCAATTGCACCTCTAATAAATTGGTCAAAAACACTGCACTTGGAGTACAGCGACAGATGTCGTCAATGATCCACAATTATGAGGGTTTACACAAGAGTTTGCCCCATTGCAAACACGACTTTTGTACTCTGATAGCCACAAAAAGAAAAGGCTCCCTATTGGGAGCCTCAATTCAGCTTAGTATCTGTGTTTAATTAGCTTGGAAGCTTAACACTAGATAGGTCTTCGTTTGCACCGATAGCTTTCATTTCGCCAGCTACGATTTCTGCAAGAGGACCAAGGATAACTTGTAGGTTGTTCTCACCTAGCTTAACAACACCTTTTGCACCTAGCTTCTTAAGAACGTCTTCGTTTGCAACTGAACGGTCTTTAAGAGTTAGACGTAGACGAGTGATACACGCGTCGATGTTAGTTAGGTTCTCGTGACCACCTAGCGCTTTAAGGTATTGACGAGCTAGCTCACCGCTGTTCGCATCACCAGCTGCTGCGCTAACTTCTTCGTCGTCACCTTCACGACCAGGAGTCTTAAGGTCGAACATGCGGATTGCAGCACTGAATACGAAGAAGTAAACCGCACCGAACGCAAGACCGATAACTAGTAGAGTTACTGGTGAAGTTGCTAGACCCCAGTTTAGTAGGAAGTCGATTAGACCTGCAGAGAAGCCGAAGCCGTGCAGAGTACCGAACATGTTAGCAACAACTAGAGATAGACCAGTTAGAACTGCGTGTAGTGCGTATAGCGCTGGAGCTAGGAACACGAACAAGAATTCTAGAGGCTCTGTGATACCAGTTAGGAAAGAACAGAATGCTACTGAGAATAGAGCACCACCAACTTGACCACGCTTCTCAGCTGGAGCAGCAAGGTACATAGCTAGTGCAGCACCAGGTAGACCGAACATCATTACTGGGAAGAAACCAGTCATGAATACACCAGCGCCTTTGTCGCCGCCGAAGAAGCGGTGTAGGTCACCAGTTTTAACGTTTTCAGTTACTTCTTTTACAGTCGCAGTGATTTCTGGTGTTACCGCGTTAGCAAACTCAAATGTGTGCTGCTGACCAGCAACAAGAGTTTTTGCTAGCTCTGGGTCTACACACACTTGCTGTAGAGCTGGAAGAGCTTGACCTGCAGCTTGAGCACCAGTTACTAGAATCTCTTGACATGAACCTAGACCGAACCAGATGTAAGAGTTAAGAACGTGGTGAAGACCAACAGGGATCAATGCACGGTTAAGTGCGCCGTATGCGAACTCACCGATTGAACCAGAAGAAGAAATAGCGTGTGCTAGTGTGTCTAGGCCGCCTTGGATTGTTGGCCAAACGAAGCCAGAAACCGCACCGGCTACTAGGGCAAACAAACCTGCCATAATAGGTACTAAACGCTTACCAGCAAAGAACGCCAACCATTCAGGAAGACGAGTCGCGTGGAACGCGTTGTATGAGTGACCTGCGATGATACCTGCAATGATACCGCCGAAGAATGACATGTTGATTGCTGAGTCAATAGTTGTTGCTGTTGCGGTCAGTACAAAGTATGCCACGGCACCAGCAAGACCTGCTGCACCAGCGCCATCTTTAGAAAGACCAATTGCAATACCAAGGCCGAAAAGAAGTGGTAGGTTACCGAAAATAGCGCCACCAGCTTGCGCCATAAAATCGATACCCAAAAGGTCGCCTTGACCCAAACGAAGTAAGAGCGCCGCAACAGGTAGTGTTGCGATAGGTAGCATCAAAGCTTTACCTAATTTTTGCGCATATCCAAGAATATTCACCTTAAGTTCCCCCTATAGGATTTTCTATTTTTTGAGCGACTTTTTTTAGTGGCTCAATTTAGTCGAAATCAGTTTATGACATTAATTTTGCCCCGCAAATTAAAACCTCATCATTTGTGATCATAATCACCAGAAACCCAGCCGTGACGGGGAATTTGCTAGCCAGATCATAAAACTTATTTTACAATACAAAAAATGATCAGAACGAGTCCCAAAACACGGTAGTGTTAAGTTATTGATGGCTACAAAACAATCAAACTTGTAACTCCTTGAATTGTGCCGGATGTGGTGAGTGAGTAATAAGATTTACTGACAACCGCAGTTTGTAAGACCACAAAGGTTGGACAAATCGCAATAGCTGTTATTCGCCAACGCGCGAAACCATAGGGACCCGATGGAACTCACCCAATTTAAGTTTTAGAAGATAGAAGGATTAGCAACCATGTATGCGCTAACTAACGGTAAAGTATTCACCGGTACGGACGTTTTGACGGGTCATGCTGTCATCGTTGAAAACGACCTAATTCATTCAATTGTGGCTGAGTCCGAGATCCCAAGTGGTATCGAGACGATTGATTTGCAGGGAGCAAATTTGACTCCAGGTTTTATCGACCTACAACTTAACGGCTGTGGTGGCGTGATGTTCAACAATGAAACGACCGCAGAAACGCTCGAGATTATGCATAAAGCTAACTTGAAATCAGGCTGTACTAGTTTCTTGCCAACTTTAATTACCTCGTCAGATGAAGACATGCGTAACGCTATTTCAGCGGCTCGTGAGTTCCACGGAAAATACGAAAATCAATCGCTAGGCTTGCACCTTGAAGGTCCTTACTTAAACGTTGAGAAAAAAGGGATTCACAGTGTCGATCACATCCGTCCGTCTGACACTGACATGGTTGATTTTATCTGTGACAACGCAGAACTTGTTGCCAAAGTGACGTTGGCACCAGAAAAGAACGACCACGACCACATTCGCCGTCTACGCGATGCGGGCATTGTCGTGTCAATTGGCCACTCAAATGCCACCTATGCTGAAGCGCGTGAAAGCTTCGACGCTGGTATTACATTCGCTACCCACTTGTTTAATGCAATGACACCAAGTGTCGGCCGTGAGCCGGGCGTTGTTGGTGCGGTTTACGATTCACAAGACGTATACGCAGGCATCATTGCCGATGGCTTCCACGTTGACTACGCCAACATCCGAATTGCCCAGAAAATTAAAGGCGAAAAACTAGTATTAGTGACCGATGCCACAGCTCCTGCAGGCGCAAACATCGATCACTTTATTTTTGTAGGTAAGAAAGTATATTACCGTGATGGTAAGTGTGTTGACGAAAACGGCACACTTGGTGGCGCAGCAGTAACAATGATGGAATCTGTTGAAAATACTGTTGAACACGTGGGCGTTGCTTTGGACGAAGCCGTTCGCATGGCGACGCTATACCCTGCAAAAGCAATCGGAGTCGACCACAAACTTGGCCGTATCCGCAAAGGGATGGTAGCGAACTTTGCTGTGTTTGATCGCGACTATAATGTCAAAGCGACCGTGGTGAACGGACAATACGAGCAAAATTAGGCATGACTGGCGGACAGATTGGTAACGTAGATTTAGTAAAACAACTCAACAGCGCAGCCGTTTATAGATTGATTGACCAACAAGGACCAATCTCTCGAATCCAAGTTGCCGACGCCAGTCAACTCGCTCCCGCCAGTGTCACCAAAATTACTCGTCAACTACTAGAACGCGGCCTCATCAAAGAGGTCGCGCAACAAGCTTCCACTGGTGGTCGTCGTGCCATCTCCCTAACCACCGAAGTCGCTCCCTTCCACTCGATTGCTGTTCGACTAGGTCGAGATTACTTACAAATCACCCTATTTGATTTGGGTGGTAAAGAGTTAGTCAGTGACTACCAAGACTTCAATTACCAATCTCAAGATGAGTTGGTAGAAGGTTTAATCACTCACATCCGCGAGTTTATTGAATCGCAGCAATTGGTGATTAAAAACCTGATTGCGATCGGCGTGGCCTTGCCGGGTTTGGTTAACCCGGAAGAAGGCTTGGTCGAGTACATGCCAAATATCTCCATCGATAGCCTGTCTTTAGGCGACTTAATACACGATGCATTTAATGTTCACTGCTTTGTTGGTAATGACGTTAGAGGAATGGCATTGGCCGAGCACTATTTTGGTTCAAGCCAAGACTGCCAAGATTCTATTTTGGTTAGTGTGCACCGTGGTACAGGCGCCGGTATTATCGTTAACGGTCAAGTTTTTCTTGGTTTTAACCGAAACGTTGGAGAAATTGGCCATATTCAAATTGACCCTCTTGGTGAACAATGCCAATGCGGAAATTTTGGCTGCTTAGAGACTGTGGCGGCAAATCCAGCCATCGTACAGCGAGTCAAATCGCTTATTGGTCAGGGGTATGAATCATCGCTAACTCAACTAGACAGTATTACTATTGGTGATGTGTGTGATCACGCCAATCAAGGTGACGAGCTTGCCAAACAAAGCTTAGTGCGTGTAGGCAATCAGCTTGGCAAAGCCATCGCCATCACTATAAACTTGTTTAACCCGCAAAAAATAGTCATCGCCGGTGATATTACTCGCTGCCAAGACATCGTTTTTCCTGCGATTAGACGCAACATTGAAAATCAATCACTGAAAACTTTTCATCAAAACTTGCCAATTGTGGCGTCGCAAGTATATCACCTACCCACTCTCAGTGCCTTCGCGATGATCAAACGCGCCATGTTAAATGGTGTCTTGTTACAAAAATTGCTCGAAGAGTAATTACCTCAACGCGCAAAACTACTAGAATATGGAGCTATGTTAATAACGTAGCTCTTTTTTGTTACTCGTAGGTAGAATGGATATCGTATTAATTTCTGCAGCGTTTGCTGCGGGTTTTGTTGCACTAAAACTGCAACTGCCACCACTCGTTGGCTTTTTGTTAGCCGGTTTTGGTTTACACGCTTTTGGCTATCAATCCAATGATGTGATTAGCTCACTTGCCGATTTGGGTGTGACTCTACTGCTCTTTACCATCGGTCTCAAACTCGATATCAAAACCCTTTTATCCAAAGAAATTTGGGCTGGCGCGACCATACACAACCTGTTATCAACCACCATTTTTGCGCTAGGGCTGTTGCTGTTTAAATCTCTGGGTTTAGGTTCTCTTGCCAATATGGATATGTCTCAGGTGATCCTTCTGGCCTTTGCCCTCTCTTTCTCCAGTACGGTTTTTGCGGTAAAAGTTCTTCAGGAAAAGGGCGAAATGAACGCTACCTATGGCACCATCGCGATTGGTGTTTTAGTTATGCAAGATATCTTCGCCGTGGTCTTTATGACGGCGTCCACCGGCAAGCTACCTGAATGGTATGCTATTGTATTGTTTGCCCTTCCTTTTATCCGCCCACTATTCTTCAAACTCTTAGATTCGGTTGGACACGGAGAGATGCTGGTCCTAATGGGTATTTTCCTTGCCCTGGTTGCAGGAGCAGGTCTATTCGATTTAGTCGGAGTGAAAGCCGACCTAGGGGCTATCGTTCTCGGAATGTTACTCGCGAGCCATAACAAGGCTTCCGAGCTATCCAAATCATTGTTTAACATGAAAGAGCTGTTCTTAGTGTGCTTCTTCCTAAACATTGGTTTGTCCGCAGAGCCAACAATGTCTGGTTTAGTACTGGCGTTATTGTTCCTACTGCTTCTACCAATTAAAGGCATCTTGTACTTTGTTATTATCAACCTATTTAAATTTAGAGTACGCACATCCTTACTAACGGCATTTTCTTTGTTCAACTTCAGTGAGTTTGGCTTGATTGTTGGTGGGTTGGCCTTCAATATGGGCTGGATGAGCGCCGATGTATTGGTCGGCATCGCTCTTGCTGTCTCTATTTCTTTCATCATCGCCTCCCCTATTAATAAAAATGGCCACGCAATTTATCGTAAATTTGCCAATTGGCTGCGAGACCACGCCGCTGAGAAACTCAATTTAAAAGACAAGTTGATAAACCCCGGACAAGCCCAAGTACTTATCCTAGGTATGGGGCGTATCGGTAGTGGCGCATACGATGAATTAGTTGAGCAGCAAGGTAAGCGCTGTTTAGGTGTGGAAGTTAAAGAAGATGCTGCAGAGCTGCACCGCAAGGAAGGCAGAAATGTGATAGCTGGCGATGCAACCGACTCAGACTTTTGGGAGAGGATTCTAGATACAGCCAACGTTGAGCTAGTGTTACTGGCGATGCCGCACCACCAAGGTAATCAATCTGCACTCGAGCAATTAAAGCAGAAAAACTTTGCCGGACAAATCGCCGCAATTGCAGCTTACCCAGACCAACTCGAATCACTGCGAGAATCCGGTGTTGACGCCGCGTTTAATATTTACAGTGAAGCTGGTAAAGGTTTTGCCCAACATGTCTTAGAACAGTTACCTAGCGATAAAGCGGCCAAATAATACCCATAATTAAATTTCATTTAATTAATCTACGTTTTATTAAAAAAATACTAAGCAAACCCTTGGTGGTTTGCTTTTTTTATACTTTCTCATTGCTTTTTTTAATCATAGTGGCAAATTGAACACATAAAGGACTGGTTGTAAGGAATTGTTATGTGTTCAGTATTTGGAATTTTAGATATCAAGAGTGATGCGTCTGCATTGCGTCCGTTAGCATTAGAAATGTCAAAAAAGCTTCGTCATAGAGGCCCCGATTGGTCAGGTATTTACGCCTCCGACAAAGCGATTTTAGCTCATGAACGCTTAGCCATTGTTGGTCTTAACAGTGGTGCGCAACCTCTTTACAGCCCAGACAAAAAAATCATCCTTGCGGTTAACGGTGAAATCTACAACCACAAAGAAATTCGCGCTCGTTTTGAAGGCAAGTACGAATTCCAGACGGATTCCGACTGTGAAGTCATCCTTGCGCTATACCAAGAAAAAGGCGCGGACCTACTTGAAGACCTAAACGGTATTTTTGCCTTTGTTCTTTACGATGAAGAAAAAGACCAATACTTAGTTGGACGCGACCATATTGGTATTATTCCGCTTTACCAAGGTTTAGATGAGCATGGCAATTACTATGTTGCGTCTGAAATGAAAGCACTAACACCGGTTTGTCGCACTATTAGTGAATTTCCACCGGGTTGTTACTACGGTTCTAGCGATGAAGAACCTCAGCGTTACTACGTGCGCGATTGGAACGAATATGCAGCAGTTCAAAACAACTCGACTAGCAAGGAAGAGTTAACCGAAGCGCTAGAATCAGCGGTGAAGCGCCAGCTGATGACAGACGTTCCTTACGGTGTATTACTTTCTGGTGGTCTCGATTCTTCAATTACTTCAGCGGTGGCAAAACGTTTTGCAGCAATGCGTGTTGAGGATGATTCCAAAACAGAAGCTTGGTGGCCTCAACTACACTCTTTCGCGGTTGGTTTGGAAGGCGCTCCAGATTTGAAAGCCGCTCGTGAAGTAGCTGACAAAATCGGGACGGTTCACCACGAGATGACCTATACCATTCAAGAAGGTTTGGATGCGATTCGCGATGTAATTTATCACATTGAAACTTACGATGTAACGACGATTCGTGCTTCTACTCCGATGTACCTAATGGGCAGAAAGATCAAAGCCATGGGTATCAAAATGGTGCTGTCTGGTGAAGGTGCCGATGAAATCTTTGGTGGCTACTTGTACTTCCACAAAGCGCCTAACGCGAAAGAATTCCACGAAGAAACCGTTCGTAAGTTGCTTGCACTGAACATGTTTGATTGTGCTCGAGCGAACAAATCGCTAGCAGCATGGGGTGTTGAAGGTCGCGTACCTTTCTTGGACAAAGAGTTTATCGACGTAGCAATGCGCTTAAACCCTGAAGACAAAATGTGTGGCAACGGCAAGATGGAAAAACACATTCTACGTGAATGTTTTGAGCATTACCTACCAGACTCTATCGCATGGCGTCAAAAAGAGCAGTTCTCAGATGGCGTAGGTTATCAATGGATTGACACCTTGCGCGCAGTTGCGGAAGAAAAAGTGTCTGATCAGCAGATGGAATCGGCTCAATTCCGCTTCCCATACAACACGCCTCAAACTAAAGAAGGCTACATGTATCGCGAAATCTTTGAGGAGTTGTTCCCTCTACCATCCGCAGCGGAATGTGTACCAGGCGGGCCTTCAATCGCTTGTTCTTCAGCAAAAGCCATTGAGTGGGACGAATCGTTTAAGAACAATGCAGACCCTTCAGGTCGCGCCGTGAAAACAGTTCACAACGAATCTTACTAGCAAGAAGTCCAAAATCAAAAAGGCACCTTCGCGGTGCCTTTTGCTTTTGAACTGGATTTAGATAGAAGTCTAAATTAACTGTAATTGGGTTTAACCGAGTTAATCAGCGCTTCCATCATCTGAAGGTGGGCGTCGGTCGAATTCAAGCAAGGAATATAGTTAAATTTCTCGCCACCAGCCTCTAAGAAAGTTTCTTCACAGCCTTCAGCGATCTCTTCTAACGTCTCTAAACAATCAACAGAAAATGCTGGGGTCACTATGTCGAGTTTCTTAATACCAGTGTCCGGCATTTTCTCCAACGTTTTATCTGTGTATGGCTGTAGCCAAGGCTCACGACCAAAACGGGACTGATAAGTCATACCAATTTCACTGTCGCTCAAACCCAATTCTTTTGCGAGTAATTCAGTTGTCTTCTCGCAATGCTGAGGATAGACATCACCCAAATCAGCATAGCGTTGAGGAATACCGTGATAAGAGCACAGCAGATACTCACCACGTTCATTGTTTTGCCAATGTTCTCGAATACGATCAGCCAGTGCTTTTATGTACAAAGGGTGATCGTGGTAGTCCCGAATTAAAGAAAACGCGGGGAACACTCTAAGTTTCTTAAAGGCTTTATTCAATCCATCTACCACCGCACCCGTTGTGGTAGCCGAATACTGTGGAAACAGAGGTAATACAATAATATGCTCAACGCCTTGAGCCTGAAGTTTAGTCACTCCATCGGTCAAGCTGGGATTGCCGTAGGTCATACCAAGTTCAACGGGCAAACCTGTCTTAGCTTGCAATGTGCTGGCTTGTTGCTTGGAGTACACCATCAATGGAGAGCCTTCATCCATCCATATGGTTTGATATAACTTGGCTACTTTAGGTGAACGAATCGGTAAAACAATGCCATGAAGAATTGGACACCAAATCCAGCGGCTGGTATCAACCACTCGATGATCGTGAAGAAATTCAGCCAAAAAACGTTTCACTCCAGCGGCTGTTGGTTCATCTGGAGTCCCTAAGTTAACGAGTAAAATACCTAGCTTTTTTGTCATAGTTCTGTCGTAAGGTCGTTGAGCGATAGTAGTTACAGGTAATATTACGTAACACCTTGAAAAAAGACCAAAAGAAAAGGCGACCTTTTGGTCGCCTTACTATATCAAAGCTATGCAACAAGTGCTGATTAGCTTAGTGCTTTTTCGATGTCTGCACTTACTTCTGAAACTTGCTTAGTACCGTCAAATTTCAAGTACTTAGTGTTACCCGCTTGCGCTTCTTTACCGTAGTACTCAATCAGTGGAGCAGTTTGATCGTGGTATACACCTAGACGAGCGCGAACTGTTTCTTCTTTATCATCGTCACGTACAACAAGATCTTCACCTGTTACGTCGTCTTTACCTTCTACTTGAGGTGGGTTAAACACAACGTGGTAAGTACGACCTGAAGCTAAATGAGCACGACGTCCCGCCATGCGTTCTACAATAACGTCATCTGCTACGTCAAACTCAATAACATAATCCACTTCAACACCCATTTCTTTTAGGCCATCTGCCTGAGGAATGGTGCGTGGGAAACCATCAAGTAGGAAACCTTTTTCGCAATCAGACTCTGCGATACGCTCTTTTATCAAACCTAAGATGATGTCATCTGAAACAAGCTGACCGGCATCAATTACTGCTTTTGCTTGTTTGCCAAGCTCAGTACCTGCCTTGATTGCTGCACGTAGCATGTCACCAGTTGAAATTTGTGGAATGCCATATTTCTCCTGAATGAATTGGGCCTGTGTGCCTTTACCAGCACCTGGAGCACCTAGAAGAATGATGCGCATGTTATATCCTCTTTTTGTATCTAAGTTTTATACCGAAGCTCACCGTGGTTAATGAGAATCGATAAGTTTCGGTATAAGGTGAATATCGATAAATAATACTGGCTAGCGTCCTGCCACCGTATCTCGCCTCATTCATTTGAATTTCGGCAAGCGCCGATCCTACCACAAACTTCGCGCTATTAGACGTGTATAAGACTAAAGAATGTCGAAAGTGTTTGGTTTTTAATCAACCCGTTATCTGGATATCAAACGGAGTAACAGGTATTGGCTGATTTAATTAGTGGTAGAACGACAAAGCTCGCCGAAGCGAGCTTTGTAACTTAACGTGTGCTGTTAGCCTTTAGTCAAAAGCTGATTAATCGCACCTAAGAATTGAGACGGGTCTTCCATTGAACCACGCTCTGAAAGCATAGCCTGGCCAAGCAAAACTTCTGCCCAACGGCCAAATGCTTCTTCATCTGGCTCGTCAGCCATGCTCTTAACGAGTTCGTGATTTGGGTTAATTTCCAAGATGTATTTTACTTCTGGAGCAGCTTGGCCTGCAGCTTCAAGAAGTTTTGCCATTTGGGTACCCATTTCAAAATCGTCAGTCACGACAACGGCTGGAGTATTAGCAAGTTTGAAAGTCGTGCGAACTTCTTTTACTCGGTCACCCAAATAAGTTTTGGTGCGCTCGACAACAGACTTAAACTCTTCTTCGGTTTCTTTCTGCTTCTCTTTTTCCGCTTCGTCTTCAAACTTACCCAGATCAAGACCAGACTTAGTGATTGATTGGAACTGCTTACCATCAAACTCAGTCAGGTAGTTCATCAACCATTCATCTATTCGATCATACATCAAGACAACTTCCAGACCTTTCGCTTTGAACTGCTCCAAATGAGGGCTGTTCTTCGCAGCGGCATAACTATCCGCCGTTAGGTAGTAAATCTTGTCTTGACCTTCTTTCATTCGCTCAACGTATGACGCCAATGAAACAGTTTGATCGGCTGAATCTACTTCTGTTGAAGCGAATCGCAGCAAACCTGCTACTTTTTCTTTGTTGGACATATCTTCAGCTGGGCCTTCTTTTAACACCAGACCGAATTCTTTCCAAAATGCTTGATACTTCTCTTCATCTTTCTTGGCAAGTTTTTCAAGCATAGTAAGTACACGCTTAGTACATGCACCCCGTAGCGACTGAGTCACCTTGTTGTCTTGCAGAATTTCACGAGACACGTTCAACGGCAAATCGTTGGAATCTATTAAGCCACGAACAAATCGTAGGTAAGATGGCATGAACTGTTCAGCGTCATCCATGATGAATACACGTTGAACATAAAGTTTTAGGCCACTTTTATGATCGCGGTTGAACATATCCCAAGGTGCTTTTGACGGGATGTACAACAAACTGGTGTAATCGTTTTTCCCTTCTACGCGGTTATGGCTCCATACAGCAGGGTCTGCAAAGTCATTAGAGACGTACTTGTAGAATTCTTTGTATTCTTCATCTGTGATGTCAGATTTGCTGCGGGTCCAAAGCGCTTGAGCTTTGTTAATTTGCTCCCACTTTTTCTCACCAGTTTCTTTGCCTTCTTCATCGCGCTCTGCGGTTTGAATAGAAACAGGGATACTAATGTGATCAGAATATTTGCCAATTACCTCACGCAGACGCCATTCACTTAGGAACTCTTTGCCATCTTCGCGCATGTGCAGCACGATATCAGTACCACGAGACTCTTTTTCGATGTCTTCTAGTGTGTACTCACCTTCACCGTTTGAGTGCCATTGAACGGCATCACTTGAAGTCGCACCAGCTTTACGCGTTCGAACGGTGACAGCATCAGCCACGATAAACGCTGAGTAAAAACCAACACCAAATTGACCAATCAGTTGGGCATCTTTGCTCTGGTCTTCTGATAGTTTAGAGAAGAAGTCCGCCGTACCAGACTTAGCGATGGTACCTAGGTTTTCAACCACCTCATCACGAGTCATACCGATACCGTTATCTGAGATAGTTAAGGTATTGGCATCTTCGTCAAAGTACAGTTTTACGCCAAGGTCAGCATCACCTTGGTAAAGCTCTGAATTAGATAACGCCTCAAAGCGTAATTTGTCAGATGCATCTGATGCGTTTGAAATCAGTTCACGTAAGAAAATCTCTTTGTTTGAGTAAAGAGAGTGAATCATCAAGTGTAGTAATTGTTTTACTTCTGACTGAAAGCCACGAGTTTCTTTGTTTTTAGTCGCTACTTCGCTCATTGTTTGCTCCAAGCAATGTAAGTTAAGCAATGTTCAGAAAAACGACGTTTAGTTACGTCATGCTTGTCAGATAGATATGGGTGAAAAATCGGAAATCAAGTGTCACTACAATAAAAGCGGTGTTTTTTGATCAGATATTGACTATGCTATGCACCCGTTTGAGAACCCTGTTCGATATCTTTGATTAATTGATGTCAATTTTGAAGATATATAGCAAGGTGTTTTGATAGCTAGACAGCACGTTATTTTTGACATGGTTTTTACAACAACGCCGGCAGGCACGAAATTCTTTATTGCTGAACGTTTTATTTTTGACCCGAATACCTCAATGTTGACAGATACTTCTGAAAACAATGAAGTCACTCGGGTTGGCAGTAACGAAAGCCGCATTTTGTCCTTGTTATGTGATTTCCATAGCGAAGTCGTTTCTCGTGAACAGTTGCTCGACTGCGCATGGCGACAGCAAGGTATTGAAGTTGATGACAGCAGCTTGACTCAAGCCATTTCGACACTGCGCAAGCTTTTAAAAGATTCTACGCGTAGACCCGCACTAATAAAAACGGTGCCAAAGCGCGGGTATCAGTTGATTTGTGCACTGGAGCGTTCAACCGACATCAATGCAATGCAGCGCCCCAAAAGCACCGATGAAAGCCCAGCAAATATCGTTGAAACTGCTCGCGCAGAGTTATCGACAGTAGATACGTCACCTGGTACTCACTCCAAAGGACTGCCATCCACTCGACTACGCAATGTTAAATGGTATTTGGGGTTTTTCAGTATTTTGATTCCTATCTGGTTGTGGTCCAAATTCGTTCCTACACACTCAACGTTTTCAAGCATGCTGACCGTGCAAGGTATTGATGTAGAAATTCCACGCCACAATCCAGAGCTATCATCTTGGGCTAACGAAATAGAAGCCTGTGTGAACCTTTATTTTGAAAACCAGGATAATAAACAATCCATCGATCGCATTATCGTAACGGGAACGGTAGAGTCGATATTGTCGATTAACTTCGTCCACTCTCATGATCACACGATCAAACACAATACGATTCGACTCAATCGCCACTCTGATACAGGAAATGGAGGGTGCTTGTGATGGTTAAAAAAATGTCCATCGCGACAATGGCACTTTCAGCCTTTGTCAGTTTTTATCTCTATTGGAGTTATGTAGTACGAGTTGACCATTTGATCTTGTCTCATGAATGGCACTCAAACATTGTTTCCGTATTGCCTGAGAATGACACACTCGCGCAAATGGGTATTGTTCGAAGAGTTAACGTACTCGCGAATACCAAATTTCTTTCCAACGGCACTTATATTCGAGACAGTCGAATCTTTCTCAGAACTGCAGGCGGCTTTGATGAAAGGCCTATTCGGTTTTCAGAAACCGGGAAATGGGAACTAGCAGACAATTATATGTTGATATCTCCCACCGAATTTCGTGACTTAATGCCAGCGGAAACACTGTATTTATCTGAGGAAGAAATCACCTTAGTGAAAGAGTTTTACAAAGTTCACGCTAAGCAAAGCCAAAAAATCGATATTCTGGATGGTCACACACTGCTTTGGACTGATCTGGGCAACCGATCCAAATTATTTTTCGCCTATTAGGGTCAGGTAAGGGAAGCCAATAATGTCATGGTTTGAAACGATTCTATTGCTCATTGGCTCAACCCTATCGAATGCGTTAGCGGCGATGTCGGGCGGTGGTGCTGGATTATTACAGTTTCCGCTTTTGTTATTCCTAGGGCTTCCCTTTGCTCAGGCTCTTGCTACCCATAAACTTGCGAGTGTCGCTTTGGGGTTTGGCGCTGCTTACTCTCATTTAAAAACGGGGACTCTCAGTTTTAAGTTCGGGCTATTTGTCACCTTATTTGGCCTTGTCGGGGTCATGTTAGGTGCGCACATCATCTTACAAGTTCCTGACGCAATTGCGCGCTCGATACTAGGCTGGACCATATTGCTGCTTGGTTGCTACTCCTTCTTTAAAAAAGATCTTGGACAATGTGAAGTTGAGAAAGCAGACACTTGGGGACGCTGGGTGTTCGCCGCTTTTACGTTGTTTGTTATAGGTGCCATTAACGGATCTATCACTGCAGGTTCCGGTCTTTTGGTCACCGTATTTTTAGTGCGCTGCTTTGGGTTCAGTTATAAAAAGGCAGTCGCTTATACCTTGGTTTGTGTTGGTATATTTTGGAATGGAACGGGTGGTATTGCTGTAGCCTATGGTGGTGCCCCAATCCACTGGATATGGCTCCCTACTCTTCTAATCGGTTCATTTTTGGGTGGAGCAATGGGAGCTTGGCTTTCTCAACGATTTTCCAACCGAGTGACAAAAACTCTTTTTGAAGTACTAACCTTTGCTGTTGGAATCAAATTACTGATTTAGGTATATAACAATGATTAAAGCAAAAATAGAAATTCACTATTGCCGTCAGTGTAATTGGATGCTCCGTTCAACTTGGCTAAGCCAAGAACTATTGCATACTTTTAGTGAAGAAATCGAACAAGTTTCGTTATACCCAGATACAGGCGGTCGGTTCGAAATATTTTGTAATGGAGAGTCGATCTGGGAGCGTAAACGCGACCAAGGCTTCCCTGAAGCAAAAATACTCAAGCAAAAAGTGAGAAACATTATTGCCCCAGATATGGATCTGGGACATTCAGATAGTAAGTAGACCGTAGCCCACTTACCAATTGATTTGTTGAATTACCTCACCGCCCAGTGACATAACCTGTAAGTTTTCTGAATCAATAATTCCATAACTGGGTGAATGCCCTTCTCGTGGAAAAGTCGGTGAGCCAGGGTTGAAATAGAAACAACCGTTTTTCTGCTCCGCAACAGGCAAATGGGTATGACCAAATACCAAACAATCGTTTTCACGCAACGGAGGGTGGTTTGCAGGATTATCTATATGTCCGTGAGACAGCAGTAATCGGCGTTTGTTTGGCAGTAACACCCAACTTTGTTTACTGCTCATTGGGAAATCCAATAGCATCTGGTCAACTTCACTATCACAGTTACCTTTTACCGCGATGATGTCGGATGCCACTTCATTGAGAATCTCTGCAGCATGTTTAGGATCGTAACCTGACGGCACAGGATTTCTAGGTCCGTGGTTTAGCAAATCGCCTAATAAAATTAGCGTGTCAAAATCACCTTTTAGATAGGTTTCAACTATCACTTCTGTCGAGCGAGCGCAGCCGTGAAGATCAGAGGCAATTAATAGCTTCATCCAGTTTCCTTAATTTTGCATGAACACATGAGTTACCGTACCAGGATTGTTACGCCATTCCATTGATCACGATGTTGTTGTAGCTGACCATTCCAATAATTTTTCCGTTTTCGATAACTGGCGCGCGACTAATGCCAAAATGCTCAAACAATCGAGCGCAATACTTAACTTGCATATCGGGGTCTACGGACAAGGCTGGCTTAGTCATAATTTCGTAGATATTGGTGCGTTCGGGAGAACGGTTTTTTGCTAAGACTTTTTTAGCAATATCGTTCATCAACACTAAACCATACTCATCATCTTGATGGCGCTTCTTGACCACCAAGGCCTTAACCTGATGTTCTTTGGCTAGCGCTATACCTTCTTGGACAGTGTTTAAACCGTCAACTTCGACATAAGTGCTAGACATGACATCCCGCACTCGAATAGTGACTTGCTCACTCATATTTCATCCTCAACCAATTTTGATAAGCTCTGAACTTGATGCGCAACACCGACTGCATCTTCAACGTCTATTTGCACCGCGATCCCCTGCCCTGATTCTTGATCGAATTCTCCCACTTGACTGATGGTTTCCAGAACCTTACGCGCCAAGTGTTCTTCAACAACAAATAGAACAACGTCTTTTTGTACTTCGAGGGTTAAGCCAAAAAATGTGCGTTTTTGATTCAAGCCTTGCCCTCGAGCGTGATTAATCACGGTCGCGCCGGTTGCACCTGCTTTTCTGGCCGCATCAAGCACCGTATCTGTTTTGCTTTCTTCCACAAATGCCAGAAGTAGTTTAAAGCGCATCATCATTCTCCTGATTGATATTCTTATTGAGCCACGCGGTAAGCTGGGCATAACCCATGACCGAAATCATGGGGAATAAACTGGCAAAGGCGATCAGCCCAAAACCATCTATCATCGGGCTTCTACCCGGAACCGTGGAAGCTAACCCCAATCCCAATGCTGCCACTAGGGGGACCGTTACTGTTGAGGTTGTGACACCACCAGAATCGTAGGCCAACGGAACGATCGTTTTTGGTGCAAAAAACGTTTGAATCACCACTACGACATATCCAGCAATGATGTAATAGTGGATGGGGTCACCAACCACAATGCGGTAGCTCCCCAACGAAATACCCGCCGCAACACCCAACGCAACAGCAACTCTCAACCCATTGACTTTAATCACCCCACCAGAAACTTGGCTCGCTTTTATCGCCACGGCAATTAGAGATGGCTCAGCAATCGTGGTACTAAACCCGATAAGGAACGCAAAAATATAGACCCAATAGTAATCACCGGCGGTAAGTGGACCGACATTTGATTGAAGGGTTCTAAGAAAACTGGGTTCGGTAAGTTGCTTGGCCATAGTGTCTCCCAGGGGAAACAAAGCCAGCTCTAACCCCATTAAAAACAGACTCAAACCAACAATGACATAACTAAACCCCAGAATGACTTTTAGCGGGTTGGTGATTGGTCGCTTTAGCACAGCAAACTGGAATCCAAAAATAATCGAGGCAATCGGTATTACATCGGTAATCGTGCTCAAAAGCGTGTCAAAAAAAGCTTGCCAACCAATCATGCCACCACCATCCCATAGACCATGACAAACATCATTGGCAGTAAAGAGGCAAAAGCGATTAACCCGAATCCATCTATCATAGGGTTTCGACCTTTGATTGAAGAAGCCAGGCCAACACCTAGAGCTGTAACTAGTGGCACGGTAATGGTTGAAGTGGTTACACCGCCCGAGTCATACGCAACCCCAATAATGCTATCCGGCGCGAACCCAGTAAGAACCACTACGCAAATGTAGCCGCCAATAATCAAATACTGTATTGGCCATCCTTTGAGAATCCTTAGAACACCAATCACAATGGCAAACCCAACTGACACGGCGACAGTAAATCGAAGGCCTAACGCATAAGCATCCAGCTCAGCTGGTTCACTTGCTATCATGCCACCATCGGCCGCCACTCTTGCAGCTTCAGAGGCGACGGCAGTTAATGCAGGTTCTGCTATGGTCGTACCAAAGCCCAGACAAAACGAAAATATAAGTAACCATAATACGCTGCCCTTTTGAGCAAACGCTTGTGCCATACTTTCACCAATGGGGAACAAGCCAAGCTCCAAACCGAATATAAACAGAGTTAGTCCCATTACAACCAGTAACAACCCAGTCAATATGGAACCGATGTTTGGCAAGGGTTCGTTCAAAACCACAAGTTGGAAAAAAGCGATGACAGCAACAATAGGAAGTAAATCTCTAACACTACCAAGTAATGCTGTTATCAACGCTTTAAATCCTCGCATCAACTCGCCTCATACTCACTGACACCTTTTCTTTTAGTTATGGGTGGTTAATACCTGAGCATGGCACTTTCATTCTTGGGTCAGTGTGATTTTTTTCAACATTCTGAAATCACTTCCTTTTTCTGATAAAAACTGTGATCTTGGTGGATGTACAAAACCGAATAAGCCAATTAATTACTCGCTCATTGATCTAAGCTTATCTAGGCGGACTATGTTTCTATTGCATCAGAACATGTTGATGAATGTAACGTGTTAATTTAGTGAATAAACTAAGATAAAAGGTAACGATCACTTAATGAATATTCTCATAACCGGTGGTACCGGATTTATCGGCCAAGAACTACTCAAGCTGCTGTCCACTGAAAAAATCACCTTAGTGACTCGTGATATCACATCCGCAAAAAACAAAGTTCAACACGCTGACCTTGGTAATATTCGCTATTTGCAAGACCTCAAGAAACTCAAGGATCTAAATGAGTTCGATGCCGTGATTAATCTTGCAGGTGAGCCCATTGCCGATAAGCGTTGGAGCAAAACTCAAAAGCAAAAGATCTGTCACAGCCGATGGGATATAACCGAACAACTGGTCTCTCTGATTCATGCCAGTACCACTCCACCACATACTTTTATTAGTGGTTCTGCGGTGGGTTACTACGGTGACCAGCAGCAACATCCATTTGATGAAAGTCTCAAAGCCACGACCGAAGATTTTTCCCATAAAGTTTGCGCTAAATGGGAGGAAATCGCACTGCGGGCAAGAAGCAACGACACCCGTGTCTGTCTTCTCAGAACAGGTGTCGTATTAGGTTCAGGGGGGGCTTTACCTAAAATGGTCTTCCCACACAAATTTGGTGTCGGAGGTCCCGTTGGCTCGGGAGAGCAGTACATTCCGTGGATTCACATTTTGGATGCAGTTAAAGCTATCTTTTTCTTACTCACCACACCACACGCTAACGGTGCATTTAATATTACCGCGCCACATCCCGTTTCAAACAAGCAGCTGAATCAATCCATTGCTGCGACACTTGGCAAACCACATTGGATGTTTGTTCCTCAGTTTATGATGGAGATGATGATGGGAGAAAGTGCTCAGCTTCTGATTGACAGTATTCGAGCGAAGCCCAAAAAACTCACTGAGCTTGGATTCAAATTTAGTTACTCAAGAATCGAGCCGGCGCTGAAAGATCTTTTGCGTCATTAATAATTTACTATTGCTTAACCCGTATTTCTTTTTATCAGAGTATTTCATGTCTAAGTCGATTCTTATTACCGGTTGCTCGACTGGTATTGGTTATTATATTTCTCACGAACTCAAAAGACGAGGTTATCAAGTGATAGCGTCTTGCCGTAAACAACAAGACGTAGAACGACTGCAGAATGAAGGTCTGAATTGCGTTCGATTAGATCTTGATGACTCTAGCTTAATACAACAAGGTTTCAAGCAGGCTCTAGCACTTGCCAATGGTAAGTTAGACGCATTGTTTAATAATGGTGCCTATGGACAAGCAGGGGCATTGGAAGATTTACCTATTGAAGCACTTAAGCAGCAATTTCAAACCAACTTTTTTGGCTGGCATGAACTCTCTCAACTTGCTATTTCGCATATGAGAAAAAATGGGCAAGGACGTATTATTCAGAATAGTTCTGTCCTCGGTTTTGCTGCAATGAAATATCGCGGGGCGTACAACGCCTCTAAGTTTGCGATTGAAGGTTGGACCGACACAATGAGGCTTGAACTCAGAGACACCAATATCAAAATCACATTAATTGAGCCCGGGCCAATTGAAACCCAGTTCAGAGAGAATGCTCATCACTCATTCATTAAATGGATTGATAGTGAACATAGTTATCACAGTAAATCCTACCAAGCTCAGCTACAACGGCTTGAATCTGACAAATCCAACAACCACTTTGTTCTGCCACCGAGTAGTTGTTTGCAACCCGTTTTGCACTCATTAGAAGCAACTCACCCTAAAGCTCGCTATCGAATTACCACGCCAACCAAGGTTTTTGCTGTGCTAAAGCGTTTATTACCGACGAGGCTACTCGACAAAATTTTGTATTCGGCCGCATAATTCATGCAAAGAAATGTAATAAATGAGTAACAATCCAAAGGTATAGTTTTAGGGTCGGATAACTTGGATGAACCACCTTGTCACTTTATCAACTCAATATCATTGGTATTTGCGCTGCTATAAGCTTATTTCTTATCTTCTAACAAGCCCTTGCTCATTACTAGGGCTTGTTTTCGTTTACCGCTAACCCCATTATTGATTTACTGTTTCCATAAACTGCCAGACCGAGCAGTTAGAACTCATTTTTAGGGCGTTAGCATGCAATCTCCTCATATTGTCGAACTGGTCGAACAAAACTT
This sequence comes from Vibrio sp. ABH4_348, assembly GCF_056159765.1. Taxonomy (NCBI): domain Bacteria; kingdom Pseudomonadati; phylum Pseudomonadota; class Gammaproteobacteria; order Vibrionales; family Vibrionaceae; genus Vibrio; species Vibrio sp. ABH4_348. The sequence continues at coordinate 622,004 of NZ_JBSWVW010000001.1, read as the reverse complement.
CCGCGAAGTCTTAGAAAGCTCAATGCAGCAGCCTGTGCTGATTCACTTCTGGGCACCCTCTATTCCGGAGAGTACGCAAGTTATTGAATCACTGCAAAGCCTAGCCAATCAATATAATGGGGCATTTACACTAGCCTTGCTCAACTGTGAAGAACAACAAATGATTGCCGGGCAGTTTGGGGTACAAGCTCTGCCTACCATTGCATTATTTGTTAACGGCCAACCTGTAGACGGTTTAGGTGGCCCTCAAGAGCTTGCTGCAATAAAACAAATGTTGGCAAAGCACCTGCCTTCACAAGATGAACTGAGTTTTAATCAAGCGACTCAATTGTTGGGCGAACAGAACTTTGATCAGGCACTGACAGTTCTCAAAACTCTGTCTGAGGAAGGGCAAAGCAAGCCTGAAGTCAAACTGGCACTCGCTAGCTGCTATTTAAGCTCTCAACAGGCTGATATAGCGGAAACTTTACTCAGCAATATTCCGCTCGAATATCAAGATGGTCACTACAAAACCTTGATGTCACAACTTGAATTGCTAAAAGAAGCCGCGAACAGCCCAGAACTCCAAGCTCTTGAAGTCAAGCATCAAGAAAACCCAGATGATTTATCAGTACTTATAGAACTGGCTAAAAACTACCATCAAGTCGGTCGTGATGAGGAGGCCTTAGAAAAGCTCTGGCAACCGCTAGATAGCGATTTACACGTTTTTGATGGTGAGGTAAAAGCTGCCTTTATGGAAATTTTAACCGCGCTTGGCCAATCAAACCCATTAACCGGGCAATACCGCCGAAAACTGTATTCTAAGCTTTACTAATTCTATCATCTTAAAACGACAACGGCAGCCAACAGGCTGCCTTTTTAAATCTATTACATAAACCTATTTATTGAGCTGCTAACCAGCCAGCAATAGCTTTACGCTCTTCCGGAGATGCTTCTTTAAACCAGTAGCTCATCATTTCCAGAGGCTTGCTACCTGAAAGCTCAGTCACATTTACCACTTTACGGTTGGCAAATGCCCATTCAACTATCTGCTCTTTTTCACTAGCTGAGGCTTTTTCAAACCAGTATTGAGCCATGTCTAAAGCTTTACTTGAAGCAGGAGAAGTTTGTGGAAGTTGGCCTGCCTGTGAAAGCTCTTTTACCACCGACTCAACAATAGAATCTTTTTCTGCAATCAATGAATCCGAGCGTACTTGAATATTGTTGACGCGATTATAGCGCTTAAGCTCCCTCAATAGGTCTTGTCCAACGTGGGACGGAACACCAATATATTCAATTTTCGCATCTACCTTATTACCTGAACTGTCCAGTAAATGAATGGTAGGGTTAGCTACAAAGCTTTTTCGCTTATCAATATTTTTTAGCTGTCTATATGGCTCCAATGTATAAAACTCACCATCTTTTACATCAAATGTTACCACAAAACTTGGGGAATTGTATTTTTGTAAAATACCGCCTTCGCGGTAGTTAACCCAATACTGAAAAACTACTTGGTTCAAGCCAGAGTGTTTTAAATCATAAGAATCCGGGCCAAAAAAACCGCCAAATGTCCCTATTACATCATCATTTACAACCATTGGGCTTATATTTGTAGAAAACTTAATATCAGCCTGAGCAATAGCATTTGCTGAACTAAGTGCGGTAAGAGCTAAGATAAAAACTAAAATTAAATTCTTCATGAAACATCCAGTTGATATAAAACAAAACGAGCATTCCGAAGAATGCCCGTTAAATCAAACTATATCAAGAAAACTTGATTAGAATGCGTACTCAACGTTGAAGCCAACAGATTGAGTTTCAACAACTGTAATAGTCTGGTTGTTGATCAAAGAACGTTCTTCGTTGTGCTTAACATCCCAGAACAGATCAACACCATTGTAGTTTGTACCTACACGGAAGCCCATTGAAACATCAGAATCATCTAGACCAAGAGTCTCTACAGTATCAGATACACCACGCTTACCGTAGCCAGCACGGACGTACCAACCGTTGTCGAAGTTGTAACGAGCGTGAACTAGAGCACCACGCTGAGAATCGTCAGCCTGGCCATCTGCACCGTCTAAATCAGCTGATGTAACAGCACCTTCGATTGTTAGTGAACCAAGGTATAGACTTGCAGAAAAATCCGTTTGAGAATTATCAAAACGACGAACACCGTCTACTGTGTAGCCGTCTTGTGTTAGATGACCTGCACGAAGTGCAAATGTATCATTTGCAAACTTACCGTAAAAACCTAAAGTGCTTTGCTCAGTGTCTGAATTACCGTTGTGGTAAGATGCTGCGAACGAGAAGCCGTTGTAGTCAACAGAGTCAAAACGAATAGCATTACTTACACGGTCAAAGTTTACAATGCCTACATCATTTGCAAGGTCAGCATCGTTTGCTTCTACGTGTTTTAGATCTGCACCAGCATTACCAGAACCTGAGTTACCACCAGCCACATCATCTACAACTTCAAAACCAGCTGCCAATACACGACCGAAACGAACTTTACCAACTTCGTCAAATGTAAAGCCAATCCAAGTATCACGCTGCTCATTGCCTTCAGTTGCGAAGTTAGATGCGATTTCATAGATAAAGTCAGGTTCTACTTGATCAAATTCGACCGTACCTTTGAAACCTAGACGACCTCCTTGGTCACCCGCTAGTGTTTCAACATCAGAGCTTTGCGCACCAACGCCAGCAGTTGTTTCAGACGTAGTTGTAACGTCTTTGTAGTTAACACCACCCCAAGCTAGACCGAAAAGTTGAACTTTTTCGCCAGCTAGATCGATAGCAGCGTTAGAAGTACCAGCGAAAGCTACAGAAGCAATCGCAGCACCTAGAAGTGTACGTTTAAACATGTTTTAAAACTCCTAAAATGGATATAGCTTTTTTGCTTCTCCCTAAAGTTGGCCGCCATAGGGAGAGAAAATTTCCTGTCGAGGTATCTAGTACCTAGGTAAGCGACGCGATGCGTACTTACGGTGTTAAAGACTACTCGCCATTGACGAAACATCAACGTAATCTTTTTTTTTTTCTAGAAAAATATGATGAAGCACATACTTTCACACGAAATGTGATTTACATTCCAAATTTATTTTGAACTTTAGGGAACTTTGCCAAGCACTATGTTTTTCAGCAACTTATCAAAGTTGACGTTCGATAAATGGCCAAATGCCGTTGAAGAAGGTTAAAAAATTGTGAAGTAAGCCGTAATTGATAATCCTCTGTTTTATTTGAGCATTTATCAATTACGACTTTTAAATTGAAGAGTAACGAGCATTTATAACAAACTCGGTTTGTTAAAAAAGTCCTTGTTATGAATATTGGTCAAGTAACACGACTAGTTGCTGTTCGTCCTGTACCTCTACACCCAGTGCTTCTGCTTTAGCCAGCTTGGAACCAGCATTTTCACCAGCAAAAAGGATATCTGTATTTTTAGACACGGAACCGGCCACCTTGGCACCTAGTGCTTGGAGAGCGGTTTTGGCATCGTTTCGCTTCAGCTGAGACAGTGTTCCGGTTAAAACCACCGTTTTACCATCTAAAGGACGGGCACCTTGAGATTGGTCTGATGATTCTATATCTGGCCATTTAATACCTTTGGCTATTAGCTCGTCGATCACCACTTGGTTACGCTCTTGTACAAAAAAACTCTCAACGTGAGCTGCAACTATGTTGCCAACATCATTAACTTCAATCAATTGTTCGATACTGGCCGATTTAATTTTATCTAGCGTCATAAAATGCTGAGCTAGGTTTGCCGCGGTTGCCTCGCCGACTTCTCGAATCCCCAATGAATAAATGAAGCGCGCTAGAGTTGTCAGTTTCGATTTGTTCAATGCATTGACAATATTCTGCGCCGACTTGGGGCCCATTCGCTCAAGTACCGTGAGTTGCCCGGCAGTAAGTTTGAAGAGATCAGCTGGTGTTTCCACCATCTCCTTATCAACTAATTGCTCGATGACTTTGTCTCCTAAGCCATCGACATCAAGCGCCTTACGCGAGACAAAGTGCTTTAATGCTTCTTTCCTTTGCGCTTGGCAAACTAAACCTGCGGTGCACCTTGCGACCGCCTCTCCTTCTACTCGCTCAATTACTGACTGGCAAACCGGACATTGGCTAGGAAACACTATATCTTTTGCATCATCTGGGCGCCTCGCTGTAACCACACTCGCGATTTGTGGGATCACATCTCCGGCGCGCCGAATCACAACAGTGTCGCCAATTTTGACTTGTAGGCGCTCAATTTCATCTTGGTTATGAAGGGTGGCATTAGAAACCGTCACCCCACCGACAAAAACTGGTTCTAACTTAGCCACAGGTGTAATTGCGCCTGTTCGTCCAACTTGAAATTCAACATCATTAAGGATGGTAACCTCTTCTTGAGCCGGAAACTTGAACGCAATCGCCCATCTTGGTGCTCGTGCAACAAAGCCAAGCTCATCTTGCAAAGCAATATTGTCGATTTTAATCACGGCACCATCGATCTCATACGGTAGCGAGTCTCTTTTGGCCAAAATTGAACGTTGGAACTCTTGAACCTCAGAAAAATTCTCGACCCATTTACTTTCCGGACAAACCGGCAAGCCCCACTCTTTTAGTCGTTCAAGTCTTTGATAGTGGGATTCGGCGAGCGTTCCTTGCTCAACGTAACCAACGCCATAGCAATACATAGTCAGAGGGCGAGTAGCCGTTATTCTTGGATCCAGTTGTCTCAAGCTACCCGCAGCAGCGTTTCTTGGATTTGCGAAAGCTTTCTGAGCTTTTTTCTTAGCCGATTCATTTAGAACTTCAAAACCCTGTTTGGAAATAAACACTTCACCACGAACTTCCAAAACTCTTGGATATTCTTGTCCGCGAAGTTTTAGTGGAACCGCCTTAATGGTCCGAACGTTTTCAGTAATGTTTTCGCCCGTTGTACCGTCGCCACGAGTTGCCGCTTGCACCAAAACCCCGTCTTCATAACGCAAACTTACTGCAAGGCCATCTAGTTTAGGTTCACAACTGAATCCGGTTAAGGTTGAAACATCCAATCTGTCCGACAAACGTTTATAAAATGCATCCAAGTCATCTTCATTAAAGGCATTGGATAAAGACAACATGGGTAACTGGTGAGAAACTTGTTCAAAGGCGGCGAGTGCTTGACCTCCGACTCGCTGTGTAGGTGACTCTGATGTGACTAACTCTGGATGTTCGGCCTCAAGCTTCTCAAGCTCTTGAAACATTCTGTCGTATTCCACGTCGGGTATTTGTGGAGTATCAAGTACATAATACAAATGACTGTGATGACGCAAAGCTTCGCGCAGTTCTTCTATACGTTCTAAGGACATATTTTGGGGTTCCAGTGCTAATTTGAAGGGATATGTTGCCATGAAGATAACGATTTTGCGAAAAGTTATCCGGATCAAAAAGAGCTCCAACTGGAGCTCTTTTAACAGTGTTTAGATATCTTAGCTCTTAAGCGATTTGCTCAGCTTTGTAGAGCTGAATTTGCTCCCGGTAAGCATCAAGTCGGTTTGGAGTCATTAGGTTACGTCTGTCATCTAACACGTTCCCCCCCATGTCATCGGCAATTTGCTGCGCCGTTTTCAACATAAGTTTGAAGTTTTGCTCGGGGTCACCAAAGCCAGGCAACGTCATAAAGAACGAAATCCCTTTGGTGGTGAACGTCGCAGGATCATCATGTTTCAGAGTTCCCGGTTGCATCATGTTAGCAACACTAAAGATGACTTTACCATTACCTGACAGGTCAGAATGACGATGGAAGATATCCATATCACCGTACTTGAGTCCATTTTGACTCATACTTTCAAAGAGGTCAGTTCCAACAAAGGGTTCTTTTCCATTACAGTGAACGTTAAGCACGATGACTTGCATGTCATCATCTTGGTTATCCGCCTCTTTTTCAATGACTTGATCTGATTCAACAATTTGCTCTGATTCAACTAGGCTTGCTGTTGTCACCGTCTCTAACTCTGGCGATTCAACATCAGTATCCACCGCATTAAAGGATGGAATATCTAAGTCATCGTCTAAATCATTCGAATTGCGAATTTCAGGTTGAGCTTTTGGGGATTCGATTACTGGCGAATCTATTTCTAGTGATTCTGTATCGCCTAACAAAGGGTCAGCTTTGAGCGACTCATCGTTGTCAAAACTGCGACTGGATGGCTTGCGAATAATTTCAAAATCATCTTCAGGAGCAAAAGCACGCTCGGTAGCGGTATCATTTTGCTCCTCGTCTATTTTACCTATCGGTTTGTGACCAAATTTTGCTTTAGCGTCTTTTTTACTGGTCCAAAGACCATGAAATAGCAGCGCTGCTATGGCAAGCGCACCGACAACTATTAGTACAAATCGCAATTCCTGCATTCTTAACTCTCAGACGGATATTCTTATTCAGGCAGTTGTGTTTACCTTAGTTATTTAAGCACTTTAACAAAACTGCTCCCTCTTTTAGAACAACTTAATGTTAGAAGTTCCTTAAAAATCGAGAAAATGTGTGCTCCCTGCAGCCTCTCTCGTTATTATTGGACCTTTCTCATTCATGTCTTTGTCTTTTTAAATGTTTAACATACAGACAAAGTAATCAACGGAATAAATCTAGAATGGCTACTCAACCTATCAATACGATAACAACACCAAAAGAAGCCAGAGTGCGTTCCGGATTTGGCTATTTTGCTTCAGGTGTCACTATTGCCTTCACTCCGGGAATTAGAAAATTCGTCATCTTACCTCTGATCACCAACATTCTTTTAGTTGGTGGCGCGCTGTTTTACCTTTTATACAACTTAAATGAATGGCTAAACTCATGGTTAGGAGGACTTCCTAACTTTCTTGAGTGGTTGCATTACTTGCTCTGGCCCTTCCTTGCGCTTACTGCGATTGCCACATGTTCTTATTTCTTCAGTACCATTGCGAACTTTATTGCGGCACCGCTGAATGGGTTGCTCGCGGAAAAAGTTGAGCAACATTTGTCGGGGCACAATGTCGAACAAACGTCCCTTACCTCAGTTATTAAAGATATACCTAGAGTATTAAAAAGAGAATGGCGCAAACTTGTCTACATAGTTCCAAAAGCGATTGGTTTGTTTATAATTTTACTGATACCTGCACTAGGACAAACCTTGGGGCCACTACTTTGGTTTGTGTTTACCGCATGGATGATTGCCGTCCAATATTGCGACTACCCGTTTGATAACCATAAGATCGCCTTTGATGATATGAGGCAGAATTTGAAATCAAAGCAATCTAAGGCTTATGGCTTCGGTACTGTGGTGACTTTTTTAACCTCAATCCCCATTATCAACTTATTCGTTATGCCAGTTGCTGTTTGTGGCGCAACAGCGATGTGGGTTGCAGAATTCAAAAGTCATCAGCAACACTAATATCAATTAATAAGATATAACTTTTTAATCCTTCTAAGCTTTACCACGCTCAAATATGCTAGATGCTAATAGTAGTCAATAATAATTGGCCCAAACAAAACCACACTTTATTTGGGCGTTGTGTAATGAAGGATCATAAATCATGAGCAAAATTTACGAAGATAACTCGCTTACCATTGGTAATACTCCTCTTGTTCGCCTAAATAAAGTCAGTGGCGGTAAAGTTCTAGCAAAAGTAGAAGCTCGTAACCCAAGCTTCAGTGTTAAGTGCCGTATCGGTGCTAACATGATTTGGGAAGCAGAAAAAGCTGGCACTTTGAAAGAAGGCGTTGAACTAGTAGAACCTACAAGTGGTAACACGGGTGTTGCTCTAGCGTTCGTTGCTGCAGCTCGCGGCTACAAGCTTACGCTAACCATGCCTGAGTCAATGAGTCTTGAGCGTCGTAAGCTTCTTAAAGCACTAGGTGCAAACCTTGAGCTAACTGAAGCGGCAAAAGGCATGAAAGGCGCAATTGCTAAAGCTGAAGAAATTGTTGCAAGCAACCCAGAAAAATACTTGCTTCTACAACAATTCAACAACCCTGCAAATCCTCAGATCCACGAGAAAACAACTGGACCAGAGCTTTGGGAAGCAACTGACGGCGAAATTGATGTATTCGTAGCGGGTGTTGGTACTGGTGGTACTATCACAGGTACTAGCCGTTTCATCAAAGGCGAAAAAGGCAAAGCGATTACTTCTGTTGCAGTTGAGCCAGCTGAGTCGCCAGTTATTGCTCAAGCACTAGCGGGTGAAGAAATCAAACCAGCTCCTCACAAAATCCAAGGTATTGGTGCTGGCTTCATTCCAGAGAACTTAGACCTAGAAATTATCGACCGCGTTGAAGCAGTAACGTCTGATGAAGCGATCGCTATGGCTCGTCGCCTAATGGAAGAAGAAGGCATCCTTGCAGGTATCTCTTCAGGTGCAGCAGTTATTGCAGCCAATCGTTTGGCCGAACTACCAGAATTCGCTGGTAAGACCATTGTAACTGTTCTACCAAGCTCTGGTGAGCGCTACCTAAGCTCAGCCTTGTTTGCAGGCATCTTTACTGAAAAAGAGAACCAACAGTAATACGTGGTTAAATCAATTTTTCACTGAAAAAAGCCCCTTTATGGGGCTTTTTTGTTGATCCCTGCCTCACCTTTGGTAATATCACGACTGTTTTATTTTTCGCTTCAAAATAAAGAAGCAGTTCGAAGATTCTGGTCTGTTGGCATCAAACAACCAAACGTCAAAAGACCAAAAATCATTACACGATAGCGGCTCTAACACGAAAACAACGTTTTGCAGTAGCACAATGATTGATTAAAAGTTAAGCTAAATTTGTGGTGAACTATCAAAACTATATAAATTATTCGGGGTATTAACATGTACGAGAAGAAAGTAGAAATCACAGCAGAAAACGGCCTACACACTCGCCCAGCTGCACAGTTCGTTAAAGAAGCAAAAGGCTTTGATGCGGACATCACAGTGACTTCTAACGGCAAAAGCGCAAGCGCAAAAAGCCTTTTCAAACTACAAACTCTAGGTCTAGTTAAAGGTACGGTAGTAACTATTTCAGCTGAAGGCCCACAAGCTCAGCAAGCAGTTGACCACCTAGTCGCTCTAATGGATCAGCTACACTAATACTAGCGATTGTGATGATAAAGCCATTTTGAATAAACAAAGTGGCTTTATTTAAATATGACCTTTGATCACCTAAAGTTGTACGGTCATATCGTTCCACCCTTTTTAGACCATTTTTAAGGTAAGGCTATGATTTCAGGCATTCAGGCATCTCCTGGTATTGCTATTGGTAAAGCACTACTCCTTCAAGAAGACGAAATCGTTCTTAACACCAACACCATCTCAGAAGAGCAAATTGAGTCAGAAGTTCAACGCTTCTACGACGCTCGTAGCAAATCTTCTGCTCAACTTGAAACTATCAAGAAAAAAGCGCTGGAAACTTTCGGTGAAGAAAAAGAAGCGATCTTCGAAGGTCATATCATGCTTCTTGAAGACGAAGAGCTTGAAGAAGAAATTCTTGCGCTAATTAAAGGCGACAAGCTGTCTGCTGACAACGCCATCCACACGGTTATTGAAGAGCAAGCCACGGCGCTTGAGTCTTTAGACGACGAATACTTAAAAGAACGTGCAACAGATATCCGTGATATCGGCACGCGCTTTGTTAAAAATGCATTAGGGATCAATATTGTTTCTTTGTCAGACATTGAAGACGAAGTTATCTTGGTTGCCTACGATTTGACGCCATCTGAAACGGCGCAAATCAATCTGGATTACGTACTTGGCTTTGCTTGTGATATCGGCGGTCGTACCTCTCACACTTCTATCATGGCGCGTTCACTTGAGCTGCCGGCAATCGTTGGTACAAACGATATCACCAAACAGGTGAAGAACGGCGACATGTTGGTTCTTGATGCAATCAATAACAAGATTGTTATCAACCCATCAGAAGCTGAACTAGACCAAGCGAAATCAGTTAAGGCTGAGTTCTTGGCTGAAAAAGAAGAACTGAAAAAGCTGAAAGACCTTCATGCAGAAACCTTAGATGGTCATCGCGTAGAAGTGTGCGGCAACATCGGAACAGTAAAAGACTGTGACGGCGTTCTTCGCAATGGTGGTGAAGGCGTTGGCCTGTACCGTACTGAGTTCCTATTTATGGACCGCACGTCATTGCCAACCGAAGAAGAACAGTACCAAGCGTATAAAGAAGTTGCAGAAGCCATGAATGGCGAGTCTGTAATAATTCGTACTATGGACATTGGTGGTGACAAAGATCTGCCATACATGGACCTGCCTAAAGAAATGAACCCATTCTTAGGCTGGCGTGCAGTTCGTATCAGCCTTGACCGCCGTGAAATCTTGCGTGACCAGTTACGCGGTATTTTACGTGCTTCGGCTCACGGTAAGCTGCGCATCATGTTCCCGATGATTATTTCGGTTGAAGAAATTCGCGAGCTTAAAGCAGCTATCGAAGAATACAAAGCTGAATTGCGTGCTGAAGGCCATGCCTTCGACGAAGAAATCGAAATTGGTGTCATGGTTGAAACTCCAGCTGCCGCCGCGATTGCGCACCACCTGGCTAAAGAAGTCGCTTTCTTCTCAATCGGTACTAACGACTTAACGCAATATACCCTTGCGGTAGACCGTGGTAACGAGATGATCTCTCATCTATACAACCCACTTTCACCAGCGGTTCTGACTGTAATCAAGCAAGTAATTGATGCATCGCACGCAGAAGGCAAGTGGACAGGTATGTGTGGTGAGCTTGCGGGTGATGAGCGAGCAACACTACTTCTACTTGGTATGGGTCTAGATGAGTTCTCAATGAGCGGCATCTCAATTCCAAAAGTAAAACGTGTTATTCGCAATGCTAACTTCGCAGAAGTTAAAGCCATGGCTGAAGAAGCACTTCAACTACCGACCGCTGCTGAAATTGAAGCTGTGGTAGAAAAATTTATTGCTGAGAAGTCGAAATAGCTAGATACACCAAGTGATTAGGCGTTCAAAATGGGTCGTCTAATCACGGTAATTGGTATACTATTAATCGAATAGCACAAATCTTAACGTTAGGAGCATGACACAATGGGTCTGTTTGACAAACTAAAGAAGCTTGTATCTGATGACAATGCAGACGCAGGTGCAATTGAAATTATCGCCCCTCTTTCTGGTGACATCGTAAACATCGAAGACGTGCCAGATGTGGTATTTGCTGAGAAAATCGTTGGTGATGGTATTGCTATCAAGCCTGCTGGCGACAAAATGGTTGCACCAGTTAACGGTACCATTGGTAAGATTTTCGAAACTAACCACGCGTTCTCAATCGAATCAGATGACGGTGTTGAGCTATTTGTTCACTTCGGTATCGATACCGTCGAGCTGAAAGGTGAAGGCTTCAAACGCATCGCTGAAGAAGGTCAAAGTGTAAAAGCTGGCGACACTATCATCGAGTTTGATTTGGCTCTACTAGAAGAGAAAGCGAAGTCAACTTTGACTCCTGTTGTTATCTCTAACATGGATGAAATCAAAGAACTGAACAAACTTTCTGGTTCAGTGTCTGTTGGTGAGACTCCTGTTCTTCGCGTTACCAAGTAAACGCGAGAAAAACGAATTGAAAAACGCTGCTTTGTGCAGCGTTTTTTGTTTCTGTATTTTGGATATTTGGGTCTAACGAAAGGGGTTCTAGTTTAACCCCAAGGCATACTTTAAAACGTTCTGTTTTATCGGCCCACTGTTCTCAGCCACTTTCAGAGCCAAGTTTCTAGCCAGCTTTAACGGCGCAATTTCATTACTGAACCCTTTGTAAAATACATCCATTCCAGTCTGCATCAAAAGATTGTCTGGTTTGCGTCTGCGTTGATAGCGCCCAAATGCCTCTACGTCTATTGTGTCCAGGCACTCTTCCAGCAGTACTTTCACATCGCGAAAGCCCAAATTCACACCTTGACCTGCCAAGGGATTGATCGTGTGTGCGGCATCACCTACTAACACCGCTTGCTTTTGAAAATAACGCTGTGCATGACGACGGGTGAGCGGAAACGCGCCTCTATCTTTTACTTTCACCATTCCAAGTTCTTCAGGAAAATGCAGTGCTATCTCGGTCTCTAGTTGCTCAACATTCATTGCCATCAGCTGTTTGATTCGAGTGGGGTTGTCATACCAAACGAGCGAACCATTTTGACCTGCAAGTGGCAGAAACGATCTTGGACCTGATGGCGTGAATTGTTGCCAGGTAATATCTTGTTGAGGCAACTCGGTCTCAACGGTAATCAACATACAGTGCTGTCGATAATCCCAAGCGGTTAAACCAATGCCAATTTCATTACGCACTTGGGAATTTGCCCCATCGGCTCCAATCACATAATTGGCTTCAATACACTCACCTGTATTCAGCGTGACCGTCACAGTTTCTTGCCAATCAAATTCGGAAATAGAAGATGGACAAAAAACGCTTATATTGTCGTAACTTGCAAACTCTTGCCACAAGCCAAGCTGAATCACTCGATTTTCAACTATGTAACCCAACTGCTCTAATCCGACAGAATCGGAATGAAAACGTGTACGACAACCTGGGTGTTCCCAAGTTTCTAGACGTTTGTAGGGACAAAGTCGCATCGACTCAATCGTTTTCCAAGCTCCTAATTGTGCTAGTAGCTTAACCGATGCCATTGAGATGGCTGATACACGAACGTCCCACGGTTGATCTGCAGCGAAGCTATGAGGCTTGCGTCCTTCAACAACCGCGACTCGTTTACCTTGCTGGGCAAACCCAATGGCACACGCAGCGCCAACCATACCGCCGCCGACGATAAGTACATCAAACTTAGACATATGTTTACTCGAATTTTGCACTGACTTTAGGGTTTCACATTCCAATGAGATTGACCAGAAAAACTGTAAAAAACCTCAAGTAAAACGGGGTCAAGAGCCTTGTACAATCTTGTCTGGCACGATAATCAAGCAAGGCTAGTCAGGTGGTATTTAAAGCAGTACAATACGCGCCCTATCACGCGGTTCAGATCACGGTGTATGAACCAGGCTGCCTTTTCAGCTTCATCAAATGGCGTGTATAATTTTTTAACAGGCGCATCAGTGTGCCAAAGTTATGTGAAATACTGAGCGGAAACGAAATGAGTAAAAAACTGCTAATTAAAACTTGGGGTTGCCAGATGAACGAATACGATTCATCAAAAATGGCCGATCTACTGAACGCAGCCAATGGCTACGAACTTACAGAAGAACCTGAAGAAGCGGACGTTTTACTCTTAAATACGTGTTCGATTCGTGAAAAAGCACAAGAAAAAGTGTTCCACCAGCTCGGTCGATGGAAAACGTTAAAAGACTCCAAACCTGGTGTAGTGATCGGCGTCGGCGGCTGTGTTGCCACTCAAGAAGGCGACCACATCCGCGAACGTGCACCATTTGTCGACGTAATCTTTGGCCCTCAAACGCTGCACCGTCTTCCAGAAATGATTAAGCAATCACAGAGTGATGATGCACCGGTAATGGACATCTCGTTCCCTGAGATTGAAAAGTTCGATCGTCTGCCTGAACCAAGAGCCGAAGGCGCAACAGCCTTTGTTTCTATCATGGAAGGCTGTTCAAAATACTGTACATTCTGCGTGGTACCCTACACTCGTGGTGAAGAAGTAAGCCGTCCGCTAGATGACGTGTTATTTGAAATTGCACAGCTTGCTGAACAAGGCGTGCGTGAAGTTAACCTTTTGGGACAGAACGTAAACGCGTATCGCGGTCCGATGCACGACGGCGAAATCTGCAGCTTTGCTGAACTGCTGCGTTTAGTGGCGTCTATCGATGGTATTGATCGCATCCGCTTTACCACCAGCCACCCATTAGAGTTTACTGATGATATTGTCGCTGTGTATGAAGATACACCAGAACTGGTTAGCTTCCTGCACCTCCCAGTACAAAGTGGTAGTGACCGCATTTTGACTATGATGAAGCGTCCTCACACGGCAATTGAGTACAAGTCCATTATTCGTAAGCTACGCAAGGCTCGCCCAGACATCCAAATCAGCTCTGACTTTATTATCGGTTTCCCAGGGGAGTCGGATAAAGACTTCCAAGACACCATGAAGCTGATTCGCGATGTTGATTTTGATATGAGCTTCAGCTTCATTTACTCGCCGCGTCCGGGTACTCCTGCAGCTGACTACCCTTGTGACACGCCAGAAACTGTTAAAAAAGAGCGCTTGTACGAGTTACAACAGCAAATTAACAGTCAAGCGATGCGTTTTTCGCGCTTGATGATGGACACAGAACAACGAATTCTGGTTGAAGGACCATCGAAAAAGAATCTAATGGAACTGCGTGGACGTACAGAGAACAACCGCATCGTTAACTTTGAAGGCCCAGCAGAGCTGATTGGCCAATTTGTTGATGTGAAAATTGTCGATGTGTATCCAAATTCACTGCGTGGTGAGTTGGTTCGAACCGAACAAGATATGAACCTACGCGTAGTCGTTTCTCCAGCGGAAATGATGGAAAAAACGCGTAAAGAAGATGAGCTAGGTGTTGCGACTTTTACGCCCTAGCCTAGCTCACTGACCCAAAGACAGCACAAACACCCGGTCTCAATCGGGTGTTGCTGACTGCTGTAAATGAGAGGCAAATTTGAGTAATAAAATTGTAACCTTAGAAATCCATCTAGAACCTTCCGACAATCGCCGCCTTGCCAGTCTTTGTGGCCCATTCGATGACAATATCAAGCACTTGGAACGCCGACTTGGCGTAGAAATCAGTTATCGAGGAAATTTTTTCTCTATAGTCGGTAAGCCCCACACTTCCGCTGCCGCGCTAGATATCATCAAAACCCTTTACGTTGAAACGGCTCCAGTCAAAGGTAAACAGATTGATATTGAACCCGAGCAAATCCACCTCGCGATTAAGGAATCTGGCGCGTTAGAACAAAGCAGTGAATCCGCAGTAGAACACGGTAAAGAAGTCTTTATCAAAACCAAAAAAGGCGTCATAAAACCGCGTACACCAAATCAAGGTCAGTACTTGATGAACATGGTGACGCATGACATCAGCTTTGGTATTGGTCCTGCAGGTACCGGTAAAACCTATCTCGCCGTTGCTGCCGCAGTAGATGCGCTCGAGCGCCAAGAAATACGCCGTATATTGCTGACGCGCCCTGCGGTTGAAGCCGGCGAAAAGCTGGGCTTTTTGCCCGGTGACCTGAGCCAAAAAGTCGACCCATATTTGCGTCCACTTTATGACGCGCTTTTCGAAATGTTGGGCTTTGAACGCGTTGAAAAACTCATCGAGCGCAATGTTATTGAAGTAGCACCGCTTGCCTATATGCGCGGACGAACGCTAAATGATGCGTTTATCATCCTTGATGAAAGCCAAAACACCACAGTCGAACAAATGAAAATGTTCTTGACCCGTATTGGCTTTAACTCCAGAGCTGTCATTACTGGTGACGTGACGCAGATAGATTTGCCACGCGGTGCCAAATCAGGCTTGCGCCATGCCATCGAAGTACTTAGCGAAGTCGATGAAATTAGTTTTAACTTCTTCCAGTCGGACGATGTAGTTCGTCACCCCGTTGTGGCTCGAATCGTCAATGCCTATGAAAAGTGGGAAGCAAAAGATCAAAAAGAGCGTAAAGCTCGTCGAGAAGAACGCGAAGCTCGCGCTGCACAAGAACAAACTTCTGCTACTGAAACGGCCCCTAGTAAATGAGTATCTATCTCGACCTACAGATTGCGTGCGAAGATCGCACGCAATTGCCTACAGAAGAACAATTGCTCGCTTGGTTCTCGGCGGCTATTTCAGCGGAAAAAGCAGCTGGTGAGATCACGGTTCGCATTGTTGATGAAGAAGAAAGCCAGACGCTTAACCGAGATTATCGAGGCAAAGATAAGCCGACAAATGTGCTCTCCTTCCCATTTGAGGCTCCTCCCGGAGTAGAAATTGATCTTCTCGGCGACTTGATTATTTGTAAGCAAGTTGTTGAATTAGAAGCAAAGCAGCAAGGTAAGACCTTAACAGCACACTGGGCACATATGGTTGTACATGGTTCATTACATCTGTTAGGTTATGACCATATCGAGGATGAAGAAGCAGAGGTTATGGAAGGCCTCGAAACACAAATTATGCTGAAGTTGGGATTTAACGCTCCTTACCTCGCAGAAAAAGAACAGTGATTACCTCTTTGGGTACACGACGTTCTTGGTGACAGGTTGGTTGCTCCAACGCCAACCCGTATGTGTGCTATCACACTTTGATAGCTTTTTAGATATGAGAAAAAATGAACGACGATCATTCTCCCTCGTCTCCTGAAGGTAAACAGGAAAAATCAGAAGGTCCGAGTAGGAAGTCCTTCTTTGAACGCCTAGGTCAATTGTTTCAAGGTGATCCAAAAGACCGCCAAGAGTTAGTCGATGTTATTCGCGACTCTGAAATCAACGACCTAATTGACCATGACACAAGAGATATGCTCGAAGGTGTCATCGAAATTTCAGATATGCGCGTCCGCGATATCATGATCCCTCGCTCTCAAATGGTAACCGTAGAACGGACTGATGTGTTAGACAGCCTAGTTGCGTTGATCACAGATGCCCAACACTCCCGGTACCCAGTTATTAGCGAAGACAAAGATCACGTTGAAGGCATTCTACTTGCGAAGGACCTACTTAAATACTTGGGCTCTGACAGTGCTGAATTTGATA
The DNA here is from genome assembly GCF_056159765.1 of Vibrio sp. ABH4_348. Lineage (NCBI taxonomy): Bacteria > Pseudomonadati > Pseudomonadota > Gammaproteobacteria > Vibrionales > Vibrionaceae > Vibrio > Vibrio sp. ABH4_348. The sequence goes on along the minus strand of NZ_JBSWVW010000001.1, from coordinate 605,391 downwards.
TTGAAGAGGTGATTCGACCAGCCGTTGTGGTTCCTGAAAGCAAACGCGTTGATCGCTTGCTAAAAGAATTCCGCGAAGAACGCTACCACATGGCTATTGTTGTCGATGAATTTGGTGGCGTGTCCGGCCTAGTCACTATCGAAGACATCCTTGAGGAAATCGTGGGTGAAATCGAAGATGAGTTTGATGAAGACGACGAACTCAATGTTCGTAAACTCAGTAAACACACCTTCTCAGTAAAAGCTTTAACACCGATTGATGAGTTTAATTCACTGTTTAGTGCAAGCTTTCTTGATGAGGAAGTCGATACCATAGGCGGACTCGTTATGACCGCATTTGGTCACTTGCCTTCTCGCGGTGAAAAAATTGATATCGAAGGCTTTACCTTCAAGGTAACTGGTGCGGATAGTCGTCGTGTATTGCAACTTCAAGTCACGGTACCAGACGAAGAAAGTATCCCAACTACAGAGAATCACTAAGACGCATGTCACTAGTATCTGTTGTAAGACCTTTAGGGCGGCCCATCGTAGCCGCCCTTTTTGGCGCTCTCGCCACCTATTCTTTTGCTCCCTACGCTTTGTGGCCACTGGCCGCAGTCAGCCTTGCAGGGCTGTTCTATGTAATCGACAACCAAAGTAGCAAACGAGCTGCACTAGTCGGCTTTTTTTGGGGACTAGGGTATTTCGCCAATGGTATAAGTTGGGTACACGTCAGCATCGCGACTTTTGGTGGTATGCCACTTACTGCTGGCTTGTTCTTAATGGCGTTGTTAGTAGGTTACTTGGCGTTATTTCCTGCGCTATTTGCGTTTATCAATCGCAAATTTACAACCCAATTAGGTTGGACCAAATATCTGCTTGTCGCCCCTGCTCTCTGGGTGCTCGTTGAATGGTTGCGGGGCTGGCTGCTAACGGGGTTTCCTTGGCTTTGGGCCGGTTACAGTCAAATCGATAGCCCTCTCGCGGGTTTTGCTCCTGTTGCAGGTGTAGACCTAATTAACCTGTTTGTAGCACTCATTGCGGGTTCGCTGGTAGCTGCTCTCAAGCTAAGATCCGTTCGCTGTTTTATCGTCACACCTGCGGTCATTTTGTTGGGCTGGATTTTATCTGGTATTGACTGGGTTACCCCTTCAGATGAAAGTACTTCTCTCGCACTGATTCAGGGCAATATTGCCCAAGAGACAAAATGGCTACCCAGTAATCGTTGGCCAACTTTGCGGATGTATTCCGACCTGACAAGAGAACATTGGGATAAAGATATTGTCATATGGCCAGAAGCTGCGATCCCGGCTTTTGAATTCGAGTTGACCTCTTTTCTCACCAATCTCGATTCAGCGGCAAAAATGAATCAATCCGCGGTGATCACTGGTGTGGTCAACATGGATAAAGACAAGCAGTTTTACAACAGCGTTCTGACGGTTGGCGTAACCGAATACGGCGACTATCAATACGACTTAAACAAGCGCTATCACAAACATCACCTATTGCCGTTTGGTGAATTTGTCCCTTTTGAAGATATTTTGAGACCACTTGCTCCGATTTTTAATTTGCCTATGTCCAGCTTTAGCCGCGGTGATTACGTTCAACAAAACGTTGTCGCCAATGGCCGACACCTTGCTCCTGCCCTGTGTTACGAAATTATTTTTAACCAGCAAGTGCGAGACAATATTACTGAAGACACCGACTTTATACTCACGTTGTCGAATGATGCTTGGTTTGGGTCGTCCTCAGGGCCACTGCAACATATGGAAATTGCACGGATGCGAGCATTAGAGACGGGCCGCCCTGTCATCCGTTCAACCAATAATGGCGTCACTGCCGTAACCGATCACAAAGGGAAAATCATTGCGGCGCTCCCTCAATTTGAACGTGCGGTGTTAACGGCAAATATAAACAGCACGCTGGGTACAACGCCGTTTCTTAAAGTGGGAAGTTGGCCGGTGTATTTATGGAGCGTAATAGTTGTGTTACTGGCTTGTCTACATCAGTTAAGACAAAGTAAAGTCAGGGCCGCAAAGGAACGCGACTAAACGCTTTGTTGCCGCACTGGTAGCAAGGACTGATGACGGTTGGGTGGTTATACGTGGTCTTGTGGCCACATTTTTCGCAGACCAAGATACCCAACCCAATCATTTCCCCTGCTTGATACAACCCTTTATGCTCAAGGTCTTCAAATAACTCTACCCATTCCACCTGAGTTTTATCAGTAATATCCAATAAACCTTGCCAAATGGAATCGACCAACGCCAAATAAAACGGGCTCGATTTACTTTCTTCATATTCACTTGCAAAGGTTTTAAGGTCGTACTTCACATAGGCAGAAATAAGCGCCAGTTCATCCTTAGTTAAATCACTGGCAGCATTGGCATAGCGGCCTGATTGTTCAAGCACGTGATTAAACTCTTCAGGGCTGTGTTTCAGTACTTCAACTACGTCCTCGACCAACTGCTCGTATTTAGGCTTGGATTCTGACATCTTTCCTCCTTACACAAGTGTTGTTGTGGGTGTCCGCTTTAGGTATTCTATGTCGATCTATCAGCTTCTGTTCTAACCGAACTCACAATTTCCAAGATAACGGATTTCATCGATGCAAGAGCAATACAACCCGCAAGAGATTGAACAGCAGGTTCAAAAGCACTGGGATGACAACAAAACATTCTCAGTGAAAGAAGACGAAAACAAAGAAAAGTTTTACTGCTTGTCTATGTTCCCCTACCCAAGTGGCCGACTGCACATGGGTCACGTGCGTAACTACACGATCGGTGACGTTGTTTCACGCTTTCAGCGCCTCAAAGGCAAAAACGTTATGCAGCCAATGGGCTGGGATGCGTTTGGCCTGCCAGCAGAAAATGCGGCAATTAAGAACAATACTGCGCCTGCAAAGTGGACATACGAAAACATTGATTACATGCGTAATCAGCTAAAGTTACTTGGTTTTGGTTATGACTGGGATCGCGAGATTGCTACCTGCCATCCTGAATACTACAAATGGGAACAGTGGTTCTTCACTAAGCTTTATGAAAAAGGCTTAGTTTACAAAAAAATGTCTACGGTTAACTGGGATCCCGTAGACCAAACGGTTCTGGCAAATGAGCAGGTTATCGACGGTCGCGGCTGGCGTTCAGGTGCGGTTGTCGAGCAAAAAGAGATTCCGCAGTGGTTTATTAAAATCACCGACTACGCTCAAGAGCTTCTGGATGATCTAGACAAACTGGAACACTGGCCTGAGCAAGTAAAAACCATGCAGCGCAACTGGATCGGTCGCTCTGAAGGTCTAGAGATTGACTTCAAACGCGCCGATAACAGAGATGTGTTTACCGTTTACACAACTCGACCAGATACCTTTATGGGTGTTACTTATGTTGCCGTTGCAGCTGGCCACCCAATTGCGGCGGAAGCAGCTAAAAACTCAGCCGCTGTTGCTGAATTTGTCGAAGAGTGCAAAAACACCAAAGTTGCCGAAGCCGATATGGCAACGATGGAGAAAAAAGGTATCGCTACTGGCTTTACCGCGGTACATCCAATTACCGGTCAAGAAGTACCAATCTGGATCGCCAACTTTGTCCTAATGGATTACGGTTCTGGTGCAGTTATGGCCGTTCCGGGTCATGATCAGCGTGACTACGAATTTGCCAGCGCTTACGGTCTAGAAATCAAGCAAGTTATCCAGCCGGAAGAAGGCAGTGAGCTAACCGCCGATCTTTCGAAAGAAGCTTTCACTGAAAAAGGTCTGCTCGTTAACTCCGGTGAGTTTGACGGCCTTAACTTCAAAGATGCCTTCAATGCAATTGCCGACAAACTTGAAGCGCAAGGCGTAGCAAAACGCAAAGTCAACTTCCGTCTACGCGACTGGGGTGTAAGTCGTCAGCGCTACTGGGGTTCACCAATCCCAATGCTAAATAAGGAAGATGGCTCAGAACTTGCCGCTCCTGAAGATATGCTGCCTGTCCGCCTTCCAGAAGACGTGGTGATGGACGGTGTTACTTCACCAATCAAAGCGGATCCAGAATGGGCAAAAGCTTCAGTTAATGGCGAGCCGGTTTTCCACGAAACCGACACCTTTGATACCTTTATGGAGTCGTCTTGGTACTATGCTCGTTACTGCAGCCCACGCTACGATGAAGGGATGCTAGAGCCAGGCGCTGCAAATTACTGGTTGCCAGTTAACCAATACATTGGTGGTATTGAGCACGCTATCTTGCACCTATTGTACTCACGCTTCTTCCACAAACTGCTACGCGACTTTGGTTTGGTTGACTCTGACGAACCATTTGAGCGCTTGTTGTGTCAAGGCATGGTGTTGGCTGATACCTATTACCGCAAAGACGAAAAAGGTGGTGACGTCTGGTTCTCACCTACCGATATTGCAACGGAAACCGACGATAAAGGCCGAGTGACAAAAGCATGGCACAAAGAAGACGGTCAACCTGTTCTGTCTGCTGGTATGAGCAAGATGTCAAAATCGAAGAACAACGGTATTGATCCACAAACTGTGATTCAGCAATACGGTGCGGATACGGTTCGATTGTTCATGATGTTTACTGCGCCACCAGAACAAACCCTTGAATGGTCTGATTCAGGTGTTGAAGGTGCCAACCGTTTCCTAAAACGCGTGTGGAAACTGGTGAACGAGCACACTTCAAAAGGTGAAGCTGGTGCTATCGATACATCTGCTTTCAACAGCGATCAAAAAGCGCTACGCCGAGATGTACACAAAGCTATCGCCAAGATCACCGACGATATCGACCGCCGCCAGACCTTCAACACTGCCATTGCTGCAACTATGGAGTTGATGAACAAACTCGCTAAAGCACCACAAGAAAGCGAGCAAGATCGCGCCATCTTAGACGAAGCGCTAAAAGCCGTAGTTGTGATGCTGTACCCAATCACTCCACACATCTGTTTTGAATTGTGGAAAGCACTTGGTCAAACAGACATCGACAACGCAGCGTGGCCGACATTTGATGAAAAAGCTCTGGTTGAAGACGAAAAACTGATTGTGGTTCAGGTAAACGGTAAACTTCGTGCAAAACTCACTGTTGCTGCTGATGCGTCAAAAGAAGACGTTGAAGCACTTGGCCTTAACGATGAAAACGTCGTTAAATTCACAGAGGGCAAAACGGTACGCAAAGTTATTTATGTTCCCGGTAAATTGCTCAATATTGTTGCCAACTAGTCTAAACGATTAGTTTGTTAACAACCCAGTAAGCGGGTCCGCCCGCTTACTTTAACTAAACCTATATTCAGATACTCTAGAATGGGTTTAGTTAAAGTAAGCCAACTTGTTTAGAGAGCCTTTTCCTAATGATGCATCGCTTTTCCTTCATTTCTCGATTTTTCGTTTTTGTCATCTCTTTAACCTTGGCAGGCTGTGGCTTCCATTTAAGAGGCGATTATTCCATTCCAGACGAACTAGAAACCATGTCGATAACCAGCTACGACAAATATTCTATGTTTACTCGAATTGTTGAAGGACAACTTAGACTTAATGAAATTGATCTTGTATCGCCAAGTTCTACGACACCTAATCTGCATTTAATAAGCGAAAGCATCAGTGAGCGCACCCTATCCCTTTATCAAAACACACGTGCAGCTGAAAAAGAGATCACCTTTCGTTCCTCGTATCGCGTTACCGTTCCCGATGTTGGCGAACGCACATTCTCGACAAGTGTGACTCGAAGCTACCTAGATAACCCGCTCACTGCGCTAGCTAAATCTGTGGAGAGAGATTTGATTGAAGATGAAATGCGCAAGCTCGCGGCATCGCAAATCCTGCGCCAAATGGCTCGTCTCAAAGTTAATTTTGGTGGTAAGCCTGTAGAGCCCTCTTCTCAGCAAGACTACTTGGTACACACAGAAACGGTTGACGCACCAGAAACCGCAAACTAATCGGACTCGCCGATGCGTATCTTTGCCGACAAACTAGAGCAACAATTATCTCGTTCCAAGCACCCAATGTATTTATTGTTGGGGAACGAGCCCTTATTGCTGGATGAATCTAAACAGTTAATCGCTAAAACGCTACAGCAAGCTGGCTTCGATGAAGTCCATCGCTTTGTTGCCGATTCCAGCCTCGATTGGTATCAAGTTCAAGATTGCTTTCAAGCACTAAGCCTGTTCTCTGCTCAACAATTGATCGAGATTGAAGTACCCGAATCTGGGTTCAATGCGACTTTGGGTAAATCGCTGGCTGAACTGATTCCCTTGTTTAACCAAGATACCGTGTTGGTCGTCATTGGTTCCAAAGTGACCAAAGCACAGGAAAACACTAAGTGGTTTAAAACCATTGCGGAAAACGCGTGTTGGGTGAACTGTCAAACGCCAGAACTAGCTCATCTGCCGAGATTCATTCAGCAGCGCTGCCATAAACTTTCTTTGAAGCCTGAACCTGATGTCTTGCAAGTAATGGCGCAATGGCATGAAGGGAACTTGCTGGCTCTCAGCCAAAGTCTAGAAAAGCTTGCACTTCTATACCCAGATGGTGAACTGACTCTGCCTAGAGTCGAGGAAGCATTGTCTCGACATAATCACTTCACTGTTTTCAACTGGGTCGATGCGTGGTTGGCAGGCAAGTCGAATCGAGCACAACGTATTGTTCGCCAACTTGAATCTGAAGGTATCGAAGCCATTATTTTGCTGCGAACCTTACAAAAAGAAATCAACATTCTCATCGAGTTGGCCTCGACACCAATTAATCAACAAGCCAGTGTATACAGCAAGCTAAGGGTATGGGCATCCAAAAAACCTCTGTACCAATCCGCTTTGCAAAGAAACTCGATTGCGGACTTGTTACAAATCGTCAAACTACTTGCCAATGCAGAACGTTTGGCAAAAACCCAATATGAAGACAATTGTTGGCCAATCCTGCAACAGATTAGCCTTAACCTTTGTCAGGCAAGTAAAGTAGCGATAAAAGCGTGATATACTGCGCGCCCTTTTTATCTGGGCGCTTGGTCCAATTCAAATTCCAGTACTATAGGTTTCGATGCTTTGTGTCGTAACTACTGGAATACAATTCGAATACAATTTTAGGATTTAACATTGCAACACCTTAATCTTCAAGAATTCTTGGCTGACAAAGCCGACGACATGAAAGCCGTTGATATCATTACACTCGATGTCAAAGGCAAGTCCAGTGTCACTGATTACATGATCATTTGTACCGGAACTTCTAAACGTCATGTCGCTTCGATTGCCGACCACGTAACCAAAGAAGCCAAAAACGAAGGCTTAAACCCATTAGGGGTAGACGGTGAAGCCGAAGGTGAATGGGTAGTGGTTGATATGGGTGACGCTATGTTGCACGTGATGCAAGAAGCCCAAAGAGAACTTTATCAACTGGAAAAACTTTGGGGCTAGTCGTTGAAAATACAGCTAATTGCCGTAGGCAGTAAAATGCCAAAATGGGTTGAACAAGGTTTTGAAGAATACCGTCGCCGATTTCCAAAAGACATGCCGCTTGAATTGATCGAGATTCCAGCTGGAAAACGCGGCAAAAACGCCGATATTGCCAGAATCCTTCAAAAAGAAGGTGAAGCCATGTTGGCTGCCATCAACAAAGGTAGCCGTATTGTCACCTTAGATATTCCGGGGAAACCTTGGGACACCCATCAATTAGCCACTCAGCTTGACGCTTGGAAGTTAGATGGCCGTGATGTCGCGATACTCATTGGCGGTCCAGAGGGGCTTGCACCAGCGTGTAAAGCGGCAGCAGATCAAAGCTGGTCACTGTCTCCTCTCACTTTGCCACACCCCTTAGTTAGAGTGATCATGGCGGAAAGCTTGTACCGCGCTTGGAGCGTGACAACTAATCACCCTTACCATCGAGAATAGCGATGAGAATGCGAACTCAAATCCGCGATTACCAGAAAGAGTCATCGCTCTTTGCTCGAAGAGCCGTGGTTGCGTTTTTGGGCATTCTAGTCTTGATGAGCGTCTTGCTTTTCAACCTCTACAACATTCAAGTTAATCAATTCCAAGATTACCAAACTCGAAGTAATGACAATCGAATTAAAGTCGTTCCGATAGCTCCCAATCGCGGTCTAATCTACGATCGAAATGGCAACTTACTCGCAGAAAACCGCCCCGTTTTTACGCTGGAAGTGATTCCTGAAAAAGTAAAAGACATTGACGATTTACTGCTGAGGTTGCGCAATGTCCTCGATATTACCGATGATCAAGTCGCGCGATTTGAAAAAGAAAAACGTCAAAATAGACGTTTTAAGTCTATTCCGCTCATTACTCAAATGACCGAGCAAGAGGTTGCCAGGTTTTCAGTAAGACAACACGAGTTTCCTGGGGTATCCGTCAACGCCAGTTTAAAACGCTATTACCCCTACAGCGACGTGCTCACGCATGTTATTGGGTACGTGTCTCGCATTAATGACCGAGACGTGGCTCGCCTTGAACGCGAAGATAAATTGGCCAATTACCAAGCCACGCGAGATATCGGTAAGCTCGGTATTGAGCGTTATTACGAAGACCTATTGCACGGCACTGCTGGGTATCAAGAGGTCGAGGTCAATAGTCGAGGCCGAGTAATTCGCACACTAAAACACGTTCCACCTGTTCCGGGTAAAGACATTGTTCTCAATTTAGATATCGAGCTACAGCAATACATTCACAAGCAGCTTGAAGGTCGCCGTGGCGGTGTCGTGGTACTCGATCCGAACGATAACGGCGTTTTAGCTATGGTATCGAGCCCGAGCTATGACCCGAACTCGTTTGTACACGGCATTTCAACAAAGGATTATCGGGCACTGCTCGAAGATCGCAATCGTCCTCTGGTCAACCGTATTACTATGGGTATCTACCCTCCCGGTTCAACCATCAAACCTATGCTAGCCGTCGCCGCGCTTCAAGAAGGGGTAATTACGCCAAACACCACACGAAATAATCCTGGTTTCTGGCGGATTCCCAACTCAGAATCACGAGCATTCCGCGACTGGACCCGTTGGGGACACGGACGAGTCGACGTAGTCAAATCAATTGAAGAATCGGTCAACACCTTCTTTTATCAGGTCGCTTATGACCTAGGTATCGATCGCTTATCAACATGGATGATGAGATTTGGATTCGGCTCACACACTGGTATAGATATCCACGAAGAAAACCCCGCCAATATGCCGACTCGTGAGTGGAAGATGGCTCGATATCGCACACCTTGGTACAAGGGTGACACCATTCCAGTTGGCATCGGTCAAGGGTATTGGACCTCGACCCCAATGCAAATTGCTAAAGCAACCTCCGTAATGGTCACTCAAGGGGAAGTAATGGCACCGCACTTACTGCGTGCCACCATTGAAAATGGCGAACGCTTTGATACTCACACCTTAAGCGAATACGAAACCTTCCCACCAATCAACGATGTGCAGAAGCGATATTGGGATCTCTCTGCTCGTGGTATGTATCTGGTTAACCATGGTAAAAAAGGGACCTCAAGACGCGCTTTTCGGGGTATGGATTACAAAACCGCTGGAAAATCAGGAACGGCGCAGGTATTTGGTTTGGCTGACGATCAAGAGTACAACGCCGATGAGCTTGATGAGCGCTTACACGATGACGCGCTCTACACCGGATTTGCCCCTTATGAAAATCCAGAAGTCGTCGTTACCGTTGTCTTAGAAAACGCGGGTGGCGGTTCCTCTCAAGCGGCCCCAATTGTGCGGAAAATCTTTGACCATGCCATATTAGGCCCAAAACCAAAACAAGATGAGGTGAATGAGTAATGGACTTTGATCCGGCAACTGGTCAAAACCGCTCTCGGTTTGAAAAAATCCATCTGGACTTGCCACTTCTACTTGCAGTTTTCGCGCTGATGGGTTTTGGGCTACTTATTATGTATAGCGCCAGTGGCCAGAGTGAGGCCATGATGGAAGGTCAAATAAAGCGAATGATCTTTTCCGTAGTCGTCATGTTGTTTCTGGCTCAAATTCCTCCGCGGACGTACCAGACCTTCGCTCCAGTACTGTTTGTCACAGGTATTGGATTGTTGATTGCGGTTTTGTTATTTGGAGATGCATCTAAAGGAGCACAGCGCTGGCTCAATTTGGGGTTTATTCGCTTTCAACCATCTGAATTATTGAAGCTAGCCGTTCCATTGATGGTGGCCCGATATATAGGCCAACGCTCACTACCACCGAGCTTTCAAACACTTATAGTTACGTTAACTATGGTTTTCTTGCCAACAATTCTGATTGCAAAGCAACCCGACCTAGGCACCTCGATCCTTATCGCCGCCTCGGGTATTTTTGTGATTTTCCTTGCCGGAATCAGTTGGAAAATTATTGGTGCTGCTTTGGTTGGTTTAGGTGCCTTTATTCCATTGATGTGGTTCTTCTTGATGCGGGAGTATCAAAAGGTTCGCGTTCGCACGCTGTTTGATCCTGAATCTGACCCACTCGGCGCTGGTTATCACATTATACAAAGCAAAATTGCTATTGGGTCGGGAGGTCTGTCTGGCAAAGGTTGGCTGCAAGGCACTCAATCTCAACTCGAGTTTTTACCCGAGCGCCACACCGATTTTATTTTTGCGGTGGTCGCGGAGGAATGGGGCTTTTTCGGCATCCTGCTGCTTTTCGGTATCTACCTGTTTATTATTGGTCGCGGGCTTATTTTGGCTTCTCGAGCGCAAACAGCGTTTGGACGAATGATGGCCGGAAGCATTGTTTTGTCATTTTTTGTTTATGTGTTTGTAAATATCGGTATGGTCAGTGGTTTGCTGCCCGTGGTTGGTGTACCGTTACCGCTGATCAGTTACGGTGGCACCTCCATGGTCACCTTGATGGCGGGTTTTGGAATTTTGATGTCTATCCATACCCACAGAAAAGCATTTTCTAAGGCAACTTAATATGTTCGGTCTTATCTCAAACAACAAGTTCACGATTGGCCTAGCCCTTACTGCGTCTATGATTTTGGCTGGATGTAGCAGTGCGCCTAGCTCACAAAGTCGCTATTCGATGAAACACGACAAAGGTCCAGAAGAACCCGTCGATCTTGGACATATTGAAGATGCTATCCCAAAGTACGAACCTTATAGTCGTGGTGGCAATAAAGATTACACGCTATTTGGGGTGCGCTATGAAATAGTCGAAGACCCAGTCGGTTTTACTGAAAAAGGCATCGCCTCCTGGTACGGCAAGAAGTTTCATGGCCACAAAACCTCCAATGGCGAAACCTATGACATGTACTCGATGACCGCAGCGCATAAAACGCTACCCTTACCAAGCTATGTGAAAGTCAAGAATCTCGATAACGGAAAAACCACCATAGTCCGAGTCAATGACCGTGGCCCATTTCACCAAGGGCGCATTATTGACCTAAGTTATGCTGCGGCTACCAAGCTGGATGTGGTCCGTACTGGCACTGCCAATGTTGAGATAGAAGTGATATCAGTCAACAAAACGGCAGACACTTTACCTATCAAGGGTTCAACTCAGCTCGTTATTCAGGTAGCCTCTTCTAAAAACCAAGAACGAATCTCAGAACTACTCGCTCAACTGACACAAAAGCTATCGACACAAGGCTTTGTCACTGAAGAAGCGTCATTTTATCGAGCGCTAGTCGGTCCGTTTGATGACCAGACACTGACACAATCGGTGTTGGAGCAAATTAAACAGCTTGGTTACGAAACCGCATTTATCAAAGAGCAGCGAGTTAAATAACTCATGTCGCTGCTATAACTAATTAACTCAATCAGAATTGATGATGAAAAAAATACCACTACTTTCTAAGGCTTTATTGTCTGGCGTCGCAGTTGCTACTTCTTTCTCCGCTTTTGCCTCTCCAATTGTTGTACCAGATCCACCGCAAATTTCCGCCAAAGGCTACATTCTGATGGATTTCCACTCTGGAAAAATCTTGGCGGAAAAAGAAAAAGACACCCAGTTGTTCCCTGCTAGTTTGACCAAAATGATGACCAGCTATGTGATTGGTCAGGAGCTTGAGCAAGGGAAAATCTCTCTTGAAGACGAAGTGACCATTAGCAAAAACGCGTGGGCTAAGAACTTTCCTGATTCTTCAAAAATGTTCATCGAAGTCGGCACCAAAGTCACTGTGGAGGACTTGAACCGCGGTATTATCGTCCAATCGGGTAACGATGCATGTGTTGCTATGGCAGAACACATTGCTGGCTCTGAAGACGCGTTTGTTGACTTAATGAATGCATGGGCCGATAGCCTGGGCATGGAAAATACCCACTTTGCTAACTCTCACGGTTTGGATGATGGCAAAGAGAAACCGTATTCCACTCCTTATGACATGGCTAAATTGGGTGCTGCGCTAATTCGTGACGTACCTGATGAATATCGCATCTACTCGGAGAAAAAATTCACTTACAACGACATTACCCAATACAACCGAAATGGACTACTTTGGGATAAGAGTATGAATGTGGACGGCATCAAAACGGGCCACACGAGTAAAGCTGGTTACAGTTTAGTGAGCTCGGCTACCGAAGGTAAGATGCGCCTAGTCGCTGTAGTCATGGGCGCACAAAGTGCGAACGCTCGTAAAGCAGAAAGTAAAAAGCTATTGAGCTACGGCTTCCGTTTCTTTGAAACCGTAGCACCGCATAAAGCTGGTGAAACCTTCGTTGAAGAAAAAATCTGGATGGGAGATAAAGACATGGTTTCTTTAGGTGTTGATACCGACACTTATGTCACCCTACCGCGCGGTCAAGCTAAGAAACTTAAAGCTTCATTTGTCCTGGAAAAAGAACTGCAGGCACCTATTCGCAAAGGTGACGTAGTCGGTAAATTATTCTATCAACTAGAAGACGAAGATGTTGCCGAATACCCATTACTTGCCCTCGAAGATGTGGAAGAAGGTAGCTTGTTCAGCCGTCTTTGGGATTACATCGTTCTATTGTTCAAAGGCTTGTTCTAAGCTCACAAATGTACCGACAAAAAGCCGCTCGACTGAGCGGCTTTTGTTTTTGTTGTGCTTTGCCGTTTCACTTGAGATCCACGCTTTTAGAAAGTAACATTCCCGTCAGATTAGCAACACCATTGGAATACATACCATGCTGAACATTAACTCTGATGCGAAATTAAAAGACCTACTTGAGTTTCCTTGCTCGTTTACTTATAAGGTCATGGGATATGCCAAGCCTGAGCTACCAGAGAAAGTTCTTGCGGTGATTCAAAAGCACGCGCCCGGCGATTACAGCCCCAAAGTAAAACCAAGCGCGAAAGGCAATTACCACTCTGTATCCGTTACCATTACGGCGACATCAATTGAACAAGTGGAAACCCTTTATAAAGAGCTGGGCGACATTGATATTGTTCGCATGGTTCTATAATTAATTTAATTATTAAAATATTTTTGAAAGCAGCAATTGCTGCTTTCTTTATATTTATCAAATAGATAAAAATCCGCAGATTTTAGCTGGTTAAAAAACTGTTACTGGAATGTAGTCCAAAACTCCGAATCAGTTTATAATCTGCCCTGCTTGTGCTTTAAAGGTAGTCGTATGCAAAATAAACTCATTGTCAAACAGCTAGGAAGGCAGGATTATCAACCTATCTGGCAGGCCATGCATGAGTTTACCGATACCCGTGACGAGTCCACCACCGATGAAATTTGGTTGGTCGAGCACAATCCCGTGTTTACTCAAGGGCAAGCGGGCAAAGTTGAGCACTTATTGAACCCAGGTGATATTCCTGTGGTAAAAAGTGACCGCGGTGGTCAAGTGACCTACCACGGGCCAGGCCAATTGGTGGCTTATTGCCTGTTAAACTTACGCAACAAAAAGCTAGGGGTGCGCGATTTAGTCACCTACCTAGAAACTGCGATTGTAAACACATTGGCTAAGTTTGATATTGAATCTGCCGCCAAAGCGGATGCACCGGGCGTTTATGTGAATGACAAAAAGATTTGTTCACTAGGTCTTAGAATTCGTAAGGGGTGTTCTTTTCATGGTTTGGCATTGAATATCAACATGGATTTGTCGCCCTTTTTAAGAATTAACCCGTGTGGTTATGCTGGCATGGAAATGGTGCAAGTTTCTGACTTTAATAGCACCGTTCAACAATCAGAAATTGAACAACAACTGATCCTTGAGTTGTCAGAATTACTACAATACCCAGATATTGAATACATCACAGAAGCATAGTTCATGAGCAAACCGATTCAAATGGAACGAGGCGTTAAGTACCGCGACGCCGACAAGATGGCACTGATTCCTGTAAAGAACATGCCAGTTGAGCAGAAAGAAATCCTGCGCAAGCCTGAATGGATGAAAATCAAGCTTCCTTCAGACAGCCATCGTATTAAAGAAATCAAATCGGCGATGCGCAAGAACAATCTACACTCGGTTTGTGAAGAAGCCTCTTGTCCAAACTTGGCGGAATGTTTCAACCACGGAACGGCAACCTTTATGATCTTGGGTGCAATTTGTACGCGTCGTTGCCCATTCTGCGATGTTGCGCACGGCCGACCTTTAGCCGTCGATCCACAAGAGCCGAAAAAGCTCGCCCAAACAATCAAAGATATGAAGCTCAAGTACGTAGTGATTACCTCGGTGGATCGCGATGATTTGCGCGATGGCGGCGCTCAGCACTTTGCTGATTGTAACCGTGAAATCCGCGAGCTGAACCCGCATATCAAGATCGAAACCTTGGTTCCGGACTTCCGTGGTCGCATGGATGTGGCGCTAGAGCTACTAAAAGATAATCCACCAGATGTGTTTAACCACAACTTGGAAACGGCGCCTCGTCTGTATCGTAAAGCTCGTCCGGGTGCCAACTACAAGTGGTCACTTGAACTGCTTCGCAAGTTTAAAGAACAGCACCCAGATGTGCCGACTAAGTCTGGCTTGATGATGGGCTTGGGCGAAACTAAAGAAGAGATCGTTGAAGTGCTTAAAGATTTGCGCGCTCACGGTGTGACTATGCTAACGCTGGGACAATATTTGGCGCCAAGTCGTCACCACTTGCCGGTTGAACGTTATGTGCCACCAGCCGAGTTCGACGAGTTGAAAGAAATCGCACTTGAGCTTGGATTTACCCACGCAGCTTGTGGTCCTTTCGTGCGTTCTTCTTACCACGCTGATCTACAAGCGCAGGGCATCGAAGTCGCCTAGTTGTATCATTGCGTAGACTTTGTGTGACAAATTGACAGGGCCGGTAGAACACTGGCCCTTTTTTATTGTCCAATGGTCACAAGCTAAAAAATTAGATTCTTGAAACTGCGTTGGCCTTTATATAGGCTTTGAAGCATTCCAACTTAAAATCATAAGGAACGGAAACCATGAAATTGTCAGTTATTTCCGCCGCAGCAGCTGTTGCTTTATTGGCGGGTTGCTCAAGCACTACTCAACAAGATAACTATATGGATGCATCGTTCGAACTCTGTAACACCGAAGTAAAGACCTACTCGGTCAGTGACGATGGCCGCGTGCGTATTGTATGTGCCGACAGTTCGAAGTTTGCGCTACGCAGTGAAGAAACTCTCGATGTCATGCGTGAAATTAACGCCAACTACTGCAGTGGTGAGGGGCTATCCAAGTTCAACGAAAGCTCACGTTACTACCAGTTCCGTTGTAAGTCAGGCGAAACCATCAGCATCAATAAAGAAGAGTAAACAAGCCTTGTATTACAGTAAGCTTAGGGCGTGTTGACCTTTCGAGGTTA
Organism: Vibrio sp. ABH4_348; assembly: GCF_056159765.1. Taxonomy (NCBI): domain Bacteria; kingdom Pseudomonadati; phylum Pseudomonadota; class Gammaproteobacteria; order Vibrionales; family Vibrionaceae; genus Vibrio; species Vibrio sp. ABH4_348. The sequence continues at coordinate 589,760 of NZ_JBSWVW010000001.1, read as the reverse complement.
AATTTTGTTCGGACTAGGCGTCCCCAGAAAAAAGCGTTTTAATCGCGGCGAGAGGTTTGTAGCCTAGTCATTCTAAGCAAAACACCTCTCAACAAAGAGTAAAACGCTTTTAGCCCGGGGCGCGCAGCCGAACCCTACGGGCAGCGTTTGTGGCTCCTTTCTACGGCGTTATCGGCTTATCGAGTAGAATAACTACACATCAAAGCCTCTGCCTTGTATAAAGAACCCACAAACTGCTGCAAAAATCAGCTCGAAAGGTCAACACGCCCTAGTCACTAAAAACAAAAAACCGTTGCCAATAGCAACGGTTTTTTATTAATAGAGGTGCCGTAATTAGGCGTAAACTGGTAGACGCTTACAAATCTCTAGAACTTTTGCTTTAGTTGCATTGATAACGTCTTCACTTTCAACGTTATCCAATACATCACACATCCAATCCGCTAGATTCTTAGCATCTTCTTCAGTAAAGCCACGACGAGTGATCGCCGGTGTACCAACACGAATACCAGATGTCACAAACGGGCTGCGTGGATCGTTTGGTACTGAGTTTTTGTTAACTGTGATGTTAGCAGAACCTAAAGCCGCATCCGCTTCTTTACCTGTGATTCCTTTGTCAATCAAGTCAACGAGGAACAAGTGGTTTTCAGTACTGTTAGAAACGATCTTGTAACCACGCTCTTGGAATTGAGCAACCATAGCTTTGGCGTTTTTCACCACGCGAGCTTGGTAAGCTTTGAATTCAGGCTCCATCGCTTCTTTAAATGCTACCGCTTTCGCTGCAATCACGTGCATCAAAGGACCACCTTGACCGCCAGGGAAAACTGCTGAATTTAGTTTCTTGTAAAGCTCTTCACCGCCATTAGAGATGATAAGACCACCGCGTGGGCCACCTAATGTTTTGTGAGTTGTGGTAGTTACAACATGAGCATGTGGAACTGGTGTTGGGTACTCACCAGCAGCAATCAAGCCAGCTACGTGCGCCATATCGACAAAGAAGTAAGCGTCGACTTTGTCTGCGATTTCACGCATGCGAGCCCAGTCAACGATTTGCGAGTAAGCAGAGAAACCACCAATGATCATTTTTGGCTTGTGCTCTAGTGCTAGTGCTTCCATTTCGTCGTAGTTGATCTGACCACTCTCATCGATGCCGTATGGAATCACATTGTAGTGTTTACCAGAGAAGTTAACTGGTGAACCGTGAGTCAAGTGACCACCGTGTGCCAAGCTCATACCTAATACAGTGTCACCTGGGTTAAGTAGCGCCATGTACACTGCGCTGTTGGCTTGAGAGCCTGAGTGAGGCTGAACGTTCGCATACTCAGCGCCGTAAAGCTTACAAGCACGCTCAATTGCCAAAGCTTCTGCTTTGTCCACGTACTCACAACCACCGTAGTAACGCTTACCTGGGTAACCTTCAGCGTATTTGTTAGTAAGTTGAGAGCCTTGCGCTTCCATTACACGTGGGCTTGTGTAGTTTTCAGAAGCGATCAACTCGATGTGCTCTTCTTGGCGTAGAGTTTCTTCCTGAATCGCATTGAACAATTCTGGATCGTAATCTGCGATATTCATATCACGCTTAAGCATCTCTATCTCCTGCTTGAAATTTGTAGTTAAAATGCTAGAAAAACTGCACAACGACCAAAAGCAAACGTTTTCGTCACTGATTTATGTGGCGTAGTCTACATAATTTGATCTTGGTCATAAAGTAAAAAATCCACTTTTTAACATGCAGTTTTTTCATGTTCCTTGGTCAATCACCGTGTCTAGATTTACTAGAAAATTCTGTATTTACAGTACGTACATTATTTAGAACATAGATGTACCTTAATTTTGTCTTAGCGACTACCTCTGATACACGGTTTTTTCTAAAATTCACCCGCCCAAAAAGATCATCACCAGTAAAGAGAATTCGAGTAATGACCTCCCACAGCCGTAAAGAAAACTGGATAGCTATTCTGACCGGGACTTTTTTGGTCGCCCAAGGTGTCTATTTTCTACAGGTCGGCTCTCTACTTACTGGCGGAACGGCAGGACTAGCCTTATTGCTGAGTCAATTTTTTCCTTTCACCTTCGGCGTGGTGTATTTTTCAATAAACCTACCGTTTTACATATTAGGCTGGAAACGGTTTGGCAAATCTTTTGCCTTGAGTTCAGCCATTTCCGGTGCATTGGTCTCTCTATTCGCCGACCACCTATCCCATCTCATTGCCGTCTCAACCATTCATCCTGCCTACTGCGCGATTGCCGGTGGGCTGTTAATGGGATTAGGCATGCTGATTTTGTTTCGTCATCACTCAAGTCTCGGTGGATTCAACGTATTATGTCTATACATCCAAGAGCGCTGGGGAATTTCTGTTGGTAAAACTCAGCTTGCCATCGACGCTACCATTTTATTGAGTTCTTGGATCTTGTTTGATTCATCCATCATTTTGTGGTCAATCCTCGGTGTAGCGGCGCTAAACATGGTGCTCGCAATGAACCACAAACCCAACCGCTACGGGGTTTCTTTTTCTTAAATTGACTTCTCAGTGAGTTAAATTGCCCCTCAATGAGATAACCGAGATTTACTGTGCTTATTCAGTTCATCTTTAAGTCTGGATGCTGTGTGGCCCGGTGATTGCGTTTTAGCGGCCAAAATTCGATACATGGCGGGAATCACCAGCAAAGTGATCAAACTGGCAAAACTCATACCCGCAAAAATGACCGTACCGACCGCAATTCGGCTTTCGTAGCCCGCACCGGTTGATAAGACAAGTGGCAAAGTACCAACAATTGTGGTGACCGCCGTCATGACAATAGGACGAAGACGACGCTTCGAAGCTTCAATAATGGCTTGCTCGAATTCAAAACCTTTATCTCTAAGTTGGTTCGCAAATTCGACAATTAGAATGCCATTTTTGGTTACCATCCCAATCAGCATTAACATACCAATTTGACTGTAGATACTTATACTCTGCTCAAAGAGCAGAATACCTAGCAGTCCTCCCAGTAACCCAAGTGGGACCGTCAACATAACAACAAACGGGTTAACAAAACTCTCAAATTGGGCGGCTAACACCAAGTATGCAACCAGCAAAGCTAACGCGAACACTAAGCCTATTCCAGCTTGGTTTTCTTTGAACTGTTTGGATTCGCCGGAATAATCGACCGAGATATCAATCGGCAGCTGTTGTTGAGCTTGTTGATCTAAAAACGCCAGCGCTTCTCCTAATGTCACGCCTTCATTTAAGTTGGCACTCAAGGTAATCGCTTTTTTCTTATCGTAGTGTGACAACCGAATTGAAGAACCCCGCTCTTCTGTGGTAACAACATTGGCTAAACTGACCGCTTCCCCAGTGCGAGAGCGCAGATACACTTTGGCAAGATCATCAGCACTGTTAAACTGCTGCTCGTCACCTCTCAAATATACATCGTACTCTTGCCCTCTTTGAACAAAGGTGGTTTGTGCAGTGCCACCTAACAAGACTTCAAGTGTTTGCGAGATGTCTTCCACCGTGAGTCCTAATCGTGATGCGCGTTCTGGGTCGACATTGACTACTAACTCGGGGCTGTTTTCCGAAAAGTTGATGCTGGCACCATTCATTAAATCGGAATCTTCAGCAGCTTGTTTGAGTTTTTCTGCCCAGATTTTGAGAGATTGATAGTCGGCTCCGGCGAGTACAAATTGCACAGGTTCGTTGGATCGCCCTCTAAAACCCGGCACAAATGGAAATGCTCTTACATCCGGAATACCAGATATGGCGCGGCGAACTTTACCAACAATTTGATTGGCTGTTTCTTGCCTTTGCTGCCAATCTTTCAAAATCATGATGACAAAACCGGTTTGGTCTCCAGCATTGCCACCAAACGCCGGTGTTTGAATACTAAAGGACCGCAAAGTGCCATCTTCTACCAACGGCAGCAACCGAGATTCGATGATCTCCATATTGCCAACCATGCGATCGTAACTGGTGGCATCGGCGCCTCTAACAAACGCAAACAACACACCTCGGTCTTCGCTTGGGGTTAGCTGGACTGGAGTTTGCTGGAACAAATGAATCGTACCGCCAATACACCCCAGAATAAAAAGCGGGGCCAGCCAGCGTAGCTTCATTACATAACTTAACAGCTTGCTATAAGCTGACTCGAACAGTGTAAAGCCGGAATCAATAACTCTTTGAGCCCAGTTGCGTTGTTGGTTAGCAGTTAAAAATTTGCTCCCCAGCACAGGCGTTAGGGTCAAAGCAATCAAAGATGAAATGATAACCGCCATCGACAGTAATACGGCAAACTCGGTAAACAGCAGACCTATCGTGCCATCAATCAGTGATAGCGGTAAAAACACCATCACTAGCACTAGTGTGGTAGAAACCACTGCAAATCCCACTTCTCTGGTTCCAAGGTAAGCAGCAGCAAGTGGTGATTCACCTTTTTCAATATGGCGATACATGTTCTCGACCACGACAATCGCATCATCCACAATCAAGCCGACGGACAAAATTAAAGCCATCAAGGTGACTAAGTTGATACTAAAACCAAACGCATTGGCAGCGATAAAAGCGGCTAGAAGTGAAACGGGCACGGTTATCGCGGGAATCAGTGCCGCTCGAAACCGCCCTAGAAACAGCAATAACACCAAGACCACCGCAGCGCCACTGATAAACAGCGTGGTGTATACCTCTTGAATAGAACGTTCAATAAAGATTGTGGCATCGTAGTCAATAGTTAAGCGGGTGCCCTCAGGCAAAAACTCTTGTAGCTGCGTAACTTGGTTTCGAACCAGTTCGGCAACATCCAAAGGATTCGAGTTTGATTGAGTAATGATTCCCAAACTGACATTAACGACGCCATTACTTTTAAATGTGGAGGTCTCATTCTGCGCGCCCACTTGGACAGTAGCGATATCGCGCAGAAAAACCGTAACATCTGATTGAGATTGACGCACCACTAAATTTTCGAAGTCTTCGGCATCGGTATAAGCTTTGTCGATTCTGACAGACATTGTTGTGGTTTGATTGCGAATCTCACCCGCTGGCGCTTCAAGATTTGCACTTCGCAGTGCGCTAATCACATCTTGAGTAGTAACATTGCGTCCAGCCATCAATACCGGGTCTAGCTCAACGTACATGACTTTTTTAAGTCCACCTGACACATTGACCGTGCTGACCCCGGGAATCAAACTAAACCTGTCTAATAACACTCGCTCAACATAGTCAGTAAGCTGAACTCTATCCAAATTGTCGGATTGCAGATTGATATAAATCGAGGGCCGACCCTCACCATTGTTTCGGAAAATCAGAGGTGTACTTGCTTCAGAGGGTAAGGCACGCGCTGCTCGCGCAACCGCATCGCGAACGTCGCTGATCCCAGTGCTGAGATCATGCCCGGCTTTAAAGGTAATGGTAATGCGAGAAGAGCTAGTCCGAGTCGTTGACGTAATTTCGTCGATACCATCGATTCCGGAAAGCTGATCTTCTAGCACTGAGGTTATTTTGCTCTCGATAATCGTGGCGGACGCCCCATCATAGCGGGTGCTGATCGACACAACCGGATTTTCGATGTCCGGCATTTCCCTTACCGACAATTGATAAAAGGAGACAATACCAAAAACACACAACAGCAAGCTCAATACCACTGCAGCAACCGGTCTTTTTACTGACACATCAGACAAAATCATAATCTAACCCTTAGTGCGCGATGCGTTAATCGGTTGTTGCTGACGATTTAGGTGTCGATTTTGAATCAGCAGCTCGAGCACCTGAACGCTTTATCGTGACCCCAGGACGCATATTAACTAAGCCCTCAACCACTACTTCATCTCCCGGTTGTAATCCCGATGTGATTGCAATGCGCTGATCAAACCGCTCCCCTAGCGTCACTTCAATTTGATTTGCCTTATCTCCATCGACCCGATATACAAAGCGCTTGGTACCTGAATATTGGATTGACTGAACTGGTACGGTGGTCACTTTCGCCTCTGAAAGAGGAACGGTGACGCGAGCGAGCATTCCCGGTTTAAGTTGAAGGTTTGTGTTTTCGAATTTGAGCCGAGCAATAGCGGTTAAGCTTTGTTTATCAAGCCGAGAATCCAGATAAGCAATGCTGCCTGAAAACTCAACATCAGGGCTTGCATCCACTTCAGCGTTAACCAACATTTTTTCGGAAAGCAGGTTCAGCTGTTTTTCTGGAACCGAAACATCGACATACACCTGTTCCACGTTATCCAGCGACAGCAATACTTGTCCGCTCGAGACCAGTTGGCCTTTCGACAAGTCGACCAAACCGATGCGACCAGTAAAAGGCGCTCGAATAAAACGTTGCTGATGGCGAACCTGCGCAACTTCTGCTCTAGCTTGCGCAATTTCTACTTTTGATGATTGGCGGTCGAGTTCAGTTTTGCTTACTGCATTGCGGCTATTTAGCGCCTGTAACTCCGTCAAAATTCGTTGCTCGTTTTTGAGTTCAGCTTGCTTTTCACGCCACTCGGCTAAGGTTTGCTGATGTTCAAGCGTCACAACAAGGTCGCCCTGTTGAACCTGTTGGCTAGACACAACATGCACTGTTTCGATTTTTCCTGCAACTTCGGATGCGATGTCAACGCTGTTTCTTGCCTTCACATTGCCAATCAAGAATAAAGAACGATTTTCCGCTTTCTCTTCTACCACGGCTGTAGTTACCGTAACGGCTCTGGGCCCGCGCTGTGCGATAGCATCAAACTGAATGAGCAGCGTAAAGGCTAAAAAAGCCAATAGCCGTATTTTCTTTGTGATGTCGTTATTCATGGTTCAAGCTCTGTATTTGGTAGTGAACTCGGGTACAAATGACGGCGCAAGTTACTGTTATTAATGTTTAACCATAGTGATAGATACGAGTACCAGATAGGTTTGGCGCAGTTTTTATTCTAAGTTTTGGCAAGCTTTGTTGAAAAAGGCAGCATTCAACTTAAATTAGTCACAAAACGCTTTACAGGGTAAAACAGTTTGCTATGATGCGCTCCGCACTTGAGCGATGTGTTGGGAAAACATCGGATTAAGTATAAAAATCCTGGAGGGGTTCCCGAGTGGCCAAAGGGAGCAGACTGTAAATCTGCCGGCACTGCCTTCGATGGTTCGAATCCGTCCCCCTCCACCATATTTTCTGACTGAGCTAAGCTCAGTCAAACTTGAAATCATGTGTTGGGAAAACGTGAAACAAGTATAAAACCCTGGAGGGGTTCCCGAGTGGCCAAAGGGAGCAGACTGTAAATCTGCCGGCACTGCCTTCGATGGTTCGAATCCGTCCCCCTCCACCATATTTTCTGACCGAGCTAAGCTTGGTCAAAACTTGAATCCATGTGTTGGGAAAACACGGAACAAGTATAAAAACCCTGGAGGGGTTCCCGAGTGGCCAAAGGGAGCAGACTGTAAATCTGCCGGCACTGCCTTCGATGGTTCGAATCCGTCCCCCTCCACCATATTTAACCAGCCTAACGGCTGGTTTTTTCGTTTTTGGCTCTCAAAAATATCTAACTCACGAATAAATAACAAAAATCAGGAACAAAAAAGGGATCTTAACGATCCCTTTGATACAAAAATTCTTTTCATTATTTGGCTAAAAATGCTGGGACATCGGCAATACTGTCTAATACAGCGGTTGCAAGCGCTTCACCCTTATCAGTGATCGGTTTACCAGTACGCACTAACAAACGAGTTGCCACTCCCGCCGCTTCAGCAGCCATCATGTCTTCTGCTTTGTCGCCAACCATGACGGATTTCGCCATATCAATCTTCAAGAAGTCTTTGGCGCTATTGAGCATCCCCGGTTTAGGTTTTCGACAATCTGAGTCTTTTTTGTATTTGCCCACTCCTTTTTCTGGGTGATACGGCGAATAATAAAATCCATCAAACTCCACTCCATGATCAACAAAATTCCAGTCCATCCACTGAGTAAGAGATAAGAATCTGTCTTCGCTAAACATGCCGCGCGCAATACCAGATTGATTCGTCACCAGTACCAAAAGGTAACCCATTTCCTTTAGCTTTCGAGTGGCTTCAAATACACCTTCTATAAATTCAAAGTCGTGTTCGTCATGGACATAGCCATGATCGACATTGATAACACCATCTCTATCTAAAAAAACTGCGGGTTTAGCCAAAATATTACTCTGCGATTTGTCTGCATTAATGGAAAAATTATCGCACGCTTTATGTCAATCATCACTATCTAATTCCGAATCGATTGGGCTTAAAAACTCATTTAGACGTCTAGACGTAAAAATATCTATTGACACAAATCAGCTAAACCAATAGCATCAGCTACTAATTGAGACTTACATCAACATTTTGTGCTGCTTTCCTGCAACAGTACGGTATAGGCATATACATGATTGAAATTAAAGAAGTTAACAAAACTTTTTATCAAGGCGACAAGGAAATTAACGCCTTGAAAGACATCAACTTAACGGTTGATCAGGGAACTATCTTTGGCGTGATCGGTTCCTCTGGTGCAGGGAAGAGTACGCTAATTCGCTGTGTGAATATGTTGGAAAGCCCAACATCAGGCAAGGTCTTCGTCGATGGTATCGAGCTAACTGCACTAAACAAAAAGCAGCTTAGCGAGCAGCGACGTAATATTGGAATGATATTCCAGCACTTTAACCTGCTCTCATCGCGAACCGTATTTGATAATGTTGCACTGCCACTAGAGTTAGCAGGCGTAAATAAAGCGGCCATTGAATCTAAAGTTACAGAGCTTTTAGCCCTGGTTGGATTATCCGACAAGCGCGAGACCTATCCAGCAAACCTAAGTGGCGGTCAAAAGCAACGTGTGGCTATTGCCCGTGCATTGTCTTCTGATCCAAAGGTTTTGCTGTGTGATGAAGCAACGAGTGCTCTGGATCCGGCTACGACACAGTCTATATTGGACCTACTGCGAGAAATTAACCGCAAACTTAAAATCACTATCTTGCTGATCACTCACGAGATGGATGTAGTCAAAAGTATCTGTCACAAGGTTGCCATTATTGGTGATGGTGAGTTGGTTGAACAAGGCACAGTAGGCGAAATTTTTGCACACCCAAAGACAGAGCTTGCCCACAACTTTATCCGTTCAACATTAGATCTTTCTATTCCAGAGGACTATCAAGTTCGCCTCCAGAAAGAGCGAGTTGAAGGTAGTTATCCGCTTGTAAGATTAGAATTTACTGGCGCGACGGTAGACACACCTTTAATGTCACAAATTTCACGTAAGTTTAATATCGATATTGCAATCCTGAGTTCTGATCTCGATTACGCAGGTGGCGTGAAGTTCGGAATGATGGTGGCAGAGCTATTCGGTAGTGCTGAAGACGATGAAGCGGCGATTCAATATCTACGAGATCACAATGTAAAAGTAGAGGTGCTAGGTTATGTCCTTTGATTCACTAGTAGGCTGGTTTAACCAAAACATCGACCTGTTGCTGGGTGCAACATGGGAAACCATTTACATGTGTGTGGTGGCAGGTGTTGTAGGCTTTGCGTTTGGTATCCCGCTAGGCGTCATCCTACATGTCACCAAAAAAGGTGGGCTACTTGAAAACGTTCAATTGAATTCTGTATTAGGTGCGATTGTTAACGTTGGCCGTTCAGTACCTTTCTTGGTATTGATGGTTGCGATAATCCCAGTAACTAAACTACTCGTGGGAAGCTTTATTGGTACGTCAGCTGCGATTGTTCCACTTACTATTGGTGCAATCCCATTCATTGCGCGTTTGATAGAAGGCGCACTATTAGAAGTACCAACCGGACTGGTAGAAGCTGCTCAATCTATGGGAGCAACGCCAGTACAGATCATTACTAAGGTACTGATTCCAGAAGCACTGCCAACCATAGTTAACTCGGTCACCATTACTATGGTTACCCTAGTCAGCTACTCTGCAATGGCCGGAACCGTAGGCGGCGGGGGCTTAGGTGATGTTGCGATTCGCTACGGATTCCACCGTTATGACAGCGTGATCATGATGGTCACAGTCGTAATGCTGATTGTTCTGGTACAAATTATTCAAACTATTGGTGATGCCATCGTTCGACGAGTGGACCATCGATAAATTTAAATCAAGCCGGATCTCATCCTGCTTTATAAAACGAACATTTTGGCAATTTATTTGCCGACAAGCCCAATTCAATAAGGAGATAGTCATGAAATTTGGTCTTAAAAGTCTATTGGCTGTTGCCGCTTCAGCGCTAGTTTTGACTGGCTGTGGCGAAGACGAAGTCGACAACAGCAAAATCAAAGTTGGTGTAATGGCAGGTGCTGAAGCTCAAGTTGCTGAAGTTGCTGCTAAAGTTGCAAAAGAAAAATACGGTCTAGAAGTAGAGCTAGTGACGTTCACTGACTACGTAACGCCAAACGCAGCGCTAGATGACGGTTCTATCGACATCAACGCATTCCAGCACAAGCCATACCTAGATAAGCAAGTTGCTGACCGCGGCTACAAGCTAACTATCGCTGGTAATACTTTTGTATACCCAATTGCTGGTTACTCTAAAGAAGTTAAGTCTGTAGACGAAATTCAAAGCGATGCTCGTATTGCTGTACCAAACGATCCAACTAACCTAGGCCGTTCTCTTCTTCTACTTGAGCAACAAGGTCTGCTTAAGCTAAAAGAAGGTGTTGGTCTACTAGCAACAGTTCGCGATATCGTTGAAAACCCAAAGAACATCACGATTGTTGAACTTGATGCAGCTCAGCTTCCACGTGCACTTGACGATGTAGCACTAGCTATCATCAACACGACTTACGCGAGCTCTATCGACCTAACGCCAACTAAAGACGGTGTATTTGTTGAAGACAAAGACTCTCCATACGTTAACCTTGTGGTTGCTCGTGAAGACAACATCAACCAAGAAAACGTACAGAACTTTGTTAAAGCATACCAAACAGAAGAAGTTCACCAGTTTGCTTTGGAAATCTTCAAAGGTGGTGTAGTGAAAGGTTGGTAATCACCAATATTTATCACTATAAACACAAAAAAGCCCGCGATTGCGGGCTTTTTGCTATTTACGTATCAACTCTACTACTTTAAGTGATCCCAAGAGATATTGGATAACAGCCTGCAATCATCACATTTGAAATGAAACATATCGTGGATTGGTTCTTCCAGTAACCAATCACCACCACACTTAGGGCACTTTCTTGCACGCTCAGATTCTAGGCTTTCACCACCCACTCTATATTGATAGTAATAGGTTGGAATCTTAGTAATGTATTCAATTCGACCTCTCAGCCCCCAGCCTCGTTTAAACAGCACACTATCAACGTCGCAAATCTCGTGTAGGGCAGCATGTTCAGCGCGACAGCCTCCCGCCATCTGAAGTTCATCACAAGCTTGCCATTCCGTTTGCCATTTGATTACCGCTTTATGATCTCCATTTAGAGTCGCTGGGTTTCTGTATAGCGGAATCGGCAACATGCTATCGCCATCGCGAAGTGGCGAGCAGGTATGCACATAAGTTGTGTAAAAAATTTGCCAATCAGGCGTTTCGTCAGGTGATGACGCTTCAGAATTTAAATCTTGGCCAAGAACCCGAATTTTTGGTGACAGTACTTTTGCTTCTGAAAGGCGATGCAAACACACTTTCACAAAATCAGAATGGTAGTTGGGGTGTAAGCTATCTTGTTCAGGACAAACGGCGCGTACTGTAAAGGTTCCATCGCCGATAACAATCGGAAACTCACGCCCTAATACTTGGCCATTATAGCGCAGTGCGTCCATCAAACCGTTAATAGAACGCTCAACCGCGGTCACGGTTGTATCATCAAAACACTCAAACTGAAGTTCAACAACAAACATAGTTAAATCGCTGGCTCCAAGTCTTTAAGAAACTCTGCAACACTGCTTGCCAACACGTCTCGTTTGTCTGTACCTAAGCGCTCTAAAATTACTTCTCCAGATAGATTACATATTGAAATGACATCCAGTTCAGCATCGGTTGCGGCAATAAAAACGGTGGGTTTCAGTTTTAATCGGCGTTGAGTAACGAGATGCCCCAGAACATTTTCTTGCAAACGAGTGAAGTCGTCATCGCTCCATACTTGCAGCAAAGTCAATTCGTTACCTTGCCAAGTAGCGTTCATGTCTGCTGCCATTTGGCTGCCGTAAAAGTCTTTGATGTCGGAGTGAAGTATTAGCTCAATCCCCGTTTCTACATTGGTAAAATCCAAAGCAGATGGCAACTGATAAGGGAGCCACTCTACGTAGTCTTGAGTTTTGTTTTCGACGCAAGGGGAAACCAACTCCACCAACTCTTCATTTCTTGGTAAAGAGTCTTTCTGAGAACGGTAGAACTCGACATAACGATTCGAAAACTCGAACAAGGCTTCTGCCACGGATGAATCCATCAATCACTCCAATTCTTTATCAGTGAACTACAATGGCAAACTTGCCACTCGCAACCGTTTGCTTTTTCAAGAGCTAATGACACTGTGTCAGGGATTGCGTAAAATTTGGAATATTCTAATCGATATCCCGATCAAAGTATGACTAAATATTCGAAAGCCAAGGAACTGGAAGGCTTAACACTTGGCCAAAAAACCGATTACGCTAACCAATACGATGCGTCACTATTGCAAGCCGTACCAAGAAGCCTAAACCGCAATGACCTAAATTTAGGTGATGAACTTCCCTTCTACGGCTGTGATATCTGGACCTTGTATGAGCTGTCTTGGTTAAACCAATCGGGTGTGCCGCAAGTCGCGATCGGCGAAGTAAGACTGCCGGCAACCTCCCCCAATCTGATTGAGTCCAAATCATTTAAGTTGTACCTCAACAGTTTGAATCAAACGCAGTTTGCCTCCTTCGATGAGGTAGTGAATGTACTGACCAAGGATTTGTCAGCTTGTGCAGGTGAAGCCGTCTTGGTTAATTTGCAAAAAGTCACCGAGTTTGAAGGACAGACGATTGTTCCTATGGCTGGCGAGTGTATCGATGAACAAGACATTCGCATCGAGAGCTATCAGTTTGACGAAGCACTACTCGTCAACGCGTCTGACAACAACGATATAGTTTCAGAAGCTCTTCACAGCCACCTATTGAAATCCAATTGCTTGATCACTAATCAGCCTGATTGGGGTAGTGTTGAAATACGCTATCGTGGGGCAAAAATCGATAGAGAAGCCTTGCTGCGCTACTTGATTTCATTTCGTGAACACAATGAATTCCACGAACAATGTGTCGAGCGAATCTTTACTGACATCATGAAATACTGCTCTCCTTCTGAACTTTCGGTCTATGCTCGATATACTCGACGAGGCGGGTTAGACATCAACCCTTATCGCTCCACTTCAGAGACCATGCCATCACACAATCACCGTATGGCAAGACAGTAGGTTAATTATGAGTGCACCTTGCTTTTCGCGCTGGCAGCGCTTTGTTTTAATCGTGGTTATGCTGCCGTTGAGCTTATTTGTATCTAGCGCTAACGCTGACAAGGTGCACAGCTCGGTATTACTCAACGAGGCCAAAAACTTAGTAGGAGTGGTACCAGAACAAGCCAAACGCTTGGCATCGAGCTATTTAAAGCAAAGAGTGCTGGCCGAAGAAACAGAAAAAAGCCCATCGACGATTTCACGAGAAGATACCGACAGTCGTATTCGAACTCCATCTGGAACAATCAATGCATTGCACATTATTGCCAGTGCTGAAAGCGAACTCGGTAACTTTCGCGGTGCGTTAGCGGCCTTGCTTGAAGCGAATGCCCTTGCCGAACGCCACAAGCTGCACTTTTCTCAGTTGTATACTGAAATACTCACCGTTCAACTGCGGTGGAATAATGATCGCGACCGCGACAGTGCTTTAAACAGCTCGCAGCGTCTATTGGATAAACTAGAGCAAATCGAATTGTCTGCGAGTGACAAAAATATCCTGAGCTACCATTTGGGTATGTTTCGGGCCGATATCGCGTCGCAAACGGGCGAATTTGAACAAGCGAATACGCTATACAGCGACCAACAGGAACGACTGACTAATCAGGATATTCAAACGGAACTGGAATATCACATAACCGTTGGTGCGCATTATCTGCGCCACAAATCCTATGAGAATGCGTTAAGCGCATTATTGATTGCTTATTGGCAGTCAATCGACAGTGACCAAAGCCTTTATCTGGCCAAGGCCAATAGACTGCTGGCTGAACTGTTTTTTGATCGCAATGTTTTAGACAAAGCGATTGAGCATTTACTGCAAGCGGCAGACTTCTACGATAACTATGAAGAATCTCCTATATTGCCACCCGTTTTAAAACTCATGGGGGATATTTATTATCAGCAAGGTAAGTACAACCTAGCGTTAGTTCACTTTTTCAATGTAATTGATCAGGAGAACATCCGTCACGATATTCACAGTGTGATTGACGTACGTCTGTCGCTGGCAAAAACCTACCTGCAGCTCTATAACATCCCGCTTGCTGAGCAATACCTAGATCGCGCTTTGTCTCTGCTGGAATATGTATCCATCCCTCACCTGCAAGCCAACGCTTTATTATTGAAATCAGGCATTGCCTACAATCAAAAGCAATCTAAACTCGCGATCAGTCGTGCAAACCAGGCATTGCAGATCGCCAAATCTCAGGCCTTATCATCAGTGCAACGAGAAGGCTATCAGCTGCTCTATATGAGCTATCAACAAGACGGCCGCTTTGATTTAGCGCTCGAGGCACTTGAAAAGCTGAACAAGTTAAATCGACTCGAACAAATTGAATTAAATAATCTCAGTGAACAAGCGTTCCGCAGACAAAAAGAATTTATTGAACAAGGTTTGCATTTACAGGCTCAGCAATCGTTATTGAGTCATCAAACTGAGCAGTTTGAAAAATTTCGAAACTTTTCTTACGGCCTATTTATTTTAAGCTTTGTATTACTGGTCTTGTATTTGCGACGAGGTCAGATCCTAAAAAATAACCAAGAAGACATTGATGCGTTGAGCGACCGGCTATTTACGCACTCACGATCTGGGCTAGCAAATTTGCGAATGCTGCACGCCAAATTGCCGAGTAATACCGAAGAGTCGAGCTATTCAGTCGACAAATGGTCGATTAGCGATTTAATCCATGAACCACTTCATGACAAGTTAAGATTTGCCATGATTGATCTCCCTATGCTGCGCAGTTTGTTTTTGCACAGTGGTTATCATCAAGGATTAAAGTTAGAGCGAGTATTGGGCGATTTCCTTAAACAAAAAGTTGCTGAGCCTGCGCGTTTATTTCACTTTTCCGATGCCACTCTAATTTATGTTGAGCCCAATGAAGATAGGGATACTGAGCCTCAACAACTCATTGAAAAAATCCAACAGTGGATTCGCGAATTTGCAGAGGAGCAAAACCTTTCACCTGTGGTGCGCTTAGGTATTGCCGATTACCCTTTTTTACCCAAAGCCTATACCGCTATTAATGACAAAGAAATGATGGATATTTTGCTGCTGGCTACTCATGCAGCTCGTGAATTAAGCTTGGCGGAAAACCAAAGTCACTGGGTGTATTTAAAAGCGATTGATAATGCACCGGCTGCAAGTTTAGCCAATGGAAATATTCGCCATTCTTGCTCTCAAGCGATAGAAAAAGGCTTAATAAAAGTACAGTGTTCAGCAGATAATGAGGAGTGCATCAAAAAAACATTACAAGGTGAGTAAAATATCATCAAACAAAGCACGCTCACCGTGACGCGGTAATTTTATTTGTTATTATCGATAGATTATTTAATAGCTACGTTCGTTTTGGCGACCCCTAGGTTTGCATGAGCGCCCCTGAAAAAGACTTTCACTCTCAAATTATTGATCTCAAAGCACAACTGCAAGAGTTGCGTTTGACACAGAGAGACAGCTCGTTCAAATTTAATAGAGAGCTGCAAGCGCTTTCTCGTTTAATCACGTCATTGAGCTTTGCCTGCTCTCGAGACAATCCAAGATTAAACGAGGGCTTGGACGATCTTAGACAAGCAATAGAACAAAAAAGAGACATTTCAGAGCTCATACCTCGTTTAGCGGTTTTGGATCGCATGCTAAAACAACAGACGATGGCTATGGACAAACATTCAACGAATCTTGATCACCAAGTACGGCACTCTGGTGAAACTTTGCTGCGCATTCCGGGCCTTCCTGCTCGTATCAAGCGCGACCTTCGTGACATTCTCAGTTATTCCGGTGACGCATCTGTTGTTAAATCCGAACCCGCTCTAAAACTACTCAACATTTACGAACGTTCGGTAAAAATCATTACCGCCAATCCTGATACTGCGATCAGTGAACTCAATAACAGTGCTGACCGAGAACTACTCACTCGATTGAGCGAAGAGTTGCAGGGATTGATCAACGAGTTGGATTTCGACGGTGAATCAGGTGATTTACTGTCTGATATCCGCGCTAAGCTGCTGATGGGCACTGGTACTCACGCTCTGCTAGAACTGACGTTGCAAACGCTCAAGCTCGTGGTCGATGGCACCAAATTTGAACGAAAAACCTCTGAGAAGTTTCTAACTCAAGTTAATGATTCGTTGTCCAATACACTAAACAGCAGTGTTAAAAACGTTGAGCAAAGTGAAAGCTATTTTGAGCAGCGCCAAACCACCAATAAAGAATTGTCATCTTTGTTGGGCCAATCTCAAGACAAACTCAACAACGCCAGTTCTTTGGAAAATGTAAAATCAGGTTTGCAGCCTTTGTTTGACCAATTGACTCAGCTTTCAGAACGTGTCGCACATGCTGAAGAACGGGAACAAGCACTGATAGATCGCATGTTGCATTCCAAAAATCAGCTGCAAGCACTATTTGAAATCACTCAAGACCAAAGGCGTCGTTTGGAAGCTCAAAGCGAGCGGATGCTTCGCGATCCACTGACCGGTGTTTTCAATCGCCCTGCTTTTAATGACAAACTAGAAATTGAATACCGACGCTGGATTCGTAATCAGCACTCATTACGTTTGGTATTTCTAGATATTGATAACTTCAAATCGATCAATGACAGTTTTGGCTACACCGCTGGTGATAAAGCATTAAAAATTATTGCCCGTACGATTAAAAATGAAATCTCCGAACACGACACCTTGGCGCGTTTCTCTGGGGAAGAGTTTATTTTGTTATTACCAGAACGGGACGACCAAGCTTGTTTCGATTTGGTTCAACGAGTACAGCAGCAAGTTGCTAAGTTGCCGTTCAAGTTCCGCGACAAGCAACTCAAAATTACTATTTCCATCTCCAGTACTCTGTTTAAAGATTCCGACACTCCGGAGGAAGTCTTAGATAGGGTCAATCGCCTTATCACTCAAGCTAAAAAACAAGGCCCACAGCAACTTATTTGGTAGATTTTTTAAAAACATCTCCATATATGCCCAAATAACTGAATTGATTATTTATCAAACAGTTAGATTTCACTTTCCTCCGTGCTCTGCTAATCTTACTGATAGAGCAATTAACCACCAACTTCATTCAAATAGTTTGTTTAAACTCGGTTAACTGTTGCGGTTTGACGCGTATTGCTCTTGATCCACAACCTAATACGCGCCAAAAAATTAAATCGAACGTCTATCCATCACCACAGAACAAGATTCTCATACGTATAAGGTGATAGCGAGTTTCTGGTAGGCATGAGGAGGTTGTATGATTACCCATATTAGTCCAGCAGGCAGCATGGATTTGCTGTCTCAACTAGAAGTCGAACGTCTAAAAAAAACGGCCACAAGTGAGCTTTACCAACTGTACCGCAATTGCACCTTAGCGGTTCTCAATTCCGGCAGCCACACTGATAACTCCAAAGAGCTACTCGACAAATACCGTTCATTTGACGTCAACGTACTTCGTCGTGAACGCGGTATCAAACTCGAGCTTATCGAGCCTCCTGAGCACGCTTTTGTCGATGGAGAGATCATCAAAGGTATCCAAGAGCATTTATTCTCTGTGTTGCGAGATATTGTTTACGTCAACATGCACCTGGCAGACAACCAAAGACTAGATTTAGAAGACGCAAGCCATATTACCAACTTGGTATTTGGCATTTTGCGTAATGCCGGAACATTAACACCAGGTGCCGATCCCAACTTAGTCGTCTGTTGGGGTGGTCACTCAATCAACGCCATTGAATATCAATACACGCGAGAAGTAGGCAATGAACTCGGCCTACGAGAGCTCAACATCTGTACTGGGTGTGGCCCAGGTGCGATGGAAGGGCCGATGAAAGGCGCTGCCATTGGTCACGCCAAACAAAGGTACACCGGACAACGCTATTTAGGGCTTACAGAACCATCGATTATTGCAGCAGAGCCACCTAACCCAATCGTCAATGAGCTGGTAATCATGCCAGACATTGAAAAGCGATTGGAAGCCTTTGTTCGCATGGCGCACGGTATTGTCATTTTCCCGGGTGGCCCAGGTACTGCAGAAGAGCTGCTGTATATCTTGGGGATCATGATGCACCCAGACAATGTTGAGCAACCACTGCCGATTGTATTAACTGGGCCAAAAGAGAGCGCAGATTACTTCAAATCGATTGATGAATTTGTTGGTGCAACACTAGGTAAACAAGCACAGAAACACTACCAAATTGTCGTTGACGATCCGGCTAAAGTGGCTCGCATTATGAAACAAGGAATGAGTGACGTTCGTGAACACCGCAAATCCACCGGTGATGCATACAGCTACAATTGGTCGTTGACCATCTCTGGTGATTTCCAACACCCATTTGAACCCACACACGACAACATGGCGAACTTGGATTTACATCTGAACCAACCTACCGAAAAACTAGCAGCAAATCTGCGCCAAGCGTTTTCCGGTATCGTTGCAGGTAACGTAAAATCCGAAGGGATTCAGGAAATTGAAAAACATGGCCCATTTATGATCAATGGCGATGCAGAGCTCATGCAGCGAATGGATAAACTATTAGCCGATTTTGTCGCTCAAGACCGAATGAAACTTCCCGGCGGTACTGCTTACCAACCTTGTTACAAAATCGCGACCTAAGCTGAAAAGCGACGGATTAAGCGTTACAATAGGCCCTTGGTTTTCAAGGGCCTAATCGTTTATGTCTATTCACTTAGTGATCATTGATGCACTCAACCTCATTCGCCGTGTCCATGCCGTTCAAGGGGATGCTGGCGATATCAGTGCCACCAGCCAAACTACCTGTCGAACATTGCGACGCATTATTAATGAAGCGAAACCTACCCATATTTTGGCAGTATTTGATCATTTAGACGACGACAGAGGATGGCGTGCCAAACGGCTGCCCCAATATAAACAAGGCCGAAAACCCATGCCTCCTGAACTGGCACAAGGGCTCGATCAAATTCAACAAGCTTGGTGGGAAATGGGGATTGATTCATTGCTTTCAGAAGGTGATGAAGCGGACGACCTAGTCGCGACACTCGCTGTTAAAGTTGCCAGCCGCCAAGAAAAAGTGACGATTGTTTCCACTGACAAAGGTTATTGCCAACTGCTCTCCCCAACTTTACAGATTCGCGATTACTTCCAGCATCGTTGGCTAGATACGGACTTTATTGAACGAGAATTTGGGGTAAACCCAGAGCAACTTGCCGATTATTGGGGATTGGTGGGCGTCAGCTCTAGTCAGGTGCCTGGTGTGGCTGGTATAGGGCCAAAGGCTGCCAAGGAAATACTTGGCCAATTTCCCTCGATAGAGGCGGCATTTGCGTCATCAGAATTGGCTGATAAATACCGCAAGAAGCTGGATGAACATATCGAACCTGCGCGGGCCAGTCGCGATGTCTCGCAACTAAAAACGGATATCGAGCTTGGCTTTAACCTGCAAGATATCCGTTTCAATCAGCCCAAGTAATCAGAGTTTAGCGCGGCGATATATTGGACAAACACTGCAGGTGAACCGTGATCTCTTCACGGTCGTGATAAAGGTGCTTGGCCTGCATTTTGAACTTCACACCATTTTCAATTAAAAACAGTTTCAGGTTTTCAATGTCTTCAGACGCTTCTTCATAGCGACCTTTCATCGGTAGCTTGAGGTTAAAGATCGCCTCTTTAGCCCAACCACTGATAATCCATTCACCCATCAATTGCGCCACTCGCGCTGGCTTTTCGATCATGTCACACACAAGCCAAGTGACATTTTTACGTTGTGGCTCAAACTTAAACCCGTCTTCTTGATGGTGTTTCACCTGCCCAGTTTCCATCAGACTGTCGGCCATCATGCCATTGTCGACGGCGTGCACAAACATGGATCGCTTAACCAGTTGGTAAGTCCAGCCTCCTGGACAAGCGCCTAAGTCCACCGCCCACATACCGGACGCCAAACGTTCGTCCCACTCATTCTTAGGGATAAAGACGTGAAACGCTTCTTCCAACTTCAATGTAGAACGACTTGGAGCATCACTTGGAAACTTGAGTCGTGGAATACCCATGTAAAACGCTGAATTGTTATTAGTGTAGGAGTAACCTACGAAACAATGCCCCGGTTCGACAAAGCAAATGTGCATTACGGGCTTAAATTTGTGCTCTTTTTGCCAAAGCCAATTTTTCGCGCGCAGCGCTTGTCGCATCGGGACTGTAAATTTTCGGCAGAACTTAAGTAATTCTTTCGCTTCATTCGTGTCTGGGGTTTCAACTCGTAAATCGCCACAAACTGGCACTTCTTCTAACTGAGATAACTCAGTCAAAATTGGAGATATGCGGTCGTCTTTTGGCAAATCTTGGCACACCGCCAAAACAGCAAACATTTGACGGGCAAAAATCAGCGTTTGAAAATCAATATCTTTTATCAGCTTTTCCACATCACCGTCTTGGTAACACTCAAAAAGCACATACCCTGCATTTTTTTTGACTCGAGCAAATCCAAATACTTCGAGTTGTGTCGCTTTGTCTTGAATTTCCGCTGCACACTCAGGTTCAAAACCTGGTCTGCAGTACAGCATAAGTTGTTTCACTGCGAGTTCCTGTTAATTGCTAAGGTACCTGAGATCATCACAAGCCAGCCAATAATGAAGCTCACTCCACCAATAGGCGTGATAGGCCCAAACCATTTAATTCCGGTTAGCGCTAGTGCGTAAAGACTACCGCTAAAACAAAAGACGCCGATAATAAAGCATAACGCAGCTTGTAAGAAACGCTTTTTGGATTGTGCTGGTAAGTTTGTATAACTGGCCAGCGCCATGATGATGACTGCAAACGCATGGTAAAACTGGTATTGCACACCCGTTTCAAACACGCCCAATAGATAAGGGGAGAGTTGTGCTTTAAGCCCATGCGCGGCAAAGGCGCCGAATGCAACAGCAGTGGCTGCGAATGCGCCGCCAACCACTAACAGCCACTTAGGGGTCATGGATTAGATTCCTTCGATAAATGAGGCTACACGTTCTGCAGCGCTCAATATATGTTGCTCTTGAGTAAAGCCCGACGCTTTCCTAGGTTTAAAGCTGTGATCACCGTCCGGCAAGAAGTGAAGCTCAACGCGGTTAGAAAATGTAAAATCCTGACATTCCAATTGGTTGCCAAACGTGTCGCGTTCCCCTTGAACAATCAAGGTTGGTGTACTCATCGCTGCCAAGTGCTCCCCCTTAAAGTTCTCTGGCTTTCCCGGTGGGTGGAAAGGAAAACCTAAACAGACAATGCCTGCGACACTTTGGTGTTGGTCTAGTAGGCTGGCCATACGCCCACCCATGGACTTGCCGCCAATTACAACGCTTTCCGCACCGTGCTCTGCAATCACAGCTTCAAATGCTTCTAATAATTTAGGTGCGCGGTCTGGCGGGCGCTTTTTCCCGTCCTGAGCACGTTTGATCATGTAGGGGAAATTGAATCGCAATACTCTAATGCCGAGCGATACCAACTCGTTGGACATCTGCTGCATGAAGTCATGCTCCATGCCAGCACCAGCTCCATGAGCAAAAATAAATAGAGGCCCATCGCTTGGGCCTTCAAGAATCCAATCAGCCATTAAGTAACTCCTGCTGTTCTGCTTGCGCGGTTGCTAACATCCAATCTCTAAAAGTTGACACTCGACCGAGGTCAGCTTGCTTGTCATGACACACCACATAAAACGCATTTTTGGTTTCTAGAACTTGATCAAACGGCGCAACCAACCTTCCGGAAGCAAGTTCAGGTTGAGCTAGTACACTATTGGCCAGCGCCACTCCCTGCCCATGGGCTGCCGCTTGTAACACCATAGTAGAGTGGCTGAAAATAGGCCCGTGGTTGACGTTAACATTAGCCAGCTGATTTTCTTTTACAAAAAGCTTCCACTCTTTTCTAGAGGTATCGTGCAACAAGGTATGATGAGAAAGATCGGCAATGGTTGCGAGTGGCTTATTCCCCAATAACAAGTTAGGAGAACAAACAGGTATCAGAAATTCTTGATACAACTTATCGGCTCTCAACCCGGGCCAATTACCGCGTCCATAATAAATCGCCACATCGACATCTTCGGTCAGTGAGCCTTCTTCAAGATCCACCGCCTTGATTCGAACATCGATATCTGGCTCTTGTTGATTAAAGTCCGCCAAACGAGGCACCAGCCATTGAATAGCAAAACTCGGCGGCAGGCTTATGGTCAAAGCACCTTTTTCACTGCGCTCTAAAACCTTGTCTGTTGCCTCCGCAATCGCGGAAAAAATATCGCGCAAATCGTTGAAATAACTTTGCCCTTCTTCGGTGAGAAGTAAGGATCGATTGCGACGACGAAACAGTTTTAATCCCAAGTATTCTTCGAGCGACTTGATTTGATGGCTTACCGCCGCCTGTGTAACAAATAGCTCTTCCGCTGCACGAGTAAAACTTAAGTTTCTCGCAGCCGCTTCAAACACTTTTAACGAGTTGAGTGGTGGTAGACGTCTCGACATGGTTTGACTACACATCAATTAGATTTTCTTATGCGAAGCATTATAAATTGTCGATTGCTGAGCGGCTAGAGAAATTCTATATTTCATCCCGCAACGCTAACCTGAACGGCTTGGTTGTTATGACCAATTGGCTTAGTTGTTGCGATGTTGTGTTTGCAAACTCGGTTTTCGAGTTAGGTAGGTTACTACCGAAACGTTTTGTATCTCGTATCCCTGAGACAAAACATACTTCCTGTATTTATTTTTTTGACCTGTTGTCAAAGATTTTTTAGCACCGCATTGCGGTGCTTTTTTCTTTTCTGTGTACCGTCCTAAATAAGGTTGACACATTCCCAACATGAAATTGGAGAGTGTCATGAAATCAACAAGTAAACGAACCCAGCGAGATTATTCTCTTGCCTTTAAATTGGCGGTTGTTGACCAAGTAGAAAAAGGAGAAATGACCTATATACAAGCCCAAGAGCGATATGGAATCCAAGGTCGGTCCACGGTCTTGGTTTGGCTTCGTAAGCACGGTCGTCTAAATTGGTCTAAAGGAATAGAGAAACCAAACACAGTAGGTAATGATATGTCTGATTCTCCTTCTGCTCATACTCCTGAACAACGAATAAAAGAACTCGAACAACAACTTGAGGAAACTCAACTGAAAGCGGACTTCTTTGAAGCGGTCGTAAAAGTCATGGATAGAGATTTTGGAGTTCGAATCTCAAAGAAGCGCAAAGCCGAGTTATTAAGGAAAAAACGCTCAAAAGACTCACAGTGACGAAAGCTTGTCAGTTTATTGGCATTACTCGGCAGGCATTTTATAAACGTTGTACGTCAGAGCGTCAGCGAATTCGGAAAGAGCAGTCTGTCATTGGGTTCGTCAAAGAGCAACGGATTCAACATCCTCGCTTGGGAACTCGCAAGCTCAAACACTTACTCAGTCAACATAACATTGATGTAGGACGGGACCATTTGTTCTGTTTGCTAAAACAACACCGTCTATTGGTCCCCAATCGTAGGGCTTATCATCGAACAACCAACAGCCATCATCGGTTTCACTGCCATCCAAACTGCATCAAAGAAGGCATGGTTCCAACGAAACCGGAGCAGCTGTGGGTCGCTGATATTACTTACTTGGCAACGCAAACAGGAAATACCTATCTCAGTTTAATCACCGATGCCTACTCAAGGAAGATAGTTGGGTATCATCTCGATGACAATATGAAGACACAAACAGTGAAGCGCGCGTTCCTGAAGGCCTTGAAAAATCGACGCTACGAGGGTGAGCTTATTCATCACTCTGATAGAGGTATTCAATACTGCGCTGAGGAATATCAGTCATTACACAGAAAATATCATGTGAGGTGCTCTATGACAGATGGATATGATTGTTATCAAAACGCTCTAGCAGAAAGAGTGAACGGCATCTTAAAGATGGAGTACTTACTGAGTAAGCCGAATGACTTGAATGAAGCAAAGAAAATGGTTGCCGAGTCGGTAAAACTCTATAATGAACAGAGACCACATACAGCTTTAAATTACAAAACGCCCGATGAAGTTCACCGAGCGTTTTAACCAAAAGTGTCAACCTATATCAGGACGGGACACTGCTTGCACCCGTTTAGTTGATCACCTTTCAACCAATTACTTTTTGGCCAGTTACTTTTAGCTGGGTAGTAAATGATTGTTTTTTCCAACCCGTGCGATTGTTTTTGACATTCTAAATCCCGCCTAACCCCTTATTCTTACGTCGAACTACACGCCGCGTGGCGAACACTATTTGTTAGGAAGCAGTATGTCCGTTTTATCTCCTTTTGGTCCCACTCCAAACGCTCGACAATTGGCATGGCATAAACACGAGTTTTATGGTTTTTTGCATTTTGGAATCAACACCTTTACGGGTAAGCAATGGGGTTATGGCGATGAATCACCTCATTTATTTAACCCCTCAGATTTTGACGCCGACCAGATAGTCAAAACCGCGAAACAAAGTGGTATGGCGGGATTAATCCTGACCTGTAAACACCACGATGGTTTTTGTTTATGGCCGTCCCCCTATACCGAACATTCAATCAAAAACAGTCCGTGGAAAAACGGTCAAGGAGACATGGTTAAAGAGATCAGCGAGGCCTGTCTTCGACATAAGATAAAATTCGGTGTTTATCTCTCGCCATGGGATCGCAACCACAGTGAATATGGTCGTGCTGACTATCTAGATTACTTCCAAAAACAGTTAGAAGAGCTCACCAGCCAGTATGGAGAGCTGTTTGAAGTGTGGTTTGACGGAGCAAATGGAGGCGATGGCTATTATGGCGGCGCGAATGAAATGCGAAGTATCGATAGAAAAACCTATTACGATTGGCAAAATACCTATCAGATTGTGCGTCGCAATCAGCCTAATGCGGTCATTTTTACCAACTGCGATATTCGCTGGGTAGGGAATGAAGAAGGCTTTGCCAATGAGCCGTGTTGGCATACCGTCTCGTCCGTGAGCAAAATCGACCGCTTACAAGAAAAAACAGTCAAAGAAGACGATATGGTTAAAGCATGGGATGAACATTTTGAATTACTGGGTTCAGGTGAACGTCATGGCGATATTTGGCGCCCAGCTGAGTGTGATGTGTCTATTCGCCCTAACTGGTTTTATGACGAAAAAGAAGACGACCAGGTTCGTTCACCTGAAAACTTATGGCAACTGTACTTAAAATCTGTTGGCCGTAGTGCATCGCTCCTTCTGAACTTACCGTTAGACCAACGTGGGCAAATTCACCCTAATGACCAAACGTCGCTACTCGAATTCAAAACGCTACTAGACAGTAAACTGGGCAATGCCAAGACCGGCATCGTTCAATCAAGCAGTGAGTTTAGCGCACAACACCTGAGTGGCCATACTCAGCGCGATGATGAGTGCTTTTGGTCACCTAGTGAACAAGATACGACGCCCTACTTACAATGGGAATTTGAATCTCCCACACAAATAGGCTTAATTAAGTTGAGTGAGTACCTACCTTTAGGTCAACGCGTTGATGAGTTTGAAATCCACGTCAAACTCAACAACCAGTGGGTGAAACTAAAAACCGTTCAAAGTATCGGTGCTCACAGAATCCTAGAGTTACCTCTCACCCAATGTCAGGGCATCAAAGTGGTATTCAGCCAATTCTCAGCAACACCCGCGATTAGGCTGGCTCATTGTTTCGGATAAAATCCCAAAAAAATGATAGGGGATAAACCTTTCCTATCTCTAATCTTGAAAACTAAGCCAAAACCAGCTCTTGAAAAAACTCAGGCCGATGAAAATCGGGCTGCGGCGTCGGGATTGGTGCCCAGGTTAAGTAGTGTTTATCGGGTAACTCTTCACCACACTTGTACAAATTCAGCTTAAGAACTCGCTCACTCTCAAGCGTTGCAGATTGTGCATCAAGCAACCAATCTTTCGGAATTTCGCATACCAGTTGCCAATCGGTTGCTTGATTTAATAACCCAAACGCCTTTTTACCCAAACTGGACCAAGTGCGAATTCTTTCTGCTTCGCAATTAGGTAATAGATTTCTGGAGTGGCGATCAGGACCAAGGCCTACCAAAACGGTGCCAATGGCGTTCATTTCAATGTTGTAATAGTCTCCCGTTGAAGACAGCAAAAAGCACTCAACGCAACTATCTAAGCAAACCATTTCGTTAGTTTGGGTTTTATTGGCGACCACCGCTGGCTCAGAAACATCAAAGCGGATGTACAATGCATTTTCGCTATAAGCAAGATAAGCCATTGAGCGAACTGAGGTCTCAAAACCAAGCCAGTTAACCTTATCTATGGCAAGGCATAAACCCTCGTCTAATACTTGGACTATCTGATCTAATGGTCGGTTAGAATCGATGTTTAGTTTGGGAATTTTTTTTAAGTCGGTATACATTATTATTGGTTTACTATGTTAATCGCGCTAAAACGCAATCTAAGTTAAAAAGAACGATATCTAAGCGAATAAAAATCAAAAGCTTATTCTTGGGGGCGTGATTTGTGACGGCGCAATACCGTAGTGACGCTTAAATTGTTTACTGAAACTACTCACATCTGGATAGGCTAGACAATCCGCAACATCGATCACTCGAATGTTGGCTTGTTCAAGCAACGATTTCGCCAAACTCAATCGCTGCAACATTCGATACTGATGCGGAGGCGTGCCTGTTGCGTACTTAAACTGACGCCGGAAGTGAACCTCACTCATTTTCAATTCTGCTGCGATATCATGAATGGGCGTCAACCAGTTCTCACTCAATTGAGTTTTCGCAACGTTTAACCAATCATTTCGGTGTTGTGATTGAGATTCTTGGTGCAACCAAGTTAAAAAACAACGTTGCAGGGCGATTAGAAATTCGGGAACGGCATTAGGGGCAAGGTTGGCGTATTGCTTGAGGTGATGAAACTGCCCTAACACCTCCATATTTGGCAAAGCGCGGCACCACTGCCAACTGGGAATGATCTCCAATTGAGTAAGCGGCAGATACACCGAATCCGGCAGAGACACAAACCACTCTTCATACAGCTCACCTTCAACGGCACACGTTGAGTGACAACAGCTCGGATGTCGCTGAAACCGGTCGCCAGCTTTTAGCATGGTAATGACTCCCGTTGAATCTTGGTACCAAAGGTGTCCCGCCGTCACTACGCTAAAACTGTAACGATCGGTACACACGTTTTTTTGCCAACGACGCTCCCCTCCTTGATAGCGCAACCTTCCAACTTCAATGTTGTTGACTTGTGCGTCACCACATTGCCAATTAATACAGTGTCGCTCATCAATCAGGAAATCATCCAACTTTGTCTCGATTGTCATATTAACCACTTACTACTAGCAAAAAAGCCCTAACTACAGATGTAGTTAGGGCAACCTCAATAAAAACGAGGAAACAACTTACTTGGTGGACTTCCAAAGCTGCGCAGTGCGCATTGGCCCTGGAGAAGCAATGCCGTATGAGTTTGGTACGGAAACATCAGCGTTATGAACATTGTGTTTAATGATCACACCTTCATCCAACGCAGAAACCGTTCCAATACCATAGAAGTTTTCTTTGGCGATATTGACGATCTCTTTCATCAAGCGGTTATGTTCTTCCAGAGAGGCAGTTTTACCCATTTCTCGGTATAGCTCGATCTGCTTTTTCACATGTGCCGGCGGCTCAACAGCATCGGCGTGATTTGGATCGGTCATCCAGTAGTAGTAACCGATACCCCAAGTTGACGATGGGTTTTGCACACCATAGTTACGGAAAGTATCTAACACACCGATACCGCCGTCACCGGCTGCTGGTAGCACGTCATATTCATTCGATAACATCAAAGTACCTAGGTAAGAATTTTCCACGACTTTAATATCAAGGAATACGCCAACTTCTTGGAAGTCACCTTTTACCAACTCTAAAATATCGCCATATTCGCTGACGAATCGTTGTGGCATGGATGCTTCAATACGCAAGCGTTGACCCGTTTTATCGAGACGGAATCCTTGTTTGTCGCGCTTTTTGAGACCAACTTTGTCTAGCAACGAGTTTGCCTTAGCAACATCGTATTCCGTGTATTGTTTGGCAAATTCTTCATCCCAGAAATTCGACTTTTCTGCCGGAGCGGACTGATGTGGTTCCACAACACCAGCAAAAACAGTCTCTGATATCGCTTCGCGATCAATCGCATGCGAAAGGGCAATACGGAAATCTTTGTTTTGGAATAACTCGCGCTTAACCGGATCTTTGTGTGTTTGGTTAAGGTTCATAATCATCGCATTCATACTCGTCGTAGGACGGAAGTCGTAGCGGTAGCCGCTTTTTTCTTCATTTTCCATCAGAGTAGGACGATATACCGCTTTACCTACATAACGAGTTTGGAAATCTGTCTCCCCCGCTGCCGCGCGCAAAACCAATTCCTCTAAGTTCTCAGAGTATGAGAAGTAAACTTGATCAAGGTAAGGAAGCTGATTGCCCTCAGTGTCTACCATCCAGTAGTAAGGGTTACGCTCCCAAATCGCATATTGATTTGCCGGACCCGGCGCGACTTTCACTTTCCAAGCGTTGATTGTCGGTTTATCAACGTTTGTGTAACTTTCCATAAAGTAGATAGCGCGACACTTAGTTTGGAAATACTGCTGCCAGTTCTCAAATCCGGCCGCTTTCGCATTGGCAACTGCCTTATCGTTGTATTCCGGAATAAACTGTTCACAATAATGTTTCGGGAACTGAACAATATTCGAGCCATCAGTATTTGCTAGTTTACGAAGCAACATGCCATCGGGTTTCGCGAGCTTAATTTTTACTGTGTGTTCGTCGACAACTTCAGCAACCGCGTCACCGGCACTACGAGCAAAAAACGGACGATTCCCCGACCAGTCTTCGCGGTTCATCAAATCAATGTAAAACTTAATATCGTGCGCACCAAACGCATGACCGTCAGACCATTTTACGCCTTTGCGAAGTGAGATGGTGTATTCGGTCAAATCATCGTTTACCTCGTACCCCGTCGCCAAATTGGGCTCAATACCCGTGTAAGAACGGTTGAAGTTAAACAGGTTGTCGTACTTAAGCATGCGCATACGATGACCGTTATCTTTTTTCAAGCCCAATAACTTCAATTGATCACCATATTGACCAATGCTCTCGATTGGCTCAATCACCAAAGGCTCAGACGGTAAGCGCTGCTCAACTGAAGGAAGCTGCCCTTTTTCAACTAAGTCCGCCAACATTGGCGCTTCGTTGTAAACAGCAGCATTTGCTGAAAGTGACAATGAGATACCCATTGCAACAGCAGAAAGTTGGCCAAGAATTTTTAAACTATGCATAAAACTCTCCAGGTGTTTCACGTTCAAACTAGAAATAAATATATTTTTCTTTTAATTCAAAAAGCGGTTTCATTTTGTTTTTATTGACCCAAATATCGTAGTTTCCGACTGGGAAATGTGATTGAATTCTCACAGAAACCATTCAACCTTTAACTGGATCACACTTATACCTGTGCTCAATATGACTGTTTTCTCCTGCGCATGGACAAAACGGTCACCCTCCTAAAACTCTGTTCTAAAAAATGGGGATGATTTTCGTGAATCAATTCACAGAGGGGGGAAAGACCAAATCGCAACTCTATTTCGATTATTAAAATGAACCATCGTTTTATTTTAAAGAGAGCAGTAGTAATGACGGTAGGTGAATTAGCAGGTAACACAACACAAACGGGTAACAATGACAGAAACGCTTTTACGGGTGTTTCCGCGCAAGGATTAGAGCGATGGAAAAAAAACACCTTTGGCATGTTTGTGCACTGGGGGCTGTATTGCCATCAAGATCTTGCGGGGTTTTATCAAGGCAAGTATTACGACATCATCAGCGAGTGGTTGCCCTACTCGGCGAAGATTCCAATGGCAGAGTACAACGAATACGCTGACTCATTTAACCCCGCTGAGTTCGATGCTAACCAGTTAGTGGATTTAGCTAAATGCGCCGGTATGAATTACATGGTGATCACCGCGAAACACCACGATGGTTTCGCCATGTATCACAGCCAAGTCGATCAATTTAACATTACCGAGCAAACCCCTTTTGCTCGCGACCCATTAAAAGAAATTGAGCAAGCGTGCCGTCAAAAAGAGCTGGACTTTGGCGTGTACTACTCCCATGCGATTGACTGGCATCACCCTACCGCCCATAGTTTGGCCCCAAACAATTGGGACTATCAGCAAGACCAATGGGAACAAAAAGGCTATCAAGAGTATTGGCAAAACAAGTGTCTGCCACAAGTCAAAGAACTGCTGACGGGTTTTGGCGAGTTGTGCTCACTTTGGTTCGATATGGGTGGCTTTGATATTGCGCCAGACACCAACCATCTGGAACAAATCACCGAGTTAATGGCGACCATTCGCGAACTTCAACCCAATACCGTGGTCAACAGCCGAGTCACCGGCGATCAACTTGAGCACAAGGTCGACTGGGACATCAAAACGGGCCATGACAATTACATGGAGCCATTGCCGATCAAACCTTATTACTGGGAAGGGATCTCGACCACGAATGACAACTGGGGGTATAGCCGTTCCGATCTCAACCCAAAATCGGCAAACGCATTAATCAACCAAC
Organism: Vibrio sp. ABH4_348; assembly: GCF_056159765.1. Classification (NCBI taxonomy): domain Bacteria; kingdom Pseudomonadati; phylum Pseudomonadota; class Gammaproteobacteria; order Vibrionales; family Vibrionaceae; genus Vibrio; species Vibrio sp. ABH4_348. Next base: position 558,881 of record NZ_JBSWVW010000001.1, on the reverse strand, counting down.
TGTGTTGCAGTGTCAGTCGCGGTGGTAACTTTCTGCTTAATGTGACCCTTAATCCGCAAGGACAAGTTCCTGCTGATATGGCAGCGATATTGCGAGAGATGGGCCAATGGATGGACACCCATGCATCTGCGGTAATCAACACCGATGCGTCACCGTTTTCAACTGGGTTTAACTGGGGTGTGGTCACTCACGCTCCCGAGCAAAAAACCTTGTACCTGATATTGCAACGCTCGCCAGAGCATCGACAAATTCAACTGCATCAGCTCAATAATCCAATAGTGGCTATTCGAGAACTTTCTGGGACTATCAATCCTGAACATCTTGCCGTTTTGCAGCGAAACGACGACCAAAACGGTGTCACCACCACTATCACCATGCATCGCGAGTGCGATATCGACCAAGGCCCAACGGTACTGGCTGTCGAATACCAAGGTGAGCTAAGTGCCAATCACCGAGTTATGCAAGACCGTTTTCACAAAGTGCGCTTGGATGCGTTAAACGTCACCACACATCAGGACGAATCTCCTGTGTATCAGTGGACTTTCACCATTAACCATCCTGGCCGCTACCAGATTGATTTGGCCAGTTTAGAGTCACGACATCACAAAACTCCCGCATGGGAGCACTATGGAAAAACCGGCACACTAACTTGTCGAGAGCAAGTTCTGGCGTTTTCACTCAACCCCGATGCGATCTTGCACAATGATACCCAGATTCCTTGGAAAACCGTGGTGAGCGAACTGGGTGAGTTGGAATTTCCTGAAGCCGGCGAATATCAGATAACGCTATCGGGCTTTACGCTCGGCATTGATCATTTTGCCAAATACGGTGATCAAATTGTCAATCTAGATTACCTGTTAATCAGCCCCAAACGAGTGGGTCATTAAGGTTGAGTAATTTAGGTTGAACATACTATGAGAAACTCAGTGAAGCTTTGGTACAACAAACCCGCCGTAACTTGGTTCGACGCACTACCAATTGGCACAGGGCGCATTGCCGGACTATTTTATGGCACGCCCGAACGACAATGCTTGAGCTTAAATCACGAGTGGCTATGGCGCGGGCAACACAAACATCGCGAAGCCGGCCAGCAATCGCAGCACTTAGCTGCGGTTCGTGAACTTCTATGGCAAGGCAACTATCACGCTGCCAATATTTTAGGCAATGATGCGTTTGCTGGCGGTGGGGGCTTAAAACAAGCCATTCAACCCAGGCAAGTAGACCCGTACCAACCCGCGGGTGATTTGAATGTGGCCGTACTCATTAATGGTACTGCCGCCACCTTCGAGTCATTGTATCGAGAACTGGACGTTGAAAGCGCTACGGTTACCCAAAAGTGGCAACATCAGCAACATGCATTTAGCCAAACGGTTATCGCGGACACCGAGCGAGATCAGCTGTTGATTCATATCGCTTGCAATCATACCTTTGACTTGGATTTATCATTTAGCCGAGCCGATGACCCCGAATGTCAGTTAACTGACCACATCCAGTCTCACTCTCTTCAATTGCGCGGCAGATTCCCTGAAGGCGTCGAATTCACGAGCCAAGCTCAGATTTTGGCGACGGATGGGGATTGCGCACCTCATGAAGCATCCTTGCGAATTGACCAAGCCAAATATGTACTCATTGCGGTGGATGTCGGGTGTAATGCTCGCCACACTTCAAGTTTCACTGAACTGACAACGTCAGATAGTGACCCAACCACCCTCAGTGACCGCGATTGGAGTGCGCAATTAGCGCGGCACCAAAACAGAGCGAAATCTCGATTGAGCAACACTCAATTGAATCTACCCGACGAATATGACCACCTGCCAACGGATAAACGCATCGAAAGGGTAAAGAAGGGCCAGCAAGACACAGGATTATTAGCGATTTACTTTCATTATGCTCGCTATTTACTCGATGCTTGTTCGGCAACCGCAGAACTTCCAGCCAACTTACAAGGAAAGTGGAACGTTGAAGTGTCACCGCCTTGGCAGAGCGACTATCACCTCGATATCAATTTGCAAATGAACTATTGGCCTGCGCTTAGTACCGGACTGTTTGATGCAAATCTCAAATTACTCGATTACTTTGAGCGAATGGTGCCATCCGGAAAGGTCGCTGCAAAGCGACTATACAATTGCAACGGGATCTGGTTTCCACTGCAAACCGATGTGTGGGCGAAAGCCACGCCTGAATCTTGGGGGTGGGCCGCTTGGGTTGGCTCTGCGGCTTGGGCTGCGCAGCATTTCCAATGGCATTATCAATACACTCAAGATCGCGATTTTCTTGCCCAACGTGCCTATCCCTTCTTTAAGCAGGTGGCCCTATTTTATCAAGACTATTTGCAACAAGACAGCAGCGGAACTTGGCAAATTTTGCCGTCTCAGTCGCCTGAAAATGCATTTGTCGGAGCCGATAATGTGCCTTCATCTTTGTGCGTTTCAGCCGCAATGGATGTACAACTGGCTCACCAAGCGCTGACGTTTGCAATTGAAGCTGCCACGATTCTAAATATCGATAGTGATGAGCAGCAGCAATGGAGCCAAATCAAAGGCAAGCTGCCAACTTTGCAAATTGGAGAAAGTGGTGCGTTACTCGAATGGGGTATCGAGGTCGAAGAAGCCGAACCCGGTCATCGTCACTTATCACATCTAATTGGTATCTACCCGTTTGATAACTTGAGTCCTGATCAGACACCAGAACTGTGGACTGCCGCCAAGAACTCGCTTAAACAGCGCCTATCACAAGGTGGTGGCCATACGGGTTGGAGCCGAGCATGGACTGCCTGCCTATGGGCGCATTTAGGTCAGGGAGACCGAGCTCTCCAGCACCTTAATCACTTAATCAAAGACTTCTCCACCAGCAGTCTACTCGATCTCCACCCACCTCATTATTTCCAAATTGATGGCAATTTTGGAGGAGCAGCCGCCATTGTCGAAATGTTGTTGCAATCGAGACAAGGAGACATCACATTACTTCCGGCACTCCCGTCAACACTAACGGAAGGCGAAGTCTATGGATTACACGCCAAAGGTGGCGTGGTGTTTGATTTGAAGTGGTGTGATAGCCGTTTAACCAAGGTAATCGCGCACTGTAAACACAGTGGTGTCTTCACCATTCGCGGTCTAAAAGAAAACCAATCCGAACCGATTCGACTGAATTTGGAGCAAGGCAATAGCTATCTGCTTGTTGATGAACAAAAATCGGAGGCAAATGATGTTACCTACCACTAACTCATCTCAATGTAATGCCATCGACACTATGACTGACAAGCTGTGCCAAGAGTTGTTGTCGCAGCCAGAGAGTGACTTTTCATTGAGTGATTGTCTTGCCAATCTAAATGAGCAGGGACAGTGGCAAGACATTGACTACCTCCCCGTAACAGGCGCTTTGTGGCCTGCCTTTGACCATTACTCGCGGCTATTGCAACTGATAAAACATCACGCTCTAGCACCAACTCACGAGATTGAGTGTGCAATTGCCAAAGCGCTCGCTTATTGCTCTCAAATCGACAAGCCAAATGAAAGTTGGTGGTGGACCGATGTCGGTCTCCCGCAAACTGCTGGCCATATTACGTGCTTGCTATCTCGCTATTTGCCTGAGCTCGATGCAAAAGTGTTGGCTCCGGCTCTAAGCCAAGGTTTAGCGCAAACCTACAAAACTGGGGCCAACCGCGTCGATATTGCCTATGCATTCCTGCTGTCTGGTTTGTCGAGTCAAAACGAGCACATCATTGCTAGCGCCCTAAAGGACATTGAAAACAGTATCTTTGTCAGTGTTGATGAAGGCATACAAGCCGATTTTTCGTTTCACCAACACGGGGCGCAGCTCTACATGGGCGGGTATGCCGAGGCATTTTTAAGCAAGACTCTTTTGGTCGCATTTCTCGCCCATCAATCGCCTTGGCAGTTCTGCTCTGACAAAGTGGTCTTGTTGTATCGCTTGATGACTGAAGGTTTTTGCTGGATGAATTATCGAGACACCATTGATTTTAACGTACTAGGACGCGGTTTAACTCGCCGCCAGCGCGCCCATCACAACACAAAACAACACCTTGAATGGTTAAATGCCATCTTGCCTGAGTATCAACTCCAACTTAAGCAACACATCCATCACCTAACTGGCACAATGTCACCACTCAAAGGCTTTAAGCACTTTTGGCGCAGCGACTATTCAAGCTGGCAAAATCCGCACGGTTTTGTTGGCATTAAAATGAACTCAAGTCGGATAAAACCAACGGAGTCAGGTAATTTAGAGAATCTTCAAGGATTCTGGTTAGGATTTGGCAGTCACCACATTGCTAGACATGGCGGTGAATACCAAGCCATCTATCCGGCCTGGGATTGGAGCAAAATCCCTGGCGTGACCGCACCAAGCAAAACCTGGCAACCAGCGCAATGGGGACGAATAGAACAGCCCAATAGCCACTGGGTTGGCGGGTTAAGTGCTCCATTTGGCGGTGGCGCGACCATGCGACTCGACGTGACATTGCCAGACGGGACTAAGCTCACGGGGCAAAAAACATGGTTTGTACTCGATGAGGTGATGATTGCGCTTGGTTGTAATCTGAGTCATCCAGAGCCGCTGACCACGACCATCAATCAATGTCACGGTTTGCAACATTGTGAGGTGGATGGTCAGTCACTGAACGCGCCAATAGTTCAGCACCCTGTTCATCAACATGTACAGCACGATGGGGTTCATTATGTATTGCTCGACGGTAGCCTTGGTGAGCTTAGCCTTGCTCGGCAATCGGGTACTTGGCGAGACATTAATGGCAATGATACTCAGGACGTCATAGAAGCGAGTGTGATGACCTTATCGCTCCCCAACCAGAGCCGATACGCCTATGCGATAAGCTTTGATGCCACCACGGCAAAACAGCTTATCAATAACCAACGGTTTTCTATGAGCAATTCAGAAAATGGTCAGTGGTTGTGGGACAAGCAGACGCGTCGTTTACTCTTGGTTTGTCAACACCCACAGCAGTTTGTGATAAACGAGACACTAGCACTTCACCTCGATGGTGCCGGTTTTATTCAGTATGACCAAACCACCAATCAGATGTGGTTTAGCACTCCCGGACAAGGTGGCAAAACCGTGACTGTTCGTGTTGATTCTAATAAGCGAATCACGACATTTATTGGCCAAACTCCCGATGAAAAAAATTTGCTAGGCCAAACCGTTGCAATGCAAATTTTGCAGTAATTAAGCGAGCCTCAAGGCTCGCTCTTCAATACCGCTTTCACGACAAAACTATCTCTCTACACGCAAACCGTAGGTTTTGAATTTTTCTAACACATGGTCCATTTCGGCTTTCGGCAAGACAGTTACCTCAGCTTGCACAGACAAGCACTTGAGGTATAAATCCGCCAACACTTCCGTTTCATGTGCCAACCACAGCGCTTTCTTCAAGTTTTCGCCTACGGTGATCATGCCGTGGTGTTGCAACAAAATAGACTTGCTTTGCTTGATGCCCTGCTCGACATATTTTGCCAACTCTGGGCTTCCAAAGGTGGCGTAAGGGACACAAGGGATTTCATTGGTGCCCGATGCTGCCACCATATAGTGAATGGCTGGAATTGGACGATTGAGAATAGACACCGCCGCACTGTTGATTGCATGATTGTGCACCACAGCTTGGCAGTCTTCTCTCGCCAAATAGCAAGTCATGTGAAATGCCCACTCACTCGACGGGATTTTTCCTTCTTCAAATTCACCGTCTGCACTGACAAACACGATATGGTTTGGTGTTAACTTGTCGTACTCGATACCTGTTGGCGTGATCAACATACCGTTTTGGTAGCGAACTGAAACATTACCCGCTGTACCTTGGTTCAGGCCCAATCGGTTCATCTCAAGGCACGTTTCAATAATTTCTTGCGATAATTGCGCTCTTTCTACTGACATCTTTCTGTTCCTAAAACTGGCGTCACGCCTTTTTTCAAAATAATGTTTCCATACTTTGCTGTTTCACCGGTTAAAACCACAGCAAAGCAAGATTCAACTCGCTGATAAAACTGGAATCGCTCCATGTGTTCGATGGCTGGTGGTTTACCTGTGGTTTGGCAGATAGCACTCATGTAGCGAGCCTCCACTGCCGGATCAAGTTGATCGCCGGGCACCGCCGCCATCATCACCACAGGGCATTGGCTGTACTGATCAAGCTCAAACAGCGGTAGAACCCCAGATAGCAAGGTATCTATCTTTACGCCATCGGCACGCAGGACCAATTTCTTGCCGAAGGTATCGGCAGGGAAATGCGCGTCGGCGAACAAAATCTCGTCTCCGTGCCCCATTCTGCTTAAAGCCGCCAATAGATCTGGGCTAATTGCTGGATGTATACCTTTAAGCATCAGACTGCTCCTGTTTAATATCTTGATAAATAGCGCTTTGCACGCCTGGGTGGACCAGTGTGAATGATGGTTTCATTGCCTGCTGAGCGTGATTGGCATTTTCATACACGCCGGCGCCCGCAAATGCGTACATGGCTGCCCCGGTAACTGTGGATTCAGGTTGGTCAACAATGCAAATGGGGATGCCAAGTACATCAGCACGAATTTGATTCCACAGAGTGTTTCTTGAACCACCACCAACCACCATGAGTCCATCCGCCTTAAACTGGCTAATCTCCGCCAAGGTAGACAAGCTTCTATCTAACTGAAGTGCTAAGCCTTCAAGCGCTGAGCGGTAGATTTCACCGCGAGTGGTGTTAATGGAAAGACCATTTAAGCTGCCATTGCCGCGATTGTTGGCATCGAGCAAAAAGTCGGGGTTAAAACGGGTACCATTACAGCCAACTGGTACTGTGCTACCTTCGGAAATCATTACGGCATACTTATTCGCGTCCTGCTCTAGCTCAGCAAAGTACGTGTTGGCAACCCATTCCATTACCGCACTAGACAACCATTGAATTGCCGGATTATAAAGACCATTCTTGGCATCAAATTCGGTCGTCAGGCCCAGCTGCAAATACTCTGCTTTTAGTGCTGGACGCGCTGCGCGAGCCATTAAGATCTCCCAAGTACCGGAGCTCAGGAACGGCTGATTCTCTTTTACACCCGAACCGAACAACGCAAACTGGGTATCATGACCTGCGGAAATCACTGGCGTGCGATCGGGTATTCCCAACAAATAGGCCACATCTTGACGAGTAGTACCTACGACTTCGCCAGCATCAATCATAGGTGGGAAGTGGGCATGGCCTAATCCCAAGTAATCTAGGGTTGCTTGATGCCAATCACCGGTTTTCAGATCCGTCATCATAGACGTCCCAGCCATGGTGCGATCGGTGGTTAACTCGCCCGTCAATTGATTGGTGATCATGGATGAAATAAACACCCATTTATCCATGCGTTGGTATACGTCTGGCTCGTTATCTTTCAGCCACTTCAACTTAAACAGTGTATTGAATGAATAGTCACCTATACCGTTATCTTGGTAGAGCGTATGACGGTCTAACTCACTCGCCACTTGCTCCATGACTGGCGCAGTTCGAGAACACTTCCAAGAAATAATCGGATAAATTTGTTGGCCATTTTTGTCAAAAGGCGCACCATCAACACCAAAGGTAGTGACCGAGACCGCAACAATATCTTGCGCATTGATTTGCGCGGTTACCTTGTGGCAACACTCCACAAGCTTGCGCCAAATCTGCTGATAGTCCCAAACGTGTTGTGTTCCGGTTTGTAGTGTTTCATTCGCGATGTAGTGCGATGCCTTAATAGCACCTTTATGATCGACGGCGATCGCTCGTACATTGGTCGCACCACAATCGAGGATGATGACAAGAGACATGGGGAACTCCTCTCTATGCCCACTCCGCAGAGTGGGCAATTTGTCTTACTGTTTTGTTTGATTTGAATTCATCAACAAACTGATATGTGTTAGTTGTACACTGGACCAAAGTTTTGACATGCTCGGTAGTCTTGACCTTCGACGTCTTGACCAAATGCAGACCAAGTATGAGGGCGGAATACGTCTTTGCTGTCCACGTTGTGCATCGATACCGGAATACGCAGCATGGATGCGAGTGAAATCAGGTCAGCACCGATATGACCCGAGGTAATCACACAGTGGTTAGCGCCCCAGTTCGCCATCACGTCATACACTGACTTAAACGCACCTTCACCAGTCAAGCGTGGCACAAACCAAGTCGTTGGCCATGTGGCGTTAGTGCGTTCATTTAAAATGTGGTGCACCTCTTCAGGCAGTTCGATGGAATGACCTTCTGCAATTTGCAGTACTGGCCCTAACCCTGCAATCATATTGACTCGATGCATGGTGAACTTCATGCCACCTTCGGTTAAAAACTGAGAAGAGAAGCCGCCCCCCCGGAAGTATTCTTCAATCGCTGGGCACCACTTAGTTGCGTTGAGTGAGGCTTCTACCTCATCTTGAGTCAATTCCCAATGCGGCTTAATTGCGGGTTTACCTTGCGCATCGCGTGCCTTACCCGCACCGTCCAATGCCGCAGAACCAGAGTTCACTAAGTGAAGGAAGCCAGTGTCAGGGCGAGTACCCGTTACGCGCTCAACCGCATCTTGTGACCAGTAAGTACGCACATCGTGGAATACTTGCGCTTCGCCAGTGAGTAATTTGCCAAACATCATATTTACACCATTCAACGCGTCGTTTTCTGTTGCGACACAAATTGGTTCGCGGATGCCGTTCCAGTCGAATGATGAATTTAAAATGGCTTCTGAAAAGTCGCCGTTAGGCAGGTGATCGGTCCAATGACGCTGACCTTGGAAACCACCCAAAATTGCATTGCGGCCCATGGCTTCTTCACCGAAACCCAGTTCAGCCAGCTTGGGGTTACCTTGCATTAGGTCACGCATGATCATTGTCATCTTGACCACCGTTTCCCAATCTTGCGCTTTGCGCTCTTCGCTAAATGGCGTGGCGTTGTAGTCTTTGCCTTCTTGACAGAACTGCTTCACCCAAGACATCGCAAGCTCAAATTCCTCTTTGTCATACACTTCGCGATCGATGCGGCGCTTAATCTCCATCATGTCGACGTATTCATTGCGCATGCCCAAATACTTTTGGAAAAACTCAGGGTTAACCACTGAACCCGCGATCCCCATCGATACTGAGCCCATTGATAGGTAAGACTTACCGCGCATCGTTGCGACAGCAAGACCCGCTCGGCAGAAGCGCAGAATTTTGTCTTGCACATCTGATGGGATACTTTCATCACCTGCATCTTGCACTTCTTGACCATAAATCGAAAATGCAGGTAGGCCGACTTGAGAATGCCCTGCCATTGCCGCCGCAAGGTAAACCGCACCCGGACGTTCTGTACCGTTAAAGCCCCAAATGGCTTTGGGTGTATGTGGATCCATATCAATGGTTTCGGTGCCGTAACACCAGCAAGGCGTAACCGTTAATACCAAACCAACATTCTCTCGCTTGAACTTGTCCGCGGTCGCGGCTGACTCAGATACGCCACCAATAGTCGTATCGGCAATGACACATTCAACCGATGACCCACAAGTATGACGAATGTTGTCTTCTATGAATTGGGCCGCGCGTTTGGCCATGTTCATCGTTTGATCTTCCAGTGATTCACGAACCCCCATTTGACGTCCGTCGATGGTTGGGCGAATACCAATTTTTACTAAATTACTCATAGTTACATCTCTCAAAAATCCGGTGTGGTGTTCAACTTGGCATATCCGCTTGTGACCGACTCACTAATCACAAGATCTTGATAGAGAAAATTCCAAATCCACAAAAAATTCAAATCGTGTTCGCATCCAAGCTGGCTTCTTTAACAAAAAACAACCAGGCCAATGTCCATTGCTAACAAGGGTATCAATAAAGCCTGTTTTCCTATGTGTGATACAAATCATGGTTTTTAACCAACCATGAGCTGATGAAGTGAAAGTTGAAATCGGGCACAAATATTCGGTCATTCGATGTGGCAAATCAGTCAAAGCCATCGAGTTCCCACATTTCTTGATTGTTTACCCCTTAAAAAACGGGCGCTTGAGATAAACTTTGATGGCTGATGACAATATCTATGTCGTCGTACTCGCAGATCTTAATCACACTGCGCTTTTTCTGTTTGCTGGTGTCAGCAAGCAAAATGGTTTTGTTGGCCGTTTGGATTAACGCGGATTTGATATCTCGATTTTGCTCATTGGAATCCCATAAGCCACTTTGCTCATCAAAGCCTTCGCAAGAAATAATAGCGAGATCGATGGAAAGGTTTTGCAAATTGTTGCGCGTCAACATGCCGTAAAAGGCTTTATATTTGTCTGAATACACGCCACCTAACATGATGCAAGTGACGTTTCTTTTACTTGTTAAAGCAGTGACGTTGTTTAGCGAGTTGGTGACCACAGTGCAGCGAATATCTGGCATGGTTTGCGCCACCCACCAACTGCTGCTACTGGCATCCAATCCAATCACCATATCCTGATAAATATGGCTAACCACTTGCTCAACCAGCAGTTTCTTTTCTTTGCTGTTCACGTTGGCTCTGGCGTTAAATGAACGTCCTTCATCCTGCATATCGCGATTAATGGCGCCACCGTGAATTCGAGTCAACTCGCCACGCTTTTCCATCTCACTCAGATCGCGACGAATCGTCTCTGGGCTGACATTGAGGGTTTGTACCAGATCCATCACCGCAACCTGACCAAACTTTTTCAATTCAGACAGAATAAGGCTCTGTCTAAGGTGCACCTTCATTTCATTTATCCTTTATTGCGACCTGAGCACATCAACTCGGATATTGAAATTGACCCGGTTCAAAACCCACATAAAAAGCAGTCAAAACCGAGTCAGCCAGCACAAAAAAGCCGTAATTTAGGCCAAATTTACAGCGATTCAAGTTGGCCTATATGACCGAATAATCCCACTTTGCACCCAAACGGGCACATTTTGACCGAGCTTTATTGATAGTTATCACAGCTAAGAAATATAGTTCACACGGCCCCTTTACCAAAAAAGTGAAGTCGCCGACTCTAGGGGGGTTAGACCCTTGTTAGGAATACAGTATGAAGTCGCGCCATCAGTTGATTATTGACCGACTTAATCAACAGGATTTTGTCTCTGTTAGTGCGCTTGCCCATCAGTTGCAAAGCTCTGTCGAAACCATTCGTCGAGATCTCAAATATCTAGATAGGCAAGGGTTGCTGTGCCGAGTACACGGAGGCGCAAAACGAAATACGGTGTCTGATGTTGGCGCCCCGCTAAATATTCGTCAGAAACACCAAATAAAGGAAAAACGCGCTATTGCCAGTCGGGCACTGAAGCTAATTCAGGACGACATGGTGATTGCGATTGATGCCAGCTCTACCACATTACAGTTTGCAAAAGTGCTGACTAATACTCGATGCACAGTCGTGACCTCAGCCTTACCCGTGATCGAAGCTTTGGCAAACAACAAAATGATTGAAGTGATTGCCACGGGCGGAAGCTATTGTCACAAGTACCGAACCTTCTTTGGCTCGATAGCCGAAAATATGCTGGCGCGAATTCAAATGGATATCGCCTTTATTTCGTGCAGTGCGTTAGATACAAACGGCGTGATTTGGGATTCGAATGAGAATAATGCTTCGTTAAAACGCCGGCTAATGGACAGCGCCGAGCAGGTCGTCTTGCTCATCGACAGCGGCAAACTACATCGAAAACATCTGGTCTCTTTTGGCGAGCTGAAAGATATTGATATTGTGGTTGCTGAACAGCGCTTACCCGATGATATCCGAGCTCAGTTCGATAAGCACAACGTTTTGATTTTGGACAACTAAGGTCTACTGGTGAGATCATAAAAAAGCGACCTTGAAATCAGGTCGCTTCGTTTGTATCTGGTGGTTATGCCTTTTTATATACTTTGACGTTGTGGAAGCCCTGCTCTTGCAAATACAAAGCTTGTAGGCGGCTCATTACCCCGCGGTCACAGTACAACAGGTATTGTTTAGATTGGTCTAAGTCGCCAAACTTAGTACTTAACTTGAAGAACGGAATATGAGTAACCATCACCCCTTCAATTTCCAACGGATTGTCATCTTCTTCTTCCGGACTACGAATATCGAGAATAACATCGTTTTCACCGATAAGATTAACCGGCTCAACTTCCGGCGCTTGTTCTAATGACTGCTCAGCAATGACACGGATATCCAACACTTCGGCATCATAGACAACTTGATCCAGTACTGAAAAGTCGAACTTCTGCTCTTCCGCTTCCAGCTTGCCCTTGACCGCTTTTACGGTTGGGTTCTTAGAAATCACACCACAATATTCTGGCATGGTTTTGGCGAAATCTTCGGTACCGATCTGACGCGCCAGATTGATGATGTCATTTTTGTCCCAGTTAATCAGTGGGCGCAAAATCAAACTGTCTGTCACGTTGTCGATATGGCGTAAGTTGGTCAACGTTTGGCTTGATACTTGACCAAGTGCTTCGCCAGTTACCAGTGCTTGAATACCAAACTTTTCAGCAACCATTCCTGCAGCACGCATAAACATACGCTTGAGGATGACGCCCATTTGTCCATCGTCGATATTCTCAAGAATTTGCGCGACCACAGGTTCAAAGTTGATGCTAATAAACTTAACTTTCGCCGATGAGCCGTACTTATCCCATAAGTAATGTGCAACTTGCTTAACGCCAATTTCGTGTGCCGGGCCGCCTAAGTTGAAGAAGCAGTAATGTACTTTAGAACCGCGTTTAATGTGCAGGTAACTCGACACCCCAGAGTCGAAACCTCCAGAAATAAGGCTTAGAACATCTTCTTGGGTACCCAGAGGGAAACCACCTAGACCTTCATAACGGGCAATCACTTGGTTAAGTGTTTCGCTGCTCACTTCAAAGCTGACCGTAACATCGGGCTTTTTCAAGCGGACGCTGGCACTCTCCACCAATTGGTTTAGACCGCCTCCAACATAGCGTTCCAATTCAATGGAGGTGAAGTCGTGTTTGCCTTTGCGCTTGGCGCGAACCACGAAGGTTTTGCCTTCCAAATCTGTTGCCACACGTTTAGCGACTTGCTCGTAAATGTCATGCAAGTCTTCAAACGTTGATTGTTCCACTTCAAGTACGTGGTGAATACCCGGCGTTGTAGTTAGGATCTCAATGACCTCATTATAGAAATCGTGGCTTGGGGCGGATAACTCGATGTGATCACGACGGTTAAATACCGCGACACCTTTGGTACGACGCTTGATGATATTGCGAATGTTACATTCAAGAATTCGAGTGAAACGCTTGCGAACCGAATCGCTTTTTACAAATATTTCTGGGTGTGGTTTAACAATGAACTTCATAACTTCTTCGCAATTTAATCGCTATCATCAAGGCGTTCTACTGATTAGATTATAGAATAGCCACATTAAAGGCGGCAGATTATACCCGAAGCGTCGCACATAAAAAAGGCGAGCTCGCCGCTCGCCTTTGACCTGTTTACTCCACTCTATTACTGGGGAGCCGGGATGCTTGGCACTTCTTCGCTAAATATCGGCTCACCTTGCATTATGCTGATTTCAACTCGGCGATTTCGAGACCGCTGCACTTCCGTATCGTTAGGACCTAAAGGCATGGTGTCGGCTAGACCTCTCACTCGCAGTCGCTGTGAATTGAAGCCGTTCACTTTTTCCATTTCGTGAGCCACCGACACCGCTCGTTGAGCAGATAAGTCCCAGTTGGAACGGTAAAGCTCTGAATCTAGTCGTTGGTTGTCTGTATGACCAGAAATGCGAATAATACCGGGGACATCTTTCACTAATTCGGCAACCTGGCGAACAAGTGGGCGGAACTTAGGTTGCAGAAATGCCGAACCTTCAGGAAAGGCACCCTTCTCTCGAATACGAATCACAATCTGCTGCCCTAAGTTTTCGACTTCAATTGCGCCCTGCTCGATTTCGCGCTCCAACGCTTTCTTCACCGTTTCCAACAAGGTTTCCACTTCTTCTGACATGGATTCCGACTGTTGTTCTTGCTGTTCGGCTTCAGTGTTTTGGTTGTTTTGTGTCGCGGTATCGGGAGACTGACCACCGCTTTGCTCGCCTTCTTCTTTCTGAGCACCACCAGCGCGATCGGACTCGCCTTCATGAAATTCTAAGGTTTGCTGAGTAATGTCCATGGTTTGCTGCATGATGACATCAATCGGTGTCGGCTCAGGACGGCCAGGTCGAAACTCTTGCGCAATGATACTGGTGCCTTTGGGAATGTCTTTTACTTCCAATCGATTTTGTACACCAAAGGCAAACTTCATTGAGCCAGCTATTTGTTTGAACTTAAGTACGTCCATCTCTGAGAACGAAAGCAACAGTACGAAGAAGCACATAAGCAGTGCCATCAAATCCGCAAAAGTACCCATCCAAGCTGGTAGACCGGGAGGGGGACATTTACACTTTTGCTCTTCCATCGCGCTCTCCTACTCGTTATCTACGTCTAAAGCACGCTTGCTTTCGTTCAAGTAGTTTTTGAGGTAACTGTCGATGACTCGTGGATTTTGACCATCTTGGATTGCCAAGACGCCATCCATAATAAGACGGCGATTTAGTGTTTCTTGGTCGCGGCGAAGATTCAGTTTATCGGCAATGGGGAAGAACAACATGTTTGCTAGAATTGCGCCGTATAAGGTCGTCAAAAGCGCAACGGCCATTGCAGGGCCGATCGCCTTAGGGTCATCCATATTTGAAAGCATGGCAACCAAACCAACCAAGGTACCGATCATTCCCATCGCAGGTGCTACGTCACCAAACTGTTTGAATACCGCAGTACCAAACTCATGTCGCTCATCGGTCAACGCTATGTCTTTCTGTAAGGCCGCGCGAACCACGTCGGCATCGTGACCATCGACCAAGAGATCGATACCTTTTTGCATAAAGCTGTTCGTGATTTCCATTTCTTCCAACGCCAGAAAACCACCTTTACGGGCCGCGTCGGCCATTTCAACCACTTTAGCTATGAGATCTTCAGGTTCGTCAGCCTTAAACATAAAGGCTTTACCGGCAATTTTGAATGCACCAAAGAATTGCCCCAAGGTAAATTTGGCAAGAACAACAAAAGCTGAGCCACCCACAACGATAAGTACCGATACGGTGTCGACAAACATCATGATACTGCCGCCCAATACCATCGCCATGATGACGAATGCAAAACCGCCTAATATCCCCAACAGCGTTGCTAAATCCACAAAGCACTCCTCATGCTATTTCTTGCCCTCGAAAAGTATATCGGCAACATCTTAGAATCTTTAGTTTTTTCTGGATGATTGCGCGTCGGATTGCTGTGTAATGCCACACTTTGCAACCAGTCCGAAGCTCTCAAAGTCGTATTTCTAATTAAAAACCGTGTTTATTCTATATTTACTAAGTAAAGCATACGTCAATCACAATAAAATTTCGTTTCAAGCTATGGAAATTACCCGAAATTGAGTCGAATTTTGTGACATTTTATCGAGCATTGATTTGACCCATTACCAGCGCTGGGGTAACGTTCGTCCATCTTTAACAAGTACGTAATGTTATGGCGAGCAAAAAACCAGAAAACATGTCATTCGAAGCGGCAATTGAAGAGCTCGATGACATAGTGCAACGTTTAGAAAACGGAGATTTAGAGTTAGATGACGCACTCAAGAAATTTGAGCGTGGTATTTCACTAGCTCGCGCTGGCCAACAAAAACTGACTGAAGCTGAACAGCGCGTCAGTATCTTGCTCAATCAAGACGATGAAGCGCCTTTGTCACCTTTTGACAATGAGGCCTAACTCTTGAATTTGCTAGACCTACTGCCTGAGCTAAAACAACGCAACACAGAGCAATTGGCCAAGTGGCTGAATGCCCTACCAAACCAATCCGTATCGTTAGTCCAGGCTATGGAATATGGCTTGTTACTAGGCGGAAAGCGCGCCAGACCATTTCTTGTCTACGCCACCGGGCAAATTTTTGGTGCCTCACTAGAAGATTTAGATACCCCGGCCTGCGCCGTTGAGTGTATTCACGCCTATTCTCTTATTCACGACGATTTACCAGCCATGGACGATGATGAGCTGCGTCGTGGGCAAGCGACTTGTCACATCAAATTTGACGAGGCGACAGCAATTCTAGCGGGAGATGCCCTGCAAACCTTAGCCTTCTCGATTTTGGCAACGGGTGTTTTAAGCGCTGATGCTGAATGTAATCGAGTAAAGCTAATTGCGGAACTCGCGCAAGCATCCGGTGCGCAAGGCATGTGCCTCGGACAAGCCTTAGACCTTGCCGCAGAAAACCAAAGTGTGTCACTTGAACATTTGGAAGAGATTCACCGTAATAAAACAGGAGCTCTGATTCGGTGTGCCGTGGTGATGGGTGCACTCTCTGCGGGTGAAAAAGGGACTCAATACCTACCGGAGTTGGATACATTTGCTCGAGCAGTCGGTTTAGCGTTTCAGGTACAAGATGACATTCTGGACATCGTTGGTGATACACAAACTTTGGGTAAGCCCCAAGGCTCAGACCAAGCGCTCAACAAAAGCACTTATCCCGCTTTGCTAGGATTGACTGGAGCGCAACACAAAGCTAACAATCTTTTACAAGAGGCGCTTCAAGCCCTCGAAGCAATACCATACAATACAACAATACTGGAACAATTCGCCCGATATGTCGTCGAGCGCAACAACTAAAACTCAATAGCGCGCATTATTATGGCTTTAGATATTTCAACATATCCGACATTGGCTTTGGCCAACACCCCTGACGAGTTGCGTAGCCTTCCAAAAGAGACGCTACCCAACCTTTGCGACGAATTGCGTACCTACCTATTAAATTCAGTCAGTCAATCAAGCGGTCACCTAGCCTCAGGGCTGGGCGCAGTGGAACTTACCGTCGCCCTACATTACGTCTACAACACGCCTTTTGACCAATTGGTTTGGGACGTGGGCCATCAGGCTTACCCTCACAAAATTCTTACCGGTCGAAGAGAACAACTACCCACTATCAGACAAAAAGGTGGATTGCACCCGTTTCCTTGGCGTGAAGAAAGTGAGTACGACACCTTGTCCGTAGGCCACTCCTCTACTTCGATCAGTGCGGCATTAGGCATGGCAATCGGTGCTCAACGTGAAGGAAAAGATCGCAAAGTAGTCAGTATTATTGGTGATGGTGCCATCACCGCTGGTATGGCATTTGAAGCCATGAATCACGCTGGTGATGTTCACCCAGACAACTTGCTTGTTATCCTGAACGACAACGAAATGTCAATTTCTGAAAATGTAGGCGCTCTTAATAACCACCTTGCGCAAGTTCTTTCTGGCAGCTTATACACCTCGATTCGAGAAGGTGGCAAAAAGGTATTATCAGGCGTGCCGCCGATCAAGGAGCTAGTACGTCGGACTGAAGAGCACCTAAAAGGCATGGTAGTGCCAGGCACGTTATTCGAAGAGCTCGGCTTTAACTACATTGGCCCTGTAGATGGGCATGATGTTAACGAACTGGTCAAAACATTGAAAAACATGCGAGAGCTAAAAGGTCCGCAGTTTTTACATATTATGACCAAAAAGGGCAAGGGCTACGAGCCTGCGGAAAAAGACCCAATCGGCTATCACGCGGTACCAAAGTTTGACCCGAAAGTGTCGAGCCTAACCAAGGCTCCGGCTTTAGGTCCTACTTACTCCAAGATCTTTGGCGATTTCTTGTGTGATATGGCAGCTAAAGACGACAAGCTGATGGCAATCACACCGGCAATGCGTGAAGGCTCTGGTATGGTGCGTTTCTCCAAGGAATTCCCAAATCAGTACTTTGACGTCGCTATTGCCGAGCAACACGCTGTTACACTAGCGACGGGTATGGCCATTTCCGGGTACCACCCTATTGTTGCGATCTACTCGACCTTCTTGCAGCGCGGGTATGATCAGCTTATTCACGATGTGGCCATCATGGATTTACCTGTGATGTTCGCCATCGATCGCGCTGGTATCGTCGGTGCTGATGGGCAAACTCACCAAGGTGCATTCGATATTAGCTTTATGCGATGTATTCCTAACATGGTGATCATGACGCCAAGTGATGAAAATGAATGCCGTCAAATGCTTTACACCGGCCATCAACACCAAGGCCCAAGCGCCGTTCGTTATCCACGTGGAACTGGTCCGGGCACAGAGATTCAAGCTGAGTTCAGCGAGCTTGAAATAGGAAAAGGACGGATTACCCGCCAAGGCGAGAAGGTTGCCATTCTAAACTTTGGTACTTTCCTACACGATGCCGAACTCGCGGCGCAAGAAATCAATGCCACTGTTGCCGATATGCGATTTGCTAAACCACTAGACGAAGCGTTAATCCGACAGTTAGCGGCCGATCATGATGTGTTGGTTACGGTTGAAGAAAATGCGATTGCTGGTGGCGCTGGTGCAGGCGTTATTGAATTCTTAATGAAAGAAAAGCTCATGGTACCAACGCTTAACTTAGGCTTACCTGACAAGTTTATTGCCCAAGGTACACAGCAACAAGTGTACGCTGAACTTGAGCTGGATGCCCCCGGTATACAAAAGCAAATTCAACGATATTTGGACAAGTAGTTTTTACCAAGCTCTCAACTTAACGCTCGGTTTTACACCGGGCGTTTTTATTTCCAAAAAAGAACTATTACCCCCTCAAAACACTCATTTTTTTGATTATTCTCATTTATTTTACACCTTGAAATAATAAACTAACTCTAAGTCGTTGGAGTGGGATTTACCAACGCCACAAACGAAATTTACTCAATCATTAAGGAGTCTAGATTGAGTGATATGCAGTAACTTATGAAATTACACTTTTATCGTAACCTTTCCACCTTTGCAGTTTCTCTTCTTCTAACTGCGTGCAATGTTGACCAAGCTTCCACAGATTCCCCGCAAAGCACCGTCAACATTTACAGCTCTGTCGAAAATTGTACCTCAGACATTGATGTGCCAAATTGTCATTTTAAAACAGGAGTTTACGTATTAAAACTTGATACCGGAATCACCGATGAGCAACATCAACGCGTTAAAGACCAAGTATCTCAATACTTTTCAAAATCGAGTAACCAAACAAGAGCTCTCTACAATCAAAAACGAATTGTTATTGGATTGATGGCTGATGAACCAAACCCAAGCTCACCGAGTACTTACGACAGTTTTGTTCTCAAACTTGCAGACAGCATGAACTCAAGAAATGGCGTACCTAAAGTCCTAGATGGTATCGAGTTGGTCTACACCAACCTTGCTGGGAAAGACGAAACGCTGAAATTAACAACTTACCAAAAGTTGATTCAACTATTTGATTATTACATTGACGGAAATAGCAATACGACAGCTGGCGTTGAACTTAAGGCGGCCTATCAAGCCTTCTTAGCTATCCTCTCCGTCCAAGCGTCATCTGGTCTCCCTGAACATTTACTTTACAATCCTTGTAACTATGGCAATGGACAACTCCTAGCAAATACTTGCCCAATAAGCTCGGAAGATACCGAAGGTAAAGGTAGCTTAGACCCAATTCATAGCTTGAACTCTGATTTAAACCCAGGGGCGATTATTGGGCTTGCCTATGAATATATGCTCGACCCAAGCAAAGCTGAAATTGGAGAGCTTAAAGGCTCTAGTGGTACAGTGTTTCAAAACACAGGGTTAATAGGTCAAGGTACCGCTAATGCGATTAATTGGTCTAACCCAGCTTTCAAACCTCTTGCTGATTATATTAAGAAGTGGCATCTCACCAACTAACGGCCAATCCAATAAAAAAAGCCATCTCTTTTCTTAGAGATGGCTCTTTAATTCAGAGACTTATTAACTTAAAAGTCTAGCCATTTTTTAATGGTGTCAGCATTAATTTCAAAAGTGGCTTCTGAGGACTCGCTTACAGAACTCGGCACCGCCGAATCTTTGGCCTGATTGAAAGCCTTAGCACGTTTATCCCAAGACGGCTCGTGTATTGGCAACGGCACTGGCATACCGGTTTGGGCTCTTCTCGTTTTTTCATCTCTAGCAAAATACTGACAATCGCCTGATTGCCAATTTTCGCCTCGCATCTCTAACTCCAAGCGAGCTCGATATTGGTTGGATGCCTCTTCACTATTGTAAGACATATCACACAAAGTTAACTTATCGGCTTCCGATAGTTTAACGTTTGAATACTTGAGGCCCGTGCAACCTACAATAGATACGGTGAGAAATGAAACAGCTAGGAATTTAACAGTCATAGTATTTCCAAAAACAATGAGTTCAATCCTTGAGCCAATCTCCTTAGGTCTTTCAGCTATACTGCTAGACAAGACGCTGGTCACAAATTTTATAATCATTTACTTACGATTCAATCATTATCTATATCAAAACAAAATGTTAAGATCGAATTCTCATTAGTAAGACATTGACCAACCTCCACTTTGAATATTGGTCGCTTATAACGTGGATAATCTATGACCTTAGACACTGACTCACTACTAAACAGAAAGATTATTCATCTGATTTGTTGGCTCGAAGCGTCGTTGTCTCTGATCACTTTGGCTTTATCTGTTTTAAGAACTGAAGAACTCGGATGGTCAAACCGTGACGCTATACAACTGGCGTTGGTTCTCTGTTTGATAACGCTAGCAATATCTTCATCCAAGCTTTCAATCAAGTATTGTGCAATTTCGCTTTTCAGCGTTAATATTTTGATCTTCTTGGCAGGTTTTCTTACTTTAGGCCCATTGGCTGGTTCTGTTTACTTTCTGCCAATAGCTATATTCATACTGGCACTGTTCAGTTCTCCTAGGGTTTTCCTCTATGTTCTAGCTACAGTCCCTTGCAGCATTGCTTTTATTGCCTATTTGTTTATCGATGGAAAGCTAAGCTATCAGGTTAATGTTGATGCCTTACTATACTCATACAAACACTGGTTGGTTTATGGCTTTTGTCTAACATTATGTGTTTGGATAACAGGCTACACGCTCATTAGCTACCGAGAACGCTTGCGCCTATCGCTTTTGAAACTTCAACAACAAAAAAAACAGTTAATGCATCAAGCTGAGCATGATGAATTAACTAATATGATGAACTTCAGAGCGTTTCGCAGCAGAATGTGCACACCCTCTTCACCAGTATCACTTTTGTTTATCGACCTCGATGGATTTAAACAGCTTAATGACTCTAAGGGGCACGACATAGGTGACGAGTGCTTAAAAGCGGTTGCCAATGTAATCCATACGCAATGCAAAGAAACTGGATGGAGCTGCAGATTGGGTGGTGATGAATTTCTTGTCGCTGTTTGCCAAACGACACTAGAGAAATCCATTTATACCGCTGAAAATATTATTCTTAAAATCAAATCACTAAATTCGCTAAGCGGTGATAATTTCAATGTTTCCGCATCGATTGGTATAGCATTCACAACAAACCCAGACACTAGATTAGAAGTGTTAAAAAAAGCAGCTGATCAAGCAATGTACGACGCTAAAGCCGCTGGAAAAGGACAATGTAAAACAACCTTTTTGAATTAGAGACACAAAACGTATCTTTTAAGCCAACGATTTTTGCGAGCTAAATTGATATTTATTTACAATATTTACAATAGCTTAAAACAAAACTGGAACATTGCTCCATTTTATAACCCAACGTACCGATAAAGCCTTTCTTTCATTACCAAATCGCATATATAGTCGCCCTGCTTTTAAGATTTGAATCACTGCAGCTCACACAATTCAAAACGTCTTGTGTATCAGTGTTTATTTCAATTCACATCGGCAAACTGTTCGAAAGTGCAGGACGCAAAGCCACCGGTCTACGGCATAGCTATGACAGCGGGGTTGCAATAGAAACAATGGGCCTCTTGCCATGTCTCACCTCAGGTCTTGTCCGTACAGTTGTCGATTATCAAGATAACAAGGACCCGTATGAAAAAAGCCATTCTCACCTGCTTACCAATTATTGCCGCAGGTACACTTTCAAGTTTCTCAACCACCACCTATGCCCACGGTTACATCAGCAAACCTGAATCGCGTGGTTTTCTGTGTCGCAAAGGCGAAAATACCAGTTGTGGTTCTGTCGTTTATGAACCTCAAAGTTTAGAAGGGGTAGATCGCTACCCTGAAACGGGCCCAGCTGACGGCCAATTAGCGAGCGCGGGGTTGCGCGTATTCTCGCCTCTGGATGCACAGACGGTAAACCGCTGGACTAAACGCCCTATAAAATCAGGCGCCAACGAGTTTACTTGGACTTTTACTGCCGCTCACTCAACTCGCGATTGGCGCTATTTCATCACCAAAAAAGATTGGAACCCCAACCAACCGCTCACTCGCGCGCAGTTTGAGTCTGTGCCATTTTGTAGCTATTCAGGCAACTTTAGACAGCCACCACGTACCTTGACTCATTTGTGTAATGTTCCTGCTGATCGCAGCGGTTACCACATTGTGATGGGGGTGTGGGATGTCGGCGATACGCCAATGAGTTTTTACAATGTTATCGATGTGATGATCGATAATGGCAATGCCGGGGACGTGCAATGGAATGATGTGGGTGACATCCATGCCAGTCATGACTTGGCCGTCGGCGACAAAGCGATTGCTCGCGTATTTAGTGGCTCAGGTGAAATCACGTCACTCGCTGTAGAGCTTTTGATTGAAACGGCTCAGCAAGGAGACAAAAACACCTGGCCTAAGCTACTTGCGGAAAAAATCAATCAAAGCCAATCTTGGATGCAAGCGGGACTACTGGATAAAGACAATCAGGTTCAACCGATTTCCGGTAAAAATGAAATCTACGCTCAGTCAGGTTCTGGCATAGAGCGCGTAGAAATTGGCTATAAAATAGCGCCGCCTCCCGCCGCCAATGTTTCTATCACGGGCATTGGGCATCGATACTTTGTCGAAAATGACGCGGTTAACTTTGCGTTTAATTTTGATACCGATATGGCAGCAAAAGTAACCGTGACGCTCAATCAAGGTACTCATACTGTTGCCAAGTTGGAAAAACAAGTTGAGGTGGGACACACCGCTTTTGAATTGCCGTATCCAAATGCCAAAGCCGGCCACTACAACTTGACAGTAAGTCACTTGGCGGAGAACGGCTCTCAAGCTCAAAAAGGCTTTCACCTAAACATCTTCAACCAAGATACCAATCCAGGGGAGCCGGGTGGTGGTGACAACCCAGGAGGTAACCCAGGTAGTGCGGAATACACCTTCCCTGACAGCCTAACAAGCTATAAAGCAGGCACGGTGGTTTTCCAACCCAAAAACGGTAAAAACTATCAGTGTAAGCCTTGGCCAAACAACGGCTACTGTGTGCAGTACTCTGCGGGGTCGAACCAATTTGAACCCGGTGTAGGTTTGTATTGGACTATGGCCTGGGAAGAAGTTCACGCTCACTAAAAGCGCACGCCAACAAACAAGAAGCCCGAACCAAGGTTCGGGCTTCTTTTTCTGGATTGGGTTTATTTGGGAGCTGACCAATGAAAGCTTTCAAAAAGCCGTAACCAATTTTCATCAAAACCCGCTTCAATCTTGATCGCGTCATTGGTCACCGGATGCTTAAACGCTAGACTCGTCGCGTGCAGCAATAATCGATGAATGTCGTAGTGCTCTCGATACAAGCGATTATGACGACCATCTCCGTGGCTAGTATCACCGATAATCGGGTGACTTAGGTGGTGCATATGCCGCCTAAGTTGGTGTTTTCGTCCCGTCAGTGGCTTGAGTTCAATCAAACTGTAACGGCTGGTTGGGTACCTTCCGGTTGAGTGTGGCACTTCTACCTTTTCCAAAGAACGATAATCGGTAATTGCAGACTGCGCCTCTTTTTCCTGAGTCGCAAACTTGTCGGCAATTTTGTCATGCTCAACACTCAGCGCATAGTCTAAGCGAGCGGCTTCCGTAATCCACCCTCGTACAATCGCGTGGTATGTCTTTTCAATGTTGTGTTCGGCAAAGATCGGCATGCACTGCGAGGCAACTTCACTAGAAAGCGCAAATAACAACACACCTGAAGTCGGTCTATCTAAACGATGAACGGGGAAAACGTGTTGTCCTATTTGGTCTCTCAGCGTCTGCATGACAAAGCGAGTTTCATGTTTGTCTAACCAACTGCGGTGAACCAACATGCCTGCCGGTTTGTTTACCGCTACCAGCCATTGATCTTGATAAACTATTTCCAATTCAAAATCGGATGGGGATTCTACTTCTGACACAGGGTATCGATCTCTTTGATAATAGATAGAACTTGGCTTACATTCTGCTGCTCTTTCCAAACCTCATCGAAATAAGGCGTCATTTCAAACCCAAGTGGCAAAGGCGAATCAGATTCAATGATTTCGCTAAACTTAGGAATGAACACCCATTGCAACCACTGCTCTGGCTGTAATGCATCGGCGGCAAAAGGGACACCGCTACGCAACGCCGCACTTTCAGGTTTAGTAGGGCTCCAGAGGTTGGCTTCCGACAACGCCATTCGTAACGCTTGAAGCTGAGTTATGACCATTGAGTTACGCTTATTCACGCTTTTGTTATCCACAGCGGTAAAAAGGTGGGTAGAATACCACTTTATTTTTAAAACCTCTCGGAACTCGGAAAAATGGAAGCTCTTAAAACGCTAACCGCACTGCTTACTCACAGTGAAAATAATTACCAGGTATTCGATTTAGGACGTCGAATTTGCCCAATTGAGGCTCGAGACTTTGAGAATATTGAACAAGGTAAACAAGCCTACCCGTTTCCTAGCCAACGTAAGGCCCACTTAGCGGTAGTCTATTGGAACCAAGACCAACAACCTTGGATTTGGTTTCTTAAATTTGAGTTAGATGAACGCGGTCTGATCAAGCCAGCTGATACCAGTAACTTTATCAAATATGTATTGGAAGCCATGGGTTCACGTTTGTCCAAGGAAATGGATGAAGAAACGGAACAAAAACTGGCCAACAACCCATACACGTTCAAACCCAGCGAAGATAAAATGGCGATGCTACACAGCTTGATCCGCGGTCAGCTCAACCTACCAGCCAGTGCCTACTATGAACATGCTCAACACTATTTCTCTGGTGGTATCGGCTGGAACAATTGGCAAAGTGTCGGACTGCAAGGCATTACCGATATCTGTGCCCGCTTGGCAAACGAAAACAACGGTACCTTGATGCGCAAGGCGGTCAGCCAACTACCAAATGAACCACTTTATGCCCTTCTTGGGGCCCTAGAGCATGTTGGTCTGCCAGAAAAGTTAGCCGTTCGTTTAGCCGAACTCGCGACCGATATCATTGAGCAAAAAGACAGTGATATTTTCTTGCTTGCTGCTTACATGAGAGCACTCGCTGGTGCGGAAAAAGCCGTCGCTCAACCTGTGTTAAAACAGATCCTAAACAGCCCTTCTCTGTCTCATCAAGAAATGTTGATTGCCATTGCAGGACGTTGTTGGCATTTATTGGCCGATCAGTCTTCAGCACAGCTGTTTTTGTTGCGACTGGCACAAACCAACAATCAAGCTCTTTTTAATCAGGTGTTTGCCGATCTGGTGATGCTCCCAGAATTACGACTGGTGTTGCTTCCTTTACTGCACACCAGTCCATCCCCTGAATTGGCACAAGCGCTATTACAATTGCAAACTACGGCTAAAAGTGGTGTTCAATAGTCAGTGATAGGGAATAAACAATGATAGGAAATCTATTTGCAATACTAGGACTGGCATTCGCTGGCTTCTTGTTTTGGCAACATCGGAAGCAAGCCGAATTAGCTCAATATCGTGCGAAACAAAAATGTCAGCAGCTCAACTTGCAGTTGCTGAGTATCGCGTTTAAAGGTCATCGTCTGAAGGACAAACAGGGAAAATGGAATTGGCACAGTGTTTACGAGTTTGAATTCTCGTCACTGGGAGATGACTGCTACGTCGGTGAAATTTTAATGAAAGGTCATTATCTGTACGATGTCTCATTACCCGCTCACCGGGTGGAATAAATGCTCTGGACAAATTCAGATAAAAGAAAGCCCCGATAACAATCGGGGCCAAATACGACTTTTCAGTTTCCTTGCTGACTGGTGCTCCCTGCCTCTTCCATGACTGGGTAGATTCCTGCTACCAATCCTATCTTCGCCGTCCTAGCGGTGTCCTTGTTCGTCCTGAAGAAAAGCTATCCGAGCTTTTATCATCACCCATCCTTGAGTGGTGTCCTTGATTCACATCCTAGTGAACCTATCCTTATGCCGCTTTCCTTAGTGCGTTCGAGTATCGAATCCGTGATACTCCGTTGCCCTTCCCAAACAACACCTTCACTTTACTCCTTGCCTGATAAAAAATATCGGCTATTGAGCGATGTAATCGATTGAACACATTTTACCCATTCGGATTTATTTATGCATAACATGAAGTTATAACGTTAGGGTTTATTCGACCGTCATTATAAAAAGAATCTACTTACACCCAGAATGGCAGATCTCTTACAATACCCTAAGACACCGTAGATACTGGACAAATTATGCTCACCAAGGACATGACTGAAGAGTTACAATCGATACTTGAAACGCTGGCGAAAGAAGGCAAAGAGCCGACAGTGGCGTTAGTGAAAGCCCGCCTTTCATCTAAGGTTCCTATGCCTGCGCTAATTACAACAATCAAACGTTGGAAGACCTCAAATACGGTTCCTAAAGTCGAAATTGCGCAAAGTACAACGGTAGAAAACACTAAGATCGATGAGTTGGAACAAACCGTTCTAACCTTGGCTAAGCGAGTCGAAGCTCTAGAGCTGCAACTTGCGCAACACCAAAAGGAAGGTAAGTGATGACAATTTGGGTTGATGCCGATGCGTGCCCTAAAGTAATTCGCGAAGTTTTGGTTAAAGCCGCAGAGCGAACCGGGATCATGATTACCTTTGTGGCTAATCATTCCATCCCTCTACCGAAACGAAATAATTTGCGCTTTGTTCAGGTTTCTAGCGGATTTGATGTCGCAGATAACTGGATTGTTCAACAGGTAGAAAAGAACGATTTGGTGATCACCTCTGATATTCCACTGGTAGACGAGATCATCACTAAAGGTGGGCAAGCTCTGAGTTCTCGCGGTGAGAAGTTTGACCCGCAAACCATCAAAAGTAAGTTATCGATGCGTGATTTCATGGATACCATGCGCTCCAGTGGTTTTGAAACTGGAGGACCGCCACCACTCTCCCAAACTGAACGACGAGAATTCGCTAATCACCTAGACCGTTATTTGGCACAAGCGAAAAAAAACCTGCTGTAAAGCAGGTTTTTTCATCTAGCCAAAAGGTGTTAGCAATATTCAATTACTTCTGTACCGCTTTAAATCTTGGGTTTGTTTTGCAAATCACGTAAAGACGACCACGGCGCTTAACAATTTGGCAATCAGGGTGTCTTGATTTTGCACTTTTTAATGACTTAACCACTTTCATGTTTTTTTCCTTTCTAGCCTTTCGCTGGCTTACGCTTCTTCTTTATTGAATGCAGCAAAACGGCTGTTAAATTTAGCCACTCGACCTTCTTTCTGAATCACACGCTGTTTACCTGTGTAGTACGGGTGTGACTTGGAAGAAACTTCCACTGTCATATAAGGGTACGTCTTACCTTCAAACTCAATGGTGCGATCCGTTTGCAGCGTCGAGCCAATAACGAAGTACTCATCAACACTAGTATCGTGAAAAACGACTTTACGGTACTCAGGATGAATGCCCGATTTCATATCTGTAACTCCATAATGTTATAACATAACAAATGATAATTGATATCAATTATTCATTGCAAGAAGATTTTTGAATGAGACACTTTCTTATTTGCATTTAAAGATCGAATAAACGCGTAACAAGAGGAATATGGAATTTTGTTTAAACAGAGGTAAACTGCGTTCAAACCCAATCAAACGCCATCACTATGTATTCCATTGAGCCCATTGGGATTATTGAGACACCTTACCAAGACAAATTTTCTGTACCTCGCCAACCACGCTTGGTGGAATCAGCTACAGCAAGAATCAAGCTCACGGGTACCGCGAATACTCCAGATTCAGTTCGAGGATTGGAACAATACTCACATATTTGGCTGCTGTTTTTGTTTGACCAAAATTTGGCTGCAGGCTGGAAACCAACAGTTCGACCACCGCGTTTAGGTGGCAACCAAAGGTTAGGTGTGTTTGCGACTCGTTCAACATTTCGTCCCAATGGCATTGGTATGTCGGCGGTTGAGCTAAAAGGAACAAGTTTGATTGATGGTAATGCGTACATTGACATCGGTAGCTGTGATCTTGTATCCGGAACCCCTATCGTTGATATAAAACCTTATCTCCCTTATAGCGATAGCATTACCAATGCAACGGCCCCCTTTGACAAAGAATCGATAGACCACAAGCACGTCGAATGGACCGAGGCAGCTTTGCTGGGATTATCTCAGCATCAAAATTGCGCCCATATTCAAAAAGTTGTGAGTCAAGTTCTCTCGATGGACCCTCGCCCAGCTTACAAAAAATCGAAGCCAGACGACAAAATATACGCCACTCGGCTCTTCGACTTGGAATTCAAATTTCAAGTTATCGACAATTCAGTGCAAGTAATCTCTACCGAGTACTTCAGAGAATAGAGATTGACTGGTATTATCAACGGCTAACACATTTTTACTCCACTTTAAGGCCAACAGGCCTTAATAGATAACAAACGGATACACTCAATGCGTACCAGTAACTATCTTCTTTCAACGCTGAAGGAGACTCCAAACGACGCAGAAATCGTAAGCCACCAGCTTATGCTGCGTGCAGGCATGATCCGCAAACTAGCTTCAGGTTTGTACACTTGGCTACCAAACGGACTACGAGTTCTTCGCAAAGTTGAAAACATCGTTCGTCAAGAAATCGACAATGCAGGCGCGATTGAAACCATCATGCCCGTGGTACAGCCCTTTGAGCTTTGGGAAGAGACCGGTCGCTCTGAAAAAATGGGACCTGAGCTACTGCGCTTTACCGATCGCCACGATCGTCCGTTTGTTTTAAGTCCAACCGCAGAAGAAGTGATTACTGCATTAGTTCGCAACGAAGTGAACTCTTATAAACAATTGCCGTTGAATCTGTACCAAATTCAGACCAAGTTCCGCGATGAGCGACGCCCGCGTTTTGGTGTAATGCGTTCACGTGAATTCTCTATGATGGATGCCTACAGCTTCGACATCGATAAAGCTGGCTTGCAAAAATCGTACGACTCTATGCACGACGCATACTGTCGCGCTTTTGATCGCATGGGTTTGGATTACCGTCCGGTGCTTGCTGACAGTGGTGCAATTGGCGGCAGTGGCTCACAAGAATTCCACGTATTAGCGGAAAGTGGTGAAGACCTAATCGCGTTCTCAACCGAATCTGACTACGCTGCCAACATTGAAAAAGCGGAAGCCCTAGCTCCTGCTCAAGTGTCAGAAGCGCCTACTCACGACATGTCATTGGTTGATACACCAAACGCTAAAACCATTGCTGAGTTGGTAGAACAGTTTGACATCGCTATCGAAAAGACAGTGAAAACTTTGTTTGTTAAGGCTTCTGAAGCCGTTGATGCGCCAATCATTGCATTAATTGTACGCGGTGATCACGAGCTTAATGAAGTGAAAGCGGAAAACTTGCCACAAGTGGCTGCTCCATTAGAAATGGCCACTGAAGAAGAAATTCGCAAGCTTATCGGTGCCGGTCCGGGTTCACTTGGTCCAGTAGGCCTTGAACTGCCATTTATCGTTGATCGCTCTGTGGCCGTAATGAGCGACTTTGGCGCAGGCGCCAATGAGGATGGCAAACACTACTTTGGCATTAACTGGGGCCGCGACGTTGCACTTGGCCAAGTGGAAGATTTGCGCAATGTAGTTGAAGGTGACCCAAGCCCATGTGGCAAAGGTACCATCATGCTTAAGCGTGGTATCGAAGTTGGTCATATCTTCCAGCTAGGCAACGCCTATTCAGAAAAAATGAATTGTGGTGTGCTTGGTGCTGATGGCAAAAATGTCATTCTAGAAATGGGCTGCTACGGAATTGGTGTCACTCGTGTTGTAGCGGCAGCCATTGAGCAAAACCACGACAAGTACGGCATTATCTGGCCAGATGCTATTGCTCCGTTCCAAGTAGCTATCGTGCCAATGAACATGCATAAATCTGAGCGAGTCAAAGAAGCGGCTGAGAAGCTCTATCAAGAACTCACTGCGGCAGGAGTCGAAGTATTGTTTGATGACCGTAAAGAACGCCCTGGTGTTATGTTCTCTGACATGGAGCTTATTGGTATTCCTCATGCTGTAGTCATTGGTGACCGTAGCATGGACGAAGGTAACTTCGAATACAAAAACCGTCGTACTGGAGAGAAAACACCAGTTGCAATGGGCGATATTGTTGAACACCTAAAAGCGCAGTTCGCGTAATTTCAATCCGCTATATCAACAAACCGAAAGGCTGGCAGTATTTGCCAGCCTTTTTTATTGGCTACTCCTTTACCGCCCTATCGTTTGAAAAGGGAGAAATCTGGCGTAAGGCAACCATGTTTTCGGTCTTAGTATCCAATTCAAATACAAATTCTGAATTGAAATTAATGGCCTTAAAGCGATGAGTCTCTATTTTGTACAACGGAAACTTAAGCTGACCTTTACCATGAACATACAGATGTCCATTTTTGGCCGTGATGTCCGCATAGAAGTCATCACTATAATGATAACGTCCAACGTAAGGTGAAAGATCCTCGCCACTACTGTCTAATACTTCTGTTTTGTAAATCTGATAATTTGGCCACTGATAACTTCTGGAAAGCGCGCGCATGATCTCCAGTGCCAATCCATCACCACTTTGCCCATTGGTCGTGATCACCGCACCACTTCCTAACTCAGGGTACAGGACAAAATGAGATTCAAATCCTTTATTGATCCCTCCATGGAACAGGTACTCGCCCTGTTGATCAGCATAACGGTAGATGGCCAACCCAAAAAATGGTTGTGTGGGCTCATACATAGATCTAACTGTTTCCGCTCGCATGAAATCGAAACTGTCGGATTTAAGCGACTTGTGAAGCGCCAGTAACAACGCGGCAAAATCAGGAGTACTGGTCCACAATCCTGCTGAGGCCTCAGTAGGGTAGCTTTTCCATTGTTCAGGAAGCCAGCTACCGTATCGATGACCATGTGCCAAATCCATTCCTAACTCATCGACTGATTCCTGTTGGAAGGTCATGTTTTTCAACTTCAACGGTTGCCAGAGCCTTTGCTTGGCCAATTCATGCAATGGTTGTTTATATAAGGTTTCTAAGACAGATTGCACCAATGCAAATCCCGCATTGGAATAGTTAAACGTTCCGTCCGGTTTGTTTTGAGCGAAATACGTACTCCCTTGTTCACTCTGAGCAAACTGACCTAAGGTAGGGAGCGTTTCATCAGGATCAAACTCAGGTGAACCTTGCATTGGGAAACCACCAGTGTGACTAAGTAATTGTCTCAGGGTCACTGAATAAGTGGTTTTGGCTTGAAGCTCAGGAATCAGTAATGGACGGATATCTTGGTCTAAGGTAACTTTCCCTTCCTCTACCGCTTTTAAGACCAATAAACCAACGACTGGTTTGCTCATTGATGCCACTTGGAAGACCGTATCCTTTTCTACTGGCTGCTGCTGTTGATTTTTAATTCCTTGGCTGTGAGTCCAAAGAATTTCTCCACGGTCAAACAAAGTGATGTTGATGCCTGGAACATCGAAGTATTCCATTCTGTCGGCAAGTGGGTGGGTTTGCTCGGGTTGCCCCTTAAACTGATAGTATGGAACTAAATTCGCTAACGCCTCCTCTTTACCATCTGAATAACATAATGAACTGGTTGTTAGCAAAATTGCCAGAATAAAAAATCTCATAACGTATTACCTAAAAAATAAAAAGCCATTGAATAATTAAACTTATTCAACGGCTTTTATATAAACTTTTAGTGTAGTTTTGAGAGCTATCTAATCTTCGATTAGAACTTTAGACACACTTCACAAACCTTATAAATCAGAAACTTATACATGCTACTCAAGTGGTTCTGTCGGCGCTTGACTCTCTACTTTTTTCGGAGCAAATGGCACGTGGTCCAACTCTGATGCATTGCCATCCGTCAACTCGCCAAAGTGGAAAATACCAAACTCCCCTGGCTTCATCCGATGCCAAGTTTCGTTGCCCGTTAAAGGCTGAGTTGCAATTACAGAGACAATGTCATTAGGCGTGGTCTCTTCTTGGAAATTGATCTCCACATCTTCATCGATTAAAGCCGCTTTACCAAAGGGAGCTCGGCGGGTGATCCAGTACAAGTGATTGGTACAGTATGTCATCACATACTCACCATCTGAGAGCAGCATGTTAAAAACGCCTTTCTCTCTCAATTGATCACAGCACTTGGCTACAAAACGAAAAACACTGGTCATATCTTGAGGCGGCTCAGGATACTTATCTTCCATTTGTTTGAGTAACCAGCAAAACGCCAATTCACTGTCGGTTTGCCCAACGGGACGATGACGACCGGTGACCAGTTCCTTGTAGTCGGTTAACTGACCATTATGAGCAAAGGTCCAATAGCGGCCCCACAGCTCTCTGGTAAAAGGGTGAGTATTTTCAAGATTTACCCCGCCCCGATTGGCTTGTCGAATATGACTAATGACCGCACAACTTTTTATGGGGTAATTTTGTACTAACTCAGCAATTTTGGATTTGCAGCTTGGGTTGGGATCTTTAAACGTGCGAAAGCCTTTGCCTTCGTAAAACGTAATCCCCCAGCCGTCTCGATGCGGCCCCGTGTTTCCACCACGCTGAATCAAGCCGGTAAAACTAAAGCAAATATCGGTTGGCACATTGGCGCTCATTCCGAGCAATTCACACATGAAACCACTGTTCTCCTACATAGAATGAGACAGGACCAATCCTGCCTCAGTATTCTCAGTTTAGTCGGCTGCCGCCATCTCTTTTTCAATCAACTGAATAACAATATGAATAATCTTAATATGAATCTCTTGAATGCGATCGGCATATCCAAAGTGTGGAACACGAATTTCGATATCCGCAAGTCCAGCCATCTTTCCGCCGTCTTTGCCAGTCAACGCAATGGTTTTCATTCCTTTCGCTTTTGCCGCTTCAATCGCATTAAGAATATTGCCTGAATTACCTGACGTAGATAGGCCGAATAATACATCGCCTTTCGCACCAACCGCTTCAACATAACGAGAAAAAACGAATTCGTAACCGAAGTCATTGCTCACACAAGATAGGTGGCTTGGATCTGAAATCGCGATTCCAGGATAACCCGGTCGATTTTCTCGATAGCGCCCCGTTAACTCTTCAGCAAAGTGCATTGCATCGCAATGAGAACCGCCATTACCACATGATAGGACCTTACCACCTTGTTTAAATGAGTCGGCAATCAGCTTGGCTGCTGCCTCAATTTGCGCGATGTTGTTGTCATCACTCAAAAACGTGTTCAACACCTGTGCCGCTTCAGTCAATTCACTTTTGATCAGTTCTTGGTACATAGCCTGTTCT
The DNA here is from genome assembly GCF_056159765.1 of Vibrio sp. ABH4_348. NCBI lineage: Bacteria > Pseudomonadati > Pseudomonadota > Gammaproteobacteria > Vibrionales > Vibrionaceae > Vibrio > Vibrio sp. ABH4_348. The sequence goes on along the minus strand of NZ_JBSWVW010000001.1, from coordinate 525,483 downwards.
CATCATTATTTTGTGGGTACGGAGTAGAGTTTACTCAAACCAAAGAGACTGTCGACACTTGAAGCCAAAGAATTGTACTAGAACAGTAGTTTTATGCTGAGCTCAGAGAAAAGTCGCTGATACCAGCTCAAATGTGGGTGAACTTTGTTCATGTAGATTATAGAACGAGCTGTTCGTCACCCCTTTGAAGCGGTAGGTTAAGAGTCTGGCATATCCAGCTGCATCTCAGGGATTGCCGCCTTGCGCGCCTGAAGTTTTCGGCGAATAAACCAAATTAGAAAGCCCACTACAAGCGCAACAACATTCCCGACAATGATTAGCATAATGTTAAATTGCCTTGCTTCTTCGCGCATTTTTAGCATCTGAAGCTCTTCCATCATTCGCTGTTGCTTCATCCGCTCTTCTTCGCGCAGTCGGCGACTTTCTTCAATATCTAATTCTTCAACCACGCTATAGGTTTGCATGGTAATTGGGAATATAAGCGGACGTTGTGAGCCCAGTTCGGTGGCGTAACCTGTACCACTCCACGAGTACTCACCCAAGGTACCATCGTATGGAATATCGATTTGCGCACTCATGGACTTCTCACTGGATGAACTTGTTAAAGTTAATGCCTTATCACCGGGAGAAACATGTTGTACTTTGCCAGCAATAGACCCAGGAGCAATCATGCCCTGTTCGCCAGTAAAAACGATATTGTGAGGCTGGCCATCAGTTCGTGATTGAATAAATGTCGCTTGTAGTGGCAACGGATAGACCAAGACTTCTTGCTCTTGAGCACGTAAAAAAATTCCATTCCCAGAAGTCACCCTGACACGATATTTTCCGGGTTGAACGTCAATAGGCACGGACACAGTAAACACGCCGTCTCCCGCAATTTCATCAAGTTCGCGACCGTCATCGGAAAACACTCCCATACTCTGTGGGATGGGCCTTGCTTCAGGGGCGATGGACGCTTCGTTTTCTAAATATTTGGTAAACGTAATCGTGAGCTTTACTCGGTCAAGAAAGTCGCGTAATACCAAAGGCTCACCATCCGAGGTCAATCTAGCGCTAAACTTAATCACCTCACTGGTGAACAAGCGCTCGGGCATAGCATCGGTGGTTAGTTGCAAATTGGAGATCAAACGAATCTTGTTCTGCGGCGTAACTTTACCCACCGCTTGCCAAGGGCCGGGCATTGGATTTTCAATCGACACAATATCCATTGTTGGCTCTTGATACCAACGTACATTGTCGGGATTTTTGGTTGAGTAGTACTTTTTTCCATCCGGGCGCACTAACACAACTGGTCGAGAGCGCTCTTCTCGATAGATAACAAAGGTGACTTGCTCTATGGTGGGGTCAACTCGAAAGCGATTGTCCAACAAAGAAATGGTCGACTCTTTTTGAGCCAACGCTATGCTGGAAAATAAGATGCTCAAGACAACTAAAAACGCTCTCAACTGAACTCTCCGAATATTGGGGTCTGTCGACTTAATAATTATTGGTTACGCCACAAACACGTACCACTTTTTTCTACGATATCTAATCGCCCTTGGTGCGCTTCTATTTCATCGGCGGTTGCCTTCAAAACCTTTAGGCTTTTTCGCCCTGTGGCGAGTCGTTTTATAGACTCACCTCCCACTTCGCCGTCAGAATTGCTGCCGGCGTTAAACTGCAATGACGTTTGTCCCCCCGTCATCAGCAAGTAAACGTCGGCTAGAATCTCCGCATCGAGCAAAGCGCCGTGCAAGGTACGGTGCGAGTTATCAATACCATAACGGTCACACAACACGTCGAGGTTGTTTCGTTTACCTGGGAAGATCTTCTTGGCCATCGCCAAGGTATCGGTGACTTTGCAAAGGGAGTCTGTTTTGCCGAGCGACGGATTAAGCTTTTCAAACTCGTAATCCATAAAGCCCACATCAAACGGCGCATTGTGCGCGACCAATTCAGCCCCAGAGATAAAATCAACAAACTCTTGATGCACTTGATCATAGGTAGGTTTATCTAGCAAGAATTCATCGGTAATACCGTGGACTTCCACCGCTTCTGACTGAATGGCACGATCGGGTTTGAGATAAACGTGAAAATGACGACCAGTAAGCTTGCGGTTAATGATTTCCACCGCACCAATTTCAATGATCCTGTGCCCCAAGTAATGTGGACCGCCGTCTTGATTCATACCGGTCGTTTCAGTATCGAGTACTACGATTCGATCATGTGCAGAGTTAGAGGAGGAATTGCTACTGGTATTCATAAGCTCAACTGTGTCAGACTAAAAGGCCCTTTCGATTGACACATAGTACCAAATCATGACCAAACTAGTGGAAATTTTCACAGATGGCTCTTGCCTCGGTAACCCAGGCCCAGGAGGCTATGGCATTGTTTTGCGTTACAAGCAAAATGAAAGAACACTAGCGGCCGGTTATACGCTAACCACCAACAACCGAATGGAAATGATGGCGACTATCGTTGCTCTGCAAACTCTCAAGGAGCCTTGCCAAGTGGTACTGACCACAGACAGCCAATATGTCAGACAAGGTATTACTCAGTGGATCCACAACTGGAAAAAGCGCGATTGGAAAACAGCAGACAAAAAGCCTGTAAAAAATGCTGATCTTTGGAAAGCGCTAGATCAAGAAACCACTCGCCACACAATCGAGTGGAAGTGGGTAAAAGGTCATGCGGGCCATCGCGAAAATGAAATGTGTGACGATCTCGCAAGAGCCGCGGCAGAAAACCCAACCCTTAAAGATACTGGCTATCAACCAAGCTAACCTCAATCAGTGCCTGTGATTGACTCTATGTCCAACCCGATAGTTCGCGCTAATAGGGCTCAGTTTTCGTTTTAACTTCCAATGGGGCTTGATCGGTTTTAATGGATAGGTGCGCTTGCGAGCAACGATGAAATACAAACTGCCGAAAGGCGACAACCACTCCCCAACGGAATTCTCTAACCATGAACAGAGCGCTCCACGACCAGGGAAAATGGCGTAGCTGTCCATTTCGATAACTTGGTAATTTAACAACCCTAGCCAATCTTTAATCCGGTGTGGAGTAAACATGCGCCCACTCCAAGGCAGGTTGTTTTTACGCCAAGGAAGAAAACTGGTTAAACCGGTACAGCTTATTGGGTTATAGCCGGTCAAAATCAAATAACCATCGTCAATCAATACACGATCTACTTCTCGCAACATTCTATGCGGATCGTTACAGTAATCTAACTGGTGACTCAAAATCGCTACATCAAGGCTTTTGTCGAGAAAAGGCAGGTCATAGCCATCGGCAATGACGTTATGAAGAGGATTTTGGATATCTAAATTGACTTGATGAGCAATATTGCACAAGCAACTATTGAGTTCACAACTTAGCCCCCCCATTTTAAGCAAATGATAGCCAAATAGCTTGGGGCACCATTCGTCCAGACGAGTTTGAATGGATTCACGTACCCACTGACCGCGCTTCAATTGGGTCCAAGAATGAGGTTGCTGCAACTCTTTGTCGTTGCGTGCCGGTTTCATGCGCCACCTTATTGCCAATGTCACATTTTCAGATTGTGATGGAACAAACTAACCAGACCTAGCGTCTTACGCTTGCTTAACCATCTATCATCAAGTGAGCGGTTATTGGAGAAAGACCATGCTAACAATCAAAAGCATACCTGCATTTCAAGACAATTACATCTGGCTAATTCAAAACTCTGAACAGCAGTGTTTTGTTGTTGATCCGGGTGATGCTAACCCAGTATTGCGTTACCTTGAGCAGCACGATTTGCACCTGTTAGGTGTGCTGATCACACATCATCACGCGGACCACACCGGTGGTGTTGCGGAATTATTAGCGCACTTCCCCAACACGCCTATCTATGGCCCGAAAGAATCCCGTTTTCAATCCATTAGTCACCCTCTAGAAGATGGTGAACAACTAAAAGTTCTCGGAGAAACCTTCTTAGTCGTTGGACTTGCAGGACATACTCTTGATCACATTGGCTATGTCGGTGATGGTAAAGTCTTTTGCGGAGATACTTTGTTTTCGGCGGGTTGTGGTCGCGTATTTGAAGGCACGATGGAGCAAATGCATCAAGCTCTCAACCTTTTGGCCGCATTACCACTGGAAACCCAAGTCTACTGTACTCACGAATACACATCAGCAAATGTGGCATTTGCAATGGCAGTAGAGCCTGAAAATCAAGAACTTGGCTTTTATCGCGATGAAGTCAACCGCCTGCGTGCTCAAAACCAACCGACGTTACCCACGACTATTGGACTTGAAAAAACCATCAACCCATTTTTGCGAACCGATTTACCTGAGGTTGTTAAAGCCGTGTCGCACTTAACGTCCAGTACCGATTCGCTGTCAGTCTTCAGTGCACTTCGTCAATGGAAAAACGATTTTTGAGGCGTCAACACTTGTCACTACAAGGGCTGGGCAAGTATTATCTCATGCCGTTTTACTAAAGGGTTGATTTAATGCGACTGATTATTGGTGGCGCACTCGCTTTGATGCTTGTTGGATGCCAAACCACCCAAACTGTACCAACACCTCAAGATAGTGCCCCACAAAAAAGTGCCGCTAACACCGCTGATACTAAACCCTCCGCGAAAACAACAGAAAGCACTGTGAATGCCGCTTCAACAAAGGCAGAAGTGAAGCCGCCCCTAAAATTGCCTGAAGCCACACCACAATCACAAAACGATGTTTGGCAGCGCATTGGCATGCAGCTAGAGATGGACGTACCACGCCATAAACGTGTCGATTACTATCGTAATTGGTACCTCACTCATCCAAGACACTTAGAGGTAGTGGCCGAACGTGCTCAACCTTTCCTTTTCCTGATTACTGAAAGTGTGGAAAAACGTGGGTTGCCACTAGAGTTGGCGTTATTGCCCGTGGTAGAAAGCTCCTTCGACCCGTTCGCCTATTCACACGGTAGCGCAGCTGGCCTGTGGCAGTTTGTCTCTGGCACCGCAAAAATGTATGGCTTAGAACAAAACTTCTGGTACGACGGTAGACGTGATGTCGCCGCTGCAACCGAAGCGGCGCTTGACTATTTAGAGAGCTTGAACCGTCGTTTTGATGGTAACTGGTTGCACGCCATCGCAGCATACAACAGCGGTGGAGGCCGAGTTTCGCGAGCTATAAAAGCCAATGAAAAACGCGGTAAACCCATCGACTTTTTCTCACTGGATTTACCAAAAGAAACCAGTAGCTATGTTCCAAAACTCTTAGCGTTGGCAGATATCGTTGCCAACCAAGAACAGTATGGGTTAGCTATCCCAGCCGTAGCCAATAAACCCGTTGTGGAGTTGGTCGACCCGAAAGAGCAATTAGACATCGCAATCGCGGCAAATTACGCCGGCATTTCCGTTAAACAATTGCAAAGCCTGAACCCAGCCTACAATCAATGGTCGACAGCTCCTGAAGGTCCTCATCAATTATTGCTACCAGTTGATGTTGTAGATACCTTTAGTCGCAACTTGGAGAAAAACCGTGGTAAAGGGGTTAAGTTAGTTCGTCACAAAGTGAAGTCAGGCGACACCCTGAGCACACTTGCTAAAAAATATCACACCACAACTGGCGTTATTAAAACCGCTAACAACCTGTCTAGTACTATGATTAGGCTCGGACAGCAATTACTGATTCCGACTAGCGTTAAATCAGAGCAAGAATACGCACTAAGTGCGGCCAATCGACTTGAAACCCTTCAGCAAACGCCAAAGGGGCGCTTCAAACAAACTCATACCGTGAAATCTGGTGATAGTTTTTGGAGCATCGCTCGCAAGCACAAGGTGTCTCATACAACACTGGCAAAATGGAATGGCATGAGCCCTCGTGACACACTGCGTATCGGACAAAAGCTGGTAATTTGGAAAGACGGAAGCGAAGGCGCCATCATTCGCACCGTGGTGTATAAAGTGCGCAGTGGCGATACCATCAGCGGAATTGCCAGTAAGTTTAAAGTACGCAGTGCCGACATCGTTAAGTGGAATGACTTAAACAAGAGGAAATACCTTCAACCCGGTCAAAAGCTTAAGTTGTACGTTGATGTGACTAAGGTAAGCGTATGATCGTTCCATCATCCAACCCTTTGACCATGCTGCTGGATGTGTTTAAAGCACCAGCCAGTGCATTTTGGGCACTGCATGAAAAGCCGATGTGGGGTTGGCAAAGCTTTATTGTATTGTTAGTAACGCCTTTTTTATTTTGGGGTGCGTACTTTGATACTGTGGATTTTGCTTGGCTCAAATCGCAACTCACTGAGTTTATCAGCGCAGACAACTTAGCGGCGCTTGAGAGCAATACCTTAATGGCAACGGAGATCATTAATGATCTGCTCGGCAGAATCACAACCATTGCTTTGTTGGCTTTTTGGTTTTTGTTGGCAACAAAAAATTATCAACAACCCAAGGGATATTGGAACTGGTTTGCCGCTTCTACCCTAGTCACTTTGCCCTTGATTCTGGCAGACATTGCTAGCTATGTGAGCTTGTTACTCAACAATGGCTGGGTAGTGAATTACGCCGCAGATTTGGGTTCTTTAAATGGATTGTTAAAGTTGCCAGTCAACCATTCTTGGTTTGGTTACGCTCAATCTTTCCCACTGCTGATGCCATGGTTTATTGTGCTGGGCTTCACGGCATTGTCATGCTGGACACCCATCTCGCGCAGCGCCGCTATTGTGGTCAGCGGCTTGCCATGGGTTGGCACCTATACAGTATGGGCCATCTATTTATTGGTCAGTTGAAAAGTCAATAACATCGGGTTGTGATCTGATGCGTCAGTGTAGGTTGCACTAGCATGCTTTAGATTCAACCCTCTATAAAAAACGTGGTCGAGAATTCGGCCATTCACCAACTTTGAGCGGCCGTCCGGCGAAAACTTGGCCTCTTGCATACCCAAACTATCTACTGTTTGATACAAGGCTGCTAAGCGCTCCTCAGACCAAGTGTTAAAATCACCGGCAAAAATAATAGGGCCTGTATGCCCAGTAAGCCCATCGGTTAGCTGTTGCAACTGCTGCTGATACTCAAGTGTCTCCACTGTAAAGTTGATTCCGTGCACATTCACTGCCGCCAACACTTGGCCATTACTCAGTTTAAACTGGCTAACGATGGCTGACTTTGGCAATCCCAACCAAGGCTCCATACTGTGATAACTGCATGCATACACCGCAGGTTTGGTCGACAAGGACATCACACCACTACTTTTACCCATAATCTGAAAAGCTTGGCTGTAGTTACCAAAAAATTGAGATTTCGCAACAGATTCGCGTAAAACCGGTCGGTCGAGCGCTTCTTGCAGTAATACTAATTGTCGCCCATCGGTGAGATACTCAAACACCGACTGCCAAGACGACTCTTGCTCTTTATAAACATTCCACACCAATACATTGAGCGTGCCGTTAGTATCGATGGAGGCAACTTTTTCGTTTTGAATGCATTGTTGAGTTTGAGATGGCCGACTGTCGTCAGTATTTTCTTCAGCAGCCGCAAGAGGAGCAATTGAGTAAATTGCAGCTTGGCGCGGCACATCCACTAACCAGTAAATGGCAGCCGACAAAGCAATAAACAGTATTCCAACAGCCAGTAGCCATTGTCTTATACGGGAACGTTTTTTCTTGGTCATAGAGTCAAAAAAGGAGCGTTGTCGCTCCTAGTAGTATTTATTATTAGATGGCTTCTTCATCTTCTTCGCCAGTTCGTATCCGAACTACTCTGTCGACGTCAGTTACGAAGATCTTTCCATCACCGATTTTTCCAGTCTGCGCTGTTTCAATAATAGTCTCTACACACTGGTCTGCCACATCTTCAGTAACCACTATCTCCAGTTTTACCTTTGGCAAGAAATCGACCATGTACTCTGCGCCGCGGTAAAGCTCGGTATGTCCCTTCTGACGACCAAAACCTTTGACTTCCGATACGGTCATCCCCGTAATCCCAACTTCCGCTAACGCTTCTCTCACATCATCAAGCTTAAACGGCTTAATGATGGCTTCGATCTTCTTCATGCTCATCCCTTAAATGTCAGATAGTTAGTTTCATTATCGGATAGCTGCAAATAACATTCAATACACAGCTTGGTTTGCGTTTATAAATTGGTGGGTCGAGCCACACTGAATCTAATTACTTAAGACTGGCGTAAAAAGCGGCAAGGTTTTTTATGTCTTCGTCACTCAGTTGATTCACTTGTGAGGCCATAATAGCGGCGAAAGTACCTGTTCGTTCGCCGTTTTTATAGGCATTCATTGAAGACACCAAATACCTTTCATCCTGCCCTTTTAGGTGTGGGTAACCGGGGATTTTTGCAATGCCATCTACGCCATGACAGGCCATGCACATTTTCGATTTTTCTCTTCCTGCCTCAATATCTCCAGCAACCGCATTTGCAGAAAATGCATATGTACTTAATAAGCCACCGAGTACTAATAACCACTTCATATATTGCTCTCCAGTTAGGAATGCGTTGCTCTGTCTCGATGCCAAACTAGCTGACAATTGGTGCCTTGATATTCAACGTCGACAAAAAGATCGGCAACCGCCACGACATTTTGGTTTTGAATAATAATTGGGGTTCGCCTTCTCAGCCAACTGGGTACCTTATACTCTTGGAATAACTTTTTGAGTTTTCGGCTACCATTACGACCAACAGGGTGAGCTTGTAGCCCCATAGGCTCAAAGATTACCGAAAGAGGCGCTTGGTTGAGTTTATCTATATCAAGATTGCCTTGATTACTGCTCTCGACAATCAACTGACCAAGTTGATCAGGTAACTCAAGTGGCTTGTCTAGTTTGATCGGTTGAGACCAAGATTCAAGGCTCTGCCACTGGTTAACCACGTAAAGGCACTGTTCAAAACGGCGGATTTGATAGTCAGCAATTTGCAACACTGGCGATGCATCTTGTCTTGCGTTAGCAACTTCATCCCAAATCTGCTGCAACTGAGTGCGACTCGGCATCAACTCGTTGAGCCGACCAAGCCAGAGACGGATCAACTGTTGGCGAACTCGCTCTAAACAAGACTGTAGAACCGGAATGAGCAAGGCTGAATCTGGGGTTAGCGCCAGATTGAGTTTATCTTCCAAAAGCTCTTCTATCAGAAGCTCCTGCTCTGCGCATAACTGAGCACTTCGCGCGATAGCTTGTTGAAAACCCGGCCAGCGAGATTGCAATGCTGGGGTTATCTGATGACGCAAAAAATTACGGTCAAATCGCGTATCTAAATTGCTTTCATCATTGACCCAATCCAGTTTTCGATCTTGGGCATAGTGTTCAACCTGCTCACGAGTTTCCTCGATAAAGGGTCTAAACAACAGTCCATTCGCAAATGGGGCTGTACGAGCCATACCAGAAAGTCCTTTAGGGCCACTACCTCGCTTTAGTGCCAGTAATACGGTTTCCGTTTGATCATCCAAATGCTGTGCGAGCAGCAAGACTGAATTCGACGTCATGTGCTTTTCAAATACTTGGTAGCGTTTTGTCCGCGCTTGCGCTTCCAAACTCTCACCATTACCAGTGTCTAGTTGAACTCGTTCAACAATACAGTCAATTTGATAGGACGAGCAGATATCCTGACAATGACGCGCCCATTGCTCGGCATGAGGACTTAATCCGTGATTAACGTGAATAGCGAGACAATCGTGATTATGAATGTCGCGCCACTGGGCCACTAAATCCAACAACACACGTGAGTCTACACCACCGCTCAATGCAACAACCAAACGACTATTTGGTGTAATTTCGCGTTCGAGCTGTTCAAAGGTGTGTTGCAACAAGAGGTTAGACATTCGATATCAGGACAATGATTGGGTTAAGCTTGATACTACCATCAGTTTACAAAAACAAAAAAGGCTAGACACTTGTCTAGCCTTTGCATTCAAAGCAACTGCTTAGCTGTAACCGTAACTCATCAAACGTTGGTAACGGCGTTCAATCAAAGTATCCGTTTCCATTTGGTCCAACTCCTCTAACTGGCGCAGCAATACCGCTTTCATGCTTTCTGCCATCTTAGCGGGGTCTTGGTGTGCGCCACCTAACGGCTCTTCAATCACTTCATCAATCAATTTAAGCTCGTGCAAACGATCAGCCGTCAGGCCCATCGCCTCAGCAGCTTGTGGAGCTTTGTCTGAATCACGCCATAGGATAGACGCACAACCTTCCGGCGAAATTACTGAGTACGTCGAGTATTGAAGCATGTTAACGTAATCGCCCACACCGATTGCCAACGCACCTCCTGAACCGCCTTCACCAACAACGTTACAAATCACTGGCACTTTCAGGCTAGACATCACTTTTAGGTTTTTTGCAATCGCTTCTGATTGACCACGCTCTTCCGCGCCAACACCAGGATATGCACCAGCAGTGTCGATGAAAGTAATGATAGGCATTTTGAAACGCTCAGCCATCTCCATTAAACGCAGCGCTTTGCGGTACGCTTCAGGGCGTGGAGAGCCAAAGTTACGCATGATTTTTTCTTTGGTATCACGGCCTTTTTGGTGACCAATCACCATTACAGGACGGCCTTCTAAACGAGCAATACCGCCGATAATTGCTTTGTCATCTGCGTAAGCGCGATCACCAGCTAGCTCTTCAAACTCAGTAAAGGCAAAACCCAAATAATCCGTTGTGTATGGACGCAATGGATGGCGGGCTAACTGGGCGATTTGCCAAGCACCTAAGTCACTAAAAATTTTGTTTTTGAGCTCTAAGTTTTTATTTTCTAACTGCTCAATTTCTTTTTCCAAATCAACAGCAGCTTCACCACCGCGGCGAGATACATCACGCAATGCCTCGATCTTGGCTTCTAAATCCGCAATTGGCTTTTCAAATTCTAAAAAGTTCAGGCTCATTAATAGATCCTTATTTATCGGTGATTACAACATTCACCGAATTAGTTAAATTCGAGTTCTACTTGGTCGTTACCAAGCAACTGTTTCAATTCGTCTAACAGGGTGTCGTTGGGCGTGACTCGCCACTCTGTGCCTAATGTTAACTTAGCCCGTGCATCTTCGCGTTGATAATACACGTTTACTGGAACGCATCCCGCTTTGTAGGGTTCTATGATCCGGCTAAATTTGGCAAAAAATTCGTCATCTACCTGTTTTTTGTGGATGGATACGGACAATCCCCGTGCGTATTTTTCTCGCGCGCTGCCGAGATCCATCACTTCGCGGGCTGACATTTTAAGGCCACCATTAAAATCATCAAAGCTGACCTGTCCGGAAACCACGAGAATATTGTCTTTTTCTAGAAGTTCCGCATATTTATCTAATGCATCAGAGAACAGCATCACTTCCATACGACCACTGCGATCATCTAAGGTCATCAAACCAATTCGATTGCCGCGCTTAGTTGTCATCACTCTCGCCGCAATAACCAATCCAGCTACCGTTAATGACTGATCGCGTCGGGTCGGAGTTGCATCAGTTAATCGACAACTGGTGTACTTGGATAGTTCCTTGCGATAAGCATTAATGGGATGTCCAGTCAGGTACAAGCCAAGTGTATCGCGCTCACCTTCCAGCCATACTTTTTCAGGCCAAGGGGCTACTTTAGTGTATTTATTTTCCACCTCTTCAGGTGCTTCGGTAAGTACACCAAACAGATCTGCTTGGCCGAACGCTTCCGCTTGATGATGTTGACTGGCAGCTTTAACCGCATCGCCCAAAGACGCCATCAGCGCGGCGCGGTGAGGACCTAATCGATCTAACGCGCCTGCGTAAATCAGTTTTTCGATCACGCGTTTGTTTACACGTTTCAAATCGATGCGAGCGCAGAAATCAAACAAGTCTTTAAAGTGCCCGTCTTTTTGTCTCGCTTCCAAGATGGCATCTATCGGGCCTTCACCCACGCCTTTAATGGCGCCAATGCCATAAACGATGGCACCCTCTTCATCAACATTAAAGCGATACAATCCAGCGTTGATATCAGGTGGTAGTACTTTAAGCCCCATACGGAAACACTCATCGACCAAGCCAACAACTTTTTCTGTGTTATCCATATCGGCAGTCATTACCGCCGCCATAAATTCTGCTGGGTAATGCGTTTTCAACCATAGAGTCTGGTAAGAAACCAAGGCATAGGCAGCAGAGTGCGATTTGTTAAATCCGTAACCAGCGAACTTCTCCACTAGGTCGAAGATTTTCATCGCCAGCTCGCCATCGACTCCATTTTTAATAGAACCTTCTTCGAAGATGGCACGCTGTTTGGCCATTTCCTCTGGCTTCTTTTTACCCATAGCACGACGCAGCATGTCAGCGCCACCTAGGGTATAGCCGGCTAAAATCTGCGCGATTTGCATCACCTGCTCTTGATAGAGAATGATGCCGTAAGTTGGGTCTAGTGTTTCCTTTAATGACTCGTGCTGCCAAGTTTCATCCGGGTAGGAAATAGCCTCTCGACCGTGTTTACGGTCGATAAAGTTATCTACCATCCCCGACTGTAGAGGTCCAGGTCGAAATAGCGCTACCAAGGCGATGATGTCTTCAAAACAGTCTGGCTGTAGTCGCTTGATCAGGTCTTTCATACCTCGTGATTCGAGCTGGAACACGGCCGTAGTTTCAGAGTTTTGCAGCAATCGAAACGAAGCGCCGTCATCAAGTGGAATCGATTCAATTCGGACTGGCGCTTTACCATCACGCTCTAGTCTTGGGTTAATTAAGCCAAGCGCCCAATCAATGATTGTAAGTGTTCGCAAACCCAAAAAGTCAAACTTTACAAGGCCTGCCGTTTCTACGTCGTTTTTATCGAACTGAGTAACGGGGAATTTGCCTTCCGCATCGGCGTAGATAGGTGCAAAGTCGGTAATCGTAGTTGGAGAAATAACCACGCCACCAGCGTGCTTACCCGCATTTCGGGTACACCCTTCCAAAATCCGACACATGTCGATGAGCTCTTTTACTTCCTCATCGGCTTGATAAAGCTCTTCTAATGCAGGTTCGGCTTTAAATGCTTTCTCCAGTGTCATGCCTGGATCGGGGGGAACGAGTTTTGAAATTCGGTCGACAAAGCCAAACGGGTGGCCTAGTACTCGACCAACATCACGGATTACCGCTTTGGCCGCCATGGTACCGAATGTGATGATCTGCGATACCGCATCTCGACCGTACATTTCAGCCACGTGATCAATCACTTGGTCTCGCTTATCCATACAGAAATCGACATCAAAGTCGGGCATGGATACACGCTCAGGGTTGAGGAATCGTTCGAATAGTAAGTCGTATTCAAGTGGATCTAGGTCGGTAATTTTTAGTGCATAGGCCACCAGAGAACCCGCACCTGAGCCTCGGCCTGGTCCAACAGGAATGTCATTATCTTTCGACCACTGGATGAACTCCATTACGATCAAGAAGTAACCCGGGAAGCCCATGTTGTTGATCACTTCCAGCTCGACTTGCAAGCGATCATCATATTCAGGTCGACGCTGCGCGCGAACTTCGGGATCAGGAAACAGGAACTCAAGTCGCTCTTCCAATCCCTCTTGCGATTTTTTAACCAAAAATTCGGTTTCTTCCATGCCTTCCGTTGGGAAGGCAGGTAGGAAGTATTCACCCAGCCTAACAGTGACATTACAGCGCTTGGCTATCTCAACACTGTTTTCGAGCGCTTCAGGAATATCAGCAAAAAGCTCGCACATTTCTTGTTCTGTGCGTAGGTATTGCTCTGGGCTGTAACGTTTGGGTCTGCGTGGGTCCTCTAAAGTGTAGCCATCGTGAATCGCGACTCGGATTTCGTGGGCATCAAATGAGTCTGCAGACAAAAAGACCACTTCATTGGTAGCCACTACTGGCAGCTCGCTGCGCTCCGCCAGTTCTACAGCAAAGTGTAAGTAGCTTTCTTCATCGGAGCGACCTGTTCGCACCAGCTCTAAATAAAAACGGTCTGGAAAGTGTTGCTGATAGAACTCAACACACTGCTGGACCAAAGGTTGGTTCCCTTTTAACAGGGCCTTACCTATTTCGCCGTCTTTTGCCCCTGACAACACAATCAATCCTTGTGAGTATTGAACTAACCATGACTTATCAATCACTGGTTGGTGTTGAACATGTCCTCTGAGGTAGGCTTCCGATATTAATAATGTGAGGTTTTTATAACCGTCATTATCCATCGCCAAGGCGGTGATTCGAGTCAGTTCATCGCCAAATTCTGGTGACTGCATTGCAAAGTCAGCGCCGATAATGGGTTTAACACCACATCCGTGAGCGGTTCCATAAAACTTCACTAGACCACACAGGTTAGTGAAATCTGTCATGGCGACAGCAGGCATTCCCAACTCCGCCACTTTTTTAACTAATGGTGGGACTTTGGATAATCCATCAACCATAGAAAAGTCACTGTGAACTCTTAAGTGGACAAATTTAGGATCAGACATTCAAATAACTCGGATAAGATTGGGACAGAAATCTGGCCTCATTGTACGTCAATAACTCCAAGAATAAAGCCGCTAGTCGAGTAAACCCAATGCGCGTTTAACTGGTTTAAAGCTCTTGCGATGAGCGTCAATCACGCCGTGTTTTTCGATGGCCTCAAAATGGGCCTTGGTTGGGTACCCCTTATGATTGGCAAAACCAAATTGCGGGTATTGGCGGTCAAGCTCTTCCATCTCGCGATCTCTGGTGACTTTGGCAATGATCGACGCCGCACTGATTTCTTGAACCCGTAAATCGCCCTTTACAATAGCTTGACTCGGCATCACAAGATCTGGCATTCGATTTCCATCTATCAGAGCAAAATCGGGTTTAATCGTCAGTAATTCGACGGCGCGAGTCATCGCCAGCATGGTGGCTTGCAGGATATTAAGTTGATCGATTTCTTCAGGACTGCAACGTCCAACACTCCACGCTAGGGCTTTTTCTTGAATTTCAGGAAACAAGGCAATGCGCTTTTTCTCGCTCAGTTTTTTCGAATCTGACAATCCTTCAATTGGGTTATTTGGATCCAAGATAACCGCAGCAGTCACTACATCACCAACCAAAGGTCCACGGCCGACTTCATCAACGCCGGCAAAAACTTGATAACCTGTCGGATATTCAAATGGAGGAAATTCTTGATTTACTTTTGACATCGTATTTTGATCTATTCTGCAACTAGATTGAGTACCGCACGCGCGGCTTGCTTATCCGCGTTTTTGCGAATCAACTGGTGAAGTTCACTGAATCTGTTTTCCAACTCGGAGGTATTGTTCTCTAAGAAATTCAGCACCTCTGGTAGAAGTTTTTCTGGTGTACAGTCTTCTTGCAATAACTCAGGCACCAATTGCTCATCCGCCAAAATATTGGGCAGTGAAACATAAGGTGTTTTCACCATTTTTCGGAAGATGTAAGCGGTAAAAGGTTTCACTTTGTAGGCAACCACCATAGGTCGATTGACTAACATACATTCCAGTGCCACGGTGCCAGATGCCAACAACACCACATCCGAAGCGGCAATGACGTTTCGCGCGGTATCTTCAACCAAATGGAAATTAACCTCTGGTGCTACGCGTTGCCACACTTCCTCAAACTGCGCTCTGCGTTTTTTATTTACAACCGCGACCACAAAGCGAATATTTTCCACTTTATTTTGCAGTTGTTTACAGGTCTCAATGAAAGGTTCGGCCAACATATTTAACTCAGCGGCGCGACTACCGGGCAAAACCGCCAACCACTTACATTGATCTTGGTCTTCTGCCCCTAAGCCCAATAGCTCGCGAGCTTGGGTTTTGTCAGAGTGCAGCGGAATGGCATCCGCCAAGGTATGCCCGACGAACTCACAAGGCACATCAAATTTGTCATAAAATGCTTTCTCAAAAGGTAAAAAAGCCAAAACCAAATTAGTCGCTTCCGCAATGCCATAAATGCGTTTTTGACGCCATGCCCACACTGATGGGCTGACATAATGAACGGTTTTAATACCAGCGTTTTTTAAGTCTTTTTCAAGTCTAAGGTTAAAATCTGGAGCATCAATACCAATAAACACATCGGGTTTGACGCGAGTGAAATGTTTCACCAACTCGCGCTTAATTTTTAGCAGTCGGAAGATTCGCCCCAACACTTCAGAGATGCCCATCACCGCAAGCTCTTCCATATCAAACAAACTCTCACAACCCTGAGCTTGCATTTTGGGCCCGCCAATACCAACAAATTTTGCATTGGGGTATCGGGTTTTGATTTCTCTAATCAAACCTTCACCTAACACATCGCCAGAGAGCTCTCCCGCGACAATACCGATCAATAGAGGTTTTGCCATAGTGATTTTATTTCCCGTAAAAAAAAGCCGCCACCAAAGGCAGCGGCTTTTAGACCTGTATTGCGTTAACGAATAATGCCACGCTCTGAGGTTTCAACAAAGTCGATAAACCGTTTAACGGAAGGCCATTGGTCTGCAAGTTCTCGCAGTGCCTCTTTGGCTTCGACTTGAGTCTTGCCAGAGCGATAAAACTCTTTATAAACGGTTCTCAATGCTTTCAGTTCAGGTTTCTCAAACCCATTGCGCTGTAAGCCAACCAAGTTCAACCCAAATGGTGAGGCATGGTTACCCTGCGCAAGCACATAAGGGGGAATGTCTTTAACCACTGCTGAACAACCGCCGACGTAACTAAAGGCACCCACTTTACAAAATGGGTGAATAGCCGAGAGCGCCATAACACCTGCATAGTCATCAACTGTAACATGCCCACCCAGAATGGCATTGTTACCAATATGCGTATTGTCACCCACTATCACGTCATGTGCGATGTGAGCGTTAACGCACAATAAATTATCGTCACCAATAACCGTAGTGGCTTTGTCTTGTACGGTTCCACGATGAATCTGAGCTGCTTCACGGATCACATTGCGATCGCCGATTACGACACTGGTGTCTTCCCCACCGTACTTTTTGTCTTGGTTTTCTTCACCAATGATCGCGTGCGGAAAAACACGATTGTCTTTGCCAATTGTGGTTTTACCTTTGATCACAACATGAGACATGATTTCGGTATTCTCACCAATTTCAATATCACCTGAGATATAGGTAAATGGCCCCACCGATACATTGGCAGCAATCGACACATCACCTTCGATAACTGCAGATGGGTGGATTTGAGCAGATTCATGAATCATATTACATCTCTCTGCGGGCACACTTTAACTCCGCCGAACAAACGACTTCACCGTCGACTTTCGCCTCACCAGTAAATGCGGCGATTCCTCGGCGCTCTTTTACAAATTTAACTTCAATCACCAACTGATCACCAGGAACGACTGGCTTGCGGAATTTCACGTTGTCAGCACTTGCAAAGTAGTAAAGCTCGTTTTCCGCAGCCGCGCCAAAGGACTTAAAGCCCAGCAGACCAGTTGCCTGAGCCATGGCTTCCAGAATCATTACCCCAGGGAAAACTGGAGCTTGAGGGAAGTGACCTGTAAATTGTGGTTCGTTAAAGGAAACATTTTTTATCGCGATAAGATAATCTTGCTCTTGATAATCCGTTACTCGATCAATCAGAAGAAATGGGTAACGGTGTGGCAGCAGCTCTTGGATTTCACTGATGTCCATTGTTTTCTTTTCGCTTGTCAAAATGTTCATCCTATCAAGTAATAATCAAACTAATTTTAGAAACAACTAGTTATTTTCAAACATAAATACAAAAGCTCGCCTAGACGAGCTTTATCACTATTCTTGGTCTTTATTTAGTTTATCAACAAACGACTCAACATGCTTGAGGCGCTTATTCATTTCATCAATTCGATGTACTCGCAACGCCGTCTTGCGCCAGTCGCGATTGGTTTGCAATGGAAGGCCCGATGAATATATGCCTTTTTGTTCAATGCTCTGTGCCACCATCGCCATTCCCGTGATGGTCACGCCATCGGCAATGGTAATGTGGCCGTTAATACCGCAGGCTCCGCCGATGATGCAGTACTTACCAATGGTCGTACTGCCTGCAATGTTAGTCGCACCGGCAATCGCAGTTCCAGAGCCAATAACCACGTTGTGAGCAATTTGAATTTGGTTATCGAGAATCACATTGTCCTCGATAATAGTGTCGTCCAAAGCCCCACGATCAATGGAAGTGTTTGCACCAATTTCAACTCTGTTTCCAATACGTACTGAACCCAGTTGCGGGATTTTAATCCACTGCCCCGCCTCGTTGGCATAGCCAAATCCGTCGGAGCCGATTGTGGTATTTGATTGCACCAAACAATGCTCACCAATTACTACATCGTGATATACCGCCACGTTGGCCCACAAACGGCTTGAACTTCCTATCTTGGCATTTTTTCCGACAAAACAGCCAGCACCAATCACAACGTCGTCACCCAACGTCACACCGGATTCAATCACCGCATTCGCGCCTATAGAAACGTTGCTGCCTAAGTGAACATCTTCAGCAATCTGGGCAGAACCATGGATTCCATTCGCCGGTTGGGGAGTAGTGTCAAACGCTTGCGCCACCTTAGCAAATGCGACATAGGGATCCGCTACGACTAGTCTATTGCCGGAAAACGCATCACGTTGCGCTTCCTTCAACATAACCAAGGTCGCATTACACGAAGCCAAATGTTTGGCATACTTAGGGTTAGACAAAAATGTCACTTCCCCTGTTGTCGCGCGATCCATAGGAGCTACCGTCGTCACTTGCTCGGCTGGATTGCCGACAAGTTCACCGCCAGTAAGTTCAGCCAATTGAGACAGAGTTAGTTTTGCCATAAGTTCTCTACTTTAGTGCAGCGACGACTTCATCAGACAAGTCATACGCGTCTTTTCCAAAGTGCAGCGTTTGAATATCAACGACGATATCAAAACCTTCTTTTTCAGCGACGTCTTTAACCGCGCCTTGGATCAAGACAAACAATTTTTGACGTTCTTCGTTTTCACGCTTTTTGTACGCCGCTTCGAACGATTTTACTTTAATCTTGTATTCGCTATCTAGTTGACCAATTTCGATCTGCAGTTTTTGAGATTGTTCTTCGGTCAAAAGCTCTTTATCGCGGTTTAGCTGCTCAATTTTCTTTTTCGCTGTAGCTTCAATCGACTTGATCTCACCTTCGCGGTCTTTAAATTCAGCTTTCAGCTTTTGTGAAACTTGTTCGCGTTGAGGTAAGCTTTGAAAAATCTCAACAGTGTTGATGTAGCCAATTTTTTGCGCAGCGCTAGCAGAGAATGACCAAGCACTCGATACCGCTAGTGCTAGAGTAAGTGACGCAGCTTTTACGAACTTATTCAAAATACTTTCCTCATTTTAGAAGGTTCTACCGATGGTGAACGAGAAGAACTCTTCGCTGTCAC
Source organism: Vibrio sp. ABH4_348 (assembly GCF_056159765.1). Classification (NCBI taxonomy): domain Bacteria; kingdom Pseudomonadati; phylum Pseudomonadota; class Gammaproteobacteria; order Vibrionales; family Vibrionaceae; genus Vibrio; species Vibrio sp. ABH4_348. The sequence continues at coordinate 506,254 of NZ_JBSWVW010000001.1, read as the reverse complement.
CTTCGTATTTTTCAATTGGTTTAGCTAATGTAAAGACTAGTGGTGCTAGTGGTGATACCCACTGAAGCGTCGCACCATAAGATGCGCGTACACGACTAGGATCAGAGAAGTCTTGGTAAAGACCATTCGCCGTACCATTGAATACAAACTCTGTATCCCAAACCGATGCTGAATCAACAAACACACTAGTACGAATTTGTGATCTTGCTTCCTCAGAAACAAACGGGGTAGGGAAAATCAATTCCATACTTGCAGTTGCAAGAGCATTGCCGCCTACAGAATCTGTTTTGGTCACAGGGTCGCCACTAGCGGGGGTTTCCACCGATCGTGGTCCCACGCTGTTTGAACTAAAACCACGTAAGGAGGAGAAACCACCCGCATAATAGTTCTCATAAAACGGCAAAAGGTTATCCATACCATTTTGCTCGCCGTAACCATTACCGTAACCCAACCTACTTCTAAACAGTAACGAGAAGTCATGTCCTTTATTTAAAGGGAAATATTGACGCAAATCGTAGTTGAGTTTGTAGTACTGAGCGTCAGAGCCTGGAATGGTCGCCTTTGCTGACATGCGTTGGTAGTTACCGGCGGTCGGGAAGTAACCGCGATTCAGGTTATTTCGGGTCCAGGTCAAACTAAAATCAAAATCCTGAACAACCATAGTATCATCGCCGTTCTGTCCCAAAGTTTTCGCAAACTTCTGAGCCTGATCGTGATCGGGAATGTTACCTAATTTGTTGTGAATGTAGCCAAAGCCAAAGGTCAAACGGTTCAATTCGTTAAATGGGAAGCCCCACTGAAGGTTACCACCGTAGCTCTGGTTGGTGTATTCAACAATGCCAGCTTTTTTAGAGTCAAACCTATTAAAAAAGACGCTGCCACCAAGACTAAGACCGTCTAACGTCCAGTATGGATCGTTGTAATCTAAACGCAGGTTTTCGGTGGAGTCATTAACCGTAGCAGTAATACCGACACGGTTACCGGTACCAGCAAAGTTATTTTGCTGTAGGCCAAGCTGAACACTAAACCCAGATTGTGTACCGTAACCAAAACCAAAGTTCACGCTACCAGAGTTTGCTTCTTTGACGCTGTAAACAATATCCACTTGATCATCAGCGCCCGGGACACGAACGGTTTCAACATCGACCGTTTCAAAGAAACCCAAACGGCTCAATCTAGCTTTACTGGTTTCAAGAGCTTTGGCATTTAACCACGAGCCTTCCATTTGTCGCATTTCGCGACGTAAAACTTCATCTTTAGTTACCGTATTACCGACGAAGCGAATATCGCGAACATAGAATCGCTTACCCGGGTCAATATTAACGGTCAACGAAACTTGGTTTGAACCGTCTTCAAATTCTGGGAAAGTTCGAATCTGCGGGTACGCATAGCCCGATTCACCAAGAACGTTTTTGATTTCTTCCTCAAAACGCGTAATCGAAGAGCCGTTGTAGACATCGTCAGCAGACAACGGAATCAAACGAGTAAACTCATCAGCTTGTCCAACTAAGTCACCGCGCAGTTTCACGTCTTTGACTCTGAACTGCTCGCCTTCATCCACATTAAGGGTGATGTACACACCTTTTTTATCGGGAGAAATTGAGACTTGCGTCGACTCTACCTGAAATTGAAGATAGCCACGATCCAAATAGAAAGAGCGTAGCGATTCAATATCACCAGCAAGAACTTGCTTTTGGTATTTATCACTAGAGATAAAGTTCCACCAAGCGACATCAGCATTCAAATCGAAACGGTCCGTCAACTCTTCATCGCTAAATACCGAGTTACCAACAACATTAATCTGCTTAATCGTCGCCGAGACACCTTCCGTAAAGACAAATTTTAAATCGGTACGATTACGAGGAAGTGGCGTGACGACAGCTTTAACCGTGGCGTTATACTTGCCCACTGAGTAGTAAAAGTCTTCTAGGCCTTTTTCAATATTTGCCAGCGTCGTTCTGTCGAGCCCTTCGCCGACACGAATTCCAGACGCTTCTAGGTTCTGCGTAAGCTGTTCATCTTTAATCGCATCGTTACCTGCGAAGGAGATATTGGCAATCGTTGGTCTTTCAATAACTTGAACGACTAGCGTGTTACCATCTCGCCCGACTTGAATATCTTCAAAGTTGCCCGATGCGTAAAGTGACTTGATGACTTTTGCCACATCTCGGTCGTCCACGGTGTCACCAACGCGAACTGGCATGTTAAGCAGAGCAGCACCCAGCGCCACTCTTTGTAAACCATCAATTTGAATATCATCAACCACAAACGCATCGGCGGCGTTTGCACCAAAACTGGATGCCAAGAGAACAGCCAACAGTGTTTTCTTCATTGCCATAATTGTTCTTTTTAGTCCTTACTGCTATTTGGCGCAGGCCTACCTTTAAAGGCGCGCAAAATCATTGAATACCGCGATGAGCATCATGGATAAGATGACCGCTCCCCCTATGCGATATCCGATATCTTGAATTTTTTCTGGTACCGGTTTTCCGGTCACACTTTCTATGGCGAGAAACAGTAAATGTCCGCCATCTAACATGGGCAACGGCACAAGGTTAATCAGCCCTAAATTGACGCTGATTAATGCCAAGAACCCAAAGAAGTACACAAAGCCGTAATCCGCTGTGGTTCCCGCTCCCTGAGCGATAGAGATGGGGCCACTTAAGTTGTTCAGTCCAATATCGCCTACAACCAGTTTCTTCAACATGCTCGCAGTGAGTTCAACGAGCTGCCCGGTTTTTTCAACGGCTTTAACGACTGACTCAAATACACCAAACTTTAATTCGAATTGATATTCGTCGGGCCACGGCTCCATTTTTGGCGCAATCCCAGCAAATCCAAACGAACTGCCATTGGCTTGTTCTTTGGCCTCAGGAACCAAAACGATGTCGCGCAACTCACCATTGCGGCGTACGGTGACCGATAGTTCTTGATTTGGGTGTGCTTTTATCGCAGCAACAAGCTGCTCCCAACTTTCGAAACTTTCACCGTCTATGGCAACCACATGGTCATCCACCAACAAACCCGCTCGTTCACCTGCGCCACCTTGCGAAATGTGGCTAATCACTGGCAAGATTTTTGGCCGATATGGCTGAAATCCAAGTGAATCCATCGAGGATTGCTGCTCAGGATCAAATTGCCATTGAGTGAGATCCAAAATGACGCTTTGTTCGCTTCCAATGGTTTGTTTGTCTGCGAGCTTTAGCTCCATGCTGTCTTCGCCGATGTGGGCGATGATTTGCATGTTAACCGATTCCCAATCCGGGGTTTGGACGCCAGAAATAGATTTAAGTTCCATTCCCGGCTCAATCCCCGCTTGAGCAGAAATAGATGTTGGATTGACCTCACCAATCACCGGCTTAACCGCTGGCACGCCAACCATAAATACCAGCCAGTAAGCAAGAATGGCGAATAGGAAGTTGAAGACTGGGCCGGCTGCGATAACCGCCGTTCTTTGCCAGATGGGTTTCAGGTCAAATGCTTGATGACGATTGTTGTCTGACAGTTCGTCAACTCGACCATCTAGCATCTTGACGTAACCGCCCAGAGGAATCATCGCGATGGTATATTCTGTTCCATCTTTACCGATTTTTGACCAAATGGATTTGCCAAAACCAATTGAGAATGTATGCACTTTGATGCCACATTTTCTCGCCACCCAAAAATGACCAAACTCATGAACCGCAACAAGAATGCCTAGCGCAATAACAAAAAACAAAAAGTTCCAAACTATATCTATCACTTTGTTATCTCTCTTACCGCATCCTCAGCGTAACGTCGCGCTATTCTATCTAGCTCCAATATGCTTTCCAAGCTGTTGCAATCGCTTTGACGATATAGCCCACAAACCTTGTTCAAAACCCTGCGATCCACCTCTGCGATTGCAACAAACGGTAGCGTTTTGTTTAAAAATGCGTGAACCGCAATCTCATTGGCTGCATTTAATGACGTAGTGGCATGTTGCCCCTGGAAACAAGCGTCTATCGCCAAGCTCAAACAAGGGTAGCGTTCTGGTTCGACCGCGTTGAACGTCAGTTCACTTAGCTGGGTAAAATCCAGAGCGGGAACATCGGCATCTATTCGGTTTGGGTAAGACAGTGAATTGGCAATGGGCGTAGCCATATCCGGTTGCCCCATCTGCGCGATCACTGAACCGTCTCGGTACTGCACCATTGAATGAATCACTGACTGAGGATGAATCAAAACCTTCAGTTGATCTTGTCGGCAATTAAACAGCCACTTAGCCTCAATATATTCAAGGCCTTTGTTCATCATGGTTGCCGAATCCACTGAAATTTTGGGTCCCATTGACCAATTAGGATGGGCAACGGCTTCTTCCACAGTGATCTGCGGAAAAGTCTCTATATCTCTGTAGCGGAATGGACCACCGGAACCGGTCAGCAAAATATGCTGAACACCAACCTCTTCTAGTTGGCAATGACCCAAACTGGTCTGAATATCCGATGGTAAACATTGAAAAATTGCGTTGTGCTCGCTGTCAACGGGTAATAGCTGCGCGCCATTGCTTCGGACTTGGTCCATAAACAATTGCCCACTCATTACGAGTGCTTCTTTATTAGCGAGTAATATCCGTTTTCCAGCTTTCACCGCAGCTAATGTTGGCAACAAACCTGCAGCACCAACAATCGCGGCCATGACAATATCGACCTCGCTATTGCTGGCAACCATTTCCATTGCTTGTACACCAAACAGCACTTCAGTTGGAGATTGGCTTTGACTTGCAAGGGCTTGTTTGAGTGCTTGGGCAGATGATTCATTCGCCATAACGGCATAACGAGGTCGCCATTGAATACAGAGCTCTGCCATTTTGGAAACATTGGTCCCTGCAACCAGAGCATAGACCTGATAAGCGTCGGTGTTTTTCGCCAACACCTTAAAAGTACTCGCACCGATTGAGCCGGTTGCACCAAGTATTGTTAGTTTTTTCATCGTCGCAATCATAACCTAGTGAACTACGCTGACAATGAAAAATACAACAGTGCAAACACAGGGAAAGCCGCCGTCAGGCTATCAATCCTATCTAGAATACCACCGTGACCAGGAAGAATACGACCACTGTCTTTGATGCCACAAGCGCGCTTGAACATACTCTCGACCAAATCGCCCAATACGGATATCAATACAGTTGCGATAACGGTCAATGCCAATTCAGTAAAAGAAGCAAATCGAATTTCAAACCAGTCGGCGGTAAAGTAACTGAGCAACAGCGCCGTCGCTACGCCACCGAGTAAGCCTTCGATGGTCTTGTTAGGGCTGACTCTAGGCGCCATTTTCCGTTTGCCAATCGACTTACCAACAAAATAAGCACCGCTATCTGCCGCCCAAACCAGGCAGCAAACAAATAACACAATTTTGGCGCCGTGATAGGCATCGATGGCTACGGATTCAGAGCGCAGTAAAACCACACTGTAAAAGAAGGGTACTAAAGTCAAGATGCCAAACAGTTGTTTAGGTATCAATGATGTGGCCCATTTATCACTGCGCTTTGGGTAGGTGACCGCCATGACACTGGCAAGCAACCACCAGACACAACCTACAGTGAGAACAGCTGTTTGCAAGTAGTTAAGGCTTTGATCGGTTTCAATGCTTGTGGGAATCAGCAAGAAGGCGGAGACCATAACCACCGCAAATGGCAAAAGCGCTGCGATACGACGATCAGGTTGAGTAAACTGGGTCCACTCCCAGGCCCCAAGCAAGGTAATGGCGGCAATGGCTATAACAAAAATAGGCTGTGGTAACTCAAAAATCCCGAGTATCACAAGTGGAGCAAGGAATAGAGCCGTGATGATTCTTTGTTTCAAACTAACTCCTACCCATTTTCCGCGACGGCTTTTATTTGCTCGCCGGTACAACCAAATCGTCTTTCGCGATCGCAATACCAAGTAATCGCCGCCATCAACTGGTCTTCTTTAAACTCTGGCCAAAACACAGGTGTGAAATAAAGCTCAGCGTACGCAACTTGCCACAACAAGAAGTTGCTGATGCGCGACTCGCCACTGGTTCTGATCATCAAATCAACCTGCGGTAAATCTGAGCATTGAACAAACTTAGCAAATAATGACTCATCAACATCGTCGCTACGTAGCTCACCAGACTCGACAAGCTCAGCGATACGTTTGGCAGCCTGTGCAATATCCCACTTGCCACCATAGTTCGCTGCTATGTTGACGACCATGCCTGTATTGCCACTCGTTAGCGTTTCTGCTTTGGCTATTTTGTCTTGTAAACGCTGAGAAAACTGCGTTTTATCTCCAATCACTCGCAACCGTAAATTGTTCTTATGAAGCTTTTTTACTTCGGTTGACAATGCACTAATGAACAAGTCCATCAGCACACTGACTTCGTCTTTGGGTCGGCGCCAGTTTTCACTGCTGAAGGCAAATAAGGTGATAGCTTTTACGCCCAATTTTGCGGACGCAGAAATGGTCGAGCGAACGGATTCCACCCCATTTTTGTGTCCGAAGACACGAGGCTTACCACGTTCTTTTGCCCATCGCCCATTACCGTCCATGATAATCGCAATGTGCTGGGGAATCTGTTCTGGAGAAAACTGAGGATTGTTCATAAAGATCTGTATTTGGCCAACTGATAATATCAGTAGAAAAAGTGCAATAAAAAAGCGCTGTACAGCTGCGCACAGCGCTTTTCAGCTATGAAGTGTAAGATGTCTTAAACTTCCATCAACTCTTTTTCTTTCGCCGCTAGAGCTTCATCGACTTTTTTCACTGCTTCGTCAGTGATTTTCTGAATTTCGTCTTGTGCTTTGCGATCTTCGTCTTCAGAAATTTCTTTGTCTTTCAGAAGTGCTTTTAGTTCGCTATTAGAATCACGACGTACGTTACGGATAGCAACACGTCCACCTTCCGCTTCACCACGAACAATTTTCACAAGATCTTTACGACGCTCTTCCGTCAATGGTGGAAGTGGCACACGAATAATTGTCCCCGCAGACATAGGGTTCAAACCTAGATCAGATTGTAGAATCGCTTTCTCAACTTTAGGAGTTAGCTCTTTGTCGAAGACTGTAATTGCAAGAGTACGTGCATCTTCAGCAACTACGTTCGCAACTTGGTTCAAAGGCGTTGGCGCACCGTAGTACTCAACGTTAATACCAGACAGTAGACTCGGATGAGCACGACCAGTACGAACTTTTGAAAGATTGTTTTTCAGCGCTTCAACGCTTTTGTCCATACGCTCACGCGCACTCTTCTTAATATCCTCAATCACAATGTCACCTTAATGAATTCGTTATCTTAGAAACACAACGCAGAATACCATAAATACTGGTTGTACAAAGCGTTTAGCTAATTAAAGTACCTTCTCGCTCACCCATTACCACACGACGCAGCGCACCTGGCTTATTCATGTTGAAAACGCGGATTGGCATTTTGTGATCGCGAGCCAAGGTAAAGGCCGCTAAGTCCATAACTTTTAGTTCGCGATCAAGAACATCACTAAAACTTAGCTCAGAGTAAAGTTCAGCTTCTGGGTTAGCAACTGGGTCAGCGCTAAATACGCCGTCAACTTTTGTCGCTTTCAATACTAGGTCAGCTTCAATCTCGATACCACGCAAACACGCTGCTGAATCGGTAGTGAAGAACGGATTACCAGTACCGGCTGAGAAAATTACGACACGACCTTGGCGCAATTCGCGAATTGCATCCGCCCAGTTGTAGTCGTCACAAACACCTTGTAGTGGAATTGCTGACATTACGCGAGCGTTAACGTAAGCGCGGTGTAGTGCATCACGCATTGCCAAACCGTTCATAACGGTCGCCAACATACCCATGTGGTCGCCAACAACTCGGTTCATACCCGCTTCCGCAAGACCTGCTCCACGGAACAAGTTACCGCCACCGATAACCACGCCTACTTGTACACCAAGCTCAACCAATTCTTTTACTTCTTGAGCCATACGATCGAGGATAGTTGGATCAATACCAAAACCTTCTTCGCCTTGCAGAGCTTCACCGCTGAGTTTAAGCAAAATACGTTGGTACGCTGGTTTAGGGTTTGTAGTCATGGATTTTACCTTCCAAACAAGTTGTCTATTTAACAGTGGTCAATATGCTTTATTAGTTAAAGCGTATTGAGTACAGCTATACAGAATTAAGTCTGCGCTTTTCTCACAAAAAGACCGCAGCCTTGGCTACGGTCTAGTAAGTAAGCAATTCGCTAAGGATTAACCTTTTTGCGCCGCTGCTACTTCTTCAGCAAAGCTCATTTCTTCTGCTTTTTCGATACCTTCACCCACTTCTAGGCGAACGAAAGTAGAAACAGAAGCGCTGCGCTCTTTAAGAATGTCGCCAACAGATTTCTTAGGTTCCATGATGAACGCTTGACCTGTTAGAGAGATTTCGCCAGTGAACTTCTTCATGCGGCCAACAACCATCTTTTCAGCGATTTCAGCTGGCTTGCCTTCGTTCATTGCGATTTCAACTTGAACTTCTTTTTCTTTCGCTACTACGTCAGCAGGTACATCTTCAGGGTTAACGTACTCTGGCTTAGAAGCCGCAACGTGCATTGCAATGTGCTTAAGCGTTTCAGCATCGCCTTCACCTGCAACAACAACACCAATTTTCTCGCCGTGACGGTAAGAAGCGATTGCAGTGCCTTCAACGTATTGAACACGACGGATATTGATGTTCTCACCGATCTTGGCAACTAGAGCAACACGCTCTTCTTCGAATTTAGCTACTAGCTCTTCAACAGAAGCTTTAGATGCTAAAGCGTCAGCCGCAACTTTCTCTGCAAATGCAGTGAAGTTACCGTCTTTAGCAACGAAGTCAGTTTGGCAGTTAACTTCAAGAAGAACAGCGACGCCGTTTTCTTCTTTGATGATGATTGCGCCTTCAGCTGCTACGTTACCTGCTTTCTTAGCAGCTTTTGCAGCACCAGACTTACGCATGTTTTCAATTGCTAGTTCGATGTCAGCGTTTGCTTCAACAAGCGCTTTTTTACATTCCATCATGCCTGCGCCAGTACGTTCGCGCAGTTCTTTAACTAGAGCAGCAGTTACAGCCATTCTCTATTCCTCAGTTTAATCTGAACTTGGTAAAAAACAGGGGCCTACATATGGTTGGCCCCTGTTACTAACTATAACTTAGTTTAACAGTCAACAAGTTGACTCATAAACCAAGTGTGACACAGAGCCGTAATTACTCAGCTTCTACGAAACCGTCTTTCTCAGCTACAACAGCAGCGTCTTTGTTACGGCCTTCGTTAACCGCTTGAGCAGCTGCGTTTAGGTATAGTTGAACAGCGCGGATAGCGTCGTCGTTACCAGGGATGATGTGGTCAACACCGTCTGGGTTAGAGTTAGTATCAACTACAGAGATGACTGGAATACCTAGATTGTTAGCTTCTTTAACTGCAATGTGCTCGTGATCAGCATCGATTACGAACAATACATCTGGAAGACCGCCCATGTCTTTGATACCGCCAAGAGATTTCTCTAGCTTCTCCATTTCACGAGTACGCATTAGAGCTTCTTTCTTAGTTAGCTTATCAAAAGTACCGTCTTGAGACTGTGCTTCTAGATCTTTTAGACGCTTGATTGACTGACGAACTGTTTTGTAGTTCGTTAGCATACCACCCAACCAACGGTTGTTTACGTAGTACTGGTTGCTTGCGATTGCAGCTTCTTTAACAGCTTCAGATGCAGCGCGCTTAGTACCAACAAAAAGTACTTTGCCTTTCTTCTCACCAACTTTAGCTAGCTCAGCTAGAGCTTCGTTAAATAGAGGTACAGTTTTCTCTAGGTTGATGATATGAACCTTGTTACGAGCGCCAAAGATGAATGGCTTCATTTTTGGGTTCCAGTAACGAGTTTGGTGACCGAAGTGAACACCAGCTTTAAGCATGTCGCGCATTGATACAGTTGCCATTATAAAATCCTCTATGGGGTTAGGCCTCCACATTCCCCATACCACCGACTCACTTATCAAGGAGCACCCCGGGGTACGTGACGAAATGTGTGTGATTTAAAGTATTGTTTAGAAATCTCTACTGATTCGCCAAACTTGTGTTCGGAGAGTTCAGGGAGGTTTCCGGCGCGCTTTATACCATATTTACACCAAGATTGGCTAGTAAAAACTATTCGTCGAGCCAGACTTCATAATTAACTCAGTTCTTCCGAAATCTAATCGGCGGTCATCGACGTACACTTTATTTAGACATCCTGTTAAAATGCGGCCAATTGGCTAAGCAGCCGCGAAAGATAGTGACAGAGAGTAGAGTAATGTCGATTAAGATTAAAAGCACAGACGAAATTGAACGTATGCGCATTGCCGGTAAGTTGGCAGCTGAAATTTTGGAAATGATTGAGCCTCATATTAAAGAAGGTGTGACGACAAATGAGCTTAACGATATCTGTCACAACTATGCGACTGAAAAAGGAGCCTATTCAGCTCCTCTCGATTATCACGGTTTTCCAAAATCTATTTGTACTTCAATCAATCACATTGTTTGTCACGGTATTCCTGCGTCAGAAGATGAAGTTGGTAGCAATGGACAAGCCAAACCTGCGGTATTGAAAAACGGCGATATTATCAACGTTGATATTACCGTAATTGTCCCTAATGAAGAGGGTGCGGACCTGTCTACTCGTCCATCGGGCTATCACGGCGATTCATCGAAGATGTTTACCGTTGGCGAGGTTTCGCCAGCAGACAAACGTCTATTAATGGTCACACAGGAATCACTCTACGTAGGTATGCGTCAAGTTAAGCCAGGTGCAACGGTTGGGGATATTGGTGTAGCCATTGAAAAGTACATCAAAGAAAACAACAAGAAGAACCCACGTAACAAATTTTCAATCGTAAAAGACTTTTGCGGTCATGGCATTGGTAGTGAGTTTCACGAAGAGCCACAAATCGTTCACTACAAAAATAAAGACCGCCGCGTGTTGAAACCGGGTATGTGTTTCACCATCGAACCTATGATCAATGCAGGTAAATTCGGGGTCACTGTTGACGCCGAAGATGATTGGACGGTGTACACAGGCGACGGCAAAAAATCAGCGCAGTATGAGCATACTCTATTAGTCACAGAAAAAGGCTGTGAAGTCCTGACTCTCCGTAGCGACGAAAGCATCCCTCGTCAGATGGTCAACGTATAATCTGTCTATCACAGCGACTGGCGTCTTGGTTATAAGACGCCATTTTTTTACCGAACGCATGATAATATTTATCATTTCTATTTACATTTAATAACAGGTATCATTCCGGCAGTTTTTGGATACTGACTTCAAAAAATGGATTTTGAAATACGCAATTTAACGACGGGCTACCAATCGCCCATCGTCAACGAGATCGACCTCTCCATTCCAGAAGGCAAGCTCACCGCACTCATTGGTCCCAATGGATGTGGTAAATCCACCCTACTCAAGTGTATGGCTCGCGTTTTACCGCCAATGTCAGGGCAGGTATTGCTGAACGGGCAGAGTATTCACACCACTCAAACCAAATTAGTCGCTCAACAGCTTTCGTTACTGCCACAAAGTCCAGTCGCTTCTGATGGCTTGACCGTTCGAGACTTGGTCAAACAAGGTCGCTATCCCTATCAGAGTTTATTGAGGCGATGGAAAGATGAAGACGAGATTGCCGTCGAAGAGGCGCTAGAGTGGACAAATACCACCGAATTGGCAGATAGACCATTGTCTGCCTTATCAGGAGGTCAAAGGCAACGCTGTTGGATTGCGATGGTATTGGCGCAAAGCACGCCGATAATTTTGCTCGACGAGCCCACGACTTTTCTTGACTTGAAAGTACAAGTTGACCTGCTTGAGCTTTTGTCTCGGCTTTGCAGTGAACAAAACCGAACCCTTGTTGTTGTACTGCATGAACTCAATCTTGCCGCTAGTTACGCTGACCATCTCGTCATGATGAAAAGTGGAAAACTGCACGCTCAGGGTACACCGGACAGCATTTTCACTTCCACTAACCTAAAACACGTTTTCGACTTAGATGCCAATATTTTGCGAGATCCCAACAGTGACCGCCTAATGTGTGTGCCTAAGTCACCGTCGCAGGGGATGGCTGCGACTCAACCACAGTTTGCTGCTGTGGTTAACCAATAAAAGCTATTTCAACAATAGCCTTCAAACTAAATAACTAAAACACCAATTGAGGACACAATGAAAAAATTAATAGGATTTGCAGCGACTTTCTTAGCTGCATGGTCAGCTCAGGCCGACATCACCATTGAACATGCTATGGGTACTACAACGCTTGATGCTCCGGCAAAGCGCGTCGTTACCCTATATCAAGGTGCAACAGACGCTGCTGTAGCACTTGGCATCAAGCCAGTTGGGGCCGTGGAATCTTGGACTCAGAAGCCTTTCTATCACTACTTGCGTCCTCATCTCACTGACATCCAAATTCTTGGTACTGAGAATCAGCCAAACCTAGAGCAAATTGCTCGACTTAAGCCAGATGTGATCATTGCGTCTAAAACACGTCATGAAAAAATCTACCCGCAACTAAAGATGATTGCTCCTGTAGTTGCCCATGAAACAGTCTACATCTACAAAGAATCACTAGAATTGGTTGCGGCTGCTACGGGTAAAGAGCAAGAAGCAGAAAAATGGTTAGCAGATTGGCAAGCTAAATCAGACGCTTTCCAACAAAAAGCAAAAGCCAAATTTGGTGACCAGTGGCCACTTCAAGTGACGCTACTTAACTTCCGAGCAGATCACGCACGTATCTACTACCAAAGCTTTGCTGGTCTAGTACTTAAAGACCTAGGCTTTGATCGTCCAGAAGCACACAAAGAAGAAAAATGGGGCGTGAGACTGACAAGTAAAGAAGCGATTCCTTCAATGAATGCCGACTCTGCGTTCATTTTCATGTACGAAGGTGATGCAGCAGTAGAACAAACATTCCAAGATTGGAGCAACCACCCGCTTTGGAAAACACTGGATTCAGTTAAAAACAACGCTACCTACAAGGTGGATGAAGTGGCGTGGAACCTTTCAGGTGGTCCGCTAGGCGCAAGTATGATGCTTGAGTCAATTGAAGAGCATTACGGTCTTTAAAACATGCAGTCAAACACGGTTAAATTATTTGCCTTGTTTGCGAGCACCACGCTGGCATTTATTGCCAGCGTGCGTTTTGGACAAACAACAGTAACCTGGAATGATGTTTGGTCAGCATTTTTTGCTTTTGAAGCTGAGTCTGTTGAGCAAACCATTATTCGCACCAATAGATTGAGTCGAGCCATCGTTGCTTTAGTGGTTGGCGCCGCTTTGGGCACGGCGGGTGTGCTTTCGCAAACTCTGACTCGCAACGCACTCGCCTCGCCTACAACATTAGGATTAAATTCTGGGGCGCTTTTTGCTATTGCACTCGGACTGGCCTTTGTGGACTACGACAGTTTATTTGCCCTTATGATGTTAGGCTTTACCGGAGCAGCGCTAGCGGTCGTAGCGGTCTATGGTCTAGCAGCAACCAACTCTGTGATTTCTCCCATAAGATTAATTTTGTCCGGTACTGTTATCTCTGCACTATTGATTTCACTTACCCAAGGTTTACTGATTTTTGATCAGAGAAACCTTGCTGGGATCGTATACTGGTTGGGCGGCAGTGTTGCAGGGCGCGATACCATCGCCGTCGTGTATTACGCACCTATCGTTATTGTCGGCTTTACCTACGCGTTACTCAATTCCAATAACCTAAATTTACTTTTATTGCCGGACGATTTGGCCAAAGGCTTAGGACAATCCATCACCCGAACCCGAGTTTTTGTGGCAATTACCATTGTCGCGATGGCAGGTGGCGCTGTCGCTATCGCTGGTGTAATTGCCTTTATCGGCTTGGCGGTGCCTCACATCGCTCGTAAATGGGTCAATACTGACCACAGAATTCTTCTTCCCACCTCGGCGTTAGTGGGAGCATCACTTTTATTAGTTGCCGATACGCTATCTCGATTTATTGCTCCTCCCCAAGAGATTCCAACCGGTGTCATGACCTCTATGGTCGGCGTTCCAATATTGGCCTATCTCATCAGTAAAAAGCGGTTCAACTTGTGATTAAAGTATTTGTAGCTCTGCTCTGCTTTTTTGCAGCAGTCGTCGTTTCCCTTATGGCTGGCAGTTATTGGCTACCGGCCACTGATGCAATAAATGCTATATTCAATCCCGGTTCTGACTTCACGATTCATGTATTGAGAATGCCAAGAGTTGTATTGGCGATCATGGTGGGATCGCTTTTAGCAGTGAGCGGTTTGGTTCTGCAAACTCTGTTAAAAAACCCGCTAGCCTCTCCAGATATCGTTGGAGTCACGGGTGGCGCGTCAGTTGCCGCGGTGCTGTTTATCTCGGTAACATCCATTTCCATTGTTTGGTTGCCTCTATGGGCTTTGTCTGGTGGCCTGATCGCGGCCAGCATTTTATTGTATTTTACTCGTAATGCCAGCCGTTCAATTTCGTCAGTTGTGTTGATTGGTATCTGTATTACCAGTGCTTGTGGTTCGCTAGTAACCATGTTTTTAGTGATGAATGACACGGCCACCGCAGCCGTCGTCTACACCTGGCTCACCGGAACTTTGTATGGCGCTAACTGGGACAATGTCAGCTATATCTTGCCATGGTGGATGGCGCTGCTGCCGTTGCCGTTTTTGTTGTTGCGCCCACTTAAAGTCTTACCCATGAGTGATGAACTCCTTATCGCATTGGGCTTGCCGCTGAAGTGGATCACTTGGACGTTGATTCTTGTCTCAGTTGCAATGGCTTCGATTGCGATAGCATTTGCAGGTGCGATTGGATTTGTCGGCTTAATCGTGCCGCAAATTGCCAGAATCATCGAAAAGCACAACCTCGCACTGCAATTTATCCTATGCCCAATTATCGGAGCCACGGTGTTGGTTCTAGCCGATTTAGCTGGACGCACACTTTTCCTTCCAAAAGACCTGCCAGCTGGAATATTTGTCGCCTTAGCTGGCGCGCCAATTTTACTTTGGCTACTTTGGAAAACGAAACACCAAGGCGAGCATCAGTAATCTGATATCAAAGTGCTCAAGTCACGAGCTTTCAACTACCGCATTGTCCACTAGCTTGCTAAAGTAGAAACAGATTTTTGCAATGGACAATGCAGTATGTCAGAGATTCAAACCCCAAACGTAAGCTTGCCAGAAAACCTAGATCTAGAAACGCTCAAGCAAACTTTGGAAGATTTTGGTGAAAGCCAAAAGCAGCAGTTTGTCGATAATGTGGCAATAGATAGTTTGGTGTACGGGCGCGCGAATTTTATGGACTCCGTGCTGAAGCAAATTTGGCAGCATTTCGAATTTGATAAACGTCCCTATCTCTCTTTAGTCGCTGTGGGCGGCTACGGTCGCAGCGAACTTCATCCACTGTCTGACATAGATATTCTGGTGGTTTCGCGTAATCCGCTATCTGAGCAAACCGGTGCAAAAATCAGTGAGTTCATCACCTGGTTGTGGGATTTAAAGCTAGAAGTTGGTCACGCGGTGAGAACGGTCGAGCAGTGCATTGAAATTGGCCAAAACGATTTGACTGTAGCGACCAATTTGCAAGAAGCGCGATTATTGTGTGGTTGTCAGGACACATTTCAACGACTACAACTTGCTATTCATTCTGAATCCTTTTGGCCAAGTGCCGAGTTTTACAAAGCAAAACTGAAAGAACAGAAAGAGCGTCACGCGCGCTATCACGACACCACTTACAATCTTGAACCTGATATCAAGTCCACACCCGGCGGTTTGAGAGACATCCATACCTTAAGTTGGATAGCGCGTCGTCATTTTGGTGCAACCTCACTTTTGGAAATGAGTAAATATGGCTTTCTAACTGATGCGGAATATCGAGAGTTAGTAGAATGTCAAAACTTCTTGTGGCGCGTGCGCTTTGCTCTACACAGCGAGTTAAAACGCTATGACAACCGACTGACCTTTGCCCATCAAGCCTCGGTTGCCGACACCCTTGGGTTTGAAGGAAAAGGCAATCAAGGTGTTGAAAAAATGATGAAGGAGTTCTTCAGAACGCTTCGCCGCGTTGCAGAACTCAACAAAATGCTCCTCAAGCTGTTTGACCACGCAATTCTCGACAATGAATCGAATAGTCAGGCGATTGTGTTAAACAACGATTTTCAAGTGCGCGCCAACTTAATCGAAGCGCGAAAACCAGCCTTGTTCCAAGCTAGGCCCGAAACTATTTTGGATATGTTTATCCATATTGCCAACGATTCATCCATTGAGGGTGTCTCGCCCGCAACCCTGCGCCAACTTCGCACTGCTCGACGCCGTTTTAACCGATTTTTACACACCATTCCCGGGGCTCGAGAGCGTTTCATGGAATTGTGTCGTCACCCGAATTCACTGCACACCGCTTTCCCATTAATGCACAAACTGGGAGTATTGGCTTCTTATCTTCCCCAATGGAATCAGATCGTAGGTCAAATGCAGTTTGACTTATTTCATGTCTACACCGTGGATGAGCACAGTGTTCGACTACTAAAGCACATTCACAGTTTTGCTGATGTGAGCAATAGAGAAAAGCACCCTATCTGCTGTGAAGTTTTTCCTCGTATCCAGAAAAAGGAATTACTGATCCTGGCGGCAATTTTCCACGACATTGCCAAAGGTCGTGGTGGCGACCATTCTGAGCTAGGTGCGCTAGATGCCTATGAATTTTGTATGGAACACGGGCTCTCTAAACCAGAAGCGCGGCTGGTTTCTTGGTTAGTACGTCATCATTTGTTGATGTCGGTTACCGCGCAACGCCGCGATATTTATGATCCCGATGTTATTACTGAGTTTGCCAAGCAAGTTAGAGATGAAGAATATCTCGAGTATCTGGTGTGTTTGACCGTGGCGGATATCTGCGCCACTAACCCAGAGTTATGGAATAGTTGGAAACGCACCTTGCTTGCTGAATTGTTTTACTCCACACAGCGGGCATTGCGTCGCGGTTTAGAAAACCCAGTTGATGTGAGAGATCGAATTCGACACAACCAACAGCTCGCCTCTGCCTTACTGCGAAAAGAAGGTTTCACCGCCAGTGAATTTGAACGGCTCTGGCAACGATTCAAAGCCGACTATTTTTTACGTCACACACACAAACAA
This sequence comes from Vibrio sp. ABH4_348, assembly GCF_056159765.1. NCBI lineage: Bacteria > Pseudomonadati > Pseudomonadota > Gammaproteobacteria > Vibrionales > Vibrionaceae > Vibrio > Vibrio sp. ABH4_348. The sequence continues at coordinate 489,151 of NZ_JBSWVW010000001.1, read as the reverse complement.
ATCGCTTGGCATTGCAGCCACATCCTACGTCATGACGATCACAACTTGCCACTGATACTCATCAGTAAAAAAGCCACACGTGGTGGCACTGAAGTGTTTGTCTATTGCAAAGACCAACATGCGCTGTTTGCAACCGTGGTCGCTGAGCTCGATAGGCGAAATCTCAACGTCCATGATGCGCAGATCATGACCAGCAAAGACGGGTTTGTACTTGATACCTTTATGGTTTTGGATCAAAACGGCCAAGCACTGGAAGAGAACCGCCATAAAGCGATACAACGACATCTATCTCACGTGTTACAAGATGGTCGTCCAACCAAGATCAAATCGAGGCGCGCACCAAGACAGCTAAAACACTTTAAGGTGAGAACGCAAATTGACTTCTTACCAACAAAGAGTAAAAAGCGTACTTTAGTTGAGTTAGTCGCCCTAGATACTCCGAGTCTATTGGCCACTGTGGGTGCCGTATTTGCGGATCTGGGCGTTAACTTACACGCAGCGAAAATCACGACTATTGGCGAAAGAGCGGAAGACTTGTTTATTGTTACCGATCAACAGGGCCAAAAACTGGAACTCGATCTGCAAGAAGTGCTTCGCAAGCAATTGATTGAGAAGATTAAAGACTTGGTGCCTGAATAACGTTAAACCTCAGTATCACAACCAAGTTGATTGTCGCGATTAACAATGATCCACTGCACAACAGTGATGTTTTTTTAACCTTTACTTTAACTTAGGCTGCTAGAGTGTAAATGTGTAATAACATTTGGAGCAGCCTATGTACCCCAACCTTCAAGCTCTTGGAGTTCAAGATCCAACTCAGATCGAGCGTTATAGCCTAAGACAAGAGGCGCACAAAGACGTTCTAAAAATCTACTTTTACAAGCAATCGGGCGAGCTGTTTGCCAAAAGTGCTAAGTACAAATACCCGAGACAGAAAAAAAGTGTCATTGTTGATAGTGGCAGCCATCAATACCGTGATGTGACCGAGATAAATCGCAATTTGATGTTGGTAATTGATGAACTGGACTCAATTACTAAGCCGGTGAAATCCGAAGAAAAAGACGTGAAGAAGAAAATCTTGAGCGACCTAAGACACCTAGAGAAAGTCGTTGCCTCAAAGATCGCTGAAATTGAATCGGACCTAGAAAAGCTATAACGCCGATTGGCTGCTCCAAACAATGAGACCATAAAGACAGAGAGCAGCCATGACTCCTGCCACAATATCGTCAAGCATAATTCCCACGCCGCCATGGACTTGCTTATCCAACCAGCTAATTGGCCATGGCTTTACCATGTCAAAAAAGCGGAACAATACAAAGCCCAACACCAACCATTGCCATTGAAGTACCGCTAACCCCATCAATGGAATCACGCTCATAGTTATCCAAAAACCGACAAACTCATCCCAAACGATTGCACCGTGGTCGTGTACTTGCATGTCTGCGGAAGTTTGCTGACAGATTTTTATCCCCACTAATGCCGCAATAAATGTAACCGCAATGAAGCCGGCAGGGGATAAGTAGGAAGCTAGCAACAAATAAAACGGAACCGCCGCAAGAGTACCCATGGTTCCGGGAATGATTGGTGAAAGTCCGCTACCAAAACCGGTCGCTAAAAGGTGCCAAATATTTGCAAGAGATATGCGTTGAATGGGTTCTATCATGATACAACTCGAAAGTGGTCAAAACCTTGTAAAGCCAAGTCTACTTCTTGACCATTCCTGAATAATTGAAGATCTGTGCCATCAATAATTTCACCAATTTCGGTAACCTTGACCGGCACATTTTCAATAGTGGTCAGCATATCAGAGACTTGGTTTTCTGGCACGGTAAAACAGAGCTGATATTCTTCACCGCTGGTCAAAGCGTACTGTTGTTCACGCTCGTCATTCGCCAAAAACTGCTTAAGTTCATTACTGGTCGGCAAGGCTTCTAAACTCAGACGAGCGCCACATTGGGAAAATTTAGTAATGTGCGCCAAATCGGATATCAAACCATCTGAGATATCAATGGCCGAGCTGGCAAAGCTGAGTAATTGCTGTCCCAGATCTATTTGCGGCACTCTGACAAAATGACGCTCTAGCAGCACGGGGGCAAATTCAAGCACTCGTTTGCTGCTATCAAGTACAATATCCAAGCCAGCTTTGCTATCGCCCAAACATCCGGAAACGAAGATCTTGTCTCCCGGTTTTGCACCAGTGCGCTTTAATGCACTGCCTTTGGGAAGAAGACCTTGAATGGTCAGAGTTATCGCTAACGGCCCCTTAGTAGTATCGCCACCAATGAGCTGTAGATTGTATTGCTTGGCAACTTGATGGAATGCTTGTGAGAACCGTTCTAACCAATGAGAATCAAAATCAGGCAGTGTTAATGCCAAAGACACCCAAGCTGGCGAAGCCCCCATTGCTGCTAAGTCACTCAAATTAGAGACTAACGCTTTATGCGCCACCCACTCTGGCTTGGCATCTTCGAGAAAATGGGTACCGCAAACCAAGCTATCGGTACTGATCGCAATGTCGTGAATAGCGCCGCCATCAACAATCGCGCAGTCGTCTCCTCCCGCGAGAATGACATCATCTCTATCGACGGAAGTATTGGAAAAATATTGGTTAATTAAGTCAAATTCACCGGGCATAGCAAGGTTAGCTCAAGGTCTTTGAGCGAACCTTACCATAGATGGTAGAGCAATTAAAAAGTATCTATGACGCGATTAAAGAACGCGTAAACACTCTTCAGGAGTCGACTTCAACAAGGTGTTGGCAAAATTAATTTTTGCATCACGCCATGCCAATGCCGACTGCATATCACGGTTAGAATTCCGGTCTGCTTCAAAGTAGCTGTTTTCAGGTAAATGAGTGGCTGGAGACAGCGTTACCGTTTGTTCATTTAAGCGAATCACAAACAAAAATTGACCACGGACACCTGACTGTGCGGCGGGATGATGAAGTGTATTATCACAGCAATAGCGATGATCGCGAATCGCTCGGCAGGTGTACTCAAAGGCGTCTTTGACACCATTACCTGGGAACGCAGTGTAAACACTGATCCCATTTCTCTGAACGGGTAACTCACCCGAAGTCAGAGCAACGGCGTGTTGTAATAATCGAAATCCGAGCACGACACCTCCAATACTCTTCAAACCTGAATATTGAATTGCGCCTTCTAAACTAAGTTTGATTTGGTCATCACCTTCATAAAGGGAAAGTTCAGGAGCTACCCAATCTGGCTTAGGAATAAGGAATTCGTTGATCTCGGTGTGGCTCATTGCATGCTCCAATTTGGTTGTTAAAACTAATTAACCATACACCAAAATCTACGATAATGATAATCATTACTAACCAAGATCTATACAAACTAATCAGTAGTTTTATTGTGAATTCAGTCACTTCAAGTCAGCTATACTTTAGACAGATGTCGAAAAAACAAATAAACAAGTATTTTGAGCTTTCAACCACGAAATCGTCATGCAATAGTTCTTTTAGTACAACATCTACGTGGGCTGATTAGGTATGAGAATAAAACAAAAACTTATATTGATACCATTAATTGTATTATTCTCAGGCTGTTCCTCAGGTATTCAACAAGATCTAAGCTCATTAAAACTAGAATTAACTCCTAGCGAAGATAACACCGTAATCCTAGAAGATAGCAATCCGATATCGTATATTGCACCGAAACACTACCAATCTGATAACTTTCATTTCATAACTTATGATGATTTTATAGAAACAGGTCACTACGAAAGAATTAAGATCACTCGAAAAGGTGATATTTATAAGATCGAAAAGCGGGATGACAACGGGACTGCTGGTTCTGGTAATTTTTATAAAGTGCAACTTCTAAAGAAAGATGATCAGTTTAAATTTGTACCCTTAGAGCAACACACCTACCAAGAAGGGTTAATACTCCCATTTCCTGTCCCTGATTTCGATATCTACAAATATCTGACATCTACAGTTCATCTCAAAGAGGTTGAATTGAACTCCGAATATGGAGTTGACTCTATACGTGCAAACTTCACTAGAATGCTAGAATCTAACAGATTTAATGTTGAAGAAGCTGATGTGGAAATTTCGGTTAAAGTTTTTCCATATAAAAATGGTTCTAAATCTATAGTAAAAGCCAAAATTACGACAAAAGATAAAAATGGTGATAATACTATTAACCTTAAAAATATATTCAAACAAGTTGAAGACAAACTAAAAGAAGTCGTAAATTCATAAGTAAAACTGTACGACTTGAATGTAAAAAACCAGCCGAGGCTGGTTTTTGCAATTTATGCTTATCACATTACTTTTTACGAACGTGCGGGGCAGCTTTGTCCAATACGCCATTAATAAACTTATGGCTATCTTCAGCAGCGAATACTTTCGCAAGCTCTATCGCTTCATTGATCACGACTTTGTATGGGACATCATCGCGTTTGGTCATTTCATACATCGCCAAACGCAATAAAGCCAATTCCATCATATCCAGGTCTTGCATAGGGCGTGACGTGTATGGACGAATTCTTCCATCAAGTTCAGTATGCGCGATAACAACACCGGCCAGCAGATCTTTAAAGTAATCTACGTCAGTTTCAGGAGCAGACAACGCCGGTTCTGAAGCGTGGTGCTCTTCTTCATCGTACTTGCCGTTAGACAAGAATTGGTTTTCAATCGTGGCAACATTTTCTTTGGTAATTTGCCAAGAGTAGATTGCTTGTAAAGCAAAACGACGTGCGTTGCGACGTGCGGCTGGTTTCACGCGGGCCCCCATTAGGAATCGATTTCAGTCAGAACGTTGATCATTTCTAGCGCGCTCAGTGCAGCTTCCTCACCTTTATTACCAGCCTTGGTTCCTGCGCGCTCAATTGCTTGATCAATAGTATCAACGGTCAGCACACCAAACGACACTGGAAGACTGAACTCCAATGCCACCTGCGCCAAACCTTTATTACACTCACTACAAACATAGTCAAAATGTGGTGTACCGCCACGAATTACTGAACCAAGTGCAATGATCGCATCAAACTTCTCAGTTTTTGCAACGCGCTGAGCAACAAGTGGTAGCTCAACTGCACCAGGACAACGAACAACGGTGATGTTGTCTTCAGTGATTTGTCCATGACGTTTTAGAGTATCGATTGCACCTGACAATAGGCTTTCGTTGATAAAGCTGTTGAAGCGAGAAATAACAATCGCTACTTTTGCATTTGGTGCTGGGAAACCACCCTCGATAACTTGCATACACTATCCTTAACTCTGTTCACCTAGTGAGAATCGCCGGATTCTAGCACAGTTTGAAAGCCATTTCCTACTGATATTTAGCTCTAGAATCACCGGATATCCGTGGTATTTCACCTCTCCGTAAAACACAAAAGGAGCCGAAGCTCCCTTTGTCTCTTTGATGTGGCTTACTGGAAAAATTAATCGACCACGTACTCAACAACGTTGAGACCAAAGCCACCAAGTGCATGATACTTTTTGGTCGTCGATGACAATAAACGCATGTCGGAGATACCCAAATCGGCAAGGATTTGAGAGCCTACCCCAACTCGTCTTGAGGTGCCCTGTTTCTTCGCCAGTGTTGGTGCTTCGCCTTTGTCTTGCGCTTCAAACATCTTGACGCGATGTACAAGTAAGTCGGTCGACTCTTCGTTACCCAATATCACAAGCACACCGCCTTCTTTACCTATTCTCGACATTGCTTTGTCCAGCGACCAACTGCGCTCTGAGCTGCGATCACTACGAAGTAAATCAGTAAAAGTATCTTGCAAATGCACACGAACAAGTGGCGCTGGCTCTGCAGATACATCACCTTTTTGTAGTGCATAATGGATTTGATTGTCGATCACATCGCGGTAAGTGACCAATTCGAAATCACCAAATTCAGTCGGCAAATGGCACTGAGCAACGCGCTCAATGGTAGTTTCTGTATTGTTGCGATATTCAATCAGATCAGCAATGGTACCCAGCTTTAACCCGTGCTCTTGGGCAAACACTTCAAGATCCGCGCGGCGAGCCATGGTTCCGTCATCATTGAGAATTTCCACAATAACACCTGCGGGCTCACAGCCTGCCAATCTTGCCAAATCACAACCCGCTTCGGTGTGACCAGCGCGAGTCAGCACGCCACCATCTTGTGCTGCCAACGGGAAAATGTGACCCGGTTGTACTAAGTCCGCCGCTTTGGCATCTTTCGCCACAGCAGCTTGTACAGTCAGCGCACGGTCCGCCGCCGAAATGCCCGTTGTTACGCCCTCAGCCGCCTCAATCGAAACCGTAAAGTTCGTGGTGTACTGCGCATTGTTGTCTTGCACCATAGGTGGTAGACCGAGTTTTTCACAGCGCTCTTTGGTCATGGTTAGACAAATCAATCCACGCCCATATTTAGCCATAAAGTTGATGGCTTCAGGGGTCACGTGCTCGGCAGCCATAATCAGATCGCCTTCGTTCTCTCGATCTTCGTCATCCATTAGGATAACCATTTTGCCTAAGCGGATATCTTCGATAATTTCTTGAGGAGTACTAAATGCCATCTTGTGCTTCCTAAATAGGGAATTAAAGGGTTATGCAAATCCGTTTTTTTGCAGCATATCCATAGTGATAGAGCTGCTCGGATGTTCTTGTTGTTCTGTTGAAGCCGTCATCAACCGCTCCATATATCTTGCCAATACGTCGACTTCTAAATTCACTCTGCGACCAACAGCAAACTCAGAAATTGTCGTCTCTTGTGTGGTATGAGGAACGATAGTGAGTTTGAACGCATCATCTCGCAAAGCGTTTACTGTCAGGCTGATTCCATCGATAGTCACCGAGCCTTTTTCCGCAATGTACCGACTAATCTCTGGAGACATCGATACCCAGTATTCAAAGGCTCTACCAACTGGATGTTTTTCCAAAATTTCAGCAACCGCGTCAACGTGACCAGACACGATATGACCACCAAATCGAGTTGTCGGTAACATCGCTTTTTCTAGGTTTACTTGCTGTCCAACCTGGTAGTACGCAAAACCGGTTTTATTAAGCGTTTCAACGGACAAATCGGCTTTAAAACTTTGCTGGTCATAATCAACCACAGTCAGGCACACGCCATTAGTCGCAATACTGTCGCCTAGTTTGACATCTGACATGTCTAAGTTACCAACATTCACATGAACCGTAATGTCGTCACCAACTGGGGTAATTGACATAAGTGTGCCTGTTGTTTCTACGATACCTGTAAACATCTTGAACCTTGTGTAACCAATTTAAATCATTATTGCCAAACGGGTTTGGCAATAATACGAATGTCTTTACCAATCATACGAACATCCAAAAACTCAAGGTCGATAACCTGATCCATGGCGTCTAACCCCAATGATTCTATCAAGCTTCTTCCCTGCCCCATAAGTTTAGGCGCAACATACAGAATCAGCTCATCCACCAATTTTTCTTGAATCATTGACGTCGCAAGTGTCGCACCGGCCTCAACCCAAAGATGATTGATTCCGTGCTCTGATGTGAGGTGAGTGAGCAAGTGAGATAGAGCAATTTTGTCGCCATCAAGTAAATGATCTTGTTCGCCCTGACCAGAAATAACAATGGTTTCACCGTCAGTTGCGAATAACTTGAGTTCGGAGCTAAGTTTACTTTGTCTGTCCAAAATAACTCGCGTTGGTTGTCTTAACGCTTCTTGCGAGTAAATCTGTTGAACAGAGTTAGGCAATTCATCCCAACGTACGTTCAATGAAGCATCGTCTGTGATAACGGTTTGGCTAGTCGACAATATAGCACCCGACATGGCTCGAAACCGCTGCACGTCGCGACGCGCTTCACTGCCGGTAATCCATTTGCTTTCACCGTTACTCAACGCGGTTTGTCCATCGAGGCTCGCCGCCAATTTCAGTTGAACAAATGGACGCTTGTGCTTCATAGCGCTAATGAAACCTGGATTCAAAGCCAAGGCTTCTGATTCAAGCAAACCGACATCCACTTGAATGCCAGCATCGCGAAGCATTCGAAAACCATTTCCAGCAACTTGCGGGTTAGGATCGGTCATCGCGCAAACTACGCGAGAGACACCTGCTTCGGTGAGCGCTTTGGCGCAAGGCGGTGTTCGGCCGTAATGAGAACAAGGCTCGAGTGTGACGTAAGCTGTCGCACCTTTTGCCTTGGTGCCTGCTTCTCGCAAAGCATGAACTTCAGCGTGTGGCTCACCGGCGCGAAAGTGAAACCCTTGGCCAATAATATCGTTGCCTTGAGTGATTACACAGCCAACCCTTGGGTTTGGTGCTGTGGTGTATATACCTCGTTTCGCCAGCTTTAATGCTTGCGACATCATCAGATGATCAAACTGAGAAAAAATGGTGCTCATAGAAAGAATTTGTCCGTTATTGGCAGCTAGTCTTCGAGTTTGGCAATTTCTTCGCCGAACTCTCGTATATCTTCAAAACTTCTATATACGGAAGCAAAACGGATATAGGCGACTTTATCTAGTTCTTTTAGTTGATCCATAACCAAATTACCGATCATCTCACTCGGAACTTCGCGTTCACCTGTGGCTCTCAGTTTAGATTTAATTACCGAAATACCTAGTTCAATTGCATCAGCACTAACCGGGCGTTTTTCCAACGCTCGTTGAATGCCACCAACCATTTTGTCTTCATCAAAAGGTTCTCGATTGCCATTAGACTTAATCACTTTTGGCATCACCAATTCAGCGCTTTCAAACGTGGTGAAGCGTTCATGACATGCCAAACATTGTCTGCGACGGCGAACTTGATGACCATCGGCGACCAATCGAGAATCTATAACTTTTGTATCGTTTTCTGAGCAAAATGGACAGTGCATAAACCCTCCTAAACAATTGGCTCAAGTGTATCGGAAATCCCTAATCAAAAAAACGAAAAGGGTCGATTCGACCCTTTAAACTCTGGAGATGAACACATTACTGTGCACTAGTTTGGCTATGGACGCGGCAGATAATCCGCTTTTCCAACCCATTTGTAACTGGTCAACTCTTCCAGTCCCATTGGACCTCGTGCATGAAGCTTTTGCGTTGACACGGCCACTTCTGCTCCTAGTCCAAATTGCGCACCATCGGTAAAACGAGTCGAAGCATTTACATAAACCGCCGCAGAACCCGCTGCATTGATGAAGCGCTCGGCGCTGGTTAAGTCATTGGTCATAATGGCGTCAGAGTGGCTGGCGTTGTGCTCTCGCATATGGTCTATCGCTTCATCCACGCCAGACACTAGCTTGACACCCATTGTGTAGCTCAACCATTCGGTATCGTAATCCCCTGATTCAAAACCCTTAGTATTGTCAGAGTCACTAAATAAGTGAGCGGCATTGCCGTCTATCACGTAACACACTCGTTCATCCATCTTGGCTTTTAACATAGGGATAAACTCGCTCGCCACTTTTTCACTAACAAGAAGCGTATCGAGTGCGTTACAAGCAGAAGGTCGCTGAACTTTAGAGTTCACTACGACATCGACAGAGCGTTGCAGATCGGCCGATTCATCGACATAAACGTGGCTAATCCCAAAGCCGCCAATAATGACCGGAATACTCGAATTTTCTTTACACATTTTATGCAAGCCCGCGCCACCGCGAGGGATGATCATATCGACGTAATCATCCAATTTGAGTAATTGCGAGACCAATTCACGGTCTGGTTTTTCGATATATTGCACCGACGCCAATGGCAAGTTGGCTTTAGTCAATGCCGATTGAATAACCGAAACCAACTCCATATTGGAATGGAAGGTTTCCTTGCCACCGCGAAGAATGCTCGCGTTACCTGTTTTCAAGCAAAGTGCGGCAATATCAATCGTAACGTTCGGCCTCGCTTCGTAAATCACCCCAACCACACCCAGCGGCACGCGGCGCTTACAGAGTGACATGCCATTCTCGAGTACTTTATGATCCAGCTCTTTACCCACCGGATCATCCAATTGAATCACCTGACGCACGTCTGAAGCAATCCCGGCAAGTCGCTCGGACGTGAGTAGAAGCCTATCTAGCAGTGCTTCCGTTAAACCATTAGCTCTACCCGCTTCTATATCTTTGGCGTTGGCGGCCAGAATATTGGCCTCGTTCGCTTCAAGCTCATCGGCAATAATAGCTAAAGCGCGATTCTTTTGTGCAGTGCTGGAGGTGGCCAATTGAAATGCTGCGTCTTTCGCAGCTTGTCCCATAACCTTTAAATCCATCATTTCATTTCTCACTAATTCGATTATTTATTCTTGTATGACAACCAAATCATCCCTGTGAATGGTTTCTGAGCCGTAGTCGTACCCCAGAATGTCGATAAAATCTTTACTGTGCTTACCGCGAATTTTATCCAAATCTAGGCTTGAGTAACTTGAAATACCTTTTGCTATTAAAGCCCCTGATTGGGAGATCACATTCACCACTTCACCTCGGGCAAAGACACCATCTACAGAGGTCACACCTTTTGATAGCAGACTACTGCCTCGTTCTATCACAGCTTTGCATGCGCCTTCATCGATAACAATGTTACCGCTTGAAGAAGGCCCGGCAAGAATCCAACGTTTGCGGTTTTCAAGAGACTCTTCTGAGGCTACGAAGCGAGTTCCATGCGGGGTGTCGCTCACACAGTCTGTGATCACATTAGGTGCACTGCCTGCAGCTATGATCACTTCGATACCTGCCCGGCGTGCAATATCGGCTGCTTGCAATTTGGTCGCCATTCCGCCTGTACCTAATGTGGTGCCACTGCCACCGGCGATCTCTCTTAAGGTATCGTCTATCGTTTTAACTTCTTTGATCAATTCCGCATCTGGATTACTTCTTGGATCAGCGGTAAACAGACCTTTTTGGTCCGTAAGGAGCAATAACTTGTCCGCGCCACATAAAATACCCACTAGCGCGGATAGATTGTCGTTATCACCGACCTTTATTTCGTTGGTCGCCACCGCATCATTTTCATTCACGATTGGCACAATGCCGTGGCTAATCAGTGCATGAATGGTGTCTCGTGCATTTAAAAAGCGTTCGCGGTTTTCCAAATCAGCTCGGGTCAATAGCATTTGACCAATCTTGATACCGTAAATAGCAAACAGTGATTCCCAAGTTTGAATCAATTGACTCTGCCCAACCGCGGCAAGCAGTTGCTTACTGGACATGGCGTTGGGAAGTTCGGGGTATTGCAGATGTTCTCTTCCCGCAGCAATGGCTCCTGAAGAAACCATAACTATGGGGTGGCCTTTTTTGTGTAGTTCGGCACATTGACGCACAAGTTCAACCATGTGCGCGCGATCCAAAGCAGTGGAGCCACCAGTCAATACACTGGTTCCCAATTTCACTACTATGGTATCGAGACGAGAGGACGTCTGCGTTTTTTGATTCATATGAATTGGTCTTCTTACTATTCAGGCTATCTGTTTTATCAACCCAAAAGCGAATAAACAAGAAGAAAAGGTGCATAAAAGCACCTTTTGTAATTCAAGAGTTCAGAACTGAATTGTGGTTATTCAGTTATTCTTAGACGAATTCCTGAGATTCTTTGTGAAGTTCGACACTTAGCTCGAACTTTTCCTGTAAAGTCGATACAAGCTTTTCATGAAAGGCAGCCTGAGTGCGGTTCACTTCTTCAACACTCTTTTTAGGCAATGCCTGTGGTTGCCAATCACCCGCGACATCATATCGGCCGACATGATATCTGGCTTGAAAACCATCATCCGTAGCTCTTAGCTCCATCCACCAGCCCCAAAACTCACGTTTTTCGGGGGACTTTTTGTCGTCAATACAAACCGACAAACAATCGAACAAATAGAAGCCCTCTTGACTTTGAGGTTCTCTCAAGTAAGGACCGATAGCTTTTAGCGCAGACAGCAAACGGTGATGAGTTGGGGTTCTCGTCATTTCTGACATATTGAATCTCCAGTTCTCGTTAACAAATTATATTTTTATTTATCAGCCCCTTAATAAGAGACTGCTTATATAACTGTTAACTAGTTTTGGAGTTTTGTCATGCTAATAGTTGTTCTTCAAACCATTTTATTGCTAAATCGAGGGATTGCTCATATCCCTGTGTAATCGACTTGGAACTAATTTGCTTTACTTTGCCACCTTGGCTGAAAAAGGCCAAAGATCGATTATCCGATTCTGGAGACACAAAATCGCCATCCATACTCAGTGCCAGTATGGGAACGGCTGTTTTTCTTCCTGAGAAAAACCCTTGTTTTTTCAATGACCAAACACCCAATTGAGCCGACAGACTATTGATATCTACCGGACTCTTACCAATTCGATTTGACAAAACATCTAAATACATTTTCGACATTTGTTTGACTTTTTGAGGACTTGAAAGCACATCGTGAATAGGTGCTCCAATAGAAACACAGGCCCTCACTTTTGATTGTTCCAAAAATGACAAACGCGCTAATGCATTACCACCAAATCGAAAACCCATTACGCCAACTCTTTGGTGGTTCACAAACGCCAATGTTGGCAAATGGTTCAACACAGCTTGGTGAATAAGAGACGTTTCTTCGGTCATAGACCAACGTTTGCTGTACCCCACCGATGGCATGTCAACGGTAATCATCGCGATTTCACGTGGCGCAAAGTGGTCACGATACAAACGCCACATATCCGTTTGTAGGCTATCTAACCCAGCACTCACAATGACGGTTGGCAAAGGTCGCTCTGTATGAGGTAAGTGAAGCAGCGCTTTTATATGCTTATTTTTATAGGGAATTTTTACTTCGATAATTTTGTGGGAGGTATGAGTCGCAGCCTCTTCATAAGCTTTGTGTGCCAGAAGCTGAGCTTGCGACGCCAAATTATCGGAATTGAGGTGAGGATAGCCTGCAATACTGTAACAAAGTGAAGCGTTAAACAGTTCATCAGCTCTCGCTTCACCTTCAAGATTCACACTGTTTTTTTGATGCTCCATCCCTAGTGCAGACCATTCGAACGTCCAGTTTCCTGAACGATACCCCGTGACTGTATCTAACCATTTATCGTGAGTTCTTGAATTTTCTGAGCTGGCAATCTTGGCCAATACCATTTCCAATTCAATCGGGTCAATACCTTGCCAAAGCCATTGAATTTTTCTGAGGTTTCGATACCACGCGGAACGTCCGTGAATCATTTTTTGATCCAACCATTCTTGGCTGCTTGGCATATAAGGCGTTAGCGACGACGTTTCTTTGGTTTGTTTTTTGTTCTCAAACAGGGTTTCAGACAGATTTTTGCTAGCTTGCTCGGTCATTGTTTCAATTCGAATTAGGTCAACGTTTTAATAGTAATAGAAAAAATGGCCCTTGAAAGGGCCATTTATACATTATCTAACTCTTGGTTATTTAATCTTGCGATTAATGGGTTCAGCGTACTGAACTGTCATGTCCCAAGGTTGTTCAATCCATGTATCTTGTGGAATATCCACTACATATTGGTCAACGAGATCTTTGCCGGCTGGCTTGGCACATACTGTGATCAGTTTTGCTTTCGGATACATTTCACGAATTTTCTTCGCGGTATCGCCGCTGTCCGACAAATCGTCTACCACAAGAAATCCTTCTCCATCGTGATCAGGTGCCTTTAACACAGACATGTCACGCTGATGATCGTGGTCATAACTAGAAATGCACACGGTATCGACATAGCGAATACCCAATTCTCTAGCCAAAATAGCAGCTGGTACTAAACCGCCACGGCTCACAGCAATGATACCCTTCCATTGGTCTGCTGGCATTTGCAACTCTGCCAATTGACGGCAGTAAGTTTGCATATTGTCCCACGTAATGATGAATTTGTTGCTCATGGTTATAACCTAATAATTGTTATAAAGGAGTGCACAAGGCACTCCTAATTTTAAGGATTAAGCAAAGATAAATTTAGCAACAAAAATCGCAGACATCACCCAAACTGCGATGGAAACGTCTTTGGCTTTGCCACTAAGTAGCTTGATCGCCGCGTAAGCGATAAATCCAAGATAAATACCTTCTGCAATAGAAAATGTCAGAGGCATTAGTAAACATGTTACCGCGACAGGGGCTGCTTCCGTCAGATCTTTCCAGTCGATGCTAACTAAGCTAGACATCATCAAGATCGCAACATAGAACAATGCGCCTGCGGTTGCGTAGGCCGGGATCATACCAGCAAGTGGCGAGAAAAACAGTGCTAACAAGAAAAGTGCGCCAACCACGACAGCTGTAAGACCAGTGCGACCGCCTTCAGATACGCCCGCTGCACTCTCAATATAAGATGTGGTATTCGAAGTACCTAATAGTGCGCCAACAGATGTTGCTGTTGAGTCAGATAGTAGAGCGCGATTCAGACGCGGGATACGGCCGTCTTTGTCTACTAAATCTGCTTTTTGAGCCACGCCAACCAAAGTGCCTGCCGTGTCGAATAGATCGACAAAAAGCAAAGCAAACACAACTGAAATCATGCCAATTTCAAACACGGCAGAGAAATCTAGCTGCATAAATGTTGGTGCGATACTTGGCGGAGCCGACACTAAACCGCCCCATTGAACGTCACCGAAAATCATACCAAGGCCAGTCACAATCAGAATGGCTAGCATTACCGCGCCTTTCACGCCGCGATGTACCAGCGCTACCGTAATGAAGAAACCGAGACCAGCAAGGACAGCGTTCACAGAAGTGATATCGCCCATTTGAACGAAGGTAGCAGGACTATCGACGACAATTCCAGCATTTTTTAGACCGATAAACGCCAAAAATAAACCAATACCCGCAGCAATACCTGTGCGCAGTGACATTGGAATGGAGTGAATGATCCACTCTCTGATTTTGAATAGGCTCAAAAGGATAAACAAGATACCAGACACAAATACAGCAGCTAGTGCAACCTGCCATGTGTGTCCCATACCCAATACCACACCATAGGTGAAGAACGCATTGAGCCCCATACCTGGTGCTTGAGCAATTGGGAAGTTAGCTACAAAACCCATAATGAAACAGCCAATAGCGGCCGCTAGACAGGTCGCGACAAATACGGCGCCACGGTCCATGCCTGCATCAGCAAGAATCATTGGGTTAACAAAAATGATGTAGGCCATGGTCAAGAAGGTGGTTAAACCTGCTATCACCTCAGTCTTTACGTTCGTGCCATGTTCACGAAGCTTGAACAGATTTTCGAGCATAATCGAATCCTATAAGGGTAAAAGTAAACGGTTGCGTAATCGATTGGCCGGGGATTATAAAGTTATCAAAATGGGATTGCCAGTATGAACTCTGACGCAAATCAAGAAAAAAGCGAACAAGGCATGTTCGCTTCACGTTTGTAACCGATTACAACAGATATAGGTTTGTTCGAGTGAATTCACAAAGGGTTGCCAAATTGGTCAATGGCAATTAAGACGTTTCCATCTGGGTTATCAAGAACTTGATCCGCTATCCAGGGTGCTAAGCAAGATCGACTTTCCACACAGGGATCGGTTAAAGCATTAAGAAAGGCCTCGATTTGCTCGCGTTCTGTTCGGTTTATTCTTACATCTCCTAATCGTGAAACTCCGTCCCTTTGATCTTGTTCTAGCTTATCTAAAGCCAAACGAGTATTGGCTTCACCATTTGGATACAAGCTCGAACAATTGGCAACTGGAGTAAATTGTGGCAAATCACAAAGGTCATTATCGTCAAAAAAGTCTACAGCCTCTCTGCGAGGGTTGTTGTAATGACTGATGACCTGACTCAGCGTTTGATAAGTCCCCGAGTGACCATATGGCCCGGTTACCGCGACATTTAAAAGTGACGGTGTTCTAAACCGGTATCTGTCCTGGCTATTCGAAGTTACCAACTCCCTGCCAAAATCATCATCATTACCAACGCCTTTACCCGGACCGATTTGTGGAAAGCCTAACGCATGATGCCCCTCATCACTGAACAAAGCGCCGTTATGGCAAGCTCCACAACCCGCTCCCCCTTCAGAAGTTGGTGTAAAAAATAAAATCGCACCTTGCTTTTGCTGATCCGTCATCGCAGATAGCGAACCATCAATATAGTTTTGCCATGGATTATCGGTAAATACCATTGAACGCTGAAACTCTCCTAGCGCCAGTGCAATGTTGTCAAAGGTAATTAACGTTGCAGCGTCAGCACTACTTGAAAACGCGGTTTGAAACTCCACCAGCCATTGATTCAACGCCAGTTCTCCCATGCCCTCACCAAAATCGCCGATTCGTGCTGCAAGATGATCTCGCACATCTTGATTAGAATTACCTGATTCGAACGTTGACCCTTTCATTTCTTCAACTGATGTGACGGGAAATCGGGCTTGTGCGGTGACCAGATTCGGTCCGGCAGAAAAATCGGCATTTCCATGACCGCTGTCAGGCGTACTGATGTTAGAAAGTGCACCATTTTGATTTGCTTCTTTGCCTAAACTTTCAACTCGGGAATCCCAAAATAGCCCGCTATCCCACAACGCCATATTGAAAACCGTCGGTGCATTTCTGGGCACATTGGGTAACGCGTCATTGTCCTGCCGGCCTTCACCTAACAGATCGTCTGATATAGCAGCAACTCCGACTGACAGCGATAAGTTGTCAGCACCACCCAATGAGGGATGATGGCAAGTGACACAAGCGACATCTTGATCACCACTCAAGCTTTTGCTGTAAAAAAGCTTTTTACCCAACTGCGATAAAGGAGAGTTTACTGCCGGAATCGTTCGGTTGGCCACAGGATCAATCCGCAATCCAAACCGATTAATCAATGCTTCGAGTTCATCGTCTCTTGCGGTTGCTTGGTCTGCGTCAAGTGCATCCAAAAACTCTTGCAGAGCGGCTTGTTGCTCTGGGCTACACCCAGTTAACAGCAATATCACGGTCAGTATTGAGACTTTAAATTTTCTCAACTTGAACAAATAGCTACCTACAACCAACATTTTCTTCCTCCAATGCCGCACCGAAACAGGTGGTGCTATAACAATTTAGAAAAAGAAAATGCAGGAATAGCGCAAGAAATAAGGAAATATTGTGCAAATGACGCTGTTATTGAACCTGCCTCGACAAGGTCACCTATACTATTGATATCTATAAATTAACTAATTGGCACAGCCCATGCCCCTGACAAACGCGACAGTTATTAGTTATCTGAGGTCTTGCGTTGAAACTTAGCTTCAAGCTTTGGCTTATCATTACTATCCCTGTCGTTATCCTGTTAACGGCGACCTATCTACTCACCTCTTATAGTTTCACCCAAGGGTTGGCTCAACAAATTTCAGAACGAGAACGAGAAGAGCATAAAACTCTAGGCCAGAGTTTGGAAAACTGGACTCAACTTGGTTACAAGCTTCGCTCACTTCGACATCATCCGGACCTATGGCAGAAGATGACCTTGGCAGCAAATCGAGGAGAAAGCTTGTCATCAGAATACCTTGATGAATGGTTTTTATCGCGCAGTAAGCCAAAGCCTTTGCCCAAGCGTCCTCCTAAACGCAAGGAAGACAGGCGCCCCCCTCCCCCAATACCACATACAATAAGCAAAGTTCTCTTGAACAAGCAAAAACAACCGATTGTAGGACAGCCTGAAGAGGTGCATAGGATTCTTCCTATTCACAATCCGGATGGAGTGTTAATAGCCTACGTTGGAACACTCGATGAAGAGAACTTACTTAACGACTATGATGTGGCATTTTCTAATCAACAAACTCAGGTGTTTACCTATGTTTTTGTGTTTGGAATCTTTATATATAGCTTCAGTGCTTTGTTCATTGCCCGATACCTAAGTCACAGATTGCAAGGTCTTGCTAAACAAGCAAATGAGATAGAGCGTGGTCAGTATTCTAATTTGAAATCTCAGTTTAATGGCGATGAAATCGGGCAATTGGAACAAACAATACATGCGCTTGGTACTTCGTTACAAAAACAAGAAAACAACAGAAGAGAATGGTTGGCAAACATTGCACACGAGCTCAGAACGCCATTAACCATCATTATTGGAGAGCTTGATGCGCTGCTTGATGGGGTTCGTCGTGTTGACGAAAAAAGTTTGAGATCTTTGCAAGAAGAAGCCAATCAACTCATGAAACTTATTGAAGATCTCAATACTCTGACACACGCGGATTTGGGCGCGTTAACCTTTGAGTTCACCAGTACGGATTTGGTTAAATTCGTCTCGCAATTTGTCGAGTCCCACAAAGGTCAGGCGTCAGTGCGAGGGTTCAATCTCACCTTAGACAGCTCTTATTCAAAAGCATTGGCGAAAATAGACCAAACTCGAGTATCTCAAGTGTTAAGCAATTTGCTTGCAAATTCCATCAAATATACAGACACGCCCGGTTCTATCTATGTTTCAGTTCAAGTTAGTAAACTCTGGGTCTATATCGACTTTGAAGACACCTCTCCCAGTGTGCCGGATGCTTCACTAGATAAACTCTTTGAGGTTATGTATCGAACTGAAAATTCACGAAATCGCAAATCAGGTGGTTCTGGATTAGGGTTATCTATATGTAAGAGCATCATGTTGGCCCATGAAGGTTCTATCTCAGCCGACCATTCTAAATACGGTGGATTGGCGATACGACTGGCTTTTCCGCTTGAGGCAATAAAATGAACACAGTGCTGATAATCGAAGACGAACAAAAAATCGCAGATCTTTTGGCCGATTATCTCTCAGCTAGCGGTCTAGATCCGGTGATTGTTGACGATGGAGACCTAGCCATGAACGCGTTTAACGCCAACTCGCCATCTTGTGTCCTACTAGATCTGATGCTGCCGAACAAAGATGGTTTAGAGATCTGTAAGGAGATAAGAGAGATTTCAACAACCCCAATCATCATGCTCACGGCAAAAGTTGAAGAGTTAGATCGAATCCTCGGTCTAGAACTTGGTGCGGACGATTATGTATGTAAGCCATTTTCTCCCAGAGAGGTCGTTGCAAGAGTTAAAGCCCAAATCCGGCGTCTCGACATGACTTCACATAGCAATCGAGGGGAACCAGATCGCTACGAAATCGACCGAGCTCGAATGCAAGTCAAAATTAAGGGCGCTAGAGTTGAGCTAACCGCAATTGAGTTCGAACTGTTTTCTCTATTCTCAGCGGAGCCCGAACGAGTTTTTTCTCGCCAACAGCTGATGAATAAAATTTATGTAGATAACCGAATCGTGAGCGAGAGGACAATAGATAGCCACATCAAAAAGCTACGCCAGAAAATCCAATCCGCAATTGGAGATGATGCCAACTGGCTACATTCAGTTTATGGCGTTGGGTATCGGTTTTCGGTGATGGAGCTAGAAGCATAAAAAAACGCCACTTAAAAAAGTGGCGTCTGAATCAACTCGGATTTCAAATAAATAGGGGGTGAACTTAACAGTTCGAAAAGCAAGTTGTTAAACCAACCAGATAGCAATCTGATTAGTATCCAAAACTTACTGGGTATGCAAAATTAGTCGTGTAAACAGAGTCAAACAACCAATACTCTGCACTCGGTAAACCTTTCATATTATCACCTTAGATTGAAGTCGATTTAAACAAACTCGGTTCCGTGGAGGCGATAAATCGGGCTCGTCCAATGAGCATACTGTGCTCTGTTTCTCAAGAGCCTGTGCAATATACCACACGGTAATATAATTACAAACAAAAACTGACTCGCATCACAAAAATCTAGAAATTGGCCGATATCCACTTCCCTTATCGTAATTAAATTACAATTTTATTAATTTGCGTGAAAGAAAGTTAGCTCGAATAAAAAACCAACTGCACATGTCTTTCTTATAAAAATTCGAGTTAAAAATATGTCAATCACAGCGTACTTCCAAAGCACTACTCTCAAAAGGCTGTGAGTGATATTCTTGGCAGCATTTCGGTGGTTCCTTCTATTTCTTCGCAGATTTATTGAATCATCTTTGGATTAACTTCGCTTAAGGAGTCAGTTGTGTCTGAATTTCACTCTGAAATTAGCCAATTATCACCACAATCTTTGTGGCAGTTTTTTGACAAAATTTGTTCAATTCCTCATCCATCAAAGCACGAAGAAGCGCTTGCTCAATACATCATTTCTTGGGCTCAAGAAAAGGGCCTAGAAGTAAAACGAGACAAGACTGGCAACGTATTTATCAAAAAGCCGGCGACTCCTGGTATGGAAAACCGTAAGCCAGTAGTTCTTCAGGCTCATATTGATATGGTGCCTCAGAAAAACGCGGACACAGAACATGACTTTGTTACTGACCCAATCCAACCTTATGTTGATGGTGAGTGGGTAACTGCTAAAGGCACAACATTAGGCTCAGACAACGGCATCGGAATGGCATCTTGCTTGGCGGTCCTTGATGCAGAAGACATCAAACACGGTCCAATTGAGGTTTTGCTAACCATTGACGAAGAAGCTGGTATGACCGGCGCTTTTGGCTTGGAAGAAGGGTGGCTTGAAGGTGAAATCCTTCTTAACACAGACTCTGAGCAAGAAGGCGAAGTCTACATGGGCTGTGCTGGCGGTGTAGACGGTGAAATGGTGTTTACTGTTGAACGTCAAACAATTCCAAGTGATTTCACAGTCAAGAAGCTAACCGTAAAGGGTCTTAAAGGCGGTCACTCAGGTTGTGACATCCACACCGGCCGTGGCAATGCTAACAAAATTGTTGCCGATTTCTTGGTAAGTTATGGACTTGATCTGGACGCTCACCTTGTTGAGTTTACTGGTGGTAGTCTGCGCAACGCCATCCCACGAGAAGCATTTGTTACGATCGCGCTTCCTGAGTCCAATCTGACCAAACTCGAAAGCGCCGTCGCTGAACACCTAAAAGTTCAACAGCAAATTCTGGGTTCCGTTGAAACGGATATCATCATTTCTGTTGAATCAACGGAAACCGAACTGGCAATGCTGACGTCAGCGGATAATCAGCGTTTTGCGCATGCTCTCAATGCTGCGCCAAATGGCGTGATTCGTATGAGCGATGATATTGAAGGCGTAGTTGAGACCTCACTCAACGTTGGTGTGATTAGTACGTCGGAGACTGAAATCCGCGTAATGTGTTTGATTCGCTCACTGATTGATGAAGGTCGCCAGCAAGTGCAAGATCAGTTGTCTTCGGTTGCAACATTAGCCAATGCACAAATCGAGTTTTCAGGTGCCTACCCTGGCTGGAAGCCAGATCCTGACTCTGAGATCATGGCTATCTTCCGCGATATGTATGAGAAAATCTACGGCCACAAACCAAATATCATGGTTATTCACGCTGGCCTAGAGTGTGGTTTGTTCAAAGAACCTTATCCAAACATGGATATGGTTTCATTTGGTCCAACGATCAAGTTCCCGCACTCTCCAGATGAAAAAGTGAAAATTGATACCGTTGCCCTTTACTGGGAACAAATGGTTGCACTGCTAGAGCGCATTCCAGAAAAAGCGTAATCGCTCTGCGATTTAACAAAACGGCCATCTTCGCGATGGCCGTTTTTGTTTGCTTAGTCGCTTGTATACTTAGCCAAAAGAGGCCCAAATAACCGTAGTAACCAAAATTGGGCATACAAACTTCACATACCAAGGCCAGACTTTACCAAACCACCCTTGTGTGAACTCAGGGTAACCTTGTTCAAGTTCCTTAACCTTTTTATGACGATTCCAAACCCAACCGCCAAATAAACAGAACATAAGTGCAGCAGTAGGTTGTAAATACTGGGTAGCCACTTTGGCAACTAAACCGAACAACGCACCAAAATTAAATACGATTACAATGCTCACAACGGCGATCACACCACCAATGATCCAACTAGTGCCCTTTCTAGAAGTACCGAATCGTTCACCCACCAGAGCAACAGGACATTCCAACATGGAAATGGATGAGGTCAGCGCTGCAATAGTCAGAAGTAAAAAGAAAACCACAGCAAAGAGTTGGCCAAGTAATCCAAGGCTGTCGAACATTAGTGGCAGTACAGTAAACACAAGCGTATCGCTACTTAGTAAAGCGCCTGATTCAGAGTAGATTTGCACGCCTTTTTGCATCGCAACAAACATAGCTGGCAACACCACAAGACCCGCGAGAAATGCAACACCGGTATCAACCAGTGACACGTTCATAGCCATTTTCGGTAGGTTTTCTTTTTTACTCAGGTAAGAGCCGTAAATCAACATTGAGCAGCCACCAATGGTAAGAGAAAAGAAACCCTGCCCCATCGCAGCTAAGATCAACTGACGGTCCCAAATCTTGTCAAAGTCAGGAACTAAATAGTGTTTTAACCCTTCCATCGCACCATCTTGCGACATGATGTAGACAAACAAAATGGCGAACAATGCAAATAGTGCAGGCATCAAACGTGTCGACCATCTTTCAATACCTTTTTTAACACCGCCTTGAACAATTAGAATGGTTAAAACATAAAAGACTAAAGTGCCAAACAAGTTGCGCTCAACGCTAAACCCTTTAAACCAAGCTGTTGCTGCCTGCATCCCGATTAACTCAGTGATTGCGCCCAGAAGAAAACAGATCAGCCAGCCGCCAACAATACTGTAAAACGCCAATACCGCGCTGGGCACGCTCAAGCCTATCCAACCGACCAAAGCGCCTACGCTTTTTTTGGCCTGAGAATCGGTAAGTGAGCGCATGCTATCGACAGGGTTAGCTTGACCGTGACGACCTATCGCCATCTCCACCACCAGCATTGGAAACGCCACCAACAAGATCATGACCAGATAGACCAACAAAAATGCTCCACCACCATTTGATGCCGCTTGTGTAGGGAAACCCCAAATATTTCCTAATCCAACTGCCGCCCCTGCCGCAGCCAAAATAAATCCCATACGAGAGCCAAAAGCTTCTCGTTGAGTCGTCATTCCACCCATAAACACACTCACAAACTAGTTAGCTAGTACAATATTGCTAGCGTACCAATCTAAATCAGATAAAAAAACCAGATAACACAAGTTATCTGGTTTTATGGGTGTACAAATGACAATACATCAGGACCATCATCCAATCGAAGTTAGATGGTAACTAAGGGGTAGTCTTTCAATTGTGGAATGAGCTTATGAAGCTTTTGTTCTTGTTCTGACAACTGTTCAAGAGATTGGCACATGTCCTCAGACTGGGCTTCAATCTGTTTTTCATGTTGCTGGAAGCGCTCTGCCAAATTCGATTTCAGTGATCTGATTTGCTCACCGAGTTCTGTTAGGTTTACGCCACCTTCTTGTTTCATTCTCTCACTCATGACATTGAAGGCACTGGAAATCACCTCAAGATCCATAACAGCTTTTAATTGTTCAATCTGTTGAGATAATGTGGATGCATAATCCTGATAACTGCCAGACGGCAGTGTCCACTCGCCATCTTTATAATACTCCTGCTTAATTTGGCCTATTGCCTGATTTATTTTTTGCTTGGTCTCATTCAACGCTTCAGGATTATCTAACTTCCTCGCAACTTCGTTTACGATATCAGTCGCGAGTAAAAAACTCGTGTCAGCGAACCCTTCAAGCTTGGGCATAAAGTCTCGTATCAAATTCTGATAGTGTTGCAGGGCGGCTTTTTGTTCTGCGGTTAAAGATATCGAATCACCGTGAAGGCGCAATTGGTCTGCGTCGAGCTCTGCCGTTGTTCCATTGTTTTCGATCTGTATTTGTTCATCTTTGACAGAAAGATCACTGCTTAACTGAACACTACATTCAGCGTTCGTTATTTGGGGTAATAGAGCAAAAAGGCCAAGTACAGTGGCTTTGTTCATATTGATAGACACCTAAAAAAAGCTGAGTTGTTTTTGAGCTTGCTCTGGTTTTAGCATAACGTTCAATCCTAATAAACGAATTTCTCGTCCTTGCTGACGTTTGAGTATATCGCTTAGTAGCCCTTTAAAATCCTCGAGATTTAGACTCAGCTGCCCGTGCTCAATGGTTGTCTGCTGGAAATCAGCAAACTTCATTTTGATGCCTTGTTTGGTGATGCTTTTCGACTCGGAAGCATTTGCTAGGCGTAACTCCAATTCGGGGAACAACTTGTTTTCAATGATTTGCCAGCATTCCTGATAACTCGAAATATTTTCGCTAAATGTTCTCTCTACACCAACAGATTTGCGTTCTCGTTCGGTCACGACTTCTCGGTTGTCGATGCCATGGCTGCGCTTCCACAAAGACTCTCCGAGTCGGCCATAGCGTCTGATAAGGGCTAAATGATCTTGTTGTTTGATATCACTACAGGTAAATAGGCCTGCTTTATTTAGCTTTTCTAATGTCACCTTCCCCACTCCAGGAATTTTGCCAAGAGACAACTTATCAATCTCACTTTGCAGCGTATCTGGCGTTATTACATATTGCCCGTTCGGTTTATTGAGATCAGACGCGACTTTTGCCATGAACTTGATTGGCGCAACACCTGCTGAAGCGGTCAATTCGAGCTCATTGTATATGTCACGGCGAATCGCCTCCGCCATTAACGTTGCTGACCCGGAGCACTGAGTGGACTCTGTTACATCTAAATATGCTTCGTCTAAAGAAAGCGGTTCGATAAGAGGAGTGTAGCGAGAAAAAATTTCTCGGATGTGTTTTGATACATCCTTGTAGACTTGCATACGTCCTGGCACCACCAATAGGCCTGGACACAGCTTCAATGCTTTGGCGGTAGCCATAGCACTTCTTACGCCGAACTCGCGAGCCTGATAGTTACAGGTACTTATAACACCCCGCTGCTTTTCTGAGCCACCCACTGCAAGTGCTCTATTCCGATAATCGGGGTTATCGCGCATCTCGACCGCTGCAAAAAAGCAATCCATGTCTACGTGTATTATTTTTCTCATAGCGAAAACCAGAACTGTATATAAAAACAGTATATCTTTTTTACTTATTAGCTCAAGTAATCAGCAAAATTTTCATCATGTCTTATCATTAAAAGTATCGATTGAAATCCCGTTAGCTCAACACGTTAAGGTAAGCACTCACCCCATGTATAAAGTTCTTGTTGTAGAAGACAGTCGCGCTTTTCGAACTTATGTTGAAAGCAAACTCACTGAAATTGGGTTAACCGTTGACTCTGCGGAATCTTTGGCAGAAGCAAAAGCTCTGATCGATAGCAATGATGATTACTTATTTGCGGTTTTGGATTATTGTTTGCCCGATGGCCCAAACGGAGAGGTTATCGATTACGCATTAGAGCAAAAACTGAAAGTTATTGTGCTGACGGGTCATTTTGACGATGACTCGAGAGATCAGTTTATAGCTAGAGGGGTATTGGATTACATTGTCAAAGAAAGCATGAGTGCAGTCGCGTATCTGGTACCTTTATGCACTCGACTAATGAACAATCACAATCACAAAGCACTAGTGGTGGATGATTCATTGTCTATTCGTTGCCACGTACGAATGATGTTAGAACGCCAATATATTGAGACGTTAGAAGCAGATGACGGTGCTCATGCATTAGAAGTGCTAAAACAAAACCCAGACATCACAGTGATAATATCCGACCAAGCCATGCCGAACATGGATGGTATTTCCATGACTCGTGAAATTCGTCGAACCTTAGATCGCAACCAAGTTGCCGTATTAGGGCTATCCGGTAGTGATAACCCCGCAATTACAGCACGCTTTCTTAAAGCTGGCGCTAATGATTTCCTTCATAAACCACTCAACCAAGAAGAGTTTAACTGTCGTATCCATCAGATACTGAATATGAAAGAGGCAACCGACACCCTGTACCGGTTAGCTAATCAAGATGCTTTGACCTCACTTTGGAATCGACGCTACCTGTTTTCTAAGTTTAAGCGAAATTCTGAGTACAACTTGGCGATGGTGGATATTGACCATTTCAAAAACGTTAACGACACCTATGGCCACGATGGTGGCGATACGGCGTTGGTGCAGGTTGCACACTTGATGAAACAGCACTTCAGCAAAGATATTGTGGTGAGGTTTGGTGGGGAGGAGTTTTGCATCATTAGCCGCTTTGGGTACAGCCGCTTTTTACAAGAGCTCGAACTCATGCGTGTCAAAATACAAGTCACGCCGATTCAATTTGCTGACCAGCAATTCCCTATTACTGTTAGTGTCGGAGCATCAGAGCCTAGTGCTAGCCTAGAAGAACAAATTCATATTGCCGACCAACGTTTGTACTTGGCTAAAGAATCCGGTCGCAACCAAATAGTTGGTTTAGGGTAAGACAAAAAAGAGAGCCGTTCGGCTCTCTTTGGCAATGCGTTTTTCGTTAAGCAATACGGTCTTTTTCCCACTGATTCAGCTTCTCAGCACGCGCAGCTTCACGAGCTTCACGCTTCATTCTTGCATCACAAGGTTCCGGGCAATTACACACTTTTTCAATGCCCAATGGACCAAGTCCACCACAACTGCCTTTTACTTCTTTTCGTGCAAAAATGAATCCCACCGCCATAAGAGCGATGAATCCGGTAAACAGTGCAAATGTAATTAAAAACGTACTCATAACGACCTACTCACTCAATATTATTTTAGGAACGGTTTGAACGCTTCTGAAGCTACTTCTTTGAAGCCATCGTCCGTTTTTATAATCATTAATGCAGGGATACCATGTTCGTTGGCAACTTTCAATCCAAGCTCATCTCCCAACACCATTAATCCTGTAGATAAACCATCGGCTGTCATCGACGACTTATCTAGTACCGTCACTGAAGCAACGCGGTGAGTGATCGGCTTACCGGTCTCCGGGTTAATGATATGAGAGTAACGAATCCCCTCATCTTCGAAGTAATTACGATAGTCACCTGAAGTAGCCATTGCCATATCACCAGGCTGAATTATTTCCTGAACACTACGCTCATCGGTAGACGGCTTTTCAATGGCAATACGCCATTGAACTTCTTCACGGTTGTGACCCTTAAGACGGATTTCGCCACCAATTTCAACCATATAGTTAGCAATACCTAACTCTTCCAGATAATCAGCAATGACGTCAACACCCCAACCTTTCGCAATAGTAGAAAGGTCAACGTACAAATCTGGAATCGTCTTCTGTAGAGTATTGCCTTCAACGGTTAGATGCTCAATACCAATACGCGCGCGACGCTCAGCCAGCTGCTCTTCACTTGGTACTTTCTCAGGTCTTGCTTCTGGACCAAAACCCCAAAGGTTGACTAGAGGCCCAACTGTCACGTCTAGCGCACCCAACGTAACTTGGTTTAGTCGAATTGCTTCTCTGGTTACCAGAGCAGTATCAGCTGAAACACTAAACGGTTCTGTAGATTCAGATTGATTAAAGCGGCTCAGTTCGGATGTTTTGCGGTAAGTAGACATCTGGTCGTTAACCAGTTCTAGACGGTTATTGATCTCGGTTTGAATAGCTTCTGGCGCAGCAACGCCATCAACCTTCAAATATTTCACGTTGTACTGAGTACCCATAGTTGGGCCATTCAGATGAATTTGCTCCGCTGGCTTATCACAGCCAACTAATACAAGAAACGAAGCTAATACAACAAGCCATAGTTTCACTTGCTCTCTCCTATCAAGAGTAAATTAATAAACACGGAAATAAACTGTACCTAACCAATTTATTGCAGTGCTTACTGTTGAGTTAGAAGTATGAGTAAAAGAATGGCTGACTCTAGGAGTCAGCCATTTGTATATTTATGACCAAGTCAGCGATTAGCCACCGAAGTCATCAAGTAGGATGTTCTCATCCTCTACACCAAGATCTTTAAGCATGCCTATTACAGCCGCGTTCATCATTGGTGGACCACACATGTAGTACTCACAATCTTCAGGCGCTTCATGATCCTTCAGGTAGTTTTCGTACAAGACATTGTGGATGAAGCCAGTGTAGCCATCCCAGTTATCTTCAGGCATTGGATCAGAAAGAGCACAGTGCCACACGAAGTTATCGTTTTCTGCTTGCAGGCCATCAAAATCCTCAACGTAGAACATCTCACGCTTAGAACGAGCACCGTACCAGAACGACATCTTACGAGAAGATTTTAGACGCTTAAGCTGGTCGAAGATGTGCGAGCGCATAGGAGCCATACCTGCACCACCACCAACGAATACCATTTCAGCATCAGTGTCTTTCGCGAAGAACTCACCAAACGGACCAGAAATCGTACATTTGTCACCTTCTTTCAGTGACCAGATGTACGAAGACATGATACCAGGTGGTACATCAGGATTATTAGGTGGCGGCGTAGCAATACGCACGTTCAACATAATAATGCCTTCTTCTTCTGGGTAGTTTGCCATTGAGTAAGCACGAATAGTTTCTTCGTCAACCTTAGACTCGTAACGGAACAGGTTAAACTTGTCCCAATCTTCACGATACTCTTCAGGTACATCGAAGTCTGCGTACTTCACATGGTGGACGGGCGCTTCAATCTGGATATAACCACCAGCACGGAATGGCACTGATTCACCATCAGGAATCTGCAGCTTAAGCTCTTTGATGAAGGTTGCTTTGTTATCATTAGAGATAACCGTACATTCCCATTTTTTAACACCAAAGATCTCTTCAGGCAGTTCGATATCCATGTCGGTTTTCATTGCTACCTGACACGCTAGACGCTCGCCTTCACGCGCTTCACCTTTAGTAATATGGTCAAGCTCGGTCGGTAGGATTTCACCACCACCTGATTTGATTTTCACGCGACACTGACCACAAGAGCCACCGCCACCACAAGCAGAAGATACGAATACACCCGCACCCGCTAGTGCACCAAGTAGTTTGCTACCTGGTTGAGTTACGATCGCTTTTTCTGGATCGCCATTGACAGAAATCGTAATGTCACCTGTTGGTACCAGCTTTGACTTAGCGAATAGAATCACTAGTACTAATGCCAGTACAATCAAAGTAAACATCACTACGCCAAGAATAATGTCCATTAGACTATTCCTTTATTGTTGCGGTTTACCCGACTTACAGTTGAACACCAGAGAAAGACATAAAGCCTAACGCCATCAAACCTACAGAGATAAACGTGATGCCTAGACCACGCAGACCTGGAGGAACATCAGAGTACTTCATCTTCTCACGTAGACCCGCAAGAGCGACGATAGCTAGCATCCAACCAATACCTGAACCGAATCCGTACACTACCGATTCCGCAAAGTTATAGTCGCGCTGTACCATGAACGATACGCCACCGAAGATTGCACAGTTTACTGTGATCAACGGCAAGAAGATGCCAAGTGCGTTGTACAGAGGTGGGAAGAAACGGTCCAAAACCATTTCTAGAATCTGTACCAGCGCCGCGATTACACCGATGAAAGTGATGAAGTTTAGGAAGCTTAGATTCACTCCCTCAACTAATGCGTTTTCTTTAAGTACTAGGGTGTACAACACGTTGTTCACTGGTACTGCGACCGTTAGAACAAATACAACCGCAACACCTAGACCAAATGCCGTCTTAACTTTCTTAGATACCGCCAGGAAAGTACACATACCCAAGAAGAAAGACAGGGCTAGGTTTTCGATAAAAATCGATTTAACTAATAAGCTTAGATAATGTTCCATGACACCCTTACTCCTTCGCTTCGACTTGCTCTGGCTTCAGCTCACGGATTATCCAAATTAGGAAACCGATCAAGAAGAACGCTGAAGGTGCCAACAACATCATACCGTTTGGCTGGTACCAACCACCGTTGTTAACGAGTGGAAGCACTTCCATACCGAACAGTTTGCCCGAACCAAATAGCTCGCGGAAGAAGCCTACAGTAATAAGTACGAAGCCATAACCCAAACCGTTGCCAATACCATCAATGAAAGATGGACCCGGTGCAGATTTCATCGCAAATGCTTCTGCACGCCCCATTACAATACAGTTAGTAATGATCAGGCCAACGAATACCGACAACTGTTTAGAGATGTCGTAAAGGAAAGCTTTAAGGATTTGGTCAACAACGATTACCAATGATGCAATGATTGCCATTTGGACAATGATACGCACGCTGTTTGGGATGTGATGACGAATCAAAGAAACGAACAAGTTTGAGAATGCCGTTACGAAAATTACCGCAATCGTCATTACAAACGCAGTTTCAAGCTTAGTCGTTACTGCCAGTGCCGAACATACACCAAGTACTTGAAGCGCAATTGGGTTATTGTCGATAACAGGAGCAAACAAGCTCTTTCTAACATTTTGAGCGCTAGACATTAGTTTAGACCTCCGTTACGGACGTTCGCTAGGAAAGGACCAAAGCCTTGCTCACCTAACCAGAAGTCAAAAGTGTACTGAACACCATTACTGGTCAAAGTCGCACCAGACAGACCGTCAACGCCGTGTTGAGAGCCAGCAGGAGCTCCACCTTTTACCACTTTAAGAGCAGGTTTGAAGTTTTCGTCGAAAAGCTTTTTGCCTTCGAACTGAGCGCGCCAAGCTGGGTTTTCAACTTCTCCACCTAGACCGGCTGTTTCACCTTGCTCGTAGTAGCTGATACCTGCAACGGTATTACCGTCTGGTTCAACGGCAACCAATGCGTACATCATAGAC
Source organism: Vibrio sp. ABH4_348 (assembly GCF_056159765.1). Classification (NCBI taxonomy): domain Bacteria; kingdom Pseudomonadati; phylum Pseudomonadota; class Gammaproteobacteria; order Vibrionales; family Vibrionaceae; genus Vibrio; species Vibrio sp. ABH4_348. The sequence goes on along the minus strand of NZ_JBSWVW010000001.1, from coordinate 458,824 downwards.
CATAGGCCTTTACCGTGAACAGGGATAATGACGCGTGACACGTCATCACCGTCTTTCACAAGGTAAACGATGGCTTCATTAGAACGACGACGAATGTTTGCAACATCTTCGTCTGATGTCAGTGCGATTGAAGTTTCAGGGTTCTTTGCAGACGCGCGCTGATCAAATGTTGCCGCATCTTTTTCAACGAACTCACCCGTATCTAAGTTAACGATACGAGGCTCAATAAACTCCGCATAGACTTCAGGAATAGAGCCTGAGCCGGATACACCTGCTACTTCAACGATTTTGCTTTGTTTATCTAAAACCGCGTTCGATTTTTGTAGGTCGCGAAGACCTACCGCCGCGCCAGATACCACGATAGAGCACACTAAGCTCAACGCGATAACGACGAACAGCGTTTTTTTGATGCTATCGTTATTACTTGCCATAGCGCGCTAGTCTCCGCTTGATGTTCTTTTCAATCACAACGTGGTCGAATAGAGGTGCAAACAAGTTCGCGAATAGAATTGCCAACATCATACCTTCTGGGTATGCAGGGTTAACTACACGAATCATTACACACATCGCACCGATCAAGATGCCGTACCACCACTTACCTTTATTAGTGAAAGACGCTGAAACAGGGTCTGTCGCCATAAAGAACATACCGAATGCAAAGCCACCTAAAACTAAGTGCCAGTGCCAAGGCATACTAAATAGTGGGTTAGTATCAGAACCAATCACATTGAACAGCGTTGCCGTAGCAACCATACCGATCATTACACCGGCAATGATGCGCCAAGAGGCAATTCGCAAGTAAACAATGAAAGCCGCACCAATCATGAGTGCTAACACTGAAACTTCACCGATAGAACCTGGGATGTTACCTAGGAACGCGTCCATCCAAGTGATCGCTTCACCAGTTACGTTGTGAACCAATGAACCTTCACCACCTTGCGCCCACTGGCTAAGTGCGGTAGCACCAGAGAAACCATCTGCAGCAGTCCAAACTAGATCGCCTGAGATTTGCGCTGGGTAAGCAAAGAATAGGAATGCACGACCGGCAAGAGCTGGGTTAAGGAAGTTACGGCCTGTACCACCAAAGATTTCTTTGGCAACAACAACACCGAAAGTGATACCCAACGCCGCTTGCCACAAAGGAAGCGTAGGCGGAACAATCAACGCAAACAAGATAGAGGTAACAAAGAAGCCTTCGTTTACTTCGTGCTTACGCACCATACAGAACAAAATTTCCCAGAATGCACCCACAATAAATACCGTGGCGTAGATTGGTAGGAAATACATTGCACCTAGTAAGGTTTTACTGCCCCATGCCGCATCAGGACCTAGCGTACCGCCGAGTGCTTGCGTAAGAGAGTAACGCCAATCACCAGCGATAACAGCGGCAAACTGATCGCCAGAGTATAAGTGGTTTAGAGCCAAAATAGCTTGGCCACCAGCATTGTACATACCCCAGAAGATTGCAGGGAATGTTGCAAACCACACCATGATCATGATGCGTTTCAAGTCAATGCTGTCACGAACGTGTGAGCTCTTTTTCGTAATTAGACCTGGAGTGTAAAAAACTGTCGCTACAGCTTCATACAAGGCAAACCATTTCTCATGTTTACCACCAGGCTCAAAATGAGGCTCGATATCTTCAAGAAACTTTTTAAGACCCATGAGAATTACCCTTCTTTCACTATCGTGTCTAGACAGTTACGAAGAAGATGACCGTATTCGTATTTGCCTGGACATACAAAGGTACATAACGCTAGATCTTCTTCATCCAACTCCAGCGCACCTAAACGTGCCGCGCTGTCAGTATCACCTGCACACAAGTCGCGCAGAAGAAGTGTTGGTTCCATATCTAACGGCATGACACGTTCATAGTTACCGATTGGAACCATAGAACGATCACTACCATTGGTAGTGGTTGTCATGTTAAACAGTTGACCTTTGAACAAGTGACCTAGGTAAGCTCGAGTCACAGAGAACTTGTTTTTACCTGGCATTACCCAGCCAAAGAATTCTTTGTCACGACCTTCGCGCAACACAGAAACTTGGTTATGGTAACGGCCAAGGAAAGCGTGTGGGCCAGATGCTGCCGTGCCAGAAAGCACAGAACCAGAAATAACGCGCACGTCACCTGGCATAACTTCGTTGTTGGTTAGGTCTTCAAGGCTTGCACCAGCTAGAGTACGCACCAAACGAGGGTTATTCACTACCGGACCCGCGAGAGAAACAACGCGGTCAGAGAAAACTTCACCTGTTAGGAATAACTTACCGTATGCAATTACGTCTTGGTAGTTAATATGCCAAGCCGTCGTTTCCGCATTCACTGGGTAAAGGAAATGCATGTGTGTGCCTGGCAAACCCGCTGGGTGAGGACCGTCAAATACATGCTCTTCAACATTGGATTGTGAAGACTTAGGTAAGCTGGCTGCAGATTTACAAACGTAAACCTTGCCGTCAGTTAGCTTTGAAAGCAAATCTAATCCAGCAACAAACGCATCTTGCTGTTCGTTGATGATTAGGTCAGGCTGAGCCGCTAAAGGATTAGTATCCAATGCAGTAACAAAAATTGCCTGAGTGTTTGAATCAATAGCAGGGACCTTGCTGAATGGACGAGTACGCAAAGCGGTCCACGCACCAGACTCAACAAGCTGATCAACGATCGTTTGACGATCTAGACCGCTCAGAGCACTGGCGTCAAAGCTATCAAAAGTAACTTGCTCTTCACCTGCCACTTCAATCACAACAGATTGAAGGACACGCTTAGCGCCACGGTTAACTTCGATGACTTTACCACTTGCTGGTGAAGTAAATTTCACACCAGGATTCTTTTTATCTTCAAAAAGAATTTGAGCTTTCTTTACTTCATCTCCTACGCGGACATGCATGGTAGGACGCATGCCAACGTATTCTTCGCCAAGCAAGGCGACTTTTGTGATGGAATTACCATCATTAATCACCTGGGTAGGAGTTCCCGCAATAGGAATGTCCAAACCCTTCTTTATTGTAATCATACGCACTTGCACTACTTTATCGGGAAAAAGATTCTTTTAATTGCGTAATTGTTAGACACGACATTAGTGTCCGGTTCTGGCACTTGAGCTCACACCAGAATCGCAACATCCTTTTAATTATCTCGTCACAAAAATTTATCGAGATTTCTTAGGGGCAGCATTCTATCATCTTTTACGATTTGCTGACCATGACCAAAATTGTCATTACTGACATTATTTCTGTGCTTTATAGGTCAATAAGCTGGCTAATCTTCATAACTTTGAGCCAGTGCACAAAGCACAACATAAACTCTTGTTTGATTAATTTTAGTCTCTATTGAGCGTTTACCCCAATTATGTTTCATTTTGTTAGCAAACGGTCAAAATGAGAACTCAGTGTGTTAATGGTGTTAGCGGCCTTGCTTATCGCCACCCAAACACATCGGTGTAGAAGGTGCGACGCCTTGTTCTTGCCACTCTTCTGGGGTGTAGGTGTGAATTGACAGAGCATGTATCTGCTCTGCAAGCTCATGAGCCAGTGCACTATTTACGGCTCTGTGTCTTGCGATCAAACGTTTTCCTGCAAACTCATCACTAACGATAACCACTTTGAAATGACTCTCTGAGCCTGCTGGAACATTGTGTTTAAAGCTCTCATTTTCGACCGCTAGAAATTCCGGTTCAAATGCTTTTGCTAATTTAGCCTCAATGGCGGGCTGGACGATGGGCTCACTCATAACTTTACTCTCTTTGATTTATTTTTATTAAGCTACTTAGATAGCACAATTAAGCGCTTTTGTTTGATTATACTTGGAAAGCAACAAAAGTAGCCAAAATGAATAGCGAATGCTCAATTTGAGATACTCGATTAACACGAGATATTAATTTCGCGCTCCAGCAGTCACTCAATAACTAAGACTTAGTCGGGAAATTGCGTTACCTTTACCGAAGACGACAACTTCCAATTTCAAAATAATGCAACCTAATCAAGTATCGCTGCGCGGTAAGCCCTTCGCCTTAAATCGTTACCCAGTTAAAAAAAATGAACAGCTGCAAGCTTGGAGCGCGGGTGATGAGTATCTCATTCAACACCTTGAAGAGATGGACCTTCCTTTGGGTAAGCGTGTTCTAATTCTCAATGACGCATTTGGCGCTCTGTCTTGCGCATTATCTGCAGACTACAACACCACTACAATAAGTGATTCGCATGTCAGCTACTTGGCTTGCCAACACAATCTTAAACAGAACCAGCTACCAGATATCGACTGGCGAACGACAACTGATGAATGGCCCACAGACATAGACTTGGTTTTGATGGTTATCCCCAAAAGTAACCGATATTTGAAATGGTTACTGCAATCTATCGCTCACAACATACCTGAAAACGTGCCAGTAATTTCAGTCAACAAGGCGAAAGAAATTCACAGCTCAACACTTAACATTTTCGAGCAGGCGCTAGGGGATACCACGACATCTTTGGCTTGGAAAAAACACCGCTTAGTTTTTAACCGCACCGGTAATTTCACTGGGAATATTGACGAAGTCACCCAATGGCAAGTAACCGAACACAATATCAGTCTGTCCAACTTAGCAAACGTCTACAGTGGAGAAAAGCTTGATTTGGGTGCGCGATTTTTTCTTGAGCATCTTCCACAAAGCGAGCGCCTTAATAACATCATTGACCTTGGGTGTGGTAACGGTGTTCTTTCAGTCAAACTCGCGCAGCTAAACCCTAATGCGCAAATATTGAGTGTTGACGAAAGTTACATGGCAACGCGTTCTTGTCAGATGAACGTCGCCGACAACCTTCCTAGCTATAGCAAACATCAAGTACTAACCAACAACTGTCTTGAAGGCGTGGCTGAAAATACGGCGGATTTAGTGGTGTGCAATCCCCCTTTTCACCAAAACCTAACTGTGACGGACCACATAGCTTGGCAAATGTTCTGTGATGCAAAGCATGTTCTGAGATCTGCTGGCCAATTATTAGTTATCGGCAACCGTCACCTCGGCTACGATGATAAATTATCTAGACTGTTTGGCCACGCCAACGTAAAGCGCGTCGCTCAAAATAAAAAGTTTGTTATTTTACAAGCCACTAAATAGAGCTTAAATCAGAAACTACACATTCTAAAGTGATAGGTCACACTATGAAAAAACTCGTTATTGCTGCATCTGTAGCCTTGCTGGCCGCATGTTCTGCGCCACAACCTCAACAGCTTACTCTTATGCCACAGCCAGTACTCAGTAGTAATGCGTTAGTGAGCGGTAAAACCTTCTCATTGACCAGTTCGGATTCTCGTTCCGCGCAATATGTAGCTCTGGTTGATAGCGGTAGAAATAACCTAGAGCCTCTGCATTCCAAACAAAATGTCCGTATTGAAATTGAAAATGCATTAATGGCTCAATTTCAATCTCAAGGTTTCTCCAGTGCAGTAAATAGTGAAAACTCCATTGCCATTAATGTAAAAGAAGCCTTGGTCAAGGTTCAGCATTCCATTATGGAAAATGAAATGGAAGCGGCCGTGGTTATCGAAATCACAGCAGAGACACCACAAGGAAAGCTGGTAAAAACCTTTAATGGTGTTGCGGAGCGCGCTGGAGCAATGAGTGCCTCAAATCGAGAAGTTGAACTTGTTCTTAACGATGTCGTCAACCTTGTGCTGAAAGAAGTGGCGAACGATCAAGAACTCATCCAATACATGCAGGAGCGTTTTTAATGAAACGTTTTACCGCTTTTACCTTAGTAGCTGCGCTGTTTGTGTCGCCTCACCTTCTGGCTGACACTTTAGTCAAATTTCAAACCAACTTGGGCAGTTTTACTGTCGAACTTAACGAAGAAGATGCGCCAATTAGTTCGGCTAACTTTCTAAAGTATGTTGAAGATGGTAGCTATCAAGGCAGTATTTTCCATCGAGTCATCGAAAACTTTATGGTGCAAGGTGGTGGGTTTAACGAAAACATGCAGCGTTTACCGACTGAGGCACCTATTGTTTTAGAGTCGAAAAACGGCTTAAAAAACACTAAAGGGTCTATCGCCATGGCAAGAACCCAAGATCCCAACTCAGCGACTCGCCAATTTTTTATTAACTTAGTCGATAATGCCTTTCTAGATTATGACCAGCGACCACCCGGTTATGCCGTATTTGGCCAAGTCACTGAAGGACTGGAGGTCATTGAAAAAATCGGTAAACAACCGACTGGCTCACGTGGTCGTATGCAGGATGTACCGACCAACGCCATCATCATTCAGCAAGTTAGTATTGTGAAATAAATAAAAAAAGCTCCCAATTTGAGGAGCTTTTTTATTCTCATAAAGTAAGGATACCGCGATGACATCAATGTCTTGGACCGAGACGGTTCGCAGCTATGCCGATAAAAAGCTGCTTTGGGTTTTCCTAATGGGTTGCTCTAGTGGCTTTCCGTGGGTTTTGATTGGTTCCAATATGTCAGGCTGGCTAAAAGATGCGGGAATGACTCGCGCCGCCATTGGTTATTTTGGGAGTATTTTTGCCGTCTACGCTATTAACTTTTTATGGGCCCCTTTAGTAGACCGCGTTAAGCTTCCTGTTCTGAATCCGCTTCTTGGGCATCGACGCAGTTGGATACTGTTGTGCCAGTCGGTCATCTTGTTGTGCACACTCGCCATTGCGGGTGTCGACCCGGCACAAAACTTAATTCTCACGTCAGCAATTGCATTGGGCATCGCCATAGCCTCAGCGACCCAAGACATTTCAATTGATGCATACCGTATCGACACTTTCCCTAAAAAAGAAGGTTCAAAATTACCGCAAGCATCTGCCATGGCGGTTGTTGGTTGGTGGACAGGGTACTCACTACCCGGTTATCTGGCATTTATTAACGCCGATTCGATCGGTTGGAATGGGGTTTACTATGGTATGGCTGCCATCGTTGGGGTACTCATACTGTTTACCTTACTGGTTGGCGAGCCAAAAACTGATCGTGAAGCACTTCAAGCTCAGGCAGAAGATCGTCACAAAAAAGTGGTGGGTTCAAAAGTCGTCGCTTGGTTTAGTGTCACCGTGATTGAACCATTCGCCGATTTCTTTAAGAGTAATGGTTTCCGGGTCGCCATTACCCTACTACTTTTTGTGTTCTTGTTTAAAATTGGTGAGGCATTCCTCGGAAGGATGTCGATCACTTTTTACAAAGAAGTTGGTTTTAGTAACGAGCAGATCGGTTACTACTCGAAATTGATTGGTTGGGGACTGACCATCTTATTCACTATTCTCGGCAGTATGGTAAATGTGAAATTTGGCATTGTTCGCGGGTTAATGGTGGGTGGTATTGCCATGGCGGCTAGTAACCTAATGTTTGCTTGGATGGCAAAAGCAGGGCCAGTTGAGAACTTATTCTTAGCGACCTTGGTGATTGATAACTTCACCACCGCATTTTCTACCGTGGCTTTTGTTTCGTTCTTAACTATGGTGACTGGACAGGCGTTTTCAGCAACACAGTATGCGCTGTTGGCTTCGTTGGGTAACTTCGGCAGAACGACATTGGCGTCATTCAGTGGCGAGTTAGTTGACTACCTCAATGATTGGTCGATGTTCTTTATCATCACCTCGTTAATGGTAATCCCAAGCCTTGCTATGCTGTATAGCTTGCGAGGCTATTTCACGCAAATCCTAGACAGGAAAAAATCTGAACAACCAGCCCCTAAACCAGAAAAACAAATTCAGTAAACAAATTGGATGTTTAAATTTGGTACAAGACAATAAAAAAGGCAGCGAAGTAAGCTGCCTTTTTCGTAAAGATAAAAACCTTATTAAGGGTACATTCCCTTGCCGAACATATTGAAGACTCGCGCAACGCCTTGTGTGAACAACATAGGTTCTGTTAACACGGTTAAACACAGACAATCTTCACCAGCTTTGGTTTGTGGACTGTGTTTAACTGAAGCGTCTCTGACTAAGTAGTCGCCAGCTTCGTAATGCCCGTCTTCATCGCTAAACCCACCGTGGAGCACTAATGTAGATTCAAGGCCTTTGTGCGTGTGTTGAGGAATCTTAACGTCTTCACTGATGTACATCAGATTCACTCGAGCTTCGCCATCGATGTCTATGTTCGCACTAAATACCTTACCACCGTAGCTCCGCCATTCACCAAGATGAGGCTTAAGTTTTGTCAGCGCTTTTGGCAAAGCAAACTGTTTACCGTTAACCGTCACTTTTGCTGACGCTGTTTCGGGCTTGAGCTGCACGCGGATTTCGTCTGGCGTATGCTGCTTGAGCGCGAGAATACTACTCAGCATTTCGTCCATGTCGCTCTTTGCTATTTGCTCTGGCTCTGATTGCTCTAACGCCGTTCCTGCTTGCTCTTCGTATCTCGCAACTTTGCGTTTAGTCATTGGACACATTTCAAGGTGCGTAGCAACGGCCAAGGTGTCTGCGGTACTCAACGTGCCGGCAGCGTAACTCATCAAGAGTTCTTCATTGGGGTGGTGTTTCATCATGCTTCCCCCTCCATCGAGATTTTCAGTTTTTCAACCGCCAACCTCAATCTGGATTTCACGGTTCCTAATGGTATATCGAACATGTCTGCCACTTGTTGATGAGGCAGTTCTTCCAAATACACTGCTTGCACTACCTTGCGCTGTGCTTCAGGCAGAGTATCTAGAAATTTTACGACTTGTTGCTTAAGTCTGTCTTGCTCAGGTGAGTAGTGCTCAACCAAATCAGGCGGACAATAGTCAGAAGGCCATAGATCATCTGCGAGTAAGTGCGGCTCTCTACCTTTTTGTTTACGAAGCATATCGAAACAAAGGTTTCTAGCGATAGTATAAATCCAAGTCGACAAAGAGCTTTTTTGTCCGTCAAACAAATGTGCTTTTTGCCACACCGTTGCCATGGTTTCTTGAACCAGCTCGATCGCTACCCCGTCGTTGCCAACGTGCTTCATTACGAACTGCTTAAGTCGAGGTGAAAAATGGCTAAATACCACAGAAAACGCACTGGCGTCTTGCAGTTTGACCTTTTCCATACAGTCAGCCCAATCCTGACGTTTGAACTTTGTTGCCTCGAGAGTCGTCATACCCTTTCCTTAGCTAACACTTCTGAGCGTATTGTTAGTGTACGCCAGTCGTACTGGAAAGATCACTTTAGTGCTGACTTTTTTCACTTTCAATTGCGGTACTCAGAAAATGGAGCGCCAACTCGCAATCATCTTGTCCATAAATTTGGTCAAACTGTTGCTTATGTAGCGGCAGGATCTCCAACCAACGCTGGCACACCCAGCTTGCATCATCGAAAAAGCGTTCGTTATACAAATCCCCCAACTCTGGAAACTGTATGTATAGATTTTGTAGTTGGTTGCTTATGTAGCGCTCTTTAGGTTCAAACTCGGCGATTGGCCAACTTGGTGACCAATTCACTTGAGCGGTTCTCAAGCCATCAAATTCGGTTCTTACTTTCTCTATCTTGAAACGTTTTATCCCAACGACCGTGATGCCTAACATCCCGTCTTCCAACGAATCAAAATCGACAATCTGCACCAAAGTCCCATGCTCCGACAGCTCGTTTTCACCATTACTGTTTTTTTCGAACAAACAGATCCCGAAAGTACCGTCTGCTTTTGTTGCCTCTGCTACTAAGCGCTTGTACCTGGGTTCAAATATTCTGAGTCTCATTTTTCCCTCAGGCAAAATCACCGATCCCAGAGGAAACAACATGACTTTAGACATTACTTTCACCTTGCTTATTGTTATGTGTGAATGTACGCAGTACTCTTCACAAACGATCAACTTTTCTCGGTATCTCACTTACCCGATTACCTTGAATATTGGAATTTACTAAAATGAATATTGTTGTGTTGGGTGCAGGAGCGGTCGGTTCTCTTTGGGCAATCAAGTTACGACAAGCCGGGCACAATGTGTCAGTTATGACACGATTATCAGCGCCAAGCGTGTTGATTAGCAGTAGCGACAATCACATAGAACGGTTTTACAACAATCGACCAGAAGAGATTATTAACTGTGACCTGTTATTAGTCACAGTGAAAGCTTTTCAGGTGAACGATGCTCTAAATAATCTCATTGACGACATCCATTCAGATACGATTGTCGTTCTTCTGCACAACGGCATGCTGGATCTTAATACCCTGCCAGAAAGACTTTCACAATTACCTCTTTTACTCGCCACAACCACTCATGGTGCACTTAGGTCTGCCACCACAGAACCTCAAAGCTGGAAGGTACAACACACTGGTCTTGGTATTACCAAAATTGGACCCGCTAATTTAATGGGCGAAAAGTGCCAGTTTTTAGAAGCCGTACTAAACCACGCCTTACCTGAAGTGAAATGGCAAAGCAGCATCAAAGATGCGTTGATGCAAAAGCTAATTATTAACTGTGCGATTAATCCTATAACCGCGATACAGCAATGCTCCAATGGGGAGCTCATACAATATCGAGATACAGTTGATGCCGTTGTTGAGGAAGCGTGGTCAGTTTTAACCTTGGATGGTTTATCTTGGGATTTGAATACCGCCACAGGCCAAGTGCAAGATGTCATCACCGCCACCAGCAATAACTTTTCTTCCATGCATCAAGATAGGCACTTTCAACGGCAATCCGAGATCGACTCGATAACCGGCTATCTGTTAGAAAGAGCTCAACACCACAATATTCAGTTAAAAGAAAACACCCGTCTTTATCAAACAATGAAAGACATCGAGAGAGGTTACACTACATGAAGAAAATACTGGTTCCCATTGCCCATGGTACCGAAGAGATGGAAGCCATCAGTATCATAGATATTATGATACGAGCGGGTTTTGAAGTGACCGTTGCTTCAGCTGATTTTGAAGGAGAGATGCAACTCGTCGGTTCACGTGGTATTCCACTGGTCGCGAAGACAAAGCTTGTTGATGTTGCAGATGAACAGTTTGATGCCATTCTCCTACCTGGTGGTGTTAAAGGTGCCGAAACCTTCCGAGACAGTACCCTGCTTATCGAAATGTTAAAACAACATCTCTATGAAGGCAGATTGATGGGTGCGATTTGTGCCTCGCCAGCACTTGTCTTGCACCATCATGACCTTTACCCGAACGCAATCATGACTTGTCATCCAAGTTTTCATGACCAGATCCCAGAAGAACGTTTGCGCGTTAGGCGTGTTACCACTGACGTCAATCACAACCTGATCACCAGTCAAGCACCGGGTACCACATTAGAGTTTGCTATTGAAGTCATTCACACGCTTACTGATAAAAGCCACGCATGGCAGGTAGCCGAACCATTAGTACCCAACCCAACCTTGCAATACCATAAATGGGGTGAGGAAACAGAACAATAAAAAAAGGCTCTGAAAATCAGAGCCTTTCTCTTACACGTGAGAAGCCGGTTTAAATAAAAAGCAACTTCAAATCGAGAACCACACAGGTTCCTAATTCTAGCTACCAAACACTTCAGCAGCAGGGAAGAAGAACTCAATTTCACGAGCCGCAGACTCAGGACTGTCTGAACCGTGTACTGAGTTATGGCGCATGCTAAGAGCGTAATCAGAGCGAATCGTGCCGCAAGCCGCTTCTTCTGGGTTAGTCTTACCCATAAGCTCTCGGTATCGAGCAATCGCGTTTTCGCCTTCCAGAACTTGTACCATGATAGGCCCAGAAGTCATGAACTCTTTTAGTGGTTCAAAAAATTCTTTGCCTTCATGTTCAGCGTAGAAGCCGCTGGCTTGCTCATCATTCAGAAATACCATTTTTGCTGCAATGATTTTTAAGCCTGCTTTTTCGATTCGGGTGTAAATTTCGCCAACCAAGTTGCGTTCTACTGCATCTGGCTTAATGATTGAAAATGTTCTTTCTAAGGCCATGATTCTTCCCTTTAGTTTCTCGTAGTTAGATTTTTAATGTTGTGGTTGAGAATTAATCTTTCTCTAGTAATAGGCGAGCCAAGGTGCGTACCCCTACGCCAGTTGCACCAGCAGACCATTTATCCGATGGTGTTTTTCTGAACGTAGCCGCACAATCTAAGTGCAACCAACCTTGTTTGTAGTCATCAACAAAGTGTGACAAGAACGCGGCGGCTGTGCTGGCACCCGGAATAAAACCACCACCACTGATGTTAGCAAGATCAGCAAAGTTTGATGGCAACAGATCGCGATGGAACTCCGCTAATGGCAACGGCCACAGACCTTCATTTTCCGCATCGGCCGCATTAAGAGCGAGATCGGCCAGCTCTTGATCAAAACTAAATAGCGCGTGGTAATCATTACCCAGTGCCATTTTGGCAGAACCTGTCAAAGTGGCACAGTCAACGATCAACTCTGGATTTTGCTCAGAGGCGTAAATCAGACCATCCGCCAATACAAGTCGACCTTCAGCATCTGTATTTAGGATTTCTACTGTTTTGCCGTTTTTATAGGTAATCACATCGCCTAGCTTCAATGCACGACCAGAAATCATGTTTTCAGCACAGCACAAGATCAACTTCACACGCTTGTTTAGACCACGCAAGATAGCAAGACCTAGTGCACCGGTAGCCATTGCCGAACCACCCATGTCCGCTTTCATTGCCGTCATACCGTCTGAAGGTTTGATACTATAACCACCAGAATCAAACGTAATACCTTTACCAACGATACACGCAAAAACCGGAGCATTTTCGTCACCCGTTGGGTTGAAGTCCAATTGCAGCATAGCGGAAGTGCGCGCCGAGCCTCGACCCACGGCATAAATGCCTTCCCAACCTTCGGCTAACAGATCTTTATCTTTAACAATGCGAGCGGTGACCGTACCTTCTGGCGCAACTGATTTGATAAACTCTTTCGCCATTGTAGCCAATTGTCTTGGCGCTACTTCTTCGGCAGGTTTATTAATCAAGTCACGAGTGAACTCAGTAGCTTTGATACGAGCTTGAAGTTCAGATTCATCCGCACCACCGAGCTCAGTCCAAACAACCGAACCTTTTTTCTTGGTGTTTCGGTAGCCTTGATAAAAAGCCCAAATGCTTTCTAGCTGCCATTCTGCTCCGGACAGTTCGATTTGGTGAATACCCTGAGAATCAAGGCGACGAGCAGCTTGCTGTATTTTGTCTAGTGACAACTCGGAGCCAGCGTGAATAGTAGTACCATTCGCATCGTAGGAAAGTAGAGCATTTTTGCCCCATTGAGGCGCGGCGTCTGTTTGCGTTAAAAAGACCGACATTGGGTTAGACATGAGTTCTCCTTACCCGTATTGGCTCAAATCGAGCATAGCGTTACAAAATTTCGGAATGTTAGCATTTTGTCGTTAAAAAGTGTCAGTTCCAACAAAAAACGGGCCGTATGGCCCGCTTTTTTAAATCAATCTGTCTGAATGAGAGCTAGATCGACAACCTAGTCCATTTCATCCATCCAACAAAGAATGACTGCTTCTAAGATCTTTTCGTTTGAGCGGTTAGGATCATCTTCAAAATCCTCAAGCTCACAGATCCAACGATGAAGATCCGTAAAGCGAACTGTCTTTGGATCGGTATCCGGATAAGCATCGCAAAGCTCAATTGCGATATCTCTTGAGTCAGTCCATTTCATTTTTTTGCTCCCAGTTTTTGACCAAAGGTAGTTATATATTATTAATGGTCTTCTTTAGCGTGATTTAAGGTATAGCGCGGAATTTCAACCACCAAGTCTTCGTCAGTCACAAAAGCTTGGCAGCCCAATCTTGATTCTGGCTCCAATCCCCATGCTTTATCCAACATGTCGTCTTCCAGCTCATCACTCTCATCTAGAGAATCAAAACCTTCTCGAACAACAATATGACACGTAGTACATGCACACGACTTTTCACAAGCATGCTCGATAGCGATGCCATTTTTAAGTGCAACATCCAGTACACTATCACCGGTATTCGCGTCCAACACTGCGCCTTCCGGACACAGCTCATCATGCGGCAATACAACTATTTTAGGCATATCTCTCTACCTCGTTTATATATCATCTACAGATTGACCAGATAACGCCGCGCGAATCGATTTGTCCATTCGACGCGATGCGAAGTCTTGACTCGCTTTATCTGTATCTTTAATTCCTTGCTCAATCGCATCCGCATCGTCTTGGTTACGAACGGCAATTAAGCTTTCTACCGCTTTAACTAAGTCTTGTTTTTCTTGGTCTGATAGCAAATCGTCACCATCCGCTTGTAAAGCAGATAACAAACCTTCTATGACTCGGTCTGCTTCGACGCGTTGTTCTGCCAATGCGCGAGCCAACATATCGTCTTTCGCGAAAGACATTGAGTCTTTGAGCATGGTCGCGACTTCATTGTCAGAAAGGCCATAAGATGGTTTGACTTGGATCTCTGACTGCACACCAGTGCTCTTTTCCATCGCGGTTACGCTTAGCAAACCATCAGCATCCACTTGGTAAGTAACACGAATATGCGCTGCACCTGCTGCCATTGGCGGAATGCCCTTTAGTGAAAAACGCGCTAGAGAACGACAGTCATCAACCAGTTCTCGCTCGCCCTGCACTACATGGACACTCATTGCCGTCTGACCATCTTTAAAGGTGGTAAATTCTTGGGCTTTAGCAACAGGAATAGCGGTATTGCGAGGAATGATCTTCTCAACCAACCCGCCCATCGTCTCAATGCCCAGAGATAACGGGGTTACGTCCAATAGCAGCATATCGGAATCGGGTTTGTTCCCGACTAAGATATCCGCTTGAATGCCAGCGCCAATGGCGACAACTTCATCCGGATTAATACTCGTCAATGGAGTACGACCAAAGAACTCCCCGACCATCTCGCGCACTAATAAAGTACGAGTAGAGCCACCGACCATGACGACTTCAAGCACTTCATCGCGGTCCACTTCCGCATCTTTCAGAGCACGACGACATGCCATTAGTGTTTTCTTTACCAATGGTTGAATCAAGTCGTTCATCTGTTCAAACGTCAATACACCTTGCCAACCGAGCACATCTATCTCGACTTGCTCTGCATCACTCAACGCAATCTTGGCAGCGGTTGCGGAATTGAGAAGTTTTCTGCGTTCCTGAGCGGTATAGGTTACTTTACCGATTTGCGATTCCAGATGTTCTACGATTAGATGGTCAAAGTCATCGCCACCCAGTGCAGAATCACCACCAGTAGATAAGACTTCGAAGACGCCTTTGTTCAGTCTTAGAATCGAAATATCAAAAGTGCCACCACCGAGGTCATAAACCGCGATTACACCTTCTTGCCCAGAATCCAATCCATACGCAATCGCTGCCGCAGTAGGCTCATTGAGCAAGCGTAATACATGCAGACCCGCGAGCTTTGCCGCATCTTTGGTACCCGCTCTTTGCGCGTCATCGAAGTAAGCCGGCACTGTAATAACGGCTCCAGAAAGCTCTCCACCTAATGCTTCTTCGCCTCGAATTTTGAGACTTTTTAAAATATCTGCGGAGATTTGAATCGGATTTTTAGCGCCCTGTGCGGTGCCAACGACAGGAACCCCAGATTCTGAAGAAGACAGTTGATAAGGTAACTGAGGGTAACGCTGCTTAATGTCATCTAGCGAACGTCCCATCATGCGCTTAACAGAGATAATGGTGTTTTCGGGCTCAGTTTCGGAGTGCTGCATAGCCTCTGCACCAACGACAACAGCGTCATTCGAGTAGTAAACTACTGATGGTGTAATGGCTGTACCATTGGAATCTAATAGCGTTGTTGCCTCACCACTGCGCACCGTGGCAACTAAGGAATTTGTTGTGCCTAGGTCAATACCGACAGCTAACTTGTGTTCGTGGGGAGCTGAGCTCTGACCCGGCTCAGCAATTTGTAGTAATGCCATTTGCTTTCCTATCTATCCGAGCAGTTTGTCTTCAATACGCTCAACTTCAACGCGCAATTTCGCAATGAACTTTAGCTTTCGAACGGAGTTTGCTGCGCTTTCCCAATCTTGAGTCGACAACAAGCTTTCCAGATTAATAACACTCTGCTTGTATAGCTTGGTCACTTTTTCATCGAAGTCAAAAAGCTTAGTTTCAGGGTCTGAGCTGTTAGGGATGTCTTCTAACTCCTCGCGAAAAGCCATTTGTTCCATAAGAAACTCAGGATCTTGGAGCGTTTGTTGCTCTCCTTTGAGTTCAATACCTTCAAGAAGAAGCATGTACTCTGCGCGACTGATCGGGTCTTTTAGCGTTTGATACGCTTCATTGATTTGCGCGGTCTTTTGTACAGACATTAGCTTGTCTCTTTCCGACGCCGCCGCAAACTTATCTGGATGGAATTGTTTTTGCAGTTCTCTAAACTGCGAAGAAAGAAGGCCACCATCCAGTTGAAACTGGCTTGGTAGCCCAAATAATTCGAAGTGGTTCATTTACAACGTTCCTTGACGAAAAACGTCCAGCACGTAAAGCTATCTGAACTTAGACGTTGAAGCTTTCACCACAACCACATTCGCTTTTCGCGTTTGGGTTGATGAATTCAAAGCCCTCGTTTAGACCTTCCTTCACGTAATCCAATTGTGTACCGTCTAAGTACACTAGGCTTTTTTTGTCGATGATTACGGTAACGCCGGAGTGCTCAAACACTTCGTCTTCTTCGGCATTTAGCTCATCAACAAACTCAAGGACGTATGCCATACCTGAACAACCTGTTGTCTTTACGCCAAGTCTGAGGCCCAAGCCTTTTCCTCGGTTGTGTAAAAATGCCTTCACGCGATCGGAGGCGGCTTCAGAAAGAGTTACGGCCATACTGCACCTATCTAAATTGAGCGATTAATGGAGGGAGACAATCCCTCCATTATACATGGATTAGTGATTCTTTTTCTTGTAATCAGCCACTGCTGCTTTGATGGCATCTTCTGCCAAAATTGAACAGTGAACTTTTACAGGAGGAAGCTCTAATTCTTCAGCAATCTCTGCATTTTTGATTGCTGCTGCTTCGTCAATACTCTTGCCTTTAACCCATTCAGTTACCAATGAGCTTGATGCGATCGCACTGCCACAACCATAGGTTTTGAATTTTGCATCTTCGATGATGCCTTCTTCAGTAACCTTAATTTGTAACTTCATCACATCGCCACATGCTGGTGCTCCCACCATGCCGCTACCCACTGAAGGGTCTTCTTTGTCGAATGAACCAACGTTGCGTGGGTTCTCGTAATGATCTATGACTTTTTCGCTGTATGCCATGATATTTACCTCAAATCCTATTCATCTATCCTTGTAAAGGATTAGTGATGTGCCCATTCCACTGTGCTTAAATCGATCCCCTCTTTGTACATATCCCAAAGTGGAGACATTTCTCGTAGCTTGTCTACTGCTGTGCGAATCTGTTTGATTGCGTAATCAATCTCTTCTTCAGTAGTGAAACGACCAAACGAGAATCGAATTGAGCTGTGAGCCAATTCATCGTCCAGGCCCAGTGCTCTTAACACGTAAGATGG
Organism: Vibrio sp. ABH4_348; assembly: GCF_056159765.1. Classification (NCBI taxonomy): domain Bacteria; kingdom Pseudomonadati; phylum Pseudomonadota; class Gammaproteobacteria; order Vibrionales; family Vibrionaceae; genus Vibrio; species Vibrio sp. ABH4_348. Next base: position 441,454 of record NZ_JBSWVW010000001.1, on the reverse strand, counting down.
TTCTAGGCTGGCTGATGTACACGCACTACCGGAAGAAACCGCCAGATCTTTTAGTGACATCAGTAATGATTCGCCTTCAACAAAGGCAAAGCTAATGTTTAAGTTTTGAGGAACGCGCTGCTCTAAGTCACCGTTAATTGTAACGGCTTCCATATCTTGAACACCCGCTAACAGTCGATCACGTAATTGCTTCGCATGCTCAGCATCTTTCTGCATGTCTTCTTTGGCGATGCGGAAAGCTTCACCCATGCCAACAATTTGATGCGTTGCTAAAGTACCTGAGCGGAAACCGCGCTCATGGCCACCACCGTGCATTTGCGACTCAAGACGAATACGAGGCTTACGGCGAACGTAAAGTGCGCCAATACCTTTTGGTCCGTAAATCTTGTGTGCTGTCATAGAAATCAAGTCAACTTTCAAAGACTGCACGTCGATTTCAATTTTGCCTGCTGATTGTGCGGCGTCCATGTGGAAAACAATTTTGTTTTCACGGCACAGTTCGCCAATCGCTTGCACATCTTGAATAACACCAATTTCATTATTGGCGTGCATCACAGACACAAGAACCGTGTCTTCGCGAATTGCATCTTTGAGTTTGGCGAGATCAATAAGACCGTTAGATTCTGGCGCAAGATACGTCACTTCAAAACCATCACGCTCTAATTGACGGCAAGGATCAAGAACCGCTTTATGCTCGGTTTTTACCGTAATTACGTGCTTACCCTTCTTTGAATAGAAGTTAGCTGCGCCTTTGATGGCAAGGTTATTGGACTCAGTTGCGCCTGAGGTAAATACAATTTCTCTTGGGTCAGCGTTGATTAGATCAGCAATTTGCTCACGTGCTGTATCAACCGCTTCTTCTGCCTGCCAGCCGTAACGATGTGAACGCGATGCTGGGTTACCAAACGTCCCGTCCATAGTCATGTACTGAACCATTTTTTCAGCTACTCGCGGGTCAACCGGACAAGTCGCTGAATAATCCAAATAAATGGGCAGTTTCATTTTATACTCCAGTGTAAAAAGGGTTCGTCAATTAGCTTCCTAAAGTAAGACCTGATTGACTTGGCTGTATTTTATTATTGTTAAAGCCATTACTTACAACCATCTTCAAATCTTGACGGTTGGATACTTCTAGAACATCGTTGTCAGTCATTAACTGACCTAAAGTAATATTATTCAAAAAGTCGCTAATACGAGCACTTAAGTCATACCATAAGGTATGTGTTAAGCATCGCGTGCCACCTTGGCAGTTACCTTTACCACTACATTTGGTCGCATCGACCGATTCATCGACTGCAGCGATAACTGTACCAACGGCTATGGTGTCTGCTTCTGCACCAAGTCGATAACCGCCACCTGGACCTCTAACGCTAGCAACCAAACCCGCTTTACGTAGCTTAGAAAACAATTGCTCTAGGTAAGACAATGAAATGCCCTGCCTTTCTGAGATATCCGCCAGCGGTACTGGGTTCTGTTGTGAATGCAACGCTACGTCAAGCATTGCTGTCACAGCGTATCGTCCTTTTGAAGTAAGTCTCATAACACCATATCCACTTTGTTACTGTGGTATGAATGGTGTCATACCTGACTATTTTGGTCAACTTTAAATTTGACCAAAATAGTCAGGTATTATTTTCAAATTGCTTATTTCTGTTTCAATGCTTTGCTGAAAGCTGTTAAGACGCCACGTAAGATATTGAGTTCCTGAGTTTCTGGTTGTGCTCTTAAAAACATTCTTTTCAGTTTGTCCATCACTTTGCCTGGCTGTTCAGAACCGAGAAATTCTGTTTCTATCAATACTTCTTGTAAGTGAGTAAAGAAGCCGTTTAATGCTTCATGTCGCGGGTATTCTTGTACGTTACCCTCAACTTTTTCACTTTTTTTACTGTTGAGCATTGCCATACGAATTTCGTAACAAAGCGTTTGAACTGCCATTGCAAGGTTCAACGAGCTGTATTCGGGATTGGCAGGAATAGCCACGTGATAGTGGCATTGTTGTAACTCATCATTGGTCAGCCCAGTTCGCTCTCGACCAAACACAACCGCTACTTTTGAAATTTGCGCACGCTCGACCAACTTCTCACCACATTCGCGCGCATCCAACATTGGCCATGGGAGCGTTCGAGAACGGGCACTGGTTCCCACGACAAGCGAACAATCTTTAACCGCTTCATCTAAGTTAGAAACTACCGTTGCTTCGAGAGCAATTTCACTGGCACCTGCCGCCAACGCAATAGTTTGAGCATCGACTTCACATTGAGGATCGACCAATACCATGTCCGTTAATCCCATCACTTTCATTGCTCGTGCAGCTGAGCCGATATTACCTGAGTGAGAGGTTCCTACGAGCACTACTTTAATCTGATCCAACATAATAATTCGCGACTAAATAAATCAGCGGTGAATACTACCATAGTTCAACCGCATTTCGACACGGAAACAAATGGCTTTATTTTTAACCGCACTCTGATATACTCGCGCCGATTTTCGTTCTTTAACATCTTTCGGGTTATAACTATGCATCCAATGCTAAACATTGCGATTCGTGCTGCGCGTAAAGCAGGCAATCACATTGCAAAATCACTAGAAAACAAGGATAAAATTGAGTCGTCGCAAAAAGGAATCAACGACTTTGTGACTAACGTGGATAAAGAAGCAGAAGCTTTAATTATCGACACAATCAAGCAGTCTTATCCTGACCATTGCATAGTTGCAGAAGAGTCTGGCCTTTCCGAAGGTAAAGACAAAGATGTTCAATGGATCATTGACCCGTTAGATGGCACCACAAACTTTGTTAAAGGTTTGCCACATTTCTCAGTCTCAATCGCAGTCAAAATTAAAGGTAAAACTGAAGTTGCCTGTGTTTACGATCCAATGCTTAATGAACTGTTTACTGCCCAACGTGGTGCCGGTGCTCAGTTAAACAACGCTCGTATTCGTGTACCTCAACTAAAAGATCTATCAGGCTCTGTTTTGGCAACCGGGTTTCCGTTCAAGCAAAAGCACCACTCTGAAAGCTACTTAAAAATTGTCTCCTCACTGTTTACCGAGTGTTCAGACTTCAGACGTACAGGCTCAGCTGCGTTAGATCTATGTTATCTAGCGTCTGGCCGTGTTGATGGTTACTTTGAACTTGGCCTAAAGCCGTGGGATATTGCGGCAGGTGAATTAATAGCGCGTGAAGCTGGTGCGATAGTTACCGATTTTGCTGGTGGCACTGAGTACATCAAATCAGGCAACGTTGTAGCGTCTAGCGCACGCGGTGTTAAGTCTCTACTAAAACACATCCGTGACAATGCAAATGAAGCAATCTTAAAGTAATCTTCGTTGTCCTTGTATTGATGAAAGCCGAGCTATTGCTCGGCTTTTTTATTGCCAGCAGTTCCAATCAAGGGAAATACTCTATAGCTTGAACCTCAATATTTTCAACGAGACTTTACGATAAGGCGGTTACTGAGCTGACGACAATGACACTTGCCCAAGCTGGCGTTCCAGTTTTGCTTAACAGAAGCAAAAGACTAAAAAACTAGTCTTCCAACTCAGGCTTTAAATATGTACAGGTGGAGATATTCGACTGAGATTGTTATCAAGTTCCCGACACGCACTATTTTGGTAAGTCGGTGGATCCGCAACTCTAATGGTTGATTACTTCAAATATCTAATAGTAAAAAGGCTCCGATCCTTCGATTAGAGCCTTAAATATGGCAGAGGTGGGATGCGGCGGTACACCGGGGATTCGACTAGGCTGGTATTCCGGCCCCAAATACGCACTACTGTTGGTAAGTCCGGAAACCCTCTATTCAGCGAATTGATTGCTTAAACATCCAAAAGCAAAAAGGCTCCAGTCTTTCGACTAGAGCCTCTAGATTACAGCAGGGTGGACAAACTCAAAATCCCAACACGCGCATGTTTGGGTATTAGCGGAATTCGATGCTTTGGTTCATCACTCATATAAAAAAGCCTCAGCATTTCTGCTGAGGCTTCATAATATGGCAGGGGTGGAGAGATTCGAACTCCCAACACGCGGATTTGGAATCCGCTGCTCTGCCAATTGGAGCTACACCCCTATCTTCGTGTTTATTGAGACGACTCTCGAATAAGTGGCGGAGCGGACGGGACTCGAACCCGCGACCCCCGGCGTGACAGGCCGGTATTCTAACCAACTGAACTACCGCTCCGCACTGGTTAGACTCTTGAGTCTAAGTTTTTGCCTTTAGATTTTTCTAAAATCTAAAAACGAAAATAAAGCCTGGCGATGTCCTACTCTCACATGGGGAAGCCCCACACTACCATCGGCGCTAATGCGTTTCACTTCTGAGTTCGGCAAGGAATCAGGTGGGTCCACATCGCTATGGTCGCCAAGCAAATTCTTTAATTCGGAAAGCTGTTTAAGGTTCTGTATTTACACATTCAACGTTCTTGCTTTGAGTCCATCAAAACCCTTTGGGTGTTGTATGGTTAAGCCTCACGGGCAATTAGTACAGGTTAGCTCAACGCCTCACAACGCTTACACACCCTGCCTATCAACGTCGTAGTCTACGACAACCCTTTAGGACGCTTAAAGCGCCAGGGAGAACTCATCTCAGGGCTCGCTTCCCGCTTAGATGCTTTCAGCGGTTATCGATTCCGAACTTAGCTACCGGGCAATGCGATTGGCATCACAACCCGAACACCAGAGGTTCGTCCACTCCGGTCCTCTCGTACTAGGAGCAGCCCCCTTCAATTCTCCAACGCCCACGGCAGATAGGGACCGAACTGTCTCACGACGTTCTAAACCCAGCTCGCGTACCACTTTAAATGGCGAACAGCCATACCCTTGGGACCGACTTCAGCCCCAGGATGTGATGAGCCGACATCGAGGTGCCAAACACCGCCGTCGATATGAACTCTTGGGCGGTATCAGCCTGTTATCCCCGGAGTACCTTTTATCCGTTGAGCGATGGCCCTTCCATTCAGAGCCACCGGATCACTATGACCTGCTTTCGCACCTGCTCGAGCCGTCACTCTCGCAGTTAAGCGGGCTTATGCCATTGCACTAACCTCACGATGTCCAACCGTGATTAGCCCACCTTCGTGCTCCTCCGTTACTCTTTGGGAGGAGACCGCCCCAGTCAAACTACCCACCAGGCACTGTCCTCAACCCCGATAAGGGGCCTAAGTTAGAACATCAACACTACAAGGGTGGTATTTCAAGGACGGCTCCACGCTATCTGGCGACAACGTTTCAAAGCCTCCCACCTATCCTACACATGTAGGGTCAATGTTCAGTGCCAAGCTGTAGTAAAGGTTCACGGGGTCTTTCCGTCTAGCCGCGGGTACACTGCATCTTCACAGCGATTTCAATTTCACTGAGTCTCGGGTGGAGACAGCGTGGCCATCATTACGCCATTCGTGCAGGTCGGAACTTACCCGACAAGGAATTTCGCTACCTTAGGACCGTTATAGTTACGGCCGCCGTTTACCGGGGCTTCGATCAAGAGCTTCGCGCAAGCGCTAACCCCATCAATTAACCTTCCGGCACCGGGCAGGCGTCACACCGTATACGTCATCTTACGATTTTGCACAGTGCTGTGTTTTTAATAAACAGTTGCAGCCACCTGGTATCTGCGACTCTCGTCAGCTCCATCCGCAAGGGACTTCACCATCAAGAGCGTACCTTCTCCCGAAGTTACGGTACCATTTTGCCTAGTTCCTTCACCCGAGTTCTCTCAAGCGCCTTGGTATTCTCTACCCGACCACCTGTGTCGGTTTGGGGTACGATTCCTTACAATCTGAAGCTTAGAGGCTTTTCCTGGAAGCATGGCATCAATGACTTCATCACCGTAGTGACTCGACATCGTGTCTCAGCCTTAGAGAGGTCCGGATTTACCTAAACCTCAAGCCTACGCACTTGAACCTGGACAACCGTCGCCAGGCCCACCTAGCCTTCTCCGTCCCCCCATCGCAATTGTAAGAAGTACGGGAATATTAACCCGTTTCCCATCGACTACGCCTTTCGGCCTCGCCTTAGGGGTCGACTTACCCTGCCCCGATTAACGTTGGACAGGAACCCTTGGTCTTCCGGCGAGGAGGTTTTTCACCCCCTTTATCGTTACTCATGTCAGCATTCGCACTTCTGATACCTCCAGCAGCCTTTACAGACCACCTTCAACGGCTTACAGAACGCTCCCCTACCCCGCAATCAAAGATTGCAGCCGCAGCTTCGGTTTATAGCTTAGCCCCGTTACATCTTCCGCGCAGGCCGACTCGACTAGTGAGCTATTACGCTTTCTTTAAATGATGGCTGCTTCTAAGCCAACATCCTAGCTGTCTAAGCCTTCCCACATCGTTTCCCACTTAGCTATAATTTGGGACCTTAGCTGGCGGTCTGGGTTGTTTCCCTCTCCACAACGGACGTTAGCACCCGCTGTGTGTCTCCCGGATAGTACTTACTGGTATTCGGAGTTTGCAAAGGGTTGGTAAGTCGGGATGACCCCCTAGCCTTAACAGTGCTCTACCCCCAGTAGTATTCGTCCGAGGCGCTACCTAAATAGCTTTCGGGGAGAACCAGCTATCTCCAGGTTTGATTGGCCTTTCACCCCTAGCCACAAGTCATCCGCTAATTTTTCAACATTAGTCGGTTCGGTCCTCCAGTTGATGTTACTCAACCTTCAACCTGCCCATGGCTAGATCACCTGGTTTCGGGTCTATATCCAGCAACTGAGCGCCCAGTTAAGACTCGATTTCTCTACGGCTCCCCTAGTCGGTTAACCTTGCTACTGAATATAAGTCGCTGACCCATTATACAAAAGGTACGCAGTCACCCCGAAGGGCTCCTACTGCTTGTACGTACACGGTTTCAGGTTCTATTTCACTCCCCTCACAGGGGTTCTTTTCGCCTTTCCCTCACGGTACTGGTTCACTATCGGTCAGTCAGGAGTATTTAGCCTTGGAGGATGGTCCCCCCATGTTCAGACAGGATATCACGTGTCCCGCCCTACTCGATTTCACTGATGATGAGATGTCGGTTACGGGGCTATCACCCTTTATTGCGGCACTTTCCAGAGCCTTCACCTGTCTCATTAAAAGCTTAAGGGCTAATCCAATTTCGCTCGCCGCTACTTTCGGAATCTCGGTTGATTTCTTTTCCTCGAGGTACTTAGATGTTTCAGTTCCCCCGGTTCGCCCCTTACACCTATGTATTCAGTGCAAGATAATTGCTTATGCAATTGGGTTTCCCCATTCGGAAATCGTAGACTCAAGTGGCTGTTACTGCCTAATCTACGCTTATCGCAAGTTACTACGTCCTTCATCGCCTCTGACTGCCAAGGCATCCACCGTGTACGCTTAGTCACTTAACCATACAACCCCAAAGGGTCTTACTTAACAAAAAGTAAGGTTAAACAACCAAAGTTGTCTCTCAGTTATTTACATGAGTGAGAGACTGATTTTGCCGGACTCAAATAATTTCTTTTGCTTTCTAAAAGCGAAAACAAAAGCCAAGAACACTTGAATGTGTGTTGGTACCTAAATCACTTATATTTCAAAGTAAGTTAGGATTTGAGAACTTTTAAATGAATAACAACGCATATCCGAAGATATGGGGATTGTTGTTATTCGTCAGCTTTCCAAATTGTTAAAGAGCTAGTTTCTAATGAAACCATTTTTAAAGACTCTCAAGAGAGAATATTTAAAGATGGTGGAGCTAAGCAGGATCGAACTGCTGACCTCCTGCGTGCAAGGCAGGCGCTCTCCCAGCTGAGCTATAGCCCCATCAGGTGTGATACTGTACTCCAATCTCCTGGGAGGAAAATTGGTGGGTCTGAGTGGACTTGAACCACCGACCTCTCGCTTATCAGGCGAACGCTCTAACCACCTGAGCTACAGACCCAGTATCGTCTCTTAAACGTATAAACCATCAATCTGTGTGAACACTCATCGCAATAATCTTTTCGTAAGGAGGTGATCCAGCGCCAGGTTCCCCTAGCGCTACCTTGTTACGACTTCACCCCAGTCATGAACCACAAAGTGGTGAGCGTCCTCCCGAAGGTTAAACTACCCACTTCTTTTGCAGCCCACTCCCATGGTGTGACGGGCGGTGTGTACAAGGCCCGGGAACGTATTCACCGTAGCATTCTGATCTACGATTACTAGCGATTCCGACTTCATGGAGTCGAGTTGCAGACTCCAATCCGGACTACGACGCACTTTTTGGGATTCGCTCACTCTCGCAAGTTGGCTACCCTCTGTATGCGCCATTGTAGCACGTGTGTAGCCCTACTCGTAAGGGCCATGATGACTTGACGTCGTCCCCACCTTCCTCCGGTTTATCACCGGCAGTCTCCCTGGAGTTCCCACCCGAAGTGCTGGCAAACAAGGATAAGGGTTGCGCTCGTTGCGGGACTTAACCCAACATTTCACAACACGAGCTGACGACAGCCATGCAGCACCTGTCTCTCAGTTCCCGAAGGCACAAGACTGTCTCCAGTCTCTTCTGAGGATGTCAAGAGTAGGTAAGGTTCTTCGCGTTGCATCGAATTAAACCACATGCTCCACCGCTTGTGCGGGCCCCCGTCAATTCATTTGAGTTTTAATCTTGCGACCGTACTCCCCAGGCGGTCTACTTAACGCGTTAGCTCCGAAAGCCACGGCTCAAGGCCACAACCTCCAAGTAGACATCGTTTACGGCGTGGACTACCAGGGTATCTAATCCTGTTTGCTCCCCACGCTTTCGCATCTGAGTGTCAGTATCTGTCCAGGGGGCCGCCTTCGCCACCGGTATTCCTTCAGATCTCTACGCATTTCACCGCTACACCTGAAATTCTACCCCCCTCTACAGTACTCTAGACGACCAGTTTCAAATGCAGTTCCCAGGTTGAGCCCGGGGCTTTCACATCTGACTTAGTCATCCACCTGCATGCGCTTTACGCCCAGTAATTCCGATTAACGCTCGCACCCTCCGTATTACCGCGGCTGCTGGCACGGAGTTAGCCGGTGCTTCTTCTGTTGCTAACGTCAAATGATACCGCTATTAACGGCACCACCTTCCTCACAACTGAAAGTACTTTACAACCCGAAGGCCTTCTTCATACACGCGGCATGGCTGCATCAGGCTTGCGCCCATTGTGCAATATTCCCCACTGCTGCCTCCCGTAGGAGTCTGGACCGTGTCTCAGTTCCAGTGTGGCTGATCATCCTCTCAGACCAGCTAGGGATCGTCGCCTTGGTGAGCCTTTACCTCACCAACTAGCTAATCCCACCTGGGCATATCCTGACGCGAGAGGCCCGAAGGTCCCCCTCTTTGAGCCGAAGCTATTATGCGGTATTAGCCATCGTTTCCAATGGTTATCCCCCACATCAGGGCAATTTCCCAGGCATTACTCACCCGTCCGCCGCTCGACGTCCAACAAATCATCCGAAGAGTCAATGTTGCCGTTTCCGCTCGACTTGCATGTGTTAGGCCTGCCGCCAGCGTTCAATCTGAGCCATGATCAAACTCTTCAATTTAAGTTTTGGTTGGCTCAATGAATACTGACATTACATATGTAATGTTGAATTGACTGTGCTGAATCCGAAGATTCAATGGTCACTTCGTTCATTGAAACCGAATTTGAAGCCTAAGCTTCTAATTGGATTATCATCAACGAGTGCCCACACAGATTGATAGGTTTATATTGTTAAAGAGCGTTTCTCTATAAAAGAGAGGCTTCTCAGCCTATTTGCTTGTCTGGTTACCCTTCGAAGCGGATTGCCATTCTAGCGATATCCTTTTATGTGTCAAATACTTTTTACATTTGATTTTGTCAGGTTTCGCTGGACAACGGAGGCGCATTATAGGGAAGAGTTTGACGAAGGCAATAGCCAAATCGCAATTAAAATAGAAAATGGGTTCGTTTGAACAAGATTCAACCAAACCCGCTATTTTGACGCTTATTTAAGACAATTATTGATGAGCAATGATTTGTTCACCGCTCACAATTAATTGTACTTTTTTGTCCGGTACGATGCTTCCAGACAATATCGACTTCGCTAGTGGATTCTCCACCGATTGCTGAATCGCCCGTTTAAGTGGCCGTGCACCATAGACAGGATCAAACCCAGCAGCGGCTAAAAACTCCAACGCTTTATCTGACACTTCCAGTTCATAACCCCGCTCTTCCATTCGGTTTGCCAACCTTTGTAGTTGAATAGCGGCTATTGACTTGATGTGTGCTTCTCCCAATGGATGGAACACTACATTCTCATCGACACGATTCAAAAACTCAGGTCTAAAGTGCTGGCCCACTACTTCCATTACTGCATCTTTAATACCTTGATAGTCTAACGATGCAAAATTTTCCTGTATTCTCGTCGACCCTAGATTGGAAGTCATGATTACCACACTGTTTCGAAAATCAACAGTTCGACCTTGGCCATCAGTCAAACGTCCGTCGTCCAAAACCTGAAGCAACAAGTTAAATACATCCGGATGAGCTTTTTCGACCTCATCTAATAGGATTACCGAATACGGTTTGCGTCGAACTGCTTCTGTTAAATAGCCGCCCTCTTCATACCCCACATACCCAGGAGGTGCGCCAACGAGTCTTGCGACTGAGTGCTTTTCCATAAACTCGGACATATCTATACGGACCATCGCATCTTCGCTATCGAACATAAAGCTAGCGAGCGTTTTACAAAGCTCTGTTTTGCCGACACCTGTAGGACCTAAAAATAGAAACGATCCAATTGGTTTATTGGGATCGGATAAACCAGCTCGACTGCGGCGAATAGCATCTGATACCACAGCCACAGCTTCTTCCTGTCCTATCACTCTCGAATGCAGGACTTCCTCCATGCGCAGAAGCTTTTCTTTTTCAGCTTCAAGCATTTTGGAAACCGGAATTCCTGTTTGCTTGGAAAGTACCTCTGCTATTTCAGCGTCACTGACTTTATTGCGCAATAGTGTCATTTCTTGCATTTCAGCTTGTGTTGCTAAATCTAACTGTTTTTCCAGTTCTGGAATTTTTCCGTATTGAAGTTCAGACATTCGACTTAAATCGCCCGCTCTTCGTGCAAACTCCATATCCATACGAGCTTGCTCTAGTGCAGATTTAATATGTTGAGTGCCGGACAACGCCGCTTTTTCGGTATTCCAAACTTCCATCAGTTCAGCAAGTTGACGTTCTTTATCGGACAGCTCTTCATTGAGCATTCCCAATCGTCGTTCGCTCACTTCGTCAGTTTCTTTACTTAATGCTTGCTGCTCTATTTTTAGCTGGATGATTTTTCGCTCTAAACGGTCTAGCGCTTCTGGTTTGGAGTCAATCTGCATTCGAATACTGGATGCGGCCTCATCGATCAGGTCAATGGCTTTATCCGGTAACTGCCTATCAGAGATATAACGATGGGAAAGACTGGCCGCAGCAACAATCGCAGGATCGGTAATTTCTACATGATGATGGAGCTCGTAACGCTCTTTAAGACCGCGGAGTATCGCGACCGTATCTTCCACTGACGGTTCATCGACGATTACTTTTTGGAAACGTCGTTCTAACGCTGGATCTTTTTCAATGTACTTGCGGTATTCATCCAGTGTTGTAGCACCAACACAATGCAACTCGCCTCGAGCAAGTGCCGGTTTGAGCATATTACCCGCATCCATTGAGCCTTCACCTTTACCAGCTCCAACCATGGTATGTATTTCGTCGATAAAGAGAATGACATTGCCTTCCTCTTTAGCTAACTCGTTGAGGACCGACTTTAAACGCTCTTCAAACTCACCACGATATTTGGCGCCTGCAACCAGAGCTCCCATGTCGAGAGACAATACTCGCTTGCTTCTCAGACCTTCCGGCACTTCACCATTAACTATTCGCTGGGCCAAACCTTCAACAATGGCCGTTTTACCAACCCCCGGTTCACCAATAATAACGGGGTTGTTTTTGGTACGACGCTGCAACACTTGGATCGTGCGTCGAATTTCATCATCACGACCAATAACCGGATCAAGTTTGCCTTGTTCAGCTCGCTCGGTGAGATCCACCGTGAATTTCTCCAACGCTTGGCGCAAATCCTCAGCATTTTGGTCTTTTACCTTCTGACCACCGCGAATTTTTTCTATTGCTTCAGATAACTTACCTTCGGTAATACCGAGGGATTTTAATAGTTCTCCCAGCGGACCTTTATCTTGTAGAGCGGCTAACAAAAAAATCTCTGACGAAATGTAAGCGTCTTGGCGCTTTTGGGCAATTTTGTCGCACAGATTAAAAATGGTGCCCATTGCTGCCGAGAGTTGAACATCTCCTCCAATGCCACTGACTTTGGGTAACTTGTCCAAAATTTCACTCAACTTTGAGCGAAGTTGGGTCATGTCTACATTCAATAACGTAAACAATGGACGCACTGGACTGCCATTTTGATCGAGTAAAGACACCATTAAATGGACTGGTTCAATATACTGATGATCACGCCCAAGTGCTAAAGACTGGGCATCTGAGATCGCTATTTGAAATTTGCTGGTGAAACGATCGAGACGCATTGGTAAATCTCCTACCCTAGTTAACGTGAACATGAAAAATGCTCTCGCCTAGCGACCGTAATATGACTTAAGAGATTGTTTTAAGGTCGTTGAAAACAGACGAGCGGTGTTATCTATAACATGGTCATAGCACCGCCCTATTTCAAGACCTGAGAAGGAATATGAATGCTTTATGTTAACTGAGTTTTAGAGGGATTAATCAGCAATCCAAATAGAGGAGGCTTGTCGCCCAGTTTGTCCATCTCTTCGATAAGAAAAGAAATCGGGATTGCTAAAGGTGCAATACTCACCACCGTAGATACGATCGGCACCTAGCTCTCTCAAACGAAAACGAGCAAGCTGATAGATATCAGCCAAATACTTTGTTTCTGAGCTGCCTTTTTCTAAGGTTTGTCTTGCAACAAAAGCCTGCTCGGATATTGCCTGTTTGTCGATAAACGCTTGCCGGACTTCCGGTCCTACTTCAAACGCATTGGGTCCTATTGCAGGACCAAGCCAAACTAGAACATCATCGGAAAATTTGTTGAGTGTATTTTCGATTATTCCGTCTACCAACCCGCGCCAACCTGCATGAATTGAGGCAACTTGAGTACCCTTCGAATTAGTTACTAGCAGCGGCAAGCAGTCTGCTGTCATCACAGTGCAAACCACACCAGGTTCTGTTGAAAAACTTGCATCAGCTTTGACTGGCAATGTTTTTGGCGTTTTACTAGCTTCAACAACTCGCGTTGAGTGGATCTGATCTAGCCAATATGGTGCACTGGGCATTTCAGATTCCGATTGAAGCAAGCGTCTATTTTGGCTAACAAGATCTGGATCGTCGCCGACATGTTGTCCCAAATTTAAACTTGAATACCCGCCAGCCGATTGTCCGTCGTGACGAGTTGTTGAAACGGTTTTCACATGTTGAGGCGCAGGCCAGTTTGCTGTTAGCCAATTCATTTAGTACTCGTCCGGCATTCCGTGTTGTTTAGTATCTTCGCGCAACATTTCTGTCATTTCGACCATGTCGTCAGGGATTGGAGCGTGAAACTCCAACTCTTCACCCGTAACTGGGTGGTCAAATCGCAACATGGCGGCATGAAGTGCTTGACGATCAAAGTTCCGAATTCGATCGGTCAACTCTTGGTTGGCACCAGTCGGGATTCTCGCTCGCCCACCGTATGGTGTATCACCTAATAGCGGATGTTGAAGATAAGCCATATGCACTCGAATCTGGTGAGTACGACCGGTTTCCAGTCTTAATCGAATACGAGTATGCTCTCGGAAATGCTCGGCCACACGATAATGTGTCACGGCTTGCTTTCCCATAGGCGCAACGGCCATCAAAGTACGTTTTGTAGAATGACGCCCGATGGGCTGATCGACTTTGCCACCAGCCGTCATTCGGCCAATCGCTATCGCTTCATATTCTCGAGTAATATTGCGCTTTTGAAGTGCTCGAACTAGACGGGTCTGAGCTGGGACTGTTTTTGCTACAACCATCAGGCCTGTCGTATCTTTATCTAGACGATGAACGATACCTGCACGAGGTACTTCTGCTATTGCAGGGAAGTGATGAAGCAATGCATTGAGCACAGTTCCATCTGGAGTACCCGCTCCCGGATGTACTACAAAATCTCGAGGCTTATTAATCACCAAGATATCGTCATCTTCGTAGACAATGTTCAACGGGATATCTTGTGGTAGCCAACGTTCTTCGTCTTCAAGCTCTGCAATCAAAGTGATAGTTTCACCACCCATGACCCGAGTTCTTGGTTTGGTCACTGTTACGCCATCAATCGTGACCTTGCCATCAAGCAACCATTCTTTAATACGCGAACGGGAAAAATCGCCAAACAATTCGGCTAGGGCTTGGTCTAATCGTTGACCAAGTTGTGTGTCTTTAACAGTATCTGTTAATTCAATCTGCTGAGCCATATCGAACTTTTTTAAAAACAGTGAGACTAATTGTCACGACTGTGGAAAAATGTGTGATTTCTTCATTGTATCTGTTACGCCAGTGAATGTAACGAACACACTAGAAATAAATACTGAAGGACACGACGCCTGAAATGAAATTGCAAACTCTCTCTGGATTATTGGCTATAACCTTGTTAGCTGGGTGTGAAAACACACCCGCTGTAGTACCTGATGTTCCGCCCTCTATTTTGTATTCAGAGGCTCAAACGGCTTTGCAAGAAGGTGCTTGGAACTCGTCAATAGAAAAATTGGAGGCGTTAGATTCACGCTATCCGTTCGGCGCGTATTCGGAGCAGGTGCAACTTGATTTGATTTACGCCTACTACAAAAATGGTGACCTTGCGTTAGCTCTTGCAACAATAGAGCGATTTTCTCGCTTAAACCCAACTCATGAAAAGTTAGACTGGGTAATCTACATGCGCGGTTTGAGTAATATGGCTCAAGACACCAGCATCATGCATGAAATACTTAATATTGAACGTAGCGACCGCGATCCTGAGCCGGCAAAAGCCGCTTTTGCAGATTTCAAAAAGCTACTACTGCGCTTCCCGAATAGCCAATATGCGCAAGACGCGCAAAAGCGTCTTGAGGCGTTGAAAAATCGTCTTGCCAACTATGACCTCGCTACTGCCGATTTTTACTTGCGACGTGAAGCTTGGATAGCAGCAGTAAAACGCAGCCAAGAGATCCAACGCTCGTACCCAGATACCATTGCGGCGCGAAAGTCATTGTGGATTCAACTTGAAGCATACAAACAGTTAGGCTTGGAAGAGTCGGTTGAACGTACTAAAGAGCTCATTCGCTTAAACCCGAGCTACTGATAACCAAAAATTAAGATGAAATTAAAAAACGCCTAGAATTCGTATTCTAGGCGTTTTTTTTAAGATTCTTTGTAAGTGTTCAAGCCTGCGAACGAATTGAAGTGTAGCATTCAAAATATTTAGCTCGAACAAAGCCACTAAAAACGGAGATTCTTAGTAACAAACTTAATCCAATGTACGTCATTGAACGTAACTTTCAAGCAAAACCGTACAATTAATTAAGTACTATTCGCAGTTAGTCACACTCCCTGAAAACCTTGTGTTCACGACAATATAAAATGACTTAGATCACATTTAATTTGGCCTGAATGAGTAATCTGAAAGTGAGCCGAATGAAAAGAGACACAGAGGAGTCACTTATGAAAGTAAATTTAACTGGCAAAAACATCGAAATCACCTCTGCAATCCGCAACCACATCGAGAAGAAACTGGGTAAGTTAGAAAAATGGCAAGCGGATATTATTGGATGTCAGGCAAGCTTCAGCGAACAACCAAATAAGCAAAAGAAATTTGAAGCGGTGCTTACCATTCCAAATGGTCAATTAATCGCATCTTCGACCCATAACGACCTGTATATCGCTATTAACGATGTAGAACAAAAACTGGAAAGACAGCTAAACAAGGCGAGACATAAGCCAGAAGCGAGAAGAAACGAAAGAGTTGCTGTGGCAGAATAGTCGAATACCAGATAATCAATTTCTAAACGTGGTGCCTAGAGCACCACTTTTTTTCTTGACCTCTTAAGCATGCTTGCTTATTGTGTTTTTGCATTCATTAATACGAGTTTTTTATGCAGTTTTCCGTGTTCTTTTTTGAGTTTTTCTTTAGCCACTAGATTTGGGGGCTAATTCGTTTTCGAAAGAAAAAGTCAAAAACGAACACAAGGCCTCCGAAAGGAGGCCTTTTTCATTATTAAGGACATAAACATGAGTGAAACCGCCAGTTCGTTGGAAGATATTCGACAACGCTTAAATCAACTTGATGACCAACTACTGTCTCTGCTTTCCGAGCGCAGACAACTGAGTCTGCAGGTCGCCAAGAGCAAAGTAAAAACCTCTAAACCCGTTCGCGATGCCGGTCGAGAGCAGCAGCTATTAGTTAAACTCATTACCAATGGTCAGCAGAAATACGATCTAGACGCGGAATACATTACCAAACTGTTCCACACCATCATTGAAGATTCTGTGTTGCTGCAACAAGCATACCTTCAAAACTTGGCAAACCCAGAGTTGAGCAGAAAACCATTAGCGCGCGTTGCGTTTCTTGGTTCCAAAGGCTCTTATTCACATCTGGCCAGCAATGAATATTTCAGTCGAAAAAACAACGAACTGGTTGAGCTAAACTGTCCGAGCTTTAAAGACGTCGCAAAAACCGTTGAATCCGGTCACGCCGACTTTGGGGTGTTGCCGATTGAGAATACGAGTTCTGGTTCGATCAACGAAGTGTATGACTTGTTACAACACACTACTCTTCACATTGTTGGGGAAATTACACTCCCGATCGAACACTGCCTGCTGACTACACAAGACATTCACCTTGAAGATATCAGAGTCTTGTACTCTCACCCGCAACCCCACCAGCAATGCAGTGAGTTTTTAAGCAGACTGAAAAACGTGACGTTAGAATCTTGCGCAAGCACGGCTGACGCTATGCAGAAAGTGAAAGATTTAAATCGTCCGGATGTTGCAGCGATAGGCAATGCCAGCAGTGGAAAGCTTTACGGGCTTCAGCCAATGCAAAGCCAAATCGCTAATCAAACAGAAAACCATACTCGCTTCATCGTTGTCGCTAGAAAACCAGTCGATGTCTCCCATCAAATCCCGGCCAAAACTACTTTGATTATGTCGACGTCCCAAGAAGCGGGAGCGCTGGTAGATACCTTGCTCGTTTTGAAACGTTACCACATCAATATGACCAAGCTGGAATCGCGCCCAATTATGGGTAACCCTTGGGAAGAAATGTTTTATGTTGATTTAGATTCCCACGTTGAATCAGAGGCAATGCAACACGTTCTCCAAGAACTCACTAGTATTACCCGTCACGTCAAAGTGCTCGGTTGCTACCCCAGCGAGAATGTCAAACCAACACAAGTACAGTTACCAAACTAATGAATAAAGTTGTCGTCGCATCTCTAAACCCTGCAAAAATCAAAGCCGTAGAAACGGCATTTGCAGCAGCGTTTCCGGATCAGGTGTTTAATATCAAGGGTGTATCCGTGCCCAGTGAAGTACCGGATCAACCTATGTCAAACGATGAGACTAAACTAGGCGCGGTTAATCGAGTCAAAAATGCGCAAACACTCGAACCGGATGCCCTATTTTACGTTGGTTTAGAAGCAGGATTTGAAGGTGGAGCTACGTTCGCGTGGATGGTGATTGAATCAAATGGTCAAAGGGGTGAATCACGTTCTGCCAGCTTGCAATTGCCTTCAGCCATTTGTGAGGAACTCTATCGGGGAATTGAGCTCGGTGACGCCATGGACAAAGCGTTCGCAACCGATAACATCAAACAGAAAGGTGGTGCAATAGCATTACTCACTAACGACCTTTTGACGCGCAGTTCGGTATACCATCAAGCGCTTATACTCGCACTCATTCCTTTTCTCAATCCCAACCATTTTTAATGTTTGATAGCTCTTTAGATAAGAATAAAACGGCCGCTGTAATTAGCGGCCATTTTTATAATAGGGAATCAGTTAGAACTGGACAGTAACTCGACTAATTGTCGCTTAGTTTCTTCATCGACCGACTTCAGCTCATTCGATCCTCGGGTAATGGTCGCGACACCTACTCCCAACATCTGACTGATTTGTCTTTGAGAGAGCTCACCTTTCAACAGTTCATTGATGATATTTACTCGAGAAATCAGAGCATCACGCTCATCCGGGGTCAGTAGCATAGTTAATAAACTCTGAAACTGCTCACGTTCAACGCTGGTTTCAATAAGGTCTAATAATTGTTGCCAGCTTTGATAATCCGGTTTTTGTGAAGTCATCGTTGCCCTTTTGTCACTAATACTTAGCGTTCAACTCGTGTGATTTTAAGAATACGCCATCGACTTCCAGTAAGTCGCGGTAATAACTCTCAAACATTAGAATATTTTGAACATAGCCACGAGTCTCAGTAAACGGTATGGTTTCAATAAACGAGAATACATCTAAAGTTTCCGCGCTGCGCTCTCGCCACACCGAGACTCTGTGTGGTCCGGCATTATACGCTGCAAAAGCAAAAATTCGATTGTTATTGTATCGGCTGAGTAAGCTCTTCAGATAACGGCTACCGATTTCGATGTTTTTGCCAACTTCAAACAAATCCGAGCTACCTTGATATGACAACTTGTACTTTCGTGCTGTGTACTTCGCGGTTGACGGCAAGATTTGCATAATACCTTTTGCCCCGGCTCCTGAACGCGCCTGCGAATCGAAAGCACTTTCTTGTCTAGCCACAGACATCAAGGTGAGTGGGTCAATATCCAATTTGTCTCCGTAAAAATTAAACCACCATTGGTGCGCAACCGGAAAACGAATTTCCAAATGGTCCCATGCTCTGGCTTGAATACTTGCTTCTACGGTTAAATGATGCCAACGCTGCTTCGCCGCATAACCCGCTAACATTTTGCGTTGATTGACCGAAGCTCGACTCAACAACCAACGCCACTCAAGTTTTGCCGCGCCGATTTTATCGCGGACAATCAGTTCATCAATCCGTTCTAAATCAGAAGTGAACTTTGCGATGGTCTGAAAATCATAATCCAGCCACATGTATGAAAAGTCATAACTTTGCTGTAATGACGTTGCTGCCGCCACACTGTAAAAATTCCTTTGACCCAGAAGCTGCTCCAACCGCTTCATTCCATTGGTGACAATTCCCTGCTCTACTTCAGCTCGACCCAACCAGTATTGCCAACGCATCGATTGCTGTGTTTCGTTAGGAAGTATATGAATCCAGCTTTCAACATTACTCCAATCTTGTTCTTGAATAGCTAATCGTATTCTACGTTCAATTAACCGAGTGCTGCTGCTAGATTTTATGGCGCTATCACGCCATTTTTTGGCTGCCATCTCATCAGTATTCATCAAACGCCAACCGATTGAGTCGAACACTTTTTGCCTGGTGTTTGAATCCCAATTGGCACGCTTTGCGACAAAATCAATTTGTGACTGGACAACATCTGGTTGGCTGCGGCCCCATTTTTTTGCTGCACTGGCCACTAACTCTTGATTAAACTCTGACATGCTATTTTGCTGAACAAACCGAACTACGCGCTCCGGCTTTTGGTAAAGTTCAATTACATGCTGCGCTTGTCGTTTACTATGAGGGCTATTTAATTTTTTACTTAGGTATTTCATCAAGCTCAGGTTTCGCTTGTCGAAAGCCAATAGCATTCTTTCCAAAATCAGTGCATCTGTCTGAAGCCCTGCTTTTTTCCACGCGGCAAACAGATCATCACAACTGTCATCAACACTGTGACCATTTAAATAGAGCTTTTCAGCTCCCTTCCACGCCCCTTCAAGCTCACCGACTTTCCACTTTGCCGTGTAATAAATACACTGATATTTCTGCCCTTTGGGTTCGGTTGCTTTGTAATCTAGAATGTCTTGCCACTTTTGAGTTTCAAACTTTGCATCTAAATATTCTGCGCTAAGCCAAGCAGAGAAAGGATAGGCTTTGTGGTTGTCTTCAAATTGAGTTGCTTGCCTCGGGGACTTATTTTGTAAATCAACCAAAAATGCTCGGTAATCTAAGTAAGGTGCAAGTGGGTAGCCAGTCAGTTGGTTGATCGATGATTGGTAAAAAGCCAGATCCTTCTTATCCAATGCCTCTTGTACTTGGTCATACAAGTTTCTTTGCTCGTTGAGCGATAATGCAAACGCACTGCTTGGTGCAAGCATCACCCCCATAGAGGTTAAAAGCCAACTCACTTTGGCTTTTGAAGAGAAATACATTTACCTAGTCCTTTTGAAGCGCCGCGCACTAATTCATAGTCCAGTGCGTCTGAATAGTTACTGGTTCACATGAAAACTTATAGAAGATGTGGCACCAATGAGTTTAATTATAGAAGCGACTTACCTAGAAAAGTTTCTATCAAGTTTACGGAAACTCTCTGTCAATAGGCCTTTGTGCGCCTTGTGCCACATCTTTGGCCCGAAATCTTGAGACATTACTACGTAAAACACTAGGGCGTGTTGACCTTTCGCGATTAAATTTTGTTCGGACTAGGCGTCCCCAGAAAAAAGCGTTTTAATCGCGGCGAGAGGTTTGTAGCCTAGTCATTCTAAGCAAAACATCTCTCAACAAAGAGTAAAACGCTTTTAGCCCGGGGCGCGCAGCCGAACCCTACGGGCAGCGTTTGTGGCTCCTTTCTACGGCGTTATCGGCTTATCGAGTAGAATAACTACGCATCAAAGCCTCTGCCTTGTATAAAGAACCCACAAACGGCTGCAAAAATCAGCTCGAAAGGTCAACACGCCCTAATAACCACCACCAAAACCTGAGCGATTTATCATGGAAAAACTATACTCAGTCTCAATGACTGGGGTATGACAGATTCAGAGAATTTGGATAGAATGCCCAGCGAAATAAATACTTAATTGGGAAAGTCGGTCGATGGCTGAATACGTTTATACCATGTCGCGGGTGAGCAAAATTGTGCCACCTAAGCGTCAAATACTTAAAGATATTTCTCTAAGCTTTTTTCCTGGCGCCAAAATTGGTGTTCTAGGTCTGAACGGTGCGGGTAAATCTACCTTACTGCGTATTATGGCAGGCATCGATACCGACATTGATGGTGAGGCTCGTCCTCAACCTGGTCTAAATGTTGGCTACCTTCCTCAGGAACCGGTTCTCGATGAAACTAAAACCGTTCGCGAAATTGTTGAAGAAGCCGTTTCAGACGTGGCTGGTGCTTTAAAGAGACTGGATGAGGTGTACGCTGAGTATGCTTTAGAAGACGCTGACTTTGACGCTCTTGCTAAAGAGCAAGGTGAGCTAGAAGCACTGATTCAAGCCAAAGATGGTCACAACCTAGAAAACTCATTGGAACGTGCTGCGGATGCATTGCGTCTTCCTGAATGGGACCAAAAAATTGAACATCTGTCTGGTGGTGAGCGCCGCCGTGTTGCCATTTGTCGTTTGCTTCTTGAAAAGCCAGACATGCTGCTACTCGATGAGCCAACCAACCACTTAGATGCTGAATCTGTGGCTTGGTTAGAACGATTCCTTGTGGATTACACGGGTACTGTGGTCGCCATTACGCACGACCGTTACTTCCTCGACAATGCGGCAGGCTGGATTCTTGAACTTGACCGTGGTGAAGGTATTCCATGGGAAGGTAACTATACATCTTGGCTAGAGCAAAAAGACGCGAGACTGCAACAAGAAGCGTCTCAAGAAAAAGCGCGTCAAAAGACAATCGAGAAAGAGCTTGAGTGGGTTCGTCAAAATCCGAAGGGTCGTCAAGCTAAATCAAAAGCTCGTATGGCACGCTTTGAAGAACTGCAAAATACAGATCATCAAAAGCGTAATGAAACCAATGAGCTATTTATCCCTCCTGGTGAGCGTTTAGGTGACAAGGTTATTGAAGTCTCGAACTTAACCAAGTCATTCGACGGCCGAGTTCTAATTGACGACTTGTCGTTCAGTATGCCAAAAGGGGCAATTGTCGGCATTATTGGTGCGAATGGCGCTGGTAAATCGACCCTATTTAAAATGCTAAGTGGTACCGAACAACCTGATAGCGGTACGATTGACATGGGTGACACGGTTCAACTGGCTTCGGTTGACCAGTTCCGCGATTCCATGGACGACAGCAAAACCGTATTCCAAGAAATCTCGGAAGGTGCTGACATCATCAAAATCAATAATTTTGAGATCCCTGCTCGCGCTTATTGTTCACGTTTTAACTTCAAGGGCTCTGATCAACAAAAGATAATTGGTGAACTGTCTGGGGGTGAACGTAACCGCGTGCACTTGGCCAAGCTGTTGAAAGCCGGCGGTAACGTACTACTGCTCGATGAGCCAACCAACGATCTCGACGTTGAAACGCTACGAGCACTGGAAGAAGCCTTACTTGAATTCCCAGGCTGTGCCATGGTGATCTCGCACGACCGTTGGTTCTTAGACCGCATCGCAACCCATATTATCGACTACCGCGATGAAGGACAGGTTAACTTCTACGAGGGTAACTACACCGAGTACATGGAGTGGTTGAAGAAGACACTGGGTCCTGAAGCAGCTGAACCTCATCGTATTAAATACAAACGTATTGCCAAGCAATAAGTTAACTCATACTTTACTAGCCGCTCTCAAGAGCGGCTTTTTTGTCGACACGCCCTAGGTATCTTTGTTCATATGACTATAGAATAACCAAATTCTCTGCTAGGCTTACTGCAGGTGTACTTAGGAACTTCACATGACAGAACGACGTCGTTTTTCCAGAATTATCTATCATGCCCCCGCTGAGTTAACCCAAGCCGGGAGAGTGGTTACTGTTCAAATTCGTGATTTATCACTGCACGGATTGTTATTGATTAGTGCTGAAGATACCGATTGGATCGATGCGACTCAAAATGTAGCAATATCATTTACGCTACCAGACAGTGATGTTTGTATTGAAGCAACAGCCGAAGTATTGGAAAACCATATTTCCCAGTTAAGGCTGAGTATTGTCAATATCGATATTGACAGCATTGGTCATTTAAAAAGATTGGTTGAGCTCAATGTGGGTAATGATGATTTACTGCATCGAGAAATCGAACACCTGTCAGACTTAGGCGAAGAACACTAAATAAATGGCATGGTTAAAAAACGAAAAGTGGCTTTAAAATGCCACTTTTTTGGTTTCATTGGTTTAAAGTGTAACTCGACTTTCCACTCGTCTTCCGTGGTTACTGTCTGTGAATCGAGTCATTGGCTTGCTTCAACAACTTCTGGCTTTCTGCCATAAAGGACTGCGAATAGTCACCAAACCAATCTGATACTTTAGAAAACTCCTCGACAAATCTGCCTTTGTCTTTTGCATCGAGAATTTCAAGTGCATCCCCGAAGCACTGATGAAAGCGGCGAATCATCGCAATGTTATCGTCTGAAGACAAAATGATGTCTCCGTACAATGACGAATCTTGTGCAAATAAGCGGCCTACCATGGCTAGCTCAAGACGATAGATCGGTGAGCTCAAAGCCAGAAGATCATCAATATCCGGGTTTTCCTGACTCAAGTGTAATCCATACGCAAAAGACGTGAAGTGACGTAATGCTTGGATCAATGTCATGCCATTGTCGTGCTTTTCAGCATCCATAGCACAAAGACTCGCTCCCCAAATCTTGAACTGCTCTAACAGCCACTGATAATTTTCAGCACCACGTCCTTCACAATGAACAATGACTTGTTTTGCTAAGCTAGGAACATCCGGACCAAACATTGGGTGCAATCCTACTACTGGTCCAGCGTGTACCTTCATCATTGCCTGCAGTGGCTTATTCTTAATCGAAGTTAAATCGCAGAGAATACAGTTTTCAGAGAGGTTGGTTAGTTTATCAATGACGGCTTCGGTTAAATGAATCGGTACCGTGACCACAACTAGACCTGCTTGGTCGAATACGTCGTTTGCTTTTTCCCAGTCATCGCGCCCCACAATTTCAACGTCATAACCAGACAACGTGAACATCTTGGCAAACAACCTACCTAGCTGTCCACGACCACCGATAACGACAACTTTGCCTAATTCAGGTTTTAAACATTTAAAGCCCGAATCTTTCTCGCTGGCATAGGATTCACGCATGGTACGACGCAAAATATCTTCAATAAGTTGAGGCGGCACGCCCATTTTTTCCGCTTCTTCGCGTCGAGATGCCAACATAGCTGCCTCTCGATCTGGCGCATAAATAGGTAAACCGTGCTGACTCTTAACCTGACCTACTTTTTCTACCAAAGACAAACGCTGCTTAAGCAACGATAGTATTTGCTTATCGACGGCATCGATATCATCGCGAAGATCTGCCAACTCAGCGGCCATATTTACCTCAACTACTTAATTCTGTTCTCTAGAAAAGGAACCAGTTCTTTGTGCGCATGACGCAGTAGCGTCTCAGTGCTTTCCCAACTGATACACGCATCAGTGATAGATACACCATACTTCATTTCTGAAGGAGACAAATCCGAGGACTGATTACCTTCATTGATATGACTCTCAATCATCAATCCGGTGATCGAGCGATTGCCTTCACGAATTTGATGGATCACATCTTCTGCAACTAAAGGCTGTCTGCGGAAGTCTTTGCGAGAGTTAGCGTGACTGCAGTCGACCATTAGCGAAGCTTCCAATCCCGCCTTGTCCATTTCTTGTTCACATTCGGTCACTGACACTGAATCATAATTCGTCTGCTTACCGCCACGTAAAATGACATGGCCATCTGGGTTGCCTTGCGTGGTAAGTAACGCAACTTGACCTTCGCGGTTAATACCCATGAAACGGTGACCAGAGGCTGCAGCCTGCATAGCATTGATTGCCGTTGCGAGACTGCCATCAGTACCATTTTTGAAGCCAATTGGCATAGACAAACCACTGGCCATCTCGCGGTGGGTTTGCGATTCGGTTGTACGAGCACCAATCGCAGCCCAGCTAAATGTATCCGCTAAATATTGTGGGCTAATTGGGTCTAACGCTTCTGTCGCAAGTGGGATGTCCATCTCGGCCAGATCCGTTAGCAACTGGCGCCCTACATGTAACCCGTGTTCAATATCAAACGAACCATCCAGATTTGGATCATTAATCAAACCTTTCCAGCCTACCGTTGTTCTTGGCTTTTCAAAGTAAACACGCATCACGATGTACAGTTGATCCGATAGCTCGGCCGATAACGCTTTTAGCTTTCTAGCGTACTCTTTTGCAGCATCGACATCGTGAATTGAACAAGGACCACACACCACCAAAAGGCGGTGATCCTTTTTATGAATGATATTGGCAATAGTCTGGCGAGACTCTTGAATACTTCTGCGTGCTTTTTCACTCAGCGGTAGTTTGGCTTTTAGTTCTTCCGGAGTTATCAGAACCTGCTCTTCACTAATGTTGACATTACTCAGTTCACTTTTTTTCATGGCGACCAACCCGTACAAAATATTTTACAAAATAAGAAACCTTTAGATTCAATTTATCAAAAGCCAAAAAACAGTCAACCGTAAATTATAAAAAACACATATGTAAAATTATTTTTACATGTTGAGAATTTTATCTAACTCGGATTTTGCCTCTGACCAACGAGTTGATGCGCGAAGTGTTTTCCAATCGTAGTGCTGACCTGCTTGCATCAAACTTGCCTTTTGACAGACAGTAATAGGCAAGTTATCGAGTACTTGAACCTGAGATGCACGCTTATTGCACATGAGTAACATATCGCAGCCGGCTTCTAATGCTTGTTGGGCCCGTTCTGCCGCTCCGCCCATTACGCTGGCGCCCTCCATACTTAGATCGTCTGAGAAAACCAATCCATCGAAACCTAATTGCTCTCTTAGTACCGACTGTAACCAGTATTTAGAGCCGCTGGCAGGTTGGTCGTCGTAATGAGAATAGATAATGTGCGCTGGCATCATGGCATCTAACAAATTGTCATCGATCAATCTCTTAAACACTGATATGTCTTTACTATGAACCTCGTCTCTTGGGTCGATAGGGGTTTCGAGGTGAGAGTCGGCTTCTACTGCGCCATGACCGGGAAAATGTTTTCCCGTCACTTTCATTCCAGCAGCTTTCATACCGTGAATAAAGGCTTTCGCTTGTTGGTAAACCTGATCAACTTGATCAGAAAAAGCGCGGTCGCCGATGGCTTTACTTTGGTGTCCAACATCCAGAACGGGAGCAAAGCTCAAGTCAATACCATGTGCGAGCAGTTCCGAAGCCATCAGCCAGCCCCCCTGCTTAGCGGCGAATTCTGGCTGCTTGGCATTGAGATAGTGCTTAGCAGGAGGCAGTAAGCTAAACTCTTGTCTAAAGCGCTGCACTCTACCCCCCTCTTGGTCAACACCAATCAAAATGGGGCGCTTTGCCGCGCTGCGAATAGTTCGAGTCAACTCGCGTAACTGCATAGAATCATGGAAGTTACGCGCAAATAAGATCAACCCACCAACTGTTGGGTGCTGCAAAATCTCTCTGTCTTCTGCGTCTAACTCATACCCTTGAACATCAACCCAAAGTGGTCCCATGTGCCCTACTCTCCAAAACTAAACCTACTTGCTGGTCGAGGTTAGGGGCATTTGATATTAAATACAATGAATATCCAAATATCTGAGGGGATGACCGATGCGAGAGCTGTATATTGGAGTAATGTCTGGTACTAGTATGGATGGCGTCGACTGTGCGTTAGTAGAGTTTACTCACCACTATCCCAAACTACTCGAGTTTTACGCACACCCAATGCCCTTCGCGCTCAAAGATCGCCTTCAGGCTATTTGCTTAGGTCAACCCACCAGCCTTGCAGAAGTCGGCGAACTTGATCATTTACTCGGGCACTTGTATGCGAATGCTATTAACGCATTTTTGGCGAAACAAAATCTTGCACCGTCAGATATACGAGCCATTGGCAACCATGGTCAAACCGTCTTTCACAGTCCTGAACAACCCAATCCCTTTACCATGCAAATTGGTGATGCCAATATCATTGCTGCACGAACGGGCATTGATACTATTGCCGATTTTAGACGCAAAGACGTGGCGTTAGGTGGGCAAGGTGCTCCCTTAGTACCTGCTTTTCACAACACCATTTTTGCACCTCAAGACTCCAGTGTTGTGGTATTAAACATCGGTGGTATCGCTAATATTTCGGTATTGAGCTTGGATTCACCTGTTATTGGTTACGATACTGGACCGGGTAATACCTTGATGGATATTTGGGTAGCAGAGCAGTTTGACCAAAAATACGACTCGAATGGCAAACTGGCATCTCAAGGGAATATTATCCCTAAAATGTTGGATGCCATGTTAAACGATAGTTACTTTGCCAAAGCGTATCCAAAGAGTACGGGAAGAGAATTGTTCAACCAACAATGGTTGGCTCAATTTATAAGGCCAGAATATAGCGCAGTTGATGTTTTGCGAACACTCAATGAACTCACCATCATCACCATTACCGATCAAGTTACACGCTATAAGCAAGGCTCTAAACCAGAGCTACTGGTATGTGGTGGCGGCGTTCACAACGCTATGTTGATGAAAGGGCTACAAGATAAGCTTCCGGATTGGCATGTTGCTCCTACCTCAGAAAAAGGCATCAATACCGATTACATGGAAGCCCTCGCCTTTGCATGGTTAGCAGAACGATTTGTGCATAATATGCCGAGTAATCTACCTGAAGTTACCGGCGCGAGTAGAAGTGTTCCGCTTGGTGTTTTATACCCTAAAGTTGTCTAACGACAAAGGCCTCTGAGTAGAGGCCTTAAAATTAAACAATTTGCTGTAGAGATACTTACTGGTTCTTGTACTCGTCCCAGCCACGTTGCCATTCCATGCGGAAACGTTGACCATCCGGTGTATTCTCACATACGCCTTCATAGTACTGTCCCGATACCCCTATTTGATAAGCAAAATTGGGGTTACAGAATTCATCAATACCGACCAGATAACCTTCATCGTAATCATGAACTCTTGGCTTACCCAGTTCAGCTAAATCTCGTTGAGAGCGCTGTCGATGCCCTGCTACTCCATCTTGATAGCCAATTTGATACCAGTTGCCCTCTTCAGCGAGGTCCTCCACTGAAGCGACACAGCCCGATAAAGTGAACACAACAACCATTAGCAAGAAACTACGCATTATTTATTCCAATCAATTAGTTACTCATACCTAAGCAATCTCACTATGCAACATCAAACAAAAGTTCGCTATGTACTTGCTTTAAAAAGCCACAAAATATTGAGCCTGACCGCGTTTAAGATCAAAAAAGCCGACATTTGTCGGCTTTAGAACAATTAGGACGTGTTGACCTTTCGAGCTAATTTTTGCAGCAGTTTGTGGATTTTTTATACAAGACAGAGGCTTTGAAGTGTAGTGTTTCTACTCAATAAGCCGATAACGCTGTAGAAAGGAGCCACAAACGCTGCCCGCAGGGTTCGACTAAAAGCGTTTTACTCTTTGTTGAGAGGTGTTTTGCTTAGAATACTAAGCTACAAACCTCTCGCCGCGATTAAAACGCTTTTATCTCGAACAAAATTTAACCTCGAAAGGTCTACACGCCCTACTCAACTTGCTTTATCTGCAGCTCTTTCGGGACTTCAAAAAACATGTTTTCTTCTCGACCCAACACATTCTCAACAGAAGTCGCGCCTAACTCTTTGATGCGATCCACGATCTGATTCACCAACTCTTCAGGAGCGGATGCACCAGCCGTCACGCCAACGAGCTTTTTGTCGGTAAACCAGTCTGAAACAATGTCTTCAGGGCAGTCGATTAAATGGCCTGGTGTGCCCAACTTTTCAGCCAGCTCTTTCAGGCGCGTAGAGTTAGATGAATTTTTTGAACCTACCACAACCATAACATCAACCATGGTCGCGAGCTCTCTAACCGCATCTTGACGGTTCTGAGTCGCGTAGCAGATGTCGTCCTTGCGAGGTCCTTGAATATCAGGAAACACTCGGCGCAGCTCTTCAATCACATCCGCCGTTTCATCGACAGATAATGTGGTTTGACTGACATAGTGTAAGTGAGAGGTGTCTTTAACAATGCTTTTTAGACCTTCAACATCACTTGGTGTTTCAACCAAATACATACCACCAGTCTCGCTAGCATACTGACCCATGGTACCTTCTACTTCTGGGTGTCCGGCATGGCCGATCAAAACAACTTCCATGTTTCTGCGGCTCGCTCTGGCCACTTCCATATGTACTTTGGTCACCAAAGGACAAGTTGCATCAAACACGGTTAGATCACGTGCTTTGGCTTCCTGACGGACAGCTTGAGATACGCCATGAGCGGAAAAAATCACGATGTTGTCATCGGGCACTTCATTGAGTTCTTCAACAAAGATCGCACCGCGCTGCTTTAAACCTTCAACAACAAAGCGATTGTGAACCACTTCATGTCGAACGTAGATAGGCGGCTGGTACATTTCAAGCGCTCGCTCAACGATGCTGATCGCTCGATCCACACCAGCGCAAAACCCTCTGGGGTTTGCCATTAGAATTTTCATCTCATTGCTCATGATTGTAATCGTGTTTTATCGTTATTCTACTGACAAGATTTGCACATCAAAAGTGACATCTTGACCGGCTAGTGGGTGGTTAAAATCAACGGTCACGGAATCTCCGGCTATATCGGTAATGATACCTGGAATTTCCATACCGCCCTGCCCACTGAATGACATGATCGTTCCAACTTCAACATTGTCTTGTCCCATAAAACGGGTGCGATCCATATGATGAATGTTGTCTGGGTTCGGCAATCCAAACGCATCTTCCGCTTTTAATTCGATCGCTCGTGATTCACCCGCGGTTAAACCCAACAAACATTTTTCGAAATTTTCGCTAAGGCTACCATCACCCATTACGAACTTAGCGGGTTTGCCCATATTTTCAGTACTGTCTGCTACCGAACCATCGGAGAGCTTAATAGTGAAGTGTAACGTTACGGCAGAGTTATTGCTGATTACAGTCACGAGTAATTCCTTTGTTGAAGCGACGATTATCGTTTTGTTTTAAGTTAACGCGGTTTGAACGCGAGAAACTCGCGACACGACTATTCATATACTAAAAAGCGCCATCTCGATCAACGGACGACGCTTGTGGTTATTTATCAGTGACTAGCTTTTTTTTTGACTTCTGAACCCATCGAGAATGATCATAGCGGCGCCAATCACTATAGCCGCATCAGCGAGGTTAAAGGCTGGCCAATGGTAATCACCCCAATAAAAATCCAAATAGTCGACCACGTAGCCATACAACAATCTGTCATACATATTGTTGCCGATTGCCCCGCCAATAATCAGAGCATAGGCTAGATTGTTCCATTTCTCAGTGTAAGGCAATTTACTCATCCAATAGATAAGTGTGCCACATACCGCCACGGCGATTGAGACAAAAAACCAACGTTGCCAACCAGATTGATCACTCAAAAAACTGAATGCGGCTCCGTAATTATGCACGTACAGCAAATTGAAAAACGAAGTGACTTCAATGCGATGTTCCCAGCCGTAGCCCATGTTGGCAACCACTAGATGTTTAATTGCAATATCCGCTAAGAACACCACAATCGCTAACCACAGCCAACGTACACCGCTTTGTTTAATAGAAGGGACTGACATTAAAACCTCTAATTTAGATTATTCTTATTCGCTATCCGTTAACTCTCTAGCATCTATTGGCTAGGTATTCACGGGCTTCGGTAGCATCGCGGTCTATCTGAGTTTTTAGAGCATCAAAAGACTCAAACTTTTTTTCATCTCTCAGTTTTTCAAGCAGCCTTACTTCCAGCTGCTTGCCGTAGAGATTGCCGACAAAATCAAACAAATGCACTTCCAGTTGCTGTCTGACGCCGTTAACCGTGGGCCGGTTGCCGATATTGGCCACGCCACCAGCTGGTGTATTCCCTAAACCAAGGACCTCCACTACATAAACTCCAGAAACTGGAGAAACACAACGCTTTAAAGGCAGATTTGCGGTAGGAAATCCTATGGTACGCCCTAGCTTTCGACCATGAGAGACTCGTCCAGTTATGCTATAAGGGCGCCCCAACATGCGTTTTGCACTGGACAAATCATCCGTGGCTAAGGCTTGTCGTATCGCGGTACTGCTTACTCGGTGTTTTTCTACACAAAAACTTTCAGTACTGACAACATCAAAACCAAACTGTTCGCCGGCTTGTTGCAACATAGAAAAGTTACCCAAGCGCTTTTTACCAAAACAAAAGTCGTCGCCTACCACTAGATATTTTACATCTAGCTTTTCGACTAACAGAGACTCAATAAAGGTCTTCGCTTCCAAACTGGCAAAGCTTTTGTTGAAGTTGACACAGACCAAGCGATCGATACCCAGGTTACGTAAATACTGATACTTATCTCGTAAGCGAGTGAGACGAGCTGGTGCATTTTCGCCAGCAAACAACTCAAGAGGTTGAGGCTCAAAAATCATCACTACCGCAGGTAGGTTCATGGATTTGGCCTGAATCAGAAGCTTTTCAAGAACGTTCTGGTGCCCCAAGTGAACACCGTCGAAATTGCCGATGGTTAACACGCATCCTTGATGATGCGCTTTGAGATTGTGGATGCCTCGGACTAATTCCATAGTTTTGAATACACTTCTGAGATTTAAGACAACATTGCGATTAGCAAACGTTAAGGTCAGGAATTATACCCAAGTCAACCTAAGATGAAAGGCGACTTCAGCATTACTCCACAGCCGATTCATCTTTAGTCATAACAAACTGAATAGCCATGGGCGATTTATCACACTGCCTTGAAATCTTTAACACGAATACCCGTCACCAATAAGCTCGCCAAATATGAGATCCCCCCTAATGCGATCATTCCAAATAGCCAAGCACTTCGTTCTAACAAGTCCTTTTCTAACCACGCATTAAAATCGGGTATTTGCCACGTTATCACTGTCGCCATCGCGACGCCTGAAAGCATAACCTTTAATGCAAAACCAATGGTTGAACGCGAAAGCTGGTAAACCTCAGCAAGGTGTAAGCCTCTATAAAGCAATGCCATATTAACGAATGCCGACAAAGCGGTAGCGATAGCCAATCCCACGTAGCCGTAAAACCAGGCAAAGATCCCGTTAAACATCATATTGGAGACCATGGCAATAATTCCATACTTAACGGGGGTTTTTGTGTCTTGTCGCGAGTAATAACCGGGAGCCAAAACTTTAATAAGCATAAAATTGACCAAGCCAGCCGCATAAGCAATTAGAGATAATCCCGCCGCTTGTACATCTGCTGGTGAAAACTCGCCACGCATAAACAGCACCATTAACATAGGTTCAGCCAACACGATCAATCCCAACATGGCGGGTATCCCTAACACCAACACCATTTTGACGCCCCAATCCATAGTCTGAGCAAAGGCCTCAGGTTGAGAATCAACATGTTTTCTAGACAACGCTGGTAGAATAACCGTGGCAATGGCGATACCAAAAAGCCCTAAAGGAAACTCCAAAAGTCTATCGGAGTAATACAGCCAACTTATCGAGCCGGTTTGTAAAAAACTGGCGATAAAGGTATCCAACAATAAGTTGATTTGACTAACAGATACGCCGAATAAGGCAGGAATCATTAAAGTTCGAATTTTAACAACGCCCGGATCTTTCCAGCCCCATTTAGGTCTGACTAACACCCCGGCTTTATAGAGAAATGGCAGTTGAAATAAGAACTGAACCAGCCCGCCTAAGAACACCCCTATGGCAAGCCCTATTTCTGGTTGAGATAAGTTTGGAGCAATCAAAGACGCCGACAGTATGATCATCACGTTGAGAAACACGGGTGTGAACGAAGAGACGGCAAATTGTCCTAACGTGTTAAGTACTGCACCAGAAAGAGCGACAAAAGTAATAAACCAGAGATAAGGAAATGTGATTTTGAGAAGGAAGCTCGCAAGCTCAAACTTGGAAGAGGAAGGTCCATCATTTAGCCAATCTAAAAACCAACCAAAGCCAAACATCGCAGTGACAACACCCGATCCAATCACACCGAGTAAGGTAACAATACTCACAATAACACCAAGTGTGCCCGAGGTCTTGGCAATCAAATCTCGCGTTTTGTTCGGATCATTTTCAGCTTGGACTTCTGTTAGTACAGGTACAAAGGCTTGAGAAAAAGCCCCTTCAGCAAATAATCTGCGCAGAAAATTGGGAATTTTGTTGGCAAAGAAAAAGACATCCGCATTAGCGCCTGCACCCATCAAATTTGCTACCACAATATCGCGGACTAACCCTAAGACTCGGGAAACTAGCGTCATGCTACTGACAATCATCCCCGATTTTAATAATCGACGGCTCACACCAACCTCTGAGTAAACGCAAAGCTACAATATAGTGTCACATTCAACGCTAACGTCATCAAACTTAAAGAAAACGGTAAGATTAACGAGGATAAAGCGTCGACAACGAGTATAAGTATTAGCAATGCAAAAAAAATACTGTTAGAATCCCCGCCATCTTAACCGTGAAGACAAATTCAATCCAAACTAAGTTTGGTTTAGATGAGTTTTTGCACAAACCATTTGACATTGGGGCTCAAATGAGGGATATTCCTCGCCCTTAAATTGTCACCGAACTAAAGTTTTTGGGAGTTAGACCCTTGGCAAATAGTAAATCTGCTAAGAAGCGCGCTATCCAAGCTGAAAAACGTCGTCAGCACAACGCTAGCCGTCGTTCTATGATGCGCACTTACATGAAGAAAACTGTTGCTGCTATCGAAGCTGGCGACAAAGAAGCTGCAACTGCTGCGTTTGCTGCAGTTACACCACTACTAGACCGTATGGCAACTAAAGGCCTTATTCACAAGAATAAAGCAGCGCGTCATAAGTCTCGTTTCTCTGCACAAATCAAAGCTCTTTAATAGACTCTGATTTCATGAGAAAAGAAAAACCGGCTCAGGCCGGTTTTTTTATATCTGAAAAACGGCGTTTAGCCGATTTAGCTCTCGCAATACATGGAATACAGCAGCTTGATCATTTGCTGTACTTCTTCACTACTCAATGTGTAGTAAACAGTTTGTGCTTCTTTTCTCGTATGTACCAGCCCATCGCGTCTCAACCAAGCGAGGTGTTGGGATAATGCCGATTGACTCAAACCAAGCTGCTTACCCAGTTCACCGACAGACAGTTCTTTACCGTGAAGTATGCACAGTATCTGAAGTCGTCTTTCATTAGCCATCGCTTTTAGCAACACAACGGCTTGAGCAGAGTTTTTCTCCATATCCTGTAAATTCATCAGCGCATACCTCATTACTGTAATCATAGTAAAACACAGTGAAAACACTTCAGTTTCACAACGATTAACGCTTACTAAACAATCCTATACATTATAAAGATAAAAATGTGCTAAGTAATCGCTTTGTGGTCAGTTCTACTTAATAGTTCGAAAATAAACTTCTAAAGTTTGCATCGCATACATTTTTTACCGCAGGGTGCTGGATCATTCTCTCAGCAAAAATGACGTAGTACTCTTCTTTGAGCGCTTCAACTTCACCCAGCAATTGTAATGGGCGATCTTCGGGAGCTTCGGTGATATACATAGAAGGCGCTAAAAAAATCACATCATCGTGATAGCGAGCAAAAGCTTTCATTAGCGCGACATCATCAAACTCGCCTAATATGTTGGGTTTGATACCCTGCTCATCAAACCACTGAAACACTTTTCTTCCCATGGAGGTTCGGCTACCGGGAATTAACAACTTTCGCTTCTCAAGGATCTCAGGGAAATTGAAGTTTTCAATCACGCCTGAACTGTAGAAGCTCATACCACTCTCACCCAGCTTTTTACTGTACAAACCCGGGCTTTGACTTGAATCTACTGGGCAATCAGACAAAATCATGTCCAGCTTATGCTGAGCCAGTCGTTCGAGCAGCATTTCGTGAGTCGATTCAAAACATCGCAAGTGGATACTGTTATCGTCAGGCACCGTTGTCAGCAGAATTTTGCTCACCAAACGTTTTGATAGCGCATCGGCAACTCCCACATCGAACAAAATATTGGAGCGCTGGCTGTAATTCACGATATCCAGCATTTCGTAACTGAGGCCAAACATTCGGTCCGCATATTTGAATACCAACTGGCCTAGCTCAGTTGGTTCGATACTGCGACCATTGCGCTTAGTCAGCTTCCCCTCCAACCTCTCTTCTAGTGCACGAATCTGTCCGGTCACGGTTTGTGGTGTTAAAAAAAGCGCATCAGCAGCTTTAGTCACCGAACCTTGTTTGCAAATCATCCAAAAATAATAAAGGTGGTTGTAGTTTAGATGTGACATACCAATAGCCTAGAACTGCACAACACTTCGGAAATTCCGAATATAAACCACAAAAAACACAAAATCAATCGAGTTTCATAGGTGTAATATTTCACTTTTGAATGTGACATTACTTCACTTGAAACGAAAAAAATCGACAATTTTTCGATACAACGCACAGAATCTACTTGGCTAAAAATATTGAAATTAAGCATTTAAAATCAAAAGCTTAACCTCTTATTGAGAATCAATATCAAGTCCAATTTGGCAATGTCACTAATATTACAGTCAATTACACACAACTGTAATATTAGTGAAATATTTCCTCTCTAACATCGCCCTCAGTTTCAACAATCGACCCCCTATATATGCTGTTCGGGTCAACGGAGAAAAACTATGATGAACCAAGCCGCTACTTCAGCAGTAACGACCTCAAATAGAAGTCGAATGCTGCGCTGGATTAACTTGGCGTTCATGTTGTATTTGCTACTTCTTGCTGTCTCTATGGTAGGTAGTGGTTTTAAATGGGCGACAGGTGATCAAGCCAAAGTTCTGTTTGAGTTCGCCGCGCACCCTATTGCCGGCCTAATGATTGGTTTAACCGCCACGGCGTTAATTCAATCATCCAGTACCGTAACTTCAATTATCGTTGGCTTGGTAGCTGGCGGTCTTCCGGTCGAAACTGCAATTCCTATGGTTATGGGTGCCAACATCGGCACAACAGTAACCAATACACTAGTGAGTTTGGGCCACGTTCGTTGTAAAGAAGAGTTCAAACGAGCTTTTGCTAGCGCGACCATTCACGACTTTTTCAACTTACTTGCCGTTGTCATTTTCCTACCATTGGAAATGATGTTTGGCATTCTTGAAAAGATCTCTCATTGGTTAGTGTCTCCTTTCCTTGCAACTGGTGACATGAGCATTAAAGGCCTCAACTTTATCAAGCCAATCACTAAACCCGTGGTAAGTGCAGTCAAAGAACCTTTGTCAACGCTCGGTGACACTATGGGCGGTGTAGCTCTGATTGTTCTAGGTATCGCAACTATCTTTGTGGCTATCACTGTAATGGGTAAGCTGATGAAGAAATTGATGGTTGGTCGTGCTCGTGAAATCTTGAAAAATGCAATTGGTCGTGGACCGCTACACGGTATTTTCTCAGGCTCAATTGTGACGATCCTTGTTCAATCATCGTCAACTACGACTAGCTTGATGGTTCCACTAGTTGGCTCAGGTGTGCTAAAGGTTCGTGATATTTATCCATTCACATTGGGTGCTAACATCGGTACTTGTATCACTGCGCTATTGGCAGCAACCGCAGTATCTGGTGAGTTTGCAGTATTCGCCTTACAGATTGCGCTGGTTCACTTAGTGTTTAATGTGATGGCGACAGCGTTTATCTTTGGTATTCCATTCCTACGTGAACTACCAGTTAAGGGTGCCGACTTAATCTCCGATATGGCAGTGAAAAACAAAGGTACGGTAATAGGTTACCTACTACTAATCTTCATCATCATGCCAGGGTCTATTCTTTACATGACCACTTAATCTAGCAACTACTGGATTAAAGCAAACCTATTTCAAGGCCGCGCATCTGCGCGGTCTTTTTCGTTCTAATTAACCAACTCACTCTATTCTTTGATTTTTTTCAATAATCACAACCACCCTTATGCCACAATACTCAAATCTACCTAAGTTATATTTCTACCAAATTGAATTGAGTGACTAAATGAATCGAATTTTAATTACTTTAGTGATTCTCTACGCTGTTTTGTTTACTGGGTACACTCTGCATATCAGTCTTTCTGAATCGCGAGCCGTTGAACAGCTAGCGAATGAGAAATCTGAAGATACCTATGTCACGCAAGATAAAGAGACTAATACGATTGAAGCTATCGATAATGGTTTTCGACTTGTAGCACCTCCTTCAACAATAAGAGGTAAAACGTTTAGAATGACTGTTGAATCAGCCACAGGTGCCTTCGCGCGCCAAGGGGAGTTCACAGTTAGCTTTGATTATCTGGCGAAAAAGTATCATGTGATTGGTGACGGTCGCCATGTGGTGGATTCAGAAGGTACCTATACCTATCGTCATAATGACAAGCAGGCGATTATCTCGGTACACGATTCTGTGATGAGTCAAGGTAGCTTTTATTTGGTGTTTAATAGTGAGCAAAGTGGTGCGTTTTTCGCTAGCTCTATCTATGACGCAGATACAATCCAAAGTGGTTCATTTGAGCAAATTCAGTAAACTAATACCAGAACGTAATAAAAAACGCGCCGAAGCGCGTTTTTTATTACACCGAAAATGGATATTGAATCGGGTCATGAAACTGATAACCGTTGACTTCAAAGTCGTCTAACGTGACCCAAGTTTCCAAATCTTGAAGCGTTTTGATATCTGGATTAATACTAAATGTTGGCGCCGGGAACGGCGTTCGTTTCAATTGAACATCTCGCATCAACTCCAGCTGGTCTTCATAAATGTGAGCATTCACTATCTTGTGATACGCCTGTCCTGGTTTCTTGCCGGTAATCTGAGCCATTAACGCCAAGAAAACATAAACTTGCACCATATTGAAATTCAAACCAAGGGGAACATCACACGATCGCTGCGTACTGTTCAAATACAAGGTATCTCCCAGTAGCGAAAAGTGATGACTATACATACAGGGCCTTAAACATCCCATATGAAATTCGCCCGGATTGTAAAAGCTCAAAATCTCACCGCGGTCATCAACACCTCGGCTTAAATCATCAACAATCTTGCGCAACTGATCGATGTGTCCGCCATCAGGTTTAGACCAAGCTCTACCCTGAACCCCATAGACTCGCCCCATGTCATCGTCACCTTTACGATGAGGGTTGTTTAGCCAAGCAAGGTTCTCGTTTGCATTGGCATCCCAAGTTTTTGTACCCAACTTTCGAAAGTCTTCAGCATTGTCATAGCCGCGGATATAGCCAATTAACTCAGCAACCGCTGCCTTCCAGAAACTTTTACGAGTCGTCACCAATGGAAACTGGTTGTTTTCGACATCGTAAGTTAAGTCTGCATTAATCACCGTTAAACAACGCTTTCCAGTGCGTTCATTTTCAATCCAATGACCTTGGTCCACAATGCGCTGACATAATTGCAAATATTGATTCATGTGAACTCCTTAAGCTTTGGCGTCTTGTTTCGTATCTTGGTATAGACCGCGCTTGTACGCCCAAACCACCATGGCGATTCCGACAATGATCATAGGTAAAGAGAGAATTTGTCCCATCGAGATAAACTCGGCAAATAGTCCTAGATGCGCGTCTGGTTCACGGAAGTATTCAACGATAAATCGAAATGTTCCATATCCTGCCAAGAATAAACCTGATACAGCGCCCAGTGGACGAGGCTTCTTAATAAACCAGTTCAGAATGAAGAACAATATGATGCCTTCCAACACCATTTCATAGAGTTGGGACGGGTGTCTAGGCAATGGACCACCATTAGGGAATACGAACGCCCAAGGTACATCCGTGACACGTCCCCAAAGCTCACTGTTCATAAAGTTACCCAAGCGACCCACCCCAAGACCAAATGGCACGAGTGGAGCGATAAAGTCAGCGACTGAAAAGAAGGTGCGCTGATTGCGCTTTGCATACCAGAACATCGCGGTGATAACACCTAACAATCCACCGTGGAAAGACATGCCTCCAGTCCAGATCTGGAAAAGATACAAAGGATTATTAATGAATTCGCCAAAATTGTAGAAAAGTACGTAGCCAATTCGGCCACCAGCAATCACGCCA
This sequence comes from Vibrio sp. ABH4_348, assembly GCF_056159765.1. Classification (NCBI taxonomy): domain Bacteria; kingdom Pseudomonadati; phylum Pseudomonadota; class Gammaproteobacteria; order Vibrionales; family Vibrionaceae; genus Vibrio; species Vibrio sp. ABH4_348. Next base: position 402,467 of record NZ_JBSWVW010000001.1, on the reverse strand, counting down.
ACAAAACCCGCAAACAGTAAATCGGAAACTTGGTCTCTGTTCCAACCACTATTCTTCCGGTCGGCACGTCGGTTAGCGAGCCAAAGCGCAAACACAAAACCAACCAGATACATTAAACCGTACCAACGCACGGATATCGGCCCTAATGAGAACAAAACCGGGTCTATATTGGGAAAATCTAAATAACCTTGTGACATAAAAAACTATCTCGCTAATCATGGGCGTGAAAACCCATCGGGTTTACTGGCTAATAATCATGGTTCCAGCGACGCAAAATAAGAAAACGGCAAAGATTTTCTTGAGCTGAGCGGTAGGAAGGCTTGTTGCCAACTTAGCACCAATTCGAGTTGTGAACATCGAGGTCATCGAAATCGCAATCAATGCGGGAATATACACATAGCCAAGACTGTAATCGGGAAGATTGGTTTGTTCGACACCGTTAATGATGAATCCGAGCATACCGGAAATAGCAATAAAAAAGCCACACACTGAAGAAGAGCCAACAGCGCGTTTCATCTCTACACCATGTTTACTCAAAAATGGAACGGAAAGCGAACCGCCAGCGATACCTGCCAAGCTAGACACAATACCGATGAGGACTCCGTACAGCGACATCATCCAGTACACGGGTAGCGGCTTATTTGATGCAGACTTAATCGAAAGCAGCATTTGCAAAGACAATCCGACCATGATGACTGCAAACAAACTCGGTAACCACTCCGCTGGAAGCCACTCGGCAATATTCGCCCCAGCATAAGCACCGACAATCACGCCAGGCATTAGCCATTTCACCACAAAAAAATTCACATTACCGAGCTTGAAGTGATTGAGTGAGGATGACGCTGAAGTGATAATGATAGTGGCAAGACTGGTTGCCAAGGCCACATACATTACAAGCTCTGGCTGAACACCTGCGTATGGAAGAATAAGTAATAAACTCGGGACGATAACCAAGCCGCCACCGATGCCGAGCATACCAGCCAAAATACCAACTAAGGCTCCAAGCCCCGCCAACAATAAGAAAAGTTCGATTGCCACAGTCTACGCTTTACCTGCTCGAATAAAGCCGGCAAATCCTTTTTTGATAAAGAAGTCGCGCATCATAGCATAGATTTCTTTGCCATATGGCTGGGATAGAGCAGCCAGTGCCAGTTGGTTTAAATCTTGTAAGTGACTATGGCGAAGCAAATATTTGACCTTAGCCACATTCGACGTGTTCATACTCAAAGTACGGTACCCAAGGCCCACCAGTAACAGTGCACCAATTGGGTCACCAGCCAATTCACCGCATATACACACAGGTAAGTTGTGTGATTCACACGTCTTTTGGATATGGGCAAGCGCCAATATAACCGACGGGTGCATAGACTCATAAACGTCGGAGACTCGCGCATTGTTGCGATCCACAGCGAGTAGATACTGCGTCAGGTCATTCGTCCCCACTGAAACAAAATCAATTTTTTCAGCAAAATGGGGTAACAAATACAACATTGAAGGTACTTCAATCATGACCCCTATTTCTGGTTTCACCAAACTTGGATCTATCAGCTTAATTTCTTGATACGCTCTCTCTATTAACGCAATTGCATCATCAAGCTCTTGTGCGCCCGAAACCATAGGTAACAAAATACTTAAATTCTGATGCTTCAGACTTGCTCGCATCATAGCTCGTAACTGCATTAAGAAAATGTCGGGATGATCAAGGGTGAAACGTATTCCTCGCCAACCCAAAAACGGATTTTCTTCCTCAATGGGTAAATAAGGAAGTGCCTTATCACCACCAACATCCAGTGTCCTCATTACCACGGTTTTATTTGGGTAAGCCTCCATCACCGCTTGGTATTGTTGAGTTTGCTCTTCTTCTGAAGGAAAGCGATGTTGCAATAAAAAAGATATTTCCGTTCGGTATAGACCGACCCCATCTACACCTTGGTTAATGGCAATACTGGCATCGGCACTTAGACCCGCGTTAAGCAGTATTTCAATCTCAACGCCATCTTGCGTTTGTGCCCGTTTATCAATTCGTTCACTGACCATAGTGGCCAGTTCTTGCTCCTCACGAACCAGCTTTTCGTATTCTTTAAGTATGGTCTTAGTGGGTTCTGGTAGGATCTTCCCACTATAGCCGTCTACCACCCCTAACTTACCATTCAATAAAGCGGGGGTAATCGGTACCCCCATAACTGCTGGTATACCAAGCGCCCTAGACAAAATTGCCGCGTGGGAGTTGGCCGCACCGCCAATTGATACCACGGCAAGCAGTTTCTCTTTAGGAATTGAGGCCAATACCGATGCCGTTAACTCATTCACCACCAAGATAATTGGGGTTTCAAACTCTTGATGCTGTATTTCGCTGTTGTGCAAAAAGAATAGTAAACGCTGTCCCAGCTCTTTGATGTCTTGTGCTCGTTCACGCATGTAGACATCAGTCATTTTGGCAAATCGATTTGAATAAGACTCGACCACTTGTCGCAATGCCCAGTCAGCGCGGTCCCCTTGCTCAATCTGAGTCCGTAAGTCTTTGCGTAACATTGGGTCATTGAGCAAGTGGGTAAAGAGATCGAATATGGCCAAAGTATCTTTACTGATCTCACCATCGAGTTTACGACGCATACGTTTGAAGTCTGCCAATGCCTGTTCAATGGCCAATAGCATTAACTCTTGTTCACGTTGCGTATCTAAACTTGAGGCTGGATGAATATCAGAAAGTTCGGGCTGGGTGTTATCCCACCAAAACTCTCCAATCGCGACGCCAGAAGAGGCAGGAACACCGACAATTGCCGACTGATGTTGGTTTAACTGCCAGTGACCTTGAGTTCTGGCATGAGCAATAATCACCGCTAGCTGAGCGGCAAGTGTGACCAAAAACGACTCTTCCATTTCATTGAACAAACGAGACGTTTTTTCTTGGACTACCAGCACCCCCAACACTTCTTTTCGATAGATAATAGGCGTGCCGAGAAAGCTGTGGTAGACATCTTCTCCCAGTTGAGAGAAGTACTTAAAATTGGGGTGAGCTGAAGCATTAGCGAGATTAAGAGGTTCAGCTGAGCGCTTTACCAACCCAACCAAACCTTCATTGAAACCAATGTGAATTTTATCGCCCTTGAAGGTGAGCCCTTGGGTGGCCATTAACTCCAAACGATTGCTTTCTTCATTTGCCAGATAGACCGAACAGCACTCAGTATCCATTGCCCGGCATGTCTGAGAAACCAGAACTTCCAAGGCTTGATGAACATCTTCTACGCGCGCTACGTGTTCTACTATCTCTCGCAACTGAGAAAGCATAATTATCCTCTGCGGTGTTTGCGTTTTCCTTTTTGCCGCTTTTCTTTAAAAGGCATGGCCGCTGATGCAAATTCTTTCATTGCACGACGATAAACGTCACGCTTAAACGAAACTACTTGTCTTACCGGGTACCAATAGCTGACCCAACGCCAACCATCAAATTCAGGAGAGCTTCCCTTATTCATATCAATTCGTGATTCATCACAAACCAATTTAAGAAGAAACCATTTCTGTTTTTGGCCAATACAAACCGGTTTTGAGTCCCACCTTACTAAACGTTTGGGCAACTTATATCTCAGCCAATGACGGCTTGTTGCCACAATTTTGACGTCTTTCTTGGTAAGCCCTACCTCTTCGTATAATTCTCGATACATGGCTTGCTCTGGATTTTCCCCGTCGTCCATTCCGCCTTGGGGAAATTGCCAAGAGTGTTGACCGTATCGTTTAGCCCAGAAGACCTGACCATGGTTGTTACAAATAACGATACCAACATTCAGTCGGTAACCATCGCCATCTATCACTGGCTAACCTCAACTAAAATCTTTATTTGAATTGATTTTTCCACAGATCCTCTACGGTAGCAAACTCGCTCTTTAATTAAGGAGTCGAAGTTTGAAGTAAAGTGTTAACTCCTAGCACCCACCGCACTCCTTCTGGTTTCTTTTCGATCAAACGCTGCTGCTTGTGAATCACATTCAGTGTATAAAAATGCGTTCACTAAGCACTTATCAACACAACAGCTCGACCAAGGTCACATTTATTCACGTTTTCTGTGTATAAGTTTGTGAAGAAGCCCAATAAAAGCCAAGTAAAACGAATTTCCTCTTGGTTTCCAATCCAAACCGCTCGTAAGGAGAAAAAATTTAGCCTCATAAAAACAATAACTTAATCATTTAGTCCTATTTCACTTAGAGGGGATTTCAAAGAAGATCACTGACTCACCGCAATTGTTTAAAGATCCACCAAAACCGTCTTTATCCACAATAAGAAGCCACCGAGAGATACAAACTGGAAAAAACCCATCCAGCCAACACACTTAAAGTACTGTTTATTAATACAGTTCGACCGTATTTCGGATTTATCATGCGGCATGTGGATAAAAATAATCATAGATCTTTGTTAAGATTGATTCTTCGTTTGATAACCTAAATACACCTAATGCGACCAGAACCTAAAACCGAGCAAGAGCTACTTCAACGAGCTTCCGCAATGGCAGGAATGAGCTTTGGTGAATTGGCAGAGATCGCTTCTATTTCCGTCCCAAAAGATCTGCGACGAGACAAAGGCTGGGTAGGTCAACTCATCGAATGGCACCTTGGAGCGCAAGCAGGAAGTCGTCCACAACAAGACTTTGAATCCTTAGGTATCGAGTTAAAAACCATTCCCATTAGTTACACAGGGCAACCACTCGAAACCACATTTGTCTGTGTCGCGCCTTTGACCGGAGTGCATGGCCTAAAGTGGGAAACGAGCCATGTTCGCAACAAATTGTCTAAGGTTCTTTGGGTACCAGTTCAAGGCGAACGCGAAATTCCGCTTGCCGATCGCTTGGTCAGCTCGCCATTGATTTGGGCGCCGAGTCAAGAGCAAGAAACGCAATTGCAGCAGGATTGGGAAGAGCTGATGGAGCTTATCGTTCTTGGTCAGGTTGAACAAATAACGGCTAAACAAGGCGAAGTCATGCAGTTGCGTCCAAAGGCGGCGAACAGCAAAGTTCTAACGGATGCCTATGGAGCATCGGGAAAGCCAATCAAAACCAAACCTCGTGGCTTTTACTTACGAACACAGTTCACTGGGAATATTTTACGGTCTCACTACGCTTAAGTTTCCGACCATAAGCTATTCGTAATGATGGGGCTTGATGGTCAAACTCAGTGGTGAGCCAACGACAGCTCAATGTCGCAATAACCCGGCCCTTCAGAACCACATTCATCATAGGCATTGTGTAAACGCAAGTAAGCGCGTTCAACACCCAAACGCGTCAATTCTTCTTTTACCAATTCCAGCGAGCCGTAATGAACAGGCTCATTGTCTTCTTTAATTGGTTCGAGTTTGTGCTTGTATTCTACGGCCAGCAAGTACTGAGATAGATCAGAGCAACCAATAACAAACACTTTAGGCGGTTGATACGACTCTTTGTGCGGTCCATGAATCCATTTATCTAACTGGTATTTCTGCATCGCTCTCTCCTTCACCCCTTACCTATTGAAAACGCTGGTTAGTTAGCGTTACATTGCTCAATGTTACTGCCAATAAGTGTGTAGTCACACAAGCGTGCCCTCGATTCTAATAGGTGGCACACTGAAATGTTATAAAGTTGTTAACTTAACTGTAACAGGGAAATTCAACAAAAGGAAATTAGAGTGCAATACCATTTACTTCCTCATTCTCAACTTGAGATCAGTAAGATTTGTTTGGGTACCATGACCTTTGGTGAACAAAACACTCAACCACAAGCATTTGAACAGTTGGATTATGCTAAAGAACGTGGTGTCAATTTTATTGATACGGCAGAAATGTATCCGGTTCCACCAAAACAAGGCACTCAAGGCGCTACCGAAACCATCATAGGCAATTGGCTAAAAAAGACAGGCTCTCGTGACAAAGCAATCATTGCGACCAAAGTCGCGGGGCCTAGAAATGTTCCCTATATTCGCGAAAACATGAGCCTTGATTGGCGTAATGTGCATCAGGCTTTGCATGATAGCTTGGAACGACTCAACACCGATTACATCGATTTGTATCAGATACACTGGCCACAACGTCAAACCAATTGTTTTGGCCAACTCAACTACACCAAACCAGATTCTGAAGCTGAAGTTAACCTAGTCGAAACTCTAGAAGCACTGGGTGATTTAGTGAATCAAGGCAAAGTTCGGTACATTGGCGTCTCTAACGAAACACCTTGGGGTTTAATGACTCTTTTGAAATTGGCAGAAAAACATAATCTGCCGAGGATTGTATCCATCCAAAACCCATACAGTTTACTAAATCGAAGTTTTGAAGTTGGATTATCTGAGATCGCACATTTTGAGGGCACGCAATTACTAGCCTATTCACCACTAGCATTTGGAGTACTATCAGGTAAATATTTGGGTGGAACCAGACCCCAAAATGCACGGTGTACACTGTTTGAACGTTTTGTGCGCTACTTTACACCAAACGGAGAATTAGCAACCAAAGCTTATGTCGAACTGGCAAGAGAACATGGGCTGTCACCTACACAGATGGCACTTGCCTTTATTAATCAACAACCCTTTGTTGCCTCCAATATTATTGGTGCAACAACGCTAGAACAATTAAAAGAAAATATCGATTCAGTCGATGTGACTTTGGGTCAAGAAGTATTGACGGGGATTGAAGCTATCTCGAAAACTTACTCCAACCCCTGTCCATAATTACGGTTAGAACATAAAGAATTGTCGGGCTAGAGAGCTTCCCTAGCCCATTTTATTACGTCGGTATTCGCGCATTTAACACTCGACGAATGTGACGAACTCTGCGTTCTGCTTTAACAGCATCAGGAACGTCACTTTCTATTGCACGACGGTCAAAATCCAAACCGATATCGCGTAGCATGTGGTTATTTGTCCACGGAATATTAGTTTGACTGCGTTTAACACGACGTTTCCATTCTCGCTCTTCGCGTTTTAAATCGGCTAATACAAGAACAGTGGCTAATTTTAAAAGTAGTGATTGATTCACAATGATTCTCCAAACTATATGAAAAATTAATAGAGTCTGGCTGGAATCTAACGTACTAGAGAAATGTGCTTTACATCTACTAGCCGCTAGAGTAGCAGCCAGTGTGTCAGGTACGGACTACTAGTTATGCAGGCTTAGAAAGCTTATGCATATCACCATCGAGCTTAAAAGCAGACGCAGTAACAATACGAGACACACGATTGATTTGATTGGCGTTGAGTACGGTCATCTTGTGTGCCTCCTGCATAAAATCCGTAAAAGAAGTGGAAGTGAAATTGATTTCACACGAAAAGTTTATATCAATAAGAACAAACATCAATAGGTTATTGATCTCGCGCATAAATAAATACGATTCGTCTAGCTAGAACAATAAATAACCAAAAGAAATAAAATATTCCACTGTGAAATATGTAATTTGAATACAAAAAAGCCACGCAATAAACGTGGCTCAGATTTTTTAGGATTCCATTCAAGCGCTAAACTAGTTCACCACTGATCAGATTGTGCTTATTCAGCAATCTATACATAGTGGCTCGTGAAACACCCAGCTCTTTGGCAGCCATTGAAACCTGACCACCATGTGATTCCAGCACTAACAGTAAAGCATCTCGTTCACTGCGCTCGCGAATACTCTTTAAACTTCTTTTGCCATCTGCCAATTGAGGCAAATCCATATTCTGCTCATCGAGCATGACGGTATCCGACATCAACACAACTCGTTTAAGCTGATTCATCAATTCTCGTACATTACCGGGCCAGTGATATCGAGTCATCGCTTTTTGCGCGTCTTCGGTAAAACTGCGAGCTTGAGCGTTGAACTCTTTTGAGTACACCTGAAGGAAGTGTCTGGCCAAAATTGGAATATCACCGGCGCGCTCTTTTAGGCTTGGCACATTAATTCGTAGCACATTGATATAGTGGTAAAGCTCTTCGTTGAAATTGCCATCAATCAGGGCTTTCTCGATATCACCCGTATTGGCGGCCAAGATACGTACATCCACTTCTTTACGGCCACTTGGAGTATCGACGGTGCCCTCTTGCAAGAACCTCAACAAATTAAGTTGTTGGCTTTTGGGTAGTGTAAGGATGTCATTGAGCAGAATAGTACCGCCGTCTGCTCGTTCCAACATTGAAATCTGGCTGTCATCTTCACGGTTAATACCAAACAAATCGCATTCCAAACGACGCTCTGACATAGCGCGACAATTAACCGAAATAAACTCTTTCTGCGCACGCGATGACGTTTTGTGTACCGCTTTTGCAACGGTTTCCTTACCAGTGCCACTTTCACCGTATATCAAGATACTGACATCCGTTGGACCAATGCGTTTTATCTGATCGCGCAGTCGTTTCATCGGTACCGATTCACCGATGAGCCCCATATCATTTTGGTTGCCGTAGTGAGGCCACACTTTCTTTTCTAACTTCAACATGCCAAGTTGATGGCCGATTGTGCTCATCAATTGCGCATCAGGAATCGGAGCAGTAAAGAAATCAATACAGAAGTTAACGATAAACTGACAGATTGTATCTGAGGCGAGTTGAGATTCGCGTATAAATGCCAGCCAACGGACTTGTTTATGATTACTAACCAAGTTAGCAATCCCATTTAAACTGAATTCATCATGGCTCAAGTCTACAATTCCAATACACGGTCCAGTATCAGCGAACATGCTATCGGCTTTGCGAAGATCCGCACACAGACTACAACGCCAACCTGCGTTCTCTAATACGGATAGCCAAGGTTCATAAGTACCCCCGACCACGATTAAAGAACCTGGCGCAGAATCCATACGAAATTGAGATCTCATTCCACGAGTTTCCTTTTAGTTATAATTTGACCACTTAGGCGGTGGATTATCTTGCTAAATCAAGTCGATACAGTATCTGTTCTAATCAACTTCGTCTGTCTCATTAATTAGACTAGACTGCAAATAGAACAAATTCTATCTACAGATGTCACTTTTTTCACATGCCACAATAAGATACACGATGCATAAATAAAAAAAGCTGCCAAAAGGCAGCTTTTTTTACCTAAAACCAAATAATTAGTTTTGTGGTCTCATTGCTGGGAACAAAATCACGTCGCGAATCGTATGAGTATTAGTAAACAGCATTGCTAAGCGATCAATACCAATGCCTTGTCCAGCCGTTGGTGGTAGACCGTGTTCCAATGCGTTAATGTAGTCCGCATCGTAATACATAGCTTCATCATCACCGGCATCTTTAGCATCAACTTGCGCTTTGAAGCGCGCATCTTGGTCTTCTGCGTCATTAAGCTCAGAGAACCCATTTGCGACCTCACGGCCACCGATGAAGAATTCAAATCGGTCTGTGAAGAATGGATTGTCATCGCTACGACGAGCCAATGGAGAAATATCCGCTGGATAACCTGTGATGAAGGTAGGTTGAATCAGTTTAGGTTCAGCCGTCTCGCCAAAGATCTCTTCTAACAACTGGCCACATGTCCAGAAGTCTTCTACTTCTACGTGAACAGATTTGGCAATTGACACCATCAACTCACGATCTTGCAAATCCGTTTCTGTCAGCTTTTGGATTGCATCATGATCTGGGTTGTAATGTTTAATCGCTTCAAACATACTCATTCGAGCGTAGCTGCCACCAAACTCTACCGTTTCATCACCATAAGGCATAGATGTCGAGCCCAACACTTCAAAAGCAACCGTACTTAACATTTCCTCGGTGAGATCCATAAGATCTTTGTAATCAGAATACGCTTGGTAGAATTCCATCATGGTGAATTCTGGGTTATGACGTGGAGACAAACCTTCATTCCGGAAGTTTCGGTTAATCTCAAACACACGATCAAAACCACCCACAACTAGACGCTTCAAGTAAAGCTCAGGTGCAACACGCAAGTACATATCAATGTCTAACGCATTATGGTGAGTGATGAACGGGCGAGCCGTTGCACCACCTGGAATCACGTGCATCATTGGAGTCTCAACTTCAAGGTAACCCTTGGCAATCATGAAGTTGCGAATTGATGAAACCAGCTTTGAACGAATAATAAACGCACGGCGAGAATCTTCGTTCACGATCAAATCAACATAACGTTGGCGGTAGCGCATTTCTTGATCTGTTAAGCCATGGAATTTTTCAGGTAATGGACGAAGCGCTTTTGTCAGCAATTCGTACTCTTCCATGTTGACATAAAGGTCGCCTTTACCCGATTTTTGCAAAGCTCCCTTAACGCCAACAATGTCGCCAATATCCAAACCTTGGTATTTTTCTTTCAGATCTTTCTGCACGTCTTTCGCAGCATACGCTTGGATTCGACCTGATGTTTCTTGAACAACCAAAAATGGACCACGTTTCGCCATGATTCGACCAGCAATGGCGACCACATGGTTTAGCTCTGCGAGTTCTTCTTTGGTCTTTTCACCGAATTCTGCCTGTAAATCTCCCGCTAGGCTGTCGCGACGAAAATCATTTGGATGACCGTTCGCTTTACAACCTTCACGAATTGCGTCTAATTTTGCACGACGCTCAGCAATGAGTTTGTTTTCTTCTTGGATATTCTGTTGAGTTTCATCCGTCATTATTGAAGTACCCTGTCCTATCGGTGAAAGCGTTATAAACCAGACTTTAAGCTGGCTTCGATGAATTTGTCTAAATCGCCGTCCAACACAGCTTGTGTATTGCGATTTTCTACGCCAGTGCGCAAATCTTTGATTCGAGAGTCGTCCAGTACGTAGGAGCGGATCTGACTTCCCCAACCAATATCCGATTTTGCGTCTTCATTGGCTTGCTTTTCAGCATTTTGCTTTTGCAGCTCTAACTCAAACAACTTAGCACGTAACTGCTTCATCGCCTGATCTTTGTTCTTGTGCTGCGAGCGGTCATTTTGACACTGTACAACCGTGTTGGTTGGAATGTGCGTGATACGCACCGCTGATTCAGTTGTGTTTACGTGCTGACCACCAGCACCAGAAGCGCGGTAAACATCAATACGCAAATCGGCCGGATTGATATCGATGTCGATATTTTCGTCAATTTCCGGATACACAAAAGCTGAAGCAAACGACGTATGGCGACGACCGCCAGAATCAAATGGAGATTTACGCACCAGACGGTGAACGCCAGTTTCCGTTCTCAACCAACCATAAGCGTATTCACCTGAGATACGAACCGTTGCAGACTTTAATCCTGCTACTTCACCTTCTGAAACTTCGATGACCTCGGCTTTGAAACCTTTAGATTCTGCCCAACGCAAATACATGCGAAGCATCATATTGGTCCAGTCTTGAGCTTCGGTACCACCAGATCCCGCTTGCAAGTCGATGTAGCAATCGGACTCATCGTGATCACCAGAGAACATACGACGGAACTCTAACTTAGCCAATTTCTCTTCTAAGTCTTTTAGCTCAGGTTCAATTTCATCAAACGTCTCTTGGTCTTCTGCTTCAACCGCCAACTCTAGCAGGCCATCCACATCGTCGACACCTTGCTCAAGCAAGTCGATAGTTTCAACAATCGCTTCTAATGATGCCCGCTCTTTACCGAGGGCTTGTGCACGTTCTGGTTCATTCCAAACGTCAGGCTGCTCTAATTCTGCATTAACTTCTTCTAAACGCTCTTTCTTAGCGTCGTAGTCAAAGGTACCCCCTCAGGACATTCGTGCGCTCAGTCACGTCCTGCAGGCGATTTTTAATCGGGTTGATTTCAAACATTTTTACTCATTGCGTTCGCGTAGAATTTAACCGAGGAATTCTACTCAAAAATGTGACCAATATACAGAAAATTATCAGAGTAATTTTGAGCGTAAAAACAACACAGCCCAACTTTATCAAGTCGGGCTGCGAGTAATATCGAAGCGTGTTATGTTACGACTGAATCGCGGTAACAGGCTTGCGAATTTTACCAATGATTACCGCCAGCAAAGTTAGCGCCAATGTTGGTGGTAACCAACTCATTCCAACACTAAATAACGGTAAACCACTAAACGCAGAGACATCTAGGCCTATGACTTTTGCGGCATCTAATAGCGAGAATACCAAGGCAACCAGTAAGATGACACGAACCATAAATGCTGGGTTATGGAATTTGTGTCGAACAAAGTTCAAGACCACTAGAGCAATCGCAATGGGATACAAGGCGAACAATACTGGAACCGACAACGCGATCAGTTGAGCAAGTCCAACATTAGCGACAACTGCGCAAGCAATACCATTGATAACTACCCAAGATCGGTAAGAAATTTTGGTCAATGAACTAAAGAAATCTGAACACGCGGAGATGAGGCCGATCGCGGTTGTCAAACAAGCTAGCAAGACAATCGTCGACAACACAAACTGGCCTTTGCTACCAAATAACGCTTGAACATATAAACTCAACACAACGCCGCCGTTGTCGGCATTTGGTGCAACTGAAGAACTGGTCGCGCCTAAAACAAACAGCGACACATAAACAAAGGCCAAACCCAAAGCTGCGATACAAGCTGCAATGATCAAATATTTAGTTGTCGCTTTAGATTCGGTAATCCCTTTGTTCTTAAGCGCATCCACCATCAAGATACCAAACATCAACGCGCCGAACGTGTCCATGGTGTTATAACCTTCTAGGAAACCCGTTACTAATGGCTGAGTTTGATAGTTTTCAGATGCCACCTGCAAACCATCTTGTGGATTGATAAAAACGGCCAAAGACAGAACAACTAAACCTATAAATAAAACAGGGGTTAGTATTTTGCCTATTACATCCACTAAGTTGCCTTGTGATAAAGAGAAACCAATAGCTACCACAAAGAAAAGGATTGAAAAAATGGTAAGTTGCAGCTGACCGGGTTCAGATAGAAATGGGCTGACTGCCATTTCATACGCTACGAGTCCCGTTCTCGGCGCCGCAAATGCTGGGCCAATAATGATGAAAATCAGTACCGCCATTAATGTTGCAACGGCTTTTGGCATGTCTTTAGACAAATGCTGCCAGCTACCACCTGCAATTGCGATGGCAACAATTGTCGCCAGTGGAAGACCGACCGCCGTCAACAAGAATCCACTCATCGCGGGTAGTAAGTTTTCACCTGCTGCTTGTCCTGCAATAGGCGGAAAAATGATGTTTCCAGCACCCAAGAAAAAAGCAAAGAGCATAAAGCCCAGTGCAATAATGTCTGATTTTTTTAAAGTTTGCTTCACAGCCAAACCCTTATGTTATTGATTTTACGATGTTGTGTTCTTATTCGCTGAGATTGTTTGTCCTACAACAAATAACGCCCCAGACAATAAGGTGGCAAATAATGAACAAATCCAAATTATTTATCAATAATTAGTTAATTTTGTTATCAGTAAATCTAAAAATCAGCCACTTTGTCAGTTTATAATTTCAATAAACCCTAAACTTCACCACACAAAGAATGAGTCGCCATAAAAACGAAAGAAAGCTATAACCAACACTGGCGTTCTTCGAGACCAAACATCAATAGGTAAGCGGTATATGTCAGACAAATATTTTGAATTCAAACAATTTAAAATTCGCAATGGCGATGCTGGTATGGCAGTCAGTACCGATGGTGTTTTGTTAGGGGCTTGGGCTGCGGTTGAAAGAAGTCAAGATATCTTGGATTTAGGAACGGGTACTGGCTTGTTGGCGTTAATGTGCGCACAACGAAATACAAGCTGTCGAATTAGAGCTATGGATATTGCTCCGTCTGCAATAGAGACGGCGCAGAGCAACATCAACAGCTCCCCTTGGCCTGACCGAATCACTGTCGTCGCGGGTGATGTACGCGACAATGAATTAGTGAAACAGCAATTCGATGACTTGTCCTTTGACCATATCATCTGTAACCCACCCTACTTTGTTTCGGGTCAGTCTGCTCAAGAGGCATGTCGAGCGCGAGCTCGCCATACTGTTGACCTCAATCAGCAAGAGCTTCTTGACGCGCTGTGTATGCTCCTGTCAGAAAACGGAGCGGCAAGTTTGGTAATGCCGGTAGTTGAGGGACAAACTTTTCTCAACCTAGCGCAAAATTCTGGCTGGCAGCTGACCCGATGTTGGCAAGTCAAACCCACTGAGAACAAACCTGTGAATCGTCTACTATTTGAAATCCGAAAAAATGCTAACAATCAGCCTGATGAGCTAGACTCTGGTGTGTTAACGATAAGAGAACATGGCCGTTATAGTGCTGGTTTTGTCGCCTTAACACAGACTTTCTATTTGAAGATGTAGTTCGTCCCAGTTGTCAATTGGCTTGGGTATCATGCCGCTTAGGTCTATAATCCTTGCCAACTCCCTATATGTATTTTGAGACCATCACTAGTGATCCGTACTTTCGAAGAACTTGATTTGGACTTCCCTTTACTGGAAGCCATTAAAGAACAAGGTTATGAGCGACCAACCCATGTACAAAGTTTAGCAATACCCGAGGCTTTGGATGGTCGAGATGTGATGGCTTCAGCACCAACAGGTACTGGCAAAACGGCCGCTTTTCTGCTGCCGAGTTTTCAATATCTGTTGGATTTTCCGCGTCGAAAGCCGGGACCTGCCAGAATTTTGGTGTTAACTCCGACCCGAGAGCTTGCTTTACAAATTACTGAGCAAGCTAAAGCGCTTGCAAAGCACACCAACTTGAACGTTGCCAGTATTACAGGTGGGGTACAGTACCAAGAACATGCGGACATGCTTGCGGCAACGCAAGATATTGTTATTGCTACGCCAGGACGTTTGATGGAGTACATTGAAGCTGAACGTTTTGATTGTCGTGCTATTGAATGGCTTGTCCTAGATGAAGCCGACCGTATGCTTGATATGGGCTTTGGTCCTGTCGTTGATCGCCTATCCAATGAGTGTCGTTGGAGAAAGCAAACTCTGCTCTTTTCAGCAACACTCGAAGGCAAAGGAGTTGAAGGTTTCAGTGAAGGACTATTAAAAGATCCCGCTAAAGTAGATGCTGAGCCTTCACGCCGCGAGCGTAAGAAAATCACCCAGTGGTATCACAGAGCAGATTCACTCGATCACAAACGCCAGTTGCTTACTCACATCTTAAAAGAGCAAGCCGAGCGCAGTATTGTGTTTATTAAAACTCGGGAGCGTTTAGCCGAACTAAGAGATTACATGGATAGCGTCTCTATCTCTTGTGCATGGATTCAAGGTGAAATGCCGCAAGACAGGCGCAACAACGCCATAAATAAATTCAAAAATGGTGAAGTGAATGTGTTGTTAGCAACCGATGTTGCCGCTCGTGGTATCGATCTGCCTGATGTCACTCACGTGATCAATTACGATTTACCGCGTACCGCTGATGTTTACTTACACCGCATTGGTCGTACAGCTCGCGCTGG
The DNA here is from genome assembly GCF_056159765.1 of Vibrio sp. ABH4_348. Lineage (NCBI taxonomy): Bacteria > Pseudomonadati > Pseudomonadota > Gammaproteobacteria > Vibrionales > Vibrionaceae > Vibrio > Vibrio sp. ABH4_348. Next base: position 387,171 of record NZ_JBSWVW010000001.1, on the reverse strand, counting down.
TAAAAAGGGTTCTGCGCTTTCTATTGTCGAAGCCCACGATCAATCTATGATGGAGCGCATTGAGCGCTACACTAAAGAAGAGATCAAAGAGCGCTACGTCAAAGAGCTTCGTCCGAAACACAAAAAGCCGACGTTCAAGAAAAAGAAGAAGACGGAAAAGAAAAAAGGCGATAAGAAAAAAGCCGCCAAAAGTGCCAAGCCTTCAAAGCCGAATAAGAAAGTTAAGTCTAACACTAAAAAATAGTGAGCTTAGTTTCCTTCACAGTTACCTCAAAAAAGAGCACCTAGGTGCTCTTTTTTAGTGCTCAAGTTTAATCGGTGCTACTTGAGCTTCGCTCTTGCTGCAATGCAATCACATTGTCGAGCTGATACAAGTTCTTTGAAAACCGCTTCAGTAAGGTGGCTTCTTTCAGTGGCATATCAAACAAGTAGCCTTGAAAACGATGACAGCCGAGATCAAGCAAGGTTCTCAGTTCGCTTTGATCCTCGACCCCTTCTGCAATTACATCTAAGTTCAAGCGCTTGGCGATCATGATTATCGTATCAACAATAGCTTGATCATTCTGGTCAAGGTGTAGTTCAGTGACAAAAGACCGGTCGATCTTGAGCTCATCCACATTCAAGTGTTTTAAATATTTGAGAGAGGAATACCCAGTGCCAAAGTCATCAATGGACAATCTCAACCCAAGCTCCTTCAATTGATGCATCGTATCAATGGCATTCTCTACGTTCTCTAGCAGTAAGCTTTCTGTCAATTCAAGCTCAAGTAACTCACCGTGAACACTGGCATTGTCGAGAGCCGATTTAACCTGATCAACAAAGTTTTTCTGCGAGAATTGTAGCGGACTGATATTGAGTGCCAAGCGTTTAAAAGTACTGGGCAACATCCCCTGAGCTTTCCACTTAGCAACGTGATAGCACGACTGCTCAAGCACCCAGTTACCAATTGCCAAAATCTGTCCGGTCTCTTCCGCTATTGGCATAAAGTAGCCCGGTGGCATCACCCCTTTCTCTGGGTGGTTCCAGCGAATCAGCGCTTCAGCTCCTACTATACGGTTCGATTGATTAACCTGTGGCTGGAAGTAAAGCTCGAATTCACCATTTTTAAGCGCACGGTGCAGACCCTTTTCTACCTCTAGGAAGGATTCAATTTGCGCTTGCATCTCTGGCTTATACAGCTTGAAGTTGTTTTTACCCACCGACTTAGCTCGGTAAAGTGCGGTGTCAGCCTGCCGCAAAACATCGATATGGTTGTCACCTGAATTCGGAAACTCAGCAATACCAATACTAACTGTGCAAAACAGCTGATGCCCGTCGATAAAAAACGGCTTGTTGAAAAGCATGTTGATTTGCTTGGCCCATTCATTGACTTGAGCGTGTGCGGTCACCTTCATCAAGAGTGCAAATTCATCCCCTCCTACTCTCGCAACTAAATGTTTTCCTTCTGACCAATTAAGTAAGCGTTTACTTACTGCACTCAACATTCTGTCGCCGATGGTGTGACCAAGTGAATCATTAATGGTTTTAAAACGGTCCAAATCCAGATAAAACAACGCGCCGTGTTCATCACTGAACTGAGCTTCATTAATGTGTTTGCCCAACTCATTGAGCAGCTTACTGCGATTAGCCAAACCGGTTAACGTATCGTAATAAGCTAACTGTTGAAGCTTTTCTTCCGCTTCTTCACGTTCACGCCATAAGGTGTGGAAGGTTTTGGCAAGCTTACCTATTTCATCTTCCTGCTTAATTTCAGGTGGCTCAGTCAATTGATTGTTGTCTTGAAGCGAACGAACCCAGCTGATTAACGAATCGAGTGGTTTAGATAATTTGTAGTAAAAGACCACCAGGAGGATAACCGCCATCAGAGCATCGCGGAACACCTCGAAGATGAAAAATTGGCTTATCCTCTTCAGAAAATCAGCCGTTAGTTTAGTGTTATCAACTTTGAACGAGAAAGAACCCACCACAGTATCTGAATTGGGCTGATGTAACACCGTCTCAAAAACCGGTGATCGAGGAATTAGAACGTCTGCTAATGCCAAGGCCAATTCGCTTTGTAAAGCGATGGGTTTTTCGTCAAAAGCTAAAACATCACCAAAATCATCGATTATGGTGACTTGATAAATTGCGGGATCTTTGAGCAGACCTGCTGCTATTTGCTGTGCTTGCAACTGATTGAGATGATACGCCGCCTGACTGGCGTTAGGATAATGCTGCTGAAGTTTGTATTCGTAGAGCTCTAACAGGCGCTGCTTTTCGGTATGTATATCCGTCAGCATGATATACGCACTGAATAGTAGCCCTAGTGTCACTGAAATAACAAACACGGTGCGTGCTTGTCTAAAGGCCAATGATTGTGTTTGTTTGGTTGCTGACATAAATGCGATAGTTGGAATTTCCTTTAGTATTTATAGAACATTTCTAATGATATTTTTATTAAAAGATGCAGGAATAGTTCAAAAGTTTATCTTGGTTCAAATCTACAAATTCGATGTTGAAAGACAAAAATGCAACGAAAAAAGCCGAATGAGGATCATACTTCATTCGGCTTGAGTTTTCTGTCAATTTTGACAATTAAAGGCTTTTCAATTCAGCGCTTTAGGCGGATTGATAAATCCTTGGAACGCAAAGATATACGAACTGTCTAGTTTTTCGATGGCATAAGCGTCTTCGATACCCGTTGCAATAACAAACACATCCAATGATTCAGCATTGCTCGCCAAAGTTTCGATGAATATTCTGTTAAGACCATCATTTTGACCAAAGGCTTGGTCAAGTTTGACATAGCAAGGTCTCAACTTAGTTAAGTAATCGACACTTTGTAAGTAACGACCAAAGTGATCCACACCGATACTTGCACCTGTTGAGCGCACTTTTTCGGCTAGGTACAAGCAAGAAGCTAATTGGCTTCTGACCGCAGCTTCACTCAGCTCAAAAGTTATTTGGCTCGCGTAGTTGATACCCTTGATCTCGCTAGAAAGCCATTGTACAAAACTCTCATCAGCAATACTCTGTTCTGTCAAATTGATGGCTAATGATTCATTCTCTTTAAGCGGATTTGTTCGCAGATGAGTAAACAATGACTTGATCGACGCTTTGTCAAAGTCCGCTCCCAACCCAAACGCAGCTAAATAGGGCATGATCTTACCAGCAGACAGCCATTCGCCGTTAACTCTCAACTGAGAGTAAATTTCGCTGTGGTAAGGCGTTGAGGTTTGCGCATTAAGCTTAACAACAGGTTGCTGAAGAATGTTGAATTCAGGCGAATTCAACGCATCTTGCAATGTATCATTCCAGCTCTGGTCTAACTGGTCTTGCTGCATTGATTCAAAAATGAAAACAGCGTGAGTTTTGATTGCGGTTTGTAACGCTTGATCAGCACATGACAAAAGGTCTTGCGTGTCTCCACCATAACCGTAAGCGGCGCCTATATGTATATTCTCATTGGGCTGGAATCCCGCTTGCGTCATTTCTTGGTTCAATAAACGAAGCAATCCATGTAAATAGTGACGCGCAGATTCCTCACTCACTTCGGGAAGTAAGATAGCAATCTCGTCATGACTCATGCGAGCAATACATATTTCTTCATCGTCAGAGGTCAAACGGGAAGCTAAGATCTTCCAGGTTTGATCGCGAACTTCATAACCCAAACTCGCGTGCAAATGATTAAGCCATTCCAGTCTAACCAATAAAATTGCACCAACCGATGACTCGTCTTTATGAAACCAACTCTTCAATTGGTGATTAAAAAACTGTCGATTAGGCAGGCCAGAAACATCGTCATACATCATGTTTCTGCGCAAGCTGTTTAATTCTTTATCACGTCCATCGACAATTTTATTAAATGTTTCCCGCAATGCGGAAAGTGCGGCAAAAACTTCTTCAAATTGTCCTGGGACATCTGATTTATCTGTAGTGCGAGTCTGTGCTCTAATTGCACCAATCTCATCAATCAGCAAGCGCTGCGTTTTGCTGTTTTGTCGAATCAACCAGACAACCAAGAGCGTAAGTAGCGCCATACTGGTCTGCAAAATAACAAGTAGGCGCTGGATTTCTTGATTTAATCGCTGTTGCTGATCGTTAGCATCTGTATTGACAGTTAAGGTCGCTAATTCAATACCATTTCTGCTCAAGAGCACCGACTGCTCGATGGAAGTCAGCTCCATTCCCAGTAAACTCTTGGACTGAGTAGATTGTTGAGCACTTTGCCACTGTTCACGAGTGCCAGCAATTGAATCTTGTAAAGTGACACTGGCCATTACTGATGTGAGTTCTGAATCAATCAGGTAGCCCAGCGCCTGTTTATCATTAATTTCTAGGGCTGGTGGTAAAACAGTCGATAACTTTGAAACCAAGTGTTCACTTTGCAGTTCAAGTTGCTGTTGGTGATAAGGAACAATCTGCTTGACGGCATAAAACCAAGCCAACAATAGCGAGAGCAGTATTACACCGAGTAAAAGTATGTAGGAGCGGTTTGAAGACATGATAAGACTGCCATTTGACCTTCAAATAGAAGAGAGGCTAACAGCCTCTCTTATTGTTTCAATTAGTAGAAGTTAAATATGGTCCACTTCATCTGAGTTTGTGTGAAACTTCGTGACATGGTTGCCATAACACGGCGATTTTGCTGGTGTGCATCTTCCGTATCGCCATCGACAAGTGGTTGTGTATCACCATAACCTATTGCTTGCAAACGAGAAGCTTCGATTCCATAGATTCCAACCAACGCATCAACAATTGCTTGGGAACGAAGTTGTGATAACTCTAGGTTACGCTCAGACGTCCCCGTTCGACTCGCATGCCCTTCAATGGTGACTGAGATATCAGAAAACTCTTCCATAAAGTCAGCCAAACGTTCAATTCGAGAGTAAGCGCTGGGAAGGATGTCTGCCGAATCGTTAGCAAACTTCACATCCAAACGAACCGAACGATATTCAGTTTCTTCAGAAGGACAACCGTAGTTGTTGATTTGAGCACCTAGTGTTGTTTCAGCGCACTGTTCACGAGCTTCGATAACACCATCGTAGTCATAATCACGCAAATCATATTGTTGCGGTGATGAATCACTCATCACAATAGCATCGTTTTTACTCGCACAACCTGTGAGTGCAATGATCGTAATTAAGCCAATTAGTGGTAGCTTCATCGAACACCTCCAGGATAATTTTCTTCACCCTGCCAAACAGAAGGCGTCGTCACTCGCAACGAAGCAAGTAACTGGCCAGTCGCATTTAGTAAGCGGTATTGAGCGGCAATATGATCAAACTCAGCAGTAACGTATTCACGACGCGCTTGGAACAATTCATTTTCTGAGTCCAGCATATCAATTAGCGTACGGCCACCGACTTGAAATTGCTCTGCATAAGCGTCACGTGTTTGTGCAGCAGCTTCAACATGTTGCTTTAAAAACTCAAGCTGCTGTTGCAAGTAATCATTCGCGTTCCAAGCCAACGTTGTGCCTTCAACCACATCGCGGTAAGCGACCTGCTGAATGCTTTTGGCTTCGTTATAGCTGTATGCGGCTTCGCGTTTACGCGCGTTATCCGCGCCACCATTAAACAGATTGTAGTTAACACGAACCATGGCAAGAATGTCATCGACATTACCACCGACATCGGTCGGACGTTTACCGTCAGAACCATCCAAGTTATCGTTCCAGTTAGCCGACAATTCAAAAGTGACTTGTGGGAAATAGTTAGCATTGCTCGAGTCAATTTGCGCATCAGCGGCTTCAATATCATTCGCAGCGGCTTTCAGAGTTGGATGGCTATCCAACGCCAATTGCAATGCTTGTTCAATACTAGTTGGTAGCATATCCGCATCAGGTACAGGCAAACGAGTATCTTGCGGCGCGACGTTTACTAGCTTTCGATAAGTACTGATTGTATCCGCTAAATTATTGCGGGCAGAAATAAGGTTTGATTGCGCTCGAGCCAAACGGCCAGAAATTTGCGCCAAATCCGCTGACGTGCCAAAACCAGAGTCGGTTTTTTCTTTAATTGCGTCGTAGATAGTTTGGTGACTTTCCAAGTTGCTTTCTGCCAGCTCGGTCACTTGTTTCGCACGTAAATAAGCCAAGTAAACTTGTGAAACTTCCAGCGCAGTATCTTGCGCTGAGGCATACAGTGCCCATTGCTCAGCACTGGCTTCAAATTCGGTGCGGTCAACCTCGTTACTGGTACGGAAACCGTCGAAAAGCATTTGACGCAAACTAATTCCAATTTCGCGACGAGTTAAATCAACAGTGTCATCCGTAACATCAGTGTAATTTAGATTATCACGACGAGTTGAAGGGCTATCTGTCCATTCTTGACCAATGCCTGCATTGAAATCAATGGTTGGCAAATATCCAGATGAAGCCTGATTCACTTGCTCTTCTTTCGCCTTGAAACGATTAAAGGCGGTGCGAATTTGTGGGTTAGTATCTAATGCAGCGGCAACAGCTTGCTCTAGTGTTTGAGCATAAGTTGTCGTTGGTATCAATGCAGCTGCCACTGACAACGCGGCCACACTTTTTCTCAGCGACAGGCTGAACATGCGTTTCATTGTATTCTCCTTAATTGGAATTATTATCGCTCGCGCAATGCGGATTCTCGAGCTCTTAGAATAGGGTTGAGCAGATACTCCAACACAGTCCTTTTTCCAGTGATGATATCAACCGAGGTCAACATGCCTGGTATAATTGGCATTTCTGTTCCGTCTTTCTTCGAAAGGTGAGACTTTTCCGTTCGAATGCGGACCAAATAGTAGCTGTTGCCTTCTTCATCCTGAGTAGTATCAGCACCGATGTGCTCGACAATCCCTTCAAGCCCACCATAGCGAGTAAAATCATACGCCGTAATTTTGACGACTGCACTTAATCCGGGATGAAGAAATGCGATGTCTTTGGGCGCAATTTTCGCCTCAATGAGCAGTTGATCTTCTGCTGGAACAATTTCTACCAAGTCCACACCAGGTTGAACAACCCCACCTAAGGTATTGACATGTATAGTTTTAATGGTTCCCGAAACTGGGGAGACGATCACAGCCTTATCGACTTTATCTTGTGCCCCAACCTGCGCTTGAGTAAGACGAGACAAGCGAGTTTCCAACTCACTTAATTTAGCTCGAGTCTCATTTGTGAAACTCAAAACTGCTTCTCGACGCTTCAAAATCGCCTCATCAACCGACGCTTTTATCTTTGGTTGACTGAGTTTCAGCGATTCAATTTGTCCTTTAACCTCATTAACTTGACGTTCCAGTTTCAACAAATCAATTTCTGAAACGATGCCGCGTTTGGCTAAAGGAACTGTTATTTTGAGCTCGCGAGAAATCAATGCATAGCTTTCTGACAAGTTTTTTATCTTAGACTCAATTTCGCGACTTTCTTGTTGCTTTTGCAAAATCTGACGCGCGAAAATTTCGAGTTTATTTCGTAAGTCTTGTAGACGCCCGGTGTATTCTTGCTCTTGGCGCTGAACCAGCTCTGGTGCATCATTTGTCAAGCTTTCTGGAAAATCAATGCTGGTCAAATCAATCGCAATTTGCTTGGACCACAGCTTCTGGTCTGTATTGATATTGATACTGTCAAGTTCATGACGCATTCGCAAAATATTAGCCAATAAACTCGCTTCTTCTTCCTCTTGCTGGGCAAGATCGGAACGAAAACGAGTGTCATCGATACGCGCCAACGGCTCACCCTGTTTTACCAACTGACCTTCTTTGACATACAGCGCTTGTAAAATACCGCCATCTAAGCTCTGAATGAGCTGAACTTGAGAAGAAGGGATGACTTTGCCTTCACCACGAGTCATACGATCAAGTGATGCATAGTGCGCCCAAACCAACATAGAGGCGATAAACGCAAAAATGCCATAAATCACCAGTCTATACTTTGCGGGTGCATCGGTGAGCATCGCGCCATACAGATCATCGGTCATTTCGATGTCTTCACGCTTGAGGTTCTTAGCCATGTTGACCGCCCCCTTGCGTTTGACCACCATTTCCACCTAACCGTGCCAGTACTTTCTCTTTTGGACCGTCCATAACAATTCGGCCCTTATCCATCACAATGATTCGATCAACTAAGGTCAATAGAGACATGTTGTGTGTGATCATCACTAGGGTTCGCTCTTTAGCAGCAAACTGCATAGTTTTGATGAACTGATTTTCAGCATTTGCATCGAGACTAGCGGTGGGTTCATCCATTATCAAAATTGGCGGATCGTTCAATAGTGCTCTTGCCAGAGCTACCGACTGACGTTGACCACGTGACAAAGCCTCGCCACGCTCACCAACTTGCTTGTCTAATCCTTCACTATCTTGCGAGGTAAACAAACCAACACCTGACAACTGAGTGGCGCGAATTAGCTGATGCTCGGTAACCTGTCGAGTACCAAACATTATATTCTCGCGAATTGTGCCGTGGAACAATGTGACATCTTGAGCGAGATAACCAATATTGCGTCGTAAGTCAGCTGGGTGAATCTGTTTGCTGTCTACACCATCGAAGCGTAAGCTTCCCTGAGTGGGCTGATATAAACCCGCCATCAAACGAATCAGCGTACTTTTGCCTGTGCCATTTTTTCCCAGAATCGCGACTTTTTCACCTTCACGGATTTGGAAGTTCAATGGGTACAAGGTTGGCTTTTCAGATTCTGGGAACGAGAAAGTAATGTTGTCGGCATTCAGTTCGCCACGCAGACGTTTACGACTCACTAAGTGCCCTTTGTCTGCAAATTCATCTTCTTGATCCATCATGGAATTTAGCTGACGCATACCAGATTGAGTTTGATTCCAGCGGCTCATTAAGCCAGCAAGTTGCGCCATTGGTGAGACAGCTCGGCCAGAAAGCATGACCGCAGCAATGATTCCGCCCATCGTAATGGCAGCATCAGAGACTCGGTACACGCCCATTATTACTACAGCCACCGACGTAAGTTGCACAATAAATGCAGCAAAATACGAGATGCTATTGGTAATTTGCTTAACCTTGAGGTTCCAGTTAGCGGTATGCGCCGTCATTTGCTGCCAGCTTTTTTGCACAATCCCTTCAGCGACATTGGCCTTGATGCCTTCCAGTGCTGAAAGCGTTTCAATTAAGTGGCCGTGTTTTTCGCTGGCGTACTTATTACTCTCTTCGATCGCGGCTTTGAGCTTACCCTGCACTAATAGTGCGTACCCCAAAATCAAAACGCCAGAAACAACTGGTATTACCGCTAAATCGCCAGCTACCAGATAGATAATGAATACAAAGAAGATCGCAAACGGCAGGTCTACCAAAGTGGTTAGCGTTGCTGAGGTTAGCATATCGCGAATACCATCAAACTCACCGAGTTGTTTGGCCATACCCCCGACGCTTTTTGAACGCTTCTCGAGCGGAATCCCCATCAAACGTGCAAACAGGCGCGACGACACAATAATATCGACCTTCTTGCCTGCCACATCGATCAAATAGGATCGCATCTTCTTCATAATGAAATCGAACGTATAAGCGATCAACGCACCAGAGGCGAGAACCCAAAGCGATTCAAAGGCAAGATTCGGCACCACTTTGTCATAAACGTTCATTACAAATAGTGGGGACACAATGACAAAAAGGTTTATCAGAATCGAAGCAATAATTGCATCTCGATAAATAGGTGCAGAATCTTTTACTGTTTGCCAGAACCAATGAATCTTTGAATCGTGTAGGTGCAGGTCAACACTGGTATCACCGCGATACTGTCGTTTGACCAAAAACGCATAGCCCACATACAAAGATTCGAGCTCTGCAAGTGCGATTTCCTCCTCACCACCCGATTCTGGCAATTGAATCAGAGCCGTGCCACTGCTCTCATCCAATTCGCGAAGAATACAAGAGCGCTTATCCGCCAATAACAACACACAAGGCAACAACAGCTTTGGAATTGACGTTAGTTGCTTGCGTGAAAGCTTTGCCGATAAACCAGCTCGTGCGGCGGCTTGAGGAAACATATCTGGTGTCAGTAACGCATTGGTCATCGGAAGACCGGCAGTTAATGCATCACCAGAACAAGGAGAACCATAGTGCTCCGTGAGGAGCACCAAACAATCTAAAAGCGGATCTTCCACCGCAGAAGTGGAAGCAGATATGCTCCACTGCGGTGGACTCGCTTTAGCTACAGCGGGGTTAGTCACTACATTTCCTTAGCTTAATTCAGGATTACACATCGATATCTTTGATTTCAATTTTCAAAGATTCATCAGCCTGTGTGCCAGCTGTTGTGTCTGAAACTACGATTTGTTTCATTTTCCCATCAATTAAAGTGTTTATAATGACCCCGTTACTTCCAACTACATCAATATTGTTTAACAAAATCTCTTGTTGCTGATTTGAACTATCAGTGATAGTTAGTTTTACACCGGACAGCTGTTCACCACCAACATCTTCCGAGAACCGGTTAGCAATGATATTGTCATTAGTCGTTTTAATTAATGAGTTAAAAGTTAATGTATCGTCATCAAGGTTAAAATCGACAATTGCGTCTTTCTGATGTGCCTGACTTAATGCAGAGCTACCCCAAATGAAATTATCGGATCCAGAACCACCTCTTAAGTAATCATTACCTGCACCACCAATTATAGCGTCTGAGCCACTTCCACCACGAATGAAGTCAATTCCTATACCGCCATCGAGCGTGTCATTACCAGAGCCGCCGGCAATAATATCAGTACCAGATTGACCATATACAGTGTCATTTCCTGAACCAGCACTAGCCACATCAGCACCTGCTCGACTAGCTATCCTCCCATTTAACCCTGAATCTTCTCCAGCGGTGAAAAATTTCTTAAGTTCTTGCTCTGTTGAAGCATTTACAAAATCAAATCCTTCAGCTGGATTGTTGTTACCAGAGTCTCCTAGATATACGACGTCGTGTCCGGCTCCAGCGTCTACATGATCATTGTGTAACCCGACATCTATGTAATTGTTTCCATCAGTAACTTTGTAGCCACCAAATCCATATTTCACTCCATTTTGGTCTGTCCCATCATAAACAGTGACATATGGGTACACTGAATTATCTCCATAGCTAACTGTACCGCTACCGCGCAGCATATAAACAGCATCTATGCCTTCACCATCAGAAGGTTTAGAAATGATCTTCGTACCGAATTCAATTTTGGGTATAGTCACTTCTAAAGAATTCGACGCATTGTCACCATCTTTATCTGTTATCGTATAGTCAATAGATACATTTTGATCCGTTTCGGTTTGCGACCTGAATTTCAGACTGTAATTACCATCCTTATCTATTGTGAGTATTTTCCCATCGCTAGTTAAAGCAGTAATAGTCTTACCTAATGACGTGGTATCGTCTGTTCCTTTATAGAAATACTCTTTACTCACATCATAAGTGAACGTATCGCTACCTATAGTGACACTAAACGACTTAAGTCCATCAGCACCCGCAGCCAGTGTTAGTTGACCAGAAATAATTTGGTACTGTGTTACTGAATCTTTAAAGAAGAGTTCTACCGGGTTGTTTGTTTTACTGTATTTGTCTTCATCAAAGTTAATTACTCTCCCATCAAGGTTTTTACCTGTTAGACCGTCATACGCAATTTTGTTTATTGCTTCTAACCCTTCATTGGTAGGGTTATCATCGTTATCTGTATCACCATCTACAGCAACAGCGTGCGCTACAACATCTTTTGAATCTAACGTATTGTGCCAATCTGATATATACGTATCGAGGTTGTCACTACTTGACGGACGACCATCACTTAAGAAGTAAGATACATTATTTGCATTGGTTAACAGTGCTGAATCATCCCATCCATTTGTGGCTTCATCTATTGCATTCCCGTAGTGTGTTGAACCAGACGCTTGCAGACTATTAATATGAGCTTTAGCTGCGTCTACAGAATCAAACCATTGAGTTTTACTTGCGCTACCACCAAATGAAACTATTTGGATCTTAAGCGCTTCGTTAGAAGCATCTAGCGAATCAATCAACGCGTATGCAGCATCCTTTATAGCTGTAAGCTCTTTGTCATTATCGATCGATCCTGATGTATCGATAATAAACTGTAGATTAGTTGAGGTCTTAATTACAGAACCATCATTTGATTGTTTGTCTGCTGAAGGACTGTCATCTTCAACAGCTACATCTATAGCTCCAGATATAGAGCTATTACCATCAGAGATTTTCAACTTAGGTTTAAAGGAAACAGAATCCTCAGTGGTTTTATCCGGGTGATCGATTGGTTTCAACTGTTTAACTGTATACGTGAACTCCCTCGAGTCATCTACTTGGGTAGACGATCCGATTGATACTTCTAGTACAGTTTCACCGCCTGCTTTACCGACAAGTAAATTGTTTACCAACGACCATTCAATCGGAGAACCTTCTGAAGTAAATGCAGGCGTTCCGCCTTCAAATACAGGTTTACCACTGCTGTCTACTTCGAAAGTAGCAGTAATCGTATCTGAAGTATTTTCATCTGTGACAACGAACTTGCCTGAACCTATAGAGTCTTTTGAATCGACTTCTTTGTTCGCGTTCGCCAAACCCTCATCAGATACAGTTGCAACTTGAGTTACTCCTCCAAAAACAGGGGCAACTGACAAATCTACTTTTGCAGTATCAGAACCAGACTGAGAGGTGTTACCCGCCTTGTCCGTTTGTGTGGCTGAAACCGAAATGCTCTTACCGTTTTCAGGGGTTGTCTCCGTCCAAGTGATTTTGCCGTTGTCGTAGTTGAAGTTATTGTTGTTCAAAGTACCATTTTGTAGTGTCAGTTCAATATTAGACACTACACCACCATTATTAATGGTTAGATTTACTGTACCACCTACAACTAGATCATCGTGATTAACATTCACTTCTAACTGCACATTATCGTTGCCAATCTCAGCTTTAGTTAAGGTGCCATCGTCAGGGGTGTTGTCATCTACAATAGTGACAATTGGTGTGTCTGGCGCTTTGGTGTCCACCGTGGTGCTGGCTGTATCGCCTTTACCATCGTTACCCGCTTCATCGGTGTAAGTGTTGTCCGCCACGGTCACCGTCACACTGCCTTCATGACCATCGTTTGGCGTCAGTGTTGCCGTCCACTTGGTTGGGTCACTTGGATCTTGCGTCAGGTTGCTGATGCTGCCGTTGGTCACGCCAACGTCGCCCGCTTCAAATCCTTTCACTTTTTCACTGAATGTGAAGGTGACGGTGGTGCCGGTAATGTCGATATCAAGCGTTGGCGCTTTGGTGTCCACCGTGGTGCTGGCTGAATCGCCTTTACCATCGTTACCCGCTTCATCGGTGTAAGTGTTGTCCGCCACGGTCACCGTCACACTGCCTTCATGACCATCGTTTGGCGTCAGTGTTGCCGTCCACTTGGTTGGGTCACTTGGATCTTGCGTCAGGTTGCTGATGCTGCCGTTGGTCACGCCAACGTCGCCCGCTTCAAATCCTTTCACTTTTTCACTGAACGTGAAGGTGACGGTGGTGCCGGTAATGTCGATATCAAGCGTTGGCGCTTTGGTGTCCACCGTGGTGCTGGCTGAATCGCCTTTACCATCGTTACCCGCTTCATCGGTGTAAGTGTTGTCCGCCACGGTCACCGTCACACTGCCTTCATGGTCATCGTTTGGCGTCAGTGTTGCCGTCCACTTGGTTGGGTCGTTTGAATCTTGCGTCAGGTTGCTGATGCTGCCGTTGGTCACGCCAACGTCGCCCGCTTCAAATCCTTTCACTTTTTCACTGAATGTGAAGGTGACGGTGGTGCCGGTAATGTCGATATCAAGCGTTGGCGCTTTGGTGTCCACCGTGGTGCTGGCTGAATCGCCTTTACCATCGTTACCCGCTTCATCGGTGTAAGTGTTGTCCGCCACGGTCACCGTCACACTGCCTTCATGACCATCGTTTGGCGTCAGTGTTGCCGTCCACTTGGTTGGGTCACTTGGATCTTGCGTCAGGTTGCTGATGCTGCCGTTGGTCACGCCAACGTCGCCCGCTTCAAATCCTTTCACTTTTTCACTGAACGTGAAGGTGACGGTGGTGCCGGTAATGTCGATATCAAGCGTTGGCGCTTTGGTGTCCACCGTGGTGCTGGCTGTATCGCCTTTACCATCGTTACCCGCTTCGTCGGTGTAAGTGTTGTCCGCCACGGTCACGGTCACACTGCCTTCATGGTCATCGTTTGGCGTCAGTGTTGCCGTCCACTTGGTTGGGTCGTTTGAATCTTGCGTCAGGTTGCTGATGCTGCCGTTGGTCACGCCAACATCGCTCGCTTCAAATCCTTTCACTTTTTCACTGAACGTGAAGGTGACGGTGGTACCGGTAATGTCGATATCAAGCGTTGGCGCTTTGGTGTCCACCGTGGTGCTGGCTGAATCGCCTTTACCATCGTTACCCGCTTCATCGGTGTAAGTGTTGTCCGCCACGGTCACCGTCACACTGCCTTCATGACCATCGTTTGGCGTCAGTGTTGCCGTCCACTTGGTTGGGTCGTTTGAATCTTGCGTCAGGTTGCTGATGCTGCCGTTGGTCACGCCAACATCGCCCGCTTCAAATCCTTTCACTTTTTCACTGAACGTGAAGGTGACGGTGGTACCGGTAATGTCGATATCAAGCGTTGGCGCTTTGGTGTCCACCGTGGTGCTGGCTGTATCGCCTTTACCATCGTTACCCGCTTCGTCGGTGTAAGTGTTGTCCGCCACGGTCACGGTCACACTGCCTTCATGGTCATCGTTTGGCGTCAGTGTTGCCGTCCACTTGGTTGGGTCGTTTGAATCTTGCGTCAGGTTGCTGATGCTGCCGTTGGTCACGCCAACATCGCCCGCTTCAAATCCTTTCACTTTTTCACTGAACGTGAAGGTGACGGTGGTACCGGTAATGTCGATATCAAGCGTTGGCGCTTTGGTGTCCACCGTGGTGCTGGCTGTATCGCCTTTACCATCGTTACCCGCTTCGTCGGTGTAAGTGTTGTCCGCCACGGTCACGGTCACACTGCCTTCATGGTCATCGTTTGGCGTCAGTGTTGCCGTCCACTTGGTTGGGTCGTTTGAATCTTGCGTCAGGTTGCTGATGCTGCCGTTGGTCACGCCAACATCGCTCGCTTCAAATCCTTTCACTTTTTCACTGAACGTGAAGGTGACGGTGGTACCGGTAATGTCGATATCAAGCGTTGGCGCTTTGGTGTCCACCGTGGTGCTGGCTGAATCGCCTTTACCATCGTTACCCGCTTCATCGGTGTAAGTGTTGTCCGCCACGGTCACCGTCACACTGCCTTCATGACCATCGTTTGGCGTCAGTGTTGCCGTCCACTTGGTTGGGTCGTTTGAATCTTGCGTCAGGTTGCTGATGCTGCCGTTGGTCACGCCAACATCGCCCGCTTCAAATCCTTTCACTTTTTCACTGAACGTGAAGGTGACGGTGGTACCGGTAATGTCGATATCAAGCGTTGGCGCTTTGGTGTCCACCGTGGTGCTGGCTGTATCGCCTTTACCATCGTTACCCGCTTCGTCGGTGTAAGTGTTGTCCGCCACGGTCACGGTCACACTGCCTTCATGGTCATCGTTTGGCGTCAGTGTTGCCGTCCACTTGGTTGGGTCGTTTGAATCTTGCGTCAGGTTGCTGATGCTGCCGTTGGTCACGCCAACATCGCTCGCTTCAAATCCTTTCACTTTTTCACTGAACGTGAAGGTGACGGTGGTACCGGTAATGTCGATATCAAGCGTTGGCGCTTTGGTGTCCACCGTGGTGCTGGCTGTATCGCCTTTACCATCGTTACCCGCTTCGTCGGTGTAAGTGTTGTCCGCCACGGTCACGGTCACACTGCCTTCATGGTCATCGTTTGGCGTCAGTGTTGCCGTCCACTTGGTTGGGTCGTTTGAATCTTGCGTCAGGTTGCTGATGCTGCCGTTGGTCACGCCAACGTCGCCCGCTTCAAATCCTTTCACTTTTTCACTGAACGTGAAGGTGACGGTGGTACCGGTAATGTCGATATCAAGCGTTGGCGCTTTGGTGTCCACCGTGGTGCTGGCTGAATCGCCTTTACCATCGTTACCCGCTTCATCGGTGTAAGTGTTGTCCGCCACGGTCACCGTCACACTGCCTTCATGACCATCGTTTGGCGTCAGTGTTGCCGTCCACTTGGTTGGGTCGTTTGAATCTTGCGTCAGGTTGCTGATGCTGCCGTTGGTCACGCCAACGTCGCCCGCTTCAAATCCTTTCACTTTTTCACTGAACGTGAAGGTGACGGTGGTACCGGTAATGTCGATATCAAGCGTTGGCGCTTTGGTGTCCACCGTGGTGCTGGCTGTATCGCCTTTACCATCGTTACCCGCTTCGTCGGTGTAAGTGTTGTCCGCCACGGTCACGGTCACACTGCCTTCATGGTCATCGTTTGGCGTCAGTGTTGCCGTCCACTTGGTTGGGTCACTTGGATCTTGCGTCAGGTTGCTGATGCTGCCGTTGGTCACGCCAACGTCGCCCGCTTCAAATCCTTTCACTTTTTCACTGAACGTGAAGGTGACGGTGGTACCGGTAATGTCGATATCAAGCGTTGGCGCTTTGGTGTCCACCGTGGTGCTGGCTGTATCGCCTTTACCATCGTTACCCGCTTCGTCGGTGTAAGTGTTGTCCGCCACGGTCACGGTCACACTGCCTTCATGGTCATCGTTTGGCGTCAGTGTTGCCGTCCACTTGGTTGGGTCGTTTGAATCTTGCGTCAGGTTGCTGATGCTGCCGTTGGTCACGCCAACATCGCCCGCTTCAAATCCTTTCACTTTTTCACTGAACGTGAAGGTGACGGTGGTACCGGTAATGTCGATATCAAGCGTTGGCGCTTTGGTGTCCACCGTGGTGCTGGCTGTATCGCCTTTACCATCGTTACCCGCTTCGTCGGTGTAAGTGTTGTCCGCCACGGTCACGGTCACACTGCCTTCATGGTCATCGTTTGGCGTCAGTGTTGCCGTCCACTTGGTTGGGTCGTTTGAATCTTGCGTCAGGTTGCTGATGCTGCCGTTGGTCACGCCAACATCGCTCGCTTCAAATCCTTTCACTTTTTCACTGAACGTGAAGGTGACGGTGGTACCGGTAATGTCGATATCAAGCGTTGGCGCTTTGGTGTCCACCGTGGTGCTGGCTGAATCGCCTTTACCATCGTTACCCGCTTCATCGGTGTAAGTGTTGTCCGCCACGGTCACCGTCACACTGCCTTCATGACCATCGTTTGGCGTCAGTGTTGCCGTCCACTTGGTTGGGTCGTTTGAATCTTGCGTCAGGTTGCTGATGCTGCCGTTGGTCACGCCAACGTCGCCCGCTTCAAATCCTTTCACTTTTTCACTGAACGTGAAGGTGACGGTGGTACCGGTAATGTCGATATCAAGCGTTGGCGCTTTGGTGTCCACCGTGGTGCTGGCTGTATCGCCTTTACCATCGTTACCCGCTTCGTCGGTGTAAGTGTTGTCCGCCACGGTCACGGTCACACTGCCTTCATGGTCATCGTTTGGCGTCAGTGTTGCCGTCCACTTGGTTGGGTCACTTGGATCTTGCGTCAGGTTGCTGATGCTGCCGTTGGTCACGCCAACGTCGCCCGCTTCAAATCCTTTCACTTTTTCACTGAACGTGAAGGTGACGGTGGTACCGGTAATGTCGATATCAAGCGTTGGCGCTTTGGTGTCCACCGTGGTGCTGGCTGTATCGCCTTTACCATCGTTACCCGCTTCGTCGGTGTAAGTGTTGTCCGCCACGGTCACGGTCACACTGCCTTCATGGTCATCGTTTGGCGTCAGTGTTGCCGTCCACTTGGTTGGGTCGTTTGAATCTTGCGTCAGGTTGCTGATGCTGCCGTTGGTCACGCCAACATCGCCCGCTTCAAATCCTTTCACTTTTTCACTGAACGTGAAGGTGACGGTGGTACCGGTAATGTCGATATCAAGCGTTGGCGCTTTGGTGTCCACCGTGGTGCTGGCTGTATCGCCTTTACCATCGTTACCCGCTTCGTCGGTGTAAGTGTTGTCCGCCACGGTCACGGTCACACTGCCTTCATGGTCATCGTTTGGCGTCAGTGTTGCCGTCCACTTGGTTGGGTCGTTTGAATCTTGCGTCAGGTTGCTGATGCTGCCGTTGGTCACGCCAACATCGCCCGCTTCAAATCCTTTCACTTTTTCACTGAACGTGAAGGTGACGGTGGTACCGGTAATGTCGATATCAAGCGTTGGCGCTTTGGTGTCCACCGTGGTGCTGGCTGTATCGCCTTTACCATCGTTACCCGCTTCGTCGGTGTAAGTGTTGTCCGCCACGGTCACGGTCACACTGCCTTCATGGTCATCGTTTGGCGTCAGTGTTGCCGTCCACTTGGTTGGGTCGTTTGAATCTTGCGTCAGGTTGCTGATGCTGCCGTTGGTCACGCCAACATCGCTCGCTTCAAATCCTTTCACTTTTTCACTGAACGTGAAGGTGACGGTGGTACCGGTAATGTCGATATCAAGCGTTGGCGCTTTGGTGTCCACCGTGGTGCTGGCTGTATCGCCTTTACCATCGTTACCCGCTTCGTCGGTGTAAGTGTTGTCCGCCACGGTCACGGTCACACTGCCTTCATGGTCATCGTTTGGCGTCAGTGTTGCCGTCCACTTGGTTGGGTCGTTTGAATCTTGCGTCAGGTTGCTGATGCTGCCGTTGGTCACGCCAACGTCGCCCGCTTCAAATCCTTTCACTTTTTCACTGAACGTGAAGGTGACGGTGGTACCGGTAATGTCGATATCAAGCGTTGGAGGAGTGGTTTCTTTGGTTACATCATCGTCAAATACATTACCTTTATTACCATTGGTCGCTTTGTTCCCATCCTGGTCTGTAAAGGTCGTACTGGCTGTCAACTTACCATCTTCGAGAGTTGCTACATCCACGCTCTGAATTTTGTAAAAGTGATTATCACTAAGATCAGGCTGAGTGATTTGATATTCTTGCCCATCACCTGAAACAGCTACCCAGTTACCGTTCTTTTGACGGATTTCTAAGGTAACAGAGCCACCTTTCACATCTTCAATTTTAATGATACCGACACCAGATAGCCCATTTGTAGTTCCTGTGCCAAGTGTCAGGCCAATATCAGCCTTTTCTTGACCAGTAATAACATCTCGTTCTGGACTTCTTTCATTATCATCATAGATAACAATAGCAGGAAGCGAATTCTCATCAGAACCGTAAGTAGTATCAACCACGATATCTTGCGTCGCGGTCTCTGTATTGCCCGCCACGTCCGTAACCGTCGCTTCTACTGGGTACGTCGCGTCAGGCAAAGTGGTGCCCGTCACGTCCAGCGTCCACACGCCATTGGTGATGCTCAGCTCATTGTCAGCCGTGGTGTAAGTCTTGCCGTTGAACTTAACGGTTAACGTGTCCGTCGCCGCCAAATCAACCTTACCACTGATGCTCAAGGTGTTGTCTTTGGTGATGAAGTCGTCGCTCTTCGCGCCCGTATCTTCGGTGATGCTGTCGACCGTGACCGCTGGGGTGGTGTCGTCGTCATCCGTACCAATTTGGGTATCAACCACGATATCTTGCGTCGCGGTCTCTGTATTGCCCGCCACGTCCGTAACCGTCGCTTCTACTGGGTACGTCGCGTCAGGCAAAGTGGTGCCCGTCACGTCCAGCGTCCACACGCCGTTGGTGATGCTCAGCTCATTGTCAGCCGTGGTGTAAGTCTTGCCGTTGAACTTAACGGTTAACGTGTCCGTCGCCGCCAAATCAACCTTACCACTGATGCTCAAGGTGTTGTCTTTGGTGATGAAGTCGTCGCTCTTCGCGCCCGTGTCTTCGGTGATGCTGTCGACCGTGACCGCTGGGGTGGTGTCGTCGTCATCCGTACCAATTTGGGTATCAACCACGATATCTTGCGTCGCGGTCTCTGTATTGCCCGCCACGTCCGTAACCGTCGCTTCTACTGGGTACGTCGCGTCAGGCAAAGTGGTGCCCGTCACGTCCAGCGTCCACACGCCGTTGGTGATGCTCAGCTCATTGTCAGCCGTGGTGTAAGTCTTGCCGTTGAACTTAACGGTTAACGTGTCCGTCGCCGCCAAATCAACCTTACCACTGATGCTCAAGGTGTTGTCTTTGGTGATGAAGTCGTCACTCTTCGCGCCCGTATCTTCGGTGATGCTGTCGACCGTGACCGCTGGGGTGGTGTCGTCGTCATCCGTACCAATTTGGGTATCAACCACGATATCTTGCGTCGCGGTCTCTGTATTGCCCGCCACGTCCGTAACCGTCGCTTCTACTGGGTACGTCGCGTCAGGCAAAGTGGTGCCCGTCACGTCCAGCGTCCACACGCCGTTGGTGATGCTCAGCTCATTGTCAGCCGTGGTGTAAGTCTTGCCGTTGAACTTAACGGTTAACGTGTCCGTCGCCGCCAAATCAACCTTACCACTGATGCTCAAGGTGTTGTCTTTGGTGATGAAGTCGTCACTCTTCGCGCCCGTATCTTCGGTGATGCTGTCGACCGTGACCGCTGGGGTGGTGTCGTCGTCATCCGTACCAATTTGGGTATCAACCACGATATCTTGCGTCGCGGTCTCTGTATTGCCCGCCACGTCCGTAACCGTCGCTTCTACTGGGTACGTCGCGTCAGGCAAAGTGGTGCCCGTCACGTCCAGCGTCCACACGCCATTGGTGATGCTCAGCTCATTGTCAGCCGTGGTGTAAGTCTTGCCGTTGAACTTAACGGTTAACGTGTCCGTCGCCGCCAAATCAACCTTACCACTGATGCTCAAGGTGTTGTCTTTGGTGATGAAGTCGTCACTCTTCGCGCCCGTATCTTCGGTGATGCTGTCGACCGTGACCGCTGGGGTGGTGTCGTCGTCATCCGTACCAATTTGGGTATCAACCACGATATCTTGCGTCGCGGTCTCTGTATTGCCCGCCACGTCCGTAACCGTCGCTTCTACTGGGTACGTCGCGTCAGGCAAAGTGGTGCCCGTCACGTCCAGCGTCCACACGCCGTTGGTGATGCTCAGCTCATTGTCAGCCGTGGTGTAAGTCTTGCCGTTGAACTTAACGGTTAACGTGTCCGTCGCCGCCAAATCAACCTTACCACTGATGCTCAAGGTGTTGTCTTTGGTGATGAAGTCGTCACTCTTCGCGCCCGTGTCTTCGGTGATGCTGTCGACCGTGACCGCTGGGGTGGTGTCGTCGTCATCCGTACCAATTTGGGTATCAACCACGATATCTTGCGTCGCGGTCTCTGTATTGCCCGCCACGTCCGTAACCGTCGCTTCTACTGGGTACGTCGCGTCAGGCAAAGTGGTGCCCGTCACGTCCAGCGTCCACACGCCATTGGTGATGCTCAGCTCATTGTCAGCCGTGGTGTAAGTCTTGCCGTTGAACTTAACGGTTAACGTGTCCGTCGCCGCCAAATCAACCTTACCACTGATGCTCAAGGTGTTGTCTTTGGTGATGAAGTCGTCGCTCTTCGCGCCCGTATCTTCGGTGATGCTGTCGACCGTGACCGCTGGGGTGGTGTCGTCGTCATCCGTACCAATTTGGGTATCAACCACGATATCTTGCGTCGCGGTCTCTGTATTGCCCGCCACGTCCGTAACCGTCGCTTCTACTGGGTACGTCGCGTCAGGCAAAGTGGTGCCCGTCACGTCCAGCGTCCACACGCCGTTGGTGATGCTCAGCTCATTGTCAGCCGTGGTGTAAGTCTTGCCGTTGAACTTAACGGTTAACGTGTCCGTCGCCGCCAAATCAACCTTACCACTGATGCTCAAGGTGTTGTCTTTGGTGATGAAGTCGTCACTCTTCGCGCCCGTATCTTCGGTGATGCTGTCGACCGTGACCGCTGGGGTGGTGTCGTCGTCATCCGTACCAATTTGGGTATCAACCACGATATCTTGCGTCGCGGTCTCTGTATTGCCCGCCACGTCCGTAACCGTCGCTTCTACTGGGTACGTCGCGTCAGGCAAAGTGGTGCCCGTCACGTCCAGCGTCCACACGCCATTGGTGATGCTCAGCTCATTGTCAGCCGTGGTGTAAGTCTTGCCGTTGAACTTAACGGTTAACGTGTCCGTCGCCGCCAAATCAACCTTACCACTGATGCTCAAGGTGTTGTCTTTGGTGATGAAGTCGTCGCTCTTCGCGCCCGTGTCTTCGGTGATGCTGTCGACCGTGACCGCTGGGGTGGTGTCGTCGTCATCCGTACCAATTTGGGTATCAACCACGATATCTTGCGTCGCGGTCTCTGTATTGCCCGCCACGTCCGTAACCGTCGCTTCTACTGGGTACGTCGCGTCAGGCAAAGTGGTGCCCGTCACGTCCAGCGTCCACACGCCGTTGGTGATGCTCAGCTCATTGTCAGCCGTGGTGTAAGTCTTGCCGTTGAACTTAACGGTTAACGTGTCCGTCGCCGCCAAATCAACCTTACCACTGATGCTCAAGGTGTTGTCTTTGGTGATGAAGTCGTCACTCTTCGCGCCCGTATCTTCGGTGATGCTGTCGACCGTGACCGCTGGGGTGGTGTCGTCGTCATCCGTACCAATTTGGGTATCAACCACGATATCTTGCGTCGCGGTCTCTGTATTGCCCGCCACGTCCGTAACCGTCGCTTCTACTGGGTACGTCGCGTCAGGCAAAGTGGTGCCCGTCACGTCCAGCGTCCACACGCCGTTGGTGATGCTCAGCTCATTGTCAGCCGTGGTGTAAGTCTTGCCGTTGAACTTAACGGTTAACGTGTCCGTCGCCGCCAAATCAACCTTACCACTGATGCTCAAGGTGTTGTCTTTGGTGATGAAGTCGTCACTCTTCGCGCCCGTATCTTCGGTGATGCTGTCGACCGTGACCGCTGGGGTGGTGTCGTCGTCATCCGTACCAATTTGGGTATCAACCACGATATCTTGCGTCGCGGTCTCTGTATTGCCCGCCACGTCCGTAACCGTCGCTTCTACTGGGTACGTCGCGTCAGGCAAAGTGGTGCCCGTCACGTCCAGCGTCCACACGCCATTGGTGATGCTCAGCTCATTGTCAGCCGTGGTGTAAGTCTTGCCGTTGAACTTAACGGTTAACGTGTCCGTCGCCGCCAAATCAACCTTACCACTGATGCTCAAGGTGTTGTCTTTGGTGATGAAGTCGTCACTCTTCGCGCCCGTATCTTCGGTGATGCTGTCGACCGTGACCGCTGGGGTGGTGTCGTCGTCATCCGTACCAATTTGGGTATCAACCACGATATCTTGCGTCGCGGTCTCTGTATTGCCCGCCACGTCCGTAACCGTCGCTTCTACTGGGTACGTCGCGTCAGGCAAAGTGGTGCCCGTCACGTCCAGCGTCCACACGCCGTTGGTGATGCTCAGCTCATTGTCAGCCGTGGTGTAAGTCTTGCCGTTGAACTTAACGGTTAACGTGTCCGTCGCCGCCAAATCAACCTTACCACTGATGCTCAAGGTGTTGTCTTTGGTGATGAAGTCGTCACTCTTCGCGCCCGTATCTTCGGTGATGCTGTCGACCGTGACCGCTGGGGTGGTGTCGTCGTCATCCGTACCAATTTGGGTATCAACCACGATATCTTGCGTCGCGGTCTCTGTATTGCCCGCCACGTCCGTAACCGTCGCTTCTACTGGGTACGTCGCGTCAGGCAAAGTGGTGCCCGTCACGTCCAGCGTCCACACGCCATTGGTGATGCTCAGCTCATTGTCAGCCGTGGTGTAAGTCTTGCCGTTGAACTTAACGGTTAACGTATTATTGTCACCTATATCAATAGCACCAAATATTATTAATTGATTGTCTTTCGTTATAAAATCATCTTGCTTAATGCCAGTATCTTCGGTGATACCTGTGATACTTACAGTAAAACCATCACCATCATTGTCAGCTGTCGTATCAACTTCTGCACTATCACTACCTTCTGCGGAAGTATTACCTGAAACATCTGTAACTGTTGCTGTAACGTCTAAATCTTCACCTTCTGGCGGACGCGCAAACTCATAAATCACACCATTATCTAAATCTTCCTGAGTTAAAATCCTTGGAGGTTGACCTGTTACGTTTAGTGTATCTCCAACAACTGCATCATCTGGTGGCGTTACGCGAACGCGAACAGTTTGTTTGCCGTCGAGTTCTTGTTGATTAAGTACTGCGTCATTATTTAGGTCATCAAGGATTTCTACAGTAGGTGCGCTAGGCGGAGTGGTATCTTGAAAGATAGGAGATGTTTCTTCAAAAACTCTATTTGTAGATTCGGGAGCAGTGATTTCAGTATCAAAACCTGATTCCGCAAGAGTCTCACTACCATCACGGGCTAACGCGTCTAAGGTTGAGAAGCCTGCTCCAGCTGAGTTACCACCAGCGGCTGTAGCGTCTAAGATTAAGGTTGGGTCTAGTTCTGTAGTCAACAAGATCTCTGTTGAAGCAGTTTGAAGGGCCTCTTCATCAAAGTTCTCGGACAAAACGGAAGACACACTGCCATCTGACAGCGACAACACAACGACACTATTGTTTCCTGCAAAAATTTGCATCCCAGGTGCAAGCTCTGAGCTTGAAGTAATTGGGACTTGTACACCATTGACTATGGTGTACACATCACCGAATAAGAAGCTCACGGTGGCAGGTTGCGTTAAGTTAATGGAATTTAGCTGTGTGGTAACTTGTGCTGTGCTGTTTCCAATTGTGTTCATTGTCGAAGGCCCTTCAATAGTCCGATGATGAATAGTGCATAAAACTGTGCGTAGTGTTTCATTGTCTGAGCATTACTATCATCAGACAAACTTGATATGTGTCGTTTTTGAGACTTTTAGATAATTCGTTGATTAACTGATTAATTTGTCACCTTAGATCAATGATTTTTCAGAGAAGTCGGAAAACCATCTAAATCTGCAACAAAATGTGATCTTAGTTCAACTATCTTAATGTACCGATAATACGCTCATCAGTAGAAAGATCATTCGAATTTCATTAGAAAGTATTAACTTGTTTGGTTTTTGCCGTATGGGTCACGGCCTATTGTTATTAGGTAAGTCATGTACAGTTTGTTGTGTGCGATTCGAGCTTAAGCATTGAGTCAAACAACGGCTTCAGACATAATACGCGACAATTTTTAGCCATTTTGCGCTATCACCAAATTTGTCAGCTGGAAACAAGTCATGTCAGAGTCTCCATTTGTGCAAGAGGTGTCGAAACGACGCACCTTCGCCATCATTTCTCACCCAGATGCGGGTAAAACCACCATTACAGAAAAAGTCTTGTTGTTTGGACGTGCGATTCAAACAGCTGGTACAGTTAAAGGGCGTGGTTCAGCTCAACACGCCAAGTCAGACTGGATGGAGATGGAAAAGGAACGTGGAATTTCGGTAACCACCTCTGTGATGCAGTTTCCTTACAACGATTCGTTGGTGAATTTGCTTGATACTCCAGGACACGAAGACTTTTCTGAAGATACCTACCGCACATTAACCGCTGTCGACTCCTGCTTGATGGTAATTGATGCCGCAAAAGGTGTCGAAGACCGAACTCGTAAACTTATGGAAGTTACTCGTCTTCGCGACACGCCAATTGTTACCTTCATGAACAAATTGGACCGTGACATTCGCGATCCAATGGAGCTACTTGATGAAGTCGAAAGTGAACTAAACATCTCGTGTGCACCAATTTCTTGGCCTATTGGTTGTGGTAAAGAGTTCAAAGGTGTTTATCACATCCACAGAGATGAAACCATTGTCTACAACACAGGCCAAGGCCACACCATTCAAGATTCGAAAATCATTAAAGGGCTAGACAACCCTGAACTTGATCAAGAAGTCGGTCCTGAACTCGCAGAGCAACTGCGTGAAGAGCTGGAATTGGTTATTGGCGCCTGTCCTGAGTTTGATCAAGAGCTTTTCTTGGCCGGTGAGTTGACTCCGGTATTCTTCGGTACCGCACTCGGTAACTTTGGTGTTGACCACATGCTTGATGGCTTAACCAAATGGGCTCCCGCTCCAATGCCTCGCCAAGCTAACGAGCGTGAAGTAGAAGCGAATGAAGATAAGTTCTCCGGTTTCGTTTTCAAAATCCAAGCCAATATGGACCCGAAACACCGCGACCGTATTGCATTTATGAGAATTGTATCTGGTACATACAAGCAAGGCATGAAGATGAATCATGTTCGACTGGGTAAGCAGATTAACATTTCAGATGCCGTGACTTTTATGGCCGGTGATCGCTCTCGCGCGGAACACGCCTACGCCGGTGATATCATCGGCTTACACAATCACGGTACAATTCAAATTGGTGATACCTTTACTCAAGGTGAAGCACTTAAGTTCTCGGGAATTCCAAACTTTGCTCCTGAACTTTTCCGTCGTATTCGACTAAAAGATCCACTAAAGCAAAAGCAATTGCTAAAAGGCTTAGTCCAGTTATCTGAAGAAGGTGCGGTACAGGTTTTCCGCCCTTTGCAAAACAATGATCTAATTGTTGGCGCAGTCGGTGTCCTGCAGTTTGATGTGGTTGTGGCCCGCTTGAAATCAGAATACAACGTTGAAGCCATCTATGAGAGCGTCAATGTTGCGACTGCGCGTTGGGTTGAGTGTGAGGATGCAAAAACGTTAGAAGAGTTTAAGCGTAAGAACCAAGCTAACCTCGCGCTAGATGGTGGTGACAACCTCAGCTACGTTGCCCCGACTATGGTGAATCTAAACTTGGCGCAAGAACGCTTCCCTGATATTCAGTTCCGCGCAACACGTGAGCACTAAGTAACAGCTCGAAAAACAAAACACTAAGGGGCGAATCATTCGCCCCTTTTTATTGCTCTCAGTGAAATCCGTTTAGAATCGCAGTGGAAGTGACATCACAATGGCATCTTCTCGCTGATCACCATTTGGATAATAGTCTTTGCGCACACACACTTCTTGAAAGCCCACTTTTTGATAAAGGCTTATTGCGGCTTGATTAGATTGTCTTACTTCTAGCCAAATGCTCTCCACGTTATTCGATTCAGCCAATTCAACCAATTTATCCAATAGCAGCTTTCCCAAACCTTTGCCCTGTTGTGCTGGCTCTACCGCGATGTTTAATAAGCTGATTTCCCTAACGACGTCACGCGCGTAAAAATAGCCTACGACTAGGTCGCCTTGCAGTAATACATAATTGAGGGCTCCTTTAGAACTGCTAGGCGTGAGTGATTTTTCCGACCAGGGGTTTCGGTGAGCTTGGTTTTCAATTTGTTGAATTTGAGGTAAATGATGAAAAGATAACGGCACGAATTGGTATGTCATTTATCGCTTACTCAATTCAGGTGCGTGTTCACAGATAGATAACCACAACTGCTTTTTAGCAACTGGGCTAACGCTCAGTTCTTTTAACCGCGATGATCTGAGAAACTTTGCTTGGCGCAATTTTTCGGTAAGCTTTGATTCATCAATTCCGCATGACCACACCCACTCTGCAACAGCGTCGGGGTGCAAACGAGCAAGATCTGCTTCTTTAATACAAAATACGAGATTCGAATGCAGCTTCATACTGCTGACAATTTTGTTCACCAACGCACTTTCATCTTGAATATCTTGCTGAGAGCCAATGATCAACAATTGGCAATCAGAGGGTAGCGATAAACGCTCGACCTTCTTTCCTTGCAAGGCATCCGGCTTAGTTAGTTGATAGGATTCGATTCCCATCTCTTGTAGCAAAGCAGTTTGCGTATCGAACTCAGAAGACACTGCGTTGTGAGAAAGGTGTGAGTTAGTCATTAGGCTCTGTTGATATCGAGTATTGTCGTGAGAATTCCGAATTTAATATTAACAGAAACGCTACAAATCTAAGAACTCGTCGCTATAAAAAACCTCTCCCGTCACGCGATTTTCTTGTGAAAATGGCATGGCTTGAAAGGCTGATTGGTACTCAGGCCACTGACATTTGATACCCAAAGATTCTGCATCAAGGTAACCCAATCTGCCATAAAACTTTGGATCTCCCAGTACTACTGAACCTTGGTAACCAAGCTCTTTCAGGGTCTGAATACCTTCTTCAATTAATGCTGACGCTACCCCCTTGCCACGATGCTGCTCGACGGTTGCAACTGGCGCTAAACCTTGCCACAAGGTTTCCTGACCTTGAATCGTCATAGGGGAAAACAACACATGGCCGATCAATTCACCGGTTTCGTCGTCACACGCCACCAGAGATAAAGTGATTTTGCCATTTTCCCGTAACTTGGACACAAGACGGCTCTCTGCATCAGTTTCAAAACAAGACTTCAACAACTCAGCAATGGGAAGAATGTCAGCCGGTACTTCGGTTCGAATATACATAAAGTTCCAAATAAAATGGGTTAAGGATGTGCCACTTTCATACCTTTTTCGACGAATTCAGCCAACCAAAGCGCTGGGGTCGAAACGGGTTTAGGTAATGTATCAAAATCAAAGCCATCCAGCAGATTTTTTAGTTCTAAACCTAATTCGGTATCACCTTGAATTAGTAATCGGCGTTGGAAAAAGAGCGTGTCGGGATCTTCTTTACGTCCAGCAATTAATACCAAGTCATTTAGATTAGCCGAAAAGGTAACATCGGCTTGTGTTGTGAATTCCTGAGTGATCAGTTTTGCGCCATCAAAACTCACCGGTATCGTCACCCCAAGGCCTAACACCTTGATATGCAACCAGTTACCCTCAAGAAAGTCGAGCTCGCCGTCTTCGATAGACTCTTCGAACACCTTATTCAGCACGGTTACTACGGTTTTATTTTGAACAGATTTGGGCAAGAAGTGGATTGGAGATCGCAAAATTGATTCTGCGTTACTAACTAAGTGGGAACGAATCTTGTTAATCACGTGAATAATCCGTTAGTTTTAGACTGTGGCAGTATGCTACTCAAACTTAGCACCTAGAAAACTGTGATTTATCAAAACTCGTTGAGAAAAAACCAGGGCTTTTCATCAGCGAAGGTCACAGTAATTGCAAAAGTTGTCCTGTATTCTGTTTAATAGTTTGGTTGGCATTCCGGGGGTCTAGAATAGCGTTAATGGCTGCGAACGAATTACAGCACTGGTTTTCAAAGCTGACAGCTAATAGCCCGTTTTTCTTTGCTATTCTCGACGTAAACCACAACTACGTCATGGTAAACGAACGCTATAGCGATATTGCTGGCTTATCTCAATCTGATTTGGTCGGCATGTCTGATCAGCAGGTATTGGGCGAAAACTACTACAAACAGCTGCAGCCTTATTACCAACGTGCATTTGCGGGTGAAACACTCGAAGCGGAAATCACATTTGCGCAAGATATAGAAACCAGCCTCCATTTTAGTCTTTCTCCAATCGACTCAGGAGATTCAGTCAAACACATCGCCTTCCATGCGATAGACAGTTCCGAAAAACAGATCTTAGTGCGCTCGCTGGAAGAATCTGAAGGCAAGTTTTCAACCTTAAGTAAACTATTGCCCAATGGTTTGTTATTAGTCGAAGACGACACCATTATCTCGGCCAACCCTGCCGCTATTCGTCTACTGGGATTCGACACTTCATCTGAACTGCTTGGTGAAGAGTTCGGACGCTTATTTATCGACAGCCAATCCAAAATTGCCTTTGGTAAAAATCTAGCCCAACTGCTGTTAAAGGAGCCAATTACTTGTTTGTCTGGACCGCGCTGCGGACTGGAACGCAAGCTGCTGTTAACCAGTGAACCAACTACATTACTGGGCCAACGTACTCAGCTTATTCTGATTCAAGATTCTGACAATGTTAGTGTGTCGGATATACAAAACAGTGGTGAAGACAGCCACATTGACTCCCTGACTGGACTGTATAACCGTTTTGGCTTCACTAAACGACTCGAACAGTTCATTGCCAATGAAACCCCGCTGATTGCTCTGTATCTCGATATCGATAATTTTAAGAACATCAATGATTCGCTTGGTCACCATATTGGCGACAAAGTGATCCGCGAAGTTTCGTCTCGATTAAAGCGTCTACTCCCTCAGCAAGCGGTTTTAGGTCATCTTGGCGGCGATGAATTTGGTTTGATTCTGCCAGAGCCTGAACACAATCGTATGGCCGAAATGTTATCAGAGCGCATTATTTCTTTGATAAACCAACCTTTCGACTTACACCATTTTAGTAAACGGCTGGCGTGTTCTATCGGCAGTGTCGCCTACCCCGGCGATGGCAATGACGCACGAGTTCTGTTGCAAAATGCCGACACGGCCATGTACGAGGCCAAAGACCGCGGCCGAAACCGACTGATCAAATTCAATGACCAAATGAACAAAGAAGCGCGTATGCGCCTTTGGTTGGAAATTGAGTTACAAAAAGCACTGCAACAAAACGGGCTAGAAGTCTGGTATCAGCCTAAAGTCAATGCTCGTGATTTTAGCATTAATGGCGCTGAAGCCCTCATTCGATGGAAGCATCCAGTGGAAGGGTATATCAGTCCAGGCGCTTTCATTCCTGTGGCAGAAAGAGCTGGATTGATTGAACACTTAGGTCGCGTGGTCATGCGAGAAGTGTTTGGCACTGTCAAACGCTGGAAACAGCAAGGTATTTTGCCCGGTCGAGTTGCCATCAACCTCTCTCCGGAGCAGTTTGGCAACCCTAAGTTAATCGATTACATGGAAAAACTGCTGCGGACCACTGAGCTCGACCCAAGCTGTATTACGTTTGAGCTAACAGAAAGCGCAGTAATGAGCGACAGTGAACACACGGTTCAAATGCTTAACGCCATTAAAAAACTTGGATTTACTCTTTCAATTGATGACTTTGGTACTGGCTACTCTTCCCTCGCTTATCTAGCCCGCTTCCCAATTGATGAGCTTAAAATTGACCGAGCTTTCATCTCGGATATGGATGTGTTGCCCAAGCAAATCACTGTGATAGAGAACATCATCAATCTTGGTAAATCATTAAACCTAAGTGTGGTTGCTGAAGGGGTAGAAACTCAGCAACAGGCTATGCTGCTTTCCAATTTGAACTGTCATGCCATACAAGGCTTCCATTTCCACCGCCCGCAGCCTAAACAAGAAGTGGAAGAGCTGTTTGCTCAAAACCGAAGACACAAAAACTAAACCCACTTTCAATATCACAAAACACGTCTCTCTCGCGGAAATATTGATGTAAACCTGCCTTAGGTCAACGCCAAGTGCTTTTTGCAAATTACCATTGTGTGTTTGTTAATTTGCCGAGAGCAAACATGGAATTACTTTGCCCGGCTGGAAATCTACCAGCTCTAAAAACGGCCATAGATTGTGGAGCCGATGCAGTTTACATAGGTTTCAAAGATGACACTAATGCACGGCACTTTGCTGGGCTAAATTTCACTGGAAAAAAGCTGCAGAAAGCCGTGGACTATGTTCATAGCAAAGGAAAAAAGATCCACGTAGCGCTCAACACCTTTGCCCACCCTGACGGATTTTCTCGCTGGACTGATGCTGTCGATAACGCCGCTCAGTTAGGGATCGACGCCCTGATTGTTGCCGATATTGCCGTCTTGGAATACGCAGCCAACAAATATCCCAACCTAGAGCTTCATTTATCCGTTCAAGCATCGGCGACCAATGTTCCTGCCATTGAGTTTTATCATCAAAATTTCAATATCAAGCGGGTGGTTCTACCACGGGTACTTTCGATACACCAAGTGAAACAGCTCTCCAGAAATCTAACCCAACCGGTTGATTTAGAGGTATTTGCTTTTGGTAGCTTATGCATCATGTCAGAAGGACGCTGTTACCTCTCTTCCTACATGACAGGGGAATCTCCGAATACAGTTGGCGCATGTTCACCCGCTAAGTTTGTGCGTTGGAAAGAAACTGAAAATGGATTGGAATCTCGTCTCAATGACATTTTGATCGATCGCTACCAAGCCGGAGAAAATGCCGGATATCCAACTTTATGTAAGGGACGTTTCGAAGCCAATATCGATGGTGAAAAACGCTTGTACCACGCGCTAGAAGAGCCTACTAGCTTGAATACGCTATCCCTTTTACCTGATCTGTTTGCTGCGAACGTGGCATCCGTGAAAATTGAAGGTCGCCAACGCAGTCCTGCTTATGTTGAGCAAGTTACTCGAACTTGGCGGCAAGCCATTGATGCTTATCTAAAACACCCTGAAGGGTATCAAGTAGCAGACAACTGGAATCAAACCTTGAGCAATGTATCAGAAGGTACACAAACCACCCTTGGTGCCTACCACAGAAAATGGCAGTAAAACAGTAAGATGAAATATTCGATAGGTCCGATTTTATACTTTTGGCACAAACAGCAAGTTGAAGCCTTTTATCGCCAAACACAGAGCTGTGAAGCAGAGATTATCTACCTTGGCGAGACGGTGTGCTCGAAGCGTCGCGAACTTAAGGCAGCAAACTGGCTGAACTTAGCCAAAGAACTGGCACATAGCGGTAAGCAAGTCGTGTTATCCACTATGGCGCTGCTAGAAGCTCCAAGCGAAGTCAATGTTATGAAGAAATACATTGATAACGGCGATTTTTGCATTGAGGCCAACGATGTCTCTGCGATTCATTTAGCTTCACAAAATAAGGTTCCTTTTACGGTTGGTCCGGCAATCAATGCCTACAACGCTCATACGCTCAAGCTCTTTTTAAAACAGGGAATGATCCGTTGGTGTATGCCGGTTGAACTGTCGCGAGACTGGTTAATAAACACTCGCCAGCAATGCCAAGAACTGAGCATTGATGGCAAATTCGAAGTGGAAGTTTTTTCCTATGGATATCTACCACTTGCTTATTCAGCTCGATGCTTTACCGCTCGCGCCAAAGACAAACCAAAAGACGAGTGCCAAACATGCTGTATTGAGTATCCTCAGGGTTTGATTGTCGAAAGCCAAGAAGGTCAGCAAGTATTTAACTTGAATGGGATACAAACCCAGTCTGGGTATTGCTACAACCTACTCAACGACTTGGAGAGCATGCAGGGTTTAGTCGATGTTGTACGGTTCAGTCCATTAGGGATAGAAACACTCGATCTAATCAATACAAGTAAGCACGGTGATGTTATTGACAAAAACCCAGATCCTAGCACTTCAAGACTTCATCAATGCAATGGGTATTGGCACCAGCTACCCGGCCTAAAGTTTGAAACAAGTTAGTGGACTAGCAATTTTGAAAAACAAAATTGAGCAAAGGAAAGTAATTCGAATGAAATAGCCACGAATTAATATGGCTATTTCAGTGCAAATTTGAATTGCGACTTGGACGTTCAGTTTGAAGCGCTAACTTGCTCTTCACTTTCTTTCTTCAACTTCACATAGATGTTGGAAAGCTCTAACTGAGCGTATCTATGTTCGATGTACTCATAAACGTTAAACGAGATGGCCAATTTGTAGAGGGATGTCGCTAAAGCATAGTCGCTCGTCAATTGATAGCGCTTGCCCAGATAGAAATACAGTTCAGTGAGACGCTGTGCCAACATTCGGTTGTCTTTCACACCTTCGCGAATCAGTTCAAACGCTTGCTCTTCTGTCACTAAATCCAGCATAGCAGCAACCAAGACCCAGCTCCATTTTTCGTCTCGTTCAGCATAGGCAGACAATAATTGATGACGAGCCAATTCGCTGTCTCGTTCGTGGACTATGATGTAGCGCCATAATAGACGGAATGGGTCTTGCGGATCAGAGTCCACATGTTGAGTGATGTTCTCTTCAGCTAGGGAGAAACGACTGCCGTAGTAGAGTGCAATCGCCCGATTACGATAGGCAAAGTCGTGTTCAGAATCGAGCTCGATGGCGGAATCAAACGCGTCGTAGGCGGCATCATATTCACCAACCTCGGTTAGTGAGACACCAAGAATGTTATAAACATCCGGCTGAGCGGGATCAAAGCTAAGTGATTGATTGTAATCGAATCTGGCCAGTTCTCTTAATCCAACATTGTCGTAGGCGTAGCCGCGCTCAAAATGAAGCTTGGCTTTCACTTCATTCCCTAATTCTTCGCGTTGCAAGACTTGAGATAAACGAGCGATCTGCACTTCATCTTGTAATGAAGGCTGGAGTGGAATTGCCATGGGAGGGAAGTGATATTGTTGACCAGATGTATTCTGCGTAGTGGCACATCCAGATACCCCAAACACTATCGCAGTTAGAATCCCTACTGTTTTCAACTTCACTCGTTATCTCCTGTGATTGATTGGCTAACTCGCCCCAAAATACAAGGCAAAGAAAAAGGAGCCACAAGGCTCCTTTATATCAGCTTTAAATATCAGTTGCGAGAGGCTTACTCTGCTTCTGATGCTGGTGCGTTGTTCGCTTCTTTGTTTTCTACCGCTTCTTTCATGCTCAAACGAACACGACCTTGACGGTCGATTTCAAGAACCTTAACTTGCACTTCTTGGCCTTCTTTTAGGTAATCAGACACTTTCTCAACACGCTCGTTGGCGATTTGAGAAATATGTACCAAGCCATCTTTTCCTGGAAGTACAGTAACGAAAGCACCGAAGTCAGCTAGACGAGCAACTTTACCTGTGTAGATACGGCCCACTTCAACTTCTGCTGTGATTTCTTCAATACGGCGAATCGCTTCTTTTGCCGCAGCGCCTTCAGCAGATGCAATCTTGATAGTACCGTCGTCTTCGATTTCAATCGTAGTACCGGTTTCTTCTGTAAGCTGACGGATAACCGCGCCACCTTTACCGATAACATCTTTGATCTTCTCTGCGCTGATTTTCATAGTGTGAATACGCGGAGCGAACTCAGAGATATCTTCACGAGCATCAGAAATCGCTTCATCCATTACAGATAGGATGTGCTTACGTGCACCTTGAGCTTGGTTAAGCGCAATTTGCATGATTTCTTTAGTGATACCTTCGATCTTGATGTCCATTTGAAGAGCAGTAATACCCGTGTTAGTACCTGCTACTTTAAAGTCCATGTCACCTAGGTGATCTTCGTCGCCAAGGATGTCAGAAAGAACAACAAAGTCGTCGCCTTCTTTAACAAGACCCATTGCGATACCTGCAACAGAAGACTTGATTGGCACACCTGCGTCCATAAGAGCAAGAGAAGTACCACATACAGAAGCCATTGAAGAAGAACCATTAGATTCAGTGATTTCTGATACCACACGTACTGTGTATGGGAACTCATCTACAGATGGCATTACTGCTGCAATACCACGCTTAGCTAGTTTACCGTGGCCAATTTCACGACGCTTAGGAGAACCTACAAAGCCTGTTTCACCTACACAGTACGGAGGGAAGTTGTAGTGTAGTAGGAAGTGATCTTTCTTCTCACCGGTTAGCTCGTCAATAATTTGAGCATCGCGCTGCGTACCTAGAGTAGCAGTAACTAGAGCCTGAGTTTCGCCACGAGTAAATAGTGAAGAACCGTGAGTACGTGGAAGAACGCCGGTACGTACGTCTAGCGCACGAACCATGTCTTTTTCACGACCGTCGATACGTGGGTTACCCGCAATGATTCGGCTGCGAACTACGTTCTTCTCTAGAGAGCCAAGCATCTTCTTGATTTCAGCATCATCTTGCTCTTCGTCTTCAGCAAGAATTGCTGCTACAACGTCAGATTTGATTGCGCCAACTTGCTCGTAACGCGCCATTTTTTCAGTGATTTGGTACGCTTCTGTCAGACGAGCTTCCGCAAGCTCAGCGACTTTTGCTTTCAATTCCGTGTTTTCAGCAGGTGCTTCCCACTCCCAAGCTGGAGTAGCAACTTCAGCTTTAAACTCATTGATTGCAGAGATAACAACTTGCTGTTGATCGTGACCGAATACTACTGCAGAAAGCATTTCTTCTTCAGTTAAGTTATCGGCTTCTGACTCAACCATAAGAACCGCGCCTTCTGTACCCGCGACAACTAGATCAAGCTTAGACGTTTCAAGTTCAGCGTTGCTTGGGTTCAGTACAAGCTGACCATCAACATGACCAACACGCGCTGCACCGATAGGACCATTGAATGGGATGCCAGAAATCGCTAGAGCTGCTGAAGTACCAATCATGGTTGGGATATCAGGTTGAACGTCTGGGTTTACAGAAACCACTGTTGCGATAACTTGAACTTCGTTTTTGAACGCATCTGGGAAAAGCGGACGAATTGGGCGGTCAATTAGACGTGCTGTTAGCGTTTCGCCTTCAGAAGGACGGCCTTCGCGCTTAAAGAAACCACCTGGGATTTTACCTGCTGCGTAAGTACGCTCTTGGTAGTTTACGGTTAGTGGGAAAAAGTCTTGGCCTGGTACCGCTTCTTTTTTACCAACAACAGAAACGAATACCGCGGTATCGTCCATGGTAACCATTACAGCGGCGGTTGCTTGACGTGCAATAACACCAGTTTCAAGAGTAACCGTGTGGTTACCGTACTGGAACGTTTTAACTACTGGTTTTTCGAACATTGAATATCCTTGTTCTAAGTAAACTTAGAATGAGTAAATGAATGCTCTGAGTATTACCAATCGCGACTATTCAAAACAGACTGTTCACGTTTAAAGTCTATTTGGAGTAGCCGCGACCACATGGCCGACTCGGGTTGACTGCAATACACAGAGCGGTTGATTAAGACCATAGGCCTTTGCCGTGCGTAGTATAACGGCAATTAGCGATATTCGCTAAATTTATCCCTTAATGGGCACAAAAAAAGGGGCTAAAAGCCCCTTTTTAACAAACTGTTCTATACAGTCACTAATTAGCGACGTAGACCTAGACGTTTGATTAGCTCTTGGTAGCGACCTAGATCTTTACCTTTTAGGTAATCTAGAAGCTTACGACGACGTGATACCATACGTAGTAGACCACGACGGCTGTGGTGATCGCCTTTGTGAGCTTTGAAGTGACCTTGTAGGTGGTTGATAGAAGCAGTCAGCAGAGCTACTTGAACTTCTGGTGAACCAGTGTCGCCTTCAGATTGTGCGTATTCAGCAACGATTGCTGCTTTAGTTTCTGCATTCAGAGACATAAATCTCTCCTAATAAGAGTAGGTTAATAACTGTGCCAGCCAATCTCTGATTCAGCCGACACGAGGAGCGCGAATTATAGGGGAAAGCTCCAAACTGTGCAACACGTAAGCGCTTTGCCCATAACTTATTTCTACGCATGGAAAAATCAGTGATAGAATGAAGCTATACGTTTTATAACATCAGGATTTCATTATGAAAGTCGGAATTATCGGCGCAATGGAGCAAGAAGTAGCCATCCTAAAAGCCGCCATGACAAATTTAAAAGAAGAACAAAAAGGCGGTTGTACCTTCTTCTCAGGGCAATTAGAAGGCAAAGAGGTGGTGTTACTGCAATCTGGTATCGGTAAAGTGGCCGCAGCGGTCGGCACTACTATTTTGCTTTCTGAACATCAGCCAGATTTTGTAATCAACACAGGTTCTGCTGGCGGATTTGATTCCAGCCTCAACCTTGGTGATGTGGTAATTTCTACTGAAGTTCGCCACCACGATGCAGACGTGACGGCCTTCGGTTACGAGATGGGACAAATGGCCGGACAACCCGCCGCTTTCGCCGCCGACCAAAAACTCATTGAACTGACAGAAAAGGTTTTGACCGAAAACACTGACAAGCACGCAGTGAAAGGTTTGATTTGTACAGGTGATGCTTTTGTATGTTCTGCAGACAGACAAGCTTTCATCCGTCAACATTTCCCTAATGTGATTGCCGTTGAGATGGAAGCCTCTGCCATCGCCCAAACCTGCCATCAATTCGCAACACCTTTTGTTGTGGTTCGTGCTATTTCTGATGTCGCTGATAAAGAATCGCCAATGAGCTTTGAAGAGTTTTTGCCACTGGCAGCGCAAAGTTCCTCGGAAATGGTGACTCATCTACTTCGAGCTTTATAAAGCTACCAACTTAAGAGAAAACTATGGAATGGACTGAGTGGCAATGGATCGAGTCATTTGGCTTGGGAGAAGTTATTGTTTTGTGGTTAGCTTTGGCTATCAACCTTGTACTCCCCATCCCAAGGGATGCCCACCCAGTCCGTTTATGGCATAAGTTTGCAACTCAATTAGCCGATAAGGTCAATACTTCAGATTCTGTAAGCCAAGCGACTATTTCTGGCAGCTTGGCTTGGGCTGTGATGATATTACCAACCTGGTTGTTACTTTGGGCGATCAAACCGCTTATCTGGCAACCACTTATGTTTGAGTTGGCGATTTTATTACTGGCGCTAGATTGGAAAAACCTACGTCACTTTGCTATTCAAGCGACTGAACTTTTGTCAAAAGACGACAGAGCCAAGGCAAGACTCCATCTGAACGAATGGCAAAACCGTGAAACTCAATCTTTGTCGGCGGTTGGTATCGGCAAAGCAGCCGCAGAAACATTGATTATTGGTTCAGTACGACATATTGCCATTGTGATTTTTTGGTATGTGATTGGTGGTGCCACTTTGGCATTGCTTTATCGACTCGCGTCTGAACTGGCTCGCGCATGGACGCCCAATCATCAACAGAATATACATTTTGGTAAACCCGCCGCGGGTATCCTATTTGTTTTAGACTACATTCCCACTTCGATTTTTTCTTGGTTTGTTATTGTCGGCAGACAAGCTAGCTTGAGTATCAATAATATTCAGCAACAAGCCAAAACCTGGCCCAATCCAACCCATGCAAAATGTTTGATTGCGATAGGTTCTAAACTGTCGCTCTCTTTGGGTGGACCTGCTATTTATCAAGGCCGTAAGAAAATTCGCACCAAGTTAGGTGGGCGAATTGCTCCCTCAGCAATACACATTGATCAAATTCAAAGCATACTGACGCAAAGATTAATAATCTGGACTGCTGTTTTTTCAGCAATTCAAATTGTTATTTCTCAAGGATTTTAAATGAGATACCTCGTCAGTCTATGTCTGTTGTTAACCACTCCCACCCTAGCCCAACCGGTCGAGCGCATCATTAGCTTAGCGCCGCACACTACCGAACTCGCTTTTGCAGCAGGTTTGGGAGACAAAATAATTGCGGTCAGTAAGTGGAGCGACTACCCAGAACAAGCAAAATCGCTAGAACAAGTCGCGAGTTTTAGAAGCGTCAAGTTAGAGCGTATTATTGAGTTGGAACCTGATTTGGTGATTGCTTGGCCGACAGGGAAAGCATCACGAGAAATTCAGCAGCTAATTGATCTTGGTATTAATGTGTATCAATCCAAGGCTATGTCCTTGGATGCAATTCCAGAGACGATTCGCTACCTTAGTCAGTTTACTGATGACCCTAATGTTGGTTTAGCAGCAGCCAACCAGTTTGAACTATCACTGGCTGAGCTCAAACAAAAATTCACCACTGAGCAACCGGTACGTTATTTTTATCAACTTAGTGAAAAGCCCATTGTCACGGTTAGCCAAGATCGTTGGCCATCTGAAGTATTTGCCTTTTGCGGTGGGGTAAACGTCTTTGAGGGAGCGGAAGCGCCCTACCCGCAAGTCGGTCTAGAACAAATTGTATTGGCGAACCCACAAGTTATCTTTCATTCCGGCCATGCCGTTTCTGATGGTGTTAAATGGAATAATTGGAAAGATGAAGTTGACGCCGTGAAACACCAGCATGTCTGGTCGCTTACAACAGATTGGATTAATCGTTCAACGCCAAGAACCTTATATGCGATTGAAGAAGTGTGCGAATACCTCGAGCAGGTCAGACTGAATCAAAACCAATAGCTCAGAAATTGAGGTCAAAATAGCACTCGTAAATTCAAAAATTGGCGCTACAATCTAGCGCCTTTTGGTACATAGCCTAAGAGAAAAAAGTGGATCAGAATTTACTTTATATCGTTGACCTGTTTGGCACGGCCATTTTTGCCATTTCAGGGGTACTACTCGCCGGTCGCTTAAAAATGGATCCATTCGGAGTGGCGGTATTGGGTAGTGTCACAGCCATTGGTGGTGGCACCATCAGAGATATGGCATTAGGCGCAACTCCCGTATTTTGGGTGACAGATACTTATTACCTTTGGGTTATTTTGATCACCTGCTTGCTGACCATGTTGATTGTTCGCCATCCTAAACGCTTGGCATGGTGGGTACTGCCCGTGTGTGATGCCATCGGTCTGGCAGTATTTGTTGGGATAGGCGTCGAGAAAGCACTTCAATATCAAGATTCAGCGCTCGTTGCCGTCATTATGGGCGTTATCACGGGCTGCTTTGGCGGTATTATTCGAGACGTGTTAGCGCGAGAAATCCCGATGGTACTGCGAAGTGAAGTGTACGCCACAGCTTGTATTATTGGCGGCGTATTCCACACCACAGCGCTCGCAATGGGTTTCGAAAGCTCAACCGCATTTATGGCAGGGGTGTTTACTACATTGTTGATTCGCTTAGGTGCAATTCGTTGGCATTTGTCACTACCAACGTTTGCGATTAATAGTCCCAAGTAAAAATCAACGCAATTAAAAAAGGTCGCTGCTGCGACCTTTTTAGTTTCTCACCTGCTATTGCACGCGTCTCAATACTTCTTTTAATGCTTCAAAGTCATTAGACAAATCTTCTGAAAGCAATTCCATTGCCGCATGCTTCGCTAACGGGCCAGGAAGCTCGATATCTGAATCAAGGATGTCATCCACCACTTCTTTGAATTTGGCTGGATGAGCGGTACATAAGAACAACCCCGTTTCGCCTTCTTGTAATTGCTGTTCTAAGCTGCGGTAAGCAATTGCACCATGTGGTTCACAAAGGTAACCAAGCTCGTGAAGCTTTTGGACCGCCTCGGCACTTTGTTGATCCGATAGTGCGCCTTTGCCTAAGGTTTCCAATCCCCAGTCTTTAACGCGACACAGCTCTTCGATTCGTGGCCAGTTGTTAGGCTGACTTACATCCATAGCATTGGATGTAGTGGCGACGGTTGGTTTTGGATCCCATTTGCCAGTCTCCAAGTAACGAGGAACCGTGTCGTTGGCATTAGTAGCTGCGATAAAGCGCTTAACAGGTAAGCCCATCGCTTTTGCTAACATACCCGCTGTAAGGTTACCAAAGTTACCGCTTGGTACTGAGATAACCAAATTCTCACGCTGTTCTTTAGATAACTGTGAAACGGCTTCAAAGTAGTAGCAGATCTGCGCCATCAAACGGCTAATGTTGATCGAGTTTGCAGAGTTCAAACCAATCTCTTCACGCAATGCTTGATCGTCAAAAGCTTGTTTTACCAAAGCCTGACAAGCGTCAAAATCACCTTCAATGGCCACTGTGTGGATATTGTTGCCAAGCGTACAGAATAGCTTTTCCTGCAGTGGGCTAATTTTGCCTTTTGGATACAAGATAACAACGTTGATATCTTCCATGCCGTAAAAGGCATGAGCTACTGCAGCACCGGTATCACCAGAGGTTGCGGTTAGAATAGTGATTTTCCCACCATCAGATACCGCCGCCAAAGACTGAGCCATAAAACGGCCGCCAAAGTCCTTAAATGCTAACGTTGGACCATGGAATAGCTCTAACGCGTATACGCCGTCTTTCACTTGGGCAACTGGAGCCGGGAATTGAAACGCATCACCAACCATTTGAGAGACTTGCTCTTTTGCAAGCTCATCACCAATAAGTGCTGACAGAATTTTAGCGCTGCGCGACACAAAATCTTGTTCTAACAATGCATCGACATCATCAAACGTTGGTAGTTCTGCAGGGAAAAATAGCCCCTGATTTTTTCCTAAACCTTGGCGAACAGCTTGGCCAAAGTCGACTTGTTCTTGATTTTCTTTGATGTTGTAAAGCTTCATAGCTCACTTCCTGTTACTTTTGAACCCTGCTTATCCAAGCGACAAACATGGACAAATCCTTCCTCATTTTGAACGTAATTTTGCTCGAGCCAACGAGCTACCCGTTCAGCGACATCTTTTTCTTTGCAAATACTAAATAATGTTGGACCACTGCCTGAAATACCTGTGGCCAACGCTCCTGCAGTGGCGGCATATTGGCGAGCATCCGAAAAGCCTGGTAATAGCTTCTCGCGGTACGGCTCAGCCACTACATCCTTGATCATTTTAGCGGCCAATTCTGGTTGACCAGAATGACAAGCGTGGATAAACCCGGCCAAATGGCGACCATGAGCAATAATATCTTGTCTTCGATATTGAGAAGGTAAAATTTCTCTTGCTTCTGCCGTTGAAACTTTGATGCCCGGATAGGCCATAACCCAATACCAGTCATCAAAACTCGGTACCGATTGGCTAATGATTCCAAGCTCTTCCAGCATCAGTTGCACGCCGCCAAGATAACAAGGTGCCACGTTGTCGTAGTGCACGCCACCTGAGATTTTACCTTCCATTTCTCCCATTAGGGCAAGAAGTTCAGTTTCATCAAGCGGCTGGCCGTGAAAGCGGTTGTAAGCGTCTAACGCCGCGACAATAGAACAAGCACTAGATCCAAGGCCTGAGCCAATTGGCATGTTTTTTTCTAATGTCACGTCTACCGCTAACGGTTGTTGGCCTTTCTTCAGCAGTTCCCGACAGAAAACTTGCCAACAGTCGTAGACGATGTTTTCTTTTGGGTCGCTGGGCAATTTATCAACAAATGAACCGCGATTGCTCAGAGTAAAATCTGACTCTCCGAATTTGACTTGTACACAATCCCCTAACAAAGAACCGTCTACAGGCGATACCGCTGCACCCAAGACATCAAAACCAACGCTGACATTACCAATAGAAGCTGGTGCGTAAACAACAACTGGTTCACCCCGATTACTTGATTGAGATCCATCAGACATTGTTACACCCCTAACTTCCAACCTAAAGTACGCATCACGTCAGCAAACACACCGGCTGCCGTAACTTCTGTTCCTGCACCGTAACCACGAAGTACTAGTGGGATTGGCTGGTAGTAACGACTGTAGAAAGCCAGAGCGTTTTCACCGTCTTTGATTTTGAACATAGGGTCATTTTCGTCTACGGCTGCAATACTTACTCGGCACTTGCCATCCACGATTTCACCCACATAACGGAGCACTTTGCCTTGGCTCGCCGCATCGTCAACAAGCTGTTTAAAGTACGCATCGGCTTCTGGCAAGCGAGCCATAAACTCATCAATACTGCCAGAATCATCAAAGCCCGGCGGTAAAGCTTGGTCAACTTCAACGTCTTCTAGCTCGAGAGACATTCCCGCTTCACGAGCCAGAATTAGCAATTTGCGCGCGACATCCATACCAGACAAATCATCACGAGGATCTGGTTCAGTAAAACCGTTTTGCTTAGCAATATTTGTTGCTTCACTCAGTGTCATACCTTCATCTAGCTTGCCGAAGATAAAGGACAATGAGCCCGACAGAATTCCGGTAAACCGTTCTAGTTCATCACCTGCAGAAATTAGGTTTTGCAGGTTTTCAATCACAGGTAGACCGGCACCAACGGTAGTCTCATACAGGAACTTACGACGAGAGCTACGTGCGACATCTCGCAGTTGATGATAATACGCTGAGCTCGCAGTGTTCGCCTTCTTGTTAGGCGTAACGACGTGGAAGCCTGCAGCTAAGAAGTCCGCATATTGTTCAGAAATGGTTTCGCTGGACGTACAATCCACCAGCACAGGGTTGATAATGTGGTTGCGCTGAACCAGAGCAATCAAACTTGCCAGAGTCAGTGGCTCAGAGGCGTTAGCCATTTTGTCGCGCCAATTTTCAAGAGGAAGACCTTGGCTATCGAGCAGAACACCCTTGCTATTTGCTAAACCGCAAACGCGAATCACAATACCTTTTTCGGCCAATTTTGCTTGCTGACGACGAATTTGCTCCACCAGTTCACCACCAACGCCACCAACACCGACAACAAACACATCCAAGAAGTGCTTAGAGTTGAACAGATTTTCGTGACAGGCTTTAATTGCTTCTGAAATTCGATTTTCTGGAATCACAGCTGAAATCGCGCGCTCCGATGAACCTTGAGCAATCGCAACAATATTAACATTCACTTCTGCCAGTGATGCAAAGAATTGGGATGCAACCCCTTTCGAGGTACGCATACCGTCACCGACAAGCGTCACAATAGCAACGTCATCAATGAACTCAACAGGTTCAAGCAGTCCATCTTTTAGCTCAAGTTCAAAGCTCTCCGACAGAGCTAGCTCTGCTTTTTGCTTGTCTTCCGATTCAATACAGAAACTGATGCTGTATTCAGATGAGGACTGTGTGATCAATACTATGGATACACCTGATGCGGACATCGCACCAAAAACTCTGCTGGCCATTCCAACCATACCTTTCATCCCTGGGCCAGAGACGTTAACCATGGTTAGGTTGCTTAGCGTGGTAATGCCTTTGATGGCAAGATTATCTTCTCCGGTATCTTGACCGATTAACGTGCCTGCGCCTTGGGGATTAAAGCTATTTTTAATCAGGCATGGAATGTGGAAACGAGCAATAGGTGCAATCGTTT
The DNA here is from genome assembly GCF_056159765.1 of Vibrio sp. ABH4_348. Lineage (NCBI taxonomy): Bacteria > Pseudomonadati > Pseudomonadota > Gammaproteobacteria > Vibrionales > Vibrionaceae > Vibrio > Vibrio sp. ABH4_348. Next base: position 342,969 of record NZ_JBSWVW010000001.1, on the reverse strand, counting down.
TTGGATGAAGTACTGAGGCACCAAAATATGACAATTCCATTGCTTCTTGGTAGCTCAATGACTTAAGCAATCTCGCGTCATCCACTAAGCGTGGGTCACAGTTGTAGACTCCATCGACATCAGTCCAGATCTCACAACAATCAGCTCGTAAGCATGCAGCCAATATTGCAGCAGAATAGTCCGAACCATTGCGTCCCAAAGTCACTAACTCGCCATCTTCATTACCCGCTGTGAAACCAGGCATGATGCTTACGTGACCTGACGGAAGAGGATTACAACGGAAGTTTTCAGTCGACAACTCCACATCAACCATAGCTTCTAGGTAATCGCCGGTTGCTACTAAATACTTAACCGGGTCAATAAGGTGCGCGGCCTGACCTTTAGCTTCAAGTACTGCTTTCATCAGTTGAATCGAAATACGCTCACCTTTACTAATAATGCGAGCATTCACATTCGATGGGCACATTCCAAGCAGATTGATTCCATGTACAAATTGTTTGAGTTGAGTGAGTGAATCTTTGATCTGATGGTCGTAGCCCGTACCATCGATTTCAGGCAGAACGACCTTTATATCTTGAAACAAATCGCGAAATGAATCTTCCAACTCCGCGATCTGTAGGTCGGCCTCTCCGTGTCGCAGTGCGTGTTCGATCACCGCAACTAATTTGTTTGTGGTTTTTCCCGGTGCAGATAGCACCACGGCAACATCCTCTTGTCGCGCATTATTGGCAATGATGTCCGCTGCACGCAAGAAGCGCTCGGCATCTGCCAATGAGGAACCACCAAATTTAAGTACTCGCATCCCTTCCTCCCCGAAAGATTAAAAATCGGTATAAAAAAAGGCCTGTACCGCTTGGGTTACAGGCCTTTTTTTGAATTTTTTTCGCTTAGCAGCCTGCCCCAACATGCGATGTGTCGGTAATAATAATCGTTGTGGTAGCTGTTGTTAGACGTACTAAAGACATTCTCTAAGCGATGTTCGTGTGTTTGCTTAAGTTAAGATTTACCCTATTTCCCCCACTAGAGTCAATGAAAAGTTTCTTTTTCACTCATATTTCTTAAGTGTAAATAAACTTTAACAAGGCGTTTTTGGGGTCTATTTACCATTTTATAACCAATCGCTATATAAAATTTAACTCATTGTGGATAATTTGTGCTTTAATTATGCATGCAATTGGCCAAGCACATACAAGGAGACATCTATGAGACCTGTCGGTTTTAAGCTGCTCGCTACTATGTGCCTGTTGATAAGTGGTCAGACTCTCGCCTCAGATAACCTAGAACTCAACTATCAGCCCACTTGGGAAACGCCTTCTTCCCACAGTTTTTTTCTAAACTCTGATTCACACAATCTCGGTTTCGATAGTTGGAAAATCGATAGCGGTTACGCCTACTCTTTCGATACTAAAATGGAGCTGTATCTGGGCACTCGCGTTTATGAAAGCGAAATCAATACCCAACGTGGCATCATTGGTGGGGTGAGTTATCAATTAACACCTCGTGTTCTCATGCAAAGCGCGTTGACTTCCCACTCAGAAATTGAAGAAACCACGGAGGGCTTGAAACAAGAGACTACAAAGGTCTCAGCCGAAGTTACTAGCCGTTTCAAGCTTACCGACAATCTAGACATCAAAGCCACTTACGATTACCAAGAATGGCAGCAAGGCATTGAAGTTGGTTTAGGCTTCAGTTTTTAACGTGCTTGTTTGCACCTTCAAGACACCTCGAGCTCTTGCTTAGAAATAAAAATACCATTCCAGTCACTATAGATGTAGTCTCCCGGGTAAACTCTTTGACCAGCAAGACTAACAGAGACGTCTGTTTCCCCCTTATCCCGTTTTAACGTTTTTATAGGCGAACTCCCCAGAGCTTTAACTCCTAGATCCATCTGTGCCATAGCAAACACATCTCGAATAGCGCCATAGACTAGAATACCTTCCCAACCATTTTCGATAGCTAAAATTGCAAGTTGGTCACCAAGCAAGGCCTGGTTTAAGCTTCCATTTCCATCCACAACTAAAACTTTGCCTTGGCCCGGTGTCGATAATACTTCTCTTACCTTAGAATTATCGTGATAGCAGCGAACCGTTACTATCTGCCCCCAGAATGCATGACGTCCACCAAAATTCTGCAATGGTGTATTCAACAATTGTAAAGAATCGCCGTACTTGTCATATAGGTCTGGTGTTATGTCACTCATAGATCCTCCTTGAACCGAGTTAAATCTTTATTGAGGCGAGAATTGTCTGTCTGACATGTTTCCTATTTGTTCTCGTCTGTCATCCACGCATGAAACAAGAAATAAGCTCCCATCTTGCACTGAATAAACAGCGTTCTGCTGATATTTGTTAGCCAGCTCTTTCACCAAAGCTTCTGAACACACTGTAGCAATACTGGTCTCCACCCAAGAAAAAGTCTTATCGCCAACCTCTACCAACGCACAGTCTAAATCACCCAAATCATTCATTAAGTGTTGCAACCTAAGTTTGTTTTCGGCAGCTGGTAATGGCTGACTTAACGGATTGTATGCTGTAATAATCCAGTATTGCTGCGCCAACCAATCCGATCTAAATCTAAAAAATGGCGCGAGATATGCGTGCCACAACTCATCCTGAATCTTCATTTCTTTACGTTTCTATGGTGTTGAATACTATTAATAGTTGTTACATTTTAACTCTTGATGTAAATCAACAAAGTGCGGGGAATTAAAAATCCTCCGTTGTTAGCATGCTGTTAACATTATAGAATCCGCCTCATAACCCTATATCGTCGAGGCACGGCAAGAATAGACTCAGGCGTAAAGCCGCCACTGGAAGGCATATCCCAAAAACCTAAAACTGGATTTGGATCAAAGAATAAAGCCGAATTGCCTATATGTTACGTTATATGCCCAGAATTTTTATTTTTAGTACAGTTTATTCACAAGTTTAGGTACCGCCCATGCAGACCCCGCAAATCCTCATAGTTGAAGATGAGCAAGTAACTCGCAATACGTTGAAAAGCATCTTTGAAGCAGAGGGATACACTGTTTTCGAAGCTAGTGACGGTGATGAAATGCACCATGTCCTTTCCGATAATACCGTTAACCTGGTGATCATGGACATTAACCTACCAGGTAAAAATGGCCTTTTGCTCGCTCGTGAATTGAGAGAGCAAGCTAACGTTGCACTGATGTTTCTGACTGGTCGTGACAACGAAGTAGATAAAATCTTGGGTCTTGAGATCGGGGCCGATGATTACATCACTAAACCGTTTAACCCGAGAGAATTGACCATTCGTGCGCGAAACCTGCTAAACCGTACACTAAACGAAAGTGGTGTCGCGACAGACAAACGCGCTGTTGAAGAATACCGTTTCAATGGTTGGGTACTAGATATCAACAGTCGTGCACTGGTTAGCCCAAGCGATGAAAGCTATAAGTTGCCTCGTTCAGAATTTAGAGCCCTGCTCCACTTCTGTGAAAATCCTGGAAAAATCCAAACTCGCGCAGATTTGTTGAAGAAAATGACAGGTCGTGAGCTAAAACCACACGACAGAACGGTTGACGTTACCATTCGTCGTATTCGTAAACATTTCGAATCGGTGTCTGGTACACCTGAAATCATTGCCACCATTCACGGTGAAGGCTACCGTTTCTGTGGCGATATCGAGGAATAAGCTCGACTTACACAAAAAAACACGCTGCTTGTCAGCGTGTTTTTTATTGAAGATAAGCTCTAATCTTTAGGCGCTTAATAGACAGGTTGTAAAGCCAAATTGTCCGAATACACCCAATGTGTCGTCGCTACTTCTTGCAATGAGATCGCTAGGTTTACTGGCTTGTTCACGTCTAACCCCATTGTTTCCGTTCCTTCAATCGACACTTTCAAAGTATTCAAGCCCATTTTCTTTACAGAGACTTTTTCTTGGTTCAACAGCCAAACTTGCGAATTTTGCTGGATGTAAACACTGGCTTGCTCAATCGCTACACCAGATAAAGTGAAGTCAATTAGAACTTCTCCTACCACTGTTGTCTTAGACTCACCAATAGTTGGCATTAAATTGACGTAGAGATCTGGCAAGGCTATGGATGCGTGTTTGCTGGCCGTCAGTTCTGGAAAGGCCAGAGAGGATGGCTCTTCATCTGGCTGTATATTACTGTTGGTAGTTGTCGCACACGCTGACAACAGCAGCGCTGGAAACAATAGTATTAGTTTTTTCATCTTAATCTCGCTGACTCAGCCAATCTTTTAATATAGTTATGTCATTGGCGTATTCTTTGTTTATCTCTTCAATCCAGTCGTCAATGTTGTCCCACCAAGCGGGCAAATCTGGTGACTGGGCTTTTTGAGCAACTGCTTGAATTCTCTGTAACCCTATCGAACCCGCGGCTCCCTTTATTTTGTGTGCTTCCGAAACAATACCAGATTGATGTTTAGCGACACGGTTCGATTCCAAAACTTGCAGGTAGTCAGGCATCATTTTTTCAAACAGCTCTATGCTTTCATAAACTGGTTGAGTGCCCACGATTCCCACATAAGAATCAAGCATCGCTAAGTCCAATACAGACGTATTGGTTTCCGTATATTGGCTTTGAGGTTCATAAACAACCTGATCTTGTTTTGGCAGCATAGCAGCATTTACCAATACTTCTTGTATGGCTGCCACCGATAACGGCTTACTCACCGCATCATCCATACCTTGAGACAAGTAATCGCGCTTGTTTTTTAACACATTAGCTGTAAGCGCAACTAGTGGCGGTAAAGTTTGATATTGCTTGCGTAAGGTTTGAGCAACATCAAAACCTGTCATATCAGGCAATTGAATGTCCAGCAGGGCCAAATCGTAAACACCAGCTTCAAACTTATCTAGTGCTTCTTGACCGCTCATGGCGACGGTAACGGTATGACCAAGGCTCTCTAACAGCGAACGGGCAACTGTTATGTTCAATTCGATGTCTTCCACCATAAAAATATTCAGTGAACGCACATCAGGCAAAGACGATGCTTGAATCACAGGCTCAACGATTGGCACGCTAATCTCAACCGTAAAAGTACTGCCAAAGCCTTCTTCACTGGAAACGTGAATATCCCCGTTCATCATATTGATCAGCTGTTTGGACACAGCGAGACCAATACCCGTTCCCACAGCATGCAAATTGTCTTTTCCTGATTTCACCTGGTAGTACATGGCAAATATCTTTTCTAGTTCCTTCTCAGGAATGCCAACGCCCGTGTCTTCCACTTCCATGGTGATATGAGCGGTATCTTCTTCAATCTCACACCCTACGGTTAAAACCACACCACCTTCTTTGGTGAACTTCATTGCATTGCTAATCAGATTCCAAAGTACCTGTCTTAGGCGAGTAGCATCTACCGAGACCGACTTAGGCAGTTCGCTTAATCGTTCTAAATCAAATCGAAGGCCTTTTTGCTGAGCCATCAGTGCTGACAAGCTCTCCATTTCAGCCACAAAATCTTCAAAATTTAGGGTGTCTGGGAACAATTCAAGTTTGCGGCGATCAAATTTGTCCATATCAATGATGTCATTGAATATATTGCCTAGAGTCACCGCACTAACATTGATAGTTTGCAGGTGAGAGCGTTGCTCGTCGGTTAATGGCGAATCCATTAACATACGGCTCAACCCAACGATACCGTTTAGAGGGGTTCTCAATTCGTGACTAATGGTGGAAATGAACGTCGTTTTGTCGCGACTGGCTTTTTCAAGAGACTCTTCATGGCGTTTTCTTTCAGTAATATCTCGACCAAAACCCACCAAACCTAAATGTCGACCTTCCTTGCTGTAGAAGGGTACTTTGCGGAGTTCAAAATAATTGCGATGCCCGTCGGGATATTCCAACCACTGTTCATACGTCAAAGCGGTATTGTTAGCAAATACTTGTTGATCGGTTTCAACAATAGGCTGTGCTACTTCTTTGGAATATACATCCCACGGTGTTAGACCGACCAGTTCTTTCTCTTTTTTACCGGTCAATTCTTCCATGGCTCGGTTACAGCCTGAGAAGACTCCCTCTGCATTGCGATAATAGATAAGGTCGGGAGAGGCATCGATGAAAGATCTTAGTAAAGCGGTCCGTTCAGCCAGCTCCACTTGCGTTTTTTCTCGTTGACGAACCTCGTTTTCCAAATCTTTCATCGCGTTTTCACGCGCTTCTTCAGCTTTAATGCGCTCTTCAATTTCTAGATTGAGCTTGGTGATGTTCTGATGAAGTTTGTAATTTAGCTCTTGGTCACGAGAGCGCATATCTTTTAGCTTTGAAACCAGTTTACTCAAGCGCTGTCTTGAGTCTTCAAGTTGATCAACCACGACTGAAAGGAAATACACCGCCCAGGGTGTAATCACCAGACCAAAAAATACCGATCGAACAATATCAATATCGTCTACACGACCATTGATCACCAAAGTAATACTGACTTGGACTACGACAGCCAAAGCAATCAACGCCATCGCGAGTAGAAAGGAAAATTTCACAATACCCAAACGTACTAGCAAATCCACGTAGTACTGGGCGAGGTTCTTAAGTGTTTTCATGTGCGATTCCAAATGTGAACCACTCCAGTTTACTGCGTTTGACGCAGACACTTAAGACTAGACCTTGTTTTATAAACGGTTAATGTTCTGATGTGTGATGCACACAGGTTTGATTGCGACCGTTTGATTTGGCTTGATACAAAGCACTGTCTGCTAGAGCGAGTATCATTTCTTGCTCATCACTCGGTTTAGGAACAATACAGACCAGTCCAATGCTCACAGTTACCTGCTTAGAGACTAAAGACCCGGTATGCTCGATAACAAGCTTTTTAACTGCATGGTGCACTTTTTCAGCGAGTAATATTCCACCATCTAGCGGGGTGTAAGGCATGATGAAAGCAAACTCTTCACCTCCATAGCGCGCCACTAAGTCAGTTGACCTAAATAACGCTGATTCGAATGCTTCAGCCAATAATTTCAGGGCGTTGTCGCCAGCTTGATGGCCATAAATATCGTTAAACTGTTTGTAGTAGTCGATGTCACATAACATCACTGACAAAGGCTTAGCCTCCCGAGTATGGGCTCGCCAAAACGTCGAGAGCTGTGTATCAAAACGTCTTCGATTCGCAATTTGCGTCAAGCTGTCAATGAAACTCAGTCGTTCAAGCTCCTGATTTGCTTCTCGTAGGTCTTGAGCAGCTCGATATCGTTCCGTTACGTCTCTTGCCAAAATCAATACGCCGTTTTTTCCCGTACTAGGGTCACTCAACGGTGACTTCACTACATCAAACCAGGAGTACTGGCCATCTGAGTTTTGTACTTGATCTATAAATCTTAAGGATCTGCCCTCGTGTAAAACTTGACGGTCAGACTCAGACATTCTTTGGTACGTTTCCCCCGGTAACACATCCTGTAGTCGTTTGCCTACAAGGTCCTCAACTTTGGCAATACCAAGTGCTTTCACAAAAGGTAGATTGCAAGCCAGATACACCATGTGCTCATCAAAGATTCCGATGCAGTCCGGGCTAGACTGCAAAATGTTCTGCAAAATGGAGTCTCTCTGGGCTAGAGCGACTTCGGTATTTTTCCGTTTATCAATCTCTTCTTTAAGTTTTTGCTGTGTGGTGAACCAGTCCGTTACATCGTGGCTGATCCCCAATACACCAATACGTTTGCCTTCTGAGTTTCTGAGTTCGCTTTGAAAAGTTTCGATTAAACAGCCATCACCATCTGGGCTTGTTGTCCAGCGCCGCTTACTCTGCCTACCTTTAGCCAAATCGGTAAACTCTGGTACACCTTGCTCTGCCCGGCCTAACCAGAAGTGGTTGTAGGCTCTATTTGACCACAACAGCTCATCGTCTTGATTTTTGATGTAAACCAATTCAGAAAGGCTATCGAACGCACTTTGCAATACCTCCAGTGAGCCTTGAGAATCGGATTGATTGATTAAAGGCTCTGCGCTTTTTAGCGAAAGAATCCATTGACCGCGGGCACGTGGAAACGAACGTCTTCCGGAAACAATAAGCGACGTCACCCGATTGCTGGAGACAGGCCATATGACCTCTAACCCGTGAAATGCCGATCCAACTATGCCATCGAAGAATGAACGAATAAGTTTCTTATCGACGTGTCTGGGTAGGTAATATTCACTGCCTACGAGGCGTATACCCAAAATTTGTTGGGCATGGGAATTGGCGAAAAGTACCTTGCCGGTTTTAGATGAGACTTGGAGTAATGCCGTTGGCGCATCCGACAGAGTATTGTGAATAAGCTTTTGACTAAAAAAATAAACGAGTAAACAGCAAGCAAAGCACACCAATACGACTAAGAACAGTAGGCCATAGTCAGATATTAGCCGCCAAAACGTTTCCTGCCATAACTCCATAAATCACATAGTCTTAAGGTTGATAGTTTTAGTATATACCCATGTAAATGATATGCCCCACCAACCTATATTCCGCTACCAAACGTTTTTCTAAGAATTTATTGAATCTTTTTGAACAAATTCTGTTATTGCTCATTTCGCCGCTACTTAAGACCAACTGCATCGCCAAAAATGAAAATATACAACCAAAATGTAATTTTTTAGTCAAAATTATCAATTAGATATAGAGCTTTATATCAAAAGGGTTTAGTGAAAAATTAATTAAAAAAACTTACGGCTTAAGTGTTGTTTTTCTGTAAATTTATGGTCAATATATAAATAAGTATGAACCTTGTCGCACATAGAGACACTCAACTCATACTTTTTTGTTGTTTTTTTACAACAACTCGGAGGAGTGGGTATACGTTGTTCGCTAGCAAGAAAACGTTACTCACTAGTTAGAAATTGTTCTTATTACTCGTGTTCAACGCATAAGGAAATGCCATGCTGTTTTTTACACTTGTGTTTTTCGCTCTATTTTTTGGTTTTCAATCGCTATACATAATCCTGTCGTTATTTGGTCCTAAGATGAGACCAACTCCAGCAAAGCTGTTTGAAGAGAAAGGGTTCACGATCCTCGTTCCCGCTTATAACGAAGAGCTTGTCCTAGAGAACTGCTTAGCCGCCATTCATGCTTTGGAATATACAAACCATGAAACTTTAATCATCAATGACGGCTCAACAGACAATTCAATTCCATTGCTCACTGACTTATTGGATCTTGAACTTATTGAAGTAAATTTCGCAGGTAAGCTGCAATACAATCGAGTGAAAGCCGTCTACCAATCCAAGACTTACCCCAACATTCGAGTCATAGATAAGGAAAATGGTGGTAAAGCAGATGCGCTCAATGCTGGAATTGACTGTGCCAGCCATGAATTAGTTGTCACCATCGACGCTGACAGTATGTTGGAGAAAAACTCACTCAACTTCATCAACGAGAGTTTTGAAGATCCAAGCTTGATCGCGGCTGGAGGCACTGTTCACATCGTTCAAGGGGTGAGTAAACAAGGCGATAGTTTAAAGCCGAACTTTGCGGTTCGAGGCCTAATTCGTTATCAGATTCTTCAATACCTTTATGGGTTCTTCGTACAAAAAACCGCGCAGTCTAAATTGGGATCAATGCTGGTAATTGCCGGTGCGTTTGGTGTATTCAAACGCAGTGTGTTATTCGAAATCAACGGCTACAGAAGTACCGTTGGCGAAGATATGGATATCACACTGAAAGCGCAACAATACATCAAAGATCGTCAAACTAAAGGCGAGACTGCAAGAATGGTCTATATCCCAGAGGCGTGTTGCTACACCGAATGCCCTGAAGATTTCAGCAACCTATTGACACAAAGACTAAGGTGGCAAAAAGCCTTTATCGACTGCGCATTAGTTTACTGGGATGGCTTACTCAATACGTTTAGTAAACGCGTTGCCGCCTACTTTCTTTTAGACTCCCTGCTACTTGGCACACTGATCGCGTTTGTAAACGTACTTGTGATTGCCAATTTAGCCATCAACGGTACTGCCGATTCACTAAACCTATTATTTTTCATGCTGGGCAGTACTATTTTCTTTGCCATAACACAGAACGTAATTGCGCTGTACAAAAGCCACCAGCTAGGATTCAAGTACAGTTGGCTAGATTACGCCAAGATAATCGCATTCTTCCCTATCGACATACTCTATTACCGACTCGTTGGTAGTTTGTTTGTCATTGGAGGCACACTTTCTTACTTCTTTGGTAAGAGCCAATGGGGTAAACCCAAACGCAGCGGCTCAGCATCTATTGCTTAAGGAGGAACTATGAAATTTCAAGATACTACTCAACGTATTTTCTACTTGGACGTTCTGCGAGTCCTTGCCATTTTTGGTGTGATTACGATTCATCTAAGTGGCCGTCATTTGATTCACTTGGAACAATTGGGAACACAGGATTGGTGGATTGCAAATATTCTCAATTCAGCATCACGCGTAAGTATTCCCATCTTTTTGATGTTAACTGGCGCATTACTGTTTGACCGCGATCTTGACCAAAACCCATGGCAAGTGGCTCAGCGTAGATTGTTTAGATTGGTGATCCCGTTTTTGTTTTGGTCTGCTTTATACGAGTTCTACAAACAGTACGTGATCAATCAGAGCAATGCCGAGATTTGGAGCGTTATCAAGATTGGCTGGGCCGAGCTGTTAGCCGGTAATATCTACCCACACCTCTGGTTTATGTACGTCATTATCGCGATTTATTTGGTTGCACCATTTATTCATAGAGCAGTACACGGCGCGCAGGAAAAAGAAATTCGTTACTTGCTAATGATTTGGTTTGTCGGCACCTTGTGCTGGTTCAATCTCACCAAGCTCTATAGTTTCTTCAGCCAAGGTCAATCGTTAGTGGTAACCGAGTTGGATATTCCGCTCGCAGCTCACTATAGCGGCTATGTCATATTGGGTTATTACTTACAGCGTTTTCCAATCTCTGAAAAATGGCGAACCATCAGCTATCGTTTAGGGCTATTGAGTGTCGTGGTTACGCCAATGTTAGTGTTTGGCATGACACAGGGACATGCGGTTTTAAACGAAACCTTCTATTCACCCTATGCATTAACCAGTGCTTTCATGGCCAATGCCTTGTTTGTTTTTGCACAACGTTTTTCTTGGGATAAAGTTCCACCTCGCCTTAGGGTGTTAATCTCAGCCATCAGCGGGGCAACATTTGGGATCTACTTTATCCATATGATCATTCAAGATTGGGTGGAGAGAAGTATGCAATTCGGACAAGAAGCAACTATGTTGAGCTTTTTGTTGATTAATGGATTGCTCGTGCTTGCGGTTAGCTTTGTCATCATAAAACTATTCAACCTTGATGACCGTCTAGCAAAACTCGTCGGAGCGTGATTCTGTGCAATTTCGCTTTCTGACGATAAAGAAGTGCGCCAAACATGGTTTGGCCGCTTTTTTTGCTATTTGTATTTGCAGCTTCGCTCCAATTTCATTCAGTATGGAAAAAACTCCTTCTGATTCGGTGAACCCTTTGCAAACAAAGATACTGAGTGCCTACTTACCGCTTTGGAAACATTGGACTGCTGATTCAATTCCAGGTGATCAACTAACTCATGTAAAGCTTTCATTTGCTTCAATATCCAAACAGCACACGATTCAGATAAAAGACCACCCTAGATACAACAACCAACTCAATGAAGCAAAAAAGCTAAGCGAGCGCTATCCAGATTTAAAAATTATTTTATCTATCGGCGGCGGTGGAGCCGACGGATTTTCTGATATGGCTACATCGCCAGAAACCAGAGAAATATTTATCAGCAGTATTCTCCAGCATATTGCTGAACTTCAGCTCGATGGTGTTGATATCGATTGGGAATATCCGGGACACGATGGTTGGGGAAAGGTCACCGCGAGACCAGAAGATAAGACGAACTTCATCTACTTACTTGCCGAACTCAGGGCGAGATTAGATGCCCTTGGTGCTCAAACCAATCAATATTATGAGCTTTCCTACGCCGCCGGAGCAATGATATGGAGTCACGCCAATACCGACATACCAAAAGCCAGCGAATACGTCGATTACATCAATTTGATGGGTTATGACTTCTTCGGCGACTGGTCGGAGACGTCGGGCCACCACGCCAATTTATATGCCAGCAAATATAACCCTATATCCAGAACCCTTAGCCTTGACGATGCAGTTGCGCGCTATCTATCTCTAGGTGCTCCAGCTTCTAAATTGGTTCTAGGGCTTCCATTTTATGCCTATATATGGGAGTCCACTGAATACAGTATTGAGAAGTCGAAAACTACCAAACCTACTGCTTATCAAACCGTCATCCCACGTCAGGCCAAAACTCTTGAGTATAAAGAAGTTCGTGATCGCTATTTGTCTAACCCTGCGTTTAAAAGGATCTGGGACAAACAGGCACAATCGGCTTTTCTCTATGATGGGAAGACTTTAATTAGTTATGAAGATCAACAAGCGATTGGCAAAAAAGCACAGTACATTCATCAACACAAGCTGGCTGGTGCAATGGTTTGGGAGTTAACCCAAGATCACGACTCCGAACTGCTCAATCACCTTTCATCAGCATTAAAGTCAGAATGAGGCACAAAAGGAAGGCCAATAGCACTGCCTTGGCCACCTTCCCGCTCCAACTGTTTTGAAATCTGGGTCATAGCCAGCCAGCGATTAGCACACCAATCGGGTGCCAACAACTCAGGTTGTCTAGCAGAAGACGACACGCGATGATAAACCACATCGCCCGGCGTATGTTGAATCAGTTGGCACGCAATATCGACATATTGCTGTAAAGATTGGATCTCCATTCTGCCTGCACGCCAAGATTTTGCCATGGTGCTGCCTTCAACAATATGAAGATTATGAAGTTTGATACCATCAACCCCAGTTTCCAAAACAGAATCCAGTGTCGCTTTTTGCATGGCGTAATCTTCACCCGGTAATCCCGAAATAAGATGAGTACAAACCTTGATTCCGAGATCTCGCACTTGCTTGACCAAGCGGTGATAGCACTCAGCATCATGGCCGCGATTAATTCTACGTAAAGTCTTAGAATGAACCGACTGCAACCCCAACTCCAACCACACCTCGTAACCTTGTTCTCGGTATTGGCTAAGTAGCTTGACCACTGCTGGTGGAACACAATCGGGACGTGTGCCTACACATAAACCAACAATGTCCTCTGACTGAGTGGCTTGTTTGTACATAGCAGCCAGTTTGTCTACCTCTGCATGGGTAGACGTATACGCCTGAAAATACGCCAAGTACTTTTTGGCTCTAACCACTTCTGATCGACGAGCGTTAAGCTGGTGTTGAATACTGTGTTGCTGGTTGGTTTCGTCGACAAACGACGCGACATTGCAAAACGTACAGCCGGAACGCCCCAGAGTGCCATCTCGGTTAGGGCAACTGAATCCACCATGTAAGGTTAGCTTGTGGACTTTCTCTCCATAGCGCGTTTTTAAATCATACCCCAAGGTGTTAACTAACTCATTCAATCGCACCCAAAACCCCACAAATGATAATGACTATCAATCTCAATTAAGTAATTTTATTACATAATGACAATAAAAATTTCAGAAGAAGATACTGACTTTGGAGAAAGGCTTTTTTGCATTTTATCAACAAAAGCAAGCATTTTAGTCAGGTTTCATTCATGTTAAACGATTGTTAATGCAAAATACTAAGATCAATACTATTTTTTTAATTGCCATGGCGGCAGATAAAAATGTAGGATAGTTACAGATTTTGTTCTAATTGCTGTCATTTTGTTAGGAATTGAATCGAGCAAAATCTCGGTAATATCGCGCTCTACCAATATAAAACGCTATTAAAGCTATAACTAATTGCGATATTCACCATGGAATGTTTTTCCTGCACTACTTTTCCTGCAGGAAACGGAAAGGACTCAGTTTCCCCAGCTCAGGGAAACTCAGATCAACACTGGTAAGGAAAGCAGACAGATTGCCTTGGGTTTAACCCGGGGTTTGTGTGCCTGCTATACACTGGAAGGAAGTACTATGGTTGAGAATACACCGAGCGCACAAGGTTTATATACACCAGAGCTAGAACATGACGCTTGTGGTATTGGCTTTGTTGCCCACCTAAAAAATCGCAAATCACATCAAGTCGTAACCCAAGCTCTCGATATGCTAGCTCGTATGGAGCACCGAGGCGGTCAAGGTTGTGATCCATGTAGTGGTGACGGCGCAGGTATCTTGCTGCAAAAGCCACATGAGTTTCTATTAGAAGAAGCCGTTAAACTAGGCATCAAACTCCCCTCTTTCGAAAAGTATGGTGTTGGCGTTGTACTGTTTCCAAAAGATGAACACAAACGTGAGCAATGCCGTGAGATTCTTGAGCGCAATGCCCAACGTTTAGAACTAAATGTCATCGGTTATCGAGTATTACCAACTGACAACTCAATGATCGGTGACGATCCATTGAGTACTGAACCTCAGTTTGAACATGTTTTTATCTCTGGTGGCCCAAGTACCACACCAGAAGAGCTCGAGCGTAAACTGTACGTTTTGCGTAATTACACGGTTCGAGTTTGTCTAGAAAGTGTGTCCAACATTGGCGATGATTTTTACATCAACTCAATGTCATACAAAACCTTGGTTTACAAGGGTCAGTTGACGACTGAGCAAGTACCTCAGTACTTCTTAGATCTGCAAAACCCAACCATGGTTACGGCTTTGGCATTGGTTCACTCTCGATTCTCAACTAATACCTTCCCTAAGTGGCGTCTGGCTCAACCTTTCCGTTACATTGCACACAACGGTGAAATCAATACCGTTCGCGGCAACCTAAACTGGATGAAAGCCCGTGAAGCCATCATTGAGTCTGACCTGTTCACTCAGGCCGAGATCGATATGCTACTGCCTATCTGTCAGGAAGGCAGCTCAGATTCATCAAACTTCGACATGGCACTTGAGCTCCTAGTTCTATCTGGTCGTAGCCTGCCACATGCGTTGATGATGATGATTCCGGAAGCGTGGCAAGAAAACAAAAACATGGATCCTACTCGTCGTGCGTTCTACCAGTACCACGCGAATGTAATGGAACCGTGGGATGGCCCGGCATCTGTATGTTTCACTGACGGTGTTCAAGTCGGTGCAACCCTTGACCGTAACGGTCTGCGCCCTTCTCGCTACACAGTAACCAAAGATGACTTCCTAGTAATGGCTTCAGAGTCTGGTGTTGTAGAAATCGAACCAGAGAACGTTGAGTTCCGTGGTCGTCTACAACCAGGTCGTATCTTCGTTGCTGACCTAGAGCAAGGCCGCATTATTTCTGACGAAGAAGTAAAAGATGGCATTGCTTCGGCGCAACCTTACGAAAAGTGGGTGGATGAAAACCTACTGAGCCTGAAGAAATTGCCAGATGCGAGCAACGAATTCAGCCAGCCTTCACCAGAAAAGCTATTGCACAAGCAGCAAGCATTCGGTGTCAGCTCTGAAGAGGTGAATGAAATTATCGTACCTATGGCAAAAGAGGGCAAAGAGCCACTTTCTGCAATGGGTGCCGACTGGCCTTTAGCGATTCTTTCGCACCAGTCGCAACATCTATCGAACTACTTTAAGCAGTTGTTTGCTCAGGTAACTAACCCACCAATCGACCCGATTCGTGAGCGTATGGTGATGTCTCTGAACACTTACTTAGGTAAGGATCAGAACCTTCTTGCTGAGTCACCAGAGCACTGTCAAAAAGTTGAGCTTGAATCTCCAGTTCTATCTAACTCTGAGCTTGAGAAACTACGTGCTATCGATAATGAGCACCTTCAGGCAAAAACGCTAGACATCGTTTTCCGAGCGAGTGAAGACGAAGGCAAGCTAGAGCGTGCACTGAAGCGCATCTGTCAGTATGCAGAAGATGCCGTCATCGATGGCTACTCTATCATTCTTCTTACTGACCGAGCGGTTAACTCTAACCATGCGGCTATTCCAGCAATGTTGGCGGTAGGTGCAGTACACCATCACCTAATCCGCAAAGGTCTGCGTGCGAAATGTGACATTGTGGTTGAAACGGGTGATGCTCGTGAGACACACCACTTCGCAACGCTAATCGGTTACGGTGCAAACGCGGTCAACCCATACCTAGTAATCGAAACTATGGTTGACCTACAGCGCACTAAGAAGCTTGATCCTGAAACCAATATTCGCGATCTCTTTGAGAACTACCGCAAGTCGATCAACGGTGGTCTGTTGAAGATCTTCTCTAAGATGGGTATTTCAACACTACAGTCTTACCACGGCGCGCAGATCTTTGAAGCGCTGGGTATCAGTAAATCTGTGGTTGATAAGTACTTCACAGGTACCGTTTCACGTATTCAAGGCCTAACGATCGACGATATCGCGAAGGAAGTGTTAGTCCGTCATCGCATTGGCTTCCCTACTCGTGAAATCCCAGTACAAGTTCTAGATGTGGGCGGTGTTTACCAGTGGAAACAGCGTGGTGAAAAACACCTGTTTAACCCTGAAACTATCTCACTTCTACAAGAGTCAACTCGTAACAAAGACTACGCTCAGTTTAAGAAGTACGCAAAAGCCGTGGATGACCAAGGCGATAACGCAGCAACGCTACGTAGCCAGCTAGACTTTGTTAAGAACCCTGCAGGTTCTATCCCGCTAGAAGAAGTTGAACCAATCGAAAACATCCTTAAGCGTTTCGCTACAGGTGCGATGTCATTCGGTTCAATCTCTTACGAAGCCCACTCAACGCTAGCTGTTGCCATGAACCGCATCGGCGCGAAATCAAACTCGGGTGAAGGCGGTGAAGACCCAACTCGTTTCGAGCGTAAAGAAAACGGTGATTGGGAACGCTCTGCAATCAAGCAGGTCGCTTCAGGTCGCTTTGGTGTAACGTCTTACTACCTAACCAACGCTGATGAGCTTCAGATAAAGATGGCTCAAGGTGCAAAACCAGGTGAAGGTGGCCAGCTACCCGGTGATAAGGTTGATGACTGGATCGGTGCAACGCGTCACTCGACTCCAGGCGTGGGTCTAATCTCACCGCCGCCGCACCACGATATCTACTCAATCGAAGATTTGGCTCAGCTAATCTACGACTTGAAGAACGCAAACCGTGCTGGCCGCGTCAACGTGAAGCTGGTATCGGAAGCGGGCGTCGGTACTATCGCCTCTGGTGTAGCGAAAGCGAAAGCGGACGTTGTCCTTATCGCAGGTTTTGATGGCGGAACAGGTGCTTCTCCTATGTCATCTATCCGTCACACAGGTTTACCTTGGGAGCTTGGTCTAGCGGAAACGCACCAAACGCTTCTAAAGAACGGCCTACGTAACCGTATCGTTGTTCAGTCTGATGGTCAGATGAAAACACCGCGTGACCTAGCAGTCGCAACATTACTCGGAGCTGAGGAATGGGGTGTTGCAACAGCAGCTCTAGTGGTTGAGGGTTGTATCATGATGCGTAAGTGTCATAAGAACACCTGTCCTGTTGGTATCGCAACTCAGAATAAGACGCTACGTGAGCGCTTTGATGGCCGCGTAGAAGACGTCGTAACCTTCTTCCAGTACATGGCTGAGGGTCTGCGTGAAGTGATGGCAGAACTAGGCTACCGCACTATCGATGAGATGGTTGGTCAGTCGCACAAACTAAAAGTTCGCGAAGTCATCAAACACTGGAAATACAAAAACCTAGATCTTTCTCCTGTACTGCACATTGAGCAAGCTCGTGAAGAAGATGGCGTTTACAACCAAACACAACAAAACCACAACCTTGAGGACGTTCTAGACCGCAAGTTGATTCAAGCTGCGATTCCAGCACTTGAAAACGGCGAAGCTGTGGATGCCGTGTTCCCTATCATCAATACGGACCGCTCTGCAGGTACCATGTTGTCGAATGAGATCTCAAAAGTCTACAAAGATGCCGGTCTACCTAAGCCAATGAACGTTAAATTCAATGGCTCTGCTGGTCAGTCTTTCGGTGCTTTCCTAGCGAAAGGCGTGAAATTCGAAGTAGAAGGTGACGCAAACGACTACTGGGGTAAAGGCCTTTCTGGCGGTACGCTAGTACTTTACCCAGATGCAAAATCCAGCATTGTTGCGGAAGATAACATCGTAGTAGGTAACGTGTGTTTCTACGGTGCAACTTCTGGTGAGTCTTTTATTCGTGGTATGGCTGGTGAACGCTTCTGTGTTCGTAATTCCGGCGCGAAAGTCGTGGTTGAAGGCGTGGGTGACCACGGTTGTGAATACATGACGGGTGGTGTTGCCTTAATCCTTGGCTCGACAGGTCGTAACTTTGCGGCAGGTATGAGTGGTGGTGTGGCTTACGTTTGGGACAAAAACAACGATTTTGAATCTAAACTCAACCCTGAATTGGTTGACCTCGACCCTATCGAGCAAGAAGACAAAGATCTACTACTGGATATGTTGACCAAACATGTCGAGTTCACAGGAAGTGACGTTGCTAAAACCTTCTTAGACAATTTTGAAACTAGCTTGCAAAGCTTGGTGAAAGTCATGCCTCGCGATTACAAAGCAGTTCTTCAAAAGCGCAAGGCAAAAGCAACACAGCAACAAGAAGTGGAGGCAGTGTAATGGGTAAGCCGACTGGATTTTTAGAACATGGTCGTGAACTTCCACAGAAGATCGACCCTGCAGAGCGTATCAAGAACAACAAAGAGTTTGTTCTAAACGACGAATTTGGTAGCAAAATCAATACTCAAGCATCGCGTTGTATGGATTGTGGCGTACCGTTTTGTCACAACGGTTGCCCAATCGGTAACATCATTCCTGAATTTAATGATGCGGTTTACCGCGACAGTTGGGAAGAGGCGTGGAACATCTTAAGTTCCACCAATAACTTCCCTGAATTCACTGGGCGCGTTTGTCCTGCACCATGTGAGAGTTCGTGTGTTCTTGGCATCAACCAAGATCCAATTACGATCTGTAATATTGAAAAGACGATTGTTGAGACTGCTTACCGCGAGGGTTATGCAAAACCTAAAACACCTCGTTCTCGCACGGGTAAAACGGTCGCGATTATCGGTTCTGGCCCCGCAGGTCTAGCAGCCGCTGAGCAGCTAAACAGCGCAGGTCATAGCGTAACCGTATTTGAACGAGACGAGAAAGTAGGTGGTCTTCTGCGTTTTGGTATCCCTGACTTTAAGCTAGGCATGGATATCATTGAACGTAAAATCAACTTGATGGCAGAAGCTGGTGTTGAATTTAAAGTCAATCAACACATTGGTGTCGATGTCAACGCACAGCAGCTTCGTCAAGAATACGATGTTGTATTGCTAACCGGCGGTTCAACCGTTCCCCGTGATCTTCCAGTACCTGGTCGTGAACTGGATGGTGTCTACTTTGCGATGCAATTTCTATCTCAAAACAACCGCCGTGCCAATGACATGGACTTAAAAGGTGAAGAAATCCACGCTGCTGGTAAACACGTTGTTGTGATCGGTGGTGGTGATACTGGGTCAGACTGTGTGGGAACGTCAAACCGTCATGGTGCGGCGAGCGTTACACAAGTCGAAATCATGCCGATTCCACCTGAAAAGCGCCCAGCTAATATGCCTTGGCCTCAGTACCCAATGATTTTGCGTACTTCCACCTCTCACGAAGAAGGTGTTGATCGTCATTGGAATATCCTAACTAAGGAATTTGTTGGCAACGAACAAGGTCAAGTTACCGGATTGCGAGTTGCAGATATCGTTTGGCAAGACGCTAAACCGGGTGAACGCCCTACCTTCAATGAAGTTGAAGGCAGCGAACGTGTAATACCATGCGATATGGCATTTTTGGCAATGGGTTTCTTACATCCAGAGCCAACAGGTGTGTTAGCTCAGTTGGATATTGCACTAGATGATCGCGGCAATGTGGCAACTCAAGATTTCCAAACCAATCAACCAGGTGTTTTTGCCGCTGGTGATATGAGAACCGGACAATCTCTTGTTGTACGTTGTATCAACGAAGGTAGGGAAAGTGCTCGATCTATCGATGAATATCTAATGGGTAACACCAACTTGGAAGCGAAAGCAGACTCGCTCATGCTTTCCGTCTAAGACAACCATTTCAACGAGGCCATGCTCAGTGCCTCAAAAACGGTCCTTCCGTTACTTATTGACCAGCCTTGTGCTGGTCTTTTTTTGTTTCATTGACGTACACTTATCAATTGATAGTTCGAATAATAGCTTTAATACCACACGGGAGTGAAACTGAATAATGGCAAAACAACTTATTGCTTTTGGATTGGTTATGGCTTTAGCTGGATGTTCTCAGCCCTCCTCTACCATTACAGATAGCTCTACTGAGCTGTGTGACGAAAAACCCAACTGTGTCTCAACGATGGAAAGTCGCGATGAATACCAGATTCCAGAATTTCTAGTCACCCAAGACACGCGTTTTGAGGCGATAGTCGAGATTGCGGCGAATTTGCCCGGAGCCGAAATTGCGGATCAACGAGAAAACTACGCACGCATCGAATGCACTAGCCGTTTTTTTAAATTTGTCGATGATTTGGAAATTCGCCTAGACGGGAAAAAATTGATTGTTCGATCGCAATCGAGAACCGGTTATTCAGATTTTGGAGTAAACCGTGAACGGACAGAGCAGTTGAGGCGCGTACTTTTTGAACAAGGACTTATCCAAAAATAACCGTGGGGAAACTGTTGTTTTCTACCTTTCCCATCAACCATTGTGAATAATTCTTATTCACAATGGTTGATTTGCCCTCGGTTTCATTTTACTCTTGCCAACTGATAACCAATATCACTTAGAGCTAGATTTCGCTGAATAATCTATGCTATGTTTAAGTGAAAATAAATTCATAAAAAATGAAAAACAATTCAATCACAAAGAGTTAGCATTTCGACTGGTTAGCGCGATCTCAATCACAGAATGCTTGCTAACTGGATACGGTCGTGATAATTATTGAGCCTATTTTTGTGAATGAATTGGAAAATTTCACGAATTTATACATCAAGAACAGGATGTTTTTGATGATGAGTTTGGCAAATAGTGAATGGATAACAAAGCAAAACGTCGAGTTTTGTGTGAGTTTGCACAACGTAAATCTCCCTCTGATCTATCCTCGCTAAAACCACAATACTTTAGAAAAACACAACTAAGCTAAGCTCATAATTTATAAGCAATAAACCTTTGCTGCGGCACCGTAGTGATACATGCCAAAGGAACTTGCAGTTAACACTGCTAGCAATCAAGGAAATGATCGAATGAATCAGGAATTTCGCTCGCTGTATGATCGCGAGCATGAACACTCTAGCTGTGGAGTGGGGTTCATCACCGATAAAACGGGTGAACAAACCCACAAGCTATTATCAATAGCTCACCAAGCTCTATGTACCATCCCGCATCGCGGTGGTATGAATGCAGAAGGCATTGGAGATGGTGCAGGCGTTAACATCGACTTATCAGTCAATTTTTATCGTCACCTCGTGAATAAAGATACCTTGGAAAAAGGTAACTTTGGCGTGGCAAATTTCTTCTTTCCATTTGATCCTAGTCAGCATGGCGATGCCAAGTCTTTAATCGAAAAGACCATGGCTCAATACAAACTTGAGATCGCCAAGTGGAGAGAAGTTCCTGTTGATCCTTCAGCAGTAAATGATGCATCTCAACTAGTTCAACAAACTATTCAACAGGTTGTTTTCTTGCGTTCACCGGATTGTGAAAGTGCGGAACGCTTTGAGCAAGACATTAACTTAGCGCTTGCCGAAATAGAATCTGTCGGCTTTACCAATGATGATCTAGAAGGCTTCTACCCGCTTTCAATGAGTTCAAAAACTCAGGTTTATAAAGGCCGTTTGAATTCTTGGGAAGTCGTCCCTTACTTCAAAGATTTGACTCACCCAGAGCACGCGATTACTACGCTGTTTTTCCATACGCGTTTCTCTACCAATACTGCGCCAGCAACGATGATGGCACAGCCTTTCCGTCGCATGGCCCACAATGGTGAGCTAAACACGGATAAAAAGAATCGTCTTAGCGAAGATGCAATTGCTCGACAGCAACAAAAACGCGTGATCTTCCCTAAAGGGCAATCAGATTCTGCTCGTCTAGACCAAACTTTGGCAAGACGCGTTGTTGAAGATGAAATGGACATCGTTACCGCAGTACTGGCCATGATGCCACCAGCGTGGGAAAACGACGAGTCTCTATCTCCCGACGTCCGTGCCATGCTGGAATACTTTAGTCTATCTGAAGAAAAAAATGATGGCCCGGCTGCTTTGATCTTCTCTGATGGTGACAAGGTCGGCGCAAGACTTGACCGACTAGGTCTTCGTCCACTTCGCAGTGTTGAAACCGAACGTTACCTTGGAGTAATGAGTGAAGCTGGTCAGATCGACTTCCCGGCAGAAGACGTAATCCGCCTTGGTCGTATTCAAGCTGGCGGGATGATTTATTTCGACCACGGCACAGGAAAGAGCTACGAAACCAATGAAGTTCTTGAAATGCTGGCCGCAGAAAAAGACTATCAGGCCCTGCTCGACGAAGCCCGTATTACGCTCGATGATTTAGAGTCTAAGTCACTTGACGACACAACGGAAAACAACACGTTCAGTCCTTATAGTCGCCATGTAGCTTACTCACTAAACCAAGAAAGTTTTAAGTTTTTCCTCGACCCAATGATCGAAGCTGGGGCAGAGAAAATCTCAGCAATGGGCTACGGTCTGGCACCGAACGTGTTGACTGATGAAGAAGGCGGAATGTCTAAGTACTTCAGCCAACGTTTCGCACAAGTTACCAACCCACCTCTGGATTCACTACGTGAATCTGATGGTATGACACTTCGCGTGGCACTTGGTGCAAAACCTAATTTCAGCCCAGCAGGGACAAAGCAATTAGTACTAGAATCTCCTATTTTGGCGCCAAACCAAATAGAACAGATTTTTGCGCAATCTCAGATCGAAGTAGAGACATTTAGTACGCTTTATTCACCGACATTAAATAGCCGTGCAGATAACGCTGAACGTGTTCGAAACGCACTCACAGCGTTGTGTGATCAAGTGGAAGATGCTGCAACTCGCCGAGTAGGAATTGTTGTCTTGTCCGATAAAGACATCAACAACGATCACGCGGCCTTGCCAGCAATATTAGTTTCTGCTGCGGTAAACCAACGCCTAATCCAAAAAGGATTGCGTTTTAACACGAGCTTAGTTTTCTTAACGGGTCAGGTTGCAAGTAGTCACGACATTGCCTGTATTCTCGGCTTTGGTGTATCAGCTGTTTGTCCGATGTCTGTTTACTACCGAGCTCAAACTCTTGCTAACAATCAAACGGTTGAAAAAGGGTTAGCAAACTTTAAGAAAGCTTGTGAAAAATCACTAATGAAGACCATGGGTAAGTTTGGTCTTTGTACAGTAGAAAGTTACATTGGTGGTGAATTCTTCGAATCAAACTTCTTAGATTCTGATTCTGAGTGCTTAAAGGATTACTTCCCTAATATCAGCGCACCGGTCGGTGGTGCTCGCTTCGAAGATCTCGCATGGAGTTCTGCAAAGTGGCATTTCAAAGCTCTTGCTATCAACGAAGAAAACCAAATTCCACTGCTAGGCTTGTTTAAAGAAAGACAAGACGGTGCTGGTCACAGCTTTGGTAATACCGCGGTCCGCGAATACATAAATATGACTCAGGAAGACGTGAAATACGTCGACCAAGATCAAGCGGAACAAGCATTAGAAGCTACGGTTGTACAGACTGAAGATGTGGCTTACAAAGAACGTGGTTATGAGCGTTTAACTCCTGAAGAAATAGATTCATTTAAGATAACACCTGCTTATCAAGCATTTATCGATAACCTGTATCAGGAACGCGAATCACGCCCTGCGGCGTTGCGTGATATCTTACTGCTTCCATTGGATTTCTCTCAGGCAAGTACACAATCAGAGTTCAGTCATCTTCTTGATCGTTTCCACTTTGATGGAAACGTCAATTACCTGTGGGCTGGGTTAGATGTTGAAACCGTAGAAAGCAACGTTTTTGCATTTAGCTTGGCTAATCAAAGTGACTTATCCGAATTTGCAGCCGCATTAGAGCAAACTTGGAAAGATCATATTGTCAGCGCACAAATCAACGACAATAAACTAAAAGTCCAAGCAAAAGAGTCACTGGTTAACTTCTTAACTCGTGTACAAGCCGCTCGCAAGCCAATCTCAATTGATGAAGTCGATGCTGCACATTTGATCACACCTACTTTTGCATCAGGTGCGATGAGTCACGGTGCCCTTAACGCAAACGCGCATATGGCGGTTGCACAAGGTACCAACATTGCTGGCGCCATGAGTAACTCAGGTGAAGGTGGTGAGCACTCGAGTCGATTTAACGGCATTAAGTCGAGTAAAATTAAGCAGTTTGCATCAGGTCGATTTGGTGTCTGGGTTGGTTACTTGGCTGATCCTCAGCTCCAAGAAATTGAGATTAAAATTGCCCAAGGTGCAAAACCCGGTGAAGGTGGTCAGTTACCATCACCTAAAGTTACGGTTGAGATTGCCGCAGCACGTGGTGGTACACCTGGTGTTGAACTGGTTTCCCCACCACCTCACCACGATACATACTCGATAGAAGACTTGGGACAACTTATTCACGACGCTAAAGCGGCGCGAGTTCGAGTGATCGTCAAACTAGTATCATCGGAAGGTATCGGCACCATTGCCGTTGGCGTGGCTAAAGCGGGTGCTGACATAATCAACGTTGCTGGTAACACTGGTGGTACGGGTGCCGCAGCTGTAACTAGTTTGAAAAACACAGGTCGAGCTGCTGAGATTGGTATTGCTGAAGTTCATCAAGCACTCAGCGAGAATGGTCTGCGTGACAAAGTATTGTTGCGCTGTTCCAACGCTCACCAAACTGGTGTCGATGTAATCAAATCAGCCATTATGGGTGGTGATTCGTTCGAGTTTGGTACTACTGCACTTATGATGCTTAAGTGTGTAATGGCCAAGAACTGTAACATCAAATGTCCAGCGGGCTTAACGACTAACCCTGAACTCTACCAAGGTGATCCACGAGCACTTGCTCAATACTTCCTGAACGTTGCTCACGAAGTGCGCCAAATCCTAGCTAAACTAGGTTACAAGAGCTTACGTGACATTCGTGGTAAGACAGAGCTACTGCACTTAGCGAATCACCACAGTATTGTTGGCCGCTTAGATGTAACCGGATTACTCCGCTACGTAGACGAAGTAAAAATTGCTAAGCCAGTTTACCTTGAAGCTGACTTTACGCCTGATGATAAGCTTATCGAAAGCTTACTTGGAGACTACTTTGAGTCTGAGCAACGTCACATTGTTCTTGATGCTGGCAAACTAAACAACAGAAACAAGTCGACAGGTGGACAGCTGTCTATTGATATAGAGCGCGCGCTTAACTATCAAGAAAAAGGTCTTAAGCACCCAGCAGTACTGACATCTTCAAACGGCAGACGCTTTGTTGACGCTGAGTCCATTCTAGTTCAAAGCCGAGGAAGTGCTGGTCAAAGTTACGCCGCGTTTAACAATAGCGGCTTGATCATGGAACATACTGGCACCTGTAATGATGGTGTTGGTAAAGGTTCAAGCGGCGGCCACATTGTGGTTCGTTCTCCGTCTGATAAAGAACTGTCTTCAGGTAACAATGTACTTATTGGTAACTTTGCATTATTTGGTGCGACAGGTGGCCAAACCTTTATACAAGGTGAAGCGGGTGACCGATTTGCTGTTCGTAACTCTGGCGCGGTGGCAGTCGTAGAAGGCGTTGGCGACTTCTGTTGTGAGTACATGACCAATGGTTCTGTTATCAACCTTGGTGGCTACGGCAAGGGCTTTGGTAATGGTATGTCTGGCGGTGTTGCTTATCAATACGATAAGCAAGGTCAGTTCGCTTCGAGTTGCAGCCGCGACTCAGTGTTGGCCCTGCCTCTAATTGAACACAATTCCGGCTATGAAGAAGCACTTAAGTGGCACTTAGAGCAACACGTACGATTTACGGGTTCTAAGAAAGCAGCTGCGATTTTAGCTGATTGGGCGACCAGCCGTACTCTCTTCACATTAGTGTTACCGCTTGCGCTGACTCAGAGCCAGCATCCAGAAAGTATTCTTGAAACGCATTCAAGAAAGAAAATGCTGGAAGAACTGATTCATGGCGAAGCAAGCCGTCTGATGGAAAATATTCATTTTGCTTACCGCGATGGACAAGATCTATCTCGCGGCGAAAGTCCAAAATACGGAGATATGGACTCTCCTTTAATTTGTGATTTATTAACGCAAAGTGGTGTACTCCACAGAGCTCACCAACTTGCCAAAGCTCAGGCTAACTCTGAACTAGAGCAAGACGCGTTGGTGAAAAGAATGTTTGAGTTGAAAGATAAAAAGCTTCTTGATGCCATTACAAAAGATGTCAAAGAAGCCATCTCCAACTACAAAGACGATGAATTGTCTGTGCTATTGGCACACAAACGAGTAGAAGACTATAAGTCTTCGCTGTCTAGACGTGATGTTTGGGATACACACTCTCGAGGAACGACTGTGTGGATCTTAGCTCGAGAATCCGATATCCGAGACCAAATGAAGGCTATCGAACCGCTAAATCAGCGCTTAGCAACTGTGTACTGTTACGCATTTGCTGATGTCATTCGAGCCGACATCGAACAACAACGTCAAGCATCTAATGATGCTGAGTCAGTAGCCCAAACAGCCTAAGTTGGCGAAATTGTTGAGATAGGAAGAACAATGAAAGTACCTCATTTGCCACAAGATTTACCTTTTAACGACGAGCAGCAAACTTGGCTCGCTGGTTTTTTCTCTGGCTTGCATTCAAGACTTCTTGTGAAAGAAGAATCTGTCGTGCACGCGGAATCCGCTCCACAAGTAAAAGGCCTAACAATCCTTTACGGAACTCAAACGGGTAATGCAGAAGCCGTTGCCAATGACACCGCTGAGAAAGCTAAAGAATACGGCCTTACTGCATCTGTTTACGATATGGATGACGTAGACCCGCAGATCTTTGTGAAGTCATCACGAGTTCTTATCGTCACCAGTACCTATGGTGAAGGTGAACACCCAGACAATGCCGAGTCACTCTGGGAAATCATGAACTCCGATGCTGCGCCACAGCTAGACGGAACATACTTCTCCGTATTGGCACTTGGCGACACCAGCTACGACGAATTTTGTTTAGCAGGGAAAGAATGGGATAGCAGACTTGAAGAGCTAGGCGCATCGCGTGTAACACCTCGAGTTGATTGTGATATCGATTTTGAACAGCCTGCTGAAGAGTGGATGATCGCCACGTTACCTGTTATTGCCGATAAAGGTGAAGATGCGGCTGCTCCGGTTGCCAATACTTCATCAAATTCGAGTACTAAGGTTAAGTCAAAGTTCAATCGCAAGAATCCTTTAATGGCCACTCTGACCCATAAACGAGTGCTAAACAAAGAAGGTTCAAGTAAAGAGATTGTCCACTATGAATTCTCTCTTGAAGGCTCTGGCGAGTTTTACAAAGCGGGTGATGCACTTAATGTTATTCCACAAAATCAACCTGAACTTGTGGATGCATTTTTGGCGCACTTCAACTTTACAGGTGATGAAAAACCATCTTGGAATGGTGAAAACTTCAGCTTGCGTGAGATTTTCACTGAGCACCTAGATATTCGTACACCATCAAAAGATTTTGTTAAAGCACTGGCGGAAGGTGCTAGCGATCACAAGCTGTTAAGCATGATTGCAGATGAAGATCATAAAGCTCTGGGTGATTTCCTTTGGGGCAAAGATGTCATTGATTTGCTTAAGGCTTACCCAAATGTCACCTTGTCTCTGGCGGAATTATTACAACTGATGAAGCCTATCGCTCCACGTGCATACTCGATTTCATCAAGCTTAAACAAGCACAACGATGAAGTGCATCTAACCATCGGTAGCGTTCGTTATCAAAATGGTGAGCGTTCATACAATGGTACTTGTTCAACTTGGCTTGCGGACTTGGTACCGGAAGGTGAAAAGGTTCCTGTTTACTTTGCACCAAACAAGAGCTTTGCTATTCCAGAAGACGACAACGCTCCGATGATCATGGTCGGTCCTGGTACCGGAATTGCTCCATTCCGCGCCTTCCTTGAAGAGCGTGAAGTCATCGCAGCACAAGGTGATAACTGGTTGATCTTTGGTGATCGCAACAGCAGCACCGATTACATCTACCAAGAAGAAATCGAAGAACTGCAACGTAAAGGCGTCATTAATAAGCTCGACCTCGCCTTCTCTCGTGATCAAGAAGAGAAGATCTACGTTCAAGACAAGATGCGTGAAAGTGGCGCTGAGCTATTTGCGTGGCTAGAACGCGGCGGTTACTTCTTTGTTTGTGGAGATGCTTACTACATGGCGAAAGACGTAGACAAAGCGCTACACGACATTGTTGCTGAACACGGAGGGTTAGATGAGCAAGGCGCTAAGGACTATATCAACGCCTTGAAGAAACAGAAGCGTTACGTGCGCGACGTTTATTAAAGCGAGTTCCACCTGTTATAAAAAAGCCACAGCAAATGCTGTGGCTTTTTGGTATTTTGATAAATCTTATTCTTGAGGCTCACGCTGAACGACTAAACGCTTTGGTGCAATTCGACCGTCATTGTCGATTTCACCGACTCCGATAAAGCGTTTTTCTTCACCAACAGTGATTCTTACAGTACCTTCAGAAGGTGCACCAAATACTTGTACGGGTTGTCCATGTAAGATCATATCTGCTAGATCAGGGATGACATTGACTTCAATAAGATCCTGAACTGCGGTATCCATTGGTAACAATAGTGGATCTAACAGTTCTCTTGGAGCAATGTCTTGTAGTTTTGCTTGGTTAAGAAGCTCTTCTAATTGCTCAAGCGTCAGCATGCGCTCATAAGGATAATTCGCAACTTCTGTACGTCGCAAATCAATTACGTGTGCACCACAGCCTAGAAGCTCACCGAGATCATCCACAATGGTGCGAATGTAGGTACCTTTTGAGCAGTGTACCTCCATCTCGACTTCATCGTTTTCAAAACGAAGCAATTCTATGTCATAAACAGTAATCTTGCGAGACTCTCGCGGGACCTCAATACCTTCACGCGCATACTCGTATAACGGGCGGCCTTGATACTTCAATGCAGAGAACATTGAAGGGATTTGGTCGGTCTCACCTCGAAATGATTCGATGTGTTTCAACAAATCTTCACGTACGACATTCACCGGTCTAGTCTCTACGACTTCACCATCAGAGTCTGACGTGTTGGTTCGCTCACCTAGCTTTGCGATAACTTTGTAGCGCTTATCTGAATCCAAAAGAAACTGAGAGAACTTGGTAGCTTCACCAAGACAGATTGGCAACATACCCGTAGCAAGTGGGTCAAGTGCGCCGGTATGTCCTGCTTTTTCAGCAAAGTAAATACGTTTTACTTTCTGTAGCGCGTCGTTGGAAGAAATCCCAGTTGGCTTATCAAGCAGTACTATTCCGTCAATTGGACGACCTTTACGACGGCGAGCCATTACTCTTCACCTTCACGATCAGAATCGGCTTGCTTTTGCTTGTCTTTGCTAACCACTTCACTGACTAGGTTAGACATTCGCATACCTTCAACTAGTGTACTGTCGTAGAAGAAACGAACCTCTGGTGTTAGGCGCAGACGGATACGCTTACCTAACATCATGCGAATATGAGCTTCGTGTTCACGCAATGCCTCAAGACTTGATTCTGGAGTTTGCTCACCGACACATAGGAAAGTGACAAAAACCTTGGCATAAGCAAGATCACGGGACACTTCCACGTCTGAAATGGTAACCATACCCAGACGGGAATCGCGAACTTCACGCTGAAGGATCATCGCGAGTTCTTTTTGTAATTGCTGTGCAACCCTTTGGGTGCGACTAAATTCTTTTGACATATCTTTGCTCACTTATTCAACTTTACTAAGCTGAAATCGAAAGAATGGGGGGATGGTCAAGCCAGCCCCCCATGGTGTATTCAACAACCTATTTTTGCCTTGCTTACTTTAGGGTAGCTAAGACAAAGGTTAGTCAATTAATCGATGGTACGTTTAATTTCTACCGTCTCGAATACTTCGATCTGGTCGCCTACACGTACATCGTTGTAGTTCTTAACGCCGATACCACATTCGTAGCCGTTCTTAACTTCGGCAACGTCATCTTTGAAGCGGCGTAGAGATTCTAGCTCACCTTCATAAATAACTACGTTTTCACGAAGAACACGGATTGGGTTATTGCGCTTAATTAGGCCTTCAGTAACCATACAACCAGCGATTGCACCCAGTTTTGGTGACTTAAACACGTCACGTACTTCAGCAAGACCAATGATTTCTTGCTTGAATTCTGGTGCAAGCATACCGCTCATCGCTTGCTTAACTTCATCAATCAATTGGTAAATGATTGAGTAGTAACGCAGGTCTAGGTTTTCATTCTCGACAGTACGACGCGCAGTTGCATCAGCACGAACGTTAAAGCCAAGAATGATAGCGTTTGAAGCTGCAGCAAGAACTGCATCTGTCTCAGTAATACCACCAACACCAGAACCAACGATGTTCACTTTTACTTCGTCAGTAGACAGTTTCAGTAGCGAGTCAGAAATTGCTTCAACCGAACCTTGTACATCCGCTTTTAGAACGATGTTCAGTTCTGCTACATCACCTGCAGCCATGTTAGAGAACATATTCTCTAGCTTAGCTTTCTGCTGACGCGCTAGTTTAACTTCACGGAATTTACCTTGACGGTAGTTCGCTACTTCACGTGCTTTACGCTCGTCGCGAACAACAGTCGCTTCATCACCTGAAGATGGCACACCTGATAGACCTAAGATCTCAACTGGGATTGATGGACCAGCTGATTCAATTTCTTTACCAAGTTCATCACGCATAGCACGTACACGGCCGTATTCTTGACCACACAGTACGATATCACCTTTGCGTAGCGTACCAGACTGAACTAGAACAGTAGCAACTGGACCACGACCTTTATCAAGACGAGATTCAACAACCACGCCTGAAGCCATGCCTTCTTCTACAGCGGTAAGCTCAAGTACTTCAGACTGAAGAAGGATAGTTTCTAGCAAGTTTTCAATGTTTGTACCCTGCTTCGCAGAGATGTGAACAAACATGTTCTCGCCGCCCCACTCTTCAGGGATAACGTCGTATTGAGCTAGCTCATTCTTAACGTTGTCTGGATTCGCATCTTCTTTATCGATCTTGTTAACCGCAACAATCAAAGGTACTTCCGCCGCTTTTGCGTGCTGAATTGCTTCGATAGTTTGTGGCATAACGCCATCGTCTGCTGCTACAACCAGTACAACGATATCCGTCGCTTGAGCACCACGAGCACGCATTGCAGTAAACGCTGCGTGTCCAGGAGTATCAAGGAAAGTAATCATACCGTTGTCAGTCTCAACGTGGTAAGCACCAATATGCTGAGTAATACCACCAGCTTCGCCAGAAGCAACGTGAGCTTTACGGATGTAGTCAAGTGTTGACGTTTTACCGTGGTCAACGTGGCCCATAATAGTTACAACAGGAGCACGTGGAACCGCTACAGAGTCGTTGTCACGATCGCTCAATACGGCTTCTTCAAGCTCGTTTTCTTTGCGAATAACAACTTTATGACCCATTTCTTCAGCTACAAGCTGTGCGGTCTCTTGGTCAATAACTTGGTTGATGGTTGCCATTGCCCCCATCTTCATCATCACTTTGATAACTTCTGTGCCCTTCACTGACATCTTCTGTGCCAGTTCAGAAACCACAATCGTTTCACCGATGACGACATCTTGTTTTGCAACGGTAGCCGTCTTATCAAAGCCATGCTGCATTGAGGTCGGTTTAGCTGGTTTAGCTAGCTTGCCCTTACGGCCACGGCCTCGTGTGTTTGAATTGCGATCATTACGATCGTCAGTTGACGCTTTTTTCTTCTTACGACGCTTAGCAGGAGCTTCTTCGCGGCGATCTGCCTCGTCTTCAGCCTCTTGCGCATATTTAGAAGTCGTCACGTGGTAATCTGCTTCTTCCATCTTACTTGCACTTTTTTCTTCAGCAGACCAACGCTCTTGGTTTTTTGCAGCCAATTCGCGAGCCTCTTCGAGCTTGCGCTGACTTTCCTCTTCAGCTTTACGTCTTGCTTCTTCTTCCTGACGACGCTTCAATTCTTCGGCTTCTTTTCGCGCGGTTTCTTGCTTTAATTTTTCATCTTCACGACGCTTCAGCTCTTCTTCGCTTGGCGCTTCCGCCTCACGTCTAGCCTTGGCTTCAGCTTCGCGCTTCGCTTTTTCTTCAGCTTGACGTTTCGCTTCCGCTTCACGTTTTGCCTTTTCTTCTGCTTCACGTTTCGCTTTTTCTTCTGCTTCACGTGCCGCTTTTGCTTCGGCTTCACGTGCTGCGGCTTCTTCAGCTTCGCGCTTTGCATCTTCTTCGACTGCACTACGTTTTACATAAGTGCGCTTTTTACGTACTTCGACTTGCACGTTTTTACTTTTGCTACCGGCACCTACCGTCAAGGTACTGCGCTTTTTACGCTGCAGTGTTAGACGAGTTGGTTCAGCATCACCTGTAGTGTCACCATGTTCTTTTTTCAGGTGAGTCAATAGCTTTTGCTTTTCTTCATCTGAAACTAAGTCTTTACTGGTTTTTTGCATACCGGCGTCAGCAAGTTGCTCCACCAAGCGATCTACTGGCGTACCAATCTCTTCACTTAGTGCTTTAACAGTCAGTTGTGTCATCCGCTTCCTCCTTGCTGAATTATTCTTCGTCGCTGAACCAACAAATGTTACGTGCAGCCATAATTAGCTCACCCGCACGTTCGTCAGTTAGACCTTCGATGCCTTCAAGGTCATCAATACCTTGATCAGCTAAATCTTCTAATGTTACTACGCCTTTCGCAGCAAGCTTGAATGCCATCTCACGCTCTAGACCTTCAAGTCCTAGAAGATCTTCTGCAGGTTCCAGCCCTTCGAATGACTCTTCTTGCGCGAGTGCCAAAGTTGTCAATGCATCTTTTGCACGGCTACGTAGCTCTTCGACTAAGTCTTCATCAAGACCGTCAACTTCTAATAGTTCTGCTACTGGTACATACGCCACTTCTTCTAGAGTAGAGAAGCCTTCCTCAACCAATAGCTCTGCAAAATCTTCTTCAATATCTAAGTGCTTCATGAAGCTTTCGATAGAAGCTTGAGATTCTTCTGCGTGTTTCTTCTCAAGGTCTTCAACCGTCATAACGTTTAGATCCCAACCAGTTAGCTGAGAAGCCAAACGAACGTTTTGACCATTTCGACCAATCGCCTGCGCTAGGTTATCGGCTTCAACCGCGATATCCATTGCGTGAGCATCTTCATCAACAATGATTGACGCAACATCTGCAGGAGCCATCGCATTGATAACAAATTGCGCTGGGTTATCGTCAAACAAAACAATATCGATACGCTCGCCGCCTAGCTCGCCAGAAACCGCTTGAACACGTGCACCACGCATACCCACACAAGCACCTACTGGGTCAATGCGACGGTCGTTGGTTTTTACTGCGATTTTTGCACGAGAGCCTGGATCGCGTGCCGCACCTTTAAGCTCAATGATCTCTTCAGCAATTTCCGGTACTTCTACGCGGAACAGCTCTTCCAACATTTCTGGCTTAGAACGAGTTACAAATAACTGGAAGCCACGTGCTTCAGGAGCAACTCGGTATAACAGACCGCGAACACGATCACCTGGACGGAAGTTTTCACGAGGAAGCTGGTCATCACGTAGAATGACCGATTCAGCGTTGTTACCAAGGTCTAAAACCACAGTGTCACGGTTAACTTTCTTAACCACACCAGTAACAAGCTCACCTTCATTGTCGATAAATTGTTCAACAATTTGGGCACGTTCAGCTTCGCGTACTTTCTGTACGATAACTTGCTTTGCAGTTTGAGTTGTAATGCGGTCAAATTTGACCGATTCGATCTGATCTTCAACGAAGTCACCTAGCTCGATATTTTCATCATCAAATTTAGCTGCTTCCAATGAAATTTCTTTCGTTGGGTTTTCAACTTCTTCTACCACTTCCCAGCGGCGGAAAGTATCAAACTCACCAGTACGACGGTCGATCTCAACACGAACGTCAATTTCAATCTCGTATTTTTTCTTTGTAGAAGTAGCTAGCGCTGTTTCCAATGCTTCAAAAATTCGCTCACGAGGTACCGCTTTCTCGTTCGATACCGCCTCTGCTACTGCTAAAATTTCTTTACTCATTTTATTTAGCCTCTAAGACTTAAAACTTGGGGATCAAATTCGCTTTGGAGATGTTGCTCAGTACAAACTCTTCAGTGTTACCTTCAACGAGAAGTGCTACCGTCTCGCCTTCAACACCTTGAATTTCACCTTTCCATTTACGACGATTGCCAATGGCCATCTTCAGAACGAGATTGACCTCGTGACCAACAAATTGTTCGTAATGTG
Source organism: Vibrio sp. ABH4_348 (assembly GCF_056159765.1). Lineage (NCBI taxonomy): Bacteria > Pseudomonadati > Pseudomonadota > Gammaproteobacteria > Vibrionales > Vibrionaceae > Vibrio > Vibrio sp. ABH4_348. The sequence goes on along the minus strand of NZ_JBSWVW010000001.1, from coordinate 308,644 downwards.
CTGCTTTAAAGAGTGGTCGCTCTAAACCTGGAGAAGACACTTCTAGGTTATAAGCCACAGAAATCGGGTCTTCTACGTCCATTACTGCGCTCACCTGGTGGCTTACTTCTGCGCAGTCATCAACATTGATGCCGTTTTCGTGATCAATAAAAATACGCAGTGTCGAATGCTCGCCTGCACGGATAAATTCCAAACCCACTAACTCGTAGCCAGCTGCCGCAACAGGAGCTTCAAGCATTTCAGTAAGTTGTCTTTCTAAACCAGTCATTTCAACCACTCCAGAAACAAAAAAAGGGCTTATAGCCCAATTTAAATTCCAAGCAAAACCTGAGAAAAACTCAGATAACAAAAAACCCCGAAAGTCGGGGTTTTTTGTTGCTGGACCCTGATTCGCTATCGACAATATTAGCCAATAACTCGCATTCATCATGAATGCTTCAAGCTTGCCAAACTTGGAAGTTTGGTTGCGGGGGCCGGATTTGAACCGACGACCTTCGGGTTATGAGCCCGACGAGCTACCAGGCTGCTCCACCCCGCGTCCGACTGATTGAGCATTATACGCTCACATCAATGATTTACAAGCTTGTAAATTATGGTGCCGAGAGAGGGACTCGAACCCTCACACCTAAGGCACTAGCACCTCATGCTAGCGTGTCTACCAATTTCACCATCTCGGCATCAAATTGTTACTTAGGAATTTCGTCGCCTTTTGGAGCGGGAATTTCGCTAAGTGTGTCAGCAGTTTGTTCAAGCACTTGTCCCTGAGTAGGATCTACCCACTGAGACTCTTCTTTACCAGAGTAAAGGTTGCCTAGTAACAGACTGATGACAAAGAATACTGTTGCAAATAATGCAGTTAAACGTGTCAGAGTATTTCCCGCACCGCTAGCACCAAAAACAGTATTTGATGCACCAGCGCCAAAAGAAGCACCCATGTCCGCGCCTTTACCTTGTTGAATCAACACCAAACCAATTACAGCAAGCGCTGCCAACAGGTAAACAACAAGTAGAATTGTCATACATCCACCTATGTTCCAAATTGTTGAGCCAGCGAGGTTTTTATAACAAGGCTAGCAGCCTCCTCAATGAAGGCGGAGCAATACTAGCGAATGCCTATTACGCTGACAAGGAGAAAATCATAAAAAAACGTCTCTACACTGTCAAACGCTCAAAAAACTCTCAGTTGATAGTTATCCAAGCCTTCATTGCGAGACGTTTTAATTTGAAAAAGACTATTGGGTTAACATTCGGTTTCTACAACAGTTGCTATAGCTTTAGCGCACTGCTGCACTAAGTCGCCGTCTTCACCTTCAACCATAACTCGAATAAGTGGTTCGGTGCCCGACTTTCTGAGTAATACTCGCCCTTTGTCTGCTAATTGATTTTCCGCTTTTTTGACAGCGTCAATAACGCTGCTTGACTCTAATGGATTACCCTCACTTTGAAAACGAACATTAATCAACACTTGAGGGTATAAAGTCATACCTTGCGACAAATCGTGTAGAGACATATGACTATCTACCACAGAAGCGAGAACTTGAAGGGCAGCAACAATGGCGTCGCCAGTTGTCACTTTATCTAAAAGAATAACGTGCCCTGAGTTTTCAGCACCAATTTTCCAACCTTTTTCGATCAGCTTTTCCATCACATAACGGTCACCGACATTGGCACGTATAAATGGGATACCAAGCTGCTTAAGCCCATTTTCCATACCTAGGTTAGTCATTAGTGTTCCGACTACACCACCTTGCAATTCACCGCGACGCAAAGCATCCCGTGCAAGAATGTATGCTATCTGGTCTCCGTCAATCTTAGCGCCTGTGTGATCGACCATGATGATGCGGTCGCCATCGCCATCAAAGGCGAGCCCTAAGTCAGCTTGCTCATCAACAACTCGCTTTTGCAGAGCGTTCACATCTGTCGCACCAACCTCATCGTTTATATTGGTTCCATTTGGTTCAATCCCCATTGGAACCACAGTCGCACCTAGCTCTGAAAACACATTTGGCGCGATATGGTAGGTCGCGCCATGTGCACAATCGACAACAATTTTGAGACCCGCAAGGCTTAGGTTAGAAGGGAATGTTCCCTTACAAAATTCAATGTAGCGTCCGGCAGCATCATCTAGACGTGTTGCCTTACCGAGCAATGAAGATTCAACACATTCGATGTCTTTATCTAGCTCTGCTTCAATCGCTAGCTCAATATCGTCAGGCAACTTGGTCCCTTCCGATGAAAAGAATTTGATACCGTTGTCATAATAAGGATTGTGTGAAGCGGAAATAACGATACCAGCTTCTGCGCGGAACGTTTGCGTGAGGTAGGCAACAGCGGGTGTTGGCATTGGCCCTGTGAATGTAGCCTGAAGACCAGCAGCCGATAAGCCCGCTTCCAATGCCGATTCCAGCATATAACCAGAAATACGAGTATCTTTACCTATGATGACTTTTTTTGTGCCTTGTTTTGCAAGCACTCGCCCTGCAGCCCAACCGAGCTTTAACACAAAGTCTGGTGTGATCGGGTATTGACCCACTTTGCCACGAACACCATCGGTCCCAAAATAGCGTCTTTCAACTGACATATCGTTATCCTTTTATTATCACTTCGTCTATACATGCGAAGCTAAATTCAACAAGCGTAAAATACTATAAGAACTAGGGTGCCGCGTGTGTGGCTACAACCATTTGAATCGCATCGTAGGTTTCTGCTACATCGTGAACACGAATAATTTGTGCACCTTTATCAGCAGCCAAGGTGGCACAGGCAACACTTGCAGCGACACACTGCTTAGGTTCTTTATTCAGCAATTTAAAGATCATAGACTTACGCGATATTCCTGCCAAGATAGGTAAGCCAAATTGGTGAAATTTGTCCAAGTGTTTCAGCATGGAATAGTTATGTTCGATGGTTTTACCGAATCCAAAGCCTGGGTCCAAAATCAGCTGAGTTTTTGAAATTCCAGCTTTCTCACAAGCTTCAATACGTTCTTGTAAAAAGGTACCCACATCTTCAATTACGTCTTGGTAATGGGGGGCAGCCTGCATGGTTCTTGGTTGACCTTGCATGTGCATCAAGCAAATAGGCACATTCAGCTTAGCCGCCGTCTCTAGTGCATTTGGCTCCCGTAATGCTCGAACGTCATTAATTAGGTCTGCACCCGCTTCAACGGCTTGCTTCATCACTTCAGCTTTGCTCGTGTCGATGGAAATCCACACGTCTGAGTGCTCACGAATCGCTTTAATCACTGGAATCACGCGTTGTAACTCATCTTGCAACTCTACATCAGGGGCCCCCGGTCGAGTCGATTCACCACCAATATCAATAATTGTTGCACCAGCTTCTATCATTTGTTGTGCTTGCGCGACCGCTGCCGATAACTCGGTATAACGCCCGCCATCAGAAAAGGAGTCTGGAGTAACGTTTAAGATTCCCATAACGTGGGGTTTTGATAAGTCCAGTGTTTTAGTACCTGAAATTAAAATCATATTGGCAGTCCGAGCAAGAAATGGTTTTTTGGAAAAATAATACTAAGAGAAAGCGGTCTATTAACAAACGTCGAAAACAAAAACAACAAACCCCGACATTGGCCGGGGTTTGACTTGTTTTTCAAAGATTATTCAGCGTCTTTTTTATTCGCCAAATCGCCTGATGGTAAATCGGAGTCAGATACGTTTTCTGATTTAGTCTCTTTTGCTTCAGGCTTCGACTCGCTCTTAGGAGAAGAGTCATTTGAAGAAGAATTAGATGAACCGCCATCTTTATCAGACCAACCAGCTGGCTCGCGAATCACTTCTTTACGATCCATTAGATCATCAATCTGACCCGCGTCGATAGTTTCATACTTCATCAACGCGTCTTTCATTGCATGAAGAATATCCATATTTGCTTCCAGGATTTCCTTCGCTCTAGCGTAGTTACGGTCGATGATGGCACGAATTTCGTCATCAATGAGGCGAGCTGTTTCGTCAGACACGTGCTTGGTTTGAGTCACGCTACGGCCTAGGAATACTTCGCCTTCATCTTCTGCGTACAAAAGAGGACCTAGTTTTTCCGAGAAGCCCCACTGAGTGACCATCTTACGAGCGATGTCAGTTGCACGTTCAATATCATTCGATGCGCCTGTTGAAACGTGTTCAGCACCGTAAATGATGTCTTCCGCCAATCGACCACCGTATAAGCTTGAAACCATAGACTCGAGGTGCTGCTTAGACATGCTGACACGGTCTTGCTCAGGTAAGTACATGGTGACACCCAGCGCACGCCCGCGTGGGATAATAGATACCTTGTACACAGGATCGTGTTCAGGTACCAAGCGACCAACAATCGCATGACCAGCTTCATGATAAGCAGTTGATTCTTTCACATCTTCTGACATCACCATTGAACGGCGTTCCGCACCCATCATAATTTTGTCTTTGGCAAGCTCAAACTCAACCATAGAAACATTGCGTTTGTTGCCGCGTGCAGCAAATAATGCTGCTTCATTGACTAAGTTAGCTAGGTCAGCACCTGAGAAACCTGGTGTTCCGCGAGCAATCAAAGATGGCTCTACGTCGCCAGCCAATGGTACTTTGCGCATATGTACTTTCAGGATCTGTTCACGACCGCGAACATCAGGCAATCCAACCACTACTTGACGATCGAAACGGCCTGGACGCAACAATGCAGGGTCGAGTACGTCTGGACGGTTAGTCGCGGCAATAACGATGATGCCTTCGTTACCTTCGAAGCCATCCATCTCTACTAGCATTTGGTTAAGCGTTTGCTCACGTTCATCGTGACCACCACCTACACCAGCACCACGCTGACGGCCTACCGCATCGATTTCATCAATGAAGATGATACAAGGTGCTGCCTTCTTGGCTTGTTCGAACATGTCACGTACACGAGATGCACCAACACCGACAAACATTTCAACGAAGTCAGAACCAGAAATCGTGAAGAAAGGTACTTTCGCTTCACCAGCAATCGCTTTTGCGAGAAGTGTTTTACCCGTACCAGGAGGACCAACCATCAAGACACCAGTTGGGATCTTACCACCTAGTTTTTGGAAGCGACTTGGATCACGAAGGTAATCAACCAGCTCTTTCACATCTTCTTTTGCCTCGTCACAGCCAGCAACATCAGCAAAAGTCGTTTTAATCTGCTCTTCGCTCATCATACGAGCTTTGCTCTTACCAAAGGACATCGCGCCTTTGCCGCCGCCACCTTGCATTTGACGCATGAAGAATATCCACACACCAATAAGCAGGATCATCGGGAACCAAGAGATAAAGATAGTGCCCAGTAAGCTTTGCTCTTCTGGTGGCGTACCTTGGACTTTCACGTTTTGGTTGATTAAGTCATCTAGAAGCTTTTGATCGTACACCGGCATGTAAGTGACATAACGGCCACTACCGCCACGACGAGTAAAGGTGATTTCGCCGCTGTTAAAAGTCGCTTCTTGGATTTGGCCTTGACCAACTTCCTTAACAAATGTGGTGTAATCTACTGCTCTGCCATTACTTTCTCCAGGGCCAAAGCTCTGGAAAACCGACATAAGAACAACGGCGATCACCAGCCACAGAATTAGATTTTTTGCCATGTCACTCAAGGTGTCAGCCTCGCGATAACTAATTGTAATTTAAAGGTAGGGTACTACAGATTATACACTGTAGCTAGAATGTTAACTTTGGCGTAAATACGCAAATAGTTAACCTTTGTAACCAGTGGCTACAATATAAACTTCTCGAGAGCGTGCCCGAGATGAATCTGGTTTTCGAATCTTAACGGTTTTAAACATACTACGTACATCTTTCACGTATTGGTCAAAACCTTCGCCCTGAAAAACTTTCACGAAGAAGCTTCCATTCGGTGCCAAGACTTCTCTACACATATCTAATGCTAGTTCAACAAGATACATTGCACGAGGTTGATCGACAGATAAATTTCCAGCCATGTTCGGAGCCATGTCAGACATTACAACATCAACTCGATTTGGGTGAATTTTTTCTAACAGTGCGTTCAGTACCGACTCTTCTCTGAAATCGCCTTGTAAGAAGGAAACTCCAGCAATCGAGTCCATTGGTAACAAATCACAAGCTATGATTTGCCCTGACTCACCGACAATTTTTGCCGCGTATTGAGACCAGCCACCCGGTGCTGCACCTAAATCCACCACCGTCATACCCGGCTTCAATAACTTGTCTTTTTCCTGAACTTCATCAATTTTAAAATAAGCGCGGGAGCGATAACCTTTTCGTCTCGCTTCGTTTGCGTATTTGTCGTCAAAGTGTTCTTTAAGCCAACGGCCTGAACTGGCAGAGTGTTTATTTTTACTCATTCTGTTCCTGAATCAACCTGCGCATTTGCACAGAATTAAGTATAGTCTTTGCTAATAGATGGCGGTAAAATACCGCTTTTCAACCCTCATAACCAAAAAATTGACCGCAAAATGAATCTAAGCACAAAACAAAAGCAGCACCTAAAAGGACTGGCTCACGCCCTAAAACCTGTCGTTCTTCTGGGCGCCAATGGATTGACTGAAGCGGTGTTGGCTGAAATCGAAATTGCTTTAAACCACCATGAGCTGATTAAAGTGAAGGTGGCTTCAGAAGATCGCGAAACAAAGAACCTTATCGTTGACGCCATTGTTCGCGAAACTGGCGCAGAAAAAGTACAAGTGATTGGTAAAACACTGGTGCTTTACCGCCAAACGGAAGACAAAAAAATCGAACTACCTCGTAAGTAAACGGTAGTTACTGATAGTAAAAAAGGTCGTGATATCACGACCTTTTTTTGTATGCCTTAAACAAAGCTGAATTTATACGTACTCAACCTTGTCAATCTCATACTCTTTGGCGCCACCAGGGGTTTGAATACTCACTTCATCACCCTCTTCTTTACCAATCAGGCCTCTCGCCATAGGAGAGCTCACAGAAATACGGCCTTCTTTGATATCTGCTTCATCATCACCAACGATTTGATACGTCTTTTCTTCGTCCGTATCAATATCGATCAGGGTTACCGTTGAGCCAAAGATGATCTTGCCGCTGTTATCCATTTTGGTTACATCAATAACTTGCGCAACCGACAACTTGTATTCAATGTCGCGAATCTGTGCTTCACAAATGCCTTGCTCTTCTCGAGCCGCGTGATATTCAGCATTCTCTTTTAAGTCGCCCAGCTCACGAGCTTCCGCAATGGCTTCTGAAATTTTCGGGCGAAGTTTCAACAGGCGCTCTAACTCTTCACGCAGTAAGGATTCACCCCTTACTGTCATTGGAACCTTTTCCATATATTACCTCTCGCCAAAGTTCTCTTTGGACAAAACAAAACCACCCGGCCGTCAGACCAGGTAGCGAAATCAAACTTATCAGTTGCCATAAAGTTACCATTGAATCTTACTTTTGTGTAGGTCAACTGGTAAAACCTAGGCTCGAGTCGCGTTCTAAGTTTTCATTACAAATCATCGAAGATCCAAAATCGCCTTTTTAAACCTAAACTTAGTCGATACAATGACATCTGATATTTGGTCAATCAGTTGAATAGGACGTCGCATGTTCAAAATCACTCAACTCCCGTTAGCGCTGGCGATAGTCGCTGTCGCCACTCCCGTTTTATCATTTGAGCTTTATCAAGAAGAAGGTTATCAAGTTGATATTGATGGGCGAGTTGAAGGCATCGCATCCATCATCAATAGCAAAGTCAAAGACAAGTCGCGTGCTCGATTGGGCTTGTTAGGACAAGTTGAAATTTCAGAATCACTTACTGCTTTGGGGCGATACCAAGGCGAATACACGACAGCCGATCATGCACCAGGAGAACCTGACGATGACACAGACCACAGGTACGTATTTGTTGGACTTGACGGCAACTTTGGCAAAGTAACTTACGGAAAAAACGATGCGGCGATAGAAAACATTGCGTCATTTACTGACCTAATGGCCTATCACGGCAATAACGCCGCATACCGATTGACCACTGCTGGACGTGTAGACAATCTGCTCGGCTACCAAGGCAGCTATGTAAACGTTGATTTTCAAGCAAATTATCGCTTTGCAGACAGAGTAGAGTCTTCGGCCGGAATTGGCGACAACGATGTTGATGGCTATTCTTTTTCCGGTATATACAATCTCAGTGATTATGGATTAAAGCTGGGGACAGGTTATGCCAAACAACACAACGGTGCCAACCAGTCTGAGTTTCAAACGATCCTCGCGGGTGCATATCAATTTGACCAATGGCAGTTCGCCACGACTATTGTTCGCGGAGAGTTAAGCGACAGCGGAACGAAAACGGACAAGACAGGTTACGAAGTCGCAGCGCAGGTCACAGTGGATAAGACTGTAGTCTCAGCATCGTACAATCATTTAGTTTTCGATACGGCTACTTTAGAAATTGACAAGGTTCACAGTGTTGCCATGGATTTAGCCTACTATTTCAAACCTAACTTTAGAGGCTATGTGTCTTACAACCACAATTTGTTAGATCAAGATGCAAATAAGCAAATTTCTGCCCTAGACGCAGAAAGTGAAACGATTGTTGGTATGCATTTGTTCTTTTAGAAAACTTGAGACCACTTAGCCAAGTTAACAGAGCTTGGTTGAATAATCATGATTGCGCTCGCTATACTTTGAAGCTCTTTCTTAACAAACGATAGCGAGCCTTCCTTCGTGCTAACTCCCTCAAAAACAATACTGCTGTATCCATTATCAATTCTCCGCTCGCGATGGAAGCAACTGATACCACTGCTGATGTTTGTACCCACCTTAGCGCTAGCGCAATCGTCAGGCTCACTAAGTGACAGTATTGAACAAGCCAAAAAGCACCTGCCGCTCGACAGTCGCCAGTCGATTTGGGTCAAGGACCTTCGCTCTGGTGAAGTACTGTATTCGTCCGCCAACCTAAACGAGCTCATTCCGCCAGCTAGTACATTAAAAGTATTTACTGCATTGGCTTCGCTCAGCGAGCTGGGTAAGGATTTTCGGTTTGAAACTCAGATACTGGAACACAAGGACAGTTGGATCATTAAATTCTCCGGTGACCCAACTTTGATGATCGACGATCTCAAAAGCCTGTTAGCACTCGCGGCAAAGCGCAGCCAGAACAAAACCATCAAGAACATCTATATCGATAACTCGATTTTCACTGGCTACGACAAAGGTGTCGGCTGGCCATGGGACATTACTGGGGTTTGTTACAGTGCCCCCGCCTCAAGTGTCATAATTGAGAACAACTGTGTGCAAGCGTCTATTTCGACCTTAGAAGATGGCACTACACGTGTATTTGTTCCTCGTCATCAGCCCGTTGAAGTGACCAGTTCAGTTAGAAGTGTGTCTAAAGAACAGCAGAAACAGCAGCGCTGCGATATCGAACTCAACACAACCAATAGTAATAGTTACCATCTCTCTGGTTGCTTGGTAAATCGCAAAAAACCTCTCCCATTAAAATTTGCTATACAAAGCCCAGAACTCTATTTAGCTGAGGTCATCAAAAAACTAATTGAAGATAGCTCGCTTAGCTTCAATGGCAATGTCCTTGTGTCAAACCAGTACACCGCGGACGCCACTCTTTTGTCGAGTCATCGCTCACTCCCACTTGCAGATCTGTCTGAGACCATGCTGGTCAAATCCAATAATTTGATTGCAGACAGTGTATTGAAACAACTTGGGCGCCACTTTTTTATTCAATCCGGTAGCTACCAAAATGGTATCGCGGCCTTGAAACAAGTGATGTTCAGTAAACACAGTATCGACATCACTAGCCTGCCGCTAGCAGATGGTTCAGGTCTTTCTCGCAACAACCGAGTACGGCCAGCGCAACTGATTGAGTTACTTCATATTGTGTGGCGCTCAAACCGACAATTTAAGGTGCTGGACATGCTGCCTAAATCAGGTCTGTCGGGAACATTGAAATATCGTCGCAGTATGCGTGATGAAAAGTTGAAAGGCCGCATCACGGCGAAAAGTGGCTCAGTATTTGGCTCAAGCAACATGGTGGGGTATGTGTTAGATAAAAACCAAACCCCTCGTCTCGCCTTTATTCAACTCATTGCTGACTACCACCCGGCTAAAAACGAAGACGCATCAAAGCCAGCACCTATCACGCTATTTGAGAAACAGTTTTATCATTCCATGGTGAAGCACGTCGATGGAAACAAGTAACTGGCGTTCAAGCAAACAATGTCCATAATTAACTAGTTAGCTGAACAAAGGATAACTATGAATAATCAAAGTGACCGAAAAGACTACATTAGACGCAAAGGTTACAGCTGTGTGGGTTGGACCTGTGTCATTTTGGGTTCAATTGGCGTCACCGTTCCTTTGCTACCAACTGTTCCTTTTCTGTTATTGGCACTTTATTGCTTCAGCAAAAGCTCGCCTAAACTCCAACATTGGCTACTCAATCACCCAAAGCTTGGGCCACTGGCACGGCGTTTAAAAGACAATCAAGGCCTGACTAAAACGGAAAAACTACAATCATTAGCTCTTATTTGGCTATCAATGGGGGCGGTGTGGTATTTCGTGGCTTATGGGACACACTGGCAATATGCCATTGCCAGTCTCTTAATCTTTGAGACTTGGTTTATCATGAGAATGAAAACCTGCATTAAAAAAGCGCCTCAATCATAGACAGAGACGCTTTAAAAAACCAAGCATTACTTAGATAGAGCTAATTACGCGACAGTTACGTTACGCGATAGTTACTCGAGCAAACTTGCGTTTACCGACCTGAAGAACATACATTCCAGCATCTAAATTAGCACGTGCATCTGCGGCTTTTTCACCGTCAATTTTCGCCGCGCCTTGTTTAACCATGCGCATAGCATCTGAAGTTGACGAGCACAAGCCGGCTTCTTTCAGAATATTGCTTAGCGGTAAGTCAGCTGACAGCGTAAATTCCGGCATCTCATCTGGGATGGCGCCTTTTTGGAAACGATTGATGAATTCTTGCTCTGCTGCATCAGCATCTGCTTCGGTGTGGAAACGGGCAATAATTTCTTTCGCTAGCAGAATCTTAACGTCACGAGGGTTTTTACCATCGGCTACCGCAGCTTTAAAGCCTTCAACTTCTTCTAGAGGGCGGAATGACAGAAGATTGTAGTAGTCCCACATCAAGTTATCTGAAATAGACATGATTTTGCCAAACATCTCACTTGGTGCTTCACTCACACCGATGTAGTTATTAGCAGATTTAGACATTTTCTTCTCGCCGTCCAAACCAACTAACAATGGCATCATAAGTACTACTTGCGGTTTTTGACCGTTTGCCTTTTGCAGCTCACGTCCCATTAGCAAGTTGAACTTTTGATCGGTACCACCAAGCTCTACATCGGTTTCCATTGCTACAGAATCGTAACCTTGTAGAAGCGGGTACATGAACTCGTGAATGGCAATTGGCTGACCACCCGCGTAACGCTTTTTAAAATCATCACGTTCTAGCATACGAGCAACGGTTTGATTAGCAGCCAAACGAATCACGCCAGCTGCGCCCAACTCTTCTAACCATTCAGAGTTAAACTGAATTTTGGTTTTCGCTGGATCAAGAATCTTAAATACTTGCTCTTTGTATGTTTCAGCATTTCGCAATACATCATCACGCGTTAGTGGTGGGCGAGTATTGTTTTTGCCCGTCGGATCACCAACCATGCCGGTAAAATCACCAATCAAAAACGTCACATCATGACCTAGTTCTTGAAATGCGCGAAGCTTGTTCAGAATGACGGTGTGGCCTAAATGAATATCAGGGGCCGTTGGATCAGCACCTAGCTTGATACGCAGTGGACGCCCTTCTTTTAACTTGGCAATCAGCTCGTCTTCAGGGATAAGTTCTTCAACACCGCGTTTTATTTCGGCTAACGCTGCTTCAATTGTCGCCATTCTTGTTTACTCCCGCAGTTTTGGCAAAATTTAACGAATCGACATATTACTTGAATAGCGATGCATTTTGAAACCAGTTAGACTCTTTGGTTGGTGAAAATATTGAAGAAAGAGAGTGCTGGGTTCATGTTGTCGAGATTATCTCACCTACCCTTTTTACATAAATCACTCATCGCGTTAAGTAGCGTGCTAATTTTTGGCGCATTCCTCCTGCCCGACCCTCAGTCATTGCGTCCGGAAAAGCCTTTGTATGAAGTGGGCAAAAGCTACCCTCTACCTCTCAACCTAGAAAATTCGTTAAGCCCAGTTTTAGAAAAACCGCAAGTAGTGATGAAATGGGAAAAGCACACTATTGGTTCCGGAGAAAGTGCAGCATTACTATTTAAGCGTTTAGGTTTGTCTTCTCGTCTTCTCTATAACCTAACCACCACCAGTAAAGACATTGAGAGGCAATTAACCCGCTTAAGACCAGGAGATGTACTTGAATTTGGTTTTGATGAAAAGCGCGAGTTGTTGCAAATTCGCCGACCACTCAATGCTTACGAAACTTTTGTAATATCTCGAAGCGATAAAGGCTTTTTGTCTCACATCGACAAAAAAGAGGTCTATCACCAGTTTAACTACGCAGAAGCGCAGATTGAATCGAATTTTTGGAATGCTGCAGTTTCTGCAGGACTCACCGCCAACCAGATTATGGAAGTCGCTCATATGTTTGGTTGGGATATCGACTTTGCTTTAGATATACGCAAAGGCGATAACTTTCGAGTTCTCTATCAAGAACAAATTGTCGAAGGCGAAATTATCGGTCGTGGCAAAATTGTTGCTGCCATATTCCAAAACCAAGGGGATACGTTTACAGCCGTTCTAGATCCTGTCACTGGTGATTATTACGACGAAACAGGGCGAGCTATGAAGAAGGCATTCTTACGTGCACCGCTTGATTTCCGTCGCGTAAGCTCTAACTTCAATCCGCGTCGCTTGCACCCCGTCACCGGACGGGTTCGACCGCACCGAGGTACCGATTACGTTGCGCCGGTCGGTACGCCAATCTGGGCTGCTGGTGACGGCGTGGTCATGAAATCTGCATACAATCAATTCAATGGTCACTATGTTTTCATCAGACATAGTAGTAAATACATCACTAAGTATTTGCATTTGCAGCGTCGTAAAGTGAAAACAGGGCAACGAGTTAAACAGGGGCAAACAGTCGGTACTTTGGGCGGTACCGGACGAGTTACTGGGCCTCATCTGCACTATGAATTTTTGGTGAATGGCGTACACAAAAACCCAAGAACGGTTTCATTGCCTCAATCAAAGTCATTACAGGGAAGCGCGAAGACCAAATTTGTTGCTCACGCTGATAAGCAACTCAAACAGCTGGAAAGATATAGTAAGCTGCTTTTCGCGAGTAATGAGTCATAAAGTCATTGTTCTTAAGTGGAAAAGCGACTAGACAACACCGTTTGTCTCGTCGCTTTTTACCCATTCAATCAGAAAAATCCTTCAGCGCCTCTCTTTTAGGTACTCTCTTTTAGGTACTCCCTGTTAGGTGCGACTATCTAGCAAGTAATCATCCCCAAGTACTTGGCAGGAAGTGTATTCAAGCAAGCGCGATCGGATTTGGGGGCAGACAACCTGGAAGCTAACCAACTGTCCTGGAGATAATTGTATTTAAAGCTTTCGTGGTAGTTTTCTTTCCAGCTAAACGAAAAAGCGCCCATAAAACTATGGGCGCTTGTTTTTTTAAGCTGAGCACAGAGTTATACGGTTTCTTCGACTAACTCTTCACTTTGCTCAGCTTTGGCCTTTTGTTCAAATTTTTCGGCTTGTTTCTTATACGGGTTGCGTCCCATCATCAATAAACAAGGCGTTAGAACCAAGGTAAGAATTGTAGCAAATGCCAAACCACCAGATACCGCTGTTGCTAATTGAGACCACCACTGAGTACTCGGTGCACCAAATTCAATCTTCTGGTTGATAAGGTCGATATTCATCTCAAGTACCATTGGCATCAAACCGAGGATTGTTGTTACCGTGGTCAACAAGACAGGTCGCAAACGCTGTACACCGGTTCTTAGAACAGCTTCTCGCTTATCCAGACCACGACGCAACAGCTGGTTATACGTATCGATCAATACGATATTGTTGTTAACCACGATACCTGCAAGCGAAATTACCCCGATACCTGACATGACGATGCCAAATGGCTTCTGAGCAATCAACAAGCCACCGAATACACCCACGGTAGAGAACAATACCGCACTCAGAATCAAGAAAGCTTGGTAGAAGCTATTGAACTGAGTAATCAAGATCAGCGCCATCACTGCCAAGGCAATAATGAAGGCATTCATCAAGAAGGCCATCGAGTTTGCTTGTTCTTCGTTTTGACCCTTGATGATGAACTCAACACCACTAGGCAATTGAAGATCCGCTAACTCTGCTTGGAAACGAGGTAACTCAACGGCTAAGTTGTAACCGTCTACCATATCCGCTTTAACGTTAATGATACGATGACCATCAAGGCGGTTAATGGTGTCTTGTTTGTGCTCAGGGACAATTTCGGCAAAGTTTGTAAGAGGTACTTGTCCTGCTGGCGTTTTGACTTTTAGCTCGTCAAAGCGACCAATATCGCGATGTGATTCAGGATAGCGAACCAAGATGTCAACTTCTTCGTCAGCATCATCAGGTAAGTAGTCACCAATCTTCAATCCGTTAGTTACAAATTGAACCGTATTACCTACCGTCGTTGCGTCGGCACCAAATCGAGATGCATCATCACGACGAATATCAATTTGCCAATCAATACCATCTTTGCTCGAGGTATCGTTAACATTCATCAATGTTTCTTGGCTATCAGCCCACTTACGGATAATGAGTGATGCTTGATCTAGGTTTTCAGGAATTCTTGAAGAAATCTCGATAACAAGGTCATTTTCAACTGGTGGCCCTGCATCAGGGAATTTGTACTCAATTTCGACACCAGAAAATTTATCCGTCGAGAGCTTTAGCTCCTCGATAATTTCTTTAACTTTGCGACGGTACTGCCAATCTACCGGAGTGATCTGAATAACACCGATTTCGTCTTTTCCGCCTGTCTTGGTGTACACACTGTCTAATTCAGGGTGTCCAACCATGACTTGCTCGATTTCTTTCATGATCTCATCTTTCTCGTAGATAGACAGATCACCGTGAGAACGAACTTTTACATTGAACATAGCTGGGTCAACTTCAGGGAAAAACTCAGCGCCCAACCCAGCTTTACCATAGCTGTAAACCACACCGAAAGCAGTCGCGATAGAAAGTAGTAACACGACTAGCGGTCGTTTAATGGCCAAGGCTAAGGTGTGGTAGTAGACCTTGGTTATCCCGGTTGACTTACTGAAATCACCTTCGTGCAGCGCAACCATTTTGGCGCGATTTTGCGGAGAGACATTCTGAGGTCGACCAAAAATACCACCTAGAACAGGTACAAACAGTAATGCCATAACCAAAGATGCCGTTAAGGTTGCAATCAAGGTTAATGGCAGGTATTTCATGAACTCGCCAGTGATATCAGGCCAAAATAATAGAGGTGCAAACGCCGCCAACGTTGTTGCCGTAGATGCGGTAATCGGCCATGCCATGCGTTTTGCCGCATCCAGATAAGCTTGTTTACGATGCATGCCCTCTTGCATACGTCGATCTGCAAACTCTGTGACAACAATGGCACCATCCACCAGCATGCCAACGGCCATAATGAGTGCAAACAAGACAACGATGTTTATGGTCAAGCCAAACACTGAAAGAACCAACAAACCAGTCAGGAATGAGCCCGGAATTGAGATTCCCACCATCAACGCGGTACGAACGCCAAGGATCGCGATTATGACAATGACCACGAGGATAATGGCAGACAAGATATTGTTCTGAAGATCGTTAAGCATGATCTTCACGTCTTTAGACTGATCCCAGGTATATTTGACCAGTAAATTGTTCGGCCATTCATCCTGCGCTTGAGCTTCGGCAAGTACGGCTTTAACAATTTCAACGGTTTCAATGATGTTTTCACCGGCACGCTTTTTAACATCAAGTACTATTGCCGATCGGCCATCTAGGCGAGCAAACGATTCTGGATCTCGGAAAGCACGTCGAACAGTCGCAATATCACCAAATGTGATCACTTGCTTGCCGTCGACTTTAACGGGTAGCTCTAATAGATCCTTTAAAGAGTCAAAAACTGAAGGAACTTTAACTGAAAATCGTCCGTGACCAGTATCCAAGAAACCCGCCGCGACAACCTTGTTATTTTGAGCAATCAGGTTGTAGATATCTGCTTGGTCTAGGTTGTAGCTTTCCATCAACAGTGGATCGACGATGATTTCAACGATATCGTCTCGATCACCTGCGATTTCTACTTCAAGAACCTGTTTAAACGACTCCAGCTTATCTTGCAGTTTGCGTGCAATCTGAATAGCCGTTCTTTCAGGAACCGTTCCGTACAGAACCATAGAAAGGGCAGACTCTTCAGATGCCAAGGTAATCTCGTGCACCACGGGTTCATCGCTTCCAGCTGGCAGTTTTGGTGCCGCCTGATCAACCGCCGCTCGAACATCTGCCATAGCGGCATCAAGGTCGACACCAACTGTAAATTCCAATGTCACAGAACCATGGCCTTCAGACGCTACTGAAGTCATTTCTTTCACGCCTTCAATAGACTGAAGTTCTTGTTCAATTGGTCGAACTAACAAGCGCTCCGCGTCGTCTGGAGATATACCTTGGTGTCCAACTGAGACATACATAATTGGGATGGTGATATCTGGGCTTGCTTCCTTAGGAATCGTTAAATACGTTCCCATACCCGCAATCAGAATCAAGATTAGCAACGTCATCATCGTACGAGTACGAGACATCGCTGCTTCGATAAGTGCGTACATGACAGCTCCTAGTTAAGAATTGAATCTTGCGATTGTTCCGTTGCGATGACCTTGTCACCATCACGAACAAAACCCTGTCCAACAGTGATGATATCTACGGAACGACCCAGACCAGACAACCACACACCATCTTGTTCAGCTTTCACTAACTGAATCGGGATAAACTTAACCATATCGCCTTCCAGAGTTTTCACACCCATATTGCCGCTCTCATCTAGCGCCAACATCGCTGGCGTCACTTTGATCGCCAATTTGTCTTTTAGGTCCAATTTTACTTCCGCACTAACACCAGCTGGAATTCGTTGCTCCGGGTTTGTGAGCTCCACTTCAATTGGAAATGTATTGGTCGTCGTTGAAGAAATACTAGAGATAAAGCGAACTCGCCCTTGAAGCTCTTCACCTGACAACAGACGTACGTGAGCGATTTGATCTTGAGCCACATCACCAATATGTCGTTCACTGACGTCGGCTTCCACCACAATTTTGCTAAGGTCAATTAGTTGAGCAACTGGGTCACCGATACCAACGTAATCACCTTTTTCTATGTGTAGATTTTGGATAATTCCAGAGAAAGGCGCGACTACGGATGAATTTTTAATAGCTAGCTTTGCGTTGGAGACTTGTGCTTTAGCATCAATCAATGAAGCTTCTGCACTGGAGTATGCCACTTCGCCTTGCAGACCGCGGTTTTTTAATGATTTTGCTGCTTTGAATTCTTTCTCACGCACGCGTAGATTTGCTTCCGCGCGCTCTAGCTGCATAGCCAGGTCGCCTTGGTCAATCGAGGCAATCAATTGTCCCGCTTTGACACGGTCACCCTTATCTACTGCCAACTTGATGATTCGTCCCGGGCGCTCAGCGCCAACACGCGCTTCTTTATTCGGCGCGGTCCGTCCGTACAAATCTACCGTTTTGTGCGTTTCAATCGCTTGGAAGTTTTTAAAGACAACCTTAGCCAAAGGTATTTCTTGTTGGACTTTATTGTCAGGAGCTTCTTGCGCGTTAGGTGAGCCCATTCCCAACCAAGACGCAAGTGCGCCAGCCAAGACAATGGAGACTATGTAGGGCCGTTGGGCAAAAAACCCAGAAATGGAAGATTTTGACATGGTGATCCTTCGCTAGCAGTAATTTTGACGTTGCTATATACGGTGTAAATCCGATTTAGGTTGTGAGCAAAGCAAATTATAGAGTTTTTGCTCACAAAAGGAACACCAGTATGCGCTGGATCACGCAAATAGTTTGTGACAGTTTTGGACAAACGTCCTATTTTTTGGTTCTAAACACTAAACGAAGCACCGCAACCACAAGTCGTTGTTGCGTTGGGGTTATTGATAAAGAATCTCGCACCTTCTAACCCTTCGGTATAGTCAACAACACCACCAATTAGATATTGCAGGCTCATTGGGTCAACAACCAACGTAACGCCACTATTTTCTATCGTAGTGTCACCCTCATTAACACTTTCATCAAAGGTGAAGCCGTATTGGAAACCGCTGCATCCACCTCCCGTGATGTAGACACGCAATTTCAGCTCAGGATTCTCCTCTTCGGCAATTAGCGTTTGCACTCGGCTTGCCGCCGCATCGGAAAACGTTAAGGGAATAGCTACTTCGCTCACAACAACCTCTCTTATTATTCGGGGAACGGCTCGTCAGCAGTATATCCATGAAATACAGTACTTGGATAACTCTTCATTCGATCAAACCGCACCAATCTGTTGAGGATTATGTAATACCCTACCAAAACGTTCAAGTATTCACCGACATTAGACAAACTTCGACAATCATCAACTGCTGAGCAATAAAGCATTTTTATCCACGAAGTGAGTGGGTACAATGCGCCCCAATTGCTTAAGTAAAATGTGTCACAGAGGACATACATCATGACTAAGTCATCAGAACTGTACCAAAAAGCTCAAAATACAATTCCCGGTGGAGTGAACTCTCCCGTGCGAGCCTTTAATGGTGTAGGTGGCTCTCCACTATTTATTGAACGAGCTGATGGACCACTTATCTTTGACGCGGATGGTAAAGCTTATATTGATTACGTAGGCTCTTGGGGGCCTATGATTCTGGGACACAATCACTCAGTAGTTAGAGATGCTGTAATTAGCGCGGCTCAGCGTGGACTAAGCTTTGGCGCGCCAACTGAAACTGAAATCAACATGGCCGAGTTAGTGAGTGAATTGGTTCCATCAATGGAACAAGTTCGCATGGTCAGCTCTGGTACTGAAGCAACAATGAGTGCGATTCGCCTTGCTCGTGGTTATACCGGTCACGACAAGATCATCAAATTCGAAGGTTGTTATCACGGCCACGCGGACAGCCTTTTAGTCAAAGCAGGCTCAGGTGCACTGACGCTAGGTCAACCAAGTTCTCCAGGTGTTCCAGCCGATTTTGCCAAACACACGCTCACCGCGCGTTTCAATGATTTAGATTCTGTTCGCCAATTGTTTGAAGAACATCAGGGCAACATCGCTTGTATCATTGTCGAACCAGTAGCTGGCAATATGAACTGTATTCCTCCAGTCGATGGTTTTTTACAAGGTCTGCGCGACATCTGTGACGAGTTCAAATCTGTACTTATCTTTGATGAGGTGATGACGGGTTTTCGCGTCGCACTAGGCTGCGCTCAGGGTTACTACCAAGTCCAACCTGACCTGACTACCCTTGGTAAAGTTATTGGTGGCGGTATGCCAGTGGGCGCATTTGGTGGTAAGAAAGAAATCATGCAATACATCGCCCCAACAGGTCCTGTTTATCAGGCGGGTACTCTATCCGGTAACCCTGTGGCAATGGCAGCTGGCCTAGCTTGCTTGAATACACTTCGAGAGGCTGGAAATGAAGCGCAACTCAATGCGACAACCAAACAAATTGCCGATGGCTTTAGCGAACTCGCTAAACAACACGGGATTCCACTACTGGTTCATCAAGTAGGTGGCATGTTCGGTTTCTTCTTCACCGAACAACAGCAAGTACGTTGTTACGAAGACGTCGCTAAGTGCGACATCGAAAGGTTCAAACGATTCTTCCACTTAATGCTAGAACATGGTGTCTACCTAGCGCCGTCAGCCTTTGAAGCCAGCTTTACCTCTCTGGCTCATAGCAGCAAAGAAATCGAAGCAACACTAGAAGCCGCCGAT
Organism: Vibrio sp. ABH4_348; assembly: GCF_056159765.1. Lineage (NCBI taxonomy): Bacteria > Pseudomonadati > Pseudomonadota > Gammaproteobacteria > Vibrionales > Vibrionaceae > Vibrio > Vibrio sp. ABH4_348. The sequence goes on along the minus strand of NZ_JBSWVW010000001.1, from coordinate 288,728 downwards.
CGCTGTTTTGCTATTCTTGCGCAAGAATCAGCTTAACTGACTTAGGCCTTTTGCCAGTTAATAGCAATTGCCAATTGAACTCAAAGGGACGCTTCGGCGTCCTTTCTTTTTTGCGACGATTTTTTTGCGACCAAATAGTGGCTATCAATCAAACTCGTTGATTATCGACAATATTCACGACAAGATGGAAAGCTAAACGACGACAAAACGGATTAGGTAACCAACAACAATGAAGCTAACATCAAGTCACTGGGTGCTATTTGGCGCTTTAATCATCGCGGCGTTTGCTTGCTACTTGTTAGTCGAACCCTATATCAACTCCATTGTATTGGCGTTTATCTTGTCTCTGTTGATGTTCCCAATACACGAGGCCATTGAAAAGCGGCTGCCCAAAACTCCAAATCTGGTCGCGTTTTTATCCTGTCTGATCTTAACCTTTATTATTATCTTGCCGATCACACTAGTACTGTCGGCAATTGCGCAGCAAGGCGTGACTTTCTCACAGAACTTTTATCAGTGGGTAAGCTCTGGTGGTGTACAAGAACTGTTTGAGTTGCCCCTTGTGGTATCAGCCATTGGCTTAGCAAACGACTTGTTGCCTATCGAAGACCTTAATCCAGAAAGCATTGCACAGAGCCTAGCGAAATTGGTCACCAGCTATGGTTCTAACTTGGTTGGCGTGAGTACCAAAGTACTGGGTGACGCTACAAACATCGTTTTAGACTTTTTCTTAATGCTGTTTGTGTTGTTTTTCTTATTGAGGGATCACGACAAAATCATTGCTGCGATTCGACACATAGTCCCGTTGTCCAGAACACAAGAAGACCGACTGCTCGACGAAATCGAGGCGGTTTCTAAGTCTGCTGTGATGGGATCGTTTTTAACCGCGTTAGCGCAAGGTGTCGCGGGCGGTGTCGGGATGGCTGTGGCCGGCTTTTCAGGTTTATTTTGGGGCACTATGATGGGTTTTGCCTCATTTATCCCTGTCGTTGGTACCGCATTAATTTGGATTCCTGCCACCTTGTACTTGTTAGTGGTCGGAGATGTGATGTGGGCAGTAGCACTGGCGATATGGAGTGTCGTTGTTGTCGGTTCTATTGATAATTTGCTGAGACCATTTTTAATGCAAGGCAGTGCGGGAATGAACACCCTGATGATCTTCTTCTCACTTTTGGGTGGCTTACATCTATTTGGGTTGATGGGACTGATTTATGGTCCACTAATCTTTGCCATTACCATGGTGCTGTTCAACATGTATGAAGAAGAGTTTAAACACTTCTTGGAAAAACAAGATAACAGTTAAGATTAAGGAACCCACGAGACAAACATCAAGTGCCGAGCAACTGTTTCTTGGCTTGTCCCAATCCATCTGGCTATGAGACAATCGCGCGGCACTATGACTGATCAAGAGACACATCACACCATGCTGACCGCACCAAGCCAAATCGCACTTCGTCAAACCGAATATTTTGCAAATCATAACGTGCTGGTCGCGGGTGAAATCGAAGACAACTTGCCAATCGAACTCACTCAACATTGTAAATCTGTGTCTGTATTTACCACCCACTTTGGCTATGCCCAATCGCTAAAAAAGAGCGACAAAATCGAGGTGTATTTCGGAGCGGAGTTAAACGCAGAGGTCGATGTCAGTCTGCTCCTGCTTTATTGGCCCAAAGCAAAAGCTGAGGCTGAGTATCTACTCGCCATGTTGATGGCCAAGTTAGGAGAAGGGTGTGAGATCGTTGTTGTCGGAGAAAATCGTTCAGGTGTAAAAAGCATTGAGAGGATGTTTCAGCCATATGGACGAGTCACAAAATACGACTCTGCTCGACGCTGTTCATTTTACTGGGGACAGTGTGAAACCACTCCGAAACCTTTTGATTTACAGCAATGGGTAACTTCCAGAGAGATCCAAATATGTGAGCACACACTCACTGTTAAAAGCCTTCCTGGTGTGTTTAGCCAAGGAAAACTGGATGACGGAACTAAGCTGTTACTCGATAACTTGCCAGTTTTGCAAGGTAAAGTGCTCGACGTAGGCTGCGGCGCAGGCATTATAGGCGCCTATCTCGCTAAGCTCGATTCTTCAGCAAACTTATCAATGTGCGACGTTAGTGCCTTAGCGGTCTACTCTAGCAAAGAGACGTTAAAGGCTAACAACCTTAACGCCGAGGTTTTTGCATCCGATGTGTATTCAGAGGTATCTGAAACCTTTGACCATATTGTCTCAAACCCACCTTTCCACTCAGGCTTAGACACCTTTTATCAAGCTGCTGAAACCTTACTGATCGACTCCAAAGATCGACTCGAACGTTCTGGTACATTGCATATCGTCGCCAATAGTTTTTTAAAATACCCTCCCATCATTGAAAAAGCCTATGGACACTGCAAGGTAGCAGCAAAAACGAATAAGTTTGCCGTTTATTCCGCGTGTAAAAATTCAGCTTAGCAAGATAGCTATTGCGAGATTTAGTTATGCTGAAACGGGAATAAATCAGTGACCTAGTTCAAAACTGCGCGTTTATCCACGCTTTGTGGACAAGATTCTTGTCTTCGAGAAAAATCTGATTAACGTGATAGCTTGATTCGTTCATCTTCAAGCTCTGAGCCACAAGGCACGACAACAAAGAAGACATCATGTTAGGTCTATCCAGTAAGCAAAGATTCAAACGCCTGCAACATACGTTGATGGCGGCATTTTTAGTTCTCAGTATTACTCCGCTGACGATCATCGCGCTGTTTTTCTTAAAATCCCACAGCCAAGATCTACAAAATCAGAGTACTTCGCACCTTATTTCAGTCAGAGACAACAAACAGCAGCAAGCTGCAGACTATATGGCCTCAAAAGAGACCGAAGTACTGGGATTTGTTCGCTCTGAACTCGCTTTAGCCAGTGGTGGCCGATGGTATGGCTTGGTCAACGCGTTCTCAACGATGGGTATCCCAATAGAAGAAAGTCGTCGTTACTATCAAACTCGATATATTCAGGGCAGTGGCGACCAAGTTAAAACAAGTGTGATGCCAGACTCTCCTTTGTTCAATGGAACCGAACGCTATCGTCTATTGCACAAACGATATCACCGCGGCTACATGGAACTGCTCAAACTCTCCGATTTTGACGATATATTATTGATCGACATTGATGGTAACGTCACCTATTCGGCGTTCAAATATGAGTATTTTGGTACCAATTTATTAGAAGGCCCTTTTAAGGATAACAATCTGGGTCAGACCTTTGTGTCCCTGAAGAATGATGTCTCGACAGGAAGAGAAAATAATCCAGATTACACGCCAATTTTGTTGTCGGATTTTTCCGACTATGACGGCCAATCTTACGCTTGGTACGGCGCACCCATTATCGAACAAGGTTATCTGCACAGCTATGCCATGTTTAGGCTGCCAATTAATGGTTTGACCAAGTTGTTGGCAGAAAATCGTACTGAAAACATGAAATTGCTAGTGGTGGGTGAAGACAACACCGCGAGAACATTAGCCCACAGCCAAGACGACATAAACCAGAGTAGCCAAGTGGTTCAGAAAGCGTTGTCGGGTTCTACTGATTTTGGTAACTACACCAATAGCAAAGGCGAAAAAATGATCGCCGCGTACACGCCTATTGAGTTTAAGTATTTCAAATGGGGCTTGGTGGTAGAAATGCCTGAAGCAGTGGCCTTTGCCAGTGTGATTCAGCTACAAACCGTATTTGTCTTCGCGATGCTCTGTGCCATCGTAGTTGTCGTGGTGTCTTCACATTATCTGTCCAACTTCATTACTTCGCCGCTCTTGAAACTGACGTGGGCGGCAGAAAAAGTGTCAGCCGGCGATCTTGATGCGACCATCAATAATACGGAAAGGCGTGATGAAATTGGTCGCCTCGCCGTTAGCTTTGAACGAATGCAACGTTCTATTAGAGATAAAATTGAACTCATCAAGGAACAAAACCGTGAGCTTGAAGAAAGCTTGTTAACGATTCAGAAGCAAAATGATGAATTGCAGCTGGCCAACAAACTGAAAGATGAGTTCCTCGCCACCACTTCTCACGAACTGCGCACGCCACTCCATGGTATGGTCGGAATTGCTGAAGCATTGATTTCGGGCGCCAATGGCCCTATTAGTGGTCATCAAAAATACCAGTTGGACATAATCATTAGCAGTGGCCAGCGATTAGCTAACTTAGTAGATGACCTCCTGGACTACCACAAGATGCGCTACGGCTCGCTGGATATTCACACTTGCCCTGTTGATATGACAACGTCAACCCAGCTTGTTTTGGAACTATCAAACCACCTACTTGGTGACAAACCGATTCGCATTATCAACCAAGTTAGTGAAGAACCGGTTTGGGTAATCGCCGATCCACAACGACTGGAACAGGTACTGTACAACTTGGTTGGCAATGCCATTAAGTACACTAGCGAAGGTAAAATCGTTATTTCTGCTGGCGTCGTTGATGATCATGTACGCGTGCAAGTTGTCGATACTGGACAAGGCATACCGGCTGACCAACTAGAGCATATATTTGAACCACTTATTCAAGCCGGACGCGAAGGTTCTCAGTACCGCCAAGGGGCTGGACTTGGTCTTTCGATCAGTCGCCAGCTTATCGAATTAATGGGTGGCTCCTTGTACGTCAGCAGTCAACCTATGGTCGGCACTACCTTTAGTTTCACTTTGCCAATTGCAACAGCTGAACAAATAGAGTCCGTTGAGGTAACACAAACTGCACACTTTGAAATTTCGGAAAGTGTTGAGTTACTCGACAACAGTGAAGAGCCAGTAATCCCTGAAAATCCAGATGCTCCATTGTTACTGATTGCTGACGATGAACCGGTCAATGTAAAGATACTAGATAGCTTTTTACGATTGTCCGGCTACCGGGTCAGAACGGCGAAAGATGGCCACGAAGCCATTAGTCAGATTGAAAAAGAAAAGCCTGAACTCTTGTTACTCGACATCATGATGCCAGGTATGAGTGGATACGAAGTGTGTGAGAAACTGCGTAAAGACTATGACCATTCACAACTGCCTATCATAATGTTGACGGCTTTAAGCCAATCTGAAGACCGAATCAGAGGTTTTGAAGCAGGTGCGAACGATTATTTAACCAAGCCATTTAACAAGCAAGAACTGGCAGCACGAATCACGGCACATTTACAGGCTAGCCAAGCAGAAAAAAGACGTTTTGAAAACCAGAAACTCCAAGCTGAGTTGAAACGACGAGCGATGGTTGAAGCCAGCTTGCTGGAAACTCAAGGCCGCCTCTTAGAGCAGTTGGAATCAGCACCAGAAGCCATCATTTGTATCCGTGAAGATCACAAAATTCGTTTTGCCAATGAAGCCGCAGCTCGCTTCTTTAAACGTACCCAAGAACAACTAAAACGTTCTCAGGCCGACGAAGTAATTGCACCTAAGTTCCTAAATGTCAGCAACGAACATTACTGTGGTGATATCGAAGTATTTGTTGAAGACATGAGGCAACGTGTATCCGCCGATATATTGAGCCTGCCAGAAGAGTCCGGACTCAAATCCATTTATATCCTATCAATTGGTGGCAGCCTGAGTGCGGCTAGAATCAACAACCTTGAGACCGCGATTGAAGTGCTCTCTGGTTACGCTTTTGATGGTGATAAAGCGCGACTACAGCAATTGAAAGAAATGGGTGGTGAATTTACTCGTTTGGCTGATAAAGTTTCAGGCGAGAGTAAATCCAAGCAAGACATCATGCGCGAAGTATTGGTTGATGCGATGACATCGGCGCTCAATTATTGGGAACGGGTTACTGGTAAGACTAAGTTTGAGTTTGCAGAACAAAGTGGCTTATGGCGCGTTTACTTGGACCGCAGTACGCTGCAAACCCGAACTCTTGATAAATACCTAAGAATTGAAACCTTACCTAAGACGCCGCGTTGGCGCACCGTGTTGAACTCTTTGGATTACATACTCGAACACTGTATTGATCAAAGCTCGGAACGCAACAACGTTGAAGAATTACGCGATAAGCTACAGCGACTGCTGACAAGCCAATAGCGAGACAGAAAATGTTAACCAAAGCCAACCTACAAGGTTGGCTTTTTTGTGCCTTCAATGGACCCTCAATCGGTTGTCTAGCCCATGATTGAATTAGCTTACTCAGGTTGGTACGGTCGAATTACAGTCATTATTAACGATGTCTTACTCTGATCATTTCGACGTCAATCAAACAAATAGCTCAACAGTCTTTTCTTTTTACTCTTGCCTCAAGAAATAGGCTTGTCACAGCTGAAGTTGGAGGTTTAAGTGTTCTTTACTCAATTAATATATAGTTAGAAATGGGGTCGGTAATCGATTGAAGTTACATCACCAATCTCCCTATATAAGTGCGTTTTTACGCCGTTAATTTTTGAAGTAAATTAAGTGTTTCCAGCTGTGCTTTCGGTGGTGCTAGTTCAATACAAAACTGTCTTTTTCTTGCCACTCACTTGCTAAATGAATCGATATTTTTCTATCAAAGATTGATATTGCGATGCCAATCACAACATTACGGCAGAAATAATTTTTTCCATAAAATTAACGAGAGCAACACTTAGTGATCGAGATCTCCACATATAAATCCCAACACATAAAACCAAATACAAAAGGGAAAATCCGGATAGTAAGCACTTACATAAAGCCATTATCAACAAGCTTAAATTGATATAGATCACGTTAAAAACACTGACCATATATTGGGCGATTTAGTGACTTTTTACGGAATTAACGTCGCAAGGTACATTTTTAACGTTTTTAACGGGATGTGGGTTTGCTTATTTAACTCGATAGGTGTTTTCTAACCCTGCCTAAGGCCTGCAGGCCACTCAATGTTCTAGTTTCTGTTACTGCAACCAGAATGATGTATGAGGTAGGCCTTAGTGAGTGTTAATCAATTGATGACATTCCCAACATTGTGAAATGAAAGCAAACTAGTAAGGAACAGCTATGCTTGCCAATATTAAAAAAACAGCACTAGCCGCAGCGGTAATCGCAGCAGCAGCAACAAGTGCAACAGCTACAGCCGCTGACCGCGTAGAGCTAACAGTGGTACCTGATTTTTACCCTACAATGGTTAGAAACTTTAACCCGTACCTACAAACTGCACTTCGTACAACGACAGACTTCGTTTACGAGCCGCTAGTTATCTTCAACCAAATGCACGGTAACACTCCTGTTATGCGTCTAGCTGAAGACTTCCGTCTAGCTGACGACCTAATGAGTGCTACTTTCGACCTTCGCAAAGGCGTTAAGTGGTCAGATGGCGAAACGTTCAACGCAGATGACATCGTTTTCTCTTACAAGCTACTAAGAGAAAAGTCTGAGCTTGACCAACGCGGTATCAGCCGTTGGGTAACTAGTGTTGAGAAACTAAACGACTACCAAGTTCGTTTCCGTTTCAGCGAAGCTAGCTCAAACGTACCTTACGAAATTTCTCTAGTGCCAATCGTACCTGAGCACGTATGGTCTAAAGTAGAAGATCCAGCATCGTTCACTAACGAAAACCCAGTAGGTACTGGTCCATTCACTGAGATTGACACGTTTACTCCTCAGCTTTACGTTCAGTGTCGTAACCCTCACTACTGGGACAACGACAACCTAGATGTTGACTGTCTACGTGCACCACAGATTGCTGGTAACGACCAACTTCTTAACCAAATCTTGGCATCAGAGCTAGACTGGACTTCATCGTTCATTCCAGATATCGATGCAACTTACGCAGCGGCTAGCCCAACGCACCAATACTGGTACACTCCAGCTGGTACAGCAGCGTTCGTTATGAACTTCAACCACAGCGATGCAGCTAAGAAAGAAGCGTTCAACAACGTTGACTTCCGTCGTGCGTTCTCAATGGCTGTAGACCGCGATACCATCAATGACATCGCTTACTACGGTCTTGCGACTCCAAATGACTTTGCTTCTGGTCTAGGTTACGCGTTCAAAGCTTGGTCTAACGAAGATACTCATGACAAGTACAAAGGCTTCAACACTTACAACCCAGATGCAGCTAAGAAGCTTCTAGCTGACGCTGGCTTCAAAGATGTTGATGGCGACGGTTTTGTTGACACGCCATCTGGTAAGTCTTTCGAAATCTTGATTCAATCTCCAAACGGTTGGACTGACTTCAACAACACTGTTCAGCTAGCAGTAGAACAGCTAGAAGAAGTTGGCGTTAAAGCGAAAGCTCGTACTCCAGAATTCTCTGTATACAACCAGAGCATGCTAGAAGCGAACTACGACGTAGCGTACACCAACTACTTCCACGGTGCTGATCCACACGTATACTGGAACAGCGGTTACCATTCTTCACTACAGTCTGGTGAAGGTAACCCACGCTTTGCAATGCACTTCTACAGCAACTCTAAGCTAGACCAATTGCTAGACAGCTTCTACAAGACTGGCGACAAGGAAGAGCAAGTTAAGATTGCACACGGCATCCAAGAAATTATCGCTGCGGATCAAGTAACTGTGCCAATCGTATCTGGTTCTGATTTCTACCAGTACAACACCAAGCGCTTTACTGGCTGGTGGAACGAAGAAAATCCAAAAGGCCGTCCTCAAATCTGGGCTGGCTATCCTGAGCGTCTACTACACGTACTGGACCTAGAACCAGTTAAGTAATAGAAGTTCAATATTTGCGGCGCTTATTCTGAGCGCCGCTCCTTAAAATCCTCCTTACGTTACAAGCACATGTATGACGCTCGTCGTTAGGGGGATTTTCGTGCCAGAATTAAGGTACAACCTGAGTCAGAAACAGGCAAAAACTGGGTGAGTAAGGTGTAAGTTATGGGTTACTTTTTAAGACGTTTGTCGTTCTATATGATTGCGTTGCTCGTTGCAGCGACACTTAATTTTATTATTCCACGCGCCATGCCTGGCGATCCTGTGACCATGATGTTTGCTAACGCAACTGCACAGGTAACACCAGAGCGTATCGAAGCGATGAAACAACTTCTTGGCTTCGTTGACGGTCCTTTGTGGGAACAATACCTAGTCTATATCAAGAGTGTTTTATCTTGGGACCTAGGTATTTCAATTGGTTTCTATCCACTAACTGTAAACGACTTGCTAGGCCGCGCATTTGGCTGGTCACTTTTCCTAGCAGGTAGTGCTGTAATTCTTTCTTTCAGCTTGGGTTCAGTGTTAGGTATTTTTGCAGCTTGGAAACGCGGCAGCAAATTCGATGCCTTTATCACCCCGGGCATGCTAATCGTTCAAGCGGTACCACAAATGGTGGTGGCGATGTTGACACTTTTTGTCTTCGCGATCGGCTTAAAATGGTTCCCTAACGGCTACGCCTACACACCGGGCGTCACTCCAGACTGGACCAGTTGGGAGTTTTATAAGAACGTCGCTTATCACGCTGCCCTTCCCCTATTTTGTGCCTCAATCGTTCAAGTTGGTGGCTTCTTGGTGAACATGCGTAACAACATGATCAACCTGCTAGCAGAAGACTACATCACAATGGCGAAAGGTAAGGGTCTGAGTGAAAACCGAGTAGTCTTTAACTACGGTGCCCGTAACGCACTTCTTCCAAGTGTTACTGCACTTTCTATGTCTTTGGGTATGGCAATCGGTGGTCAGCTGATTATCGAAATCATCTTTAACTACCCAGGTCTTGGCACTGTACTACTAAATGCAATCAATGCTCGTGACTACCAAGTTCTTCAGGGTCAGCTAATTATCATGACGCTATTTATGCTGTCATTTAACTTACTCGCTGACATGCTGTACCTAGTTCTAGATCCTCGCCTACGCAAGGGAGGCAAATAATCATGAAAGATTTACTTAAACTTATTGTTCGCAACTCGTATGCACGTGTCGGCCTTATTATTGTCGGAACGTTCGTTTTCATGGCTATTTTTGCCCCACTACTTACTGAATATGCACCTGACAAACGCACTGGTAAACCGCATGAATACCCTTCATGGGTTGTAAAAACCGCTCAAGCGAACCCAGATGGTTGGGTTGCTGAAAATTTAGCGGATGACCGTAGACGTATGCGCCTGTCTAAAGAAGGCAACCACGTTTTAGGTACTTCTCGCATGGGCCGTGACGTTTGGTCTCAGCTTGCATACGGTGCACGAATCTCTCTAGCTGTTGGCTTTGGTGCTGGTGTTACTGTGTGTTTCTTGGCGACAGTAATTGGTGTATCTGCCGGTTACTTCGGTGGTCGAGTCGATGACATATTGTCAGCAGCGATGAACATCATGCTGGTAATACCGCAGTTCCCTCTCCTCTTCGTACTCGCAGCATTTATCGGTGAGGCAGGGCCACTTACTATCGCCATCATAATCGGGGTCACGTCCTGGGCATGGGGTGCGCGTGTAGTCCGTTCACAGACCCTTGCACTGAGAGAAAAAGAGTTTGTTAAAGCTGCAGAAGTATTGGGCGAATCTTCATTCCGCATCATCTTTGTTGAGATTCTTCCTAACCTGATTCCAATCGTAGGCGCGAGCTTTATCGGTTCGGTTATGTACGCCATCGCAATGGAATCGGTAATCTCCTTCCTGGGTCTAGGCGACTCAAACACAATCAGTTGGGGTGTGATGCTGTACAACGTACAAACTTCATCTTCAATGCTGGTTGGCGCATGGTGGGAACTGATTGCTCCATGTTTAGCATTGACGCTTCTTGTTACTGGTCTAGCGCTACTTAACTTCGCTGTTGATGAAATTGCTAACCCTCAGCTTCGTGCAGCAAAAGGCATGAAACGTTGGAAAGCCCTAGCGAAACAAGATCAGAAAGCTCGCCAAGAAAAGCAATTGGCGCCTCAGAATGCACTTTGGAGCGGAGACAAGTAACATGACTGAACCACTCATTTCGATCCGCAATCTTTGCGTAGATTACATTACTGATGCAGGCGATGTTCGCGCTTGTAACAACGTAAGTTTTGATATTGCACCGGGCGAGGTCTTCGGCCTTGCCGGTGAGTCAGGGTGTGGCAAATCAACTGTTGCCTTCTCTCTGATGCGTCTTCACAAGCCGCCTGCGTACATCTCAGGTGGTGAGGTTATCTTCAATGGCGAAGATATCCTCAAGTACAGCGACGATCGCATGCAGGCGTTCCGCTGGAGTGAAATGTCCATGGTATTCCAGAGCGCGATGAACGCGCTCAACCCTGTACTTACTATGGAAGAGCAGTTCTGTGACGTAATTATGCGTCACACGAACATGACTCGTGAGCAAGCGGTAAAGCGCGCGGCAGGACTACTGGAAATCGTTGATATCCACCCTAGCCGTTTGCACGACTACCCGCACCAGTTCTCTGGCGGTATGCGTCAACGTTTAGTTATCGCGATTGCTCTGGCACTAAACCCAAAAATGATCATCATGGATGAACCAACAACCGCTCTGGATGTTGTAGTTCAACGTGAAATTCTTCAGAAAATCTATGCTCTTAAGGAAGAGTTTGGGTTTGCTATTTTGTTCATCACCCACGACTTGTCATTGATGGTCGAGTTCTCTGACCGCATCGGCATCATGTACTCAGGTGAATTGATTGAAGTAGCACCGTCTAAGGAAATTCTAACTAACCCTTACCACCCGTACACACGTGGTCTGGGCAGTTCGTTCCCTCCTTTGACAGGACCTAAACCAAAGCTAACTGGTATTCCTGGCAACCCATTGAACTTGCTGGATATACCTCAAGGCTGTCGTTTCCAAGCGCGATGCGATCGCGTACATGATGCTTGTAGTCAGGTAGCAACTCAGTTGCGTGAGATAGAGCCAGGCCGCCTATCCAACTGTCACTTATACGGCGATGAAATCGCACGTACTAAAGCTTAGAAGAAAGAGCTTAATAAATAAGAGCTTAAAAAATAAAAAGAAAACAAGCTAATCATTGATTTTCTGGAGCAAATTATGAGCAATAAATATGGTGAACTACTGATAGAGGGCAAAAATGTCGTTAAAGACTTCCCACTAAACAGTAACTCCCTGAAGCAAACCAAAATGCGTGCCTTGAATGATGTGTCATTCAAAATGTATAAGGCACGTGGACTATCAGTTGTAGGTGAGTCGGGTTCTGGTAAATCCACCACTGCAAAAATGATTGCAAAAATGTATGCGCCTTCGGCGGGTACAATTGAATACAAAGGGCGTGATATCGAAGATATCACTTCCCGTAACGACCTAATGGCATACCGCGAAGGTATCCAGATGGTATGGCAAGACCCGTTTGGTTCACTGAATCCAACACACAACATTTTCCATCACATCGCTCGTCCCCTTTTGATACATAAAAAAGTATCTTCAGGTAACAAAAAAGAATTGGAAGAGCGTGTATATGACCTGTTGGAACAGGTTGGTCTAATTCCACCAAAAGAAACGGCTGAAAAGTTCCCGCACCAGTTATCTGGTGGTCAGCGTCAGCGTGTTAACTTAGCGCGTAACATCGCCGTAGGTGCGGAAGTGGTTCTTGCTGATGAACCAACTTCAATGCTTGACGTGTCAATCCGTGCTGGTGTTTTGAACTTGATGGAAGAGATGAAGTTTGAAAAGCAAATGTCTCTTCTATACATCACACACGACATCGCAACCGCTCGCTATATCGCGGAAGACCTTGCGGTTATGTACGTTGGTCACATGGTTGAATGGGGTGATACGGAAGAGATCATTCACGATCCTCAACACCCATACACCAAACTCTTGGTTTCAGCGGTTCCTGATCCAAGTAAATCCATTCACACCGAACTTGCTGGTAACAAAGGGGAAATTCCGCTTTGGACACCTGAATCAGTAGGTTGCCCATTCGCTGGACGCTGTACGGAAGCCACAGACAAGTGTCGAGAGCGACTGCCTGGGGTAACCAAGCTTTCTGATAACCACTTTGTACGTTGTTACTTGTACGAATAAAAATGCACTACCAAGAGCCAAGGCAAACCCTTGGCTCTTAACGTCATAGATGCCTTTGGAGATTTGAATGCAGTTTTTAACAAACCACATAGGGTATGAAACAAACGGGCCAAAAAGTGCTGTCGTATTAGTTGATTTTGACGAATCAACTCCTAGCTCGGTCGATTTAGTGTGTGCCCTTACGGGAGCCACTGTCGCATCTATGGAAGTTCCAGCTGCTGAAAAAGTAGCTAACTGGCATCAAGGATTGTTTGCCAAAATCGATTTTTCTTCATTTTCAAAATCAGGTCGCTTTTTCTTGCGTGCTGATACGTTGCAATCTTCCGTTTTTGAGATTGGGACTCAACTGTTAAACAACACAACCACTTCAGATCTACTCCACTACTTTAAATCACAACGCTGTACCGGCATTTTTGATCAAGCGGATAAACAAGCACCAATCGTTGGAAGTGATCGCCGCGTCGATGTGAGTGGTGGATGGTATGATGCGTCAGGAGACGTGAGCAAATATCTCAGTCACTTGTCTTACGCCAATTACCTCAACCCTCAGCAAATCCCTATGGTGGTGTGGAATATGCTCAAAGGGCTATCACTCCACCAAAATCATGATGCCATCGCCGCCTTTACTAAAATTCGCTTACAAGAGGAAGCTTTGTTTGGGGCTGACTTCCTAGTCCGTATGTTTGATGATGCTGGTTTTTTCTACATGACAGTATTTGACAAGTGGAGTAAAGATACCAAACAACGTGAAATCTGTGCCTACGAAACTCAGCAAGGTCATAAGATGGAAGACTTCCAAGCTGGTTTCCGTCAAGGTGCAGGAGTTTCAATTGCTGCATTGGCGGCTGCAGCTCGTCTTTCTGAACACGGCGAGTTTGACCAAAACACCTATTTGCAAACGGCTGAGAAAGCATACTGGCACCTAGTCGACAACAACCTTAAGTACCTCAATAACGGCGAAGAAAACATTATTGATGAGTATTGCGCATTACTTGCCGCTGTCGAATTGTATCGAACAACCAAACAGCAGCGTTATCTAGTGCAAGCCGAACAATGGCTGACTCGCTTAATATCTCGCCAACAAGGTGATGAACAGTTCCAATCATACTGGTCCGCCAATGGTGACGGAAGTAGACCCTATTTCCACGCTGCAGAAGCCGGTTTGCCCGTTATTACTATTTGCGAGTTTATGGACGCCGCGCCTAGTTCTACATTGTTCGAACAAGCAAAAAGCGCCGTAAACCGCGCCGTTGAATTCGAATTAGCAGTGACCAGTAAGGTCCACAATCCATTTGGCTATCCGAGACAGTACATCAAACCTTTGAACGCGGAAAAACGCGATGCATTCTTTGTTGCTCAAGACAACGAATCCGGTTACTGGTGGCAAGGTGAAAACGCTCGATTGGGTTCAATGGCGTCAATGGCATATTTAGCGGCTCCATTTGTCACAGACGACAGTACACGCCAACAATTAAACGAGTTTGCCCAGTCTGCATTGAACTGGGTACTCGGTTTAAACCCTTACGACATGTGCATGCTTGATGGTCACGGTCGAAACAACCCGGATTATTTGCCCCAGCTCGGTTTTTATAATGCAAAAGGTGGCATTTGCAACGGGATTACGGCAGGTTTTGACGACGCGGAAGACATCGCATTCAATCCCGAAGGTCAAAAAGACGATATGTTGCAAAACTGGCGTTGGGGTGAGCAATGGATTCCTCATGGTGCGTGGTACTTATTAGCCGTATTGACGCAGTCTTACTCTACTATTCGGGAATCGTAACTTTATGTACTTTGTTGGAATTGACGGGGGCGGCACCTCTTGCCGCGCAAGAATTCGTACTGAATCAGGGCAGCTAATTGGCGAAGCGAAATCTGGTAGCGCAAACATTATGTTAGGTGCAGATGTCGCATTAGAGTCGATTGTCGATGCGGTAAGTCAAGCGGCGCAGCAGGGCGGTTTATCAGAGGCAGACTTTTCTAAAATGCATTTAGGTTTAGCGCTTGCCGGGGCTGAGCAAAAGTCTTCTTGGAATGCCTTTATGAATCAGCCACACCCGTTTGCCAGCATAGTATTAAACAGTGACGGTTTTGGCGCTTGTATGGGCGCACATAATGGCGATGATGGTGCCATATTTATTGCTGGTACTGGCTCGGTAGGTATCTACTTGCAACAAGGCACTCAACACATCATCGGTGGTCGAGAGTTTCCAATATCTGATCAAGGTAGTGGTGCTCATATTGGTCTTCATTTGATCCAACAGGTCATCCTGGCCGAAGACGGTATTCGTGAAAAAACGCCACTTTGCGAGTTTGTTATCAACGATTTTGGCAACGACATCGACAACATTGTCGCATGGTCAAAGACCGCTTTACCTAGAGATTACGGCAAATATTGCCCACAAATATTTGAGTTCGCAGACCAAGGCGATGCACTAGCTTTAGAACTTCTGAAAAAATCGGTTTCTGACATCGAAATGTTTTTAACCCGCCTTAATACATTAGGAGCTACCAAGATTTCGTTAATGGGCAGTATTGCACAACGTCTTGAATCTTGGCTTGCGCCCCCTATCCAACAATGGATTGTTCCAGCGCAACACGACGCCATAGAGGGTGCCCTAATGTTTGCTGGTAAGCCTGAGTACAACTTGTACTAACTGAGAACGTTTATATGGACTATCGCATTGATCTTGTCGTTCTCTCCGAAGAGAACGAAAACTGCAAACTAGGGTTAACACTCCATAACCTTAGTGACCTAGATCTTTGCGATTGGTCATTTGGTTTTTCTTTCGGTCGTTTCATTCGACCTGATAGTGTAGTCAATGCGACAGTTTCCCAAATTGGTAGCGTTTGCCACGTAACGCCTAAAAATTCACCTACATTGAAGGCAAACCACAGCTTTTACTGTGAATTTACCGTGGGCACCGCGCCGTTCCGTTATTACAGCAACGGAGTACAAGACGCGTATCTGACTCATACGAGCGATGGAAACATCAAGCTCGAAAAGGTGGATTCAACCTCTATTGTTTTGGGTTCACCGTACCAAGAGCGAGTCGAGTCTCTCGCTAATGCCAAGCCTATAACAGGTATAATTCCCAAACCAAATCGATACGGTTCAATCAGCGGAAAATTTCGACTCAGTAATCAAACCAAAATAACCGTACAGAGTGAAATAGCTTCCTCTGCGGCACATTGGTTGCAAACTGAAATTCTTGAACTCTATCAAGTCGAACTTTCCCTATCTGCCAGTGGTCATCTATTTTACAAATCAAACCCGACGCTAGACGAAGGCGCCTACACGTTAAGAGTCACCGCCGAATCCATTATTATCGAATCAGGTTCTCGTTCCGGTTTTGTTCACGGTACCGCGAGCCTAATTCAGCTGATAGAGCGTAGTGACCAAAACCAGTTGTTGATAGATGGTATCTACATTGATGACGCCCCTAGATTTCGCTACCGCGGTTTCATGTTGGACTGTTCACGACACTTTCATTCCTTAGCAGATGTTAAACGCCTGATTAACCAATTAGCCTACTACAAGTTCAACCGCTTTCATTGGCACCTCACCGATGATGAGGGCTGGCGAATTGAAATAAAAGCGTTGCCACAGCTCACCAACATTGGTGCCTGGCGCGGTCCAAACGAATCGATCATTGGGCAGTTTTCCCATCTAACTGAAAAGTACGGTGGCTATTACAACCAAGAGCAAGTTCGTGAAGTCATTGCCTACGCCCACGAGCGCGGGATCATGGTGATCCCAGAAATTGATATTCCTGGCCACTGTCGCGCGGCAATTTTGTCGCTACCGGAATTACTGATAGAGAAAGACGACAAGAGCCAATACCGCAGTATTCAAAACTACAACGACAACGTACTTAATCCAGGTATTTCTGGCACCTACCAGTTCGTGGATACAGTATTAGAGGAAATCTGCGAGCTTTTCCCAAGTCCCTATGTCCATATTGGTGCTGACGAAGTCCCCGACGGAGTTTGGACTCATAGCCCGAGCTGCCAAACCTTAATGGCTGAGCAAGACTACAGCAGCGCCAAGGAGCTTCAGGGTCACTTGCTGAGATACGCCGAGAAGAAACTGAACTCTCTGGGTAAACGAATGTTGGGTTGGGAAGAGGCACAACACGGTGACAAAGTCAGTAAAGAGACGGTGATTTACTCTTGGTTAAGCGAAAACGCAGCGATTGATTGCGCCGACAGAGGCTTTGATGTTGTGTTGCAACCCGGTCAAACCACTTACCTCGATATGACACAAGATTACGCTCCTGAAGAACCCGGAGTCGATTGGGCCAACCCGCTTCCTCTTGCGGATACCTATCGCTATGAGCCGTTAGCGCATTTAGACGATCGTGACCCAATCAAAAAACGAATTTGGGGCATTCAAACTGCCCTTTGGTGCGAACTGGTCGAAGACTTTGATCGCGCTGAATACATGATTTTCCCTCGCGCTCTCGCCATCGCTGAAATCGCATGGACGCAGCGCAGCGGAAAAGATTGGCATGACTTTATTGGCCGATTACAAAACCACTTGCCGGTTTTGGATCGCAAAGGCATCCAATATCGGATGTTATAAGTTCCCCTCAGGGCCAGTTGGCTTTGAGTAGTTTTCACTAGCTTGAAATTGGCTGCAGTGCAGCTTTTGTTGAAAGGATAAGACAATGAAATACGGTTATTTCGATAATGAGAATCGCGAGTACGTGATTACTCGTCCAGATGTTCCAGCACCTTGGACTAACTACCTAGGTACAGAAAAATTTTGTACGGTAATCTCACATAACGCAGGCGGTTACTCATTCTACAACTCACCAGAATACAATCGTGTAACCAAGTTCCGTCCTAATGCGACATTTGACCGTCCAGGACACTACGTTTACCTACGTGACGACGAGACAGGTGATTACTGGTCAATCTCATGGCAGCCAGTAGCTAAGAGCCTTGATGAAGCGAGCTACGAAGTACGTCACGGTCTTTCATACTCTAAGTTCAAGTGTGAATACGCAGGTATCACCGCTGAAAAAACGTTGTTTGTACCTAAAGGTGAAGATGCTGAAGTTTGGGACGTTGTGATCAAAAACACTTCGGACAAGCCTCGCACAATTAGCGCATTCTCATTCGTTGAATTCTCATTCAGCCATATCGCGTCTGACAATCAAAACCATCAGATGTCACTGTACTCAGCGGGCACAGACTACCGCGAAGGTGTCATTGAATACGACCTGTACTACAACACTGATGACTTTGAAGGTTTCTACTACCTAGCTTCAACGTTTGCACCAGATTCTTACGATGGTCAGCGCGACAGCTTCCTTGGTCTATACCGCGACGAAGCCAATCCAATTGCAGTTGAAAACGGCAAATGTAGCAACACTGCGCAAACTTGTTACAACCACTGTGGCTCTCTACATAAGCAATTTACCATTCAGCCAGGTGAAGAAGTACGTTTTGCATACATTCTAGGTATCGGTAAAGGCAATGGCGATCGTCTACGCGAGAAATACCAAGATCTGAACGAAGTTGATAAAGCCTTTGCTGGTATTAAGTCTCACTGGGATGAGCGTTGTGAGAAATTCCAAGTATCTTCACCAAATGAAGGTCTAGATACTATGATCAACGCTTGGACACTTTACCAAGCTGAAACCTGTGTGGTTTGGTCTCGTTTTGCGTCATTCATCGAAGTTGGTGGACGTACTGGTCTTGGCTACCGCGACACAGCGCAAGACGCAATTTCAGTACCGCATTCTAACCCAGCGATGACGCGTAAGCGTCTGGTTGATCTATTACGCGGTCAAGTTAAAGCAGGCTACGGTCTACACTTGTTTGATCCTGACTGGTTTGATCCTGAAAAAGCGGATGTAGAACCATCTAAATCACCAACGGTTGTTCCTACGCCATCGGACGATGACAAGATTCACGGTATTGAAGATACCTGTTCAGACGACCACCTATGGATTGTCCCAACTATCTGTAACTACGTAAAAGAAACAGGCGAGCACGGCTTCTTTGACGAAGTCATTCCTTACGCAGATGGCGGTGATGCAACAGTTTACGAGCACATGAAAGCAGCTCTAGACTTCTCAGCAGAGTACGTAGGTCAAACCGGCATCTGTAAAGGCCTTCGTGCAGACTGGAACGACTGTCTAAACCTAGGTGGTGGTGAATCGTCTATGGTTTCCTTCCTGCACTTCTGGGCGTTGGAAGCATTCATCGAACTTGCTAAGCACCGCGGTCAGGATGCTGATGTTGAGAAATACACAGCGATGGCAGCAGGCGTGCGCGAAGCATGTGAACAGCACTTGTGGGACGACGAAGGTGGCTGGTACATCCGCGGTCTTACCAAAAACGGTGAGAAGATCGGTACGGCTCAGCAAACTGAAGGTCGCATTCACCTAGAGTCAAATACCCTTGCGGTTCTTTCTGGCGCGGTATCTCAAGAGCGTGGTGAGCGTGCAATGGATAGCGTTGATGAGCACTTGTACTCTGATTACGGTTTGCACTTGAACTCTCCATCATTCGCTACACCAAACGATGACATTGGCTTCGTGACTCGCGTATACCAAGGCGTAAAAGAGAACGGTGCTATCTTCTCTCACCCGAACCCATGGGCTTGGGTAGCCGAAGCAAAACTGGGCCGTGGTGACCGTGCAATGAAGTTCTACGATGCACTAAACCCATTCAACCAAAATGACATGATTGAAAAGCGAATTGCTGAACCGTATTCGTACGTACAGTTCATCATGGGTCGCGATCACCAAGATCACGGTCGTGCCAACCACCCATGGCTAACAGGTACTTCAGGCTGGGCATACTACGCTGTGACTAACTTCATTCTAGGTGTTCGAACTGGTTTTGAAGGTCTAACGGTAGACCCTTGTATTCCAACTGACTGGCCAGGGTTCAGCATCACTCGTCAATGGCGTGGCGCAACTTACAACATCAAGGTAGAAAACCCGAATGGTGTGAGCAAAGGCGTTAAGAGCATTACGGTTAACGGCCAACAAGTTGAAGGCGACATTCCAACTCAAGCCGAAGGTACTGTAAACGACGTTGTTGTGGTTCTTGGCTAATACCAAACGTGCGGGCTATGAGCCCGCACTCTCTATTTGAGGAAATCATTATGATTAAATTTGGTACTGGCGGTTGGCGTGCCCTTATCGGTGAAGAATTCACTCGAGATAACGTGCGTCTAGTCGCTCAATCTGTCGCTAACATCATCAACGACGAAAACGTTGCTGACAAAGACTTTGTAATTGGTTACGACAGACGCTTCCTATCGGACAAAGCAGGTCGTTGGTTTGCTGAAGTATTAGCGGCCAATGGCGTTGCAGTGAGTTTTGTCGACAAGTTTGTTCCAACTCCTGTGGTAATGTTCAAAGCTAAAGAAATGGGTAGCGAGTATTCAGCGTGTATTACCGCTTCGCATAACCCTGCAGACTACAACGGTGTAAAAGTCTTTATTCGCGGTGGTCGTGACGCCGATGAAATCATTACTGAAAAGATCGAAACACAAATTGCTAAATTGACGTTAGCGGATGTGAAATCAATCGACTTTGAAGAAGCCGTTGAATCTGGTGTGGTGGAAATCATCAATCCAATGAACGAGTTTGTTGATTCCATTATTGATTTTATCGATATCGATGCCATTAAACGAGCCAATCTAAAAGTGCTGATTGATCCTATGTTTGGTGTGGCAAAAAATGCCCTGCAAACAGTATTGATCAATGGCCGATGTGATGTGGATGTTATCAACGACGGTAAAAACCCGGACTTCGGTGGTTTGATGCCATCGCCAAGTGCAGCGACCTTATACCGCCTAAAGCACCTAGTTGCTGCAGAAGGTTATGATATTGGTATCGGTACCGATGGCGATGCCGACCGACTAGGTATTATTGATGAAAAAGGTAACTTCATTCACCCTAATGAAGTTTTGATCCTGCTTTACTACTACCTACTTAAATACAAAGGGTGGTCTGGTTCAGTCGTTCGCAACATTGCGACAACTCACATTCTCGATAAAATCGCAGCTGATCACGGTGAGAAAAGCTTTGAAGTTCCAGTGGGCTTCAAACACATCAGTTCTCAAATGGAAGCTGATGATTCACTAATTGGTGGTGAAAGCTCTGGTGGTCTAACAATCCGCGGCCATATCAAGGGTAAAGACGGTGTATTTGCATCCAGCTTATTGGTTGAGATGATTTCGGTAACTGGCAAGAAATTGTCTGAGTTGCTGGATGAAATCTACGGTAAGTACGGCTACGCCTACACAGCTGAAGGAGATTGTACGTTCAAACCTGCTCAAAAGCAGGCACTGTACGACAAAATCTACGTTGCGAAACAACTACCCGATTTCGAGTTTGAAGTCGAGCGTGTTAGCTACGAAGACGGTGCTAAAGTTTACTTCAAAAACGGTGGTTGGGTGATTGCTCGCTTCTCTGGTACTGAACCTTTACTGCGTATCTTTGCAGAAATGGAAAACCAAGAGATTGCCGAGTCAGTGGTTCAGCAAGTTAAAGATTTCTTGCAACTATAACCAAGCTCTCTTTACGACAAAGCCCAGCATCACGCTGGGCTTTTTGATTGAAGAACGCTTGTTTACTTAAAAGGCGATAACACCACGCGGTTCAAACTCAATATCGACCGCTTGACCTACTGAAAGTGGCTCAACTGAACTGGCCAAAAGCGCACTGCCATTTGCTGACACTACGTAGCGACAGTGATCACCCATAAATTGCTGCTCAGTCACCACAGCAGCACTGCTCTCGCTCGGGCGAAGTCGAACGTATTGAGGTCTAAGCAGTAATTCACAGTGAGCATCAAGCGGGATTTCTTGCGGTACCGTAGCCGCTATTTTCCCTAGTGGTGTTTCAAACTCTTGGTCTGACACACGTTTTGCTCCGATATAACTGCCACCGCCAAGAAAATCTGCAACAAAACGGCTAGCCGGTTGATAGTAAAGCTCGTTCGCTGTGCCATATTGCTCAATTACACCAAGGTTCATGACCGCCATTTTATCGGCAAATGCAAACGCTTCCTCGCGGCTATGAGTAACGAAGATCGCAGTTACACCTTGAGCTTTAAAGATCTTTCGAATTTCCGAAATCAACTCATGGCGAACCTGAGTATCAATATTTGAGAAAGGTTCATCGAGCAAGAGCAAATCAGGCTTGTAAGCCAAGGAACGGGCAATAGCAACGCGCTGTTGCTGACCACCGGAGAGTTGATGAGGATACCTATCACCTAGCCCACCTAAGTGAACCAACTCCAACATTTCCTCTACTCGTTTCGCTTTCTCACTCTCTGTCAGTTTTTTTAAGCCAAAACTGATATTTTGCGCGACGGTTAAATGAGGAAACAGAGCATAATCTTGAAAGATCATTCCAATATTACGTTTCTCTGGTGCTATCCAATTTTCACCATCATCAATCAAGCGACAATTCAAATTCATCGTGCCCGAAGATAACGGCAATAGCCCAGCAATCGCTTTCAATAGCGTTGTTTTACCGCAACCGCTAGCTCCAAGTAGACAGACAATTTCACCCTTGGAGACCTCCAAAGACAAGTTCTCTAGAACTGTGGTCTGGTGATACTGGCAAGTTAAATCTTGAATCGAAAGTGCGCAACTCATTAATGCGAATCCTCCAGTGAACGATTAACCAATACTAAAGGTATCAAGCCAACCAAAACCAATAATACCGCTGGCATCGCGGCAAGCTCTAATTGTTCATCTGACGCAAAGTTATAGACGTAGGTCGCGAGCGTTTCAAAATTGAATGGTCTTAGCAATAAAGCGGCATTCAGCTCTTTCATACATTCGATGAAAACTAACAAACCCGCAATTAATGCACCGCGTCTAACCAAAGGCACATGAACACGTTTAAGCATAGCGTTACTGTTACAACCCATGGTCCGAGCCGCCATGTCCAACGATGGTGATACCTTGCCCATTCCGCTTTCGATACTGCCAATGGCGACAGCAGAAAAGCGAACCACCATGGCGAAGATCAAGGCAAACATGCTCCCCGAGAAGACTAAGCCGGGTCTACTCCATTCCATGTACTTGGCAATGTCGTTGACCAAGTGGTCCATAAATAATACTGGGCTGAGTACGCCAATAGCTAACACGGTTCCTGGAACAGCATAGCCAAGAGAGGCCATACGAGAGAATACGACACCTGCTGATGACGTAGTGAGCCTTTGATAAAAATTCACCACCATTGCAATTGACACTGCGATGATCGCCGAGCCAATAGACACGACTAAACTGTTAATCGCAAACTCTCTAAACTCTGGGGTCCAACTCTGTTCCCAATAGGTCCAAGCAAACAGCATTAGCTGGCCTAAAGGCAAAGCAAAAGCAATCAGAACAAGCCCCCAACACCATGTCAGCGCCAGCCACTTTTTCCAGCCTTGTAATTCGTATCGAACGTCTTCACGACTACTGAATTGAGTTTGAAATAACTTTTGCTTGCGGCGGCTGTATCGCTCACTGCTGATCAACAGCAATATAAACAACAGCATGATAGAGGATATTTTTGCCGCAGCAGATAGGCTCGAGTAACCAAGCCAAGTATCGTAAACCGCAGTAGTTAAGGTATTAACAGCAAAATAGCTGACGGTACCAAAGTCACCAATGGTTTCCATCGCGACTAATGAAAGGCCAACTGCAATAGACGGCCTTGCTAACGGTAGTGAAACACGTACAAAGCTCTGCCAAGACGTGCATTTAAGTAGTCTCGCTGACTGCAGCAAAGACACGTTTTGCTCCATAAAGGAAGCGCGAGCTAATAAATACACGTAAGGATAAAGTACCAAGGCGAGCATAACTGATGCGCCGGGTAAGGTACGAATGTCCGGGAACCAATAATCTCCGGGCCCCCAGCCTGTTAAATCGCGAAGCAGTACCTGAACTGGGCCTGCAAAATCAAGCCATTCGGTAAACACATAGCCAACGATATAGCCTGGCATCGCCAGTGGAAGTACCAAAGCCCATTGCAAAATGCGCTCGCCAGGCAAACGACACATTGCAATCAACCAAGCACTAGGTATACCAAAGACCAGTGACAGTAACATCACTGAAAAAACGAGTAACAGAGTGTTTGAGGTGTACGTAGGAAGAACGGTAGACATAAGGTGCGCAAACAAGTCACCGGAGTCACCTACCGAGGTATAAAAAATTGCGAGTATGGGAAAAATTAAAAACAGCGCCAGCGAGCCACTGCTAAACTTCCAAATTGTATATTTTTCTTTCATTGCCTTCAGTGCAAAAAGAGGTGCGACTTAGCGCACCTCTAATCGATTTGATACTAATTATAAGTTAGATTTCAAATCTTATCTTCAAAAAGCTCAAACTAATTATAGATCGAACTTCACTTCGTCGATTAGTTTAACCGCTGTTTCGTAACGAGAAGCGATGTCTGCTAGAGAAAGGTCATCTGCACGGTACTCGCCCCAAGATGAAACTAGCTCTGAAGATTTAACACCAGCTTTGATTGGCTCTTCGAAGTTAACTTCAGCGTACATGCTTTGTGCGGTGTTGCTGGCTAGGAATTCCATTAGCTTGATTGCGTTCTCTTTGTTTGGAGAATGCTTAGCTAGTGCCATACCAGAAATGTTTACGTGAGTACCTGTAGTTTTCTGGTTAGGGTAGTTCAGGTATACCGCTTCAGCCCAAGCTTGTTGCTCTTCGTTGTTAAGCATTTTACCTAGGTAGTAGCTGTTACCTAGAGAAACGTCACATAGACCTTCTTTGATTGCTTTAACTTGAGCACGGTCGTTACCTTGTGGCTTACGCGCAAGGTTGTCTTTTACGCCTTCCAACCAAGCTTTAGCAGCTGCTTCGCCTTCGTGAGCGATGATAGATGCAACTAGAGATACGTTGTATGGGTGCTTACCGCTACGAGTACAGATTTTGCCTTTAAACTTAGGTGTAGCTAGGTCAGCGTAAGTGAAGTCTTCGCCCAGGCGACCAACACGGTCACGAGAAGAGTAAACTGAACGAGAACGCTTAGTTAGTGCAAACCACTCGTTGTCTGCATCTTGGTAGATAGCAGGGATGTTTGCTTCAAGAACTTTATTGTCTACAGCTTGAACAACGCCGTGCTTTTTGAATTCAGAAAGACGAGAGATATCAACCGTAAGAAGAACGTCAGCTGGGCTTAGTTCACCTTCTTGCTTCACTTTTTCAGCCATACCTTTTTTAGCAAACTTAACGTTTACTTTGATGCCTGTTTCTTTAGTGAACTTGTCAAACATAGGTTCAATCAAGAATGGCTGGCGGTATGAGTATACGTTTACTTCTTCAGCAGCCATTACACTTGGCGCTACCGTTGCACATGCTAGAGCTGAAAGAGCGAGCACTTTTTTCATGGGAATCAGTCCTTTTAAATTGAAGTTATAATGATAATGTTTATCAGTTGCGTTATTATAGGTTCAAGATTTAAGAAAACAATTAGTTAGAAAAAAAAATCGACATAGATACGTTTTTTTTACAAATGTAATTGTAAGAATATTTTTCTCAAATTGCCTATGAGAATTATTATTTTTTTTATCATCAACAAATTTTTATCTCTTTTCATAATTCAGACCAATAAAAAGCCCCGCTTATAGCGAGGCTTTTTATGTGTTAAATATAATATTCTATTTTACGCTTACAAATTCCGGATAAGCACCTACACCACAATCGTGCATGTCCATACCTTCTAACTCTTCGTCTTCAGATACTCGAATACCGATGGTTGCTTTAAGCACAAACCAAACCGCCAAACTCGCTCCAAATACCCAAGCAAAGATAACGCTCGCACCCAATAGCTGAGCACCAAAGCTTGCGTCACCGTTACTCAATGGCACAACCATTAGACCAAAGAATCCACACACACCGTGCACTGAAATCGCGCCCACTGGATCATCAATTTTCAGTTTATCTAAGCCAATGATGCTAAACACGACAAGTGAACCTGATACAGCACCGATAGCAACAGAGTAGATTGGTGACGGCGATAGTGGATCGGCCGTGATTGCAACCAAACCAGCCAAGGCACCATTCAAGATCATAGTAAGGTCTGCTTTACCCCAAGTCGTTTTGCACACTAGTAATGCAGCAATTGCTCCAGCCGCCGCTGCAGCGTTAGTGTTTAGGAAAATTTGTCCCACAGCGGTAGCGTTTTCAAAATCCGACACCATAAGCTGCGAACCACCATTAAAACCAAACCAGCCAAACCAAAGGATAAACGTACCTAGCGTGGCTAATGGCATATTAGAACCTGGAATTGGGTAGACTTCACCGTTTTTACCGTACTTGCCACGACGCGCACCAAGTAGCAATACACCCGCTAACGCTGCAGCGGCACCCGCCATATGAACAATACCTGAACCCGCAAAATCACTAAATCCAGCTTGAGAAAGGAATCCACCACCCCATGTCCAGTAACCTTCAACCGGGTAGATAACCGCGGTTAACACCACTGAGAAAATCAAAAATGACCACAGTTTCATTCGTTCAGCAACTGCACCCGAAACCACCGACATCGCTGTCGCAACAAATACAACTTGGAAGAAGAAGTCTGACTCGAGTGAGTGGTCCGCATCTGCCGCTTGCTCACCAATGAGTGAACCAAATGAAGGCAACCAACCCCCTTCGATGTTATCAACATACATGATGTTGTATCCGACCAGTAAGAAGGTGGTACATGCGATAGCATATAAACAAATGTTTTTGGTCAGAATTTCGGTGGTATTTTTTGAGCGAACCAGTCCAGCTTCCAGCATGGCAAAGCCAGCAGCCATCCACATTACTAATGCGCCTGAGATTAAAAAGAAAAATGTATCGAGTGCATAACGCAGCTCACTAACGGTAATTGCAAGTTCCATAATAAAGACTCCTTTCTACTTACAGCGCTTCTGCGTCCATTTCACCAGTACGAATTCTTACGGCCTGACTTAAGTCATAAACAAAAATTTTGCCGTCCCCAATTTTGCCGGTGTGTGCGGCTTTCGTGATGGCCTCGACAACGCGATCTACACTCTCTTCGTGAGTTGCGATTTCCAACTTCACCTTAGGTAAAAAATCGACTTGATACTCAGCACCGCGATAGAGCTCAGTGTGCCCTTTTTGTCGACCAAAGCCTTTTACTTCCGACACAGTCATTCCCTCGATTCCTGCGTTGGCTAACGCTTCTCTTACATCATCTAATTTAAAGGGTTTGATGATGGCATTGATAAGCTTCATGGTTTATCTCCAGTGTTATCCTTAACTCGATTAATCCAATAGCTTTCAAGTGCTGTGCCAATAAATATATTTATTAATAATCAGTACTTTATATTTATCGCCCAATAAAAACAAAAAAGGCCGCACTAAATTAGTGCAGCCTTTCCCTATAAAACAGCAGGTTTTATTAATTATTAATATTGAATTTATTAAACTCACACCAATCGATAAACGCCGTTAAAAAATCTTCTAACCCACAATGACTTTCTTGAATACTGTCGTCCAAATATAAGGATTCATCCTCATACCGTTTAATACTATCGTCTGATTCATGATCGGAATGGTGACGAGTTACCGATACTTCATAATCTTGTACTGAAATCGATAAACCAGAGGCAATGATCGAATATTCTTGATTTGGTAACTGCTGAGCGTTATCAATCAGTTCCTGCGTTTTTGACCAATTCTCTTGATTGCACTCTTCCTCAAACCAAGCACCGATGAGCTCCTGCCCCATAGAGAAATTAGCCATGACTCGGCCTTCAAAAATATTGTGCTTAAATTCGTAATCCATCAGATGTCACTAGAGTTGTTTTCAAATCCACTGCTATTATCGCTGAAATGAGCACTGTCGACCATCTCTTGCTTTAGGAACTTGCTATGCAGCTAAATGAAACCATCGCCAATCAGATCGTTCAGCGTTCAATGAAGATCATCAATTACTCGGTCAATGTTATGGATAGCGAGGGGCGTATCATTGGTTCTGGTGATCCCAATCGACTGTATCAAAAACACGAAGGTGCTGTGCTGAGCATTAATGAATGTCGCACGGTCGAAATTGATGATGCGATGGCATCCAGGCTCAAAGGCGTAAAACCGGGGATCAATCTCCCCATTGTTCATCATGAAGACGTACTTGGTGTTGTGGGTATTTCCGGAGAACCTTCAGCGGTGCATCGCTATGGTGAACTGGTCAAAATGACTGCCGAGTTGATTGTTGAGCAAGCAGAACTAATGGAGCAAATTCAGTGGGATAAGCGTCATCGAGAGGAGCTTGTTTTACAGCTAATTAGCGGAAAGCACCAAGATATCAATAAGCTAGAAACCATTGCACAACGATTGGGCATAGATATCCAGCAGCCGAGAATCGCCGCAATCATCAAACTTATCCCTCGAAAAAAACAAGCGGTGACCTTAGAACACATGCAGCACTTAGTGCATTTGCTTGAGTTTCCCGAAAGAAACAATTTGGTAGGTATCTTATCTGTATCGGACCATGAAGTCGTGGTGTTAAAGCCCGCATCAGTAAATCAACAGAAATGGGACCCGAACAGAGAGAGGCAAAGGATCAAGCAACTTCTGAAACGTATCGACCAGGAAGCGGAATTCAAAATCAAAATGGCGGTAGGTGACTATTTCGCAACACCTCTTGGATTGAGCCAATCTTTTCAAACCGCGCAAACCACACTACAAATCTCGCGACATCTGCCTGGCAACATCTTTTTCTTTGAAGACCATCAGTTGCCTGTCTTACTCAACGCGCTTGAGTATGACAGTTGGCAACGTGACCGACTGCTTTCGCCACTGATTGCATTAACTGGCGTCGATAAAAATGGGCAACTAGAAACAACACTGAGGCGCTATTTTGATTCAAATTGTGATCTCAATATGACGTGTGAATCTCTTCATATTCATCGAAATACCCTGCGTTATCGACTAGACAAAATCAAAACGGCTACTGGTTTAGATATCAATAACTTAGAAGATAAAATTCACTTGTATTTGGCTCTATCTATTAGCCAATAATCACTACAACTTGTGCAATAGCACAAAAATAACATCTCCAAAAACGTAATGTTTGTTTAAATGAACAAACCAATAACTATGTAGAGCAGATATTGTGCAGGAGCTACCAATGAAACACTCAATAACGTCAACAGAAGTGGGTAGCACTTAACCCTTCCCCTACACAATTGGAGTTTTCACATGGAGCTGATACTCATACTTTTAGCAGTGATAGGTTTTATCGTCATTGCAACAACAAAATTTAAGCTACACCCATTTTTGGCACTGATCAGTGCTGCATTTATCGCTGCGTTTGCTTACGGGCTGCCAGCTGATAGCATTGCAAAAACCATCGCCGGTGGTTTTGGTGGCATTCTTGGTTATATCGGCCTCGTCATCGTACTTGGTACCATTATTGGCGTGATTTTAGAAAAAAGCGGTGCTGCGATCACCATGGCAGATACCGTGATTCGCGTATTGGGCGATCGCTTCCCCACTCTAACCATGACCATTATCGGCTACATCGTTTCTGTTCCTGTTTTTTGCGATTCTGGTTATGTCATTCTTAACTCATTGAAAGAATCCTTAGCTAAGCGCCTGAGAACATCAAGTGTTGCGATGAGTGTGGCCCTAGCAACAGGTCTTTACGCGACTCATACTTTTGTTCCACCAACACCCGGACCTATTGCTGCCGCAGGTAACTTAGGGCTTGAATCAAACCTTGGTTTAGTTATTGGTGTCGGTATTTTTGTGGCTGCAACCGCGGCGATTGCTGGTATGTTGTGGGCAAATCGATTTAAGAATGTTGAACCTGATAACTTGGACGAGCAACAAGAAGAGCTCAAACAAGATTGGCAAGAGCTTAAAGCTTCTTATGGTACGCTACCGACAGCCGGACAAGCTTTCTCTCCTATTTTTGTTCCAATCTTGTTCATTTGTTTAGGTTCAATTGCTAAATTCCCATCGTATCCATTAGGTGAAGGCTTCTTGTTAGATCTATTCGGTTTTTTAGGACAACCTCTGGTCGCGCTATTTGTAGGTTTAATCCTGTCTGTTCGTTTATTGAAATCTGACAATAAATCAGAAGAGTTTGGTCAACGAATCAGCCAAGGTATCTCGGCAGCGGCACCTATTCTACTGATCACAGGTGCAGGTGGTGCATTTGGTGCAGTATTAAAGGCAACTGAACTGGGTACCTACTTAGGTGAAACCCTGTCTGCTTACGGTGTTGGTATCTTTATGCCATTTATTGTTGCAGCAGCGCTTAAATCCGCTCAAGGCTCTTCGACAGTTGCACTTGTTACCACCTCGGCATTAGTCGCACCTATGCTAGCTCAACTTGGTTTAGATACTGAAATGGGCCGAGTACTTACCGTAATGGCGATTGGTGCTGGTGCGATGACCGTATCTCACGCTAACGATAGCTTCTTCTGGGTAGTATCTCAGTTTAGCCGTATGAGCGTTGGTTTAGCTTATCGTGCACAAACTGCAGCAACCTTAGTTCAAGGCGTGACTGCGATGACACTTGTATACATCCTGAGCCTAGTTTTACTGTAAGAGAGACTCAATGAAAATTGTAATTGCACCTGATTCCTTTAAAGAAAGTTTAACTGCGATGCAAGTTGCAGACGCCATTGAACAAGGATTTAAGCAAGTTTTGCCAACTGCCGAATACATCAAAGTCCCTATGGCCGATGGTGGTGAAGGTACGGTGCAATCTTTGGTCGATGCAACTGATGGGCATATCATCGCTTGTCAGGTCACTGGTCCACTAGGACAAAATGTAGATGGCTTTTTTGGTCTACTTGGTGATGGCGAAACCGCTGTAATCGAAATGGCAGCGGCTTCCGGACTGCATTTGACTACTCCAGAAAGTCGAAACCCTCTGATCACCACATCCTACGGTACAGGTGAATTGATCAAGGCGGCCTTGGACCACAAAGTAAAGCGCATAATTGTAGGGTTGGGCGGCAGTGCCACCAACGATGCGGGTCTTGGTATGTTGCAAGCACTAGGTGTGCAATGTACCGACCACTTAGGTCAAGGTTTAGCTGCTGGTGGCGCTGCGCTCAACAGCCTCACCAATATTGATCTCGCAGAGCTTGATCCTCGTCTCCACAACGTCGAGCTTTTGGTTGCCTGTGATGTAGATAACCCCCTATGTGGTGAGCAGGGGGCATCGGCTGTATTTGGTCCTCAAAAAGGCGCAACTCCAGAGATGGTCAGTGAACTGGACAAAGCACTACTAAACTTTGCCGACGTTGTTGGACATTCATTGCTAACGGATGTGCTATCTATCTCGGGTGGTGGTGCGGCTGGCGGTATGGGAGCAGCGCTTGTCGGTGTTCTAGGAGCTAAACTACTTCCCGGTGTGGATATTGTCATCGACGCAGTTGGCTTAAAACAGCACGTTCGTGATGCAGATATTGTCATTACCGGTGAAGGCAGGATTGATAGCCAAACCATTCACGGTAAAACACCAATTGGTGTTGCAAGAACGGCTAAAGCTTTTGATAAGAAGGTTATTGCCATCGCAGGCTGTTACACCCCTGATTATGCTGTTGTACACCAACATGGCCTTGACGCGGTATTTGCTATCGTTAATCGTTCAGTAGACTTACCGACTGCACTGATTGAAGCTGAGCAAAACTTAACTCAGACCTCGCGCAACGTGGCGAGCCTCATACAGTTATAAATATCGCTCAATTTACAACTCTTAATTACCTAAGCCACTCTTCGGAGTGGCTTTTTGTCTGTAAGTACACCTTAACCACTTAATTGTCCAAACTTATCCCATAAAAAAAACCGCCTTTCGGCGGTTTTAATCACTTTGAAAATTCAAATTATGCTGGCTCTTGGAAGATAACCGTATCTGCTTTCTTGGTGTACTCGTCCATCTTATGGAAGTTCAAGTAACGGTAAGTGTCTGCTGCTGTTGCATCAATTTGCTGAGCGTATTCTAGGTATTCTTCGTTAGTCGGAATACGACCAAGAATTGCGCCAACCGCCGCGAGTTCAGCAGAAGCAAGGTAAACATCAGCACCTGTACCTAAACGGTTCGGGAAGTTACGAGTAGAAGTCGACATTACTGTCGCTTTATCCGCAACTCGCGCTTGGTTACCCATACATAGAGAACACCCTGGTGTTTCAATACGAACACCCGCTTTACCGTAGATGCCGTAGTAACCTTCAGCCGTTAGCTGGTCACGGTCCATCTTAGTTGGTGGTGCAACCCATAGACGCGTATCCAATTGACCGTTGAACTTCTCTAGCAGTTTACCTGCCGCACGGAAGTGACCAATATTGGTCATACAAGAACCGATAAATACTTCATCGATGTCTGTTCCTGCTACTTCAGATAGAAGGCGTGCATCGTCCGGATCGTTAGGAGCACACAGTACAGGCTCTTTAATGTCTGCCAAGTCAATTTCAATGACGTGAGCGTATTCGGCATCTGCGTCAGCTTCCATTAACTCTGGATTCGCCAACCACTCTTCCATCGCTTTAATACGACGCTCGATGGTACGCACGTCACCGTAACCTTCAGAGATCATCCACTTCAACATAACAATGTTAGAGTTTAGGTACTCTTCGATAGACTCTTGCGATAGCTTAA
This sequence comes from Vibrio sp. ABH4_348, assembly GCF_056159765.1. Taxonomy (NCBI): domain Bacteria; kingdom Pseudomonadati; phylum Pseudomonadota; class Gammaproteobacteria; order Vibrionales; family Vibrionaceae; genus Vibrio; species Vibrio sp. ABH4_348. The sequence goes on along the minus strand of NZ_JBSWVW010000001.1, from coordinate 256,251 downwards.
CAGTACAGCCCGCTGCAGAGCGCTCTGCGGAGGCATCTGAAAGTTCAAACGCTTGCTCTACAGTCAGGTGCTCAACACCTTCAATCTCTAGAACTCGACCAGAGAACTCGTTCACTTTACCCGCTTTCTCAACCGTCAATAGACCTTGTTGAATTGCGTAGTAAGGGATGGCGTGTACAAGGTCACGTAGCGTAATACCTGGTTGCATCTCGCCTTTAAAGCGAACCAAGATGGATTCTGGCATATCAAGCGGCATTACACCGGTTGCTGCTGCAAACGCAACAAGACCAGAACCTGCTGGGAAAGAAATACCCAAAGGGAAACGTGTATGAGAGTCACCACCCGTACCTACAGTATCTGGTAGTAGCATACGGTTTAGCCACGAGTGGATAACACCATCACCAGGACGCAGTGATACACCGCCTCGGTTCATAATGAAATCTGGCAAGGTATGGTGAGTATTTACGTCGACCGGCTTAGGGTAAGCAGATGTGTGACAGAAAGACTGCATCACAAGATCTGAAGAGAAACCAAGACATGCAAGGTCTTTTAGCTCATCTCGAGTCATAGGACCTGTGGTGTCTTGCGAACCCACTGTTGTCATCTTAGGCTCACAGTAAGTACCTGGGCGAATACCTTCTACGCCACATGCTTTGCCTACCATCTTCTGAGCTAGTGAGAAGCCACGACCCGTGTCTTCAACAGAGCCCGGCTTACGGAAAATATCAGTAGCGCCTAGACCTAGAGACTGACGGGCTTTGTCTGTTAGACCACGACCGATGATCAGTGGAATACGTCCACCAGCGCGAACTTCATCAATTAACACATCGGTTTTCAGAGAGAATTCTGAAATGACATCGCCAGTTTCGTGGTTACAAACTTTGCCTTCGTATGGGTACACGTCAATGACGTCACCCATGTTTAGCTTAGTCACGTCAACTTCGATTGGTAGTGCGCCCGCATCTTCCATTGTATTGAAGAAGATTGGTGCAATTTTACCACCTAGAACATAACCACCTGTGCGCTTGTTTGGCACATTTGGAATGTCGTCACCCATGAACCAAAGCACGGAGTTGGTTGCTGATTTACGAGAAGAACCCGTACCTACAACATCACCAACATAAACTAGCTGATGGCCTTTTTCTTTTAGTGATTCGATTTGTTTGATCGGACCGATAGTACCAGCTTGATCAGGATTGATTCCTTCACGCTCATTCTTAAGCATTGCAAGAGCGTGCACTGGGATGTCAGGGCGAGACCAAGCATCTGGTGCAGGAGACAAATCATCCGTGTTTGTTTCACCCGTTACTTTGAATACGGTCAGCGTGATTTTTTCTTGTAGCTCAGGCTTAGACAGGAACCACTCTGCGTCAGCCCAAGATTGCATAACTTTTTGCGCGTGGCTGTTGCCCGCTTTTGCTTTTTCTTCAACGTCATAAAACGCATCAAACATCAGCAAAGTGTGTGACAGTTTCTCAGCAGCGATTGGCGCTAAGCTGTCATCGTCTAGTAGGGAAATCAATGGCTCGATGTTGTAACCACCTTGCATAGTACCAAGCAGGCGAGTAGCGTGTTCACGCGATACTAGTGGGCTTTCCACTTCACCTTTGGCAACAGCAGTTAGGAAACCAGCTTTTACGTATGCGGCTTCATCAACACCTGGTGGGATACGATTTTCGAGCAGGTCAAGAATAACGTCTTCTTCACCTTGTGGGGGATTTTTCAGAAGTTCAACCAGACCTGCCACTTGTTCGGCGTCCAAAGGTCTTGGGACGACTCCTTCAGCGGCACGTTCTTCGACGTGTTTACGGTAGGCTTCAAGCACGACTTTTTCCTCTCATTGCGGTTCCTCCTTTATTTTTGAATAAAATTGGAGTGAACATCCTTGGAAACTTGGCTCTCCTTTTGCCTAATTTTTCATTCAATGTTTGACTGAGAAACAGCGCCAGAGAGGCCAAACTGTGGGACGGAGCATAGCAAATTTAACTAAAAATTAAAATCTCATCACTTTGACCAACATAGCAAGTTAAGACTAAAGTCATACGTTTTGCTGGTGTTTGGCGGCTGTTTCAGGTCTATTGAACCCACAGCGAACGAGATTTAACCACTTTAAATTGGCTAGACCGACTTTAGACTCGTCACATTCGTCCTTGTTTGCGGTCACTGCGACCAAAGTCTGTCAGGCCAATTCTAGTACAAAAGCGGTTAAGCAACGAAATCGAGTGCTAATAATTGCCTATTCACACTCATTTTCTGTAAATCACTACCGAATTACCAATCTAACAAACGGTTTATCCAGTTGTTTGAACGGCTACATTGACGAGCGAGTTGTCCCTTGTGATCCCATACCGGAATGAGGTTTTCTGCATCACAAGTTAGCAACCACTTACCATCACTATTTGCCTCTGTCCCTAGATTGATGATTTTAGGTGGGCGTGGAATTTGCAATCGCTGCGGCCCTCTTTGTTTGAGGTAGTCATGATAGACCCGCAAGGCGCCGCGAGAACCGGTGACATCGGTCGGCCCGTTGTCATCTCGGCCCACCCAAATAGTGGTCACTTCTCGACCATCGACACCAACAAACCAGCTGTCTCGCATTTCGTTACTGGTTCCGGTTTTTCCTGCTAAGTGATAACTCGAGAAGTCTCGTTGCAAGATGCGGCTGGTGCCCTCTTCAACACTCTTTTTCAGCGCATACATGGTCAGCCACGCAGCCTGCTCATTAACTCTTTGCGCCACTCTGGGTATGGACTCGTAGATCAATTTACCGTCTCGATCCAACACAGAACGCAGTGCAGAAAGTGACGCTTTTCGACCTGAATTACTTAACGTTTGATACATTTGCGCCACTTCAATCGGCGACAGGCTAAACGCACCCAAAAACATGGAAGGAACGGCTCGAATCTCTTTGGAAGGCACACCGAGTCCGACCAAAGTGTCCACTACACTGCCGATCCCGACTTCCATTCCAAGTTGTACGGTAGGCACATTGTAAGAACGAGCCAAAGACTGATAGAGCGGTACTGGCCCTCTAAATTGGTTGTCGTAATTCTGCGGCGACCAAACATCGCCACTTTTTTGTCCGCGCAACGTCATAGGTTCATCACTTAAGGTCGTAGCCAAGTGAAAGCGATCCGGTTCCGCAAGTGCGGTTAAATACACAGCTGGTTTAGCAAGTGAACCTATTTGGCGTCTGCCATTCAGTGCACGATTAAATCCATCAAAGCCAGTGCGAGTACCACCAACCATGGCACGAATTTCACCTGTATTACGGTCAACAGCGACTGCTGCTGCTTGGAGCGCTTTGCCGTGTTTGGAGCTCAAATGAGGGACTTTGTTACGGACGGAGTTTTCTAGCATTTGCTGTGAAACAGGATCAAGAGAAGTGAATACTCGCAAACCTTTCCCCGACTGAAAATCTTCGCCTACGTAGCGATTAAGTTCATTTCTCACCTGATCAAAATACGCCGGACGCCTCGGTGCAATTGACGGCTTTTCACTCACGTCTAACGGTCGACTAGCTGCTTGTTCAAACTGTCTGGCGGTGAGTAAATCGTGGTCCATTAACAATCTAAGAATCAAATCACGACGTTGTTTCGCTCGTTCAGGGCGGCGAACTGGATTGTAGTAGGATGGACCTTTGACCAACCCCACCAGAAGAGCGAGTTGGTCAATACGCAGTTCTTCTATGGGTTGACCAAAGTAAAAGCGAGCCCCTAAACCAAAGCCATGAATCGGTCCACTAGAATGCTGACCTAAAAATACTTCATTTAAGTAAGCTTCTAGAATTCTATCTTTGTCGTAGCGGTGTTCGATAATTAGTGCAATTAAGGCTTCGCGAACTTTACGCCACAACGTGCGTTCACTAGAGAGGAACATATTCTTAGCAAGTTGCTGGGTAAGCGTACTGCCCCCCTGTACCGTTCGGCCCGCCTGAATATTGGTCACAAAAGCGCGAACAATAGCCAATGGCGAAACGCCTTCGTGTTTGTAGAAGTCTCGATCTTCTGTGATCAGCAGAGCGTCAACAAGAAGTTCCGGGAATTGGTTACGTTTTAAAAACAGACGTTGCTCGAGTTTCTCTTTCTCCAACATTCCGAGCATTTTAGGTTCGATCCGCAAATAACCAAGATCGCCGCGTTGCTCGAGAGATTGGATACGAGAGAGTCCGCTGGAATCGAAATGCAACATCACATGGCGATCTGGCTCTGGGCCGTCGGAAAACTCAAACGGACGACGGATCAGTTCAATTTTTGAAGACGACGCCGAGTACTCACCCGGAAATTTGGGCTGGCGAACTTTTCGATAATTCAGCACATCCAATTCATTACGCACCTCTTGAATCGATAACTCGTCACCGGGCAATAGTGTTAGGACTCTGGCATAAACGACAGTCGGCAACTCAAACAACTGTCCTTCAAATCGTTCCCGAACCAACGAGTCTAAATACACGACTCCGAGAACGAGTACCGTAAAACTCGCCAACCCTATTTTCCAAACCAACGACCAAATACGCCTTAACCAAGTCGGTTTGGACCTTGTTTTTTTTGGTTTACTCGAACGCTTTTTAGCACGCGGTTTAGTTGCGTTTTTATTCACTCGACGCGTTGCTGTAGAAGTTTTGCGTTTGGGCTTTTTGTCTGTCATTAATTCAAATGTCGTTTCGTTTTGGTCGTCGGAATGTGGTTGGCGGGATCATCAGGCCATACATGCTTGGGATAACGTCCTTTCATTTCTTTTTGAACGTCTTGATATGAACCCGACCAAAAACCCGCCAAATCATTGGTAATTTGTAACGGTCGCTGCGCAGGTGACAACAGCTCTAGAGTCACAATCACTTTACCTTGAGCCACTTTGGGTGATTCAAGGGCACCAAACATTTCCTGTATTCTTACCGATACCATAGGGGCTTTATCAAGCGAATACTGAACGGTTTTTTTGTTGCCAGTTGGAACCGTTAAGTTTGTAGGTAACCAATCATCAAGCTGCGAAGACAAAGGCCACCCCAAATAAGCATCAAACAATTGGCGCCAATCTAATTTTGTTAGTGCTTTTAATGTGGTAACACCGGTCATATACGGTTCAAGCCAACCATCCAAGTTTGCCAATAGACCGCGATCAGAGCAATCGGGCCACTCGTAATCCGGTAACCACTGTTTGGCACATTGCACTCTAATCAGCTTTTGCAAAATATCTTCAGGGAAATGTAACACACCCAAGCCTTGTGTTTGTACATGACTAAGTAAGGCTTTTGTCAGGGTTTTGCTATCTGGAGAATTGACTTGCTGGGAAGACAATACCAAGGCGCCAAGACACTCTTGTCTTTTCACCAATAACTGACCTTTTTTCTCATCCCACCCGGAAATGGTTTTTTCCGAGAACAAATCAGGTCGTTGCTGTTGAAGTTCTTTGATATCGAGCTCAATTGCGCTGTGAATAATCTGAGACTGATTGGTGCTTCTCAGCACATCGATGGCAACTAGATAATCCCAAGTTATCCAATCTTGCTTTTCAGTAAGGGATACACCTTGGCCATTACTGAGTTGGTATTGACTATGCTGATTTGACCTAATTTTTGCTATTCGATCTGGATAAGCAGATGCCACAATCAAACCCAGATCCATTTCTGTCTCTAGCCTGACTTGATGGCCCAATCGCGAGGCAAGTTGCCTAATACGCTGCGTAACGCGTTTTTGTTGCTGATGTTTGTTACCAAACCAACGCTGGGCGCTTTGCTGCAAATCGAACACGTTTTTTTCTGGTTCTTCCAACAACGCGACAGCTAGCAAGGCATGAGACAGTAGATCTTGAGACAGTGCTTTTTGAGAACATACTGTCGAGTCTTGAACCTTATTTGCATGACTGACGATAGCCGCAAGACGAGGCTCCAACCCTAACTCTAGAGCAAAGTGACCCAAACGGGTAAGAGCGCGTTTTTTATCCAGCAGTCCCAGCTGGACCAACAACGAATAAGCTTGTTGAACCGCCGCTTGAGGTGGCGTGTCTAACCATTGCAGTTCCGCTGCATCTCGTGTTCCCCATTGAACCAACTCAAGGGCTAACGTCGATAAATCTGATTGCAAAATGTCTGCGGTCGGAACGTCTGCTTGGCTATTAAATTTGGATTCGCTGTAAAGTCGAATGCACTTGCCGGCTTGAGTACGGCCAGCGCGACCGGCACGCTGATGCGCCGAAGACTGAGCAATCATGCCCTGCTCTAAGCGTGTTATGCCACTGTTTAAATCAAACTTGGCAACTCGTTCAAGCCCCGAGTCAATCACAACTTGAATGCCCTCAATCGTAATCGAGGTTTCGGCAATATTGGTTGCCAGTACCACTTTTCTTTGATGATTGATGCTCGGTCGAATTGCCGCTTGCTGCTGTTTAAAATCTAACTGGCCGTATAAAGGGTAAATTGCTATATCTTTTGGCAGGTTGCCTGGTTCAGTTAGACGTTTAAAAAGACTATCGATACTCGCTCTTCCGGGCAAAAAGACCAATATGGAACCCTGTTCGTTGGCAATCGCATTCGCAGTTTGTGCAAACGCGTGATCCAACCAATGCACCATGGGTTTTGACGGCTTGTACTCAATCTCAACCGGAAAGGTACGTCCTTCAGATTCGATAAATGCGGCGTCTGGTAACCATTTCTGCAGCGCTTCGCTGTCCAAAGTGGCGGACATGATCATGATTTTCAGATCGTCGCGCAGAACCTGCTGAATTTCTAGGCTAAAGGCTAATGCGGTGTCCGCATGTAGATTGCGCTCATGAAATTCATCAAAAATAACCAAGTCAATACCAGCGAGTTCCGGATCTGACTGAATCATTCGGGTAAGGATACCTTCGGTTACCACCTCTAACTTGGTCTGTGGACCGGCGTGACTCTCTCCCTTAATACGATATCCTATTGTCTCACCGACTTTTTCGCCCAATTGACTCGCCAAATAATGCGCAATACTTTTTGCCGCAAGACGCCTCGGTTCCAACATAACAATTTTGTTTGCTATCAAACCAGATTGCAGAATATCCAAAGGCAAGAACGTCGATTTACCCGCACCGGGAGCAGCTTGAACGATCACTTTGTCATGATTTTGAATCGCCTGGCGTATTGCCGGCATCACCGATTGAATTGGAAGTGTGACTGGAGTGGAGGCAGTCTGTGACACAGCAGAGTCCGAGAGTGTTAACATGGCTGCATTGTACCTAAGTCTGGATTGTAAATGCAGTTTGAATCTCCACTAGAGTCCGCCACGCTGTTAAAGCGTTATAAGCGCTTCCTAGCTGATATTAAGCTGAAAGGGCAAGAATCCCCACGTACCATTCATTGCGCCAACACAGGAGCGATGACGGGTTGTGCGACACCCGGCGATACTGTGTGGTATTCCACCTCAGATAACCCAAAGCGCAAATACCCAAACAGCTGGGAGCTAACCCAAACTCATGATGATCACTGGATTTGTGTCAACACCGCTCGTGCCAATCAATTGGTTGTTGAAGCGATTCAAAATCAGAAAGTAACGGAACTACTCAATTATCAGCAACTCGAGACGGAAGTGAGATACGGCAGTGAAAATAGCCGAATTGATATCTTGCTTAAATCACAAGATAGACCACACTGCTATGTGGAAGTAAAAAGTGTCACGTTATTAGAGACTTCAATAGATAAAGGGATGGGTTGCTTTCCTGATGCAGTGACCACTCGCGGTCAAAAGCACCTACGAGAGTTAATTGCAGAAGTAGAAGCCAGCAACAGGGCGGTACTTTTTTTTGCTGTTTTGCATTCAGGCATTGAAAAAGTGTCTCCTGCACACCATATAGACCCGAAGTACTCAGCCTTGCTGAGAGAAGCCCAAGAAAAGGGTGTGGAAATAATTAGCTACAAAGCGGCGTTATCGCCTAATGAGATTTGTATTCAAACGCCTATCGAATGTGTGATTTGAGCACCAAAAAATAAGCCTCAAGACGCACAACCCGTCGGTTTGAAAACAAGTCGTTGCCACGCCAATTTCTTTTTGCTATAGATACCCGCCTTAAAAATGACTGCTTAAGCAGTTGACTAGGTGTTAGTAGGAGATGCTGCATGCCAGAATCCAAGAAAAAAACACTCGGCATCCTAGCCCTTGCCGGTGTAGAGCCATACCAAGAAAAACCAGGTGAAGAGTACATGTCACCTGAGCAGTTGGATCACTTTAGAAAGATCCTAACAGCTTGGCGTAACCAGCTCAGAGAAGAAGTTGAGCGTACGGTTCACCACATGCAGGATGAAGCGGCGAACTTCCCAGACCCAGTTGACCGAGCATCACAAGAAGAAGAGTTCAGTCTTGAGCTTCGCAACCGTGACCGCGAACGCCGTCTTATCAAAAAGATTGAAAAGACACTGCAAAAAATTGAAGACGATGAATTCGGCTACTGTGAGTCTTGCGGATGTGAGATTGGCATCCGTCGCCTAGAAGCGCGACCAACTGCAGACTTGTGCATCGACTGTAAAACACTTGCAGAGATGAAAGAAAAGCAGATGAAAGGCTAAGAATGGATGAAAAGGGAGCTCAGCTCCCTTTTCTTTTAGTCGAATATCAGACTCACGCCTTCCTGTCTGAGTCATTCTCTTGTGCTACCCTTTGGCCAATTACTGGCTTTTAAACTTCCGCTTCTGTCATGAGTTATATTGGACGCTTCGCCCCCTCGCCTTCTGGCCCTCTGCATTTTGGTTCTCTTGTCGCAGCACTAGGCAGCTATCTACAGGCAAAATCGGAGCAAGGTAAATGGCTGGTTAGAATCGAAGATATTGACCCTCCTCGAGAAGTACCGGGTGCAGCCGATGACATTTTAAGAACACTCGAGGCATTCGGGCTTTACTGGGATGATACGGTTTTGTATCAAAGCCAGCGGTTAGAGGTGTATCAAGAACAGATCGACCAGTGGATTGAAACTGGCAGTGCCTACTTGTGTCAATGCACGCGAAAGCAAATCAAGGAACAAGGTGGTTATTACCAAGGTCATTGCCGAACGTTAAACCACGAAGATCCAAATGACAAAGCAGTGCGTTTGGTCATGCAGCATCCCATCTACCAGTTTAACGATATCAAGCACGGTAACATCGATATTGCGCCACAGCTGGCTGAAGAAGATTTCATCATCAAACGTCGTGACGGATTATTTGCGTACAATTTGGCGGTGGTTCTAGATGATATTTACCAAGGCATAACTGAGATAGTGCGCGGTGCTGACCTAATAGAGCCAACAGGTCGTCATATCAGCCTGTATCACACGTTATCGACTGAGCCCGTACGTTATTTGCACTTACCACTGGCACTCGATTGTAATGGCAATAAATTGTCCAAGCAAAACCATGCTACCGCTATTGATAGCCAGCAACCCATTCCCTCCCTGATAAAGGCATTGCAGTTCTTGGGCATGTCTGTTCCAGCAGAGATGACAGAGGTTTCTATTGAAGAATTGTTGTCGTGGGCGATACAAAATTGGCGTATAGATACCTTACCAAATCAGCTGCAACGAACACCAAAGTTCTCAAATGGCTAGCGCTACGCTATCATTAGCCGCAAATTTACTCATTTACCGAGTATCGATAACATCAGTGACCTTTTGTTCGATAGTCGATACCGATGACATCGCCGATTTTGCTTCGGCGCAAATGAGCAACCTAAGGTTGCCACATAGAAGCTATGACTGAAAACACTTACCGCGAGTCTCAGACGTTTCCTGAACTCGAGCTGAATTTGATAACGCGAGAAGAGCACAATATCTCTCGCAAGCAAATTAGCGATAATGCACTAAAAGTTTTGTACCGCCTAAATGGCGCGGGTTTTGATGCCTACCTAGTGGGTGGCGGAGTCCGCGATTTATTGCTGGGACAAGAGCCCAAAGACTTCGACATCGCGACCAACGCGACTCCTGAACAAATCCGCAAGCTGTTCCGTAATTGTCGACTGATTGGTCGACGATTCCGTCTGGCCCACATTATGTTTGGCCGAGACATCATTGAAGTGGCTACCTTCCGCGGCCATCATCAGCCTCAGGAATCGGCGTCCAATATTGCCAAACAATCTGAGCAAGGCATGTTGTTGCGCGATAATGTGTACGGAAAAATTGATGAAGACGCTGAGCGCCGTGATTTCACGGTTAATGCCATGTACTACAACATCGGTGACTACAGCATTCACGATTACGCTGGTGGCATTGAAGACATGGAAGATCGCCTGATTCGTTTGATTGGTGATCCCGACGTTCGATATCGTGAAGACCCAGTTCGTATGCTAAGAGCAATTCGATTTGCTGTTAAACTCGACTTTGATATCGAAGAAGATACCGCAGCACCGATAGAAGATTTGTCTCACTTGCTCAGAGACATTCCTGCCGCTCGTCTTTACGAAGAGTCATTGAAGCTGCTGCAAAGTGGTCAAGGTTTAGAAACCTATCACCTATTGCGCCAATACAATTTGTTCCAACAATTGTTCCCATCCGTCGCGGAGCACTTCACCGCAAATTACGACTCGAAAGCGGAACAAATGCTGGATCTGGTTCTTGATTCAACCGACCAACGAATCGAAGAAGGCAAACGCATCAACCCTGCATTTATGTTTGCCGCGATTCTTTGGTATCCATTGGTTGAGCTTGCGTCTCAGTTTGAAGCCGAGCAAGGTTTGTCTTTTTACGATGCAGTGATGGAAGCCAGTAACATCATCCTAGATAGACAAGTTCAATCGACTGCCATCCCGCGTCGTCATACCGCTACAATCCGAGAAATTTGGCAACTGCAATTACGCTTGCCGCGTAGGCATGGCAAACGCGCGTTCCGCTTGATGGAGTTAAATAAATTCCGAGCAGGCTTTGATTTCCTCGAAATGAGAGGAGAAATCGAAGGGGGCGAAGTTGAAGAATTGGCTCAATGGTGGGGGACTTTCCAAAATGCCACGCGACCAGTTCGCCAAACCATGGTCAACGACCTAGACAGCAAGCCAGGTAAACCTCGTTTTCGCCGTCGTAAAGGAGGCGGTCGTCGCAAACCGCCAGCAAACTAATGGTCACTGCGTATATTGCTATCGGTAGCAACCTCGCTACCCCCGTACAACAGGCGCTTCTCGCCATTGAAGCGCTAAAAACTTTACCTAAATCAAAGTTTGTTAGCGCTTCCTCCCTGTACAGTAGCTCGCCAATGGGGCCTCAAGACCAGCCTGATTACATCAACGCCGTTGCAGAGATTCAAACTGAGCTTTCTGCTATTGAATTACTCGATCAAACTCAAAAGATTGAACAAGAACAAGGGCGCGTACGTAAAGAAGAGCGCTGGGGACCAAGAACACTGGACTTAGACATATTGCTTTTTGGGAAGCAAGTGATCAACAGTGAGCGTCTAACCATTCCCCATTACGGCATGAAAACTCGAGAATTTGTTTTGTATCCATTAGCGGAAATTGCGCCAACACTCGCGCTTCCCGATGGTACGTCACTCCCCGAATTACTTCAGAAAGTAGACAGAAATGGTCTGAAGATTTGGCATGAGCGAGGATAACTTACGCCCTCCTGCCAATCCAAGTAAGGAAATATTCAAATGAAAAAAATCACCATTACCGATTTGATGAAATGGAAAAAAGCCGGCGAGAAGTTCGCAACATCAACCGCCTACGATGCCAGCTTTGCTCAATTGTTCGAGTCCGAGTCTATGCCTGTGTTATTGGTTGGTGATTCATTAGGCATGGTACTGCAAGGAAAAGATAGCACATTGCCAGTAACCACAGAAGACGTTGCTTACCACACAAGAGCCGTCAGAGCGGGTAGCCCAAACTGTTTGTTGATGGCAGATATGCCGTTCATGAGTTATGCCACACCAGAACAAGCTTGTGAAAACGCAGGCAAGCTGATGCAAGCTGGTGCGAACATGGTAAAAATTGAAGGTGGTGCTTGGTTAGTGGATACGGTAAAGACACTGACTGAAAGAGCAGTTCCCGTATGTGCCCATTTAGGATTAACCCCGCAAAGCGTGAATATTTTTGGCGGTTTCCGCGTGCAAGGTAGAGAAGAGCAACAAGCAGAACAAATGTTGCAAGACGCCATCGCACTGCAAGAAGCGGGGGCCCAAATTGTCTTGCTAGAGTGCGTACCAGCGAGTTTGGCAAAGCGCATTACCCAAGCACTAGACGTGCCAGTGATTGGCATTGGTGCTGGTAAAGACACTGACGGTCAAATACTGGTGATGCACGACATGTTTGGTATCTCAGTTAACTACATGCCGAAGTTTTCTAAAAATTTCTTAGCGGAAACAGGTGATATACGCAAAGCCGTTGCTAAGTATATTGAAGACGTGCAAGCAGGAAACTTCCCTTCTGAAGCGCACACCATTGCCTAAAGGAGATTCAGCACGTGGAGCATGTTTTACAACGCATCGTTGAGCCCTCTGAGCTGAGAACTCAAATCCGACAAGTTAAACAATCTGGAAAGCGAGTTGCCTTTGTTCCGACTATGGGCAACTTGCATCAAGGCCATCTGACTTTAGTTAGAGAAGCAAAAAAGAACGCAGACATCGTAGTTGTCAGTATTTTTGTCAACCCGATGCAATTTGAGCGCGCGGATGACTTAGAAAAATACCCGAGAACGCTAGAGCAAGATCTGGTTCTGCTGCAACAAGAAGGCACCGATCTTGTCTTCACTCCTGAAGCGCATACCATCTATCCAAACGGGTTAGATGCTCAAACTTATGTTGAAGTGCCGACACTGTCACATGTGTTGGAAGGTGCTTCTCGTCCAGGGCATTTTCGCGGTGTTGCCACCATTGTCACCAAGCTATTCAACTTAGTACAGCCAGACATTGCCTGCTTTGGTGAAAAAGACTTTCAGCAACTAGCAGTGATACGTCAGATGGTTATCGATTTGGCTATGGGCATTGAAATTATTGGTGTACCAACGGTGCGAGAAGCAGATGGATTGGCAATGAGCTCTCGCAACAATCGTCTAACTCCTACTCAGCGCAATAAAGCACCAAAGCTAGCCGAAGTCATGCATCAGACCGCAGAAAAACTGAAAGCATCACCAAGCGACTATCGATCCCACTGTGAGCTCGCCAGCCAACAATTGCAGCAACGCGGTTTTCAACCTGACGAGCTGTTTATTGTCGATGCCGACCGATTGTGTGACCCAGATGACCAATCAAAACGTCTCGTTGTACTCATGGCCGCCTTCCTAGGTGACGTTCGACTTATCGACAATCAAATCGTTGAACTCTGAGTTATTTAACAGCCTCATACAAAAAATCCGCCAGTAGGCGGATTTTTTTCAGGTTCATTATGGTCACTAAGATCTCAGTCCAATACCTCGGTTTACCAAATAATGAGCAACTGCATACAGGCCAACCACAAACAACGTAAGTACTGTAAATGATGTGGTCAAACTGACATCCGATACGCCAAGAAAACCATGCCTAAACGCATTTACCATGTATACGATTGGGTTGGCTTTTGATACCCCTTGCCAGAATTCCGGTAGCAAGCTAATTGAGTAGAACACACCGCCTAGGTAAGTCAACGGCGTCAGCACAAACGTTGGAATTATAGAGATGTCATCGAAAGTTTTAGCAAATACCGCATTGATCAAACCGCCGAGCGCAAACACCACCGATGTCATAAATACCGTCGCTGCGACCACCGCCCAGTTTTGTACCTGAAGCTCGACAAACAGCAGTGACACAAAGGTCACAATAATGCCGACCAGTAATCCCCGAACCACGCCGCCCATGACAAAGCCCAAAATAATTACATAATTTGGCACTGGCGCGACCAGCAACTCTTCTATGTTTTTTTGAAATTTGGCACTAAAAAACGAGGAAGCGACATTCGAGTACGAGTTAGTGATCACCGACATCATAATCAACCCCGGCACTATGTACTCCATGTAGCTGAAACCGCCCATTTCACCCACTCGTGAACCGATCAAGCTACCAAAAATGATGAAATAAAGGGTCATAGTGATCGCGGGCGGCACCAAAGTTTGTACCCAAATTCTTGTAAATCTATCGACTTCTTTTTTTAGCAAGCTGCGAAAAGCTATCCAGTAAATCTGAAACATTATGATTGCTCCCCTTGCTCTTGAACGATACTCACAAACAGCTCTTCAAGTCGGTTTGCTTTATTCCGCATCGATAAGACTTTGATACCTTGCTCGGTCAGCTGAGTAAAAATGCCATTCAAGCCTTGTTCTTTTTCCACTTCAATTTCAAGAGAACCATTGCTGAGTTTTTGGCTATTCACACCTTCCAATGGTTTTGGCTCAGCACCCGCTTCCAAATCCAGGATAAAGGTTTCAACGTGAAGTTTATTCAATAATGCCTTCATGCTGGTATTTTCGATTAACTCACCGCGTTGGATGATGCCAATGTTGCGACATAGCATTTCCGCTTCTTCCAAATAGTGAGTGGTCAAGATGATGGTGATACCTTGCTCGCGATTGATTTCTTGCAGAAAATCCCACATTGAACGGCGCAGCTCAATATCGACCCCGGCGGTAGGTTCATCTAAGATCAACAGCTTGGGCTCGTGAATCAAAGCCCGCGCGATCATCAAACGGCGCTTCATACCACCGGATAAATTCCTCGCACGCTCACCGCGTTTCTCCCATAAATCAAGCTTGGTCAAATATTGTTGGGCGCGTTGTCTAGCCAAAGCTTTCGGTACGCCGTAGTACCCCGCCTGTTGCAATACAATTTGCTCAACAGTTTCGAACATATTGAAGTTAAATTCTTGGGGAACAAGTCCCAAATGCTGTTTGGCTTTCTCCAATTGTTCATCAATATCAAAACCAAATACTTTGACTTGCCCAGATGTCTTATTAACTAGCGAAGAAACAATACCAATGGTGGTCGATTTACCCGCCCCGTTAGGGCCAAGTAACGCATAGAAATCTCCTCTTTCAACGGTTAAATCTATGCCTTTAAGAGCTTCGAAACCGCCTGTGTAGGTTTTTCGAAGTGCTGATATTTCCAGTGCGCTCATAGTGATTCTCTTTTTATTGGCGCCGAGTTTGGTTAGCGCTCTTTAACAGATGACATCGCAACCGTCAGTTTTCAAGTTGACCGCCGATTAAAAAACAAAAAAAGCGCTCCTTAGTAGAAGCGCTTTGATAATTCTAGCTATAGATTATTACGAGTCGTGTTCACCAACGTGTTTAAGCGCAGCGTTTAACGCTTCGTAGCGATACACATAGGTGTCGGAATGCGGTACTAGTTCCAGCACGCGGAATTTCTCAAGTTGCTGACGAGTTCGTTCATTTGGACAAAGCAGCAACACGTGACAATTCGCTTCTTGCGCATCTTTAATGGCATTTTCTAAAGCCAAGCCTACTGTCACATCAATCATTGGCACATCAGTCAGATCCAAAATCATCACTTCATAGTCGGCAATTGACGTATGTTGGCGTGAGATTGCTTTGGAAACACTAAAGATCATTGGCCCTGACAGGTAGAAGAACAGCACTTTACCTTTGGCTCTGTCTAACAGGCTACGCTCACTGTCAGTCAGCGGTACCGTATTTTCATCGGCATCACTGATCGCTTTTACCGAACGCGCTTGTTCACGGCTCAATCTCTCGATGATCAGAATATTTGAAATAAATACTCCAAGACCAACGGCGGCAATTAAATCGACAAACACAGTCAGCAGCATTACGCCGTACATGATTGCCATACCCTGTACGCTGACACGGTGGGCTCGCTGAATAAAACTCCAGTCCAGAATATTGAAGCCAACGTACACGGCAATACCGGCTAGAACCGCCATTGGAATAGGTTCTGTTAATCCTGCAGCGACCAACACCACCAGCGCCAAGACTGTTGCGCGGACAATACCGGATAAAGGAGAGCGAGCTCCTACTTGAATGTTTGTCACGGTACCCATAGTGGCACCCGCTCCAGGCAGCGCACCAAACAAGCCACTGATCATATTAGCCAAACCTTGGCCGCGTAATTCTTTGTCTGAATCGTGTTCTTTACGCGTTAGCGAGTCACCAATCACCGCGGTTAACAGGGTATCAATACAACCCAAAGTACCTAACACCAAGGCATCGATTACCATGGCGGTAAAGATTTCAGAATTGAACGTAGGAACGACCAAAGATGGCAGACCGGTTGGAATTTCCCCTATTCGACGAATGTCGTCCATATCGAAGAAAACCAAAGAGAATACAGTAACGGCGACAAGAGCGACTAGCTGAGCAGGCACATACTTTCTGTACTGTTTAGGGAAGAAAAACAAGATGCCTAATGTAAGAAGGCCAAGGAACAACTCGCTAAATTTCAGATTGGCCACTATCTCTGGAAAGGCAGCCAAAGTTCCAGTTACCCCGCCAGGAGGCGCCTGCTGACCAAGTAAAGGTGAAAGTTGCAGGATAATGAGAATGACACCAATACCGGACATAAATCCGGAGACCACGCTGTAAGGCATTAAGGTGACATATTTACCAAGCTTTAACGTACCGAGAAGGATCTGAAACGCACCAGCCATCATGACCACGGTAAACGTCATTGCCATTCCCACTTCGGGATATTTAGCCATCATACCGGTTAAGACCGCAGTCATAATCACCGTCATTGGGCCCGTTGGCTCTGAGATCAACGTTGACGAACCGCCAAATAGGGAAGCAAACAAGCCAACCATGATGGCGCCCCACAACCCGGCTTCTGCGCCTGCACCCGATGCGACACCAAAGGCTAGTGCCAATGGTAAAGAGATGATCGCAGTGGTGACCCCACCAAACACATCACCTCTAATATTCATGTCTTTAAAGCGACTTCCTAGCAAAACACTCCTCCACTCTCCAGCAACGATTTTTTCCGTTCATGTGCAAACTATGTAGGGTGGCTCTTACTGCAACGTTTCTTGCCCGCCGAGACCGATGTAATTATGTGATTAAATTTTTTGTTAATACACAGCCCAAACTTATCCTGCTTGGTGCGTACTTTTTATCCGTAATTGACTCAATAAACAACGGTAGATTTTAAAGGGTATTCATTTAGATACCCCAGAGTCGCACTATTGTACGTGTTTTCTGTCAGACATCCTTATCAAACAGATCAGATGAGTAGGCTAGTTTTCTAGGCAAGCAGGCAAACTGATTAAAATCATAGATTCAAATTTGTAACATTGTGTATATTGGCAGCAAATCCGTTTTAAGGTCATGGTCACTATGCCAGAAATGAAGCAGCTCTTTGCCAATAACCACTTGTGGTCTGATTCTTTACGTTCCGAGCAGCCCGAGTACTTCTCGAAACTCGAAGAAGGCCAACACCCCGATTATCTTTGGATTGGTTGCTCAGACAGTCGCGTACCTGCTGAGCGCTTAACTGGCCTTCACTCTGGTGAGTTGTTTGTGCATCGAAATGTCGCTAACCAAGTTATTCACACAGACCTCAATTGCCTATCCGTCATTCAATACGCTGTCGATGTATTACAGGTCAAGCATATTATTGTATGTGGGCATTACGGTTGCGGTGGTGTGGCCGCTGCGATAGACAACCCTGATCTTGGCTTGATCAACAATTGGCTTTTACACATTCGAGATTTCTATTTGAAACACAGAGCCAAGCTCGCCCACCTCGAGGGAGAAGCACTTGCGGACAAGCTTTGTGAAATTAATGTCGCAGAGCAAGTCTATAATTTGGGTAACTCAACCCTATTACAAAATGCCTGGAAACGAGGTCAGAGCGTACGTTTGCACGGGTTAGTTTACGGAATCAATGATGGCAAGCTAATCGACTTAGGCTTGAGTAGCCAATCTTATGGGCAATTGGAAAACAACTACCAACACGCCATGGAAACCATCTTGCACTCTCCCGTGTTAAAACACGTTTAAACTAAAACGCCTCAAATTAATTGAGGCGTTTTTCTTTACAGAATATTGGTTTATGACCAAAAAATTATTCCTGCGGAACAACTTTACCAATATAAGGTAAGTGACGATATTTCTGCGCGTAATCAATACCAACACCCACAACAAATTCGTCTGGAATACTAAAACCAAGCCAATCAACGTCGACGTGAACTTCACGTCGACTCGGTTTATCTAGCAAGGTACAAATACGAACAGATTTAGGATCGCGAAGAGACAAGATCTCTTTGATCTTGTTCAAGGTGTTACCGGTGTCGATAATGTCTTCAACTAACAGAACGTCTTTGCCTTGAATATCATCATCAAGATCTTTCAGGATACGCACATCACGTGAGCTTTCCATGGTATTGCCGTAGCTTGATGCTGTCATAAAGTCGACCTGATGAGTCACATCAATAGCACGAGCTAGGTCAGCCATAAATACAAATGAACCACGTAACAAGCCAACAAGAACTAGGTCCTCGCTGTCTTTGTACTGCTCGGTAATTTCTTTCCCTAATTCTCGAATACGTTTCTGTACATCTTGTTCAGAAATCATCACTTCAACGGTGTGTTTCATGCCGGTCTCGTCTTATCTGCAACATCGAACTGAATGGAATAGCATCGCAGTCCGGTGAAAAATGGAGGCGTAGTTTAACACTGATAAGCGTAGAGGAGAAATCGACATACGGTAACCAAATAGTCAACTTCTCAACTGAGTTGATTAAAAATCAACAATTATGGTGATAATTTGAACAACAAATATTGACCTATTTCATATGCACCATTACACTCATTAGGCTAATCGCAATTTACAAAATAATAAATAGGTTTAAAAAACCATCAGTACAACAACTCAATTGGCAAGGAAATATTATGGATTCAATCGCTAAAAGGCCTCGGACGCGCCTAGCGCCTCTGAAACGCAAACAACAGCTAATGGAAATCGCTCTGGAAGTATTTGCGCGTCGCGGAATCGGTCGTGGTGGTCACGCTGATATCGCAGAAATCGCTCAAGTATCAGTGGCGACCGTCTTCAACTACTTCCCTACTCGTGAAGATTTGGTTGATGACGTACTAAACCACGTCGTTCGTCAATTCTCTAATTTCTTAACAGAAAACATTGATTTAGACATTCACGCCAAGGAAAACCTCAACAACTTAACCACAGCCATGGTGGACTTAGTTATCAACGACTGTCACTGGCTAAAAGTGTGGTTTGAGTGGAGTGCATCGACTCGTGATGAGGTATGGCCGCTGTTCGTTTCGACCAACCGCACCAACCAATTGCTTGTGGCAAATATGTTCACCAAAGCAATTGAACGCGGTGAAGTGTGCGATGAGCACGAGGCAGAAAACCTAGCGAACCTATTCCACGGTATCTGTTACTCGCTGTTTGTTCACGCAAATCGTGTTGGTGATCAAGAGGCGATGTCTAAGCTTGTGAACAGCTACTTGGACATGCTTTGTATCTACAAAAACCAAGAATAACATCGATTAAACGTTTAAGGGGAAGCCTAATGGCCTCCCCTTTTTTGATTAGAGCCTATTGAACTAGTTCTGATTCAGAGCCAATTCAGCCGATTGTTCAAAATGCGCGGTTTCTACCTCTCGCCACCATTCACTTGTTGGCTTAGGATCTCGAATCTCGATCATTTCACCAAACATAGGTGTCAGCAGTTTGACCTTATGTTGGTCTGCAAAAAGTTTCGCCTGTTCGAAGGGATCAAACCAATCGTGCATTGCCAGGTCGAAGGTACCGTTATGGATCGGCATTAAGTGATTACCTTTCACATCCAAATGCGCTTGTACGCTTTGTTCCGGCATCATATGGATTTTGCTCCACAGTTTGTTGTAAGCGCCAGTTTCCATCATGGTTAGATCAAACGGACCGTACCTTTCACCAATTTCTTTGAATCCACCAAAATAACCGGTATCTCCACTGAAAAAGATATTGCTGTTCAAACCTTTGATAACCCAACTTGCCCAAAGGGTTTGATTACCATCGGTCAGCCCGCGCCCGGAAAAGTGCTGTGATGGTGTTGCGACGATCTCTACCGCTTCGGATTGGGTTGTTTGCCACCAATCGAGCTCAATAACTTTATATTCAGGTACGCCCCAGTCCACCATTCGTTTACCGACATTGAGAGGTGCGACAATTCGCTTAGTTTTGTCAGCCAATTGCAAAATGCTGTTTTTATCAAGGTGATCATAATGATCATGGCTGATAATAATCACATCAATTTCTGGGAGGTCGTCAGGGTTAACTGGGCTCTCATGAAAACGCTTTGGCCCAAACCACTGAACCGGTGACGCTCGCTTACTGAAAACGGGATCCGTGAGTATGATTTGACCATCAATCTTAATCAGTACCGTTGAGTGTCCTAAGCGAACAACCAAGTCTTGTTGGGAATCTTGAAAGGCATCAATATCCAGACTTTTGACAGGAATCTGGTTAGTTGGTGTTGGTACGTCGCGTTTTACTTTTAAGTATTCCTTTGAAATGGTCCAGATTCCAGCATCGGTTGGTTGTTCACCCAATTCAGGGTTGTAGAATTTTTTCTCTGTTCGCATAGATTGCATTGTCAAAACTCCTAAACTCAGTATCACGACGGTCAAAACAAATAAACGCATAGTGGCCTTCCTAAAAAGTACACCACACAGTGTAATTATTACCAACACAAAAGTAAACTTAATAGTTTACTTTTATCATCAGACATAAAAAAAACCCTACAACATAGTTGCAGGGCTTTTTGACAATACCGTTAAGCGATTACTTTTTCTTCTTCGCTTTTGGGTTTGGCAGGTCAGTAATACTACCTTCAAAAACTTCCGCCGCTAGACCAACTGATTCATGCAGTGTTGGGTGAGCGTGAATAGTTAATGCGATATCTTCTGCATCACAACCCATTTCGATTGCAAGACCGATTTCACCCAGTAGTTCACCACCGTTAGTGCCAACGATAGCACCACCGATAACACGGTTAGTCTCTTTATCGAAGATTAGCTTAGTCATACCGTCTGAGCAGTCAGAAGCGATGGCACGGCCTGACGCAGCCCATGGGAAAGTTGCTGCTTCGTACTTGATGCCTTCTTCTTTCGCTTCTTTTTCTGTCTTACCAACCCAAGCCACTTCTGGCTCAGTGTAAGCAATTGAAGGAATAACTTTAGGGTCGAAGTAGTGCTTCTTACCAGCAATGACTTCAGCGGCAACGTGACCTTCATGCACACCTTTGTGCGCAAGCATTGGTTGACCAACGATATCGCCGATAGCAAAAATATGAGGAACGTTAGTACGCATTTGCTTATCAACGTTGATAAAGCCGCGCTCATCAACTTCCAGACCTGCTTTTTCAGCATCCAGTAGTTTGCCATTTGGCGTACGACCGATTGCAACCAATACAGCATCGTAACGCTCTGCTTCTGCTGGTGCTTTTTTGCCTTCCATAGAGACGTAGATACCATCTTCTTTTGCTTCAACTGCAGTTACTTTGGTTTGAAGCATTAGGTTGAACTTGTTCTTAACGCGTTTGGTGTAAACGCGAATGATATCTTTGTCTGCCGCAGGAATAACTTGGTCGGCCATTTCTACCACATCAACCTGAGAACCTAGAGACTGGTATACCGTACCCATTTCTAGACCAATGATACCGCCCCCCATGATAAGTAGCTTTTCAGGTACTTCTTTAAGTTCTAGAGCATCTGTTGAATCCCAAATACGTGGGTCTTCATGCGGAATAAATGGCAGTTTGATTGGGCGTGAACCTGCGGCAACGATAGCGTTATCAAACGTTACGGTCGTTGATTCACCCTCGCCTTCAACCAAGATGGTGTTAGGACCAGTAAACTTACCGTAGCCATTCACTACGCTAACTTTACGCATTTTAGCCATGCCGTTTAGGCCGCCAGTCAGTTGATTAACAACTTTTTCTTTCCAGATACGGATTTTGTTGATGTCAGTTTGTGGTTCGCCAAACACAACACCGTGATCAGCCATAGCTTTTGCTTCTTCAATTACTTTAGAAACGTGAAGCAATGCTTTTGATGGGATACAACCCACGTTCAAACAAACACCGCCAAGCGTGCTGTAACGCTCGACAAGTACAGTTTCAAGACCTAAATCTGCACAACGGAATGCAGCAGAGTAACCAGCAGGACCAGAACCAAGTACAACAACTTGGGCTTTAATTTCTTTGCTCATTTTGACCTCTTGTAGTCATTATCCCTAACAGGCTGAGTGGGTTTAATTCTTTTGAGTTAAGACGTGTTTTCAGACCGATAGCATTTTACAGAGATGTTAAAGGTGTGAAAAGTTAATCCATTTAGCCTGTGAGCCAGACAACACTTCGTTTTGTTCTTCAGAAAAACAAAGGGGTATCCGATGAAAAAAAGGCGGCTAATGCCGCCCTTTTCGATTACAACACTAGGCGACGAATATCGCTTAGGCAACCATTTAGGTAAGTGATGAAGCGCGCACCTTCTGCACCATCAATCACACGGTGATCGTATGATAGTGATAGCGGCAGTTGCAGACGCGGTTCGAACTCTTTACCGTTCCAAACTGGCTTCATTTCAGACTTAGACACACCAAGAATGCCCACTTCTGGCGCATTTACGATTGGTGTAAACGCCGTGCCACCGATACCGCCAAGGCTAGAGATAGTGAAACAACCGCCTTGCATATCCGCTGCAGTCAACTTGCCAGCACGTGCTTTCTTCGATACAGCCATTAGCTCTTCAGATAGCTCGTAGATGCCTTTGTTGTTTACATCTTTGAATACTGGAACCACTAGGCCATTTGGTGTATCAACCGCGATACCAATGTTTACGTATTTCTTCAGAATGATGCTCTCGCCATCTTCAGATAGAGAAGAGTTAAATGCAGGGAATGCTTCAAGCGCTTTTGCCGCGGCTTTCATGATGAACACTAGTGGCGTGATCTTCATTCCTGAATCTTTCTTCGCTTCGATAGCATTCTGCTCTTTACGGAATGCTTCTAGCTCGGTGATGTCCGCATTATCCCACTGAGTAACGTGAGGAATCATTACCCAGTTACGGTGTAGGTTAGCACCAGAGATCTTCTTGATCTTAGAAAGCTTCTGAACTTCTGTTTCACCAAACTTGCTGAAGTCCACTTTTGGCCAAGGCAGTAGGCCAAGAGCTGAGCCGTCACCGCTACCTGATGCTGCTGCACCAGATTCAAGACGCTTAAGTGCATCTTTCACGTAAGATTGAACGTCTTCTTTCAAGATACGGCTCTTACGACCTGTACCTTTAACCTTAGCTAGGTTAACGCCAAATTCACGTGCTAGACGACGAACAACAGGAGACGCGTGCGCGTAATCGTTATTTTCTTCGAAACTAGAGCCTTGGAAATCGCCTTTCGCTGCTGGAGCAGATGAAGCCGCCGGAGCTGCTGCAGGTGCCGCCGCTGGGGCAGGAGCAGTAGGTGCCGCTTGAGCAGGAGCTGCTGGCGCCGCGCCTGCTACTTCGAATACCATAATCAGAGAACCTGTCGTGACTTTGTCGCCAGAGGCAATCTTGATTTCTTTTACCGTACCCGCGAATGGAGCTGGAACTTCCATAGACGCTTTGTCGCCTTCAACAGTAATTAGAGATTGCTCTTCTTCTACTGTATCGCCAACCG
Source organism: Vibrio sp. ABH4_348 (assembly GCF_056159765.1). Taxonomy (NCBI): domain Bacteria; kingdom Pseudomonadati; phylum Pseudomonadota; class Gammaproteobacteria; order Vibrionales; family Vibrionaceae; genus Vibrio; species Vibrio sp. ABH4_348. Next base: position 232,736 of record NZ_JBSWVW010000001.1, on the reverse strand, counting down.
CTACCATGATCTCAGTAACTTCTACTTCGTCACCGCCAATATCAGGAACATTAACTTCTTTCGCTGCTGAGGCTGCTGGAGCCGCTGCTGCAGGAGCTTCTACCGGTGCGGGTGCTTCTGGAGCGCCAGAGCCAACCGTTTCAAATACCATAACTAGAGAGCCAGTCGATACTTTATCGCCTGCAGCTACTTTGATCTCTTTTAGCGTACCCGCGAATGGTGCCGGTACTTCCATAGAAGCTTTGTCGCCTTCAACCGTTAGAAGAGATTGCTCTTCTTCGATGCTGTCGCCAACTGCAACCATGATTTCCGTCACTTCAACTTCATCGCCACCGATATCCGGTACGTGAACTTCTTTAAGTTCACTTGCAACAGAAGTAGCCGCAGCTGCTGGAGCTGGAGCCGCTGCTGGTGCTGCCTCTGCCGTAGCAGGTGCAGTATCTGCTTCGAAAATCATGATTAGAGAACCAGTAGAAACAGAGTCACCTTCAGCAACTTTGATTTCTTTTACGATACCCGCTTGAGCAGCAGGAACTTCCATAGAAGCTTTATCGCCTTCAACTGTGATAAGAGACTGCTCTTCTTCAACCTTGTCGCCAACGCTTACAAGAATTTCAGTAACTTCAACCTCATCCGCACCAATGTCAGGTACATTAATTTCGATTGCCATTGCTTATCTACCTTCTTAATTAAGCGCTGTTTTATGCGTATAGCGGGTTAGTTTTTTCAGTGTCGATGTCGAACTTCTTAATTGCTTCAACAACCACTGATTTTTCAACATCACCGCGTTTAACAAGCTCGGTTAGTGCTGCAACTACCACGTAACCTGCGTTCACTTCGAAGTGACGACGTAGGTTTTCACGGCTGTCTGAGCGACCGAAGCCATCAGTACCTAGAACCTTGTAGGATTCCGCCGGTACGAAAGCACGAACTTGCTCTGCGTAGTTCTTCATGTAGTCCGTCGCAGCGATAGCAGGCTCAGTACCCAATACTTCTGTGATGTATGGAACTTGTGCATCTGCTTCAGGGTGAAGCATGTTCACACGCTCTACCGCTTGACCGTCACGCGCTAGCTCATTAAATGAGGTTACTGAGAACACGTCAGACGCGATTCCGTAGTCATCACTTAGAATTTGCGCCGCTTTGCGAACTTCATTCATGATGGTGCCTGAACTTAGCAGCTGAACTTTCGCTTTGTCGCCTGCGTAAGTCTCTAGCTTGTAGATACCTTTACGGATACCTTCCTCTGCGCCTTCAGGCATTGCAGGGTGTGCGTAGTTCTCGTTCATCAAGGTTAGGTAGTAGAACACGTTCTCGTTTTCGCCATACATACGACGGATACCATCTTGCATGATAACGGCAACTTCATACGCAAATGTTGGGTCGTATGAAATACAGTTTGGAATCGTGCCAGCTTGAACGTGTGAGTGACCGTCTTCGTGCTGTAGACCTTCACCGTTAAGCGTTGTACGACCTGCGGTTGCACCTAATAGGAAACCACGAGCCTGTTGGTCACCCGCCATCCATGCCATGTCACCAACACGTTGGAAACCAAACATAGAGTAGTAGATGTAGAACGGAATCATTGGTAGGTCATTCGTTGAGTAAGACGTTGCCGCCGCTACCCATGAAGACATTGCACCTAGCTCGTTGATACCTTCTTGTAGAACTTGACCTGATGTCGCTTCTTTGTAGTAAGAAACAATGTCGCGATCCTGTGGTGTGTAGTTTTGACCGTGCGGGTTGTAAATACCGATTTGACGGAACAAACCTTCCATACCGAAAGTACGAGCTTCATCAGCGATGATTGGCACAACCTGCTTACCGATGTTTTTGTCTTTCAACAAGATGTTCAATGCACGAACGTAAGCCATAGTCGAAGAGATATCACGCTTCTGCTCTTCTAGAAGAGGTTTGAATGCGTCTAGCTCAGGAGCAATAAACTCTTGTGTAGAGTTAACCAAACGCTGCGGTGTGTAACCTTTCAGAGCTTTACGACGAGCGTGTAGGTATTCGTACTCTTTTGAACCTTCTTCTAACTTCAAGTAAGGAAGGTTCTTCAGCTCTTCATCAGAAACAAGATCTTCCAGACCAAGACGTGAACGTAGGTGCTCAACGTGGGTCATATCCATCTTCTTAACTTGGTGCGCGATGTTTTTACCTTCAGCTGCATCACCCATACCGTAACCTTTTACGGTTTTAGCTAGGATTACTGTTGGCTTACCTTCAGTGTCTTGCGCGTTCTTGAATGCCGCGTATAACTTAGAAGATTCATGACCACCACGCTTAAGTGCGAAGATTTCATCGTCAGTCATGTCAGCAACTAGTGCTGCTGTTTCAGGGTACTTACCGAAGAAGTGCTCACGAACGTAAGCGCCATCTTTCGCTTTAAACGTTTGGTAGTCACCGTCAACCGTTTCGTTCATTAGCTGAAGAAGCTTGCCTGAGGTGTCTTTTGCTAGCAGAGAATCCCAGTTGTTACCCCAGATAACTTTCACTACATTCCAACCTGCGCCTCGGAATAGGCCTTCAAGTTCTTGAATGATGCTACCGTTACCCATTACAGGACCATCTAGGCGCTGAAGGTTACAGTTGATTAGGAAACATAGGTTGTCTAGCTTTTCACGCGCTGCAAATGAGATAGCACCGCGTGATTCTGGCTCATCCATCTCGCCGTCACCTAGGAACGCGTATACACGCTGCTCTTTGGTGTCTTTTAGGCCACGGCCATCTAGGTACTTAAGGAAACGAGCTTGGTAAATCGCAGAGATTGGACCTAGACCCATTGATACCGTTGGGAATTGCCAGAATTCAGGCATCAACTTCGGGTGTGGGTAGGAAGATAGACCGTTGCCATCCACTTCTTGACGGAAGTTATCTAGCTGCTCTTCAGTCAAACGACCTTCAAGGAAAGCACGAGCGTAGATACCTGGAGAAATGTGGCCTTGGTAGTAAACCAAATCACCGCCATCTTTTTCGTTAGGAGCGCGGAAGAAGTGGTTAAAACATGTCTCATAAAATGCAGCAGACGACTGGTAAGACGCCATGTGACCACCAAGCTCTAAGTCTTTCTTAGAAGCGCGCAGTACAATCATGATCGCGTTCCAGCGAATGATAGAGCGAATGCGACGCTCTAACGTAGTATCACCAGGATACGCTGGCTCTTGGTCTGCAGGAATCGTGTTGATGTAGTTGGTCGTTACGCCAGTTGGCATGTCAACGCCGTCTAAACGCGCTTGTTCTAGTACTTGCTCCAATAGGAACTGAGCACGCTCTACACCTTCTTCACGTACCACTGATTCGAGAGCTTGTAGCCACTCTTGAGTTTCCAGTGCGTCTACGTCATGTTTGAGATCAGACATGGCGATCTATCCTTCTGTTAGTTGGATCTAATTATTAAGCAACTTAGTCGTTGCCCTGCTGCATTCGACGCAGTGAACGTTCTCGACGAGATTCTTCACGGTTCAAATCCAGCAAAGTTTCTTCAATATAGGCCAAATGTGAATGACTCATTTCACGAGCTTTTTCAGGCTCTCCCGAAACGATAGCATCGACAATACTGGCTCTATGCTTACTGACTTTTTCCACCACCTCAGGACGGCGGTGAAGTAATTTCAAATTCTGCAGGACATTCTGTTCTAGCAATGGTGAAAGGCTTCTTACGATATGAAGCAACACCACATTATGTGCCGCTTCGGTCAACGCAATCAGAAAAGCCATTACCGCTGAAGCTTCTGCCTCAATATTTTTAGCGTCTTGGTTTTGCTGAATGTCAGCCAAACACGATTGAATACGTGCAAAATCTTCTTCGGTACCACGTACTGCAGCAAAGTAAGCTGAAATCCCTTCCATCGCATGACGAGTTTCTAACAGGTCAAGCTGAGTTTCAGAATGGTTCGACAATAGATTGAGTAGCGGATCGGAGAAGCTAGTCCAGATAGATTCGCTTACAAACGTACCACCGCCTTGACGACGAGTAAGTAATCTCCTCGCCTCCAATCTCTGAATTGCTTCACGGACAGATGGACGCGACACGTCAAACTGTTTAGCCAGTTCGCGCTCTGGTGGCAATTTCTGCCCCGGAGAGAGTGTTCCTTCTACAATCAACCTCTCTAGCTCTTGTTCAATGACATCTGAAAGCTTGGGTTGACGAATCCGTTGATAAGCCATTTCTATTGTTTTTTCACTTTGCTGTTAATTGGTAATACCAATTTCAAGTTGCGGCAGAAATTAACATAAATAAAACACAACTGTCCAGTCAAAAATTGACCGACATCATTGTTCAGCAAATACACAAACATCGCTGTAACAATTGGTTAAGATAGCAGCTATAAAATGGTCTTACCAATTACAAGTCAAAAACAATTTAGTGAAATTTGTGTTACTAAATATTGATGAGCAGCTCACTAAGGGAGGGAGTTCTTAATAAATAAAAACGATAGCTATGAAAATCAGTGAGCTATCGCAACCTATAAAGGCTTAATAAATCTTAGGAAGGCTAGATCGACTCTAGGTGCTCGACCATCAGTTGTAACGATTGATTACCACGAAACTCATTCACATCGAGCCTGTATGCTAATCGTATTGTTTTTGCACTTGGGTCAGGCCATTGGCGAAGGTCAACATTAAAGGCAATGGCATCGACCATCTTTTGGCTGGTGTGTCCTTTAATTAGCGGCTCAACCATTAATTTGAGGTGCTTTTCACCGACGAGCTTTTGATGAAGGACTTTAAACTCACCATCAAAGATTGGTTCTGGAAAAGCTTGTCCCCAAGGGCCACCAGCACGTAGCATTTCAGCGGTTGAGAGATTGAACTCTTCCGGGGTTAATTCGCCATCCGATAAAATTTGCCCCTTGAGTGCACTTTCATCTAATTCACTTTTCACCGCCGAATCGAACAACTTAGCAAATTTATCGAAGTCCGCTTCGTTGATGGTTAAACCCGCCGCCATAGCGTGACCACCGAATTTATGAATTAACCCCGGGTTTTGTGTATCTATACGATCCAGAGTGTCACGCATGTGAAGTCCGGGAATCGAACGACACGAGCCTTTAATGGTACCTTCACCACCATCGGCAAACGCGATAACTGGACGATGAAATTGTTCTTTAATTCTCGAAGCTAATATCCCAATCACACCTTGATGCCAATCGCGTTGAAACATAACAAGGCCATGAGGTAGTGACTGATCATCGCTAAACTGTAATCGCTCACAGAATGCCATCGCTTCTTGTTTCATGCCCGATTCAATTTCTTTGCGAGTTTGATTCAAACCATCCAATTCATTGGCCATTCTTCTTGCCGCATGGATGTTATTGCTCAGCAGCAATTCAACCCCAAATGACATATCATCCAACCGGCCCGCTGCATTTATCCTTGGTCCCAGAGCAAATCCGAAATCGGACGCTACTAGTCGGCTTGCATCTCTGTTAGCCACCTCAATAAGGGCTTGAATTCCGGGGCGTGCTTTACCGGCACGAATACGTTGCAAACCTTGATGCACCAAAATGCGGTTATTTTCATCAAGTGGTACCACGTCGGCCACTGTACCCAACGCAACTAAATCGATAAGCTCCATCAACTTAGGTTCAGTAACACCTTGTTCAGAAAACCAGTTTTTCTGGCGCATATGAACGCATAAAGCCATCATCAGATAAAACGCCACACCTACTCCCGCCAATGACTTTGACGGAAACGCACAGCTTTCTAGGTTGGGATTGACGATAGCATCAGCGTTGGGCAGTACTTGTCCCGGCAAATGGTGATCCGTCACAATGACCGTCAAACCATTTTGTTTGGCATAAGCGACACCCTCAATGGATGACACACCATTATCGACCGTCATGATCACTTCGGCACCCATCGCCAGCGCTTGGTCGACAACTTCAGGACTCAAGCCATAACCATCTTCAAAACGATTCGGCACCAAATAGTCTATATTTTGACTGCCCAGCATTTTTAAGCCTAAAACGGAAAGTGCACTACTGGTCGCGCCATCGGCATCAAAATCTCCAACGACGATGATTCGCTTGTGTTCGCGTAGCGCCGAAAAAAGTAACTCGACCGCTTTATCAATACCATCCAACATTTTGAATGAATGCAGCCCACGAGAAGACTTATCCAATTGCCTATCTTCGGTCACACCTCGGCTAGCATAAATACGCTGTAATAGCGGCGGAATTTGGCTTGATAACTTGTGCTCAGATGGGATTGCGCGTCGAGTAATTTCAATCATAGTAAGTTCGAAAAGCTGATGGGGTTGATCTATCAAGTTGTCGTTGCAGTATCCTTTGCTAAACGACAGCGTGCAAGTTCGGTTTGTTTGAGAGGATAGTTATCTAAGCTCTTGGGTGATGCTCTTTGTGGATCTGTTTTAAGCGCTCATTGGCGACGTGAGTATATATCTGAGTAGTGGACAAATCACTATGCCCTAACAACATTTGAACCACACGTAAGTCAGCACCGTAGTTTAGCAAGTGTGTAGCAAAGGCATGACGCAGAACGTGTGGCGATAGCAGCTCAACGTCAATATTGGCTTCTACGGCGTAATGTTTGATACGGTGCCAAAAGGTTTGCCTTGTCATTTGTCTGCCTCGTTTACTGGGAAACACAACATCAGATGTAGTTTCGCCCAACAAACTTGGTCTCCCTTGTTGGATAAACATCTCTATCAACTCGACGGCAGACTCACCCATCGGTACCAAGCGTTCTTTGCCACCTTTACCCACAACACGAACCACTCCCTGACGCAGACTGATGTTTTCCATAGTCAGTGAAACCAATTCGGTTACACGTAAACCTGTCGCGTACAAAAGCTCTAACATGGCTTTGTCTCTGAGTTCTAACGGTTCACTTTCGTTAGGCGCAGCCAATAAATCTTCTACTTGTTGTTCTGACAAGTCTTTTGGCAAACGTTTGGGCAGTTTGGGGCTAATCAATAACGCAGAAGGATCATCCAAACGGTGTTTTTCTCGGTGTAAATATTGAAATAAGCGGCGTATCGCAGACAGCATCCGTGCACGTGATGTCTGTTTGTAATCTTGATCAGCGAGCCACGATTGATAGTCCTGCAATCCTGCAATACTAATCGATTTGAGCTTATGGTTTCGCTCAGTCATCCACACAAGGAGTTTGTTCAAATCATTGCGATAAGAAGCCAAGGTATTTTCAGATAGTCCTCTCTCCATCCACATCGCGTCAAGAAACTGCTCTATTACTCCAAAATCTGGATTGGCCTGCGCATCTAGCTGTTGGCTCATGTATTCTGGTTACCATAAGTTTAAGACTGTATAAAAATACAGTCCAATGACTGGCTTAGCAAGTTATGTAAGTAATTAGAAGAATGTTTGAATGAACCAGTCGTATTATTTTGTGACTTGTCGAGGTTAACGCTCCAGAGTAACATGTTGCCCAGATAGTCAGTGTTACGAGAATCCTCTATGAAAATCGGGTTATTTTACGGTTCATCAACCTGTTATACAGAAATGGCAGCAGAAAAAATGCGTGCTATTTTGGGTGAAGAACTGGTTGATATTCACAACGTAAAAGACGGTACCCTATCCCAAATGACAAATTATGATTTGTTGCTTTTGGGTATTTCAACTTGGGATTTTGGTGAAATCCAAGAGGACTGGCAGGAAATATGGGATGGCATCCCTGAGCTGCAGCTCAAGGGGAAACACATCGCCCTATTTGGTCTTGGCGACCAAGAAGGCTACGGAGAGTGGTTCCTTGATGCCATGGGCATGCTACACGATGAAGTTAAAGCGCTTGGTGCGATTATTCACGGCTATTGGCCAAATGATGACAGCTACCAATTCGATGACTCTAAAGCGCTAACTGAGGATAAAAGCCAGTTTGTCGGTTTAGCCTTGGACGAAGACTCACAATATGAACTAAGTGACGAACGCATTGCCACTTGGATTGAGCAAGTTCTAACCGAATACTCAGAATCTGATTAACACACTAAGCTTGTATCATTTTTACTGCATTAACATTTTTCGAAATCTTGACCAATCAAAGACTAAGCCTGGGTCCGTTTTTCTAAGCGGTGAAATGTATTGGTGCCCCGTAATTCGCTCATCAGTAATGGCGGGATAGTGCTTAGTGATATATTGAGTGAGCTCAACAAGCGATTGGTACTGGGCATCCGTGTAGGTGACAAAATCACTTCCCTCTAGCTCAATACCAATTGAATAGTCATTACAGTTTGAGCGTCCACCAAAGCTTGATTGTCCCGCATGCCATGCTCTTTTATCAAAGGGAACAAACTGTACCACTTCGCCGTCTCGGGTAATCAAACAGTGAGCGGACACTTGCATTGAAGCAATGACTTCGAAGAAGGTGTGCTCTTCTGGTTTTAGCTTCCCAGCAAAAAAATCTTCAACATATCTGCTGTTCCAGCTTTCATTTCCATGTTTACCTGGTGGCAAATGAATATTGTGAATCACTAACAACGAGACATCCGTTTCCTCTGGTCGATCATTCCAGAAATCGCACTGCGCTTGACGCGCCTTCGGATACAGGTTGTTCATTACTTCAACCACCTTAATAAACTCAACAAAAAACAATCCACACAGTAAACCAGTAAGCACAAAAAAGTCTCTTTATAACGCTGCATTTGCGTACCAATGCACGTATCATTAACTCAACTAACCGGATGCATTTTACTTGTTAACAAGATGAACATGACCAATCAACACAACAGCATCGCTCGTTTGGAGCACCTCCAGCAGCAACTTCCTAAAGAAATTACCCAGTCAGTGCGTCTCGCATTAGAAGAAGATCTCGGTGGGGTTTTAGATGCCAGTGCAGACATCACCGCCAACCTCGTCCCTGCCGATGAACACAGCACGGCAAAGCTGATCACAAGAGAAGCCGGCGTTTTTTGTGGTAAAGCATGGGCGGAAGAAGTCTTTACGCAATTGGGTGGCAAAGTCTCGATTGATTGGTCCGTAAGAGATGGTGACGTTTTGTCTGCAAATCAAACGCTTTGTATTTTATCCGGTCCATCACGCGATATTTTGACTGGTGAGCGCACTGCAATGAACTTTATCCAAACATTGTCAGGTTGCGCTTCTTCAACAGCTGAATATGTTAGGGCTATTAAGGGAACCAATTGCAAACTGTTGGATACTCGCAAAACGATTCCAGGTATGCGATACGCACTTAAATACGCAGTCACTTGCGGTGGTGGCCACAACCATAGAGTTGGCGTATTTGATGCTTATTTGATTAAAGAAAACCATATCATGGCATGTGGCGGAATTACTCAAGCGATAACAACAGCTAAGCATAATGCGCCTGAAAAGCCTGTAGAAGTGGAAACAGAAAATCTTGATGAACTGCAAGAAGCCATCGAGGCTGGCGCCAATATCATCATGTTAGATAATTTTACCGTAGAGATGATGAAGCAAGCAGTTGAGATCAATAAAGGGCGCGCCGCATTGGAAAACTCCGGAAATGTTACTTTAGACACCATAAAGACTTATGCAGAAACTGGCGTCGATTACATCTCAGTGGGTGCATTAACCAAACACATCAAAGCACTAGATTTATCTCTTCGGTTTCAGTAAGAGCTCACTCAAAAAAATCAACTAGTTTCACCTTAATAAAAGCCAGACATTGCTGTTTGGCTTTTTTGATCCAAACATTTGCATCTACCGTCTAAAAAATGAGCTCACACAGCGTCTCAAAATCGAAACAAAAAACGCGCTAAGCCTTTGTTATAGCTACAAACTGAGAATTTTTCTCATCACTGAAACTTTGAGCTTAAATGCACAGTTTTTCATCACTTCATTAATAAAAATTTAGCCTGACTCGAAAGTTGTGGGAAATGTTGTGAAACGTCATTGCCTTTTCTTTATCTTAGCTCCAAAGCCGTTGAAGTCCTTGTTTTTTGGGATCTCAAACTCCCTTAGGCTTTGCTTACCCATTTAACGTATGGCGTCAAATAAAACGGAGACCACGATGAAAAAGAATATGAAAAAGAAAGTTCAAAAAGGTTTTACCCTGATTGAATTAATGATTGTAGTAGCGATTATTGGTGTGTTGGCTTTGATTGCAATTCCAGCATATCAAGATTATGTAAAAAGCAGCAAAGAAGCGACCGGGTTGGCAAAACTAAGAGCCTTGATGACTCCTTCCGAATTGTATATCCAACAGCACGGAAACCTTAGTGGCGCGGGCACAACAAACAACTTTCCTAAACTTGGCCTAGCGGGTTCAGCGGCTCAGGGCATAACACTTTCAAACCCAAATACGGATACCCCTGAATTTACATACACACTAGACAACGTTACTGTCAAAATGACGCGAATGGCGTCTGGCGGTTGGGCAACGTCAGTAAACTAGAAAATTTGTGAATTCCAACCTTCTCCCTGCTCTAAAACAGGCGGGAATTATTTCTGATACCCAGCTTCAGAATGTAGAATCTACAAGCATAACCTCAGGTACTAATATATCTGAGGTTATTCTAGATTCTGGTATATTGAGGGAATCTGAATTACTTAGGCATTTATCTAGTTTATTTGGATTACCAAACGTTGACCTGAATCACTACGATTATGTCCCGCTTTGCCAAAACCTCGGTCTTCGCGACTTAATCACCCGCCTTAACGCACTTCCCATAGAAAAAAACGACTTTTCGTTAATCGTTGCGGTTGCAGACCCAACCATAAGCGAAGTTGAAGACGAGTTTCGTTTTGCCACTGGCCTACAGGTTGAGCTGGTCATTGTTGACCCCAAAGAGTTAAAAAGTGCGATACGGCGTTTGTATGGCAAACAAATAGATGGGCAGCGTAATGGTTCTAGTAAAGAAATCAGCGTTTCAGAACTAGATAGCTTAGTTCAGGTTGGCGATGACGAAATAGCCGACATTGAAGATCTCAGTCTAGATACTGCGCCGGTGAGTCGTTATATCAACCAAATTTTGCTTGATGCGGTGCGCAAAGGGGCATCCGATATTCATTTTGAACCCTACGAAGAAGAATATCGAGTACGCCTTAGATGTGATGGTATTTTGGTCGAAGTGCAAAAGCCTTCTTCTCAATTGAGTCGACGTTTGGCCGCTCGTCTTAAAATACTTTCTAAATTGGATATTGCTGAACGTCGTATTCCACAAGATGGTCGGATAAAGCTCAAACTCAATGCCGATACGGCGATTGATATGCGAGTCTCCACTCTCCCCACCCTCTGGGGGGAAAAAATCGTATTGCGATTGTTAGACAGTAGTGCCGCTAGTTTAGATATCGATAAACTCGGCTACAACGAGCAGCAAAAAGCACTTTATCTAAATGCGCTAAAGAAACCGCAAGGCATGATTTTAATGACCGGCCCAACCGGAAGTGGCAAGACGGTTTCTTTGTATACCGGCCTTCGGATACTCAACACACCTGACATCAACATTTCTACCGCGGAAGATCCTGTCGAAATTAACCTATCAGGCATTAACCAAGTTCAGGTAAATCCATCCATAGGATTTACCTTCTCAACGGCACTTCGAGCCTTTCTACGCCAAGATCCAGACGTAGTTATGGTTGGTGAGATTCGAGATTTGGATACCGCTGAAATAGCTGTCAAAGCTGCGCAAACTGGCCACTTAGTTTTATCAACTCTGCATACCAATTCTGCGGCAGAGACCGTGATTCGTCTTGCTAATATGGGGGTTGAGCCGTTTAACATTGCTTCGTCACTTAGTTTGATCATTGCTCAGCGACTAGCTAGAAAACTATGCAGTCATTGTAAACAGCCTTTCCAACCAACTGAGCTAATCGCGCAAAACCTTGGCGTTTCAACCTTTGATACTCTTTACGCCGCGAACCCGAAAGGTTGTACCGAATGTAATAATGGCTATTCCGGGCGGGTGGGTATTTATGAGGTGATGGCCTTTGATACTGATTTGGCGCAAGCCATTATAAAGGGCGCTAATGTTCAGCAGCTAGAGCACTTAGCAAAAAGCAAAGGCATGCAGACGCTTAGGGATTCTGGTATTGAAAAACTCTCACAAGGCATTACGAGTTACACTGAGCTTCAAAGAGTTTTGTACATCTAACCTAATTTATTTATGCCCCAGCAGAGTGCAAACGAGGAAATATCATGGCTCGAAAGGTAAACGCTCAACTAAAAAACTTTCGTTGGAAAGGCATTAACAGCTCCGGAAAGAAAGTCTCGGGGCAAATACTCGCAATGAGCGAGTCAGAAGTGCGTGACAAACTGGCTCAGCAAAAAATTCAAATAAAAAAACTGAAAAAAGGCAGTGTTTCGGTAATCACTAAGATCGCACATCGAGTTAAATCGAGAGACATTACCGTGCTCACTCGTCAGTTAGCCACTATGTTAGGAACCGGTGTACCCTTGGTTCAAGCTCTTAAACTCATGTCGGACAGCCATAAAAAAGCGGAGATGAAATCCATCTTGGCAAAAGTCATTAAGGGGGTTGAGTCCGGTACTCCCTTATCAAAAGCAATACAAAGCTCCAGCCCTTTGTTTGACGGCTTGTACATTGACTTGGTTGCCACGGGAGAACAATCCGGTAACTTGCCTGAAGTATTTGAACGGATTGCTCACTACCGAGAAAAAGCCGAGCAACTTAGAGCAAAAGTCATTAAAGCACTGATTTACCCTGTAATGGTTGTACTCGTCGCTCTTGCTGTTACTTACCTCATGCTGACCAAAGTTATTCCTGAGTTCGAATCCATGTTTAGCGGCTTTGGCGCTGACCTGCCTTGGTTTACCCAAAAAGTGCTCAGTGTTTCCCATTGGACTCAAGCTTATGCGTGGATGGTATTTGTTGGGTTTATTTTATTAGTCTTTGTATTAAAGATAGCGCGGAAAAAATCATTTAACATTAGGCTCAAAACCAGTCGCTTGAGCTTAAAAATACCTGTTCTGGGTGGTGTATTTGCCAAAGCTGCCATTGCAAAGTTTAGTCGAACTCTTGCTACTAGCTTTAGCGCGGGTATTCCTATTTTGTCTAGCCTGCAAACCTCGGCAAAAACTGCAGACAACGTTCACTATCAAGATGCCATCAATGATGTCTATCACGATACAGCTGCTGGCATGCCAATGTATATTGCCATGAGAAATGCCGATACTTTCCCGGAAATGGTGTTACAAATGATTATGATTGGGGAAGAATCTGGTCAGCTAGATGACATGCTCAATAAAATCGCATCCATTTACGAATTCGAAATCGACAACACAGTCGATAACCTCGGAAAAATTCTTGAACCAATTATTATTGTCGTACTGGGGTTATTAGTCGGTAGCTTAGTTATCGCGATGTATCTACCGATCTTCAATTTAATGAGTGTGTTAGGATAAAGCGGTTTTCCCTGTTGATTTGGATTTTTTGTTGATGGACGTATTGTCTGATTATCGCGCGCTGTTTGACTTCTACGCGTGGCTGTTTCCAAGTCTCACCGCATTCATCGGTTTACTTGTCGGTAGCTTTTTAAATGTGGTGATTGCGCGTCTTCCCAAGATGATGGAACAAGAATGGCGACACGAATGTGCAATCAGTTTTCCAGAAAGTCAACTTGATGCCAGTGAACCATCTCTGACACTCAGCCGCCCTGCATCTCATTGCCCAAGCTGTAAAACGCCGATTCGAATTGTAGATAACATTCCTATTCTTTCTTGGCTCCTGCTGAGAGGGAAATGCCACAACTGTGCTACGTCGATCAGTATTCGCTACCCCGCTGTTGAATTACTTACTGCAATTTTAAGCTTTGCGGTGGCATATAAACTGGGTTTATCTGGTTTTACTTTGGGACTAATCGTGCTGACATGGGTACTTATCGCGGCGAGCTTTATCGACTTCGATACCATGCTATTACCAGATCAGCTTACTTTACCGCTTATGTGGGCTGGCATATTACTGGCACTCATTCAAGTCAGCCCAGTTAGTCTCCCCGACTCTGTGATTGGCGCTATGGCTGGCTATGGTTTCCTTTGGTCGCTGTATTGGGCTTTTAAATTGCTCACTGGTAAAGAAGGTATGGGTTACGGTGACTTCAAGCTTCTCGCAGCGCTTGGTGCGTGGTTAGGTTGGCAAGCATTGCCGATGATTATTTTAGTATCATCGCTAGTTGGTCTGGTGTTTGGATTAATACAACTTTACATGAGCCAAAAGGGGTTAAACAAAGCATTCCCATTTGGCCCGTATTTAGCCATTGCCGGGTGGATTAGTTTGATGTTTGGAGAACAAATCTCTGCGTGGTATTTTCAATCCATTCTGGGAATATACTAGAGAGCTTCTGATGAGCTTTGTAATTGGCGTAACTGGTGGAATCGCCAGTGGCAAAACTACGGTCTCTGACCTTTTTAAAAATCAATTTAATATCGATGTCATTGATGCAGATATTATTGCGAGAGACGTTGTTGGAGCAGGTTCTCCTGCGTTAAAGGAAATCCAAGAACGGTTTGGAGCAGATATCCTAAACCAAGACGGCACGCTCAATCGCGCACTGCTCAGGGAAAAAATTTTTCAATCTGAACGAGACAAAGCGTGGGTTAACAATCTGCTTCACCCACTAATACGCGAGCAGATGTTAACCCAAACCCAAGAAGCCACATCACCCTATTGTCTACTAGTGATTCCATTGATGGTGGAAAACAAGTTGCAAAGCCTCGTAGATAGAGTGTTGGTTATCGACGTCAACCCCGAAGTACAAATTGAGAGAACGGTGAATCGTGATGGTGTGCCCAAACAGCAAGTCATCAGCATTCTTTCCTCTCAAGCTTCCCAACAACAGCGCTTAGCCATTGCCGATGACGTCATTGAAAACAACAAAAACAGTGATCTTTCTCTTATCAGACAACAAGTTTCTAATTTGCATCAAAAGTACCTAGCATTGAGCGGGCAAAATCAGTCACAATAGTGCTATTCAATTCCCATGCAATGGCTAACTGCGCGACTAGCTCAATGACAGTTCAAACGTTCGAACATCCACTAAACGAAAAAACTCGGATTTATTTACGTGTCGAGGCTTTGCTTCGTCAGCTTGAACAATCGAGCCGCTTTCAAGATGAATGGCAACACTTGTTGTTTTTTCGCTCCCTGTTTGACCTCATTGAGATATTTGAACAAATCCAGCTAAAAAGTGAATTGGCTAAAGATATTGAAAAACAAAGACAAGCTTATCGCGCGTGGCTTAATGTCGATGGTGTTAATCAAACTACACTAGAACAAGTACTAGCCGACATCGATGCGATACATGCCAAACTGATCAATGCTGAGCGCTTTGGTCAATCACTGAAAGAAGATAGATTCCTGAGTACGATTCGACAACGCTTTAACTTGCCTGGTGGTGCTTGTTGTTTTGATTTACCCGGTTTACACCACTGGCTGCATCTCAACGATGAACACAAACATGGTGACGCAAATAAATGGGTTGAATCTCTTGCTCCGTTGACGGGTGCTCTAAAACTTTGGCTCAATTTAGCCCGCGAAACTGGTCACTATAAATCAACAATGGCGAGCAACGGCTTTTACCAGAGCGATGCAGACGATGCCAATGTACTGAGGTTGCAAATCCCGATTGAGTATGGCGTGTACCCTATGATTTCGGGTCATAAGAATCGTTTCGCTATTAAGTTTATCGACTTCGAATCCAACCAAGCTTGCAGCCAAGACATTGAGTTTAAACTCGCTATTTGCAGCTAATAGGTCAAAAACTATGAACATTACCAAAGTCCCTTGCCCGCAGTGTAAAACCCCTGTTATCTGGAGTAGCGAAAGTCCTTTCCGCCCATTTTGTAGCAAAAAGTGCCAAATGATCGATTTTGGTGAATGGGCCGACGAGGAAAACACCATTCCCGGTGCACCGGATATGTCTGACAGCGATGGTTGGTCTGAAGAGAACTATTAATTAAGTATTTTTAGAAAAAGTTCTAAGTACAAAAAAACGGAGCCAATTGGCTCCGTTTTCAATTTGAGAATGCGGGTTAATGCATTACTTCTTAGCAAGCTTCTCTTTAATACGAGCAGACTTACCAGAGCGCTCACGCAAGTAGTACAACTTGGCACGACGTACTGCACCGCGGCGCTTAACTTCAATGCTATCAACCAAAGGAGAGTGAGTTTGGAACGTACGCTCAACACCTTCACCGTTAGAGATCTTACGAACAGTGAATGCAGAGTGTAGACCACGGTTGCGGATACCAATTACCACACCTTCGAACGCCTGTAGACGCTCACGGTCACCTTCTTTTACTTTAACCTGAACTACAACAGTGTCACCTGGAGAGAATTCAGGTAGGTTTTGCTTCATTTGCTCTTCTTCAAGAGCCTTGATGATGTTACTCATTGTAAATTTTTCCTAGAATAAACTGATACTAAATTAATTGGATTGAGGCTCATCGTGTTCATCGATGAATTCTGCCAACAATCTCTCCTGTTCGTCAGTCAGAGCTAGGTTTTCCAGGAGCTCTGGTCTTCTTAGCCAAGTTCGGCCTAACGATTGTTTCATTCGCCATTGGCGAATGTCCTTGTGGTTTCCGGATAACAATACTTGAGGTACCGTTTCTCCTTCCAATACTTCAGGACGCGTGTAATGTGGACAATCCAACAAACCATTTGCAAAAGAGTCTTCTTCTGCTGACGCCATATCCCCTAATACGCCCGGAACAAACCGAGATACAGAGTCAATCAACGTCATGGCTGGCAGTTCACCACCCGTCATTACAAAATCACCAATTGACCATTCTTCGTCAATTTCGGATTGAATGACACGCTCATCTATCCCTTCGTAACGGCCACAAATCAAAATCAAATTCTGATTGGTTGCCAGCTCTTCTACGCCAGCTTGGTCGAGCTTACGACCTTGTGGCGAGAGATAAATGACTTTCGTTTTGCCCGGTGAAGCTTGTTTGGCAGTATGGATAGCATCTCGTAATGGTTGAACCATCATCAACATACCAGGTCCACCGCCATATGGCTTATCATCGACAGTTCGATGTTTGTCATGGGTGAAATCACGTGGATTCCAAGTTTCCAATGACAACAGCCCTTTTTTCACCGCTTGGCCTGTTACTCCAAATTCGGTAATGCTGCGAAACATTTCAGGGAATAGGCTAATAACACCAATCCACATATTTTGTCGCTCCATTACTTGGAGTTAAAATCCAGGATCCCAGTCAACTTCGATCCGTTGAGCTTCGCGATCCACATTAAGGATCACCTGCTCTTCAAGGAACGGAATCAAACGTTCCTTTTTGCCAAAAGCATCTTTTAGATTGGCTTTCACAACCAAAACATCGTTGGAACCGGTTTCCAGCATATCGCTGACAACCCCTAAGTCGTAACCCTGTGGGGTAACCACTTGCATTCCAAACAATTCGCGCCAGTAGAATTCATCTTCTGACAGCTCTGGAAGTACCGCCGGATCAATTGCAATTTCAACATTGGTCAGTAAGTGCGATTCTTCACGTACATCCCAACCTTCAAGCTTCACAACCATACCTTTGTTATGGCGTTTCCAGCTTTCAACTTTGCACTCAACCCACTCGCCTTTTTGTTGGATAAACCAAGGCTTGTAATCGAAAATGCTCTCCGCATTATCTGTGTAGGAAAAAAGTTTAAGCCAGCCACGAATGCCGTAAGTGGCACCAAATTTGCCAACTACTACACGGTCGCTTTGCTTACTCATGACTTCTTTACCTTTCATCTAGTTAAGTGACGAATTACGCAGCTTTTTGCGCGTCTTTAACTAGCTTAGCTACGCGGTCAGAAACTGTCGCGCCTTGACCAACCCAGTGGTTAACGCGATCTAGGTCTAGACGTAGACCTTCTTCTTGACCTTGAGCTGTTGGGTTAAAGAAACCCACGTTCTCGATGAAACGACCAGTTGCCGCATTACGGCTGTCCGCTACAACGATTTGATAGAATGGACGCTTTTTAGCGCCGTGACGTGCCAAACGAATGGTTACCATATCGTCCTCTTTGCTTTCTCAATAATAAAATTAACCCCAATAACCGCTCATTTCTAAACAGTTTGGGGTCTCGTGCCAAAATAAAGCTCCGGAATTTTACTCTTATTCCAAAGCAATGCAAGGGATTTAGCTAGTTTTTAGCCAGCTTTAATCCCTTGCCTCATCAGCCTTGCTGACAATTTTTTGTGATTATAGGAGGTTATCGACCAAACGGGTTGAAACCACCTCCCATACCACCGCCCATCATGCCTTGCATGTTGCGCATCATGCCTTTCATTCCACCCTTTTGCATTTTCTTCATCATCTTTTGCATTTGGGTGAATTGCTTAAGTAGACGGTTCACATCTTGAACTTGAGTGCCCGAGCCTGCCGCAATACGTTTTTTGCGTGAGCCTTTAATAATGTCAGGGCGCTGACGCTCTTTCATCGTCATTGAATTGATGATGGCTTCCATCTGCTTAAACATCTTGTCATCAACTTGGTCTTTCACATTTGCTGGAAGCTGAGACATACCCGGCATCTTGTCTAGCATGCCCATCATGCCGCCCATGTTTTGCATTTGCCCAAGTTGTTCGCGGAAATCTTCTAGATCAAAGCCTTTTTTCTCTTTGAATTTTTTCGCTAGCTTTTCGGCTTTGTCTTGATCGACATTTCGTTGTAGGTCTTCGATAAGTGATAGAACATCACCCATGCCCAAAATACGAGACGCTACGCGGTCAGGGTGGAACGGCTCCAGCGCATCAGTCTTCTCGCCAACACCCAAGAACTTAATTGGCTTGCCCGTAATATGACGCACCGATAGCGCCGCACCACCACGTGCATCACCATCAACTTTTGTCAGAATTACACCGGTAAGCGGAAGGGCATCGCCAAATGCTTTTGCCGTATTCGCCGCATCTTGACCTGTCATCGCATCGACAACAAATAGCGTTTCAACCGGGTCAATCGCCGCATGGAGCTGCTGGATTTCGTCCATCATCTCTTGGTCGACCGCTAGGCGACCCGCGGTATCGACTAAAAGAACGTCATAGAATTTTTTCTTGGCATGATCAATGGCGGCGTTAGCTATATCAATCGGCTTTTGGTCTGCCGATGATGGAAAAAAGTCTACGCCAACATCTGATGCCAATGTTTCCAGCTGTTTGATCGCTGCTGGGCGGTATACGTCGGCAGAAACAACCAGAACTTTCTTTTTGTCTCTTTCTTTTAAATGTTTTGAAAGCTTACCAACGCTGGTAGTTTTACCTGCACCCTGCAAACCTGCCATAAGAATCACAGCAGGTGGCTGAGCGGCTAGATTAAGCGCCTCGTTGGACTCACCCATCACAGCTTCAAGTTCACTTTGAACTATCTTGATGAACTCTTGCCCCGGAGTTAGAGATTTTGAAACCTCAACGCCGACGGCACTTTCTTTTACTCGCTTAACAAACTCGCGGACTACAGGTAAAGCAACGTCTGCTTCGAGTAGCGCCATTCGAACTTCGCGCAGCGTATCTTTGATGTTGTCTTCTGTTAGTCGTCCTTTGCCGCTGATGTTTTTCAGGGTTTTCGACAAGCGATCCGTTAGATTTTCAAACATAACACTCTCAATTTAGAAACTGGGATGACGCCTTTAAGACTGACTGTATAGCACAGGCGTACTCTAGACGCAGATGCCATGATTATAACCTTAAGTTGCGCTAAAGTGCATCAGCAGTCCTAAGTCTCTGCTGAGAATTAAATTTCTCGTTAACTATTGTCTAATGCCAGCCTGTCGATACAAATACAAAGACTTAGCTACCAAGCTTGATGTAGGTCTATTGACTTTAATGCTGTATCTTTCACAATTGCTTTCTGTATCAGCGGTAAGACGATAATTTGGCTCGCTGACTTTTCTCATCACAACATAGTGTTAATCAAACATGGAAAATTTAACCGCAATTGCTGCCGCCATTTTGTATGCCATTGCGATCGCGACCATCATTCCGGGCTTAGTGCACCAAAAAGGTATTCGTTCGAATATCGTATTAGCCAGTGCTTCAACGGCGCTGGTTTTCCACGGTTGGTCTCTTGGTTCACTGATCTTTGCTTATGCAGGGCAGAATCTCAGCATTCTGAATGTTGCGTCCCTGATAAGCTTTATCGTGTGTTTAGTGATGAGTCTGGCTATGCTCAAGACTCGGTTGTGGTTTATTCTTCCCGTCGTGTACAGTTTTGCGGCAATTAATCTAGTCGCCGCCAAACTTTTGCCGAGTACTTTTATTACTCATTTAGAGCAAGACCCCAAACTGCTGATTCATATTTCGCTCGCACTATTTGCTTATTCAACCCTAACCATCGGCGCACTGTATGCGCTGCAATTAGCTTGGCTTGATCACAAACTGAAAAGTAAGAAGGCGCTAGCACTGAATCCAAATTTCCCACCGTTACTAATGGTTGAAAGACAGTTATTTAAGATCATAGTGATCGGCAACGGGCTGCTAACAGGTACCTTGGCAACTGGTTTGATTTTTGTGCAAGACATGTTTGCTCAAGGCAAAGCGCACAAAGCCATTTTATCTTTGGTGGCTTGGCTTGTGTTTAGCACTTTGCTGTGGGGCCATTACCAAAAAGGCTGGCGAGGACGCAAAGTAACGTGGTTTGCCATTGCTGGTGCCACACTTTTAACGTTGGCCTATTTTGGTAGCCGTTTTGTGCGTGAAGTTATTTTGACTTAGCTCGCTAACTTAAGCATCATTCATGCCCTGATTGATTCGCAAAATTGACATCCAACGCGCTATCGGTCATAAATTAGTCAGACAATAACAAGGACAACCACCACTTTGGACGACATATCTACGGGTCTGCTGTTTGCAATACTCGCATTGTTAATCGTTATCTCCGGTTATTTTTCAGGTTCAGAAACCGGCATGATGGCCCTGAACCGCTATCGATTGAAACACCTCTCAGGAACTGGTCACAAAGGCGCGCAAAGAGTCGAAAAACTCTTAAATCGTCCAGATCGCCTTATCGGACTTATTCTTATCGGCAACAACCTAGTCAATATCCTCGCCTCTGCGATCGCGACTATCTTGGGTATGCGCTTATTTGGTGATATCGGGGTTGCGATAGCCACAGGTGCGCTCACCTTGGTGATACTCGTCTTTGCCGAAGTAACACCAAAAACACTGGCGGCGCTATATCCAGAACGTGTGTCCTACGCCAGTAGTGTTCTACTCACTATTCTGATGAAGGTGCTTTCACCTCTCGTCATTCTAGTGAATTTCATTACCAATGGATTTATTCGTCTGCTGGGCATTAATGCCAAACATGATGGCAAAGATCACCTCAGCTCAGAAGAACTTCGAACTGTCGTAAACGAGGCTGGCGGGCTCATTCCACGTCGCCACCAAGATATGTTGCTATCGATCCTCGATCTCGAGCATGTCACGGTAAGCGATATCATGGTTCCGCGTAACGAAATCACTGGTATCGACATTAACGATGATTGGAAATCCATCGTCAGACAGTTAACACACTCCCCTCACGGGCGTGTGGTTCTTTATCGAGATCAGATTGATGAAGTAGTGGGAATGCTGCGTTTGCGTGAAGCTTACCGCTTGATGTTGGAAAAAAACGAGTTCAACAAAGAAACCCTGTTGCGCGCAGCGGATGAAGTGTATTTCATTCCAGAAGGTACGCCGCTAAACGTTCAACTACTCAAGTTCCAGCGTAAAAAGCAGCGAATTGGTCTCATTGTCGACGAATACGGCGACATCAATGGCTTGGTAACGCTCGAAGATATTTTGGAAGAAATCGTAGGTGAATTTACTACGTCGATTGCTCCTAGCCTTTCAGATGAAATTACGCCGCAATTTGATGGTAGCTTCTTAATTGAAGGTAGCGCGAATATTCGCGACATTAACAAGGGCCTTAAGTGGGACTTACCAACAGATGGTCCAAGAACACTCAATGGTTTGTTGTTAGAACACCTTGAAGACATCCCAGAAAATCGCTTGAGCATTCAAGTCGAAGGACATCCAATGGAAATCATCGCACTGGAAGAAAACCGTATCAAACTGGTTCGCGTTTTCCCTAAAACTGACGATGACTCAGATGACTAAAAGATCCATTAAGATCAAAAAAAGCCTCGCAAAATTTGCGAGGCTTTTTTGTCATTGTTTTTAAGCGCGTTAAGCTTCTTCTTCTACGCTGAATAAGCTTTCCATATTCAACCCTTGTTTGATAAGGATCTCGCGTAGACGACGAAGACCTTCAACTTGGATCTGTCTTACTCGTTCTCGGGTGAGGTTTATTTCACGTCCAACTTCTTCCAAAGTAGACGGCTCATAGCCCAACAACCCAAATCGACGTGCTAACACTTCTTTTTGTTTTGGGTTTAGCTCATCAAGCCAGTCAATTAAAGATGTTTTAATATCATCATCTTGAGTCGATACTTCTGGATCCGAGTTATTAATGTCTGGAATGATATCCAACAGTGCTTTTTCGCTATCACCACCAATTGGTGTATCTACCGAACTAACACGCTCATTCAAGCGAAGCATCTTACTAACATCTGATACCGGCTTATCAAGCTGGATTGCGATTTCTTCTGCGGTTGGTTCGTGGTCCAGTTTTTGTGATAACTCACGAGCGGTACGAAGATAAATATTTAACTCTTTAACAACGTGGATAGGTAAACGGATAGTTCGAGTTTGATTCATCAAAGCACGTTCAATGGTTTGTCTGATCCACCATGTAGCATAGGTAGAAAATCGGAATCCTCGTTCAGGATCAAATTTCTCCACGGCCCGGATCAAACCTAAGTTGCCTTCTTCAATCAAGTCCAGTAAAGCTAAACCTCGATTGCTATAACGACGTGAGATCTTAACTACCAAGCGTAAATTACTTTCGATCATTCGTTTACGTGCCGCTTCGTCTCCACGAAGTGCTCGACGAGCGTAAAGAACTTCTTCTTCTGCGGTTAATAGTGGCGAGAAACCAATTTCTCCGAGGTAAAGTTGTGTTGCATCCAAACTTTTGGATGACACTTCATACTCTTCTTTGTTGGAATCGTTAGAATTAGATTCGTTTGCGTTATTTGCTGCAAACGCGTTCAAATCGTTAGATAGATCGAATTGTTCGATTTTTGCTGCTGTATTGCCCATAGCGCCTCCCCCTGGCGAAATAGAATGACATTACTGCCTTAAATGTCCCTGTATTCATGTTTAGCGAATTAAAAACTAGGGTAAATAACGTCTTGGATTGACGGATTTACCTTGGTAACGAATTTCAAAATGCAAGCGAACTGTATTCGTACCTGAACTGCCCATAGTGGCTATTTTTTGGCCTGCTGTAACACTTTGTCCTTCGTGTACTAGCAACCTGTCGTTGTGTGCGTAAGCACTTAAGTAATTATCGTTATGTTTTATGATGATTAAATTACCGTAACCTCTAAGTGCATTACCGGAGTAAACAACTTCTCCAGCTGCAGCGGAAATGATGGCTTGTCCTCGCTGTCCCGCGATATCTATGCCTTTGTTTCCTTGATCCCCTGCAGAAAAGTTTTTTATGACCCTCCCTTTAGTTGGCCAATACCATTTGCTGATTTTTCTATTATTCTTTCCAGCGTTTTCAGACAGGTTATTAACACTTTTTCCACCTGAAGTTTCAACATACTCTTTTGCTTTTGATTGATCAACAGCCTTTTGGGGATCCTGTTTAGACGTCTGGGGGGCTTTATTTGCGACCTTGTTCGTAATTTTCTGATCATTCTCTTTGCTGAGACTAGTACTTTTGTTAGGCGAATTAAGTGGTCCTTTTGAATTAGGAGCAATGTCAGCACTAGATCCAAACGAAGGTGCTTTGTAGGCTGGTCTCCAAAGGTTGATCTTTTGACCAGGATAAATGGTGTAAGGCTCTTTCAGATCATTGAAACGAATTAGATCGTTTACATCTTTATTTGTGACATAGGATATAAAATACAGCGTATCGCCGTCTTTGACTTCATAAAAGCTACCGCGAAAACTGCCACGAGAAACAGAACCATAATTTCTATTTTGAGTATCCGCTTCTTCGCCAATAGAGGTGACCGGTGCTGGTATATGCGTTGCACATCCAGTCACAACTAGCACCAAAAATAAACTAAGAAACAGATTCTTAAACACCTAGACCAGTTCTCCTGCGACAAGCGGTACAAAGCGTACGGGTTCAATTTCAGAGGTGTGTAATCGCTCTCCATCGCGGACAATCTTATACAGCGTCTGTTGATCTTCACCCACAGGAATTAACATGGTGCCTTGATCGGCAACTTGCTCGAGCAGCGCCTGAGGTATTTCCTTTGCTGCTGCAGTGACAATAATTGCGTCAAATGGCCCTTTCGAAGACCAACCTAACCAGCCATCGCCATGTTTTGTGGATATGTTGTAGATATCCAGTTGCTTAAGTCGGCGCTTTGCTTCCCACTGCAGTGCTTTTATGCGCTCTACAGAATGAACATGGTCGACGAGTTGGCTTAATATCGCTGTCTGATACCCTGACCCTGTACCAATTTCCAAAACTTTACTGTCGCGCTTGAGTTGCAACATTTGCGTCATCTTAGCCACGATGTAAGGCTGAGAGATAGTTTGACCGTAACCAATTGGAAGCGCATTGTTATCATACGCTTGATGGAACATAGCTGGTGACAAAAAGTGCTCACGAGGAATACTAGCGATAGCATTAAGCACATTTTCATCATCAATGCCGTAGCTAACTAAAGTGTTGATTAGTTGTTGTACTGAGCCCGCCACTTAGCTTTACTCTCCCAACCAAGAATTGAGCTTGTTGAGCGACTGATGAGCAGTCAGATCGACTTGTATCGGAGTCACTGAAACATACCCGTGTTCAATGGCATGAAAATCCGTACCTTCTCCGGCATCTTGCTCTTTTCCAGGAGGCCCAAGCCAATAAATCGCGTGCCCTCTAGGATCGTTTTGTTTGATCATCGGCTCTGCATGATGGCGAGCTCCAAGACGGGTGACTTTCCAACCTTTGAGTTCTGCTGATGAGCAATCCGGAATATTAATGTTGAGTAAACGTTGATCAGGTACCGTTTCAGTCAGCGCCTTTTTGACAAAAGATTTGGCTATTTTGGCCGCGTGAGAAAAGTGTTGATTGCCTGCTAGAGAAAAGGCCAGTGCCGGAACACCTAAAAAGTGTCCTTCCATGGCCGCTGCAACGGTCCCAGAATACAGAACATCGTCACCCAAATTGCCACCGTGATTGATTCCCGATAGTACAAAATCAGGCAAATCGTCTTTCATTAGTTCATTAAGAGCGAAATGCACGCAGTCGGTCGGCGTGCCTTGAACGGAATAGACATTGGCTTCAATCTCTTTCACTCTAAGCGGCGTTTCTAACGTTAAAGAGTTAGACGCCCCTGAGCGATTGCGATCGGGTGCCACAATGACGATGTCAGCTATATCTGAGAGCTCGTATTGCAGAGCTCGAATTCCTTCAGCATGCACGCCATCATCATTACTTAGCAAAATTTTTAAACGCTTTGCCATTAATCGTATGTCCTTTCTACTACCAACTCTTGCACTAACTCTCTGACAACCACGGTTGCAAAACTACCAGCTGGCAAGGTAAAGCGAATTGCAATGCTATCCTCCCCTCGATCCCAACTTAGGTTTTGAGGATGTAATACAATGGCACGTCGATCCTGTTGCATTCGGTTTCCGCGAATAAGTGTCATTAAATCAGGCTCACCATCCACACATTCCTGTTCTAGCTTGAGCGCATCTGCTTGAGTTGGTAACGCGTTGTCACCAGCAAGTGCCGCTGTAATCAAGCAAGGCCCATTTGGATCCAAAATGTCACCTTCAATTTGAGTGGTAAAAATGTTTTGCTCGATGCGCTTAGAAACAATCTGATTAAAGATCCATGAACGTGCAGCAGATAAATAAGTACTACGCTGATTCGCATTGCGGCTTCGGACGTTTTCTCTGCCCCAACGTCTTGCTTCCTCAACATTGGATCCTTCGTTACCAAATCTCTGACTACCAAAATAATTTGGCACTCCGTGTCTAGCCAGCTCATCAAGCCGGCTCTCAACATCCGCCAGATCCGTTACTCGGTCGATAACCAGCTCAAAATCATTGGACTCTAATTCACCCGGCCTAAGCTTTTTGTTGTGACGAGTTACCGCAAGCACTTCAACTTGGGGATACTTGGCTGAGAAAAGTGAAAAATCAATGTCATCAGCCTTAGGCAGATAAATACTGAGCCATTGCTCTGTCACGGCATGGCGGTCTTTTAACCCCGCCCAACTGACGTCTCGAGATTTGACACCGCAAAATTTGGCAAGTTCATTCGCAACAAAACGGGTATTTTCGCCCGTTTTTCGAATTCTGATAAATAGGTGTTCGCCTTGACCACTGGGTTCAAAACCCAAGTTTTCTGAAACCTTGAAATGTTCAGGAATCGTTTTTAGATAACCGGTCGCTGTAGGTTTTCCATAAAGATGAGCAAACCCTGCCATTACATCTGCCATATTGTTAGCCCACTTTATTGATTAGAACGACCGCTTCAGTAGCAATGCCCTCTTTACGGCCTGTAAAGCCAAGTCGTTCAGATGTGGTTGCTTTTACATTAACGTTCTCGACAGACGTTTCAAGATCTTCTGCGATAGCCGCTCTCATCGCGTTAATGTGTGGTGCCATTTTAGGAGCTTGAGCGATGATCGTGACATCGGCATTGCCAATGACATAGCCCGCTTCTTTCACTAGTTTGTAAACGTCACGTAGTAGCGCTCGGCTGTCCGCACCTTTCCATTTATCGTCAGTATCGGGAAAGTGTTTTCCTATATCACCTTGAGCAATAGCGCCGAGTAACGCATCAGAAAGCGCATGTAGTGCGACATCACCGTCGGAATGGGCCAATAAGCCTTGTTCATAAGGCACTTGTACTCCACCAATGATGACTGGGCCTTCTCCACCAAATTTGTGGACGTCAAAACCATGTCCGATTCTAATCATACGTATCTCTTAATATTACTTACTGTTCAACTGAGAGCTCAAAATAAGCTCAGCGAGTTTTAAATCTTCTGGCTGTGTTATTTTCAAATTGGTCGCACTGCCAGCTACTAATTCTGTTTCAATATTTGCCCATTCGAGCGCCGATGCTTCATCTGTAATGGTGACGCCTTCATCAAGCGCGTCCTGTAAAGCGCAGTGCAACTCAACCAATGGAGCACATTGCGGTGTTAGAGCATGCCAAAGCAGACTTCGGTCAATGGTTTGTTCGATTTGTTGCTTGGCATTGGCGCGCTTCATCGTATCTCGAACCGGGGTCGCTAAAATGGCTGGGCGTTGATTTCTCTCACAAGATTCGATCAAGCTTGATACGTCATTAAGTTCAACACATGGTCTAGCGGCATCATGCACTAATACCCAGTCAGATGACGAATGATTAGTGTGCCTTTTTAGGTGTTGTAAACCGGCAAGCACGGAGTCGGCACGCTCTTGTCCACCTTCCACAACAATGACTCTCGGGTCATTTGCAATCGATAACGTTTGGAAATGCTCATCGTGTGCCGATATCGCCACTATCACTTGGTGAATTCTAGGGTGAGAGAGCAGTTTAGAGATGGTGTGCTCTAAAATGGTTTGGCCAGCAATAGTTAGGTATTGCTTGGGTAATTCAGCTTGCATCCTTTTGCCAATGCCTGCTGCTGGAACAATCGCATTCCATTTTGCTATGTGGTTCGACATCTTGCTACTGCGTATCATCCCCTACCAGCCGATAAAAAGTTTCACCTTCTTTGATCATTCCCAGCTCATGTCTAGCGCGTTCTTCAATCGCATCTAAGCCCTGTTTTAGATCATCGATTTCCGCAAACATTTTGCTATTGCGCTCTTGCAAGCTTGCGTTGACTTGGTTCTGAACTTGTATTTCGGCACGAACCGCCCAAAGATCATAGATACCATTTTTGCCATACCACAATGAATATTGCAGCCATGCAAATAGCATCATCAATCCTAGAAAAAATAGGCGCATCGCAGGTATAGGGGTTTGTTAGTTGAAAGGCTATATATAACACAAAGGCCTGAATCGAGCGACACAGGCCTTGTTAATAATCTGCATGACTTAACGTCTTTAACCTAGCCAGGTTAAATATCCGATCAATCCGAAACCCAAAATTAAGCGGTAAATAACAAACGGCGTCATTCCCATCTTTGATATCAGCTTCAAAAAGAAGTGAATACAGATATAGGCTGAAATAAACGAGGTCACGATACCGGTTGAAAGAAACCCAATATGAATTGGGTCACCCGAGGTCACCAATTTCAAGCTCAGGTAGCTTCCCGCCAAAGTAATAATGGGGATCGACATAAGAAATGAAAATCGCGCAGCTGCTTCCCGTGTATAACCAAGGTATAAAGCTGCGGTAATGGTAGCCCCAGAACGAGAAGTACCGGGAATCATAGCTAATGCTTGTGCAACACCAATAACCAGTGCTTTTTTCCAAGTGGTTTGGTACTCGTCTTGATTTGCCGCTGCGTGTTTATCGACATACCAGAGCAGTAAACCAAACACGATAGTGGTTGTGGCAATCACCCATGCGCTTCTCAAGTAAAGCTCTATAAAATCTTTGGCGAGCAAACCAAACAACGCAGCAGGTATGGTCGCGAGAATGATCATCCACGCCAGAACCGCTTCTTTACTGCGATCTTTTTTGAAAACAGACGCAAAAAACGCGGTCAGTAGCGACACCACTTCTTGTCGGAAATAAATCACAACCGCGGCCAATGTTCCAACGTGCACCGCAACATCAAACGCCAAGCCCTGATCTTCCCAACCTAAAATGGCTGAAGGCAAGATCAAATGAGCAGAACTGGATATCGGCAAAAATTCAGTTAAACCTTGGATTAGCGCTAGCCAAAACGCTTCTATATAACTCATAACACTCTCAATTGAGGATTAAATAAACCAGTTTGGAACCGCTTTTAGTGAATGGTAATTGAGGTCTTGTTGTCGTTTTAACTCACTCACCCTGCGTCCATCTCCAGGAACAATTAGATCTGGTGACAGCTCGCTTAATGGTTCTAACACAAAAGCAAACTCAAAAATGTCTTTACGAGGAAGCTTGACCGGAACCTGGCACTGCACATCGCCAAACAACAAAATATCTAGATCTATGGTTCTCGGTTGATGCTTTTTGGCATCTAACGGTCGCCCCAGTTCTAATTCAATTTGTCGAAGCTGATCAGCCAAGTCATTAAGTTCACAGTTCACTTTTAAATTCGCGACGCAGTTATAAAAGGGTTCACTGTCAAAACCAACCGCTTCACATTCATAAATTGTAGAGAGTCGCAAATTTGCATCTAATTTCTTAAGCGCTTGAATTGCTGAGGCGATGTGCTTTTTCCTATCTATATTGGAACCAATACCAATATAAGCAGAAATCATAGCTGACCTCGTTCGATGACGACGCCAACTCCTTTTGCTTGCGGAACGGCACCAGGTTTAGTCAATTTGATTTTGATCCAAGGGATACTAAATCGCTTCATCAACAGTGTTGCTAGCTCTTCAGCGACTCGCTCAACCAACAAAAAACGACCATTAGAGACAAAATCAATCACTGCTTCACTGACCTGCGCATAATCAAGTGCCAATTGCACATCATCGCTGTCACCTGCAGGTTTATTGTCATGCGCCATTTCCAGATCAAACACCAGTTTTTGTTTGATCTCTTGTTCCCAATCATAAACACCAATCGTGGTAACGACTTCTAATTGCTCAATAAAAACTTTATCCATGCCAAACTGCCTTACAGGTCGGATACCCAAAACTAATGAAAGCGCGTACTATGCAATGCATGTTGTCGTGACGCGTAAAGCGCCAATGATAACAACTTGTTTTTGATATAAACAATCAAATTGCTGAGCCTGAGATGACTGCGATAGCTTTATTAATGATCATATTTGCCTATTTACTGGGATCCATTTCCAGTGCGGTTTTGATCTGTCGCGTTATGGGCCATCAAGATCCGAGGGAAGTGGGTTCGAATAATCCTGGGGCCACCAATGTCTTGCGCATCGGAGGTAAAAAATCAGCTGCCGCCGTCATGTTATGCGACATGCTAAAAGGAACGATCCCTGTTTGGGGAAGCTATTTCTTAGGAATTCCACCACTAATTCTTGGCATTATCGCCATCAGTGCCTGTTTAGGGCATATGTACCCACTGTTTTTCCATTTTCGCGGCGGTAAAGGCGTTGCCACTGCATTAGGGGCCATGGCGCCGATTGGATTGTCTTTGACCGGAATGCTCATTGCGACGTGGTTGGTGATTGTTGCCATTTTTCGGTATTCATCGCTGGCATCGTTGCTCACCGTTTTGATTGCCCCGCTTTATACATTTTGGGTTAAACCCCTGTACACCTTGCCCGTTGCGATGCTGAGTTGTTTAATCATCCTACGCCATCATCAAAATATCAGACGCCTTTGGGAAGGAAGCGAGCCCAAAATCGGTGAGAAAAAGCCTACTGCGACGGAAGAAATCCAAAACTAAAAAACCGCGAACGATCGCGGTTTTTTAGTTAATATCATCTCGTACTGAGCTTAATGAGTTATACCGGATCTAATTCGTCAATAGGCCAGCGTGGTCTAGCTTGCACCACAAGATCATCCAAAGTTCCTTGTTTCAGACGCTGCATTCCTGCGTAAGCAATCATAGCGCCGTTATCGGTACAGAACTCGACACGCGGATAATACACTTCGCCACCGACTTTTTGGGCCAGCTTCTCTAACTCAACTCTTAGGCGTTTATTAGCACTCACACCACCGGCGATGACAATTCGCTTGATACCTGTTTGTTCTAGCGCACGTCGACATTTGATGCTCAGTGTCTCACATACCGCCTCTTCAAATGCGTAGGCAATGTCTGCTCTGGTTTGCTCATCATCACCATTGGCAGCAATCGTATTAGCCGTAAAGGTTTTAAGACCAGAAAAACTCATATCCAAACCAGGGCGATCTGTCATAGGACGCGGAAACTTAAAACGACCTGATGTCCCTTTTTCTGCGAGTTTTGATAGCAGAGGACCTCCCGGATAATCCAACCCCATCAGCTTCGCAGTTTTATCAAATGCTTCACCGGCAGCATCATCGATGGATTCACCTAGAATTTTGTACTCACCAATGCCTTGAACTTCCACCATCATAGAGTGACCGCCGGACACCAATACCGCCACAAATGGAAAAGGTGGAGGATTGTCTTCTAACATCGGTGCCAAAACATGGCCTTCCATATGATGAACGGGAACCGCAGGAACTCCCCATGCATAAGCCAAACTGCGGCCTATTGTTGCTCCTACTAACAAAGCTCCAACTAGGCCAGGCCCAGCGGTATACGCCACGCCATCAATATCTTTCGGCGTTAAATTGGCATCTTTTAGCGCTTCTTTAATTAAAGGAATGGTCTTTTTCACGTGGTCGCGCGATGCCAACTCGGGAACTACACCACCGTAATCTGCATGTAGCTTTACTTGGCTATATAATTGATGCGAAAGCAGCCCTTGTTCATCGTCATAAATCGCGATACCTGTTTCGTCACAAGACGTCTCGATTCCTAATATTCGCATGCGTTGACCTAGTGTTTTTGAGGTTACTGATAAAAATAGGCGGCAATGTTACCTTGCCAGAGCGATGCAAACAAATTTTGTACGATCTGTGATCGACAAAGGGCTTTACAAAGCAGCGGTGTTCGGATTAAAATTCCGCACCATTTTTGATCAAGCTGATTAAAGACCCGACACAAACGTTAGGTCGATGAATTTCAGCATTAACGAATAACCCCTGAGGTGAAAGGCATATGCCAGTAGTTAAAGTACGTGAAAACGAACCGTTCGACGTAGCTCTACGTCGTTTCAAGCGCTCTTGCGAAAAAGCAGGCATTCTTTCTGAAGTGCGTCGTCGTGAGCACTACGAGAAGCCAACTACAGTTCGCAAACGCGCTAAAGCAGCGGCTCAAAAGCGTCACGCTAAAAAGCTAGCTCGCGAAAACGCACGTCGCGTTCGCTTGTACTAATAACCCTTTCCAATAAGGAATTGCGTTATGGCTCTGATTGACACTCTCAAAGAAGAGCAAAAAACTGCGATGAAAGCCAAGGACAAAGCGCGCCTTGGCACTATTCGTTTAGCCCTTTCTGCGATTAAGCAAAAAGAAGTGGATGAACGCATTACGCTCGATGACGATGCGATAATTGCGGTACTCACTAAAATGGTTAAACAGCGTCGCGATTCTGTATCTCAATACGAAGCCGCAGGTCGTCAAGATCTAGCCGACGTAGAAAGTGCAGAAATTGCTGTCTTAGAACAATTCATGCCTCAACCACTGAGTGAAGACGAAGTCGCTACTCTTGTTGAGAAAGCTATTGCTGAATCTGCTGCCGCTGGTATGCAAGATATGGGCAAAGTGATGGCGGTGTTAAAGCCGCAAGTTCAAGGCAGAGCAGACATGGGTAAAGTCAGCGGTTTGGTTCGCGCTAAACTCGGCTAAACACCCATAGTTTCTGAATCATAATGAGCCGTGCTATCTCAGATATGCACGGCTTGTTTGTCTCTTGAATCTACTAGTTCATACCGACTAGACTTTTTTGTTGAGTTTTATGGCCGGACATATTCCACGTAGTTTTATTGATGATTTGCTCGCAAGGCTCGACATTGTCGACATCATAGACGCTCGTGTGAAACTCAAGAAAACAGGCAAAAACTACAGCGCTTGCTGCCCGTTCCACAACGAAAAAACCCCCTCTTTCAGTGTTAGCCAAGACAAACAGTTTTACCACTGTTTCGGTTGTGGTGTGCATGGTAACGCCATCGACTTTTTGATGGAGTACGAGCGATTAGAATTCCCTGAAGCCATTGAAGAACTTGCCTCAAGCTTAGGTCTGGAAGTACCGCGAGAGCAGCGCTCGTTTTCAGGCGGTCAACAGAATTCCGCGCCTCGAGCCAACACAGAAGAAAAACGTTCTCTTTACGACATGCTAGGTGCCATTGCGAAGTTTTATCAGCAGCAATTAAAAGGTGCCAAAGGGAAGCAAGCGATTGAGTACTTAAAGCAACGTGGCCTATCGGGCGAAACCGTTAAGCATTTTGGCATTGGCTTTGTACCTGATGAGTGGGACTCTGTCAGAATCAATTTTGGCCAAACGACTGCGCAACAAGATATGTTGGTTTCCGGTGGAATGTTGGTCGAGAATGACAACGGCAATCGTTACGACCGATTCCGCGGTCGAGTCATGTTCCCAATTCGCGATCGCCGAGGCCGAGTCATTGGCTTTGGTGGTCGTGTCATGGGTGATGGTACACCTAAATACCTCAACTCTCCTGAAACTCCAGTTTTCCATAAAGGCAAAGAACTGTATGGATTATATGAGGTCTTGCAAACTCATAGAGAGCCAGAGCAAATCCTTGTCGTTGAAGGTTACATGGATGTCGTCGCCTTGGGACAATACGGTGTCGACTATGCGGTTGCTTCATTGGGGACTTCGACCACAGGTGATCACCTACAGCTTTTGTTTAGACAAACCAATACAGTGATATGCTGTTACGATGGCGATAGAGCGGGACGCGATGCGGCTCGCCGTGCCACTGAAAATGCCATTGAGTACCTCAACTCTAACAAAACACTCAAAGTACTATTTTTGCCCGATGGCGAAGACCCTGATTCCTACGTTCAAAAGTTTGGCAAAGCAAAACTTGAAGAGGAAATGAATCAATCACTTTCGCTACCAGACTTCCTGTTGAAAGACATCATGGCGCGAGTTGTTGATAACAGCAGTCGAGAAGGCAAACGCCATGTTGTTACTCTGGCTGCGCCAGTTCTCGAAAAAGCCAAAGATCCATCACTAAAAGCCTATCTATGGCACGAGCTAGCTCTCAGAATTGGATGGAGCAGTGAACAACTGGATAAGTTCTTAATCGAACACAGAAAGCAAAACAAAAGCGAATCTACAACATCTGTTCCACAACCGCATCGCGAGCTTAAACGGACACCGATGCGCGAAGTGATTGCTTTGCTTATTCAAAATCCAAGCTATGCTGAAATGGTACCCGAGCTAGAAGCGGTCAAAAGCTTGGAAATACCGGGCTTGAGACTCTTTATTGAAGTGCTTGAAACTTGCCAGTCTCGACCCAATATTACTACGGGACAGTTACTAGAAAACTGGCGTCAAAGTCAGCACGAAAGTTTAATCGCGAGACTTGCGAGCTGGGATATCCCAGCCGATGAAGATAATCATCAAGATATTTTTATAGACTCACTGGACAAAATATTAGCTCAGTGCGTTGAAAAACAAATTGAAAACCTGCAGACCAAAGAACGAAGCGTTGGTTTATCAACCGATGAGAAAAGGGAGCTACTAGCCCTTATGCTAGATTTAAAAGCGTAACCCTGATGGAATAGTCAGCAATGATTTAATTTGTTAGTATGAGTGGTTTGCATTTCGCATACTAATTCCTTCACCAGATACAAAGTTGGATATCGTCTATGGATCAAAATCCGCAGTCACAGCTCAAGCAACTTGTCATCAAAGGCAAAGAGCAAGGTTACCTAACCTACGCTGAAGTTAACGACCATCTCCCTGCTGAGATTGTCGACTCAGAACAAGTCGAAGACATCATTCAAATGATCAACGACATGGGCATTCGCGTAGTTGAAACCGCTCCAGATGCCGATGACCTTGCGTTGAGTGATGATGACAACACCATCGATGAAGATGCAGCTGAAGCGGCTGCTGCAGCCCTATCTTCGGTTGAAAATGAAATTGGACGTACCACCGACCCAGTTCGCATGTATATGCGTGAAATGGGTACCGTTGAACTGTTGACTCGTGAAGGCGAAATCGATATCGCGAAGCGAATCGAAGATGGTATTAACCAAGTTCAAAACGCGGTAGCCGAATACCCAGGCACAATTCCTTATATCCTTGAGCAATTTGACAAGATTCAAGCTGAAGAACTTCGTCTAACTGACCTAATCACTGGCTTTGTAGACCCAGATGATGATGGTACAGC
The DNA here is from genome assembly GCF_056159765.1 of Vibrio sp. ABH4_348. NCBI lineage: Bacteria > Pseudomonadati > Pseudomonadota > Gammaproteobacteria > Vibrionales > Vibrionaceae > Vibrio > Vibrio sp. ABH4_348. The sequence continues at coordinate 197,777 of NZ_JBSWVW010000001.1, read as the reverse complement.
AGCACCAACCGCGACTCACATCGGTTCTGAGCTTTCTGAACAAGAACTCGAAGATGAAGATGCAGAAGATGCGGACTCAGATGATGAGGACGAGGAAGAAGAAGACACTGGTATTGATCCAGAGCTAGCGCTTGAAAAGTTTACTGCGCTACGCGATACCTTCCAAAACTTCCGCAGCGTTGCAGATGCTGAAGGTGACTTTAGCCCGAAAGCACAGATTGCCCATGCTATGGTTATCGACGTATTCAAAGAATTTCGTCTAATACCAAAACAATTTGACTACTTGGTTAACGAACTGCGCACCTCTATGGATCGCGTTCGTACCCAAGAGCGTTTGATCGTTAAAGCTGTGGTAGAACACAGCAAAATGCCGAAAAAATCTTTCATTGCGCTATTTACCGGCAACGAATCAAGTGAAGCTTGGTTAGATGAAATCTTAGCATCCGACAAGCCATACGCTGAAAAATTGAAAAAGCATGAAGACGACATCCGTCGCTCTATCATCAAGTTAGAAGCGTTAGAAAAAGAGTGTGGTCTTTCTGTTCAGAACATTAAAGACATCAGCCGTCGTATGTCGATCGGTGAAGCAAAAGCTCGTCGTGCTAAGAAAGAGATGGTCGAGGCGAACCTACGTCTGGTTATCTCTATCGCGAAGAAATACACCAACCGTGGTTTACAATTCCTGGATCTTATCCAAGAAGGTAACATCGGTCTGATGAAAGCGGTTGATAAGTTTGAATACCGCCGCGGTTACAAGTTCTCGACGTACGCAACTTGGTGGATTCGTCAGGCAATCACGCGTTCTATCGCTGACCAAGCCCGTACGATTCGTATTCCAGTTCACATGATCGAAACGATCAACAAACTGAACCGTATTTCTCGTCAAATGCTACAAGAAATGGGTCGTGATCCTTTACCGGAAGAATTGGCAGAACGCATGCAAATGCCGGAGGACAAAATCCGTAAAGTATTGAAGATTGCCAAAGAGCCTATCTCAATGGAAACACCAATCGGTGATGATGAAGATTCGCATCTAGGTGACTTTATTGAAGATACTACGCTTGAACTACCACTAGATTCTGCGACGGCCACCAGCCTACACACTGCTACACGTGATGTATTGTCTGGTTTGACGCCACGTGAGGCTAAAGTTCTACGTATGCGTTTTGGTATCGACATGAACACGGATCACACCCTTGAGGAAGTGGGCAAGCAGTTTGACGTAACCCGTGAACGTATTCGTCAGATTGAAGCAAAAGCCTTGCGTAAGCTTCGTCACCCGAGCCGCTCAGAAACTCTGCGCAGCTTCCTAGACGAATAGATTTGAGGCAAATATTACAAAAGGTGAGCATTGGCTCACCTTTTTTGTTTTCGTCATTCTAAGTGACCAAAATGTAAGCGCATTTGGGGTATTCCAGCCCTAGACAGCCCAAGAGCCTTCCCCTATAATCACACACCTATTCGGCCCCTTAGCTCAGTTGGTTAGAGCACCCGACTCATAATCGGTAGGTCGACAGTTCAAGTCTGTCAGGGGCCACCATATTCGAAGAAAGCCAGTTAACATCATTTTGACTGGCTTTTTTTATATCTAGTCAAAATCTTCCTTTACTGAGTGAACAAAACACCTTGGTGTATCCAACACTCATACTTCGTTATTCATCGAATCTTTCCGAATTTGTTCATTAGAAAATGGACCTACTTTACATAGAAAGGAATAAGCAATGATCGCAGTATTGTTCGAAGGGATCGCCGACCCAAAGTTTAAAGATCGTTATTTGGAAATCGCAGAAACATTGAAGCCAGAAGTTATTAATGCAGACGGTTTTATCGCAATGGAGCGATTTCAAAGTCTTTCAAATCAGGGAAAAGTACTATCTCTTTCTTTTTGGCGAGATAAAGAGTCGGTAAAAAAATGGAAAAAGAACTTGCTACATAAGTCCGCTCAAACAGAAGGACAAAACCGTATTTTTAGCCACTATCGTATTCGGGTAACAAAGGTTTTTCGCGATTATCAGTTTGATGCAAAGGATGTTTAAGATGTTATACGACATACACATAGAACTTAAAAACCAACCTGGTCAACTTGCACAGTTAGGAAAACTTCTAGGTACAAATGGGATAAGTTTGGAAGGCGGTGGCATGTTTACTAGAGACAACCTGAGCCAAGCTCACTTTCTAATTACAGATGGGCCGCGCGCAAAAGAACTTCTTAGACAAAATGGGTTTTGTATTAAATCACTCACCATTCCGACTATTCGCCGCTTGGACCAAGAAACTCCCGGACAGCTAGGTCTAATTACCGAAACTCTTGCTAATCATGAAATTAACATTCTCACCCAGTACAGTGACCACTCGAACAACTTGATTCTAGTGACTGATAACCCTACCCTCGCGGAAGAACTTACGTTGGACTGGAAATAGAGTGCTGAAATCACAACCTAGTAATAAGACAGATGAAAGCCGTCAGGAAGTCGATATGGCCTCGATTGCTGCCGCAATGTCTGATGCTTCGAGAATGACAATCCTCTGTGCTTTGATGGATGGTCGAGCTTGGACTGCAACGGAACTGAGCGCTGTAGCTAATATATCCCCCTCTACCACCAGCGCTCATTTGGGCAAATTAATCTCAAGTAAACTTGTGTCCTGTCTAGCTCAAGGTAGACATCGGTATTACCGACTATTCGGCAGTGATGTAGCTTCTCTGCTTGAGACGATGATGAACGTAACTGAAAAGCGGATCATTAGTCCTAAGTCTTCAACTCCGTCTGAGCTGCGTTTTGCTCGTACTTGTTATGATCATCTCGCCGGTGAAATTGCAGTAAAGATCTTCGATCGTCTGATAGAGCGAAAATGGTTAACAGCTGATGGTTGTGGTTTGACGGAAGTAGGCGCTCTCGCCATGAAGCAAGTGGGTGTTAATTTAGAGCAGAAAACAAAGAGAAAACTCTGTTGCCAATGTTTGGACTGGAGTGAAAGAAAATCCCATCTTGGTGGTTTAGCGGGAGCACAAATGCTGTCTCACTTTGAAACATCAAACTGGATCTCCCGTATTCAGGGCTATCGTGAGGTTCAATTCACACCAGCCGGGATCAAAGCTATCAAACAGATCTTTGAAATCGACATTTAGAAATAGCCAAGCGAAAACTAACCGAAAGGCAATAAAAAAGCCTGACTTAGTCAGGCTTTCTACAGCACATACTACTTTTTATAATATGTAGATCTTTAAAGATCCACGTCCCCCAGATTAGCAAAGCGAAGGGTCAAAACATGGTCCCCGCAATCTTCAACTTAGCAAGTTTGAAAATTTAACGAACCGCATTTTGTTTAAACTGTGATCCGATCATTTATTATTCAACTCGAAATTATCACCGTTACATTTTTTTACTTCTTCTGGTTATATCAATTGTAGCTGTCATGATTTTGTCATATTTCTTCCGCGCAAATGGCATTAAAACAACAAGGTTCTGTAACACTGCCGAATTAGTCTGATTTACAATAATCTGTACTCGACTATGAGTGAACTATGCTGCAAAACAGTCCTTTTAAGCTTCCTAGAAAAACACCCTTTGGTCTTGCAGAAAACCTTGCTGAATGGGCAACGGGCTTATCTCAATTAGATTTACACTACTCTCAACGACCTGCGGGATTGGATAGTCAGTCTTTCTTGCGGTACACCTTAGAAGTACTCAACATTGATTATCAGATAGTCAGCGGCCAGCTAGAATCGGTACCGCAACATGGTGCAACAATCGTTGTTGCCAATCACCCCTTAGGCTGTGTTGAAGGGGTAATTCTGGCAGAGCTACTGTTAATGATGCGCTCTGATGTCAAAGTCATGGCAAATGCGTTGCTAAAGAATGTCCCCGAGTTAGATCCACTTTTTATTGGGGTAGATGTATTTAATGGGCCGAACTCATCCAAGACCAATCTAACTGCAGCAAGACAAGCTTCTCGTCATTTAGACCAAGGCGGACTGTTACTGATGTTTCCCGCGGGCGAAGTTTCTCAACCAAGTAGGAAACACAAGTCATTACTGGAAGACAAAGAGTGGAGTCGCTCACTCGCTACCTTAGTTCGCAAGAGTAAAGCCACGACGTTGCCAATCTTTATCCAAGGAGCCAACTCCAGATCTTTTTATCTCGCAGGAAAAGTTCACCCTATGGTCAGAACGGCACTGCTTGGTCGAGAGCTACTCAATAAATCCAAATCCTCCATCGGTATCAAGATTGGCGAGCCCATCACCTTCAAAGAAATTTCGCGTTTAAATGAAGTCGAAATAATCAACTACCTGCGACTGAATACCTACTTATTGAATGCAGAAAAATCCTGCGACCTAGTGAGTTTACCAATTGAACACGAGCCACTTGCCACACCTGTATTTAAACAACTTATCAAACAAGAACTCAGCAGGTTGCCAGCAGACTCTCTACTTCTGGAGTACAACAACTTCAAAGTATACTGCGGCGGCGCTAGTGAGATCCCAAATACCCTACGAGAGATCGGCCGAATTCGTGAACAGAACTTTCGTGCCGTAGGAGAAGGTACGGGCAAAGCCATAGATCTAGATAGCTTTGATCAAGACTACTTACATCTATTTGTTTGGGACCAAGAACAAGAGTCCATTCTTGGTGCCTACCGATTGGGTTTGTCGGATAGGCTGGTAACACGTAAAGGGATCAACGCGTTGTATTCAAAAACTCAATTTGAGTTTGATAAACGCTTCTTAACCAGTATGGGACCGGCAATTGAGCTTGGGCGCTCGGTTATAGCTCAGCCTTATCAAAAATCCATGCAAGGTTTGTTATTGTTATGGAAAGGGATTGGCGAATTTATTCATCGTCACCCTCATTACACACACCTTTTTGGCCCCGTCAGTATTAGCAATGAATACAGTCAGGTCACTAGGCAGTTATTAGCACAAACCATGAGTGTTCATCACTACGACAATGAACAAGCCAGTTTAGTCAGAGCGGTGAATCCGCCATCCCAATCACCTGTACCGTGGAACCTGGGTATGCTAACCGCTTTAGCCGATATTCAGCTGCTATCTAAAGTCATAGAAAGATTGGACAGCGGAAAATCAGTACCTGTTTTACTTCGCCAATATCTAAACATGAATGGGAAACTGGTGTGCTTTAATGTTGACCCCGACTTCAATAACACCTTGGATGGCTTAATCGTCACGGATCTTCGTAAAGTGCCACTAAAAACTTTGTCGCGCTACATGGGGGCGACAAAAGCCAAAAATTATTTGCAAAGGCACGATACCAACCGGCCTCGCTCTAAGTATGAAGTTGAGCTAGAGAGTAAAATCAATAAAACCGAACTGGTAGATAAAGCTTACAAATAAAGCGTTCATCATCTTCAACAAAGTGATTTCGTAGATAGTGAACGTAAGCTGGGGTCGAGGCTAGTTTTAAGCCCGAACTTGGTAACCACTTTTCGAGAATCATACTGATTTGAGGAAGCAGTTCTCCATATTTGCCTTGCAGGTCGAAAATGGCGTGTGTTCCACCCGGTATCACTAAACGATTCACTATGCCTTTTGGTTGAATGTCTTTGTCCACTTCGAGACAAGCCACATAACGACAATCTTTCAGCGGCACCCAAGCTGGATTGGAGTGGTGTAAACCAAACTGAGCTCGGCTGCTTATTTCGTGACTATTTGCCCACGCCAATAATAATTGCCATGCATTTCGTATCTCTCGCCCGTAACCTTGGTGGCGAACATAAACCACATATCGCTGTTCTACATCTTTCACAACAGGTTTGGGTAGTTCCATACCAGCCAGTTTTTGGTAGCTATTTGCAATTTCTTCATCAACGAGAAACGGTTTGTCTTCGGCTTGCTCCTGTCTTCGCCACACACCCGGAGCGAGTCCAAATTGATGTTTAAACGCTCGACTGAATGAAGACACCGACCGAAAACCAACGCGTTCAGAAATATTTAACACACTGTCTTGCTCATCGAACATCAACTGATTAGCAGCGTATTCCAGTCTAACCCTCCGCAAGTACTGATGAACTGGTTCGCCAACCACCAATTGAAAGACCCGTTGAAAATGCGCCTCAGAATACGCAGCTATCGATGCAAGCTCATTTACAGTCAGATTCTTGGTAATGTCTTGATGAATAAAAAACAGTACTTGGTTAATTCTCGCATTTTGGTTTTGGGAGACACTCATACAAAAATGTTTGTTTTGGACATGTTAGAAAGCATAAACGGACATGAAGATCACTACAAGCTTGCATATGCTAACCACTCAATAAAACAAGGAAAAACGCTATGGAAGTTGCTCAGCATTTGCAAAACACTCCCCCCTCTTATATTCGCGAAATACTGCAAGCGGCAAGCCGAACAGAAGTGATTTCAATGGCGGGAGGACTGCCAGCAGCTGACACGTTTCCTAAGCAAATTCTGCAACAAGCATTTTCACTGGTTGGTACCCGTTCTGAACTCTACCAATATGGTATGACGCAAGGGTTAGAAAGTTTACTCGATACTTTACACAGCTATTTTTCCTTACCCGCCAACTGGAGCGGCATGTTGACGACGGGGTCGCAACAAGGTTTGGATTTGATAGCACGTGCCTATTTCAACAAAGACGATTGCGTGGTTATGGAAGCGCCAAGTTATCTTGGCGCGATGCAAGTGTTTAACTTGTGTCAGGTCGAGGTAGTCGCCGTTGAGCAAACGGTATCAGGCCCTAACTTAGATCAGCTAGAAGCCTGCTTCAAACAACAAAAACCAAAAGCGTTTTATACCGTTCCAGATTTTCATAACCCGACTGGGGTATGTTGGGATTTGGCGACTCGTCAGCGTGTTGCCGATCTTTGTAAGCGGTATAATGTGTTGCTTATTGAAGATGCTCCGTATCGGGAGTTACGCTTCTCCGGAGATGCACTCCCTCTCTTATCAGAATTTTGCCCAGAGCAAAGCATCGTACTTCGCTCGTTCTCAAAAATCTCTGCACCTGGACTGCGAGTCGGTCATATAAGCGGTAAAAACACCTTGATTGCACCCTTGATTAAAGTCAAACAAGGTGCTGACCTACACTCAAGCTTACCGATGCAAGCTGCCATTGAGTATTTGCTCTGTCACCCAGATTTTGAACGCCACCTACAACAGACCATTGGACACTATAAAGAGTGCTATCAGGCCTTTAGCCAATCACTAGCTCATCAAGTCGAAAAACTGAATCATCCTGATTGCTTTTTTAACCCCATCGAGGGAGGCATGTTTTTGTGGCTAAACCTTCCGGATTGCGATGAATACCAACTCGCCAATGACTTGCTTGCGCTAAACGTTGCAGTTGTACCTTCCAATGTCTTCTACCCTGCTGGAAGTGAAAACAAGTCTGCGCTTAGACTCAACTTTACCAACGCTTCGCAAGACGAACTCGATAAAGCTTTGACCATTATTTTTGCAGAAATAAAACGTCACCTTTGACACCAATATGGTTCTCTAGAGTTTGAAAAACAACCTAGGTCGCTGGTCACGTTGCGAAGAATAGATTTCAACATTGACCCCGTAAGCTTGTTTGAGGTTACTTGGCGTCAGGACTTCGGAGGAAGGACCACTAGCAAAGACCCTTCCTTTAACTAGAAGGTACAATCTATCGCAAAATTCAGCCGCCATATTGAGGTCATGTAACGCCACTAATTTAGTTTGGGGTAAGTCTCTGAGTAAAGAGAGCAATTCAAGTTGATAGCGTATATCCAAGTGGTTTGTCGGCTCATCCATTATCAAAAATTCAGCGCTTTGAATTAATGCTCTCGCAATCAATACACGCTGTTTTTCACCACCAGATAGACTATTAAATTGACGTTCATTTGAGGTTTGCAAACCAACTCTTGTCAATGCGGAGTGAATCATTTTCAGTTCATTCTCATTGGCATGTTCAAGCCAGTTGTAGTGCGGGGTCCGTCCCATTGCGACGATTTCCTCTACGGTAAAATCAAACTCACTAGTCTGAGCTTGTGTAACAACCGCCATTTTTTTTGCCGCATCTCTGGCACTCAACTGCCAAACATTTTCGTCAGATACATTGATTACACCTGCTTGAGGCTTAAGAAAACGATAGATAGTTTTCAACAAACTTGATTTACCACTGCCGTTTGGACCAATTAGGCCAACAAACTCACCTCGTTCAATATGCATCGAGATATCAGTAATAATATCGATGTTGTCTACACCCCAAGAGACTCTATCTGTCGTTAACATTAGCCACTCCTAGATTTTTTGGGGCGATACATTAGGTACAAAAAGAAAGGTCCACCAGCAATAGCACTAATCACTCCAATTGGAAGTTCGCTTGGTGCGATAAGAGTTCTCGCCAACAGATCAAACCCAATCAGTAGTAAACCACCGAGCAATACAGCAACGGGAAGTACTCTTCGGTGATCACTGCCAACCATTAACCTCGCGACATGAGGTACCATCAAGCCAACAAAACCGATGGCTCCACTCACTGCAACGATCACTCCTGTCATAAGTGAACCGATTACAAATAGTTTTCTTCTCATTTTAGATACATCAACACCCAAGGTCGCAGCGCTCTCATCACCCATGGCAAAAGCATTGAGCTGTCTAGCTTGAGTTAACAAATAGCAAAGCCCAACCAAGATACAGAGGGTCAGTAAGCCTAAATCTTGCCACCGTGCTCTAGCGACACTTCCCAAAGTCCAAGACAGCACTTGTTGAGCCAGCTGACCATGATCTGCGCTTAAGCTGACATAGCTAGTTATTCCGGAGCAAACATAAGAGACTGCGACTCCCGCCAATATGAGTCTTTGGGAGATCTGGCCGTGTTCGCGGTACGCCAAAACGAAGACGCACGCAAATGAAAGCAACGCACCAATAAATGCTCCAACCGATATAGCGTATCCACCGAGCAAACCCATACTTCCAGACGCTAAAACCGTTACTGCACCGACCGAGGCTCCGGATGAAATACCTAATAAGTAAGGGTCAGCAAGCGCGTTTCTTACTAGGGTTTGCATTACAGTACCTACAACAGCCAGCCCAGCGCCAACTAAGAAAGCTAATAAAATACGAGGGAAACGAAAATGCCACACGATATGCTCATAGGGTTTGGGCCAGTTTCCGGCTTCGACCCAACCAAATTGATACGCAGCAATGTGCCAAACTTGTTGTATTGGAATTGATACAGTTCCAACACTTACCGCCACCGATCCGGCCAAAACAACCGCAATCAAAAGTATCGTCATCAACACAGATAAAGCAGGTTTAGTCAGACCGTACTTCGATTTCCAGATACCTGTTAACATAAATTAATGTGTCCCCTTTGAGCAGTCTGAAGTCTGGGAAACAAGATACTCTTCAGCAATCATTCCACCTTTTATATGTTTCTCCACAATGGTATCCACTGCTCGTTTATCAGGGACTCGATACCAAACATTATCAGGTTGAATAACTAAGACAGGTGCATGATTACATGGATACAAACAACCTGTAGATGCAGTTAGTGCCCCTTTCTCATTTTCTACCAGTCTTTCTTGTTTCAAAGATTGAGATAAATACTGCCAGATTTGTCCTGCTCCCTGCGCGGAACATCTAGGCCCTTGGCATGTGAGTAAATGGTATCGATAAGCAGGAACGCTAGACCAACCTTTTGGCTGCGTCGGGATATGAAGTGGATCAACGTGTAAACGTTTCGATCGCTCTAAAACATCAGGAAACGCTTTTTGAGCTATGTCAGCGACAGAAATAGAATCTTGTAACGCTGGGAACAGATGTACGGAAACTTCGTTCGTTGTATTAGTCTGGTGATTCCAACGTTTCAACATCAGCTCTAACCAGCGTTTTAGCCCAGTTTCTAGTGGATAAAAAACTGGCCAGACAGAAATTGTCTTGCAACCCTGCTGATAGCAAGAATTTAATGCATCAAGAAAAGAAGCTCGACTGTTCTCGATTTTTGCAACTTCAACGTGAAGGGTTATAAGACCAGAACCTCTGCCCTGAAACTCTGGCATAGAAACCGTCGAACCATGAAGACTTTTGGCCCACTCGTTAGGGGAGTCGGGCGCTTCCTGTTGATAGCGCCCTCGAGTGAGTAGAATCAGCCCATGCAAATGATTGTTATTGTTCACCGCGACTCAGGCCGGTTGCAAGGTCTAAAATTGCTTGACCATTACGAATTCCAGCTGTCGTTGAGCTAAACGGCAACACAACAAAACGTTCATATTTAACTGCATCCAGAGTTGCAAATGCTGGATCTGATTTCAAAAAGTCTATTTTACTTTGAGCGGTTGACCAGCTTGCATCAACAATAACAATAACATCCGGATTTCTAGCTACTACCGCTTCCCAGCTCACTTTAGCCCAACGACCAACTTGATCAGAAAATGCGTTTTTAGCACCAACAGCTTCTATGATTGCACCCGGCATACCACAGCAAGCGCCAGCGTAAGCTTTGTCATCACCACTGTCGTACCAGAAAACACTAACCTCTTCTTTGCCTTGTGCAGCCAGAATATTTCGAGCTTTATCAATTTGCCCCTTCATTTTCGAAATTAGTTGGTCGGCTCTATCTTCAACGTTGAAAATTGCCGCTACTTGATTGATTTCAGCGTAAAGTGAATCTAATGCTCTATTTTCTTTAGATTTTTTGTCAGCACATGCCGCGGGAGAAAGGTAAGAGTCGATACCAGCCTGTCTGAGTTCATCTCGTCCACCAGCATATTCCGGTTTAAATGCCGAACTGTAAGCAGCATAAACAAAATCTGGTGCAGAAGCATAAAGCACTTCTCGAGACGGGTATTTTTCAGCAAGAACAGGTACTTTTTTGTATTCCTCCTCTAGCTCTGGCCAAATAGCGTCATCCAAATAAGCCGTACCGACCATCTTATCGGCCAAGCCCAATGCCAACATGATCTCAGTTGCTGATTGATTCATTGTAATAGCACGTGTTGGTGCCATTTGATATGAAGCAGAATGGCCGCAATTATCAACTTGGATTTGTGCGTTAACAACAGAGGAGGCACTTAATAGAAAAGCAGTAGCCAAAAAACGCTTAAGATTCATAACATCAATGTTCCGTTTGAAAAAATTCAGAGAAATATAACAAACAGAAAAATCTATGACTATCTCTAAGTTACCTACAGTATTAGTTTCAACGCGTTTTACGAATGGGTCATATTTAAAAAGTGGAAAGTGACCCAAAGCTTTTTTTAAAAAGGTCTGGGTCACTTTCAATTTATCGGGCTTATTCAACCGTCACGCTTTTTGCTAAGTTCCGTGGTTGGTCAACATCAGTACCTTTGATGAGCGCGACATAGTAAGACAACAGCTGAAGCGGGACAGTGTAGAGGATCGGCGCTACCCACTGATCACAGTGAGGCACATTTAACACTTTCATGGTGTCGTCACTTTCAAATGCTGCTTCGGTATCGGCAAAAACATACATTAGGCCGCCACGAGCTCTCACTTCTTCCACATTGGATTTGAGCTTTTCCAATAGTTCGTTGTTAGGGGCAACAACAATGACTGGCATCTCTGCATCAATTAGCGCCAATGGGCCATGTTTCAGTTCCCCAGCCGCATACGCTTCAGCATGAATGTAGGATATTTCTTTGAGTTTCAACGCCCCTTCCATCGCAATAGCAGATTGCTCGCCACGCCCTAAAAACAATGCGTGGTTTTTGTCTGCAAAATCTTCTGCCAAGGCTTCGATATCTTCGGCTACTGACAAGGCTTGCTCAAGTTTGGCAGGCAAGGAATACAAACTCTGTTTAAGACTGGCTAAATCATCATTACTCATGGTTTTATGTTGACCAATCGCCCCAGCCAATACCAAAAGCGCTGATAACTGAACGGTAAATGCTTTTGTCGATGCCACGCCAATCTCTGCACCTGCGTTCATCATGTAGGCCAAATCTGATTCACGCACCAAAGATGATCCTGGTACATTACAGATGGTTAGACTGGCCATGTAACCTTGTTCTTTCGCCAATCGCAGAGCGGCTAACGTATCAGCGGTTTCACCCGATTGCGATAAAGTCACAATCAATGAATCGTCAAATGTATGAGAACGTCGATAACGAAACTCTGAGGCAATCTCTACGTTGCACGATACGCCCGCGTATTCTTCTAACCAATATCTCGCCACTAGGCCGGCGTGATAGCTCGTCCCGCAAGCAACAATCTGTACGTGTTTTACTTTTTTGAATAATGCATCCGCTGATTCACCAAAGGCGTCAGAGAAATTACCATTACTCGAAATTCGATTTTCTAGGCTGCGCTGGATAGCTTGTGGCTGCTCATAGATTTCCTTGAGCATGTAATGGCGATATTGTCCTTTATCGCCCTCATCATGGTTTAAGTTGACTTCTTTAGCTTCACGCTCAACTTCAACACCATTTCGATCAGTGACACTCACATCAAATCGAGTGATCTCGGCGACATCCCCTTCTTCTAAGAATGAGAATCGGCGTGTCACTGGCAAGAGTGCCAGCTGATCAGAAGCGATGAAGTGTTCACCAATCCCATAACCAATCACCATAGGACTACCCGAGCGTGCGGCAACGACTTTGTCAGGGTTGTTAGATTGCATAATCACCATGCCGTAGGCACCAACGAGTTGAGAGCGTGCACGCAACACTGCGTCTTTTAATGAGTTGTCTTTTTGCAATTCAAAATGAACCAGGTGCGCAATCACCTCTGTGTCAGTTTGAGATTCAAATTGATAACCCAGCTCTACTAGCATGCAGCGAAGATCTTCGTGATTTTCGATAATCCCGTTGTGCACGACATATACATCACCAGAGCAATGCGGGTGGGCGTTAGTCTCTGACGGCTCACCATGTGTGGCCCAGCGGGTATGAGCGATTCCGGTTCCCCCGAACACTGGTTGCTTATTCAACGCCGATTTAAGTTGAGACACCTTGCCAACACGTCTTGTGCGATATGATTCTCGATTTGAGTCTGCAACAGCAATACCTGCAGAGTCATAACCACGGTATTCCAGTCTTCTAAGTCCCTCGATAAGTATGTCAGCGACATCTCGCTGTGCGACAGCAGCTACTATTCCACACATACTCGTTTCTCCCGTTTCTCGTTATTTTCGTGTGATTCAATTAGAGACAAAGCAATTACAATGCCCGATATTTTTTTATTGTTTTAATCCTTTGATTTAACGAGGATCAGCTCGACGTCTCGCTCGTTAAGTTGCGTGATGTACTCTTTAGACAGACCATCGTCTGTGATCAATACATCAATGTGATTCCAGTCGAGTTCGAGGTTGGGGATCTTTCTTCCGATTTTTTCCGACTCAACCATCACCACCACTTCTCGCGATACTTCCGCCATCACACGGCTCAGGCCAACTAGCTCGTTGAATGTGGTGGTTCCGCGCTCGAGATCTATCCCATCAGCTCCAATAAACAACTGGTCGAAATCGTAGGATCGTAATACCGACTCGGCGACTTGACCTTGAAAAGATTCCGAATGAGCATCCCATGTTCCTCCCGTCATCAGCAGTGTCGGCTCACTTTCTAGCTCATTGAGTGCGTTCGCCACACTGAGCGAATTAGTCATGACGACTAAACCGCGTTTCTGATTCAATTGAGAAATTAATGCTCGAGTGGTGCTGCCAAAATCAACAATGATTCGATTGTGATCATTGATGCGGTGTGCCGCCGCTTTGGCCAACAAAACCTTACGGGTTGAAACTTTTTCAGAAAGTTCATCGAGCACCACTTCTTGTGGGAGTGCAATTGCGCCGCCAAACCTTCTTAGCAGCTGCCCATTTTTTTCTAGCGACGCCAAATCTTTCCTAATCGTGACTTCTGAGGTGTTGAACTGTTTGGAAAGTTCCTCGACACTCACTTCCCCATCTTGGTTAACTTGATTAACTATGGCGTGTCTTCGCAGTTGCGTGTTTCGTTTTGACATCAATTTTCAAATTAAATTTCATTTCGAAACTTAATTATAATCAAATCGAAACTTAACTAGCTATTTATTTCGACCTAAAAAATTAATGGTTTTGGGTAAAACCTTGTTCTAAGACAATTCTTAAACAGTGAATTTGCAACAATTCAGTGTTAGAATTCCGGCCGAAAAGTAAAAAAATTACAGAATTAATTTAAATTTTTTTCTTTGAGACTCGAAAATATTGGTAAATACCCGGTATAACCGCATCAAACCGCACTAATTTCGGTCATAAAATGACTAAACTTTGTGTAAGACTTTCAATTTTGATGTGGTGAAGAACGAGCCAAAGTGATTAAAAATACGACAACCCAATACGAGCAATAATTCTGCTCCGCATGGGGAATAGAACAGTTTCAATTTGTAACTAATCTTTCAATCCGGAGAGTATCTTCCATGAAAAAGACCAAAATCGTTTGTACGATTGGCCCAAAAACTGAACCAGTAGAAAAACTAAGAGAACTTGTTGATGCAGGCATGAACGTAATGCGTCTTAACTTTTCTCACGGTGATTTCGAAGAGCACGGCAATCGTATCGCGAACTTCCGTAAAGTAATGGAAGACACTGGCAAGCAACTTGCGATTTTGCTTGATACTAAAGGTCCTGAAATCCGCACAATCAAACTAGAAAACGGCGACGACGTTGATCTAGTCGCGGGTCAAGAGTTCACATTTACTACTGATACTTCAGTAGTGGGTAACAAAGACATCGTTGCGGTAACTTACCCTGGCTTTGCTGCTGACCTAAGCGCAGGCAACACTATCCTAGTAGACGACGGTCTAATTGAAATGGAAGTGATTGCAACAACTGACAGCGAAGTTAAGTGTAAAGTACTTAACAATGGCGCACTGGGCGAAAACAAAGGTGTCAACCTACCAGGCGTTTCTGTAAACCTTCCTGCTCTGTCTGAAAAAGACAAAAACGACCTTAAGTTTGGTTGTGAGCAAGGCGTTGACTTTGTTGCGGCTTCTTTCATCCGTAAAGCTTCAGACGTTCAAGAAATTCGTGAAGTTCTAACTGCAAATGGCGGTGAGAACATCCACATCATCTCGAAGATCGAAAACCAAGAAGGTGTTGATAACTTCGATGAGATCCTAGAGCTTTCTGACGGCATCATGGTTGCTCGTGGTGACCTAGGTGTTGAAATCCCAGCTGAAGAAGTTATCTTCGCTCAGAAGATGATGATTGAGAAGTGTAACCGTGCTCGTAAGATGGTAATCACTGCAACTCAAATGCTTGATTCAATGATCAAGAACCCACGTCCTACTCGTGCAGAAGCTGGTGACGTTGCGAACGCTATCATGGACGGTACTGACGCAGTGATGCTTTCTGGTGAAACTGCAAAAGGTAAGTACCCAGTAGAAGCAGTAACAATCATGGCGCAAATTGCTAACCGCACTGATGCTGCGCTTAAAGCAGAGCTTGGTTCTCGTCTAGACAGTCCACGTCTACGTATCACTGAAGCAGTATGTAAAGGTGCAGTAGACACGGCCGAAAAACTAGCAGCGCCTCTAATCGTTGTTGCAACTGAAGGCGGTAAATCTGCTCGCTCTGTACGTAAGTACTTCCCTAGAGCGGATATCCTAGCGCTGACAACCAACAAGAAAACAGCTGCTCAGCTTGTGTTAACTAAGGGTGTTACACCTGTCCTAGTTGACTCTATCGAAAGCACAGATGCGTTCTATGTAGAAGGTAAAGAGCTAGCACTAAATTCTGGCCTAGGTAAGAAAGGTGATATCGTAATCATGGTATCTGGTGCGCTTGTAGCTTCTGGCACAACTAACACGGCATCTGTTCACGTTCTTTAATAGAGCGTACAGAATGCAAAAGCCGCGGTTGACCCGCGGCTTTTTTGTCTCTGTAAAACGTTTCTAAGCGAGATAACAGTTATCAACCATTATCGAGAGAAAAAGGTAACTTACTAGGCAACTTCCTCTTCGCTAGTAATAATGGTTACTCGATTTCTACCCATGGTTTTGGATTCATAAAGCGCAACATCTGCATTTTTATAGCTCGCCGCACTATCAGGAATAAAGTCGGTACAACCTACGCTGATGGTCACACCCAAATCGGGTTTGTTGGCGATGTTTTGTCGCAATCTATCCAGAGCGCCAACCGCATCATCTAAACAAGCATGAGGCATGATGATCGCAAACTCTTCGCCTCCGATTCGATAGATAAAGTCTGTTTCTCTCATGGTTTGTTGCATAATTTCAGCCACTTGAGTAATCACTCTATCGCCCTCGTCGTGTCCTAATTTATCGTTAACACGTTTGAAATGATCGATATCTAGCAATGCCAAGCAGGCTTTATTCACCAATGGATAGCGCTCTACTAACTTGGCAATCTCGCGCATTCGAAGTTCAAATTTACGGCGATTCCACAAAGTGGTTAGGGCATCTTTTTCACTGAGCTCCCGTAGTTGGAGCTCTAAAGCTTTACGGTCGGTAATATTCACCAATGACGCCGTGTAATAACCCTCAGTTGCTTTTTTGTCGCGGATATTTTGAATTCGCATAATGGCGGTAACTTTACTGCCATCCTTACGAGTAAACGCGATTTCACCTTGCCACTGATCATGAAGCATTAAACTGGTGAAAATGTCATCCACCACTTTAGGCTGATCAGCCAGCAACGCCTTGATTGCATTTTGAGACTTAACTTTAGTATCCAGCAATCCGGTCAACTTGGTAAATTCTTCGTTAACCATTAGCGTTTTATGGTGCTTGTCGGCAATCAATACCGCTGACATGCCGCGAAGCGCCGCTTGCGCCAACTGGGCTTCAAGGCTTCGGCGTCGGTAATACATCACAGCTAAACAAGTTGGTAAGACCAAGCTAAGAATCAACAAAAATAGAATCGAAGCCTCTTGGAACAGGTCTTCAAAGAATGGTCGCGCTTTTTCAGATAGAGTCTGCTCATCCACTTCAATAACAAGGAATGCGGGGTTTTTGCCAAATAGATGCAGTTGAGTGAAGGCGATCAAGCTGCCATGCTCCATGCGGTACCCTGAAAACTCAGACTGGATTTCATGCCATGTCTTGGGGTAGCGGTCTGCAAATGAACAGGTTCGTTGTTGCTCAATACACTGCCAGTTCGAGACAAAATCTCCGTTGAAGGAGACAAGTTGTGGTTTCAAACCCTCTATTGGCGAGTAGTTTAACTGCGAAGCAAATTGAGTGAAGTCGAGTGTCAACGCAACGTAACCATTGCGTCTATTATCGGTGTACACCGGAGTGATCAGGTGCATCAGATTATCACTCTTGCCCTTGTATGCCGTTGGCGTGTCTTGCCATACACCGACTTCACCACGTTTTAACATGCGTGCATACTGAAAACGACGATAGTTGGCTCGATCTCGAAAATGTGTTTCCGGGCCACTGTTAGAAGAGAAAAAGCGCACCAACACTTGGGTACGTCCTTTTGCATCAAAATAACTAAGTTCGCTGTACCAGCTTTGCCCCGAAATCACACTCAACCAGTCTTTCTCCAAGCGCATTCGCGATTGCTGGTCATCTTTTGCTATGTAATCTCGAAGAGGCTGACCGGACGCAAGTAACTCACTGATACTGACCAACTGAGCACGAGCAATTTGATACTCACGCTCACTGTACGCCAACTGATTGATAGCTTGATTAGCGGTAGATTGAATGTTTTCAACGCTCAGTTCTGACGAGCGTTTGAGATAGAAGCTCGTGGACAGAACTAAGCCAAGTAATACGATAATACTCGCTGCAACAACTAAGGTACGAAACCGCATTACTCTCGCTCTTCAACTCATATGAACAGCGAATTATATATCATTTACTCAATATGACTAATTAATTAGCATTAATTGATTACAAAAATATAATCCTGATGTATTAGTTACTTTCCACCTGTAATCGATACAGCACGTCCACCGAGTCTGAGATAGTCAATGTAGCGTCTTGATAACCAGAATCGCTCGAGACTTTAGCTTCCATCATCACGCCCATTGGATACACAGGAGCATGTTGACGTGTATTGTAAGAAATGCGCCAGACCGATTGAATTTCACTACCAAAACCTTTGGCTAGAGCGTGCGCTTTTTGCTGTGCATCTTGAATGGCGAGATCGCGCGCTTGTTGTTGATATTTGGCGGTATCTTTTACTTTTAGCTGGATGTTGTCGACCTGATTGATTCCCGAAGACAAAGCTAAATCTAGGTAAGGGTTCAATTTTTCTAGGTCGAGAACCGTCACTGAGATTCGGCGTGAAGCATGATAGCCGGTAAGTTCCCTTTTTTTGTTGTTTGGATAGTGGTATTGAGGAGACAAATGTAAATTTGAGCTAGTAATCTGCTGTTTTTTGACACCGTCACTGGTTAAGGTCGAAATAAAACGAGCCACGGCTTCATCGACTTTTTGTTTAGCTTGCTCAGCAGTTTTAGTCGAAGCGACCACCGTTACGGAAAACTCAGCCATATCAGGAGTGGCAACGACTTCTCCATAACCTGAAGTTGTTAAATGCGGAAAATCCATTGCCAGCGTTGGCAACGACAAGAAAGACAGTGCAGCAGTCAACGAAAGTGTTTTAAGAGTCTGAATCATAGGTATCCTCGACCGATCATTTTAAACTTGAGGCAGCACCTGTTTGGCGTAATTCATAATGTCTTGGCTGAGTTGACGAAATACCTTTCCTTCAACTTGCCAGTGATGCCAATACAGCTGATGAGATAATGCTAACCCTGGTGTTATATCGACAAGCGTTCCGTGTTTTAGTTCGTTTTCAATCTGAACTTCAGGGATCAGACAGTAGCCAACACCGTGTTTTGCCAGGTGTACAAACGCCTCAGAACTTGCGACATGATGCACGCGATTGGGCTCTGATTTCAGGTCAAAATGATCCTGATAAAAACGCTGGTTTAGTTGGTCGTGATAATCAAAGAGTACCGTTGGCGCCGCCATTAGAGACTCAGAATTTACACCATTGGCGAAGTACTGATTGGCAAATTGCGGATTACAAACACACAAATAGTCCATCCTACCAAGCCAATGAGATTCACAACCGGCAATGGGATTGGCATCCAAGCTTATTGCACCCGCCACCTCTCCTTTGCGCATACGCTCGAGCGTTCTCAGCTCATCGGTGACAATTAGGTCCAAGTTGACGGGTGCGGTCCTCATAAAGTCGTCAACGGCTGGCAGTAGCCAAGTCGCCAAAGAGTCAGCATTAATCGCAATCGAAATAGTCGGTCTTGGTCCCGTGTCAGATTGCAAGTGCTGAGGAAAAGCTTCACTTTCTAACAAACGGACTCGTCGATACAGTCCCAGTAGTTTTTGCCCGAGCTCCGTTGCCCTTGGTGGCTTTTCGCGCACTAAAACCGGCGCAGCAAACTGCTTTTCCAACTGTTTGATTCGTTGAGAAATAGCTGATTGGGAAATGTATAGCGCGTCAGCCGCTTTATCAAACCCTCCCTTTTGAATCACCAAATCCAGAGCTTCCACTAAATCGTAATCTAGACCTTTCATAAAATAAGATTTACTTATTGATAATCAATATTATTAATTTTACTTATTTTTTTGTTCGACGTACGTTACCCACTTCAGATTAAGGAGAGAAAATGAGTATTTGGGTATTACTGCAGGGATTTGGACTGGGTGCTAGCATGATTATTCCTATCGGGGCGCAGAACGCGTTTGTATTGAATCAGGGAATCAAAAAGAATCACCATCTCACTACTGCAGGTATATGCAGCGTACTGGACGTGATATTTATTTCGTTAGGTATTTTTGGTGGCGGTGCACTGCTTTCACAAAACGAGACTCTTCTCAACTTGGTTACTATTGCAGGAATAGCCTTCCTCTCTTTCTATGCGTTTTTGTCTTTCAAAAGTGCTTGGCAAGCACCATCCGAGCAAGATGAAGAGCAGCGGGCTTCCTTGCTATCAGGCAGAAAAGCAGTACTACTTGGTGCGTTTGCAGTCAGCGCGCTCAACCCACATGTTTATATCGATACTGTGGTGATTCTTGGTTCGGTAGGCGGACAATTTGAAGGTAGCGATAGAATGGCATTTGCTATTGGTGCATTTATCGCTTCGTTTTTTTGGTTCTTTAGCCTTTCGATTGCCGCCGCTAAGTTGAGTCCAGTGCTATCTCGCCCAAATGTAAAACGTGGAATAGATGTGTTTGTTGGTGCGATGATGGTTTTTGTCGCCGCTATGCTTACACGCGCGTTACTTATCGGGAGTCTAACGGGTTAATTGTAGCTTGATCCAAAATACAAAAAATGGCGGTTTTTACCGCCATTTTTATTTGAGTCGAATTTTAATCGACTTTGTTTAAATGAACATCCATTTGCGGGAATGGAATTTCGATACCATTGGCATCCAGCTCAACTTTAATTGCTTCCATAATATCGAAATAGACTGGCCAGTAATCTGAGGTTTTAACCCAGGGTCTTACTGCAAAATTCACCGATGAATCAGCAAGTGCAACAACACCAATAGTCATTTCCGGATCTTTCAAAATTCGAGGATCATTTTCCAAGGTTTTGCGAATCACTTCTTTGGTGAGTTTTAAATCAGCTTGGTAGGAAACACCAATCGTTAGATCAATTCGACGTGTTTCGTGGCGAGAGTAGTTGGTGATCGCACCACCAATCACAGAAGCATTAGGAACAATAACTTCTTTATTATCTGGTGTTTTCAATACAGTTTGGAAAATCTGAATCGACTCGACTGAACCAGCAACACCTGCAACTTCAACATAGTCCCCAGACTTAAATGGTCGAAAGGCAACAATCAAAACACCCGCCGCAAAGTTAGACAGTGAGCCTTGCAAGGCTAAACCAACTGCTAGACCTGCCGCACCAATCACAGCAACTACAGATGCCGTTTGTACGCCTAGTCGACCAAGAGCCGCAATCAGCACAATAACAAACAACGTGTAACGCACTAAGCCATGGATAAATTCAACGACTGCTTTATCCATTTTTTTCTTGTTTAAGACTTTGGCAACGCTATTGGCAATCGCTTTCACCACCAAGTTACCAATAAACAAGATCAACACGGCTGAAATGATATTTACACCATATTGAACTAAAAGATCTGAGTTGTTTTGCAGCCAGCTCTGAGCTTGGTTCATGCTCTCTACCACAGGCGCTTGTATATCCGAAGTATCTGTCGACATTTTGGTTTCTCTTATTCCTTCAAAGGTGGGCAAAGTAACGTATTTTCCAACATTAGCAAAGCGGTTGTAGTGATAACTTTTGCATGATTTTTAGATAAGTTTCTGAGACTTTTGTAGTGTTTAGAACAAAAATCAGACACAAAAAAACCCGCATAAAGCGGGTTTAGAAGCTAGAACTGAATAAACGTTTAAATTAAAGAACGTCTACTGAGTTTAGGTCAGCAAAAGCTTGCTCTAGACGAGTAACCATTGAAGCTTGACCTGCGCGTAGCCATACACGTGGATCGTAGTACTTCTTGTTAGGCGCGTCTTCACCAGTTGGGTTACCGATTTGACCTTGTAGGTAATCGTGGTTGTCAGATTCGTACTGACGGATACCATCCCAACATGCCCACTGAGTATCAGTGTCGATGTTCATTTTGATAACGCCGTAACCGATTGACTCACGGATTTCTTCTAGAGAAGAACCAGAACCACCGTGGAATACGAAATCTAGAGAGTTAGCTTCTAGGCCAAATTTCTCAGAAACGTGCGCTTGAGAGTCACGTAGGATAGTTGGTGTTAGAACAACGTTACCTGGCTTGTATACACCGTGAACGTTACCGAAAGATGCAGCGATAGTGAAACGTGGGCTAACTGCGTTTAGTTTTTCGTAAGCGTAAGCAACATCTTCTGGAGACGTGTAAAGCTCAGATGCGTCCATGTGAGAGTTATCAACACCATCTTCTTCACCACCAGTACAACCTAGTTCGATTTCTAGCGTCATGTCTAGCTTAGCCATGCGCTCTAGGTACTTAGCAGAGATTTCGATGTTCTCTTCTAGAGACTCTTCAGAAAGGTCAATCATGTGAGAAGAGAATAGTGGCTTACCAGTTTCTGCGTAGAACTTTTCGCCTGCGTCTAGAAGACCGTCAATCCAAGGAAGAAGTTTTTTAGCGGCGTGGTCAGTGTGAAGAATTACTGGTACACCGTAAGCTTCTGCTACTTCGTGAACGTACTTAGCACCGGCAATAGCGCCAAGAATTTGAACGCCTTGGCCTTCAAGTTTAAGACCTTTACCTGCAAAGAATCCGGCACCACCGTTAGAGAACTGAACGATAACTGGAGATTTAACTTTAGCTGCTGCTTCTAGTACTGCGTTTACAGAGTCAGTACCGATACAGTTAACTGCTGGAAGAGCAAATTTGTTTTCTTTTGCTACTTGGAATACTTTTTGTACGTCGTCACCAGTTACTACACCTGGCTTTACAAAGTCAAAGATCTTAGACATGGATAGAGTCCTATTTATCTGTCGTTTTCTAAAACAAAAACTTTTAGTTGAGTCTGCTGCTACCTGCTCAGAATTCGCGCTATGTTAACAAAAGTTCTGTGAAGTTGCAGCTAAACGAAAGCGGGAACTCAGTCCCGCTTTTCCAGTGTTACTTAGCGCGCTCTTCGAGCATCGCTACTGCTGGTAATACTTTACCTTCTACAAATTCAAGGAAAGCACCACCACCTGTTGAGATGTAAGAAACATCTGCTTTAATACCAAACTTGTCGATTGCCGCTAGAGTGTCACCACCACCAGCTACAGAGAAACCAGCTGATTCAGCGATAGCCTTTGAAATTCCCGCCGTACCCGCTTCGAAGTTTTTGAACTCGAATACGCCAACTGGACCATTCCAAAGAATCGTTTTTGCATTGCCGATGATTTCAGCAAGTGCAGCAGTTGAATCAGGACCAAGGTCGAAAATCATGTCGTCATCAGCAACTTCAGTTACTGGTTTGATTTCCGCCTCTGCGTTTTCGTCGAATGCTTTTGCACATGCCACGTCAGTTGCAACTGGAATTGCACACTCTTTCATTAGCTTTTGAGCCGTTTCAACAAGGTCTGCTTCGTATAGAGATTTACCAACGTTATGGCCTTCAGCAGCAATAAATGTGTTTGCAATACCGCCACCAACAACTAGTTGGTCTGCCACTTTAGAAAGAGACTCAAGAACCGTAAGCTTAGTTGATACTTTTGAACCACCAACGATAGCAACAAGTGGGCGCTCTGGGTTATCCATCGCTTTACCAAGTGCTTCTAGTTCTGCCGCAAGAAGAGGACCAGCACATGCTACTGGAGCATTCATACCAACGCCGTGAGTAGACGCTTGCGCACGGTGAGCCGTACCGAACGCGTCCATTACGAAGATGTCACAAAGAGCTGCATATTTCTTAGATAGCGCTTCTTCGTTCTTCTTCTCGCCTTTGTTAAAGCGAACGTTTTCTAGAACAACAAGCTCACCTGCATTTAGTTCAAGACCATCTAGGTAATCTTTTGCTAGTTTAACGTCGCAATCTAGAGCGTCGTTTAGGTAGTTAACAACTGGTTGTAGAGAGAACTCTTCAGCGTATTCGCCTTCTGTAGGACGACCTAGGTGAGACGTTACCATTACTTTCGCACCTGCTTCCAAGCAGTGCTTAATTGTAGGTAGTGAAGCTAGAATACGTGCATCCGAAGTCACTTTGCCTTCTTTTACTGGTACGTTTAGATCCGCACGAATAAATACACGTTTACCTGCGAGTTCCAGGTCAGTCAACTTGATTACAGACATGATTTGTCCTCTCAAACAAAAAGTAAATTTAAATTATTGGGCTCGGCTTCCTGCCAAACCAATAAGAATTTTTGATTCTTACCAATACTTGCGCTGTATATGGGGGCAAGCTTATTTATTTCAAGCCTAAAAATAATGCAAACTAATCTGCTTCAAACATAGCTAGCGTTGTATCGAGCATCCGGTTTGCAAAGCCCCATTCGTTGTCACACCACACCAGCATTTTTACTAGATGGCCATTACTGACACGAGTTTGCGTCCCATCTACGATCGCACTGTGAGGATCGTGATTAAAGTCGATGGATACCAGCGGCGCCTCAGTATAGTCAACGATGCCACTTAATGTACACCGAGCAGCATCAATTATGGTTTGATTTACGTCATTAACTTTCACATTTGTATTAATTGTGACACTTAAATCCATCGCAGTCACATTTACAGTGGGAACTCTGACGGAAATCGCTTCAAATTTGTTGGAAAATTTCGGGAATATTCTTTCAATACCCTTATGCAGTTTGGTATCGACTGGAATGATAGATTGACTCGCCGCCCGTGTCCGACGCAGGTCATTGTGGTAAGCGTCTATCACCTGCTGATCATTCATGGACGAGTGAATCGTAGTGATGGTTCCAGAATCAATACCGAAGGCATCATCCAATGCTTTGATAATCGGGACAATACAGTTAGTCGTACACGATCCATTAGATACGACATTTTGCTGCGCGGTTAATGTCTCGTGATTCACACCATAAATAACTGTGTTATCCACATCAGCACTACCTGGGTGTGAGAAAAGCACCTTCTTTGCACCAGCTTCGATATGAGCTTGGCCATCTGCTTGCGAGCCATAAACACCGGTACAATCGAGAACTATATCTACTTCCAAATCTCGCCACGGTAGTAGATCGATTTCACTTGAATGCAAAATTCGGATCGAATCAAAATCACCATCCGCTCTATGTATATAAAGGTGTTCCTGGTCATTTGTTACTTTTCGAGCAAATCGACCATGGCTGGTATCATATTGAAGTAGATGAGCCATGGCGTCCGGCTGAGCGAGTTCATTTACTGCAACAACTTTGATAGCTTGGTGCTTTCCGCTCTCGTAAACCGCTCGAAGTACGTTCCGACCGATACGACCAAATCCATTTATCGCAACTTTTAGCATGTGAAGATCTGATGTGGCTAATAAATAATGTGCGACAAATAGTAACCGATTGCGTGACACCGCGCACTATTTACTCGCAGCTTCGGTTTCAACGTTCAATTAATTGCTAGACAAAGTCGTTACTAACGGTATATTTCAGTTAAGACATTGATTTCTAATCTTTGACTTATCAGCTTTCTGTGTTTTCATTTTTTCACTGAGGGTCAAATAATGTCTGATCAAACTCACTATTGCCAACGATGTGATGCATTAACCGCTTACAAAGAAACTTTAGAGCGAAAGCCAAGCTCTTACGATAGTTTTGATACTTGGTACAAAAGAATCATGTTAGTCGTTCGAGAGTTCATTAATGGTGGTCACTACTTCAACATGGACAGATACCTAATCTGTAAAGTATGTGGACATCGAACCAAAGAGAACCTAGGTAACGAGTTCGAGTAACATAAATTTTCGCCTTTAGCCCTCTGATTTTAGAGGGCTTTTTTATTCCTATTTAAGATCTAAACTACTCTCTATCACATATAACTTTCCTAAACTGAAATATGATAGACGTCAAAAATTGCTTGAATTTCTTTCATTCGATCCTAAAATAGACGTCTAGATGTAAATACACCTAATTGAATTATTTTTGTTCGACTCTTTCTGATCGAATAACTGTAAAAGTGGAACTGTTATGGCTAAGCACCTTTTTACTTCTGAATCTGTATCAGAAGGTCATCCAGATAAAATTGCAGATCAAATCTCTGACGCAGTACTAGACGCGATCATCGAGCAAGATCCTAAAGCCCGTGTAGCGTGTGAGACATACGTAAAAACGGGTATGGTGATGGTCGGTGGTGAGATCACCACATCAGCTTGGGTAGACATTGAAGAACTCACCCGTAAAACAGTTCGCGAAATTGGTTACGTTCACTCTGACATGGGTTTTGATGCCGACTCTTGTGCGGTTCTAAACACCATCGGTAAGCAATCACCTGACATAAACCAAGGTGTTGATAAGGCAGACCCTAAAGAGCAAGGCGCTGGTGACCAAGGTATTATGTTCGGTTACGCAACAAACGAAACTGACATTTTGATGCCAGCACCTATTACTTACTCTCACCGTCTTGTTCAAAAACAAGCTGAAGTACGTAAAAATGGTTCTCTACCTTGGTTGCGTCCAGATGCAAAATCTCAGGTTACCTTCCAATACGACCAAGGCAAAATTGTTGGTATTGATGCCGTTGTATTATCAACTCAACACTGTGATTCAATTTCAACGCCAGATCTGCGCGAAGCGGTAATGGAAGAAATCATCAAGCCAGTTCTACCAACAGAATGGCTAACTAAAGATACCAACTTCTTTATCAACCCAACTGGCCGCTTTGTAATTGGTGGTCCAATGGGTGACTGTGGTCTAACAGGTCGTAAAATCATCGTAGATACCTACGGTGGTGCTGCTCGCCACGGTGGTGGCGCATTCTCTGGTAAAGATCCATCAAAAGTTGACCGCAGTGCTGCTTACGCGGCTCGTTATGTAGCGAAAAATATCGTTGCTGCTGGTCTAGCTGACCGTTGTGAAATTCAGCTTTCATACGCTATCGGGGTTGCTGAGCCAACTTCAATCATGGTTGAAACATTTGGTACTGAAAAAGTATCACAAGACATCATTGTTGAAGCAGTACGCCAGAACTTCGATCTGCGTCCATATGGTTTGCAAGAAATGCTGAACCTACTTCAGCCTATCTACCAAAAGACTGCAGCTTACGGCCACTTCGGTCGTGAGGAATTCCCATGGGAAGCAACTGACAAAGCACAACTTCTTAAAGAGTTTGCTGGTCTGTAAAAAGAACTTCAACAGCATAAAATCAAGCCTCGCAAATGCGAGGCTTTTTTATTGAACGCGCTTCGCTTGCTCCTTCCAAAGAACTTAATTAGTTTCATTCCGTTTACCACCAGTACACTCTTGTTGGTCAGTAGCACATCTTTTTCCCACTTTTATTTTATGGTTATACCGTAATAAACCATTGCAATAAAAACCAAACTGTTCGATATTTAAACAGATGTTGCGAGTTTGTTAACTTCGCATAACAACTAAATTCGAGTGACGCTATTTCCAGTGGAACTCTTAAGTACATCAAACAAGGAGGATATATGCCTCGAACAGTTAATCCGTCAGAACTGGATCACAAGGAAAAGAGCCAGCCTGATCACGAGTACGCTAGAACCGTACCTTGCAATCAGTTAAGCGTTTCCGCCCCATTTCATTGGTTGTCCCTTGCCCTTCATGATTTTATCCGTATGCCCGGCATCAGTTTGGTATACGGTTTTTGCTTTATGATTGCGGCCATTGGTATTGTATTTTTGGTCGAGTGGCAAGGAACCCATCTAGTTGTAATGCCTAGTCTTGTTGTCTACATGTTAATTGGCCCATTTTTGGCACTGGGTTTATACGATGCTGCGTGGGAAAGGGAGAAAGGCCATGAAGCCAGTTTATTCCATTCCATGAAAGCTATTGGACGCAACTCCAGCTCACAATGGGCGTTTGCCGTATTACTGGCCGTTGCCATGATCTTTTGGATGCGAGTGGCTGCTCTCCTGCATGCACTTTACCCATCAGTTCAAGGTGCTCCGTTAACCGACTTTCTTCCATTTTTAGCGATCGGTTCAATGGCTGGATTTGTTATTGCGTGCGTTATTTTCAGTATCTCAGCGTTTTCCATGCCGATGATGATGGAACGCCGAGTGGATATTATGACCGCCGTATTTACCAGTTTTAATGCTGTTAAATCGAACATTCCAGCGATGATAGTGTGGGCCGCGATAATTTGTGCTGGAATTCTAGTTGGCTTCGCTACATATGGGATTGGCATGCTATTCACCATGCCTCTGCTTGGTTACGGAACATGGCACGCCTACCATGAAACAATTCGTAAAAAGCATCACGTTTAAGTTGGAATCGAAAACGAAAACAGCTATTTCGATGGTTTTCGAACTCAATTAGTACTGCTAGTATCTGCCCCACTTATTCGTGGGGCTTTTTATGTCAGTCAAACTCAGCCAATCCCAATTAACTTATCTGCAAGATTCCGCAGTGAAGACTTTAAACCACTGGTATCAAGTAGCTGTGGAGAAAGGATGGCAATTGGAGGGCGTTCCTTCAATCTCTCTAAATGTCAGAGGTAAAGTGGCCGGCAAAGCGCTGCTAACAACTGGCGAAATTAGGCTCAATCCGGTCCTCTTCTGGCAAAATCAGCAAGCATTTACTCAAGAAGTGATTCCCCATGAACTGGCACATCTCATCGTGTGGAAATACTTTGGGCGAGTTCGACCGCATGGTAAGGAGTGGCAAAACATAATGGTCGAGGTTTTTTCAATAACTCCAAAAACTACACACTCCTTTGATATTTCAGCCGTTCAAGGGAAACAATTTATTTATCAATGTGACTGTACTACTCATAATCTATCTATTCGGCGTCATAACGCGGTGCTCAAAAATCAACGTGTTTACCTCTGCAAACAATGTAAAACGCCATTAAGACTCTCAACATAACCGTAACCCTTGTTTTTTTCGGCGCTGGCATCCATGTTATTGCTATCCTAACGTTTTTATCTGCTAGGCACTTATGCGAATCCCAAGAATCTATCACCCAAGTCCCATTTCCACTCTAGGCTCGCTAGCGCTTAGCGATGACGCATCCAACCACGTGGGCCGCGTTCTTCGTATGCAAGTTGACCAACAGCTTGAACTGTTTGATGGTTTGGGAAGCCAGTATCCAGCACGCATCACCGAAGTAACAAAAAAACGTGTCACTGTTGAGCTACTTGATAAGGTTGATCACAATAGTGAATCACCGCTGGATTTGCACTTGGGACAAGTCATCTCGCGCGGTGAAAAAATGGAATTTACCATTCAAAAATCGGTCGAGCTTGGTGTGAATAGTATTACCCCTCTTATTTCTGAGCGCTGTGGTGTAAAACTCGACGCCAAACGTTTTGAGAAAAAGCTCCAGCAATGGCAGAAGATCGCGATTGCTGCCTGTGAGCAATGTGGACGAAATGTTGTACCAACGATTCACCCAATACAGCCGCTTGAAGAATGGAGTAAAACGCCATTTGATGGCCTTAACCTCAACTTACACCCAAGAGCAAAATACTCTATCAATACTCTGCCAGAAGCGTCCCAACAGATTCGATTGTTAATTGGTCCAGAAGGTGGACTATCAGCACAAGAAATCGCGATGACGCGTGACAATGGATTTGAAGAGACCTTGCTCGGCCCTCGAGTATTGCGCACCGAAACGGCAGCATTGACTGCGATTACCGCTTTACAAGTGAGATTTGGCGATCTGGGTTAAACGTCCAGCGACACTGAGTCCTTATTACGGAGAATTCAAATGATCAAGCTAGGTATAGTGATGGACCCAATCTCGTCCATCAACATTAAAAAAGATTCCAGTTTCGCCATGTTAATGGAAGCTCAGCGCCGTGGTTATGAGCTGCATTATATGGAAATGCATGACTTACACTTAGATCAGGGTGAAGCTTGGGCTGATACTAAAGTCGTGACCGTTGAAGAAAATCCACAGCAGTGGTACCAGTTTCAATCAGAGCAAACCATTAAGTTGGCTGATCTGGATGTGGTATTGATGCGCAAAGATCCACCGTTTGATACCGAATACATCTACGCCACTTATATTCTGGAACGCGCAGAGGAACAGGGAACGCTCATCGTAAACAAACCGCAAAGTTTGCGTGACTGTAATGAAAAGCTATTTACCGCTTGGTTCCCTGAACTCACCCCAACAACGGTTGTGACGCGTAAAGCAAGTAAGATAAAGTCTTTTGCCCAAGAGCACGGTGATGTCATTTTAAAGCCGCTTGATGGTATGGGTGGAGCCTCCATTTTCCGCGTCAAACAAGACGATCCCAATCTATCGGTCATCATCGAAACCCTGACTGCACATCAGACTCAGTACGCCATGGCGCAAACTTTTGTACCTGATATCTCTAATGGCGATAAACGCATCTTAGTTGTAGACGGTGAAGCTATGCCGTATTGCTTGGCTAGAATTCCCGCCAAAGGAGAAACTCGCGGTAACCTTGCAGCAGGTGGACGCGGTGAAGCTCGCCCGCTATCTGAAACAGATAAACAGATAGCAGCGGCAGTAGCGCCTACACTTAAAGAAAAAGGGCTTATCTTTGTTGGTTTAGATGTCATCGGCGACAAACTTACCGAGATCAATGTGACTAGCCCGACGTGTATTCGCGAAGTCGAAGCGGCGTTTGATATCTCCATTACTGGAAAACTGATGGATGCCATTGAGCGACGTCTAAAAGACTCTGCCAACTAAACGCTGCAGGAGCCCTGATGAACCTAACAAACCATTTCTTGGTTGCGATGCCGGGCATGAAAGATCCATATTTCAATCGCCGTGTGATATATGTGTGTGAACACAATGATGAAGGTGCGATGGGACTAATGATCAATGCCCCCATTGATATCTCGGTCGCCAAAATGCTCAAGCAAGTCGATGTGCAGCCGGTACATCCACAGCTAAATACCGACAGTTTGGAAAAACCCGTTCTAAACGGTGGTCCTGTTTCGGAAGATCGAGGTTTTATTCTACATAGACCCAAAGATCACTATGAATCTAGTCTGCAAATGACCGAGCAAATTTCAGTGACGACCTCCAAAGACATACTCACAGTACTTGGAACAGAAGCGGAACCTGATAATTACCTAGTCGCGCTAGGTTACTCAGGCTGGGAAGCAGGGCAGCTCGAGACAGAACTGGCGGAGAATTCTTGGCTAACCATCGAAGCGGATCCTGACTTAATTTTTAACACACCAATTCAAGAGCGCTGGACTAAAGCAGTTGAACGTCTTGGTATTAGCGCCGCTAATTTATCTAGCGATACAGGACACGCTTAAAGAATGTCACAAGTTAAACAAGACAATATAGGTAAACGTACCATTTTGGCTTTTGATTTTGGCACCAAGAGTATTGGTAGTGCCATAGGTCAGGAAGTGACCGGTACGGCGTCTCCTCACAAAGCGTTTAAAGCTAATGATGGCATCCCAAATTGGGACCAAATCGAGGCGAGTATTAAAGAATGGCAACCAGACTTAGTGGTTGTCGGCTTGCCGCTAGATTTGGATGGCAAACCGCTCGAATCTGTTACACCACGCGCTAAGAAGTTTGCTAATCGACTGCACGGTCGCTTTGGTCTGCCAGTTGAACTGCACGATGAAAGGCTATCAACCCGTGAAGCAAGAGCAGATTTATTCTCGCAAGGTGGATACAAAGCGCTCAGTAAAGGTAACGTAGACTGCCAATCAGCGGTAGTCATTCTAGAGAGTTGGTTTGAATCTCTGTGGCAAGATTAACCCTTGTAAACAAAAGAGGCGACCTTAGGTCGCCTCTTTTGTTTAGTGTTACTCGCCACTAACCCATATCAATCTTAACGTCATCTAACGCGCCTGAGCTTTGAACCTCTCCACGACGAGTTTTCAACATTATGCGCAAATCGTTAGCAGAATCCGCACTGTGCAACGCATCTTCTTCATTGATCTTGTCTTCTACCACTAAGTGATAGAGCGCTTGGTCAAAGGTCTGCATTCCCACTTCTTTTGAGCGAGCCATGGCCGTTTTTAGTTCGTGCATCTCTCCGCGGCGAATTAAGTCTGCAACACGCGGTGTGTTTAGCAGAACTTCAAATACACCATGTCGACCTTTCCCTCGTTTGTCTCTTAATAATTGCTGACCAATCACACCTTTTAGGTTAGTCGACAAATCAAACAAGAACTGCTCTTTTTGCTCGTTAGGCACTAAATGGAGGATTCGTTCCAGAGCTTGGTTCGCGTTATTAGCGTGCAAGGTCGCCATACACAGATGCCCTGTTTCCGCAAACGTCATCGCGTATTCCATGGTTTCTCTGGTACGGATTTCACCAATCAAAATCATATCAGGCGCCTGACGCAACGAGTTTTTTAGCGCCACTTCGTAGCTTTCAGTGTCTAATCCCACTTCACGCTGAGTAATGATGCATTTATTGTGTTGGTGAACAAATTCAATCGGGTCTTCAACCGTTAAAATATGACCAGAGCGATGAGAGTTGCGATAGCCAGTCATCGCCGCCATTGTGGTCGACTTACCCGAGCCCGTCGCGCCGACCACCAGCACTAGACCCCGCTTAGCAATCGATAGGTCTTGCAAAACATCGGGAAGGTTTAACTCTGCAAACGTTGGAATTTGTGTTTCTATGCGACGAATCACCGCACCCGGTAACTCACGCTGGAAAAACGCACTCACCCTAAAACGACCTGACGGCAAAACCACAGCAAAGTTGGCTTCACGAGTTTTGTGATATTCCAACTGTCTATCTTCTTCCATCATTCCAGCCAGTAAAGCGATCACTTGTTTTTCATCAAGGGGATCGCCTTTGGCACGAAGCACCCCATCTACCCGATACAAAATGGGAGCATCGACTGTGATGTAAAGGTCTGAAGCTTTTTGCGCCACCATGGCGTCTAAAAATGGTGCGATATCCATATTCGTTCCTTAGAAGTTAGATGACATCGTATCTACTTCGATTTTCTGAGCCACTTCTTCCGAATCCACCACGCCTTGAGCAATTAACTGTCGGCTATTTTGCTCCATGGTTTGCATGCCATGAGCTGCTCCGGTTTGAATAATTGAGTACATCTGCGCCACTTTGTCTTCGCGGATCAGATTTCGAATGGCTGGAGTCGCCATCATGATCTCGTGACAAGCGACTCGACCGCCACCGATTCGTTTTAATAACTTCTGTGCAATAACGGCTCGTAATGATTCCGACAACATGGAGCGAACCATATCTTTATCAGCCCCTGGGAATACATCAATGATACGGTCGATGGTTTTTGCTGCAGAACTAGTATGCAAGGTACCAAATACCAAGTGGCCTGTTTCGGCTGCCGTAAGCGCTAGGCTTATGGTTTCTTGGTCACGTAGCTCACCGACCAAAATAACATCTGGGTCTTCACGCAGCGCCGAACGCAGAGCATTGTTGAAGCTGTGCGTGTCTTTATGAACCTCGCGCTGGTTCACCAAGCATTTGTTATTGGTGTGAACAAATTCAATCGGGTCTTCAATGGTTAAGATATGTTTGTTGTGATGCTTGTTGATGTAATCCACCATGGCAGCAAGCGTGGTTGATTTACCCGAACCTGTAGGGCCGGTTACCAACACTAAGCCTTTTTCCATATTGGCGATTTTGTTAAAAACTTCTGGTGCATCAATTTCTTGTAGAGTAGGAATATCAACAGGAATGGTTCGGAATACCGCTGAGCAACCTCGAGCTTGGTGAAAGGCGTTGACACGGAATCGACCGACATTGGGAAGTTCAAACGAAAAATCCACTTCCAAGTTCGCTTCAAATTCGCTTCTCTGTTTGTCATTCATGATTTCGAACACTAATCTGTGAACATCTGAATGACTAAAAGCCGGCACGCCGAGCTTTCTTACTTCGCCGTCGATACGTATCATGGGAGAAACACCAGCAGAAAGGTGTAGATCCGATGCTTTATGTTTTACACTGAAATCCAGTAACTCTGCGATATCCATTTATTTTCCTTAGTAAAATGCCATGAGTAGTATTCAACAAAACATTGAACATATCACCTCACAGATAGCGGATGCACAACAAAAGTGTGGACGAGCTCCAGACTCGGTGCAACTTCTTGCGGTCAGTAAAACTAAGCCGGTGGAAGCAATTCTCGAAGCAGCTAACGGTGGCCAAATCCAGTTTGGTGAAAATTACGTGCAAGAAGGCGCTGACAAAGTCGATTACTTTCAAGAGCATCACCCTGAGTTGCCCTTGATTTGGCACTTTATTGGCCCCATTCAGTCTAATAAGTCGCGCTTAGTTGCGGAACGATTTGATTGGGTACATACGATCGACCGCGAAAAAATAGCCAAGCGACTGAATGATCAAAGACCTGATAGCAAAGAAAGACTGCAGGTTCTCATTCAAGTCAATATTAGTAATGAGGCATCAAAATCTGGTGTTTCATCGGTTTCCCAGATGCTAGACCTAGCCGGCTTTATAGCTACTCAAGGCAGTTTGAATCTTAGGGGCTTGATGGCGATTCCAGAAGCAACAGACAACAAGGCTGAGCAGCTTGCCACCTTTAAACAGCTTCAAGATTGGCAAAGCCAGTTGAAGAACAAATTCCCTCAGGTTGATACTCTTTCTATGGGGATGAGTGGTGATATGGAATCTGCGATTGAAGCAGGCAGCACTATGGTTCGTATTGGAACGGCTATTTTTGGTGCTAGAGATTACTCAAAATAGTGCTTCACATCGCCCAGTTAGTTAAAAGGAATAATTAGAACATGACGACTCAACGAATTACGTTTATTGGCGCCGGTAACATGGCACGCTCTATCATTGCTGGATTAGTGGCGAGTGGATACCCAGCCAATTTAATTACCGCAACCGATCCAAATGAGTCGCAACGTCAATATTTAAGCGAAACTTTCTCAATCAATACCGAGCAAGACAATCGAGTCGCAGCTGAGCAAGCAGATGTGATTGTTTTAGCGGTTAAGCCACAGCTAATGGAAGTCGTGGGTAAAGACCTGCATGGTATTAGCTTTGATGGCAAACTTGTGGTGTCCATTGCGGCAGGAATCAAAGCAAGTCGATTGGAGGAAATGCTAGATAGCTCATTGTCTCTCGTTCGTGTTATGCCCAATACACCAGCACTAGTTGGCGAAGGCATGAGCGGGCTGTTTGCTAACGAACGCGTCAGTTCATCACAAAAACAGTTCGCGGCACAACTACTCGAAGCGGTCGGCAAAACCGTTTGGGTGCAACAAGAGTCTGAAATTAACAATGTCATTGCAGCTGCAGGAAGCGCACCTGCATACTTCTTCTTGTTTATGGAAGCCATGCAAAAAGAAGCCATGGCACAAGGTTTTGACTCTGATACCGCTCGCCAATTAGTGCAGCAGTCAGCGCTAGGCGCGGCAAAAATGGTGATAGAAAATGCTGACACCGAAATTGGTACGCTCAGGGAACAAGTGACCTCGAAAGGTGGAACCACAGCTGAGGCTTTGCGAACATTCAATGAGCATCAACTGACCGATATTGTTGCTAAAGCGATGAAAGCCGCGGTGACACGTGCTGAAGAAATGGAAAATTTGTTTTAGAATTAAGTAGCTTGTAAACAACAGGTTCTTACTCAATTAGCCCACTCTATTCAGCTGGGCTACTTAACTTAAGGTTTCAACTATGAGCTCAATGAGTTTTTTGGTTTCCACATTAATTGACCTATATGTCATGGTGGTCATTTTGCGTATTTGGCTGCAAGCCGCCCGCGCAGATTTTTACAACCCGTTTTCGCAATTTGTGGTAAAGGCAACTCAACCTGTTGTTGGACCACTACGCCGCTTCATTCCTTCGATCGGCAGTATCGACATGGCAACCTTGTTGTTTGCATACCTACTGTGCGTGATTAAGTTTGTCGCGTTAGCCTTACTAAATGGATCCAGCACAGACGCGATTACCGTTGAGTTTTTGTTTATTGCCCTGCTATCTCTTGTGAAAGAAGTGGGCATGTTAGTGTTCTGGGTACTGCTACTTCGCGCAATTTTAAGTTGGGTAAGCCAAGGCCGCAGCCCTGTGGAATTTGTGTTCCATCAGCTAACTGAACCTATGTTAGCGCCTATTCGCCGCCTATTGCCGCCTATGGGTGGTTTTGACTTGAGCATACTGGTGCTATTTATCGGCTTACAGTTTCTCAATTTTCTAGTGGGCGACTTTATTGGCCCAGTCTGGCATCAACTATAAAATCGATAAGCTGCTCTATTGAGCAGCTTTTTTGTATCGGTAGGTATTATGAAGCTCAAAACACTATTGGTTCTGTTTATTGCTACTGTGTTTTCAAGTCACTCATGGGCAGAACAGTTTGTCACAATCAAAGACGTTGAAGTCCACTACTCCGCATTTAACTCCACTTTACTACCCGCTAAAGTCACTCGCCTACATAAACTCAAACGAAATGGCTATTACGCACTTTTAAACGTGTCGATATTGGACACGCGTCAAGCTCGTAAACCCGCAATTGAGGCTAACATTGATGGCCGTGCTAAAAACTTGCTAGGTCAGAGTCGCGAGCTAGAGTTCAAACCCATTCGGGAAGGTCAGTCGGTTTACTACATTGCAGAAATATTTATCACTAACGAAGAAACACTCACTTTTGATATCCAGATTGATGCTGGCTTATCCGGCAAAGGCAAACTATCATTCACGCAAAAATTTTATGTTGAAGAGTAAAGCGTGATGAAAGAGCTTGTATTGGCCACGGGCAACCAAGGTAAAGTCCGTGAAATGGCGGATTTGTTGTCTGAGTTTGGTTTTGATGTCAAAGCGCAAAGTGAGTTTGATGTACCGGATGTTCCAGAAACCGGTACCACATTTGTTGAAAATGCCATTATTAAAGCCCGACATGCTGCCAAAATTACTGGCAAACCAGCGATTGCAGATGACTCTGGTCTAGAAGTCGATGCTCTGCTCGGCGCACCCGGTGTCTATTCCGCGCGTTTTGCGGGTGACGGTGCCAGCGACAAAGACAATATTGTAAAACTGCTACAAGAATTAAACGGTGTTCCGGCTGAAAAACGCAGCGCACGATTCCACTGTGTATTAGTGCTAATGGAACATCACCTCGACCCAACCCCAATCATCTGCCACGGAGTTTGGGAAGGCACTATTTTGTCTGAGCCGAGTGGTGAAAACGGATTTGGATACGATCCCGTTTTTTGGGTGCCTGAAGACAACTGTGCATCTGCGCAACTAGAGCCAACGCGAAAAAAACAGCTTTCCCACAGAGGTAAAGCACTAAAACAACTGTTTGCGACGATAAAAGCTCAGATCAATAACTAGAGCGTCAATATGATTGTTTTACCTCCGCTCAGCCTTTACGTGCACATACCTTGGTGTGTGCAAAAATGTCCCTATTGTGATTTTAACTCTCATACCTTAAAGCAAGATGTGCCGGAGCAAGAATATATCGCGGCACTCTTGGACGATCTTAAAGCTGATATTGAAAAATTTGATCTGACTAATGACCAACGCAAGCTACATTCGATTTTCATCGGCGGTGGTACTCCTAGTGTCTTCACAGCGCAAGGCATTGGCAAAATTATTGATGGTGTCAGAGAACAAATTGACTTCGCTGATGATATTGAAATCACCATGGAAGCGAACCCAGGAACGATTGAAGCAGAGCGTTTTGAGGGTTATCGCAAAGCGGGTATCAATCGTATTTCGATAGGTGTGCAAAGCTTTGAACAAGAAAAACTCACAAGGCTAGGAAGAATCCACGGTCAACAAGAAGCAGTATCGGCAGCGAAGCTGGCACACACAATTGGCTTAAACAGTTTTAATCTAGATTTAATGCATGGCTTACCGGATCAAAGTCAGCAACAAGCGCTGGCCGATCTTGAAAAAGCCATTGAGCTCAACCCTCCACATTTATCTTGGTATCAGTTGACCATAGAGCCAAACACTCTATTTCATTCCAAACCTCCAGTACTGCCAGACGATGATGAACTTTGGGAGATTTTCGATCGAGGCCATGAAAAGTTAACTGCCGCTGGCTACGTTCAATACGAAATTTCAGGCTATAGCAAGCCGGGTTTCCAATGTCGTCACAACTTGAACTATTGGCGCTACGGGGATTACTTAGGAATTGGATGTGGCTCTCACGGTAAGATTTCAAAGAGCGATGGTTCAATCATTCGAACCACTAAAGTCAAACATCCAAGAGGTTATCTGTCTGCATTTGGCAACTTGGCCAAAAGTTACCTCAGTGATTTACAGTTAGTGGAAAACGACGAAAGACCGTTTGAGTTTTTTATGAACCGCTTTCGCTTGATCGAAGCTTGTCCAAAACAAGAGTTTGTTGAACGAACCGGATTGGCGCTAACTTCAGTCCAGCCCGTGATTAACAATGCTTTGCAAAAAGGATATATAACCGAGTCAGATACTCATTGGCAGATCACCGACAAAGGTAAGCTGTTTCTCAATGATTTGCTCGAGAGCTTCCTTAGCCAATAAGTTACTTTCTTGACAACAAAACGAAGTGATTAAACAAAAAAACGCTGGCATTGAAAGCCAGCGTTTTTTACTTGAGTGGGATTAGTCGTATGATTACTTAATGCGCTTAAACTTAATATCCCAAACGCCATGACCTAAGCGATGGCCACGAGCTTCAAACTTGGTCAAAGGGCGGTCATCTGGACGAGGTACGTAATCACCGTCTGTCGCTACGTTCTGATAATCCGGCGCAGCATTCATTACTTCAATCATGTGCTCTGCGTAGTTTTCCCAGTCGGTCGCCATATGGAACACGCCAGAATCAATACTCAGCTTCTTACGCACCATTTCAACGAATTCAGGTTGAACGATGCGACGTTTGTGGTGGCGTTTTTTATGCCATGGGTCTGGGAAGAATAGCTGTACAGTAGCGAGACTTTGGTCGGCAATCATATGTTCAAACACTTCAACCGCGTCGTGACACATCACTCGCAGGTTAGTTACACCCTGCTCTTTTGCAGCAGAAAGGCAAGCTCCCACACCGGGGCTATGAACTTCAATACCCAAGAAGTTTTTTTCTGGCGCTTGTTTTGCCATTTCCACTAGAGAGGCACCCATGCCAAAACCAATTTCAAGCACAACAGGATTATCATTACCAAACACTTGTTTCCAATCGAGCATTTGAGGCTGATAGTCAATTCCCATCGTCGGCCAACATTCAGTCATTGCTGCTTCCTGACCTTTTGTCAGTCGCCCTTCACGGCGAACAAAACTGCGAACTTTGCGAATAAGTTTGCCGTCTTCGTTGTATTCGTTAGTTGTTACTTCACTCATGAGGTTTGCTCGTATTGCTTACTTAAGTAATTGGGTAAATGATAGAGCAAATTATATAAAATTTGCCCTTCAAAATGGGAGTGTGATTATCCACAGCTATTAGTGAGTAGCAAGGACTAATCACCCTCTTACCGCTTCAACATTGAATAAAACCCCACCAATCATCGGTTGAACTCTGATCACCAACTATGATGCAATGCACAGCAAAATATAATAGAAATATAATGAGCAATTCGTGACAGCATTTTCTCAGGCTATCTTGGACTGGTACCAAGACTATGGCCGTAAAGATCTCCCGTGGCAGCAAGACAAGACCGCCTACAGTGTTTGGCTTTCTGAGGTTATGTTGCAACAAACGCAAGTAACGACCGTAATTCCGTATTACCAACGATTCTTGCAAACTTTCCCAACAGTAACCGATCTTGCCAATGCTCATATTGATGAGGTTTTGCACCTATGGACAGGATTGGGTTATTACGCCCGCGCGAGAAACCTACACAAAGCCGCGCAGATTGTTGCAACTGAATACAACGGTGTTTTCCCCACTGAATTTGAGCAAGTACATGCTCTTCCGGGGATTGGTCGTTCGACAGCTGGTGCCATCCTATCTTCAGTCTATCGCCAACCTCATGCGATTTTAGATGGTAACGTAAAGCGGACCCTAGCAAGGTGTTTTGCGGTAGAAGGCTGGCCCGGACAAAAGAAGGTTGAAAATGAGCTTTGGGAGCATGCGATTGAACACACACCAGCAACTGATGTCGATCATTACAATCAAGCCATGATGGATATGGGTGCCATGGTTTGTACTCGTAGCAAACCTAAATGCACCTTATGCCCAGTAAGTGAGCGTTGTGTCAGTTACCAGCAGGGGAATCCACTAGACTACCCAGGTAAAAAGCCGAAAAAAGAAAAGCCAATAAAATCGACTCATTTTGCCATTCTGTATTGTGATGGCGAAGTTTGGCTGGAGCAGCGACCACCAAGTGGTATCTGGGGAGGTCTTCACTGCTTCCCTCAAGCACAAGAAATAGAGCTAACAGAGTGTCTAAATCAGATGGCGATTTCTTCTGAATTAATCGACGCACAAAAAGTACTTATCTCTTTTCGTCATACATTCAGTCATTATCATTTAGATATAACACCGGTACTGGTCCAACTAAAGCAGCGACCAGCAAAGGTAATGGAAGGCAATCAAGGACTTTGGTATAACTTATCTCAGCCAAAATCTGTAGGTCTAGCAGCACCGGTTAAACAATTACTCGATGCGCTACCGCATGAACTTAACAACGAGGAATAATAATGAGCCGCACCGTCTTTTGTGCTCGTCTGCAAAAAGAAGCAGATGGCCTAGATTTTCAACTCTACCCCGGCGACCTTGGCAAACGTATCTTTGACAACATATCCAAAGAAGCGTGGGGCCAATGGCAACACAAACAAACTATGCTGATCAACGAACATAAGTTGAACATGATGGATCCTGAACACCGCAAAAAAATCGAAACTGCGATGGTCGATTTTTTGTTTGAAGGAAAAGACATTGAAGTAGAAGGCTACACGCCTCCAAGTAACTAGGACGTATTGACCTTTCGAGGTTAAATTTTGTTCGAGATAAAAGCGTTTTAATCGCGGCGAGAGGTTTGTAGCTTAGTCATTCTAAGTAAAACACCTCTCAACAAAGAGTAAAACGCTTTTAGCCGAACCCTTCGGGCAGCGTTTGCGAGCACTTTCTACTGCGTTATCGACTTATCAGGTAGACTAACTACATATCAAAGCCTCTTCCTTGTATCAAGAGCCCGCAAACTGCTGCAAAAATCAGCTCGAAAGGTCAACACGCCCTAACTTCAACTTTTTCAAGCAACCTCAAATAGTGATTTAGACTGGCTAGATAATGGTCTATAGACATGGCATCATGATTTTATGTGATGCCATTTTTTCTTTTGAATCATGAAGCTAGTTTCTTTCCTTCTGCTTTTCGTTTTTTTACTTACCGGTTGTAGTCGCGAGTTTATCGAAGACTTTGTAGAAGTTAATTACGAACCGACCAACCGCTTTGCTAAAAACTTGGCAGAACTTCCCGGCCAATTTGAAAAAGATACTCAAGCACTCGACGTACTAATCAATAGTTTCTACGGCAACATAGAAAAACGTTGGGGCAAAAAAGAACTTAAATTTGCTGGTAAAAGCAACTACGTCAAATACATAGATAACTACCTCAGCCGTGCTGAAGTTAACTTTGCTAAGGGTTCAATCACAATTGAAACCGTTTCCTTGACGGCTCCCAAAGAACATCTCAAAAGAGCCATTATTACTACACTGCTCACTCCTGAAGACCCAGCGGCGGTCGACTTATTTTCGTCGAAAGAAATCGAGTTAAAAGGTGCTCCATTTCTATATCGACAAGTTGTAGACCAAGATAACAAACCCATTCAATGGTCATGGCGAGCCAACCGGTTCGCTGACTACCTAATAGAAAACAAACTGCAAACCAAAACAGTCGACTTTAAAAAAGCGTATTTTGTTGTCATCCCCATGGTTGAAGATCAAATTGAAATACGCAGCTACCAGTATGCCGATCTTGTTCGAAAAGCATCACGTAAATACGACATTCCAGAAGACTTGATTTACGCCATCATCAAAACAGAAAGTAGTTTTAACCCTTACGCGGTCAGTTGGGCTAACGCTTATGGATTGATGCAAGTCGTACCTAAAACAGCAGGTAGGGATGTATTTAAATTGATTAAAAATAAACGTGGTCAGCCAAGTCCAGAGTATCTATTTAACCCAGCCAATAACATAGATACAGGAACCGCATATCTGCACATTCTCACGACTCGATATCTCAAGAAGGTCAAAGACCCCCTATCTCGAGAATACAGTATTATCTCAGCCTATAATGGTGGTGCAGGGGGGGTGCTTAAGACATTCCACAGCAATCGAGATCGTG
The DNA here is from genome assembly GCF_056159765.1 of Vibrio sp. ABH4_348. NCBI lineage: Bacteria > Pseudomonadati > Pseudomonadota > Gammaproteobacteria > Vibrionales > Vibrionaceae > Vibrio > Vibrio sp. ABH4_348. The sequence goes on along the minus strand of NZ_JBSWVW010000001.1, from coordinate 156,081 downwards.
CCATGAGCAATCTTAACAAGTTGCAGCCTAGCCAAGTTTATTGGGCACTAACCAAAAAACACCCCAATGCTGAGGCAAGACGCTATCTCGAAAAGGTAACTAAGTTTAAAAAGGACTTTAATAAAGGGCAGTTGTAAATCCTTTTGTTTAAATATCCAGCAACCACACGATTTTTCAGTTTTTTTGTCAAAAACAAGTTGACGAAGCACCCGAAAATCCGTTTAATAGCGCTCCGTTGCCCGGATAGCTCAGTTGGTAGAGCAGAGGATTGAAAATCCTCGTGTCGGTGGTTCGATTCCGCCTCCGGGCACCACGGTTATTAGTTGTTGGTGTTTTACACGGACAACAGTAAAAGAATACAGCATGCCGACTTAGCTCAGTAGGTAGAGCAACTGACTTGTAATCAGTAGGTCACCAGTTCGATTCCGGTAGTCGGCACCATTCTTTTGCCTCGATAGCTCAGTTGGTAGAGCAGAGGATTGAAAATCCTCGTGTCGGTGGTTCGATTCCGCCTCGAGGCACCATATTTGGTTAACTTGTCTAACCACAAGAGCCACACAGAATAGTTCCTCCTTAGCTCAGTTGGTAGAGCGACGGACTGTTAATCCGCAGGTCGCTGGTTCGAGCCCAGCAGGAGGAGCCACATTCAAGCCCTAGTCTTCGGACTGGGGCTTTTTGTTTCTAAAGAATTAGAATTTCTCTGCCCACTCGTTATTGGCTTTTAATCGTCGCTGCAAGAAGGCTTGCCCGTCCGAGTCCAGTAGGAGGAGCCACATTCAAGCCCTAGTCTTCGGACTGGGGCTTTTTTGTTTCGAAAGAATATAAGTTTCTCTGCTCACTCGTTATTGGCTTTTAATCGTCGCTGCAAGAAGGCTTGCCCGTCCGAGTCCAGTAGGAGGAGCCACATTCAAGCCCTAGTCTTCGGACTGGGGCTTTTTTGTTTCGAAAGAATATAAGTTTCTCTGCTCACTCGTTATTGGCTTTTAATCGTCGCTGCAAGAAGGCTTGCCCGTCCGAGCCTCTAAGAACTCGGCACAATTAAACGTCCGGCCCTCCAAAGGAATTTTTGTTTCTTCCTTAACCGAATCAAAACGAATCGCCGGCTGAGCTTATCAGTTGTTTAGTTAATTCCAGCCGTAAGCTAATTAAAATATCACTGAAATAAATGAGAAGGCGAACAGGTTGTTGGCTAAGTTATATCCATTGCAATTGCAGAATGTCGTATGTAATGTGCTCAACCTTAAATTTTGAGCCACACATAGTTGCCATAGATATTACTAGTGTGTGACGTTTAAGTTAAAAGAGTGATACACCAAAATTCTACTATACCTAAAGTATCACCGAACCTTACTTTTCAATTGGCTAACCGCTTAAATTTATGCTGCTGTGAGGGAACCATGAAACTAAAACACCAAGCTTATCTGTTGTCTGCCATTATTCTGGCAGCACTTCTTGCACTTTCTGCCACAGGACTTTGGACATTAAGAGTAGCTAGTGACCTAGACAACCAAGCTCGAGTCAATCAACTATTTAGAAGTGCATATAGCATTCTTACCGAAGTCGAAAAACTTGCCATCGAAGGACAAATGTCCGAACAGGACGCAAAAGCTCTAGCCACTCGTCTGTTGCGTAACAATATCTACAAAGACAATGAATACGTCTATGTTGCTGATGAAAACATGATGTTCATTGCCACACCACTTGACCCGCAACTTCACGGAACCAGTTTCCATGACTTCAAAGATGGCAGTGGTAATAGTGTCGGCGAACTAATTCAACGTGAGCTAGGCAATAGTACAGGTAAGTTAGTGCAGTACACTTGGACTCAAAAACAAGCTGACGGCACGATTGAAGAAAAGCTGTCAATTGCAGAACGGACTCCTCATTGGAATTGGGTTGTCGGAACCGGAATTGGCTTTAACGAAGTGAACGCTCGATTTTGGTCTACAGCTCAGTGGCAGCTGATTCTTTGCTTAGTTATCGCTGCGATCATTGTATCAATCCTAACTTTCTCCATTCGAAAAATGCTAGCTATCCTTGGCGGCGAACCTGATGACGTCCGTAAAGCAGTGCAGTCTGTAGCCGATGGCGACATTCAAGAGAGTTTCTCAGAGCACGCACCAGAAGGCAGTATCTATCACGCTGTACAAGCTATGAGTGGTTCTTTGGCTCAGCTTGTTGCTAATTTGACTGATTCAATGCACCAATTGAGAGCCGAATTAGATCACGTTGAATCAAGAGCGGGAAGTATTGCTGAACTGACAGGTACACAGCAACAATCTACCGAAATGATTGCCACTGCCATGACAGAAATGGCCTCTTCAGCCAACAATGTATCCGAGTCTGCCAGCCAAACAGCTCAAGCTACAGAAGATGCCGATAGCCAAAGTCAGCATACCCAACAATTGATCCACTCCACCGTGGATAACATTGAAGGCTTAGCTTCTCAATTGGATGAAGCAAGCTCTGCGGTCTCAGCTTTAGATAGTGATGTAAACAGCATTGTAAAAGTCCTAGATGTAATTGGTGACATAGCAGAACAAACCAACCTATTGGCGCTCAATGCGGCGATTGAGGCAGCACGAGCCGGTGAACAAGGACGTGGATTTGCCGTAGTAGCAGATGAAGTTCGAAATTTGGCAGGACGCACTCAAGAGAGCACCAAAGAAATACAAGACATGATCTCGAATCTACAAGAAGGATCACGCAATGCTATTAGTACTATGGAGGTCTGTGCTCAAACTAGCCAAAACACGGTGACTGAGTCACGCAACGCATCAGAAGCACTGCAACATATAGTGATAGCACTCGAATCTATCACCGAACAAAGCCATCAAATTGCGACTGCGGCGTCAGAACAAACCCAAGTCAGTGATGATATTTCCAAACGAATAAATTTAATTGAAGACAGCGGAAATCAATTAAGTGACGTGGTAAATCAAAGTCACAATAGTACTCAGACCTTGGCCTCTTTAGCTAACGAACTAGAGCGCTGGTTGGGCAAATTCCGAATTAGCTCATAGAATGTAGTCTAGTAGTTAAAAAGCGGTGTTTTACATCGCTTTTTTGCTTTTAAAACGTCTCAAATTAGATTTTTCGTCAACAAGGCGTGCTTGTATCGCTTGGCTTGAACGATGATTGGCTAACCTAAACGCCTATTCAAGGTCAGTTTTTCAACAAACGCACATTATTTTGATTTTTATTGTTGACCTAATAACTGAAAAACCGTTTAATACACCTCGTCGCCCGGATAGCTCAGTTGGTAGAGCAGAGGATTGAAAATCCTCGTGTCGGTGGTTCGATTCCGCCTCCGGGCACCACAATTTCAATTGTTGGTGCTTAGCACGAACAGTAAAGATTTAGTGTGCCGACTTAGCTCAGTAGGTAGAGCAACTGACTTGTAATCAGTAGGTCACCAGTTCGATTCCGGTAGTCGGCACCATTTATAATTCCTCCTTAGCTCAGTTGGTAGAGCGACGGACTGTTAATCCGCAGGTCGCTGGTTCGAGCCCAGCAGGAGGAGCCAATTTCAAGCTTAGATTTTATCTGAGCTTATCGGAGCCGACTTAGCTCAGTAGGTAGAGCAACTGACTTGTAATCAGTAGGTCACCAGTTCGATTCCGGTAGTCGGCACCACTTATAATTCCTCCTTAGCTCAGTTGGTAGAGCGACGGACTGTTAATCCGCAGGTCGCTGGTTCGAGCCCAGCAGGAGGAGCCACATTCAAGCCCTAGTCTTCGGACTGGGGCTTTTTTGTTTCTTGAAAAATAGACATCTTCCTCTGATTCGATATTGACTGTAAATCGTCGCTGCAAGAAGGCTTGCCCGTCCGAGTCCAGCGGGAGGAGCCACATTTAAGCCCTAGTCTTCGGACTGGGGCTTTTTTGTTTCTTGAAAAATAGACATCTTCCTCTGATTCGATATTGACTGTAAATCGTCGCTGCAAGAAGGCTTGCCCGTCCGAGTCCAGTAGGATGAACCACAGTTAAGCCCTAGTCTTCGGACTGGGGCTTTTTTGTTTACAGAGAAAAAGCAATCTCTTCTGACTCGGTATTGACTGTAAATCGTCGCTGCAGGAAGGCCTGCCCGTCCGAGTCCAGCAGGAGGAGCCACATTCAAGCCCTAGTCTTCGGACTGGGGCTTTTTGTTTCTTGAGAAATAGACATCTTCCTCTGATTCGATATTGACTGTAAATCGTCGCAGCAAGAAGGCTTGCCCGTCCGAGTCCAGTAGGAGGAGCCCAGTAGAAAGATTCGCATTTCAAGCTCATTCATACTTCGTCCCGGAAATAAAAAAGCGCGTCTATATGAGACGCGCTTTCTATAACTTTAGACCCAGCAGTTAAGCTTTGTTTCGCTCTATTACTTCTGCGTCCAACTCGGCAAGTTTGGCTTTCATTTGTTCGCGACAATCGTTCGCTAACGCACGCACTTGGTCTTTGCTGTAATTTTTTGTCTCTACCGGAGTTAGCATTTCAATAATGACATGACCATTGTTCCAGCGATTAAGCTTTATCCCATCGGTAGAACTACATACAATCGGGATTATTGGTACCTCAGCACCGATGGCTGCGTGAAAAGCACCTGTTTTAAAAGGCAGCAATCCACGCCCTCTTGAACGAGTCCCCTCTGGGAACATCCAAACAGACAAGTTGCTATTTTTAATGCTTTTAACGACTTGATCGATCGTGCCTACCGCTTTACTTCGATTAGCACGGTCGATAAGGATATTCCCTGTTAGCCAGTAAAGTTGACCGAACAATGGTAACCAAGCCAAGCTTTTCTTACCCACAGTAACAACGTTTGGTGTAACCGCTGATGAAACAGTGAACAAGTCCCAGTTGTTTTGGTGGTTAGCAATATAAATATGCTGTCCACGCTCATAAGCATCGGCTGGTAGCCTTAACTCAAGCTTAATCCCAAATAGCTTAGAGAGTGAGCCAAAGTAACGGCCAAAACGGAAAACGTGCTTCGGGTTTCTCGGGCTAAGTAAACAAAATGCACAGCCGAAGATGAACATAAATACCGCCCAAATGGCCAGCAATATAACTCTTACCAGAGCGACCATAATCAATACTCCAAGATCAAAATTGTGGGCTATTGCCCACATAAAAAAACCGAAACCTAAGTTTCGGTCTTAATAGTAAATTCAATTAAGCGACGTCGTTAAACCGCTCAATATTTGCACCTAGCGCAGAAAGCTTATCTTCAATTCGCTCGTAACCACGGTCGATATGGTAGATGCGATCTACAATCGTTTCACCTTGAGCTAGACACCCTGCAATTACTAAGCTGGCCGATGCACGTAAATCCGTTGCCATCACTTGAGCGCCACTTAGATGGTCGACATCACCACAGATTACTGTATTACCTTCGATTTCAGCTTTTGCTCCCATTCGCATTAGCTCAGGAACATGCATGAATCGGTTTTCAAAAATGTTCTCAGTGATCACACCGCCACCAGTTGCAAGCATGTTTAGCAAGGTAAACTGCGCCTGCATGTCGGTCGGAAAACCAGGGTGAGGTGCAGTGCGGATTGTGACAGCTTTAAGCTCTCTGTCCGTCATGTCCAATGAGATCCAATCGTCACCAGTCTCAACCGATGCTCCCGCCTCTTCTAACTTAGCCAATACTGACTCAAGAAGATGCGCGTTAGTATTACGGCACACCACTTTTCCGCCAGTTACTGCAGCCGCAACGAGGAAAGTTCCAGTTTCGATGCGGTCTGCCACCACGCTATGGTAGCCACCGCCAAGCTTTTCTACACCTTCAATACGAATGGTGTCAGTACCAGCACCGGTGATCTTAGCGCCCAATTTATTGAGGAACTCAGCTGTATCAACAATTTCAGGCTCACGGGCCGCATTGTCCAAAACGGTTTCACCGTCAGCGAGCGTGGCGGCACACATTACGGTTATGGTTGCACCAACGCTAACCTTATCCATCACAATGTGCGCACCTTTCAAACGGCCGTCCACTTTAGCTTTTACATAACCGTCTTCAAGCTCAATGGTTGCGCCTAATTGCTCTAAGCCATGAATATGTAAGTCAACCGGACGAGCACCAATTGCACAACCACCAGGAAGTGAAACTTGCCCTTCACCAAAGCGTGCAACCAGAGGCCCTAACGCCCAAATCGACGCTCTCATGGTTTTCACCAGATCGTAAGGCGCACAAAACTCATCAATGCTGCTCGGATCTACATGAACAGAGCCATTTCGCTCCACCTTTGCACCTAAGCGTTTGAGCAATTTCATCGTGGTATCGATGTCGCGCAAGTGGGGTACATTTGCCACTTCAACTGGCTCTTCCGCCAAGATTGAAGCAAATAAGATAGGCAATGCTGCGTTTTTGGCACCTGAAATCGTGACTTCACCGCTTAACGGCGTGTCACTGCCAATTACTCGAAATTTATCCATGACGGTTCCTTACAGTGACATCAGTTTTTTATCACGAGCCCACTCTTCAGGGGTGTAAGCTTTGATCGATACAGCATGGATATCATTACGCTGGATGTATTCCATTAGAGGCGCATAAATCATTTGTTGCTTCTTAACACGGCTCATACCGTCGAAACACGAGTCCACAGCTACAACTTCGTAGTGGCTGCCCTCTCCTTTTACGTGGATTTCTTCAAGCTCTAATGCGGCTTGTAAAATTTCTTGTACTTTTGCGCTTTCCACAAAACACCTCTAAGTTAATTCTTTATATGTGCCGCAAGCATAGGTTCAACATTACTCAACGCGATTAGCGTGATGAGTTGCGCTGGCATAAAGCTGAGCATTATATGACAGTTTTGTTTTTTTGCATGCTCTAACAAGTGAATTATCATCACCATTCCTGCAGAGTCGATTCGCCGCACATTTTTCAGCGACAATTCTAAATCCGCTTCACTTGGAGACCACAACTTCAATGAACGCCAAAGTGAAGGAACCGTTTGTCTATCCAATTCACCATGCAGTTCATACACGGTCTCACTAGCTTTTTGCCACTGAGAATGTTCCATTAGTTTGCCCTTTCTAAGCGAATAGGCTCTGCGGCTAAACGTTCTAATTCTTTGGCAACGGCAAGCACGCCCTCTGTGCGAAGTTTGCCACTCCACTCAGACTGCTTACTATCGAGCAGACTCACGCCCTCAGCAATCATATCGAAAGCTTGCCACTCACCTGACTTTTTACTTTTTAACAACTTAAATTCAAGCTTGATATCTGGGCGAGGCGCATTCAGTATGCTTACACCAACAGACGCTATGCGCTTTCCACCAGCAATATCAGGCTCAGGACCAAACTTTAGCTCTTGGTCAGTATACTGAGTCAATGCCTGTGCATAGCTAGTAACAAGATAGCCTTCAAACGCATCAATAAAGGTCAGAACATCTTCTCGTTTAGACTTTTTCACATGCGTACCAAGCAATTTCAAGGCAGCGTATTTAACATTGACGTAATCGAGCAGCTCTTCTTCAACAATGACTTTTAGATGGTTTGGATTCGCTGTTACTTGCTCTTGTTCCGCTTTCAACCGACTAAATGCCTGGTCAGAAACCAGCTTCATCATTTGATAAGGATTAGTTCTGTCGATGGCCTGGCTAGCAGATACCGCAAAGGAAGTAATTATGGCTATGGTTGCTATCAATAGTTTTTTCAACATGACTATTCCTCACTTGAATCATTTGAACCGCCAACGCTGTATAGCACTTGACCGATTAAATCTTCTAACACTAATGCTGACTTGGTATCTTCAATAAAATCACCATCCTGAAGCATACCTTCGTCGTCAAACACAAAACCAGGTGTTAGGCCAATGTACTGCTCTCCAATTAAGCCAGAAGTCAAAATCTGTACACTTGAGGTTTCAGGAAACTGTTGATAATCAGCACTAATCGCGAGTGTAACCACAGGGACCAAGGATTCCGCATTAAGACTAATATCATCAACACGTCCAACAACAACGCCACCTACTTTCACCGGTGAACGAACCTTTAAGCTGCCAATGTTATCGAATTCAGCTTTGAGGCGATAAGTATCGTTACTTCCCAAGCCTTTTACGTCAGCGACTTGAAAAATCATAATCAAAATTGCGCAAATTCCCGCAATGACAAATGAGCCAACCCACAGCTCGATTTTTTTAGTTTGTTGCATGATCAGTTCCCAAACATCAATGCTGTTAACACAAAGTCTAAACCCAGTACTGCTAAAGACGAATGAACCACAGTTCTCGTCGTGGCTTGGCTGATACCTTCAGACGTTGGAATAGCGTCGTAACCGTTAAACAAAGCAATCCAAGTTACCGAAAAGGCAAATACGATACTCTTAATTGCGCTGTTACCTATATCTCTTCCTAGATCGACAGAGGCTTGCATCGTCGACCAAAAGCTGCCGTGGTCAATCCCTTTCCAGTCCACACCAACTAGTTGCCCACCCCAAATACCCACAGCCATGAAAATCATGGCTAACAAAGGCATAGAAATCACCCCCGCCCATAAACGTGGGGCAATAACTCGCTTCAACGGGTCGACCGCCATCATTTCCATACTTGAGATCTGCTCAGTCGCTTTCATCAATCCAATTTCAGCGGTCAATGCTGAGCCTGCTCGACCTGCAAAAAGCAGAGCGGTCACCACGGGACCTAACTCTCTTAACAGTGACAATGCCACCATCTGGCCTAAAGCACCCTCAGCACCAAAATCTATCAGTATGACGTAACCTTGCAGGCTTAGAACCATACCAATAAATAGTCCAGACAAAACGATGATGACCAATGACTGAACGCCAACACTGTAAAGCTGTTTGATTAGTAAAGGGGCATTTTTTATCGGTTGTGGTTTCGCGGCAACCGCTCCCCACAACATAAGAGATGCACGACCAAACGCTGAGCATATCGAAAGGGAGCGCTTACCTACACTAGCAATCCAATTAGTCATGATTGCCTCCCATAAACAATTGCTCCGCTAGTGGTGCGGCCGGATATTTAAATGGCGCTGGACCGTCAGCCTTTCCTGTTAAAAACTGCTGCACTTGTTCGTCTGGATTCGATCTAAGCTCATCTGGCGTACCTTTTGCCACAACTTTTCCACCCGCCAACAAATACACGTGGTCGGCAATACTCATAACCTCTGGCACATCGTGTGACACCACAACAGAGGTAACGCCTAACGCTTGATTGAGCTTACTGATCAATTGCACCAAGATACCCATGGTGATCGGGTCTTGGCCCACAAAGGGCTCATCATACATGATAAGGTCAGGGTCAAGAGCAATGGCTCGAGCTAAAGCGGCGCGGCGTGCCATTCCGCCTGATAGCTCGCTTGGCATTAGCTGACTTGCGCCACGTAATCCCACCGCTTCTAGTTTCAACAATACCAGGCTACGAATCAGTTCTTCATCTAGATCCGTATGCTCGCGCAACGGAAAAGCGACGTTTTCAAAGACATTAAGATCGGTAAACAGTGCACCGGATTGAAACAACATACTCATGCGTTTGCGCACCTGATATAGCTTGCGCCGAGACAATTCAGGAATATTGTGCTCTTCAAACCACACTTCCCCTGAATCCGGAGCTAATTGCCCACCGATGAGACGTAATAACGTTGTCTTACCGATACCCGATGGACCCATAATTGCGGTCACCTTACCTTTCGGCAATTCGATAGAAACGTCATCAAAGATTAGCCGCTCACCTCGTCGAAAGGTTAAACGATTTATTGTGACCAAGTTTGAGGATGTCATAGAGACTCAGCCCATCCTTTTATTCAATGTGGGTCGCGATGGAATACGCAATCATAAGCAGAATCCTTGTAAATGCAAAGTGTTAACAAAACCAGTATCTGTCAGGAGCAGGCAACCCAAAGCGTTTATTTGCCTTCTACTCCTATCACTTAATTACAGACAGTTTAATCACGATAAGATTCCAAATATCCAATGACACTGGAGTTTTTGGGCTATGCAATCAACAAATCACGACTTTAAAAACGTAAACAAAGAGTTTGCCCTTTCTTTTTACCCGCTAAAGCGTCAAAATTAGCGCCCTATATCCCCCATTTAGTAACTCATAAGGGTACACATGTTTGAAGCGGTCGCGTTCCTAGTTTTAGGTCTTATTTTACTCGTAGTTAGTGCAGACAAATTAGTCTACGGGGCGGCAGCTTTAGCTAAAAACTTTGGCATTTCTCCGCTTGTCATTGGTATGACGATTTTGGCCATGGGATCTTCGGCACCTGAGATGGTAGTTTCAGCCACGGCAGCACTTGACGGAAAAACTGATACCGCAGTGGGTAACGTATTGGGTTCAAATATTGCCAACATCGCGCTAATACTAGGTATTACCGCCCTTATCAAACCACTTGCTATTAGCTCGGCAGTACTCAAACGCGAACTGCCTATTATGATGGGTGTGACTGCGGTCGCTGGCATCATGATGTGGAATAATTACTTAAGCTTTATTGAAGGTGTCATTCTGTTTGGCTTGTTTGCTACCTTCATTCTGTGGATGCTAAAAATTGGTCGCAGCGAAAAAGATCACGGCGATTCCATGATTGATGAACAAGAGTCAGAGATCCCAGATGGTGTTAGCAATGGCAAAGCCATTTTTTGGGTTATTGTTGGTTTGCTACTCTTGCCATATTCTGCAAGTTTGTTGGTCGATAACGCAGTCATCATCGCTCAGTACTTTGGTATGAGCGACTTGGTAATTGGTTTAACAATTATCGCAGTTGGTACGAGCTTGCCTGAGCTAGCCGCTTCTATCGCTGGTGTCTTGAAAGGTGAAGATGATATGGCGGTCGGTAACATCATAGGCTCAAATGTGTTTAATATTCTTGCCGTTATGGGTATTCCAGCGATTCTGAATCCGGCTATGTTAAACGAATTTGCAATGAGCCGTGATTTTTGGGTCATGTTAGCGGTCTCACTTTTACTGGTTGCCATGTGTCTTGGACGCACCAAAAGTATCAACCGTTGGGAAGGCTTTGCTCTGTTCGCCATTTTTGTTGGCTATCAAGGCTATCTGCTTACCCATATGGCATCATAAACTCACTTTCAGTTATCCGGCGTTGAGAAACTCATGTTTGATTTCAGAGCAACAGCAAGTCAGGTACTGCACACCGAGTTGTCAGCATTAAGGCAGCTCGAGCAATATTTTAATCAAGATTTTGAGCAAGCTTGCCAATTAATGCTTGAAACTAACGGCAGAGTGATTGTAATGGGCATGGGGAAATCCGGCCTCATCGGTAACAAAATTGCCGCAACACTTGCCAGTACGGGTACAGCCTCCTTTTTTGTCCATCCGGCAGAAGCGGCTCATGGCGATTTAGGTATGATCTGCCAAGGTGATGTGGTGATTGCCATATCCAATTCTGGTGAGTCACACGAAGTGCTTGCGCTATTTCCAGTGTTAAAAAGACTCTCCGTTCCTATCATTAGTATGACTGGTGCGCCAACCTCTACAATGGCAAAACTGGCAGATATTCATTTGCAAATCACGGTTCCCAAAGAAGCCTGTCCACTTGAACTCGCGCCAACCTCAAGCACAACGGCAACGCTCGTAATGGGAGATGCCATCGCGGTAGCTTTGATGGAAGCAAGAGGGTTCACTGCAGAAGACTTCGCCCTGTCTCATCCCGGTGGTGCGTTAGGGAGAAAATTGCTGCTTAAGTTGTCTGACATTATGCACAGCGGGGATGCGTTACCGACTGTCACTTCTGATACCCTGATACGCGATGCGCTGATGGAAATCAGTCAGAAAGGCTTGGGTATGACGGCGGTCGTCGATCAACAAGATCAACTTCAGGGGATTTTCACTGACGGTGATTTAAGACGAATTTTGGATAAACGAATCGATATTCACTCTGCAAACATAGGTTCAGTCATGACAGCCAACCCGACGGTAGCCTCGCCAGATATGTTGGCGGCGGAGGGCTTGGCGATGATGCAAGCCAAAAGTATTAATGGCTTGCTGCTGTGTCGAAATAACCAGTTGGTTGGTGCAATCAACATGCACGACTTACTTAAAGCTGGAGTAGTGTAATGAGTTCGACAGTTGAAACCCCATATGGACAGGTCGATGGTGACCTTTTCGAGATCGCTAAGAATATAAAACTATTGATTTGCGATGTAGATGGCGTGTTCTCAGACGGCCGGATTTACATGGGTAATCAAGGTGAAGAGCTAAAAACCTTTCATACTCGCGACGGTTATGGAATCAAGTGTTTAATGAGTGCAGGCATACAAGTCGCAGTAATCACTGGCAGAACATCAACGATTGTCAGCAATCGCATGTCTGCGCTGGGCATTGAACATATCTACCAAGGACAAGACAATAAGGTATTGGCTTACCAAGATCTTTGTAACAAGCTCAATATTTCCGCCGCAGAAACTGGTTATATTGGCGACGATTTGATTGATTGGCCAGTCATGGAACACGTCGGACTTAAAGTATGCGTCGCTGATGGTCACCCTTTGCTGCGTCAACGAGCTAACTACGTCACTCATATCCCTGGTGGTTACGGCGCTGTTCGTGAGGTGTGTGATCTAATTTTGCAAGCCAAAGGTGAGTTGGAGCAACACACGGGTTTGAGTATATGAGTCTGGCGAGAATTGGTTACCTGATTTTAGTTGCGGTAGTCATCGTATCCGTCTATTACCAATATCGAGTTGAACAAAAAACTCAGCAACAAGTCGCACCCAGTTCAGAAGTACCTCTGTTTAGCGGTGTTGGGCTATCAAATATCACTTATGATGCCGATGGTGTTAGAACGTATGTGATCACATCAAACTCGCTTGAACACTTTGCCAAATCTGGCGACACCATATTTGCTCAACCTAAACTTAAAGTGTTCCGAGAAGGTAATAGCCAAGAGTGGCAAATCACCGCTATACAAGGTGTTCTTGACGATAATAACGTGCTCACATTAACGGGGGATGTTGTGGCTAGAAATTTGCTTCCTGACTCAGGTTTTGACACATTATCAACAGAACACCTCAGCATTCAGCTGGAAAACCGAGATTTTTGGGCAGACAAGCGAGTACGTTTGATTGGCCCGCAGTTTGAAACCACAGGTGAAGCGATGAGCGGTAATTTTTCCCAGAACATTGCAAAGCTGTTTAACCATGTACAAGGTAGATATGAAACTCTCGCACCTTAGTCTAGTCGCCGCACTGATCGTCAGTGCCCAAGTATTTGCCCTCTCCTCAGACAGAGATCAACCCGTATATATTGACTCTGATAGCCAAGAGCTAGACATGCAGAGCAACCGCGTTACGTTTAACGGTGACGTTAAACTTAAACAAGGCAGTATCAGTATCAATGCAGATAAGATCATTGTGACTCGCAATCCTAAAGATGGATCTATTCAAGAAATCGAAGGCTTTGGCGAATTAGCGACATTTTCCCAGCTAACCGATGACGGTAAAACTCTGTATGGTGAGGCAAAAGAGCTGCATTATTTGCTCTCAAGTGATGAGTTAACTATGACGGAACGCGCCATGTTATCGCAAGACGACAGCGAAATTCGCGGTCCGGTGATCCGTTACAAAATTTCTTCGCAAACACTTATTGCTGAAGGCGAGAGCAAAGGAGGACGTGTCAGTACCGTTCTTCAACCTCAGGCTATGGAAAACAACTAACATGGCAGTCCTCAAAGCTGAGCATTTAGCAAAGAGTTACAAAAACCGTAAAGTCGTGTCAGATGTCAGCCTCAAAGTTGAATCAGGGCAGATTGTTGGTTTGTTAGGCCCTAACGGTGCCGGTAAAACCACTTCGTTTTACATGATTGTTGGCTTGGTGGCGCGCGATGAAGGTGCGGTTACCATAGATGGCGAAGACATCAGTATTTTACCGATGCACCAACGCTCGCGTATGGGTATCGGGTACCTTCCACAAGAAGCCTCTATTTTCCGAAAATTAAGTGTCGAAGATAACATTATGGCCGTGCTTGAAACTCGGGACGAAATGTCAAAAGAAGAGCAGCAAGACCGGCTTGAAGATTTGTTAGAGGAATTCCACATTCAGCACATTCGTCACAGTGCGGGTATGGCATTATCGGGTGGTGAGCGACGCCGAGTAGAAATTGCAAGAGCATTGGCAGCGAACCCAAAGTTCATCCTACTTGACGAACCTTTTGCCGGGGTTGATCCAATTTCAGTTATTGATATCAAAAAAATAATTGAACACTTACGCGACCGAGGTTTAGGTGTGCTTATCACCGACCACAACGTGCGAGAAACCTTGGATGTCTGTGAAAAAGCGTACATCGTGAGCCAAGGACACCTTATCGCCGAAGGCACCCCACAAGAGGTGCTGAGCAACGAACAAGTAAAACAGGTTTATCTCGGTGAACAATTCCGTCTATGATTAAAGTAAGTCGGAAAATAATAACGATTAATACAAATAACAAAGGCACGAACGACTGAATGAAACCCTCTTTACAACTCAAGCTAGGCCAACAATTAGCAATGACGCCTCAGTTGCAACAGGCAATCCGCTTATTGCAACTGTCAACGCTAGACCTGCAGCAAGAAATTCAAGAAGCACTGGACTCCAATCCACTTCTTGAAGTTGAGGAGCATTCGGACGAGCCCGCCAACCGCGACGACGCGAGCACAGAAAATAAAAACGCAGAATCAAACGCTACTGAAGATAAAGAAGTTCAGGATGTGGCGGCTTCAGAGCCTGATGTGTCTGACAGTTCAGAGCTAATCGAAAAATCAGAAATTAGCTCTGATCTGGAAATTGACACCACTTGGGATGAAGTCTATTCAGCGAACACTGGTAATACTGGAATTTCCTTTGATGACGACGCACCTGTCTATCAAGGCGAAACCACCGAAACTTTGTACGATTATCTGATTTGGCAACTTGACCTCACACCTTTCTCAGAAACCGATCGCACGATTGCCCTTGCTATTATCGATGCTGTCGATGACTACGGCTACCTAACCGTAAGTCCTGAAGATATCTTAGAAAGCTGCAATATCGAAGGGTTAGAATTAGATGAAGTCGAAGCGGTTAGAAAACGCATCCAGCAATTTGACCCTCTTGGTGTAGGTTGTAAAAACCTACAAGAGTGCCTGTTATTACAACTGGCTACTTTCCCAGAAGACACTCCTTGGTTAACAGAAGCAAGAATGGTGCTGACTGAGCATATTGACGCTTTAGGCAATCGCGATTATCGCCAGATTCTTAAAGAAACTAAGCTCAAAGAACCTGAGCTAAAAGATATTCTCACCTTGATTCAGCAACTTGATCCTAGACCGGGTAGTCGCATTTCGGCAGAACACGCAGAATACGTGATTCCGGATGTATCCGTATTTAAGGATCACGGTAAATGGGTCGTTGCCATCAACCCGGACAGCATACCTAAGCTAAAGGTTAACCAAACCTATGCCGCTATGGGAAAAGGCAGCAGTCCTGACAGTCAGTACATTCGCTCTAATTTGCAAGAAGCAAAATGGCTCATCAAAAGCTTAGAGAGTCGAAATGAAACACTACTGAAAGTAGCAAGGTGCATCGTCGAGCACCAAAGAGAATTTTTTGAACATGGTGAAGAAGCCATGAAGCCAATGGTACTTAACGATGTAGCATTGGCGGTTGATATGCATGAATCCACAATATCTCGAGTTACCACCCAAAAATTCATGCACACTCCTAGAGGCATTTTTGAATTGAAATATTTCTTCTCCAGTCACGTCAGTACTGACAATGGTGGAGAATGTTCATCGACTGCAATTCGCGCACTGATTAAGAAATTGGTCGCGGCGGAAAACACCGCCAAGCCATTGAGTGACAGCAAAATTGCAGCTCTGCTCGCTGACCAAGGAATTCAGGTCGCGCGCCGCACGATTGCGAAGTATCGAGAGTCGTTAGGCATCGCGCCGTCCAGTCAGCGCAAACGCCTGTTATAGGCCAAAAACCGAAAAGGAAAGTCTATGCAAATCAATATTAATGGTCATCACGTAGATCTTACCGATTCAATGCGAGAGTACGTTGAGTCTAAGTTTCAAAAACTAGAACGATTCTTTGAACACATTAATAATGTCCACGTGGTACTGCGCGTGGAAAAGCAGCGACAAATCGCCGAGGCTACGCTTCATGTCAATCAGGGAGAAATACACGCTTCCGCTGACAATGATGTCATGTATGCCGCTATCGATTCCTTAGTAGACAAGTTGGTTCGCCAACTCAACAAGCACAAAGAAAAACTCAGCAACCACTAACTAATTACCAATACAATGCAACTTAGCGAAATTTTGTCTCTGGACTGCACCAAAAGTGCAGTCCAATGTACAAGTAAAAAACGAGCCCTCGAAATGATCAGTGAGATTGTTTCAGAAAAAACGGGCATCAACTCAACAGAGCTGTTTGAATGCATGCTTGGTAGAGAAAAAATGGGCAGTACGGGAATTGGCAATGGTATCGCCATCCCTCACGCTCGAATGCAGTCCAGTGACAAAGCTGTTGCTGTTTTACTTCAATGTGAAGCCCCCATTGAGTTTGACTCCATCGACAATCGTCCTGTCGATATTCTATTCGCGCTATTGGTCCCAGATGCGCAATGTAAAGAACATCTTAAAACCTTGTCCAAAATGGCTGAAAGACTCAGTGACAAAGCCATCTTGAAGCAGCTAAGAAGGGCATCTAACGATGCAGAGCTGTATGACATAATGGTTAACCGCTAACTTATGAAGCTGATTGTTGTATCTGGTCAATCTGGGGCTGGAAAAAGTGTGGCACTTCGCGTGTTGGAAGACGCAGGCTATTATTGTGTCGACAACTTACCAGTGTGTCTGTTGGATAGCTTTATTCAAACGGTTCAATCAAGCACTCAAAATGTCGCGGTAAGTTTAGATATTCGCAACTTGCCAGATAAACCCGAAGAAGTCGTCCAAGCGCTGTCTCGATTAAAAAATCAAACCCAACTTCAAGTTGTTTTTCTTGATGCCAACCGAGAGACTCTTCTCAAACGCTACAGTGAAACACGCCGTGTTCATCCACTTTCTCTAACGTCAAAGAAACCTTCTCTAACGCAAGCGATTGAATTGGAAAAAACCATTCTATCACCACTAAAAGCGCAGGCAGATTGGATTGTCGATAGTAGCAATCAGTCTTTACACGAGTTAAGCGAATCCGTACGAATTTTGATTGAAGGCCAAGAACACAAACCGTTGCTGATTGGCGTTCAGTCTTTTGGCTTTAAGTATGGGGCGCCAAAAGATGCTGATTATGTCTTTGATGTGCGATTTTTGCCAAACCCTCATTGGCAACCGGAACTTAGGCCATTTACTGGCTTAGACTGTTCCGTTAAATCGTATTTAGAGCAACAAACAGAAGTCATTCAACTCAAAAACGATATCCAATCATTTATTGAACGTTGGTTACCAAACCTTGAGCGAAACAACCGCAGCTACCTAAACATTGCCATCGGCTGTACCGGTGGTAAACACCGTTCTGTTTATATTGCTCAGCAAATTGGCGAATATTTCCAGCAACTTGGTAAGAATGTTCAAATCAATCATTCTTCGTTGGCTCAACAAGATAAATAGTCTCAAACCTCAGTGACAAGGATAAGTCATGGCCGCAATTAGACGAACTGTTCTCATTCAAAATCGATTAGGTTTGCACGCGCGCGCCGCAGTCAAACTGGTGGAACTCGCACAGTCATACGATGCAATACTCACGGTAGAAAACCCCGAAGGTAAACAAGCGACGGCAGACAGCGTAATGGGGTTGCTGATGCTGGAATCGGCACAAGGTGAAGAGGTCACTATTCTAGCTGAAGGCTCTCAAGCAGATGATGCACTCAGCTCCGTTTGTGCGTTAATAGAAGGCAAGTTTGATGAAGATGAATAGTTTTGTCGAAATCAAATTAATCTCTTTCTTTTTACCCCCTTTATCCAACAGCTTAAAACGCTGGTTGTTTTAGATTTTTCGACTTTTTACTGTTTTCTCACCCGTTTCCAATTCCTCTGGCTAGCCAGCTATTTTTTAAAATGTAAAATTAGATTACAGCATCGAACAAATATCCCCATTTCACGCTGACAATAGGAGACAACAGTGGCAGAGCAAATTGAATTTGATCAGGCTCACCAAGCCCTACTGGAAGTTTCAACCGCGTTAGAGAATGGTCGCTTTGTCCACGTTCGTCGTCAATTGCAAGACATGGAACCTGAGGACATTGCGGTGCTATTGGAAGCGTCGCCACGAAAAAGTCGTGAAGTTCTATGGCAGTTAACCGACCCCGGTGATTACGGTGAAATCCTCGATGAATTGAGCGAAGACATTAAAGATGATTTTGTCTCTAAGATGTCGACCGAAGTTCTGGCCGAGGCCACCGAAGGGATGGAAACCGATGACGTTGCCTACGTTCTGCGCAGCCTTCCCGATGACGTCTCGCAAGAAATCCTTGGTCAAATGGACGTCGCAGATAGGCAACGAGTCGAACGTGCACTCTCTTATGATGAGGACACTGCAGGTAGCTTAATGAATACTGACGTTATCACGATACGTGGTGATGTCGATATTGATGTGGTCTTGCGTTATCTGCGAATGAAGGGCGAACTGCCCGACGCCACCGATGCCATTTATGTGGTCGACCAAAATAGCACCTTGATAGGCGAGTTACCTATTACCACTTTGCTTACCACACAACCTGATGTGACCGTGAGCGACATTATGGATGCCACAGACGACGCGATCGACGTATTGATGAGTGCTTCCGATGTCGCTAGCCTGTTTGAGCGCCGAAACTGGGTATCGGCCCCCGTAATCGATGAAGACCAAGTTCTACTCGGCCGTATTACTATCGATGATGTGGTCGACGTAATCCGCGAAGACGCGGAACACTCCATGATGAGTATGGCTGGTCTAGATGACGAAGAAGATACCTTCGCACCCGTGGTGAAATCTGCACGTCGTCGCTCAGTTTGGCTCGGTGCAAATGTTCTCGCCGCCTTAGCGGCAGCCTCCGTTTCTAACATGTTTGAAGATACTCTAGAGCAAATGGCGGCGATTGCGATTTTGATGACCATAGTCCCCTCTATGGGGGGAGTTGCCGGTAACCAGACCGTCGCTCTGGTGATTCGAGGTTTAGCGCTCGGTCATATCGGCGACGCCAACAAAAGGGAATTGTTACTAAAAGAAGCCGCCATCGGCTTACTCAATGGCTTGCTTTGGTCTTTGATCATTGGTGGCATCGTTGTGCTTTGGAAGGACAATTGGTTACTTGGTGGGATCATTTCCGGCGCAATGCTAACCAATCTTATTGTTGCGGGTATTGCTGGTGTAAGTATTCCAATTCTGTTGAAAAGAATGAAAATAGACCCCGCATTAGCCGGGGGTATGGCACTAACCACGATTACCGACGTGGTGGGATTATTTGTCTTTCTTGGCTTGGCTACGCTGCTAATCTAGATAAATCAGTTGGGGCATAGTGGAAATAACTACTTCAATAAAAAATGCTTGGTCAAAACCAAGCATTTTTTTGTTTAGATCTTTTTCGTGATGGCCAAATAAGTTATTCGCCGGCCACTTTCATGGACTCAAGTAGAATAGAACCAGTCTGAATTTGCGAGCGCAGCTCAACATCTGATCCAACGGCAACCATATTGGCGAACATATCTTTCAAGTTACCTGCGATAGTGAATTCAGAAATCGGGTACTGAATTTGTCCATTCTCAACCCAGAAGCCCGCCGCACCGCGTGAGTAATCACCAGTGACCATATTGACCCCTTGCCCCATCAACTCCGTCACAAGTACACCAGTACCAAGCTTTTGTAGCATCTGTTCAAAATCTTCACCTGTCGATTGCACAAACCAATTGTGAATGCCACCAGCGTGACCCGTTGGTGTCATATCCAATTTACGCGCCGAATAGCTGGTCAGTAGATAGGTCGCCAATACCCCATCATCAACAATCTGACGAGCTTGTGTTGCCACACCTTCACTGTCGAATGGCGAAGAGGCCAAGCCGCGTTTAACATGTGGATCTTCATTGATGTTGAACCATTCTGGGGTAATTTGTTTGCCTAGGTGATCAAGCAAAAATGTCGACTTTCGGTACAGATTACCGCCACTAATCGCCATTACGAGATGCCCCACTAAACCTGTTGCCACATCGGCAAGGAACATCACTGGGTATTGGCCAGTATTGACTTTACGTGCATCTAAGCGCTTCACCGCTTTTTCAGCCGCTTTAGTGCCCACAGAAGCCGGTGTCCACAGTGCGTCTTTATGGCGAGCGAGGGTGTAGCTGTAATCGCGCTCCATTTCGCCATTCTCACCTAAGCCAATAACACTGCAGCTCAAGCTGTGTCGACTTGACGCATAACTCGCTAACAAGCCATGACTGTTTCCGTACACTTTGACACCATAGTGGCTGTCATAGCTCGCGCCATCACTTTGTTTGATCTTATCACTGTAAGCCAATGCAGTTTGTTCAGCCTCAATGGCGTATTGCGCCGCTTTGTCTGGATCAGGTACATCGGGATGAAATAGGTCGAGATCTGGAATGTCCTGAACCATCAGCTCTTTTGGAGCCGGGCCAGCATAAGGGTCTTCGGACGTATAGTTAGCAATGTCTAACGCGGCTTCAACCGTTTTCTGAATCGCCAAATCACTTAAATCTGATGTCGATGCGCTACCTTTTTTACCGTTTCGGTAAACGGTAATTCCGAGTGCTCCGTCGCTGTTAAACTCAACGTTTTCCACTTCACAGTTGCGGCTTGATACACTCAAACCAGTAGACTTAGTAATCGCGACTTCAGCGGCTTGCGATTTGCTATTTGCCAACTCAAGCGCTTTGGCAACGGCATTTTCAAGCTGCACCGTTTGCTCTTTGACTTGTTGTTTTACGTCCATATCTATTTCATCACCTAGAATGTATAGAATTAGGATAACAAGATTTTCGCCATCTCCCCACGATTCTTGTTAAAATGCGGAAAATTCAATGAAACACAGTGATCAGGCTAAAACAAATGGCTCGTAAGAATCAAAAGGCTCCTTGGGAGCCTGAAGAAGAAATCATTTGGGTCAGTAAAACCGAAATGAAACGCGACATGGAAGAGTTGCAAAAAATCGGTGAAGAGTTAGTGGCACTTAAGCCAGGTGTGTTGGAAAAGATTCCACTTGATGAAGATCTTTACGATGCAATCAAAGACGCTCAGCGTTTCAAAAATGAAGCAAAGCGTCGCCAGCTTCAGTACATTGGTAAATTAATGCGTAGCGTTGACCACGAACCAATCCAAGCCGCTTTGGACAAGATTCGTAACAAACACTCACAGGCTACGGCCCATCTTCACAAGTTAGAAGCGTTGCGCGACAAGATTGTCGATCAAGGTGATGCAGCAATTAACGATGTGCTTGAAGAATACCCTGAGGCAGACCGACAGCGTCTTCGTCAACTGGCTAGACAAGCGGCCAAAGAGAAAAAAGCCAACAAACCAGCCAAAGCTTATCGCGAGATCTTTCAATATTTGAGAGAGCTCAGCGAAGCCTAGCTTTCAACAGTTCGATGGTTCGACAGTTCGACGGTTGCCCGCTTTCACAAATTGAGCCACCGTCGGATTACTGTGATCTTCTGTAAGTGACTCAATCGCACCTGACGCGAGTATTTTGCCCTGCTCAATGAAGCGGAATTCATCTGTGATTGCTAGTGCATCTTGGACAAAATGAGTAATCATCAATACAGTGACACCATGTTCCTTTGCCAGTTTAGCGACTAGGCTTAGCATTTCATTTCTCAATACAGGATCCAGAGCTGAAAACGGTTCGTCCATCAGCCATACTGGTTTTCTTTGAACTAAACATCGCGCCAGCGCGGCTCGCTGCTTCTGACCACCGGATAGTTCAGTTGGCAAACGCTCCATCAAATCCCCCAAGCCAACCTGCTGCGCGGCAAGTGCTACTTCAGCCCATTCACTGGAACTCAGCTTCAACTTAGGGCTTATACCCAATCCAACATTGTCTTTGACCGTCAGGTGATCAAACAAATTGTGTTCTTGAAACAAAATGGAAAACGGTCGTTGATGAGGTTGTAGAGATAACAATGACTTGCCATCAAACGTAAAATCGCCATGAGTTGGCGACAAGAAGCCACCTAGTAACGCAAAAAATGTCGACTTCCCTGCCCCGCTGTTACCCAAGATCGAGACCAGCTTTCCCTGCTCGATTTGAGTATCAAAACAAAAGGTTTCTTGTTGATAGCGATAAGTTAGCTGCTCGATATTCAATACTTTATCCCTTGCGACCAGTCACAGAACGAGTGTGTTTTAAGCCATTGGCACCTGAAAAACACAGAAAGCTCAGTAGTAATAATACGGTGGCGACCACGGCCGCTTCATTCATTCGATAACTTCCCATCCATTGAAACAATAGCCAAGGCAATGTCATCAGTTCTTGGCTACCGAACAACGCGATGGCGCTTAAATCTCCCAGAGCCATCATGAAGCAAATTGCACCGGTATGAGTAATCGCACTGGCTAACACAGGCCAATCGACCAGTATTATCCGATTCCAGCCCCTCAAATTTAGACTTCTACTCAGTTGGTGATATTGCTGCTCGACTTGATACATAGGCTGACCAAGCGTTTTTATGGCATACGGTAAAGCCATCAAAGCATTGACGACTAAAACAATGCCCCACGCCCATTCAAAAACCAAGCCTAAATTTCGCAACACCAGAAAAGCACCTGTGCTAATCACTAGACCCGGTGTTACCAAAATGATGCTACCAATCAGCTCTATGCCATCTGCTTTTTTATTGTTTGCATAAAAACGCCAATGTCTCGAGGTCATCAGGATTGAGAATGACATCAGCAAAGCCAATGAAGCAGCCCCGATCGCAATCCCCAATGACGTGACTAAAGCACGAATAAATAACGGGTCGAGCAACACCTGTAGAGTTTTATCATTGATGCCTTCACTCAAGGTCCAAACTAAAGGCGGTACGACAAACAACACTGAACAAAAAATAATGACAGTGTCGAGACAACGAGTGCTCCGTGAATCGACATAGGGTTTGACGCCAAGTACTGGTCCGTTCCGTTGATCTGATTGGCTGTAGGTAAAACGTTTTTGACTAGAGAAAAGACGAATAGCGAGAATAAAAACCACGCACAATAGCATCTGCCATATGGCTAACACCGCCCCCATCGTCAGATCAAAATCAAACTTAATGGCTTGAAATACCGCTAATTCAATCGTTGTGGCGCCGGGGCCTCCGCCTAAAGCCATTACGGCAGCGAAGCTGGTGAAACACAGCATAAAGACTAAACCCGCGATGTTAGGCAGCGATTGTCGAATACGCGGCCAATCTACCAGTTTGAATTTATACCACGGGGAAAACCCCAAGTGTGCGGAAAGCAAGTTTTGTTCAGTGGGTACATGAGTTAGCGTTTTGGTTAACAAGCTTGCGGCATACGGCAGGTTGAAAAACACATGGGCAAGCAAAATACCATTTAGACCATAAATTGAGTACTCCACATCAGGAAACAGTGCCTTCACCCAATTGAGCACAATCCCGTTGTTACCATACAAAGCCAACAGGCCAAACACACCCACCAACACGGGCATAACTAACGTCATGCTAAAGAGTTTGAGTAGTAACGCTTTACCCAAAAATTGACGGCGAGCCAAAGCACCGGCGAGTGGAATCGCCAGTCCTATACTCAGGATCGTCGACAAAATCGCTTGGTTTAAGCTGAATACGGTGATTCTCAGATAATAGCTATCTTGCCAAAGTAGTCGAATACCAGAAACGTCTGCATAGTTCAGCAGACTGAATAGACTGGCAAAAATAAAGGCCGCGATAAGCATCGCGACCCCTATTCCAATTTTAGGTGTTCCGCGTAGCAAAATACCCACTGATCCTCGAATCAATTACTTCGCGGCTGCGCTGCGCCACTCGCGAATCCAAGCTTGACGATTTTCGGCAATTTCTTCCGGCGTAAAACGCAGTGCTTTTTCTGGTACATTCAGAGTTTCAAAGCCTTGAGGTAATTCAATCCCCGTGACTGGATACATCCAGTTTCCTGTTGGGATAACCGATTGGAAATCGTCGCTGACGACAAATTGCAAAAACTCATCCGCCAAAGTTTGTTGATTGGAGCTTGCTACCTTAGCCGCAACTTCAACTTGAGTGTAATGACCTTCAGCAAAGTCAGCGCTGGCATATCTTGAGTCTTCCTCGGCAATGAGATGATAAGCAGGAGATGTAGTGTAAGACAGAACCAGATCAGATTCGCCTTTCAAAAACAGAGAATACGCCTCTGACCAACCTTTGGTCACCGTTACTGTCTTTTGGGCGAGTTGCTGCCAAGCTTTACCCGCCTTGTCGCCATAAACACTCTTCATCCACAACATCAACCCTTGTCCCGGAACGGAAGTCCGAGGATCTTGGTAGATAACTTTAAGGTCATCACGCTGCTCTACCAGCTCCTTCAAGCTCTTTGGTGGGTTGGTGACGGTTTCGGTGTTGTAGACAAAGGCGAAATAGCCGTAGTCAAACGGTACAAACACTTCATCCTTCCAGCCGCCCGGCAAAGTCACTTTGCTGGTATCCACTTGATGGTTGGCAAGTAAGCCTGTTTCCAACGCTTCGGCCATTAAGTTGTCATCAAGTCCAAGAACCACGTCTGCTTTGGTCGATTTACCTTCCAGCTTCAGGCGATTCAGGATAGAGACGCCATCATCTAACGCAACAAAGTTCAAATCACAATCGCACTGCGCTTCGAATCGCTTTTCAATTTCCGGACCTGGTCCCCAATCAGACGTGAACGAGCTGTAGGTGTATACATTCAGACTCGGGGTAGCGGCAAAAACTGAGCCACTCATTAGCATGGCGGCGGTTAACAAAGAATATTTCACAAGAATCACTCCAAGTATTTGGAGGCATAGGTGAGGCTGAAAACGCTATTTTCGAAAGTCTCAATCCCTACGCCAGTATTATCTGGTTCAGGTCAGCGGGTTCTGGAATGATTTTTCATCCATTCCAATCTCAGCAAATCGCTCCCCGTTGAGTTAGCAGTAATTGTAACTGCCCAATGTCATTTTGAGTAGTATTACTGCGCGCGCTGGTCATACCCCCAGCGAGGTACCAGTTGTTGCTCAACGCGCAAGTGGTCAAGAATTCTAGCCACCATAAAGTCAACAAGATCATCAATGGTCTTCGGATTGTGATAAAAACCCGGTGCCGCAGGCATAATAGTGACCCCTAGCTGAGAGAGCTTGTGCATATTCTCAAGGTGAAGGGTCGAAAATGGCGTTTCTCGCACGACCAATAACAGTTGCCCACGTTCTTTTAAAACCACATCCGCTGCACGTTCAATAAGATTGTCTGACATGCCATTAGCAATCGCCGCTAGGCTTCCCGCTGAGCATGGGCATACAACCATTTTTCTCGGTGCCGCCGAACCAGATGCAACGGGAGAGAACCAATCTTCTTTACCACTTACCACCAGCTGTCCGGGTTGGGCTTGATAACGCTCAGCCAGTATTTGCTGCGTTTTTTCAGGACTACTTGGCAGTTTCAAACCATGCTCTGTCGCCATAACGACACGGGCGGCGGAGGAAATCAGCAGATAGACCTGATGATTGGCTGCCAACAATTGCTCAAGTAGTCGAAGGCCATAAGGGGCACCAGACGCGCCGGTGAAGGCTAAGGTAATGGGTTCGTTATATGTGCTCATACTTGCTCTAAGTGCTGCAACGCGGCAAGCAGTTTGTTGTGTATTCCACCAAAGCCGCCGTTGCTCATGATTACCACGTGATCACCCGCTGCTATTTCATGTAACAGCGCATCGAGAAGGGTTTGAGTGGTGGAGTGAACACTCGCCTTTTGACGACACGCCTTAGCAATAGGATCGAGGGTCCAATCAATATTGTCAGGTTGAAACAAGAATACCACATCAGCTTTCGACAAACTGGCTGCCAGCTTATCATTGTGGACACCGCGCTTCATTGTCGCACTGCGAGGTTCTAGCACGGCAATTATTCTTTGTTTACCGACCTTGTTACGCAAACCTGACAAGGTCAGTTCAATGGCTGTGGGGTGATGAGCAAAATCATCGTAAATACTGACACCAGAAACTCTGCCTTTCAGCTCTAACCTGCGCTTGGTATTAACAAATGTCTGAAGGGATTGGCAGGCGTATTTCGGCTCAACTCCAACATGGCGTGCCGCCGCGATCGCCATAAGCGCATTGCTTACATTGTGATCACCAATCAAATCCCAAGTGACATCCCCGACATGCTTACCCTGTAAATAAACTGAAAAACTTGAACCATCGGCTGCTAATTTTTCCGTTCGCCAATTGGAGGAATCATCCAACCCATTACTTGCCGTTTCTATTTCGCTCCAACAACCACGTTGAATTACATCTAAAACCGCGGAATCTTGTGCCGGGATCAACACTTTGCCAATACCAGGCACCGTGCGAACCAAATGATGGAACTGACGCTTGATAGCTTCAAGATCATCGAAAATGTCTGCATGATCGAACTCTAAGTTGTTAATGACTAAGGTCTTGGGATGGTAGTGAACAAACTTAGAACGTTTGTCGAAAAAAGCACTGTCATATTCGTCCGCTTCGACTACAAAAAATACACCATCACCCAATTGCGCAGACACGCCGAAGTTACCGAGAACCCCGCCGACTAAAAACCCGGGTTGGTAACCGCAGTCTTGTAAAATCCACGCTAACATACTGGATGTGGTGGTTTTGCCATGGGTTCCTGAGACCGCCAACACCCAGCGATCTTTTAGTAGAAAATCGTGTAACCATTGCGGCCCAGATGTGTAATTAAGGTTGTGATTAAGAACGTATTCCACACAAGGGTTGCCGCGGCTCATCGCATTGCCAACAACCACAAGATCGGGTTCTGGGCTCAATTGCGAAACATCAAAACCTTCTATAATTTCAATATCTTGAGATTCCAACAATGTACTCATCGGTGGATAGACATTGCTATCGCTACCCGTCACTTTATGACCGAGTTGCCTTGCTAAAATGGCTGCGCCTCCCATAAAAGTACCGCAGATCCCCAAGATATGAATATGCATATTCCAACCTATTTTTTATGTCATGACGTTCATTATGCGCGCCAGTGTTATGAATGCGAGACTTGTCTTCATGCATTGCTCACAAGACCTCATTTTCACAACAAAAACGCCATTTCCCCGATGATGCAATACACTGTAATTCATAAGTGAAAAATGCGATACCAAACAGTTACTTCAGTACCATTAAAAAGATTCTGCACCTAAACTTCTGACAGAGCTTGGTAAAAGCCAATCTTCCAAAACTACAACTACTATTTGAAGCCAATTAATCCATAGGAAATACTCGACATGTCTGGAATGCGCACATTAGGCGAATTCATTGTAGAAAAACAAACCGATTTCCCTCATGCCAGTGGCGACTTATCGTCATTACTCTCTTCAATTCGGCTAGCCGCGAAAATTGTAAACCGAGAAATCAATAAAGCAGGTCTAGCCGATATTACTGGCGCAGTCGGTACTGAAAACGTTCAAGGCGAAGAACAACAAAAGCTCGACGTTTATGCCAATGACAAGTTTAAGGCTGCACTGGAAGCTCGAGATCAAGTATGTGGAGTAGCCAGTGAAGAAGAAGACGAAGCGGTCGCTTTCAATAAAGAACTGAATAAAAACGCCAAATACGTGGTTTTAATGGATCCTCTTGATGGTTCCTCCAATATTGATGTTAACGTTTCGGTCGGCACTATTTTCTCCATCTACCGCCGCGTTTCTCCCATCGGCACACCGGCAACCGAAGAAGATTTTCTGCAACCTGGTCATCAGCAAGTCGCGGCAGGCTATGTTATCTATGGTTCGTCAACGATGTTGGTGTACACCACAGGCAAAGGCGTCAACGGCTTCACTTACGATCCTTCTCTCGGCACCTTCATTCTCTCTCATGAAAATATGACAATTCCTAAAAATGGAAAAATCTACTCCATTAACGAAGGCAACTACGTTCGTTTTCCTCAAGGTGTGAAGAAATACATTAAATACTGCCAAGAGAACGTTCCTGAAGACGGTCGTCCCTATACCTCGCGTTATATTGGTTCACTAGTAGCCGACTTTCACCGCAATTTGCTTAAAGGTGGCATCTACTTATACCCGAGTACACAAAGCCACCCGCAAGGAAAGCTGCGCCTATTGTACGAATGCAATCCAATGGCATTTCTGATTGAACAAGCTGGCGGCTTAGCATCAGACGGTGTAAATCGAATCATGGATCTAAAACCCACCGAGCTTCATCAACGAGTACCGTTTTTTGTTGGCTCCGAAAGTATGGTGAATAAGGTAGAAGAGCATTTGGAAATTTATGGAGAAGCTCCATAAATAGCAATTGCATTGCAATTTCAGTAAGGAATTGCGGATTTTTGCGAGAATTAGACCAAATGCCAGTTTACAGGGGTGTACCTTTGCCGCTAAAGTTTGCGGTTGAAATTTACGCCCTATTCTATAAAGGACCCATTGATGAGCTTAAACAATGTACCTGCAGGTAAGTCACTTCCAGATGATATCTATGTTGTGATCGAAATTCCTGCGAATGCAGATCCAATCAAATACGAAGTAGACAAAGACTCTGGTGCTGTGTTTGTAGACCGCTTCATGTCTGCTCCTATGTTCTACCCATGTAACTACGGTTACGTAAATCACACTTTGTCTCTTGATGGCGACCCAGTAGATGTGTTGGTTCCAACCCCACACCCTCTAGCACCGGGTTCAGTAATCCGCTGTCGTCCAGTCGGCGTACTAAAAATGACTGACGAGTCTGGTGAAGACGCAAAAGTTGTCGCTGTACCTCACACTAAGCTAACCAAAGAGTACGATCACATACAAGATGTGAACGACCTGCCTGAGCTACTAAAAGCACAGATCACTCACTTCTTTGAGCGTTACAAAGAACTTGAGTCAGGCAAGTGGGTTAAAGTTGACGGTTGGGCTGATGTTGAAGCAGCACGTCAAGAAATCCTAAGCTCTTACGAGCGTGCTCAGAAGTAATTTCTGAAACTATTTGAAAAAGCCAGCGCAAGCTGGCTTTTTTATTGTCTGTTGACTGCCTACTGCCTAACCCAAATACTCTATTTCTCAATAGAGCCTCGACTTCACATTCTTCCAACACCTACCCCCTACAACAAATTTCTGTGACTTTTGCCCCTCAGTAATGAAAGAAGTTACACACAAAAGTATGAGTTAGGCCGACACACAACACGAGTATTGGTATTAATCGCCATCTCATAATTTACAGCAGATATTGGATTGATAAGGTTCTGTGGCACACGGATTGATAGGTTTTTCATTAATGTGGCCTGGTTGTTCATCCAAAATTCACTGAATCGATTGGGAGACCATCATGAAAAAACTCGCACCACTTTGTGCATCACTAGTTATGTTGAGCGCTTTTAATACCCATGCTGACGCAATTTCCAAGGAAGAGGTCGTAGAGGCTCAAATTGGCTGGGGAGAGGGAATCGTAAAAATTGGCCGCTCTGACACACCAAGAGAAGAAGCGATTAAACACTTGGAGCAGTTTTATGCATTCGGCCAAAGTCCTGTTTTGTTCAAGCCTACCTTAGCGTCTGTTGATCAATTTCGCGGAACCAAAAGTGAGGCATTGTCTTACTTTATTGGGCAGGATTTAAAAGAAGACAAAGGGTTTGCTTTAGCGCCATATACAAAGGTGCGCTGGGAGAACGAGGGCATCATTACTAACGGCAACTATGCCATGGCGATGGGTAATTACTTTTTTACCAAAACAACGGGTGAAGAAGTCAAAGTCGAATATTCATTTGGATACATCAAAGATGAAAGTGGAGAGTTGAAGATCAACTTGCATCATTCATCTTTACCATTTAATCCAAACTAGACTTGTTCAAATACAAACAACAGATTGAGTAGGTCATTAGGTAAGGGCCTACTCGATCTCAAAGTGGTACAGAAGATCAACCGCGCTATCTAAACCAGATACGGCTTGAATATACAGATCTTGCATTAACTGATAACGCACCGTGAACTCACCAACAGAATCGAAAATGCCGACGCCATACTTCACCTGTAAACCAGGCATCACATAACCACTCACTGTCACCTGCGAGCTATCGCCTGAGCCAGCCGTATCCAATTTTAGATCTTGCACACCAAATGCCTCACCAAGTTGCCCCACCAACTTACCGCTTTTTGCTAGGCTCAATCCAATTAGCGCGGTGGTCATACCGCCACCTTTTGATGATGCATCTAAGTTTTGGCCGCGCAGTAGATACGACAAGGCATTGGCCTGTGGCATCGCTGGTTCAGAGAAGATAGTCATTTGTGGATCGTCGGCAAGTCCAGTGACTGCAACCCCAGCAATCACACCATCTTGAGTATTGTCTGGATTGCGAATGGCTTTAATATCCACAAAAGGCTGGTCCACAGGACCATTCATCAAGACTTTACCGTCTTTGATCAGCAAGTCTTGACCAAATGAACGATATTCTCCATTTACGATATTGACCTCACCGGTTACGAACGGCGCTTGATCGCGCCGAGCAACATTGAGCTTACCGCGCAGATCACCTTCTAAACCAAACGCAAAGACTTTAAAGTCGTCGCCAATATTGATATTCACATTAGTTTGTACGTCAAATGGAATAGGCGCTTGTTCCGCAACTGGCGTTAAGGTTTCATCTAGAATCACCTGATCACGAGACACTTTCACTGCTGATTCAGGAAGTTCTTCAACCACAATTCTGCCCCAAGGCAAAGAGATGTCCCCAGCTATAGTTGCCGTTCCCGGTACCACATCAATTGACATATCTGGTACCACCTTCATTTTGACTAGTGGCGGCATTTTAACTTGCAGCTCTTCGGCAAAAACTCTCGCTGTGGTTCGCCAGTTATTGATGTCTTGCCAATCGGCTTTGCCATCCACTTCTAATAAACCGTCTGGTGTTTGAATGTTGGCATCGAGGCTCGCCTTATAGCCAGTAAATTCAATCGCGATCTCACCGGAGTCAATATCAATGGGCGTTATTTCGCCTTTCACTTGAATATCTTTTGCCACCAAGTCACCAGTGACTTTTGGATGGTCAACACTGCCAGATAGCTTGACATTCAAGTTCAGCAAAGACGCCAGCTCACTGTATTCATTGAGCAAGGGAGCTAAAAAACCTAAATGGATATCTTCGGTTTGCAAATGCGCGTCAAGTTGCTTGTTTTCGGTTGTGACATCGGGAATTTTAAGCGCAGCTTTGATATCGCCATTATCAATCACATCCAGATAAGCTTCGGCGCTAAGTTCATTATTCTGTAGATTGGTCGAGGCTGTTATGGACTGCCAATTAAGTGTCACAGGTGCCGCGCCAGCACTAGAGGTGAGCGACCCGGGGCTCAATTCCAAATCTAAATTTGCGCTCAAGGGCGACTCTGCCTGCCAAGTTACTTGGCTATCGATGTTCGCCGCCCCTTGAATCGCCAACTGCTCAGGTATGTACTGAGCAATTTGAGCAAACGCGAAGTTAGTTAAACTGACGTCAGCTTCAATCTTGTCGCCTGTTGTAATGGGTTTGTTCAAACACAAACTGGAGTCGGCTTGACGCCAGCAGTGCGTCGATACGCGCAGTTGATTGTTCGGTGAAGCAAATGAGACACCCAGTTTATCGACAAGCGACCAAGTTCCTTGTTCTGTAGTTAAAACAGTATTATTTAGATGACCGTGCCATGTTAGATCATCTGCTCGTTTTAACTCCCCAGACAGTTCGGTGGCTAACTGCGCTAAGGGGGACTGAAGGTTAAAGTTGGCGCTATGCTTAGCTTCGCTTCCTCGCAACGCCATCAATACACTATCAATCTTTTGTTGTTCGTTTTGTATGCCTGTGAGCCTTAACTTGAGATCTGCACTGAGTTCGCCCAAAGGTTCTAACGTTCCCTTTAACGATCCTGAGTGAACCGAGAGCAACTCTTGCCAAGCTAAACGCTTGACGCCGAGATCTAATGCGACTTTAGGATCAGATTGCGTTCCGGTCACCTGAACCTCACCCGTAATCTCACCAGTACTACCCGGTAAAGAATGGGAAAGATCTGGAACTTGTATCGAAACGGTCAGGTCCAAGTTTTGACGAGCATTCCCAATCACCTCGATTTGATTGTCACCGTGCGCCAGTTGCAAACCTTGAGTTTCAACCACTAGCTCGCTGCCGTCTTGATGCCCTTTGGCAGATAAGGTGCCGTTCAAATTGAGAGGGTACTCTCGCAGAATACCCTCTATATCCAAGCTAGACAGCTCAACTGCCCATGTTTGATCTTCAGTTATCGTGCCAGAGGTAGACAGAGCACCACTAATCTCTCCCTCAGCTTGTGGCCAGAACAATCCCGGTTGAATACTTGCCAAATTCAACTTAGCATCCCATTTCAACCCCGAACGCCAATCAACCGACGCTGTGCCGGACAATTCACCACCCAGTGTTGCCAATTCAAATGCACTAGCGTCAAAGTCAAATAGTGAGCCTTGTCCAGAGACAAAAAAATCCGTTTCTGGAGCCAGTTCAGAATTCACAGTGCCCTTGGTTCTTAACGCAAACTGATGTTGGTCACCCTTTAGATTCAAGGTGGCGACGTTGAGTTTATGTTGAGGCTCGCCCTCCAATGGCCAAAACAGCTGAGTTTGCGAAAGTGACACATCAAATTGAACCGGCAACTGCAACGGGCGTAATTGAGCGCGGATTGTTGACGTCAAAACTTGTTCGAGGGATGCCACTAAATTCAATTTAGCCAATGAGCCAGAAGCTTGGAGTGCAAATTTTTGTCCGGTGATCGGCGCCTTATAAACCTCACCTTTCACAGAGAGCTCAAGTGGATACTCACCCTTCAGTGCGATTTCAGCTTGCAAGTTTGCACTTGCGGCTGGTCCATTGAGTTCTAGCTTTGAGATGTTTATTTTTTGTTTCGCGGCCATCAGCGTCAGCTCTAAACGCTCAATACTGGCATCGGGCTGCTCGGCTAACTGAAAGTCTTGTACTGCAAAACGGTCAACCCGTAACTGAATAGGCAAGTGGATCTCTGGTAATGATATAGGTTGAACCGCGGTTTGTGTGCTGTCTTCATTTAGCGACGAAGGCTCTGGCGGTATATGCGATTCCGCCAATTTGATGTGAGGCGAGAGCCAATCAACATCTCGTATGTGTAAGCGGTTTCCTTGAAAAGACAGTGACGTAGTGAGTTTCTCCCACTTAATTTGCTGATCTTGAAATAGGATATTGGCGTCATCAACAGAAAATTCGTTGATTTTAATGGCAACGGGCGTGGTGATGTTAACGGGAGAATCCGATTGTCCATCAACTTCAGAAGTAGTAGTTTCAGATGACTCCGTTTCCTTGAGATTAATTTCAGCAGTTAAGCCCTGCAGATGAACTTGATAGATACAAATCGAGGGCTCGGTAAAACACGCAGGATTTAGTGCGAAATTGAACTGCTCTAATGAAACATCTACTCCCTGTTGCTCATCGCGAAAAGAGAAATCATGCAGCTGAACTCGTTTAAACAGCGCCCCTTCCGCTCTGCCTATTGAAAGATTAGGCACGTAGTTAGACAGTTGAGCGTGAACGAGATTGACTCCTACAGGTGTATACAACAGGACAACAAGCGCCACTACAGCAGTGATCGCGATAGCCAATAAGCTCGAAAATAGGATCTTTACCGCTTTTTTTAACATCTAAAGCTCTGGCCCCAAGGTAAAGTGGATCTGAAATTCATTGCCTTTAGTGGCATCTAAGCCCCATGCAAAGTCTAATCTGATGGGGCCAACGGGAGATTGCCAACGCACGCCAACCCCTGTACCTCGTTTGAACTCAGGATCGCGATTAAATGCATCGCCATAGTCGTAAAAGGTCGCTAACCACCAGTTACCGGTTACCCGATATTGATATTCTGCCGATGCCGTGGCGAGATACTTACCCCCAGTCAACGCCCCACTGCTGTCAGTTGGAGCAATCGATTCATAGTTGTACCCTCGTATTGTATTATCACCACCCGCGAAAAAACGCAGGGAGGGAGAGAGCTTACTGAACTCATCGGTGACATTGGCCGCGCCATCTAGGCGAACCAGTCCTCTATGGTTTGAATTCAAGCTTCGAATCCAAGAAGCACCGCCTATTACTCGTAAGACATCGGTTTCAGATACGACAGACTCGTTACCATATTCCATCGTGAGCGATAATTTGTCACCCCAATTTGGCATAGCCCCGCCGCGAGTACGGGTACGACTAACGGTTGCACCAGGTAGTAAAAACTGCGCGCTGTCTTCTTGGATACCTTGCTCATAGTTTTCAATCAGGTACCGAGTATATAGAGTTCGTTGCCAACCCGTTTCTGCCAACCAATGGCGTTCTACCGATAAATTAGACTCTAAGCTTTCGGTATCGCGATTATCGACTTTTTTCATTCCATATTGGACTTGATAAAACTCGCGCAACACGTCTTCCAATGGGATCTTATAACTGGCACTGATGACTTGCTCTGGTTTGGAGATTTCAAACCGACTCTCAATGCTGTGACCACGAGAGTTGTACCACGGTTTTTTCCATGCCAACGTGCCTCTCGGGCCCACATCGGTAGAAAAACCAATACCGGTTTCAAACTGATTCCGAGCTTGAGGTGCCAAGCTCACATTGATGGGTAAAGCTCGTTGGGTCGCGGTTAAGGACAAATCAGGTTCAACCAACACCGATGAGAACCAACCAGTTTGAGATAAATTCTGATTAAATTCGGCTATTTTGGCGACTTGGTAATCGTCACCTTCCGAAAATGGTGCCAAAGAATAAATTTTATCGTGATCAATTTGGCTGTTTTCAATCTTTAGCTCACCAAACTGGTGGCGGATACCGCTTTCAAAATGCAACTTGATATTGGCTTGTTTTAGCGCAGGAATCACCTCGAGTCGAGAAAGGGTAAAGCGCCCAGAAAAATACCCTTTCTTTAGCGCTAAACTGGAAATCGCTGACTTCAAATTTTCGTAAGTGGAATGATTTAAGGTAAAACCCGCTTGCAACCCGCTATTGGCAACCAAATTTTGAAAATCCGGATCTTGCTCAGCCTCTCCTATGAGACGAATATCCACCTCGGATAACACAGTTGCGGGGCCCGGTGATATTTCTCCCACTAACTTGTCTTGTTCTTTATCGACCACAAAGTCCACATCAGCATGATAATAACCTAAGGCATTTAGCGCTTGCTGAATATGGCTTTCCAATCTGGCTTGAAAACGCAATGAAGTTGAATAGTCGTCTTTCGCTATCGAAGTTAAATGTGCGTTAACATTGGTTAGTAGATCAGCTTCTAACCCCACCAGTTCAAGCTCAGTTGCCTGAATATGGCTAGTAACGCCAATCGAAACGAATAGTGTGGTTGCAGATAGTATTGAGGTTCTGATCATGTTAAATATGACAACGTACAAACAATGGTTAGGGCTGAGGCATTTAGCCAATACAGATTGAGCTAGAATAACGCGCCGAGCCTTCAAAGTGTTAAAAAAACTGTCAAATCTCAGTATTCGTCGATTCAGGAACTCACATGCTAGATAAAAAAACCATGATTACCGCTGAACAAGCTTTGCCGGGACGCGAGCAAGCGATGCAAATTGAAGATCGTCATTTTGTAAACGGGTCTTCAATTACAGCTGCTCCAGTCAATACGCAACAAGAGATCTTGATTGGTATGGGATGTTTCTGGGGAGCAGAACGTTTGTTTTGGAAACTTGATGGCGTTGTAAGTACATCAGTTGGCTACGCTGGTGGTTATACTCTAAACCCAACCTATGAAGAGGTCTGCTCGGGCCAAACTGGACACACCGAAGTGGTAAGAGTGGTATTTGATACTGAGATCATTTCCCTCGAATCGCTGCTCACGTACTTTTGGGAAAATCACGATCCAACTCAAGGCATGCGTCAAGGTAACGACCAAGGTACTCAATACCGCTCTGCTATTTATACCAGTCACCCGGAGCAAGCAGCGATCGTAGAGCAAACCAAGGCCGCATACCAAGCATTGCTTGGCGCTAACAAACCAATCACAACCGAAATTGGTAGCAACCAAACTTACTACTTTGCCGAAACTTACCACCAGCAATACTTGGCCAAAAACCCCAACGGATACTGCGGTCTAGGTGGAACCGGAGTTTGTTTTCCACCAAGCCTTCAAGGTTGATTTAAGTCAACTAACCTCTTATCAGGTGGCACTCGCCGCCTGATTTTTGTTTCTGTCTTTGTCTAATCCGGTCACAATCTGGCACCAGCATAGTCACAAACGCGCATAATTTGGTCACAACCCCCTGAATCTTGAATTGTTAATCTTACACATGCCCATGTGTGAGTATTACACTTCAAGGAGGAAACCATGCGCCCACTTACACTGTATTTAATAGCCACGACTCTCATTATGAGCACGACGTGTTTTGCCCATAAACTCGAGGTGGGGCAGCCGCTCCCACAAGTGAAGATTGAAGAGCCTGGTGAACTGCATTCCGAAGGCAAAGACATTCGCTATCAAGCCTGGCATACCGATTTAGTTCCTGGAAAAGTACGTCTGATTCATGCCATGGCTGGCCGATCAGAAGCTGATGAAATGAATACCTCTTTGATTCAAGCGATCGATGAAATCGGCTTTGATCAACAACACTATCAATCAACGACAATTGTCGATCTAGACGATGCCATGTTTGGTACTCGAGGCATTATCAAATCCATTGTCGAGGAAAACAAAGTTGCCTACCCTTGGGAAGCCATCATCTTAGACAGTGATGGTTTAGTGACCGAAACATGGGAACTCGATCAGCGCTCATCAATGATCATAGTGACAGATAAATCGGGAACCGTCAGATTTGCCCATCAAGGCCCTTTAAACGATCAACAAATCACCACAGTGCTAAATCTAATTCGAGAACTCATCTAAAACGCCTTTGATATTGGAATCGCTACTAGATGATGGGGCGTGTCGGATGGATCATTTTTTATCTACACGCCATACTTGAGCTTCAATCCACAAGAATCCAATCAAGATGCTCAAAATCACGCCATTATTATTCCTTTTAACTTTAAGTTCTTCACTATCAGCTCACAATTTACAAGTGGGCCAGCCTCTACCGCCAACTGAGGTGAGCGAACACGGTGAGATTCTGTTGGAAGGACAAAAAACCTCGTATCAAAATTGGGACACCAATCAAGTGGTAGGTAAAGTTCGCGTTATTCAAGCCATTGCGGGTAGAAGTAGCGCAAAAGAGCAAAATGCCGATTTGATGTCTGCTATTACTCAATCTCAATTTCCGGCAGAAAAATACCAAACCACAACAATTATTAATCAAGATGATGCTATTTGGGGTACGTCTGGATTTGTAAAGTCTTCGGCTGAAGACAGTAAAATAGAATTTCCATGGTCTTCGATCGTGTTAGACGAAACTGGAGTCGTTGCCGAAAACTGGGATCTATTGGAAAAATCTTCAACTATTGTGGTTCTAGACGCGAAGGGTAATGTTCAATTTGTAAAAACTGGTGCGCTAAATTCTGAAGAAATTACTAAGGTACTTGAACTGGTTAGAAGTTACTTTTAGTCATTGGCATTACGCAAAATAACGTCCCGTTATAGCTGGAAAAAATCCAGACTTTGCCAACACGGGTAGTGTTATAGTATAACATTACTCGTTTTCTTTGATCGGTTCGTACTGTAGTGATGAATGTTCCAAAAACCTATTCCGTACTACCTCTCATACTACTGGTCATTGCCATCGCTTACTCCGCTAGCGCGCATAGTGTTGAGTCACCTGAACATCACAATCATCAATGTGAGTTGTTAACCTCGCTAGCGCATGGTTTATCATCTGAGTCGTCCATAACAACAAGTGTTTGGGCGCAATTTATCCATCACTCTGAGCTCTCTACTTCGATAAAGTCGAGCAATACAGTAAGCACTCGCTCACGCTCTCCACCAAGTCCGTTAATAACCATTACCCCAAACTTTTTTAAATTATTAGTGAACTAGGAATTCCCATGAAAAAAACAATCATTGCACTTGCGTGTGCTTCTACTTCAATTTTGGCTCATTCTGTTTTGGCAGGTGAAGGTCGCAATCATCGTCAGCATGACGCTCATACTCATGGCGTAGTTGAATTTAACCTTGCTCAAGATGGTAAGCATATTTTGGTCGAAATAACGGCACCGGGTTCAGATGTGGTTGGCTTTGAACACGCTCCTGAAAACGACTCACAAAAGCAAGAAATCATGGCGGGTAACAAAAAACTCGCTGACGCGACTAACCTGATTGCATTTACCGAAGCCGCAGAATGTCATTTAGACGCAGTTGAGGTGACCAATACATTGGACGCTTCTCTAAAAGTGATGAGTGAGCATGATCATGGCGATCATAAACATGATGACCACAAGCACGACCATCATGACGATCACAAACACGATGATCACATGCACGACCATCATGACGATCACAAACACGATGACCACAAGCACGACCATCATGACGATCACAAACATGATGACCACAAGCACGATCATCATGACGATCACAAACATGATGACCACAAGCACGGCCATGACCATGACCATGACCATGACCATGACCATGACCACGGTAGCCATGGTGAATTCACAGCGCAATACCAATACCACTGTCACCACATGGAAAAACTTGACTCTTTCTCGACCAGTTGGTTTACATCATTCAGTTCAACTGAGCGCATCACGTTAAATTATCTGACAGATAACAAATCGGGTACTAAGGATTTGAAAGCTGGTTCAGCGTCCGTCAAATTCTAGTTTCTGAGATGTAACCAGATCAGTTGCTGCCGCCGGACCTCCGGCGGCATTGCAGATTAAAATAATCTGAGGTTCTTGTATGAGCTCTTCACAAGTAGTTGAATTGCAAAATGTTCATTTTTGTTGGCCACGACAACAAACCGATACCTTACGAGATCTGTCATTTAGCCTTAACGCAGGCGAGCACCTCTTTTTGAAAGGTCCGAGTGGCAGTGGTAAATCTACCTTGTTGAGTTTGCTGACTGGCATCAACATGGCGACTCAAGGTAGCGTCACGATATTGGGACAAAATTTGGCTGAATTGAAGGCTCACCAAAGAGACAAGTTTCGTGCGGACAATATCGGCTATATTTTCCAACAATTTAATCTACTGCCTTATCTTAATGTACTCGACAACGTAAAACTCTCATGTCGATTTTCCAACGCTCGTCTATCAAAACTGACTGACACTCTAGATAACGAAGCAACGCGCTTATTGCTCGAGCTTAACCTTGCGAAAGAACTGCATACCTCCCCAATCACTGAGCTAAGTATTGGTCAGCAGCAGCGTGTGGCGGCGGCCCGTGCGCTTATCGGCGCTCCACCTATCATTATCGCTGACGAACCTACCTCTGCATTAGATTACGAAAATCGCAATGCGTTTATCCAGGTATTGCTGGAGCAAGTAAATAAAACCAATTCGACTTTGATATTTGTCAGCCACGATCCGACACTCGCCACTCATTTTCAGCGCAAATTAGACCTCAATACGCTCAGTGAGTCAGGATTAGACAATAGAAATGAGGTAACACTATGACCACATTTCATTTGGCATGGCGCTCAGTCGCCAACCGCAAAACCAGTGCTATTTTAACCATTTTAACGGTCGCAATTTCGGTTGTGCTTTTGCTCGGTGTAGAACGCATCAGAACACAAGCCAAAAGTAGCTTTGCCAATACCATTTCAGGTACCGACTTAATCGTTGGTGGTCGCTCAGGATCCGTAAACTTATTGCTCTATTCCGTCTTTCGCATTGGCAACGCCACTAACAATATTGATTGGCAAAGCTATCTCGATATTAAAGAGCATCGCTCGGTCAAGTGGTCAATTCCCATATCACTAGGCGATTCTCACCGAGGGTTCCGAGTGATAGGCACCACACTTGATTACTTTGAACATTACCAGTTTGGGCAAAAGCAATCGCTATCATTCAAACAGGGAAATGCTTTCGCAGGACTATTTGAAACCGTGATAGGTGCAGATGTGGCGAAAGAACTCGGCTACGAGATTGGCTCTGAAATCATTATTGCTCATGGCATCAGCGACGTTGCTTTTAGTCGTCATGACAATTTGCCTTTCAAGGTAGTAGGAATACTCGCTCCTACCGGAACTCCTGTAGATAAATCGGTCCACGTTTCGCTACAAGCAATTGAAGCCATTCACGTTGGTTGGGAGTCAGGTGCGAAACTCGCCAATACACCACCCGCCGAATGGCTCCTGCAACAAGAATTCCAACCCAAGCAAATAACTGCTGTGTTACTTGGCTTAAAATCGCGACTACACACGTTTGCTCTGCAAAGAGAAATCAATACTTATCGAGATGAACCGTTAAGTGCCATCTTGCCCGGTGTCGCACTTCACGAGCTTTGGGGAATGATGTCTATTGCCGAAAAAGCACTGATGGCAGTCTCAGGTTTTGTTGTCGGGGCAGGACTACTTGGCATGTTGAGTAGCTTACTTACCAGCTTGCAAGAACGTCGTCGTGAAATGGCTATTTTGAGAGCCATGGGCGCGAGACCCAGACACGTCTTCTCATTACTTATTCTCGAAGCAAGCGCGTTAACACTTTGTGGTATCGCCGCTGGTATAGCTGGTCTGTATTTACTCATGGCTGGACTCGCTCCTATCATTCAGAACCAATACGGTATCATTCTTGAGCTTTCACTACTCAGTCAGCATGAGTGGATATTGCTTGGTTTTGTGCAAACCGCTGGCATAATGATCGGATTGATACCAGCGATCCGTGCATACAAACAATCGCTGAGTGATGGAATGACCATAAGGATCTAACATGATAAAAACTGCGTGGTTGACGTTTTTATTCACGCTGTTCAGCATCTCGACCGTTAATGCCAGTGACGTATTGAAGTTAGAATGGATAGACCTGATTCCTGAGTCTGAGCGAGAAATGTTTGACTCGGTCGGTATGCCATCGATTGAAATAGACCACAATGGTGAAGCAGTTCTGCAATCTAAAGTCGGTACAGTACGCAAAGAACTCGCCGGCAGTGTGGTTAAAATTCCGGGCTTTGTAGTACCACTTGAAGGTGACGAAGACACCATTACCGAATTTTTGCTGGTACCCTATTTTGGGGCGTGTATTCATGTGCCGCCGCCACCGCCAAATCAAATTATTTACGTTCGTTTTCCACAAGGCGCACCGATACAGGAGCTGTGGGATGTGATCTATGTGATCGGAAGACTAGAAACAGAAACCGTGAGTTTAGACTTGGCTGAAACGGGATACGTGATAGAAGGGCTGAGAATCGAGCCTTACGATGACATGTAAACAAACACAAAAACAAACGTCCTAATCAGGGCGTTTTTTTGTGTTTATTATTAGTTTATATAGTTAGATAGGTACAGCAACACACCTACATACGCTAGCAGCAAGAGCGCTAGTGACCAGTGCTTACGACTACGATTTTGATTGGAATACTTCATACAGCCCTCTAATATAACAATAACAATTTTAACAAGTTATTATCATAAGTGATAGTGCAAATTTTTGAACTGTACAAGCCGTATCAAACTGGCTCACCGGATGAGAAACAAGTAGAGTAGTGGTTGAAAAGGTATTGCTGTGGAGCAAAATAAAGAATGAGTCAGACCAAACCACCTGTCACCATTGACCATGCACCGCAAGACGCGAAACCGAACACTTCCAGTAAAGAACAGAGTCGTTCGCACTACATAAAAGACAGCGGCAGCCGAGTCATCAGTATCGCTCAGGCCCACGGTTTAGACGCTCGTCTGCAAAGCGAAAAACCAGAAAAAAATGCCTTAGAGCGAGCCTTGATTCGCGAGCGCAAGAAACGTGAGCAACGACAAAAGAACCTTGAACAGATACTCAAGCTCGCTCACGATGCCTGTAAAAATGAAACAGCAGGTGATCCTGACCAAGATTGGTTAACGCGTTTTTTCGATATGGCGCAAGATGTCCATAACCCGTCGATGCAAAGACTGTGGGCTCAGGTGCTAAAAAGAGAGATCACCAACCCTGGTTCTACTTCAATGAAAGCCCTCAAAGTGTTACTCGATATGACGCCAAAGGAAGCACAAATACTGCAGCGTGCTGCAGCGTTGGCTTGCTCATTTGGTAGTGATACCAATCGCAAGTTGATCACGGGTATCCGAGCAAACAAAGGGCTATTTAGTTTTGGTAAACGCACCACGACAGATAACATCAATACCGGAAGTTACCAATTGCCCTATTCCAGTCTGTTGATCTTGTTTGAGCTGGGATTGATGCACAATACAGAGCTTGAATCGGGTGAGATTGAGTTGTCCTCTCCATTGCCACTCTCATATCAAGGTAAAGATGTCTCACTTCAGGCACAAAGCAAAGGCGTTTCGATTCTGTATTACCGTTTTACCCCAACTGGCAATGAGTTATGCAAACTATTAGGGAACAAACACAATACGTCTTACTACGATCAACTCATCGCCTTGTGTAGCCAAAAGTTCACGGTGCACGCTGATTCGAGTACCAACTCTATTGATGAGAAGGTGTAATCACATTTCATTTCTCAGAGAGAGAAACACTAAAAAGCCGACCTCACAAGGTCGGCTTTGCATTTCAATTGCTTTATAGAGATTCCTTGTTAGCTGCGTAGTGTTTTAAACGCGTTGATCAAGCCATTGGTCGAACTGTCGTGAGAAGATACTTGCTCAGCGTCAGTTAGCTCTGGAAGAATCTGGTTAGCCAGTTGTTTACCTAGCTCCACACCCCACTGATCAAAACTGAAGATATTCCAGATAGCGCCTTGAACAAAAATCTTATGTTCATACATAGCAATCAAACTACCCAGTACTTTCGGCGTGATTTGCTTAACTAAGATTGAGTTGGTTGGGCGGTTACCTTCAAACACTTTGAACGGCAACAATGCAGCAATTTCTTGCTCAGATTTACCCGCCGCTTCCAGTTCCGCACGGACGGTTTCTGCAGATTTACCAAACGCCAATGCTTCTGTTTGCGCGAAGAAGTTGGACATCAATTTCTGATGATGGTCCCCAGCCGGGTTATGGCTGATAGCTGGCGCGATAAAGTCACAAGGAATTAGCTTAGTACCTTGGTGAATCAACTGATAAAACGCGTGCTGGCCATTGGTTCCAGGCTCACCCCAAATGATAGGACCAGTTTGGTATGAAACTGTTTCACCATCGCGATCCACATACTTACCATTTGACTCCATGTTGCCTTGCTGGAAGTAAGCCGCAAAGCGGTGTAAATACTGGTCATACGGTAAAATTGCTTCTGAATCTGCACCGTGGAAGTTGTTGTACCAAATACCGATTAATGCCAATAGCACAGGAATGTTCTGCTCAAGTTCAGTGTTGGCAAAGTGCTGATCCATGTCGTGAGCACCTTGCAACAACTCGACAAAGTTGTCGTAACCAATCGATAAAGCAATTGACAAGCCAATCGCTGACCACAATGAGTAACGACCACCTACCCAGTCCCAAAACTCGAACATGTTAGCTGTATCGATACCAAACTCAGATACTGCATTGGCATTGGTAGAAAGCGCGGCAAAGTGCTTGGCTACGTGTGCTTGATCAGATGCTTCAGCAAGGAACCAATCTCGCGCCGTATGGGCATTGGTCATGGTTTCTTGAGTCGTAAACGTTTTAGACGCAATTAGGAACAATGTCGTTTCAGGGTTTAGCCCTTTCAAAGTTTCAA
Source organism: Vibrio sp. ABH4_348 (assembly GCF_056159765.1). Taxonomy (NCBI): domain Bacteria; kingdom Pseudomonadati; phylum Pseudomonadota; class Gammaproteobacteria; order Vibrionales; family Vibrionaceae; genus Vibrio; species Vibrio sp. ABH4_348. The sequence continues at coordinate 112,328 of NZ_JBSWVW010000001.1, read as the reverse complement.
CGATATGTGTGCCATCGACATTGGAAACGAAGTGCATGTTTAGATGGTTTTTGTACGGCGCTAGAGCCTCTGTCACCATGTATGGACCTAAGTCCGAACCACCGATACCAATATTCACCACATCGGTGATCGCTTTACCGGTGTAGCCTTGCCATTCACCGGAAATCACTCGATTGGTAAACTGCTGCATCTTTTCTAATACCGCATTAACCGCTGGCATCACATCTTCACCATCGACCAATACTGGGTTATTGCTGCGGTTACGCAACGCAACATGAAGTACAGCGCGATCTTCAGTTTGGTTGATTGCATCACCGTTGAACATGGCTTTAATCGCCGCTGACAAGTCGGTTTGCTTTGCAAGGTCAAACAGGTGAGACAAAGTCGTCTCGTCAATCAAGTTCTTTGAGTAATCGATAAGAACATCTTCACCAAACTTGGTTGAGAACTGCTCAAATCGATTAGGGTTAGCGGCAAATAGCTCGCCAAGATCTAGGTTCTGAGCAACTTCAAAATGCTCGTTAAGAGCCTGCCAAGCAGGTGTTGACGTTGGGTTTACATTTTTCAACATGGTATACATCCCGTATCACGTTCGCGACAATTGCAGCGCCTGGAATACCCATCAGGCCATACAATTTATTTGAATAAGAGTTACGACTTCGCCATTGACCAGTTTGTAATTTAATTTCAGCTGGCTTTGGATTACGTACAATATTGCCGCTTGGCATTTGTACTTTTATTGAGTTGTGTCACCATATCACACTTATCGAGCAAGTAGCAGCCAGATATAGCCTATTCATTTAATAGGCTATACCAATGAATTTTGACAAATAAGGAAGCGTTATAAATGTGGGTTCAACAAGCCATTACTTTACGAGCAAAACCCAGAGGCTTTCACTTAGTAACTGATGAAATCGAACAACAAATCCCACAAGTGACATCACTAAGTGTTGGAATATTACATCTATTTATTCAACACACCTCAGCGAGTCTAACGCTAAATGAAAATGCCGATCCGACCGTACGACACGATATGGAGATGCACTTTAATCGATATGTTCCAGAAGGGGCACCCTATTGCAAGCATACCTATGAAGGGAATGATGATATGCCTGCACATATTAAAGCTTCATTGCTTGGCAGTAGTGTCACCATTCCAATCAGCAACGGGCAACTCAATATGGGCACATGGCAGGGGATTTATTTGGGCGAGCATAGAAACCATGGCGGGCCGCGACGCGTGATCGCGACCATTCAAGGAGAATAAAAAAGGGTTTAGTCGACGTATACCATATCGACTCTTGGGGTGAGTTTGGTAACCAGTTCATAGGCGATGGTGCCAATGTGATTGGCTACCTGTTCGGCGGGGAGCTGCTCCCCCCACAACACCACATCATCTCCGACTTTATCGTTGGGATTTGGACCTAGTTCGACCGTCAACATATCCATAGACACTCGGCCAGCTATTGGTACTTTGCGTCCATTGACCCAAACTGGTGTTCCGTTAGGCGCGGTTCTTGGGTAACCATCCCCATAGCCTATCGCCACCACACCTGTGTAAGTATCTTGATCGGCTGTCCACGTTCCACCGTACCCTACTTTCTCACCCGCTTTGACTTTTCGAACCGCGATCAGGTGCGATTTCAATGTCATAACGGGTAGGAAACCAAGCTGCTGAGCGGTTTTATCGGCAAAAGGAGAAACGCCATAGCTAATAATACCAGGGCGAACCCAATCCAATCGGCTGTCTGGCCAACTTAATAGACCAGATGACGCGGCCAATGAGCGTTCACCTTGGCAACCTTCTGTGAGTGACAGAAACAGTTCAATCTGCTCGTTAGTGACGGGATTATCCAGTTCATCAGCACAGCCGAAGTGGCTGATATAACGCAGGGGTTGAGCCACATTTTTGCACGATTTAAGGCGCGCGACACAATCATCAAACTCTTCTGGGCGAATACCTAAGCGATGCATGCCACTGTCAATTTTAAGCCAGACGTTCACTGGCGTTTCTAAGTTCGCTTGCTCTAGGTCTTCCAGCTGCTCGACGCAGTGCACGACTGTGTGGATATTGTTGGTCACAATGACGGGCAGATCTGCAGACGAGTAACAGCCTTCCAACAACAAAATGGGTTTTACCACGCCACTGACTCGCAGAATCAAGGCTTCTTCGATACGCGCCACTGCAAATGCATCGACGTTATCTTGAGCACGCATCGCAATATCAGCCAGACCGTGGCCATAAGCATTGGCCTTAACCACATTCATGATTTTGCTGTTGGGAGCAAATCGACGTAGCTGTTGTAGGTTGTGCTCCAATGACTTGAGATTAATCGAAGCCGTGGCGGCTTTCATGTAAGTCATAGATTACTCATCATCGTCAAACGCAGGGCCTGCGTAATTGTCAAAGCGCGAATATTGACCTTGGAAGGTTAATCGCACCGAGCCGATAGGACCGTTACGCTGTTTACCGAGAATAATTTCAGCCGTGCCTTTCATGGCGCTGTCAGGGTTATAAACCTCGTCTCGATAGATGAACATGATCAAGTCTGCATCCTGCTCGATAGAGCCCGATTCACGTAGATCCGAGTTCACTGGTCGTTTATCTGCACGTTGCTCCAAAGAACGGTTCAACTGAGACAGTGCCACAACGGGTACATTAAGCTCTTTCGCTAGCGCTTTAAGTGAGCGAGAAATTTCTGCGATCTCGAGGGTACGGTTCTCAGTGAGTGAGGGTACACGCATCAACTGAAGGTAGTCGACCATTATCATTGAAAGGCCACCATGTTCACGAGCGACACGTCTTGCCCTTGAACGAACTTCAGTTGGCGTCAAACCTGAGCTGTCATCGATATACATGTTCTTCTTCTCCATGAGTAAGCCCATGGTTGAAGAAATACGAGCCCAGTCTTCATCATCTAGTTGACCTGTACGGATTTTAGTTTGGTCGACACGAGACAAGGACGCCAGCATACGCATCATGATTTGATCTGCCGGCATCTCTAGCGAGAAAATTAGAACGGGCTTGTCTTGCTCCATTGCCGCGTTTTCACACAAGTTCATGGCAAAGGTCGTTTTACCCATAGAAGGACGAGCAGCAACAATAACGAGATCTGAGCCTTGCAAACCAGCGGTCTTTTTATTGAGGTCAGTAAAACCAGTACTAACGCCAGTCACACCATCTTGAGGCGTTTTGTAGAGAATTTCGATACGCTCAAGAGTCTTCTCTAAAATTGAGTCAACATTTTGAGGGCCTTCATTCTCATTGGTGCGAGACTCGGCAATAGCAAACACTTTGCTTTCCGCGAGGTCGAGAAGGTCTTCTGACGAGCGGCCTTGGGGATCGTAGCCCGCATCAGCAATATCATTGGCCACACCAATTAGATCGCGTACTAGCGCGCGTTCGGCAACAATCTCTGCGTAAGCATTGATATTCGCCGCACTCGGTGTATTTTTTGCCAAGTCAGCGAGGTAGGCAAAGCCTCCTACGTCTTCGAGTTGCTCACGTTGCTCAAGAAACTCAGAGAGAGTAATAAGGTCGAGCGGTTTACCATCTTCGAGAATTTGTGCACAGGCCTCAAACATCAAGCGATGTGGTCGACTGTAAAAGTCTTTTGCTATTACGCGCTCGGCAACCGTGTCCCATCTTTCATTATCAAGTAGCAGACCGCCTAACACGGATTGCTCAGCTTCTAATGAATGAGGTGGAACTTTGATTGCATCGACTTGGGCATCTTTACCAGGTCGAAATTTTTTGTCGGCGCGCGCGTCTGCCATGGGAATTCTCACTAACATTGATTGCTGGTCATTATACCCAGAATAACTGATGGGATTGAATGGGCTGTAGCCAATTCTTGCTAGATACTGACAGGAATTAGAAAGAAAAAACTGAAAAATGAAGATAAAAAAACACCAGCCGAAGCTGGTGTTTCAAAAAGTATTTCGAAAGAATCGAATTACTCAGCTGCAACCACTTGTAGGTTAACAGTTGCGAATACTTCAGAGTGTAGCTGAACTGAAACTTCGAACTCACCAGTAGTACGTAGAGCACCTTCTGGAAGACGAACTTCACTCTTAACTACTTCAACGCCTGCTGCAGTTACTGCATCAGCGATGTCACGAGTACCGATAGAACCGAATAGTTTGCCTTCGTCACCCGCTTTAGAAGCGATAACAACAGCTTCAAGAGCGTTAACTTTCTCAGCGCGAGCTTCAGCAGCAGCTAGTTGCTCAGCAACTTTAGCTTCTAGTTCAGCACGGCGAGTTTCAAACATCTCAACGTTAGCTTTAGTTGCCATAACTGCTTTACCCTGAGGGATAAGGAAGTTACGAGCGTAGCCAGACTTAACGTTAACTGTATCGCCAAGACCACCTAGGTTACCGATTTTATCAAGTAGAATAACTTGCATTGTTTAATCCTCTTTAAATAAACCGAACCGATTACTGATGCTTGTCAGTGTACGGTAGTAGAGCTAGGTAGCGTGCACGCTTGATAGCGCGAGCTAGTTGACGTTGGTACTTAGCGCTTGTACCAGTGATACGGCTAGGTACGATTTTACCAGCTTCAGTAATGTAGTTTTTAAGAGTTGCTACATCTTTGTAATCAATCTCTTGTACGCCTTCTGCAGTGAAACGGCAGAATTTACGACGACGGAAGAAACGAGCCATGGGCTATCTCCTGATCTTAAATTTGAATAATGTTGTCGGCATGCAATACGAGTTTTCCAGCACCATTTCGGCCAGTTTGATAAGCGACAAATCCACTTACCTTCACATTGCTACCTTGTACTAAATTCTGAGTGTTTTCGACCAAACCTTTGCCACTCGCGACTATCGGCATCCGACAATAAACTTGTCTGGGATAATCGGCTTCAATTTTTGTAGAGCGGTGCTCTAACCAAAATCGACAATGTGGAATTCCACTTGGGCTTTGGTTCCGAATCGGAGGTTTTGCGACAGTGCCACTCAGCTCCATTCGATTGGTCATAAACTTAAATTACTCAGCAGCTGCTTCTGGCTTAGCTTCAGAACGCTCTTCACGACGTGGCGCGCGCTCTTCTTTTTGCTTAAGCATGATTGATTGCTCAGTGATAGCCGCTTTAGTACGCATGATCATGTTACGTAGAACTGCATCGTTGAAACGGAAAGCAGTTTCAAGCTCATCAATAACAGCCTGCTCAGACTCAACGTTCATTAGAACGTAGTGTGCTTTGTGCAGCTTGTTGATTGGGTAAGCCAGTTGACGACGACCCCAGTCTTCTAGACGGTGGATAGTACCGCCAGCTTCAGTGATAGAACCAGTGTAACGCTCGATCATGCCAGCAACTTGCTCGCTTTGATCAGGGTGCACCATGAATACGATTTCGTAATGACGCATGGGTTGCTCCTTACGGATTAGTCAGCTTCCACAAATGGCTCGGTCATCCAGAGGAAGCAAGGAACTAAAATAAAGTGACCGAGAATTTAAGAGCCGAGATAGTACAGAAATAACACAGATTAGGCAAGAAAAAGCGTGAGGCTACAGAAAAACAAAACGCCTCTGGGTGAGGCGTTTATCAGAGTGTGTGGCAGCGACTTATTTAGTCGTCGTCTTCATCCACAAATTGAGCTTGAACGTAGTTTTCGATACCCGTCATTTTAATCAGACCTAGCTGGGTTTCTAACCAATCGACATGCTCTTCTTCGTCTTCAAGAATATCTTGGAAAAGGTCTCTCGACACGTAATCGCGATTATCTTCAGCATAAGCAATCGCTTCTTTTAAATCTGGAATGGCTTTCATCTCAACTTTCAGGTCGCATTCCAGCATCTCTTTGACATCTTCACCAATGTGAAGCTTACCGAGGTCCTGCAAATTAGGTAACCCTTCCAAGAACAAGATACGTTCAATGAGATGGTCTGCGTGTTCCATTTCTTCAATTGACTCGTGGTACTCTTTATCCGCTAGGTGCTTTAATCCCCAGTCTTTGTACATTCGAGCATGAAGAAAATATTGATTGATTGCGACTAACTCGTTACCGAGTACTTTATTGAGATGTTGAATTATTATTGGATCGCCTTTCATGACAATGCCCTCCTCTTTGGCTCTAGTAAATGTAGAAGCCATAGAAAAGCTGTCAAAGTGCGGAATTGGTTTTTAGCTCGCTTTTTGCAGCTGCAAAGGCTCGTTTTCTAGCAAAATTTCCTTGGCTGCTTTGACACATTTTCCGCATTGGGTGCCAAGTGCCGTACATTTTTTAATGCCGCGAATATCTGTAATTCCTTCTTCGATCACTAACTTCTTGATCTTCTTATCAGAAACTCCGTGACATATACAAATGTACATACTTTACCTAGCAACTAAAAACTGAATCAGGAATATAAACACGAATTATTCTTATTGCCAGTATGCAACTGAAATTTTCTAAGACATTTTTGCTATAACAAAACGCGGAAATCTGCTGAAAAATCACTCAACCTGGTATGTTTTAACCGAGTAAATCGCTAGGCATTTGTTTTGTAAGAACTAGATAGGACTGGTTTTAACTCGTCTCTTATAACCAAAAGTATATGAGAATAAGTCTTGTTAGAACTATAGGGATTTTTAGAGCACTGGTTTACTGCTTCAGAGATGACAAACCGATCAAAAAAGGGAAGCCGAAGCTTCCCTTTTTAAGCGCTAATTGCGTTAAGATTTCGAGATTAGTCGAAGATCTTAGCTACAACACCAGCACCAACTGTACGGCCACCTTCACGGATTGCGAAGCGTAGACCTTCGTCCATCGCGATTGGAGCGATTAGCTCTACAGTCATCTTGATGTTGTCGCCTGGCATTACCATTTCTACGCCTTCAGGTAGCTCGATGTTACCTGTTACGTCAGTTGTACGGAAGTAGAACTGTGGACGGTAGCCTTTGAAGAACGGAGTATGACGGCCGCCTTCGTCTTTTGAAAGTACGTATACTTCTGACTCGAACTTAGTGTGTGGAGTGATTGAACCTGGAGCGGCTAGTACTTGACCACGCTCTACTTCGTCACGCTTAGTACCACGTAGTAGGGCACCAACGTTCTCACCCGCACGACCTTCGTCTAGAAGCTTACGGAACATCTCTACACCAGTACATGTAGTAGTAGTAGTATCTTTGATACCTACGATAGCGATTTCATCACCTACGTTTAGGATACCGCGCTCGATACGACCTGTTACTACTGTACCACGACCTTGGATTGAGAATACGTCTTCGATAGGCATTAGGAATGGCTGATCGATTGCACGCTCTGGCTCTGGGATGTAGCTGTCTAGCGCTTCTGCTAGCTCAACAATCTTGTCTTCCCACTGCTTCTCACCGTTTAGTGCACCAAGAGCTGAACCTTGGATTACTGGTAGGTCATCACCTGGGAAATCGTACTCAGATAGAAGCTCACGAACTTCCATTTCAACTAGCTCTAGAAGCTCTTCATCATCAACCATGTCACACTTGTTCATGAATACGATGATGTAAGGGATACCAACCTGACGACCTAGTAGGATGTGCTCACGAGTTTGTGGCATTGGGCCATCTGTAGCTGCTACTACAAGGATACCGCCGTCCATCTGAGCCGCACCAGTGATCATGTTCTTAACGTAGTCCGCGTGTCCTGGACAGTCAACGTGTGCGTAGTGGCGAGTTGGAGTGTCGTACTCTACGTGAGAAGTAGCGATTGTGATACCGCGCTCACGCTCTTCTGGAGCGTTATCGATAGATGCGAAGTCTTTCGCTTCACCGCCGTACACTTTAGCAAGAGTTGTACAGATTGCAGCAGTTAGAGTTGTTTTACCGTGGTCAACGTGGCCGATAGTACCAACGTTAACGTGCGGTTTAGTACGTTCAAATTTTTCTTTAGACACGATCGTGTTCCTTCCTAGTTATGATTCGTCAAGATCGAACGAGATCCCGACGCGCCAGAATTTGCTATTCTATGCGCCAACGTCTGTTAGCGCAATATTTGCGCGTATTGTTCGCAAAAAAATTCGTAAACTTTTCGCGAAATACACTTAAAGTTAGTAACCACGCTCCGCAATGATTGAATCAGCAAAGCTCTTCGGTACTTCTGCATACTCGTTGAATTCCATCGAGTACGAAGCACGGCCTTGCGTTGCAGAACGTAAGTCAGTTGCGTAACCAAACATTTCAGACAAAGGCACTTGTGCGCGAATGATTTTCAGGCCAGCAACGCCTTCATCCATTCCCTCAATCATGCCACGACGGCGGTTGATATCGCCAACGACATCGCCCATCCAATCTTCTGGTGTAGTTACTTCGACGTTCATCATCGGCTCAAGTAGCACAGGTTGTGCATCCAAAGCGCCTTTCCTGAAGGCCATAGACGCAGCAATTTTAAATGCCATTTCGCTTGAGTCAACATCATGATAAGAGCCGTCAAACAGTGTAGCTTTGACATCCAGTACAGGATAACCAGCCAAAACACCGCTATTCATTTGTTCTTCGACACCTTTACCAACGGAGCTAATGTACTCTTTTGGTACTACACCACCGACGATTTCATCAACAAAGACAAAACCTTCACCTGGTTCTGAAGGCTCTAGCTTCAACCAAACATGACCATATTGACCACGGCCGCCTGATTGACGAACAAATTTGCCTTCCACTTCAGTAGCACCGCGAATAGTTTCACGATAAGCCACCTGTGGTTTACCAACATTACAGTTAACACTGAATTCACGCTTCATACGATCAACGATGATGTCTAGGTGAAGCTCACCCATACCGGAAATCAGAGTTTGTCCGGTTTCATCATCAGTCTCAACGCGGAAAGAAGGATCTTCAGCAGCTAGTTTACCTAGCGCGATTGCCATTTTTTCTTGATCCGCTTTTGAACGAGGTTCAACTGCAATTTGGATAACTGGTTCAGGGAATTCCATACGCTCCAAAACCACTTTATGGTTAGGATCACATAAGGTATCACCTGTTGTTACTTCTTTTAGACCGATAGCTGCAGCAATGTCTCCAGCGCGAACTTCTTTGATTTCTTCACGCTTATTAGAGTGCATTTGAACAATACGGCCGAAGCGTTCTTTTTTCTGCTTCACTGAGTTGTATACAGCGTCGCCAGAATTAACGACACCGGAATACACTCGCATGAAAGTCAACGAGCCCACAAATGGGTCTGTCGCGATCTTAAATGCCAATGCAGAGAACGGTTCTTTGTCGTCAGCATGACGCTCTACTTCTTTCTCTTTTTCATCAACGCCTTTAATAGCAGGAACGTCAATTGGAGAAGGTAGGAATTCTACAACCGCATCAAGAACAGCCTGTACACCTTTGTTTTTAAATGCACTACCACATGTTGCGAGTACAATTTCGTTGTTTAGTGTACGTGTGCGAAGTCCAGCTTTGATGTCTTCTTCGGACAGTTCACCTTCTTCAAGGTACTTGTCCATCAACTCTTCACTAGCTTCTGCTGCTGATTCAACGAGGTTATTGCGCCATTCGTCGGCTAAGTCTTGCATATCCGCTGGAATGTCTTCGTAGGTAAACGACATGCCTTGATCGGCTTCATTCCAGTTGATTGCTTTCATCTTGATAAGGTCGATAACACCTTTAAACTCATCTTCCGCGCCAATATTCAATTGGATTGGAACTGGGTTTGCACCAAGACGATCTTTAATTTGGTTCACAACACGTAAGAAATCTGCGCCAGCGCGGTCCATTTTATTAACGAACACCATACGCGGTACATGATATTTGTCCGCTTGACGCCATACAGTTTCTGATTGCGGTTCAACACCTGACGAGCCACAGAACACCACTACAGCACCGTCTAGTACACGGAGCGAACGCTCTACTTCAATTGTGAAGTCTACGTGTCCAGGGGTATCAATAATGTTTACGCGGTGATCTTCGAATTGTGCTTCCATACCGCGCCAGAAGGTAGTAGTCGCAGCGGAAGTGATAGTGATACCACGTTCTTGCTCCTGCTCCATCCAGTCCATGGTTGCAGCACCATCGTGAACTTCGCCGATTTTGTGGGAAAGGCCGGTGTAGAACAGAATACGCTCGGAAGTGGTTGTTTTACCTGCATCTACGTGAGCAACGATACCGATGTTGCGGTAGCGCTCAATAGGAGTTTTGCGAGCCACGATTGTATCCTCTTACTAAGGGGTCCCTTAGAGAAATGAAAAGTGCTGCGAGAGAAACTCGCAGCACAAAAGGTATTACCAGCGGTAATGAGCAAACGCTTTGTTTGCATCTGCCATTTTATGAACGTCTTCACGTTTCTTAACAGCAGAACCTTTGTTCTCTGACGCGTCTAGCATTTCAGCAGCTAGGCGTAGAGCCATAGATTTTTCACCACGCTTACGCGCAGCTTCAACCAACCAACGCATAGCAAGTGCGTTACGGCGAACCGGACGTACTTCTACAGGTACTTGGTAAGTTGAACCACCTACACGGCGAGATTTAACCTCTACCGCTGGGCGAACATTTTCAAGAGCTTCTTCAAATACAGCTAAGTGATCTTTACCAGATTTCTCAGCCATAGTGTCTAGTGCAGTGTAAACAATTTTCTCTGCAGTAGATTTTTTACCGTCAACCATAAGGATGTTAACGAATTTTGCCAGCAGTTCAGATTTGAACTTAGGATCTGGAAGGATCTTACGCTGGCCGATGACGCGACGACGTGGCATGGAATTTCTCCGTTGTCTTATTCTTCAGGTTATCCAAAACTTTTCAGTTTCTTCAAAATTAATATTTTGTGTTTGGCCTTACTTAACGCTTCTTAATTTAAGAAGTGATTAAGACTTAGGACGCTTCACACCGTACTTAGAACGACCTTGTTTACGGTCATTAACGCCAGCACAGTCAAGTGCACCACGAACTGTGTGGTAGCGAACACCCGGAAGGTCTTTTACACGACCGCCACGGATTAGAACAACACTGTGCTCTTGAAGGTTGTGACCTTCACCGCCGATGTATGACGTAACTTCGAAACCGTTTGTCAAACGTACACGACAAACTTTACGAAGTGCTGAGTTAGGTTTTTTAGGTGTAGTAGTGTATACACGAGTACATACACCACGTTTTTGTGGGCACGCTTCTAGCGCTGGCACGTTGCTTTTTGCAACTTGCTTTACGCGAGGTTTACGTACCAACTGGTTAATAGTTGCCATTAACTAGCTCCTGATTTACTTAAAAGTAAGCTTTGTGAAAAATCTATTCCCCAACCGCCAATGGCAATTAGGGACGCAAAATTCTATTCATCGACACTAGGAGTGTCAAGAAATATACAGATCTTTTTATGATGAAGGGAGGAAGTACAAAAGACGAGGTGGAAACCGATTACTTAATACCAGCTCATATTCGGCGTATGCTGCACTGTCAGATTCACAAAACCAGCATAGGTGACTTGTTGAATTGTCTGACTCGCAAGTGAACTTAAGCCCCGCGCTTCAAGGTCTTCCAGTAACACTGCGACTTCGATATTCGACGTTAACGGATATTCTGAATGCGCTGGGTTCACACAGTAAACGGCTTTTTGAAGCAAAAGAAATACATCGCCATCTTGACTGAAGTCGATCGCTTCCTTGAAACCTGAAATGGAATGAACAATATGAAGCATAGCGATTAAAAACTCATGACTTGTTTAGATTCAGACAACACTTTGCAGATAGTTGCTTTTTCGACGCATTGTACTGATGTGACTAACTCCACTTGAGCCAATCCATTCGCCTGCAGAGATTCCTGACAAGCATAAACCTTTTCAATGTCGTACAGGTCAAATAGCTTTAGCATCGGACTGTAGTCTTTACTCAAGATCTGTTCGGTGCTCTGCCCTGCGATCAATTGTTGTACACCTTCCCCAATGAATACGACGCTTAGATTCTCACTAAAAGCCGAGGCGGCTAACAGAGCATCAACGCCTTCACGTCCGGCCGAAGTATCGTGCGGTGACGTGCGAAACACAAAACAAATATCACTCAAAACTGCACCACTCTATCTTGTTCTAACAAAGCTTGAGCAAGGCTACCTAAACCGGCTTGTGTAAAACTTGGTAATAGATTTGAAACCGTCTTGCCGTGTTGTTTAGCTTCACCCTCTGAGAGTATCCCTCGTCTTAGCGCAGCAGCCACGCAGGTTTCTAACTTTACACCGTGCTCATGTGCAAGAGTTTGCCACGCATTGGCTAAATCAAATTCGTCGTTCTCAGGAACCGTTAATGCAGAACCATTATCCACACCATCTTGATAAAAGAACACTTGCGACAGCTCGTGGCCTTCTTTAATTAAGGCTTGTGCAAATTGAAAAGCGGAACGAGCTGACTGGCTGCCATAGACAGAACCGGTCACGACAAGTGTATAGCGCAAGGGGTTCACTTTTCGTCATCCTCAGTTTTGCGCTGGCGAATATACAAATAGACAGTGTGCTTAGAAATATTGAGACGGTCTGCAACACGGTTAATTGCATCTTTAATATCGAAAATGCCTTTGTCGTACAGCTCCATCACTATTTGTCTATTTTTGGTGTTGTTCGACACCGACTTGTCTGCGTTGATCTCTTCAATCGTTCTTTCAACCGTTTGGTCCACCAGCTCTTCAACGTCACTAGCAAAGTTAACCGCTGAAGCCGCTTGCTTAGCTTCTTCCGTCGGCATAAAAGACTGTAGCACTTGAGAGAAAGGCGCATCCAAATTGACGTTAATACACAGCAAACCGATCACTCGGCCGTTACCATTGCGAATCGCGATGGTGATCGACTTCATTAACACGCCGCCTTTAGCGCGAGTGAAATAAGAACGAGAGAAATTGCGCTCGGAGCCCTCAATGTCTTTTAACATTTTGAGTGCCATATCCGTAATGGGAGAACCGACTTGGCGTCCGGTATTTTCACCGTTGGCAATTTTAATGGCTGACGTATTTAAGTCTTCCAAAGAATGCAAAACGATTTCACAAAAAGGACCGATTAAACTCGCCAGACCGTCCACTACTGCTTCGTAAGATAAGAGTATTTGTTTGTCATGTTCACTGAATGGAGTCACGTTTACTGACTCTATTTCCAGCAACATATCCGTATTGAGGGTATCAGTTGTAGTCACGAATGTTGCCTATCATAGTTATTAAACAAATTGAGGTAAGTTTATCAGAATATTTTATCGCTGCGCTCAACTAAAAGCCGACAGGGTGATTTGGAACAAAAAACCACCACGCCAATAGGGATAATTCGGAGCCAGATTACTATTTCATAGGGCGATATTACGAAAAAGCCCAGCCGAGGCTGGGCTTGTAAACTAAATTTAATCTTACTGCGCTGCTGGAATTTCTAACAGCTCTACTTCAAATACCAAGGTAGAGTTTCCTGGAATTGTCGGCGTATCCTGCGCACCGTAAGCAAGTTCCGGTGGAATAACAAACTTAAACTTCGAACCTACCGACATAAGTTGCACGCCTTCTGTCCAACCTGGAATCACACGATTAAGTGGGAAAGTCGCAGGCTCTCCACGGCCGTATGAACTATCAAACTCTGTCCCATCAATCAGAGTACCCTTGTAGTGCACTTTTACGGTATCCGTTTCTGCCGGCTTATCGCCTTCTGCATTTGTCAGCACTTGGTACATCAAACCAGACTCAGAGGTTTGAGTACCCTCTTCTTGCGCAAATGCATCACGGAATGCTTTGCCGTCAGTCAGCGTCTTTTCTGCTTTTTCTGCTGCTTGCTTTTGCATCGCTTCAGCTACGCGTTTATCAAGTGATTCAAGAACAGTGCGAGTTTCCTCTTCGCTTAGTTCAGCACTTTCTGCAAATGCATCTTCAATACCTTTCAGAACTAACTCTTTCTTTAGGTCGATACCAATCTCGTTTGGCTTCTCTAAGCTAGTACTTAAGTAATTCGCGAAAGACAATCCAATCGCGTATGCCGCTTTTTGATCTTCATTTTCAAACTGTAGAGCTTGCTCTACTGGAGCCGCCGGCTCTTCAACAACAGGTTCTTCTTTCTGACAACCAGCTGCAAACAAAACTGCTGAAGCAACGAGCGACACCTTAAAAATTGATTTCATTGAGTTCTCCAAAATGGGTCATCCACTTGTGTGGCGCACAATTCTCTAATAAGCACTGGTGCGCACTGTTAAGTTGTACCAATATAGCTATATCTCAAATACTTGTCTTGTAACGACTTGGATAATTAGACGTAATGCGACGAATTTTTCAGACATTGTGTAGTTTTACTGTCATGACACTGTTAACCGGGTGTCTGTTTTCTGCTGAAGAAGACCAACGTTGGGAACTTGAACTCAATGGTGCTTCCGCTTTTGCACTCAGTCGCGATGCTCGGTTTGCCCTTTTCTATTCCAATGAACAGCAACTTATGTTGTGGGATCTCAAGCAAGATAAGCCTCTCACTCAGCTGGGTGAACAAGATGCGCAAAAAAGCGAAGTGTCGCATATTCGATTTTCTGACAACGGCCGTTATGCCATTACCGCGACTCAAACCAATTTTGCTGTCTGGGATTTAGCGTGGACACAAGCTCAAGGGCTCTGGTCTATCTCTGACGCTCTAATAAGAGATGTAGACGTTGCCAACAATGGCGAGCACGTGGTGCTAGGACTAACCAATGGCAAAGCAATCTATGTCAATGTGGCAACCGGTCGTCGTTTAGAGTTTTTAGCGCATAGAGAAAAGGTCAATACGGTCGCAATTTCGCCCAATGGTCGATACGTACTGTCCGGCGGCAATGACTACGTCGCACATCTTTGGAATACCGAGAATGGCCAGATTCTGCGATCCTTTGAGCACGAGCAACGGATTAATCGCGTCGCCTTGCACAGAGATGGCAAACTGGCCTTTACCTCAGATGGAGGTAACCAATCAATTATCTGGGATTTGGAAACGGGTGAAATGAAGTCTGAACTGCAAAGTTTATCTCGACAGTTAATTTTTTCTGCCGCGCGCTTTAGCGATGACGGACAATTTCTGGTTACTGGAACCCCCGCAAGTAGAGTCACCATTTGGCAAACCGACTCGGGAAAATCATTAGATACATTTACAACCGAGCCACTAAAAGAAACGCGTCCACCTCGCTCTGTGGTGTACGATGCAGCGTTAGATGATAGGATGCGCGTCATCGCTGTGACTTCAGCAGGAATGGCACAAGCTTGGTACGTGAATCCATAGGAATCCCAATGACACAAGACACACACACAGCTTTAGAACGTCGAATTGAAGACCTAGAATGCCAGGTAGCGTTTCAAGAGCAGACAATCGAATCATTAAATGAGGCATTGAGCCAACAGCAACTTTTGATTCATAAAATGCAAGATCAGATGAAATACGTGGCCAGCAAAATTAAAAACATGGACACCTCTAATATTGCTAAGGCCTCAGAAGAAACACCGCCACCGCATTATTAATGCGGCTGCCTTTGCGGTGAGTCGCTGATTTTCAGCAAATTGACACAAAAAAAGCTCCCATTGGGAGCTTTTTTAATTGGTATTGCGATTACTTGTCGCTTTCGCCTCTTGCGTTATTCATGTATCGGAAGAAGTCTGTCTTCGGATCCAATACCAAGATGTCACTCTTACTGTTGAACGACGCTTGATACGCAGTTAGTGAGCGCAGGAAGGTAAAGAATTCTGGATCTTTACTGTATGCACTTGAGTAAATCTGCGCAGCTTCAGCATCCGCATCACCTCGTGTTACACGAGCTGTTTTGTCTGCTTCAGCAAGAATTGTGTCGCGCTCCAGTTCAGCCTGAGCTCGGATAATTTCCGCTTGCTCACGACCTTCCGAACGGAACTGACGTGCTACCGATTCACGCTCAGCACGCATACGGTCATAGATTGACTTACTGATACTGTCAGGTAGGTTGATTTTCTTCATTCGGAAGTCAACAACCTCAATACCCAAGTCAGCCATTGCGCCTGGGCTGGTACCATTAAGTACGTTTTCCATGATCTTGTCGCGTTCACCTTCCACTTCTAACGCTGCTTTCGCAGCTTCAGTGGTAAGAACTTCAGCGTTAACACTTAATCGTTCATCACGCGGACCGGAAACAATCTGCTTGATTTCGCGAGAACCGATTTCTGAACGCAACGCATCGGTTACTTTACGACTTAACAGGGCTTGAGCAGAACCAGCGTTACCGCCCCCCGTCGCCAAGTAGTATTGGCCAAAGTCTTTGATACGCCATTTCACGTACGAATCGATGATCACGTCTTTTTTCTCTGCCGTTACGAAACGGTCAGCACGGCCATCCATAGTTTGAATACGCGCGTCTAGCGTTTTAACGCGATCAAAGATTGGCAGTTTGAAATGCAGTCCTGGCTCATAGATTCGAGATAGGTTCGCATCATCTTTCAAAACACGACCAAAACGAATCACGATACCGCGCTCACCCTCTGGAATCACAAATAGAGACATGAGCAGTGCCGCAACTACCAGTACCAATACTGGAATGGTTAACTTACGCATTATTAGTATCTCCCTTGACGTGAACTAGAGCGAGAGTTGTCTGATGAAGAAGTACCCACTTGTGGTTCCAACTCAATCTCATCATAAGCTGACGTTTCACGCTGACGATTGTTCGCACCAGCTGCTGATTGACCGCCAGTTAACTTGTCGATAGGCAGATACATTAAGTTACCGCTTGATTCAGCATCAATGAGTACCTTAGACGTGTTGCTGTAGACATCTTGCATTGCAGATAAGTACAAACGGTCACGTGTTACGTCCGGTGCCGCTTCGTATTCAGGTAGTAGCTTTTCAAATTGCGCAACCTGACCAAGCGCTTCATTAACAGTACGCTCGCGGTAACCTTGTGCTTCACGAGTCAAACGCTCCGCACGACCATTCGCCTTAGGCAAAATGTCGTTACGGTAAGCTTCTGCTTCACGAATAAAACGCTGCGCATCCTCACGAGAAGCCGTTGCATCATCAAATGCATCTTTTACTTCTTCTGGTGGACGAGCATCTTCAAAGTTCACAGCGACGACTTCGATACCCATATCGTAACCATCAGAAATCTTTTCTAACGTTTCTTGCGTTTTTTGACGAATTTCTTGACGACCACTAGTTAGGATTGCGTCCATGATGGAGTCACCAACAACGGCACGAAGTGCAGAGTCAGTTGCTTGACGCAAACTATCGTCAGCATTGGTTACTCGGAATAGATATTTGTATGGATCCGCAACTCGGTATTGAACATCCATCGCCACCGTTACTACGTTTTCATCTTTGGTCAGCATTAGACCTGACGCACGCAATGAACGAATCGCTTGTACGTTAACCGCGGTATAAGTATCTACACCGTATGGGCGCCAGTTTAGACCTGGATCGACAATGCGATCGTACTTGCCCAATCGCAGTACAACGCCGCGCTCAGCTTCGCCAACGGTATAGAAACCGGCTAGTGCCCACACGACAACTAGCACTGCAGCTAGAATGCCAAATAGCGCACCGCTATTACCCGAGGAAGAACCATTGCCTCCCTTACCAAATTTGCCACCTAGCTTCTGACCGAGTTTGTTAAAGACTTCGTCCAAATCGGGCGGCCCCTGATCACGGCCACCTTTGTTACCGCGATTGTTATTACCCCAAGGGTCATTATCGCGGCCATTGTTGCCGTTGTTATTTCCAGGCTCATTCCACGCCATTAGAAAGCTCCATCATTGATATGACGTTATACTGTAGCAGTCCTTTAAGTAACTATAAAGTCACGTAAAACTGCCCCTTCTCTTTTTTCAAGTCTAGACCAATCTGCTTGCTGCATACGCACTTCGATGAGCAAGTTTCCGTCTTGATCATAGTTTTCACTATGAATTGAGTTGGTCTGAAAGAATGCACTGCGAAATTTACCTTGGTATTGCGGTGGAATTTTCAGTGCATGATGAACCATCTGGCTCGCTAGCCTTTCGGATAACGCTTCGAACAATAATTCGATGCCCTTTCCTTCCATGGCCGATACCCAAACTGTTCGAGGTATGCCTTCATCATCTCTTTCTATACGCGGTTTTTGATCGTCTAGATTGTCTATTTTGTTCATGACTAACAAAGCGGGAACTTCGTTAGCATCGATTTCCAATAAGACGTCATCAACAGCTTGAATGTTCTCACGAAAACGCTCGTCGCTGGCATCGACAACATGTAACAAAATGTCAGCTTCTTGCGTTTCCTGTAGCGTTGCTTTGAACGCTGCTACTAAGTCATGGGGGAGATGTCGGATAAAACCAACCGTGTCCGCCAAAATAGCAGGACCAATGTCCGCTAATTGGATCTTACGTAATGTAGGATCAAGAGTAGCAAATAGCTGGTCAGCAGCATAAACGCCAGCTTCTGTTACTCGGTTAAACAAAGTAGATTTACCCGCATTGGTGTAACCAACAAGGGATACTGTTGGGATCTCTGCTCGGTTTCGCGCCCGGCGACCTTGCTCTCGCTGTTTCGCGACTTTATCTAGTCGTCGCAAAATGGCTTTGATTCGATCACGCAGCAAACGTCTATCGGTTTCGAGCTGGGTTTCACCAGGCCCGCGTAAACCAATACCACCTTTTTGACGCTCTAAGTGCGTCCAACCACGAATCAAACGCGTTGAAATATGGCGTAATTGCGCCAATTCAACCTGCATTTTACCTTCGTGAGTTCGAGCTCTCTGCGCAAAAATATCAAGGATCAGACCAGTTCGGTCCAACACACGACATTTACACAGTTTTTCTAGATTGCGTTCTTGGGCGGGGGACAAAGCATGATTAAAGATAACGATATCCGCTTCAGTCAACTTGACCGCTAGGGCTATCTCTTCAGCCTTACCTTCTCCAACATAGTATTTGGGGTGTGGTGATTGACGACTTCCAGTGACAACTTGAAGTGTCGACACACCAGCGGAAGAAACCAGCATTTGAAACTCGCTGAGATCTTCCCATTCCCCGTCTTGCGTGAAGTTGATATGAACAAGTACCGCTCGTTCACCGGATTCATAACGGTCAAACAAGCAATCAACTCCTTAAGTGTTTAATTGAAGTGTTCAGTATTTACTCTTCGGTTTTTTCTGGTTGGCGTTCAGATGAACCTTGACCGCGTTCAGCATTGTGATGGCTAACTGGACGAGCAGGAACCACAGTAGAAATAGCGTGCTTGTACACCATTTGGTTTACTGTGTTTTTGAGTAGGATTACAAACTGGTCAAATGATTCGATCTGACCTTGCAATTTGATGCCGTTCACCAAGTAAATCGATACTGGAATACGTTCACGACGTAATGCATTCAAGAATGGGTCTTGTAAAGATTGCCCCTTAGCCATTTGTTATTTTCCTTATTTGTATATTGTTTTAGTGGTTAGCTATTGGTGCGCTGCATTGAGTCTGCGGCTGTTGCCTCTGAGCTAAACGAAAAAAATTCTCCGTAGGTATCTGTTATGACGACTTTATCGCCAAATTTCAAGTCACAGAACCGTTACACAGAAAAATCACGCAAAAACGATCACATTATAACCAACTATTTTAGTCAGATGCCAATGCCGATGACACTGTTGCATAGGATTGGTCTATGTTTTCGCTATCTAACCAAGTTAAATCATCCCAGCTGCGTAACCAGGTAATTTGTCGCTTGGCCAATTGTCGGGTTGCACAAACCCCTTTAAAAACGGCTTCATCCAGATCGGTTTTGCCATCGAGGTAATCCCACATCTGTCGATAACCCACACATCGAATCGAGGGTAAATCCGGATGCAAATCTTCTCTTTGGTAAAGATCTTTTACTTCTTGTTCAAAGCCAGCACTGATCATGTTGTTAAAACGCAACTCGATCCGCCTGTGTAACTCTGCCCGATCTTTGGGTGTAATAGCAAATTGTTTTACTCGATAAGGGATAGATTCTCCCTTAACTTGTGTCAACTCAGTCAAAGATTTACCGGTAATTCGAAAAACTTCTAACGCCCGAGACAAGCGCTGTGGATCGTTCGGGTGAATGCGTTCAGCCGAAATAGGATCGACCTCTCTAAGCTTATCGTGCATTCGCTGCCAACCCACTTGCTCTGCCTCGTTTTCGATTTCCGCACGAATCGAAGGATCCGCGGCAGGTAGTGGAGACAAGCCTTCCAACAATGCCTTGTAATACATCATCGTCCCGCCCACCAAGAGAGGAATTTTGCCGTCTGCAACAATTTTCTCCATTTCTTGCAGCGCATCACGTCGAAAATCGGCGGCGGAGTACGCTTCACTCGGATCCAGAATATCAATCAGTCTGTGCGGTGCAGCAGCTTGCTCCGCGGCACTTGGTTTTGCTGTACCAATATCCATCCCTTTGTAAATAAGAGCCGAATCGACAGAAATAATTTCAACTGGATAATGTTGACGCAATTTTATCGCTAAGTCGGTTTTGCCCGAGGCTGTGGGCCCCATCAAAAACAGGGCAAGGGGTAATGCTTGTGTCATGAAGTTAGTGCTGCAATCGTCGCTGTGAAGTTAACCGGCCTTAATAACTGACCGTCGGTGAGAGGAAACGCATCCTGCCATAACTGCTCTAGTTCAGCCAGTATTTGTATCCCTTCCGATAAAGTGTAGTGGTTTTTGACTACAGTAATTTGATTTGCCAGCCAATCTGCGAGGTTTTTGTACCTCAAATTAAAATCTGTTTCTTGTCCTTTCAGAGACAGCCAATTCAACAGCTCCGGTATTAAACTTTGCAGATTTTGCTGTCGCAACGGCTGAGGTACTGACATAACCACGAGATGACCTACTGATTTAAACCGACATTCGATTCCCATTTTTGCAAGTAAATCTTGGTTGTCCATGGCACTTTGATACGAGCTTTTTTCTACCTTCAGCGCTAAGGGTACTAATAAAGGCTGGGGTTTAAGGGCCTGTTGTCCGTGTCCTAATTGTCCGCGAATTCGGTACCATTCGGCTTTCGACAAAGCCAATAAGTGCACAGCTTTCTTGCTCGATAACAATAGATATTGCTTGTCTACCAATGAAACGGCCTTACCTAACTCAGCCACAGTCTGAATAAGAAGCTTATTAGATTGCGAGACTGTCTCAGCAAACTCAGCACCTGGTTCTCGCACTGTTAACCCAGCCGCGGACTCATTTTCCACCGTGGTCAATAACTCTTTATACAGCCTGACTTCTTGTGGGCTTGGTGCTTCACTGGGTTCACGACGAGTACTCGCTTTTTGATTATTCTTGGTTTGAGGCTGCCACGCCGTCACTGAAGCCGAGTCGTCCTTTTCGTATTCAGCGCTCTGACCTTGATTGTCTACTTCGCTACTAGCGACTCCCCCGAAGTGTCCATCAACCTTTGCCTCCGAGTTTGTCACCTTATTTGGATAATCCGGCGTATTTACAAATGCAACTTGCTGTTGAAATTCTTGTTTTCGTGGTTCTTGCTGTGTGGAATGGATCGAATCTTGAACATTGCCTTGTGTTGGCGAATTGACATCTACGTTTTCTGAATTTGATTGATGAAATGCACCTTGATTGACTTCGGTCTGTGTCAAATATTGCCCTTGCGCTAGGGCATCACTTAGCGCCTGATAAATGAAATCATGAACCAACCTCGCCTGATGAAAGCGAACTTCGTGCTTTGCCGGATGGACATTAACGTCAACTTGGTGTGGGTCTAATTCAATATAAAGAACATAAGCGGCAAATTGGTCGGGTCTCAGCGTATGTTCATAGCTTTGGCGAATAGCATGATTGATCAACTTATCGCGCATCATTCGGCCATTGACGTAGCAATACTGTAAGTCACCTTGCTGACGAGCCCCTTCTGGGGAGGTAATCCAACCGTGAAGTTTGAGCCCTTGGTGCTCTAGTTCGATTTGCAGTATGTGCTTCGCAAATTGATTGCCACAAATTGCAGCCAGTCTTTTCTCAACTTGATTGGTGTTGCTGGCGGCACGGTATTGCTTTATCAGCTTACCGTTGTGTCTGAGATTAAAACCGACATCAAAACGACTCAACGCAATTCGTTTTATCAGTTCATCTATGTGCGCAAATTCGGTTTTTTCTGTACGTAGAAATTTTCGTCTCGCAGGAGTGTTAAAAAACAAGTCCAACACTTCAACGCTAGTGCCTTTTGGATGTGCAGCAGGTTGAAGCTTGACGTCCATATCTCGGCCTTCTGAATAGGCCGACCACGCTTCTTGTTGTGCAGTAGGACGAGAGGTCAAAGTGAGGCGAGAGACACTGCTGATACTGGCTAATGCTTCCCCACGAAAGCCCAAACTGACTATCGCCTCAAGATCATCAAGTGAATCGATTTTCGATGTGGCATGACGGCTAAGGGCCAAACCTAACTCATCTTTCGGGATACCTTTGCCGTTGTCTCGAATTCGGATTAATTTCGCACCGCCTTTTTCAATATCGATGTCTATTTTTGTCGCACCAGAGTCCAAACTGTTCTCAACTAACTCTTTGACAACCGAGGCTGGACGTTCCACCACTTCACCCGCTGCAATTTGGTTTGCAAGTCTTGGTGGCAATATTTTGATGGTCATGGATTACCTCGAAAAATAGCTGAGTACTGAATTAGCAAGCGGGCGACTAACGCTGGGGAATTCTGAGTATTTGGCCAATCGCCAGGGTGTCTGACTTTAATTTATTGGCGTTGCGAATACTGTCAACAGAAACGTCATATTTGGCGGCAATCTTACTCAGGAATTCACCTCGTTTCACCTTGTGTTGCAAATACGAAGTAAAGTTCTCTGACACTCGAATTTTGAGCTTTTGACCAACAAATAAGGTGGTAGAACGAAGCTTATTTTCTTGTTTTATGCTGTCGATGCTAACTTTGTATTTGTTGGCGATCTTCCCAAGAAACTCGCCGCGCGCCACCGTGTGTGTTATCACTTTGGTATTTGAAGACGCAGTGGCTGATGGCACTTTCGCTAAAGGTGTTGCACCACCAGGGATGCGAATTATCTGACCAACAGCTAAAGTTGTACTTTTGAGTTTGTTGTGTTTGACCAGCTGGTTAACTGTTACGCCATATCGCTTTGCGATCAGCGATAAAAACTCACCTCGCGCTACTTTGTGCTGTGTTTCCTTGCCTTTGTTGGCAAGCAATGTACCTTCAGGTGGATTCTCGTTGAAGTACAGAGTAATGGCTTTAGTTAATGCGTCGGCAAGTTTGTCTTGATGACTACGTTGGAATAACAACTTCTCTTCAGTCGGGTTAGTAATAAAACCCACTTCAACAAGCACCGAAGGAATATCGGGTGATTTTAACACCGCCAAACTTGCGTTAACCGGTTCTTTTTTATGCAAATGTGCCACTTTTCCCATCTCGCGCAAGATGTGTTTGGCAACCTTGTAGCCTTCTTTTTGTGAGTGGCTGAATTGAAGGTCTAGCAAAGTTTGGCTGACATTGCGGTCTTTGCTGTTCTTTGCCAGTACTTCTCCTGCACCACCAAGAAGCTGCGATTGTTTCTCGTGATTCTCTACCCAGCGAGCAATCTCACTGTTCGCTCGCCTCGTATTGAGAACAAACACCGAGCCACCTCTCGGCTTAGGAGAACGAAATCCATCGGCATGAACCGAGACGAGCAAATGGGCTTGATTTTTACGTGCGATTTCTGAGCGGCGGTTTAGGTTGACGAAGTAATCACCTTTACGCGTCATTACCGCTTTCATTCCCGGGATTGCGTTAATCCTATCGGCAATTTTTTTGGATACCGCTAAGACTGCATGTTTCTCATACTTGTTTCGTGGTCCTATGGAACCAGGGTCTTCACCACCATGTCCGGCATCAATTGCCACAATGATATCGTCGGTTCCCATTAACTGAGAGGCATCGCGATTGACAACGGTTTTTTGATTGCTTGATTCAACCTTACTACTGGGAGCAGAGTGTGGGAAATCAACGACTAGACGATGGCCATATTGACCACCAGGCGTGGGGGCTAGCTTAAATATTTCTGCTTTTACTTTTGACTTGAGCTCAAAGACCAAACGATAGGTACCTGTTTTAGGCGGAGAGCTTTTTCTTATTTTTGTTAAGACAGGACTGTCTTTCGGCAAAATAGGCAATTTAGTGTTCAGATTGGTGTCTTTTAGATCAATCACCAGTCTCTGAGGGCTAGTTAAGGTGAAATAGCTATGGTCGGCCTCAGTTTCCAAATCGATCACAACGCGCGTTTCATCTGGAGAGGTCCATACTCGTATCCCTTCCAAAGTATTGGACAATGCCTGACTCGAAACCGCTAATAGTGCTAACAAAAAAACGAAATACCGCACCAAAGACACCTTTATCTTACTTTTGTAACTTCTTAAGCAACTGACAACCATAATCTGAGTTGGCAGTTAATTGGACCGAACGACTTTCACCAACATAGCGGATATCTATATCCAAATCTGGTTCAGGTAGCAGCCCTTTTCCTTTTTCAGGCCACTCAACTAAGCAAATTGCATCAGGCGTAAAGTAATCTCGAATCCCCATAAACTCCAACTCTTCAGGATCTGCAAGGCGATACAAATCAAAATGATAGACTTGAAAATCTGCCAACTGATATGGTTCGACCAATGTGTAGGTTGGGCTTTTTACGTTACCAGAATGTCCCAAAGCTCGAATAAAACCACGACTGAAAGTTGTCTTTCCGGCACCAAGATCACCATGTAAATAAATCGTTGTTTGTCGGTCGCACAGTTGTGCTAGCTCTGTTCCAAAAGCGACGGTTGCCGATTCATCCGCAAGTGCAAGTTGTGTTGTAGACATTTTGTTACCTAACCGTATTCATAGGCGAATACTAAAACATAAAAACCAAGACAAATAGTAAACTGCGAGGGAAATGAGAGACAAGCTTTGTAGTGTAAACATTTCAACAAGACTGTATACCCGCAACGGCAACTTAGATATCAATGAATAAATACAGTAAAATAATACTGACTCTTCGATTCCACATCGTTAATCAATTCTTTGTCACGGCTCAGGACTTTCATGGATTACCAACAGCTCACTGATCAAATCAAAACTTGGGGTCTTGAATTAGGCTTCGATAAAGTTGGAATCAGTGATGTCGATCTTTCTGACCATGAACCTGCGCTAGCTAAGTGGTTAGAGGCTGGCTATCACGGCGAAATGGATTGGATGGCGAGACATGGAATGATGAGGGCAAGACCCCAAGAACTTCTCCCCGGTACGATTCGAGTTATCAGTGTGCGAATGCAATACCTCCCCCCAGAAGCTCGCTTTGCCACAAACTTAGCTGATGAAAGTGAAGCCTATATTAGTCGTTATGCGCTAGGACGGGATTACCACAAGTTAGTAAGAAACCAACTGAAAAAACTAGGGCAAAAGATCGAAACCGAAGTAGAGGGTCTAGGTTACCGACCTTTTGTCGATTCGGCTCCAATCCTTGAAAGACCGTTAGCGGATAAAGCCGGGTTAGGTTGGACAGGAAAGCACTCGCTGTTGCTCGACAAAGAAGCTGGTAGCTGGTTCTTTTTGGGGGAGCTCCTGGTGAACATTCCCCTCATCACTGATGAACCTGTCGAAGAAAATTGCGGAAAATGTCAAGCATGCATAACGTCTTGCCCAACTGATGCCATTGTCGATGAAGGCGTGATTGACTCCAGACGATGTATTTCTTATCTAACAATCGAATACGACGGAGTCATTCCCATTGAGTTTAGAAAAAGTATCGGTAATCGAATTTACGGATGTGACGACTGCCAATTGGTCTGTCCCTGGAATCGCCAAGCACCTTTAACCCAGCAACAAGATTTTCACAGAAAAGAAATTTTTGAAGATATCGATTTAGTTACGTTGTTTTCATGGACTGAAAGTGAGTTTCTTCACCAATTACAGGGTTCTCCAATCAGAAGAATTGGTCATATACAATGGCTTAGAAATCTATCCATCGCCATGGGTAACGCCCCTTTTTCTAATAGGATCATGGAAGCACTGCAAAATCGGTTAGGAAATAACGAACTGCTCGACATTCACATAAACTGGGCACTAGAGCAACAAACTGCACAAATCCCTGTTCATAGAAAAATATCCTCGAAAAAACACAGATTGATTAGGATTGTTCAAAAAGGCTTACCAAGAGATGCATAAAATTTGCCGCAATCAATTTCCTTTGGTTGATTTAGCTCCAAAAATTTCATGTGGAAAAATTACAAAGTGGGAAGAAAAAGTTGTGAAGTGACACGAGTTAGTCACATTTGATGTCAAATGACAAAGATCAAAAGATCGGCAGTTTTTCACTCATTGATCGTTGAAGCAAAACGAAAGAAATCAAGTTAATCAATTAAAAACAACAACTTACAGAAATCAAGACATTCTAAAACAGAAACTCTTGCTCTTAAGATCAATAGATAAACTCAGCTATCACCACTATCTCAAGACATTATCAACCAAATTATCCACAGAAATGACACTGTGGATAAGTCTGTGCAATAAATGTTTTTTCTTAGTCATTACTGAACTTGAGTTCTAGTTTACGCAGACAAAACATAGCCAACCATTTTCATGGTCAGCTTTTTGTTTGGGGTGATGCTTCTCAGCATTAAAAAGAGCGGTCGTATGGAAATACGTTAAAGGCGTCGCCTTTATATGAGGATTGGTTGCGATGCTCGGATTTGTACCGGGCGGCGCTTCCGTCGATGACTTGAGGGTTATGATAGTAACCACAGAACTCATCAAAATGTTTGGTTGCGGGGGCCGGATTTGAACCGACGACCTTCGGGTTATGAGCCCGACGAGCTACCAGGCTGCTCCACCCCGCGTCCGTCTTATCATTTAAAGCATGACAAAGCTTGTAAAATCTGGAACGACGCGACCAGCTTGGGCACGAGGTTCCTCGTGTTAGGTCTCATCAATCCTAAATTTGGAGCGACACACGAGGTTCGAACTCGTGACCTCAACCTTGGCAAGGTTGCGCTCTACCAACTGAGCTAGTGTCGCATATTCTCTTAGAGAGAAATTGGTTGCGGGGGCCGGATTTGAACCGACGACCTTCGGGTTATGAGCCCGACGAGCTACCAGGCTGCTCCACCCCGCGTCCGTCTTATCATTTAAAGCATGATAAAAGCTTGTAAAATCTGGAACGACGCGACCAGCTTGGGCACGAGGTTTCTCGTGTTAGGTCTCATCAATCCTAAATTTGGAGCGACACACGAGGTTCGAACTCGTGACCTCAACCTTGGCAAGGTTGCGCTCTACCAACTGAGCTAGTGTCGCACGTCACCGTTAAGTACGATGAAAACTTAATCTGGAGTGACGCGACCAGCTTGGGCACGAGATTCCTCGTGTTAGGTATCACCATTCCTAAATTTGGAGCGACACACGAGGTTCCCTATTCATGAACAGATAGGCGTGACCTCAACCTTGGCAAGGCTGTGCTCACTCAACTGAGCTAGTGTCGCATTCGTCACCGTTGAGTACGATGACAGCTATAAATTTGGAGCGACACACGAGGTTCGAACTCGTGACCTCAACCTTGGCAAGGTTGCGCTCTACCAACTGAGCTAGTGTCGCATATTCTCTTTAGAGAGAAATTGGTTGCGGGGGCCGGATTTGAACCGACGACCTTCGGGTTATGAGCCCGACGAGCTACCAGGCTGCTCCACCCCGCGTCCGTCTTATCATTTAAAGCATGATAAAAGCTTGTAAAATCTGGAACGACGCGACCAGCTTGGGCACGAGGTTCCTCGTGTTAGGTCTCACCAATCCTAAATTTGGAGCGACACACGAGGTTCGAACTCGTGACCTCAACCTTGGCAAGGTTGCGCTCTACCAACTGAGCTAGTGTCGCCTTACGACGTTTGTGTCGTTTAGGGCTGCGAATTATAAGAGCATTTCTGGTTGATGCAATAGTTAG
This sequence comes from Vibrio sp. ABH4_348, assembly GCF_056159765.1. NCBI lineage: Bacteria > Pseudomonadati > Pseudomonadota > Gammaproteobacteria > Vibrionales > Vibrionaceae > Vibrio > Vibrio sp. ABH4_348. Next base: position 84,541 of record NZ_JBSWVW010000001.1, on the reverse strand, counting down.
ATCTAAAAAAAATTCTTTTTTTTGTTAAGTGACGAATAATTCATCAAAAACGCAAATTTTTTGCCCACATCTCAAACTACCCACCGATGAATAGCATAACCACTTAAAATAATTCAAGATGTCGGCGCTGTAATGAAATGGATCCAAACTGGAGTTTTTGATGCCAATTCGTCTCATCTTTTTTCTTGTCATCACTTCTTTGGTGTTGGTTGGCTGTCAATCTGTCCCCAAGCCTGTCCGAAATTTAGCCAAGAGTGATGTCGACTTTGTTACCGATGTGCATGTTTGGCAACTCAAAGTGCAATTGGAAACCATGACACGGAAATTATATGTTCGAAATCCTCGGGAGTTAGAAAAAGCACTTGGGGTGACAGTTGAGGACCGAATGAAACAGATTTTCGGCTCCCCAGAGCAGATCGAGTTTCCACCCTTAATATTTGACGAGCTTTACAAACTCACGAGTATTGATGCCATTTTACTTGGACTCGACCCAGATTTTGAAGGTGACCGTGTGTTTGCCGTTATGGTTGGATTGACCGAAATGCTGCGCAAAGCCTACAACCACCAGCAAGAATTCTTTCTATTGGATAGCTTAGATGAACAGGTGCTTTACAATAGCGCGCGAAATATCGAGATTTTGGTTTGGCGCTTGTATCACCGCACTGACACCAACGGTGAGTTACTATTGCTGACAAACCAATTCGACCAAGAGCACAATGACCTCAGTTTTGATCGCGTGTTTACCAAAATGATTCAAACTCAAGATTTAATGGCAGAAGTGGTCGCTGATAAGACTAATCGCGGAATCACAAAAGTAATTCAGGGCGCCGCGCAAATGGCTTTCTTACCCATTCCTTAGCCCCGCCAATCAACTACCAAATAAAAAGCGAGCCCTGTAAAACAGACAGCTCGCTTTTCAATAAGCCATTGACGCTAAATTTTAAATATAGTCTTTCGGTAGTATTGGAGTTCAGCAATGGATTCTCTTATATCGTCCAGAGCCAAATGACTACCCGACTTTGAGAAGCCTTCTAGTACTTCTGGCTGCCAACGGCGAACCATCTCTTTAATTGTACTGACATCCACGTAGCGATAATGAAAATACTGCTCTAGCTCTGGCATGTGCTTGTACAAAAAACGGCGATCTTGGCCAACACTATTGCCACAAATAGGAGATTTTCCTTTCGGTACCCACTTTTCTAAAAAGGCGATCGTCTGCGCCACGGCTTCATCTATAGAAACGTCACTCTCTCGAACTCGTTTTACCAAACCACTAGCCGTATGGGTGGTCGTGCACCATTCATCCATTTTGTCTAATTCTTCTTCAGATTGGTGGATGGCTAGGGTCGGTCCTTCGGCTAACACATTAAGCTGCGCATCTGTCACTATTGTCGCGATTTCTATTACTTTATGTCGTTCTGGATCTAGGCCTGTCATTTCCAGATCTATCCAAATTAGATTCTCGTCGCTCAAGGACATTGTGTACTGCCTATTTGTTTTGTTTCAAAAAAGGTACTATACCCAAATTCAAGATAGCTGAATAGCGCAAGCCTTTTGGCAATTTTCAACTCCGTTCCAAACTTCAAGACGATATTGTGGCAAAGAAAAAAAAGCTCACCAAAGGCCAAGTACGACGAGTACGCAGCAACCAACACAAGAAACTAGAGAAAACTGAACAGTCCTTTCAATGGGATGAGGCCATGCTAGGCGATGTCAAATCAGGCCTAGTCATCACTCGGTTTGGACAACATGCTGATATCGAAGATTTGGATTCTGGCGAGGTCCAGCGCTGCAATCTAAGACGTGGAATTGAAAGCTTAGTGTCGGGAGACAAGGTACTTTGGCGGCCTGGCTTAGAAAGCTTGGATGGTATTGCAGGTGTAGTCGAAGTCGTTGAACCAAGGCAGTCTGTCCTTACCCGACCAGACTATTACGATGGTCTTAAGCCCGTTGCGGCGAATGTCGACCAAATGGTTATCGTCAGCTCGGTGTTGCCTGAACTGTCACTAAACATCATTGACCGCTATTTAGTGGCTTCTGAAACACTGCAAATTGAGCCGCTACTGGTTCTCAACAAAATCGACCTTCTCGACCCTGAGTCATTAGATATGTACCAGGAATGGTTGGAAGAATACCAACGAATCGGCTATCGCGTGCTGTTTGTTAGTAAAGAAACGGGTGAAGGTATAGCTGAGCTAGAAACTGCGTTGGCAAATAGAATCAACATCTTTGTGGGTCAATCAGGTGTGGGTAAATCCAGCCTAGTCAATGCGCTAATTCCCGCACTCAATGTTGAAGAAGGTGCAGTTTCCGAAAACTCTGGATTGGGTCAACACACCACCACAGCAGCCAGGCTCTACCATTTCCCAAAAGGCGGCGATTTGATTGACTCTCCGGGAGTTCGTGAATTTGGTCTTTGGCACTTGGAACCTGACCAAGTTACCGAAGCTTTTATCGAGTTCAGAGAATATTTGGGTGGCTGTAAGTTCAGAGACTGTAAACACCTCGACGATCCCGGTTGTCTTCTGCGCCAAGCGGTTGAAGATGGGCAGATCAGTGAAATTCGATTTGAAAACTATCATCGAATTTTAGAAAGCATGGTTGAAAACAAAGCCAACCGGCAGTATTCACGAAACAAAAAAGCCGACCTGTAATACATGTAAATACGCGCCTCAAACACTCGACTGGGCGCGTTTTTTCTAGACCAACAGCAACTCGCCATTCACACTGCTGACAAAAGTTATCTTTTTCAGTAACATCGAGCGCTAACGCTCGTTTCACGTTTATTTTGGATTTAGACATGGATAAATTGAAAGTAGGATTGCAATACTGGATCCCACAACACGCGCTCACTCGATTGATGGGCAAGTTGGCTTCAGCAAAAGCAGGCGCCTTGACAACCTCTGTGATTCGTTGGTTTATCAAGCAGTACAAAGTGAATATGGACGAAGCCAAGCACAGCGACCCTAAGCATTTTGCTACCTTCAATGATTTTTTTGTACGCGAACTCAAAGAAGATGCGCGTCCTATTGCTGAAGATGGGAACACCATCGTTCACCCAGCGGATGCGTGCGTAAGCCAATTTGGTGCTATTGAAGATGGAAAACTGATTCAAGCCAAAGGTCACACCTACACTGCACTTGAACTATTGGGTGGTGATGAGAAGCTTGCCGCTGAATTTGATGACGGTGAATTCGCTTGCCTCTATCTTTCTCCTCGTGACTATCACCGTGTTCACATGCCATGTGATGGTGTGCTACGCCAGATGATTTACGTACCTGGCGATCTGTTTTCAGTTAATCCATTAACGGCTGAAAATGTGCCAAACCTGTTTGCTAGAAATGAACGAGTAGTGGCTATTTTTGACACCGAATTTGGCCCTCTGGCGCAAGTACTAGTTGGCGCCACAATCGTAGGTAGTATTGAAGTTGTCTGGTCAGGCACTATGACCCCGCCTAGAGGAAATACCATTCATCGTTGGAACTACCCAGCTGACGGCGAACAAGCTATTCGCTTGAAAAAAGGTGAAGAAATGGGTCGCTTTAAACTCGGTTCAACAGTCATTAACTGTTTTGCAAAAGGCCAAGTGCGCTTCGATGAATCTATGGAAAATGAAGTAACCACAGTAATGGGCACCCCTTACGCTCACAAATCCGAGTAGCCAACACTTAACCCAAGATTTAAAAGCCTCACCATGTGAGGCTTTTTTAGTTGATAAGTAACAAGTTTTCCTCTGTTCTTGCAACTCAATCAGCAAAACTCTACTTTGCTCTAAGATGTCGTTCTTCAAGTCACCTATGCTACGGATACTAACCAAATGGGTGTAAGTAGTGCAGGGTAAAATGCAGAGTAAATCGAAAAAATCAGTCAACGTTAATCAGCTTATTAAGTTGTTGTTTTGTTTTGGGTTACCGCTTCTAATTTTATTGTTACCCGCCAGTTTCATTCCCATCGATGGGCTGACTGTCGTCCAACATCGTTTATTTGCCATTTTTTTACTCGCAGCTCTGCTTTGGGTACTTGAGCCAATCCCAGTCTTTGCAACTTCCATTTTGATCATCGCACTTGAGCTGGTGATGATATCGAATAAAGGTTTGAGTGTATTTCGCAGCCAAGATGGAATCGGCGAACTACTCAATTACACCGATATTTTCTCCGCGTTTTCATCCCCCATCATCATTCTATTTATGGGTGGCTTTGCTTTAGCCATTGCGGCATCTAAATACCAGCTAGATAACAACTTGGCGCGAGTGTTACTTAAACCATTTGGCAGGCAGCCAAAATTCATCATGTTAGGACTAATGCTGATCACCGCCGTGTTTTCTATGTTTATGTCTAACACGGCGACCACAGTCATGATGCTGGCTTTGCTCGGCCCTATAGTGGCATCAGCACCGAAAGGTGACTTAGGTATAAAAGCCTTGGTTCTGTGTATTCCTATTGCAGCTAACACTGGTGGTATTGCAACACCGATTGGTACTCCACCCAATGCCATCGCCTTGCAATACCTAACGGGTGACAATGCCATCGATTTTTTGAGTTGGATGATGATGGGTTTACCTTTTGTCATCTTTCAACTTGGCCTCGCATGGGTATTGCTGCAAAAACTGTTTCCCTCTTCTCAAGCAGAAATGACTCTCAAACTTGACGGAAAATTTAAAACGAGTTGGCGTGCCATGGTGGTTTATATTACGTTTGCCGCAACAATTTTACTGTGGATGACCACTAAGCTGCACGGTATGAACACCTATGTTGTCGCCATTATCCCGCTCGCAGTCTTCACTATGACCGGTATCATGGGTAAACCTGAGCTCAAACAAATCAACTGGGATGTGCTTTGGTTGGTTGCCGGTGGTATTGCGATTGGTATTGCGTTGGATAAAACCGGCCTTGCCGAGGCGTTAGCACACTCTATTAACTATCAAGCGTTGTCACCGTTTGCGGTTATCGTCACTTTATCCATTGTCTGTTGGTTAATGGCTAACTTCATGTCCAATACTGCAACGGCCAACTTACTGATGCCTATTGCAGCGGCTATCGGTACCTCTATGCCCGCTTTAGTTGATGTAGGTGGTTTGCAAGGCTTATTGGTTGTTGTCGCCTTCTCAGCTTCTCTCGGCATGATATTACCGGTTTCAACACCGCCTAACTCTCTCGCCTACTCCACAGGACTCATTGAGAGCAAAGACATGGCGAAAACCGGCATCATTCTTGGTATCAGTGGTCTGATTGTGGTGTACGCCGCGGTTATACTGCTCACCTGATCTAAAGTGATGGCAAATAACTAATGTGTCATTTTCAATCAGGCTAGCTTTGCAGCGCCTCTTAATGCATATTTGTCTCATTTATAACAATGAGACTTTTCAATGGGATTTGAATGGCTAGCACTTTGCGCGGCATTTCTTTGGGCCGTGTCAAGCTTGCTCTCGGTAAAGCCCGCCCAACACCTTGGTACCTTTTCTTACAGTCGATGGCGAATGGCATCCACTTCGTTCTTCTTAGGCTCAATGGCAATTTATAACGGGGGTTGGGCCACGCTCAACTTAGACTCCACCTCTGCTATGATGTGGTCTGGTCTAATTGGAATTTTCATTGGCGACACAGCCTTGTTCGCCTGTCTCAATAGAATGGGACCGCGCAAAGCCGGACTGCTGTTTTCCTGCCACGCTGTTTTTTCTGCCGTTCTCGGGTACTTCTTATTTAGTGAGACTATGTCTCATATCGAGCTCATTGGGGCAACATTGGTCTTTTCTGGTGTACTCGGCGCGATTTTCTTTGGTCGTAAATCTGACAAACACGCGTTAGAAAAAGTGAAAGGTAAGTTGTGGATAGGAATAGCATTAGGGTTAACCTCTGCCCTTTGCCAAGCTCTAGGGGGAATCATCGCTAAGCCAGTTATGATGACTGAAGTCGATCCCATTGCCGCTTCTGCCATACGTATGTTCACTGCACTATCTGCACATTTATTACTGCTGCTTACTGGGTGGAAAGTAGCCAAAAAGCTCAACCCTATCAACATCAAAATACTCTCCATAACCGCAATGAATGCCTTCCTAGCCATGGCCGTTGGTATGACACTAATTTTGTATGCTCTAAAATCCGGAAACGTTGGCATGGTCGCGTTGTTATCATCCATGACCCCGGTAATGCTGTTACCACTTATTTGGATTTATAGTAAAACTCGGCCAAGTCGATACGCCTGGTTTGGTGCGACATTGGCAGTGATTGGTACTGGTCTTTTGGTTAAGTTTTAGAGATATGTAAAATAGCTACGTGCAAGTGACAACAATATTTGATCTAAGCCTACAGTTTTGGTTAAAAAGTGTAGTAAAATTACGCTAATTTATTTCAGGGTCACACGATCCAAAGATTTGAAAATGACGAGGTCATAGATATGTCAGCTAAGAAGCCAATGGCTCTAGTTATCCTAGACGGTTACGGACACCGTGAAGAGATCGAGAGTAATGCAGTAGCAAACGCAAACACGCCTGTTTTAGATTCATTGATGGCAAACCGCCCTAACACTCTAATTTCAGCATCGGGTTTCGATGTTGGTCTTCCAGATGGTCAGATGGGCAACTCAGAAGTAGGCCACACTAACATCGGTGCTGGTCGCGTGGTATATCAAGATCTGACTCGCATTGCCAAATCTATCCAAGACGGTGAATTTGCTCAAACAGAAGCCATTGTGAAAGCGATTGATTCTGCTGTTTCCGCTGGGAAAGCTGTCCACCTAATGGGCCTAATGTCACCAGGCGGTGTTCACTCTCATGAAGACCATATTTATGCCGCCGTTGAAATGGCTGCAGAGCGTGGTGCACAGGAAATTTATCTACACTGTTTCCTAGATGGTCGCGACACGCCACCCCGTAGCGCTGAAAACTCACTGAAACGCTTTGATGAGCTGTTTGCCAAACTTGGTAAAGGTCGAATCGCTTCTCTGGTAGGACGCTACTACGCAATGGACCGCGACAACAACTGGGATCGCGTACAAAAAGCGTATGACCTACTGACTCTGGGCAAGGCAGAATTCACGGCTGACTCAGCAGTTGAAGGTCTGGCTGCGGCCTATGAGCGAGGTGAGAATGACGAATTTGTTCAGTCGACTAAACTGCAAGCAGAAGGCCAAGCTGACGCTAATATTCAAGACGGCGATGCAGTTGTCTTCATGAACTTCCGCGCAGACCGTGCTCGTCAAATCACTCGTGCATTTGTTCCTGAATTTGCAGGTTTCGAGCGTGAAGCTTACCCTCAAGTGAACTTCGTTATGCTGACTGAGTACGCAGCGGACATCCCTCTAGCGGTTGCTTTCCCACCTGAATCGTTGACCAACACCTTTGGTGAATGGGTATCTAAGTTGGGTAAAACTCAAGCTCGTATGTCTGAGACTGAAAAGTACGCTCACGTAACCTTCTTCTTTAACGGTGGCGTTGAACAAGAATTCGAAGGTGAAGATCGCATTCTTGTTGCCTCACCAAAAGTTGCAACATACGACCTACAGCCAGAAATGAGCTCACCTGAGCTAACCGAAAAGCTAGTTGCTGCTATCAAGTCAGGAAAATATGACTATGTAGTCTGTAACTACCCTAACCCAGATATGGTTGGTCACACAGGTGTGTACGAAGCTGCGGTAAAAGCAATTGAAGCCATTGATGAGTGTATGGGTAAAGTGGTTGACGCTATCAATGAAGTTGATGGTCAGATGTTAGTGACGGCTGACCACGGTAACGCGGAAATGATGGTAGACCCTGAAACAGGTGGTGTTCACACTGCACATACAAACCTACCAGTTCCTCTAGTTTATGTGGGTAGCAAAGACGTGAAGTTTGTCGAAGGCGGTAAACTATCTGACCTAGCACCGACTATGCTTGCGCTTACTGGCCAAGAAATTCCTGCTGAAATGTCAGGTAAATCTTTGGTATAAGTCAGGACCTGTTAATGAAAAAGCTCGGCACACGCCGAGCTTTTTTGTCTCTATTCAATTGATTGCCACTCGAGACTAGCATAGGATTTGCTCAACTACTTTTTCGTTTGCTTAGCACTCAATAGGTTTTACTTGTTATGGCTGCACGCTGGTCTATCCGCTTTATCAAAAGAAAACTGCCTCTCATTGTTCTAATGGTATGGCTATTTTCAAGCTTGGCACCAGTTGCACATGCTGATAAACAAGAACTCAAAGGTGTCAGTAATGAAATTTCTCGTCAAAAGAAAGAGCTAAGTACTCAACAATCTAAGCTAGAGCAACTGCAGAAAAATCTAAAACAACAAGAGCTGCAGATTTCCACGCTAACCAAGCAAATTAAGTCCAATCAATCAGAACAAAAAAAGTCATCTGAAAACCTCACTCGTCTTCAACAGGATATTGATGAACTCACTAACGCTCGCCAGGCTCAACAAGCCAAACTTAATCAATTGATTCAGTCCTACTATCTCACTAAACGCGCAAAATCCTCCACCAATATGCTGAACAATGGTGTTGAGGAAGAGCGTATGAGCTTCTATTTTCAACACTTAGCCAAGCAGCGCTCTGAAATAATCACCGAACTTAAAAAGAGTGAAACCTTGCTTAGGGAAAAACAAAAGAGGATTGAAGCTGAAAAGCGCAATATTGATGCATTGATCTCTGAGCTTTCTAGCAAAAAGAATACGCTGGCCAAGCAGAAGTCCAACCGTTCGTCGACTATTGGAAAAATTAAAAAAGACATCACTAGTGATCAAGCTTACCTCAACGAGCTGAAACGAAATGAAACTCGCCTGAAAGCTGAAATCGCAAAGGCAGCCAAAAGAGCGGCAGTTCCTATGACGGGGATTGGTGGCCAACAACGAAAACTGCCTTGGCCAGTCAAAGGACGCGTGCTCAATAACTATGGCTCGACACAAACAGGACAAATCAAATGGAAAGGTATCGTCATTGATGCCAACTATGGCCAAGCAATCAAAGCCGTACACCCAGGTACTGTGGTATTTGCCGATTATCTAAGAGGCTATGGCCTGGTGGTGTTACTCGACCACGGAAAAGGCGATATGACACTGTATGGCTTCAATCAGAGTCTAACCAAAAAAGAAGGGGACAAGGTTACTCGCGGCGAGACTATCGCGCTAGCTGGCGACACCGGAGGACAATCCCGTCCCTCTCTGTATTTCGAAATACGTAGAAACAGCCAAACTCAAAACCCGCGATCTTGGCTGCAATAAATACTGATAGGTTTGGTCAGCTACTGACCGTAGTAAGACGACACATGACCAATTAATTTAGAAAGCTGGTCTTTGGGGAGGTGATTAATTCCACCCGCTGCAGCTCGACCACCACCTGATTCAAACTGCCCACAAATGTCGCCAGCACCTTGCTTGTTCGCCAAAGGTGCCCGTAATGAAATGGTATAACCCTGCTTGGCATTTCCAGTCACTACCAAATGAGCATGCTCTGGTGATTGGTTGGCCAAATGATTACCAAATACGCCGCTGATTCTTCGCGATGACTCTGAATTATCTAGCTTAAACACTCTCACATTATGATCGTGGTATTCAGGATTAAGCTGTTCGACGCGTTGCCAATCCTCTTCGTAGCCCGCTTTTAATCTATGGAAAGGAGAAGCCGTATCTAAAATCGCATCAAATGGATTCTGATACTGAGTCAGTAAGCCATAAAGTTCAGCTGGATTAAAGTGCAAATCATTTAATGACTCACCATATCCGTTGTAGTTAATTAAGGTGCCTAGCTCTTTTAACGACTTAGCCTGCTCATCAGTCAGCCCAGCTTTGCTGGCCAGATCATCGGCTGTAGCCAGTAAGTTATCACCGTATGCCGCTGCGATCGCCCAAGTGTGATAGCGACCATTCAAATAACGATCAACAATCAATGCTGTACAAGTATTGGCATCGAGATCGATGTGGGCATCAAGTAAGGATGATTTAGGAATATCTCCGGGTTGGTGATGATCGGCGTAAAACACAGGGCAGCCGGATGCTAATAGCTTTTGCAGATCAGCATGATTTTTTGCCATAGAGATATCGAGGATGGTCGCTGATGATGCCGTTTCAACAGGTATGTGTTTAACAAGTTGAATGTCTCGCTTAACACCCGTTACTAAGGTGCTGGTTTTAGGCTCCGCCCAACGTAACTGCAATAGCGAAATAATTCCGTCAGCGTCACCATTAAAGACATCAAAATGCATAACTTCCCTCTTAACGTATTCTCATTGGCGGTTATCGCCAATCCTAGATAGTATCGGCACTCTAACGGGTTGTATCTTCTGAGCAAAATAACAAACGAGTATAAAACCAAACTATATTTTTTTGTGGTGCTCAACAACGAAGTCTAAGCGTGCAGGGCTTTCACACCATCGGCCAATAACTGGAGCTGCTCTCGCCCTTGCGGAGTCGCATGGGGTGTGACTACCGCAATCAACTGAAGCATTCCTTCGTGTATCACCGACTCGGTTATGGATTCGTCTAGTGACATCGCCGAGCGGTAACCTAACCAACCAACGGCGACCAAATGCAAATTGGTGATCAAGGAAGGAATCTCTTGCTCTGTAATATCTAACAAATCCAATTGAATGAAAGAGCGAATAATCTCAATTAGGTTCTGTTGCAATGTTGCTTGGACTTCTATGTAGTCCTGATGCAGTTTTAAATCTCGATTGAGGATTTCAGGTAAGTTGGCGTAGAAAAAACGATATTTCCACATCAATGAAAAAATTGAGTCTAAGCAATGTTTAAGTAGGACTAAGCTCTCTCTTTGTCCTGTCAATGGCGCAAACCTTTCCAATAACTCTTTGGCGTATAGTTTGAAAATCTCATGGATAATCTCTTGTTTGTTACGGAAGTGGTAATACAAGTTTCCGGGTGAAATATCCATGGATGCTGCAATGTGATTGGTTGTTACATTCCGCTCACCTTTCAAATTAAATAACTCAAGTGAGGCACTGACGATCTTTTCTTTGGTCTTCATAAATACGGATTAACAACCCAGACTGGAGGCAACTTCTCTATTATATCTAACGTCATACAATAAAAAGCAACAGGCAATAAAAACGCCTGCTAAATGGCAGGCGCTAATTCTATTTAGTTTTATTTATTTGTGATATGGCTTAGATAACTCATGCACAGCCTCTACAAACACACCGGCATTTTCTGGTGGCACGTCGAGATGAATACCATGACCGAGATTAAAGACGTGTCCGGTGCCTTTATTGCCAAAACCTTCTAATATTGTTGCCACTTCTTCACGAATGCGTTCTGGAGCAGCATACAACATTGAAGGGTCCATGTTGCCCTGTAATGCGACTTTGTCACCCACACGTATAACTGCATCAGCGATATTAATGGTCCAATCCAGACCCACAGCATCACAACCTGTCGCCGCAATCTGCTCAAGCCACATGCCACCATTCTTAGTGAATAGCGTAACAGGCACACGACGACCATCGTTTTCACGGATCAAGCCGTCAACAATCTTATGCATGTACTGCAGCGAGAAGAGATTGTAATCGCGTGGAGTTAACACTCCGCCCCAAGTATCAAACACCATGACCGATTGTGCACCAGCTTTGATTTGTGCGTTTAGGTATTCAATAACACTATCAGCCAGCTTATCCAACAATGCGTGTAACGTTTGAGGTTCGGCGTACATCATCTTTTTGATTTTGGTAAATGCCTTTGAACTTCCGCCTTCAACCATATAGGTTGCAAGGGTCCACGGACTACCAGAGAAACCAATAAGCGGTACATCGCCATTCAGATCTTTGCGAATTTGGCGAACCGCATTCATCACGTATTGAAGTTCACCTTCTGGATCTGGCAAACCAATTTTATCGACATCCGCTTTACACGTAATTGGACGTTCAAACTTAGGTCCTTCACCCGTTTCAAAGTAAAGTCCCAAACCCATTGCGTCAGGAATCGTCAAAATATCCGAGAACAAAATCGCCGCATCCAATGGAAAACGACGAAGTGGCTGTAATGTGACTTCCGATGCCAACTCGGCGTTTTTACACAGCGACATAAAATCGCCCGCTACTGAGCGTGTTTCACGGTATTCTGGCAAGTAGCGACCAGCTTGACGCATCATCCACACTGGGGTGCAATCAACTGGCTCTTTTAATAAGGCACGTAGGTATCGATCGTTCTTCAATTCAGCCATTTTTATTCCTAACGAGGGTCGATTTTGAGGCGCTATTCTAGCACTGTTTTTAGGGAAAAAGCGGCGTGCTTTGCAACCCAGATCATGTTCTCAACGATAAAAAGATAACTTCAATTGCCCGTCAAGCACAACGGTGTTACAAATTCCTCTGCTAGCGAAAACTACAATAATACTGAGTACTTGCTACTCAAATCTCATAACGACATCTTACTTACCCCCTCCTAACCCGGAGGGTTTTTTTTGCCTAGAGATCCACGCGTTCCGATCTAATTCGATTGATTTGATGGTCAATCAACACCCTTGCGATCGTGCCATTTTCAACGATTTTCGGTAACTGTTCGATTTCAAACCAATTCGCATCAGCCAATTCAGTGGGATCCAATTTGATCTCACCACCAGCATAATCAGCCGTAAAACCTAGCATCAGGTTGGTCGGAAATGCCCATGGCTGGCTGGAGTGATACTGGATATTAGTAATCTCAATACCCGCTTCTTCAAACACCTCTCTCGCAACGGCCTGCTCTAGTGTTTCCCCTACTTCAACAAAGCCTGCCAATACCGTATAGGTTTGCGCTTTGCTTCTTGTATGGTGTGCTAGCAGTAGTCGATTGCCACGTCTGACCGAAACAATAATACACGGAAATATTCTCGGATAATGAATGGTTCTGCACTCTTGGCACTGCATCGCGACTTCATTTTGATTCAGATAATTTCTACCACCGCAGCAAGAACAGAAACGTTGAGTTTGTGTCATATGACCGAATTGCACCGCCTTACTTGCCAACATGAAAGCCTGTTCTGGCAAGTTGGTGAATTGTCTAAGGCTAGAAAGTGGATTCGATGTTTCGACATCCTGATCATTGACCCACATTACGGGATACTGGTTGTATCTACCGATGTGCACCGCCTTTTCCGCTGGCAGATTTAGCTGTTCTGCACTACCAAATGGAATTTCATCATTGGGCATCCATAGCTGACTACCATCAACCACAAACCAATAGGCAATCTCTTTGTTTTCCATATCAAATCCCACTCTATTTCCTCCTAGCTTGCAGTGGATCCATTTTACTGGCAATCTAAAGTTATGTAAGAGTTTGTTCCTTCCCATGATCAAGCTTGGATCGATCATAGGTAGGGTAAATCCACGCTTTGCTTTGCAATAGCTAACGATCACAGGATAGTGATCTGCTCATGAGGGCAACTCATGCTTAAAAAACTAAAAAAAACACAAGAGCAATTCGGTGGGTCTAGCGACGTCATCGATCATTGGCTCGATACTCGACAGTTATTAATCGTTGAGTTTTGTAAACTTGCTGCACTCGATTCTGGAAAAGCCAAATCAAACTTATCCAGTCTTCCCACTCCACAAGAACTTCAGGATTTCTGCCAACATTTGGTCGATTACATTTCTGAGGGACATTTCAAGATCTACGATATGGTCATGGACAAATGGCGTTCGACGGGTTTTGAAGCAACGGATGACATTAATACCACCTACTTCAAGATCGTTGAAACTACCGATCCTTTACTAAACTTCACCGATGTCTACGCTGATGTATCAGAGGACGACACCTTGGATAATTTAGATAAGGACCTCTCTAAGATCGGTGAAATTATCGAACTTAGATTTGAAGTGGAAGATGAGTTGATCGACATGATCGCGGAAAGTCTCGCGGTACCACCAGGGGCATAGTTAAGCGATTGTAATCTAGTTCACATCTGAATGATGTGAACTAGATTCTAACGACTTGAAGGTATTGTATTTATCATGCTCGTCAGTGTAACTTTGTCATGACATGACGTTTTTTCGAATATTTGCTTAACGTGATACTTAACCGTATTGTCTGAGATATTCTCTTCGAGAGCGATTCGTTTGACTGGCTTTCCCATGGCAAGTTTTTGACAGATAACAGCTTCTCTTTCTGTAAACCCAAACAACTCTATCAGTTTTTCAACGGAAGCTGGTGCAATTAGTTGTGGTGCGATGGCGTACACCATCACTCCGTTTAGTCTTTTTTGTCCATCTAAAAGGCGCGTTTCTAGAGGCTGAAAGCCAATGGTTACTTTGCTGTCCAGATCCACGTTATCTTGTTCAACTAATGTGTAATCTTCACCTACTTCTAGTCTTTTATTCGCTTGAATAAGGTTACTGTATAGATCTTGATTTTTTCTTTTTTGAGATAACGTAAAACAATTATTGATGATTTGAATCTCCCGCTGCTCAAACAATAATTGCCTCATTCCTTGATTCATAGCGCACAACTGTCCCCTTTCACTCAATATCGCAACTGGAATTCGAAAGGTTTCCAACAAGCTTGCAAAACGCGACGACAAAAGATGATCGGCTTGATACGAAAAAGTTAAGCTTGCAGCTTCTCTTAAATGAGGAATCAAAGTATTCATTTCGGCCAATTCATGAGATGTGAAGTTACCAATTTGCTCATTTCGATTGCACATCATCAATGTTAGCCATTCTTCATCTTCATTCAGGCATAAAGTGGCGCTATCCAATAGCCCCTGAGGCTTTGACCACTTAGTATAAAACTCGCTATTCATGTAGTAGTCATAGGCATCTTCTGGTAACTGGGACACTGCAAGAAACTGATCGATAGGTGGTTGTTGTAGTACCATCATCATAATTTGGTCATTTTGCACAATTTTGAGGTACTCTCGTCCGAGTTCATCAGGAATTTTCACTCCTTCATCTATGTGGTATCGAATAGTCATATTATTACGATTAATGACAATGATGTGACAGACATGTAGTTGGAAACGAGCGACCATCAAAGCCGCAAATTGCTGCCAACCTAACTCACTCTTAGCGATATTTTGAATAACTAGAATTGTTGAATTAACCATGGTTACTACTCTGACAAACTTTCGTCTTACGTGCAGAGTATATCAGGGGTTTATTTTTACGGAATGGCACTCTACTTCAGAGCATAGAGTTGGCTCGGTAACAGTCTGAGAATATAGAGATTAAATTTGTGTCTAATTGTTTGATACTAAACTAATGAAGCGCCTGGGATTGCATTAATCATACTGGCAAGACTCAACTTATCTCGGCAGCCTGTTTTTATGAAGATGTGTTTGACGTGAAATTTTACGGTATTGACAGAAATACCGTCTTCTAGAGCAATTCGCTTTACCGGCTTACCCAGTGCTAGCTGCTGACAGATCATCGCTTCCTTTTCCGTTAATGCAAACAACTCCATCAGTCGTTTGATGTCTACTGCTTTAATGAGTTGAGGTGATAACGCATACACCATCACTCCATTCAGGTGTCTTACTTGAGTCGATATCTGACTTTCTAATGCCTGTAAGCCAATAGTTACTTTAGTTTCCAAGTCGATTGTATCGTTATCAACTAGCGTGTAACCATCGCTGACATCCAAACGCTTGGTCGCCTGAATCAAATTACTGTACAACATCTGGTTCTTTTTCTTGTTCTTGAGAACAAAACACTGGTCTTGAATAGTGAGCTCGGGTTGGGAAGAAAGTAGTTGTTCCATACTTTTATTCATTGCATACAATCGCCCCTGCTCAGAAAGCACTGCAACTGGAATTCGGAATGTTTCAAGTAAACTATTAAATCGCGCTGCGGTAAGATCCTGCTTGGGCTCACTAAATATGCGATTCGCCGCCATTCTCAACGGCAGTACCAGTCGATTCATTTCAAATAGTTCATCATCTTTAAAACGACCCACTTCAACATCTCGATTGCACACTAACATAGTGACCCAATTGTTTTCTTCAAACAGGCATAAATTAGCACTATCAGCAAAAGCTTGCGGTTCACACCATTTTTTAAAAAACTCGCTGTTTCGATGCGATTGCTTTTGGTCATCTGGCATTCTAGACACCGCCAAAAATTTCTCTCGAGGAGGGGAATTAAGTACATGACGCATGACATGATTGCCCTGCCCGATTTGTAGATACGTGCGTCCTAGATCATCGGTTGTTTTTTTGCCAGCATCTAAGTGGTATCGAATTGTCATTGATTGTTTTTCTAATACGATCATGTGACAAACTGACAAAGAAAAAGTCTCAACCAATTCCTCTAACAAAACCTGCCAATCTAACTCGGTTTTATCCAAATTATTAATAACACTCTGTAAACGGTGGTTTTTCAGCGTGACATTTTTGTCGCACATATGTTTTGCTCCATTTCCTGTTTATCTTTTTATTGATAAACAGAAGATGCACGGCGTCTACTACCCAACTGGGTAGTTATCTGTAAAAAACATACTGCTTATGATTGCACCGCATACAAAAACAAGATTGCGGAGAAAGTCACATGAAGCAAGGAAACCTCTTTGCGGTTACATGCCTTACCACTGTTATATTGGCTGGCTGTAACAACAATAACATTAAAAAAGCTGATCAGACTGAAGGCGAAAATGAAACCAGAACTAGTACTAACTATATTGTTGTCAAAGCACAATTAGCCAACAGCTCAAATAATGAACCTTACGCCACCGACGGTTCGTCCTTTATCTCACTTGGCGAACTGAGAGCAGGAACATCTGGTTCAAACCCAAGATTCTTCACTGAAAATCAAAATAAAACATATTTTGTAGCCTACGATGACTCAAACAAATTCCAGTTATATAGTAGTGATGGCACAGCATCAGGTACGAGCTCTATCCCATTAGACAGTGGTTCTATTGCTAATTTTGCGAATCAACCAACCACATTCGTAGTAAGTGACGATAAAGCGTATGTCCCTAAACGCATCGACAACAGCACAAACACCTATATGAGTGTGAAAGATTTAATTAGCGGTCAAGAGCACTCTTACGGTGGCATAAACAGCCCGAGTAATTTTGTTGAAACCGATACACATGTTTATTACACAGGCTATCAAGCTGCTACGGGAACAGAGCTTCGATCAATTGCTAAAATTACCGGCCAGATTAGTGCTGATAGGATTGATTACCCACAATTGGTGACCTACGACATCAACCCAGGCACTAACAATACGAGCGTCTCGCATATGACTCCCGTAGGTTCTGGCTTATATTGGTATGGTCACAATGGTAGCCAAACTAATGTGTACTACACCGAAGGTACATTAGCGGGTCTAAAAACTGCTCGTACCAATATGCCGGCTATTCAAACGAAATCAGTGCCATACGCTGATAAGCTATATTTATTTGGAAGAAAAACTTATTACACGTTTGTTGAAGGACAGCAAACTTCACAAATAGGTTATCAATTGCCAACAAGTCAACTGCCTGCAGGGAATTGGGGCGACCAAGGCATAGAAACTCTAGATGTTAAAGTTAGTGGCAACACAATTTATGCGCTAATCAGCTTTACTAACCTTGATGCTTCAGAGCACAAAGAGTTCTACCTGTACACTTCTAATGATGGCGAAAACTTTACGCCACAAAATGTTGGTGGTGTGCCAAAAGAAATGCGGATTCTCAATGGTGAAGCCATCATAATTCGCGATAGCGGCAATGCTGGCAACGGATTCGAGTTGGTTAAAATGACAACCAGGGGCCCTTTGGTGTTGGCTGATATCAATAACAATACAGAGCAAAAAGAATCCACTTTTTTCCTCGATCAGTTGGCAAATGGCACTAATTTGACACAAAACACAATAGTGAATAACAAACTCGTTTTCGTTGGATACGACGGAACTCAGAATCAATTTTGGGTTACAGATGGAACTCAAGCGGGTACTAAAGTCATGACATCCGCTCAATCAATGGGTCTCGAACCCACCATTTCTCCTGTCCCCTCTCAGGGCGGCGGCGGCGAAATCCGCGCTTAATTCTTTCATATTCCTTTATTGTAATTGCAGGTTTTTGCACGCCACTTACCACCTGACGGTAAGTGGTTTTTTTTAGGTAAATTAATCAATAGTTCCAAAAGCGCACAAAAAAGCCCGAGCATTTGCTCGGGCTTTTATCTTATTGCTTTCGATTACTCGTCAGACGAGAAACCAGCGTTCAGAAGTGCCGCTAGGTTATCCGTTGCTTGTTCAGCAGACGGACCTTCTTGCTCTTGAGCGCGCTTCGCTTGACGATCTTGGTGGTAGGCGAAACCTGTACCAGCTGGAATCAATCGACCAACGATTACGTTCTCTTTCAGACCGCGTAGGTCATCACGCTTACCAGAAACCGCAGCTTCTGTTAGTACGCGTGTTGTTTCCTGGAACGATGCTGCAGAGATGAACGACTCAGTTGCAAGAGACGCTTTAGTGATACCAAGCAGTTCGCGTTCGAAGCGTGCTGGCTCTTTGCCTTCAGCTTCAAGTTCGCGGTTAGCGATCTTCACTTGTGCGTATTCAACCTGCTCACCAGCTAGGAACTCAGTGTCACCAGCGTGAGTGATTGTACACTTACGTAGCATTTGACGAACGATAGTCTCGATGTGCTTATCGTTAATCTTTACACCTTGCAGACGGTAAACTTCTTGTACTTCGTTCGCGATGTACTGAGTTACTGCATGGATACCACGTAGGCGAAGGATGTCATGCGGTGACTCTGGGCCATCTGCAATTACATCACCACGTTCAACTTTTTCACCTTCGAAAACGTTCAACTGACGATGCTTAGGAATCATCTCTTCGTAAGTGTCACCACCGTCACGAGTGATAACTAGACGACGCTTACCTTTGGTTTCTTTACCAAAGCTCACAGTACCTGTGTGCTCAGCTAGAATCGCAGGCTCTTTAGGCTTACGAGCTTCGAATAGGTCAGCAACGCGAGGCAGACCACCAGTGATATCTTTGTTACCACTAGATTTCTGAGGAATACGAGCTAGCGTATCACCCACGCCTACTTCTGCACCGTCTTCGATGTTTACAATCGCTTTACCTGGTAAGAAGTAATGGGCTGGCATGTCAGTACCTGGAATCACAACATCGTTGCCTTTTTCATCAACGAGTTTGATTGCAGGACGCATGTCTTTACCTGCTGCAGGACGTGCCGCCGCTTCCGTTACTTCGCTTGAAGATAGACCTGTTAGATCATCTGTTTGGCGAGAAACGGTTACACCGTCAATCATATCTACGAATTGGATACGACCCGCTACTTCAGTGATGATTGGTAGCGTGTGCGCTTCCCAGTTAGCCACTGTTTCACCCGCAGTCACTGCATCGTTGTCACCTTTGCTTAGCAAGGTTCCGTAAGGCAGTTTGTGCTTCTCTTTAGTACGACCAAACTCATCAATGATGGTTAGTTCAGTTGCACGAGATGTGATAACCAGTTTGCCATCTTTGTTGGTTACGTACTTAGCATTGTGAAGCTTAACAGAACCGTTGTTCTTAACTTGAACACTGTTCTCAGCAGCTGCTGTAGATGCTGCACCACCGATGTGGAAAGTACGCATGGTTAGCTGTGTACCTGGTTCACCGATAGACTGAGCAGCGATTACACCGACTGCTTCACCTTGATTCACTAGGTGACCACGTGCTAGGTCACGACCGTAACATAGTGAACAACAACCGTAGTCTGAATCACAGGTTACGACTGAGCGCACTTTCATGCTGTCTACTGAGTTCTCTTCCATGATTTGGCACCACTTCTCATCGATAAGAGTGTTGCGAGGAATTAGAACTTCATCAGTACCTGGCTTAAGAACGTCTACGGCAACCACACGACCAAGCGCTAGCTCAGCTAGTGGTACTTTAACGTCACCACCTTCGATGTGAGGCATCATGTCGACACCTTCGTGAGTACCACAGTCGTATTCGCTGACTACTACGTCTTGAGCAACGTCAACTAGACGACGAGTTAGGTAACCCGAGTTCGCTGTCTTCAATGCTGTATCCGCTAGACCCTTACGAGCACCGTGGGTTGAGATAAAGTACTGAAGTACGTTTAGACCTTCTTTAAAGTTCGCTGTGATAGGCGTTTCGATGATTGAGCCGTCTGGACGAGCCATCAGACCACGCATACCTGCTAGCTGACGAATCTGTGCTGCAGAACCACGAGCGCCCGAGTCAGCCATCATGTAGATGCTGTTGAACGACTCTTGTTGCTCTTCTTCGCCATCACGGTTAACCACTGTCTCAGAAGACAGGTTTTCCATCATCGCTTTTGCAACACGGTCATTGGTTGAAGCCCAGATATCGATAACTTTGTTGTAACGCTCACCGGCAGTTACCAGACCTGACTGGTACTGGTCTTGGATTTCGCGTACTTCTTCTTCAGCTTCTGCGATCTCAGTGTACTTCGCATCTGGTACCACCATGTCGTCGATACCAACCGATACGCCAGATAGTGCCGCATAAGCAAAACCTGTGTACATGATTTGGTCAGCGAAGATTACTGTGTCTTTTAGACCAAGCTTACGGTACGCCTCGTTAAGAAGTGTAGAAATCTGCTTCTTACCTAGTTTTTGGTTTACTAGAGAGAAAGGCAGACCCGATGGAACGATTTGCCACAACATTGCACGGCCGATAGTCGTATCGACCATCTTGGTTTCTGTTGTGCTGTTGCCATCTTCGTCTTTTACTGTCTCAGTGATACGAACTTTAACGCGCGCATGCAGTTCAGCACTCTTAGTACGGTAAGCTTTTTCAGCTTCTGCTGGGCTAGCAAGGTACATGCCCTCGCCTTTCACGTTGATCTTGTCACGAGTCATGTAGTACAGACCCAATACCACGTCCTGAGAAGGTACGATGATTGGATCACCTGATGCTGGCGACAGAATGTTGTTTGTCGACATCATCAGAGTACGAGCTTCAAGCTGCGCCTCTAGAGTTAGAGGTACGTGAACCGCCATTTGGTCACCATCGAAGTCCGCGTTGTACGCCGCACACACAAGTGGGTGTAGCTGAATCGCTTTACCTTCGATTAGTACTGGTTCAAACGCCTGAATACCAAGACGGTGAAGTGTTGGTGCACGGTTTAGCAGTACAGGGTGTTCGCGGATAACTTCATCCAAAATATCCCAGACGACCGCTTCTTCGCGCTCAACCATTTTCTTAGCTGCTTTGATGGTCGTCGCTAGGCCACGAGTCTCAAGCTTGCTGTAGATAAATGGTTTGAATAGCTCAAGTGCCATCTTCTTAGGAAGACCACACTGATGCAGGCGAAGGTATGGACCTACTGTGATTACAGAACGGCCAGAGTAATCTACACGCTTACCTAGTAGGTTCTGACGGAAACGACCTTGCTTACCCTTGATCATATCAGCAAGAGATTTCAGAGGACGCTTGTTAGAACCAGTGATCGCACGACCGCGACGACCGTTATCTAGAAGGGCATCAACAGACTCTTGCAGCATACGCTTTTCGTTGCGTACGATGATGTCTGGAGCCGCTAGCTCTAGAAGACGCTTCAAACGGTTGTTTCGGTTGATCACACGACGGTATAGGTCGTTCAGATCTGAAGTCGCGAAGCGACCGCCATCTAGTGGTACTAGTGGGCGAAGATCTGGTGGAAGAACAGGTAGAACCGTTAGGATCATCCACTCAGGGTTGTTACCAGAAGCAACAAATGCCTCTACTAACTTAAGACGCTTAGTGATCTTCTTGCGCTTAGTTTCAGAGTTAGTTGTTTCCAACTCTTCACGCATTTGCTCAGCTTCAGCGTTAAGATCCATATCACGTAGCAAATCACGGATCGCTTCTGCACCCATTTTTGCTGTGAATTCATCACCCCATTCTTCAAGGCGATCTAGGTATTCTTCTTCCGTAAGCATCTGACTCTTTTCTAAGTCAGTCATGCCTGGCTCTGTCACCACGTACATTTCGAAGTAAAGAACACGTTCGATGTCACGTAGTGGAATATCCATCAACAAACCGATACGAGACGGTAGTGATTTCAAGAACCAGATGTGTGCAACTGGAGAAGCTAGCTCGATGTGGCCCATACGGTCACGACGAACTTTAGTTTGCGTTACTTCAACGCCACACTTCTCACAGATAACGCCACGGTGTTTAAGGCGCTTGTACTTACCACAAAGACATTCGTAGTCTTTTACTGGGCCAAAGATACGCGCACAAAACAAACCGTCACGTTCTGGTTTGAACGTACGATAGTTAATCGTTTCAGGTTTTTTTACTTCACCAAATGACCATGAACGAATCATGTCAGGCGAAGATAAGCCGATTTTGATTGCATCAAATTCTTCGGCTTTATGCTGTGCTTTTAGAAAGTTTAATAAGTCTTTCACAATCAGCTCCTGTGAGGAGTTTAAAAGGGCTTGCTAGCACAAGCTCCTTCTACCGGATAACTCTTGCTGGCCTTGCTTTCACAAGGCCAATTAAGAATTACTCTTCGTCTTCTAGCTCGATGTTGATACCTAGCGAGCGAATCTCTTTCAACAATACGTTGAACGATTCTGGCATGCCTGGTTCCATCGAGTGGTTACCATCAACGATGTTTTTGTACATCTTAGTACGGCCGTTAACGTCGTCCGACTTAACCGTAAGCATTTCTTGTAGCGTGTAAGCAGCACCGTATGCTTCCAGTGCCCATACTTCCATCTCACCGAAACGCTGACCACCGAACTGAGCTTTACCGCCCAATGGTTGCTGAGTAACCAAGCTGTACGAACCGGTTGAACGGGCGTGCATCTTGTCATCAACAAGGTGGTTAAGTTTTAGCATGTACATGTAACCAACGGTTACTGGGCGTTCAAACGCATCACCAGTACGACCATCAAATAGAGTCAACTGACCCGATTCAGGTAAATCGCCTAGTTGAAGAAGCTTTTTGATCTCTGGCTCAGTTGCACCATCAAAGACAGGTGTAGCAACTGGTAGACCACCACGAAGGTTTTTAATCAAGGTATGAACTTCATCATCAGTCAGTGCATCAATGTCCACTTGCTGACGAGTATCGCCAAGAGCGTAAACTTTCTTCAAGAATTCACGGAATTTCGCAAGCTCTTGCTGCTCTTTAACCATCTGGTTGATCTTGTTACCAATACCTTTAGCCGCAAGGCCTAAGTGTACTTCAAGGATCTGACCGATGTTCATACGCGACGGTACACCTAGAGGGTTCAATACGATATCAACTGGCTCACCAGTTTCATCGTAAGGCATGTCCTCTACTGGGTTAATCTTAGAGATTACACCCTTGTTACCGTGACGACCTGCCATCTTGTCACCAGGCTGGATGCGACGCTTAACCGCAAGGTAAACTTTAACGATCTTCAGTACGCCAGGAGCTAGATCATCGCCTTGTGTGATCTTACGACGCTTAGTTTCAAACTTCTTATCGAAGTCTGCTTTTAGTTCGTCGTACTGCTCTGCAAGTTGCTCAAGCTGAGTTTGTAGTGCATCGTCTTCCAACGTTTGCTCTAGCCACTTCTTACGATCTGTTGCATCAAGCTTCGCTTCGCTGTAACCGCCTTCTAGCAATACCGCTTTAACACGAGCAAGTAGACCACCTTCTAGAATCTGGAATTCTTCAGTAAGGTCTTTCTTCGCTTCTTTAAGCTGCATTTGCTCGATTTCAAGCGCACGCTTGTCTTTTTCTACGCCGTCGCGAGTAAAGACTTGAACGTCGATGATGGTACCTGACACAGAGTTAGGAACACGTAGAGACGTGTCTTTAACATCAGACGCTTTTTCACCGAAGATAGCGCGTAGAAGTTTTTCTTCTGGAGTTAGCTGAGTCTCACCTTTAGGTGTTACTTTACCAACTAGGATGTCGCCACCCTTAACTTCTGCGCCGATGTAAACGATACCTGATTCATCAAGCTTAGATAGCGCAGACTCACCTACGTTAGGGATATCAGCGGTAATTTCCTCTGAACCTAACTTAGTGTCACGAGCAATACACTGAAGCTCTTGAATGTGAATAGTTGTGAAACGGTCTTCTTGTACAACGCGCTCAGAGACTAAGATCGAGTCTTCGAAGTTGTAACCATTCCAAGGCATGAACGCTATACGCATGTTTTGACCAAGCGCTAGTTCACCCAAGTCTGTAGAAGGACCATCTGCAAGTACATCACCACGTGCAACAGGTTCACCCGGCATCACAGTTGGACGCTGGTTGATACATGTGTTTTGGTTTGAACGTGTGTACTTAGTTAGGTTGTAGATGTCGATGCCCGCTTCGCCAGGAATCAACTCGTCTTCATTAACCTTAACAACGATGCGTGAAGCATCAACAGACTGAACCGTACCACCGCGTTTCGCAACTGCAGTAACACCAGAGTCAACCGCTACGTTACGCTCAATACCCGTACCAACGAGAGGCTTGTCAGCCTTCAATGTTGGAACTGCCTGACGTTGCATGTTCGCACCCATCAAGGCACGGTTCGCATCATCGTGCTCTAGGAATGGGATTAGCGATGCCGCGATAGATACTACCTGGTTCGTTGCAACGTCCATGTACTGGGCGTGTTCACGTGGGTGAAGACCAGATTCACCTTTTTGACGCGCTGTGATTAGCTCGTCAGCAAAGGTGCCATCTTCGTTCAATTTTGCGTTCGCCTGAGCGATAACAAATTGACCTTCTTCGATAGCAGATAGGTAGTCAACTTCGTCTGTTACAGCACCATCAACTACGCGACGGTATGGTGTTTCTAGGAAACCATACTCATTACAGCGCGCAAATGCAGATAGTGAGTTAATTAGACCGATGTTTGGACCTTCAGGCGTTTCGATAGGACATAGACGACCGTAGTGCGTTACGTGTACGTCACGTACTTCGAAGCCAGCACGCTCACGAGTTAGACCACCAGGACCCAATGCAGAAATACGACGCTTGTGCGTTACTTCTGAAAGCGGGTTGTTTTGGTCCATGAACTGTGAAAGCTGTGAAGAGCCAAAGAATTCTTTAACTGCTGCAGAAATTGGCTTAGCGTTGATAAGATCTTGAGGCATGATTGCATCAAGGTCACCAAGGCTCAAACGCTCTTTAACTGCACGTTCTACACGAACTAGACCAACACGGAATTGGTTCTCTGCCATCTCACCAACAGAACGGATACGACGGTTGCCCAAGTGGTCAATATCGTCGACTTCACCGATACCGTTACGAATCGCGATAAGCTTCTTCATCACAGAGATGATATCAGTCTCGTCCAACGTACCTTGCTCAAGAGCATCTTCACGCTCAATTGAACTGTTGAACTTCATACGACCAACAGTCGATAGGTCATAACGTTCTTCAGCGAAGAACAAGCTTTCGAATAGAGCTTCTGCAGCTTCTTTCGTTGGCGGCTCACCAGGACGCATCATGCGGTAGATTTCTACCAACGCTGAAATGCGGTCAACTGTGCTGTCGATACGCAAGGTATCAGACATGAATGGGCCGTGGTCAAGATCGTTAGTAAACAGTACTTGAAGATCTTTGTGACCTGCTTGAGATAAGTTCGCTAGTGCTTCCAAGCTAAGTTCTTGGTTAGCCGCTACGATGATCTCACCAGTATCTTCGTTGATGTAGTCTTTCGACGATACTTTACCAACGATGTATTCTACTGGTACTTCGATATGATCAACCGCATCTTTTTCTAACTGACGAATGTGACGTGCAGTTACGCGACGACCTTGTTCTACGTATACTTTACCATTTGCTTCAATATCAAATGATGCGGTTTCACCACGTAGACGCTCAGGTACCAACTCCATATGTAGAGTTTGATCTTTAACAGCGAAGTTGATCTTCTCAAAGAACAAATCAAGGATTTCGTCAGTCGTCTTACCAAGTGCACGAAGAATGATCGTTGCAGGTAGCTTACGACGACGGTCAATACGCACGTACAGGTTGTCTTTCGGATCGAATTCGAAGTCTAACCATGAACCGCGGTAAGGGATCACGCGCGCATTGTATAAAACTTTACCAGATGAGTGGGTCTTACCCTTATCGCTGTCGAAGAATACGCCTGGGCTTCTGTGCAGCTGGGATACGATAACCCTCTCGGTACCATTGATTACGAAGGTACCATTGTCTGTCATGAGTGGAATTTCACCCATGTAGACTTCTTGTTCTTTAATGTCTTTTACAGTACCTGCTGGCGCGTCTTTATCAAAAATAACTAGGCGCAGTTTTACGCGTAGTGGTTTTGAATAAGTAACACCGCGAATTTGACATTCTTTTACGTCAAATACGGGATCACCAAGACGGTAGCTAACGTATTGCAGCTCGGAATTGCCGTTGTAGCTCTGAATTGGAAAAACAGAACGGAAAGCAGCCTCTAAACCATATTGACCTTCAGGATCCTGTTCGATGAATTTATCGAAAGAATCGAGCTGGATCGATAGCAGGTATGGAATGTCCAATACTTGTGGACGAGTACCAAAGTCCTTACGGATGCGCTTTTTCTCGGTATAAGAGTAAACCATGGGGTTCCTCAGCTCGCTGATAAGTGACCCAAACTGTCCATCATTGAATGAGACAGTGACTAACAACTGTTTATTTGACGGGTTCATGTTGCGCCTCAAGCGCAATATGAAAGATTTGCACGAGCTTGTGTGACTAAACAGCGGGAAAATTCACACATGCCCTACAGCGCAAAAAGGCCGGTGGTTATTAAACCACCAGCCATTAGCCATTAGGCTAAGAAATTAAGCAATAATTACTTAACTTCAACAGAAGCACCAGCTTCTTCTAGCTGAGCTTTAAGAGCTTCAGCTTCGTCCTTCTCAACACCTTCTTTTAGAGGTGCTGGAGCGCCGTCTACTAGAGCTTTAGCTTCTTTAAGACCTAGGCCAGTTGCGCCACGTACTGCTTTGATAACAGCAACTTTGTTACCGCCAACAGCAGTAAGAACAACGTCAAACTCAGTTTGCTCAGCAGCAGCTTCGCCAGCAGCTGGACCAGCAACTGCAGCAGCAGCAGCAGATACGCCGAACTTCTCTTCCATTGCTTCGATTAGTTCAACAACTTGAGTTACAGACATTTCTGCAACTGCGTCTAGGATTTGCTCGTTAGTAATAGACATAACAATTCTCTTTTAAGTCAACAATAAGTTTATTTAGCAACCAGTAAAAAGCAAGGCTTAAGCCGCTGCTTCTTGTTTTTGATCGCGGACAGCTGCGATAGTACGTACAAGCTTGCCAGCTGAAGCTTCTTTCATGCACATCATTAGGCGTGCAATTGCTTCGTCGTATGTTGGTAGCGTTGCAAGTACGTTTGCGTCAGTTAGAGCGCCTTCAAAAGCGGCAGCTTTGATCTCGAACTTGTCATTCTCTTTCGCGAAGTCTTTGAAAAGACGTGCGCCAGCACCTGGGTGCTCGTTAGAGAATGCGATTAGAGTAGGACCAGTGAAAGTGTCAACTAGACACTCGTAGTCTGTACCCTGAACCGCACGGCGTGCAAGTGTGTTACGAACAACTCGCATGTAAACGCCCGCTTCACGCGCTTGTTTACGTAGAGCTGTCATATCCGCAACTTCAACGCCACGAGAATCAGCTACAACCGCAGAAAGTGCACCACTGGCCGCTTCGTTGACTTCAGCAACAATCGCTTTTTTGTCTTGAAGGTTTAAAGCCATCTTGGATTTACTCCTGGTTGTCGTTACACCACTCACTATTATCACAACAGTGAGAGCTATTTAGGTGCAGTCCCAGAAGAAAGTAACTTAAAAAGTCTTTCTGTCAGTTCGGGCACCATCTACGTAGGGAATTAAGCTTGAAACCAAGCACCTACGGTCTTGGACGGAGACTGTTTCACGGTGAAAACCACCAATCTTCAGCCCCAACCACAAATATTAGGCGCGAGATTATACACAAATTTCACGCCTAAGCAAATGCATTACGCTTGAGTGTCCAGAGAACCCTGGTCAACTGCTACGCCAGCACCCATAGTAGTAGAAATGCTGATCTTCTTAAGGAACGCGCCCTTAGCTGAAGATGGCTTAGCTTTCTTAACTGCTACTAGTAGTGCTTCTAGGTTTTCTTTTAGCTGTTCAGCTTCGAAAGAAACCTTACCGATAGTCGTGTGAACGATACCGTTTTTGTCGTTACGGTAACGAACCTGACCTGCTTTAGCATTCTTAACTGCTTCAGCAACGTTAGGAGTTACAGTACCAACTTTAGGGTTTGGCATAAGGCCACGTGGACCTAGGATAGTACCTAGTTGACCTACAACGCGCATTGCATCTGGAGAAGCAACAACAACGTCAAAGTTCAGTTCACCCTTCTTAACTTGCTCAGCAAGATCTTCCATGCCTACGATGTCAGCACCCGCTTCTTTCGCAGCTTCAGCGTTAGCACCTTGAGTGAACACTGCAACACGGATGTCACGACCAGTACCGTGAGGTAGTACAGTAGCACCACGTACGTTTTGGTCAGATTTACGAGCATCGATACCTAGGTTGATAGCAACGTCTACAGACTCTACGAACTTAGCAGTAGCAAGCTCTTTTAGAAGAGCTACAGCTTCGTTGATTTCGTACTCTTTAGTTACGTCAACTTTTTCGCGGATAACGCGCATGCGCTTAGTTAGTTTTGCCATGATATTAACCCTCTACCACTAGGCCCATTGAACGAGCAGTACCAGCGATAGAACGCTTCATCGCTTCGATGTCAGCACCAGTCATGTCAGCAGCTTTAGTTTCTGCGATTTCTTGGATTTGAGCGTCAGTTACTGTACCCACTTTTTCAGTGTTTGGACGACCAGAACCAGACTTAATGCCAGCAGCTTTCTTAAGAAGAACAGCAGCAGGTGGAGTCTTAGTGATGAACGTGAAAGAACGGTCGTTGTATACAGTGATAACAACTGGAGTTGGAAGACCTTTCTCAACAGAATCTGTTTTTGCGTTAAACGCTTTACAGAATTCCATGATGTTAACACCGTGTTGACCTAGTGCAGGACCAACTGGTGGACTTGGGTTTGCCATACCAGCCGCAACTTGCAGTTTGATATAAGCTTCTACTTTCTTAGCCATGATATTTCCTAAGTAATGGGTTCAAACGCCGATCCTTAGATCAGCTCCCCGCTTGCTTTGATAAGAACCTATAAAAAGGCGCGAAATTATATGCAGATTTCGCGCCTCAAACAACCCTAAAAGTTGTTTTTTTAATCAAGTTTTTCTACTTGGCCAAATTCAAGCTCAACAGGTGTTGCACGGCCAAAGATCGAAACAGAAACCTTCAAGCGGCTCTTTTCGTAATCCACTTCTTCAACGGTACCGTTGAAGTCAGCAAATGGACCATCATTAACACGTACCACTTCACCTGGCTCAAACATCGTCTTAGGACGAGGAGCTTCGCTTGCTTTCTCTAGACGGTTTAGGATGGCATCTGCTTCTTTGTCAGTGATAGGAGCTGGACGATCAGATGTACCACCAATGAAGCCCATCACACGTGGAACACTGCGTACCAAGTGCCAAGATTCGTCGTTCATAATCATTTGAACTAGGACGTAACCTGGGAAGAACTTACGTTCTGATTTACGGCGTTGGCCAGCGCGCATTTCGACAACTTCTTCAGTCGGAACTAACACTTCACCAAACAACTCTTCCATATCGTGCATTTTGATATGTTCGCGAAGAGACTGTGCAACACGGCCTTCAAAACCAGAGAACGCTTGAACGACGTACCAGCGTTTTTTAGGAGCTTCACTCATGAATTAAAACCCTCTATAGCCCTGTGAAGAAGGAAACAAGACGAACCATGATGCCGTCAATGCCCCACAACACAAGTGCCATTACAATACTTACTGCTAAAACGATAAAGGTAGTTTGCGTGGTTTCTTGGCGAGTTGGCCAAACCACTTTGCGAACTTCCATACGTGATTCACGCGCGAAAGTAACCGCAGTTTTTCCTTTTTCGGTGGTTGCAGCGATGCCTAACGCTGCGGCAGCTAAAACAACTACAGCTGTAGCTCGGATGTATACTGCTAAATCACCATACAGGTAATTACCCACAACAGCGGCGGCTAGCAGAGCAATGACGATAAGCCATTTGAACGTGTCTGCAGCATTTGAGCTATCAGGAGTTTCAGCATTATTTGCTTTCATAAAACCAACCTGTTTAAGTCTTAATATAGACGACAACAACCCCGCCGTTGCAGGGCAAATCCATTCGCATCAGTTACCTGATACTCACCTTTATCTAGATACTTCGAATTCACTTCGAGCGATGGCGCTTTGAGCACCTAGAACTTCTGCTTTTTTACTTAGTGCGAACAAAGTTTCGACACCAATTGTATTTAACGCAGAAAAAGGGCATCAAATGATGCCCTTTTTGCTAGTGCTTCGTCAAATCTTAATCAAAGATTTTCGCTACAACACCAGCACCAACTGTACGGCCACCTTCACGGATAGCGAAGCGTAGACCTTCGTCCATCGCGATTGGAGCAATTAGCTCTACAGTCATCTTGATGTTGTCGCCTGGCATTACCATTTCTACGCCTTCAGGTAGCTCGATGTTACCTGTTACGTCAGTTGTACGGAAGTAGAACTGTGGACGGTAGCCTTTGAAGAACGGAGTATGACGGCCGCCTTCGTCTTTTGAAAGTACGTATACTTCTGACTCGAACTTAGTGTGTGGAGTGATTGAACCTGGAGCGGCTAGTACTTGACCACGCTCTACTTCGTCACGCTTAGTACCACGTAGTAGGGCACCAACGTTCTCACCCGCACGACCTTCGTCTAGAAGCTTACGGAACATCTCTACACCAGTACATGTAGTAGTAGTAGTATCTTTGATACCTACGATAGCGATTTCATCACCTACGTTTAGGATACCGCGCTCGATACGACCTGTTACTACTGTACCACGACCTTGGATTGAGAATACGTCTTCGATAGGCATTAGGAATGGCTGATCGATTGCACGCTCTGGCTCTGGGATGTAGCTGTCTAGCGCTTCTGCTAGCTCAACAATCTTGTCTTCCCACTGCTTCTCACCGTTTAGTGCACCAAGAGCTGAACCTTGGATTACTGGTAGGTCATCACCTGGGAAATCGTACTCAGATAGAAGCTCACGAACTTCCATTTCAACTAGCTCTAGAAGCTCTTCATCATCAACCATGTCACACTTGTTCATGAATACGATGATGTAAGGGATACCAACCTGACGACCTAGTAGGATGTGCTCACGAGTTTGTGGCATTGGGCCATCTGTAGCTGCTACTACAAGGATACCGCCGTCCATCTGAGCCGCACCAGTGATCATGTTCTTAACGTAGTCCGCGTGTCCTGGACAGTCAACGTGTGCGTAGTGGCGAGTTGGAGTGTCGTACTCTACGTGAGAAGTAGCGATTGTGATACCGCGCTCACGCTCTTCTGGAGCGTTATCGATAGATGCGAAGTCTTTCGCTTCACCGCCGTACACTTTAGCAAGAGTTGTACAGATTGCAGCAGTTAGAGTTGTTTTACCGTGGTCAACGTGGCCGATAGTACCAACGTTTACGTGCGGTTTCGTACGTTCAAATTTTTCTTTAGACATGAGTTGTCCCTCTAGGTACGGATTTAGGTGGCTTTGATGACCACGCAACCAAGACTTATTTGGTGATAAACTGGTTTTCCCAATGACTAAAAATAGTTTAGTCAAAAGAAAGTATCAAAAGGAAAGTTTCGCTTAAGAGCTGGTGCTGATAGGCAGACTCGAACTGCCGACCTCATCCTTACCAAGGATGCGCTCTACCACCTGAGCTATATCAGCACTCTAAAAGAGTGGAGCGGGCAGCGGGAATCGAACCCGCATCATCAGCTTGGAAGGCTGAGGTAATAGCCATTATACGATGCCCGCAACACGTAACTCTGTAGTGCTATTTCCTTAAGAATATGGTGGAGGGGGACGGATTCGAACCATCGAAGGCAGTGCCGGCAGATTTACAGTCTGCTCCCTTTGGCCACTCGGGAACCCCTCCAAATTGTTTCATTCTCAGTTTTGCTCAACGCGACGTTGAGGAGAGAATGGTGCCGACTACCGGAATCGAACTGGTGACCTACTGATTACAAGTCAGTTGCTCTACCTACTGAGCTAAGTCGGCACAAGTGGGCGCATTCTATTGAATGATTTTCTGGCTTGCAATAGCTAAATTAAAAAAAAATGGCATTTTGCCTACAATCCGTTTATTTGCTGTTTTTTCGTGCGATATTGGGTGTTTATGGGTAATAATTTGTCCTTGAGATTTGCAATAGCCCATCCATGAGGTATGTTGCCTCTCCTCTCTGTTATAGAAACTGGAAACGGAATGACACCTTTCTTAACTTTTGACCGCGAAAAATGGGCAGAACTGCGTAACTCTGTGCCGATGACTCTGTCAGAAGAAGACCTCGCTGAGCTGCAAGGGGTGAATGAAAACCTGACCATGTCTGAAGCGGTTGAGATCTATTTGCCATTAGCGAGATTGATCAACTTATACGTCTCGGCTCGACAAAGCCGCAATGAAGTACTGCAACAGTTTCTAAGTAACGAAGAACAAGCTCCGCCTTTTATTATTGGTATTGCCGGCAGCGTTGCCGTTGGCAAAAGCACAACAGCCAGACTTTTAAGAGCCTTACTGGCAAGGTGGGATAACCACCAAAAAGTCGAACTTGTAACAACCGATGGATTTCTGCATTCCAAATCAACACTTGAGCAAAAAGGCATTCTTCAGCGAAAAGGCTTTCCAGAATCCTATGACATTCGTCGCCTAGTACAGTTTGTTTCCGATGTAAAAGCAGGGAAGCCCAATCTCGAAGTCCCAGTGTATTCCCACATCACTTATGACATAACCAATCAAGTCAAAACCATCGACAGGCCTGATGTGTTGATTATCGAAGGTTTGAATGTTTTGCAAAGTGGGATGGATTACCCTCATGAGCCTCATCGTGTATTTGTATCTGATTTTGTTGATTTTTCAATTTTTGTCGATGCGGAGAGCGACACCATTGAGCAATGGTATATCGAACGTTTTCTCAAATTCCGTGAAGGGGCATTTAGACAACCCGGCTCGTATTTCTCGCACTACACCAAATTGACCGAGAAAGAAGCTATTGAGAAGGCAAGAAGCATCTGGCGTAGTATTAATGGTATTAATTTACAAAGTAATATTTTGCCGACCCGCGAACGGGCTCAGCTTATTCTCAAGAAAGGGAATAACCACTTGGTTGAAAACGTACTACTTAGAAAATAACTTAAGTAGAAAAGAATAGTTGTTAAAAAGCCAGTCACACTGGCTTTTTTTCGTTTAACTGGCATCACCGTACAGGTTGTCTTCATTCTTCGCCGGTAACAAGCCGCACTCGACAAAAATCCACACGCCACAAATCAGTGCCGCTAAAGATATCAATTGCTGCATATCTGTTGGAACAAACGTCGGTTGGCTTTGATCCGGAGTCGGTACCATCACCCGTCCCAAGTAAACAGGAATAAACAAAACCAACCAACGGGCCGACTTATTGCGATCGTGAAATCGCTTAGCGGTAACGGCCAGGTCCGGAATCAAAACACAGATCAGGAAGATAGGCAGAATTAAATAAGATGCCTCAGGAAATAAGGCATTCATACCGACGGATAAGAGAAAGACCGCCGCGTAGTAACAAGCATTCCAAATCCAAAACACCGGCCTTCCAACTCGGCCGTTAA
The DNA here is from genome assembly GCF_056159765.1 of Vibrio sp. ABH4_348. Lineage (NCBI taxonomy): Bacteria > Pseudomonadati > Pseudomonadota > Gammaproteobacteria > Vibrionales > Vibrionaceae > Vibrio > Vibrio sp. ABH4_348. The sequence goes on along the minus strand of NZ_JBSWVW010000001.1, from coordinate 50,954 downwards.
AAGAAAACAGTACTTGTTTTAGTGTAAGTGATGTAATTGACATAACTGATGTCGTTCTCGCTAGTTGGTAACTTTTTGAAAGCAGTCCGTATCCATATCACGGACATTGACAGTAAGACTGTATAACTGTCCTGCTTTTTCTACCAAGACTTCCATCAATAAACGAGATAACTCTCGTTTTTGTTCTGCTGTTCTTCCGGCGAGCAATTCAAAGGTAATGTGAATAAAATCTTGGCTATCTGCCTGCTCACCAATCAACCAATGCTGATAACGCGTCGCTCTCGACTTAACCGATTTAACATCAAAAAGCTCACTGTTTACGGCTACGCGGTGTAGATCTTCCAATAAACCCGATATGTTCAGTTGCTCTTCGACTGAAGCAGAATATTCCATTACTAAATTTGGCATCAGTTGCTCTTAGGGTATTTCACCAGTTTTTGATATTGGGCTGGCAGTAATAACAATTCAATCACAAAAAACCGAGTTATTCGCACTAAAACTGTATACCGGATCACTGATCATTTTTGGTCGCACAATCCCCGGATTATCTAGATAGACATGACAGGAATCATGATTTAGCGTTTTTATTCTGTTATATTCTTTCGAAACTTTGTTTATTTTTTACATTCAATGATTATCGGAGATATTCCTATGCGTCGTCCTGTAGTGATGGGTAACTGGAAACTAAACGGCAGCAAAGCCATGGTACAAGAGCTGCTAACTGGTCTTAACGCTGAGCTAGAAGGCGTTGAAGGTGTAGACGTAGCCGTTGCGCCACCAGCACTTTACTTAGACCTAGCTGAGCGTGTTATCGCAGAAGGCGGTAACAAAATTATTCTAGGTGCACAAAACACTGACCTAAACAACAGCGGCGCGTTCACAGGCGACACTTCACCTGAAATGCTTAAAGATTTCGGTGCAACACACATCATCATCGGTCACTCTGAGCGTCGTGAGTACCACGAAGAGTCAGACGAGTTTGTTGCTAAGAAATTTGCTTTCCTAAAAGAGAATGGCCTAAAGCCTGTTTTCTGTATTGGTGAATCTGAAGCGCAAAACGAAGCAGGTGAAACTGAAGCAGTATGTGCACGTCAAATCAATGCAGTAATTGATGCGTACGGTGTAGATGCGCTAAACGCTGCAATCATTGCGTACGAGCCAATCTGGGCAATCGGTACTGGTAAAGCTGCAACGGCTGAAGATGCACAGCGTATCCACGCTTCTATCCGCGCTCTAATCGCAGAGAAAGATGCAGCGGTAGCTGAACAAGTTATCATCCAATATGGCGGTTCTGTTAAGCCAGAAAATGCTGAAGCTTACTTCGCACAGCCAGACATCGACGGTGCACTAGTAGGTGGTGCTTCACTAGATGCGAAGAGCTTTGCCGCTATCGCGAAAGCAGCAGCGAAAGCAAAAGCGTAATTTTGACAGAATCTAGCTAACGCTATTTTTTGCTAATAATCCCCAAAGCCGGCCATGCGCCGGCTTTTTGCTCTTCGCTATCTTCACACGCCATAATCAAGTATCCTTGCCGACGTTTTTTTCGAGACGAGTTTGCCAAACATGCAAGACAAACACGGACTGCTAACCGCGCCAATTCCAGAAGTATTGCGCACCATGACCATTCCGATGACGTTTGGCTTAATTGCTATTTTAATGTTCAACTTGGTCGATACGTTTTTTATCGCCATGCTAGGCACAGAAGCACTCGCAGCCATTAGCTACACCTTCCCTGTCACTTTTGGTGTTAACTGCATTACCATGGGCATTGGCATGGGGATGTCGACCCATATCGCTCGATTTTTGGGTAAAAAAGACGTTGATACCGCTCGTCGATTCACCACTCACGGACTGATCATGGCCGTCAGCACCGTGGCGAGTGTTGGTATTATTGGTCATTTCTCGATTAAACCATTATTTACCTTTTTAGGCGCCGAGCCTCACCTCATTCCATACATCCAAGACTATATGGAAATATGGTTTCTGACGATTGTGCTCCTTGTCGTCCCGATGGCAGGTAACAACGCGATTCGCGCGACTGGTGATACTAAAACTCCGGCAAAACTTATGATGTTCGCTGGCATCGTCAACGGCATACTCGATCCTTTGCTTATCTTTGGAATCGGCCCATTCCCTGAACTCGGAATACAAGGTGCTGCGATTGCCAGTGCGCTCAGTTGGCTCTGTGCTCTCACTTGGGCACTGCGGACGCTCATTGTTCGGGAAAAACTACTGGTATGGCCAAAGATTCAATATTGGTGGCAAGATGGTAAATCGATTTTAAACATTGGTGCCCCTGCCGCTTTTTCAAATGCCATGACACCTTTATCCGGAGCCATCGTGATGAGGATGCTTTCTGAACATGGGACTCCAGCGATAGCGGCCTATGGCGCAGCTCAGCGAATTGAGTCGATCCTTTTGATTGTACTGATGGCGTTAACCTCTGCCTTGATGCCCTTTATGGCCCAAAACTTTGGAGCCAACTCTCCTAAGCGCAGTTTCGACGGGTTATTCTTGAGTATGCGATTTTCTATCGTGTTTCAGTTCATCATTTTTATCATGATGGTTCCGCTCAGCTTCCCGTTAGCCAATGTGTTTTCAGAAGATAGCCAGGTGCAAGATCTACTGTGGCAATATTTAATTATTGTGCCAATCAGCTATGGGTTTCAGGGCATTATGATGATGCTGGTTTCTGCGTTAAACGCTCTTCATGTGCCAAGTAAAGCCTTTACTTGGAGTATTATCCGTCTATTTGTGATCACCTTACCCTTCGCTTGGTTGGGTGGTGTCCTCTACGGCGCAGAAGGCGTGTATATAGGTATTGCGGTCGCCAATGTTAGCGGTGGTATCTTGGCATATCTCTATGCGCTGCGTTTAAGAAAACTAAACTGCCTTCACACGGAAAGTCTTTAGTTCAATACTCCACAAGCAAAAAGAGCTGTATCAAACAGCTCTTTTACAAATTCAGTTAACAGAACCTAGTCATCCTAGTCATCAACCTCGTCATCTTCGATGTCATCGCTGTCATCAAAATCAATATCTAGCGGCTCTTGAGAGATAATGATGCCGGTGTTGTCAGCGTAGAGATAATCTTCTGGAAGAAAGGTAACGCTGCCGAAATTAACGGGTACATCAATCTCGCCAATGCCCTGGTTAGATGCACCAACAGGGATAGATGCCAATGCTTGAATCCCGATATTCATATCTTCGAGTACATCAACTTCGCGAACACTGCCATATACCACAATGCCTTCCCACTCATTTTCTTCCGCGAGTGCTGCCAACTCCGCATCAATTAACGCGCGGCGTAACGAACCACCGCCATCAATGAGCAGAACTCGACCTTGGCCATCTTGTTCCAGCGTTTGACGAATCAAGCCGTTGTCTTCAAAACACTTAATCGTCAATAGTTGGCCGGCAAACGAAGCGCTGCCACCAAAGTTACTGAACATAGGTTCAACCACATCCACTTGATCAGAGTAAACATCACAGAGAGCTGAGGTGTTGTATTCCATAGGTTACCTTCACTTTGCCTAGGTCGTGTATCTCGAAGTATATCTAGTCAGTAAGTCATTGCAATGACGAGATTTATTTAGCTTGCCAGAGTTTGAGCTATCACTACTCCTACAAACAAAAGATTAGTCAACATTGAGCATTTCACCACTATTGGCATCATTGGTGCTATGTTTGCAGGCTTGGGGGCTACCCATATGTCTTTGCCGTGTTTGAACAGTAAAATGGTGCTCAGTAGAAACGGTAAACTGATCACCAATGCGACAGGTTGAGCCAGTAAATAAACCGCGAAAGCACATAGCGCGCCGAGCAGTAGCGCAAGGTGATACAGTTTGGCTCTGCGGATTCCCAACCTTACCGCTACGGTTCTTTTACCGCATTGCGCATCGTTTTCTATATCTCGTAAGTTGTTGACGTTTAATACGGCAACCGCCAGTAACCCGCATCCAATCGCAGGCCAAGTCAGTGACCAATCCAGTTGACCAGTCTGCAGGAAGTAACTCCCCATTACGCCTAACAAGCCAAAGAACAGAAATACGGAGACATCCCCCAACCCAACATAACCATAAGGTTTGTTACCCATGGTATACGCGATAGCGGCAGCAATAGCCAAAACGCCAAGCCCTAGGAAAGCTAAAACATTTTGTAATCCAGATACGGCGTAAAAGACCAAAAATAAACCTGAAAAAATTGTCAGTACCACATTAATGATAATGGCTCGTTTCATGTCTGTAAGACTCACTTGTCCAGACTGAATAGCACGTGCAGGCCCCAATCTTTTAGCGTTATCGGTTCCCTTAACCGCATCACCATAATCATTCGCTAGATTAGATAAGATTTGTAGCAGAGTCGCGGTAACCAGCGCCAGAAAAGCGACCACCAAATTAAAACTATTGTTGCTGAACGCTAAAGTACTGCCCGTCAAAATGGATACGACGGCGAGGGGTAAGGTTTTAGGTCTGGCTGCACTTAGCCATGTATGAAGTGTTGTTTTCATGACTTTATCCTATCTAAGCTTTTGCGCTTAGAGTTTGTGGCAAGTCATGTTTTTGGCAAAGAACCGTTATGCCTGTACAGACATTAAAAAAGGCCGCAATGCGACCTTTCGAATTCAATCATAATCTCGACGATTCGCGATTATTTTACGCGTCCCACGTATTCTGCAGTACGAGTATCTACCTTGATCACTTCACCAATTGCGATGAAAAGAGGAACACGAACCACGGCGCCAGTAGATAGCGTTGCTGGCTTACCACCAGTACCCTGAGTATCACCTTTAAGACCAGGGTCAGTTTCCGTTACTTCCAATTCTACAAAGTTTGGTGGTGTTACCACGATAGGGTTACCGTTCCAAAGCGTTAACATACAAGTGTTGTTTTCAACTAACCACTTCGCATTCTCGCCTACGGCTTTTTCATCGGCAGCGATTTGCTCGAAGGTTTCGCTGTTCATGAAGTGGAAAAATTCACCGTCGTTGTACAAGTAGTCTAGATCGATATCCATTACGTCAGCTTTCTCTACAGAGTCGCCAGACTTAAAGGTTTTTTCTAGAACTTTACCTGAAAGCAGTTTACGGATCTTAACGCGGTTAAACGCTTGACCTTTACCGGGCTTAACATACTCGTTTTCGAGAATGACACACGGCTCATTATCAAGCATAATTTTAAGACCGCCTTTGAATTCATTCGTGCTTACAGAAGCCATTTTTTCCTCTTTACCAATCTTCGAGTTAAATTAATGTCGCACATCATAACCCGAAACTTTGCGTCTGTTGAGCAAAACTGGCTCACTCAACTAGCGAATGGGATCTCGGACCCCGAAAAACTATTGAAAACGCTAGAGATAGATCCTGAGCCGTTTCGAAAAGGCTTTGAAGCTCGGAAGCTGTTTGCGCAGCGGGTTCCTTTGAGCTTTGTTGAACGCATGGAAAAAGGCAACCCTAACGATCCATTGCTACAGCAAGTGCTGCCACTGCAGTCAGAGTTTTTCTCGCCCGATGGCTATAGCGCGGATCCGCTACTTGAACAAGATAACCCCAATCCGGGTCTACTGCACAAATACAAAAACCGGGTACTACTAATTCTTAAAGGCGGTTGTGCGATTAATTGTCGCTACTGTTTCCGTCGCCACTTTCCCTATCAAGAAAATAAAGGCAACAAAACCACCTGGCAAAAAAACCTTGAGTACATTGCTGAGCACGCTGAATTGAATGAAGTTATTTTGTCAGGCGGTGACCCTCTGATGGCCAAAGATCAAGAGCTGCAATGGTTAATCGAGCGAATTGAGAAAATACCACATATCAAACGATTGAGAATTCATACTCGTTTACCTGTGGTGATTCCCGCGCGAGTTACCGATGAGTTGTGTCAGTTATTTCGAACCACTCGCTTGCAAGTGGTCATGGTCACACACATTAACCATGCCAATGAAATCAATCACCAACTGGCATTTGCATTGCAAAGACTCAAACAAGCAAACGTGACTTTGCTTAACCAGTCGGTGTTATTAAAAGGAATTAATGACAGCTCCGCATTGCAAATAGATTTAGTCGAAAAGCTGTACGATTCAGGTGTACAGCCTTATTATTTGCACGTACTAGATAAGGTCCATGGGGCCAGTCATTTCTTCGTTTCGGACCAAGAGGCCAAAGCCATTATGCGGGGGCTGATTGCATCTGTATCAGGTTACTTAGTGCCGAAACTGACACGAGAAATTGGTGGTAGGCCAAGTAAAACACCGCTAGATTTGAATCTCGAATAAACGCTTCAGCTACAAGTTTTACTGGCTATTACAGATACAAAAAAACCACCCGTAGGTGGTTTTTTAGTGCGTTAGAACTTAGAAAAGCTCGTCTGCCACTTGGTACAAGTCTGTGCGACATGGACGCTTCATATTCTCGATTGCGTCGATAATATCGTGGTGAACTAACTCTTCTTTCACGATACCCACACAACGACCGCCATGGCCTTCTAGTAGAAGATGTACCGCGTAGTTACCCATACGTGACGCCAGCACTCGGTCAAACGCAGTTGGGCGACCGCCACGCTGGATGTGCCCCAATACTGTTGCACGAGTCTCACGACCTGTCGCGTCTTCGATTTCTTTTGCAAGATCATTAGCATCCATCATCAGCTCAGTTAATGCGATGATGGCGTGTTTTTTACCTTTGTTGATGCCGTCTTGAATATTGGCAATTAACTTCTCTTTGTCTAAGCCAGTTTCTGGGGTGATCATGTATTCACAACCACCAGCAATTGCCGACATTAGAGTCAAATCACCGCAATGACGGCCCATGATTTCAACAATAGAAATACGTTGGTGAGAAGAAGAAGTATCGCGCAAACGGTCGATCGCGTCGATGACTGTATTCAATGCCGTTAAGTAACCGATTGTGTAGTCTGTACCTGCGATATCATTATCAATCGTGCCAGGTAGACCAATACAAGGGTAACCCATTTCAGTTAGCTTCTTCGCACCCATGTACGAACCATCACCACCGATTACCACAAGGGCATCAATACCGTGACGCTTGAGGTTTTCAATAGCTTTCTCACGTACTTCTACGTTGCGAAACTCAGGGAAACGCGCTGAGCCTAGAAAGGTGCCACCTTTATTAATGACATCGGAAACACTTGAACGGTCAAGTTTTTCAATTCGGTCTTCGTAAAGACCCAAGTAACCATCGTAAACACCAAAGACTTCCAATCCCTTTGAAAGTGCGGTGCGAACTACGCCACGTACTGCCGCGTTCATGCCTGGGGCATCACCACCACTTGTCAAAACACCGATTTTTTTAATCATGCTCACCCTCAACCTTTGGGAACCAATTTTCAAATTTTGTGTTAGACGCTTTCAGCGTTCAACTTGAACTGTAGTAATTGTGCGCTATGTTACCGTGCTACATTAAGATTACTACTGTTATCTGATCTGATTTATGTAAGTTTTCTACTTATGTAAGAGTATTACAGCTTTCTATGACGACTTTGTTGATACATGTCAGTATCGTTCAAAAATCTGTTTACTGCCGCTAACAAGCCAATGCTTACTACCATGGGTGCGCTTTCTGATCACTTTCACTATTAAAAACAACAGAGTATGGATCTTGGTGAATCAAAATGTCTGCGTCCGGGAACGCTTCTAGCAATCGGTGCTCGACCTTATCGGAAATATCATGAGCTTCAATCAATGGCATGTCGTCCCTGAGTTCAAGGTGAAGTTGAATAAATCGCACCGGACCTGACATACGAGTGCGAAGTTGATGTACACCCAACACGCCTTCTACCGACATACATTGGCTGCGTATCTGCACTAATTCTTCTTCTGGTAATTGTCTGTCCAGCAATGTTTGCGTCGCTTCCATAACCATTTGGTAGGCGCTGTATAAAATATAGATCCCAATGCCAACCGCAAATACCGCATCCGCTTGGCCTAACCCATACCAGCTCAATCCCAACGCCACCATAATGGCAATATTCATATACAAGTCGGTTTGATAATGCAGGGAATCTGCAGCGATAGCTTGGCTGCCGGTTTTTTTCACCACGTACTTTTGGTACGACACAAGCGCGAAGGTCATGGCCATTGCAAAGCCACTGACGTAAATACCAAGTTCGGGTTCGTTGAGTTCATGAGGTCGGAAAAAGCGATCAACACCATTTAGAATCAGAAATAGCGCAGAGCCTGAGATGAACATGGACTGAGCAAGCGCGGCCAAAGATTCCGCTTTACCGTGCCCAAAACGGTGTTCTTCATCCGCGGGTTGTAATGAATAACGCACGACAACAAGGTTAACTAGGGACGCGGCTATATCTAACGTTGAATCAATAAGAGAGGCAAGCAAGCTAACGGAACCCGTGGTCCACCAAGCACCAATTTTTGCTATAAGTAGGATGGAGGCAACCGCAGTCGCCATCCAAGCGGCAAGAGAAACCAATCGTGCGTATTCAGCTTTCATAGAGTGAACAGAATGTGAGCCTTGTTGCCCAGTATATACTCAACAGTGGGTGATAGTTAACCTTGCCAGCCAATGGTGCAAACAAATAAGGGGCTAATGCCCCCTATGAATAATTTGTTACTAGCTATCTGAACTACGCCCTTTTCCGCGTTTACCCTTGCCGCATTTCCCATCGTTTAGCTCAAAATACTGGGTTTTCTGCTCAGGCGTTAACACACTCAACATTTGATGTTGCTGCGACATGCGTTCTACTTGCTGCTGGATGCGTGAAGATTGCATTTGCTCGATCAAAGCAATGGCGGCTTGCTCATCAAAGTTATCCGCGCTAAGTAAACCTTGCATTTGAGTACGATACTCACTTTCCGCACCACTCTTAGTGTCACCTTGCTCATTTTTCATGGCTGCTCGTTTAGATTCACGCAAGTCATTCAGTTGTTGTTTTTGCTGTTCCGACAGGGATAGTTTGTCGAACACATCCGAACTACAGCGACCATTTGAATTGCTTTCTTGTGCTAGCGAAATTCCTGCTGTTGTCACTAGTGGAAGTGCTACTGCAATCGCTATCAGTGTTTTTTTAATGTTCATTATTGTGCCCTTTTGTTGTTAATCAAGCTGGTATGGAAATCATAAGAGCTGGGATGTAAAGCAACGTCGCGGCAAGGTAAAGTTATGTAAAGCACGGACGAATTAAGGCTAACCATTCGTAAAACAAGGTAATATTATTAGAAGTAGCAATCGTTAAATGGTTACCACTATGCCAAATGTTTTGTTAATTGATGATGACGTAGAGCTGGCGCAACTTCTTTCTGAGCTATTGAGCTTTGAAGGATTTACCGTTGACCATGCAGAGCATGGGGCACTTGGCTTAGAGAAACTCAACTCCGACACCGACATTGTACTGCTCGATGTCATGATGCCTGTACTCAATGGCATGGATACACTAAAAAAGATCCGCGAGCATTGGCAGATCCCGGTGATCATGTTGACCGCAAAAGGGGACGAAATCGACCGAGTTCTCGGTCTTGAATTGGGCGCAGATGACTACTTACCCAAACCGTTTAGCGATAGGGAACTCCTAGCCCGAATGAGAGCGGTGTTAAGAAGAACAACCCCCACTGACCCAGTACCCGCTGTGGAGATTGAACACCAAGGATTATTGCTGCATCTAGGACGCCAAGAAGCCTATTTTCAGCAGACAATAATTGAATTAACCAGCGCAGAGTTTCAGCTTCTGCAATTTTTCATGGAAAATCCAGGCAAGATTCTCAGTAAAAAAGACATCAGTTTGCAGGTACTTGGCAAGCAGTTAACTGCTTTTGACAGAGCGGTCGACGTTCATGTTTCTAACTTGCGTAAAAAACTGCCTGATCGTCCTGACGGACGACCGCATATCAAAACGTTGCGAGGGCGTGGTTACCTTCTGGTGGAAGACTAATGATTTCGAAAAAAATGAAAAAATGGTTACCACGTTGGTCTAGTTTGTACGGACAAATCTTTGCCATTTTTTGGTTAACCTTATTACTGGTTTTATGGGCGGTGGTGTCGCTGCCCAACTTCGATCCAAGGGTGAGTCGAGAGTTAACGAGTAAACAGCTCAACCTCTACCAACATCACGTCAAGACAATAGAGCAAACTGCGACCCGAGCTGAGCGTATTAGCAATGTGTTAAAACAAGTAAGCCAACATGAGGACTTTTCCAATCAAACCAGAATCGTCATCAGCGATCAGTTCGGTAATGTTTGGAACAACCGAAAGCGAAATAACGGCAATGATCAAGCGCGTGCCCTAACCCACTTCCTCAACGACGATAATCCGCCAACAATTCGCCAGAAGCAATACGGTCCATCTCTTCTTGTCGGTCCGTTTCCCGCCACTATTGCCAATCAATCGGTATGGCTCACCTTTATTCATAAAGTCCCTCCAACTCCGCCTTTTTTCATTAGGCTATTGGACCAGCCTTGGGTGTTACTGGTCGCAACCATGTTAGTAAGCACACCATTGCTATTGTTGCTCGCATACCGCTTGAGCCTTCCAGCGCAGCGATTTCAACGAGCCAGCGAGCAAGTAAAGACAGGTAAATTTGAACTCATTCCCGAGCTGGAAACGGGTACCCGTGAATTTCGTCAAGCCGGAGAAAGCTTTAATCAAATGGTGCTCTCCATCGACGGTACCTTTAAAGCACAACAACAATTACTGTCTGATGTATCCCATGAACTGCGCTCTCCATTAACCCGCATCAAAATGGCGGCAGCATTAGCAAAGCGCAAACACGGTGACAACGATGAAATCGCGCGTATCGAGAAAGAAGCCGATACCTTAGAGAGCATGATTCAAGACCTATTAACCATGACCCGCTTGAACCAAGACAACAACAATCTAAAGCACATCCTGTCCGCTGAAACTATCTGGCGTACAGTGCTGGATGATGCGCAATTTGAGACCACAGAGCTGGGTAAGCAATTTACCCTCTCCCAGATTCCAGACTGTCAGTTGTACGCCAATAAATCTTTACTCGCTTCTGCACTGGAAAATGTAATCCGAAATGCCATTCGCTATGCCAAGCACAGTGTAGAAGTAACCCTACTTGTAAAATCTCAATGTTTGCACATTGAGATTAAAGATGATGGACCCGGCGTGCCATCAGAGGAATTAGACAAAATTAGTCGCCCCTTTTACCGCATATCCCAATCCAGAAATCGTTCTAGTGGTGGTGCAGGGCTTGGTTTAGCCATAACGCGCAATGCAATACAGCAACATCAAGGCTCAATGACCATAGAAAACCATCCAGTCAGTGGATTAGTGGTTAAGCTCGTGTTGCCACTTCCGTCGGAATTAGAAAAGAAATAAAGACCACACAAAGATTATTGTTGCAAACGAAAATCATTATCAATACAGTTTATTCCTCACACAAGGAGGAATGAACATGTCACATACTTTTCCAGAACTGCCATACGGTTACGACGAACTAGCACCATATATAGACGCAAAAACCATGGAAGTTCACTACAGCAAGCACCACAGAACCTATTTCGACAAATTTACCGCCGCTATTAAAGGTACTGACTTAGAAAACAGTTCGCTAGAAGATATCTTTGCAAATATCTCCAAACACAGCCCAGCAGTACGCAACAACGGTGGTGGCTTTTACAACCACATCGTTTACTGGAACTGCATGTCTCCAAACGGTGGTGGTGAGCCTACAGGCGCTTTAGGCGAAGCAATCAACAAAACCTTCGGCTCATTTGAAGCATTTAAAGAAGAGTTTACACAAGCCGCTATTAACACCTTTGGTTCTGGCTTTGCGTGGCTAGTGGTTAAAAATGGCGAACTTGCTATTGCATCAACCCCAAATCAAGACAACCCGCTAATGGACGTCGCTGCAGTTCAGGGTGAACCTGTACTAGCTCTTGATGTCTGGGAACACGCTTACTACATCAGCTACCAGAACCGTCGTCCAGAATACATTGACGCATGGTGGAACGTAGTAAACTGGGATGCGGTTTCTGAGAGCTACGCGAAAGCGATCGCTTAATACCTAACCGAAGTTCTATTACCAAGCCGATACCTCACGTATCGGCTTTTTTGTTTAAAAGTTTCTCAATAGATCTTACGCGACTCGTCTACGCAAAGAATTGTTAGGTATACTGTCAGCAACTTAGATAACTTTGAATTCATCATGTTTGACATTGCTTTGTACGAGCCAGAAATCGCTCCAAATACCGGTAACATTATTCGACTGTGCGCTAACTGCGGCGCCAACCTGCACCTGATCGAACCGTTGGGCTTTGATCTTGAAGAGAAAAAAGTTCGTCGCGCAGGTTTGGATTATCACGATTTAGCTCGTGTTACTCGTCATGCGAACTATCAAGCTTTTGTTGATTACCTAACAGAGAAACACGGTAAAGCACCACGAATTTTTCCGTGTACGACAAAAACCAAGGGACATCATGTCGACGTCAGTTTCCAACAGGGCGATGTTTTGTTGTTTGGTCCGGAAACTCGCGGATTACCCTCTGAATTAATCGAAAGCTTTCCCATGGAGCAGCGTATTCGAATTCCAATGTTGCCTGAAGCTCGAAGCTTGAACCTGTCAAATGCCGTAGCAATCATTGCTTTTGAAGCTTGGCGACAAATGGGATTTGAGGGCGCAGTATAGCGCCCGCTATAGACAAAAAACGGCGAAAATCGCCGTTTTAAAACTCTGCTGGCTCTCCAATTAAGACCAGCTGACTAGTTCAACCTATCTCGGTCTTCATCCTTACGCTCAAATTCACCTTCAAACGTCTGACCATCATCTTGACCAAACGGGTTTCTTTGGTGCGGATTATGTGTTCCAAAGCCTTGATGATTAAAGGATCCAGTAAAACTGCTGTTGGTCGTTGCTTTTACCTTAACTTTTTCCATCAATAGCTTAGCAATCACAGCTCGCGGGGCTGGGAGCAAAACCGTCATGCCTAAGGCATCTGTCATGAAACCTGGCGTCAGTAACAACACTCCTGATACGGCTAGCATCACTCCTTCAATAATTTGTTGAGCGGGTAATTCACCTTGTTGCAATTTGCTTTGGACTGTAAGTAAGGTTTGAATACCCTGACTACGCACCAATGACGCACCAACAAATGCAGTCAGTAAAACTAATCCAATAGTTGGCCAAAGACCAAGCCAGTCGCCCACCTGCACAAAAAGCGCGATTTCAATAATGGGAACGACGATAAAAAGTGTAAGTAATACTGGGAACACAGTGCCTCCTTTGTTGTAGCCACAGTAATCAAGACGTCATAGAAGTGCAAGTCTGAGAAAGATCCCACGCCCATCCATATGTAATTATTTGTATAAAGTTAATTCCTCTTCTAACTTTAACATCAGGCTTAAAAATAATCGGGGTTGTTGCGTGCAACGCTTGCTATGGGCGACATTGAGAATTACCAGTGTCTGGGTTTGCTTGACTCTGATTGTTATTGCCGTCACCTTTTATGTCAGTCACAGGGCAAACGAACATGCCTTGTCCCAACTTGTTTCTGAAAAAAGTCAATGGCTGACATACGTAGACCAACGCTCTGCAACCCTGCGAGAAAAAATTCACCATAACTTTTTTGAAATTGCCCATTCGGATTTGCTGCTCGACTACGCTCGCTTTCGAGAAGATTTGCTGAAGCTTTATCTAGAAAAACAATGGGCATTAATTTCTGTCAATTCCGAGCTCTTTTATCAACTGAGGTTTGTTGATAGCCAAGGTCATGAACGAATCCGTGTTGATTACAAAACAGGCATGGACAAACCTTATATAGTTCCCACTGAGCATTTACAGAACAAAGCCAACCGAGACTATTTTGAGTATGCCACGACACTACCTTCACACACTCTGGGTCGATTTGGCCTAGACCTTGAAATCGAACGTGGTCGCCCAGTTATCCCTTACCTGCCAGCCTACCGGATGATCTACCCAATCGAGGATGATACCCAGCGCTACGGCTACTTTATTGCTAATTTGAACGTCCTCGCAATTGTAAAATTAGTGACCCAAGCACAGTCTAATTCGCCCATTTTTTTGGTCGACAACGAAGGCTACTACCGCGCTAGCCAAGATAACCAACGTTTGATGGGCCACCTGATTCCAGACCGAGCTCACTACAACATACAAGTAGAGGCCCCCGGTCTCTGGGAGCAGCTGAAGAAAGACGACATGTCGTCAGGCTACTCGATACAACCATCAGGACTCTATATCTATAAACGATATCAAGGTTCTGTGTTTGATGGCGAAGAGACTCAACTGTTGTTAACCCAAGTTAGCAACGAAGAAATAGAACAAACTCTGCACAGCGCTACAATCGATATTTACCAAGATGCCTTAATCGTTTGGCTACTGTGCGGGGTAGTCAGTGCATTTATAGCCAACTATTGGGAATTTTTAGACCGTAAGCAAACAGATAGTCGATTTGCCCAACTGTCCATGTCAGGAGGAATCGGTGTCGTATTGACCGACAAACGGTTTAGAATACGTCGTGTGAATCTTTCTTTTTGTGAAATGACAGGATTAGAAATCGCACAGTTAAAAGGTCAGTTATTGCAGAAATTACTCAACAGTAACCCAGAGAACACGGCTCAATTTGAACAACTGACGGATAAAGAAAAATGGGAAGGCGAGTTTATACTCGAAAATAAAGAACAATCTCAGCTCATTTGTAAAACTCAAAGCCAATTGGTCAGCAAAAAGTTCTATCTAGGGTCGGAGTACGTTTTCTTCTTTACCGATATCACGGATCAACACGAACAGATCAAAATGCTCTCCGACCAAGCCGAACGAGATCCGTTTACCAAGTTATGGAACAAGCGTAAATTCCACGAGTTACTTGAACATTTCACGGTGTTGCATCAAAGATACATTAATCAACCGCTGAGTAGTCTGGCTATTGTAGACATAGATAATTTCAAGCAAGTCAACGATAGCTATGGACATCAAGTAGGCGACAAACTGATTCTCGATGTTGCTGAGAAAATGAAAAAGCTACTTAGAGAAACCGATTTTATTGGCCGAGTGGGCGGAGACGAGTTTGCTGTAATTATTCAACACACTCATCCAGATAAAGCCGCATTGTTAATGAATCGGGTTTGTAGCGCGATTGAATCCTCTCACAATTACAACATCACCATTAGTGTTGGCATTGCTCAAGTATGCCAGAATGCAGAATTTACCTACGCCAATGCAGACGAAGCACTGTACCGATCCAAAGCGAAAGGCAAAAACTGCGTCACCATACATGGCAAAGAAAAGCTGCGCATCGTGACTTAGCAGAATTCTTTCCTGAAACACTTAGGCTAGACATGGCTAACCGACAAATTTCGGGCATCATGAAACCAATTGACTGATCGCAAGGTCTTATTCAGTTAGAATCTGACTACCTACTCAAAGCTTTGTCTATTATGCGTTCCGTAATTTGGTTGTTTATCTCGACTCTTTTGTACTCGTTGTCTGCATCGGCGTTCACCGATAACAACAACTTTGCCAATAATTCATTGGATAATACACCTAAGTTTCTACCCGTCGACGAAGCATTTCCGCTTGACTGGCGCGTCGAACAACAGAACCTAATAGTCGAATGGTTTACCTATCCCGGGTACTACCTATACCAAAACCGAATGACGGTTGAAGGGGTTAATGTTGAAATAGGAGAATGGGCACTTCCTGAGGGGAAACCCTACCAAGATGAATTTTTTGGTGAAGTGACCATCTATCAAGAAGCGGTAAAGCTCTCCATTCCCATTCTTTCTGCAGGTTCCAATCCACAAGTTAAAGTTTCTTATCAAGGCTGTGCAGAAGCCGGGTTTTGCTACCCTCCTGAGACAAGAACCTTGGACTTAGCAGGTCTAGTCAATTCGATAGATACTGCGCCCCCTCCAACCAAAACCCAGCAAACAGATACAGGCTTAGCCAATCAATCAAAAGAGCAAAGCTTTGCTAGCCAAATTGCTGAGCAATCATGGGCACCGTTAGTGTTTTTGCTGTTGGGAGTGGGCCTTGCTTTTACGCCATGTGTTTTACCTATGTACCCTATCCTAACGAGTATCCTGTTAGGTGGTAAAACACTCTCGCGCGGCCGGACGTTTTACCTGGCATTTATCTATGTGCAAGGTATGGCTTTGACTTATACCCTGCTTGGTTTGATTGTCGCTTCACTGGGTGTGCAATTTCAGGCAATGCTGCAACATCCTTACGTACTTATCACATTAAGTACGTTATTCGTCCTACTCGCACTTTCCATGTTTGGAGCCTACACGCTGCAATTGCCTTCTAGTGTGCAAACTTGGTTGAATCAATTGAGTGATCAACAAAAAGGCGGTAGCAGCGTCGGTGTATTTACGATGGGCGCCATATCAGGATTGGTATGCTCACCTTGCACGACAGCGCCGTTATCTGGGGTATTACTGTTTGTCGCGCAAAGTGGTGATTTAGTCACAGGTGGTATCACTCTGTACGCATTGGCATTGGGGATGGGCATTCCACTGATCGCAGCCGGGGTATTTGGTCAACAACTGTTGCCAAAAGCCGGGCCTTGGATGATCAAAGTAAAAGTGCTGTTTGGATTCTTACTGCTCACCGCACCGCTATTTTTTCTAGAGAGACTACTTCCCGAATACTGGATAACGCCAATGTGGGGAGCCTTAGGAGTGGCTGCTTTTGGTTGGCTGTATTACAGCAAAAAAGACTTTGAATTTGGATCTTGGAAACAAAGTGCGGTTGGTATTATCGCCATGCTCGGAATCGTGGCATCCAGCCAACCTAGCATTTCAATGTGGATGAATTCCAGCCAGAACGATGAGAAAAAACACGTAAGCTTTATTCAAGTTGATACCCTATCTGAGCTAAATGCTCAATTAGCTCAGGCAAAGTCTCAAAACAAACCAGTCATGTTTGATCTCTATGCCGACTGGTGTGTGGCTTGTAAAGAATTCGAAAAATACACATTCA
Organism: Vibrio sp. ABH4_348; assembly: GCF_056159765.1. Taxonomy (NCBI): domain Bacteria; kingdom Pseudomonadati; phylum Pseudomonadota; class Gammaproteobacteria; order Vibrionales; family Vibrionaceae; genus Vibrio; species Vibrio sp. ABH4_348. Next base: position 34,020 of record NZ_JBSWVW010000001.1, on the reverse strand, counting down.
GTGATCCTAAGGTCGCACAGTCCCTTGACCAATTCACCTTGCTGCAGATTGACGTTACCAAAAACCTACCAGAACACTTTGATGTTATGGGTGAGTACCAGGTATTGGGGTTACCAACCATTCTTTTCTGGGATCAAAACGGTAACCTTCAAGAGCAATTACGCATTACTGGATTTGTTGAAGCAGAGCCCTTTTTCCAGCATCTGCAACCTCTGTTACCTTCAAGCTAATGCTTTACCAACTGCATTAACAAACGTGCTACAAATCCCTTTGTAGCACGCCATCACGCCTTGTAAATCAAGACAATCACCAAAAGTCAGCACGCTGAAATCTAAGAATTTTTGCCGTATTGCGCTCTTCTTTCACATTTTTTAAATAAATGTTGCTGAACTGCACAGCTTTCATTGTTGAAAACGTCATCAAATGATAAAAATTAAGGGTTAATTGCTGCCGAAATGAAGTGTCATGGAATCGACCTACAACATAATCATTGCCGACGATCACCCACTATTCCGGAATGCACTGTTTCAGTCCGTTCATATGGCAATCAGTGGTGCCAATTTGCTGGAAGCGGACTCCCTCTCGGCGCTGCTTTCACTGCTAGAAAAAGAGCCGGATGTAGATTTGATCTTGTTAGATCTAAAAATGCCGGGCGCAAATGGTATGTCTGGTCTGATCCAACTGCGCGCTGAATACCCAGATCTCCCAATAGTTGTCATTTCTGCCAGTGAAGAATCCAGTGTCGTTACCCAAGTAAAAACACACGGCGCATTTGGATTCATTCCAAAATCGAGTGATATGCGTGAGTTGGTTTCTGCTCTCAATCAAGTACTCAAAGGTGAACCTTTCTTCCCAGAAGGTCTGATTAGCGACAACGCTGCTTGTAATGAATTGGCAGAAAAAATTGCAGCGCTCACGCCACAGCAATATAAAGTTTTAGGAATGTTGTCGGACGGCTTGCTGAATAAGCAAATTGCTTACGAGTTGAACGTATCGGAAGCAACCATCAAAGCCCATATGACCGCAATCTTTAGAAAGCTTGGCGTCAAAAACCGGACACAAGCTGTCATTCTGCTACAACAAATGGAAGCGGAGTCGTAAGACTCCGTTTTCTTTTCTAACACCCAAAATTCTTCAAATTTCTTGTCTTATTCTCTTAGACCTTTGGCTAAGTTAACACATTGTTAACATCACAAAACCTCCAACTTTTGCCATACAGCCCCGGTTTTTAAGGGTTTTCCTATATATACACCCCGACTAAAGTACAAAAGAGTTCTGGTCAAGTCATTGCTATTGTTCATCATGAAACATTTTGTTAACAACACTACTTCGTAAGGAGACGGCAATGGCGTTTGAAAGTCAGGAACGAGCCAAAGCCTACTGGGACAAAAACGTCAAACTAATGATCACTTTGATGGTGATTTGGTTTGTTGTGTCTTTTGGCTGTGGCATTTTATTTGTCGATGCACTTAACCAAATCCAATTGGGTGGTTATAAGCTCGGCTTCTGGTTTGCTCAACAAGGTTCAATTTATGCCTTCCTAGGCATCATTTTCTACTACGCGTGGAAGATGCGTCAGATTGACCGCGAATTTGGCGTAGATGAGTAAGGAGTCACGCAAATGGATTTAAAAACGATAACCTACTTGGTGGTTGGAGCAACGTTCTTGCTCTACATCGGTATCGCAATATGGGCTCGCGCAGGCTCAACCAAAGAGTTCTACGTAGCAGGTGGTGGTGTTAACCCAATCGCTAACGGTATGGCGACTGCCGCGGACTGGATGTCAGCCGCATCGTTCATTTCTATGGCAGGTCTAATTGCCTTCATGGGATACGGCGGTTCAGTATTCCTAATGGGCTGGACTGGTGGTTATGTACTACTAGCACTACTTTTAGCACCTTACCTACGTAAGTTTGGTAAATTTACGGTTCCTGAATTCGTTGGTGAGCGTTTCTACTCAAATACAGCGCGTATCGTTGCCGTTGTTTGTTTGATTATTGCGTCAGTCACTTACGTTATCGGCCAGATGAAAGGTGTTGGTGTTGCATTCGGTCGCTTCCTAGAAGTTGATTACGCAACTGGCCTTGGCATTGGTATGTGTATCGTATTCATTTACGCTGTAATGGGCGGAATGAAAGGCATTACCTATACTCAGATTGCTCAATACTGTGTACTCATTCTTGCCTACACTATTCCAGCAGTATTTATCTCTCTACAGCTAACTGGCAACCCACTTCCACAAATTGGTCTTGGTAGCACCATGGCTGGCACTGACGTCTATCTTTTGGACAGACTTGACCAAGTGGTGACGGAACTCGGATTTACCGAATATACGACGGCAGTCCGAGGCGACACATTGAACATGTTCGTTTACACCATGTCGCTAATGATCGGTACTGCGGGTCTACCACACGTAATCATCCGTTTCTTCACTGTACCTAAAGTACGTGATGCTCGTACTTCTGCGGGTTGGGCTCTAGTATTTATCGCTATCCTATACACAACTGCACCAGCAGTGGCCGCGATGGCACGTCTAAACCTAATGGATACCGTAAACCTACCTTCTGGTGACAACCTAGTTTACGACGAACGTCCGGCTTGGTTTAAGAACTGGGAAACAACAGGTCTACTAGGTTTCGAAGACAAAAATGGCGACGGTAAAGTTCAATACACCTCTAGCGCAGAAACCAATGAGCTTCGTGTAGACCGTGACATCATGGTTCTAGCGAACCCTGAAATTGCTAAGCTACCTAACTGGGTTATCGCATTGGTTGCAGCTGGTGGTCTAGCCGCCGCACTATCAACCGCTGCGGGTCTACTATTGGCAATATCCTCGGCCATCTCGCATGACTTGATAAAAGGGGTAATCAATCCAAATATTTCCGAACAGAAGGAATTGCTCGCGAGCCGGATATCCATGGCGGTGGCAATTGCAGTGGCGGGTTATCTCGGATTGAACCCACCTGGCTTTGCCGCCGGTACCGTAGCCTTGGCATTCGGATTGGCCGCATCTTCTATCTTCCCGGCACTGATGATGGGTATCTTCTCGAAGAACATCAACAAAGAAGGTGCTATCGCAGGTATGATCGCAGGTATCAGTATCACACTATTCTACGTATTCCAGCACAAAGGCATCCTATTCGTTGCTGACTGGAAATACTTAGAAAGCTGGGGTAGCAACTGGTTCCTAGGTATTGAGCCAAACGCATTTGGTGCAATCGGTGCAGTATTTAACTTCGCAGTGGCAATCGTAGTATCGAAAGTAACTGCAGAAACTCCACAAGAAGTAAAAGATTTGGTTGAACACGTACGTGTACCAGCGGGTGCAGGTGAAGCTCAATCACACTAATTACCTTAAGTCCTAACTCAAGCCCCTTCGGGGGCTTTTTTCTTGGACAAACTCCTGTATTTTAAGACCTCTCAAAGTAACAATGTGTTGGTAGCAACATTGAAAAAAGCCTAAGCTTTTAGAAAATTTTGTAATAATCGCCAGTCTATTGAACAACGCTTTTATCGAGTTTACTTCAAAGCTAACTTGTTACTTACCGAGATTAATTCAAGCCCTATAAGTTGTCGCAAGGATGTCCGCATGTTTAAGAACAAGCATTTAATCGTCGCTCTGCTTGTCGCGCCCGTTTTATCAATTATTGCCTATTTTGGTATTGATATCGCGGTCAGTGAAAAGCCCCATGCAGCCAAAGAAGGCGCCACCTACAAACTCGTCAGTAAATCAAATTGTCGCTACACCAGTGGGCTGTGTAATATGGAAAACGGCAATTTCAAAGTGCAATTTCGCTCTGAAAACTTAACGGAAGATCAATTAGAACTCAGCTTAAAATCTGACTTCCCTTTGCAAGGCATTAAAGTATCTTTGGTCGAAAGCCAAGACAGCAATGGCTCGCCGATTGCCATGACCAGTACCAGCGATACATTAACGAATTGGGCGATTACACTTCCGGCCCCAACTTCTGAAGAAAACTGGTTACGTGTGGTGATTCAATCTGAAGACACCATGTATTACGGTGATACGCAAACCATGTTCGTCAAATACGAAACCTTGACCACAAACTAGTTCATTAACACCTTTACACGATGCGATTAGAAAAGGGCCATAACGGCCTTTTTAGGTTTTGCTGTTACGGCAGTGAACTATTTACTGTTTTACTTGATTCAAAATTGCTCTGAGTTTTAATGGCTTAACCGGCTTGGCAATAAACGAGAAACCATTAGAACTAATTCCATCCATCATATCTTGCGTACGGTCTGCGCTGATCATTACCCCTTTGAAGGAGTCACCTAAGCGCAACTTGCATTGCTGAAGAACTTCTAAACCCGTTCGGCCATTATCAAGACGGTAGTCAGACAAAATGACATCGGGCTGCCAATGTTCATCGATGTGTTTGAGGCTATTTACTAGATCGATCGCCACGCGAACATCACAGCCCCAGCGTGACAATAGCTGCTCCATTCCAACTAAGATATCCGGTTCATTGTCGACACAAAGCACTCGAATCCCACTCACATCTGAGGTTGGTGTGGGTACTGTCACAGTCACTGGCTGAATGTCTTCTTGGGTAGCTTGTGACAGCTCAATGGAAAAGACGCTCCCTTTACCGGGCCAAGAACGCATCGATATTTGATGACCGAGAACTTGTGCGATACCTTTAGATATTGCCAACCCTAAACCCAAACCTTGGTCAGCGCGAACTTGGTTACCTCGATTAAACTCTTCAAAGATTTCCTGCTGTTTGTCTTCATCGATACCCATGCCGTTATCCCATACTTGGATACACGCACGGTTCCCCACACGACGCACCCCGAGTACCACCCCACCATTTGGGCTGTATCTAAATGCGTTGGTTAAAAAATTCTGTATTACTCGACGAAGTAATTTGGGATCGGATTGAACCAGCAATGAACTAGGCACTGTAGAGAATTGAATGCCTTGTTGATTTGCCAACGCGGAGAATTCGGCATCAAGATTGGTTAATACATCACTGATTTTGAAAGCATGAACATTGATTTCCAATTTCCCAGATTCAAGTCGAGAAATATCCAGTAAATCGCCAATCAATTCTTCTGCAGCGCCCAAGGCGCTCTCAATGTGATGTGACAGTTTTTTACTTTGATCATCCTCTGCGACTTCAGATAGTGAAGAAGCAAATAAACGAGCCGCATTAAGTGGCTGCATTAAGTCATGACTGACCGCTGCTAAGAATCGTGATTTGGATTGCGATTCGCGCTCTGATCGTTGAGTAGCAGTGACCAACTGTTTATTCAGTTGCTCTAGCTCACGAGTCCTGGTTTGTACTCGTTCCTCTAACGTCTCATTGGCTTCTTTTAGTGCCTGTTCAGCATCTCTAAATACTGTGATGTCAGTGAAGCTCATAACAAAACCACCACCGGGCATAGGATTTCCCTGAACTTCAATCACTCGCCCGTCCGGCCTTACGCGAGAGGAGGTATGTCTTGTCCCCTGCTCTAAGTGATAAATACGCCGCCTAACATGCTCTTCGGGATCTCCCGGACCACATAAACCTTGCTGAGCGTTGTGGCGAATGACATCGGCTATGGGTCGACCCACCTGAATCAATCCAGGAGGAAAGGTAAAGAGCTCCAGATAACGCTGATTCCACGCCACCAGCCTAAGTTGCTTGTCGACAACCGCAATACCTTGGCCAATATGCTCAATCGCACCTTGCAACAGACCACGGCTAAAATCATACAGCTCAGAGGCTTCATCAACGATGGTCGCCACTTCTTCCAACTTCATGTTTCTGCCCTGCAAGGCAGAAGTAAGTACCAACTTAGCGGAGGATGCGCCAAATACGCCCGCCAATACACGCTCAGTATGGCGTATCAAACTGGCCGGCGCTTGTTGGTTAGGCAGTAAGGTTTCTCTTTGCTGACTCCAGTAATTATTGAATGCGGTTTTTACCCTCGGTCGGCCAACGAAGCGAGATGCCAGCATTTCCAGCTCCGCCACCGTCACTCGGCTTTGGTACAGGCTCATGTTTTCGCTTTCAGGAAGCGGAGTGCCCACAAAAGATGCAGACTGCAAGCGCTCACTCAAGCTGGCGCGGGTAAATAGAGAGACTACAACAAAACACAGTGAATTCAGGGCCAGCGCCAAAAACATGCCCCAGTCTGATGGTTTGATTTCAAGATGGGCCAAAACATCAGGAGGCGTGATCACCCAAAGCAAGAAATTGGACTCAGCGTCACCCGCCAAAATATTCGTTTGGCTCATTAAGGTGATCAACCAAATGGTAAAGCCGATAGCAAGCCCGACGTAAACACCTTTCCGGTTGGCATTACGCCAATACAGACCACCAAGTAACGCAGGAGCAAACTGAGTAATGGCAGAGAAGCTCAAGAAACCAATCGCAGAAAGTGAGTGAATACTTCCTAACACTTGGTAGAAACCCCAAGCTCCCAGTATCAGTAGCAAAATTAATGCTCGTCGAATTACGACTAAGGTACCTGAAATATGTCGATGATCTCGATGTGACAATTTCATACGTCTTAGTAGTAACGGCATGACCAAGTCATTCGAGACCATAATGGCTAGCGCAATAGTGGAAACGATCACCATGCCACTGGCAGCAGATGTACCACCTAAAAAAGCAATCAGTGCCATGTTAGAAGCATCAAACGCCATAGGCAGGCTAATCACATAAGTATCTGCCGAAACGTTCGGCAACAATCCTTGTCCAGCCCATGAGATAGGCAGAACAAATAAACTCATCAATACCAAATAGAGCGGGAATAACCAGCGCGCGGTATGCAAATCTTGAGGCTTTTCATTTTCCACCACCATAGTGTGAAACTGGCGAGGTAAACAAATGATGGCAAACATGGTGAGCGTTGTTTGAATCAATAACGTCGGCCAATGTGGGTCCTGATACGTCGCTTGAATAGATTCAGAAAAGCTGAAGTCTTCTAGACTAAGCGCAACAAAAACGATAAACACACCGACTAATAAAAACGCCACCAGCTTGACGATAGATTCAAAGGCTATTGCCATCATCATACCGCGATGGTGTTCGGTGTTATCAATATGTCGCGTACCAAAAAGCATGGTGAACACAGCAAGAGCCAACACCACAAACAAAGAGATATCAAAGCCATCATCGACGGCTTGCTGCGTCAGTTCAGGGGAAATGATTTCTAACCCCATGGTGATACCGCGCAGCTGTAACGCGATGTACGGTAGTATCCCGATCACGGCTATCAAGGTAATCACAACCGCCAAACCCTGAGACTTTCCGTAACGCGCAGCAATAAAATCAGCAATTGAGGTGATATGTTCTCGTTTGGCTACCAGAATTAGCCGAGCCAACACTCGCCAAAACAGAGTAAAAACAATAATAGGAGCGAGATAGATGGGAATAAACGACCAAGGGTTGCTGCTCGCCTGACCCACCGTTCCATAAAAGGTCCACGAGGTACAGTACACAGCAATCGATAAGCTATAGATCCATGGTCGCCACTTGGCTAACCATTGACTACGATTGTCACCATACCAAGCGATAAAAAAGAGCGCGCCCAAATACAGCAACGAAACTGGAACGACTATCCAACCTTGCATTTGTTTTCCCTAACAATAAAGCCTCTCGAATGAGAGGCTTTATTAAACTAAGCAATGGTCAGACACTCAAATCTAGTCGCTAATTCTGTGCATTCAATGTCTCTTTTACTTTCGAAGGATTCGCAACTTTAATCATCAACGCCACTAGCCCCATGGCTGCCATTGCCCAGAAGACTTGTGATCCATAAGCTTCATAGCCCCAACCACTTAGACTAGTTAGCAATGCCAACACCGCGCCTAAAGGAATGGCATTTAACAAAGCTTGCAATGCCACGACTCGGTTTTGCCCTGAATTTTGAATAAAACGAATCGCCGCCACGTGCGCCATTGCAAAGGTGACACCATGCAATAACTGAATAACAATCAAACCAATGATATGCGTAGTAGAAGCAGTTAGCCCCCAGCGAATCATGACCCCAACAGACGCAATCATAAACAAAGTGCGAATACTGATTTTGCCTACGAACTTTTTGCTTAGCCAAAACACCATAATTTCGGCAACCACACCCAGGCTCCACAAATAGCCGATGATGTCTTCACCATGTCCAGATTCACGCCAGTAAATCGAGCTGAATCCATAGTATGCCGCGTGGCTACCTTGAATCAGCGAGACCAAAATTAGAAAGCGTAAGATAGGCCACTCTTTTAGCAAACTCATGATTGCTGGACGAGTTTGCTCTACTGACTGGTCGCTTTCAGGTCGAGGGTTGGGATTTCCAAAGCCTACGATTACCGAAATCAGCATACCGACTAGCGCGGTCAAGACAATCATGTCGATGCCATATAAATTGGTTAAGTAACCAACGGTTAAAGAGCCAACAATAAACGCGATCGATCCCCAGAGACGAGTTCGACCATAGTCGAGCTGTTTTCGTTTGTCATAATGATTGGCAAGGGAATCCGCTAGAGGCATCACAGGGCCACAAGCAAAGTTAAACAGTATGGTCGCGACAGCCATCATCCAAAAACTGCCACCAGTAAAGAAGTGAAAACCAATAAATAACAAACACCCGACTGCGACCAAACGGAGTGCCGGTAACAAGTGTTCGACTTTGTGAATTCGCGGGGTAAACACAACATTGCTGATGCAACGAGTGGCAAAACCGATACCAACCAGTAAACCAACATCTGACGGACTGATCCCCTGGCCTTCAAACCACAACGCCCAAAACGGTAAATAGACACCGTAGGTGAAGAAAAATCCAAAATAATAAATAGAAACCCATTTGTAGGGGGACGCTTGGAACATCTTAACTCCAATTCGCAGCTGGTTAGGCGGGCATTATGTCGATAAATGGGCGACTAAAAAAGGGAATTATCCGCAACAGTCTGTTTCCTCTATTAGGAAATATAGAAAAACCATTGTTTTGCAATCGATTTCACTAAGAACTACTGACTTAGAAAACAAAAACGAGTACTGAAAGCCAATACCCTTCGACCAAAGTCGTCTGGATGTCATGGATAAATTTGCCACACTAGAATGAGTTAACTACTGAAGCACGACGTCGCCATGCCAGACAAGTTCAATATGCAAAGTGCGCCTTTTGATAGGCTCAGTCCTCCGCAGCAAACTTTGCTTCGTGGAGCGTTAGACGTCGCTTACTTTCGTCAACGAGAATGTATCGTTAAAGCAGAGTCCGAAGGCAAGTTTCTGCACATTATCATCAAAGGAGCGGTTGAAGAGCGCGCCAGTGATCAACAGGAAATTTTTGCTCACTATGCCAATGATGACTTGTTCGATATTCGTGCCCTGATTGATGGCAGCAGTAAACACGATTACGTTACCTTAGAAGATACCCTTTGTTACTTGCTCCCCAAAGACGTTTTTCTCAGCCTGTATAACGAAAATGGCCAATTTGCCGCCTACTTTGATAATAACCTCGCCAGACGACAACAACTGATTGAGGCAGCGCAACAACAACAAAATATTGCTGAATTTATTCTTACCAAAGTGGATAGCGATATCTTCCACCCGCCTATGTTTTTGAATCCAGAACAGCCGCTTCACGAAGTTACTCAGCAGCTGAAATCTTCGGGCTTGGATGCCGCTTTGGTCCACTACCCCGATTCCCACCCACTGATTCAACAATCCCCCAACGAATTACCGTACGGAATTGTTACCCGAACTAACATGCTGCATTCCGTTATGTTGGAGGGCAAACCGCTGGATTGCGCCGTGGGTGATATAGCGACATTCCCCGTCTGTCATGTAGACCAAGATGATTTCTTGTTTAACGCGATGATTACCATGACTCGCAACCGTATGAAGCGTCTTATGGTGGTCGACGGCAAAGAAGCGGTTGGCATGTTGGACATGACGCAAATTCTGAGTGCGTTTTCCACACACTCCCATGTATTGACGCTGAGTATTTCTCGCGCCAGTAGCATCGAAGAACTGGCATTGGCCTCCAATAAACAGCGACAACTGGTCGATAGCCTTCTTAAGCGAGGCGTGCGTACTCGTTTTGTTATGCAGCTCATTTCGGCGGTCAATGAGCAAATCATTGAAAAGGCGTTTGAATTAGTGGTGCCACCAGCGCTTCATGACCATTGCTGCCTGATAGTGCTTGGCTCGGAAGGTCGAGGTGAACAGATTCTGAAAACCGACCAAGACAACGCGTTGATCATCAAAGATGGACTCGAATGGCATCAGTGCCAACCAGTGATGGAGCAGCTCACTCACACGCTTCAGCAACTGGGCTATCCGCTTTGTCCCGGTAATGTCATGGTCAGCAATGAAAAATGGGTCAAAACGCAAGCACAGTGGAAACAGACTCTCGATACTTGGATTGAAAAGTGTCAGCCCGACAATGTTATGGATTTGGCGATTATGAGTGACGCCCATGCCGTCGCGGGTAATACTTCGCTGTTAGAGCCAGTAAAGGACCACTTACACACCAAACTCACTAACAAGATGCTGGTGTTGCAAGAGTTCACCAAGCCCGCTCTGCAGTTTTCCATTCCACTCACTTTGTTTGGTAACGTGAAATCCAGTAAAGAAGGCCTGGACATAAAACGTGGTGGGCTTTTCCCGATTGTGCATGGAATCCGTGCATTGGCCCTTGAATACAACATTCGAGAAACCAATACCTTCGATCGCATCGAAGCCCTGTTTAACAAAAAAATATTGGAGCCAGAAACCGCGGATAACCTGACCGAGTCATTAAAACTGTTTCTGAAAATCAGACTGGCTCAGCAGCTTGCCAGCCAGCACAGCCACAATCGAATCGATGTGAAATTACTCGATCGCACCGAACGAGATTTACTCAGACACAGTTTTCACGTTGTTAAAAAGTTCAAACAGTTCCTCGGCTATCACTATCAGATTCGCGATTAACGGCAGGTAGTGATGAATTGGTTTCGACGTAAATATTGGTACTACAAGTTGAAGGGCTCGCCTTATCAACACCTATTCCAACCTCAAACTCACTCTGAATTTGTGTCACTGGATTGCGAAACTACCAGCTTAGATCCCAATCGAGCAGAACTAGTCACCATCGCCGCGACTAAGATTGTTGATAACCGGATCATTACCAGCGCCCCCTTTGAAGTGCGTTTGTTGGCACCGCAGTCTTTGGATTCAGGTTCGGTCAAAATTCACCGAATCCGTCACCAAGATCTGGTCGATGGTGTCGAAGAAAAACAGGCCATTATCCAACTGCTCGACTTTATTGGTAATCGGCCATTAGTTGGTTACCACATTCGCTACGACAAACAAATTCTCGACAACGCATGCCGAAAGCACCTCGGCTTCCCTTTACCAAATTCGCTGATCGAAGTGAGCCAGATTTATCACGACAAACTCGAAAAGCATTTGCCCAACGCCTACTTTGATCTCAGTTTAGATGCGATTTGTCGCCACCTTGATTTGCCCCTACAAGACAAACACGATGCGTTGCAAGACGCTATTTCTGCGGCACTGGTGTACGTTCGATTAACCAAGGGGGATTTGCCAAGCTTGAGTTTCCCCTACTCGCGATAGTCCAATTCGACTTCAATAACCTGCTACAGAACCTAGATCAGTGTCTCACTTTACGCGATAAGTCGCTAAAACAACGCTGATTCGCAAAGCTTAATCCTAAAGTCTAATTGTGGATTTACGGTTGGTACACGACAGTTATAGCAATCTGAACTCCAGCGCCCAGTTGGCGCCCAAGGACACTTGCTGAATTCACAAGGAGAGAAGCAATGAGTGAAGCCCACGTTTATCCGGTCAAAGAAAATATCAAAGCAAAGACACATGCGGATAATGACACTTACCTAAACATGTACCAACAATCGGTTTCCAACCCAGAAGGCTTCTGGTCTGAACACGGAAAGATTGTTGATTGGATCAAGCCGTTCAGCAAAGTAAAAAGCACCTCTTTCGACACGGGCCATGTTGACATTCGCTGGTTCGAAGATGGCACGCTAAACGTCTCTGCAAACTGTATTGACCGTCACTTGGCAGAGCGTGGTGATGATGTTGCCATCATCTGGGAAGGCGATAACCCAGAAGACGACAAAACACTGACGTTTAACGAGCTTCATAAAGAAGTCTGTAAGTTTTCAAATGCATTAAAAGCACAAGGTGTGAAAAAAGGCGACGTGGTTTGTCTTTACATGCCGATGGTACCGGAAGCTGCCGTTGCTATGCTTGCTTGTACTCGTATCGGTGCAGTTCACACTGTCGTATTTGGTGGTTTCTCTCCAGAAGCACTTGCTGGTCGTATTATCGATTCTGACGCCAAAGTTGTTATCACAGCAGACGAAGGTGTGCGTGGTGGACGCGCTGTACCGCTTAAGAAAAATGTTGATGAAGCACTGGCAAATCCAGAAGTTTCTACAATCAGCAGCGTATTAGTACTAAAACGTACTGGTGGTGATATTGCTTGGCATGACAACCGCGACGTTTGGTGGCACGAAGCAACAGAGAATGCCTCTGAAGATTGCCCACCAGAAGAAATGAGTGCGGAAGATCCACTGTTTATCCTTTACACCTCTGGTTCAACAGGCAAACCAAAAGGCGTATTACACACCACAGGTGGTTACTTAGTTTACGCTACCATGACCTTCAAGTACGTCTTTGACTACCAAGAAGGGGAAACCTTCTGGTGCACCGCCGACGTAGGTTGGATTACTGGTCACACTTACCTCATTTACGGACCACTTTCCAACGGTGCTAAAACCATCTTGTTCGAAGGTGTGCCTAACTACCCAAGCACCAGTCGTATGAGTGAAGTGGTCGACAAACACCAGGTTAACATTCTATACACAGCGCCAACAGCAATTCGTGCCTTAATGGCGAAAGGCGATGAAGCGGTTGCCGGTACAACTCGTGATAGCCTGCGTATCATGGGTTCAGTTGGTGAGCCAATTAACCCTGAAGCGTGGGAATGGTATTACAAGACCATAGGTAATGAGCAATCTCCAATTGTCGATACCTGGTGGCAAACCGAAACTGGCGGTATCTTGATTACTCCTCTGCCAGGTGCGACCGAATTAAAGCCGGGTTCGGCAACTCGTCCGTTCTTTGGTGTTCAACCAGCACTTGTCGATAACGTGGGTAATATTGTTGACGGCGCGACCGAAGGTAACTTGGTAATTCTAGATTCTTGGCCTGGTCAAATGCGTACTGTTTACGGCGATCATGAGCGATTTGAGCAAACTTACTTCTCTACCTTTAAAGGCATGTACTTCACAGGTGATGGCGCGCGTCGTGACGAAGACGGTTACTACTGGATTACCGGACGTGTTGATGACGTATTAAACGTGTCTGGTCACCGTATGGGTACCGCTGAAATTGAATCTGCACTTGTTGCACACGACAAAATAGCGGAAGCAGCTATTGTAGGTATTCCTCATGACATCAAAGGTCAAGCTATCTACGCCTACATCACTCTGAATGACGGAGAGATCCCAAGTGCTGAACTGCACAAAGAAGTGAAAGCTTGGGTACGTAAAGAGATTGGCCCAATCGCAACGCCAGATGTACTTCACTGGACCGATGCATTACCAAAAACTCGTTCCGGCAAAATCATGCGTCGTATCCTTCGTAAGATTGCCGCTGGTGATACTAGCAACCTTGGTGATACTTCGACACTTGCTGATCCAAGTGTGGTTGATAAGCTCATTGCTGAGAAAGCTGAATTGGTCTAGTGCATCACTAACCACAGTTTAGAAGATGAAGCCGCTCATTTGAGCGGCTTTTTTTATGATCGTCGGGGAACTACCCGAGAAACTGTCTTGTCACATTAAAAAAAGCGACTAATGTTTTAGCAAACCCACTAGATTCACATTTTTACAACGACATAGGGCAATTAAGATGGATATACGTCGGAGATTAGACCAGTAAAATGCTGCTAATTGTCACGAATTGGCTATAATCTGGGTCAATTTCTTAAAATGGTCGTAATCAAGTGGCAAAACTAGCCTTGATTTGTTAATAATCTTGTAAAATAAGTTATCGTCTCACGATAAAGGAAGATGGCAACACAATGACGACAAATTACCGCATACTAGTTCTAAATGGCCCAAATCTAAATCTACTGGGACTTAGAGAACCAGATCATTATGGTGCACAAACGCTCACACAGATTGTGGACGATCTTCAGCACCAAGCGGATCGATTAGATGTCACGTTGACTCATCTACAATCCAATCGGGAATACGAACTGATCGAAGCCATTCACAATGCACATGGCAATATCGATTTCATCATTATTAACCCAGCGGCGTTTACCCACACCAGTGTCGCGTTGCGCGATGCTTTATTGGGCGTTGATATACCATTTGTCGAAGTACACCTTTCCAATGTGCATGCCCGAGAACCGTTCCGTCATCACTCTTACCTTTCTGATAAAGCGAAAGGCGTGATTTGTGGTTTTGGTGCTCAGGGATACACATTTGCGTTGCTCGCCGCTGTCGAGCAACTAAAAAACACCAAATAACACGCAGACATTACACAGCTACGGCTGTCATTATTCAAAATTAGAGCAAGAGAAATATCATGGACATCCGCAAAATTAAAAAATTGATCGAACTGGTTGAAGAGTCTGGCATTGCTGAACTAGAAATCTCTGAAGGTGAAGAGTCGGTGCGCATCAGCCGTAATAGCGCTGCTACTGTTGCTCCAGCTCCTGTACAATACGCTGCTGCTCCAGCTCCAGCACCAGTAGCAGCTCCTGCTGCTGCGGCTCCAGCGACTCCAGCGGCTCCAGCTCAAGAAGCTTCAGCTCCTGCAGCACCAGCTGGTCACCAAGTACTTTCTCCAATGGTTGGTACCTTTTACCGCGCTTCAAGCCCAGATGCAAAACCATTTGTTGAAGTTGGCCAATCAGTGACGGCTGGTGAAACACTTTGTATTGTTGAAGCCATGAAAATGATGAACCAAATCGAAGCGGATAAGTCAGGTACAGTAGTAGCAATTCTTGTAGAAGACGGCCTACCAGTTGAATTTGACCAGCCACTATTCGTAATCGAATAACAGAGGCTGATGTTATGTTAGATAAAATTGTCATTGCCAACCGTGGCGAAATCGCTCTGCGAATTCTCCGCGCTTGTAAAGAGTTGGGAATCAAGACCGTTGCGGTTCACTCAACGGCTGATCGCGACTTAAAACACGTACTACTTGCTGATGAAACCATGTGTATTGGTCCAGCTCGTGGTATCGATAGTTACCTAAATATTCCACGCATCATCTCAGCGGCAGAAGTAACCGGAGCGGTTGCGATTCACCCGGGTTACGGTTTCCTTTCAGAAAACGCCGATTTTGCGGAACAAGTTGAGCAAAGTGGCTTTATCTTTGTTGGCCCTAAAGCGGACACAATTCGCATGATGGGTGACAAGGTTTCCGCTATCACGGCGATGAAAAAAGCTGGTGTACCTTGTGTACCGGGCTCAGATGGCCCGCTTGATGATGACGAAGTGAAAAACAAAGCGCACGCTAAACGCATTGGTTACCCGGTCATCATCAAAGCCTCTGGCGGCGGCGGTGGTCGTGGTATGCGTGTGGTTCGTAGCGAGCAAGAGCTAGTTGAAGCCATTGCGATGACACGTGCAGAAGCGAAAGCAGCCTTTAACAACGACATGGTTTACATGGAAAAATTCCTTGAAAACCCACGTCACGTTGAAGTTCAAGTTATCGCTGATGGTCAAGGTGGTGCAATTCACCTAGGCGAGCGCGACTGTTCAATGCAGCGACGTCACCAAAAAGTAGTTGAAGAAGCTCCGGCTCCGGGTATCACAGAAGAAATGCGCAAATACATCGGTGAACGCTGTACTCGCGCTTGTCTAGAAATCGGTTACCGCGGTGCAGGTACTTTTGAGTTCTTATATGAAAACGGTGAGTTCTACTTCATTGAAATGAACACTCGTATTCAGGTAGAGCACCCAGTGACTGAAATGGTTACTGGCGTTGACCTTATCAAAGAACAGCTTCGCGTTGCAGCTGGTCAACCACTGTCGTTCACTCAAGATGACATTAAATTGCGTGGTCATGCGATTGAGTGTCGTATTAATGCTGAAGATCCAGAGAAGTTCCTACCATCACCGGGTAAGATTGAACGCTTCCACGCACCAGGCGGTATGGGTGTTCGTTGGGAATCTCATATCTACACTGGCTACTCAGTACCACCTCATTACGATTCAATGATTGGTAAGCTGATCACTTACGGTGAGAACCGCGATGTAGCCATTGCACGCATGAAAAACGCGCTAAGTGAAATGATTGTCGAAGGGATTAAAACTAACGTACCTCTTCAACTTGAGATCATGAATGACGAGAACTTCCAACACGGTGGTGCCAATATCCACTACCTTGAGAAGAAACTCGGTCTTCAATAGGCGAAAAGTTGCTTAACCAATGCCCACCTAGGTGGGCATTTTTATTTGCAGGTGTTCAAAGCTGTCATCTGCTAAACTTCGCGCAAACCTTATTTAAGAGTAATCATCATGCCTTGGATTCAAATCAAACTGAATGCAACCAATGAGAATGCGGAAGCCATAGGCGACATGCTTATGGAAGAAACGGAAGCGCTGTCCGTTACCTTTCTCGATGCCAAAGACACACCGGTGTTTGAACCGCTACCGGGTGAAACCCGCTTATGGGGAGATACCGATATTCTTGCGCTTTATGACGCTGAAGCGGAAACAAAGTGGGTCATTGAACAAATTCAAGCCAGCCAGTTAGTTGCTCAAGACTTCGCTTACAAAGTAGAGCAGCTAGAAGATAAAGATTGGGAACGGGAGTGGATGGAAAACTTCCACCCAATGCAGTTTGGCGAACGTTTGTGGGTGTGCCCGAGTTGGCGCGATATTCCAGATCCAGATGCGGTCAACGTGATGCTCGATCCCGGTCTGGCTTTTGGTACCGGAACCCACCCAACCACAGCACTCTGCCTAAAGTGGTTGGACGGATTAGATCTAACGGGAAAAACCGTGATCGATTTTGGCTGTGGCTCTGGCATCTTAGCCATCGCGGCAATCAAGCTCGGCGCGGAAAAAGTGATTGGCATTGATATCGATCCGCAAGCTTTACAAGCTTCTCGCGACAATGCTGAACGAAATGGTGTGGCTGACCAACTCGAAGTTTACCTTCCAGAAGATCAACCAGAAGGGCTAATCGCGGATGTTGTGGTAGCCAATATACTCGCCGGACCACTACGCGATCTTTCACCTATCATTTCAGGTCTGGTGAAACCCACTGGAAAACTCGCCATGTCAGGCGTGCTCGACACTCAAGCTGAAGATGTTGCATCTTATTACAAATCTGAGTTTGCACTCGAGGCGATTATCGAGCTCAATGAGTGGTGCCGAATTTCTGGCCAAAAGCAAGTATAACAAGGGATTGCGCGACTAATTGTTTGAATCCTATACAAATTGATAAAACAATTTGTAAATGCTCAAATATTGGTCTTTTCACGCAGTAAAAAAATGCGTAAAATGCGCGCCCTTGCTGGTTCATTACTGTAACGACGTTTTGAAAATAGGAAACTATCAACTTAACAATAACCTGATTGTGGCTCCTATGGCTGGAGTGACAGATAGGCCCTTTAGAGAGTTGTGTTTGCGCTATGGCGCGGGAATGGCTGTCAGTGAAATGATGTCATCCAACCCTAGATTACGCGAGACGTCAAAGTCTAAGCAGCGCATGGTACACAAAGGCGAATCGGGCATTCGTTCAGTACAGATAGCGGGTTCAGATCCACAGATAATGGCCGAGGCAGCTCAATACTCGGTTGAGAACGGCGCGCAAATCGTCGACATCAACATGGGTTGCCCAGCGAAGAAGGTCAACAAGAAGCTTGCGGGCTCAGCGCTGTTGCAATATCCAGACCTCATTGAAGAGATTCTTAAAGCCGTGGTTAACGCGGTGGATGTACCAGTAACGCTAAAAACTCGCACCGGTTGGAACCCAGAAAATAAAAACTGTGTTCAAATCGCTAAGCTAGCCGAAGACTGCGGCATACAAGCCTTAGCGCTGCATGGCAGAACAAAAGCGTGTATGTACAAAGGTCAGGCAGAATACGACAGCATCAAAGCGGCAAAACAGGCTGTTAACATTCCGGTGATCGCTAACGGTGATATCGATAGCCCGGAAAAAGCCAAACAGGTACTGGAATATACCGGTGCTGACGCTTTGATGATTGGACGTCCCGCCCAAGGACGCCCGTGGATTTTTCAAGAAATCCGACACTATTTGGAAAACGGCACCATGATGGATCCACTGCCTGTAGAGGAAGTGAAAGACATCATGCTGGGGCACGTTCGCGCTCTGCACTCTTTTTACGGAGAGCTGCCTGGTACTCGTATCGCTCGTAAACACGTCGGTTGGTACCTTAAAGAAGACGAACATGCATCAGAGTTTCGCCGTACCTTTAACGCTATTGATGTAGCCGAGCTACAGCTTGAGGCGTTACAAGGTTATTTTGATAACGTTGCATCATAATTTAAGAGAAGAGCTAGACCGAATATGTTCGAACAAAATCTGACTTCAGAAGCATTAACAGTAACAACCGTGACCTCACAGGATCAGATCACACAGAAGCCACTACGCGACTCTGTTAAAGCGTCTCTTAAAAACTATCTTGCGCAATTAAATGGCCAAGAAGTCACTGAACTATACGAATTAGTTCTTGCTGAAGTTGAACAACCTCTACTAGACACCATCATGCAGTACACTCGTGGTAACCAAACTCGCGCAGCAACTATGATGGGTATCAACCGTGGTACACTTCGCAAGAAGCTAAAAAAATACGGCATGAACTAATCCATCGCGATTGGTTTAACCAAAATGAAAAAAGCGCCTGTTGGCGCTTTTTTCATTTCTATTTCTTTGATCGCCACCAGCACCAAGACCTTAATAACTTTTTACACTGTTGCCCTGCCTTTCAACTTTTCCTTCAAGATGACAAAAGTAACACATTGGTTAGTCGGTCAGTGGTTAGTGAACCCGTTAGATAGCTCCTTATCTAAAGGTGGAGTGCGCTCACAGCTCGAACACCATCAATGGTTGCTTCTCAACGCTTTTTTAAACCAGCCCGGCGAAGTCCTTAGCAAAGACTATTTACTAGACGTGGTTTGGCAAGACCGAGTGGTAAGTGATGACAGTCTTTATGTGGCGGTCAACGGATTAAGAAAAGCACTCGAGGATAAGGCAAAATCCCCTCGCTACATCAAGACTATCAACGGTAAAGGTTATCAGTTCATCGCTACCGTCAATAAAGCACCACAATCCAATACCCCCCAAAAATTGCTCGGCAAAAAAGGCCACTGGGTTGCTGTTTTTATTGTCGCTCTTCTTTCGTTATTGCTGGTTGGTTTGCAGAGCAATGATAAAAAGCTGGTCACAATTCCAGCCAAACCCATATTAGATCAGTACCAAAAAGCCAACTTTCTGGCATCCGGTAACCAAGTACAAAAGCAGCAAGCGATTAGTCTGTATCGATCGTTAATTACTAATCACCCCGATTTTGACTTACCTTATAGCAAGCTGGCCGCCATTAAGCTTCAACCTATATTCGTCAACAGAATTAGAAAAGTACCCAATCAACAAGACGTGTTTTCTTGGCTAAAAAAAGCCGAGCAGCTAGACAGCAGTAATGTCGATACACAAAGGTTGCTTGGCCAATACTATTTCTTTGTTGTCGCAGATTTCGAGAAAGCCAATCATCACTATCTTAAGGCTCTAGGTAACGCTTTAGGGCACTTTGAATACAGTCAGTTTTTATTGGCTCTCGGTGACTTTGTAGCGGCGTTGCAGCACGTGAATCACTACATCAATCTCTACCCACAAGGGTATTCATCAGAGAGTGTGGTTTGGGTGTATGCTATGGCGCTACAGTTGGACCAAGCTCAGCGTGAGCTGGATAAAATCGCCGAAGTTGCGACAGGTAGCTTTCAATATCACGTGTCCAAACAAGCTGTCGCTGAAATTGCTGGTAACGATTCTGTTGCGATTCAGGAACTACTCAAAGTAATGAAAATGGCAGGTTACCCTAAAAAGACATTGGCCGAACTTCGCCAACAAGCGTCACTGAAAGGCTTAAAAACCATCTACCATTGGCTGGCCTATCAGGACCCGTTTCAATACAACATTGGTCAATATCAACCGCCACTTTCGCTAGCGCGTTACGCGATTTCAGCCGGCGAATTCTCTGATGCACTGAATTGGCTAGAACAAGCCGAGCAGATCAAACAACTTGAACTGCTGTGGCTGGCCGTCGACCCCAAATACGCCGTGCTCCATAACGAACCGAGGTTTCAGGCTTTGCTGTCAAAGTTAAACCTTAACAATCATAAATTTAAGAATAATTAAGACCAATTTAAGACGGTTTCAGGACTTCAAACACACCTTCAATCATCATGCCGAGTGTTATTTCATCTACACGAGGTCGGTCTAATGCTTCTGAAATCAAAAACCATCCCATGGCTTATCCATATCACTCTTTGGCTTTCACTGTCGACATTTTGCCAAGTGAGTTTGGCTGAGCAGCAAGTTCGCTGGCAAATCAATACCCATGGCGAACTGTGGAGTTCGATCAAGATTAATGGTGATTACGCTTTTTTTGGGGACGATTCGGGCCAGTTTTACGCTCTAGATTTAAGTACTAAACAGTTTGCTTGGACCTTTCAAACCGGCGGAAGAATTAGAGGAGAAGCGAGTTTTTATAACAACCTAGTCTTTTTCTCGTCGGACGATGGCGTTTTATACGCGCTCGACCAAGTTTCAGGACAACCCATTTGGACCCACTCACTAGGTGACCAAGACTACTCTCGAATTTTGCCACAATACAAAGCACCTTGGGCATTTGATTACGCCAAATCTTCGCCAATCGTTGTCGGAGAGCGTGTTTTTGTAGGAACGGCCAACGCCGATTTCCACGCGCTTGATGTCACCACTGGTGAAATAGTTTGGAAAACCAAACTCCTAGCAGCAAGCCGCTCTACGCCAGCCTATGACCAAGCCTTACTTTTCACCTCCGACTTAGAAGGCAACACCTACGCCATTGATCCCCAAAACGGAAAAATCGTGTGGCGACACAAAGCCGATGCCGCCATTACTTCGGATCCACTGGTGATGAGTAATACCGTAGTTATTGGCGCAAGAGATACCGTTTTGTACGGATTGGATCGGATCACGGGTAACGTCAACTGGACCTTCACTTTACCCGGAGGCTCCTGGGTTGATTCGAGTGCCAGCATTGCTGGCGATGGCGCTCATTTCTACATTGGTAGTTCAGATGCACATCGGATATTTAAGATCTCTGCCAAAAATGGGCAGCTTGTATGGAGCCACCCCACCAGTGGCTGGTCTTGGGGTAAACCTTATGTCTCTGACCAAATGGTTTTTGTCGGCTCGATAGGCGCCAGAGAGTACTGGCAAGCGACCAAACCCGGCTTTCATGTGCTCAACACCTTAGGTAAATCAATAGGCGAGTATCAACCAGCTGAAAATCCTAGCTATATAACGGGAGGAGTATTTGGCCAACCTTCGATGTATCAAGGTCACTTACTGATACCGGATATCAGCGGCAAAGTCAGCGCTATCAAGCTATCACAATTGCTCAGCCAGCCAAACGCTGAGTAATGGCTAGCTGAACCACGATGAGGGCAGGAGTTATACCTTTTGTAGCTCCTGCAACGCGATTTGGACTTCACTCGAAATATCCGTGAGCTCTTTGGCATTACGCGCGGTACTTTCAGCTATCAAGTTCATTTCTTCAGATACCCGTTTGAGTTCAGTTCTTTTACAAAGAACATTTTGGACATATCACCCAATAATTTAGGTCGCTAAAAGTAAACGACGACTTGGTATTGTCCGGCTTGTTTTTGAAACTTATACATCCAACCTTGGCTATCACAAATACGTTGGATGATGTGATTACCGTGCCCATAGCCACCGGAATGGGAACCTGATATATCATTACTGATCAAAAGCCGATGAGATTGCACTTCCACGTCGATAATACTGCTGTGGTAGCTCAGTGCATTTCGCAGCAGGTTGGTTATTACAATTCCTGCAGAATAACTGGAACAGGTAAGCTCGCTGAGTTCGGGAAGAAAAGTGATTTTAAAACTGTCTGGTAACGGTTCGAAATCCGAAAGCGAATCTCGCACCAAATCCGGTAGTGGTTTTTGTGGTTGTGTGCTGCCTGAGCCCTCTTCTCTTACTAATTCTAAGAAGGTGGAAACCAACTGCTCCATTTGTTGATTGGAGCGCTCAATACGTGATATCACTCGGTTGCTTTTTTCATCGTTAACGATGAGATTTAGTAACTCAAGAGCCCCTTGTATTACGTTGACCGGTGTTCTTAATTCATGGCTGGCAAATCGGCTAAATTCGCGCTCACGAGAAAGAAAATCATCGGTTCTATCGAGGCTAGCCTGAAAGCTATTAGTTAACTGACCCAGTTCGTCATACCTTTCGGCAACCTGTAATTGTTGACCAGGTTTGGTGGAAGCGACTGCTCGTTGCAACTCAGTTATCGGCTGGGTAATTCTGCGCGTTAACCACACCGCGACACTTAATCCAATTACACAAAGAAACAGCCCCATGTAAATGACGTAGTCAAAGATGTCTTCGCCGTAGTCCACCAGCATCGGGTCTTTACTTGGGTAATACAGCCAATACCAAAAACCGTCTGACAAAGGCGAGGCTTGTTTGATGACATGAACATCAAAACGTTCGAATTCAACAGTCTCATTAAGCGGGATCTTGGAGACAAAAGCCGGCAGTCCGCCTTGCTGATCAGAATAGTGATAAAGAAAGTCAGAAGTCTTTTGAGGTGATTGTCCCTGTGTTAGAGCTTGCTCAACACTTTCATTTACATGCTGTTTAAAACGCTGATTAATAAACGCATCTGCAGCTAGCTCAGTGGCAGACCAACTCATAAATACCACGGCCACTGAAGACAAAACCATCAAGCAAGCTAAGGAGGAGAATACCTGCGCTCGAACACTTGACCGCCAAACCCTAACCCACTTTTTCATTGTTCAATACCTTGAACATCATGCAATCGGTAGCCTTTGCCTCTGACTGTCACCAGTAATCCGTCCGGCAATAACTTTCTCAATCGATAAATATGTGTCCGCAAGCTGCTGGTCTCAACCAATTCATCCTGCCACAGTTGATGCGCCAAATCGGTCTGTTGCACAAGGTTGGGAGCACTATTTAACAATATTTTGAGAATTTTGAACTGGGTTGGATCCAGACTGATTTCATGTCCTTCAATCCAGACTTGTTGATTGGTTGAATCCAGCTTAACGCCTGAAAAACTGATTTGACTGCTGCGCGTCCCGACTGAGCGTGCATACATAACTTCAAGACGCGCATTCAACTCCGCTAACTCAAAAGGTTTAACAATGTAATCATCGCCACCAGCCGCAAATCCAGCTAACTTATCCTCTAGGGAATCCCGCGCGGTGACAAAAATAATGGGTGTATCAGCATGAATGGAAGAGCGGATCGCCTGACAGGTTTGTAAGCCATCTTTGTAGGGCATCATGACATCGAGCACGATGGCATCGAACGAAAAGCTGTCCAATAAAGTCAGTGCGGCGTCACCGTGATAAGCGACATCAATCTCGTGTCCCTTCAACTCCAAATATTCACTGATATTAGCAACTGCATCTCGATTATCGTCTACGACGAGAACTCGCATTTTTTCCCCTTACTACTTTTTATGGCTGGTTGTGACGAAGCTGTGACATTGCACTCGCTAATCTTGGCCTCGTTAAACAATTAATGAGGACTTTCAAATGAAGCTTTGCACCAAACTATCAACACTCGCTATCGCTACAATGTCAATCAATGCAGTAGCAAGTGAAATTGCACCTCTCGACATCGCCCTGACCTTCTCTCAAGTAGAAAACCAAAGCGGTCAGGTTGAGACTCTTTTAGTTACCGAAGATACGGACAACCAGCTGAAGGCGATCAATATCAGCCAATCCTATGATTTATATCCAAAAGATCCAATGGTGTTCGTCAAAGATTTTGGCTACGAACAATTGCAAAAGCTGGCGCAGCAAGACAGTTACGAATGGTATTCGTATGAGCAGCTTCTACCTGCAGGTGGTCTTGGTAATCAGCACATCGCCGCCGGAACCAACTATCCAGAGCATGGAGAAGAGGCCAATATCGATGAAGTTTTTTTATTCCCCAAATACAGTCAGCCAACACCAGCTGTATCTCAGGTAGTCACAAAAGATGACTATTTAATTGACTACGAAGTCGAGCTTTGCATTCGTTGGTCTGATGATGTTTCCCAAATCGACGACCTCAACAACTATTATGCGGGCGTATTTATCTGTGGCGATATGTCAGACCGCACCGCGTTGCTTAGAAACCTAAATGTTGATGACGTCGCTTCCGGGCATGGCTTTACTGATGCCAAAAGTGGCGACGACCGATTTCCCACCGGTCCTTACATGGTGGTTCCGAAAGATTGGCAGTCCTTCGTTTCTGACATCAACATTGCTACCTATATAAACGGTGAGCAAAAACAAGATGCAGTGACTAATGAAATGATTATGAACCCAACTGAGCTAGTAGAATGGGTACTGGAAGTGGGCAACAACAAGGCATGGAAAGACGCCGGAAAGGATGTTCCTTTGATTACTGACAACGCAATTAAGGCCGACCAAGCGCTAATCACAGGTACGGCAGAAGGTGTTATCTATAACGCGCCAACGACCGGATACATTATTCAAAAGGCGCTGAAGTGGCTCGCTACTTTTTCGTTTGTGGAGTCAGGTCCGATAAACTACATTCTTGAAGAACAAATACGTGAAGGATTAGAGTCTAAGTCTTACCTACAGCCAGGCGATACGGTTCACATGACCGGGACTTATTTAGGCAAAATCTCTATTGAGATGGTAGGTAGTGAAAGCAATTTAGCTAAAAACTAAAAAGCCAACCGGCACTAAGACTTTGCGTCCAACGCCGCCAAAATCGAACAGTGGCTGGCAGTGTCATCATTGTGACCACAGCAGGCATCATTTAGTGTTTTGAGCGCCGCTCGAATTTCATTTAACTCAGCAATCTTTTGGTCAATCACCAGCAGTTTACTGCTGGTGATTTCTTTGACTTCGGCACAACTGTATTCGTTGGAATCAATTCGAATATGCAGTAACTCACGAATGTCATCCAAACTTAAGCCCAATTGCTTACTGCGCAAGATAAACTCAACCTGCTTTTGGTTATTATCGTCATACTGTCGATAACCGCTTTGGGTGCGATTAGCCGGCGTCAACAAGCCGTTTTTTTCGTAAAACCGCAGCGTATCGACAGATACACCACAGCGCTGAGCCAATTCACCAATTTGAAACATGATTCACTCTTATTTGAGTCAGTTTTCACACTCGACAAAACTCGAAAATAGAAGCAATTAGCTATTAATTTTGAGATGCCAAACGATTGCGCGAGCAATTTCGGATTAATTTGGTTAGAATACGCGCCATTGAAGACTGCCTCCTAATTTCGGAAGCAAACGTATTCGCAAAGACACGCCAACTGGGGTGATTGTACACCAAGTTGGCCTCTTTTTTGTTAGTTATCGAGGAAACACGAAGCATGAACAACGCTCGTCCAATTCGTCGTGCACTCATTAGCGTATCAGATAAGACTGGTATTGTAGAGTTTGCACAAGCACTTGCCCAGCGCGGTGTTGATATCCTTTCTACTGGTGGTACTGCTCGCCTGCTTGCAGAGCAAGGTATTGCGGTTACTGAAGTATCTGATTACACAGGCTTCCCTGAAATGATGGACGGTCGTGTTAAAACACTTCACCCTAAAGTACACGGCGGTGTGCTGGGTCGTCGCGGCCAAGACGATGGCGTGATGGAACAACACGGAATTAACCCAATCGATATGGTTGTGGTAAACCTGTACCCATTCGCAGCAACAGTTGCTAAAGCAGACTGTACACTTGAGGATGCGGTAGAAAACATCGATATCGGTGGACCAACTATGGTTCGTTCTGCAGCGAAAAACCACAAAGATGTGACCATTGTGGTAAACGCGCACGATTACGATCGCGTTATCGCTGAAATGGATGCTAACGAAAAGTCTTTAACACTTGAAACTCGTTTTGACCTTGCGATTGCAGCGTTTGAACATACTGCGTCATACGACGGCATGATCGCTAACTACTTTGGCACTAAAGTGCCTTCTTATGGTGAGAACAAAGAAGGTGACGCGGAATCTAAATTCCCACGTACTTTCAATCAGCAGTTCATCAAAAAACAAGATATGCGTTACGGCGAGAACAGCCACCAAGACGCGGCGTTTTATGTTGAAGCACAACCTGAAGAAGCCTCTGTTGCTACTGCCAAACAGCTTCAAGGTAAAGCGTTGTCATACAACAACATCGCAGATACCGATGCCGCACTTGAGTGCGTGAAAGAATTTGCTGAGCCAGCATGTGTTATCGTCAAACACGCTAACCCATGTGGCGTTGCGCTAGGCAAAGATATTCTGGAAGCTTACAACCGCGCTTACCAAACAGACCCAACGTCTGCATTTGGCGGCATCATTGCATTTAACCAAGAGTTAGACGCGGAAACAGCAAGTGCCATTGTTGAGCGCCAGTTTGTTGAAGTGATCATCGCACCAAGCGTTTCAGCACAAGCGGCTGAAGTGGTTGCAGCGAAGAAAAACGTTCGCCTATTGGAATGTGGTCAGTGGACAACCAAGACAACTGAGTTCGATGTTAAGCGCGTGAACGGTGGTTTGCTAGTTCAAGATCGTGACCAAGGTATGGTTGGTCTTGACGATCTTAAAGTGGTTTCTAAGCGTCAACCAACAGAAGAAGAGCTAAAAGATGCGCTATTCTGCTGGAAAGTTGCTAAGTACGTTAAATCGAATGCCATTGTGTACGCCAAAGGCGACATGACAATCGGTGTTGGTGCAGGACAGATGAGCCGAGTTTACTCAGCGAAAATCGCCGGTATCAAGGCAGCTGACGAAAACCTAGAAGTAGCAGGCAGCGTGATGGCGTCTGATGCATTCTTCCCATTCCGCGACGGTATTGATGCCGCCGCTGAAGCAGGTATCAAGTGTGTTATCCAACCGGGTGGTTCAATGCGTGATGACGAGGTCATCGCCGCCGCAGACGAACACGGCATGGCTATGATCTTCACAGGTATGCGCCACTTCCGTCACTAATTAGCTCTCAAGCGCGCATTAGCGCGCTTTTTTAATGATTTAAGGATATTTTACATGCAAGTTCTAATCATAGGTTCTGGTGGTCGTGAGCACGCTCTTGGATGGAAAGTCGCTCAAAACCCGACAGTTTCTAAAGTCTTTGTCGCACCAGGCAATGCGGGTACGGCTCTTGAAACAAAAATGGAAAACGTCCAGATTGACGTTGAAGACAGTCAAGGCTTAGTGTCTTTTGCAAAAGAGAATGCTATTGAATTGACAATTGTTGGCCCTGAAGCGCCACTGGTCATTGGTGTTGTCGATGCATTCCAAGCAGAAGGTCTGGCCGTATTTGGTCCAACTCAAGGCGCGGCGCAGCTAGAAGGCTCGAAAGCTTTCACTAAAGACTTCCTTGCTCGTCACCAAATTCCGACTGCCGCTTACGCAAACTTTACCGAGATTGAACCAGCGATTGCTTACGTTCGCGAACAGGGTGCTCCTATTGTGGTTAAGGCTGATGGTCTAGCCGCAGGTAAAGGTGTCATCGTAGCGATGACGTTAGAAGAAGCGGAAGATGCGATTAAAGATATGCTTGCGGGAAATGCCTTTGGTGAAGCGGGTAGCCGCGTGGTTATCGAAGAGTTCCTCGAAGGTGAAGAAGCGAGCTTCATCGTTATGGTTGATGGCGAAAATGTCTTACCGATGGCAACTAGCCAAGACCACAAACGCGTTGGCGACAAAGACACGGGTCCAAACACTGGTGGTATGGGTGCGTACTCTCCTGCTCCAGTCGTGACGCCAGAGATCCATAACCGCATTATGGACGAAGTTATCTTCCCAACCGTTAAAGGCATGGCAGCAGAAGGCCACCCATACACTGGTTTCCTATACGCGGGCCTAATGATCGATGCTGACGGCACGCCAAAAGTTATCGAATACAACTGTCGATTTGGTGATCCAGAAACTCAGCCTATCATGATGCGTATGCAGTCAGACCTAGTTGAACTATGCCAAGCGGCATTAGAGAAAAAGCTGGATCAGGTTGAATCGAAATGGGATGAACGCGCGTCTATTGGTGTGGTTCTCGCTGCAGGTGGCTACCCAGCTTCGTACAATAAAGGTGACGTTATTTCAGGCCTGTCTTCGCAAGAGACGGCTGGCCAGAAAGTCTTCCACGCGGGTACCGCTGAAAAAGACGGTTATGTAGTGACTAACGGTGGTCGAGTTCTTTGTGCAACCGCACTGGGTAACACCGTATCAGAAGCTCAACAGCGCGCTTACGAACTAGCGAAAACTATCCAATGGGATGGCGTATTCTATCGCTCGGATATTGGCTACCGCGCTATTGCCCGCGAGCAAAATAAGTAACCCAGCATCCCTTTTCAGTATGCAAAACTAATAAAGCGCTCAACAATGAGCGCTTTTATTTTGCCTTAATTTGCCACCTTGGCAAAAACCGAGAGTTTCAATCTATCGAGAAACTAGTCCTCTAGAAAACGAGGTTCGTTAATACATGCATAGTTATCATCAGCCAAAACCAATAATTGGCCTATCGTCGCAGTAAATCTCGACGTTTCTCCAATAAAGGCCAAGTAAGACTCTTCTGACGCCAGCCTATCGATGACAAACGAAGGTAAAGACTGATTAAAATCCAACGTGCGGTAGGTTCGACCTGAACACGATTCAAACTCAGAACCATCCCAATAGCCCTGTATTAGGCTTAGCCCTTTTCTGCTTTGCTCACGAGACGTCACCACAACGTTCTGTGCTTCTCTTTGCAGCTTGATGATTTCATCAGTGTGTATGGGTTTAACTTTGCCATCAAATCGGTACTGCTGATAAATAGCTTCGCCTGTACCATTAAATCTAAGGTGTATTCGATACGGAACTAAACTACCGTCTTCTAGCTGTTGTTCACCCTCACGAATAAGCTCTCTTACTAACCTATCTTCCCAGCGATAATCAGTTTTGTACCAACCGTAGTCGCCCAAATTTACATGGTCAGCCACAGCAATCGGATCAGAGACTCTTTCTGTCATCCAATAAAAACTGGTTGCGTCGCCCATACTCTGACCACCAGAGCGTAGTTTTAGATTTTGGAAAGCATCATTCGATGAAGAAGAACAGCCGGTCAGGAGTAAAATTAAACCGGGGAGGAGAAGTGTTTTTTTCATGGTAAGTCAAGCTACGCCAAGATGAGGTCACCTTGGCGTAGTATAGATTATTTGACTGCGTCTTTTAGCGCTTTGCCAGAAACGAATGCTGGAACGTTAGCCGCTGCAATTTGGATTTCAGCGCCAGTCTTAGGGTTACGGCCTGTGCGAGCTGCACGATGATTTACTTTGAACGTACCAAAACCAATTAGCTGAACTTGGTCACCGTCTTTTAGCGCTTCAGTCACACCACCTAGCGTAGCTTCAAGTGCTGCTTTAGCTTGAGCTTTAGAAAGGTCTGCTTTTTCAGCGATAAAGTCGATTAATTGGGTCTTGTTCATTAGGTTTCCCTTCTCGTAGGTTATTGAATTCGACTCACTCTAAGCATAAAAGGCTCGTCTGGCAAAGGTTTGTCGCTGTTCTTTGGCGCTAATGCTCGCCTTTTAGACGTATTCTGGGTCTTAACTCACAATTTGTTACTAGACTAAGCCCTATCAGCCTTGATTTGTAATGGCTCTAACCCGATTTAATAGACGTAAATACGTCGAAATAGTCTGTCATTTACTTGTCAATAATACGCCACAAGGTCACTCATGTTACTGCTCTCGTTTTACGTTGCTATTGCAATCGGTGTCTCATTCATTTGCTCTGTACTAGAAGCGGTTCTTCTCAGTATTACCCCAAGCTATATTGCCCAACTCAAACAAAATGGACATCCAGCCGCTAAGCGTATCGCTCGCCTAAAAAATGATATCGACCGCCCATTAGCATCGATTTTGACCCTTAATACCATCGCCCACACCATTGGTGCGGCAAGTGCAGGTGCTCAGGCCGCCGTGGTATTTGGAAGTGAATGGTTGGGTGTATTTTCCGGGGTACTGACTTTGGGGATATTGCTACTTTCCGAGATCGTCCCTAAAACGATTGGAGCGACCTACTGGCGCGCCTTAGCACCAATGACATCGACGGTATTAAAGTGGATGGTATGGGGCCTTAGACCTTTTGTATGGTGCTCAGAGCAAATTACAAAGCGTCTCGCACGCGGACAAGAACAACCTAAGATGCGTGATGAACTGTCAGCTATGGCTATTTTGGCCAAAGACAGTGGTGAGTTTGCTTTGGGTGAATCGAATATTTTGGCGAATCTGCTGGGTGCACAAGACGTGCCCATTACTAAGTTGATGACACCGAGACCCGTGGTATTTCGAATCGATGCAGAGATGACAGTGTCAGATTTTTTACAACAGCACCACGATACCCAGTTCTCAAGGCCACTAGTGTATAGCCAGAACAAAGATAACATTCTTGGTTTTGTGCACCGCCTAGAATTATTCAAACACAATCAAAGTGAAAGCGGTGATAAACAAATCGGAGCAGTGATGCGTCCATTGCACGTATTTCTAAACAATAACACGGTTCCTACTGTTTTCGACCAAATGGTAGCTCTGAAGCTTCATATAGCTATGATTGTCGACGAATACGGAACGATGCAAGGCATAGTGACACTTGAGGATATGTTCGAGTACCTACTGGGCCAAGAAATCGTCGATGAAGCGGACAAAAACACCTCGATGCAAGCGCTTGCTACACAGCGCTGGGAACAGTGGAAAGAAAGCGGCAGAGTGATAGAAAACAAGGATGAAGACACTGACACGTTAAAATCCGATCAGCGTTCTGAATAAAAGAAAAAGGAGCTTGAAGCTCCTTTTCTATTAGATACTGATACCAATATTGCTCACATTGGATTCGCGCAGCTCAGCCCGCAGATCTTTAATCAGTTCAATATCACGATCTTCCGCTGCTTTAAGCGCTCTGAAAATCGCCCACTGAACATCCCATTCCTCGCAAACAGATTCAAACTGCTTTTGGTTGCTATTATCGATCTCGACCTCTGACTGAATTGACTCTAAGTCAGCGACGGTAAGTACAGATTGTTGGCTGATCTTTTGCACTTCTTGATCGAGGTAATCTCGGTCCAATAACCCGTGAAGTAACGACGATAACGCGACACCGGCATCAATGGCTGGATGAACTCCATACAATTCATAGTCTTCACTACTCGGTATCAACTCTTCCAACTTCTCCAGCTGCCGTTCCAGATTAATTTTTGCATTTTTTACGGTTAGCAGCTCCCAAATACAGTCTAAAATTTCGCGGTATTGGCGCGGTTCTGCAAATTCCGTATGCTGGCAAAACACCGCATAGTTGGGGTACATACGCTCACATAAGCAAGCCATAAAGGTGATCTTTTGCCACTGTTCGAGCTTTTCTAATCTTAATTGAATTGGGTTTTGCAACATGGGTTTTGCTCACTAAAAAGTCTGCATGAAGTGTAAACGAAACCCTATAGATAACAAACCAAATATCGACTCCAGCGAAAGGAGTGCGCTAATTAAGGGTTTTAAAAAATTACTAGCCGTTGTATAGTCCAGCGAGTGCGTTTCGAACGCCACCTACTCGCGGAAAGAGCCATGCTCATCGAATACAGTCAATTGACTATTAACAATACGTTTACCTTCTCTTCTGATTAGCGAGTGCAGAAAAAGTGAGATGGTGAAATGAATAATCAATTCAAACCCAACCTAGAACACCTTAAAAAACGCTCGAAGTCCATTCTTAAATCTTTACGAAGTGGACAGAACGACTCTGACCAAAACTGGTTCAAGCAATATCACCCCAAATCAGAAATTAACCCTGAACAAATCAAACTGTCAGATGTTCAACTTGCAATGGCAAGAAGCTATAACGTGAGAAGTTGGAATGCTCTCAAACTGCATTGTGCAAGCCTAGAACAAAGCCGAACTGAAATAGAGGGTCTTAATCCTATTCTAGATTCTGATTTAACGACTCTGCATGTCCGTTGCGGTCACGACATTCAGAATACATTGAATAAGGCAGGTTTTAGCGGTGACTTTTTACCTTTTATTGAACCCTATTGCATTGGGCCATTGGTTCATGATGAAGACAGGCTAACTCAGCTAAGAGCTTTGTATGTACATAAACACTTGTTAACTGAACTTCCTGAATCAAACCAAAGTATCGAACAGCTTATTGAAACAACGCAAAAAAACGCAAATCAACTAATTGATGCAAAATACAAAAGAGTAGTAATTTGGGTAGAGCATGATAGCTATGACCAACTAATGCTTATTCGCGTTTTAAGCTTGTTGTCTTTTCATAATCTAGACAAGATTTCAGTCATTGAAACTAATCAATATCCAGGTAACACAAAGTTTAAAGGTTTAGGGCAACTGCCACCTGAGGCACTTCGTCTACTTTGGTCAAGTCGAAAGGAAGTATCAATTGAACAAATTAACCAGGCTAAACAGCTGTGGAAGGCATTTTGTTCTCCAACACCAAATGACCTGATCAAATGCTATAACTCGAGCTCCTTTGGTGACTTCCCAAACCTAAAAGCAGCACTTTTCAGACATCTACAAGAGCTCCCTAGCAGCCAACATGGTTTGAGCTTAACTCAAGCGATAGCTATAGAAGTGCTTGGTAGCTGCAATTCGTTCATATCATTTAAAGAGCTTTTTAGCCGCTACCAGGAAAAGGAACCTTTGGTTTTCTTGGGAGACCTCATGTTCTGGGCGTTAATCAAGCCATTAACCGTCGGTGAACATGCTTTGATAGAAATAGAATCCAATGATGAAACACATTGGCCAAACTTGAAGTTAAAGCTGCGTGACAACCAACGTAGGTACTTTACCAACTTTGACGAATATTGGGTTGGCGGCATAGAGAACACTTCTCATCATTATTGGGCTTGGGATCATAAAAACCTCGATACTGTAGAGCTAGTAAGTAGTTCATAGAGTTTGATAAGAGCTCGCCGATCCTTGTAGCAGATACTACAGCTTCACTATTTGTCATCAGGACAAATAGAATCTCTCTAAAACAACAAAACCCAGTCAAACGACTGGGTTTCTTAATAGGTGGCGGGTCGGCCAGGTTTGCGGGCAACCGGGAGTCGTTGGTCCAAGACCAAAATAATACTGCACATGTAAATTACCACCTTCTAAAGAAGGTGGCTTTGTGTGAGCCCCCTAAAAGGGGGCCTTTGTTTAGTCCAGCGCTAATTGTTGCTGTTCCACGCGCTCTTTCTTCTCCTGATGTGTTACATAACGTCGAATTATTTCTTCATTAATTCCTACGCTATCGACAAAATAGCCCCTTTGCCAAAAGTGGTTACCCCAAAGCTTATTTTTCCTCAAATATGGAAACTTACTGAAAAGCTTTAAGGCTATTTTGCCTTTCAATACGCCCATCAACTTGGATATTGATAGCTTAGGTGGAACCTTTACGACTAAGTGCACGTGGTCAATTTGGACGTTCAGCTCAACAACTTCACATCCAAGTTGATTACAGTAAACATTTATACACCGATAAACTTCTTTACCTACATTATTCTTCAAGATCCTAAATCGGTATTTTGGTGTCCACACTATGTGATATTGACATCTCCAAAATACGTGGGAAGCTTGATTATATCTACTCATGTTATTTGTCCTCTTTGACTTCGCTAAAAATCAAGGGAGCATTTAACATGGGTAGAACTATAGGCAAAGCCCAAGTGAATGATAACCACCTACTGAAGTAGGTGGTTTAGGGCTGAAAACAAAAAGACCTCAGCATTTCTGCTGAGGTCTGGA